>MTEI01000005.1 GCA_002083775.1 Rhodoferax ferrireducens | reverse complement strand
AGCTGATCAAACCGGTAAATTCAGTCGTCCAAGGGGATTGCCTCCAATGCGGAAGCAAAACTGTTCATAACTGGGAGCTGTGCATAACAGCTTGAAACAGTCACAAGATTTTGGTGTCCGTCCTACCAGCATCGGACTTCCAAAGGCCGCTGACTGAACAACAAAAAAGCACCCTAAGGTGCTTTTTTTTTCTGGGCGCTGCCAGAAGCAGCGTGGCTGGAAGGTTTAGGCCTTCTTGCTGACCGCAGCGGCGGCGCTCAGGGCTTGCTCGGTCACGGCAGAGACGTTGCTCTCAGCCATGGCGAGGGCTTTCTTGGCGGTGTTTTGAGCCGACTCGATGGCGCTTTGGCTTGAAGCCAGGGCGCTCTTGAGCACTGCCACTGCCGACTCGGTGCCAGCCGGTGCGTTCTTGGTCATGCTGTCCATGGCTTGGGTGAAAGCCTTTTGGTTTTCAGCAGCCTTGCCTTCCATGGCCTTGGTGAATTCGGCGCTGGTTTCAATGGCGATGCCATACACGTGGCGGCCATAAGCAGCCGCTTTTTCAGCCATGGGGGCGACCAGGCCGGTTTGCAGGGCCATGACTTGCTGCACGTCTTTGGCAGCCAGCAGGGTTTGGGCGAATTCAAAAGATTCGGTCATGATCGCCTTGGCAGCAGCCATGTTCAGCTCAACCATCTTCTCAAATCCGGCAAAGGACTTGGTAGACAGGCCGTTGACGGTGTCCAGGTTGGCTTTGGTGGTGGCGGTCATTTGGTCAAGAGTCATGTTCATGGTGGTTTCCTTCAAGGTTGGTTTAGGGAGGGGCATCTGCTTCACTCATTTATGCTGCAGTGCAACATGAGCAAATTATAGGCAGGCAAAACGCGTTTGCAAGCGAAATTTGTTGCAGTGCAACAAATTTCCTAGGCCCGCGACTCTAAATAGAGCATCAGCGCCAAAGAATCAGCCCAGTACCGGCTACCGTCATCATCGCACCCAGCCAGGCACCCGGTGCCGGGGCGCGCTTGAGTTGAAACCACAACAGTGGGAGCACCATGATGGGCGACACCGACGACAGGATGGCGACCATACCCACGTCGCCCTTTTCCAGCGCCAGCAGCACCAGCGTCATGCCCACGCCCATGGCCACAAAGCCATTCAAAGCGGTCTGCCCCAGCACCCGCAGCGTGGGCGCGGTGGTGGCACGCGCCGCCTGAAACCCGGTGAGCAGCAGCGCCCCATGCGCCGCGGTGGCCACCGTCACCCGCACTGCCGAGGCCATCACCGGGTCCACCCCCAGCGCCATCACCGGCTTGGCAATCAGTGAGCCCACCGCTTGGCACAGCGCCGCCAGCAGCGCCAGCGCCACCCCGGCACCCACATGGCCCTGATCCGCCTCCCAGGCGTGGGTTTCGCCTTTGTGGCGTCCCAGCACGATGGCCATCATCACACCCGCCAGGGTCAGCACCGCACCCAGAAACGCCTGCAGGTTCATGCGCTCGTCCAGCAGCGCAAAACCCAGCGCCGCACTGAAAGCGGCGTGGGTGGCAAACAGCACCCCAGCGCGGCGTGGCCCCAGCCGGTTCATGGCGGCAAACAGCGCCGTGTCACCCACAAAGATGCCAACCAGCCCGCTGAGCGCCATGGCGCCCCAATAGCCCGACTCAAAGGTGCGCCAACTGCCGGTGGCGGCGACCACGCCCCACAACATCACCGCCACCATCGCCATGCGCCAGCGGGTGAAGGCAAAGGCACCCAAGTGGCGCGACGGGGTCACCGACATCACGCTGCCCAGAGCCCAGCAGGCAGCAGCGCCCAGCGCAAACAGATCGTACGCAACCATGGGAAAAAGTCAGCGCAGCGTGGGCTGCTGAACCAGCGTGTCGGGCGGGAGCTGGTCCATCTCACCCAGCAGCTGCGCCAAAGCGCGCCCGGCAGCAACCACCAAGGCGTGGCCCTTATCGGCGCTGGCGGCAGCGGCGTTGCCTACCGCGCCTGCCGGGTTGTAGTCCTGCATCTGCCAGCCCAGTTTGGCGCTCTTGCCGTTGCCCAGAATCTCAAACCGCTGCGCGCGGGTTTGCGAGGTGGAGGTGAAGTCTTGTGCCTGGGTCATGTCCACCCGCTGTGGCGCCAGCGCCAGCATCATCGAGGTCTCGATGTCACCGCCATGGATACCAAAGCGGTGTTCGTCCGCGCTGAACAGAGCGTTCACGTCCTGGCCTTGGGCGTCTTGCAAAGGCAGGTTGAACCAACTCACGCTGTACACCAGCAGCCCCAAGCGCGCGCGCAGGTCCCGCGCCACCAGATCCATCAGGCTGACATTTCCGCCGTGGGCGTTGAAGATGACCAGTTTGGTGACACCTGCCGCGGCCACCGACTCGCCAATATCGGTCCACAGCCGCAGAATCGTGTCGTTTTTCAGCGTCAATGTACCGGGAAAGCGCGTGTGTTCGGGACTCAGGCCCACCGCCTGGGTCGGCAGCACCAGCACATTCAAATCGTTCGCCAAGTGCGGCAAAGCCGCTTTGACAATGCCATCCACCAGCACCGTATCCACACTCAGTGACAAATGCGGGCCATGCTGCTCGGTGGCCGCCACCGGCAACAAGGCGATGGTGCGCGCGGCCTCGCCGCAGGTTTGCATCTGCGCAAATTCCAGCGTGCTCAGGTCGGCCCAGTAGCGTGAGGTGGTGGTCATGGCGGTGCAGTGGCTCTATTCATAAGCAGTGGGCAGGCAACGCAGCAAGGTCAGGCCTTTTTCATGAATTCGGCCTTGAGCATGAACGCACCCTGGTCGGTTTTGCAGTCCACCTCGTGGTCGCCGGCGCCTTCAGGCAGGCGGATGCCTTTGATTTTGGTGCCTTTTTTGAGCACGATGGAGGAGCCCTTGACCTTCAGGTCCTTGATCAATATGACCGTATCACCGCTGGCCAGCGGGTTGCCATTGGCATCCAGCACCGGGCCATCCGCCGCGTCACCCTCGGCCGCCGCAGCCGTTTGCGGCCATTCAAAACCGCAGTCCGGGCAAACGTAGTTGTCACCGTCCGGGTAGGTGTTTTCTAGAGTGCATTGGGGGCAGGCGGGTAAATTGGGCATGGCTGGGAGGTGAATCGAATCGAAAAATTTCAGGCCGCAAGTGTACGAGCCCGGCAAAAGCGGTTCGCCAGAGGCTCGGCTGCTGGAAAATGAGGCCGTTTGCAGCCGCACCCTTCAAAATACGCCATGACCCAAGACCTCTTCCGCACCGACGCTTATCTGCTTGAGACCACCGCCACGGTCACTGCAATCACGCCGCAGGGCATCGTGCTGGACCGCACCGTGTTCTACCCGCTGGGCGGCGGGCAGGCGGGTGATACCGGCGTGCTGGTGCTGGCCAACGGCTCGGAGATCGGCATTGTCGACACCCGCAAGGGCAAGGCCGAGGACGGCAGTTTTACACATGAAATATGCCACCAGCCCTTACCAGCATTGCTTGAGCAGCTATTGAATCAGGACCCATCTGCCGAACTGAAGCTGGCCGTGGGTGACACCATCACCGCCCGCATTGATTGGGCGCGGCGCCTGCGCATGATGCGTTTTCACACCGCCAGCCACCTGTTGTGCCACATCGTGCCCAAGCTGGTGAACGGCTGCTCGATCACACCCGACTACGCACGCATCGACTTCAACATGACCGAGGCGCTGGACAAAGAGATCTTGAGCGCTGCTATTGCCGAGCTAGTGGCCGCAGCTCACCCGGTGACCGTCGGTGCGATCACGGACGCAGAACTCGACGCCAACCCGGCGCTCGTCAAAAGCATGTCGGTGCAGCCGCCGCGCGGCAGCGGCCAGATTCGCACCATTCAGATCGGCAGCGAGAGCTTGATCGACCTGCAACCCTGCGGCGGCACGCATGTGGCCAATACCTCGGAAATTGGCGAGGTGATCGTCACCAAGATCGAGAAAAAATCCGCCATGACGCGCCGCGTGGTGCTTGGCTTTGCACCATGAGCCGTGGGCCAGTCAGAAACATCACCGGTGACAGCTTTTTTGCCTGGGATGGCGACGTGCTGGTGGTCAACATCCTGGGCAAGCCCAGCGCCAGCAAAGACGCCATCGGCAAGCCGCACGGCACACAGCTCAAGGTCAGCGTCACCGCCAAGCCCTTGAATGGCAAGGCCACCGACCACATGGTGCGGTTTCTGGCACCGCTGTTCGGCGTGAGCGTGAGCGCCATCGAAGTGGTGTTTGGCCAGGAAAACGTCAACAAACAGCTGCGCATCACCGCGCCCACCAAGCTGCCTGAAGTGTTTACCGGGCAGGACTGACGCCGTCACCGAGAGTCACACCGCCAGCGGCCCGACCCCTGAACTTCTGGAAGCACTGCTGGCCGATAAAAGCTGACAACCGGTTCCATGGTTGCGTCAGCTGGCTTCACCCCTTCTGCTGCGCTGTTGTGCGCCGCGTTTTTGCCGTGAGGCGCAACGCCTATTTCAGCTTGCCCAGCGACAAGCGCATTTCTTCCAGCCGAGCCTCATAGTCCGTGGCATCGCCATAGGCCAGAAACTGGTTGTAACGGGCGTGCGTGCCGATGACCTTTTTGGCGTGTTTGATCGGGCAAAAATAGGCCTCGGTGCGGGCCAATATCTCGCGCATGTAGCCCATCAGCCCGTTGCCGTATTCGCAATAGGTGCAATGAAATTTCTCGATGAAGTTCAGGTATTCGAGTTGGCGCCGGTCAAACACCAGGTAGTCGGCGCGGCGCACCCGGGTGATGCCGTAGATCGGAAAACAGGTCCACTGGTAGAAGCTCACGCACAGATCCAGCAACAGCAATGGCACGATCATGCCGTAAATGATCGGGCCGGTGAGCAGATTTTGCGGGCGGTCATTGACCAGCCAGCGGAAGAAATTGGTTTTCAACAAGCGGTGTGCGGCCTTCACCGAATCCTCAAACTCCACCCGTTTGCCCTTGATCTCAAAGGCGATTTTGCTTTCCTGCTCATGCACAGCGGTGACCAGGTCGGCCTCCAGTGCAGCCATTTGTGCCAGCAACTGGCTGATGCGATCATTCATGCGGCTTCCCGTGGTGGTATCGCAACGCAAGCTGACTGCCCACGCGCTGCGGCCATCGTCGCACAAATCGTTCAGAGTGCGGCTGGATGTCAGTCGACTGAGCACCCATGGGACAATCTCTTGATGCACTTACTATTTGAAGAAACCGGCAAATTCCTCGCTGGACGGATGCTCTCGGAGACCGACGCCTCGGCGCAAGTGGAGCTTGACAGCGGCAAACGCCTCAAGGTCAAAGCGGCCAATATCCTGCTGAAATTTGACAAGCCCGAACCGGCCCAGCTGATGGCTGCGGCGCAGGCGGTGGCCAGCGGCATTGAGCTGGACATGGCCTGGGAATTCGCCCCCGAAGACGAATTTGCCTTTGCCGAGCTGGCGCGCGACTACTTCTCAGCGCAAGCCACCCTGGCCGAGCAGGCTGGCATGTTGCTGGCGCTGTTTGAGGCACCGCATTACTTTCGCCGCGCAGGCAAAGGGCGCTTTCGCAAGGCTTCCCAAGACATTCTGGCGCAGGCCCTGGCGGCCATCGAGAAGAAAAAGCAACTGGCCTTGCAGGTACAAGCGTGGGTACAAGAGCTCAGCGCTGGCAGCTGCCCGCAAGCCGTTCGCGAGCAGCTGTACAAAATTCTCTTCAAGCCAGACAAAAACGCGCCGGAATACAAGGCGGTGGTGGAGGCCTCGCGCGCCACCCATCTGGGCCCGTTGGAGCTGCTGATCAAGGCCGGGGCCATTGACTCGCCCTACCAGTTCCACTGGCGGCGTTTCCTGCTGGAAAACTTCCCCAAGGGCACCGGTTTCCCGAAACTGGAAGCGCCACGCATCACGGAAGAGTTGCCGCTTTCCAGTGCGCGCGCCTTTTCCATCGACGACTCGGCCACCACCGAAATCGACGACGCACTCTCGGTGCAGGGCTTGGGTACCGGCACGGTGCTGCTGGGCATCCACATCGCCGCGCCGGGTTTGGCCATCCAGCCGGGCAGCGCCATCGACCAGCTGGGCCGCGCGCGGTTGTCGACCGTCTACATGCCGGGCTACAAGATCACCATGCTGCCCGACGAGGTGGTGCAGAAATACACGCTGATGGAGGGGCAGGACTGCCCGGCGGTGTCGCTGTATGTGACGCTGGACGAGGCCACGCTGGAGATCAAAAGCAGTGAGACCAAGCTGGAGCGCGTCCACATTGGTGCCAACCTGCGCCATGACCAGCTTGACGAGGTGGTCACGCTGGCCTGGCTGGAAGACCCGGCGTTTAGGCATGAAATTGACCCCCAGCCCTTGGTGCATAAGCGCGAGCAGCTCTCGTTTTTGTTCCGCCTGGCGAAAGACCTGAAAGCCAAACGCGAGGTGGTGCGCGGCAAGCCCGAGAACTTCAACCGACCGGATTACAACTACCGGCTGGTCGGGAATGACGGCGCGGAGCCGCAGGGCACCGAGCAGGTGCAGATCAGCATCCGCCAGCGCGGCGCACCGCTGGATTTGATCGTCTCCGAGGCGATGATCCTGGCCAACAGCACTTGGGGCGGCTGGATGGCTGAGCTGGGCGTGCCCGGCATTTACCGCAGCCAGGCCAGCATGGCGCCCGGCGTGAAGGTGCGCATGGGCACCAAGGCGCTGCCGCACGCCGGCATTGGTGTTAAAAGTTATGCTTGGAGCAGCTCGCCGCTGCGCCGCTACACCGACCTGGTGAACCAGTGGCAGATCATTGCCTGCGCCCGCTTTGGCAAAACCGCGGCGCTGGCAGCGCCGTTCAAACCCAAGGATGTGGAGCTGTTTGCCATCATCTCCAGCTTTGACGCCGCCTACTTTGCCTACAACGGCTTCCAGAATGCCATGGAGCGCTTCTGGATTCTCAAATACGTGCAGCAGCAAGGCATCACCGAGGTCGAGGCGACTCTGTTCAAGGACAACCTGGTGCGCGCCGACCACTTGCCGCTGGTGCTGCCGGTGGCCGGTGCCCAAGGTCTACCGCGCTTCGCGCGGGTGTTGGTGCGCCTGGGCGACATTGACGAGGTGTCGCTGGACATCCACGGCACGGTCAGCCAGCGGCTGGACGGCGGCGAAGACGACAAGGGTGCCGCTACCCAGGACGCCCTGGAAGACGAGTCGGACGACGACACCCTGGCCGGGCCGATTGCGATTGCCGTGGACCTCAGTGAGGGGGATGTGGCTTCCAGCCCCGTATCGGGCGCGGCAGCGTCCGGTGATAATCCGACCCCGTGAACCTGCGGTCTTTCAGCACCCTTCAAATCGCGCTTGGCGTGTCACTGGCCGTGCACGCTGCCTTGCTGACGGTGCGTTTTGTTGACCCCGAAGCATTCAACCGGGTCTTTGAAGACACCCCGCTGGAAGTGATTTTGGTCAACGCTAAAACCGACGAAAAACCCACCAAGGCACGCGCCATGGCCCAGGCCAACATGGCTGGTGGCGGCAACCTGGACAAAGGCCGCGCCACCAGCCCGTTGCCCAATGCCGTGGTCTCGATGCAGGGCGAAGTCAGCGAGCAGGACCGTGAGCGCCAGGTGCGCGAAATGCAGGAGCAGCAAAAAGTGCTGTTGTCCAAGGTGAAGTCGGCGCTGGCGGCCATGCCACCTACCGAACCGGTTCAAAAGAAGCTCAGCCCTGAAGAAGTCCAGCGTGAAGAAAAACGCCGCCAGCTGATCGAGTTGCTGGCCGAGATTGAGCGGCGCATCCAGATGGAAAACGAGCGCCCCAAAAAGCGCTACATCAGCCCGGCCACGCGCGAAGCCGTTTACGCCATCTACTACGACCGGCTACGCCGCGCTATCGAAGACAAGGGCACCGAAAATTTCCCCGAAGCCAGTGGCCAAAAGCTGTATGGTGAATTGACCATGATCGTCACCGTCAACCACGACGGCCGGGTGATTGCCACCGAAGTAGTGCAAAGCTCGGGCAATGCGCTGCTGGACCGCCGCGCCCTGGCCATCGCCAAAGGGGCTGGGCCCTTTGGCGCCTTCAACCGCGAAATGCGCCGCCAGGCGGACCAGATTGCCGTGGTGTCGCGCTTCAAATTTACCCGCGACGACACGCTGCAAACCCGCCTCAACGCGCCCTGAGCGTTTTGGAACAGCCACGAAAGACACCCTTTGATGAGCACTGCCCTCTACTGCGTCATGGGCCACCCGGTAGCCCACAGCCAGTCGCCGTGGATCCACGCGCGTTTTGCCGAACTCACCGGGCAAGACATGCTCTACACCAAACGCGAGATTGCGCTGGACCAATTTGCGAGCAGCGTGCAGGCATTCATCCGGGAGGGCGGCCACGGCTGCAACATCACCGTGCCTTTCAAATTTGAAGCCGCCGCGCTGGCCACCCACACCAGCGAACGCGGCCTGCTGGCACAGGCCTGCAACATCCTGACCTTTTCTGCAGGAAAGATTGAGGCCGACAACACCGACGGCCTCGGTCTGGTGGACGACATCGAACAAAACGCCGGGGTGTCGCTGCAAGGCAAGCGCGTGCTGCTGATGGGTGCCGGGGGCGCGGCCGCCGGTGTGCTGGGCCCGCTGATCAACGCGCGGCCAGCGCACATCAGCGTGGCCAACCGCACACTGCACCGCGCCGAGCTGTTGGTGAACCGCCATCTATCGTTGGCTGAACTACAAAAAGTAGAGCTGCAAGCCCACGACTTGAAAGGGCTGGAGGGTGATTTTGAGGTCATCATCAACGGCACCGCCAGCAGCCTGGGCGGGCAGGGTGTGCCGGTGGATGCACAGGTTTTAAAACCTGGCGCGCTGGCCTACGACATGATGTATGGTGCCAGCGCCAAGCCCTTCATGGACTGGGCGCGCACCCACGGCGCTGTGCCGCGTGACGGGCTGGGCATGCTGGTGAGTCAAGCCGCCGAAGCGTTTTACATCTGGCGCGGCGTCATGCCGCCTGCGGGGCAGGTGCTGGCCGAGTTGCGCGCCAAACTGGGCTAAAGGACATGTCAGAAGCCTGTCCAGACGATGTGTCTGTCATCCCGGACCCGATCCGGGATCCATGGATTGCGGGTCAAGCCCGCAATGACGCACTGTGAAAGCGTGGTGGCGCTGGGTCGTGCTGGTGATCGCCGCGGGTTTCCTGCTGCAACTGTATTTTGTAGCGCGCATCGCCGGCATGGTGGTGATGGACCCGCAGAGCACCGCATTTGAGCGCTCCGAGGCCTGGCGCCTGGTGGTGGACAAGGGCCGCCTGCCTTGGCGCCAGCAGTGGGTGCCTTACGAGCAGATTTCCAACAACCTCAAACGCGCGGTTATTGCCAGCGAGGACGACGGCTTTGCCAACCACGACGGCGTGGACTGGGACGCCCTGGAAAAAGCCTGGGAGAAAAACGCCAAGGCCGAAGAACGCGTAGCCAAAGCCCAGGCGCTGGCCGAGCGCGCACAAGCCAAAGCCATGGCCAAAAACCCGGCCAAAACCGCTGCCCCGGCCCCACCCAAGCCAGTGAAGGCGCCCAAGGTGATTGGCGGCTCCACCATCACCCAGCAGCTGGCGAAAAACCTGTTTTTGTCCGGCGAGCGCACGCTGTTGCGCAAGGGCCAGGAGTTTGTGCTGACCCTGCTGCTGGAGGCGCTGCTGGACAAGCAACGCATCCTGGAGATCTACCTCAACAACGTGGAATGGGGCGAAGGTGTGTTTGGCGCCGAGGCGGCGGCGCAGCATTACTTTCGCAAACCGGCGGCCAAACTCAGTACCTATGAGGCAGCGCGGTTGGCGGTGATGCTGCCGCGGCCCAAGTATTTTGAGAAGCTGCCCAACTCCAGCTACGTCTCAGGGCGCGCCTCGGTCATTGCGCGCCGCCTGGAAAGCGCCGAGTTGCCATGATACCGGGCCAGACGCCATCTGCAAGGAGCGGGATGTGAGGCCGATCCTGCTGGACTGGGCGGCCACGCTGGTGAGCTATTTTTTGCTCGGGCTGATCCGTATCCTGACCGGCTCGCAAGCCCGCTGGTGGGGCTGCCCGCCCAAGGCCCTGCAGCGCATCTATTTTGCCAACCACCAAAGCCATGCTGATCTGGTGATGATCTGGGCGGCCCTGCCCAAGGAGTTGCGCCGCAGCACCCGCGCCGTGGCCGCGCGGGATTACTGGGGCAAGACGCCTTTTCGGCACTGGCTCACCACAGCGGTATTCAACGTGATTTATGTCTCGCGTTCGCGCCATGCCGACGAGGACCCGCTGGAGCCGCTGATCGACGCCTTGCAAGGCGGTGACTCGCTGATTTTGTTCCCCGAGGGCACGCGCGGCTTTGCCGATGAGCCGCAGGCCTTCAAGGCCGGGCTGTACAACCTGGCGATCAAATTCCCCGAGGTGGAACTGGTACCCGCCTGGATCAACAACGTGCAGCGCGTCATGCCCAAGGGCGAGGTGGTGCCAGTGCCCGTGCTGTGCTCGGTGACCTTTGGCGCACCCATGCAGGTGCTGCCCGGTGAAGACTGTCACAGCTTTCTGCAGCGTGCGCGCTCAGCCGTGATCGCGCTGCGCTACGTCTGAGAGCCCACACGCCATGTACCAGGCCCTGAGAAACCTCTCTCCCACGCAACAGGTGGGCGCACTGTTTGTCATTGTTTTTGGCCTGCTGCTGCTGGGTGGACTGGTGATTTTTTTACGCTCGATGCGCGAGTTTGAAGACACCGAGCGTGCCGAGCGCCACCAAAGCGAGGTGGACAACCTGACGCAATTGCTCAAAACCAGTTCGCTGCTTGTTTTTGTCTTCTGGGTCGCGTGGATGGCGGGCGACACCTCGCGACTGGTGCTATTTGGCGTGGGGTCGTTTTTTGCGCTGCGCGAGTTTTTGACGCTGTCGCCCACCCGCCACGGTGACCACCACAGCCTGGTGCTGGCGTTTTTTGTCATTCTGCCGGTGCAATACTGGCTGGTGGGCACCGAGCAATTCAGCCTGTTCACGGTGTTTATCCCGGTGTATGTGTTTCTGGCGCTGCCCGTGACCAGCGCCCTGGCCAACGACCCCAAACAGTTTCTGGAGCGCAACGCCAAGCTGCAATGGGGCATCATGGTGTGCATCTACGGCATGAGCCACGTGCCCGCCCTGCTGCTGCTCAAATTCCCTGACTACGACTCCAAAAACGCGTTTCTGGTGTTTTTCCTGGTGCTGGTGGTGCAAACCTGCATGCTGATCCAGCATCTGGTGTCGCGTCGGCTCATTGAGCTGGGCAAGCCGCCATCTATCCCGAACATCAGCCAGAGCTTCAGCTGGCGCGCCTGGTGGTCGGGCATGGTCTCAGGCAGCGTGCTCGGGGCGCTGTTGACCGGCATCACGCCGTTTGCAGCGGGGCAGGCGTTTTCGCTGGCCTTCATCGCCTGCGCGGCCGGGTCGATGGGGCATCTGGTGATGAAAGCGCTCAAGCGCGACCGGGGCATCCCGATGTGGCGCGGGCGTGACAAAAGCGTGACCGGGGCCGGCGGTATGCTCGACCGCATAGATGCGCTGTGTTTTGCCGCGCCGGTGTTCTTTTATTCGGTTAGATGGTATTTTGGCCTTTAGCCCTTACGGCATAAAGGCTAGTAGCTATGAAAATCAACAGATTTCCCGTCGTTGTGAATCTTTGCGCGCCATGAGAATACTGGGCATTGACCCCGGCCTGCGCACCACCGGCTTTGGCCTGGTGGATGTCGACGGCGCCAACCTGACCTACGTGGCCAGCGGCACCATCAGCACCATCCACATCGAAAAAGACCAGCTGCCCGCACGGCTGAAGGTGCTGTTTGACGGCATCCGTGAAGTGGTGGCGCGGTATGAGCCCGATTGCGCCTCGGTGGAGATTGTGTTTGTCAACGTCAACCCGCAGTCCACCCTGCTGCTGGGTCAGGCACGCGGTGCGGTGGTCACAGCGCTGGTGTCTGCCGACCTGCCGGTGGCCGAATACACCGCCCTGCAAATGAAGCAGGCGGTGGTGGGCTACGGCCGCGCCGACAAAACGCAAATTCAGGAGATGGTGCGCCGCCTGCTGGCGCTACCCGGCCTACCCGGGCCGGACGCCGCCGATGCACTGGGTTTGGCCATCACCCACGCGCATGCCGCCAAATCCATGGCGCTGCTGACCCAGGCCAAAGGCCTGGGTGGTGCGCAAAACCAGACGCAAAAAGCGGCCTACAAGGGTGGGCGCAGCCGCTGACCGCCTGACTCAAACCAGTGTATTGACCGCTAAGGCGTGCGGCACACCCGCTGCAGCTTAGGCCAGCCGCTCAAGAATCAGCACGGCAAAGAAGCCGAAGGCGGCAAGCAGCGTCCACTTGAGCACTTTCAGACCCCACAGTTTGTAGCGCTGCTGGCCGGTGCCGATGTAGAACACAAAGCAGGCCACAGCTGACAGCAACAACAATAGGATGGTCCAGCGGAAAAGCAACATGGCGGGTGAATCAGTGCAGATCAGTCAGCGGGAACATCGGCTTGCGGGCGTGCCTACCAGGCCCGCACCAGTTGGGCAAACCCCTGCGGCGCCTTTTTGTCGTCGTCAAAAGTCACCACATCCCAGGCGTCGGTGTGGTTGAGCAGCTCACGCAACAGCAGGTTGTTGAGCGCGTGGCCGGAACGGAACGCGCTATAGGCGGCCAGCAGCGGTTTGCCCAGCAGGTACAGGTCGCCCATGGCGTCGAGAATCTTGTGTTTGACGAACTCGTCGTCATACCGCAGGCCACCGGCGTTGAGCACCTTGTAGTCGTCCATGACGATGGCGTTGTCCATGCCGCCTCCCAGCGCCAGGCCATTGGCCCGCATCATTTCCACGTCTTTCGTGAAACCGAAGGTGCGGGCGCGGGCAATGTCCTTGGTGTAGGAGCCGGTGCTCATGTCAAACACCACGCGCTGGCCAGTCGAATCGACCGCTGGGTGGCTGAATTCGATCTCAAAACTGAGCTTGTAGCCGTGGTACGGCTCCAGCCGGGCCCATTTGACGTTGGCACCTTCACCCTGGCGCACTTCCACCGGCTTCAACAACCTAATGAACCGCCGCGGCGCGTTTTGCATCTCGATGCCTGCGCTTTGCAGCAAAAACACGAACGACGAAGCCGAGCCGTCCAGAATGGGCACCTCTTCGGCGGTGATGTCCACATACAGGTTGTCCACCCCCAAGCCAGCGCAGGCTGACATCAGGTGTTCCACCGTGTGCACCTTGGCCTGGCCATGCGAGATGGTGGAGGCCATGCGGGTGTCCGTCACCGCCAGGGCGGACACCGGAATATCGACTGGTTGAGGCAGATCCACCCGGCGAAAGACGATGCCGGTATCGGGCTGCGCCGGGCGCAGGGTGATTTCCACCCGCTGCCCGCTATGCAGGCCCACACCGACCGCACGGGTCAGGGTTTTGAGAGTTCGTTGTTTAAGCACAGGTCTATTGTAAAAGTGGCGCTCTTTGCCCTGCGCAAAGCGCGTCTTCTGTCAGAAACATCGTGGAACCGGCTATGCCGGGCCGCAGGTGTTGCCCCCTGCAAGGGGGAAAGCGGAGCGACACGAAGTGCGCGAAGCCGGGGGGTGAGCCCAATTTAATCTGCCTGTTTGCGCAAAAACGCCGGAATCTCGAAGTCATCCATACCCCCGCTGGACAGGGCATCGACCTTGGCGGCTGCTGTGGTGCGGTCACGGGTGCGCCAGACGCTGGGGGTGGCCATGGCGCCATAGTCTGGCTGGCTGCGTCCCAGGGTGGCGGCAGTCATCATGCCGGTGACCTGACTGGCGTTGACGGGTGTATCGAGCGTGGGCACGTTGAACGGCACGTCATGGGTCCCGGTGCGCAACTGCACCTGCTGCTGCGGCGGGGCCACCACCAGCTTTGGGCGTGCACCCTGGCGGCTCAGTCCGGTGGCCACCACGGTGACCCGAATCTGCTCGCCCAGGTTGTCGTCATAAGCGGTGCCGTAAATCACATGCGCATCGGGTGACGCATAGGCGCGGATGGTGTTCATGGCCAGCTTGGATTCGCTCAGTTTCAAAGACCCCTTGGCGGCGGAAATCAGTACCAGCACCCCCTTGGCCCCTGACAAATCAATGCCTTCCAGCAGCGGGCAGGCCACAGCGTGTTCGGCAGCGATGCGGGCGCGATCCGGGCCTGCGGCCAACGCGGTGCCCATCATGGCTTTGCCGGGCTCACCCATCACCGTGCGCACATCTTCAAAGTCGACGTTCACATGGCCGGGCACGTTGATGATTTCGGCAATGCCGCCCACGGCGTTTTTCAGCACGTCGTTGGCGTGGGCAAAGGCCTCGTCTTGCGTGGCTTCTTCACCCATGACTTCGAGCAGCTTTTCGTTAAGCACCACGATCAGCGAGTCCACGTTGGCTTCCAGCTCAGCCATGCCGCTGTCGGCGTTGGCCATTCGGCGTGGGCCTTCAAACTCGAATGGCTTGGTGACCACGCCCACGGTCAGGATACCCATCTCGCGCGCCACGCGGGCGATCACCGGGGCCGCACCCGTGCCGGTGCCACCACCCATGCCAGCGGTGATGAACAACATGTGCGCGCCGTCGATGGCTTCGCGGATGTGCTCGATGGCCAACTCGGCTGCATCACGCGCCTTGTCGGGCTTGCTGCCCGCACCCAGACCGGTGGTACCGAGCTGGATGACGCGGTGCGCGTCGCTGGTGGAGAGGGCCTGCGCGTCGGTGTTGGCGCAGATGAATTCCACGCCCTGCACGGCGCTGGCGATCATGTGCGCCACGGCGTTGCCGCCGCCGCCGCCGACACCAATCACTTTGATCTGGGTGCCTTGGTTGAAGGCTTCTTCGTCGATGAGTTCAATGGTCATGGTGTGCTCCTTGGGGGTTCTATGGGTAAAAAATGCGGGTTACAAAGGGTTTTAGATGACTTGGGCTGAGGCGGCGGGTCAGTACACCGCCATCGCCCGGGTGGACCGGCACGGCTCAAAAAAGGGATCGTGGTCATGTCAGAAGTTCCCCACAAACCAGTCCTTGATGCCGCTGAAGGCGGTTTTCATGGAACCGTTTTTCTGTGCTACCTTGAAGCCACGCAGGCGTGCCATGCGGGCTTCTTCCAGCAAGCCCATGACCGTGGCCGCGCGCGGCTGGGCCACCATGTCTGACAGGGCGCCGGTGTATTTGGGGATGCCGCGGCGCACCGGTTTCAAAAAGATGTCTTCACCGAGCTCGACCATGCCGGGCATGATGCAGCTGCCGCCAGTGAGCACGATGCCGCTGGAGAGCATTTCTTCAAAACCCGACTCGCGCATCACCTGGTGCACCAGGTTGAAAATTTCTTCCACACGCGGCTCGATCACGCCGGCCAGCGCCTGGCGGCTGAGCATGCGCGGGCCACGGTCACCCAGGCCGGGCACTTCCACCTGCGCCTCGGGGTCGGCCAGCAACTGTTTGGCCCAGCCGTTTTCGACCTTGATCTCTTCGGCGTCTTTGGTGGGCGTGCGCAGCGCCATGGCAATGTCGCTGGTGATCAAATCGCCAGCGATCGGGATCACAGCGGTGTGGCGGATGGCACCGTTGGTAAAAATGGCCAAATCGGTCGTGCCGGCGCCAATATCCACCAACGCCACGCCCAGCTCACGCTCGTCCTCGGTCAGCACCGACTGGCTGCTGGCCAGCGGGTTGAGCATGAGTTGCTCCACCTCCAGGCCGCAGCGGCGCACACATTTGATGATGTTTTCTGCCGCGCTTTGGGCGCCAGTGACGATGTGCACCTTGGCTTCCAGGCGAATGCCGCTCATGCCGATGGGCTCTTTCACGTCCTGCCCGTCGATGATGAACTCTTGCGGCTCCACCAGCAGCAGGCGCTGGTCGGTGCTGATGTTGATGGCCTTGGCCGTTTCCACTACGCGCGCCACATCAGCGGCACTGACTTCGCGGTCCTTGATGGCCACCATGCCGTGCGAATTGATGCCCCGGATGTGGCTGCCGGTGATGCCGGTGTAGACGCGGGTGATCTTGCAATCGGCCATGAACTCGGCCTCTTTCAGCGCTTGCTGGATGCTTTGCACGGTGGCGTCGATGTTGACGACCACACCACGTTTGAGGCCATTGCTGGGGGCCACGCCCAAACCGGCCAGCTTGAGCGCGCCACCCGGCATGACCTCGGCCACCACCACCATCACCTTGGCAGTACCGATGTCCAGCCCCACAACCAAATCCTTGTACTCTTTTGCCATGATGTCACCTGTTGTCCTGCATTACTGTTTCTTGATGTCTGGGCTGTCGAGCGTGGTCACGCCGTCCAGCCGGATCGCATAACCATCCGTGTGTCGCAAGTCCACCGAAGCCAATTGCTCCGGGGTGCGCTGGTAGCGCGCCGTCACCTGGGTCACGGTCTTCACAAAACGGTCCATCCGGGCCAGCAAATCCGGCGCACCGCCGCTGCCCAGCTCGACCCGCGTGCCGGTGTTGAGCCGGGCCTGCCAGCCGCCGCGAGGCGACAGCTCCAGTGCTTCCAGGGTCAGATCCATCGGGTCCAGCGAGGGCTGCAGCGTCTGGTACATGGCCAGCACCTGGGCCGACTGGCCGTCTGGCCCACTCAGGCGCGGCAGGTCGTCGTGGTCCAGTTCCCCGGCATTGGCCTCGAACACCTCGCCATAGCTGTTGACCATGCTGGAGGTGCCGTCTTCACCCCAGAACGCCACCGCCTGATGCTCCTGCAATTGCACCTTCAGCCGATTTGGAAAATCGCGCCGCACGATGGCCTGGCGCACCCAGGGCATGGTCTCGAACACCTCGCGCGCGGTGGTTACATCCAGCGTGAAAAAAGTACCTTGCAGGCGCGGCATGACGTTGGCACGCAAGGTGATGGCGTTGTAATGTTTGACATCACCGGTCACGCTTACCCCCTTGATGGCGAAAACCGGGGAGCGCGCGGCCCAGCCAAGCAAAGCACCCAGCACCAGCAGGCCCGCCACCACAAACAACCATGTAGCCACGCCGTTCATCAGACGGACGTCCAGCGGCAGGGGGGCAGCGGTTCTCATGCCGGTGCGTAGTCCAGGGTGGCGGCTTGCAAGATCTGCAGGCACAGCTCGGCGTAACTGATGCCAGCGGCCTTGGCCGACATGGGCACCAGCGAATGGCTGGTCATGCCGGGCGAGGTGTTGATTTCCAGCAGATACGGTTGGCGGGTGGTCGCGTCAATCATCACGTCCGCCCGCGCCCAGCCACGGCATTGCAGGCTTTTGAACGCTTTGAGCACCAGCCCCTGGATGGCGACCTCTTCACCTTCGGGCAAACCACAGGGCACCAGATACTGCGTGGTGTCGGTGAAATATTTGTTCTGGTAGTCGTAATTGCCGTCCGGCGCCACGATACGGATCACCGGCAGCGCCCGGGCCTGGGCACCACTGCCCAGCACCGGTACGGTGACTTCATCACCAGCAACAAACTGCTCGCACAAGACTTCATCGTCCATGCCTGCGGCAAGCGCGTAGGCCGCCGCGCATTGGTCAGCGGTGGTAACTTTGGTCAGGCCCAGGGTGGAGCCTTCGCGAGCGGGCTTGACGATCATCGGCTGGCCGGGTTGGGCCAGCTCGGCATAGGCCGTCAGGGTGGCTTCGGCGCTGGTCACGGTGCGCCAGGCGGGTGTCGGCAAACCGTCGGCCAGCCACAGACGCTTGGTCATGATCTTGTCGATGGCGATGCTGGAGGCCATCACCCCCGGGCCGGTGTAGGGAATGCCGAGCAGTTCCAGCGCGCCCTGCACCGTGCCGTCTTCGCCAAAACGACCGTGCAGCGCGATGAAACAGCGCGTGAAGCCGTCGTGTTTCAGCTCACCCAGATCACGCTGGCTCGGATCAAACGCGTGCGCGTTGACGCCCAGCGACTGCAACGCCTGCAGCACACCGGTGCCCGACATCAGCGACACCTCGCGTTCACCAGACTGGCCGCCCAAAAGCACGGCCACTTTCTCGGAATTGATGTCAAATTGCCTCATAGCTCTTATGCCTCCTGCCCGAGTAGCTCTTTTTTGGAGAGCAATTCAACCACCTTGGCACTCACCGCACCAATCGACCCCGCGCCCATACACAGCACCACATCGCCGCCCCGGGCGTTCTCAAGAATGGCTTGCGGCAGATCGGCCACGCTGTCCACAAACACCGGCTCGATCTTGCCGGCCACGCGCAGGGCGCGCGCCAGGCTGCGGCCATCTGCCGCCACGATGGGCGCTTCGCCCGCCGCATACACCTCGGTAAGCAGCACCGCATCCGCCTGGGCGATGACTTTCACAAAGTCGTCAAAACAGTCGCGGGTGCGGGTGAAACGGTGCGGCTGGAAGGCCAGCAACAAGCGCCTGCCAGGGAATGCGCCGCGCGCGGCTGCCAGCGTGGCTGCCATCTCAATCGGGTGATGGCCGTAATCGTCCACCAGCGTGAACGTGCCGCCATCGGTGGCGGCAATCTCGCCATAACGCTGGAACCGCCGACCCACGCCCTTGAAACCGGCCAGTGCGCGCAGCACCGCATCATCCGGAATGCTCAACTCCACTGCCACGGCGATGGCTGACAAGGCATTGAGCACGTTGTGCCGCCCGGGCAGGTTCAGCACCACGTCCAGGTCCGGCATGACCAAGCCATTGCGCCGCTGCACGGTGAACAACATCTGGCCGTCCACCGCGCGCACATCCACCGCGCGCACTTCGGCACCTTCTTCAAAGCCGTAGCTGGTGATCGGGCAGGTGACTTGCGGCACGATGGCGCGCACCGCCGCGTCGTCGGTGCACAAAATGGCGGTGCCATAAAACGGCATGCGGTGCAAAAAGTCGACAAAGGCTTTTTTCAGGTTCTCAAAGTCGTGACCATAGGTTTCCATGTGGTCAGCGTCGATGTTGGTCACCACGGCCATCACCGGCAGCAGGTTCAGGAACGAGGCGTCCGACTCATCCGCTTCCACCACAATGTGGTCACCCTGCCCCAGCCGCGCGTTGGCGCCAGCGCTATTTAGGCGCCCGCCAATCACAAAGGTCGGGTCGAGCCCGGCCTCGGCCAGCACGCTGGCGACCAGGCTGGTGGTGGTGGTTTTGCCGTGGGTACCAGCAATGGCGATGCCTTTTTTCAGGCGCATCAGTTCGGCCAGCATCAGCGCGCGTGGCACGACTGGAATGCGGCTGTGCCGGGCGGCCAGCACCTCGGGGTTGTCGGCCTGCACGGCAGTGGAGGTGACCACCGCATCCGCCCCGTCCACATGGCTGGCGGCATGGCCGATAAACGTCTGGATGCCCAGGCTGGCCAGGCGCTGCAGCGTGGCGCTGTCAGACTGATCCGAACCAGAGATGGTGTACCCCAGGTTGAACAAAATCTCGGCAATGCCGGACATGCCGACGCCGCCGATCCCAACGAAGTGAATGTGTTGAATGGCGTGTTTCATTGGGCGAGTTCCTCACACGTGGCCACCATCCGCTGGGTGGCATCGAGTTTTTGCATCTTTTTGGCCTCCAGCCCTTTATTGATAAGGGTAGTGCGCTCCATATTTAAAAGCATGTTCGCCAGACTTTGGGCGCTCAAATCACGCTGCTGCACCAGCCAGCCCGCGCCCTGGTCAACCAGAAAACGCGCGTTGTGCGTCTGGTGGTCGTCCACCGCAGACGGAAACGGCACAAACAGCGCGGCGGCACCCACCGCGGCGATTTCGGTCACGGTGCTGGCACCGGCGCGGCAGATGACCAGGTCGGCATCGGCAAACGCTTGCGCGGTGTTGTCGATGAACGGGGTGAGCTCGGCGTCCACACCGGCTTGCGCGTAGTTGGCGCGTAACGCGTCGATCTGTTTGGCGCCGCTCTGATGCACCACCTGCGGGCGTTGCCCGGCAGGCATCAGCGCCAGCGCTTGCGGCACGATGTCGTTGAGGGCTTTGGCACCCAGACTGCCGCCCACCACCAGCAACTGCAGCGGCCCGCTGCGCCCGGCAAAACGCTCGGCTGGTGCTGGCAGGTTCAGGAACGCAGCACGCAGCGGGTTGCCGATCCATCGGGCACCCTTGATGACGTTCGGGAAGGCGGTGAACACCCGGTCGGCCACCCCGGCAAGCACCTTGTTGGCCAGGCCCGCCACCGAATTCTGTTCGTGCAGCACCAGTGGCTTGCCCAGGGCCACCGCCATCAGGCCCGCCGGAAAGGTGATGTAGCCGCCCAGCCCCACCACCACATCGGGTTTGACCCGGCGCAGCACCGTGATGCTTTGCCAGAAAGCCTTGAGCAGACGCAGCGGCAACAGCGCGAGGGTGCTCAGGCCCTTGCCGCGCAGACCCCCAAAGTCGATCACCTCGAAGGCGAAACCTTGTGGTGGCACCAGCTGGCTTTCCATGCTCGGCTGACCCGGCTGGCCGCGCCCACCCAACCAGTGCACGCGCCAACCTTTGTCACGCAATGCGTGCGCCACCGCCAGCCCCGGGAAGATGTGCCCACCCGTACCGCCGGCCATGATCAGGGCGCACTTACTCATACACGCCCCCCATGCATCAGCCAGGCCGCTGAAGCGCCCTGTTGCGCTGCCCGCAGAGTTCGATTTTGGTGAAACAGAACCCTCATACACGGCCTCCGTGCATGAGGGTTCTGTTTTCCTGATCAATCCGCAACACCACTGCGATGGCCGCCAGGTTGATCAAAATCGCCGAGCCACCGTAGCTCATTAGCGGCAGGGTCAGGCCCTTGGTGGGCAAGGCGCCCAGGTTCACGCCCATGTTGATGAAGGCCTGAAAACCCATCCACACCGCGACTCCCTGCGCCACCAGCCCGGCAAATACCCGCTCCAGCGCAATCGCCTGGCGGCCGATGTACATCATGCGGCGCACCATCCACAAAAACAGGCCGATCACCAGAATCACCCCGACCAGTCCAAATTCCTCACCAATCACCGCCAGCAAAAAGTCGGTGTGCGCTTCGGGCAGCCAGTTGAGTTTTTCGACGCTACCGCCCAGCCCCACGCCAAAAATTTCGCCTCGACCGATGGCAATCAGCGAGTGCGTCAGCTGGTAGCCTTTGGCCAGCGCATTGGTCTCGCTCCAGGGGTCCAGGTAGGCAAAAATGCGTTCGCGGCGGAACTCGCTGGTGGCGATCATGGTGCTGAAAGCCACCAGCAGCACCGCCACAATCAGGAAAAACATCCGGGCATTGACACCACCCAAAAACAATATGCCCATGGCGATCACCGCAATCACCATGAACGCGCCCATGTCCGGCTCGGCCAGCAGCAGCACCCCGACCACCGCCACCGCCATGCCCATGGGCAGCACCGCGCGCAAAAAGCGCTCTTTCACGTCCATCTTGCGCACCATGTAATTGGCGGCGTAGAGCAGCACGGTGAACTTGACCAGCTCAGACGGCTGGAAACTCAGCGGCCCGACGCTGATCCAACGCCGCGCGCCATAGACTTTTTTGCCAATGCCCGGTACCAGCACCAGCGCCAGTAACACCAGCGAGGCCACAAACAACCATGGCGCGACCTTTTCCCAGGTCGACAGCGGCACCTGATAAGCCAGCAACGCCCCGACAAACGCGATGCCCAGCCACAGGGTGTGCCGCACCAGAAAGAACGTCGGGGTGTATTGGGCAAAACGCGGGTTTTCCGGCAGGGCAATGGAGGCCGAATAGACCATGACCAGCCCCCACAACAGCAGGGCGACGGTCACCCAAAACAGCGGCTGATCGAAGCCCTGGGCGCGCATCGGCGCAGTGCCGGTGGAGGCCAGGCGGGTGGCGCCCAGGCGCACTGGCAACACATCGCCACCCGGCGCGGCCAGCAACCCGCCGCCGGTCCATTGCCGCAGGCGTTGAAACAACGGGACACGGGAGCCGCTCATGCCTGGCCCTCCAGCACCAGACCGGCCTCAAGCGCCAGATCGCTCACCGCCTGCACGAAGATCCGCGCGCGGTGCTCGTAGTTGTCAAACATGTCAAAACTGGCGCAGGCGGGCGATATCAGCACGGCGTCGCCCGCTTTGGCCTGGGCGCTGGCTTGTGCCACGGCGTCAACCATGGAGGTGGCATCCAGCAGCGGCACGTGCGTGTCAACCAGCGCAGCGCGGATCAGCGGCGCATCGCGGCCAATCAGCACCACGGTGCGCACATGACGGCGCACCGGGTCGGCCAGGGGTGAGAAGTCTTGCCCTTTGCCCTCGCCGCCCAGAATCACCACCACTTTGCGGTCAGCACCCAGGCCCATCAGGGCGGCCACGGTGGCACCGACATTGGTGCCTTTGCTGTCGTCAAAATATTCCACGGCATGGATGGTGCCGATCGGCTGCACCCGGTGCGGCTCGCCGGTGTATTCGCGCAGCCCGTACAACATCGGCGCCAGCGCACAACCGGCCGCGCTGGCCAAAGCCAGGGCAGATAGCGCATTGATGGCATTGTGGCGACCCCGGATGCGCAGCGCGTCGGCGGGCATCAGGCGCTGGAAGTACAGTTCTTCTGCGGCTTCACTGCGCTTGCGTTTGGTCTCGTCCGCGTCCAGCGCACGCACCAGCCAGGTCATGCCGTTGACCGTCTCAATCCCAAAGTCACCCGGGCGCTGCGGCATGTCACCACCAAACAGGATGCAGTCGCGCTGCTGGGGTTTTTGGCCCTTCGCCTTTGACGCTGGAGGCAGCATCCGCATGACCTCTTCGTCTTCGCGGTTGAGCACCATCAGGCCACTCTGACCAAAGATATTGCGCTTGGCCAACACGTAGGCGGCCATGGAACCGTGCCAGTCCAAGTGGTCTTGAGTGATGTTGAGCACCGCAGCGGCAGTGGGCTCGAAGCCAGTTTCACCATCAAGTTGAAAGCTGGAGAGCTCCAGCACCCAGACCTCGGGCAGATCGCCGGCATCCAGATGTTTGGCCAAGGTGTCGAGCAGCGTCGGACCGATGTTGCCCGCCACAGCCACACTTTTGCCCGCGCGCGCCACCAGTTGCCCAGTGAGCGAGGTGACGGTGGTTTTACCGTTGGTGCCGGTGACGGCCAGCACAGCGGGGGCGTAGCCGCGCTCGGCTTCCAGGTGCGCCAGGGCTTGTGAATACAAGCCTAATTCGCCTGCAGCCCTTATGCATGCTTCCTTAGCAGCTTCGAATACAGGAGCAACCTCCAGTGGACTCAAGCCTGGGCTCTTGAACACCGCGCGCACATCGGTGCCTGCGACCTGCGCCGCGTCGAACGGGCCACCGACAAAACGCGCGCTGGGCACCTCCGTCTGCAACCGGGCCAATTGCGGCGGGGCTAAACGCGTATCCGCCACGGTGACCTGCGCACCACAACGTGCACACCAACGCGCCATCGCCAGACCGGAGGCGCCCAGGCCCAGGATCAGTACGTGTTGGTCTTGCAGGTAGTTCATGATCAGCGCAGCTTCAAGGTGGTCAGCCCCACCAGGCACAGCAGCATGGTGATGATCCAGAAACGCACCACCACCTGCGTTTCTTTCCAGCCAGTTTTCTCAAAATGGTGATGCAACGGCGCCATCTTGAGCAGGCGTTTGCCGTTGCCAAAGCGCTTCTTGGTGTACTTGAAGTAAGTCACCTGCAACATGACCGAGATGGCTTCGGCCACAAACACGCCGCCCATGATGGCCAGCACAATCTCTTGCCGCACGATCACCGCGATGGTGCCCAGCGCAGCGCCCAGCGCCAAGGCGCCGACGTCACCCATGAACACCTGCGCCGGGTGCGTGTTGAACCACAAAAACGCCAGCCCGGCCCCGCTCATGGCAGCGCAAAAAATCATCAGTTCACCGGCGCCGGGAATGTGCGGCAGGAACAGGTAGCGGGCAAAAACCGCGTTGCCGGTCACGTAGGCAAAAATGCCCAGACAGGCGCCCACCATCACCACCGGCATGATGGCCAGACCGTCCAGCCCGTCGGTCAGGTTCACCGCATTGCTTGACCCGACGATCACCAGATAGGTCAGGATGACAAAGCCCAGCACCCCCAGCGGGTAGCTGATTTCCTTGAAAAAAGGCAGCATCAGCCCAGCCTTGGGCGGCAGGTTCAAATCGAACCCGGACTGCACCCAGCTGAAAAACAGCTCCATCACCCGGACGTTGGTGTTTTCGGAAATCGAAAACACCAGGTACAGCGCCGCCACCAGCCCGATCAATGACTGCCACAGGTATTTCTCACGTGAAGGCATGCCTTCGGGGTCTTTGTTGACCACCTTGCGCCAGTCGTCCGACCAGCCAATGGCGCCAAAACCCAGCGTCACCAGCAGCACGATCCATACAAAGCGGTTGCTCCAGTCAAACCACAACAGGGTTGACAGGGAAATGCTCAGCAAAATCAACACCCCGCCCATGGTGGGTGTGCCACTCTTGATGTGGTGCGACTCCATGCCGTAACCACGGATCGGCTGACCAATCTTGAGCGAGGTCAGGCGGCGAATGACCCATGGGCCCGCCGCCAGGCCCATCAGCAGCGCGGTCATGGCGGCCATCACGGCGCGGAAGGTCTGGTACTGAAACACGCGCAAAAAACCCAGATCCGGGAACAGCGTTTGCAGCCATTGGGCCAGCCAGATCAGCATGTGGCCTCCTGGTTGGCTTGCGTGGCAGCCACGATGGCGTCCACCACCCGCTCCATCTTCATGAAACGCGAGCCCTTGACCAGCACGCTGGACACGCCGGGCAACGCCGCAAGCACAGCGGCCTGTAAATCAACCATCTCTGCCACCACCTTGACATCTTTAAATTTCATAGCTGCTCGCCCTGATTCGACGCCGGTTACAAGCACTTTTTCTATATTTTTTTCAGTGGCCTGGGCGAGCGCTTCGGCATGAAACTGCGGGCCCTGGTCGCCCACTTCACCCATGTCACCCAGCACCAGCAGGCGCGTACCGGGCAGCGCGGCCAGCACGTCGATGGCGGCACGCACCGAATCCGGGTTGGCGTTGTAGGTATCGTCCACCACCGTGATCTGGCGGCCAGACAGCGTGACTTGCAACGCGCGGCTGCGGCCTTTGACCGGCTCAAAGGCACTCAGGCCCGCGCTGATGGCCTCGGGAGCCACACCGGCCGCCAAGGCGCAAGCCACAGCCGCCAGCGAATTTTTCACGTTGTGGGCACCGGCGATGTGCAGGCTGTAGGTCAACGCGCCAACCGACGTGGCTGCGCGGACTTGCCAGGCAGCGCCGAGCCAATCGGCCTGCACGGCATAAACCTCGGCGTCGGCTTGCGCCTTCTCGGCAAAACGCAACACGCGGCGCGCGCCAGCCAGATCCGCCCAGAGGCTGCTGAAAGCATCGTCCACCGGAAACACAGCCACGCCGTCAGCGGGCAGCGCGGTGATCACCGCGCCGTTTTCCAGCGCCACCGCCTGCACCGTCTGCATGAATTCCAGGTGCTCGCGTTGGGCGTTGTTGACCAGCGCCACCGTCGGCTGGGCAATGGCGGCCAGGGTAGCAATCTCGCCCGGGTGGTTCATGCCCAGCTCCACCACCGCGATCTTGTGCGCGGCGGTCAGACGCGCCACGGTGAGTGGCACGCCAATGTCGTTGTTCAGATTGCCTTGCGTGGCCAGCGCGGCGTCACCTTGCGCGGCACGCAGGATGGCGGCGATCATTTGCGTCACGGTGGTTTTACCGTTGCTGCCGGTCACGGCGATCAGCGGCAGGGCGAATTGTGCGCGGTGGCGTGTGGCCAGCTGCGCCAGCGCCAGGCGCGCGTCCGGCACCACCAGACCGGGCAAACCGGCTTGCGCCAGTTGCGCTGCAACGGCGTCACCCTGGCAGATGGCCGCCACGGCGCCTCTGGCCTTGGCCTCTGCAAGGAAGGCATTGGCGTCGAAACGCTCCCCAAGCAGCGCTACAAACAGATCCCCCGCCTGCAGGGTGCGGGTGTCGGTGTGCACGCGACAAATCGCCAGGTCGGGCAGGCCGCGCAGCCCCACCTGCTGGGCCGAGGTCAGCCAGGCCGCAACCTGCTGCAGGGTCATGCGCGCACTCATGATGGCACCCCGCTGCCCAATCGCTGCGCCAGCGCTTGCCTGACCTGGGTCATGTCCGAGAAAGGCAGGCGTTGACCAGCAACTTCCTGGTAGTCCTCATGGCCCTTGCCTGCCACCAGCACCACATCGGTAGCGGCGGCTTGCGCCAGTGCCTGCGCAATGGCGCGGGCACGATCCGGCTCCACCATCACGCCAGGCACGCCAATCAGGCCCAGCAGGATCTGGCTGATGATGGCGTCCGGCGCTTCACTGCGCGGGTTGTCGCTGGTGACCACGATCCGCTCGGCATGGCTGCTGGCCGCCGCACCCATCAGCGGGCGCTTGCGGGTGTCGCGGTCACCGCCACAACCAAACACACACCACAGCTTGCCACCGCGCTGCGCCGCCACTGGCCGCAACGCCTCCAGCGCCTTGGCCAGAGCGTCTGGCGTGTGGGCGTAGTCCACCGCCACCAGCGGCTGGCCCGGCACATTCACACACTCCATGCGCCCCGGCACGGGCGTCAAAGCGGCACAAGCCTGGGCGGCGTCAACCAGCGACACCCCCAGCGTGCGCATGGCGGCAATGACCCCCAGCACATTGGAGACGTTGTAATCGCCCATCAGCTGTGTGGCCAGCGGCACAGACTGCGCGCCCTCCACCAGATGGAAGCGCGCGCCACCCTGGCTGTAGTCCACCGCCTGCGCCTGCAGCCGCGCCCGGTTGCCCGGCCCGGCCTGCATCGATACCGTCCAGATATCCAGCGCGCCCTGCGGCACACGCTCTTCCAGGCCTTGCGCCAGCGCCACGCCATAAGGGTCATCGACGTTGATGACGGCCGCGCGCAAACCGGGCCAGGCAAACAGCCGGGTCTTGGCCTGCCAGTAGCTTTCCATGCTGCCGTGGTAGTCCAGATGGTCCTGCGTCAGATTGGTCAGCAGCGCGGTGTGGATCAGCGTGCCGTCCAGCCGGTGCTCTTCGATGCCGATGGAAGAGGCCTCGATGGCGCAGGCTTGAACTCCCTGCTTGACAAAACCAGCCAACGCCGCCTGCAAGGCCACCGGGTCGGGCGTGGTCAGACCGGTGCTCACCACATTCGGTGGCATACCCATGCCCAAAGTGCCCACAACCCCACACGGCATGGGCGCTGGATGATGCAGGTTTGAGAGCGCCTGGGCGAGCCACCAGGCGCTGGAGGTTTTGCCATTGGTACCGGTCACGGCGAGCAATCGCAAGGCCTGGCTGGGCTCACCAAAGTACGCGCTGGCCAGTGGTCCGCTAGCGGCCTTCAAACCCAGGTAGGTGGCCACATGCGCGTCGTCAAACGCAAACGCCTCAACGCCAGAATGCTCCACCAGGCAGGCTGCGGCACCCGCGGCCAAGGCAGCCGCCACGTGGGCACGTGCGTCCACTGCGGCGCCCGGCCAAGCCAGAAACCCGTCGCCGGGTTGTAGCTTGCGGCTGTCAGTGCGTAAGGTGCCGGTGACCTGAGACTGCAGCCATTGGGCGGCCTGCTCAGGGGTGTGCAATTGCAGCATCAGAACGACTCCTCCACCAGTTCGGTCACCACCTGGGGCACCACCGTCATGTCCGGGGCAATGCCCAGCACCCGCAGCGTTTGCTGCACGGTTTTGCTGAACACCGGCGCGGCCGTGTCACCGCCGTAATACTGGCCGTTGCTCGGCTCGTCAATCATCACCGCCACGGCAATGCGCGGCGCGTCAATCGGCGCCAATCCGGCAAAAACGCCACGGTACTTCTTGGTGGCATAGCCTTTGCCTTCCTGTTTGTGCGCGGTGCCGGTTTTACCACCCACCGAGTAACCCATGGTTTGTGCCTTGGGTGCGGTGCCGCCCGGGCCAGTGACCAGGTGCAGCATGTGGCGCACATCACGGGCCACCTTGCCTTTGAAGACCGGCTGGCCAACCAGCGGCTCAGTGACTTTCAGCATGGAGAGCGGCGGCAGATCACCATCACGGCCAAACACGGTGTAGGCATGGGCCAGCTGCATCAGGCTCACCGACAGGCCGTAGCCGTAGCTCATGGTGGCCTGCTCGATGGGCCGCCAGGCCTTGTAGGGCCGCAGCCGCCCGCTGACTGCACCTGGGAACGGCACCTGCGGCTTCTGGCCAAAACCGACGCTGCTGAACATCTCCCACATGGCGCGCGGTGGCATCTGCATGGCAATCTTGACCGTGCCCACGTTGCTGGACTTCTGGATCACCTCAGTCACACTGAGCACGCTGTGCGGGTGCGAGTCAGAAATAGTCGAGTTGCCGATGCTCAGGCGCCCCGGCGCGGTCTGAATGCTGGTTTGCGGCGTGACCCGCCCGTTGTCCATGGCCAGCCCGATGATGAACGGCTTCATGGTCGAGCCGGGCTCAAAACTGTCGGTCAAGGCGCGGTTGCGCAGCTGCTCACCGCTGAGGTTTTGCCGTTTGTCCGGCACATAGCTGGGGTAGTTGGCCAGCGCCAGCACCTCGCCCGTTTGCACATCGAGCACCACCACACTGCCGGCCTTGGCCTTGTGCTGCAGCACTGCCTCTTTGAGCGTCTGGAAGGCAAAAAACTGCACCTTGCTGTCAATGCTGAGCTGCAGGTCGCGGCCATCCACGGGCGCTATTTGCTCGCCCACGGCTTCTACCACCCGGCCCATGCGGTCCTTGATGACGCGCCGCGACCCGTTGCGCCCACCCAGATCGGTGTTGAAGGTCAGCTCCATGCCTTCCTGGCCTTTGTCTTCCACGTTGGTGAAACCCACCACATGCGCGGCGGCTTCACCCTCGGGGTACTGGCGCTTGTATTCCTTGCGCTGGTAAATACCCTTGATCTTCAAAGCCTCAATCTGCTTGCCGGCCGACTCGTCCACCTGGCGCTTGAGCCAGACAAAGGTCTTGTCCTCATCTTGCAGCTTCTTGTTCAGCTCGGGCAGCGACATGCCCAGCAGTTTGGCCAGCTTTTTCAACTGCTCCGGGTCGCGGTCCACATCCTCGGGAATGGCCCAGATGCTGGGCACCGGGATGCTGGACGCCAGAATCACACCGTTGCGGTCCAGAATACGCCCACGGTTGGCAGGCAGTGCCAGCGTGCGGGCAAAACGCACCTCACCCTGGCGCTGGAAAAAATCGTTTTCAATGACCTGGATGTACACCGCGCGCCCGGCCAGACCCACAAAAGCCAGCGCAGTGGCCGCCACAATGAATTTGCTGCGCCACACCGGGGTCGGGCTGGCCAGCAGGGGGCTGGAGTTGTAGGCAATGCTGCGGCTCATTTGACACGCCCAACGATCAAGGGGTTGGCAGTGCTGCCTTGGTCAGCCGCACCGGGCGTGTAGGCCACATAAGCCGTAATGGCCGGATTGGCCGGGCGCATTTGCAGGCGCGATTTGGCCAGGCCCTCAATGCGCGCCGAAGTGGCCTGGGCGCGCTTTTCCACCTGCAGGCGTTCGTTTTCCACTTCGAGCTTGTGGGCCAGTGAGCGTGCGCGATCCAGCTCAGAAAACAGGTGGCGCGACTCGTACTGCACGTGCACCAGGTACAAGGCACTCAGCACCACACCCACCAACAACACCAGGTTCATGCGCATCATGGCACCCCCTCTGCGCGGGTCGCAGTGCGCTCGGCCACGCGCATGATGGCACTGCGGGCACGCGGGTTGGCAGCCACTTCAGCTGCGCCCGGGCGCACGCGCCCCATCGCCTTGAGCTGCATCACTTTCGGCGCCGCAAACGGTGCCCGGCGGTCATACACCTCTTTGGCATGCTGGGCGATGAACTGCTTGACGATGCGGTCTTCCAGCGAGTGAAAGCTGATCACCACCAGCCGCCCGCCGGGTTGCAACACTTTCAGGGCACCCGCTAGCGCCTGTTGCAGCTCTTCAAGCTCGGCGTTGATGAAAATCCGAAAAGCCTGAAATGTGCGCGTTGCAGGGTTCTGGCCCGGCTCGCGGGTTTTGACCGTGTCAGCCACGAGCTGGGCCAGTTCAGTGGTGGTGACAAGGGGGCCCCGAGCCTGTCGGCGCGCAACAATCGCCTTTGCAATGGGGCCAGCAAACCGTTCTTCGCCATATTCACGAATCACCTCCGTTATTTGATCTACTTCAGCATGGGCCAGCCACTGCGCCACCGAGGTGCCGCGCGTGGTGTCCATGCGCATGTCCAGAGGCCCTTCGAACCTGAAACTGAAACCCCGTGCCGGGTTGTCCACCTGCGGCGAACTGATACCCAGATCCAGCAGCACCCCGGCCACGCTGGCAGGCGGCAATTCACCCAGATGGCTGAAACCCTGATGCCGGATGGCAAAACGCGGGTCGGTGATGCTGGCCGCCTCCAGCAGCGCATCCGGATCTTTGTCAAAGGCAATCAAGCTGCCTTGGGGCGCCAGGCGCGACAGAATCAGGCGGCTGTGGCCACCCCGGCCAAAGGTGGCATCCACGTAGACCGGCGCCTCAGTGGGTGCCGCGGGCGCGTCAGCGGTGCCAAGCAAAGCGCCGACCGCCTCGCCCAACAACACGGTGGTGTGTGTCCATGCGTTTTCCACCGCCTGCCTTCAGAACGCAAAGTCTTTGAAAACGTCGGGCATGTCGCCCTGCATGGCCTGGGCTTCCTTGGCGTCGTAGGTGGTCTTGTCCCACAACTCAAAGTAGTTACCCATGCCCAACAACACAGATTCCTTGGTGATGCCAGCGGTGGCGCGCAGTTCAGGCGACACCAGCACGCGGCCGGTGGCGTCCATCTCCACGTCCATGGCGTTACCCAGAAAAATGCGTTTCCACCACTGCGCCGACATCGGCAGGCTATTGATGCGCTCGCGGAATTTTTCCCACTCGGGTCGGGCGAAAATCATCAGGCAACCGTCGGGGTGCTTGGTGATGGTGAGCTGGCCGCTGGCGGTGGCGCTCAACACGTCACGATGCCGGGTTGGCACCGATAGCCGACCCTTTGCGTCCAGACTGAGTGAGGAAGCCCCTTGAAACACGTTGAATAACCTTGGTTGGATTTGCCAGCTTGGCGAGCGCAGTTAAAAAAGCACTTTTCACCACAAAATTGCACTTTTTTGCACTGTATCAGCAAAATAACAGCCTGCAAACGGGCTGAGTACAAATTTTTACAATGAAATCAATGACTTAGGCGTGATTTTGAAGCCTTTTCAGGCGACAAAATCGTTCTAAATGAAGCACTTAGCGCACGCACTGAAAGTGACGTCTGAGGAGGCCAAACATCCTCAAAAACTGTGCAAAGTTACCGGATGACGGTCGGTGGCCGGGGCGCCTTACAAGATGTAACGGCTCAAATCTTCGTTTTTGCTGAGTTCGGCCAAGCGTGACTCGACATAAGCCGCATCCACCTGCACCGTTTCACCCGCCAGGTTGCTGGCGTTGAAGCTCACCTCGTCGAGCAGGCGCTCCATCACGGTGGACAACCTGCGTGCACCGATGTTTTCGGTGCGCTCATTCACATCAAAGGCAATCTGCGCCAGGCGTGTGATGCCCTCCTCGGCAAACACCACGCTGACCTGCTCGGTCGCCAGCAGGGCCTGGTACTGCTTGACCAGGGAGGCGTGGGTTTGTGTCAGGATGGCCACAAAGTCTTGCACCGACAGCGATTTCAGCTCGACGCGGATCGGAAAACGCCCCTGCAACTCCGGAATCAGGTCGCTGGGCTTGCTCAGGTGAAACGCGCCCGACGCAATGAACAAAATGTGGTCTGTCTTCACCGTGCCGTATTTGGTGGACACCGTGGTGCCTTCCACCAAAGGCAGCAAATCGCGCTGCACCCCTTGGCGCGACACCTCGGCGCTGCCGCTCTCGGCACGCGAGGTCACCTTGTCAATCTCGTCGATGAACACGATGCCGTTTTGCTCCAGCACATGCAGCGCCTGGGTCTTGATGTCATCGTCGTTCACCAGTTTGGCGGCTTCCTCGTCGGCCAGCAGCTTCAGCGCTTCGCTGATTTTCAGTCTGCGCGTCTGTTTTTTGGTCTGGTTGAGCTGGCCAAACATGCCACGCAGCTGCTCGGTCATTTCTTCCATGCCGGCCGGGCCCATGATCTCCATGCGGGCTGGCGACTGGGCCAGGTCAAGTTCAATCTCGCGGTCGTTGAGTTGGCCTTCGCGCAGTTTCTTGCGGAAGGTCTGGCGCGCGGCACTCTCGGGCTCCTGGGCTTCCATCACGCCAAACTCTTTGCGCGGCAGCGGGATCAGGATGTCGAGCACCCGGTCTTCTGCAGCGTCTTCGGCACGGGTACGCACCTTGTGCATTTCGCTTTGGCGGGTCTGTTTGACAGCCACATCGGCCAGATCGCGGATGATGGAATCCACGTCCTTGCCCACATAACCCACCTCGGTGAACTTGGTCGCTTCCACCTTGATGAAGGGCGCATCGGCCAGACGCGCCAGGCGGCGGGCGATTTCGGTCTTGCCCACACCGGTGGGGCCAATCATCAAAATATTTTTCGGGGTGATTTCCCCGCGCAGATCCGTATCGACCTGTTGGCGGCGCCAGCGGTTGCGCAAAGCAATCGCCACGGCCCGTTTGGCCTGGTGCTGGCCAACAATGTGTTTGTCGAGTTCGGCGACGATTTCCTGGGGGGTAAGGGATGACATGGTACTGATCAGTTCAATGAGGTCTGCGGCGCGGGATGGACATCCGACGAAGTGTTGAGGACAGAGCAAAGTTCACTTCGTGTAACTCTTGGTCTGTCCCGCAAGGTGGACATCCAAACATCCGACGACGTGTTGGAGACAGAGCAAATTTGCTCCGCAAATCTTGGTCTGTCCCGCAAGGTTTCACAATGTCTCCACCGTGTGGTTCATGTTGGTGTAGATGCAAATTTCACCGGCAATCTCCAGCGATTTCTTGACCATCTCGGCCGCCGACAAGTCGGTGTTGTTGAGCATGGCAATAGCGGCTGCCTGGGCGTAAGCACCGCCTGAACCGATGGCCACGATACCGTTTTCGGGCTCCAGCACATCGCCATTGCCGGTGATGATCAGTGAGGCCTCTTTGTCAGCCACGGCCAGCATCGCCTCCAGGCGGCGCAGCACACGGTCGGTACGCCAGTCTTTGGTGAGCTCGATGGCCGCGCGCACCAAATGACCCTGGTGTTTTTCAAGCTTGGCCTCAAAGCGCTCAAACAGGGTGAAGGCATCAGCGGTGGCCCCGGCAAAACCGGCCAGCACCTTGCCATGGTAGAGCTTGCGCACCTTGCGCGCCGTGCCCTTGACCACAATGTTGCCCAGCGTGACCTGACCATCCCCGCCAATGGCGACCTGCATCCCGTCGGGGGTCTGGCGGCGCACGCTGATGATGGTGGTTCCGTGAAATTGATCCATACCGCTGCTGGCTTCCTAGGTGGCGCGGGTCGTGACCCGCGCATGTTCGTTGATACCGATCAAATTGAAAAAAGCCGCTACCAAGTGAGGCAGACGACAAAACTCGATCTTTTTGCCGGTGGCCTGTGCACTGGCAACCCAATTCAAAATGCTGCCTGCTGCCGAGAAATCAACCCGCACCAGGTTCTCGCAGCTCACCAGCACGTCGCCGCTGGCGCGCAGAGCGTCTTGCAGCGGATTCAACCCAACTGCCGCCGTACCCAGCACCTCACCGGAGAGGTCCAACCGGCTGGCGCTGGCATCCACGAACGGCGTCGGTTCGGTGAGCGGCCCGGAAGACGTGGTGTCCAGATCGTCATCGGGCGTCGAGAAACCCGCGACATCAGCCGCAGGTGAACCAAAGGCGCGACGGCAACGCACGCTTTGCCAAGCTGGCGGGGACACTTCATAGGTCACGCAATAATCCATGGAGACCAGCTCGAATTCTTCCTGTGACCCCAGCACGCGCAAGGTATTCAGGCGCAGTTGCCACCAAAACCTGGCCACCTGCCGGTCACCAATCGGGGTACTGACGCGCAACAGGGCATCCAGCGTTTCCAGGTGATCAAATTGCAGCGTCAGGGGTTGATCGCACCACTGAGCCATCAACCCGGCCAAGGCGACCGCAGCCTCGGGGGTAATGACGCGCAGGTCGCCCCAGTCCAGCAGGGCAGGGGTACGCCCGGCCACGACAGCAACCTGCAAATGCGCCACCGCAGCGCGGTCCAGAACGGCAGGCGCCCGCCAGACGGCAAAGCCTGATGTGCTCGCATCAGACTGCCAAGCCTCGGCCAAGGCTGGCGCCAACCCAGGTGGTTGGCGCGCAACGGGCACAGGCTGCACCGCACGGCCCGAGCGCTCGGCAAACTCCAGGGCCAGGCGCTCGTAATTGGCCAACTGGCCCGTGGCACGGTACATGTCCATCAACGCCATTGTCCAGGTGTCTTTGGACTTTTGAGTGACCGTGTTTGCCTTGAGAGCCATCATCAACACCGCTTCGGCGCCAATGTCATCGCTGTTGGCAAAACGAATCGCCGCGTCCTCCAGCACGGGGTCTGACAGCGCCTGCCCCATGTCGATGGACACCATCTTGGAGTTGGAAAACCCGCTGCTACCGGTCATCTCGAAGCTTCGGGCAGGGGGAACAACGCTTGGCCGCTCCACCGGCCGAACTGCCACCTTTGGCTGCGGCGCCTGGGCGGGCGCAGGCATCAAAGGCTCCGCCAGATCGGTCGGCATGGTGGGTGCAAACGTATTGCAGGTGTCCAGTTGCGATTCAGGCGCGCTTGGGCCGGATGGCGCCAGCAGCGGCGCTGCCCCAGCGCGGGCCGGTGCCACACCCTCAGCCGGCTTGCCCTGCTGGCCTTTCCACCACTGCTTGGACATCTGTGCCTCGATCTCATCGATCTTTTTCAAGGTGGTCGCGCGCCCCTCAGACACCGGAAAACCCGAACTATCCTGATAGAACGAGGCACGCGCCGCCATCTCTGACAGGGCCGCCGGAGAGGCTTCACGCAACTTGCGCAGTTGGCTGAATTCCCGATGGCGGATCGCGTCGTTGTGCGCCTTGCGCTCAATCATGCGCTTGATGGCCTGCTTGCCGCCCTCGCCCTCTTCGGGGGCACCAGCGAGCTCATGCGGTGGCGATTCAGCGGACGGACTGCGAACAAAGTTGGCGACCCGAGCCAATAGCCCTGGGGGAGTGTCCTTGGTCGCCATCAATACACCTTGCGCGCGCAGCCCTGGGTCAATGCAGCTTCAATCGCCAAACATCTTCTGTTTGAGTTCGCGGCGCTGCTGCGCTTCCAGTGACAGTGTGGCGGTAGGCCGCGCCAACAGGCGGCCCACACCAATGGGCTCGCCGGTTTCATCGCAGTAGCCGTAGTCACCCGCATCGATGCGGTTGATGGATTGCTCGATTTTTTTCAGTAGCTTGCGTTCGCGGTCACGGGTGCGCAACTCGAGTGCGTGCTCTTCCTCGATGGTGGCACGGTCAGCCGGGTCAGGCACCACCACCGTGTCTTCGCGCAGGTGCTCGGTGGTTTCACCGGCGTTACTGAGGATGTCGTTTTTGAGCGCCACCAATTTCAGGCGAAAAAACGCCATCTGGGTGTCGTTCATGTAATCGTCGTCCGACATGGCCATGAGTTCGGCATCGGTCAACTCGGCCACTGGCTTTTTCTTCCAGTTGTTGGCCAGTTTGGGGTCTTTCTTGATGGCAGAGGCCAATGGCGACACGATGGGTTGCACCGTGGTCATCTGGGTGAAGCTGGCCTTGGCTGCGGTGGAGGCCACCGACTGCGCCATGGACGGAACCGTCAGCTGCGCCAGCCGGGACGAGGGCCGACCAGAGCGAACCGGTATGCCCAGCGGGGTCAGTTGTGCCACCGGGCTTGGCTTGGCAACGGCGACGGGCTCCACCGCCTTGACGGTTTTGGTAGGTTTAACAGAGGACGTCACGGTTTCAGATGGATCAAGAGTGGTCACGGGTTCAGGCTTCTTTTTGGGACGGGAGGGAACCGGCTGCACCGCGGGAACTGCTTTGGCAGGCTCCGGCTTGCGGGCTGGCGCCACTTTGGGGGCTGCACTGGCCTTGACGGCCGGGACTTTGGCAACAGAGGCCTTGGCGACGGGTTTGGAAGCGGTCGGGGTGGCCAACTTGGCAACCGGTTTGGCAACCGGCTTGGTCACCGGTTTGCCGGCGCTTTTGACGGGAGCAACAGGAGGAGGCGCGGCCACTTTTTTGGCTGGCGCAGCCGGGGCGGCCTTGGCAGCAGGAGCGGGCTTGGCGGCTGCACCCGCTTTGGCAGGTACAGCTTTCTGTTTAACGGCTGGCGCTTTCACGGGTGGACTCCTGACGGTTTTTTTAGAGGCTTGAGAAGATGAAGGTGCTGTTTCCAGCGTTCTTGCTGCAGTTGCCTTGAGCCTGGCGGCGGCTGGCGCCTTTTCATCGGCGCGCGAGTGTACTGGTGCTGCCGTGGAAAAACCCATCAGTTGCAAAAGCGAGACAAACATCACTCATCCAGCAAGGTTAAAAGACGTACTCACACAAGGCTTTGCGCCATGCCTTGCAGAAAAATGTCCTGGGGCAGGTCAATGCCGATAAACACCATTTTGCTACAACGCTTTTCGTCTGGGCGCCAAGCTGGGCCCAGGTCACTGCCCATCAACTGGTGCACGCCCTGAAAAATGACTTTGCGGTCGGTGCCCTTCATAGACAACACGCCCTTGTAACGCAACATGCGCGGGCCGTAGATGTTGACCACGGCCCCCAGAAAGTCTTCCAGCTTGGCGGGATCAAACGCGCGGTCAGAACGAAACACAAAACTTTTCACGTCGTCATCATGCGCGTGGTGATGGCCATGCTGTTGCGACGGGTGGTTGCAACTTTCGCCAGGCGCGTGGTCGTGACCAGCGTGGTCATGGTCATGGCCGTGATCGTCTTCTTTCAGGAAGTCCGGGTCGATGTCGAGCTTGGTGTTGAGGTTGAAACCACGCAGATCAAACACCTCGCTCAAGGCCACCTCACCAAAATGCACGGCTTTTTGCGGCGCGCGCGGATTCATGTGTTTGAGGCGGTGCTGCAAGTCCACCACCTCTTCGGCGCTGACCAGGTCGGTCTTGCTGATGAAAATCTGGTCGGCAAAACCGACCTGGCGGCGCGCTTCCTGGCGGTCGTCAAGCTGTTGGTTGGCGTGTTTGGCGTCCACCAGCGTCAGGATCGAGTCCAGCAGGTAACTTTCGGCAATTTCGTCGTCCATGAAAAAGGTCTGTGCCACCGGGCCGGGGTCGGCCAGACCGGTGGTCTCGATCACCACGCGGTCAAAATCCAGCAGGCCCTGGCGCTTTTTGGCGGCCAGCAGTTGCAGCGCCTCGCGCAGGTCTTCGCGGATGGTGCAGCAGATGCAGCCATTGCTCATCTGGATGATCTGCTCTTTGGAGTCGGTCACCAGAATGTCGTTGTCGATGTTTTCCTCGCCGAACTCGTTTTCGATGATGGCGATCTTCTGGCCGTGCGCCTCGGACAAGACGCGTTTGAGCAGCGTCGTTTTGCCGGAACCGAGAAAACCGGTGAGGATGGTGGCAGGAATCAGGGACATGGTGCGGTGGCAGGTTGAAAGGCAGCGAGTGTAACGACGAAGCCTTTTCCGACTACTTGCGCATGACGACCAGCCCTTTGAGGTACTCGCCTTCCGGAAAATGGATCGTCATCGGGTGATCCGGCGCGCCGCCCATGCGCTCATGGATATAGCCATCTACGCCGGCATCACACCCGGCCGACGCCACAATTTTGTGAAACAGATCCGCGCTGATGCCGCCCGAGCAGCTGTAGGTGAACAACACACCACCGGGTTCGAGCAGCTTGAAGGCCAGCCGGTTGATGTCTTTGTAAGCGCGCGCGGCGCGATCGGCATGCGCCACGGTGGGGGCGAACTTGGGCGGATCAAGCACGATGGCATCAAAGGTGCGGCCCTGCTCTATCAATTGGCGCAGCGAGGCATTCACATCCGCGTCCATGAACGTGGCGCGCTCAGGCGCAAAGCCGTTCAGTGCCACGTTGGCGGCCGCTTTGGCCAGCGCCGGGCCGCTGGAATCGATGGAAGTGACATGCGACGCGCCACCTTTTAAGGCCGCCACAGTGAAGCCGCCGGTGTAGCAATAACAGTTCAGCACCCGCTCAAATTGGAGCCGCCGGGCATAGTCGAAGAAACGTTTGCGGCTGTCGCGCTGGTCCAGGTAGAAACCGGTTTTATGACCTTCGGCAATGTTCACCTGGAGCTGCCAGCTGTGTTCCTGCAGCAGCAAATCGACCGCACCTGCGCCGCGCAGCCAGCCGGTGGCCTCGGGCAACCCTTCCAGCGCGCGGCTGCTGGCATCGCTGCGTTCATACAGTTGGGTCAGACCGGTGGCGGCCAGCAACGCCTCAGCAATCACGTCTTTCCAGCGCTCGACCCCGGCACTGGTGAATTGCGCCACCAGCGTGTCGTCATACCGGTCCACGATCAAACCGGGCAGGCCATCGGATTCGCCATGCACCAGGCGCACGCCGTTACTTTGTATGTCAAATCGGCCTCTAGCCCTTATAGCTATTGCGCAGGCAGCTATAAAAAACGATGCATCGATACGCTGCGCTTCATCAAAGCTCCAGACCCGGGCGCGAATTTTGGAGCTCGGGCTGAACGCCGCCCAGCCCAGAAACTGGCCTTCAGCCGACTCCACCCGCACGGTTTCACCCGCGTCGGCGCCACCTTTGGCAATGGCCGACTCAAAGATCCAGGGGTGTTGACGCAGGAGCGAGCGCTCCTTGCCGGGGCGCAGACGGATGGATTTCATCAATAGGTGATGGCCATGGACGGCACGTCCACGCGGATCATGGGTTTGCCCAGCGCCGCGCTGACGGCCGCCACAAAGCCCGCCACCCATTGGGCGTCGTTGAACAGGGCCGGGCCGGCGGCCTGGGTGACCACCAGCACCTTGTCGGCGGTGAGCACCTTGCCGCTGGCGCGCAATGGTTCACACTCCAGCTCGATGAACTGTTTGTCCAGCCAGGCACGGGCGGCATCGTGCGCCAGGACGGGGCCTTCGGGTACGTGAAAGGTGAACTCGACGCCCTTGTCCAACACCACGCTGATTTGCTTTTGCATAAGTCACCTGTTGATTGGTAGAAAAACCGCTATTTTGAACCACTGAACTTGAGATGAGCCCGGGGGTGCGCCGCGTCATAGGCTTTGGCCAGGTGGCCAAAGTCCAGCCGGGTATAAATTTGGGTTGTACTGATGTTGGCATGGCCCAACAACTCCTGCACCCCGCGCAGGTCGCTGCTGGACTGCAACACATGGCTGGCAAACGAATGGCGCAGCATGTGCGGGTGCACCGGCACCGCCAGTCCGGCCTGCAGGCTGCGCAAACGCAAGCGCTTCCACACCGACTGGGCCGACAGGCGGGTGCCATTGCGGCCAAGGAACAAAGCGGGCTGAGTTACCGGTGCTGCCCCATCGTCACGGCTGCCACCCGAGGTTGACGACACCGGCAGGTATTGCTCACGCACGGCCAGCCAGCGCTGCACGGCCAGCACCGCCTGTGCGCCCACCGGCACGATGCGCCGTTTGTTGCCTTTGCCGAGCACGTGGGCCTCACCGGCCTGCAAATCGACCCAGCCACGCGCGCTGTGGCTGGCCAGCACATCCAGCCCGGTGACCTCGGCCAGCCGCAGGCCGCCGCCGTAAAGCAACTCGGTCAGCGCCGCGTCACGCGCTTCCAGCCAGGGGTTGGCGTTTTCGTTCTCGAAGCTGGCGAGTTGCACCGCCTGGTCCACCGCCAGGGCTTTGGGCAGCGGTTTGCCGGCTTTAGGGGCCCGCACATCCAGTACCGGGTTGCTGGCGACCCCGCCTTCGCGCCCCAGCCAGGTGTAAAAACCGCGCCAACCCGACAAAATCAGTGCAATACCGCGGCCACTGCGCCCGCCACTGTGCATGTGCGCCACCCAGCGGCGGATGTGACTGGGCTGCACCTGCGTCAGTTCGACACCGGCCAGCGCGGCGTTTTGAGCCAATTTGTCAAGGTCCAGCGTGTACAGCGCCACGGTGCGCTCGGCCAGGCGTTTTTCAAACCGCACATGGTCCAGGTAACGCTGAACCAGAGTGTCTGCCATGGCCCTGCCCGCCCTCTCAGCGCAGGCGTGACAGCGCGGCGCTGGCCAGTTCGGCAATACGCGCCAAAAACTCGGTGCCCATGGTGCTGTTGAAGCGCTGCGCATCGGGCGAGGCCAGTACCAGCAGCCCAAACGCCGGCGCCAGACCACCGTGCGCGCCAGCCGCATCGGCCAAACCGCGCAGCGGCAAAATCGCCAGCGACACCGCCGCTTGAGGCTCGGGCAGCCAGTTGATGGCCTCCAGCCCGGTGTTGACGCCGCAAAACGGCTCGGTCAGCGAGGTGGCAAACGATTTGGCATCATCACTCACGCCGCCCGCAAAGCCACAGTTCTGGTAATGCGGCGCCACGCCCCAGACCTTGATGCCGACTTGCGGCACCGAAAACTGGTCCGCCAGTTCATCGGCAATCAGTTGGGGCAGCGCCTGCGGCTCGGTGTTCAAAAACAGTGTGTGCGCCCATTGCAGCAGTTTGTCGGACAGCACCATGTTCTCATTGACGTTGCGGATCATGTCCATGATGCGCTGTTCCAGCATGCGGATCTTCTCGCGCAGCAGTGTCGCCTGGCGCTCCTGCAGGCTCACCGCGCGCTGGCTGTGCGGGCTGGACAACTGCACCGCGGCCAGCAACTCGGCATGGCGCTCAAAAAAATCCGGCGTGTTGGCCAGGTAATTGGCGATGTCGTCTTCGGTGATGGGGCTGCCCATGGCGCTGGGAAACTGGTTGAAAGTGGTCATGCTTGCTTTCAGTTGGGGAATTCAATGCTGCCGTCAAAAACCACGGTGGCCGGGCCGGTCAACATCACCGGCGAGCGACCGCCCTGCCAGGCAATGGTCAAGGTGCCACCGTGGGTTTCAACGTCCACCGTGGCATCGAGCAGGCCGAGGCGGATACCGGCCACCACTGCCGCGCAGGCACCGGTGCCGCAGGCCAGCGTTTCGCCTGCGCCGCGCTCGTAGACGCGCAGGCGGATATGGCTGCGGTCCACCACCTGCATGAAGCCCACGTTCACGCCCCGCGGAAACGCGGCCAGGTTTTGGATCAGCGGGCCGTGGGTGAGCACCGGCGCAGTGTCGACATCGTCCACCAGCGTCACCGCATGCGGGTTGCCCATCGATACCAAGACTACCTTAACGATAGCTTCCTGCCCTTGTACATCAAGGGCTAGAGGCCAATAAAGCCATGAACCGGTGAGCTCACAGTGCTGACCTTTGGTCTCAAATGGCAGGTGAGTCAGGTCAAAGTCCGGCGCTTCCATATCGACCGTGACACGGCCATCGGGCTGCATCTGCAGCTGCAACACGCGATTCATGGTTTGCACGGTGACCAGGTCTTTGGTGGTCAGGCCCTGGCGGCGCACAAAGGCCAGGAAGCAGCGCGCGCCGTTGCCGCAATGCTCGACCTCGCCGCCGTCGGCGTTGTGGATGACGTAGGAAAAATCGATGCCGGGGCTGCTGGAGGCGCGTACCGTCAGAATCTGGTCGGCACCCACACCAAAGTGGCGGTCAGCCAGAAAACGATAGTGCTCGGGCGTCAGGCCGTAGCGGGTTTGGGTTTCGTCCAGCACCACAAAGTCGTTGCCGGCACCTTGCATTTTGGTAAAGGGGATGCGCATGGCGGCATTATCTATGTTGCGCTGGCGCCGCATCACCCTTCGTGCCGAGCCGACGACCAGCCGTGGCATTTGCGCGCCAGCTGTGGTTTGTCGACATGTCCGCTTTGACCCGGGACGCGGGCTGGGCAGATGCCGGGGGCTCATGACGCTTCGCTTTTTGAAATCGCCCCCGACCTCTGCCCAACCCACGTTCCTGGCGCTTCAGGTGAGCCGCTTTTTAGCGGGCTGGTCACCATCGACCGGCTCACTGGTCTGCCAAAAAGTGTCACAGCCCGTCATGCCGTACCGATATCATTTGCCCATGCCCCGCCCTACCCAACTCCTGCACCCCGCCCGCGAACCCGCCCCCGCCCGTTTGGCGGCCACTGTTTTGCTGCTGCGCGACACGGCCGATGGGTTGGAGGTGCTGATGACGCGGCGCTCAGCCACGGCCAGTTTTGCGCCGGGGGCCTATGTGTTTCCGGGCGGCGGTGTGGATGCGGCGGATGCCCTGCACCACCCCATGGCCACGCGCCGCCCCGGTCAGCGTGACGACCACCTCACGGAGGCCATCGCCGCCATCCGCGAGAGCCTGGAGGAGCTGGGTGTGTTGCTGGCGCGTCATGCCGATGGCCGCTGGGCCGGTCAGCAGGACATTGACGCGATGGACCGCCAGCGCGATTTCTTCAGCCAATGCGCCGCGCGCGGCCTGACCTTGGCGGCAGACGAAGTGTTTGTGCTCGCCCGCTGGATCACCGACCGCGACCTGGCCAAACGGTTCGATGTGCCGTTTCTGGTGGCGCGCATGCCTGAGGGCCAGCATCCGGTAGCCGACGAGTCCGAGCAGTTCGAGCCGGTCTGGCTGCGCCCGGGTGACGCGCTCGCGCGCCATGCAGCGGGTAACTTCTTCATGATTTTCCCGACCATTCGCACGCTGGAGCGCCTGCTGGCCTTTGGCGACGTAGCCGCTGTGTTGCACGCCTGCGCCGAAACCGAGGAACCGCTGTGGACCAGTTGCCCGCGCGCCGGGCTGATGGCCGGGCGCGAAGTGCGCTACATGGAACACGAGTCGGCCTTTGGCGAATTGGCGCTGGTATGCCCGGATGGTCAGATCGTGCACCCGCTGGACTGGCAGACCGAGCGCGCCGTGCCATTGCTCAAAAACGTGCAGCGCCTGACCGCGCCCAACCCCGGTGCCATGACCGGCCCGGGCACCAACAGCTACCTGGTGGGCGACCCGAGCACCGGCTACATCGCCATCGACCCCGGCCCGGCCGATACCGAGCATCTGGACAAGCTCTGGCGCGCTGCCGGTGGCGACATCCGCTTGATTGTCTGTACCCATTCGCACCCGGACCATTCCCCCGGTGCGCGGCCCTTGCAGGCGATGTGCCAGGCGGCCAGCACCGCCGCTGGTGACACAAGTGCCACGCCACCCGGCGGGCCACCCATTCTGGGCCTGCCCAGTGCCCCAACGGCACGCGCCGCCAGCGCCTTCACACCCGATAGATCACTCTCAAATCATGAGCTGCTTGCCCTTTATCCAAAAGGGCTAGAGGGCGATTTGGCATATAACTCTGGGCACACCCTGCAAGTGATCCACACCCCCGGCCACGCCGCCAACCACTTGTGCTTGGTGTTGTTGCAGGACGGTCTGCTGTTTAGCGGCGACCACATCCTGAACGGCAGCACCACCGTAGTGGACCCGCCCGATGGCGACATGAATGACTACCTGGACTCGCTGGATGTGCTGAAGTGCAGTTGTGTTGAACTGGGCGTGAAGTTCATCCTGCCGGCCCACGGCTATGTGATCGGCGGGCCAGACGATGAAGCGCTGGCCGCCATCACCCGCCTGAAAAACCACCGCCTGCAGCGTGAGGCCAAAGTGATGGCCGCCATGCAAGCGCTGCCCGACGGCACGCCCGACGACTGGCTGGCACTGGCCTACGCCGACGTGCCCGAGCGCATGTGGCCGGTGGCCAAACGCTCGCTGCTGGCACATCTGGCGCGCATCGCCTCGCCGATTCGTTACTGACCGGCGCCAGTCCGCGCCGCAGGGGCTCGCGGGTTAACATGCCCGCATGACCCAGCCCCGCCCTTCGCGCACCGCACCCGCCGTCCCCGTACGCCCCACGCTGCGGGTACCGACCCGCGTTGCGCCAGACACCCAAGCGACCCCAAACCCGCCAGCCAGCGCCCCCGCGCGGGCGTCGGCACCCGCGCGCAGTGAGCCGCCCAGCCGCAGCCAAAAGCCTGGCCCAATCCCAGCGTCGGCACCAACTCGCCCCGCCCCCAAAATGCGTGCGCGGCCCAGTCCCAATCAACGCATGGGACCACGCCCCGCCGCGCCCGCACCGACACCCCAACGGGAAGGGGAACGCCTGGCCAAACGCGTTGCCGCGCTGGTCAACTGCTCGCGCCGCGAGGCCGAGCAGATCATCGAAGGCGGCTGGGTGCAGGTCAACGGTCAGGTGGTGGAAGAACCGATGGTGCGGGTGCTGGACCAGACCGTGCTGGTGGACCCGCTGGCGAATCCGATGGCGCTGAGTGAGGTCACGCTGCTGCTGCACAAACCGCCTGGCTGGGAGGCGATGGCCCCCCTGGGCACGGCCAACAAACGCACCAAACCGGCCCAGGCCTTGCTGCAACCCGCAGCACACTGGGTGCAGGACGAGTCCGCGGAGCGGGTGCTCAAACGCCACTTGGCCAAGCTCAGCGCTAGCGTGCCACTGGAAACGGCGGCCAGCGGACTGGTGGTGTTCACGCAGGACTGGCGGGTGCTGCGCAAGCTGACCGAAGACGCCGCCGTCATCGAACACGAATACGTGGTCGAAGTGCAGGGTGAGGTGTCAGCCGAGCAATTGCACCGCCTGAACGCGCCGGTAGCCAGCGCGCGCGCGGCGCTGCCAGCGGTCAAAATCAGTGTCAACAGCACCAGTAAGGCCTCTACCCGGCTGCGTTATGCCGTCAAAGGCGCGCATCCGGGGCTCGCCGCCTACCTGTGCGAGTGCGCCGGGCTGCAGATTCTGAGCATGAAGCGCCTGCGCATTGGCCGCGTCACGCTGGCCCACCTGCCCGAGGGGCAATGGCGCTACCTGCTGCCCCACGAGCGCTTTTAGACGTTATTTGAGCAACGCCTCACCTTCCACCTCGTCACTCAGCGGTGGATAGCGGGTGGGGTCAGGCAGGTTGTAGTGCCACCATTCATGCGGATGGTGCGCCCAGCCAGCAGCCGTCATCACCCCCAGCAGCAGGCGCCGGTTGTGTTGCGCCGGCAGAGAAATATCGGTGCGCCCATGGCAAGACTGGCTGGTCATTTCATCAAACGCGGTGCCCATGTCCAGCGGCGTGCCGTCTGCCTGGCTCAGCGTCAGATCGACCGCCACGCCCCGGGTGTGCATGGAGCCGATGCGCGGGTCGGCCACAAACATCGGGTTGGGCAGCGCGCCCCACAGGCGCCACTGCGCGGCAGATGGTCGGTAGGCGTCAAACACGCGCAGCCGAAAACCCTGGGCCACGGCCAACTCGGCCGCTCGGGCCAACGCGGCCAGCGCGTCCTTGTGCAAAAAGGCAATGGCGTGGTGGTAAATCGTCTGCCCGGTGACGTTGTCTGGCGTGGCGTAACGCAGATCGATGTCAATGGCTGGGTGCTTTATTTCTTGTAGCGGCATACGCTTATTTTATAAGGTCTAGAGGGGTTTTAATACTTACACACTGAAGAGCTGGCCGCGGGCGGCATCCGTAATCGCCAGCACACACGGGTGGGTGATGCGCCGCTCCACCGACACCGCGTAAAACTCTTCCACCAGTTCATCGGTGCGGCCCATGCACTCCACGCCAAACTGGGCGCAGGTCTCGTCCTCCAACACGCTGGGTGCCATGAACACACCTTGGCCTTCACGGCCAAAGGCTTTCATCAGCGCCGCGTCGTCAAACTCACCCACCACCACCGGCGCCAGTTGTCGGCGGGCAAACCAGCCTTCCAGCTGACGCCGCACCGACGATGACGGGCCAGGCACCAGCATCGGCAGCCCATCCAGGCAGCCCGGAAAGCTGCCTTTGATGCGGGATTTAAGGCCCGGCGCGCAAAAAAAACTCAAATCGCTGCGGCCCAGCGCATGGTTGAACGCCTTGACGCTGACCCGCCTCGGCATCGGCTCGTCGGCAATTACAAGATCTAGCCGGTGCAGCGCCAGCGCCGCCAGCAAATCGTCAAAGGTGCCCTCGCTGGCCAGCAGCTTGATCGGCTGGCCAATCGCAAACGCCGGCTCCAGCAGCCGGTAAGCGATGGATTTGGACAGCGAGTCAGCCACGCCCACCCGAAAGTCCAGCCGTTTCTGCGTGCTGCGTGTCTGGCGCAGCGCGGTTTCCAGGTCTTGCCCGAGGCTGAAGATCTGGTCGGCATAACCCAGTGCCAGGCGACCGTGCTCGGTGAGTTCCAGCTGGCGCCCGCTCTTGCGAAACAGCGGGCGCCCCAGCCAGTCTTCCAGCAGCTTAATCTGGCCTGAGAGCGTTTGTGGCGTGGTGTGCAACTGCTCACCCGCGCGCATGATGCCACCCGCGCGCGCCGTCACCCAAAAATAGTAAAGATGCTTGAAGTTCATGAACCAGACCTCATGTGCAACGTTGATTGTTCGTATTTATCGAAGTTTAAATGTCTTAAATACGAATTTACGCGAAGTGAGTTGAACTTTATAGTTTCAACCGTGTCACTTTCACAGACACTGACAGGAGTAATAAAGATGCGTTTAAGTACCAAAGGTCGTTTTGCCGTCACCGCCATGATTGACGTCGCCCTGCGCGAGAAACTCGGGCCCGTGCCGTTGTCCGACATTTCGGCACGCCAGCAGATTTCTTTGTCGTACCTGGAACAGATGTTCAGCAAACTGCGCCAGCAAGGCTTGGTGCACAGCACCCGCGGCCCCGGCGGCGGTTACACACTGGGCCACCGCACCGACGCCATCACCGTGGCCGACATCATCAGCGCGGTGGAAGACCCGGCACCCAAGCTGCAAGGTGAGGAAGCCACCGCCAAAGACATGGCGCAGGATCTGTGGGACTCGATGAACGCCAGGGTGGCCGAGTTTATGCAGTCGGTCACGCTGCGCAGCCTGGTGCTGGAGCAGCTGGCCAAGGGCGTGAAGATCGAGCAAAAGCCCGCGCCCAACCGCGGCGTGTTCAAAAAGCCTTCGGCACAGACCGTGCGCACCACCGCGCCGAACTCGGTGTTTGCGCTGGGCCAATCGCTGCTGGCACGCGGCTGATCTGATTGAGGGCCATATCTGCCCTCAGCCCTTATAGCGCTTGTGCCAAGCGCTATAACTTTAAAAGTGTGAAGCCCACCGATAAGCCGGATTCTGTGCGCCCGGGTTGCCCCGGGCGTGACTGCCATTAATCTGGGCTGTTGGTCACCCAACAGCTCGGTGCTACCTACCCGCCAGCTCTGGGGGCCCCATCAACGCTGGCCTACTTGGTATTGCTGCGCGTAGAGATTGCCCGTTTCACCCGCACCAGGTTGCCCCGCTGCGACTCGTCTCTGTTGCTCTGATCCTCACCTTATACCCAGCCCTTGCGGGCCAAGCTTTCAGTGGACAGCTGTTAGCTGCTACGCTGCCCTATGCAGTCCGGACGTTCCTCCAGTGCTCTGTTTCCAGAATTGCACCAGCGGCAGTCTGGCGGGCTTCACGGGCGCATTATCGGGGCAACGCGCGGCGGGCGTGCCTGGCCCGGGAATTGGGCAACTGGTTCAAAATAGGCGCATTCCCCACCCTCGGACCGAGCCGATCAGGAGCCTTTCATGAAAGTCGACAACGTCTTGCAGACCATTGGCAACACGCCACACATCCGCATCAACCGCCTGTTTGGCGATGCCCACCAGGTGTATGTGAAATCCGAGCGCACCAACCCGGGTGGCTCCATCAAAGACCGCATTGCACTGGCCATGGTGGAGGCGGCCGAAAAGTCGGGCGACCTTCTGCCCGGTGCCACCATCATTGAGCCCACCTCGGGCAACACCGGCGTCGGGCTGGCATTGGTGGCCGCGGTCAAGGGCTACAAACTGATTCTGGTGATGCCCGACAGCATGAGCATTGAGCGCCGACGCCTGATGCTGGCCTACGGCGCCAGTGTCGATCTGACGCCGCGTGAAAAAGGCATGAAGGGCGCGATTGCCCGCGCCTACGAGCTGTCGCTGATCATCCCCGGGGCCTGGGTGCCGCAGCAATTTGACAACCCGGCCAACCCGGCTGTGCACGCACGCACCACGGCGCATGAAATTCTGGCGGACTTTCCCGAAGGCATTGATGTGCTGATCACCGGCGTGGGCACCGGTGGCCACCTGACGGGCGTGGCCGAGGTGCTCAAAGCCAGGTGGCCGCAGCTCAAGGTGTACGCGGTAGAACCCGCCGCCTCCCCGGTCATCTCGGGTGGCGCGGCAGCACCGCACCCGATCCAGGGCATTGGCGCGGGTTTCGTCCCGAAGAACCTCAAGAAAGAGCTGCTTGATGGCGTGATTCAGGTGGACGGCGATGTGGCGCGTGATTTCGCCCGCCGCAGTGCCACCGAAGAAGGCCTGCTGGTGGGCATTTCCAGCGGTGCCACGCTGGCGGCCATTGCGCAAAAGCTGCCCGAACTGCCCGAGGGCGCCACGGTGCTGGGCTTCAACTACGACACCGGCGAACGTTACCTGTCGGTGGAAGGCTTTTTGCCAGGCTGACTGACATGGCCATGATTCCACCCTGAATGAGGAAAGCCGGTTGTTTTGTGGCTGAACCGCAACGCAGGGTTGTGCCCTGTTTTGGTTCTTTGCATATTTGATAGCGGTCAACCCATATGGATAAAGGGCTGGAGGCATTTTTTTTAACAATATCTCTCGATTACCCACATGCTTCGCCCTGCTTGATGAACACGAGCCCGCCATGATTCGCCTGACTGAACTCAAACTCCCCCTGTCTGCCCTGCCCGTGCTGGTGCGTCGCGCGCCAGATGCGCCGCCCGAGACCGATGCCGACCGCGCTCCGGTGGCGCACCCCCTTCAGGCGCTGCAGCGCCTGGGCGCGCAAGTGTTGGGCATTGACCCCGCTGCCATCGCCCGCCTGCAGGTTTTCAAACGCAGCTTCGATGCACGCAAGGCCGAGCTGCTGGCGGTGTTCATTGTGGACATCCGCCTGCAAGACCCGGGGCTGGAGGCCACGCTATTGGCGCACTTCCACGGCAACCCGCACATTGGCCCAACGCCTGACATGGCCTACCAGCTCGTGGCCACGGCACCCGCTGACTTGGCCGTGCGCCCGGTGGTTGTCGGTTTTGGGCCCTGCGGCATGTTCGCTGCGCTGACGCTGGCGCAGATGGGTTTCAGGCCGATCGTGCTGGAACGTGGCCGCAAGGTGCGTGAGCGTACCCAGGACACCTGGGGCCTGTGGCGCAAACACGTGCTCAACCCCGAAAGCAACGTTCAGTTTGGTGAGGGCGGTGCCGGCACGTTCTCTGACGGCAAGCTGTGGAGTCAGATCAAAGACCCGCGCCACCTGGGCCGCCGGGTGATGACCGAGTTGGTCAACTTTGGCGCGCCGCCCGAGATCTTGGTGGAAGCGCACCCGCACATCGGCACCTTCAAGCTGGTCAAAGTGGTGGAAGCCCTGCGCGAACGCATCATCGCGCTGGGTGGCGAGATCCGTTTCGAGCAGCGGGTGATGGACATCGAGGTGGAGACCGCCAGCGGAACACGGCAAGTGCGGGCCTTGCGCGTGCTGGACCAGACCACCGGCCAAACCTCGACGCTGCGTGCCGACCAGGTCGTGCTGGCGCTGGGCCACAGCGCCCGCGACACCTTTGCCATGCTGCACGCGCGCGGCGTGGCGGTGCTGGCCAAGCCGTTTTCGGTGGGGTTTCGCATCGAACACCCGCAAAGCCTGATTGACCGCGCGCTGTGGGGCCGCCACGCCGGCAACCCCGTGCTGGGCGCTGCCGCCTACAAACTGGTGCACCACGCGCGCAACGGCCGTGCCGTCTACAGCTTTTGCATGTGCCCGGGCGGCACGGTGGTGGCCGCCACCAGCGAACCGGGCCGGGTGGTGACCAACGGCATGAGCCAGTATTCACGCAACGAACGCAATGCCAACGCCGGGCTGGTGGTAGGCATCGAACCGATGGACTACCCACAGGATGCCGCCGCTTTTATAGAGGCTTTTGGGCCTGCAGCCGGCATGCAATATGCGCAGGAAGCTCTGGAATTAAGAGCGCTTGACGCCCAGGCAGTGCACCCGCTGGCAGGCATCAATCTGCAACGCCAGCTTGAATCCAACGCCTTTGTGTTGGGTGGGGGCAATTTTGAGGCCCCCGGGCAACTGGTAGGCGAGTTCATTCGCGGTGAGGCCTCCAGCAGCCTGGGCGACGTGCTGCCGTCTTACCAACCCGGCGTCAAGCTTGGAGACCTGCACCGGGCGCTACCTGACTATGCGATTGCCGCGCTGCGCGAGGCGCTGCCCGCGTTTGGCAAAAAGATCAAGGGCTTTGACCGGGAGGATGCGGTGCTGACCGGGGTGGAAACCCGCACCTCGTCGCCGCTGCGCATGCCACGCGGCGACAATTTTCAGAGCATCAACACGGCGGGCCTTTACCCCGGCGGGGAGGGCGCCGGTTACGCCGGAGGCATCCTGTCAGCGGCGGTGGATGGCATCAAGCTGGCCGAGGCGGTAGCCACTTCAGCTGGTTAAGGTGAAATCATGGCAGGGCTTGACGCCATCCAGGCGGCAAGCTCGGCCTGCAGTTGCGGCAGCGCTTGGGTGGCGTCCAGCGTCAGCACGCCGGGCTCGCCGGTGGGGTCTTGCAGGGTGGCAAACTGGCTGTCCACCAGCGTGGTGGAGAAAAAATGCCCACCCCGCGAACCAACCCGTGCATGGGCATCCGCGCGGCTGATCTGCAGAAAGGCAAAACGCAGCCCGGGCGATTCCAGGCGCAGGCGGTCGCGGTAGGCTCTTTTTAATGCTGAACAGGTCAACACCGAACCACCCGGGTGCTGACGCAGTTGCTCGCCCAGGCGGTCCAGCCAGCCAGCGCGGTCGTTATCGTTCAAGGCCACACCTTGGTGCATCTTCTGGCGGCTCGCAGGGCTGTGGAAGTCATCACCTTCCACCAGCGGCAGCTGCCAAGCCTGCGCGACCGCCCCACCCAGGCTGGACTTGCCGCAACCGGCCACGCCCATGATCACCAAGGCGTGCCGCTGGGTTGTGGGGATGGCGCTGTGTTGCGACGTCAAATGAGGAGTCATGCCACTTTTTGCAATTCCATCGTGAACCGGTTGCCTTGGCGTGCGTGGACCTGATTGGCCAGCCGGTGGTACCTGTCAACACCTGACCAAAATATATAAGAAATCAGGCTCTAGCCCTTATGCATAAAGGGCGAGTAGCTATTGATAATGCACCATTTAAGGGCCATTCAGGCGATCAGGCCGAGCGCTTGAACAGCGCCAGCAGCGACCCGGCCAGCACAAACAGGCTGCCAAAGATACGGTTCATGGCGCGAATGTGGGCCGGCTCTTTCAACGCGCCCAGCACGCGTGACGCCAGCGCGGTGTAGCCCGACATCACCACCATGTCGGTAAACGCCAGCGTGGCGCCAATGATCAGGTACTGCGGCAGCAACGGCTCTGCGGTGCTGATGAACTGCGGCACCACCGCCAGCAAAAACACCGTGCCCTTGGGGTTGACCACGTTGATCATCCAGGCTTTGAGGATCAGGCTGCGCTGCGTGACCACCTCGCCGGTGTCGGAGGCTGCCACCATCGGTCTGGCTGGCGCGCGCCACTGCTGGATGCCCAGCCACACCAGATAGCCCACGCCCAGCCACTTGACCACCACAAACGCGGTGCTGGAGGTGGCCATCAGCGCGCCCAGGCCCACGCCGACGATCAGCAGTTGCGACCAGATGCCCAGCACCAGGCCAAAAATGGTGACGTAACCGTATTTGAAGCCGTGGTTCAGCCCCGCGCTCATCGAGGCGATGGCGCCCGGGCCGGGTGAAATGCTGATGGCCCAGGAGGCCGCGAAAAAGGTGAGCCAGGTTGAAAGTTCCATTGGGCAAGTCTAATGGTTTCGAAAGGGGCAAAGCCACCGCTTATAGGTGATCACCGATGACACTGGGGTGAATGCTTCCGCGGCTGTCCCCCGCCCCACTGGCGTGGGCTCCTCCTTGATGCCGCTGCACCATTCACCCCAATGTCATCGGCAGCCAACAGCGTGCATATTGCGGATTGAAGAAAGGGAGCACCTGCATCGAATGCCAACCACACTGGCGGACTCAGGACGGCGTGGCATTCAGCGCAGCGGCATAAAGGAGGAGCCCGCAGGGCGGGGGACAGCCGCGGAGCTGAGTGCCGCGTCGTCCTGAGGCTTGTGAGCAAGTTAACAAACGCAGAATAGGCGGGCAGCCATCTTTCCAAGAAACATCAAACAAAATAGCGATCAGCCCTTTATCTATAAGGGCTGGAGCACAAAAAAGCCCCAGCGTGGACTAAGCACCGCTGGGGCTGAAATACCCGAGAACTCAAACTGGCTGGCGTTTCAGACCTGTGCGTTTTGCAGCGCAGAAATACGATCTTCCAGCGGCGGGTGGGTTGAAAACAACTTGCCGATGCCGCCGGTGATACCAAACGCAGCCACACTCTTGGGCAACTCGCCCTGCGCCAGACCCCCCAAACGGGCCAGCGCATTGATCATCGGCTGCTTGCGGCCCATCAGTTGCGCCGCACCGGCATCGGCCCGGAACTCGCGGTGACGGCTGAACCAGGCCACCACAATCGCCGCAGCAAAGCCCAACACAATATCCAGCACGATGGTGGTGATCATGTAACCAATGCCGGGGCCGGTGTTTTCCTGGTCACCCTTGCGCAAAAAGCTATCTACCGCGTAACCAATCACCCGGCTCAGGAACACCACAAAGGTGTTCATCACACCCTGGATCAACGTCATGGTGACCATGTCGCCATTGGCCACGTGGGCCACTTCGTGGGCGATCACCGCCTCGATCTCTTCGTGCGTCATGCCCTGCAGCAAACCGGTGCTCACCGCCACCAGTGACGAGTTTTTGAATGCGCCAGTGGCAAACGCATTGGGCGCACCTTCGAAAATACCCACCTCCGGCATGCCGATGCCAGCCCGGTCAGAAATTTTTCGCACGGTTTCGACAATCCAGGCCTCGTCAGCGTTGGACGGCTGGTTGATCACCCGTACACCCGAGCTCCACTTGGCCATGGGCTTGCTGATCAGCAGCGAGATGATGGCGCCACCAAAACCCATCACCAAAGCAAAGCCCAGCAGGGCGCCCAGGTCCAGGCCATTGGCGGTCAGGTAGCGGTTCACCCCCAGCAAGCTGGCCACAATGCCCAGCACCGCCACCACAAGGACGTTGGTGAGAACAAAAAGAACAATGCGCTTCATGGTTTACCTCTGAAAAAAATGAGCAGTTCAACAACAGGTGGACCGCCAAGAGCTGCGAATGGTAAGGGTGAACGCCGCGAATTCAAGCCAAACCGGGGCCCAATTCCCCACACCGTCTGGCTATTTGGGCGCAGCCACCCCGGGTGCGCGGGCAGCCCTGAAAACTCCCGGGTCGTCGTAAAAGTCTGGCGCTTCGTTGCCGGGCCACCAGTGCGGCACACCCAGTACCGGCAGGTGGGCAAAAGGCTTGCCCGCCAGCTTCTCGGCGCTCAGGTCGGCCGCCAGCCAGGCGTCCAGGTCCGCTATGGCGTCAGTCGCTGGAAATACCCGGTAGACGTGGGCTGTGATCGATTTTCTTGGTTCAACCAGCTTCTCCAGCAAAGCATGGCCAAACAGCACCAGGCTGGCCTGCTGCCACAGCGGGCGCAGTTCGCCAAAGACCCGCTGCCAGTCCTTGGCGGCCAGGGCGTTCCACAAGGCGTCCGGGGCGCGCAGCAGTGCGGCATTTTCGTCAAACACAGTGAGTGCATCACGTGCCGGGCCGCGCACCGGGGCGATGCCGCTGCGGGCGATTTGCGCCACATGAAGGTGGTTCAGGCAGCGCTTGGTGGCTGGGAAGGCCAGCCAGGCCAGTCCATTAAAAAAGTCATGCAAGCCCTCACGGGTGGGGCATAGTTCACTATCAAAAATATATTGCTCGTAAGCCATACCCGGCGGCAGGTCTGACTGCGGCACAAAGTGCACCAGGGCTTGGTTGGGCGCGGGCCAGCGCTGGCGGGCGGCCGTGTTGAGCGCCTCGGGCTGCACCATGCCGGTCAGCACCTGCTGCGCCACCGGCTCACCCAGCACGCGCCACGGGGCCAGCCAGGGAGCGCGCCAGTCAATCGCGGCGATCAAGTTGCTTGCGGCACGGGGGTGTACTGCACCGTTCTGGGTTTGTCGGACGGTGCCAACACAAAGTGCGCGGGGAATTTTCGCAACAGCTTGGTGGCCGTCGTGTTCTTGCCGCGTAATTTGGCATCGATCAGCGCCTTGGCCACCGCGGCCAGGGGTTGCGCTTGCCCGCTGCGAAATGCGGGCACGGCGGCCAGGATGGCTGACACATCCAGCACGGAATTCGGGGCTGGATGGCCAGGCAACTCACCCGAGTCCGAGTCCGACTCCGACTCAGGCATCGGCATCTCCAGCACAAGCTGGCTGGCAGCGGCTGGGTCGGGCGCTTGGGGCACTGCGTTGGCTTTCTTGCGCGCGGCCGTCTTGGGGGTGGTTTTTCTGGCCGCCGGTTTAGCGGCAGACGCGCGTGCCTTGGGCCCGTTGTCAGTTGGCTCGGGGCTGGCCGGGGCCTTTTTGGCCGCCGTTTTGCGCGTTGCCTTGCGCGCGGGCTGGGCCAGGCTGGCGAGCGGTGCGCCGTCCGGCGGTGACATTTCGGGTCCGACCAGAACCACCTGGTCGTAAGCGGGGATGGCTTCGCGGCCCATTTTGCCGCGCTCGGAGACACACACCACCCGGATGCCGCGCTCACGCAGGCGCACCACCAGCGGCGTGAAGTCGGCATCGCCCGAGCCGATAACGATCAGGTTGGGTACGGGGCCTTGGCAGGCCAGTTCCATCGCATCCACCGCCAGCGCCATGTCGGTGGTATTTTTGGTAAGCGCCAGATTCACAAAGGGGCGCACCGCCCAGGCGCGCAGGGTGTCGGCCAGGGCTTTGAGGTTTTCGGCGCTGCCGTAGGCACGGCGCACTGCAAACGTGCCCTCGGCCGCTTCCAATACAGCAAAAGCCTCGTCAATCCAGGCCCCGCAATTGAGGTTGTCCGCGTCAATCAGAAACAGGTTCATCGGAACTCCTTGCCATGGGGCGGGCCGGATGCCTGGCCGCCGGGTTCAGGCCAGCAGCCGCCAGGCCAACGCCACGCCGCTGGCCAGCGGCTTGAGCTCCGCCTGGCCAAAGGGGTAGCTGAGCGGTGGTGTCCAGCTTTCACGCTGCAGGGTGATGCGGCCGGTGTTGCGCGGCAGGCCGTAAAAGTCAGCGCCGTAAAAGCTGGCAAAGGCTTCCAACTTGTCCAGCGCGCCCACCGAATCAAACGCTTGCGCGTAAAGCTCCAGCGCTGCGTGGGCGGTGTAACAACCGGCGCAGCCGCTGGCATGCTCCTTCAGGTGCACGGCGTGCGGCGCGCTGTCGGTGCCCAGAAAGAACTTCGGGTCGCCGCTGGTAGCCGCGGCCAACAGCGCCTGGCGATGCGTTTCACGCTTCAAGACCGGCAGGCAGTAAAAGTGCGGCCGGATACCACCGGTGAAGATGGCGTTGCGGTTGTACAGCAGGTGGTGCGCGGTGAGTGTGGCCGCCTGGTAACGCACGTCGGCTGACTGTACGTACTGCGCCGCCTCACGCGTGGTGATGTGCTCCATGACGATTTTCAGTTCGGGAAAGTCGCGGCGCAGCGGAATCAGCTGGGTGTCGATGAACACCGCCTCGCGGTCAAACAGATCAATGTCGGGCGAGGTCACCTCACCATGCACCAGCAGCGGCAGGCCCAAGCGCTGCATGGCCTCTAACGTGGGGTAGGTTTTGCGGATGTCGGTCACGCCCGCATCGCTGTTGGTGGTGGCGCCCGCCGGATACAGCTTGACAGCGACCACACCGGCGTCTTTGGCGCGGGCGATCTCATCCGCAGGCAAGTTGTCGGTGAGGTACAGCGTCATCAGTGGCTCAAACTGAAAACCGGCAGGCACGGCGGCCAGGATGCGCTCGCGGTAGGCCAGCGCCTGCGCGGCGGTGGTGACCGGCGGGCGCAGGTTGGGCATGATGATGGCGCGGGCAAACTGGGCGGCGGTGTGCGGCACCACGGTGGTCAATGCCTCGCCGTCGCGCACGTGCAGATGCCAGTCGTCCGGGCGGGTCAGGGTGAGGGTCTGGAGGGGGGTCGGCGTGGAAGTCATGGGCCGTATTGTCCCCAAAAGGCGGGTCAGCCTGGCGGGGCCTGACGCTGCAGCGCCACGCGGATGCGTGCGATGGTGTCTTCCACCGGGGCTTTGGCTGACACGTCCAGCCCCAACCGGCGGGCAATGTCGTTGACTCGGGCCGCGTTCAATGGGATGCCACCGGCATCGATGGCCGCGATCAGCGCCTGGGCGCGTTCATAGTCGGTAGGCGGGGCCTTGACGCCAAACACTGCGGCCTTGAGCCGCCCCATCAGGCCGGGGCGTGGCATTCAGCACCCGACCAGTGCGCAGTAAGCCTTGCGCGTGGACGGCGCCACCGAGCGCAGCACCTGGCGGTAGGGGCTTTTGTGCCGCGCCATCAGGCGGGCCGAGGCCACCATCTTGGAGCGACAAAACCAGTGGCAGGTGTGCTGCATCAAGAACAGCTCGGCCATCATGGTGAAGGCCTTTTCTTTGGGCGATTTGTCATCCCCCGCGCTGGCCGCCTGGGCGATGGCATGGGCGTGAATGCTGAGCGCCTTGCGCGCATCGAAGGTGTACCCCGGCAGCCATTTGGCGGTGTGTGGCAGGGCAAACGGCAGCTTGCTGACGCGAGCCTGCGGCTCGGTCACTTTGGAAAACGCCAGCGCAAAGGCGTTGAACTGCCCCACCAGCTCGGTCTCGGCGGTTTTGAGCATGCTCCAGATGGCGTCCTGGCGCTCCCGATCTGTCTCGCCCAGGGCGCGCAAGTAGCCCTGGATCAGGTTTTCCATCAACTTTTCGATCTGATAACGCCCCAGAAACGTGCCCAGCAGGGCGATGCGCACCTCTTGATCGCGCTGGGTGAAAGAGTGCAAGCCCCAGCCAATGATGAAAACCGAAATAAATATATCCATAAACGTCTTCTAGCCCTTGTTCCGTTTGCGCTTGTTGCTATTTAATCAATAGTTTGATACAGGCCCTGTTCAGCCACGGGCGTGCATGCCAAAATAAACCATGCCCGAAGCCGCAGCCCCTTCTGACGCCCCCGTCTCGCTGGACACCTCTCCCGAGCTGGCGATGCCTGCGCTGCACCGTGCGGTCATCGGCCCCATTGGTAATGATTATTACCTCCCCATCTTCAGCCGGTTTGAAGCCGCCGGAGAAGCCACTTTGTCATGGAACTGGTCGGCCTGCCTTTACCACCTGAACTGGATGATTTTTCGCGGCCTGTGGGGCGCAGCGCTGGTGTTTGCAGGTGGCATGCTAGGCCTTGGGATCGGGCTGGTGGCGCTGGGCAATGGGGTGTTTGCGTGGCCACCAGAGGTGCTGTATGGCGCGCTGCTGACCATGTTGGGCCTGGGTTGTCTGGTGCCCGGCGCCTGGGGCAACGCGCTGTTTTTCAACCACAGCCGCAAGGCGATGATGGCCGCCATCGAGGCCAACCCCACCCTGGCGCTGGCCTGCGCCCAGCTGGAAGGGCAAGCCAGCTCACGCCGGCGCTTCATCACCCTTGTGGCGGTCAACGCTGCCCTGCTGGCGCTGGCCGGGGGTGCTTATGTGATGCTGACGACTGATGACGCGGCGCCGGTTGCCCTGCCACCGGTCTCACCGCCCGCGGCGGCGGCCTCGGCCTCTGCGCCCGCACCCGAGCCTGTGCTGGCTGGCGCATCCAGCCCGGCCAGCGCGGCTTTGCCAGTTGCCAGCGCCCCGGAGCAAGATGCATCAGCAGCCGAGGCTGCAGCGTCATCGGTGCCTGCTGCCTCAGACGCTTTGGCAGCGCCTGATCAGACAGCTGCGCCGCTGGTGTCCGCGCCACAGGCAACCGCCGCACAACCGGTTTCGGCACCCGCCTCGGCCACTTTGGCTACACCGCCCCCACCAGACGCTGCATCGTCCCCCACTGCAACGCCTGCCCCAAAGCGGGGTTTTTACGTCAACGCCGGGTTGTTTGCCAATCCCATGAATGCCAGCAACACGCTGGCCAAACTGGAGGCCGCTGGTCTGCCCGCCACCAGCCAGGTGCTGACCACCAGCCAGGGGCCGCGCACCCGGGTACGGGTGGGGCCATTTGCCAAGCGCGCCCAAGCCGAGGCCGCTGTCAAAAAAATCAAGGCGCTGAAGCTCGACGCAGCGCTTGCCAAACCCTGAGCTTGGGGTTAGATTCAATTTCTGCCGTCAACTGCCGAAAAACATACTTATGGTTTCTTTATCCTCTATTGCCCTCTCAGGCATGAACGCCGCGCAGACCCAAATGCAAGCGTCAGCCCATAACGTGGCCAACCTCAATACCGAAGGCTTTTCGCGCCAAGAGGTGAAGCTCACCCAGCAGGCCGAAGGCGGTGTGTCGGCCAGCCTGAGCACCGCCACGTGGCCCGGCCCAGCGCTGGAAACCGATGTCGTGGCTCAGCTACAGGCCAAAAACGCCTACCTGGCCAACTTGGCGGTGTTCAAAACCCAGGACAAAATGGCAGGCGCGCTGCTGAATCTGGACGCCTGAGCACCACCCGGCAGCACCTGAGGTTGATGACGACTTCATGCGCATCAGACAAAACCCCGTCGTTTGGCGGATGACAGCACCAATACCACCTCGCTGGTGGCGTTGCTGAAGGCGCTGTTGGGTGCTAACGCGTCGGCAGCAGCTTCGCGCTGACCGTCGTTGATGAGCTGGGCCACCTGTCCCGCGGTGGCATGAAAGGCGGCGTGCCTGCTGATCAACTCCTGGAAGCTGGCGCGAGCGCCCAGGCGCTGGCCGTCGGCATAGAGCCATTGACCCAGACTGCAGCAGTCGTCGCGCGACAGGGTGGCCGCGTCAAGCCGCTCGTCACGTTCGATGGCCTGGCGCAGCTTGACCTTCCACTGGCGGTGGGCGTCAATGAACCCGTTGACATCCACGCCTTCGACCAGGCTGGTATGGCGCGTGCCGGGCAGCTGGAACTCATCCACCTGCGCGGCCATGCGCACTGCTGCCTGGTTCATCACATCGGCCGAGGCTGCCGTTTCTTCAACCAGGGCGGCGTTGGCCTGGGTGTTGCGGTCCAGCTCCGACACCGCGTCGCCTATCTGCCGGATGCCCAGGCTTTGTTCACGCGCGCCATTGGTCACCTCGCTGAGCAGGTGCTTGATCTGCTCGGCGTGGTCCACGATGTGGTGCATGTGTTCGCTGGCTTGTAGCACGATGTGGTTGCCTTTGGCCACCTCGTCCGTGCTGCTGCCGATCAGCGTCTTGATCTCTTTGGCGGCTGCCGCACTGCGCCCGGCCAGCGCCCGCACCTCGGTCGCCACCACCGCAAAACCGCGGCCCTGCTCGCCCGCGCGGGCAGCCTCCACGGCAGCGTTGAGCGCCAGAATATTGGTCTGGAAGGCGATGCCGTCAATGACCCCGATGATGTCGCCAATGCGTTGGGACGACGCCTGAATACGCGCCATGGTGTCGGCCACGTCCTGCATCACCGCGCCGCCCTGGCTGGCGGCATTGGCGTTGTCCGAGGCGATGCCGGAGGCCTTGGCCACCGCGTCGGCGGTCATGGCCACGGTGGCGTTGGTTTGCTCCAGCGCGGCAGACGACTGCTCCAGTGCGGCAGCGGCCGACTCGGTGCGCCCGGCCAGGTCTTGGGTACCCTGGGCAATCTCCATGCTGGCGGTCACGACCGTATCCCCCGCCTCTTGCACCCGCTGCACCGTCACCGCCAGGGCGCTCTGCATGTGGCTCAGTTCCCGCAGGATGCCAGCCACCTCGTCGCGCCCGATCACCTCGACCGGTGTGCGCAGGTCGCCCATGGCGATGCCGATCAGACTTTGCCGCACGGACTGGAAACCACTGACCATGGCATTGAAAAAGCCCATGAACAAATACCCCGCCAGCAGCAGCCCCAGTGCGGTGACCCCCAGCGCCAGCCAAAAACTGCGGTACAGACCGGCCACACGCTCGGCCAACATGGCGTCGAGCACCTGCAGGTTTTTGCCCACTTGTTCAAACTGGCCGTCGATGGCGCTGTTGGCCTTGGCCACAAAGGCGGCCACATCCCCCTGCACGGTGGTGGCGCCCGGCGGCACGCTGGCCTGCACTTGCTGCAGCAGAGCCTGGGTGGTTTTGGAGGCACCGCGCCCCAACAGGCTGCTGTAGGCGGGTGCGGCCTGGGCCACTTTGGCCAGGGCTTGCTGGCTGACCGCCATGTCATTGGCCAGCAGCGCCAGGTAACCCTGCAGCCGGGCCGCGTTGTCAGGGCTGATGCTGCCCGCCTTGAGCGCTGTGCGCACCAGGCCGCGCACTTCTATGGTGTTTTGCAAGATGTGTGGCGCGCCAAACAAGGTGGCGCTCATCAGGTAATAGGTGGCCAGCTCTGGGTCCAGCGCCAAGCCCGAGCCATCGGTGACGCCGTCCAACAGGTCAGCCAGCGTGCGCGACACGCCAATCATGCCGCTGTACACCACTTCGGGGTCTGCCGGGGTGCCGGCCACCGGCTGCACCGCTTGCGCCGCCTGGATGGCGCTGCGCACGGCAGCAAATTCGGTCTGCACCGACAGGCGCGCGCCCAGTTCGGCGTCCAGCGCCTGCAGTTTCTGGGCCACGGCATCAAAGGCCTGGCGTGCCTGAGGCAGCTGCTCGCCGCCCTCGCCAAAAGCGGCATTGCGCGCCTGCTGGCGCCAGACGCCCGCCAAGTCCATGGCCGGGTAAATGACCTGGGCCACGCGCACACCGTCACGCTCAAGCTGGCTGGCGGCAATGCCTGCCCACTGCGAAGTCACCGCCACCATCAGCAGCCAGGCGATCGGGATCGACAACACCAGCGAAATCACCAGCATCTTGCCGGGCAGGCGCATACGCCGCATCAGTGCCGAACCAGCCTGCCAAAACCGCCCTTGGGCCAGCGCTGTAATCAACTTTTTCATCATCATTCCAACGGCTTGTCAATATAAGTGACAGATTATGCGCTCAGCGGCCGTGCACCTGAGACCGTGAAAACCCGGTTATTTACGGCTCATCTTCTGAACTGGGAGCGACGGACGAGGGGTCGGTGCCTGCCATGACAGTGACTCGGCCACCTGCCCCATTTTGCTTCTGAATAAATAGTAACTCACCCATTATGGAAAAGGGCTAGAGGCCTAAAAAGCTTATAACTATTCTGAACTCTGTTGCAGCGCCCACATCTGCGCATAACGCCCGTTCGCGGACAGCAACGCCGCATGGGTGCCGCGCTCCAAGATGTGGCCAGCTTCCATCACCAGGATTTCATACGCATCCACCACCGTTGACAGGCGGTGGGCGATGACCAGGGTGGTTTTGTTCTGCGCCACACTTTGCAACTCGGCCTGGATGGCACGCTCGTTGGCGCTGTCGAGCGCGCTGGTGGCTTCGTCAAAGATCAATATCGGCGGGTTTTTCAACAGGGTGCGGGCAATCGCCACGCGTTGTTTTTCACCGCCCGAGAGTTTCAGCCCGCGCTCGCCAACCATGGTGTCGTAACCCTTGGGCGTGGCGGCGATGAAGCTGTGGATGTGCGCAGCTTTGGCAGCCGCCTCCACCTCGGCGCGGCTGGCACCGGGGCGGCCATAGGCAATGTTGTACTCCACCGTGTCGTTGAACAGCACCGTATCTTGCGGCACGATGCCAATCACCGCGCGCACGCTGGCCTGGGTGACCTGTTTGATGTCTTGCCCTGCTATCAATATCTGGCCGCTTTGAACGTCGTAAAAGCGGAACAACAACCGCGCCAGCGTCGACTTGCCCGAGCCGGACGGCCCGACCACCGCCACAGTTTTGCCCGCCGGGATGTCAAAACTGATGTCGTGCAGGATCGGGCGCGCCGGGTCGTAGGCAAACTGGACGTGCCTGAAACTCACGCTGGCGTTGCCAGTCGCCACCGACAACGTGTCTGATGCGCCGTCGATCAGCGCCAGAGGCAGCGCGCCCGGCACATCGGCAATCTCGCGCTCGCGCTCCATCAGGCCGAACATCTTTTCCAGGTCCGTCAGGCCCTGTTTGATCTCGCGGTACAACACGCCCAGAAACCCCAGCGGAATGTAGAGCTGGATCATGAAGGCGTTGACCATCACCAGGTCACCCAACGTCATGCGGCCATCGACCACACCCTGGGTGGCGCGCCACAACATGGCCACCAGCCCAGCGGCAATGATCAGCTGCTGGCCGGTGTTGAGCAGGCTCAGCGTGCTCTGACTTTTGAGTGCCGCCTTGCGGTAACGCTCCAGGTTGTCGTCATACCGCCTCGCTTCAAAGTCTTCGTTGTTGAAGTATTTGACGGTTTCGTAGTTGAGCAGCGAGTCGATGGCGCGGCTGTGCGCGGTGCTGTCGAGCTCGTTCATTTGTTTTCTGAACTGGGTGCGCCATTCGGTGACCACAATGGTGAAGGTGATGTAAACCACCAGCGCAATGATGGTGATACCGGCAAACCAGACATCAAACTTGACTGCCAGGTAACCCAGCACCAGCGCCACCTCGATCAGCGTCGGGAAAATGCTATACAAAGAATAGCTTATGAGCGAGTGCACAGCGCGGGTGCCGCGCTCGATGTCACGCGTCATGCCGCCGGTCTGGCGCTCCAGGTGAAAACGCAGGCTCAGGGCGTGCAAGTGGCGAAACACCTGTAGGCTGATGGAGCGCGAGGCGCCTTCGGTGGCCTTGGCAAAGATCAGCTCGCGCAATTCGGCAAACAGCGTGGTGGACAGGCGCAGCAGCCCATAAGCCAGCAGCAACCCCAGCGGCACCACCAGCAGCGCGGTGGCATCGATGCCGCCCTTGGTGTTGGGGTTCATGGTGTCGACCAGTTCCTTGAGCAACACCGGCACACCCACATTGGCCACTTTGGCGCCCACCATGAAGGCCAGCGCGGCGATCACCCGCCATTTGTATTGCCACAGGTAGGGAAACAGGCGCTGCAGCGTCGACCAGTCAGAGCGCTCGGGCGTAGCGGCTGGGGTGCTGGCATTGGGAGGCAGGGTGCCGCTGGGCAGGGCAGAAGAGTGGCGGCGCATAGGGAAAATCTCGGTGCAATCTCGGGGGACAATCCAAGTGAATAGATCAACCCAGGATTGTGCCCATGTCTGACCACCCCAGCACCCCCGCGCCCACAAAGCCATTGCCAGAGAACACCACGCCCAAGGTGCAACTGCCCACCGACGAAAAACTGGTGCTCAAGGTCATCCCTATGCCGCGCGATGTCAACGCCAATGGCGACATTTTTGGCGGCTGGGTGATGGCGCAGGTGGACTTGGCCGGTGCCGTGATTGCCGCCACCTACGCCGGCGGGCGCATGGCCACGGTGGCGGTGAACGAGTTCATCTTCAAACAACCGGTACGGGTGGGCGACATCCTGAGCTTTTACGGCAAGCTGGTGCGTATTGGCCGCACCTCCATCACCGTCAAGGTGGAGGTGTATGCCGAGCATTTTCGCGCCCAGGGCAGCTACACCAAGGTGACCGAGGCCCTACTCACCTATGTGGCGCTGGACGAGCATGGTAAACCGCGCGAAGTGCCCAAGCCGGCAGAGGTCTGATACTATTTATTGAGTAGCTGCTCGCCCTTTACAGATAAGGGCTGGAGGCATATTTCTTATCTATCCTGCGGGATGTAACTTTTGGGTTGATGTGCATCCGGGCTAGCCGTCTCAGGCATTACCCACGCATCACGCACCTGCAACCGCAACATGTCGCCCCGCCGGGGTTGTGCCTCAAACGGCAGCACCAAACTCAACGGCTCCGCCAAAGCGCCTTGCAGCACGCCATCCACCGCATACGAGCTGCCTTGAAAAAACACATGTTCCACGCGCACGGACAGCCCTGGTAGCTCCGGCCCGACCAGTGCAAAGGCGGTGGGGGCCAGACACAGCCGCACCTGCTCACTGGTGCCCTGCGAGGTATCGCGAGCCTCAAACGCGTAGTCGCCCACTGCCACTTGCGCCACACCTTCGCGGACGACACCGGTACGTCGGGCGGGCAGCAGGTTGCCCGAGCCAACAAACCGGGCGACCCGCTCGGTCTGCGGCTCGCGGCACAGGCGCACCGGGGTGTCGATCTGTTCGATGCAGCCGTCAAACAGCAGCACCACGCGGTCCGCCAGCGCCAGCGCTTCTTCCTGGTTGTGGGTGACATACATCATGCTGCTGTCCGGGCGGCGCAGTTGGTCGATGTGGCGCATCATGTCGCGGCGCAGTTCCACGTCCAGGCTGGCCAGCGGCTCGTCAAACAGGATCACACGCGGATTGGCCACCATGGCACGCGCCAGCGCCACGCGCTGCTTTTGCCCGCCCGACAACTCGCCGGGCGTGCGTTGTGCGAGATCCTGTAGTTCCACCTGGGCCAGCGCCTCCATGACTCGTGGGCGTGCCTGGGTTTCGTTCAGGCCGGATTCGCGCAGCGGAAATAACACATTCTCAAACACCGTCATGTGCGGCCACAGCGCATGGCTCTGGAACACCACGCCCACGTTGCGCCGCTCGGGCAACACATGTCGCCCGGGCGCAGCCACCAGGTCGTCGCCAATCTGGATCTGGCCGCTGTTGATCGTCTCCAGTCCGGCCACGGCGCGCAGCAGTGTGGTTTTGCCGGAGCCCGAGGGGCCCAGCAAGGCGACAAATTCGCCGGAGCGCATCTCCAGCGAGACACCACGCAGGGCATGAAAAGCCGCCGCACCACGACCGTAGTGCTTGTGAACATCTTGGAGTTTTATGCGCGCCACGGCAACACACCTTCAGGTAAACGCCGCCCCAGCCGCGAGGCCAGCAGCATACACAGCAACGTCAGCAAAATTGAGATCACCCCCACCGCCGAGGCTGCGGCTGACTCACCGCCTTGCTCCAGCCCGAACACCAGCACACCCAGCGTCTCGGTGCCACTGGCCCATAGCAAGGCCGACACGGTGAGCTCATTGAGCGACAGCAGCATCACCAGCAAGGCACCGGCGGTGACCGACGGCAAGATCAGCGGCACGATGATGCGCCGCATACGACTCAGCAGCGAGCCGCCAAACACCTCGGCGGCTTCCAGCATGTCGCGCGGCATCTGCATGAACCCGCTGAGCACCGGCCGCAACTGGATGGTCAAAAACCGCGCCAGGTAGGCAAAAAAGATGATCCACAAGGTGTTGTAGAGCGACCAGCCCAAAATTGGCAGCGGCTTCAGGTAGAGCAGGATCATGGCAATAGCCAGCACCACGCCCGGAATCACATACGGCACCTCGATCCACGGCATCAGCCGGCGCAGCAGCACACTGCGCCGGTATTCCATCTGATACGCCAGAAACAGCGACACCACCGCCAGCACGCCCGCGCTGCCCAGCGACAGGCTCACACTGTTGACAAAGGCACGCAGCGTGGCGTCGTTGTGCAGCAACACGTAGCTGTAATGATCCAGCGACAAGTTGGCGGGGGTAAGCGCAATACCCAGCCCGGGCGACACCGACTTGGCCAGCAACGCCAGCAAAGGTGCCAACAGCAGCAGGCTGACCCACACCGTCAACGCCAGCGCCACCGGCTGTTGCCCCCGGCCCAGGTGAAACGGTGCCACTTTCAGGCGCGCGGCAATCACATCAAAACGCCCGCGCTTCAAAACCACCCGCTGCACCCCCATGCCCAGCGCCGCCAGCAGTGCCACCACGGCCGACAACACCAGCGCATTGGGAATGGCTGCCGGGCCAAAACCTGACAACTCCCGGTAAATCAGCGTGGGCAACACCAGATAGTCGCCCGGGATGCCCAGAAACGCCGGAATGCCGAAATTGCCGATACACGACACAAACGCCAACGCGCCTCCGGCCACGGTGGAGGGCAGCACCAACGGCAAAATCACCCGAAACAAAATGGTGCGCGGTGAGGCACCGCAAACCCGGGCGGCCTCAATCACCTCGGGCGAGAGGTTCAGCAGCCCGGCACGCACCGTCAAAAACACCAGCGGCGCGTAGTGGATGCCCAGCAACAGGATGATGCCTTCGCGCGACTGCAGCGGGTTGCTGATGGCCTGCCAGCTGTCATAACCCTGCGCAATCATCATGTTTTTCAGCGGCAGCCAAAGCTGCGTCCAGGCCAAGGCCACCACTTGCGGCGGCAGCAGCGCCTGGATAACAAAAGCAAACACCAGCCATTGGCGTGGCCGCGCCGGGGTGAGCGTGACAAACAACGCAAACACCAAACCATAGACTAGCGCCAGCAGGGTGCCGCCCAAGCCCACTTCCAGCGTGTGACGGCTGGCCCGCCAGGCATCGTTCGAGGTCAGCGTGGCCCATACCGCCTCGCGTGTGGGCCCCTGCAGTGCCAGACCGGTTTGAACCGCGAGGTAAATCGCGGGCAACAGCGAGAACAGGCCCAAAAAGAGCAACGCCAGCCACAACAGGCCGCGCTCCTGCGCGCCCGAGCCTGCTGCCACTGCCCCGCGACCCACCAGAAGCGTCAAACCATCAACCGCCAAAAATGTCCGAGAAACGTTTGCGGTCAGCCTCGGCACCCTTCAGCAAAGCGTCGGCATCAAACGGCAGGAACCGCAGACTCTCTACCTTGGGATAACCCGCTGGCGCGGTGACGTTGCCCTGCAGCGGGAAATAGCCCAGCGTGGTGGAGAACTTCTGCCCCTCGGGCGACACCAAAAAGCTCACAAACGCCTGCGCGGCAGGCAGATTGCTGGTGGTGTTCAGAATGGCGGCGGGCTCGGTCACGTAGGTCAGCCCTTCTTTGGGCGTGATGAATTCAACCGGCGAGCCTTTGGCTTTGGCATTGAAGGCCATGAAGTCCACCAGCACACCCACCATCTTCTCCCCGGTGGCCACCTGCTGCAGCACCGCGCCATTGCCCTTGACGGCAATCATCTTGTTGGCCTTCAGGCCCTCAATGAACGGCCAACCCAGCTCGGGCGTGCGGCTCCAGGCGCCAATGGTCAGGGCTGCCGCGCCCGAGTACAGCGGGCTGGGCATGATGAGCTGACCCTTGAGCGCCGGGTTCAGCAGCTCTTTCCACGACTTGGGTTTGAACGCCGCCTTGCTGTTGACCACGATGCCGGTGCTGATCAGCTTGGTGCCAATATAGGTGCGCTCGGTATCAAAGTAGCGCGCGGGAATCTGCTGGGTGTTGAGGTGAGTCATACGCAGCAGGCGGCCCTCAGCCTTGAGCGACTCCATCGAGATGGCGTCAGCAATGAGCAGCACGTCAGCTCGCGGGCTGCCGGCCGCAATCTCGGTGCGCAGGCGGTTCATCACCTCGGTGGTGCCGGAGCGAAACACGTTGACCTTGACATTGGGGTACAACGCGTTGAACGCTTCGATGGTGCCGCGCGCATCGCGTTCTGGCTGCGAGGTGTAGAGCGACAGGTTGCCAGCCACAGCGCCCTGCGCGTGTAACAGACCGTGCGGCAACAGGCTGGCACCGAGAGCGGTCAGGCCGGCAGCGGGGGCCATGCCCAGGACACGGCGGCGGGTGGGGTGAGGTGTGAACATGCAAGGACTCCAGAACGAATGAAAAAGAGATGGATGAGCGGAAACCCGTCACTATGCACCGCTGACCATGTCACCGTTATGACAAAGAACAGACATATTTGAAGAATATTTCAACCACGCCGAGCAGCGCGGCCAAGCTATCAGGAAACGATATACGCCGCTGCCGCAGTAGACAGCAGCTTGCCATCCGCCCCCAGAAACTCCATGCGGGTAGAGGCCACGCGCGAGCCCAGGCGCATGACTTCGGCGCGCAGCTCAAACCACTCGCCAATGCCCGGGCGCAAATAATCCACGCGCAAGTCGATGGTGCCGAGTTTGCCAAAGCGCTGCAGCCGCTGCTGCACCGATTCGTCCATGTGGCGCGCGCCGATGGCGGCCATCACCGCCAAGCCGCCCATGGCGTCCAGCCCGGCACTGATGACGCCGCCATGGATGCGGTTGTAGGCATAGTGGCCGATCAACTCATTGCGCATGTCGATGCGCGCGGTGACCTGTTGGGGCAAAACGCTGGTGATTTTGAGACCCAGCATCTGGTTGAAGACGATCATCTCTTCAAACACTTTTTTAACACCAACGATGAACTCGGGCTCGAAAACAACGGCTGTATTGACGTTGTCTGAGGTTTTGGATTGGGTCATGAGATTACCAAAATCATAGCTATCAGCCCTTTATTCAAAAGGGCTAGAGGCTAATTTCTTATAAATTTGACGCGACGGGCGCCGGGCATCCAAACCACTGCTCAGAGCTGGCTGAAGTCCGGGCGGCGCTTGGCCATGAAAGCACCGAAGGCCTCACGCGCGGCGGGCTCACCGAGCATGCGGGCAAAGATGACACCTTCCTGCGCCATGCGTTCATCGACCGCGCTGGCCTGGCTGAGTTTCATCAGCCGTTTGGTTTCCAGCACAGCGCTGCTGGGTTTGGCGGCCAGTTTGAGTGCCTGGCGTTGCGCCAGCGCATTGGCCTCAGCCGGGGGCACGATGCGGCAGATCAGGCCCATTTCCAGCGCTGCTTCAGCGGTGAATGGGTCACCGAGCATCAGCGCCTCGGCCGCGCGGCCGTAGCCCATGCGCTGCGGCGCCAGCAGGCTGGAAGCCGCTTCCGGGCACACGCCCAGGTTCACAAACGGCATGGAAAACGCGGCGTTGTCGCCCGCATAAACCAGGTCGCAATGGAACAGCAGCGTGGTGCCAATGCCCACCGCCGGACCACATACCGCCGCCACGATGGGTTTGGGAAAGCTGGCCACGTTGCGCAGGAAGCGAAACACCGGGGCGTCCAAGGCCGTGGGCGGGGCTTTCAAAAAGTCGGCAATGTCGTTACCCGCGCTGAACACGGTTTCATGCCCCTGAAACACCACAGCGCGCACGCCATCCTCCAGCTTGGCATCTGCCAGCGCATCGGCCATGTCGGCGTACATCGCGGTGGTGAAGGAGTTTTTCTTGTCCACCCGGTTGAAGGTGATGGTCATCACCCGCTCGGTGGTGTCGATCAAAAGGTCTGTCATGGTGCGCCTCAAAAAAGTTGGCAGGATTCTGTCACACAGACCCCTCGCAAGGCACCGGGTCAGACCCGCTCAAAAATCCCTGCCGCGCCCTGCCCCATGCCGATGCACATGCTGACCATGCCGTACTTGAGCTGCTTGCGCTGCAAGGCGTGGATGACGGTGGCGGCACGAATGGCACCAGTGGCGCCCAACGGGTGGCCCAGCGCAATGGCGCCGCCCATCGGGTTCACCTTGGCCGGGTCGAGCCCGAGGGTGTTGCTGACCGCCAGCGCCTGCGCAGCGAAGGCTTCGTTGAGTTCGATCCAATCGATGTCCGACAGCGTCAAACCAGCGTTGCGCAGAGCGGCTGGAATGGCTTCGATCGGGCCGATGCCCATGAACTGCGGCGGCACCCCTTTGGCGGCAAAACTCACGAAGCGCGCCAGCGGCGTCAGCCCGTACTGTTTGAGCGCTTTTTCACTGACCAGAATCAGTGCACCGGCGCCGTCCGAGGTTTGTGAACTGTTGCCCGCCGTGACCGAGCCGCGGGCAGCAAACACCGTGCGCAACTTGGCCAGGCCTTCCAGGGAGGTGTCGGCGCGCGCGCCTTCGTCCACGCTCACCGTGCGTTTTCTCTCGATGACTTCGCCAGTGGCCAGATTGGGGGCGCGGTCAATCACTTCGATCGGCGTGATTTCGGCTGCAAAGTCACCCGCAGCTTGCGCGGCCAGGGCGCGGCGATGCGACTCGACGGCAAACGCGTCCTGCGCCTCGCGGCTGACCTTCCATTGGTTGGCCACCTTTTCGGCGGTCAGGCCCATGCCGTAGGCAATGCCAATGTTCTCGTCGTTGTCAAACATGGCGGGCGACATCGACGGCGCGTTGCCCATCATCGGCACCATGCTCATGCTTTCCACGCCAGCGGCAATCATCACATCAGCCTCACCAACACGTATGCGGTCTGCCGCCATTTGAATAGCACTCAGCCCTGATGCACAAAAGCGGTTGACAGTGATGCCACCCACACTGACCGGCAGCCCGGCGAGCACCGCACCAATGCGCGCGATGTTCAGGCCCTGCTGGCCTTCAGGAATGGCGCAGCCGCAGACCACGTCTTCGATGGCGTTGGCATCCAGCCCAGGCACTTGGGCCAGCGCCGACTGCAGCACCTTGACCAGCAGGTCGTCCGGCCGCGTATTGCGGAAAAACCCGCGGTGCGATTTGCCAATGGGCGTGCGCGTGGCGGCAACGATGTAGGCGTCTTGAATTTGTTTCATGCTTGTTCTCAATCAGATTTATTCAGTTGGGGACAGAGCAAAATTGCTGCGCAATTCTTGGTCTGTCCCGCAAACACATTAATTTCGGACAGGCTTACCCGTTGACATCATGCCCATCACCCGCTCTTGCGTCTTGGGATGGTTGAGCAGCGAGCAGAACGCCTGCCGTTCCAGCATCATCAAATATTCTTCGGTCACCAGACTGCCCGCGTCCACATCCCCGCCGCAGACCACGTTGGCGATCAGGCTGGCGATGTGAAAGTCGTGGGCGCTGATGAAACCGCCGTCGCGCATATTGACCAGCGAGCCCTTGATGGTGGCCACGCCGCTGCGGCCAATCACGGCAAACGGGCGCTTGTGTGGCGCGCGGTAGCCGGCGTTCGCCATGGCCTTGGCCTCCGACAGGGCCACGTACAACAGTTCGTCCTTGTGTGGCACGATCACGTCGCTGTCCATCACATAGCCGAGCTTGCGCGACTCAATGGCGCTGGTGCCGACTTTGGCCATGGCGGCGGCGGTGAAGCCTTCGGTGAGGAACGGCAGCAGGTCTTTACCGGTGGAGGTTGCTGCGTTTTCTGCAGCACGCCGGGCAATGTAGGTGAGGCCGCCAGCCCCAGGGACCAGACCCACACCGACTTCCACCAAGCCAATGTAACTTTCCATCGCCACCACGCGTTTGGCCGAATACACCGCCAGTTCGCAGCCACCGCCCAGTGCCAGGCCGCGCACGGCCGACACCACTGGCACATTGGCGTAACGGATTTTCAGCATGGCGCGCTGCATCTCGGCCTCTGCCGCGTCGATGGCTTTGGCACCGCCCATCATGAAGGCGGGCAACATGGCCTGCAGGTCAGCGCCCGCAGAGAACATCTCGTCGTTGGACCAGATGACTACGCCCTTAAAACTGGCTTCGGCCAGGTCCACGGCTTGCACCAGACCTTCGACCACGTCGGGGCTGATGGCGTGCATCTTAGTTTTGATGCTGGCAATGACGATTTCGTCGTCCAGCGTCCACAGGCGGATCGCGTCGTCTTCAAACAGTGTTTTGCCAGCTGTGGATGCGGAAGGTGCTTGCGCGCCCAGCACAGACTCGGGGAAATGCTGACGTGCATACACCGGCAGAGAGCGCACTGGCACAAACTGACCCGTGGTCGGGTTCCACGAGCCTGCGGGTGTGTGCACGCCGCCTGCTTCGGCCACCGGGCCGCTGAACACCCAGGCGGGCAGCGGTGCGTTGCACAGGGCTTTGCCAGCCTCAATATCCTCTTTGACCATGTTGGCCACGGTCAGCCAGCCAGCTTCTTGCCAGAGTTCAAACGGGCCTTGTTTCATGCCGAAACCCCAGCGCATGCAAAAGTCCACATCCCGCGCGTTATCGGCCACCTCGGCCAGGTGCACGGCGGCGTAATGGAAGGCGTTGCGCAGAATCGCCCACAAAAACTGGCCCTGCGCGCCTTCGCTGTTGCGCAGCAGTTGCAGGCGCTCGGCGGCGGGTTTTTTGAGCATACGGGCATAGACCTCGTCGGCCTTTTCACCGCCTGGCACATAGGTTTTGCTAGCAAGATCGAAGCGGGTGATGTCGCGGCCCACCTTTTTGAAGAAACCGGCCTTGGTTTTCTGGCCCAGGTGGCCCATTTCCAGCAGGGTTTTCAGCACTTCGGGGGTGGCAAAGCTGGCGTAGAACGGGTCAAACTTGCCAGGGCCGGCGGCTGCGTCGCCACTCAAGGTGTCCTGCAGCGTCTTGATGACGTGCGCCAAAGTGTCCAGGCCCACCACATCGGCGGTGCGGAAGGTGCCCGAGCTGGCACGGCCCAGCTTCTTGCCGGTCAAATCGTCCACCACGTCGTAACTCAGGCCAAAGTTCTCCACCTCTTTCATGGTGGACAACATGCCCGCCACGCCGATGCGGTTGGCGATGAAATTCGGCGTGTCTTTGGCGCGCACCACGCCTTTGCCCAGGTTGCTGGTGACAAAGGCTTCCAGGTCGTCCAGGATTTGCGGCTGGGTGGTGGGGGTGTTGATCAGTTCCACCAGCAGCATGTAGCGCGGCGGGTTGAAAAAGTGGATGCCGCAAAAGCGCGGTTTGATTTCCTCAGGCAACACCTCGCTGAGTTTGGTGATCGACAGGCCCGAAGTGTTGGAGGCGACGATGGCGTGCGGCGCGATGAACGGTGCGATCTTTTTGTACAGATCGAGCTTCCAGTCCATGCGCTCGGCAATGGCTTCAATGATCAGATCGCAGTCGCGCAGTTGCTCCAGATGTTCTTCGTAATTGGCCTGGCCGATCAGCGCCGCATCCTCGGGCACACCCAGCGGCGAGGGCTTGAGCTTTTTCAGGCCATCCACCGCGCGGGTGACGATGCCGTTTTTGTTACCCGTTTTGGTGTCAGGCAAGTCAAAAAGGATGACCGGCACCTTGACATTGACCAGATGCGCGGCAATCTGCGCACCCATGACCCCTGCGCCGAGCACGGCGACTTTTTTCACGTTGAATCGAGACATGTTGTTTCCCTGAAATTACTGAACCCGGACCCAGGTCTGCGTGCGGCCAATGAACAGCACCGAGCCGCGCACTTCGAGCTTTTTGCCGTCTTCGATGGGGGTGAGCTTGAGCGTGTAGTCCTTGCCGTTTTCGGGGTCGAGGATCTTGCCGCCTTCCCAGACGTCTTTGCCGTCGACCTTTTTGGCGCCGCGGATGATTTCCATGCCCAGCACCGGCTTGTCTTTGCGGTCATCGGTGCATTCGGTGCAGAGCTTTTTTTGGTCGGCATTCTTGCGCAGCAGTTGCTCGATGCGACCGCTCAACGCGCCACCGCTTTCTGTGATGACGATCAGACTCTTGAGCTCACCGGTCTTTTCGTCAAAGCTGTGCCAGTTGCCCACCGGCGTCATCTGGGCCGCAGCGAAGCTGCTGGCAGCTACGGTAATAAGAGCTATCAGCCCTTTACAAATAAGGGCTAGAGGTCGATTTGTCATATAAAGTCTCCTTTTGGTTGTCAACAATCGCTCAGCTTGAGCGCTCAAAAATCGGCTGTCCTACCGGGCCATGGATTGCGGGTTGTAGCCCGCAATAACAAGCAGGAGTCGGCAATGACGACAGGGGCTGTCATCCCGGGCCTGACCCGGGATCCATATCTTTGTATTCATGGATCCCCCCGGATCGGGGTCCGGGGCGGGCTCTTCAAGTCCGGGATGACATCCGGGGATTTTCACGCCAGGGCCGTTTCGGTGTCCATCAGCACCTTGCTGCCAGTGCGTGCTGAACGCATCAATGTAGCGGTTTCGGGGAACAGTTTGGCAAAGTAAAAACGCGCGGTTTGCAGTTTGGCCACATAAAACGGGTCGGTGCTGCCAGCGGCAATTTGTCGCAACGCCACCTGCGCCATGCGCGCCCAGAAGTAGCCAAACACCAGGTGGCCGGCCACACGCAGGTAGTCCACTGCGGCAGCGCCCACCTCGTCGGGGTTCTGGAAACCCTTGAAACCGATCTCGGTGGTGAACTTGGTCATCTGCTCGCCCAGGATGGCCACCGGGGTGATGAACTCGGCCATCTTCTCGTTGACGCCTTCTTCAGCCACCAACGCGCCGATGAGTTTGCCGAACTTCTTGAGCGTGGCGCCCTGGTTGCCCAGCACCTTGCGGCCCAGCAAGTCCAGACTCTGGATGGTGTTGGTGCCCTCATAAATCATGTTGATGCGGTTGTCGCGCACAAACTGCTCCATGCCGGTGTCACGGATGAAACCATGCCCGCCAAACACCTGCATGCAGGCATTGGTGGCAATGTGGCCGTTGTCGGTGATGAAGGCCTTGACGATGGGGGTGAGCAGCGCCAGCATCTCGGCCGAGTCTTTGCGCACTTTTTCATCGGGGTGGTTGTGCTCTTTTTCCAGTAGCATGGAACTGAAGCACATCAGCGCACGGCCGCCTTCTGCGTAGGCTTTGGCGGTGAGTAACATCTTGCGCACGTCGGGGTGGACGATGATCGGGTCGGCGGGCTGGTCTTTGGCTTTGACGCCGGACAGGCTGCGCATCTGGGTGCGCTCTTTGGCGTAGACCAGGGCATTCTGGAACGCAATTTCGGTCAGGCCGAGCGACTGGTTGCCCACACCCAGACGGGCCGCGTTCATCATCACAAACATGCCATGCATGCCCTTGTTGGGCTCACCGACCATCGTGCCGACGGCGCCCTCCAACTCGATCTGGGCGGTGGCACTGGCCTTGATACCCATCTTATGTTCCAGGCGGCTGGCAAAGATGCTATTGCGCGCGCCGCGTGTGCCATCGACATTGACCAGGTATTTGGGCACGATGAACAGGCTGACGCCTTTGATGCCGGGGGGAGCATCAGGCAGACGCGCCAGCACCAGGTGGATGATGTTGTCGCTCAGATCATGTTCACCGGCGCTGATGAAGATCTTGGTGCCGGTGATCTTGTAGGTGCCGTCTGCCTGCGGCTCGGCCTTGCTGCGCATCAGGCCCAGGTCGGTACCGCAATGTGGCTCGGTCAGGCACATGGTGCCGGTCCATTCACCGCTGGTCATCTTGTGCAGGTAGGTCTCTTTTTGCGCTTCGGTGCCGTTGGTGTAGAGCGCGGCGTAGGCGCCGTGGGTCAGACCGGGGTACATGGCCCAGGCCTGGTTGGCCGAGTTCATCATTTCGTAGAACAGCTGGTTGACGACCAGCGGCAGGCCCTGGCCGCCATAGGCCGGGTCACAGGCCAGCGCGGCCCAGCCTGCATCCACATACTGCTGATAGGCGGCCTTGAAACCGGTGGGTGTGGTGACTTCGTGGGTGGTCTGGTCAAGCACACAGTGCTCCTCGTCACCACTGCGGTTGATCGGCATCAGCACTTCGGCAGCGAACTTGCCACCTTCTTCCAGCACGGCGTTGATGGTGTCGGCGTCCATGTCGGCGTGCATCGGGATCTGCTGCAGATCTGCGGTGACGTTGAGCACTTCGTGCATGACAAACTGCATGTCACGCAGGGGCGGGTTGTAGATGGTCATGAAGGATCTCCTTGAAACTCGGGATGGATAGGTAGGCAGGTGCTAGGGCTTGACAGCCGTTGGCTGACCGTAGCGCAACAAAATGTTGTCAAACCCGGTGTGGGCGCGCCCGAGGGCACCGGGGTTTTTCAGAAAGCGGGCTTCGTAGTGCAATGACAGGATCAGGCCGTGGATCTCAAAACACATCTGCGCCGCATCGGCATCAGCGACCAGATGGCCCTCCATACGCGCCTGCAGCACAGCACGTTGCAGCGCGTTTAGCCAGGTCTGCACCGAGTTGGCCAGCGCATCACGCACCGGGCCGGGGCGGTCATCAAAAGCCACCGCGCCACTGATGAAAATGCAGCCCGACTGCAACTCGATGGCCACGCGCTGCATCCAGTTGTCAAACAGCGCACGCAGTCGCGGCAGGCCGCGCGGCGCATTCATGGCCGGGCCAAACACCTCATCAGAAAAGCGCCGGTGGTATTCACGCACCACCGAGATCTGCAGTTCCTCGCGTGAGCCAAAGTGGGCAAAAACGCCTGACTTGCTCATGTGGGTGATCTCGGCCAGCACGCCAATGCTCAGGCCTTCCAGCCCGATCTGCTGCGCCAACCCGAGGGCGGCGTCGATGATCAGCTGCTTGGTCTGCTGGCCCTTTTGCAAAGCGCGCTCACCCCGCGACCTGCCGGAGGCGACCACGGGAAACGGTTTAACGGGTGAAAGTGATGGCTTCATGCTGCACAAAAAGAACGATCGTTCTATTTTGCAGCATTTCGATGAAGCGTGTGGTAAGCCCCTAGCGCCAGAGGCTTTTCTAGGGGCCGGGTTCTAAGAACCGCACGGGTTAACCCGCGGGATCGCTTTGCATACCAAACAAAAACTGCATCCAGCCCTTATCAGAAAAGGGCCTACAGCTATTCATACCCTAGTATCAGTGTGACCGGATCATGGTCCCAAAGGCCTGGTCCGTCAAAATTTCCAGCAGCAACACGTGCGGCACCCGGCCGTCCACAATGTGCACGGCGTTGACGCCGCTCTTGGCTGCGTCCAGCGCCCCGGCAATTTTGGGCAACATGCCACCGGAAATCGTGCCGTCGGCAAACAGCTCATCAATGCGCCGCGCAGTCAGGTCGGTGAGCAATTCACCCGCCTTGTTGAGCACACCGCTGATGTTGGTGAGCATCAGCAGCTTTTCGGCCTTGAGCACCGTGGCCAGCTTGGCGGCCACCACATCAGCATTGATGTTGTAGCTTTCGTTGGCTTCGCCAAAACCGATCGGGCTGATGACTGGTATGAAAGCATCGTCCTGCAGCGCTTTGACCACGCTCGGGTCGATGCTGACGATGTCGCCCACCTGGCCCACATCGTGCTCCACGCTCGGGTCTGCGTTGTCGAGCATCTTCAGCTTTTGCGCGCGGATCATGGCGCCGTCGCGCCCAGTCAGGCCCACAGCCTTACCACCGGCCTGGTTGATCAGGCCCACAATGTCCTGCTGCACCTCACCACCCAGCACCCACTCGACCACTTCCATGGTTTCGGCATCGGTCACACGCATGCCCTGGATGAATTCGCCCTTTTTGCCCAGGCGTTTTAGCAGACCCTCAATCTGGGGACCACCGCCGTGCACCACCACCGGGTTGATGCCCACCAGTTTCAGCAGCACCACGTCTTCGGCAAAGGCTTTTTGCAAAGCCGGGTCGGTCATGGCGTTGCCGCCATATTTGATGACCATGGTTTTGCCGTGGTACTTGCGGATGTAAGGCAGGGCATGCGCCAGGATCTGCGCCTGGTCGGAGGAATTCGGGGGGGTGGTTTGGGTCATGGGGAGCAGCTCCGGCAAGTGAAGGATGGGCGTCGGTTAGACATTGGGCAAATTGTGCCGCATGTTATGGAGCGTGTTCGCCGCCTCAGACTGTGGCGGCTACACCTCAACGGGTGCATCTGCGTAGCCATGAACGCAAGTCCGAAGCACAGCTTTGATGCCCACCACATCACCTGCCTCGGCGGCGGCCTGCAAGCGCTGCAGGTACGGCGCCAGCGTGGCCCAGTCCAGATAATCTTCATGCGCTTTCATGATGCGCGGGTGCTCGGTGGGCGCGGGGTTGTCGCCAATCAACAACTCCTCATAAAGTTTTTCGCCCGGGCGCAGGCCAGTCACCGCAATTTCGATATCACCATCCGGATGCGCGGCATCACGCACGCGCAGGCCAGAAAGCGCCACCATGCGCCGCGCCAGGTCAATGATCTTGACCGGCTCGCCCATGTCCAGCAAAAACACGTCGCCGCCCTGCCCCATGGCGCCGGCTTGCAACACCAGCTGCGCTGCCTCGGGAATGGTCATGAAATAACGCGTGACCTCGGCGTGCGTCACCGTCAGCGGGCCACCGGCTGCCAACTGCTTTCTGAACAGCGGCACCACGCTGCCACTGGAGCCCAGCACATTGCCAAAACGCACCATGCAAAAGGTAGTGGCCGGGTTTTGCGCCGCCAGCGCCTGCAACACCAGTTCGGCCATGCGTTTGCTGGCGCCCATGATGTTGGTGGGGCGCACCGCCTTGTCGGTGCTGATGAGGACAAAGCGCCGGGCACCGCTGGCTACGGCGGCTTGCGCCATATTGAGCGTGCCCAGCACGTTGTTGCGCACGCCTTCGCCGGGGTTGTCTTCCACCATCGGCACGTGTTTGTAGGCGGCGGCGTGGTACACGGTGGCGGGTTGCCAGGTTTCACACACGGCTTGCAAGCGCTGCGGATTGGTCACGCTGCCCAGCAGGGGAACCAGTTCCACCGTCAGATCAGACGCTGCGCACATCGCCTGCAACTCCTGATGGATGGTGTACAGGCCAAACTCGTTGTGGTCCAGCAGCAGCAACTGGCGCGGCTGCTGCAGCACGATCTGGCGGGTGAGCTCGCTGCCAATACTGCCACCGGCCCCGGTGACCAACACCACCTGGCCCTTTAACTCTTGCGCCAGCAAGTCATTGCGCGGTGGCACGGGTTCACGACCCAGCAAATCTTCAATGTCCAGCTCACGAAAATCATTCACGGTGACACGGCCGCTAGCCAGATCAGACAGACCAGGCAGCGTGCGCACATGTACAGGAAAGTCACGCAGGCTTTGCACAATGGTGTTACGGCGTTCGCGGGTGACACTGGGCAGGGCGAGAAGAATGTCGGTAACACCTTGCCGGGCAATCACTTGCCGAATGTCTGAAGGGCAGTAGACAGGTATGCCATTGACGCTTCTGCCAATCTTGGCTACGTCATCGTCGACAAAACCTATCAGTCCGTATTGGCTGGACAAGCGCAACGCCGCCGCCGTTTGCGCACCCGCTGTGCCAGCGCCATAAATCAGCAAACGCCCGCTTTGCATCACACTGGTGTGGCCTGCATCGGCAAGCCAGAATCTTGCCCAGGCACGGCTTCCACCCACCAGAAACAGAAAAATCAACGGCTGAAGAACGCCCAAACTGCGCGGCACGCCTGGCCAATGGCTCCACAGCAAAACGCCGCTCAGCAACATCGCATAAATGGCAACCGCTTTCCCAGTAGCCTGCAAGGCCGCTTGGCCGGTGTAACGAAAAATGGCCCGGTACAGGCCAAATTTCACAAAAATCGGGATGGAGAGAAAAGGTGCCAGCCCATACACCCACCACTGCGCCCCCGTGGGCCAATTCAGTTGCTCAAGCCGTAGGGTGAAGGCGAGCCAAGTGGAGAACAGGGCAAGAACAACATCAACTGCAACAACAACCAACTGCTTGACCGAGCGCGACCAGCCTAAAACCCTGCTTTGCATTCATCCACCTGAAAACCGCTAATTAGACCGCAAAGGTCTCCTTGGCTTGCCCCTCTGCCACCTTGGCCGCCAACCAGCGCGGCATCAAGCCACGGCCCGTCCAGGTTTCACCATTGGGGCCTCGGTATTTGATGGGGGCCGGGTTGCCAGATTTGGCAACTGCCGCGGGCTTGCGGGCGCGGCCTTTGGAACGATCCAGGTCATCCACCGTGATACCAAACGCTTCCATCTTCGCCAGAATGTCGGCAATGGTTTCTGCCAACTGGGTAGCCTTGATTTCTTCGGCTTGCTTTTGCAGCAGGGCAATCTGGTTCTGGATATCGATCAAAGAGGTCATGTGAGTTTCCTTTTTTAAACTTGAGAGATCCCCTGAATACACGTTTATCGTGTTTTTAATGAGTGACATTATCTCTTGCCAAAACCTTCCATGCCGTCAAAAAAATAATTTTTACATCAAAAATAAGGGATTGCCGGTGCATGTACTCAATATCCAGTGCGACTTTTTGGGGAATGGGCAACTCATCGCGCCCGTTGATCTGAGCCCAGCCCGTCAGACCTGGCTTCAGACGATGCACCCCGGCGCGGGTGCGTAACTCCATCAGATCATGCTGGTTAAACAGGGCGGGCCGCGGACCGACAAAACTCATGTCACCTTTAAGAATGCTCCATAACTGGGGTAATTCATCCAGGCTGGACTTGCGCAGAAAGCTACCCACCGGCGTCAAATAGGCATCCGGGTTGCTGAGCAAATGCGTGGCCACAGCAGGCGTACCCACCTGCATACTGCGGAACTTGGGCATTTTGAATATCTGGTTATTGCACCCTACACGGTCGGACCAATATAGGATGGGACCTTTGGAGGTGAATCGAACCAACGCGGCAACCACCAAAATTGGGATAAACAGCATGGCCCCAGCCAAAGCAGCTAGAACCAAATCAAATACTCTTTTCATGGCTGAGAATCTCCGGCAAAAGCCCGCCGTAACCCCTCTTGCACGGACACTTTTGGCTCCCAGCCCAATAGATCTCTGGCCTTGCTGCTATCTATTTGCAAGTTTCCTGTCAAACGCTGGACAGTTTCCCCCTTGCCTAGCAAACGTCCAGCCCATTCCAGCGCCCACACCGGCACAGGCAGCAAGCGCGCGGGCACGCCAGCAGCGTGCGCCATGCAACGCACCAGTTCGGTGGTGGACAGATCTTGCCCGTCGCTGATCAGAAAGGTCTGGTTGGCAGCCTTGGGGTGGGTGATGCAGGTGATGATGAAATCGACCAGGTTACCCAGCGCAACCAAGCTACGCTTATTATGAACAGCCCCTAGCGGCAATGGCCAGCACTTTTGAACGGCACGCATCAACTCAGCAAAGTTGGCTTTGACACCCGGGCCATACACCAAAGGTGGGCGGATGATGACGACTTGCAGACCAGTTGATGCCGCTATCAGTCTCAAGCCGGTTTCGGCCTCAAGTTTGCTTTGGCCATAGGCATCCTGAGGGTTGGGCATATCCAGCTCAGTAAAAGCATGCTCCGGCATGGTGGATTCGCCATTGACCTTGATCGAACTCACATATATGTAGCGTTTGACCCCTGCCGCATAAGCGCTTTGGGCCAATTGGAGTGAGCCTTGTACATTGATGTGTCTGAACTCGGCCAATGGATTGGCAGCCCTCTCGTGCATAACATGCACCCGAGCTGCCAGATGCACCACCACATCCACGCCACGCAGAGCAGTTTCCCAATCGGTCAGTTCGTTGATGTCTCCTACACCGATCACGTCGAATGCCCCCGGGTTGGCAAGCTTGGTGCGCACTGCAGCCCGCACGGCAAAGCCGTCTTCCCGCAAACGTCGGCACAAGGCCGTGCCGACCAAGCCGTTGGCACCGGTGACCAGAATCTTCATAAACGGTGCAGGCGTTTAAGTTGGCGGTATTCAGGCGACGACAAGAACCGAAACAGGCTGGTTACATGCCAACGCAAATACTTCAGACTGCGGTGGCTACTCCGCTGCGCATGGTGCACCACCTGTACGCCAGGTTCAACAACGACGCGCAAGCCCGCCAAATGGAGTCTGGTGCAAATGTCAACATCTTCGTAGTACAAAAAATAACGCTCGTTGAAACCGGCTATTTGGTGAAAAACAGCTCGTGTAAACACCATGAACATGCCCGCCACCCAATCGACATCGATGCGATCACCTTGAAGCAGATAGTCTGGCGCACGAATGCGGTGGCGCAACTTGCTGACAATTTTCTGAAGTGTAGGGAAGTGACGGGCACTGTCTTCAACTGAGCCCGATGGACTCAAGACCTTCGGCGCTACCGTGCCAATACTGCGGTCTTGCAAACAGCTGATCAAGACAGGAATAGGACATTTGTTTAGCCTGATATCGGGGTTGACCACACAGAAAAAGTCACCTTGTGCACATTTGAAAGCCTGATTGTGATTGGCACCGAACCCTTTAGGTGAGCTGTTTCTGATGATTTTGACAGGATAAGACAACGAGGCCAAATCAAATGCAACCGCTTCTTGGATATTCAGAGTCAATATCAATTCAATGGGTTGGTCTGGACAAAATTTCTCCAGATCTTGCATAAGATTCCCAATCATGCTCATTTGCCCATGACTGACGACTGAGATTGAAACAATCATTAATTTCAACTATTTTCCACTGGAATTCGCTTCGTACTGATCACTTAGTTCACTAAACAAAACTGCCTATTGATCATATGACCATAAAATTTAAATATAGCATCGAGATAATTAATAATCGTTGACCATCCGCAGTTTGCGCATTATCAAATAAGTGTCAATAAATATTTGAGATGAGAACGATGATTCCGAGCCCATTCTGCGAATAATTTCATCACTCACCAGGCAGTCAATGCCTATCATCTCATGAGCTTGTTGCATGGCAACATCGCGTGACTGATCAATAAAACAGGACACTTGGTCAATAATTTCCTTACCATATACGTATGCACGAAAATATGCTTCGAAAGCTTCTCGCCATGGGGATGACATTCGCATTAGGGTTCTCTCATACGATTTCAACGATGGCCGCTTTACATCAACCAAATGCACATCACATCCACATAATGTTGCATAATACAAATGGGATCCGATCGCATCGGTGATTATTGAACGAGTGGACTGAAATATATTTACCATTCGCTCCAAACAATGTGAATCTCTTATATCTGCACCTTTTATAAATTTGACATGATCATTTATCTGAGTCGCTGGACTACTAGAGTTTTTAGTTAACCTACAATAATCTACTTGATTAAGGAGCACATCCGAACAACCATGGCAATGTGCAACTTTTAACATATTTTCGATATCCAAAGCAATATTTTGGTTTGCAATCGAGTGAGACGGCACATACAAACGCTTAATGTCGCGAGGGACATCACGAAAAAATCTGCGATGTGCATAAGCGAAAGGCAAGCCAACAGCATGCACATCAAGGTTCAAGAAACTCAAGGCATCTCTTTGATATTTGTTGGTAACCAGGTGTTTTTTGAAACGCATCTCGTGTTTTGACAAAAAAATAGGCCACTCAGGATTGGTTCCAAAAATACAACCGTGAGTCCAACTCACCTTAGGAAAGGATGAAAACGAAGACCTTCTCGTGCCGATCAGTTCTGACGCTCCATAAAAATCAGCTGTAGACCATACAATCATTTTTTATTTGCCTCGACGAACCAAACAGTACATTTGCCCACAAAATAACGATGGCGCTAAACGTTGTAAAAAAGCCTTCCAGCGAACGCTGGAGTAGCGATAGTCAAATATAACCTCCTTGCCAAAATGTTCGGCTAATCTAAGTGCGGATTTTTTGGCATAAAACCTGACATGGGTCTTATCAAAAATTCCAGTGTCCTCATAACGCCAATCATTGCTAAACAGTTGCGCAAATGTTCTCCAATTTCTCACATTAGGAAGCGAAACTATCATTAACGCTCCATCCTTGGCATGCTCTCGCAATTTCTCAACAAAATATTCTGGCATATTTATATGCTCCAGAATATCCAGCAATAAAATCACATCCGCACTCTTTACTACGACAAATGCACTCGCCTGTTTGTGCATATCATTTATGTCAAATACCTCAGCATCAAGACCTCTACTTTTTGCAGCAATGATACTTGCTTCTTGATAATCAAATCCGTATACTGCAATCCACGAATATTTATTTCTTATTTCTAATAATGTCGCCCCATCCGCACAGCCAAATTCAACAACAGAGGTTATTTCAGTAAAATCCATAAATGGGAAAATATCAAATCTAGGATTATCAGAGTAATGCATGAGATATATCCTTTATCAAGACAAATTTTCGAACTAAAGCACATGTTATGCCATCTGGAGCAAATCCCATTTTGGTAACAGTATTATCATGCCTTCGATATAAAATTCGAACTTCATTATCGACGTTAATTTTTACCTTCTTAAGTAGCGCATTCATTAAAATAAATTGATCATATATTGAACTAATATTTCCTAACGGGAATAGTTTCCGCACAATTTTCACGGAGCCTCCTATAGTACAACCTGGTACTGTTGGTTTAACTATAGTACGGAGCCAGTTTAACTTCTTCGGGCGGACTGGAGTTAAAAATGCTCCATTTAAAACAAATGGCTGATAAGCCACAACTGACAGTTCGTTAATCGAACATTTTCTTGTTATATCTAGTCTTCCGGGCAACCAAATATCATCCTGATCGCAAAAAACAAATAACTCAGTCTGGACAAGTTGCAGCAACTTCCACACCGTCATATTGGGGCCCAAGTTAACTTCATTCACGTAGACAGTTAATTGTTTGAAATCTCTTGCGAGCTTTGTAAGTATGTGTACCGTATCGTCGGTGGAAGCATCATCCAAACATATCAATTCATCCCCTTGACTTAAGGCGCTTATGATAGATTCTATTTGCTCACCAATATACCTTTGGCCATTAAATGTCGGCATAATTACCGTTATATTGTTTCGAGAATCCATATCCAATGCACTACCTTTAGTTCACATAATCCTGCAGATCTATGAATACGACGATGTCTTTAATCTTTTTTTTATTAATGTCATGGGCATTTAAATTTAATCAACGCACGAATCAGCGAACTCAATGCCCGGTTATTGACGATCAGATAAATTTCTGATCAGTTCGTCTCATAACTCGTCTGAAATACTACAACGGATAGTCCATCATTGGTTTGCCCTCAACAAGGCTCCAATCAAGAGCTACACCGTAGGTCACATCTTCTGTTATCGTTCTCCCGATAACGTTCGGCAAACACTTTGGAGCCAAGCCAAACCCGGGCCGCACGCTTCGCACCGCATCCGCAGTAATCACTTCCCCAGCCGTCAGATCCTTCACAAAATAAAGAGAACGGCGAAACTTCACATTCCCTTGCTCGCTTGATTTGCGCCCGTAATCGACCTGGCCCAACGCCTGCCAAGCAGTTTTAGTATCGTGACACAACGCAGCTAATTCAACAGGCTCCAGCGAAAAGCTGTCATCCGGGCCACCCCCGGAACGATCCAACGTAAAGTGTTTTTCAATGATCGACGCACCCATCGCCACGCCGGCAATGGCGGTGGTATTGTCCAGCGTATGGTCCGACAAACCGGTCACTAGCCCAAAGCGCTGGATCATGTCCGGGATGGTGCGCAGGTTGTAATCTGAGGCGGGCGCTGGGTAACCGCTCACGCAGTGCAGCACGGCCAACTCTTTACAGCCACCTTCGCGCGCGGCATCAATGGCTTCCTGAATTTCTTTGGCATCCGCCATGCCTGTAGAGATGATCACGGGCTTGCCGGTGCTGGCTACGTATTTGATCAATGGCAGGTCAACCGCTTCAAACGAGGCTATTTTGTAGGCCGGTGCGTTCAAGTCTTCCAGCAGGTCAACGGCCGTGTTGTCAAAGGGCGAACTGAAGATAGTGATGCCCAGTTTCCTTGCGTGCGCAAACAGTGGTGCATGCCACTCCCAAGGCATGTGGGCTTCCTGGTACAGGTCATAAAGTGTGCGGCCGTCCCACAGGCCGCCGTGGATGCGAAAGTCTTCAGAGTCACAGTTCAGCGTGATGGTGTCAGGGCGGTAGGTTTGCAGCTTGACGGCATCGGCCCCGGCTTGTTTGGCGGCTTCAATTATTTTGAAGGCAGTTTCAATGTTGCCGTTGTGGTTGGCGGACATTTCAGCGATGACGTAGGGTGCAAAATCTGCTCCGATTTGACGGCCAGCAATTGAAAATTGAGGTCTCATGATTCAAGCTTTCACATGGGCAGTTAACTTGTCATACATAGCTTGTCGACCCTTTTGCCATTCCGAAGCCAAAATGCCAAGGCGATAGGTATCCACAAAAGCGTCATTGACTTTGTGTTGCTCCCTAAAAATACCTTCCACCTTGAACCCAAATTTTTCGTGCAGCTTGATCACAGCCGTGTTGAAGGCTAAGACCTCGCAGTAAAGCTTGTGCAGGTTTAGCGTGTTGAATGCGCAGTCCAGCATGAGGAATTCCATTCTGCTGCCAGTGCCTTTGGGTGCCGTGGGTGAGGCATAGAACGCCCAAGCTGAGTTGGCGCTGTTTGCATCAATGCCGTTAAATGACGCAATGCCAACTGGAGTACCCGCCGTTTCATACATGAAGTATTTCTGGTCTGGGCGATCTTTGGTTTTGGCCCACCAGGTTAGATGTTCTTCGGGGCTGATTTCGTGTTGCGTGTACATATTGGCGCGCACCGATGGTTCGTTACGCCAGGCGCGCATCAATTCAAGTTCGTTATCTCCAATGTTGCGCAAGATGCCAAGTTGTTTCATGTTGTGTCAATCGCGGTTATTTAGAGTTGCTGTGATCGCTGTAACCACTTGGTCAACACCTAAGCCATTGGTTATAGCCCGTGCGCAGGTAGCCATTTGGCTTAACTGCGCTGGGTCATTGACTAGAGATTGAAGCTGCGCTTTTAAATCTTCTTGCATTGAACCATTTAGAGCGAAGCAATGTGCAGAGCCAGAATTTTGAAGGTGTGTTGCTGCTTCTCTTTGGTTATCCGCCAGCACCACCATCAAGGTCGGCAACCCTAGGCAACACCGCTCCCACGAGCTACTGCCCGCAGCACCGATAGCCAGATCACTGTCGGCCATGCGCTGCGCCATATCGTTGACGTTGACTTGTACGTCGGTAGGCCAGGGCATTTGTGAGGCCAGTTCTTGAACTTTTTGCAACCAGGGCGCGGTCAGGCCCATCACGACGGTGATGCGGCAGTTGGCTGGCAAGGCGCAGGTTTTCAGCGCTTGAAGCACTTGGCCGGTGGCGTTGTCCTGGTCAACGCCACCCATGGTGATGAGTAACTTGCCAATGCCGATCTGCGCCAGGCGGCGTTGCAGGCTGTAGGCTCGCAAAGTCGCAAACTCGGGGCGAAGCAAGGCGTATTGCGGGCCGGTGAATACTTGGCAACGTGCGGGCACCAGCTTGGCGTAGTCTTGCTGCTGGCGGCCCAGGTTTTGGTCCAGCAGCACATCGCAGAGGTGGGCGCGGTCAGCCAGGTCGTCAATGACCATCAGTTTCTTGTAGTGCGGTGCGACAGCCTCTTCCCAACGCTGGTCAAGCGCGTAGTGGTCTACCACCAGCCAATCTGGTTGCAGGCTGGCCAGCACGGCGGCGGTGTCGGTTGCGTCGGTTTGCCAGGTGTTGCCCAGCCAGGCGGCATGAAAGGGTTCGGGCTGCTGGTTTGGCTGTGCGTCTGGCACTGCGGTTGCAATGTTTTTAATAGCTGCTTGCGATTGCTGCACGGGGGCTACAAGCCAATTTGTCATATAACCACGCTGACGTATCACTTCCATCAGGTGGCCGGGGTGGGCGCGGCTGATGAAGTGGCATTGCGCACCTTGCTCACGCAGCGCATCTGCCAACGTCAGGCAGCGCATGACGTGGCCGCTGCCCATTTGCAGGGATGCGTCGGCGCGGAAGGCGATTTTCATGCTTGCAAGGCCTTGAACATCCATTCGGCTCGGGTCCAGTCTTCGGGTGTGTCGATGTCTTGCACCCGATGCCGGGGCAAGATGACGGGTGCTGCGGATGGGCTGAAAATCATTCGCCCCTCTAGCCAAGCGTCAGCGCGACCCCAATAGAACTGGCCTGCGTCATGGTAGGCCTCTTCCAGATCTTGTGAGCGGGTGTTGAAGCGTTCTGGGTTGAACATCTCAACCCGGTTGTTTGCAGTGAGGCGTATGGCCCGCTGAATGGGGAAGGCGTAGCTGGTGACAGAAAACGCGTAGTCGGCACCCGTGTCCGTTAACACCGTTAAGCCCTTGCGCAGATCAGCCGCCGATACAAAGGGCGCTGTGGCGTACAGACAGCAAACTTGTTCGGGGGTTTGTCCTTGCGCGACAAACCAGTTGATGGCATGTGACAACACGGCGGTGGTACCGGTATGGTCGTCTGACAACGCTGCCGGGCGTATGAAGGGCACTTGCGCGCCGCACTGGCGAGCCACTGCGGCAATCTCGGCATCGTCGGTGGAAACCACAATTTGGTCAAAGCAGCGGCTTTGCATTGCCGCCTCAATAGACCAGGCGATCATGGGTCTGCCGCAAAACAGTTTGATGTTTTTGCGCGGAATGCGTTTGCTGCCGCCCCGGGCTGGAATGACGGCGAGTTTCATGCGATGGCGTTGACTAGCGCGGCGATGACCTGGTCTTGCTGCGCAAAGGTCAATGTTTGGTACATAGGCAGGCTAATGGCTTCACGGTAATAACTTTGTGCTTGTGGAAAGTCATCCGGTTTAAAGCCCATGCGTGCGTAGTAAGGCTGGGTATGCACGGGGATGTAGTGCAGGTTGACGCCAATGCCTTGCGCACGCAGGGCCTCAAATACTTGGGCATGACTCTTTTGGATTTTGTCCAATTGCAAGCGAATGGGGTACAGGTGCAGGCCGGAGTAGCTGTCAGGGTGCTGCCACGGTATGCTGACTGGCAGATCGGCTAACCGTTGGTCATAGCGGCGGGCCAATTGATGGCGGCGGGCTACGTAGTCGTCAAGGCGCGTCATCTGGCTGATGCCAAGCGCGGCCTGCAGTTCGGTCATGCGGTAGTTGTAGCCAAGCTCGATTTGCTGGTAGTACCAGGGGCCGTCAGTGGCGTGGGTCATCTGTACCGGGTCACGGGTGATGCCGTGGCTGCGAAACAGGGTCATTTTGTTGGCCAGTTCCGCGTTGTTGGTCAGACACATGCCACCTTCGGCGGTGGTGATGATTTTGACCGGGTGAAAGCTGAAGACAGTGATGTCGCTGTACTCGCCATTGCCAATGGGTTGGCCTTGATACCGACCACCAATGGCGTGTGAGGCATCTTCAATGACTTTGAAACCGTAGCGCTGGGCCAGTGCCTGGATGGCTTGCATGTCGCAGGGCTGGCCACACAGGTGCACTGGCACCACAACCTTGGGCAGTTTGCCTTCGCGCTCTGCAAGTTCAAGCTTGCATGCCAAAGCTTGCGGGCAGATGTTGTAGGTGCGCGGGTCAATGTCAACAAAGTCAACTTGGGCACCGCAGTACAGGCCGCAATTGGCAGAGGCCACAAAAGTAATGGGGCTTGTCCAAAGCCAGTCGCCAGGGCCTAGCCCCAGGGCCAGGCAGGCCATGTGCAGTGCCGAGGTTGCGCTGTTGACGGCCAGCGCATGCGAAGTACCGCAGTACTGCGCCACAGTTTCTTCAAACTTGGGCACCATGGGGCCTTGCGTCAAAAAGTCTGACTGCAGCACCGCCACCACGGCGTCAATGTCAGCCTGGGTGATATCTTGGCGCCCGTAGGGAATGTGCTGCATCAAATGGCCCCGATCTTCTCGCGGTTGACCTCGATCCAGGCATGCAGGTCTGCATCACTCATCCACTCGGGGTTGCTGTCGCTGGCATAGACAAAATCTTCAGCGACCTTCTTGCCGTCTTTGATGCGGGCGGGGTCACTGCCCCAGTTGTTGATGACAGGCAAGATTTTGAAGTGCTCGGGGTATTCATAGGTGTAGTAAGCATCTTCAGGGCTGATCATTTGCTCATGGAGTTTTTCGCCAGGGCGAATACCGACGACTTTTTGTTGAGCATCTGGCGCCACCACACGGGCTAGGTCAGTTACTTTCATGGAGGGGATTTTTTTGACATAAATCTCACCGCCCACCATGTCTTCAAAGGCATGCCAGACGAGTTTGACGCCGTCTTCCAGTGAAATCATGAAGCGGGTCATGCGGGGGTCGGTAATGGGGAGCACGCCCTTGTCCTTGATGTCCATAAAGAATGGGATGACCGAGCCGCGCGAGCCCATGACGTTGCCATAGCGCACCACGGCAAAACGGGAATCGTGCCCGCCAGAATAGGAGTTGCCCGCCACAAAGAGTTTGTCTGAGACCAGTTTTGTCGCGCCATACAAGTTGATAGGACTGCTGGCCTTGTCAGTGGACAATGCGACCACGCGTTTGATGCCTTTGTCAATGCAGGCGTCAATCAAATTCATGGCACCAGTGACATTGGTCTTGACGCATTCGAAGGGGTTGTATTCGGCGGTGGGCACAATTTTGGTGGCGGCGGCATGCACAACGTAATCAACACCGTCAAGTGCTCTATATAAGCGCTCTTTGTCGCGCACATCGCCAATGAAGAAACGCACGCGTTTATCGCCTTCAAACTTTTTGGCCATTTCCCATTGCTTCATCTCGTCACGCGAGAAGATGATGATCTTCTTGGGGTTGTATTTGGCCAGGGTCATGGGAACGAAGGTGTTGCCAAATGAGCCGGTGCCGCCGGTTATGAGGATGGTTTTATTGGCGAGCATTTAGAATTTCCCTTAAAGAAAATTGGATTTTATGTGTGGCTGTAAGCCTTCGGTAAACGGTGCGCAGCGGCGAAAGAACATACTCTTAAGGAGTAACAAAAAAAGAAAAGTAATGGCCATAGCGGCTGGCACGGCAGATTCTGCCAATATCGAACTCAATAGGTAAATGCTTATGAAAAAGATAGGGAGAGAGGCAAGGTGGCTAACAATGATGGGCTTATCGCAATGACGTGCATAAAGCCCGTAGTGGGGAATCATGCTGATGGCCAAAAGCGAAGTGGCAAGCACTATCCAATAGAGTAATGAAAAATACTGGGTGTACACCGGTCTATTGAGCCAGGACAGCACTGGACTGGCCAGCACAATGACCAGCATTGAAAGCCCAGCTGTGATCGCAACAGTCTGTTTGGTTAAGCGCTTCATAAGGGTATTGAAGGCGACTTGGTCACGTTTGCCTGCTGCGGCGATCAGGGCCGGGTAGATGAATGTAAAAACAGCGGCATCCAGAAAAGTCAGGATGACATTGGCAATGCCTACGAAGAGTACGTAAGCGGCCAACACCTCAAGCCCGCTAAGTGCTTCTATCCAGTAACGGTCAACGGTGTTGATAGCACGCAGTGAAAGTGTGGCCAGTACAAATGGAGCAGCCACGCGCACGCCTCGTTTGATCCAAGCCCAGTCGATGGCGCGCGCCAGTGACACACGATCCAGACCACGCAGGCGCGAGGCAGCCAATAAGCTTGCAAACAATACGCCTGTGAGCCAAGCCGCAAATACGAAGTTAAGATTTCGTTGGTCGGGGAAAAACCACATCCACAACGAAGCAATGATGGCCCACAAACCACTGCGTAAGAACAGCACAATGCTGGCCCAAAGTGGCTCAGAGATGGCCACCAGCAAACGGTTGAATTCCTGTGCAATATGCTCAAGCACCAACAGCGGGAAAAACCACAACATCAAAGCCCATGGCAACAAGCCAAACCAAAATATCAGGCAGCACAAAGGCAATACCACCGCATATGTAATGCCAAAGAAGACGCCTTGATCTCGGAGCAATGCAAGCCAGTTTTTGCGATCAGTGTTGATGAGTTCGCGCGTGGCGTAGCTGTAGAAGTCAAAGCCCAAGGACATCATCACATAGGCAATAGTGGCCGCAAGCAGGCCGTAGAGGCCAACTTCAGCAGGCTCCAGTAGTTTGGCCAAGATGAAAATCAGCACAAATCTGCTGCCCAGGGTCATGCCACGCAGGGCGATGTTGGTCAGGCGAGCCAGGCTAGGAGAGGTCATCAAGGGGGTCAAAGGATGTGGAAACGCGCCTTTGGCCGCGCTGTGCACACAACCATGCTGGGAGAGTGAAAGATGGTTTTGCTAGCAACTGACGTTTACTGGACGAGGCTAGAGGCCGATTTCATTCAACACTGACGTTGACGTTGTAGCCATGCTTCCTGAGCAGCGCATGCTGCTTGGCCTGGGCCAGATCGGTAGCGACCATCTCTTGGCACATCTCTTGTGCAGTGATCTCAGGCACCCAGCCTAGCTTTTGTTTGGCCTTGGCAGGGTCGCCCAGCAGGGTTTCAACTTCGGTGGGGCGGAAATAGCGGGGGTCGATGCGGACCACTGAGACTTTAGGGGGCATGGATTGCGGGTCGGTGCCCGCAATGACAGCCGCGGGCGTGACAGCCGCGGGCGGGTTCAGCCAGTAGCCGACTTCGTTTACCCCCTCGCCTTCCCAACGGAGTTGCATGCCCAAGGCTTTAGCAGTCCAATTGATGAATTGGCGCACGCTGTATTGCACGCCAGTGGCAATAACAAAATCCTCAGGCTTGTCCTGCTGCAGCATCAGCCATTGCATACGCACATAGTCCTTGGCGTGGCCCCAGTCGCGCAGGGCGTCGATGTTGCCCATGTACAGGCAGTCTTCCAGCCCCTGGCTGATGTTGGCCAGGCCACGGGTGATTTTGCGGGTGACAAAGGTTTCACCACGGCGTGGGCTTTCGTGGTTAAACAGGATGCCGTTGCAGGCGTAAATGCCGTAGGCCTCGCGGTAGTTCACCGTGATCCAGTAGGCGTAAAGCTTGGCCACCGCGTAGGGGCTGCGCGGGTAAAACGGGGTGGTTTCCTTTTGCGGGGTTTCCTGCACCAGTCCATACAGTTCGCTGGTACTGGCCTGGTAAAAGCGGGTTTTCTTCTCCAGCCCCAGGATCCGAATGGCTTCCAGCAGGCGCAAGGTGCCCATGCCATCCACGTCGGCGGTGTATTCGGGGCTCTCAAAGCTGACGGCCACATGGCTTTGGGCACCCAGGTTGTAGATTTCGTCTGGCTGGGTTTCCTGCACTATGCGCACCAAGTTGCTGGTGTCGCTCAGGTCACCGTAGTGCAGCTTGAAGTTGGCATTGTCAATGTGCGGGTCCTGGTAGATGTGGTCGACCCGCTGGGTGTTGAACGAGCTGGCCCGGCGCTTGATGCCGTGCACGATGTAGCCTTTTTCCAGCAGGAATTCAGCCAGGTAGCTGCCGTCTTGGCCGGTGATGCCGGTGATGAGGGCGGTTTTTTGCGGGGTCATGGTTCTTCCCAAGGGTTTACTACTGGGGTCGCCAAATCGTCAAAGTGACGTATATTGCGGGTTGCCAAGGTGGCGCGGCGTGCCAGGGCAATGCCTGCAATGAAAGTGTCACGCATATCTACCGGTCGGCCAAGCGTTTTGCGCTGTGCCGATAGCGCGGCTGCTTGCTCCGCAGCGGGTGCATCAAAACTCAGCACCCGGTTTTGCAGGTCTTTTACCAAAAGCTCTTCAAATCGCTGCATCAGTACATTTTTACGTTGGCCGGGTGCGATTAGCGATAACCCGTATTGGGCTTCAAACAGGGTGATCGTGGTAACCCAGATGGATTCGGCTGGCTGGTCGTCAAGCCAGTCCACAACCATTAGATCAGGCTGCTGCTGCATCAATGCCGACAGAACGTTGGTATCCAGGATGATCATGCGCCAAAACTCATGGGCGAGATGGCCTGGTTGCTCAACTCTGGCAGCGGCTCGGTTAAGCCGATGTCGGCAAAGCGTTCTGCGATGCTGGTGCCAAGCCGGATGCGCGGCGGCACGGGTTGGCTAACCGCGCTGCGCAAGATCTGCCGCACCTCTTCTTCCATGCTCCAGCCGTGCAAGGCAGCGCGATGCTTGAGTCCAACCTTTACTTCGACTTCAATGTTGCGAACGATCACTTGTGCCACGAAACTTCTCCTGCCCAAAAGACGAATGATATCGCGATATCAAATAAACACAAATACCTCATGGATGACTCGGATGCTCAGGCACAAGGTTCGCACAGAAGTCCAGGTACGCCAATGCCAGGCCTTGGGTCAGATCAACCTTTGCCTGCCAGCCTAACGCATTCATACGGCCGCTGTCCATCCACTTGCGGGGTGCGCCATCGGGCTGGGTGGGGTCGTAGGTGATTTGGCCGGTGTAACCCACTGCCTGGCTGATGGCTTGCGCCACTTCGGCGATGGTCACATCGCTGCCGTAGCCCACGTTGATGTGGCTTTGCATGGGCTGGGTGTGCTGGTCGTAACTGGCTTTGTCCAGATTCATCACAAACACGCTGGCGGCGGCCATGTCGTCCACATACAAAAACTCGCGGCGCGGGGTGCCGCTGCCCCAGATGGACACTGTTGGTGCACCAGACAGCTTGGCTTCATGAAAGCGGCGAATCAGTGCCGGGATGACGTGGCTGTTGGTGGGGTGGTAGTTGTCACCCGGGCCATACAGGTTGGTGGGCATGACGCTGCGATAGTCCACGCCGTGGCTGGCGCCATATTGGCGGTTGAAACTTTCGCAGAGCTTAATGCCGGCAATTTTGGCAATGGCATAAGGTTCGTTGGTGGGCTCCAGCGGGCCGGTCAGCAGCGCAGACTCGCTCATGGGCTGGGGGGCGTTGCGCGGGTAGATGCAGCTGCTACCCAAGAAGAGCAGTTTCTTCACGCCACTTCGGAAGGCTGCGTCGATCACATTGGCCTGCATCATCAGGTTTTGGTAGATGAAGTCTGCCGGGTAGGTGTTGTTGGCGTGGATGCCCCCCACTTTGGCGGCGGCCAAGTAGACCTGGTCTGGCTTTTCTGATGCGAAAAAGGCTTGCACGGCGGCCTGGTTGGTCAAGTTCAACTCGGCATTGTTGCGGGTGATGATGTATTTCGGCGTACAACCGCCCGCTAATAACTGACGAACGATAGCGGAGCCCACCATGCCACGGTGGCCTGCGACGTAGATCTTGGTGGCTCGTGTCATGTTTAATAGCTACAAATTGAATAACTGCCAACATTGTATTGACAGGAGCCACTGCGTCGCATTTTTCAGCAATACCAGCCACCTCAAGCTTGAGCTTGTCTGTCTTAGCCTTTAGCTTAACAAACCATAACAGCCCGAAATCTTACCGGCCACGACAGTTTGTTTGGCAAAATCATGTTCCATTTTGGGAGAAGCAACATGGCAGGAAGAACCGGGCCCACCAGCGCATCTGGCAAGGCAAAAGTGTCTGGAAATGCGGTCAAGCATGGCTTGCGGTCTAACCGATGGATGTCTGCTGACGAGCAAAAGGGGTTTGACAATCTGGTTGCCGACCTGGAGCTAGAGTACAAACCCAGCACGGCAACGCAGCGCATCCTACTGGAACGCATTGCCATGTCCACGACCAAACTGCGGCGGTTGCACTTGATTGAAGATGCCAGGTTCCATAACGCTCGTATTGACGACGTCGTCAACCGGTTCAAGTTTCAGTCAAGTGGCAAGAAGCCGGAAATTGAGGACATTGAGCGGTCTGAAGCCAGCGCCTTGCCACCTTTGGCGCTGCTGGAGACGCTGTCACGGTATCAAACTGCCTTGGACCGACAATTGTCCAAGGCCATCGGTGAACTGATGACGCTGAAGGCCCACGAACTTGCTTTGATAGCCGCTGCCCCATTTGTCCCACTGTGATTTGACCGAAACTACCTGTTTATTCATCCAACGAATGCTAACTGGTCAGAAATGAATTGCCTTCACATCAGCACCTTCACCCCTGCCAACAACAAAACCAGCGCCAAGGCAAGCTGAAGCCAGCGCCCACTCAGTTTTTTGGCCAGTAAGCTACCTACAGCAACGGCAGGAATGGACCCCGCCAACAAACTCATCAGCATCGACGTGTCCACCATGCCCGCAAACAGATACCCCGTTCCAGCAACGGCAGCCAGCGGAATGGCATGCACGATGTCTGTGGCCACCAATTTATGCGGCGACAGGCGTAATGGGTAGAGGTAAAGCAACATCACACTGCCAAGCGCGCCCGCACCGACTGATGTGAGGGCCACACACCCACCCAAGACCACACCAGCCGCCACCGTCAAACGAGGTTGCAAGGCTTTAAACGTGGCAGGGTGACCAAGTCGACGTTTGCGAGCCGCCGCCAGCAAGCGCGGCGCAAACATCAAACCCAGCGCGGTCATCATCACAACGCCCCCGATGGCCCTTGTCAACCATTCGAGCTTTAGCACCGTCGCGCCCAGGCTAACCCCTACCACCACCAGCAGTGCTATAGGTAGGCTACCCATCCACAGCCGCCTCACCACTTGCCAATCGACCTGCCCCGCACCGTTGTGAATGCGCGCAGCCACCACCTTGGTGATCGCGGCAAACCATAAGTCGGTAGCCACTGCCGTCACTGGCGATACGCCGAAGAACAGCAAAAGTATGGGCGTCATCAATGCCCCGCCACCCACTCCAGTCAGCCCAACCACAAAGCCGGTCAGCGCCCCAGCTACCGCGTATGCGCCGTCAATCATCTGAAACACCCCAAGTAATGATGTGTGCCATGGTCGACTCCACAATCTGTGGCACCAAAAGTTGTCGCATAATGCACAAAACTCATTTAAATGATAACTTTCAGATGATAAATTTTACATCTACAAATTATTTTCAATAATTTCTGACATTGCGACAATAAACACCATGAAGCAACAAAACTTATGGGGCCTCGATGCCCTGCAGGCCTGGGATTCAGAGCTGGCTTTTGCCCACCTGCAGGCCATCGGCCAAGCCAATACCAAGCGCACCGCCGAACGTCGCTTACACGAACTTGCGTTACTCCCCACGCCCATCTTTGCCACCGACTTGCGAGACGATTTGGGCAGCCAACCCATCACATCGGTGCTCACCCAGCAACAAGAAAAAGCGCGCGGCAAACGCAAACTGGTGCTGTTTGCCCAGTTGCACGACTTGCCCAGCGGGCGCCCGTGCTTGCACGCCAACGACGCCAAAGGCACGCGCTATTGGGTTCCCCTTGAGCAGGCTGACTTACGGCCTGAGCACATTGCGAGTGCATTGCAACAACTGCAAACGCACACAGGTAAAGAGCTGGCCGTTTTTCCACACAGGCAACTCACCCGTCTTTGTCGCCAGGCAGCACCTGCGCCCATGCCTTGCTTTAGCCTGCTGGCTTACCCAACGGTGCTTGATCTAAGCACGCAAGCACCGGGCACCAGCCCAGCCAAAACCAGCGCAAAGCACCTCAACCGCCTTGAGGCTGAAAGCATTCACATCATTCGCGAAGCCGTTGCCGAGGCAGAAAACCCGGTCATGATGTACTCAGTGGGTAAAGACAGCTCCGTCATGCTGCATTTAGCACGCAAAGCCTTTTACCCCGCACCACCGCCCTTTGCCTTGCTGCACGTGGACACACGCTGGAAGTTCCAGGAGATGTATCAGTTTCGGGACCACATTGCGCACGCCAGCGGCATGGATTTGCTGGTGCACATCAACCCCGAGGCCATTGCCAAAAACATCAACCCGTTTGACCATGGCTCGGCACTGCACACCGACATCACCAAGACCGAGGGGTTAAAGCAGGCACTCGACAAGTACAAATTCGACGTCATCTTTGGCGGTGCCAGGCGTGACGAGGAAAAATCCCGCGCCAAAGAGCGCATCTTTTCATTCAGGTCAGCCACCCACCAGTGGGACCCCAAGAACCAGCGCCCGGAGCTTTGGAACCTGTACAACACCCGCAAAAGCCCAGGCGAGAGCATTCGCGTGTTTCCACTATCCAACTGGACCGAGCTGGATATTTGGCAATACATCTACCAAGAGTCTATTGCCGTGGTACCGCTGTACTTTGCCAAAGAGCGCCCGGTGGTGGTGCGCGACGGCATGATCATGCTGGTGGACGACGACCGCTGCCGCCTGCTACCCGGCGAAGAGATTCAAGCCCGCAAAGTGAGGTTTCGCACCCTGGGTTGCTACCCGCTCACCGGCGCGGTCGAATCTGACGCTGAAAATCTGGAAGACATCATCCTTGAACTGGTCAATGCCCGCAGCTCCGAGCGCCAGGGCCGCAAGATTGACACCGATGGCGCCGCCAGTATGGAAAAGAAAAAACAAGAGGGGTATTTTTAATGGCACGCAAACCAAGCCAAGCCTTTCGCCCCGAACGCATTCAGGGGCCAAGCACTGTGCAGGCTTTTCTGGAACAACAGCGACAGCAAGACTTGTTGCGCTTTATCACCTGTGGCAGCGTGGATGACGGCAAAAGCACCTTGATTGGCCGGCTGCTGTGGGAATCGCAAAACCTGTTTGATGATCAGTTGGCCACTTTAAAAACCGATTCAAAAAAATACGGTACCCAAGGTGAGGGCATTGACTTTGCGCTTTTGGTGGACGGCTTGGCCGCTGAGCGTGAGCAAGGCATCACCATTGACGTGGCCTACCGCTTTTTTGCCTCACCGCAGCGCAAATTTATTGTGGCCGACACACCTGGCCACGAGCAATACACACGCAATATGGTCACCGGTGCCTCTACGGCAGACGTAGCGGTGCTGTTGGTAGATGCGCGCCTGGGGCTGCTCACCCAAACCCGGCGACATGCCTACCTGGCGTCTTTGATGGGCATCAAGCAAGTGGTACTGGCCGTCAACAAAATGGACTTGGTGGGTTTTGATGCCAATACCTTTGGCCGCATCAGCGAGGCCTTTGCACAATTTGCCCAAACACTCGGGTTTGAGGGCATAAGCGCCATACCGCTTTCGGCGCTGAATGGAGACAACATCACGCAGCGCTCAGCCCGCACACCATGGTTTGGCGGCCCGACCCTGATGGGTTACCTAGAAACGGTCAAAGTGTTGACTGCCAGCTCTGAAAAGCTGGTGTTTCCGGTGCAGTGGGTCAACCGACCAAATGCATCGTTCAGAGGGTTTAGCGGGAGTGTGGCACAGGGCTGCGTGAAAGTGGGCGACACCCTGCGCGTGACCCGCTCTGGCCAAACTGCCACCGTGGCCGACATTGTGACCCTGAACGGCTTGCTGCCGCAGGCACAAGCAGGTGATGCTGTCACGCTGCGGCTGGTACAAGAAATTGATGTAAGCCGAGGCGACGTGCTGTCATTGGCCCAGAGCCCATTGGAAATGACCGACCAGTATGAAGCCCGGCTGGTGTGGATGCACGAAGAAGCTGGCCTGGTGGGGCGCAGCTACGACATCAAGCTGGCCAACCAGTGGGCAACAGCAAGCCTGACCACCATCAAACACCGGGTGGATGTGAACACCCTGGCGCATGAGGCCAGCACGCAGCTGGCGCTGAACGACATCAGCGTTTGTAACCTGGCTTTGAGCCGACCGCTGGTGGTTGACAGCTATGCCAACTGCAAAACGCTGGGCGCCTTTATTCTGGTGGACCGCTACAGCCATGCCACAGTGGCGGCTGGCATGATCAGCCACAGCCTGCGCCGCGCGCAAAACGTGCATCGCCAGGCACTCACCATCACCCGCGCTGAGCGTGAAAGACTCAATGGCCACCAGGGCCGGGTCATATGGTTTACCGGCTTGTCTGGCTCTGGCAAGTCCACCCTGGCGAATGCGCTTGAGCAAGCGCTACACGCCCAAGGCAAACGCACCTATATTCTGGACGGTGACAACATCCGCCAAGGGCTGAACAAAGATCTGGGCTTTACCGATGCCGACCGGGTGGAAAACATCCGCCGGGTGGCTGAAGTGGCCAAACTGATGATGGACGCCGGGCAGATTGTAATGACGGCATTTATCTCGCCTTTCAGGCAAGAGCGCGAGATGGCGCGCCAGTTGATTGGGCCAGAGAACTTTGTCGAGGTGTATGTGAGCACGCCGCTGGAGGTGTGTGAGCAGCGCGATGTGAAAGGGCTCTACAAAAAAGCCCGCGCCGGGCTACTGCCCAACATGTCGGGAATAAGCAGTCCATATGAACCGCCGCTGGTGCCGCTCGTCACTTTGGATAGCAGCAGCCTGTCTTTAGAAGAGTGCATGCAACGTTTATTCGGAGAACAGACAAGGCTATAGACACGGCTTCAGCCTGAAGGTCTAGTGTTGGGGGGCTTCACATGGTCTCATCGCTAAAAGTCATTTTTTCGGATTTGTTGGTATTCGCGAAGCAAACCGAAGCAGTGATGCACAGCCTATCAATACCCCCAACCAAAGCGTCACCAACCGAATAGCAATCGCTAACGACACTGCAATACCTTCTCCCACCCCACGTTCGGCCAACTGAAACACCAGCGCGGCCTCCATAGCACCCAAGCCACCCGGCATCATGCTCGCAGCACCGAACAAGGTTGCCTGCACAAAGATCAACACGCTATCGGCAATCGGTAGCGAAAGCCCGGCAGCGTGACAGAACCAGGCAAACACCAGGGCCTGTGAGCCGTAAGCCATCATCGCGACGGCGGAAAAAGCCAGCACACGCGGCAACTTCCAGAGCGCGGCCCAACTTTCAAGCGTCACCTGCCCGCCCTTTACCGGGAGCCAGTGCAAATGCCGCACCAGCCAGCGCCACCAGGCATCGCTTACAGGGTGCAAGAGCAAATAAGCAAAGCCGCAACTTCCAAACACTATCGTCGCAAACGCCAGGGCCCACGCCCAAGTCAGGGACTGGCCGACGAACCAGGCCGCCGCCCCGCCCAGCAGGCACATGCCCAGTACATCAGAAGCCCTATCAACCAGAAACGCCGCAAGACTGTGTGGCACCTTTACCCCTTGCGGCAGCAGCAAGGCCGAACGAAAGGTCTCCCCTGCCTTGCCGGGGGTTGCAGTCAAAGCCAGCCCGGAAAGAAAAATGCCCAGGTGCCTGACCCGCGGCACGGCATACCCCAAACATCGTAGCGAATACTCCCACCGGCCAAATCGCCAAAGGTAGGCGGTCGACGCCAGCGACGCGCCAATCAGTAAAGTCCGCCAGCCAAGGCCGGCCCACGCAGCGACCACCTCACGCCAGCCAAACCAGGAAATCGCCACCAGATAACCAAGCACCCCGGTGCCGACAAACCAGGCAATGGCCCGAACGAGACGTGGCTCGCCAAGCGCCAACTGAATCTGCTCACTCGGCTGCCTCATCGGAAGGTAAACAACTTGTGCCCGAAATAGCTGGTTACGACCGGAACCAGCACGCCAACCAGATGGGCTAGCGCCTCTGCATGCACAACGAAACCGAATGAAGGGAGCACCCAGTGGGCCAGCACCATACTAATGACCAGAGTCTGAACCAGGGCAAATAGATTGACAGCAACGTATTTCCCTACCTGTGAAGCGATCGGTTTGCCCACCCCATTGAAAACAAACAAGCGCATCAGGATGAACCCTGAAAGCAAACCGACCAAAAATGCGAGTACAACCGCCACCTCGAATCGAAAAAACTCAGAAAAAAGGAAGCGTGATCCCCAATTCAAACCAGCGGCGACTCCGCCGCCGATCAAGAACAAAGCAAACTGTTTTGCAGCCACCTACGACTTCTCTCCAATCACTAAAAACTGTTTCCCAAAAAACCGCCAAGCCAGGGGCAGTTTCAAATAGAGACTAACCGCAAACAGAGGTGGATTCTTACCACCTGACATGGTGTAAGGCAGGAAACGATCAATCTTGCGAACAATCCTGAAACCTTTCAGGGAAAGCGTCTCTGCCATCGACTCCTCGGTAATCGGAATGAAGTGGTCCCAATAGTCCCAGTAGGATCCTGGAACGTACTTTATGTTCGGGCCGAGACAAATGATCTTGCCGCCACGCTTCAAACACCTCAGTGCCTCGCGAAGTGTCTTGTCTACGAGTTCTTTGCGTGGCAGATGCTCAAAGAAATTGCTGGTAAAAACAACATCTAGAGCCCCGTCTTCGATGGGCCAAGTTATTGAACAATCTTGATGCAAAAACGTCGAATGGCCAGCGACTCTTTTCCCACAATCCGGGTTCAAATCCATCGCGTATTTCTTGCCGGCCTGGATGTTCCTGGAAAACTCCCCCCAGCCCGCCCCCAAATCAAGCACCACGCTCTCCGGCGTGATGTAGGTCGAAAAAAAATCGTCACAGAGTATCTTCCACACAGTATCTCTATACAAGTCAGCCCCTTGAAATCGCTGCTGATACTCTTCCTGTAAATCTGTTGACCGTTTATCCATCTCTTTGCCCATTTCAAAAAACCAACATCTTGGCCATCTGTCGGCCGAACCCAATGCTTTCGGAGATACCCCTGTCCTCCGGGTAGTAATACGACGTGTCCGCCACCCACAAGCCTTTCACCGGCAATGCGACCGGCGGTAGCTTATCAAGATAGCCTGGGTCGCAAATCGGCTGCGAATATCGGTACCGGCTGGCACGCATGTCGATGAAATCATCGTCACTCAACGCCGGGTTGATCTTCTTCAAGTAGCGGCGCACCTTGTCAAGAAAGGCTTGATCTGGTTCTGCAAACTTGGGGTGTTCACCAGGCATGTAGAACGGCACGTACACCACGTGCTGGTTCAGCGGGCGCAGGTTGGTGTATTCCACAAGCCCGGGTATATCCATCTCAGGATCGTTCGTGTTCAGCCAGAAGTTCTCGGTCACCGGCTTCTTCAGCTTGGCGATCACGCACACCACTGCAATATTCTTGATCGCCTTAAACTTAGCCAACACATCCGCAGGCAAGTCTGGCATGAGCCGCGGCACGTAGGGCAATGGCACGGTGCTGATCACCTTGTCGAAAGGCTCATGCAGTCCGGCAATTTGTACCCCGGTCACCCGGCCACTTGCGATGACTACTTTCTCGACTGGCATTTTCAAACGAACCTCACCGCCGCTTGACTCAATCGCAGCTTTAAGCGCCTGCAGCAAAGTGCCGGATCCCCCTTCAAGATAACCTAGCTTTTCACGGAACAGGCTGTATCGCGACCGGCCAATGCGTCGAATGCGGCTCCAGATCCAGGCGGCCGACAAGTTGTCTGAGTAGTCATAAAACTTGTAGTCAAACAGCCGCCGCCATAAAACCTCGTACGCCTCTTTGCCTACCCAACGCTTGATCCAGGCCACCGCATCGAGATGATCCAACGGCGCCCAGTTTTCACGCTTGGTGCACAAAAAAGCGTGCAGGCCATAGCGGAACTTGGCCACCAGGCTTAGCCCCCGGAACTTCAGTAGAGCGATCGGGTTGCCCCACGCCTGGAGCCGGCCCTGATACCAGTAGCCCATCTTTGTCTCTACCCAACGCATCTGGTCGGCCAGGGCCAACTCGTCCAGCATCGTCAAGAACGCATGGTCAGAAATGCAATGAAAGTGGTAATAGCGCTCTATTGACAGGCCAGAGAAGTCGAAAGCAGCCGTCATGCCCCCCACCCTGTCATCGGCTTCAAAGACGACGGGCTGGTGCCCATCGCGCGCCAGTTGATAGGCCACCGCAAGGCCCATCGGGCCAGCCCCCAACACTGCAATACGCTGCCCCATCTCAGAACTCCAGAACCACGCTGCTATAGCGCGGGTCGTTAAAGGTTTCATCCACTGCCAACCGGAACGGCGTGTATGGCACCCCGAAAATTCCCGGCCAATCGATCACTTCGAATTCATCCTTGGCGCTCAAGGCAGCCAGTTGCTGCGTTGTAAAAGGTGGGTTCTTGTCGAACAAGCCCCAGACCCAGAGCAAGGCGTAAAACAGGGCAAACGGGATTCGCAAGATGATCGTTGTGGCCCGCGTCGCACGTTTGATCTCGCGGATCATGTCGATGTAGTCCACCTTTTCATGCCCCGAGATGTTGTAGATGCCATCACGAATGCGATGCTCAATGCAACTGATGATGATGTTGGCAAAATCGCCCACATAAAGCGGCTGACGCATGTAACGCCCATGACCGGGAATCGGGAAGACCGGCACCTTCTTCATGAAGCGCGACAACCAGCCCAAGTGTTTACGGTCGAACCAGCCGAACATCAGCGTTGGCCGCAACACCGGGCAGGGGATGCCACTCTCCAACACCATTTTTTCCTGATCCTTCTTGGTGTTGGTATAGAAGTCATCCGCCACCGACTCGACGACCGAAGAACTGATATGCACTAGGTATGGCACATCGTTGGCCTTGATGGCATCGAGCACCAAACGCGTCGAACCGATATTGTTGCGCACAAAGTCTTGGTAGTTGTTGCCACCAATCTGCGCCTGCAGCATGACCACCACCTCCGCGCCGACAAAATGGCGCTCCCAGTCGCCCGGCTCGGCAAGGTCGGCAAATTCGACAGTGATGTAGGGTTGAACCTGTTTCAGCACAGCCAGGTTGGCGCGATGCTTGTCGAGGACAACGATGTCGGTGTAGCCCTTTGCCTTAAGGCGGGCTACAAGGTTTTGGCCGACAAGGCCGGCGCCGCCAGGCAACAGGATCTTATTTTTTTTCATGAGTAATCGCGCCGTTTTTTAATAAGCATATTGAGCTTTTGACAAGCCCTAACTTGCCTGCCTTTAAATATCCATCTTATTGAAGACGAAGCGCGGCAAATGCCGAATGATCATCATGATCAGCGCCCACTTGCCAGGCGCATAGACGACCGGCGTGCCATGCGTTACGCCATCGACAATCGCTTTGGCAACGCCTGCAACGTCAGCCAGTTTCGCCCCCTTGCCCTTGAGTTGCGCAGTCATCGGCGTATCCGTCGGGCCAGGCTTGATCAAAACAACTTTTACGTTCGTTCCGGCAAGGCGGTGTTGCAACCCCTGTGCGTAACGCGTGACCAACCCTTTGGCGGCACCATAAACGTAATTGGACTTTCTGCCACGGTCGCCAGCCACCGAACCGATGATCGCAATGGTTCCAGAGTTTGCGTGTTGCAGATGCCCGGCAAAGGCTTCTGCAAAAAGTGCCGGGGAAACGCCGTTGACCGCAAGAGCCTCCCCGCACAGCAACAAGTCTTGCTGGCAAGCCATTTGTTCGGGCAATGACCCATGGGCGATCAACACGATGTCGGGCAACCCCTCCGCCACCACGTGATCTGCATATGCACGAATGCGCTGGGGGTCCAGAAAATCGGTGGTTTGGACAGTGATAGTCGATTGCAGACTGCGCACCCGCAGATCCTGCGCTACCCGCTCGGTTTTGGCCGGGTCACGCCCCAGGAGCACCAAGTCTTTGGGAGATTCCGCGACCCACAAGCGGGCACAGTGCTCGGCCATGGCCGATGTCGCCCCAATAATGACAATTTTCTTATTCACAATTCAGTTTCCCATCAATCGACGTGACAAGGCTGAACTGATGCCCGGGTCACGATATTTCATAAATTCACCTAGGCGCGGGTAGCCAGACTCGAACAGCTCACGCGGCATCCGCGCGTCCTTGGCCGCGTAGATACGCCCCCCGGCTTCGCTTACGATGGCATCCAGCCGATCGAACAGTTTTAACGTGCGCTCGCCCTTGTTCGGAAAGTCCAGGGCCAACGTGACACCCGGCTGGGGAAAGCTAAGCATACCGACCGGCTGGCGATTGCCAAAGGTCTTGAGTACCGCCAGAAAGGAGCCATCGCCGGAGTTCGCGATCGCCTTCAGCATGGCTGCGACGGCATCCTTGCCGACTTCGCGAGGCACCACACTCTGATACTGGTAGAACCCGCGCGGCCCATAGATCCGGTTCCAATTCAAGATGTTGTCAAGCGGATAGAAAAACTTTTCATAGTGCGCAGTACTGCGCCCGGCTTTGGCCGACTGCAAGTGGTAGTAAGCGGTATTCAACGGCCGAAGAGACAGACTGTTGATCAGCGAGACCGGTGGTGCAAATGGCACCGGCAGCTTCTTTCCAGCCGGCTCGGACACACCGCCGTGAGCTGCATGATTACCGCGCATGAAAATGCCGCGTCCACCGCCGCGCGAAATACAGTCGATCCACGAAACCGTGTGCTCCCAACCCTCTTCTGATCCATCGGCCAGCGCAAAGAATTCTTCAAGGCTCTGATAGGGCAGCGTTTCAATATCAAGCGATGGCCCGGCAACCCGTCTCAACTGCAAACAGGCTTGGAGGATCACCCCCGTCAGGCCAAGCCCACCGACGGTTGCAGAGAACCAGTCTGGCTTCAGATTCGGCCCACAGACGATGGTCTCACCATAGGTCCGTTGCAAATGAATCTTGGCTACATGATCCCCGAATGAACCGACTCGGTGATGATTCTTGCCATGCACATCATTCGCAATCGCCCCCCCCACTGTCACCAGTTGTGTGCCAGGCGTAACTGGCAGCATCCAACCACGCGGGATCATTAGGCGCTGGATATCGCGTAATAGCACACCAGCCTCACACGCAATGATGCCGGTGTTTTCATCGAACGAAATAAAACGGTCTAGCCCGGCAGTTAACCACAACCCACCGCCCGGATTCAGGCACACGTCGCCATAACTGCGGCCATTGCCATAGGCCAGACCAAGTGCGCTCGTCGTGAAGACCGGTAAAGCGCCATTGCAATTCACAAGGAGACGCACTTGGTGGTCAAGCTCTGCCAAACGGCCCCAGGACTCCACCTTCACGGCACCCACCCAACAGAACCCAAGGCCATGAAAAGTGCGAAGATTGCACCAGCTATCAAACTGGCCTTGTCCTTGACGGCAAACACCAGCGGATCGTCATGCATCTGCCCGCGATGCGCTTGCAGCCAGACCCAGCTTACCCAGAACAGCAGAACAGGCACGCAACCCCATATCCATTCGGGCGCAAGGTAGAGTCGCACCACATCCGCACTGTTCAGATAGAGGGCAAGCACCAACACTGCCGTGTAGCCAGCAACTATGCCCAGCATCTGCACCAGCGGCGCATCGTCGGTGAAATATCCCCGCCCAGCAGCTTGGTGCTTGCCATGCAGCAGTTGCACCTGCAGTTCGGCAAAGCGCTTCACCAAAGCCAGTGAGAGAAAGAGAAATCCGGAAAAGGCAAGTAGCCAGAAAGACAAGCTCATCTCCACAGCTGCCGCGCCAGCCACAATGCGCAGGGTGTATAAAACTGCGAGCATCAGGCAGTCGACCAACACAAGCTGTTTGAGCTTGAATGAATACAAACACGTCAGCAGGAAATAGCCTACGAGCCACGATAAAAATGCCTCGCCAACCAAGGATGCCAAACCGAGGCTAGCCAGCAGAAGAATGGGCGCTACAACAACACCCTGCCATATCGGTAAACTGCCCGAAGCGAATGGGCGCTTGCATTTGCGCGGATGTTTGCGGTCACTCTCCAGATCAAGCAGGTCGTTGGCGATGTAGACCGACGAGGCGCAGAGGCTGAAGGCAATGAACGCCAGCCCAAGCGTAAGTAACATATCGAACTCGCCGACCCGATGTGCCGCAAATAGCGGCACAAAGAGCAGCAAGTTCTTGAGCCATTGATGCACACGCAAAGACTTTCGCCAAACACCCAAACCCATCGCCGGCGATTCGAACACTTGTTCGACCTCGGCACAAGCCTCGGCTTCCTGTTGCAGGCTCGCTGATGCATTCACCACGATGGCATGACGGGCATGCTCCCAAACTGGCAGATCGGCGACCGAATTACCAGCGTAGTCAAAGCCCTTTTCACCATAACGCGCCACGAGCGCTTCCGCCTTGCGTCGGCCTGCCAGATTAACCACGCCATCACTGGCCAAGACTTCATCGAACAAATCCAGATGGGCAGCGATCGAAACTGCCACGGATTGGTCGGAGGCAGTGCACAGCACCAGGCGGCGACCCTCAGAACGCTGCTGGCGTAACCAAGCGACCAACTCTTCGTTATAGGGTAGCGCAGCTGGGTCAAAAGTCAGACGATCGGATAGTTGACGTTTGAGCACCGCCTTGCCAGATGCCAGCCAGAACGGGATCTTCAGGACCGATAAAGGACTCTCACCTAACAGGCGCAAAGACGACTCGTGCAACATGTCCGAGTGGATCAGGGTGCCGTCGAGGTCAACGACAAGCGGACAGCTCAAAGGAGAACCGGTCATAAATTTGAATCCATGTCGGTGACCCTCAGCAATACTTGGCAGCCATTGACACTGACGTTCTTCCAGCCTAGTTCATTTTGCAATCGACTGTTCATATCTCTAATAGTTGGAAAGTCATCTGTGGGTGGGCATATGACGATCGCAGATAGGGGCACATTACCCAGGTATTTTTGTGGTTGATCCCAGAGTTGGCGATACTCCTTAAACCACGGTGGGGCTGCCATCGTCTTACGTTGTGCTTGGTATGCAATCTCGGAGCTGTAACCTTGACCAAACACTACTAAACCAGACCCCGGCTGGGTATGGTCACGTAAGAAACGCCCAACCTTATATGATTGAACGGAGCGCGGATCCAACTCGTCTAGGGTACGTGCGGTAACAACACCATACGTTTTACTGAAGAACGCCAGATTCGGTAGAGCAATAGCCAGTGTTGCGACCGGCACAATCAGCGTCATACCTGTTGCTTTGGGTAACCAGCCACCGATCACAATTGCCAGCGCACCTAATAAAAAGACTACGCAAGCCACTTGGTAGTATTCGTGCACGAAATGCAGGTTAGTGAAAATCAGCACGGGAAGCAGGAATAACGTAAGCGCGGCAAGCGATAGCCAAGCAAGCTTGCGGTGTTCCGAGCCGCCTAGCCATGGCAAAAGCACCAGCACAACACCTAACCAGCCACCAGCATTCCAACTGAGTGAGCGTTCCCAGACCACCAGTCGCCAGGTTTCAGGATCCAGTTTCTGCTGCATCGTCCCGAAATTCCATTGACTGAGAGCCTTGGAGGTCAACTGCGACCCGAACGGATTGGCCATTTTGACAACATCCGCGTAGTGCGCCCATGCCAAGCCGATGACCAGCGGAACGCAGATCACGGCAACGGGATACAGCGCATCACGAACAGTCTGAAGACTCAACCCGGTTTTACGTAGCTGGACAAATACAACGGCCATGAACAAGAAAAGCAGTACCGGACCACCGGTAGTCGATTTTTGTAACACCGCCGCGGTAGCAAAGGCTACAAACAACAATTCGCTTCGCCAACCTCCAACCCGCCGTATCAAATCCAGCGCATATGGCAGGCAAGCCAGGGCAAAAAACAGCGCGGTGGTTTCGATCATGAAAGTCCGCCCCCAATACACATTCAGGGGGGACGTCCACAACAAAATGCAGAATACCCAAGGCACGCTCTTGGGTAGCCCCAGGCGCTTGCTGAGCAGAAAAACCGGCCAAGCACAAGCCACGAGAAAGGTGTAACTGACGAAACGGCCCATCGCCTCTAATTCGAAACCAGTTACTGCAACGATTGCAGCAACCAGGGTTTGGTAGATTGGAAACTCGAATGGTATGGCCCAAGTAAAACCTGCAACGGGGGTTTGATAGGCGAGTGACCAGCCTTCCTTGAGCATCCAGAAAGTTGACAGAGCGGTTTGACTTTGCCGGAATGCATGCACATCCACTAATGGCTGATGAATGTAGCGAAGCGCGATGTACGTGCAGAACAAAAATGCGGCAGCTGCCAGCAGATGCACCGCATGCGACCAAATTGGTGCGTTACCAATTCGCTGGAGGGTGCCATCGGCGCGCAAACTCACCAATACCTGCCTGAAAGAAGCGTCATTAATCGTATTGAGATCAAGTTGGTCATTGCGCAAGGTGATCGGCAGCAGTGTTGACACCACCCTCCAAGAGGCGAACGCAGCAAGCACCAAGGCGGCGCCCATATCGATAGCCAATGCGGACTGCAGAGGTGAAATAATCCAAACTGCGCCGGTGTACGAGATTAATAAGATTAGCATCAGGCCGAACAGCATGGGGTAGCGCTGGTACGTTACCACTGCGCCGCCCAGCGCCAATCCAAATACTGCAGCCTGTGGCCAGACATGCAGCACCGGCGGAACCAGAAACCCAAGAACAATCAGTAGCCAAGCAATGACAGAGATCCATGCCAAGGCCAGAAATGGCCCTTGATTCTGGAACACGTCGCGTCTGCGCAGAGCAAATGCGCTTAACGAAACCCATGCGGCAATCACCACAAAAAATGGTAACGCCAGATTGCCTTTGGACAACAGCATGAAATCCCATGCACGCAACTTGTCGATTTCGCCAGCACCAAAATCCGTGTTCAAACCGATTTGTGTGACTGAGTGGTGCAGCGGCAAGAATACCTGGAGCAGCATGATTCTCTTGATCGCCAACCACTGCCAGAAACCCATCTCACCGTAGCGGTCAGTCAGCATCTGCCAAAGCGACCACTCGGGATGCCCGAAGCCATAGTCGCCCGTGAGTGCATATTTCGTCACAGGGTCGGCACTCGGCAGTATGACCATTTTGTAAAAGCTCCAGCTGGCAAGCAGCGCCATGGCGATACCAAATCCGACCAAAACAGTGCGTGTATTGCTGCGCAGGTTCCAAAAGAGAAACAGCAAGCCCAAGGGCGCTAGGAATAGCGCAGTGCTTGAATGGGCCAACATGCTGAATGCGCCCAGCGCGAAGAAAATCAGAATGGTCGACTTGTTCGACACAACAGCACCGAGATTGCGCGACTGCCAGGCCAGGCCAAACGCCAGCAGCGCAAAGGCCGCACCAAAGGCCTTCGGCCAGCCATACACGGTATTGAACAAAACGAAGGGAATGCAGGCGATAAACACCAGGATGGCCAGCCGGTCACGATCATCCAGTCCCCGGCCCAGATTTTTTAGCAGCCACCACACTACCGGCACCCAGAGTGCATTCAAAGCCACCGCTGCAGCGTTGTAAGCAGAGCCACGAAGATAATCACCATCATTGTTAGCCTGAAGCAACCCGAACACATCTGACAGCAACAGATGGGCCCCCGCCATCAAGGGCGGCCGATCAGTCGGCAACCAACCGCCGCCAAAAAGACCTTTCAGATCCCAACCATGGCGTATCGCCTCGGCAAACAGCCAGGGTAACTCGTTGTCGGAGGACCAGGTTGCGGGCCAGAAGCGATAGTTAGGCTCCCAATGGCCGAGCCCGTTGTAGGCCAAACTCAATACCGCGAAATACACGAGGCTGGCGACGCCCCAAATTCGCGCATAGGGCATAAGTTGAAGCGCGGTTTGACGGTGCGCATCAGGCCCGGCCAAACGAATAGCGACAGCTGATGCCGCTAGCACGACAACAATGCTGGTCCAACGCCAGCTGTCAGGCATGCCACTGGCGAGATAGAACATCCCGAGTGAAACGCCGCCCAGGGAAATCAATGCAAGCGGAAGTGGGTCGTGATGCCAGCCCATCCGTGTTGCCAAAGAGGCTCCCGCGAACATCACAAATGAAAAAATTGCGAGCGCGGTGATGAAGTAGGGTAAGCGTCCGATGAAAGAGGATTTAAGGTACGAGAGAAATGAAACTTCAAAAACTGCACCAACGCCAACATACACCCCATTTTCTGTTGCCTTCAATTTAATTCTTGCAATCCCAGGACACCAACGCTCGGGTGGCGCTAGCACTGACTCCACAACATTAGCATTTACACCGCCACGAAAGAACTCCAATGTTTGTCCATTGCTCTCACACTGGATAAGCGCGTTTGTCTGACCCTCAGTCGTTCTAGTAGCTCCAGTGATTGCCACCGACATATACTTTGTTGGATGAAAAGTTGGGGAAGTAACTTCTAATGGCACAATCCCTGTTGGTGTCCAAGTTCTGAACAGCACTCCATCTGAAGACTCAACAACAGACTTGCGTAGTTGTCGAGATTGCTCAGGAAAAGCAAAGAACGGAATCTGAGACTCGGCAACTCCATTTACACTCCAATCTGTATGTGGAGTTAACGGTTTTGCAGGCGGCTCCACCCACAAAGCAAGAATTGTCAGTAGTACTATTAAAGCACTCGTTAACAAGAGCCATGCCGCTCTTCTTGTGAAGACTTTTTCAACAAAATGAAATACCCTAATGATCATTTTTTGTTACATCATATTAATTTTGCGATTGTTATCGCAAACATATGTCTTGCGATCAAATTGAATAAGCAACGTGAGTGAATATATTCCTGCAGGAAGATCACGCGTATTCAAATGAAGGTCAAACCCAGCACCCAACACGCGATCAGACAATCGGAAATAATCTCTAACATCATTTCTTTTTAATCCTGTTCGCGCAATCGCGTAAAAATGTTTGTTTGCTGAATTGGTAAAACGTACTATCACTTTCTCTGGGAGACGTTCGTGTTGGTCGTCCATCGCCCACCCTGTCAGCTTAAGCAGGCTGTTTTTGACAACATCATGCGCATTAACATTCATTGCCACATCATTAATAAACTCAATATTGCATTTACCGATCACCTCTGTTGCGTCGGGCTTCATATCTGCAGAATTGAGGTCCGACTTTATTTCAGCCAAAGGCGGGGATTGATTTGCATCTTTTATGGCCGGCTTGGGAACACTAACTGGTCCCTTTGCAAACCATGCAGCCATGATTATCAACATCACCAATGCGTAAACATACTTATTGAGCATTTGTTAACCTTTTACCCAATTTCATTCCCGGCGTTTCGATCAGCCGAAATGAATAATAGGAAACCAGACGGATGGCACAAACCGTAACTAGGGCGCAGGCCAGAAAATTTAACACCCCCCCGCCCAACCGACCACCAATCCACGCATAGAAATCCACCAGCATCACGATGATGAGCGGGTGCCACAGGTACAGGCTGAAACTGTCCCGCCCCATTCCGATGCTGAATTGGTTCACGATGATCCGGTTCGGAAACATGCACAATGACAGAATCAGGCCGATGAACAGCAGACCCCAGATGTAGAGGTCGAGTCGGACGCCGGATGCCAGCATCAGCACGCGATACGCCGATGGGACATAAATGACGGCCAGCATGCCCAGCAAGCTCAAGACCAGCAGGATAGATCCCTGCCATGCACTCCTGCGAAAACCAAGGTGGCGCCAGATCAGGAACGCGAGCACACCGCAGAGAAAATTGGGCAGGTGGGTGATGATGTTCATGTAGGCGTAGGAGCCGATATCCAGGCTACTGGCTACCGTGAAGAAGGACGAGGACACCAATATCGCCAGCGCCAGCGCCAGCACACCGCTGCGCAGGCTTCGGGCCAACACGGCCACGACGGGGAACAGTAGATAGAACAGCACCTCTACCCCTATTGACCAACCCGCCCACACGATACTCTCGTGTTTTCCCGGCACCAGACCGAACAGCAGAGATGCATTCAGCACCAGGTCGTGGAAACTGCCGGGAAAAGTGCCCCATTTGATCCGCGATGCGACCAACCAGACGATGAGCATGCTGTAGAAAAGCGGCGCAATGCGGAAGAAGCGCCGCAGGTAGAACTTCAGGACCTGCGACCGTTCATTCAGTTTGTCGAGATAACCATACGCCAGCACAAATCCGCTTAGGGCATAGAACAACGGAACACCCACGCCGAAATGGTGCTTGACCACATTTAGATAGACGGGTATCTGCATGTTCGGCAGCAGAACCATGTGGTAAAAAACGACCAGCATGGCCGCCACGGCGCGAAGCGCGTCAATGCCTCGCAAATGCGACACTTCATTGCCGAGGCTATGGGACACAGTTTTCACTTTGGTCTATAAAGGATGTGGCATGCGTACTTGCAGGCGGGCCCATACCTTGCGGCCGGGATGGACTGCCAGACGGCAGGTATCAACCAGCGGCACGCCGGAACGGATCCGCCGGCCGACGCCCCTTTGGCGGTGCAATGGCTTACCTACTTCCTTCTGAAGAACAGGATGGGATGGGACTGGCGTGCAGGGTCGTAAAGGAAGCGCTCAAGCTTGAACAGGTCGGCATACGCCGTCGCCGCGTATTGCTCAGGGATGAAAGTCTCGCCGTAGAAGTCCGCCGTCATCGCTCCGCCACCGGTAACGCCGTAGGAATTCGAGTGGACAAGTTTGCCGCTGTCATAGCGACTGCGGGCTTCATTGAAATCATCGAACATGGTAGACAATGCATCCGAATAACTTCCATACCCTTTGCCCCGCAGCGATTCGCAGTAGTCGAAGAAGGGGCGGCCCCGCGTGGTCAGAGCCACCAATGCGCCTGGCTTGGTGATCCGGTGGAATTCCTGCATCCAAGCCTTGCATGCCGCTTCCGACAGGTGCGAGAAGACGGAATAGCCCACCACGTAATTGAAGGAGCCTGCCGACATGGCGGTCGGCGGAAACGGCTGTGTGACATAAAAATTGTCACTGCTGAAAGTCTTCCGGCAGATATCGACAAAATCGCTCATCACATCCACGCCGTGGATGTTGGAGAGGGACAACTCACGCAAGAAGAACCGTGCGATACGCCCCCAGCCCACGCCGAAGTCCAGCAGGCTGTCGTCGCGCTTCAGGGGCTTGCCCAACTCCGAAAATGTTTCTACGCAGTCCTGGTAAAAGACAAATGCTTCCTTCAGGGTGTTGACGCCAGCCTGCCCCGTGGTATTGCTCTGGACCGTGTCACTAGGGAAGGCGGGCAGTTTCTGCCCATCCAGCAAAACCGGCGGATTTTTGTAGCTCTCGCAGATGGTTTTGAACCATTCATCTTGTCCTATCATCATTTCTCTCCATTTCTTGATTAATTTCGGTTTCACGTCATTCAAAGAAAAGCCCATAGACATGCACCTTTTCTCGTTTCCGGTGATTAATGCACGGCAATGCCGTGCTCTTTCTGAAGCGATTCGATATAGCGCCTGGCCTGCTCAATTTTCCCGACTGGAACGCTGTAATGTTCGACAATATATTCCTGCATACGACGGATTTCATGCAGTTGAGATTGATTAATATTGCTGATTGTCATCCCACCGCTATGTCGACGATGTTTATTCAGTGGCTTTGGCGAGAATGCAAGCTTGCCTTCATTCAGGACAAACACATACGCGAACCAATCACCCGCAATGCGGTGAGAGCAGATCAAATCAAAATGATTCTTGAGAACGTTTGTTAGTACATTTTTTTCAAACAAGACAGCGCTGACATTTGGTATCGTATTTTTGATACTAAGCGAATTGACGATTTCACTTCTGCCATCCATGACGAAGTGGGTCAACCAATGTTTTGCATCAACATCGGCGACATATGTGTGATAGTTGTTTGCAAGCAACCGTCCCGCTTCATCGATTTGCTGACTTTCGCAATATGACAGCACGACCCCGGGTGTTCTGAACCCATTGAGAAGTTCGTCGATCAGGCCATGACTACAACTGTCATCGGCCTCAGCCAGCCAAACGTATTTTCCTGAGGCCAGATCGGCACCCTTTTTCCATTGCCGGAATACCGAGCCAGAATTCTCTTCATTAATGATGATCCGAAAATCAATGCCGGATTCACGAAACATCCTTTCCGCAACCTGGATGCTTTCATCTTTGGAGCAATCGTCAAGGAAAATGATTTCGTATATCGGGTAGTCCTGGTTGATGATGCTTTCCAAGCGTTCCGGCAGGTAGTGCGCGTAGTTGTAATTCGGTAGCACGACCGACACGCGCGCGAGATTTAGGTCCAGTAAGTCAAGCAGGTCAAATACGTAGCGACGGAACGAAAAACGCTCATTAATCAGGGCTGCACCGCGCAAACCGAGTGCGTCTCTTTCTTCCGGCTTTGCCAGCAGATTTGCAACCGCCAGTGCGAATGCTTCTGCATTTTCTTTGGGCACGAGTTTCCCGCAACCTTCGTTTAGCAAACCCACGAAGCCGCCGGCACCTTCGAACCCGACGACGGGCACACCTGCGTCAAGTGCCTCCAGAACTACCGATGGAAAAGGGTCTTCACGCGATGTCAGCGCGTACACATCAGAACCGCCATAAAACAGATCGGTATCAGCCTGCAGGCCAGGAAAGATGAAACGACCCCGCATGTCGGGACATTGGGAAAGCTGGTTTTCCACTGCATGCTGCATGCCCGGCTCCCAATGCCCAATCCAGACCCAGCACGCTTTCGGCAGGTTTTTGGCCGCCGCCAGTCCTGCGGCAACGAACAAGTCTACGCCCTTTCGATGATCCGCATACCCTGCACCCAAAATGATCTGGGCATCGTCCTCAAGACCCAATTTCCGGCGAAGCTGGCCTCGAGCCCACTCACGGCTGGTCGATTTATCCCTACGCTTGTAGAGCCCCTGAGGCCGGATCACGATCTTGTCCGCGGGAATCGCCGCAACCCCATTGAACGATTCAACCACCTCGATGGCAGGAAACACAATCTTGGCGGCATAGGCCGCAATTGCCTTGGCATGGCCATACAGCTTGTTCTTGCAGAGCACCCCTTTGAGCTCGTGAATTAGCGCTACACAATCGATACCCTGAGCTACAAGGGTTTCGAGAAAAAGCCCCGAAACCGTCGTATTGACCAGCGCAGTTCGATGGCCGCGCGCAAATAAATCCTTGGCTAGGTCAACCGCCTCCACGCCATGAGGATCATTTTCAGAAAGCAAATGCACGGTCGCCCATTTTGCGTACTCATTCAATAGCGGACCGTTGCCAAGACAAACCAAATCCACGCGAAACCCCATGCCCTGGTTTAAGGTTTTAGCCAGGTTCAGGGCCAGCATCTGCGCGCCATGTGGATGAGCATCATGCGCAACCAGCAAGATTTTTCGTTGGTTGTCAGGGACATGGGTTTGCCCGCTAAGTGCGTTCCGTGTTGCCTGAAGCCAAGCATAGCCATAACGCGAATCGGGCTCCAAGTGCGCACCCTCACTCCACTCGTTCCAGGCATTCACAAAGATCAAACGCTCGTCTGGATCAGGTCGGTGTGCATGGGTGTCGCCGATAGCGTTTTCCAGCCAACGTTGATAGAACGCTGGTGTGCTGTTCAAAAAGACCGTACCCCGATTTTTTCGGCGTGCTGTGTTGTCCCACGACGGACAGACACTGCGGAACAGGGTGTAGGGCTGTTGCTTGTAGTGCTCGCTGCGCTCAACAAACACACGCCAGTCATAAACGGTGCTCCCGAAATCATCACCAAGCGGGGCAACGCTGCCCGTGATGTTGGGAGGCGCTGAGTTGTTTGGCGGAAACTCGATTGCAGCGTCAAACCCGTATTTCGCAGGGTCCACAGCTTCAAAGGACTGGGTGTAGGCCAGATAGATGTCGCCGATCCCATTTCCGCGGCAACAGTCACGCCACCGTGATGCGGTGTCCTTCGCTGAAGGCAAAAGACTGGGGCGGTACACCAGAAGTAGCGGTTTTCCGTTGATACGGATATAGCGCGGATCCCGCATATAGCGGGCGACGTGCTGGATAAACGCAAGATCGTCTTCGACAGAGTGCTGTTGCGCCATGAGGATTTCACTGTCCAGTCCATCCCAGCGGCGGCTCCAGTTTTCATTGGCCCAGCAAAGACAGAACGGCAGATCCAGCGCTTTGTCGTTCAGATAATTCTCGATCGGCGCCTCAAGCAGCCGCTTGCCGCCGAACCAGTAGAAATAGAAACAAAAGCCCTCTATGCCGTACAACTTGGCAAGTTCAACCTGACGCCGCTGCACGGCGGGATCGAGCAGGTTGTAGTAACCCAATCCTTCAGGCACATGCGGCTGATGATGGCCATGAAATTGGGGCTGCGCAGGTTGAACGTTCGTCCATTCGGTGAATCCTTCACCCCACCACTCATCGTTTTCAGGGATTACATGAAACTGCGGCAAGTAGAAGGAAATGAGCTTGGCAGGTTTTTGATCCAGCGGGGCAACCTTAATTAAAGGGACATACTCACCTCCAGTTTCCAAGGCCACCCGATCCTGAACGTTAGTTATTGGGGAGTAGTTAATTGGAGCAGTGAACGCACTCCAAGCGTGGTACGCCTTGGACCACCGAAAAACCCTTGGAAGTGTTTTAAAAAGCGTTTCCTTGAGTTTTTTCTTACTTTCAAAAGAAATCGGTAACGCCCGCCACAAAGCACGGCTATTGTCTGAAAGAGCCCGACGAGTTGCAACGTAGGGTTGACTTAATGCTACCCGCCGCGAAAACCGCAACGGCTTTGTGATGCGCCATGATTTACTTGCCAGAACTTGTGCCAGTTCGCGCCTTGCATCTGCTGCAGCTTGGTTGAGGCTGCTGATCTGACCATCACGTTCATTCACCGCTTGATTAAGGCTGGAGATTTGGCCATCGCGTTCGGCCACCGCCAGGTTGAGGATGGAAATTTGGTCATCGCGTTCAGTCCCCGCTTGATTAAGGCTGGAGATTTGTCCATCGCGTTCGGCCACCGCCTGCCACAGAACACGTCTCTCCTCTTCGAGAACGTTAATGTAGTCAAAGGCAGGTGATGCATCTTTCAAGCGAGCCTCTAACGCAGCAATCACCTCCAGAGCGCGTGGATCGTCCAATGACTCTATATCTTTGGCGAAACGACATAGCAAGTCGTAAGTCGCACTAACCATCTTAGATGCGCAACTGTCCAACAGGAGTTCAGCGGCGGTGAAACTAGAGTGCCGAAGATCGTCCTCCAAAAAATTACTCTCAAAATCTTTTACCAAAGAACTATTGCGATCTGGTAGTGGTAGTTTGAACTTGGAAGCAATTCGGCTGATTTGTAAGCGAGGATTTGCCAAAAACTCGTCATAGTCCACCACAACCCGTTGAGCGCCTTTTGTAAAGCTAAGCGCAGGCAACACATGTTGTAGCCATAGAAGATATGCTTTCTCTGCTGGAATACTGTTCCTTGCCCCCAATGAGGCAACCACGCTTGCAGGATTCCGGACTACGATTACGAAACTTACAGTGCATCTTAAAGCTAAGAAAACTTGATTCCAAAAACCTAGCAGGCGACATGTTCTTGGATCTTTAAATCCCCAACTGCCATCATTCACTAGCAGTTTTTTTGAAACCAGTTGAGTGGCCTTCAGCATCAACTCACTAATTTTAGGATCTGAAGGAAAGTTTTCCCAAGCCAAATTCAAACGATCATAAGCAGAGCCGAGATACATCAACAGGTTTTCATTTATTTCTATGCACTCCCGGTCCTCCCAAAATCCCTTTGGATTATCAGAACCAGGAGGATGCAAGTCAGATCCAAGACGAACATCAAGTAGTTCCAATGACTTTGTAATTGCACTGGTTCCACTGCGGTGCATACCTAGGACAACGACGATACGACCTCTCCCCGCACCCCCGTCTAATATATATTGTGTCACTTCGGCTCCAATTTAATCATTTTTTGATCCCGTGGATGCCCCCAATCTCCGATATATTGCATACGCCAACCTGCAACATCTGCAAGGCTATTGAGCTGATCCCGAGAATAAAAAAAACAATCAATCGCATCCGATGTAGCGTAATTGTTAATTGGTGCTTGAACTTCAAAAAATGTTGCGTAGAATTTCCCATCTTCAGCAATAAACTTACGGAGTGATTTAAAACACAAATAAATATCTTCAGCCGTGAGGTGTGTGAGTAACGATTGGGCAATTCCAAAATCTGGACGCCTAGAAAATTTCGTAAAATCAAAATCTCCTGAAACTACAAAATTTGGCTTCTTTTCAATAAATGATGAAATTCCTAGTTCTTCGGCAACACCATGAATAATTAAATTAATTTCCTTGTCAATGCCAAAGTAATTACCGGCATTAAGATAGTTTACGAATAACCTACCTGCACGCAACGATCCGCATGCAACATCAATAAGAGTATGATTAATCTGTAATCCTTCAGATATAAGAAAATTGAATTGAAGCTTTGCAATTTCGTCCCAATGAATGCCATCTCCACCGACAAAGGCACGGTGCCCCATCTCTCGAATTCTTTCGGCATCTGATTTATACGTAGTCTTGATCATTGGTTATCCTAAGTGCCGAGGATTGATCTCGGTCTAATATATTAAACAATCCAAACGCAGGATAGTTTGATTTTTCGATTATTTTTACAAGTGAACCATCCACAATACGATCTATAAATCCATCGCCGCTCATGGCGCGCACTCCGTAGGTAAAAAAATATGTTCCGGGAGCCAAGGGGATATTGACTCGCCAAGACACTTCAAATGTCTCATTTGCCACAACTGCGATTAACGGTTCTTGCGGAGGGGGGTAAGAAAGCCCAGCGACTTCCAGCCCAGTAGTTGATTTTAAATGGAAACCAAATATCACATCCGGAAATGAGGTATCAAACGTTACAACCAGCTTTACAAGTCCAGAAAATCCTGTAGAAACTACGTTTACTTTTGCGGATTCCAAATCATGAAATCCGAAATAAATAATTTTACCACCATGACTTTCGTATCTTAAGGGCTTTATATCCGAAAGCTCCTCAATATACTCACAGAAAGGCTGTGAATCTGATTTTTCTTCAAAATCACTTCGGATATAATTGGATGAATTTTTATTTATTGATTTTATTATGTCAATTTGACTTGTGTCTTTTGCGTAAATTAACTTGTGATAGTGCTTTATAATTGACCTAGGTGAGCCAGCAAGTAGTAGCTCACCACCGTCAATAAGAATAGCTCTATCACATAGCTGAACAATTGTTGATGTGGCGTGAGAAACAAATAAAATGGTTGCACCATTGTTTTTGATCGTTTCAATGCGCGAAAAACACTTTCGCTGGAATAGCTCATCACCTACCGAGAGCGCCTCATCCACCACCAATATTTGCGGATCGACATTGATTGCCACCGCAAATGCCAAGCGAACAAGCATCCCGCTTGAGTACGTTTTAACTGGTTGCTCTATAAAGTCACCAATCTCGGCAAAGGCGGCAATGGCGTCAAACCGTGCATCAATTTCTACGTTGCTTAACCCCAGCACCGATGCATTCAGGTACACGTTTTCGCGCCCGGTAAATTCGGGGTTGAAGCCAGAGCCAAGCTCCAGTAGCGCGGCGATGCGGCCGTTGGTTTGAATGCTGCCGTTGGTGGGGTTGAGCGTGCCGCAGATCATTTGCAGCAAGGTTGATTTACCGCTGCCGTTGCGGCCAATGATGCCAACGGTTTCGCCTTTTTTGATTTCAAACGAAACGTTTTTAAGCGCCCAAAATTCACGAAAATATTGCTTGGGTGTCTGCCCTGCCAGGCGCTGCAGACGTGGCATCACAAACTGTTTGAGCCGGTCTCGCGGGTTGGCGTAGATCTCGTAGCACTTGCTTAGGCCCTCAACCCGGATGGCAATATCGTTAGAGGACATCGGCAAACCCTTTTCTGGTTTTTTGAAACCAGGCGTAGCCAGCCCAGGCAAATACAGTTGCAACCAGGGTGTAAGCACCCAAGCCCAGCCAGTTGGGCAAATGCCCCCAGATGAGCACCTCGCGCATTTCCTCGATGATGAAGGTCAGCGGGTTGGCCATGATGAAGCCGCGAAACTGTTCTGGAACAGCCGCTATAGGGTAGAAAATTGGCGCAAGAAACATCAACACGGTGGTGATGATGCCGATGGTTTGGCCTACATCGCGCAAAAACACGCCCAAAGATGCCAACATCCAGGCAAGCCCCAGCGTGAGGATAAGCATGGGCAAGATGACGATGGGGGTAAAAATGGCCGTCCATTGCAGGTAGCCGTTAAACAGCACAAAAGCCGCCAGCAATACGCCAAGGCTGATCAGGCTGTGAAACAAGGCCGCGCCCATGGCAATCACGGGCAGTATCTCGATGGGGAAAACCACTTTTTTGACGTAGTTGACGTTGCCAAGGATCAGGCTGGGCGCTCGGTTAAGTACTTCGGCAAACAGGCTGTGAACGATCATGCCGACAAAGAGCACCACGGCAAACTGGGTTTTGCTCTCTTCACCTCCAACGCCCCAGCGCGACTTGAAGATCACCGAGAAGACGAAGGTGTACACCGTCAACATGAACACCGGGTTAAAGAACGACCAGGCCAACCCCATGACAGAGCCCTTGTAGCGCCCGACCACCTCGCGCGTGGTCATTTGGATGATGAGTTGCCGGTGACGCCAAAGGCTTTTACCCAAGGCAACCAAAGATGTAGGGTGAGCTGCGTGCGGGTTAACCGCTAGGGTTGCAATAAGAGTCATGCGTGGTTCAAATTTTCTTCAGCAGCGTGGCGGCAATCAGGCCCAGGTTACCCAAGCGGGTTTGACGGTAAACACCGCAGCGTTTGACGCCTGCCAACCGGGCCCACAAACCGTTGGCCCGCGCCTGGTTAAAAGCATGAAGTTGGCGCGCTGTATGTGGTGCCAGATGGTGATGCAAACGCTGCAATGCGGTTGCGTGCATGTCAGACCACTCACGGAAACGCCCTTTTAGAACCATGCCAAATCGCGCCTTGCGCGCAGCCCAAGAGTGGCTGGTACCAATCAAGTTGCCGCTATGCTGGCGGTAGCGCACCAAAGGCTGCGGGTCATAAAAAACCCGCCCACCACAGCCCGACACCACCAGATAGGTCCACCAGTCGTGCGAGGCCACTTGCACATCAGCCCCTGCCGCGCGCAGCAGGGCACAGGCTGCATGGTTAAACACCATGGTGTTGCCGCCGGCAATACTTTGCACCAGCGCATTGGCAAAACTTGGCCGCTTGGCAAACAGGGGGGAAAGGCTCAAAAACTGGTTGTCTTCATTCACGTTGTAGGTACGGCCACAGTACAAGGCTGGCTGGTGTGCGGGCACAGTCTGCAACCAGTCGAGGGCACGGGTCAGTTTTGCTGGCTCCCAAATATCGTCCTGATCGCTGTAGGCGTAGTAGTCAGCGGTGATTTTCGGGTTGCACACCAAAGACAAAAAGTTTTTGACGTAGCCCTGCGCGGGGCCTGGTCTGACACTGAACTTGCTGGTACCGTAGCTTTTGGAATATTCAGCAAGAATGTCATGCGTGCCATCGGTAGAACCATCGTCAGACACCCAGATGGTCCAACTGGAGTGCGTTTGTCCAGTGATTGAGTCAAGTTGCTCACGCAAATGAGGCTGCCCTTGCATGGTGCAAAGCAATATGGCAACTTCTGGACAGCGGGAACTCTCTGCGCTCTGATCGCTCTCGCCTGACTTTTCACTCACTTTGCGCTTCCCTAATTCAAATCCGAATCAACAAAAAGGCAGCTGTATGCTTTTATGGTTTGTTGCCTAACGAGGATGGATTGTAACTTTTGGGTGCTTCAGGAGCCTTGAGGTGGCTTTGCGGCACCATGCTCTTTCTGTCGAGGCTTCAAAAATGTATCCCCCGCATCATCTGCTGCAACGCCACCGCCTCAGCCGACAACTTCGGCTTGACCGCCTTGTCCCCCACCTTCGCCCCCTTCGCCGCGCTGGAGTCCGGGAACATCCTGAACGTGGTGTTCATCACAATCTGCGCCACGCGCGGCACCAGGGCGTGCAACACCTGGCCGAAGATGCCCAGCCGGGTGGCTACGCGCACCGGTTTGAAGATGCACGCCTGGGCAATCATGTCGGCGGCTTCTTCGGGTGCCAATGTGGGCACGTTGTTGTAAATACCGGTGGGGGCAATCATGGGAGTGCGTACCAGCGGCATGTTGATGGTGGTGAAGGTCACACCCTGGTCGGCAAATTCGCTGCTGGCGCACCGCGTCCAGGCATCCAGCGCGGCTTTGCTGGCCACATAGGCGCTGAAACGCGGCGCATTGGTCAGCACGCCGATACTGCTGATGTTGACCACATGGCCTTTGCGCTTGGCCACCATGCCGGGCAAAAATCCGGTGGTGACGCGCAGGCTGCCAAAGTAGTTGAGCTGCATGGTGCGCTCGTAATCGTGAAAACGGTCATAGCTGGACTCGATGGCACGGCGGATGGAGCGCCCGGCGTTGTTGATCAAGAAGTCCACACCACCATGCTCAGCCATCACCTGCTGCACAAAGCCTTCGCAGGCAGCCTGCTCGGCAATATCTACCGCATAGGCGATAAAGCTGTAACCCTTGTCTTTGGCCTCGGTGCAGGCGGCTTCAAGCTTGTCCAGATCGCGCCCGCATATCAAAGTAATAGCGCCCGCCTCAGCAAACTTGTGGGCTGCCGCCAATCCGATGCCTGAAGAACCACCGGTAACCAGCACCACCTTGCCACCTACCGTGCCGCGCAAGCTGCGGTCAATGTGCAGGTCTGGGTCCAGGTGGCGCTCCCAGTAGTCCCATAAGCGCCACGCGTAGTCTTTCAGGTTCGGGCAGGCCACGCCGCTGCCTTTGAGCGCGGCAAGCGTCTCGCGGCAGTCAAAACGCGTGGGGTAGTTGACGAAGGTCAGCATGTCCTCGGGCAGGCCCAGGTCGGTCATGATGGCGTTGCGCACACGGCGCACCGGGGCCAGCGCCATCAGCCCTTTGGTGACGCTGCGCGGAATGAAGCCCAGCAACGCGGCGTTGACAAACAGGTTCATCTTGGGTGCGTGTGCGGCCTTGCTGAAAATGTCGAGCACATCACCCACGCGGTAGCCCACCGGGTCCACCAGGTGGTAACACTTACTGGTGATGTCTTTCTGGTGGCTGATGGCGGCCAGTGCGTCCACCACAAAGTCCACCGGCACGATGTTGATGCGCCCGCCTTCCAGGCCAACCGACGGCATCCACGGCGGCAGCAGCTGGCGCATGCGCTGGATGAGTTTGAAAAAGTAATACGGCCCGTCAATCTTGTCCGTCTCACCGGTCTGGCTGTCGCCCACCACCATCGCCGGGCGATAGACGGACCAAGGCACTTTGCACTCTTTGCGCACGATCTTTTCAGACTCGTGTTTGGTCATGAAATACGGGTGCTCGTAGTTCTCGGCCTCGGCAAACATGTCTTCGCGGAACACGCCTTCGTACAGGCCCGCCGCAGCGATCGAGCTCACATGGTGAAAGTGCCCGGCGTCAATGGCTTTGGCCAACTCCACCGTGTTGCGCGTGCCGTCAATGTTCACGGCGATCTGGCTCTCGGCATCGGCACCCAGGTCGTAAATAGCGGCCAGGTGGTAGAAGTGGTCGATCTGGCCCTTGAGCTGTTTGAGGTCAACCGTGGAAACGCCCAGCTTGGGCGTTGTCAAATCCCCCACCACCGGAATCAGCCGGGTGGCGCTGGCGTTGCAAAACTCCCGCAAATCTTTGACCTTGTCACTGCTGCCCGGGCGCACCAGGCAATACACCACCGCGCCCTTACGCTGCAGCAGTTTCTGCACCAGCCGCTTGCCAATGAACCCGGTAGCCCCTGTCACAAAATAGCGCATGTTTGCCTCCTGAATAGGCACCTATTTTTGTCTGAATCCAGGGCGCGTGGCTTCAGCGTAAACCCGGGGCCATGGATTGCGGATCGCAGTCCGCAATGACCATCTGAGGCAATTGCAAATTAGGAAGCGATGCCTACACCTTCAGCCTGGTACGCCCTAAAGTGGCGTCCGTGCAAGGTGGATCACCGTGCAGCCTCATCAAAACACCTCATTTATTAATTTTTTCTGGAGAACCAAATGGTCACCAAACTCACCAAAGCCGCCCCCACCAAGAAACCTGCCGCAGGCAAAAAGGCCGCTCCCGGCAAGAAGTCAGCCGCCAAGAAGGTGGGCAGCCCGCTGAGCAGTTCGGTCAAAGACTCGGCACAGCAAATCTGGCAGGCTGGCTTGGGTGCTTTTACCAAAGCCCAGACCGAAGGCACCAAAGCCTTTGAGGCCTTGGTGAAAGAAGGCGTGAGCTTCCAGCGCAAGACCCAGTCTGCCGCTGAAGACAAGATCAACGAAGCCACGCAACGCATGACGACCATGGCCACGGACATCTCCAGCAAGGCCTCCGGCCAATGGGACAAGCTGGAAAACATTTTTGAAGACCGCGTGACCAAAGTGCTCAACAAAATGGGCGTGCCGTCTGCCAAAGACATCAACGCGCTGATTGCCCGCATTGACGCGCTCAATGCCAGCGTGCAAAAACTCACTCCCAAGGCGCCAGCCAAAGCTGCCGCCAAGCCGGTTGCAGCTGCCAAACCTGTCGTCAAAGCCGCAGCCAAGCCGGTAGAAGCCCCCACGCCCAAAGTTCCCGCCAAAAAGGCCGCACCGCGCAAAGCCGCAGCCCCCGCAGCAGCCAAGGAAGAAGCCGCAGCACAGGTAAACCCTGAGGCCAAATAGCACGACCGGTCGTAAACTGACGGCCTATGAAGAAATCCGTACCGCACTCCCCCAGGATTGCCTTGGCGATGGCGGGCGGCGGGCCGTTGGGGGCGATTTATGAAATTGGCGCACTGTGCGCCTTGCAAGAATCGCTGAACGGCATCCATTTCAACCGCCTGCAGCACTATGTAGGTGTGTCGGCGGGCGGCTTCATTGCCGCAGGGCTGGCCAATGGCATCAGCCCGATGCAGTTGTTTTCTCTGTTCATCGAAGACCGCAAACACCAGGCTGAGGCGTTCGACCCGGCTTGGTTGCTCAAACCGGCATTTTCTGAATTTTTTTCACGCTCGTTGCTGCTGCCTGAGCTTCTGCTGCAAGGCGCCTGGAACAGCACACTGGGGCGCAAATCGCTCATGCGCGCTCTGGAGCGGCTAAGCCCGAGCCTGCCCACCGGCATTTTTTCCAATGCGCAGATCGACGTGGAACTCACCAAGCTGTTCTCGCGCCCCGGGCGCAGCAATGATTTTCGCCAGCTCAAAAACCGCCTGACACTGGTGGCCACCCATCTGGACAGCAGCACCGCTGTGGCCTTTGGCCGCGGTGGCTGGGACCATATTCCCATCTCCAAAGCCGTGCAAGCCAGCGCCGCGCTGCCGGGGCTGTTTCCGCCGGTGGAGATCGAAGGCCAGCATTTTGTGGATGGTGCCTTGATCAAAACCATGCACGCCTCGATTGCGCTGGACGAAGGTGTGGACCTGATGCTGTGCCTCAACCCGCTGGTGCCGTTTGACGCCTCAGACCCGGTGCTGGCCAGCGAGTCGGCCACGCCCTGGGCCTCACCCAACCCGATACCGCGCATTGCCGAGGGTGGCTTGCCAGCGGTGCTGAGCCAGACGTTCCGATCACTGATCCACTCGCGGCTGCTGCTGGGCCTGAAAAGCTACGAGCAGGCCTACCCCAGAACCGACATCGTGCTGATTGAGCCCGACCACCGCGACCCCGAGCTTTACCTGGCCAACACCTTCAGCTACAGCCAGCGCAGGCACCTGGCCGAGCACGCCTACCAGCAAACGCGTCAGTTGCTGCGCTCGCGCCAGACCAATCTGGCGGCCAAGCTGGGCTACCACGGCATCACCCTGAACCATGCCGCGCTGGACGACGAGCGCCGCCACCTGTGCGCGCCCAAACGCCCCGCTGCTCGCGTGAGCCGGTCGCTCACCAAGCTGCACAACCTGATGAACAACCTGACCCAGGTCGTCCAGAGCCTTGAGCATCAGGGCCGGGCCACATGGTGAAAAAGGCGCCGCGGCGCACGGCAGAGCGCATTCTTGAAATCACGCTGGCGCTGTTCAACCGCTTTGGCGAGCCCAATGTTTCCACCACGCTGATCTCGGCCGAGCTCAACATCAGCCCTGGCAACCTGTATTACCACTACCCTGCCAAAGACGAGCTCATCAACGCGCTTTTTGACCGCTTTGAGCGCGCACTCAACGACCTGCTCAACGCCGGCGACGATGTGCGCAATGTGGAAGACGCCTGGTTTTTCATGCACACCTTGTTCGAGCTGATCTGGGAATACCGTTTTTTGTACCGCGACCTGAACGACCTGCTGAGCAAAAACCGCCGCCTGGAAACCCACTTTCAGTCGATCCTGAAAAACAAAACCCGCGCCGTGAAGGCCCTGCTGGACGGCATGCGCCGCGGTGGCGCGCTGCAGATTGACTCGCGCGAGATGGAAGTCACCGCCACCAGCATGGTGGTGGTGCTTACCTATTGGCTGAGTTTTGAGTACGTGCGCGATCCGCGCAACGCGCTGGAGCCCGGCAACGCCCAGGCCGCCCTGCTGCGCGGTGCCCAACACGTGCTGAACCTGATGACCCCCTACCTGGAGGCCGACCAAAAAGCACATTTGCTGAAATTGTCGGATGCCTACAATAAGGAATAGCAACAAAGATAAGGTTCGAGGAGACCGACATGGCCAAATGGACCGCTTTTCCCTACGCAGGCGACTACCGCTTTGACGCCGCCAGCGTCAAGAAAAAATGGAGCCGCTTACACGCTGGCGACCTGGAGCCCCTTCCCCAAGACCCTGAGCTGATGCAGGCCTGGGTACATTTTCACAACGGTGATTTCCAGAAAGCCGCCACATTGGGTCAAAGCCTAGGCACGTTCGGCGCCTGCGTGGCCAGCAAAGCCACCTGCATTTACGCCACTTACCTGGAAAAACATGAAACGCGCCGCCTGGACCTGTTTCTGGAGGTGGCCGACCGGGCTGGCGACATCGCCGGGAAAGACCCCAGCCACCTGAATGCCCGTTACTGGCGTGCCTACGCGCTGGGGCGCTACAGCCAGGGCATCAGCGTGGCCAAGGCGCTGGCCCAGGGGCTGGGCACCAAGGTCAAGAGTGACCTGGAATACGTGATTCGCCACGCGCCGCAGCACGCCGACGCCCATGTGGCGCTGGGCAGTTTTCATGCCGAGGTGATCGATAAGGTGGGCTCGCTGATCGGTGCCATGGCCTACGGTGCCAACAAAGACATCGGCTTGCACCTGTTTGAGCAGGCACTTACCCTGCACAAGGAGTCGTCTTACGGCTTGCTGGAGTACGCCCACGCCATGCTGATGCTCGGCGGCGACGACATGATGAGCGAGGCCAACCAGTTGTACCTGCGTGCCGCGCAAACCAAGCCGCACGACGCCGCAGAGCGCCTGGACGTGGAAATGGCCAAAGCGCAATTAGCTGACTGAGCCTGCACTGACGTTGGTGTTGGCGATGGCATTGGTGCCTGATAGCATCGACCCCAGCTGTCATTGCGGACTCGATCCGCAATCCATGCCCCCCATACATTCATAGATGCCGGATCGGTGTCCGGCATGACAGCCGGGCCTACGCGCCGGGCTTGACTGCCTATTTGCTACCCTTCTCCCCAGGGCAGCATCAGGGTCAGCAATTTGAGCTTTTCAAACTCGGGCTCAAACTGGTCAATGATGGCCTGTGGGTCGGGGCACAAGGTGGTGTCGCTGATGATGCCAAACTGCACGCCGCCGCCATAACTCAGAATCGACACGCCCAGGCCCACTGAGCCCGACTGCGGCACCCAAAACAACGCCTGCTCCAGTGTGCTGCCGCAAAAAGTGAGTTTCTCGCGCGGCCCCGGCACATTGGTCATGACGGCGGTGGTTTTTCTGGAGAACAGACTGAGCATGGCGTCCTGCACCGGTTTGACCAGAATGCCAGCCACCGCCAGCAAGCCAAACGCCAGCAGCGGCTGCAGGCTGCCCTTGAGATCGGTCATGCGTCTGCGCACCTCAAACACCCGCTCAATGGGGTTGCTCACCCCGATCGGCAGCACCACCGGTGCCAGACCAAACTTGTTGCCCAGCTTGTAGGCCTGCGTCATGGGGCGCAGATTCACCGGCACCATGGCGCGAATCTCCTGGCCCGCAACCTTGTCGCCGCAGTGGCTCAGGTACTGGCCAATGGCGCCAGCCACGCAGGACAGCAGCACATCGTTGATGGAGCAGCGCAGCGCTTTGCTCACAGCGCGCACCTCGTCCAGTGGAATTGGCTGGCACCAGGCCACCCGTTTGGCATGGCCGGGCGTGCCCTTGAGGCGGGTGGGCGAGTCGTCGGCCATCAGGACCAGCGCGGCCGCGTCGCGCAGCACCTGGTAGGCCAGCCGGGCTGCCTCGGACGAGCCTTCCAGGCTTTTGTTCAGGCCCAGCGCAAGCCATTTCTCCAACACATGGCGCGGGTCACCCACGGCTTCAAAGGCTTGCACGGCGCCGTCGCCGGCGACCTCCAGGGCCTTCACAGCCGCCACCGTCAGTGGCTCGATCAGCGTGTGGCTCATCCAGTCTTCGGCCGCCTCCAGGCCATGCAGCGGTGCCGGTTTGGGTGACCGTTTGGGCGGCTCCAGGCCACCGTCCACCATTGACTGGATCACCGAGATCAGCGCCAAACCGTCCGCAATGCAGTGGTGAATGCGCACAATCAGCGCCGAGCCGCCGTCAAAATGCTCAACCAACCGGTATTCCCACAGCGGGTAACGCATGTCCAGCGGCTGCATGGCCAGTTCGGCCAGGCGTGCCTGCAGGGCTGGCATGGGGTTCTTTTTGGCCCCCACCGGCAACTTTTCAAGACGCACATGGCGGCTGATGTCAAAGCGTGTGTCGGTGATCCAGCTGGCACCAGTGGCGTCCACCTGCACGCGTTGTGAAAACCGGGGGTATTTCAGCAAGCGCTCGGCAATGCGGTCACGCACGGCGGCGTAGCTGATGCCGGGCTTGAGGAGCCACACACCCATGATCATCATCAGGTTGCTGGGGCTGTCCATGCGCAGCCAGGCCGTGTCGACCTTGCTCATGCGCTCAACGGTGTAGGGGATGTGGGATGCGGTCACCATGGCGAGAGGGTATTGGGGGGCGGCCTCTATTCTGGCGGCAAAACGCCCCGTAAGATAGTCTCGTTTTACCCTGATTACCCTCTTTTAAACTCTAACGGACCCTTGCCTCATGCCGAACCTGCAAAAGAAATTTGACGCTGCCGTCGCCCATTCCAAAAACTTGAGCGAACGCCCCGACAACATGACCCTGCTGAAGCTTTACGCGCTTTACAAACAGGCCAGCGTGGGCGACAACACCGAGAAAAAACCCGGCTTCACCGACATGGTGGGCCGCGCCAAATGGGACGCCTGGAATCTGCTCAAGGGCACCTCCAACCAGGACGCCATGCAGCAATACATCGACCTGATCGAGTCTCTGAGCTAATTCAAACCACTTTTTTACTCGCGCGTTTTTTGGTGGGCGCGGCCAGCAGGGTGTCGAGGTTTTTCACAATCTCGGCTTCAATGTGGTGCTTGAACGCCCCGACCAGAAAACCAAGGTGGGCGCGCAGCTCAAAATGGGTGGCGTCCACGTCCAGCTTGCCTTTGACCCCCGAGCGAGAAAACGTGACCTCGTCCATGAGCTCGCCTTCGGCGTAGGCGCAAGCCATGCCGAACTCGGTTTCGGCCTGCTCGGCCCATTTGAAGGCAATCTTGCGGGCCTTGGTCAGGCCCAGGGCATGTTCGCGAACAATATGTAAATCTGCCATGGTGTCTTAAAGTGGTTGACGGTGAAAGTTGGCCTGAAGCTGTTGCAAACGCTCTGCTTGCGGGCGTTGCGCGAGCTGTTTGGCGGCCTCAAAAAACCGCGGCCAGTTGCGCCCCTCACGTACAAACAGGGCTTCAAAGGCCGGGACCAGGTCATCATAAGCGGCCTGCGCGCCCAAGGTGGCGTTGTTGGCTTGAGCCACCCAGGCATCAAAACCGGCATAGCCGCCCCAGCTTTGTTTCAGGGCGGCATAGCGGATTCTGAAGTCTTGCATCACTCTATTTTTCATAGCTATCAGCTCTTTATCGGAAAGGGCTAGAGGGCTATTTTCTTTATAGATATCTTCCAACTGAAGGCGTGTACTGCGGGTCAACGCGCGAAACTGCTGGCGACGCATATCAAACGCGGCAAAGGCCTCTCTGGCCTGCGGCGTGGCTTGGGTGGCCAGCCAGTGCGCGCCTCCCAGGCGCTCCACGGCAGTGGCAAAAGATTCGTTGAACGCCGTGTCATCGGCCACATACAGCACCTGATGCGCCAGCTCATGAAACATCAGGCGGGCCAGTTCACCATCTGGCAGGTTCACAAAGGTGCTCAGCAGCGGGTCACCACCCAGCCAGTTCATCCAGCCCAGCGTGGAATACGCTGGCACGCCATAAACGCTGGCTTCCAGCCCCTGCGTGCGCAGCTCGGCTGCCAGCGCCTGGGCATCTGCCTCGTCAAAATAACCCCGGTAACCCACACAGCCCGCCACCGGGAAACACCAGGTTTTGAGTTTCAGCGAAAACTCGGGCGCGGCCACCACATTCCACACCACGTAACGGCGCTGCAGGTTGGCAAAGCGGTGGTAACTGGCGTTGTCGGGCAGGTGCAGCTCCGTCACCGAGAAGCGCCGCAGCGCCTGCGCCAGGCCCAGGCGCTGGCGCAACGGCTCCGGGGTCTGGCTGTCGGCCAGCCAGTCTGGCACCGGGCGCGCTGCCACCATCAGCGTGAGGTGCCCACCCGCCGACTGGGCGTAGTAGCGGGTGTCGGCACAACCGGCCAGCAAAACGACCAGCCACCCTAGCGCCAGCAGGCCAGGCCAGCGGCCTGGCTGCGCCGCAATGCCGCCCAAGAAAGGACTACCATGGCTGCCAGCCAGATGGATCAACTCAGAAGGACGCAACATGCTCTACAAATTCAAATCCAAAGCAACAGGGGATGTGATTATGTTGCAGCCCAACGGTCAGCATGTGTTGGAGATCATTGGCAAACACAGCGCCGCCGACCCCAGCCTGCAAGGCATCTTGCTGCCCGAACAAATGCCACACGCCCTGGCCGCGCTGGAGGCCGCCATTGCCCGCGAAGAAGCGACGCGGGCCGAGGCTGTGGCCCGGGCCAAGGCCGACAACGCCCCACCGCCCCGCTTTGAGGTGATCAGCCTGCGCCAGCGCGCCCTGCCCTTCATGGACATGGTGCGCCACTGCATGAAAGCCGAAGAGTCGATTGTCTGGGGCGTTTGAACTGAGAGAAAAAGGTTGTCATCCTGGGCACCGAACCAGGATCTATGTATTCGGGGTCATGGCTTGCGGGTCGGCGCCCGCAATGACAACCCTACAGTCCTACAGCCGTCACTTGTAGCTGCGCGCGTCTTCAATGACCTTGCCGTCGTTCGGCAAGGCACCGACCGCCACCAGTTCCACCTGACCGCGCAACTTGGTCACGTCGCGAATCGCCTCTCGCAGCTTGGCGGACAAGGCGTCCGGGCCGCTGCAGGCGGTTTCTACCTTGAGGGTCATGACATCATTGGCCATCTCGCCAGTCACCACCAGGCGCGCACGCGTCACTTCAGGGAAACGTTTGGCAATCTGGTCCACCTGGCCCGGGTGCACAAACATGCCGCGGATTTTGGTGGTCTGGTCGGCGCGGCCCATCCAGCCCTTGATACGGGTGTTGGTGCGCCCGGTGGGGCAGGCACCCGGTAGCACGGCGGACAAATCGCCGGTGCCAAAACGGATCAACGGGTAAGTGGGGTTGAGTGTGGTCACCACCACCTCGCCCACTTCGCCCTCGGCCACCGGGTCGCCGGTGCCGGGGCGCACGATTTCAAGGAACACGCCCTCATCGACCACCAGCCCCTCGCGGGCGGCGGTCTCAAAAGCGATAGAACCCAGGTCAGCCGTGGCATAACACTGGTAGCCCGTCACGCCATGCGCGGTAAACCAGTCGCGCAGGCTCGGCGGATAAGCTTCGCCACCAAACATGGCTTTGGTCACGCTGGGCAGGGGCACGCCCATCTCGGCGGCTTTTTCCAGGATGATTTTCAGGAAGCTGGGGGTACCGATGTAGCCAGCGGGTTGTAATTCGGCCATGGCTTGCACCTGCTGCTCGGTCTGGCCCGTGCCGCCCGGGAACACGGTGCAGCCCAGCGCGTGGGCACCGGTTTCCATCATCGAACCCGCTGGTACAAAGTGGTAACTGAAGCTGTTGTGAATCAGCTCACCTGGGCGGAAACCGGACGCAAATATCGCCCGCGCCATGCGCCAGTAATCTTTGGCCGTGCCTTCAGGCTCGTAGATCGGGCCCGGGCTGGCGAACACACGCGGCATGTTTTTTCCAAAGCTTTCAGCACTGAAGCCCCCGAAAACACTGCTTTTGGCGCTACGACTTTTAAGTTGCAGCTCCAGCAACTCATGCTTGCGCGTGACTGGCAGTCTGGCCAGGGCAGCACGGCTGGTGACATCCGCCGGGCTCACGTCTTTCAGAATCTCGGCCAACGCCGCTGAGGCCAGCTTGGCGTGGGCCACCTGAATGGGCAAGGCCTTGAGCAAATCAGCCTCGCGCTGGGCCGGGTCGCGCGTTTCCAGCGCGTCAAAAAAATCAGTCATGTTCCAAATCTCCTAAATTCAAACAGCGCTCAGGTGGCGATGCGCAGCGAGCTACCCTTCCAGAAACACCGCAGAACCGCCTTTGCCGGGCAGCTGGTGTTGCCCCCTACAAGGGGGGTGGCGTAGCGACACGAAGTGCGCGCAGCCTGGGGGTGTGCTAAGCCAGCCACCGTTTGCGGCGCTTGTAGCTCTTCACGTCCTTGAAGCTCTTGCGCTCGCCGCCACCCATGCCAAGGTAGAACTCTTTCACGTCCTCGTTATTGGCCAGGTCGCTGGCTTGGCCGTCCATCACCACCCGGCCGCTTTCCATGATGTAGCCATAGTCGGAATACTTCAGGGCCATGTTGGTGTTTTGCTCGGCCAGCAAAAAGGTGACCTTTTCGCGCACGTTCAGGTCTTTGACGATGTTGAACACTTCTTCCACAATCTGCGGCGCCAGACCCATCGACGGCTCGTCGAGCAGCACCATGCTCGGGTTGGTCATGAGCGCGCGGCCAATGGCGCACATCTGCTGCTCGCCGCCGCTGGTGTAGGCCGCCTGGCTGGTGCGGCGGGTTTTCAGGCGCGGAAAGTAGGTGTAGACCTTGTCCAGGTTGGCGGCAATCTCGCCCTTGTCTTTGCGGGTATAGCTGCCGGTGAGCAGGTTTTCCTCGATGGTCAGGTGGGCAAAGCAGTGGCGGCCTTCCATCACCTGCACCACGCCGCGGTTCACCAGGTCGGCGGGCGACAAATTCTCTATGCGCTCGCCACGCAGTTCGATGCTGCCCTTGGTCACCTCGCCGCGTTCCCCCTGCAGCAGGTTGGACACCGCCCGCAGCGTGGTGGTTTTGCCGGCGCCGTTGCCCCCCAGAATGGCCACAATCTTGCCCTCGGGCACGTTCAGGGACACACCCTTGAGCACCAGAATGACGTGGTTGTAAATGACCTCGATGCCGTTGACGTTGAGAACGATTTTTTGTTCCATGAGTTTGCCTTGTTGACCAGATGAAAGACCCGTCAAACGACTCTTTCATCTGGCGGCTCCGAAAAGCCGCCAGGGTGTGCCTAGCTCTAGCTCTGGCAGTCAGCGGAAGTACGTGGGGTTAGCTTCTTCTCGGCGGCGTACTTGGCGGCGGTGCTCTTGACCAACGGCTTGATGATCTGCTCGTCCGCCTGCAGCCAGTCGGAGGTGAACTTCCAGGCGGCGCCATCCCAGGTATGGATGCGGGCCCAGGCCGAACCCATGTGGTCAAAACACGAGGTGCTGACCGGGCGCATCACGCCAGCGAAGCCCAGCGCGTCCAGTTTGGGCTGCGTCAGGTCCAGGTTTTCCAGGCCCCAGCGGATCTGCTCGCCAGTCATGACCTTGCCTTTGCCAAAACGCTCCTGCGCGGCGCGCACACCTTCAATGCCCAGCATGGCACTCATGGCACCACGCATGTAGAGCACCTGGCCCACTTCTTCCTTGGGACCCGTGCCCTGGCCTTTGCCGTGCACCATGGACAACACATCTTTCACCAGCTTGGACTGGGGTTCGGCACCGTGCTGCATGGTCACCGCGTTGTAGCCCTTGGCACCGTCGGCCACGTCTTTCACGTCCGGCTCGGCACCAGCCCACCACACACCGTACATCTTGTCGCGCGGGTAACCGGTGGCTTGCGCTTCCTTGATGGCGGTGGAATTCATCACACCCCAGCCCCACAGCACCACATAAGCCGGGCGCGCTTGGCGCACTTGCAGCCAGGTGGCTTTTTGCTCCACACCGGGTGCGGTCACTGGCAACAGTTGCAGATCAAAACCGTGCATGCGGGCGCGCTCCTGCAGCAGCGGAATGGGTTCTTTGCCAAACGGGCTGTCGTGGTAAACCAGCGCAATCTTCTTGCCCTTGAGCTTGTCAAAGCCGCCTTCTTTCTTGGCGATGGCCTGCATGATGGCGTCGCCCGCCACCCAGTAGGTGCCCGCAATCGGGAAGTTCCACTTGAACACCGAGCCGTCGGCGCTCTCGCTGCGGCCATAACCAATGGTCACCACCGGAATCTTGTCGACCGGGGCCTTCTCGGTCAAGGCGAACGTGGCGCCGGTGGACAGCGGCTGCACGAAGCTGGAGCCCTTGCTTTTCAGGCGCTCGTAACATTCCACGCTGCGGGCCGTGTCGTAACCGGTTTCGCACTCTTCAAACGAGACCTTGACACCGTTGATGCCACCGCGCGCATTCACTAGCTTGAGGTAGTCGACATAACCGTTGGCCCATGGCACACCGTTGGGCGCGTATGGCCCGGTGCGGTAGGAGAGGACCGGCACAAATTGCTCTTTGGCCTGCGCAAACGCGCTGGTCGACACCACCGATGCACCCACGGCCAGCGCCGCCACTGCCAACATCACTTTACGAACTTTCATGTTTGTCTCCTGAATAATTAAAAGAACAAGGCACCCAAAAACTCACACACCCAAAAACACGCGGCTCAATGCGGGAACGGCCACAAGCGCAGCTTCTGCTTCATGGTGGCCCACAGCTTGGCCAGCCCATGCGGCTCCACGATCAAGAACCAGACGATCAGCCCGCCAAAGATCATCAGTTCGGCATGCGAGATACCGGCCGTAGAGATCTCTATGCCTACCAGCCCCAGCACCAGCGGCAAAAACTGGTTCAGGAAGATCGGCAGGATGACGATGAACGCCGCGCCAAAGAACCCGCCCATGATTGAGCCCAGGCCGCCAATGATCACCATGAACAACAACCTGAACGACAAGTCCACCGAGAAAGCGGCGGGCTCCCAGGAACCCAGGTAAATGAACGCCCACAGCGCACCCGCCACACCGACGATGAACGAGCTGACGGCAAACGCGCTGAGCTTGGCGTACATCGGGCGGATGCCGATCACGCTGGCGGCCACGTCCATGTCGCGAATGGCCATCCATTCGCGACCAATGGCACTGCGCACCAGGTTTTTGGCCAGCAGCGCCAATACGGCCAGCATCGCCACGCAAAACAGGTACTTGCTCACCGGGCTGTCAATGGGCAGGCCAAACACCTGCAGGTTGGACACCGATACCGAGCCCGAAGGCGTGTCCATGGTGAACCACTTGATACGCAGAAACATCCAGTCGGCAAAAAACTGCGCTGCCAGCGTGGCCACCGCCAGGTACAGACCTTTCACACGCAAGCTGGGCAAACCAAACAGGATGCCGAAAAACGTGGCGCACAAGCCACCGAGAATCAGCGTGGGGATCAGCGGCATACCTGGAATGCGTACGAAGAAGTTGTAGGCTCCGTATGCCCCCACCGCCATGAAGGCCCCCGAGCCCAGCGAGATCTGGCCGCAGTAGCCCACCAGAATGTTCACACCCAAGGCGGCCAGCGCCATGATCACAAACGGGATCAGGATCGCCTGGAACATGTAGTCGCTGGCCAGCAGCGGCACCGCCACAAAAGCCACCGCCAGGATGAGCCCCATGGCCACGCGGTCTTGAGCGATCGGCAGAATCTGCTGGTCTGCCCGATAGCTGGTTTTAAATTGGCCGTTTTCGCGGTAAAACATGCTTGTCTCGTTCTTAACTTTTATAAGTAAAAATTGCTGCTAGCCCTTATGTATAAAGGGTGAGTAGCTATGAAAATCAGACCCGGTCAATGATCTTCTCGCCGAACAGGCCCTGAGGGCGAATCAGCAAAAAGCCCAACGCCAGCACATAGGCAAACCAGATCTCGATGCCGCCACCCACATACGGGCCCAGATACACCTCCGACAGTTTCTCGCCGACACCGATGATCAAGCCGCCAATGATGGCGCCCGGCACCGAGGTCAGGCCACCCAGAATCACCACCGGCAGCGCCCGCATGGCCACAGTTGCCAACGAAAACTGCACCCCAAGTTTGCTGCCCCAGATCATGCCGGCCACCAGCGCCACCACACCGGCCACGCACCAGACAATGACCCAGATGCGGTTCAGCGGAATACCAATACTCTGCGCCGCCTGGTGGTCATCGGCCACAGCGCGCAAGGCTCGCCCGGTGGTCGTTTTCTGAAAAAACACACTTAGCGCCGCCACCAGTGCAGCAGCGATAAAGGCAGCGTAAAGGTCTTCCTTGTTGATCAGGATGCCGCCTTCAAACACCGAGTCGAGCCAGAACACCGGGTCTTTGGGCATGCCAATGTCGATCTTGTAGATGCTGCCGCCAAACAGCGTCTGACCCAGACCTTCGAGAAAGTAGGCAATGCCCAGCGTGGCCATCAGCAGCGTGGTGCCTTCCTGATTCACCAGGTGGCGCAGCGCCAGGCGCTCGATCAGCCAGGCGACGATGAACATCACCCCACCGGCACCGACAAACCCGATCAGGTTGGCCAGCAGCAACTGGTCACCGCCCAGCCAGACGCCGGCCCACTCGGAAAAACGCGCCATGGCCAGCGCCGCAAACAGCACCATCGCCCCCTGGGCAAAATTGAACACGCCGCTGGCCTTGTAGATCAACACAAAACCGAGCGCCACCAGCGAATACAGCATGCCGGCCATCAGGCCGCCAAACAATGTTTCAAGAAAAAATGCCATATCAAACCCTCTTTGTCTTTGCCTACTGGACGTCATTGCGGACTTGATCCGCAATCCATGGATCCCGGGTCAGGCCCGGGATGACAGACTCAATGACCCGTACCCAAATAGGCACTGATAACTTCTTCGTTGGTGCGCACTTCATCCGGCGTGCCGTCACCAATCTTCTTGCCGTAGTCCAGCACCACCACGCGGTCAGAGATGTCCATCACCACACCCATGTCGTGCTCGATGAGTACGATGGTGGTGCCAAACTCTTCGTTCACATCCAGCACAAAGCGGCTCATGTCCTGTTTTTCTTCCACGTTCATGCCGGCCATGGGTTCGTCCAGCAGCAGCAGTTGCGGCTCCATCGCCAGCGCGCGGCCCAGGTCGACGCGTTTTTGCAGGCCGTAGGGCAGCTGGCCCACCGGGGTTTTGCGAAACGCCTGGATTTCCAGAAAATCGATGATGTGTTCAACAAACTCGCGGTGCATCTCCTCTTCGCGCTGGGCCGGGCCAATACGCAGCGCCTGCATGAACAGGTTGCTTTTGATCTTCAGGTTGCGCCCGGTCATGATGTTGTCGATCACGCTCATGCCCTTGAACAGCGCCAGATTCTGGAAGGTGCGCCCGATGCCCATGCTGGCCACCTGGTAGCTGTCCATGTGGCTGAAGGTTTTGCCTCTGAAAGTAATAGCACCCTCGGTAGGCCGGTAAACGCCATTGATGCAATTGAGCATCGAACTTTTGCCCGCGCCGTTGGGCCCGATGATGGCGCGCACCTCATGCTCACGCACGTTGAAGCTGATGTCGGTCAGCGCCTTCACGCCGCCGAACCGCAGAGAGATGTTTTTGACGTCAAGGATGACGTCACCGATGTGTTTGGTTGCCATGGGGTGAACTTCTTTCAGGCGGCGGCCTTGACGGGCGCAAAGGTCTTGGTGTCGTCAATGCGCAGCGTGGCGCTGACCTTGCCGGTGCGGCCGTCTTCAAACTTGACCTGGGTTTCAATGAACTGGCTGGTTTTGCCGCCGTAGAGCGCGTCAATCAGCACGTCGTATTTCTCGGCAATGAAGCCGCGGCGAACCTTGTTGGTGCGGGTGAGTTCGCCATCGTCCGCGTCCAGTTCCTTGTGCAACACCAAGAAGCGGCTCACCTGGCTGCCTGCCAGCAGCGTGTCCACACTCAGGTCAGCGTTGACTTTTTCCACACATTCCTTGATGAGCTGGTACACCTCGGGCTTTTGCGCCAGGTCGGTGTAGCCTGCATACGGCAGGTTGCGCCGCTCGGCCCAGTTGCCCACGGCTTCAAAGTCGATGTTGATCATCACGCACACCTTGTCGCGCCCGTCGCCGTAGGCCACCACTTCCTTGATGTGCTGGAAGAACTTGAGCTTGTTTTCCACGTACTTTGGGGCAAACATGGCGCCGTCGTTGGCACCACCCTGGATGCGGCCCACGTCTTTCACACGGTCGATGATCTTCAGGTGGCCATGCGCGTCCAGAAAACCCGCGTCGCTGGTGTGGTACCAGCCCTCGGCGGTGAGCACTTCGGCGGTGGCTTCGGGGTTTTTGAAGTAGCCCTTGAGCAAGCCCGGCGACTTGACCAGAATCTCGCCGTTGTCGGCCACCTTGATCTCGACCCCCTTGCACGGCACACCCACGGTATCGGCGCGCGCTTCGTGATCCGGCTGCAGGCAGACAAACACGGCGGTCTCGGTGGAGCCATACAGCTGCTTCAGGTTCACGCCAATCGAGCGATAAAAGCTGAACAGGTCTGGCCCAATCGCCTCACCCGCGGTGTAGGCCACGCGCACCCGGCTGAAACCCAAGTTGTTGCGCAGCGGCCCATAGACCAGAAAGTCACCCATGGCATACAGCAGCCGGTCGCCCGTGCCCACGGTTTTGCCGTCCATCAAGGTGGGGCCAACGCGTTTGGCCACGTCCATGAAGTAGTGAAACATCTTGCGCTTGAGGGTGCCTGCGTCTTCCATGCGGATCATCACACTGGTGAGCAAGCCTTCAAACACGCGCGGCGGCGCAAAGTAATAGGTTGGGCCCACTTCTTTCAGGTCGATGGTCACCGTGGCGGCCGATTCGGGGCAGTTCACCACGTAGCCACATGAGAGCCACTGGGCGTATGAAAAGATGTTTTGCCCGATCCAGGCTGGCGGCAGGTAGGCCAGCACGTCTTCTTTGTGGGTGAGCTTGTCAAAGTCAGCGCCAGCGCGGGCACGGTTCAAGAGCGTGTCGTGCGTGTGCACCACGCCTTTGGGGTTGCCGGTGGTACCGCTGGTGAAAAACATGGCGGCCACGTCGTCGGGCTGTACCTTGGCGACTTGTTCCTTGAAAAAGTCGGTGTGGATGCCGGCAAAGGCTTTGCCGGAGCCAATCAGCTCGTCCAGCGCGGCCAGGCCGGGCTCGTCGTAGTTGCGCAAGCCCCGCGGGTCGTCAAAGTAGATGTGATTGAGTTGCGGGCACTGCTCGCGGATTTCCAGCAGCTTATCCACCTGCTCCTGGTCTTCGGCAAAGGCAAAGCTCACCTCGGCGTTGTTGATGGGGAACACACATTCGGGCGCAGCGGCATCCTGGTACAGCGCAATCGGCACTGCGCCCAGGCTTTGCACTGCCAGCATGGTGGCGTACAGGCGCGGGCGGTTGGCACCAATCACCACCATGTGATCGTGCTGGCGCAGGCCAGCCTGGTGCAGGCCGCAGGCCAGGTGCTCCACCAGCGCGGCCATGTCGGCCCAGCTGATGGCTTGCCAGATGCCGTACTCTTTTTCGCGCATGGCCGTATCTGCAGGCCGGGCGCTGGCGTGGTTCAGAAGTAGTTGCGGGAAAGTCGTTTCCATTGCTTGCCTTGTCTCCAATGCCTTCAAGCCCCAACATCGTTGGTGGGCCATTTGACTTGGCGCAATGATAGGACCCGATTTGACGCTATGTTGTCGTTTGGACGACAATTCAGCCACTTCTCGGTAGGTGTTTTCCCTGCGTGCCACCAGCCTTGCCACCCTCCTGTTCTGCCAAAGGATGCGCCACATGAGCACCGAAGCCAGTTTGTTGCAACGCCGCCGCCCCCTGACAGCCGCCGAGCTGGGTGTGATTCCGTGGCTCAAGGTGCTGCTACCCGACGAACGCGAGCGCGCCGTGGAAGACCTCAAGATCACCGACGCCAAAGCGGGCGATTTCATCTGCCGCACCGGCCGCCCGGTCACCTACTGGTTTGGCCTGGTGGATGGCCTCTTGAAAATGAGTGCCGACAACGTCGACGGCCAGACCATGACCTTCACCGGCGTGCCGCCCGGTGGCTGGTTTGGCGAAGGCACGGCACTGAAACGTGAAGCCTACCGCTACAACATCCAGGCGCTGCGCAAAAGCATGGTGGCCGGGCTGCATATTGATACCTTCCATTGGCTGCTGGACCACTCGATTGGCTTCAACCGTTTCGTGATGCGCCAGCTCAACGAGCGCCTGGGCCAGTTCATTGCCGCCCGCGAAATTGACCGCATGGGCAACCCCAACATCCGCGTCGCGCGCAGCCTGGCCGCGTTGTTCAACCCGGTGCTCTACCCCGGCCTGGGCACGGTGCTGCGCATCACCCAGCAGGAGCTGGCGTATCTGGTCGGCCTGTCACGCCAGCGGGTGAATGAAGCCCTGACCACCCTGGCCGCTGAGGGGGCGATTGCGGTGGAGTACGGTGGCTTGCGGGTGCTGAATTTGCAGGCGTTGCGGACTGGGATGTTTTGAGCATCAAATCGTGCTCTGGCCCTTTATTTATAATGGTTAAACGCTATATTTTTTGAGTAATGCGAAGAAACTGCCAGCCTTGTTCAGCGACCGCCAAGTGTCTAAATCTGAATTTGAATCTTAAATTTAGACACTTTGGGTGGCAGCGCCGTACCAAGCTTCAGCTGAGAGTAGCTGTTGGCGGCACCACTCACCACTAAACTACCCCGATGCAGGGACAACTTTTCACCCAGGATTTTTTGACACGCGGCGTGCTGGAAACGCCGCCGTGGCAAGCCCTAACAGACGCTGGTTACTCTGCTTTCGAGAGCGCACTACGCAATATCTACGGTGGCTTGAGCACTGAATCGACCATCAACGAGGCGCAAACCGAAGCCCTGGTGATCAACAAGGTGCTGGCCGAACTGGGCTGGGGGGACGATTTTTTGCCGCAGGTCAACCTGTCTGGCAAGCGCCGCGAAGACGTCCCGGACTGCCTGCTGTTTGCCGACAGCGAGCGCAAAGCCCTGGCGCTGACCGAGTCCAAAGACGACCGCCGCTACCGCCACGGCCTGGCCATTCTGGAAGCCAAACGCTGGCTGCGCCCGCTGGACCGGGGCGACGCTTCTGAGCCCACCGACCCCGACGCGCCGTCGAGCCAGATGCTGCGCTACCTGAGCCGCGCCGACGTGGTGTCAGACCGGGCGGTGAAGTGGGGCATGCTGACCAATGGCAACGTCTGGCGGCTGTATTGGCAAGACGCACGCAGCCGCTCTGAGGAGTTTTTTGAGGTGGATGTGGCCGCTGCGCTGGGCATCCAGGGCGTGCAACGTGAGCTGAACGAATGGGCCCCGGCCCACGCGCTGCGGCTGTTTTTCATGTTTTTCCAACGCGATGCGTTTTTGCCGCAGGCTTGGGACAACGCGGGCCGCAGCTTCCACGCCTATGCGCTCAACGAGGCGCGGCTGTATGAAGAAAAGGTGTCGCAAGACCTGGGCGCACGCGTGTTTGCCGACATCTTTCCGCAACTCGCGGATGCGCTGGCGCGGGGTGACTTGCATGCAGTGACCACAGAGACCGGGTTCGGCCAGTTCAAGCGCCAAAAATTCACCCCCGAGTACCTGGAAGAGGTGCGCGAAGCCGCGCTGGTGCTGCTGTACCGGCTGCTTTTTTTGTTCTACGCAGAAGACCGGGGTCTTTTGCCCGTGCGGGACGAGCGCTATGCCGAATATAGCGTTCGGCGCATCCGCGAAGCGGTGCGCGACAAGGTGGATGCCGGTGGCAAGTTCTCCAGCACCATGCCCAAAATCTGGCTCGCCTTGCGGGGTGTGTTTGGCCTGATCGACAAAGGTGACGACGACATCGGCATGCCCGCCTACAACGGCGGCCTGTTCCACCGGGGCCGCGCGCCGCTGCTGGAGCGCACGAACGTTCCCGACAAGGTGATGGCACCCATCATGGATGCCCTGAGCCGCCGCACCGAGGAACTGACCAAAGGCTGGATCAACTACCGCGACCTGGCCGTGGCGCACCTGGGCGGCATTTACGAGCGCCTGCTGGAATACACCCTGGTGCACCACGTGCAGGCCAAGGACGACTACAAAGACAAGCCCGAGATCGACCGCCTCACCGCGCTGCCCGCCAGCTTTGCCCGCAAGGTCTCGGGCGGCTACTACACGCATGACGATCTGGTGCGCCTGAACCTGCGCGAATCCGTGGGCGTGCTGGCGCAACAGCGCGTCACCACCTTCGAGTTTCACCTGCACAAGTGGGCCAAAAAGACCGCACTCAACCCCGGCCACTGGGACACGCTGGACGCTCTGGACCCGGCCAGCCAGATGCTGACCCTGAAATGCTGCGACCCGGCCATGGGCAGCGGCCACTTTCTGGTGGCGCTGGTGGACTTTCTGGCTGACCGCGTGCTGGAAGCCATGGCCACCGCCACCCTGCACGTCAACGCCCAGCCCTGGGCCGCGCACCTGGTGGAAAGTGGCCGCCCTTGGCAAAGCCCGGTGCTGCAGCGCATTGCCAGCATTCGCCAAAGCATCAAAGCCACCGCCAAGGAGCACGGTTGGGCCGTGACCGACGCGCAGCTGGACGACCGCCACATCGTGCGGCGGATGATCCTCAAAAAATGTATCTTCGGCGTGGACAAAAACCCCATGGCCGTGGAGCTGGCCAAAACCGCGCTGTGGTTACACACCTTTACCGTGGGTGCGCCTTTGAGCTTTCTGGACCACCACCTGCGCGTGGGCGACAGCCTGCACGGCGAGCAGTTGCCGCAGGTACAAAAAGGCCTGCAAAACCTGGGTGCCCTGCTGCTGCAAAGCGAGTTCAACCGCCTCACCTTGGCCGCCAAAGCCATCGCCCGCGTGGCGGATTTGACCGATGCCGACATGGCCGAGGCCGCTTTGTCCAAACAACTGGCAACTGAAGCCGCCGAGCAGGTCGCCCCGATTCACGCTGTGTTGGACTTCTGGCGGGCGCTGCGCTGGCTCATTCCCGGCTGGCCGGTGGCCAAAGTCAGCCAGTTGGCCAACCTGCTGAAACTGCCCAAAAAGGAAGAAGACCGCCAACTGGGCCTGGCCGCTGGCCAATACCCCGAATACGCCGCCCTGCTCAAACTGCTGGAGCCGGGGCAAAACCTGGTCGCCATTCTGGGCGCAGGCAGGCTTGACGGCGAAGACGCTGCCAGCCAGGCCGCCAATGCCTTGATAAAGCGAGCCCGCGCCCTGGCTGCGCGCGAAACCTTCTTCCACTGGTGGACCAGTTTCCCCACCGTGTTTGCCGACACCGCCAATCCCGGCTTTGACGCGTTGGTGGGCAACCCGCCGTGGGACCGCATCAAACTGCAAGAGGTGGAATGGTTTGCCGAACGCGTTCCGGCCATTGCCGCGCAACCGCGCGCGGCTGACCGCAAGGCCATGATCGCCGCTTTGAAAAACGTCAAGATGACGCAAACCGGCATCCACACCCCACCGGTGGCCGATTTTTGGGCGCTGTACCAGGAAGCCGTGGAACGCGCCGAGGCCAACGCCCGCGTGCTGGGCAACGGCAAGCTCGGCAGCACCGATTTCCCGCTGCTGGGTGGTGGCGACATCAACCTGTACAGCCTGTTTGTCGAGCGTGCCCAAGCCCTGATCAACACGGAGGGCATCGTGGCGCTGATCGTGCCCAGCGGCATTGCAGCAGACAAGGGCGCGGCGGAGTTCTTCCGGTCGATCAGCAGCACCGGCAAGCTGCATGCGCTGTTTGACTTTGAAAACCGCAAGGTGTTTTTCCCTGACGTGCACGCCAGCTTCAAGTTTTGCGCACTGGTGTTTGGCAGGCAGCCGCGCTACCTGCCTGCCGCCGCAGACGTGTTGACCGGTGCAACGGCGGGTGGCGTTTATTCACAACAAAATCAGCCTCTAGCCCATGTCCTGATTGCCCGGGAAGCTACTGATGATGAAGCAGATAGGGCAGAGGACGACGAGCCAGAGCGCTTGCCGCAACCCACCCGCTGCGCCTTTTTCCTGCACAGTCTGGACGAGTTGGACGAGCCCGGGCGCGTGCTGACACTGTCCAACACCGACTTTCAGCGCGTCAACCCCAACACCGGCGCGGCCCCCATCTTTCGCACCCAGCGCGATGCCGACATCACCCTCAAGCTCTACGCGCAGCACCCGGTGCTGGTGAAACACGGGGTGCTGAGCGAAGCGCTGGGCCAGCAGCCGGATGCGCGCGTTTGGCCGGTGAAGTACCAGCGCATGTTTGACATGACCAATGACTCGCACCTGTTTTTGAAGGCGGACGAGTTGGCCAAACAGGGCTGGCAGAGCGCACCTTTGAACCGCTGGGAAAAACCTGCCAGTGGCAAAAGCGACGCGCAAATGGCCGTGCCGCTGTATGAAGGCAAGATGGTGCAAATGTTTGACCACCGCGCGGCGGATGTGGTGATCAACACCGCCAACCTGAAACGTGCCGCCCAGCAGGAAGCTATTTCGCAGGTGGAGAAAGCCAACCCAAGCCGCTATCCGGTGCCCCAGTATTGGGTCGATGCAGCCGAAATCACCGTTGCTGCGGACTACTGCCTGGGGTTCAAGGATGTCACCGCCCCGACCAACATGCGCACCATGATCGCCGCGTTGGTTCCAAAAGCCGGTTACGGCAATACTTTGCCGATTTTGCTGCCGGGCAGCGACGCAGATGCGGCCAACTACTGCCGCACAGCCGCTTTGTTATTGGCAAACTTCTGCAGCATGGCCTATGACTTCGTGGCCAGACAGAAAGTGCAAGGTCAACACGTCAACTGGTTTGTTGTCGAACAACTCCCCGTCATCGCCCCCGAACGCTTCGACGAACCCCTGCCCGCCGCCTTTGCCACCGCCATGCGCACCGCCAGCCTGATGAACGGCCACCACCCCCACCCCACGGTGGCCGACTTTGTGTTGCCCCAAGTGCTGGCGCTGACCTACACCGCGCACGACATGGCGCCGTTTGCTCGCGACATGGGCTACGTGGACGCCAGCGGGCAAGTGCTGCCGCCGTTCATCTGGAACGAGGACGAGCGCCGTGCCCGTCTGGCCGCGCTGGACGCGCTGTTTTTCTGGCTCTACGGCCTGGACGCGATGGACGCCACCTACATCCTGAGCACCTTCCCCATCGTGCGTGAGCAAGACCAAAAAACCTTTGGCCGCTACCGCACCCAAGACGACATCCTCACCGCGCTGGCGCTGCTGACGCCTTAGTTTGCGGATGAAATCGTGCTCTAGCCCTTTAGCTATAAGGGATGGTAGCTATCAATAGTGAACTCACATGACAGCCCGTTAGCAAGTGCCGTTCACGGTCCTCAGACAGAAAATATCAACTGATCTAAAATTCAGGTATCACTTGATACCCAGGAGCCAACATGAATCTTGTCACGCCAGAAAAAATAGCTGCCGTCATGGCGCTAAGCCAGGTTCCGCACTCAATGGCCGAACTGGACGAGCTAGTGGCCAGCGGTCTGCCTAAAGAGGCGTTGCGGGCGAGTGTTGAACGCGTTTGCACCAGCGGTGATGAGCGCAGGAAGTTGCTCTTCCGCATCGTTCCCGAAGCCACTTACAAACGTCGCCAACAAGTGCTGTCCTCCGAGGAGTCCGGGCGGGCCGAGCGACTGGCCCGCATCATCGCCACGGCGGAATATGTCTGGGGCTCTGGTGACGACGCGCGCATTTTCATGAACTCGCCGCATCCCATGTTGCTAGGACACACGCCGCTGGATGTATCCATGACCGAGCTGGGCACACGGCGAGTTGAAGAGTTGCTGTGGAAACTGTATTACGGCATGGCAGCTTGATCGTCGGCCATGCTGCCCGTTTACCGCATTGGTGACAGTCGGCACCCGCTCTGGGACGGCACGGGTGCCGCCATGGTCGGTGGCCGTTGGAATAGCCCCGGCAAGCCGGTGATCTACGGTGCCTTGAGTTACGCCTGTGCAATGCTGGAAATTCTGGTACACGCCAACATTGGCCGGGTGCCCGCCACCCAGGTTCACGTGGTGGCCGAAGTGCCGGATCACGTCGCCACGGAACGCATCGGCGCGGCGCAACTGCCTGCGGGATGGGACAGTGATGACCTCACCGTTGCCAGACAGGTAGGCGACCAATGGCTGCAGCAGGCCAGAACAGCCGTGTTGATCGTGCCATCGGTGGTGGCCAGGCTGGAGTGGATTGCCGTTGTCAACCCGCTGCACCCTGATGCCAAACACCTGACGGTATCGCCCAACCAGCCGGTGGTGTGGGATCAGCGGCTGTTTGGGCGGTTGTCCTGACGCGACACGCCACAGCGGTGCCACTTACCGCAGCCCGCAGCCCAAACCCGCTCGCGGTGTGGTTTTAGGCCGCTGAATTAGCATCCCGCGCAGGCTTTGCGAGCCCTTGTTTTGGCGCTGACAACGCTGATTTTTCGACCTTTTTTGAAGGACAAACATCCCATGACACCAAACCTTTCACATCTTTCCAAGTTGGGCGCTGCCGTGGCCCTCGGCGTAGGGCTTTCAGGCGCGGCTTTCGCCCAAGCCGTTGACCCGCACGCCGGTCACAACATGGCCAAGCCAGCCAGCACGGGGCAGTCAGCGTCGAACGCCGCCTACGAGCAGGCCAACGCCAAAATGCATAAGGACATGGCGGTGCCGCTCACCGGCGATGCCGATCGTGACTTTTTGGCCGGCATGATTCCGCACCACCAGGGCGCGGTGGACATGGCTGAAGTGGTGCTCAAGTACGGCAAAGACCCCAAGGTGAAGAAACTGGCGCAAGACATCATCGTCGCGCAAAAGCAGGAAATTGCCATGATGCAAGCCTGGCTGAAGGAAAAACAGGCGGGCAAGTAGCGCATTTGCTTGGCGCTGCCAGCAACAAGAGACCCGCTCAAACGCCCTAAATCCGCCACTTTTGCATACAATTCATGCCATCTGGCAATTTCGAGGGGTGATGTCATGGGTGTTGCAAGCGTGACCGTTTTGTCTGCCGCCAGCGTGCTGGGCGGCGAGCCGGTGCTGCGCGGCCTGCCGCAGACGGTGCTGGAATGGGTGAGCCTGGTGCGTCGGGGTATTCCCGCTGCCGCCGTGGATGCGGCTCTGCGCGTGATGGGCGTGGGTCAGGCCGAGTTGGCCCGCGCACTGGATATTCCGGAGCGCACGCTGGCCCGGCGCAAGAAGGAAGGCGTGCTCAGCCGGGACGAATCCGGCAAGCTGGTGCGCCTGGCACAGGTGGTGCAGCGCGCGGTGGAGGTGTTTGAAGACCAGCGCGCCGCGTTGGATTGGCTCAAAAGCCCCAACGCCGCCTTGTCTGGCAGCACCCCACTGGCGCTGCTGGATACCGAGCCGGGCTCAAGCGCTGTGCTGGCCACGCTGGGGCGTATTGAACACGGCGTGTTTGCCTGATGTCTGAGACCGGCCAGACGGTCTGGCGCATCATCACACGGCGGTTTGCCGATGCAGCGTTTTCTGGCGAGGGTGCGCGCCTGTACGGCGGGCGCTGGAACCGGGTGGGGCAATCAGTCATTTACACCGCCCAAAGCCGCTCGCTGGCGCTGCTGGAGATGCTGGCGCAAGACGACCCGCTGCGCGCCAACTATGTGCTGATACCGGCGCACATTCCGACCGACCTGCCTGTTGAGACGCTGTTGCCAGCAGACTTGCCTGCTGACTGGCGCACACCAGCTGCACGCGCGGCTTTGCAGGCCATCGGGGCGCAGTGGTTGCAAAAGGTGCGCAGCGCCGTGCTGGTGGTGCCCAGTGCGGTGGTGCCCGCCGAAAACAACTATTTGATCAACCCGCTGCACACAGATTTTCAGCGCATCACGCTGGGTCAACCGGAGCCGCTGGAGACGGATTTACGACTGCTGCGGAGTTGACACCACGCCATCTTTATATGGGAAATTTGCCTCTAGCCCTTATCAATCAAGCGTGAGTAGCTACAATTTCAATACCATGACAACACCCACCACCCCACCGGTTTTCCGCCGCGCTGCGCCGCCTCCCGCAAAAGCCCCCATCCCCGCAGGGCAAAGCAATACCGCCGCACACGGCGCCAACGGCACACTGCGGCTAAACAAACGCATGGCCGAGCTGGGCCTGGCGTCGCGCCGCGAAGCCGATGAGTGGATCGGCAAGGGCTGGGTCAAGGTCAACGGCCGGGTGGCCGAGATGGGCATGCAGGTCACCCCGGATGTGAAGATCGAGATCGACAAACAGGCCAAGGGTGCACAGGCCAAGCAGGTCACGGTGTTGATCAACAAGCCGCTGGGTTTGGTGAGCGGCCAGGCTGAAGACGGGCATCAACCCGCCATCACCCTGGTGCAGCCGCAAAACCGCTGGGCAGAAGACAACGCGCGCTTTTTCTTTCACCCCAGCCAGCTCAAAAGCCTGGTGCCTGCCGGGCGGCTGGACATTGATTCCACGGGTTTGCTGGTGCTCACCCAAGACGGCCGCGTGGCGCGCCAGCTGATTGGTGAAGACGCGACGATGGAAAAGGAATACCTGGTGCGGGTGATCTACACCGGCATTGAAAACACGTTGGCCGCCACCTCGGCCGCTGCCACTTACGCTGCGCGCCCGGCGGCACGCGCTGCGCTGCCAGCGGGCGCCACCCAGCAACTCAGCCGCATCGACGATGACGACCCGGTCAGCCAGGACGTGCAGGCGGTATTCCCGGCGGCCAAACTGGCGCTGTTGCGCCAGGGACTGAGCCTGGACGGACAAAAACTCAAACCAGCCCTGGTTGAGTGGCAAAATCCGGAGCAGCTTCGCTTCGTCCTGACCGAGGGCAAAAAGCGCCAGATCCGGCGCATGTGCGAGCAGGTTGGCCTGAAAGTGGTCGGCTTAAAACGTGTGCGCATTGGCCGGGTGATGCTGGGAAACCTGCCCGTCGGGCAATGGCGCTACCTGGCACCGCACGAGCAGTTTTGAGTCTGGCATTGGCCGGGCCGGGCTGTTTTTCAAGGCGGGCTGGCACGGCAAAAGTTATCTGGCGCTCAAATATAAAGATGCGTGTTGCACTGCAGCATGACACCACAACACTCTTCTCTCTCTTCAAGGAACACGTATGAAACTCTTTTCCCACACCTTGACCGGTTTGGCCTGCGCCGTCGGCCTGGCCTTGAGCCTGCCCGCTCTGGCCGCCGAAAAAGTGAACATCGGCGTCGTCACCGGCCCGACCTTTGTGCACACCCAGTCGGCGCAAAAGTTCAAGGAAGAGGTGGACAAGGCCCTGCCCGGCAAATACGACGTGGTGGTGCACCACTCTGCCGCCTTGGGCAGCGAAACCCAGGTGCTGCAGCAGCTGCAACTGGGCACGGTGCAGATGAGTGTGACCACCACCGGTCCGATCGAGGCCTTTGTGCCTGAAGTCAAGGCACTCGAGATGCCTTTCTTGTTCAGCTCGTACGAAGCCACCGACAAGGTGCTGGACGGCCCGATTGGCCAGGACCTGCTGAAGCGCTTTGACAAAGCGGGCCTGGTGGGCATGCATTTTCTGGACAACGGTTTTCGCAACGTGACCAACGCCAAGGTGGCGGTGAAGGGCCCGGATGATTTGAAAGGCATGAAGATCCGCACCATGGAGTCGCCCACCCACCTGGCGATCTGGCGCGCCATTGGCGCCAACCCCACACCGATGGCCTGGCCCATCACCACCCAACTGCAGCAAGGCGTGCTGGATGGGCAAGAGAACCCGGTGTCGGTGATTTCTGCCGCCAAGCTCAACGAAGCGGGCCAAAAATACCTGTCCATGACACGCCACGTTTATTCGGCGCTGGTGTTTGTGGGCAGCAAGGCCTTCATGGACAAGCTGCCCGCCGCTGACCGCAAGGTGTTCATGGACGCAGCCCGTACAGCATCGCAGTTTGGCCGCAAGTATGTGCGCGACAACGAAGCCAGCCAGCTCGCCGCGCTCAAGGCCGCAGGTATGCAGGTGGTGGACACGCCTGACCTAGCTGCTTTCCGCGCCAAGACCGAGCCGGTGTACGCATCACTGAGCGGCGACACCAAGAAGATCGTTGACGAGATCCGCCAGACGGTCAAATAACACCGGGTGCTTGGTACTGCGCCACAGTACCAGCCTGGGGGGCAGGCGCCGCAGGTGCCCGCCCGAGCGTTGGACACACTCATGAACCTTCACTACCGGTTGCTGGCTGTCAGCAACGTCGTCAACCACTGGGTCGAGCGCTTTTTGCTGCTCCTCGGCGTGGTTATTTCCTTGATCCTTTTCGCCCAGGTGATTGCCCGTTACAGCGGCAATTCGCTGAGCTGGTCGGAAGAAGTGGGCCGCTACCTGCTGGTGGCGACCACTTTTCTGGGCGCCACGGTGGCGTACAAACGCGCCCACTTCATCGGCCTGGCCGGGTTTGGCGCGCGTTTTGGCCGACTGGTGGAGAAGCTCATCTTTCGTGGCCTGCAAGTGCTGACGCTGGGCTGTTTTGGCCTGATCACCTGGTATGGCGTGATCTATACCCTGAAGGCCTGGGAGCAAACTTCCACCGCCGTGCAGATGCCGATGTCGCTGCCGATCTCGGTGCTGCCGATTTCGGGTGCCATTTTTTTGCTCCATGTGCTGACCGATCTGAGCAAGCGCCACACCTCGCGGCTAGATGCGCGCGCGGATGAAGAGGGCGACGCGCCATGATCATCATCCTGCTGTTTGTGCTGATGTTCTCGCTGATGGCGCTGGGCCTGCCCATTGCGCTGGCGATTGGCCTGCCCGCCATCGGGCTGATCGTCACGCCCGGCGTGTTTCCGGACGTGGTGACCGTGGCGGCGCTGGGTCAGACCATCGTGCAACAACTGTTTTCCGGCGTGGATTCGTTTGACCTGCTGGCGGTGCCACTGTTCATGATCGCAGGCGCGCTGATGGAGCACGGCGGCATCTCGCGCCGCCTGATCGACTTTGCCAACAGCCTGGTCGGCTGGGCGCCCGGTGGGCTGGCGGCGGCGGCGATTGTTGCCTCGATGATCATTGCCGGTATCTCCGGCTCGGCGGCGGCAGACACCGCAGCGATTGGCGCGGTGGTGATTCCGGCCATGATCCGCCAGGGTTACCCGGCACCGTTTGCGGCGGCGGTGGTGGCGGCGGGCGGGGCCATTGGCATCATCATCCCGCCATCGATTCCGATGGTGATTTTTGGTTTTATGACCAACATCTCGACCTCGCAGCTGTTTGCCGGGGGCTTGATGGTGGGTATTCTGCTGGGCTTGTCCTTCATGACCGTGGCGGTGTGGATCAGCTGGCGCAAGGGTTATGGCCAACGCACGCCGTTTTGCTGGCGCGAGGTGGCGGCTACCGGGCGCTCTGCCTTGTGGTCGCTGGGTGCGCCGGTGGTAGTGCTGGGCGGTATCTTGAGCGGTATCGTGACGGTGACCGAAGCCGCGGCGCTGGCGGTGTTTTACGCGCTGTTGGTCGGCACGGTGATCAACCGCGAGTTGGCCTGGAAAGATCTGCCGAAACTCATCATCCAATCGCAGGTGGCCGCCGCCGGCATTTTGTTCATCATCGCCATGGCCAAGGTATTTGGCTGGCTGCTGGCCATGCAGCAAGGCGCGCAGTTGCTCGATGGCTTTGTCAACTCACTCTCGCTGCCGCCGGTCGGTTTGCTGCTGCTGGTGATGGCGCTGCTGCTGGTGGTGGGCTGCGTGATGGAAACCACTGCCGCGCTGCTGCTGGTGGTGCCAGTGCTGGCGCTGCTGACGCCGCAAATGATGATTGACCCGGTGAAGTTTGGCGTGCTGGTGGTGATGAATCTGGCCATTGGCATGATGACGCCACCGGTGGGCATCTGCCTGTTTGTCAGCTGTGGCATCGCCAATGTGAGCCTGGGCAAGATCTCGCGCGCGGTGGTGCCGCTGGTGGCGGTGGCCATGCTCGACCTGCTGGTGGCCGCCCTGTGGTCGCCGCTGACGATGTGGCTGCCGACCCTGATTTACCGCTGAAGCCCCCCAGACTCTGGAACTGCCATGCATTTACCCCACGAACCCACCCACCTCCCCGTTGAGGTGCACGACCCCGCCGAGCCTGAAGAAAAAACCTGGGTGCCGCTCAAGATCGAAGACTGGCTGACCGTGATCGTGATGGCGCTGCTGGCGCTGATCACCTTCAGCAATGTGCTGGTGCGCTACTTCACCAATGAGTCGTTTGCCTGGACCGAAGAGTTCTCGGTGTTTTTGATGATTGTGCTGGCGCTGGTGGCGGGTTCGGCCTCGGTGGCGCGCAACCGGCAGATTCGCATCGAGTTCTTTTCTGATAGCGGCTCGCCCAAGCGCCAAAAGGCTTTGGCCCGGTTTGGGGCACTGATGGTGGCGGTGTTGTTCACGCTGATCGCCGTGTTGAGCGTGCGCACCGTGTATGACGACTTCCAGTATGGCGAAACCTCGCCGGGCATTGGTGTGCCGCAGTGGTGGTACACGATGTGGCTGCCGATCCTGTCCACAGCGATTGCCGCGCGGGCGTTGGGCCTGTTTGTCCGCCGGGGCAAGCAGCCATGATCGCTACGCTGCTGTTTGTGGTGTTTGTCGGCATGATGCTCGCCGGGGTGCCGATTGGGGTGTCGCTAGGGCTGGCCGGGGCAGGGGCGATTGCGCTGGCCAATGCGGACTCGCAATGGTTTGGCCTGCTGGCGGTGCCACAGAACTTTTATGCGGGCTTGGGCAAATACCCGCTGCTGGCGATTCCGATGTTTGTGCTGGTGGGGTCGATTTTTGACCGCTCCGGCGTGGCGCTGCGGCTGGTGAACTTTGCCATTGCCATCGTGGGCCGCGGCCCCGGCATGTTGCCGCTGGTGGTGATTGGCGTGGCGATGTTCATGGGCGGCATCTCCGGCTCCGGCCCGGCTACCGCTGCGGCGGTGGGCGGGGTGATGATTGCGGCCATGACGCGCGCTGGTTACGTGCCCGCGTTCTCGGCCAGTGTGGTCGGGGCGGCGGCGTCCATCGACATTTTGATTCCACCGTCGATTGCCTTCATCGTCTATTCGGTGCTGGTTCCGGGCGCGTCGGTACCGGCCATTTTTGCGGCGGGCATGATTCCCGGCATGCTGGTCGGGCTGGCGCTGATGGTGCCGGCCGTCTGGTTGTCGCGCAAACATGGCATGGGCCAGCAGGAATCGCTGCTGCCACGGCCACCGTTTTGGGCCAGCCTGCGTGAGGCCTCGTGGGGCCTGGCCGCGCCGGTGCTGATTCTGGGCGGCATGCGCGCGGGATGGTTCACGCCCACCGAGGCGGCGGTGGTGGCGGTGTTTTACGGCCTGTTTGTTGGCATGGTGATTTACCGGACCATCCAGGTGCGGGACCTGTTTGGGATCTTGCGCGAGTCGGGCGAACTGTCGGCCATCATCCTGCTGGTGGTGGCGCTGGCCGGGGTGTTCGCGTATTCGCTGTCCACCCTGGGCATCATTGACCCGGTGACGCAGGCCATCGTCAATTCGGGCCTGGGCGAATACGGTGTGCTGGCGCTACTGATTGCCATGCTGGTGGTGGTGGGCATGTTTCTGGACGGGATTTCGATCTTTTTGATCTTTGTACCGCTGCTGTTGCCGGTGGCACAGTTTTACCATTGGGACGAAGTATGGTTTGGTGTGGTGCTGACGCTGATGGTGGCGCTGGGTCAGTTCACACCACCGATTGCGGTGAACCTGATGGTGACCTGCCGCATTGCCGGGGTGCGCATGGAAGAAACCGTGCGCTGGGTGATCTGGCTGCTGGCGGCGCTGCTGAGCGTGCTGCTGCTGATCGTCGTTTTCCCGCAGGTGGCGCTGTGGTTGCCGCACCGTCTGGGTTATTGAGTTGGGCTTGTAAATTGGTTTTTCTAACTTTTGGAGACTGAAGATGATGAAATTGCGTAGAACATTGGTGGGTTTGCTGGCGGCTGTGGCAACGCTGGGGGCCGTGCCCACAGCAGCGGTCGCAGAAACACCTTACAAGTCCGAGTACCGCTTGTCGCTGGTATTGGGCACCGCTTTCCCCTGGGGCAAGGGCGGGCAAATCTGGGCCGACCTGGTGAAAGAGCGCACCAAAGGCCGCATCAACATCAAGCTGTACCCCGGCGTGTCGCTGATCCAGGGCGACCAGACGCGTGAATTTTCTGCGCTGCGCCAGGGTGTGATCGACATGGCGGTGGGCTCCACCATCAACTGGTCGCCGCAGGTGCGCCAGCTCAACTTGTTCTCGATGCCATTCCTGATGCCCGACTACGCCGCCATGGACGCACTGACACAAGGCGAGGTGGGCAAACAGATGTTTGCCACGCTGGACAAAGCCGGTGTGGTGCCACTGGCCTGGGGCGAAAACGGCTACCGCGAGCTGAGCAACAGCAAGCGCCCGGTGCGCACCCCGGCGGACCTGAAGGGCATGAAGATCCGCGTGGTGGGTTCGCCACTGTTTCTGGACACCTTCACCGCGCTGGGTGCCAACCCCACGCAAATGAGCTGGGCTGACGCACAACCTGCCTTTGCCAGCGGCGCGGTCGACGGCCAGGAAAACCCGCTGTCGATCTTCACCGCGGCCAAGTTGCACAACGTGGCACAGAAAAACATCACCCTGTGGGGCTATGTGGCTGACCCGCTGATTTTTGTGGTCAACAAGGAAGTCTGGGCCTCCTGGACCCCAGCTGACCAGGCCATCGTGCGCCAGGCCGCGCTGGACGCAGGCAAACAAGAGATCGAGATCGCCCGCAAGGGGCTGATCGAACCGGGTCAACCATTGCTCAAAGACATCGCCGCGCTGGGCGTCACGGTAACGCAGCTCACCCCGGCTGAGCGCGAGGCCTTCGTCAAAGCCACCCGCCCGGTGTATGAGAAGTGGAAGAAAACCATCGGTGCCGATCTGGTGACCACCGCCGAGAAGGCGATCGCTGCGCGCAAGTAGTCGACGGCAATCACCCTGACCGCTTGGGTGGGCGATGGCTTGCGCTATCGCCCACATTTTTTGCTACAGGCGTCTGCGGATGCTCGTCTGGCTCCAGTTACGGATTGTGCTTGTCTGAAGTAACAGAATGGAAGGTTTGCAAAGTGAGCAGCGCGGCCAGCACATCAGATTTGAACCCTTCCCGGGTATGGCTTTTGGGATCTGAGCCATCAAAAATCAGCTTATCTAGGTAGTCTGCCCCTTCCTGAAAGCCCCAAAAGGTCGTGATCGCTCTGGCAATGTGCGGATGTTTTTCGCCAATGATGTTGAGCGCCTGCTCAATTTGATGGTTCTCAGGCAGATCATGCAAGGGCATCGGCCAGGTGTCAGACACCGTTTCCACTTTATCTACCAGAGGCGGAAAACCCAGCGCCTGATTTTTTTCAATATCGAAGTAATGCATTTAACCAACGTGAAGTAATGATTTTGTGGCGATATTAGACCAAAAAAACGAACCAGATTAACGGTAACTGTGGCACTAGGGCAAGGCGTCGCCTAAGCTGTGCGCCAAGCTGAATCGGGCATCCAGGAGGCCACCCAGGCGGGCATGGCGGCACCTGGCATGGGTCGAGCAATCCCGTAGCCCTGTGCATAGTCGCAGCCAAGACGCAGCAAAGCTGTTCCATGCGCCACGGTCTCTACCCCTTCGGCAATAACCTGCCGTTTGAAAGCCGTCGCGAGCCCGATCACCCCTTCCAGAATGGCCAGGTCATCGGGGTCCTCAAGCATATCGCGCACAAAGCTCTGGTCGATCTTGAGCATGGCGACTTGCAATCGCTTCAGATAGATCAGTGATGAATAACCTGTGCCAAAGTCGTCCAGTGCAAACGTCAACCCCATTTGGGCACACTCCGCGATCACCTTCGACACCTGCGCCATGTCGGACAAGGCACTGGTTTCCAATACTTCGATCTGCAGGTTGGACGGGTTGACCTGCGGGTGCTTGGCCAGAATGCATTTCAGACGCGCCACAAAGTCTTCATGCTGCAACTGACGCGCTCCCACATTGACACTCACCTGCTGCAAATCCAGTCCGCCAGCGAGCCAGCGCGCCATTTGGGTCAAGGTGGTATCAATCACCCATTCACCCACCTCCACGGCCAGCGGATCGTTTTCAATCACCGGCAAAAACTCGATCGGGCTGAGCAAGCCTTTGTCTGGATGCTGCCAGCGGATCAGCGCCTCGGCACCAATGACATGGCCGCTGCGCATGTTGACCTTGGGTTGGTAATGCAACACCAGTTCGTTTTGCGCCAGGGCCAGACGGATGCGCCCGAGCGTTTCATGGTGACCGCGAATGGTGCGGTCCTGCATGGCATCGAAGATGTGATAGCGGTTTTTGCCAGCCACTTTGGCCTGGTACATGGCTTGGTCAGCCTGACGCAGGAGCTGATCAGCATCCATGTCCTGGCCTTGCGCGTAAAAAGTCACCCCCAGACTGGCCGAGCATTGCAGGGTCAATTCGCCAAGTTGCACTGGTGAGGCAGCAGCCAGCAGCAATCGGGTCAGCATCGGCAAGCAACTGGCGAGGTTTTCCAGATCGATCAACACGGCCACAAACTCGTCACCGCCAATGCGTGCCAGGGTGTCGCCTTCACGCAGCGTGTGCTGCATGGCTTTGGACAAAGAGGTCAGCATCTGGTCGCCCACTTCATGCCCATGGCCATCGTTGACATGCTTGAAGCCATCCAGATCGAGACAGACCACGGCGAGTTGCTGACCACGTCGCTGTACCTGCACCATGGCCTGTTGCAGCCGCTCGGCCAGCAGGACCCGGTTGGGCAGGCCAGTTAGCGGGTCATAAAAGGCCAGCGTGTCAATTTGCGCCTGGGCGTCAAAGCGTTCAGAAATATCGTTGAAGGTGGCCACATAGTGAGCCACTTCACCAGCCTCGTCTTTGACCGTGCTGATGGTGAGCCACTCCGGATAGACCTGGCCATTCTTGCGTCGGTTCCAGATTTCACCGGCCCAAAAACCCTTGGTGTCCAAGGCTTGGTACATGGCGTCGTAAAAAAACCTGTCGTGGCGCCCAGAAGCCAGCATGCGCGGGTTTTGTCCCACGACGTCATCCAACGAATACCCCGTGATGTCGCTAAACGACTTGTTCACCTGCAGGATGGTTCTTGAAGCATCGGCAATCAGCATGCCCTCTTTGGCTTCGAAAGCGCTTGCAGCGATGCGCAGAACGGCGTCGGTATGCTTGCGCTGCGCCAATTCATTTTTGAGTTGGAGCCTGACATACCCCATCTGCGAAATCATCTGCGCCATGGCACCCAGAAAACGGGTGATGTCTTTGAGTTTTTGTTCGTCAACCACAGCCACTTCGGCAACCGCCTGCAGATAGTCGGTGGTCTCAAAGCCAAACTTTTCAGCCTGACGGGTGAACAACTCGACATCAGGCTCTTGGAGCAGAATCTGCCCCGTTGACAGGCTGGCCAGGTGTCTGCCTTCGACCATGATGGGCACAGCACAATCAACCAAGCCGTTTTGACACCTTTGAACCACGGCGTGTCCAGAACGCCCAAGTTGGTTCAACAATTGGTAGTTGCTGGTGAAACACTGCCCTTCGCTGGCCGGGCAACGCCGATGAAAGTCTGTGCAGACGCGCTTCCAGCCAGTGGCAAGCAGGATGTTCATGCCGGGATGGTCAAGAAAACCAATGGTGAACCCCGTAGCGTGAGAGATCATCTCAAACAAATTTTTCAACTGGTCCAGATCCACCAGATCAGCAATGCCAAGCTCACTCACTTGCAACTCTTTTGGAGTGAGGCCGATCAAGCTGCCAGTCATCTGTGGCTCCTGGTGGGGTGCGGCCGACTGTTTATTTTTGGCCGAATAGGAAAGAACCCTGTCTGATTCCTGACATTTTGCCGCAGATCGCTTGCAAGCCTGACCTTTTTTGCGGTTGCGCAATGTCCCTTGCTGGCTCGTTCCCGCTTCAGCGCCGCTCAGCCCTGACAAGCCGCTCACGCCCAATTGCGGTTTGATGTCAACCGCGCCCGGCCTTCTCCAGCGCCTGCGCGATGTCGGCAAGGATGTCCTGCGGGTCTTCCAGCCCGACGGATAGGCGCACTAGCCCTTCGCTGATGCCGTGCACGGCGCGCTCCTCGGGGGTGTAGGTGGCGTGGGTCATGCTGGCCGGGTGCTGGGCCAGGGTTTCGGCGTCACCCAGGCTTACCGCACGGGTAACGAGTTGCAGCGCGTCCATGAAGCGGATTCCTGCGGCCATACCACCGCGCAGCTCAAACGCCACCATGCCGCCAAACTGGCTCATTTGCCGTTTGGCCAGCTCATGCTGCGGAAAATCTGGCAGACCAGGAAAGTACACCCGCTCTGTGGCCGGGTGGTTATGCAGTAGTTCGGCTACTTTTTGCGCGCTCTGGCAGTGCCGGTCCATGCGCAGGGTCAGCGTCTTCAGCCCACGCATGACCAGGTGCGCGTCTTGCGATGACATCACCGCGCCGGTCATGTCTTTCAGGCCGAACACCCGCACGCGCAGGGCCAGCTCGGGGTCGGCAAAGATGGCAGCACCGGCCATCAGGTCACCATGGCCGCCCAGGTATTTGGTGACCGAATGCACACTGACATCGGCGCCTAGCTTCAACGGGCGCTGCAGGTAGGGTGTGCAATAGGTGTTATCGACCACCACTTTGACACCCGCTTGGTGCGCGATGTTTGAGACCGCTGCAATGTCGATCAGGCGCATGTTGGGGTTGGCCGGGGTCTCGAAATAAATCACCCGGGTGGCCGGGCCGATGGCCTGGGCCAGCGCTTGCAAGTCGGTCATATCGACATGCCGCACGGTCACACCAAAGTGCGTCAGGCCGTGGTTCAGCAGCGAAAAAGTGCAGCCGTACAGCGTCAGATCTGCCAGCACCTCATCACCCTGCTGCAACATGGACCAGAGTGTGGCGCTGATGGCGCCCATGCCCGAGCCAAACACCACCGCACCCGCGCCTTCTTCCAGGCTGGCCAGTCGGTCCTCCAGCAGGTTCAACGTGGGGTTGCCAACGCGGCTGTAGAAGTAACCGGATTCGGTTCCGGCAAAACAGCGCCCGCCATAGGCGGCGTCGGGGAACGCGTAAGTGGCGGAGGTGTAGATGGGCGGCACCAGCGCGCCGTGGTGGTCGGCTGGGTTGTAACCATGATGGATGGCGCGGGTGCTGAATCCGCTGGACTTGGGGGTGTGGCTCATGCTTGGCTTTCAAAAACTGGGTTAATGTGAATGGGCGGCTTGTTGTGCCCGCATGCTCAGCTGTGACCCGCCCTGACGCATATTTCATCATCCAAGTTGAGTAACTTGGCAATGACGGGTGGCGGAATTGCTGCAGAATTTTGAATCGATTGAGCGGGTGACTTTTCCCCAAATTTCAGGCTGAATGCGGTAAATTTGGAAAACTATTCTGCCAATCGCTCTTTTTTAAGGTGAATCATGCCCAGCCAAGACAAGCCGTTTGATGCCGTAGACCGCCAACTGCTGACCGCGCTACAACAAGACGGCCGCGCCACCGTAGGGGAACTGGCCGAGCGGGTGTCGCTGTCAGCCTCACCGTGCTGGCGGCGCATCAAGAACCTGGAGGATGCGGGCGTGATTGAGGGCTACCACGCGCGCCTGAGCCGCCAGAAGCTGGGCTATGGGGTGACCGGTTTTGTGCACCTGCAGATGGAAAACCACACCCCACAGGCCGCCGAGTCGTTCGAGCGGGCGGTGGTGGCGTTGCCGCAGGTGCTGTCGTGCCACAACCTGTCGGGCCGTTACGACTACCAGCTGGAGGTGGTGGGGGTGGACCTGGCGGCGTTTGCCGAATTTGCCCGCACGCAGATCCGCGCACTGCCCGGCGTGCGTGAGATCTCGACCAGCTTTTCGCTCAAGGAAGTCAAGCGGTCCCTAGCGTTGCCGGTGCAGTGAGGCGCTGGCGCAACGTGTCAGAGGCGGCCACAATGGCGCATGACTTCCGCCAACCCCAAACGCTTTGCCCACCATCTGCGCGCCTCTGATCTGCGCGCGGCCGCACTGCTGGCCACGCAGGCCACCCAGGCCATCACCCGCATCAGCGAGGGCGTGCACCAGTCCGTGTGGCGCACGCTGGGCGCACCCAGCGGCGCCACCCCCGAGCAGGCGCGCGGCCTGACCAGGCTGGTGTACCAGAGCATCCACGGCGTGACCGAGCTGATCGGGCGCGGGATGGACAGCGCCCTGATCCGGCTGGAGCCGCTGCTGCAGCGTTTGGAGGGCCAGGGTGATGCCTCGCCCGAGCGGCTGGCGGTGATCGCTGCCTTCAATGGCGTGATGGGTGACCGGCTGGCCGCCAACAGCAACCCGCTGGCCTTGCCCATGATACTCTTGTTTAAGGAGCTATCAGCCCAGACGAATAAAGGGCTGGAGGCCAATTTGGCACTTGACCAGCAGATCCCCAACGCCACGCCGAAGCTGTTGCTGGTGATCCACGGCCTGTGCATGAACGACCTGCAATGGACCACCCAGCACCAGGAGCAGCCCGTCAACCATGCCAGCGCCCTGGCCAGCACGCTGGGCTACACCCCGATCTACCTACGGTACAACACCGGCCTACATGTGTCGCAAAACGGACGCGAACTGGCGCTGCAACTGGAAAACCTGGTGCAGCGCTGGCCCGCGGCGCTGACCGATATCACCGTGCTGGCGCACAGCATGGGCGGGCTGCTGATCCGCAGCGCGCTGTTTTATGCCCGGCAAGACGGACTGGCCTGGCCCCAAAAGGTCAAAAAAATCGCTTTCCTGGGCACGCCACACCACGGCGCGCCGCTGGAGCGTGCAGGCAACTGGGTCGATGAAATTCTGGGCAGCACACCCTACAGCCGCCCGTTTGCCAAGCTGGGCCAGCTGCGCAGCGCCGGGGTGACCGACCTGCGCTACGGCCACCTGCTGGACGTGGACTGGCAGGGCCATGACCGCTTTCGCCGCAAACCCGACAGCCGCCAGAGCGTTCCCCTGCCCGACGGCGTGGCCTGTTTTACCGTGGCTGCCACCGCCACCCCGCAACGGGGTCCGCTGGCGGACCGGCTGCTAGGCGACGGGCTGGTGCCGCTGCAAAGTGCACTGGGTCAGCACGACGACCCGGCGCGTTGCCTACACTTTGCCCCGGCGCACCAGATGATTCTTTACCGCACCCACCACATGCAATTGCTCAGCAGCCCGAAGGTCACGCAACAGCTGCAGCAGTGGCTGGCGTGAACTCGGCACGCACGGCAGCGGTGTCGGACCCAAGGATTTTGAAGATTCGCTGAAAATCACGCACCCCCTGACCCAAGCCACCATGCACCCCAACGCCCAAACCCTGACCCGCTTTTACACCGCCTTTGCCGCACTCGACGCCGATGCCATGGGCAGCTGCTACAGCCTGAACGCCAGCTTTGACGACCCGGCCTTTTCGCTCCAGGGGCAGCACGAGATTGCCGCCATGTGGCACATGCTGTGCAACGCCGCGCGCGGCAATGGCAAGCAAGACTGGCGGCTGGACTTCAACAACCTGCAGGCCAACGACACCACCGGCCACGTGCACTGGGAGGCGCGCTACGCCTTTAGCGCCACCCGGCGGCAGGTGCACAACATCATCGAGGCGGACTTCACCTTCACCCCCGAAGGGCTTATTGCCAGCCACCGCGACCAGTTCGACTTCTGGCGCTGGTCGCGTCAGGCGCTGGGCCTGGGCGGCTGGGTGCTGGGCTGGGCACCGTTTTTCAACAAGCAGGTGCGCAAGCAAACCCGCGCCGCACTGGACCGCTATCTGGCCAAAAACTCCTGACCGAGAAGTACCGTATGAACTGGTTTGAAGATTTCGAGACGCGACACTTTGACGTCAACGGCACGACCATTTTTGCCCGCGTCTCGCACGGCGCCGTGGGCCACCGCCCGACGCTGTTGCTGCTGCACGGTTTTCCGCAAAGCCATGTGATGTGGCACCGGGTGGCGCAAAAGCTGGTGAATCACTTCTACCTGGTGATGCCTGACCTGCGCGGTTATGGCGACTCAGGCAAACCGCCAGACTCTGATAAACATAGCAACTACAGCAAGCACAGCATGGGCCAAGACATGATTGCGATCATGGATGCGCTGGGTGTGGGGCAGTTTGGCTTGGTAGGCCACGACCGGGGAGGCCGCGTGGCACACCGGATGGCGCTGGACCACCCGGCGCGGGTGAACAAGCTGTGCCTGATCGACATCGCGCCCACGCTGGACATGTACGACGGCAACTGGGGCCACAGCGCTGACTCGCCGGACGGCGCCGCACCTGCTTCGGCCGGGGTTGCCAACCGCTACTTCCAGTTTGCCCAAGCCTATTACCACTGGTTTCACCTGATCCAGCCCGCGCCGCTGCCCGAGCAGATGATTGGCGCCACACCCGCTGCCGCGCTGGCCTACCTGCACCACAAGCTGGGCGGCTGGGGCACTGGCGGCATGGGGCACATTGAACCAGCCGCACTGGCTGAATACGAACGCTGCTTCATCCAGCCGGAAACCATCCACGCCATGTGTGAAGACTACCGCGCCAGCGCCAGCATCGACCTGGAACACGACCGCGCCAGCCGCGCGGCGGGGCAAAAAATCGCCTGCGACACACGGGTTCTGTGGGGCGAGCGCGGTGTGGTGCACCGGCTGTTTGACCCGCTGGCGCTGTGGCGGGAGCAGTGTGCAAGGCAAGTCACTGGCACCACTTTGAGTGCCGGGCACTTCATCCCCGAAGAGTTGCCCACTGAGACCGCCGGCGAATTACTGACATCCTTTTCATAGCAACGTGATCAATACCGACAATGGCTGCAGTGCTTTTTCATTGGTCATCGGTGCCAGCGGTGGTATCGGTGCGGCGCTGCTGGCACAGCTGCAGGCGGACCCGCGCTACGCCATGACGCTGGGCCTGTCGCGCCGCAGCACCCCGCCGCTGGATCTGCTCGACGAGGCCAGCATCGCTGCTGCCGCGCAGCACGTGAAAACCCTGCTGGCCGAGCACGGGCGGGTATTGAACCTGATCGTCGATGCCACCGGCATGCTGCACACCCCCACGCACCAGCCCGAAAAAAGCTGGGCGCAGCTGGATGCGGCGCAAATGGCGCTGGTCTTTGCCATCAATGCCATTGGCCCGGCGCTGCTGATGAAACACTTTTTGCCGCTGCTGCCGCGCCAAGGCACACCGGTGTTTGCCACGCTGTCGGCCAAGGTAGGCAGCATTGGCGACAACCGGCTGGGCGGCTGGTACAGCTACCGCGCCAGCAAGGCGGCGCTGAACCAACTGGTGCACACGGCGGCGATTGAGTTACGGCGGCGAGTGCCGCAAGCCATCTGTGTGGCGCTGCATCCGGGCACAGTGCACAGCGCCCTATCGAAACCGTTTGCCAAAACCGGCCTGACGGTGCGCCAGCCCGACGTGGCCGCTGCTGAGCTATTAGCGACCATCGCCGCCCTGAAGCCGGAGGACTCGGGCGGCTTCTTCAGCTATGACGGGGAAGTGCTGCCGTGGTAGCGTTCAGTTGGCCCCGCAGCACTTCTTGTATTTCTTGCCGCTACCGCACGAGCACAGGTCGTTGCGGCCGGGGGTTTCTACGCGGAACACAGTTTCCACGCGCGGGCCGATCTGGCGCCAGACTTCGTGCAGGTCATACACCGCCCACAATGCATCGGCAAAGTCGTTGAGGCGCTGCTCGCTCATGGTGGGCACGCCGTCGCCCTCAAACGCGCCGATGGTGGGCTCCTCGGTGTCGTCTTCGGTCAGGGTCACGATGCATTCCAGCGCGCCGTTGATCACTTTGGCGACCTCGCGGTCACGCGGCGGCTCCCACTCTTCGGGCCAGTTTTCAACTGCGTACATGAAACCAATCGCCCAGATTTGGCCAAACGACGGCACGGGAGCATCACCCATCTCGGCGCGCTGCTCGGGGGTCAGGGCAGCAATGGCGCCGCGCACGTCCATCACCTCAGGCTGGTAGGCGCGGTCGTCGTCGAGCGCTTCGATGGGGATGCTGAGCGCAGCAGCCACTTCGCTCCAGCGCTGGTTCCAAAGCGCCATGAAGCGCTCAAACTGCTCGGTGTCGGCAAACAAGGCAGAGCCGCAGGCGCCCGCCGGGTCAAAGCCCAGCAACACCGGTAGGTATTCTGCGGGCACCAGTTTGCGGCGGCAGCAGACCAGCGCGGCCATGAACCCCTCGCAAAACTCCCACTGCGGGATCTCGTCGTCGCGGGTGCGCATGTCGTCGAGGATGGTGTCGAGTTCGTCGAATTGCTCAACGCCAAGGGTGCCGTCTGGCGCGGTTGGGGTGGGTTCAGTGGTCATGGTTGAAAAAGAAAATATGAAGCAACCCGTATTGTCCGCCGGGCAGATACGGGAGTCAAACAGCTATGCTATCCATAGCTTTAGACGCTTTTACATCAATGGCTAGAAGCCGTTTTTTCATACAAAGCACGGCTTTATCCTTGCTCAGCAGCGTGGCCCGGTGGGTCACGGCCAGGTCGATGAACTTCTGGTCGTCAGGGTCTTTGCAGGTGACGCTGGCCTTGGGCGCCACGGGCACGATGCGCGCCTGGGCGTCAAAGGCTGCCAGCACCTGCGCTGCGGACACCGCGTGATGCTGGATGCTTTTCACAATGTAGGGATAGCTAAGCACCCGCGCCAGCTCCTCGCGCATGGGCGCGGTGGCAATCCAATGCAGTTGGCCCTGATCCATGGCGCGCTGCAAGGGCGGTGTGGCCGGGTCGCAAAAGAGAAACAGGTCCAGGACGATGTTGGTGTCCAGGACCACCGCTGAGGGGGACCGTGTCACGGCGCGGGCTTGGCGCTGCGCTCCCGCGCGGAGCCGGTCACCATGTCAAAACGAAACAGGCGGCATTCGATGGGGCCGTTCCACATCGGCACGCGGCGCGATTCTTTCAAGCGCATTTTGCCGGGTAGCTTCAGATCGGGGGTGAGCATCCAGGCGGTCCAACCGGGGTAGTTTTTCTTCCAGTGGGTGGCCAGCTGGCTAAAGAAGTCGCCGCCGTTGTCCATCTGTGGCAATTCACGCGCGCCAAAACGGCCTTGCTGTTCGCCGCTATCGACTGCGCTGTCACTATCGTCCTCATAGCTTCTAGCCCTTTCTGAATAAGGGCTAGCGGTCGATTTGGCATGTAAGGGTTTACGTGGCATGCGACCAGCACCCGCCACGCCCGCCACCTCAATGCGCTCGCCATACGGCGGGTTCAGGATCATGACGCCGCCGCCGGTCTGGCTTACATCCACCGGCGGCAAACGCTGCAGCGCGTCACCCCCACGGAATTCGATCACGCCCGCCACACCGGCGCGCTCGGCGTTGCGCTGCGCGAAGTCAACCATGCGGTGGGCCACATCGCTGCCGAAAATAATGGGTTTTTGACCTACATCCGGCATGGCTACTGCGTCTGAAGCTTCCATCTTCATAGCGTCCCAGTCCGCTTTGCGAAACGGCAGGTATTTCTCAAAAGCAAACCGCCGCTGGCCACCAGCGGGCATGTTGCAAGCCATTTGCGCGGCTTCAATCAGGATGGTGCCGCTGCCGCAACACGGGTCATACAGCGGCTGCAGGTCGCCTTCACCGTCGAGCCAGCCGCTGGCAGCGATCATCGCGGCGGCCAGGGTTTCCTTCAGCGGCGCGTCGCCCTTGTCTTCGCGCCAGCCACGCTTGAACAGCGGCTCGCCCGAGGTGTCGATGTACAGCGAGCAGCTGTCGGTGGTCAGGTGGGCGTAGATGCGCGCGTCCGGCCACTGGGTGTTGACATCCGGGCGCACGCCACTCGCCACGGTGCGAAAGCGGTCACATACGGCGTCCTTGATCTTGAGCGCGGCAAAGTTCAAGCTGTTGAGCGGGCTGTGCTGGGCGGTGATTTCGACCTTGATCGATTCGCGCGGGGTGAACCAGCGCTCCCAAGTCACCTCGGAAGCGGCGCGGTACAGGTCCTGCTCGCTGCGGTATTCGGTGTAGCTCAGCAGCACCAGCACGCGCTGCGCCAGGCGGCTGTACAGGTTGAGCAACATCGCCTGCGAAAACGAGGTGCGCACCGCCACGCCACCGCGCTGCTTGGTGATGCAGCCCGGCGGCAAGCCAGTGATGCGCAGCACCTCGGGGGCCAGATAGTCTTCCACGCCCGCGGCGCAGGGGAGGAACAGTTGGAGTTGGTTCACAATTCCTTTCTTAGGCTGGCCGGCGCGATGCGCAGGCCTTCGCGGTATTTGGCCACGGTGCGGCGTGCGCATTCGATGCCCTGCTCTTTGAGCATGTCGGAGATCTGGTTGTCGGATAGCGGTTTTTTGGGGCTCTCGGCGGCGACAAACTGCTTGATGAGCGCGCGCACCGCGGTGCTCGATGCATTGCCGCCGGATTCGGTGCCCAGCCCGGAGCCAAAAAAGTACTTCAGCTCGAAGGTGCCATACGGCGTGGCCATGTATTTGGCGGTGGTGACGCGGCTGATGGTGGATTCGTGCAGGCCCAGTTCATCGGCAATTTCGCGCAGCACCAGCGGGCGCATGGCCAGCTCGCCGTGCACGAAAAAGCTTTTTTGCCGCTCGACGATGGCGGTGGACACGCGCAGGATGGTGTCAAAGCGCTGCTGGATGTTCTTGATGAACCAGCGCGCCTCTTGCAGCCGCTGCTGCAGCGCCAGCGCGCTGGAAGCTTCGCTGCCGCCAGCTTTGTGGCCCTTGAGCGCGTTGGCATAAATGTCGTGCACACGCAGGCGCGGCATCACCTCGGGATTGAGGCGCACGGTGAATTTGACTGCCGCACCGCTACCAACCTTGACCACCAGCACATCGGGCACCACCACGTTGCGCTCTACATCCACAAAACGCCGCCCCGGCTTGGGCTCCAGGCGGCCGATCAGGGTGATGGCCGCACGAACCGCCGCATCGCTGGCGCCACACAGCGGCATCAGGTGTTTGATGTCGCGCCGGGCCAGCAAGTCCATCGGCTGGCGGCAGACGGCCAGGGCGACCTTGACCACGTCCGGGTCGAACGCGTCGCTGAAAGCGGTGTTGCGCTGCAGCGCCTTGAGCTGCAGGGTCAGGCATTCAGCCAGGCCACGCGCACCCACGCCGGTCGGCTCCAGGCTTTGCAGCAGGCGCAGGGCGACGGTGAAGTGGTGCACCAGTTGTTCCAGCTGCTCTTGGTCGTCGCTGCCTGCCAAGCCCCGCGCCAGCTCGGTCAGGTCGTCTTCCAGGTAACCGTCGTCGTTGAGCGACTCGATCAGGAAACGCAGCGCGGCGGTGTCTTCCGCGCTCAGGCGCAGCGCCAGCGCCTGACGATGTAAAAAGCTCTGCAGTGACTCCTGGTTGCGTGCCAGCTCGGTGGCGTCCATCTCGTCGTCACCGCTGAGGTTGTTGCCACGGGCTGCTGCCTCACCCCCCCATTCGCCGTCATCCGGGGCCAGGCTGACGGTGCCGTCCCCTTCCCAGCTGGGGCCGTCGTCAGAGGTGATACCTGAATCTTCAGCATCATTTTCGGCCTTAGCCCTTGTGCTGTCTGGGTAATCAGCTCCTGAATATGCAGTAACTTCCGATTCGCGGTCGGCCTGGCTGACCGGCACGTCAGCCTGCGCCAGCCCGAATGACTCACGCTCAGCTTCATCGATATTGCGTTCCAGAAACGGGTTGTCATCGAGCATCTGGTCCACCTCGCTTGAGAGCTCCAGCGTCGAGAGTTGCAGCAGCCGAATGGACTGCTGCAACTGGGGCGTGAGCGCCAGATGCTGCGAGATGCGAAGGGAGAGACCTTGCTTCATCACATGCGAAAGTGTTCACCCAGGTACACCCGGCGCACCTCGGCGTCGTTGACGATCTCGGCGGGCGTGCCCTGCGCCAGCACGCTGCCGTCGCTGATGATGTAGGCGTGATCGCAAATACCCAAGGTTTCGCGCACGTTGTGGTCGGTGATCAACACACCAATGCCCCGGTTTTTTAGGAAACTGATGATGCGCTGGATCTCGATCACGGCAATCGGGTCAATCCCGGCAAATGGTTCGTCCAGCAAGATAAAGCTGGGCCGTGTGGCCAGCGCGCGGGCAATTTCCACGCGCCGGCGCTCACCGCCCGACAGCGACAACGCGCTGGACTGGCGCAAGTGATCCACCCGCAGGTCTTGCAGCAGACCGGTCAGACGCTTTTCAATCTCGGCATCACCCAGGGGCCGCCCCTTTTCGTCGAGTTGCAACTCCAGCACCGCGCGCACGTTGTCTTCAACGTTGAGCTTGCGAAAAATCGACGACTCCTGCGGCAAATACCCCAGCCCCAGACGGGCGCGCCGGTGGATGGGCATGTGTTCGATGGATTGGCCGTCGATGGTGATATCGCCCGCGCTGGCGCGCACCAGCCCGACGATCATGTAAAAGGACGTGGTTTTACCGGCACCATTGGGGCCGAGCAGTCCGACCACCTCACCACGGCGCACTGCCAGCGAGACGTCTTTCACCACTTTGCGGCTGCCGTAGGACTTTTCCAGGTGGTGCGCCTGCAGGCTGCTTTCACCAGATCCAGCCTCAAGCAGGCGCCCGCGCGCTTCGACGTCAGGGCCCGGCTGGGGCGCTGGAACGGCGACGCTGCTGTCTGTCATGGCTTGGAGGTCCCCAGCGTGTTGGATTCGCGCAGCGGCATGGAAGCAGCGGGCGCGGTAGCCGGTGCGCTGTTGGGTGTCAGCATGGCCTTGACGCGACCGGCCGGGGCGCCGGGGCGCCCGGTGCTGCCGGTTTTGCCCGCTGCGGGCGCGCCGTCCAGCGTGAAAACATCGGTGAGGTTGTTGTAAACAATCAGGCCGGCGTTGAATTCGTCGTTCAGGGTCGCGCCCCGGTAGCGGCGAAGTTGGGCGCTGCTGATGAACTTGACCGTGTCGCTGCGGCCGTCGTACTCAATGGTTTCGCCTTCGCCTTCGATGTATTCATCCAGGCCTTCGCGCTTCTGACGAAAAAAAGCCAGCTTGCCCGGCTCGGCTTTGACCACACCGTACTGGAAGCCATCGGGGTCTTGCCGCACGTCCAGGCTGCCGCCGCGAATCAGGATCGTGCCCTTGGTCAAAACCACCCGGCCCGTGAAAACGCTGACCTGGCGGACATCGTCGTAGCGCAGGGCGTCGGCCTCCACGTTCATGGGTTTGTCCCGGTCAGCCTTTTCGCCCCACGCGGCGGGTGCCAGCAGGACCAGCAGGACCATGAGCAGTCGGGAGAGAAGAGTGTTATTCATAAAGGCACGAATCTTGCATGATTTATGCCTTGCATTGTAGCGGCCCAATGCCCTACACGCACCTTACGGAACCAGACCTGGCCCGCAACAACACGCTGTGGCGCCGTCAGCGCCCCGCGCGCACCTCTGCCACCAGATAATCTGCCACCTGCAACGCACGCTCCATGGTTCTGGTCATGGCGCCATCGGTATAAAACCGCCCGGCTACACCGAGCGCAGGCACCCCTTCCACCTGGTAAGCCGTCATCAACTGGTTGGCACGACGCGCTTTGGTTGCCGTGCTGAAGGAATTGAAGTGGCTGGCAAACAGGGCTTTGTCCACGCCTTGACGGGCCATCCACTCGGTGATGGCTTGCTCACTGACCAGATTCTGGCGCTCAGCGTGAATGGCGGCAAACACCCTCTCGTGCAATTGGGTCATCAAACCCATCGCCTCCAAGGCAAAAAAGAGTCGCTGTTGCGGCAAGTAAGTGTCCTGAAACGCCACAGGAACACGCCGAAAGACGACATCCGCAGGCATTTTTGCAGACCAAGCCGCCACCAGCGGCTCAAACGCATTGCAGTGCGGGCAGCTGTACCAGAAAAACTCCAGCACCTCGATCTTGCCCGCAGGGGCATCCACCGGCGCCAGCTTGCCCAGCTTGATGTAATCCGTGCCCGCCTGCGGCACCCGCGCCTGGGCCAGCGCATGCTGGGGTGACAGACCTGTCATAGCCAAACTGGCAGCGGCAATACATACATCACGACGTTTCATAGACATGCTGGATTCCTGGTAATTGAACAAGCGATCTGAGATCGCTATTCGCTCTAAGTTCAACGTGCAACACGCACCATAGCGGCCTCCTGGCCCACAGCCTCCAGCCGGGCTTTGGCTTTTTCGGCTTCCTCCCGGGCATCAAACGGCCCCATGCGTACCCGGTAGACCGTGCGACCCGCCTGCTCACGCTCGGTCATCTTCGTCTCGATGCCAGCCAGAGACAGCTTGGCGCGCTGGCTCTCGGCATCTTCTGCACTGCGGTAGGCACCCACCTGCACAAAATAGATAAAGGTCTCGGCTGGGTTTGCAGCGTCGGAAGCCGCCGCCTTGGCGCCAGCCAGCTTGGCTTTGACCAGATCACCAAGCGGGTCGGCGGTGACTGCGGGTTTCAACTCGGGCCCACCCGCTTCAGCAGATGATGCAGCGGGCTTGGCGGGCAGCGTTTCTACCTGCTCGGCGGAGGCTGCAGGGCGCGCCGGGTTTTTGCCGTACAACGGGGCGTTCGGGTCCCAATCCTTGTTTTTCTGCTGCTCGACCGCGTCCTGATCGGCGGGACGGTTCGCACCCTTGTCAAGAAATGGCACCGGTACCTTGGTAACGTACACCGCCACCGCCAGCGCCACGCCCAGGCCCACCACCATGCCCAATACAAATCCCAAAAAAGTGCCACCTCGTTGTTGCTTCATTGTTTGCCTTTGATGCACGTCGTTAACCATTGCTCACATCTTTTGTGGGGCGCTCACCCCCAGCACCGCCAGGCCGTTGCGCAACACCTGAGCGGTTGCAGCCACCAGCGCCAAGCGCGCCAGTTTGACCGTCTCATCATCCACCAAGATGCGCTCGGCATCGTAATAGCTGTGGTAGCAGGCGGCGAGTTCCCGCAGATAAAACGTCACATCATGCGGCGCAAAACCAGTGGCGGCCATGCCCAGCATCTCCGGGTATTTGGCCAGCAATAACATCAGCGCCTGGGCTTGCAGGCTGTTCAGCGCGCCCAGGTCAACCGTGGCCAGCGACGCCGCGTCGCCACCCCAGGCCGCCAGCACCGAGCAAATGCGCGCATGGGCGTACTGCACGTAATACACCGGGTTGTCGTTGTTCTTGGCCACCGCCAGATCCACGTCGAAGGTGTACTCGGTGTCGGGCTTGCGACTCAGCAGAAAGAAACGCACCGCGTCCTTGCTGGTCCACTCGATGAGGTCGCGCAGCGTCACATAACTGCCCGCGCGCTTGCTGATCTTGACCTCTTCACCGCCCTTGACCACCCGCACCATGGTGTGCAGCACGTAGTCGGGAAAGCCCTGCGGAATGCCCACATAGGCCGCCTGCAAGCCAGCGCGCACCCGGGCGATGGTGCCGTGGTGGTCGGTGCCCTGGATGTTGATGACTTTCTGGAAGCCACGCTCCCACTTGGTAATGTGGTACGCCACGTCAGGCACAAAGTAGGTGTAGCTGCCGTCCCCCTTGCGCATGACACGGTCTTTGTCGTCGCCGTAGTCGGTGGATTTGAGCCACAACGCGCCGTCTTGCTCGTAGGTTTTACCCGCCTCAATCAGCCGCTTGACCGTCGCCTCGACCTTGCCAGACGTGTACAGGCTGCTCTCTAAATAATAGTTGTCAAACTTGACCGCAAAAGCCTGCAAGTCCAGATCCTGCTCATGGCGCAAGTAGGCCACGGCAAACTGGCGCATGCCGTCCAGGTCATGGACATCGCCGGAGGCAGTGAATTCGCGGTCATCGGACTTGACCGTTTTCTTCGCCAGGAAATCGGCGGCAATGTCGGCAATGTAATCACCGTTGTAGAAGTTTTTGCTGACCGGGTTGTCCGGGTCGATAGGCCAGCAGTCATCACCCGGCTTGAAACCTTGCACGCGCAACTGGGTGCTGGTGGCCAGGGTGCCAATTTGCACACCGGCGTCGTTGTAATAGAACTCGCGGTACACGTCCCAGCCCTGCGTGGCAAACAGGTTGCAGATGGCATCACCCAGCGCGGCCTGGCGGCCATGGCCCACATGCAGCGGGCCGGTGGGGTTGGCCGACACAAACTCCACCAGCATGCGCTTGCCAATGGCCGCCTGTTTGCCGTAGCAGGATTTTTGGGCCAACACCTCACGCACCACTTGTTGTTTGGCAGCGGGCTTGAGTCTGATGTTGATGAAACCTGGCCCGGCAATGTCCAGCGCTTCCACCCAAGTCTGGTAGGGTGCAGTGGTTTGCAGCGTGGCGCAAAGCTTTTCTGCCAGCTGGCGCGGATTCAACTTGAGTGGCTTGGCCAGTTGCATGGCGGCGGTGGTCGCCAGATCGCCGTGGGCGGCCACTTTGGGCGACTCAAAGGCGGCGCGGGCACCAGCCCCGGGCAATACATCTTCCAGCGCTTGGCGCAGGGCTTCCAACAGATCGGTTTTTACAGTGAGCATCAGGCGATTTTAGAGGCGCGCGCGTCACGCCCTGAGCAACCTGCAGCGGTGGCTGGGTTCAAGTGGGTGGCAGGCCGGGCTGATGCGCAAATGGTAACTGGGCAAATTGCTGCTTCAGATAGTCGATCCACAACCGCACCCGCAGCGGCAGATGTTTGCGCTGGGAAAACACCGCATACACTCCGTTAGGGGGTGCAGCAAAGGCTTCCAGCACTGGCACCAAGACCCCGGTAGCGACCTCGGCCTGCACCTCCCAGGTGCTGCGCCAGGCGATACCGTAACCCGCCAGACACCAGTCAAACAGCACCTCACCATCGGAACAGCTGAGCGGACCACCTGGCTTGAGGTGCACCACTTCCACACCACCGCCCTGCGGCAGTGAAAACGCCCAGCCACGCGTCTGCGAGGCGTCGCTGGACAGCGTCAGACAGTCAAAACGGGCCAGTTCCCCGGGATGTTGCGGTGTGCCATGCCGCTTGAGGTAGCTGGGTGCCGCCACGCACAGGCGACGGTTGTCGGCCAGGCGCACACTGACCAGGCTGGAGTCGGGCATGTCGCCCACACGTACCGCGCAGTCAAACCCCTCGGCGGTCAGGTCGACCACCCGGTCGCTCAGGTTCAGGGAAATGGTGACCTCCGGATACAGTTCGCGAAAGCGCGGCACCAGCGGTGCCACATGCCGCCGCCCGAAACCGGCTGGCGCTGTCAACGTGAGATGCCCGGTGGGTTTGAGCCCACCTGCCGACACGCTGGCCTCGGCGCTGGCCAGCCCGGCCAGCAGCCGCTGACAGTCCTCCAAAAACGCGCTGCCTTCATGGGTCAGCGTGACACGCCGGGTGGTACGCACCAGCAGTTTGACCCCCAGGCGCTCTTCCAGCGCATCCAGGCGACGCCCAATGATGGCCGGTGCCACGCCCTCAGCCTTGGCTGCCGCTGTCAAGCCGCCGCGCGCGGCGACATTGACAAAGGTTTCCATCTGTTTGAGTTTGCTCATGCGAACAGGGTCAACAAAATCGCCAAGCCGCTATCCCACAGCTTGGGCGGCGCGCAACGCCTGCACTTTGCCAGGCGTCAGGCCAAGCGCGCCCAGCAATTCATCGGTATGCGCCCCCAGGCTGGGCGGGCTCAGGCGCACACCCAGGCGGTGGCCATCCATGGTGAAGGGAAATAAGGTGGCCTTGGTGGTTTGACCGGCGCGCTCACCGTCAGGTAGTGTCATATCGGCCAGGCCGCCGGTGGCCAACAGGTGTTCGTCATCAAACAGTTCTTCGGGTTTGCGGATGGGGGCGTAGGGCAGTTTGTTGGCCTCCATCATCTGCGCCATCTGAGCGGCGGTGTACCGCGCCAGCCGCTCGCGAAGAATCGGCAATAGCGTCGGGCGCTCGCGCACCCGGTCGTTGTTGGTCGCGTATCTGGCATCGGCTTTGAGGTCCGCCAGGTCGAACACGGCACAAAAGGTGGTCCACTGCGCATCACTCACCGCCGAAATAAAAATCTGCTCACCATCACCCGCAGTGAACACGTCATACACACCCCAGGGCGAGATGCGGGCGGGCATGGGCGCCGCCGGTTTGCCCGTCATGGCGTACTGCAACATGTGCTGGCCCACCAGAAACACGTTGTTTTCGAACAAGGCGCTTTGAACCTCCTGGCCACGGCCGGTGATACCACGCTGGATCAACGCGCCCAGCGCGCCGATGGCGCCAAACATGCCGCCCATGATGTCGTTGACACTGGTGCCCGCACGCAATGGATCGCCAGGGCGCCCGGTCATGTAAGCCAGGCCACCCATCATCTGCACCACCTCGTCCAGCGCGGTGCGATGTTCATAGGGGCCGGGCAGAAAACCTTTGTGACTGACGTAAATGATCTTCGGGTTGACCCGGGACAGCGCCGCGTAGTCCAAACCGTACTTGGCCATGGTGTCGGGCTTGAAGTTTTCCAGCACCACGTCAGCGCTTTGCGCCAATTGGCGCGCCACTTCAGCGCCTTCAGGCCGGTGCAGGTTGATGGCGATGCTTTTCTTGTTGCGGTTGAACATCGGGAAAAATCCCGCACCGGCGCCCAGCAGATGACGCGTTCGGTCGCCTTCAAGGGGTTCGACCTTGATCACCTCGGCACCCATGTCTGCCAGCACCATGCCGCAGGTTGGCCCCATGACCATGTGGGTGAACTCCACCACACGCAGGCCCTGCAAAGGCAAGCTGGCAACAGGGGTGGCTGGGTCGTTGGCGTTCGTCATAGAAAAAGCGGCTTGATGTCATGAAAAATGTGTAACCCAGCTGCAATTATTTCTCAGTTGCACAGCTATCGGGGGGATTACCAGTCTTTTTGTCATAGCTGCGCGACGACGTATGCGCCCAATCAGGCACACAATGCTCCGTAAAATAGAAAGTTTAGGTACGGGCCGCCGTGCCCATACCAGCGAGGGGAGTCTGGCATGGGCCAGAGCCAAGCCCTTGATAGCCCGCCGTCGGGACGAACCAGCCCACTACCCAGCGCCAAGATTTTTCAACTCCAACCAGACCATCATGACCGAACGCATCACCAAACATCGCCTGCAAGTGGCCAGCAACCTGTGCCAATTCATCGACACCCAAGTGCTGCCCGGCACGGGCGTGACGTCGGTCAAATTCTGGAAGGGACTCGATGCCATCGTGGCCGATCTGGCTCCCAAAAATATCGCCCTGCTGGCCGAACGCGACCGGTTGCAGACCGAGCTGGATGCCTGGCACAAAGCCAACCCCGGTCCCATCACTGCCGGTGACCTCGACCGCCCCACCGACATCGTGCATTACCGCGCCTTTCTGGAAAAAATAGGCTACTTGGTGCCGGTGCCCCAAAAAGTGCGCATCACCACCAGCAACGTCGACGCCGAACTGGCCAAACAAGCAGGGCCACAGCTGGTGGTGCCGATCCTGAACGCCCGCTACGCCCTGAACGCGGCTAACGCCCGCTGGGGCAGCCTGTATGACGCGCTGTACGGCACCGACGTGATCGACGAGGCCAAAGGCTGCGAAAAAGTTATAAAAAAAGGCGGCTACAACCCCAAACGTGGTGCCAAAGTCATCGACTACGCGCGCCATGTGCTGGACCGCTGCGCACCCCTGAAGAAAGGCTCGCACGTTGATTCGGTGGCCTACAGCGTCAAAGGTGGCAAGCTGGCGGTGAAGCTGGCAGACGGTAGCAACACCAATTTGGCCGACAACGACCAGTTCGTGGGTTACCAGGGTGTGGCCAAAGCGCCTTCTAGCGTGCTGCTTGTGCACAACGGCCTGCATTTGGACCTGATCATCAACCGCAGCACCACCATCGGGGCCAGCGACCCGGCTGGCGTGTCAGACCTGGTGGTGGAAGCCGCCCTGTCCACCATTTTGGACCTGGAAGACTCCGTGGCCGCCGTGGATGCCGACGACAAGGTGTTGGCCTACAGCAACTGGCTGGGCATCCTGAAGGGCACGCTGACCGAAGAAGTCGCCAAGGGAGACAAAACTTTCACGCGCGGCCTGAACCCTGACCGTCTCTACACCGCTGCCGATGGCAAGAAGCCGGTACGTTTACATGGCCGCAGCCTGATGTTCGTGCGCAACGTCGGCCACCTGATGACCAACCCGGCCATCCTGTACACCGACCAAGCTGGCATGGTGCGTGAAATCCCGGAAGGCATTCTGGACGCGGTGGTCACCACCACCATTGCCATGCACGACCTGGCCAAGACCAAAAAGGACGCTATCCGCAACTCACGCAAGGGCTCGGTCTACATTGTCAAACCCAAGATGCACGGCCCGTTTGAAGTGGCTTTTGCCAGCGAACTGTTTGGCCGCGTCGAGCACATGCTGGGGCTGCCTGAAAGCACCGTCAAGCTTGGCATCATGGACGAAGAGCGCCGCACCAGTGTCAACCTGAAAGCCTGTATTGCGGCAGCGAGTAGCCGCGTGGCGTTCATCAACACCGGTTTCCTGGACCGCACCGGGGATGAGATGCACAGTGGCATGCAAGCCGGCCCCATGATCCGCAAGGGCGACATGAAAGCCAGCACCTGGATCCACGCTTATGAGCGCAACAACGTGCTGGTCGGCCTGCAGTGCGGCCTGCGCGGCAAGGCACAGATCGGCAAAGGCATGTGGGCCATGCCCGACCTGATGAAAGCCATGCTGGAGCAGAAAATTGCCCACCCGAAAGCTGGCGCCAACACCGCCTGGGTACCCAGCCCAACCGGTGCCACGCTGCACGCCCTGCACTACCACCAAGTGCTGGTCAGCGACGTGCAAAAAGAAATAGAAAAAACGCATGCCAAGCGCGACCCTCAGCACGAACACGACGCACTGCTCAACGGCCTGCTGCATGTGCCCGTGACCACCACACCCAACTGGAGCGCGGCCGAGAAACAGCAGGAACTCGACAACAACGCCCAGGGCATCCTGGGCTACGTGGTGCGCTGGGTCGATCAGGGTGTGGGCTGCTCCAAGGTGCCCGACATCCACAACATCGGCCTGATGGAAGACCGCGCCACGCTGCGCATTTCCAGCCAGCACATGGCCAATTGGCTGCACCACGGCGTGGTGACCGAGGCGCAGGTGAAGGAGACCTTTGAGCGCATGGCCGCCGTGGTGGACGCGCAAAACGCTGGCGACCCGCTCTACAAACCGATGGCGGGTCACTTTGACACCTCGATGGCGTACCAGGCGGCATGTGATCTGGTGTTCAAAGGCCTGGCCCAACCCAGTGGTTACACCGAGCCGCTGTTGCACGCCTGGCGGCAAAAGGTGAAGGCTGCCGCCTGATCATGCCAACAAGCGCCCCACCCCAAGCACTCCCGGCAAGCCTGTGCCCGATTTGCGGCCAACCCAACGCCTGCGCCATGGAGACTGAGCGCGTCACCGGCATCCAGCAACCACCCTGCTGGTGCACCGAGGTCAGTTTCAGCCAAGCGTTGTTGGACCAGATTCCTGCGGCAGCGCGCAACACCGCTTGTGTCTGTGCGGCCTGCGTGGCAGCCAACCCGGCATGAACTGGCTGGACAAAGCCCCGCTGGGGATTGTGGTGGCTCTGGCGGTTTGGATGGCGATCGCCCCCATCGCCCCAGAGCCGCATCTGGTTGAAAAACTGCGCATGCTCAGTCAAGGCACCCTGGCGCGCCCGCTAGACATTTTTGACTTGTGCCTGCATCTGGCACCGCTAATCCTGCTTGGTGTGCGGCTGTGGCGACAATTCGGACCACGTCAGCGCTGAACAGCTGATTTCGTTACCTGATGCCTCAGCTGACAGCGAAAGTCACAACGAGTCTGGGTAAGGCGAGTCGCCGCGCTTGTCTGCAGGGGTCGTCTTCGGCTCTGGCGCGCTGCTGGGGGCGTCATCTGCAGGGAACTCCAGGTCAAGACCTTGTGAGGGTGGCCCGGCAACCGACAGTGGTTTGAAGCTGTCTTCTTGCGCCTGTTCTTCTGCGGCAGCGGCCTCTTCGGCCTTGGCTGCTGCCTTGCCACGCATGTCCATCACCATGGCCAAGCCAGCCAGCTCGGCCGAAGCCGTGCTCTGGCCACTCAAACCCGCAAAATGAGTCATCTTCCAGGGCGAGTCCGAGGTCACCTTTTCGGCCACAGCGTGCAGCATCAGCAAATCACGGAAAGCGGGCAGATCGAAAGACATTTGCATCGGCGCGGCTTCGTTGCGGAAGATACAGGCTTCCAGAAAAGCGATGGCTTCAATGTTGGGCCAGAACCGCACCAACACAGCCAACGGCTCCGGGTAGTCCAGCAGGTCTTGGCTTTCCTGGCTGAAAGCCGGGAAATCGGGTACGACGCCGTTAAAAAAGCGGTTGAACGCCGCACGCAATTCGCGGAAGTCAGATTTCAGGCCCTGGGTGTGGTAGAGCGTCAACAAATCCAGGTAAACCAGCGGATTGGGCTCCGGGCTTTCCATGATCTGCTTGCGCAGAACGTTCAAGGCCCGGTCGGTCTGCCCCAGCGACACAAAAAACTCGGCCTGCTGGCGGATATCGGACACATTTTCAACATTGATGTTGTGGGCCGTGGCAGCCTCATCGACCGGCAGCAAGGCCAGCGGACGAGAATCCGACGGCGGCTCATCGGCAGGTGCCAGACTGTCGAGGTCAATATCCAGATCAAGGTCAGCATCAGCAATCGGCTGTGTATCGAACACCGCGGGTGTCTTTGCCAAAGCAGTGGCCGTGGCCACCGGCATCACGGGCGCTACCCGCGCGCGCGGCGTGTCCAGATCAGTCGGCAACACCGGTGGCTGAAGGGTTGACGGAGGCGAGATGGCAACCGTTTCGGAGGTTTCATCTTTGACCTGCTGCCACCAGGCGTCGTCATTCTTTTTGACAGCCTGTTGCTTGAGCAGCAGCCAGGTCAAGGTGGCCAGCGAGGCCGCCAGCAAACTCGCCAGCAGATAAAACCAGGTCAGTGGCACCCGCTCATCTTCAGCTTGGCGCAGCTTGGCCTGAAAGTCAGCCAGATTGGCTTGGTTTTTAAGGGCCATCTCCTTCAGCACCTTGATATCGTTTTGCAAAGCTTCAATGCGCAAGGCCTGTTGCACCACCTCTTCGCTGGGGGCCGAGGCCGCTGCGGAGGCAGGCTGTGCCATCGGAACCGGTGTTTCACCCTGTACAGGCAACACCAGCGACTGATCAAGCTTCAATACCGGCTTGGCCTGTGGGGGCAGTGGCACCACCTTCACAGGTTCTGCCGGGGGTTTGGGCCGCTTTTTAACCGGCGCTGCAGGCTTGGGCGCCACCGGGCGGGCGGGTGTGGCCACGCTCTGAACACGACGCAGCTCTGGCACCGCTGCAGCAACTGCCACAGGTGCTAACCCGTTGTCTGAAGCCGCCCCTTGTGGTGGTGCTTCAGACCGGCCGACGGAGACCGGGGGCAATGGCTCGGCCACCGGCGGGGTTTCAGCCCGGGGCAGATCGGGTGCGGGGAAGTCCGACAGTAAAACGTATTGGCGTGAAATGGGGCTGCCGCAAGTTGACCGCAGCACCACGGTCACCACCGGCTCACTCACCGCCGAAGCCGACCGGATGCGCACCATGGCAACCGGCACCGGCCCAGCAGTTGTTTGGGTGACTGTGAGTGAAGGGCGTACCTGCTGCGCGTCGGCATACAGCACGTCGGCCGACAGGCAAGAGACCTGCGCTTCTTCACCCGCACCCGGCAAGACAGGCACTGACACGTCCAGCGAGCGACCAATCACGGCACTGCCACGCAGATCACCCAGAGTGAACGCGTGCCCGGTGGAGGCTGCACCGGTGAGCACTGCCATCAAGGCGACAAAATAACTGACTCTGTTCTTCAAGACAGCTTTTCCACGTTGTGTTGATTGACGCATCGAAAAAGACCCGGTAAGCAGCAAGCGAAGACCCACTGGCCTGACACAATTTCGCCTTCATGAATAGCTGAAAGCATACTCGCAAGACGCCTTTATTTTGTACCGTCTTTACCCTTTCGAGTAAAACATAGCAGGAAATCGATAAGCTTTGCGCCTTGAGGCAACATTTTGCCAGCGTGCCACGCAAACCAAGCACCCACCATGTGTCAATTACTCGGAATGAACAGCCACCTGCCGGCCAGCCTGACGCTGAGTTTCACCGGCTTTGCGCAGCGCGGCGGCGGCACCGGACACCACGGTGACGGCTGGGGCATTGCCTTTTTTGAGAGCGACGACAGCACCCCCGGCAAAGGGGTTCGCCATTTTGTCGACAAACGCAGCGCCGCCACATCGCCGATCGCGCAAATGCTCAAAAATTACCCGATCAAGAGCCACAACGTGGTGGCGCATGTCCGCAAGGCCACCATCGGGCAAGTCACGCTGGAGAATACGCACCCCTTTGTGCGAGAGTTGTGGGGCCGCTATTGGGTGTTTGCCCACAATGGTGATCTGAAAAATTTCGCGCCGCACTTGCATGGCCATTTCAAACCGGTCGGCAACACCGACAGTGAGCTGGCGTTTTGCTGGCTGATGCAGGAATTGGCGAAATCGCACGCCGACTTGCCCGCCGTGGACGAACTTACCCGCACGCTGCAGGAACTGGTTCCGCAGATCTCCAGACACGGCACCTTCAACTTCCTGCTCAGCAACGGCCAGGCGCTGTGGGCCCATGCCACCACTCACCTGTGTTATGTGCTGCGCGCCCACCCCTTCAACCAGGTGCACCTGAAAGACGATGATGTGACCGTGAATCTGGCCCAGTTCAACAGCCCCGAGGACCGTTTGGCGATCATCGTCACCGAGCCGCTGACCACCGACGAAGACTGGACACCCTTTGCGCCGGGTGAACTCAATGTGTTTGTGGACGGCACTTTGGCCCACTGCAGTTGCCAGTGTGCCGCACCGCCGCGCCCGGCCCCCATCACCGACCCATTGGGGCACGTGCCGGTGGTGCCCGCCGGGCCGGCACCACGCTGCGTTCAGGTCTGTGCGGCTTCCAGCGCCTGTATGAACACGGTCGCCACGTCGAACCCGGTCTGATCAAAAATCTCCTGGAAACAGGTCGGGCTGGTGACGTTGATCTCGGTGAGGTGTTCGCCAATCACGTCCAGCCCGATCAGCAGCAGCCCGCGCTGGAACAGCACCGGGCCAATAGCCTCGGCAATTTCACGGTCACGCGCGGTGAGCGGCTGCGCCACACCTTTTCCGCCTGCCGCCAGGTTGCCACGCACCTCACCACCTTGCGGGATGCGCGCCAGGCTGTAAGGCACCGGCTGGCCGCCTATCACCAGCACTCGCTTATCACCCTGGGCGATGGCGGGCAGGAACTTTTGCACCATCACCGTCTCGGCACCCTCTTTATTGAGCGTTTCGATGATGGCACCCAGGTTCAGGCCATCTTCTTTCACGCGGAAGATGCCCGCGCCACCCATGCCGTCCAGCGGCTTGAGGATGATGTCGTGGTATTCGGCGTGGAAGCGGCGGATGTCCTGCGCATCACGCGTGACCAGCGTCGGACCAATGAACTGCGGCCACTCCAGAATCGCCAGTTTCTCTGGATGGTCACGCAACGCACGCGGCTTGTTGAAAACGCGGGCACCTTCGCGCTCGGCCTGCTCCAGCAGGTGCGTGGCATAAAAAAACTCGCTGTCAAACGGTGGATCTTTGCGCATCACCACGGCATCAAAATCTTTCAATGCCGCCGGGCGCTCGTTGGGCGCCTGCTGCTCGGCGCTGAACCACTCAGCGCTCTGCCCGGTAAGCGTGATGTCGCGCACAAAGGCCGTCACCAGGCCGCCACGCTGCCACATGATGTCTTTGGGCTGGCAGGCGCTCAAGGTGTGGCCGCGTTTTTGCGCCTCGCGCATCATGGCAAAGGTGGTGTCTTTGTAAATTTTGAACGATTCGAGCGGATCGGCAACAAACAACAACTTCATGGAAAACATCACTTTCAGGGCGGCCTCAAAGGACCAGAAGGGCAAAAGAACGACCGCCGTGTACACGCAAGTCAGCGCGGGGGCAGGTCACAGTGTGATTTTCCCGCCCTTTGAACCAAAAGCGCCAACGCACCCGCAATCACCCCCCAAAAAGCCGACCCCACCCCGGCAATCGCCACGCCGCACAGGGTGGCCAACAAAGTGATCAGCACCGTCTGGAAGACGATGGCCACCCAACTGGTCAAGGCCACCCGCCCCGTCGCCAACCCGGCAAGCCTCAAATCTCGATCTTGCTGCCCAGTTCCACCACCGCGTTGCTCGGCAGGTTCAAAAACCCGGCTGCGCCGCTGGCGTTGAGGTGCATCTGGGCAAAGAGCTTTTCACGCCACAGCGCCATGCCACTGCCCAGGGAGGGGGTGACGGTGTCGCGGCTGAGGAAGTAGCTGGTGGTCATCGGGTCCAGATCACAGCCCCGGCCTTTGAGGCTTTGCAGGGCTTTGGGCAGATCGGGGTCGTTCTTGAAGCCGTAGTTGACGATCACCTGCCAGCAGTCGTGCCCGAGTGACTCGATGGTCACCCGCTTGTCCATACCGATCCAGGGCACCTCATGGCTGATCACGGTGACAAACAGGTTGGTTTCATGCAGCACCTTGTTGTGTTTGAGGTTGTGCAACATGGCATTGGGCACCGTGCCAGTTTCTGCGGTCAGGAATACGGCTGTGCCAGGAACGCGCGTGGGCGGGCTGATGAACACCGCCTCCAGAAAACTGGTCAGGTCGATGGCATCCTGTTTGAGCTTTTGCTTGAGCAGCCGCCTGCCGTCTTTCCAGGTCAGCATCACGGTGTAGACACCACCGGCAATCAGCAGCGGAAACCAGCCCCCATCGACCAGCTTGAGCATGTTGGACGAGAAAAACGCCAAATCCACTGCAAAAAACCAGCCGGTGACGGCCAGACACAATGCCAGCGGGTAATGCCAGGCATAACGGATAACAAAAAACGTCAGCACCGTGGTGATCAACATGTCCAGCGTGACCGCAATCCCATAGGCGGCGGCCAGGTTGCTCGACGACTTGAACAGCACCACCGCCAGCACGATCAGCACAAACAGGCCCCAGTTCACAAACGGCATGTAGATCTGCCCGGTTTCCTTGACGCTGGTGTGCAGCACCTGAAAGCGCGGCAAATAGCCCAGCTGAATCACCTGCTTGGTGACAGAAAACGCGCCGGTGATCAAGGCTTGCGAGGCAATCACCGTGGCCAGCGTGGCCAGGCCCACCAGCGGCAGCAGCGCCCAATCTGGGGCCATGTTGAAAAACGGGTTCTTTACGGCAGTCGGGTCGCTCAGCAGCAGCGCCCCCTGGCCAAAGTAGTTCAGCGTCAGGCAGGGCATGACAATGGTGAACCACGCCAGGCGGATCGGTTTCTTGCCAAAGTGCCCCATGTCGGCATACAGCGCCTCACCCCCGGTGACACACAGCACCACCGCGCCCAATATGAGGAAGGTGATGCCCGGGTTGTTCCAGGTGAAGCCCAGCGCATAGTGTGGGCTCAAAGCCCACAAGATCTCCGGGTTGTGCCAGATGTGCGAGACACCCAGCACCGCAATGGCGACAAACCAGGTGAGCGTGATCGGGCCAAAAAACTTGCCAATGTCGGCCGTGCCGCGCTTCTGCACAAAAAACAACGCGAACAGAACCAGCAGCGTCAGCGGAATCACCGCCTTTTTGAAGTTGGGTGATACCACTTCGAGGCCTTCCACCGCTGACAGCACCGAGATGGCCGGGGTGATGACCCCGTCGCCATAAAACAGGCAGGTGCCGAAGATCCCGACATACAGCAACACACGCCGCAGCCGGGGTTTGTCCACCACCGACTGCGAGGCCAGCGCCAGCATGGCCACCAGGCCGCCTTCACCGTTGTTGTCGGCGCGCAGCACCAGCGTCACATATTTGAGCGAAATGATGACCGTCAGTGTCCAGAAAAAAATCGACAGCACACCCATGACGTTGTCGGTGGTGAACGGCACGTGGCCCGCACCAAACACCTCTTTGACGGCATACAGCACGCTGGTGCCGATGTCGCCATAGACGACACCAATCGCACCCAGGGTGAGTGCGCGCAAAGAGGTTTGAGAACTTGTCAATCAAGCACCCGGCCATCGGTCAGCCGGGCTCCATGTCATGAGAGGCCGCCATTTTGCGCCCGAAAGTCGTCGGGGCACTGACGTGAACCTGGCCCCTTTTTGATCTGGCTCAATCTTTTCGGGCGATAGGTGGCTGCAATTCGACAAGCGGCGCTAGTCGTAAACCTCGGCCTCCGGGTCGGTGGCCTCCAGTTCGTAGCTGGCGGCCAACATGGCCAGGCGGCCCACCACGCCGTACATGTAGAAGCGGTTGGGCAGGCTGGCACCAGGTTTGACGCCGGGTTGGGGCAGCTGGGTGCTGTGCTCAAACGCCAGCGGCACGTAGTCTGCACCGGGCGCGTTCAGGGCTTCATCCACGCCGCGCCCGGCATGCACGCGGTAAAAGCCGCCCACCACATAGCGGTCCATGGTGTAGATCACCGGCTCGGCCACAGCGTTGTTGACGCGCTCTTGGGTCATCACCCCCTCTTGCACCATGAAACCGTGCGGCATCAACGGGGTCTGGCGGTTTTTGACCAGGGTTTTGACATGGTCGGCCAGCGCCTGCATGTCCTTGGCATCACGCACGGTGACGATGCCCAGCTCATGCGTGCCATGGTCAGCCTTGACCACGACAAACGGCTTTTCCTTGATGCCGTATTCCTTGTATTTGCGGCGCACGCGGGTCAGCACCACATCCACCTGGCTGCGCAGGCACTCCATGCCGCTGTCCTGGTCCAGATCGACCTCTTCACACTTATCAAAGAGCGGGTTGATCAGCCAGGGGTCCACGCCCAGCAGCTTGCCCAGCCGTTTGGCGACTTCTTCGTAGGCCTTGAAATGCTTGCTTTTGCGCCGGGTGGGCCAGCCCGCGTGCAAGGGCGGTAGCAGGTATTGCTCAAAAATTTCCTCCAGAATGCCTGGCACACCGGCGCTCAGGTCGTTGTTGAGCAGGATGGTGCAGGGGTCAAAATCCTTCAGCCCCAGGCGGCGCTTGCCACGAATGACGGGCTCCAGCGTGACCGACTCGCCGTTCTGCAGTTCCACCGTGGTGGTTTTCTTGAGCGCCGGGTCAATGGAGCCCAGCCGCACATTCAGGCCCGCCATGTTGAAGATGCGCCGCAGTTGCACCAGGTTGTCCAGATAAGCCAGGCTGTGCGGGCCGTTCTTGGGAACCACCAGCAGGTTGCGCGCCTCAGGGCAGATCTTCTCGATGGCGGCCATGGCGGCTTGCACGGCCAGCGGCACCATCTCTGGGGTGAGGTTGTTCCAGGCGCTGGGGAACAGCCGGGTGCTCACCGGCGAGAGTTTGAAGCCCGCGTTGCGCACGTCCACCGAAGCGTAAAACGGCGGCGTGTGCTCCATCCACTCCAAGCGGAACCAGCGTTCGATGGCGGGCATGGAGTCCAGCACGCGCTGCTCCAGTTCGTTGATGGGGCCCGTCAAGGCGGTGATGAGATGAGGAACCATGAAAAACCTTGCGAAAGAGTTGCTTTTATTCTAGGTCGGGGCTGTGACGGCCCCGCCACCGCCAAGTAGCGATTTATCTGACAGAGCCTGAGAGTACGCGCTGGCGCAATAGTTCCAGAAGGCACGCCGTCAAGTCTGTGGGCCAGCGCACCTACGCCCCACGCGCGGAGTCGTCCTGGGGTCACTGCCGCACTTCACCCTGCCCCAGCACCACGTATTTGAGCGAGGTGAGGCCTTCAATGCCGACCGGCCCGCGCGCGTGAAACTTGTCGGTGGAAATACCAATCTCGGCCCCCAGGCCGTACTCAAAACCATCGGCAAAACGTGTACTGGTGTTGACCATGACGCTGGCTGAATCCACCTCGCGCAGGAACGCTTGGGCATGCAGGTGGTCGCGCGTCAGGATGGCGTCGGTGTGGTGGCTGCTGTACTGGTTGATGTGGGCTATGGCTTCCTCCACCCCGGCCACGATCTTGATGCTGATGATGGGTGCCAGATACTCTTCAAACCAGTCCGCCTCAATCGCTGGCACCAGCTTGAATACTTCACTATCAATAGCTACTAGCCCTTTATCTATAAGGGCTGGAGCCATATTTTTTATATAAGACTTTAGCAACGTCAGCGCCTCAGGGCAACAGCGCATCTCGACCCCTTTGGCGGCATATATGCTGGCAATCTGCGGCAAAAACTCACCCGCCACACCGCGCGCCACCAGCAGGCTCTCAGTCGCGTTGCACGGGCTGTATTTGTTGGTTTTGGCGTTATCGGCCACTTTCACCGCCAGGGCGATGTCGCACGGGTCGTCCACATAGGTGTGGCAATTGCCGTCCAGGTGTTTGATGACCGGCACCTTGGCGTCACGGCTGATGCGCTCGATCAGCCCCTTGCCGCCACGCGGAATGATCACATCCACATACTGCGGCATGGCAATCAGCTGGCCGACTACCTCGCGGTCGGTGGTTTGCACTAGCTGCACCGCGGTCTCGGGCAGGCCGCTTTCCACCAACGCCTGCTGCACCAGCCGCGCCAGCGCCTTGTTGGAGTCAATCGCCTCGGAGCCACCACGCAGGATGCAGGCGTTGCCGCTCTTGATGCTCAACGACGCGGCCTCAATCGTCACGTTCGGGCGGCTCTCGAAAATCATGCCAAACACGCCAATCGGCACACGCATCTGCCCTACGCGGATGCCGCTGGGTTGCTCCCTTAGTCCGATGATTTCGCCAATCACATCGGCCATGGCAGCCAATTGCTCGCAGCCTTGGGCGCAGGTCTCGATCACCTTGGGGGTGAGCTTGAGCCGGTCCACCATCGGCGCGGCCAGGCCAGCGACTATGGCGCGTTCAATGTCTTTGGCGTTGTCGATCTGCAGCGCGTCCACATTGGCGCGCAACAGCTCGGCCAGCTTGCGCAATGCTTTATTTTTAATAGCTGCAGGCGCTTTAGCCATATGGGCTGAGGCCTGTTTTGCCTTTAAGCCGAGAGTCTGGGTGTAGTCGGTGATGTTGAGCGTGGTCATGGCGGCATTTTGGCATGGCGCTGAACGGATACCCCTGCAGGACTGCCACCGGCCCTCCCCCAGGGCTGCGAACCACTTGGTCCGGCCCGGCGTGATGCCTGGTCTACCTCGGTCGGCTACCCGCCGGTGGCTTGCTCGCCCCCGCGGCACACATGCCGCACAGCAGCATCGCCAGCCGCCCCAGCGCCGCCCAGGGGTCGTTGGGCCAGTCGGGTTGTTTCAGGCCTTTGACGATGCCGTCGACCTGGTGCGCGCTGTGCAGCAGTTGCGCCAGGGCAGCGTCGCTCAGTCGCGGTAACACGCGCTCAAACAGACGCTCCTTGTTGCCCCAGACGCGCTGTTCACGCAGCGCCATCGGCAGCGGGCTACCACGGTTCATGGCGTCTTTCACACGTTTCAGGACGCGGATGTCCTCGGCCAGCGTGTAGTGCACCAGCACCTCGGCCTCACCCTCCGCCTGCAGACCGTCGAGCATGCGCTGCACCCGCGCCGCCTGCCCGGCCAGCACGGCCTCACTGAGTTTGAACACGTCATAACGCGCCACATTCAGCACGGCAGACTCAATCTGCTCAAAGCTGAGTTCACCCGCTGGGTGCAACAGCGCCAGCTTTTGAATCTCCTGGTGCGCAGCGAGCAGGTTGCCCTCCACCCGGTCGGCAAAAAACTGCAGCGTGCGCTGACCCTCTTCACCCGCACCCACACGCTGGCCCTGGGTGGCCAGGCGCTGGGCGATCCATTGCGGCAAGGCGGCGCGCTCCACCGGGCTCACTTCCAGCGTGATGCCGCCTTCCAGCGCGGCAAACCAGGCCGTGGCCTTGGTCATTTTGTCCAGCCGGGGCAGGATCACCAGGGTCAGCGTCGCATCGTTGCCGCGCGACTGGTCGACCAGCTGTTGCAGCGCCACGCTGCCCTCCTTGCCGGGCTTGCCGCTGGGAACGCGAATTTCCACAATCTGTTTGTCGGCAAACAGGCTCAAGCTGCCGCAGGCGGCCAGCACCTCGCTCCAGTCAAAGTTGGCACCGCTCACCGTGTGCGAGGTGCGCTCGGTGAAGCCTTGGGCGCGGGCGGCAGCGCGGATGGCGTCCAGCGCCTCACCAATCAGCAGCGGCTCGTCACCGTGCAGCGTGTAGAGGCTTTTCAAGCCTTTTTGCAGGTGGGCGCTAAGCTGGTGGGGGCTGATTTGCATAGACGGGTAGTTTAGTGACACCCGGATGATGAGAGCAGCTTGAAGGCGAGCAGGGACCGGCGGCTAGCGGTTGGCGTTGGGTGCCTGACGCAGCGTGGACTTGGGGTCTTGCCAAATCAAGGAGGAGGCCCAAAGGGCCGGGGGACATTCGCGGAGTCTGGCACCAAATGCCTGCCGCGGGTAACAGAGAGCTAAAAGGGCATCGCGAGTGGTTGCCCTACCTCACGATAGCCGGTAGGTTTCGAGATGGATGCTGGTCTCGGTGTTGCTGATACCTTTGAGCAGGCGGATGCGCTCCAGCACCTTGGCCAGTGTCTGCAGGTTGTCGGCACGCAATTCCGCGAGCAAATCCCAGCGGCCATTGGTGTCATGCAGCGTGGCCACGCCGGGCTCGCCCAGCAGCGCGGCGATCACCGCGCGCGTCTGGTTGCCGTCGACGGCGATGCTCATCCAGGCGGTGATCTCGTCATGCTGCACATCCGGGCGCAGGCGCACTGTGTAGCCCACGATCACGCCATCGTCTTCCAGCTTGCGAATGCGGTTGGTCACCGTGCCGCGCGACACCTTGAGTTTGAGCGCCAGCGCCGCCACCGACAGGCGCGCGTCTTGGCGCAGCAGCGACAGCAGTTGTTGGTCGGTTTCATCCATTGTGGTAATCCAGTCCGTCAAAACGGCAATTATGTGACGATTTATAGACAAAGTTGTCGATTGTGATTGGGCGCCTGCGCGGGCAAACTCAACACCACGTATTTTCAGAATTTGGCCAACCCCAAGACCCCCACCATGAACACCGCAAAAACACTGTCCGCCAACCGTATCGGCACCCTCTTTCTCAGCCCGCAAGACGTGGCGGCCCTGATTGGCCGCCAAGGCATCGCCAGCACGCTGCAAGGTCTGGCCGCCACCATTCACCAGGATTTTTTGCGCTGGAAGAGTTTTGACAAGGCCCCGCGCGTCGCCAGCCACTCGGCAGACGGCGTGATTGAACTCATGCCGATCGCCGACGCCAGCACCTACACCTTCAAATACGTCAACGGTCACCCCAAAAACACGGCGCAAGGGCTGTCCACGGTGATGGCCTTTGGTGTGTTGGCCGATGTGGCCACCGGTGTACCGCTGCTGCTGAGTGAGCTGACGCTGACCACCGCCCTGCGCACTGCTGCGACGTCGGCCGTGGCCGCCCGCGCTTTGGCCCGGCCCGACAGCCGTGTCATGGCCCTGATTGGCAATGGCGCGCAGAGCGAGTTTCAGGCGCTGGTCTTTCACCACCTGCTGGACATTGAGGAAATCCGCCTGTTTGACATTGACCCGCAGGCCACAGCCAAGCTGATGCGCAACCTGCAGGCCAACCCGGACGCTGCCGGTTTGCGCCTGATCCCCTGCGCCAGCGTGCGTGAGGCGGTGCGCGGTGCCGACATCGTGACCACCATCACTGCCGACAAAACCAACGCGACCATCATCACCGCCGACATGCTGGAGCCCGGCATGCACATCAACGGCGTGGGTGGCGACTGCCCCGGCAAGACCGAAATTCACGCCGATGTATTACGCGCGGCCAGCGTGTTTGTCGAATTTGAGCCGCAAACCCGCATCGAAGGCGACCTGCAACACCTGCCCGCCGACTTTGCCGTCACCGAGCTTTGGCAGGTGCTCACCGGCAAGGCACCGGGGCGCAGCAGCGCCGAACAGGTCACGATGTTTGACTCGGTGGGTTTTGCCATGGAAGATTTTTCTGCCCTGCGCTACCTGTATGCGCAGGCACAGGCGCTGCAGCTGGGCGCACCGATTGCCCTGATGGCAGAACTGAGTGACCCGAAAGACCTGTACCGGCTGATCCGGCCCGCCGCAAACCGCACCAGCCCGGCACGGGCCAAACTTACCGAATCTGCTTGACCGCTGCCAGCCGACGCTGGATCTGCTGCGCAATGTCGCTCTGCATGTCACGGTACAGCAGCGCTTCTTCGGTTTCCTTGGCAAGCGCGGCGGTTTCGCTGTAGCTGATGTCGCGCTGCTGCACGATTTCGGTGTCTTCAATCAGTTCCTGGCCTTGTGGTGTGTCGAGCCGAAAGCGCACCCGCAGCCGCAGCTGGAATTCACGCACCTGGCCGGACGAGTTCACGCCCACCACGATTTTTTCACGCTGCTCGCCCAGCACCTTGAGCACCACCTGAGCCTGCGTTTGCGGCACGTCCGTGCCCAGCACCTGCACCGCGCCGCCAAAGGAGCGGCGCAGTTCCTGCACCACTGCGCCACCTGGGTTTGGCCCGATGGCGATGCTGCTAAAGGCATAGTTCTGGCTGCCACGCAGCTTGAAGCCGCACCCGGCCAGCAGACCGGTGACCACCAAGGCAGCAACCCAACTGCGCCGCGACCAACCCGACGCCACTGCAGGCAAGCTGCCCGAAGCGTCAGACGTCACCGCCGTGGGGGACAAAGCAGGCTTCATAAATGCTCCTTAAACCACCAGATTGACCAAGCGACCCGGCACCACGATGACCTTTTTGGGGGGCGCCCCGTTGGCGAATTTCTGGTACATCTCATGCGCCAGAGCCGCCGCCTCAATAGCCGCCTTGTCAGCGCTGGCACTGACCACAATCGAGCCGCGCAGTTTGCCATTGACCTGCAGCATCAGCTCAATCTCATCCTTGGTCAAGGCATCCGGGTCCACCTTTGGCCACGGCGCGTCCAGCAGGTCACCCAATGTGCCCGCGTAACCCAGTTGCGACCACAAGGCGTGGGCAATGTGCGGTGTGGCCGGGTACAGGCAGCGCAGCAGGATGCCAAAACCCTCGACCAGCGCTACCTGTGCACCGGCAGTGTCAACCGCTTTAAAGTCTTCCAGTGCGTTGATCATCTTCATCGCGCCCGAGACGACCGTGTTGTATTGCATGCGCTGGTAGTCATAGTCCACCTGCTTGAGCACGCTGTGGATCTCCAGCCGCAGCGCTTTGGCCTCCTTGCCAAAATCAATGTCTTTTAGGCCTGTAGCCCTTGTCGCTACTGCGTTGGCAGCTGCGAAATCCATAGTCGATAACTTGACACCAAAGTTCCAGACACGACGCAGGAAGCGGTAGCTGCCTTCCACCGCTGCGTCGTTCCACTCCAGGGTGGCCTCGGGCGGGGCAGTGAACATGGTGTACAGGCGCGCTGTGTCGGCACCGTATTGCTCGATCAAATCCTGCGGGTCCACGCCGTTGTTTTTGGACTTGGACATGGTGCCCACGCCCTCGTAATCAATCGGCGTGCCCACCGGCAAATCATCCACCGCGTTGATCAGGCGCGCGCCAATGACCTTACCAGCAGCGTCAAACACGTGCTCCACATCCTTGGGCCAGAAGTAGTCCTTGCCACCTTTGTCGGTGCGGCGGCTGTAGATGTGATTCAGCACCATGCCTTGGGTGAGCAGCTTGGTGAAGGGTTCATCGACCTTGACCAGTCCCAGGTCACGCATCACCTTGGTCCAGAAACGCGCGTACAGCAGGTGCAGGATCGCGTGTTCGATGCCGCCAATGTACTGGTCCATCGGCATCCAGTAGTCCGCACCGTCGGCCACCATCTTGTCAGCGTTGGTCGGGTCGCAATAGCGCATGAAGTACCAGCTTGAGTCAACGAAGGTGTCCATCGTGTCGGTTTCGCGCCGTGCTGCCTTGCCGCAGATCGAGCAGGTGACACCCGCGTGGAAGGCCTCGCACTTGTTCAGCGGATTGCCTGAGCCATCGGGCACCAGGTCGACCGGCAGCACCACCGGCAGGTCTTTTTCGGGCACCGGCACTGCGCCGTGTTCGTCGCAATGGATGATCGGGATCGGGGTGCCCCAGTAACGCTGGCGACTCACACCCCAGTCACGCAAACGCCAGGTGACTTTTTTCTCGCCCAGACCGAGGGCGGCTAGGTCTGCCGCCACTGCGGCGACGCAGTCTTTGAACACCAGACCGTCGTATTTGCCGGAGTTCACGGCCACGCCAGCGCCTTTTTCGGCGTACCAATCCTGCCACACAGTGGTGTCGAACATTCGGTAGGTTGGGGTAGCCGGTGCGCCGGGTGACGATGTTGAGCTTGCGTCTGAGGAGCCCGGCGTACCGGATGTCCCAGCCGGAGCAGCCACACCCACAACAGGCTGGATCGGCAACTGGTATTTCAGCGCAAACGCAAAATCCCGCTCGTCATGCGCCGGGACACCCATCACCGCGCCGTCGCCATAGCTCATCAGCACGTAGTTGCCGACCCACACTTCCACCTGGGCGCCTGTCAGCGGGTGCGTGACAAACAGACCCGTGGGCAGGCCCTTCTTTTCCTGTGTGGCCAGTTCGGCCTCGGTGGTGCCGCCATGCGCGCACTCCTGGATGAACGTGGCCAGCGCAGGGTTGCTGGCGGCAGCGTGCGTCGCCAGAGGATGCTCCGGCGCCACGGCGCAAAAGGTCACGCCCATGATGGTGTCAGGGCGAGTGGTGAACACATACATGCGCCCGTCGCCGATATGTGCACCCGAAGCATCAGAAATGGTGTGCGGAAACGCAAACCGCACACCCTCACTCTTGCCAATCCAGTTTTCCTGCATCAGCTTGACGCGTTCGGGCCAGCCGGGCATCTTGTCACCGGTGACATTGGCCAGCAGCTCGTCAGCGTATTGGGTGATCGCCAGGTAATACCCCGGAATCTCACGCTTTTCCACCACCGCGCCGGTGCGCCAGCCTTTGCCGTCAATCACTTGTTCGTTAGCGAGCACGGTCATGTCCACCGGGTCCCAGTTCACCACCTGGGTCTTGCGGTAGGCAATGCCTTTTTCCAGCATCTTCAAAAACAGCCATTGGTTCCACTTGTAATACTCGGGCGTGCAGGTGGCCACCTCGCGACTCCAGTCGATGGCCAGGCCCATGGCCTGCATCTGCTGCTTCATGTAGGCAATATTCTCGAACGTCCATTTGGCGGGTGGCACGCCGTTTTTGAGCGCCGCGTTTTCGGCGGGCAGGCCAAAGGCGTCCCAACCCATCGGCATCAGCACGTTGTAACCCTGCATGCGCAGCTGGCGCGTGAGCATGTCGTTGATGGTGTAGTTGCGCACATGGCCCATGTGTAACTTGCCGCTGGGGTAGGGCAACATCGAGCAGGCGTAAAACTTCTTTTTGGGCTGGCCGTGGGCGTCCACCGCGTTTTCCGTGACCCGGTAGGCGTCGGTGGACTGCCAATGCGCCTGTGCTGCCGGTTCAACGTCGAGGTGGGTGTATTTGTCTTGCATAACGATCCATCGTGGCGGCTTGAACACCGCAGTAGCGTGAGGTAACTGGGATAAGGCCGTGTTGTTGCCCGCTCCGGCGCGCAAGGCGCACCAGATAGGCTTGGCGCCGATTTTAGGGTTTGCGCGTTGCCGGTTCGGCAGGCGACGGCGGTACTGCTGTCGCCGCGGCGGTCGTCGGGTTGTCGGCGATAAAGCCGATGCGGTTCAGACCCGCCTTTTGCGCGGCACCCATCACCTCCACTATGCGGCCATAGGGCACAGCCGTGTCGGCGCGCAATTGCACTTCGGTGTCGGGGTTGGACTGCTGCGCGGTCGCAAACTGCCGGGCCAACTCGCCCAGCGACACCGGGTGGTCGTTCAGAAACGTCTGCCCGGCAGCGTCCACCACCACCAGCACGGCCTTGGGCACCTCGCTTGCTTTGGCGGCGTCGGTTTTGGGCAGGTCAAGTTTGATGGAACTGGCCAGCAAAGGCGCGGTGATGATGAAGATCACCACCAGCACCAGCATCACGTCGATCAGCGGCGTCATGTTGATGTCGCTCATGGGTGGTGCGCCCGAGCTGCGGTCAAGGCGGCCAAACGACATGATGCTCAGCCTGGCTTAAATCTGCGCACTGGCGTTGCCCACCAGCTCACGCAGGTCACGGGCAAAACCTTCCAGCTCGGCCTCGATACGCGCCACTGCACGCCCGAGCACGTTGTAAGCCAGCACCGCCGGAATCGCCACCGCCAGGCCGGCTGCAGTCATGATCAGCGCCTCGCCCACTGGGCCGGAGATTTGGTCAATGGTGACCTGACCGGCCGAGGCGATGCCGATCAGCGCGTGGTAGATGCCCCAGACCGTGCCGAGCAGGCCGACAAACGGGGCAGTGGCACCCACGGTGGCCAGCAACACCTGGCCATGCTGCAGCTTGGTCAGCGACACATGCAGCGCGTTGCGCAGCACCCGGGTGAGCTGGGTCTCCAGACCACCTGCACCGGCCAGCGTGTTGCTTGCTTCTAGTTTTGTAGCTTCAACCATAGGTAGCACAAGGGCTTCACGGTCAAAAGCCTTGATTTTTTGGGTGGCGTCCTCAACGTTGCCGGATTGCCAGAAGACGGCAATACAACGGTCCACATCGCGGCTGGCACGGTGTAACAACCAGGCTTTCCACAAAATCACAACCCAGCTGCTGACCGACATGGCCAGCAGCAGCAGCGCCACACCGCGTGCCAGCGTATCACCTTGCCAGAAAAACTGCGCCAGGTTCATTTCAGGTTGAGCACGTCAGCCATGTCGAACAGACCGGCCTTGCGCCCGTGCAGGAAACGCACGGCCCGCAGGCTGCCCTGCGCGTAACTGACGCGGCTCGATGACTTGTGCGAAATCTCGATGCGTTCTCCGGTGCCAGCAAACAGCACCGTGTGGTCACCCACGATGTCACCGCCGCGAATGGTGGCAAAACCGATGGAAGACGGGTCGCGTTCGCCCGTGACGCCTTGGCGGGCGTAGACGGCGCAATCTTTCAGATCACGCCCCAGAGCTGTCGCAATCACTTCGCCCATTTTGAGTGCCGTGCCAGAGGGCGCATCCACCTTGTGGCGGTGGTGCGCTTCAATGATTTCGATGTCGTAGCCAGTGGACAGCGCCTTGGCGGCCATTTCCAGCAGCTTCAGGGTCACATTCACGCCCACACTCATGTTGGGCGCCATGACGATGGCAATGTCTTGCGCGGCCGCGGCAATCTGGGCTTTTTGTGCCTCGGTGAAGCCGGTGGTGCCGATCACCAGATTGACACCCAGTTGGCGGCACACCTGCAGATGGGCCAGCGTGCCTTCGGGGCGGGTGAAATCGATCAACGCGTCGGTATTGCTCAGGCCCGTGGCCAGATCCGAGGTGATGGCAATCCCGCTGCTCAGACCGATGAACGCGGCCGGATCGAGGCCAATGGCCGGGCTGCCGGGTAAGTCCAACGCGCCGCTGAGCCGGCAATCGTCGGCCCGTGAAACCGCTTCAACCAGCATCCGGCCCATGCGGCCACTGGCACCGGCCACACTAATACGGTGGAGGATGGCATCGCTCATGCGGACCTTCTAACGTGCGGGCGCTTCGAGTGGGGGGTAGCTGTCAGGCGGCACCACCATCGCTTTGGGTGGCGCAGCAGGGGCTGCCTGCGCTGGTTTGATTGCAGCCTTCAAACTCTCAGGGGACATTTCCAGCACGGGCACCGGACCTGAGTTGCGACCAGAATCCAGGGAGGCGACAAACTCAGCTTCGGTGGGCAGCGGATCAGCCTCCACCCGCGCCAGCACATCATCCTTGAAAAACACCGTGACCTTGCGCGCTTGGGTCTCCACCCCTTGCCGCTTGAAAGTAAAGACGTAATCCCAGCGGTCCGCATGGAACACATCGGTGAGCAAGGGTGTTCCCAGAATATTCTTGACCTGACCACGGCTCATGCCGTTCTTGAGCGCGTCAACCTGCTCACGCGAGACAAAATTACCCTGGACGATGTCAATTTTGTAGGGTGTGACCATACTCACCAGCCGGTTGCTGGCGCCATCCACGGAGCTGCAGGCAGACAGCGCAACCGCAGTGGCGCCAAGCGCACTCCAGCAGACACAACGAACGATGAAATCAGACATAGAACAAGCCGCGACGATATGATCCGTTCATTGTACTGGCAGCTTTTAAACGAAAGGCGCGCAGCACGGCAACCCTACTGGCAACCGGAAAACCTGTATGACCAAGATTGATGAACTCAAAAGCACAGGGCTGAAAGCCACGTTACCCCGGCTGAAAATCCTGGAGATTTTCCAGAAAGGTATTCGTCGGCACATGACAGCAGAAGACGTGTTCCGGGTGTTGATGGAAGAGCGCTCGGATGTGGGTCTGGCCACGGTTTACCGGGTGTTGGCACAATTTGAGCAGGCCGACATCCTGTCGCGCAGCCATTTTGAGAGCGGCAAAGCGGTGTACGAGCTCAATGAAGGCCAACATCACGACCATCTGGTGTGCCTGGATTGCGGTCGGGTCGAAGAGTTTTTTGACGCCCAGATTGAGCAGCGGCAAACCGCGGTGGCCAAAGAGAAGGGCTTTGCCATTGCCGACCACGCCTTGAGCCTGTACGCCCACTGCGTGCGCGACAACTGCGAGCACCGGCGCAAACCGGACTAGCTGTTGTCGCCCATCGCCTTGCGATGGCGTTCGACAAATTCCTTGTAAGTATCTACACCGCGAATCTGCAGAATGGTGTTGCGCACAGCGGCCTCCACCAGCACGGCGATATTGCGACCCGCCACCACCTGAATCACCACCTTGCGCACCGGCACATCCAGCACATCCTGGGTCAGCGGCTCATAAGGAATGCGCTCGTAATCACGCTCCATGGTTTCGCGGCGCACCAGATGCACAATCAACTGCAGGCGCTTTTTGCGGCGCACGGCGGTCTCACCAAAAATACAGCGGATATCGAGCAGGCCGATGCCGCGCACTTCCAGCAGGTTCAACAGCAATTCCGGACAACGCCCTTCGATGGTGTCCTGGTTGATACGGTACAGGTCCACCGCGTCATCGGCCACCAAGCCATTACCGCGTGAAATCAGTTCCAGACCCAGCTCACTCTTGCCCAGGCCGGATTCGCCGGTGATCATCACCCCCAAACCCAGAATATCCATGAACACGCCGTGCATCGTGCAGCGGTCGGCAAAGTGCTTGGACAGGTAGGCGCGCAGTACGTCAATCACAAAGGCCGACGAACCGGTGGTGGCAAACATGGGGATCTGGGCCCGCTCACACATCGACATCAGCGCCGGGGGTGCCATTTGGCCGTCGGCCAAAATCAGCACCGGTGGCTCCAGCGTGACAATGCGGGCGATGCGCCGCATGCTATCCTCCGGCGTGGCGTTGGTCAGATAAGCCACCTCTCGCTCACCCAGAATCTGAACGCGGTAAGGGTGGATGTAGTTGAGGTAGCCCACCAGATCCGCGCCGGAGCGCGCAGCCCGCACCGCCACCTCATCAAAACGCCGCTCTGAAGCACCCAGACCGGCCACCCACTCCCAGCGCAAATTACCGCGAAAAGCCTCAAACAGGACGTCAGCGCTGATAACGGTGGGTTTCAAGGCAACTGCTTAATTCGACTGAACCGATTGCCAGTTGGTGATCAGCCCATGCAGGTCCGTCACCGAGGGGCTGGCCATCAGCTTCTCCCGCAAGTCAGCGTCACTGAGCATTTCGGCAATCTCGGAAAGAATTTCCAGGTGCTTTTGCGTCGCGGCCTCAGGCACCAGCAGAAAAATCATCAACCCCACAGGCAACTCGTCTGGCGCTTCAAATCCGATGGGATGGGCCAGCTGAAAAACCGCCGCCATGGGCGACTTCAGGCCCTTGATACGCCCGTGGGGAATGGCCACGCCGTGCCCCAGGCCAGTTGAACCCAGACGCTCACGGGAAAACAGGCTGTCGGTGACCAGCGCGCGGCTCAAGCCATGCAAGTTTTCAAACAGCAGGCCCGCTTCTTCAAAAGCTCTTTTCTTGCTGGAGATGTCCACCTGGACAAGAACATGATTGGCAGTGAGGATAGACGCAAGTCGGTTCATGATTGGCCCAGAATTATGCACCCTGAAAAATTGGACGCAAAAAAAGCCGCACGCACCAGCGGGCGGCCTGGCAGAGTTTAAATTACATCAGGCGCTTGGCGGCATCATGATGATGCGATTGCAGGCGGTCCTTGTGGCGCACCACCTGACGGTCGAGCTTATCCACCAGTTCGTCCACCGCCGCATACAGGTCGGCATGGGCACTTTCGGCAAACAACTCTATGCCTTTGATGTGGATGTTGCATTCGGCTTTCTGACGCCGTTCCTTTTCTTTCTGGTTTTCAAGGGTTAACAGAACTTTGACATCCACCACCTGGTCGAAATGGCGCTTGATTCGGTCAAGTTTGTTTGTCACATACGACCGCAGCGCCGGCGTAACCTCCAGGTGGTGACCACTGATTGTCAAATTCATAAAAAGCCTCCTACAGCTTGGTTGAGAGAGTCGCCAGCACGATGCCGACAACAGGATGATCGAATTGAATGGTTAATCACACTATGCCCCGGCGATTCATTTCTTGCAATGTTTTTCCATGCTGCACTGCAACAGCATCAGGACTTGCCTGCCAAAACTTGTCCAAAGACCCTGCCCGGTGCCATAATCTTAAGGTTTTAACAGACGGATTCACTACCTTGGAAACCTACCCTAGTCGGTAGCTTTCGACCCCAAAACAAGCATCCGGGGTTGGAAGCCTCCCCAACATCCCCCTTTTTTTGATGCCTTGTTTATTTTGGGAGTGAGCGTATGCTCAACATCTTCACCCTTGCCAACGGCCGCCTGTTCCAGGAAGAGATTGAATCGATGGAGGAGCTGTCACGCTTCCAGCCAATCTGGGTTGATCTGGAGTCCCCCACACCGGAAGAAAAGCGCTGGATCAAACAGTACTACGGCCTGTCGATTCCCGAAGATGCGATGGACGAGGACATCGAAGAGTCCGCCCGCTTTTACAAGGAAGATAATGGCGAGTTGCATATACGTAGTGACTTTTTGGTAGCAGATGACGACGAACCGCATACGGTGCGGGTGGCCTTCATCCTCAATACCGACAACGATGAACTCAAAAGCAAAGGGGTGCTTTTTTCCATCCATGACGAAGATGTACCCGTGTTCAGGCTGTTGCGCATGCGGGCTCGGCGTGCGCCCGGGCTGATTGAAGACGCCAAGGAGGTCCTGCTCAAACTGTTTGACGCAGACGCCGAGTATTCCGCCGACACGCTGGAAGAAATTTACGACGAGCTGGAAAAAGTCAGCAAAAAAGTGTTGTCAGGTGACATGACCGATGCGCTGGCCGGTGAAGTGCTGGGTGCCATTGCCCGCCATGAAGACATGAGTGGGCGAATTCGCCGCAATGTGATGGACACCCGCCGCGCGGTGAGCTTCATGGTGCGCAGCAAGATGCTCAACGGCGAGCAGTTTGAGGAAGCCCGACAGATTCTGCGTGACATGGACTCGCTGGACTCCCATACCGCGTTCCTGTTCGACAAGATCAACTTCTTGATGGACGCCACCGTGGGTTTCATCAACATCAACCAGAACAAGATCATCAAGATCTTCTCCGTGGCCAGCGTGGCGCTGCTGCCACCCACCTTGATTGCCAGCTTGTACGGCATGAACTTCAAGTACATGCCCGAACTGGATTGGGCGCTGGGCTACCCCTATGCCCTGATGGTGATGCTGGCCAGCGCGCTAGGGCCCATGTGGTACTTCCGGCACCGCGGCTGGCTTAAGTAAAATAGGCCTCTAGCCCTTATAGAATAAGGGCTAGTAGCTATTATTTTGGAAGCGTTTGCATAAACTGCGAGACAATCGCCAAGGCGTAAGGGCTGGCCACCTGTTGCACAAACGCCGAGAAATCCATGTGTGCCTGCGCGTCCGCCCGGTCTGAAATGGTGCGCACCGCCGCAAACGGAATACCGTAGTCAAAACACACCTGCGCCACCGCCGCACCCTCCATCTCCACCGCCAGGGGTTGATGGCCTGCCAGGTGCAGGTCGGCACGCATGCACGCCACGTCTGACGGGTCGCAAACAAACTGGTCGCCACTGGCAATCAGGCCGCGATGCACGTTCGGCGCCTCCAGTAAATTTGTTCGATGGAAATGGTCGCCAACCCCCATCAAACCTGTGTTAACTGCTTCAAATAAAATAGCAGACAAGCTGGCATCGCAATCCAGCGTGGCACGCCCGTACAGCGGAATTTCGTAACGCGGAAACAGCGGCCCGGAGTCCATGTCGTGCTGGATAAAGGCGTCAGCTACCACCACATCTCCCACCTTGACACCATCCCCAATGCCCCCCGCCACCCCGGTGAACAGCACCCGCTCGACACCAAATGCTTCAATCAGGGTCGCGGTGGTGCTCGCCGCCGCGACCTTGCCCACTTTGGAAAGCACCAGCACCACATCATGCCCACCCCACTGACCACACCAGAAAGTGCGCCCGGCACGCACACGTTTAATCGGTTGTTGCAGTTGGTCCAGAAGTCCTTTTTGTTCATCCAGCAGGGCACTGACGATGGCGAGTGTGGTCAACGGAAATCCTTTATTTGCCGCGCAATTCGCGCCGCAGGATTTTACCCACCGGTGTTTTAGGCAAATCGGTACGGAATTCAATCACTTTGGGGTGCTTGTAACCCGTCATGTTGTCCTTGCAGTAGGCGCGTACCTGGGCTTCGGTGAGGTTGGGGTCCTTTTTGACGATCACCAGTTTGACCGCCTCACCCGACTTGTCGTCAGGCACGCCAACACAGGCGCATTCCATCACGCCAGGCATTTGCGAAACCACGTCTTCCACCTCATTGGGGTAAACATTGAAGCCACTCACCAGAATCATGTCTTTTTTGCGGTCGACGATCTTGAAAAAACCACGCTCGTCCATCACCCCGATGTCGCCGGACTTGAAGTAGCCATCGGGCGTCATCACCTTGGCGGTCTCGTCCGGGCGCTGCCAGTAACCCGCCATCACCTGCGGGCCCTTGATGGCGATCTCGCCAGGTTCGCCAGGCGCGGAGTCGTTGCCTTCATCGTCGAGCAATTTCAGCCAGGTGCTGGGTACTGGTACGCCGATGGAGCCCGAGTATTCGGTGGTGGTCACCGGGTTGGAGGTGGCAATGGGCGAGGTTTCGCTCAAGCCATACCCCTCGCAGATGGCGCAACCAGTCTTTTCGAACCAGAGCTTGGCCACAGCACTTTGCACGGCGGTGCCGCCCCCGGCAGACACCATCAGACTCTTCCAGTTGACTTTGCTGAAATCCGGGTGGTTAGCCAGGCCATTGAACAGGGTATTGACCGCCGGCAACACATGCACCTTGTGCTTGGCCAGTTCAGCCAGCACCGCCGGGAAATCCCGCGGGTTGGGAATCAGGATGAGTTTGCCGCCCAGCCGCAAGGAGAGCATCATGTTCACCGTGAAGGCGAAGATATGGTAGAGCGGCAAGGCGCAGACCGAGGTGATTTGCTCGCCCGCGGGCACTTTCACCAGCGCAGGCTGAAAGCAGGCATCGGCCTGCAGCACATTGGCCACCAGGTTGCGGTGCAGCAACACAGCGCCCTTGGAAACACCGGTGGTGCCACCGGTGTACTGCAGCACGGCCACATCGTCCGGTTTGATACTGACCTTCTTCAAGCTGCCGCCGCTGGCCTGAGCCATGGCGGCGTTGAACCGTACGGCGTCGGGCAGATTGAAGGCCGGCACCATTTTCTTGACGTTGCGCACCACGTAGTTCACCAAGGTTCCCTTGAGAAAACCCAGTTGATCCCCCATGGCGCACAACACCACATGTTTGACGGGCGTGGCGGCCACACATTTTTCCAGCGTGGCGGCAAAATTCTCCAGAATGACGATGGCTTTGGAACCCGAGTCCTTCAGCTGGTGCTCCAGTTCACGCGGGGTGTAGAGCGGGTTGACGTTGACCAGCGTGAACCCGGCCCGCAGGATGGCGGCCACTGCAATCGGGTATTGCAGCACATTGGGCATCATCACCGCCACCCGGTCGCCACGCACCAGACCCAGGCTTTGCAGGTAGACACCGAACGTCTGACTGATCTCATCGACTTGGGCGTAAGTCAGTTCCTTGCCCATGAAGTTGTAAGCGCTCAGGCTGGCGTACTTCTTGAAACTCTCCTCCATCAGCTCGACCAGTGAGCTGTACTGGCTCTCGTCAATGTCGGCGGGAACACCTGGGGGGTAGGTTTTGAGCCAGATGCGATCAGTCATGATGAAGTCTCCTGTTTTTTAGCAAAACGATCATTCTCACTGCGGCGCCAGCATGCGTAAGCTATGTTTTCCCTAATTAGAGAAAAGCCCCCAATTCCAGACAGGGTGACTGGAAGCTGGGGGCCAGATCACGCCAAGAGCCCTTCAACGGGGCGGCGCCAGGCTGGGGACTCAGGCTCTTAGCGCGGTGAGCACCTCGTCGAGCATTTTCTTGGCATCGCCGAACAGCATGCGGTTGTTTTCTTTGTAAAACAACGGGTTGTCGACACCTGCATAGCCTGAGGCCATGCTGCGTTTCATCACAATGGAGGTCTTGGCCTTCCAGACCTCAAGCACCGGCATGCCGGCGATCGGGCTGGTCGGGTCGTCCTGGGCACTCGGGTTGACGATGTCGTTGGCACCAATCACCATGGTCACATCGGTGTCAGGGAAGTCCTCATTGAGTTCGTCCATTTCGAACACGATGTCGTAGGGTACCTTGGCTTCGGCCAGCAGCACGTTCATGTGGCCTGGCATGCGCCCAGCCACCGGGTGAATGCCAAAACGCACGTTCACACCCTTGGCGCGCAGATGTTTGGTGATTTCGAACACCGTGTGCTGGGCCTGCGCCACCGCCATGCCGTAGCCTGGCACGATGATCACCGACTTGGCTTCACGCAGCAACTCGGCAGTTTCCAGCGCCGTGACCGGGGTGACCTCACCGGCAGGTTGGGCGGCAGCACCGCCCGCACCCGGCTTGGGTGTGCTGGTGGTACCAAAACCACCCGCAATCACGCTGATGAAACTGCGGTTCATGGCGTTGCACATGATGTAGGACAGAATCGCGCCGCTGGAGCCCACCAGCGCGCCCACCACAATCAGCAGGTCGTTGGACAGCATGAAGCCGGTGGCCGCCGCCGCCCAGCCGGAGTAGCTGTTGAGCATGGACACCACCACCGGCATGTCGGCGCCGCCAATGGCCATGACCATGTGCACGCCAAACAACAGCGCCACGATGGTCATCACAATCACCGGCAACATACCGCTCTGCACATCGTGCGCCTGCATGAACGCGCCACCAAAATAAATCACCACCAGCAAACCGGCCAGGTTGAGCCAATGCCGCCCCGGCAGCAACACCGGGTTGCCGCTGACACGCCCGGACAGTTTGCCAAACGCAATCACAGAGCCCGCAAACGTGACAGCGCCAATGAAGATGCCGATGTAGATTTCCAGCTCGTGGATCGACTTGGCAGCGCCTTCATACCCGGCGCTGGCCGTCGGGTCGATGAAAGTGGCAAAGCCCACCAACATCGCCGCCAGGCCCACCATGCTGTGCATCAGTGCCACCAGCTCGGGCATCTGCGTCATTTGCACCGTGCGCGCGGCGTACAGACCAATACCGCCGCCAATGACCATGGCGCCGATGATCCACGGCAGGCCCGCTGCCGTGACCTGCGGGCCAAAGACCGTGGCCAACACCGCCAGCGTCATGCCGACCATGCCGTAGAGATTGCCGCGCAAGGCGGTGGTCTGGTTGGACAAACCACCCAGGCTCAGAATAAAAAGAATGGTTGCACCAATGTACGCAACCGTGGCCAAACTGGAAGACATGGATGGTCCCTTCTTATTTGCGGAACATGGCCAGCATGCGCTGCGTCACAGCGAAGCCACCGAACATATTGATGGCGGTGAGCACAATGCCCGCCGCCGCCACCCAGGTGATCAGGCTGTTGGGCCGGTCCAGTGCATCCGCAATCGGAGAAATCTGCACCAGCGCACCAATCGCAATGATGCTGGAGATGGCATTGGTCACACTCATCAGCGGCGTGTGCAAGGCGGGTTTGACGTTCCACACCACCATGTAGCCAACGAAACACGCCAGCACAAACACCGTGAAGTGCGACATGAACTCTTTGGGTGCGTTGGCGCCAATCAGCCAGAACAACACCGCCGCCACACCAAACATGATGGCCAGCTTGCTGCCCGCCATGGGTTCGGCGGCAGCACCATGGCCGCCCTTCTTGGCGGCTGGCATGGCCGCAGGTTTGGCAGCCGCCGGTGGTGCCGCAACCACTTTGGGCGCCGGTGCTGGCCAGGTGATGCTGCCTGCCTTGGTGACGGTCAAACCACGAATGGCGTCGTCTTCCATGTTGACATCGATGACGCCGTCTTTGGTCTTGCACAGCTCCTCGGTCAGGCGAAACAGGTTGGAGGCATACAGCGTGGAAGACTGCATGGCCAGGCGCGAGACCAGATCGGTGTAACCGACGATGGTCACACCGTGCTTCACCACCGCTTGGCCGGGTTCGGTCAGCTCGCAGTTGCCGCCCTGCTCGGCGGCCATGTCGACAATCACGCTGCCCGGCTTCATGCTCCGCACCATCTCGGCGGTGATCAGCTTGGGCGCAGGTTTGCCAGGAATCAGCGCGGTGGTGATGATGATGTCCACCTCTTTGGCCTGTTTGGCATACATCTCGCGCTGGGCTTTTTGGAAGCCCTCGCTCATCACCTTGGCGTAACCGCCGCCGCCGGAGCCTTCTTCCTCGTAATCGACCTTGACAAATTCGCCGCCCAGCGACACCACCTGGTCGGCCACTTCGGCACGGGTATCGTTGGCGCGCACGATGGCGCCCAGCCCAGCGGCGGTACCAATGGCAGCCAGACCCGCTACCCCCGCCCCGGCGATAAACACCTTGGCTGGCGGCACTTTGCCCGCAGCCGTGATCTGGCCGTTGAAGAAGCGACCAAACGCGTTGGCCGCCTCAATGACGGCGCGGTAACCGGCCACGCCCGCCTGGGAGGTCAGGGCATCCATCTTCTGCGCGCGGCTCAGGGTGCGAGGCAGCGCGTCAATGGCCAGCACGGTGGCGTTTTTGGCGGTGAGCTGCTGCATCAGCTCCGGGTTTTGCGCCGGCCAGATGAAGCTGATCAGCGTGCCGCCTGGGCGCAGCAGACCCACTTCTTCAGCCGTTGGTGGGCGCACCTTGAAAACGATGTCGGAGGTGGCCCACAAGGTGGCGGCATCCGGCACGATGCTGGCACCAGCGGCCTCGTAATCGGCGTCGCCGACGTTGGCCGCATCGCCTGCGCCACTTTGTACGGCAACAGCAAAACCCAGCTTGATCAGCTTGGTCACCACCTCGGGCACGGTGGCCACCCGTTTTTCACCCGGAAAAACTTCGCAGGGCACACCAATACGCTGGGCCAGCTTGGCAGACTCGGGCGAACCTGCCCCCACGGACTGACCCGACTGGGCAGCGGTGGCAATATCACTTTGCATGAAGCGACTCCTTTTATATTTAAGAAGGCAAAGCCGAGCATTGGCGTTTGCACAGTCGCGCGAGCTTACAACAGATTTATAAGTCGCTCCCAATTCAAGACCAATGGCAAGCGGGCGTCGCTGCAACCGCGTCTGGCGGTCAACTGCCAGGCATCCGGGATAATTCAGGCATGAGCGAACGATGGAAACCCAGCACCACAGTGGCAGCAATCATTGAACAGGACGGCAAGTTTTTGCTGGTGGAAGAACACACGCCGGAAGGCCTGCGCCTGAACAACCCGGCCGGTCATCTGGACGAGGGCGAAAGCCTGGTGTACGGCTGCGCCCGTGAAGCGCTGGAAGAAACCATGTACCTGTTTGACCCGACCGATCTGGTGGGTGTGTACATGGCGCGTTTTCAGCGGGCAGCGCCCAACGTGCAACAGGCCGAAGACATCACCTACCTGCGCTTTGCTTTTGCCGGCACGCTGGGGCGGCTTCAGGCGGGGCGCAACTTGGATACCGGCATCGTGCGCACCTTGTGGCTTGCACCCGACGAGATGCGCGCCAGCGCCGCGCGCCACCGCAGCCCGCTCGTCTTGCAATGCATGGAAGACTATTTGCGCGGCCAGCGTTTTCCGCTGACGCTGATTCACACCGATGCCAGCATCTGCGCCCTGAGCAGCGGTGCCAAGGCGCCATGAGCGCCCGAAACCAACCCCAGCGCGTGGTGGTGGGCCTGAGTGGCGGCGTTGATTCTGCGGTGACTGCCTGGCTGCTCAAGCAACAGGGCCATGAGGTGCTGGGCATCTTCATGAAAAACTGGGAAGACGATGACGACACCGGCTACTGTTCGTCCAACGAAGACTTTGTCGACGCCGCCGCGGTGGCGGATGTGATTGGCATCGAGATCGAACACGTCAACTTTGCCGCCGACTACCGCGACCGCGTGTTTGCCGACTTTTTGCGTGAATACAGCGCCGGGCGCACGCCTAACCCGGACATCTTGTGCAACGCCGAGATCAAATTCAAGGCGTTTCTGGACCACGCACTGCGTCTGGGCGCCGACAAAATCGCCACCGGCCACTACGCCCGCGTGCGGCAAAACCCGGCCACCGGGCTGCATGAATTGCTCAAGGGGCTTGATCCGGCCAAGGACCAAAGCTATTTCTTGCACCGTCTCACCCAGGCACAACTGGCCAACACGCTGTTCCCGGTGGGTGAACTGCTGAAAACCGAGGTGCGCCGCATCGCCCTGGAGATCGGGCTACCCAACGCCAAAAAGAAAGACTCCACCGGTATCTGTTTCATTGGCGAGCGCCCGTTCAGGGAGTTTTTGAACCGCTACATTGCCCGCGAACCCGGTCCGATCAAGAACGACAAGGGCCAAACCATCGGCCAGCACGTGGGCTTGAGTTTTTACACCCTGGGGCAGCGCCAGGGGCTGGGCATCGGCGGCCTCAAGGCCAAGGGTGCCCAGCGCGGTGGGGGTGACCATGCGCCCTGGTTTGTGGCCCGCAAAGACTTGGCCCGCAACACGCTGTGGGTGGTGCAGGGGCACGACCACCCGTGGCTGCTGTCGCACACGTTGCAGGCCGGTCAAGCCAGCTGGGTGGCCACAGATGCACCGCAGCCGGGTGACCTGGCTGCCAAAACGCGTTATCGGCAGGCAGACGCACCCTGCGCCCTGCAGTCACTCACAGCCGGCGGTTTTGCGCTGAGCTTCCCGCAAGCGCAATGGGCAGTTACGCCAGGGCAGTCGGCCGTGTTGTATGACGGTGAGGTCTGCCTCGGGGGCGGCATCATCACCAGCGCCGAAACCCCTGAAATAATATGATTTATATAGCTATCAGCCCTTTACCAATAAGGGCTGGAGGCATATTTTTCATATAAAAGCAGGTGGGAAAACTAACCCATGCGGGCAAGCAGCCCTTCCATGTCTTTCAGCATGGCTTCCACGCCTTCGGACTGCAGTTGGTCGGGCGTGACGCACTGGTGCAGTTCCTGCTCCATGAAACACATGGTCATGCGCAGGTAGGTGCTGTCCAGCGCCTTGCGCACCGCAGAAAACTGCTGGCTGATTTTCAGACAGCTTTCGCCCTCTTCAATCATGCGCTGCACGCCGCGAATCTGCCCCTCCGCGCGGCGTAACCGGTTGATCACGTCGTTGCGTGCTGCTTCATTGGTCAATGCCGCGGTCATGACAGGCGTCCTATAAATCGGTAACAGGCGGCTGCGGGTGGCGCCCAGGCGTTCACCCGCAGCATAGGGAACTTAACGCGCGCAGCTGGCGCCCTCTTCGGGCACACCCAGCTTTTTCAGGATCAGGGCCAGCGGGCAAAAGTTGGTAAAGCCAGACTGAAACAGGTTGATGCCCACAAACGCGGTGAACGCCAGGGCCCACTTGCTGACAAACAGCGGGCTGCCTTCGACACCCAAAGCCAGTGACAACATGACAAAAAACCCGGCAAAAACAAAGATATAGCGCTGAACCGTCATCTCGAAACTCCTTATAAAAACTTACTTGTCCAGCCGGTTGATGCCCAGCAGACCCATGATGTATTTCTCATAGATAGGCTCCGACGTGCCCTTCTTGAGCTTGCGCATGAAATATTTCTCGTAGGCAATCTTGGCCAAATGCACCCACTTGCCCTTCTTGAACCAGTTCACGTTGCGCGGCGGGATTTGCGGCAGGGCCACAAACGCGGCACCGGTGTCACCCATGTCGGCCAGGCAGACCGCGTTCCAGGTACCCTTGTCGGTGACCGGCTTGCCAACCAGCTCGTTGGCGATGTTGTGGCAGATGGCGGTCATCATGCTCTCGATCATGTAGCCGGTCTTGGGGCAGCCGGTTGGCACCGGCGTCACCTCCACCGGCGGAATCGCCACGCACACTCCGGCCGAGAAGATGTTCCGGTAGGCTTTGCTGCGCTGGAATTCGTCAATGATGACCATGCCGCGCGGGTTGCACAGCTTGGGCACCGCCGCCACGGCATCCACACCCTTGAAGGCAGGCAGCATCATCGACATCTTGAACGCGATCTCATGCTCTTTCAAGACATTGCCCTGGTCGTCAATCTGTGTGGTGAACATCTTGCCCTCTTCCACCTTGGTGGTCTTGGCATTGGTCACCCACTTGATGTCACGGTTGCGGAACTCCGACTCCAGCATCGACTTGCTGTCGCCCACGCCACCCAGGCCCAAGTGGCCCACATAGGGCTCGCTGGTGACATAGGTCATGGGCACCTTGTTGCGGATCTTGCGCCGACGCAAATCGGTGTCGAGCACCATGGCAAATTCATAAGCCGGGCCAAAGCAGCTGGCACCGGGCATGGCACCCACCACGATCGGCCCCGGGTTTTTCAGAAACTGCTCGTACTCGGCAAAAAAGGCCTGGGCGTGGTCCACGTGGCAGATCGAGTGGGTAAAACCGCCGCCGCCAGAAGCCGCCGGGCCAGCGCCTGGCACCTCGTCAAACGCCAGCTTCGGGCCAGTGGCAATCAGCAGGTAGTCGTAGTCGAGCACTTCGCCATCCACCAGCGTGAGTTTGCTGGCATCGGCGTCAATGTGCGTCACGGCCTTGGGGATGAAGGCGATCTTTTTGCGCGTCAGGTAGGGCGCAATCGGCAGGGTCACCGCTTCGCGGTCACGCCAGCCCACGGCCACCCAGGGGTTGCTGGGCACAAACTGAAAGTAGTCTGTGGAATTGACCACGGTGATGCGATGCTCTGCGGGCAGCATCTCACGCATCTCGTAAGCGGCGGGCATGCCGCCAATGCCAGCACCCATGATGACGATATGAGCCATTTTGTCTCCTGAATAAATATGTTGTTAACCCTTGTCGAACGAAACTGCCGTGTCTGAGCGCGGCTTGATACGGCGCCAATATAGCGCGTAATACAGAACTGGAATCACCACCAGCGTGAGCACGGTAGATACCAAAATACCAAAAATCAGCGAGATGGCCAAGCCGTTGAAGATCGGGTCATCCAGAATGAAAAATGCCCCGATCATGGCGGCCAGACCGGTGAGTGCAATCGGCTGGGCACGCACCGCCGCCGACTGCACCACGGCATCCTTGAAAGCCATACCGTTGGCCACCTGCAGGTCAATGAAGTCAACCAGCAAAATCGAGTTGCGCACGATGATGCCTGCCAGCGCGATCATGCCAATCATCGAGGTGGCCGTGAACTGCGAGTGAAGCAACGCGTGGCCCGGCATGACGCCAATGATGGTCAGCGGAATCGGCGCCATGATCACCAGCGGCGTCAGATAGCTCTTGAACTGCGCCACCACCAGCAGGTAGATCAGGATCAGGCCCACGCCATAAGCCGTGCCCATGTCGCGGAAGGTCTCGTAGGTGATCTGCCATTCGCCATCCCACTTGATGGCATATTGCCGGTAAGGGTCTGGTGGCTGGGTGATCCAATATTCGCCCAATTCCCCGGTACCGGGCAGCGCGGCCTCCTTGAGCTTGTCGCGAATGGCAAACAGACCGTATAGCGGTGAATCCAGCTTGCCCGCCATGTCGCCGAACACATAGCTCAGCTGCTGCAGGTCTTTGGTGAACAGGGGCTTGTCGATCACGCCGCGCTCCACCTCCACCAGTTCGGACAGCGGCACCATCTTGCCATTGGCTGCGCGCAGCGGCATGGCCAGAATCGCATCCAGGTCCACTTGGTCTTGCAGCGGCAGTTGCAGGCGCACTGGCACCGGGTATTTGGTGTGGCCGTCATGCAGGTAGGCGGCATCGGTACCGGTCAGGGCGATAGCTGCCGTTTGCGCCACCGCCGTCACCGAGATCCCCAGAGACTCGGCGCGCTGCCGACGTACCCGCAGGTACGCGCGCGGTGCATTTTCTTCCAGTGAGGTGTCTACCCCCACGATGTCGGGCGTGGCCTCAAAGGCCTTGGCAATGCGCTCGGCCAGCGCCTGGCGGCCCGCTTCGTCGGGGCCATAGACCTCAGCCACCAGCGGTGACATCACCGGTGGGCCAGGCGGCACTTCAACCACCTTGATCCGCGCGTGGTGGCGCTTGCCGATGTCTTCAAGCGCCGGGCGCAGGCGCTGCGCAATGGCGTGGCTCTGGTCATCGCGGTGGTGTTTGTCCACCAGGTTGACCTGCAAATCACCCTGCTCGGCATCAGCGCGCAGGTAATACTGGCGCACCAGACCATTGAAGGTGATGGGCGATGCGGTGCCCACATAGGCCTGCAGGTTCAGCACTTCACGCTGCTGCGCCAGAAAGGCACCCAGTTCGTGCAGGGTGGCAGCGGTTTCTTCCAGCGGGGTACCGGCGGGCATTTCCACCATCACCTGGAACTCGCTCTTATTGTCAAACGGCAGCATCTTCAACACCACCCACTGCACCATGGCCAATCCCACCGACAGCGCCAGCGCGGCCAGAATGCCCGCCAGCAGCAGCCAGCGTTTGGCGGCACTGTCGAGAAACGGTGTCAGCACGCGGGAGAAAAAGCGGTGCAGCTTTTCGCTCTTGCCCGAGGTTTGGCCATGTTCCGCTTCATGGCCCGGGCCGTGGGAGCGCATCACCTTCAGCGCCAGCCAGGGTGTGACGGTGAAGGCAATGCCCAACGAAATGGCCATGCCCAGGCTGGCATTGATCGGGATGGGGCTCATATAAGGGCCCATCAGGCCACTGACGAAAGCCATCGGCAACAGCGCGGCGATCACGGTGAAGGTGGCCAGAATCGTCGGGCCACCCACCTCGTCGACGGCCTGCGGAATGATCTGGCGCAAGCTCAAACTCGGGTAGAGCTGCTGGTGCCGGTGGATGTTTTCCACCACCACAATCGCGTCGTCCACCAAGATGCCGATCGAGAAAATCAGCGCAAAAAGCGACACCCGGTTCAAGGTGAAGCCCCAGGCCCACGAAGCGAACAACGTGGCCGTGAGGGTCAGGATCACCGCCGCGCCGACGATCACCGCCTCACGCTTGCCCAGCGCAAAACCAACCAACAGAATCACCGAGCCGGTGGCAAACGCCAGTTTCTGGATCAGCTTGTTGGCCTTCTCGGCGGCGGTTTCACCATAGTCTCGGGTGATGCTGGTCTGGATATTGGCCGGGATGACCGTGTTTTGCAGATCGGCAATGCGCGCGCGCACCGCCCTGGCCACGTCCACGGCGTTGGTGCCAGGCTTTTTGGTGACGGTGACCGTCAGTGCCGGGTAGACGCCACCCGGGGTCGGGGCGGCTGCGCCAGAAGCTTCTACCGCCGCTTGGGCCACGCCGGGTGTGAACCACACATAACGTTGCGGCAACTGGGCACCGGTTTCGATGCGCGCTACTTCGCGCAGGTAAACCGGCGCGCCTTTGCTGGTGCCCACGATCAGCTCACCCACATCTTCAGCCGAGCGCAAAAATTCGCCCGTTTCCACCTTGAGCATTTGCCCCTCGGCACTCCCGCCGTGGATCACCGAGCCAGAGGGCATGCTGGCATTGGCCGCCGCCAGAAGTGATTTGAGAGACAGCACGTCCACACCACGCTCGCGCAGACGAACCGGGTCCAGCCAGACGTGCACCGCACGGGACGGGCCACCAATGGTGGTAACTTCGCGCGTACCGGGCACCCGCTTGATCTCGGCTTCCATGGCATGGGCCACGCGCTCCAGATCCACGGCGGGCATGGCCTCATGGCTCCACATGGTGACGGCCAGCACCGGCACATCGTCAATGCCCTTGGGTTTAACAATGGGCGTCATCGTGCCCAGTTCACGCGGCAACCAGTCCTGGTTGGCGTTGAGAACGTCGTACAGGCGCACCAGCGCATCGGTCCGTGGCACACCCACCTTGAACTGCACGGTCATCACCGCCATGCCCGGGCGGGCTACCGAATAGGTGTGCTCAATGCCTGCAATCTGGCTCAGCACCTGCTCGGCAGGCCGGGCCACCATGTTTTGCACGTCCTCGCTGCTGGCCCCGGGAAACGGAATCAGCACATTGGCCATGGTCACATTGATTTGCGGCTCTTCTTCACGCGGTGTGACCAGCACCGCAAAAACCCCCAGCAGCAAGGCCACCAGCGCCAGCAGAGGTGTGATGGCATTGAGCTTGAAGGCCCGCGCCAGTCTGCCCGAAATACCCAATTCGACATCGCCTTGCGTACTCATCTCACTGCACCTCCGTGCCGATTGCCGTGGCTTGCGCACCGCTCAGACCCGCCTTGACCGGGTCCAGCGCCACCTGGTCTTTCACGTCAAGACCCGCCAGTACCTCAAAGCCCTGCGGCCCATGGTCTGCGCCGAGCCGAATGGCTTTCAGCACAAACCCTTGGGGGCTGGCAACGTACACCGCCGTCAGCTCACCCCGGCGCAACACGGCCGCCGCCGGAATCACCAGGCGTTGCTTTTGCCCGGCGGCAAACCGCACCCGGATCTGTTGCCCCGGCATCAAGGTGGCCGCTGCTTGCGCGGGCAGCTCCAGGCGCCATTCGATGGTTTGCGACACGGGATCGGCACCGGGTACATGGCTGGCCCCCACCGGGCGCATCCAGACTTGCGAGCCATCAGCGCCTGGCACTTGAACTTCGATGGCCTCGCCGGTCTTGAGCATCGTTGAGCGCGACACCGGCATTTGCACCACGGCGCGCAGCGGCATCGGGGCATATAGGGTCAGCAAGGGCGTACCAGGCATGGCCAGATCACCCGCCTCGACCAGGGTTTGCAGCACCCAGCCTTCAAACGGGGCGGTCACGCGGGTAAAGCCCTGCGACAGGTTGGCTTGGCGGGCACCTGCGCTGGCTTGGTCGCGCCCAGCTTGCGCAGACTTCAACTGCGCCTGGGCAGTGTCCATGGCGGCCGAGCTGATGAAGCCCTTGCTCAGCAAATCTCGCGTGCGCTCAAAATTGGCCCGCGCATTGCGCAGCTCGGCATCGGCTTGCGCCACCCCAGCCTGGCTGCGCTGAACCCCGGCCTGGGTTTCACTGTCGTTGATGGTAGCCAGCACCTGCCCCGCTTTGACCCGGTCACCCGCCTTCACCGCCAGCGACAGCAGGCGCCCCCCGGCTTGCGCCGAGATCGTGCTTTGTTTGACAGGTTGAACCACACCATCCATCTCGAACCCCTGGCCCACGGCCTGAAGTTGCACCGCAGCCACGGGCACCTGAATCTGCGCCATCGCCTGCGCACCCGCCAACAGACCAGCCGCGCACACCACACCGCGCCCCGACAGGGAGAAGTCCAACAAACGAGCGAAAAAAGTACCGGCCATGAAGCGTCCTTAAAAATACGGTCGGGAGTATATGAGAAACCCGCTTGTCGTGTTGCAGTGCGCCATAAAACACAGATTGTGGGTCGGCTACGACATGGAGACAATCCCTGCTTTCCCCTGACTGCAGACGGGCCCAGTTAACAAAAAGCCCGCTACGGCGGGCTTTTTTGGATTTTTATCTACGTTTTTACTAAAACGTACTATTTAGAAGGGAATGTCGTCATCCATGTCATCGAAGCCGCTGGCTGGACGCGCTGGAGCGGGTGCCGGGGCAGGTCGAGCCGCTGGCGCGCTGAGCCGGGTGGCCGGTGCGGGGCGCGAATAGTTGCCACCGGCATCGCCGCCGTAGCCGTCGTCCTCGCCAGACGGAGCACCGCGGCCTTCCCGGCCACCGAGCAACTGCATCTCGCTGGCGATGATGTCGGTGGCGTATTTTTCGATGCCGTCCTTATCGGTGTATTTGCGCGTCTTGATGCGCCCTTCCACATACACCGGGTTGCCTTTTTTCAGGTATTGGCTGGCAATCTCGGCCAGGCGGCCAAAGAAAGTCACCCGGTGCCATTCGGTTTCTTCCACCATTTCACCGGCTTTGTTCTTGTAACGGCTGCTGGTGGCGATGGTGATGTTGGCGATCGGGTCACCACTGGGCATGTAGCGTACCTCCGGGTCACGGCCCAGATTGCCTAACAAAATCACTTTATTTACCGAGGCCATAGCTTTCTTTCAGGTTTGGGGATCAAGCACTGCGGGCTTGAAACGAGCACTTTATCAGGCTTTGCCCGCCACCTCCACCGGCTCGGACACCGGTATTTTCATCGGCCAGGCCAGCAGCAGCCACAGCGCCATCAAAACGCCACAGCCCGTGAAAAGCGCGTGGGCGCCGCCCCACTGCATGGCCCAGCCACCCAGCAGGCCCCCGGCAAAAAAGCCCAGTGACTGCAGCGTGTTGTACACGCCCAGCGCTGCGCCCCGCGCCTGCAGTGGCGCCAGCCTGGAGACCATGCTGGGCAGGCAGGCCTCCAGCACGTTGAAGCCGTAAAAGAACAAAAACAGTAGCGACCCGAGCATATAAACAGAGGGCTGGAGGCTAATTTGCCACCACAAACCCAGCTGCACCAACGCCATCAAGGCCACACACATCAACACGGCTGCCCGCACATACCCGCGCTTTTCCAGCTGAAAAAAGCTGCCGCCCATCACCACGAACGAGCCCGCCAGCACCGGCAGGTACAGCTGCCAATGGGCGCTTTGCGGCAAACCCGCCTGCACCAGCATGGTCGGCACCGCCAGCCACATGGCCAGTTGCACCCCGTGCAACACAAACGCGCCGTAGTTCAGGCGCAGCAAGTCTGGAAAACGCAGTACCGCCAACACCCCGCCAGGCTGCCGATACCGGTGCTGCGCGGGCTCAGGCGGCACCCACCAGATCACCGCCGCAATCCCCAGCAGCGCCAGCACGCCAGTCAAGCCAAAAATACCCGCCAGACCACCCCAGGCGGCCAGCACCGGTGCCACCACCAGCGACAGTGCAAAGGTCAGCCCCATGCTGACCCCCAGCAAAGCCATGGACTTGGTGCGCACCGCATCGCGCGTCTGGTCGGCCAGCAGGGCCGTCACCGCGGCTGACACCGCACCTGCGCCCTGCAGCGCCCGACCCACCGAGACCCACAGCAGCGACGGCGCCACAGCGGCCACCATGCTGCCGGTAGCAAACACCAGCAACCCGGCCACGATCACCGGTTTGCGGCCAAACCGATCTGAGGCCAAACCGTAGACAAATTGCAGCGCCGCTTGCGTCAACCCGTAAATGCCCAGCGTCAGCCCGACCAGGCTGGCGTTATCACCGCCCGGATAACGCGCCGCCTCTTGCGCAAACACCGGCACGACCATGAACAAACCCAGCATGCGCAGACCAAAAATCGACGCCAGAGAAAAATTGGCACGCAGTTCCAGACGCGTCATGGTGGCAGAGGCGGCGGATTGGGCGGTGACAGGCGGATGCGAGGCGGATACCAAGGGAGTTCTCCAGATTCGAGCGGCTATTTTGACTTGGCCAGCGCATCGGGCTGCGCTCAGGGTGGCTGGCCTGAGGTTTTACAGTGGCATCGTCATACGGGAGGGCAGCCAAAGCTTTTACAAACTGCGTCAGACCATCCGTGCGTTGACGCAGCCAGTGACTATCATGGTGGGTTTTCCCGGTGCATTTTCACCACCCCTTTTAAGCAGTCATCGCCTTGAACACCCCTGAAGACGGCAAGTACCTCGCGCCCGCGACCGAAGGCAAGTACCTTGCCCATGCGCTGCAGCACCATAACATCAGCATCCGTGGTGCGCGCACGCACAATCTGAAGAACATCGACCTCGACATCCCGCGCAACCAGCTGGTGGTGATCACCGGTTTGAGCGGTTCGGGAAAGTCCAGCCTGGCGTTTGACACGCTGTACGCCGAAGGCCAGCGCCGGTATGTGGAGAGCCTATCCACCTACGCGCGGCAATTTTTGCAGCTGATGGACAAGCCCGATGTGGATGTGATCGAAGGCCTGTCGCCGGCGATTTCCATCGAGCAAAAGGCCACCAGCCACAACCCGCGCTCCACGGTGGGCACGGTGACCGAGATCCACGACTACCTGCGCCTGCTGTTTGCCCGCGCTGGCACACCGTATTGCCCGGAACACGGCTTGCCGCTGCAGTCACAAACCGTCAGCCAGATGGTCGACACCACGCTGGCGCTGCCCGAGGGCACCAGGCTGATGATCCTGGCGCCACTGGCGCGCGAGAAAAAAGGCGAGTTTCTGGACGTGTTTGCCGACATGCAGGCGCAGGGGTACGTGCGCTTTCGCGTCAACGGGGTGGCCTGCGAGTTTGACCAGTTGCCAACGCTAAAAAAGACCGAGAAACACGACATTGACGTGGTGATTGACCGCATCAAGGTGCGCCACGCGCCGCCTTCCAGCGTCTCCGCACCCAACACGCCAGAAGGCGAAGACGCGGTGCTCGACGCGGACATCCTGGCCGCCCATGCCGAGTTTGCCGCGCTCAAGCAGCGTCTGGCCGAGAGCTTTGAGGCCGCCCTACGATTGGCCAACGGCCGCGCCATTGTTCTGGAAATGCATAGCAGCTCGCCCAATCAGGACGTGGGCTATAAGCCAAAAGAGCACTTATTCAACGCCAAGTTTGCCTGTCCCATCTGCAGTTACTCGATTGCCGAACTGGAGCCGCGCCTGTTCTCGTTCAACTCGCCGGTGGGTGCCTGCCCGAGTTGCGATGGCCTGGGTCAGCAGGACTTTTTTGACCCGGTGCGGGTGGTGGCCTTCCCCACCTTGAGCCTGGCCAGCGGTGCCATCAAGGGCTGGGACCGGCGCAACGCCTACTACTTTGCCATGCTGGAAAGCCTGGCGGCACATTACAAGTTTGACATTGACCAGGCGTTTGAAGCGCTGCCAGCGGCGGTGCAACAGGCGGTGTTGCAGGGTTCGGGTGAGGAAGAGATCAAGTTTGCCTACGCCATGGAATCTGGCAGCAACGTTGGCAAAAAGGTCAGCAAAAAGCACCCGTTCGAGGGCATCATCCCGAACATGCAGCGGCGCTACCGCGAGACCGACTCCAGCGTGGTGCGTGAAGACCTGGCGCGCTACCGCAGCACCCAGCCCTGCCCGGACTGCGGCGGCAGCCGCCTTCGCAAGGAGGCCCGACATGTGAAGATTGGCGAAGGCGCCCAAGCCCGCGCCATCTTCGAACTGAGCCACCAGACGCTGGCCGAGTGTTTTGGCTACTTCCAAACCCTGAGCATGCACGGTGCCAAGGGCGACATTGCCGCCAAGATCGTGCGCGAAATCAGCCTGCGGCTGAAATTTCTCAACGACGTCGGCCTGACTTACCTGAGCCTGGACCGCAGCGCGGAAACGCTCAGTGGTGGCGAATCACAACGCATCCGTCTGGCCAGCCAGATCGGCAGCGGCCTGACCGGTGTGATGTATGTGCTGGACGAACCGAGCATCGGCCTGCACCAGCGCGACAACGACCGCCTGATCGACACGCTGAAACACCTGCGCGACATTGGCAACAGCGTGCTGGTGGTGGAGCATGACGAAGACATGATGCGCGCCGCCGACCAGATCATCGACCTCGGGCCCGGTGCCGGGGTACACGGCGGGCGGGTGATGGCGCAAGGCACATTTGACGAGGTCAAGGCCAACCCCAACTCGCTGACCGGGCAGTACCTGGCGCAAACGCTGAAGATTGACGTGCCCGCCAAACGCACAGCCTGGCTGCCCACGCAAGCCCCCAAGCCATTCAACGGCGGCAAACCCAGCCGTTTCGCCCCCAGCCCGGCCGCGCTGCGACGCGCCGAGCGTGAGGCGGTGCACAACGCCACACTGGGTGACAAACAAGCCCTCAAAGTGATTGGCGCCTGCGGGCACAACCTGCGAGGCGTGGATGTGGCGTTCCCGGTCGGGCTGTTCACCTGCGTCACTGGCGTCTCGGGCTCGGGCAAATCCACCCTGGTCAACGACACGCTCTACAAAGCCGTGGCGCGCACCATCTACCGCGCGCATGACGAGCCGTCTGAACATGTGGCCATCGAAGGCATCGAGTATTTCGACAAGGTGATCAACGTCGATCAGTCGCCGATTGGCCGCACACCACGCAGCAATCCGGCCACCTATACCGGCCTGTTCACCCCGATCCGCGAGCTGATGGCCGAGGTGCCGACCGCCCGCGAGCGCGGTTACGGCCCCGGGCGTTTCAGCTTCAACGTCAGCCAGGCCAGCGGCGGTGGGCGTTGCGAAGCCTGCGAGGGTGACGGCATGGTCAAGGTGGAGATGCACTTTTTGCCCGACGTGTATGTGCCCTGCGACGTGTGCGCGGGCAAGCGCTACAACCGTGAAACGCTGGAAGTGCTCTACAAGGGCAAAAACATCGCCCAGATCCTGGACCTGACGGTGGAAGCCGCGCATGAGTTCTTCAAGGCGGTGCCAACCATCGAGCGCAAGCTGCACACCCTGCTGGACGTGGGCCTCTCATACATCCGCCTCGGCCAGGCTGCCACCACTCTGTCAGGCGGCGAGGCGCAGCGCGTGAAATTGGCGCTGGAACTCAGCAAACGCGACACCGGCCGCACCCTCTATATATTGGACGAACCCACCACGGGGTTGCACTTTGCCGACATCAAACTGCTGCTGCAGGTGCTGCACCAGTTGCGCGACGCGGGCAACACCATTGTGGTGATTGAGCACAACCTGGACGTGATCAAGACCGCCGACTGGCTGATCGACATGGGCCCCGAAGGCGGCAGCGGCGGCGGCACCGTGGTGGGCGTGGGCACACCCGAAACCCTGGCGGCCAATGCGGCCAGCCACACCGGGCGCTACCTGGCGCGGCTGTTGTAACGGCGCGGCGCCTGTTCAGCGTGATTCACCGCTTGCCCACTTATTCATAGCGTAACGCCCCGAGGCGACTTAGACTCACACCATGCAAAAGTTGCTACAAGGTTTGGCGCATTTGAGCGGTCTGCGAGACCGCCAGATGATGGATCTGGCTTTGGTCAAATTGATTGGCCAGAGTGCTTTATGGCGCTTCAACGTGGTGCGCCTGCTGCGCGCCGTCGGCCCGCCCGATGATCAGCACTGGGTGACCCTGGGCCAGTGGGACCACCAGCACGCCGTGCCCGAACGAGACGAGGTCTGGCTGGATGTGAGCACCCTGCCGCGGCTGGAAGACTTTGTGCACCGCGAGGCAGCGGTGGTGACCGAATCGGTGATCCGCGCCGGCAGCGGTCCGTTCACCACCATTTTCCCCATCGATACCCAAGCCAGCGTGTGCAGCGTGCTGGAGGTGGAGTCTGACGACCCCGTGCCCGCCAGCACCGAGGCACAGATCGACAGCGTGCTGCATCTGTATGAAAACCTGCAAGGCCTGCTGGACTATGGCGAGCGTGACACCCTGACTGAGCTGCTGAACCGCAAAACCTTTGACCGCGCTTTTCTGCGTGCTGCGCAAGCGCCCAGCCCGGAACGGCCGCTGGACCGCCCCGAGCGGCGCAGCACGGCGGCACAAGGTGGCTATTGGCTGGCGGTGATGGACATCGACCATTTCAAACACGTCAATGACAACTACGGCCACCTGATTGGCGACGAGGTGCTGCTGCTGCTGGCGCGGCAGATGCGTGCCAGCTTCCGCTTTCATGACCAGCTGTACCGCTTTGGTGGTGAAGAGTTTGTGGTGCTGATGCGTTGCGCTGACCACAACGACGCGCAGGGCGCCCTGGAGCGCTTTCGCCGCCAGGTGGAGGAACACGCTTTTCCGCAGGTGGGGCACATCACGGTGAGCATCGGTTTTGCGCCGCTGCGCGCCGATGACACCCCCAGCGGTGCCTTTGACCGGGCTGACAAGGCCGTTTTTTACGCCAAGAGCCATGGCCGCAACCAGACCTGCAGCTTCACCACCCTGATTGCCTCCGGCGAGCTGGTCGAGTCGGTCGACGCTCTGCAGGACGTCGACTTTTTCTAGGAGCTGCGTGTGCACACCCAGATGGATGACCTGCATAACTCAGGCGCACGGCGTAACAAAGTGGTCAGCGCGGCAGAAGCCGTGCGACTCATCCATGACGGCGACACGGTGGCCACCGGCGGCTTTGTCGGCATCGGTTTTGCCGAAGAGATTGCCGTGTCCTTGGAAGAGCGTTTTTTGCAAACCCAGCTGGAGACCGGCCTGGGCGCCCCGCGCGACCTGACCCTGATTTACGCCGCAGGCCAGGGCGACGGCAAAACACGAGGCCTCAACCACCTGGGTCACCAGGGGCTGGTGGCGCGTGTCATTGGCGGGCACTGGGGGCTGGTGCCCACACTGCAGCAGCTGGCCATCGACAACCAGATCGAGGCCTACAACCTGCCCCAAGGCGTGATCACACACCTGTTTCGCGACATTGCCGCCGGCAAACCCGGCACGCTGACGCATGTGGGCTTGGACACCTTTGTCGACCCGATCCATGGCGGCGGCAAGATCAACGCGCGCACCACGGTCGACCTGGTGCAGCGCATGACGATTGACGGGCGCGACTACCTGTTTTACAAGGCGTTGCCGATCCATGTGGGCATCATCCGCGCCACCACCGCTGACCCGGACGGCAACCTGAGCATGGAGCGCGAAGCCCTCACGCTCGAAGCGCTGGCGATTGCCATGGCGGCGCGCAACAGCGGCGGCATCGTGATTGCGCAGGTGGAGCGCCTCGCCGAGCGCAACACGCTGAACCCGCGCAGCGTCAAGGTGCCCGGCGTGCTGGTGGATGCGGTGGTGGTGGCCAGCAACCCGGCTTACCACATGCAAACCTTCATTGAGGCCTACAACCCGGCGTATTCCGGCGAGATCCGTGTGCCCATTGACCTGATGGAGCCGATGCCGCTGAGCGCGCGCAAGGTGATTGCGCGGCGCGCCGCCCTTGAGTTGCGCCCCAACAGCGTGGTGAATCTGGGCATTGGCATGCCAGAAGGCGTGGCGGCGGTGGCCGCCGAAGAAAAAGTGTTTGAGCTGCTGACACTCACCGCCGAGCCCGGTGTGATTGGCGGCATACCGGCCGGCGGTCTGAGTTTTGGTGCCGCCATCAACGCCCAGGCCATCATCGACCAGCCGAACCAATTTGATTTTTACGACGGCGGCGGGCTGGACATCGCCTTTCTCGGGCTGGCCCAGGCGGACGCGCAGGGCAACCTGAATGTCAGCAAGTTCGGTGGCCGCCTCGCCGGTGCCGGTGGCTTCATCAACATCAGTCAGAACGCCAAGACCGTGGTCTTTGTCGGCACCTTCACGGCTGGTGACCTGCTCACCAGCGTGGTGGAGGGCCGCCTGCACATTGAAGCCGAGGGCTCACAGCACAAATTTGTACCGCAAGTGGAGCACCGCACCTTCAGCGCGCGCGAGGCCATCCGGCGTGGCCAGCGGGTGTTGTACGTGACCGAGCGCTGCGTGCTGCGGCTGATGGGCACGGTGGACGCGCCCGCGCTGGAGTTGATCGAAATCGCCCCCGGCGTGGACCTGCAGCGCGACGTGTTGGCGCAGATGGATTTCAGCCCCTCTATCAGCCCGCACCTGAAACTGATGGACGCGGCGCTGTTCAGGCCCGAGCCGCTGGGCCTGCGCGAGCGGCTACTGAGCACCCCGCTGGCGCAACGCCTGGAGCTGGACCACGAACACCGCCTGCTGTTCATCAACTTTGAGGGCCTGTCCATCGACAGCCTGGAGGACATCAGCGCCATCGAGACGGCTGTCACCGAGCTGCTGCAGCCGCTGGGCCACCGGGTAGCGGTGGTGGTGAATTACGACAGCTTCACCATCCTGCCGCCGCTGTTCGATGCCTATTCCGACATGGTGCAAGGCCTGAAACGGCGCTTTTACAGCCGTGTCACGCGTTACGGCACCGGTGGCTTTTTGAAGGCCCGTCTCGAAGTGGGCGCAGGCTGACTTCATACCTATTTTTAGCCTCTAACCCTTATTGAATAGGGGCCAGCAGCTATTATTTTCAGATATTTCAAGCGTGACATGCCGCCTGCAGCACAGCGCGGGTTTTCAGCGCTTCAGCCCGCGCAGCGGCGGCAAAGTTTTCCCCGCCAGAGGCGTACAAAATCGCCCGTGACGAGTTGACGATGATGGCGCCGGTGGTCTCAGCCGTGCCATCGGCCAGCACCCGGCTGCGCCAACCGGCCTTGACGGTGGCCAGCGCATCCCCGCCCTGCGCACCCACACCGGGGATCAGCAGCGGCAGCGTGGGCGCAAGTTCCCGCACACGCGCAATCTCGGTCGGGTAGGTGGCACCGACCACCAGACCCAGCTGGCCATTGATGTTCCACAGGCCCTGCGCCAGTTGTGCAATGTGCTCATACAGCCGTGGCTCACCTGCCAGACCGGCCAGGCGCTGGTTCTGGAAATCATCGCCGCCCGGGTTGGAGGTGCGGCACAGCAAAAATGCGCCTTTGTCGTGGTAGGCCAGGTACGGCTGCACCGAATCCAACCCCATGAACGGTGACAGCGTCACCGCATCGGCTCCAAAACGCTCAAAGGCCTCGATGGCGTATTGCTCGGCGGTGCTGCCAATGTCGCCGCGTTTGGCATCCAGAATCACCGGCACCTGCGGCGCGGCGCGGCGGATGTGCGCCACGAGCTGCTCCAACTGGGCTTCGGCGCGGTGCGCGGCAAAGTAGGCGATTTGTGGTTTGAAGGCGATGACCAGGTCTGCTGTGGCGTCAACTATTGAAGCGCAAAAGTCATAGATCCTGCTGGCGGCGCCCTTGAAGTGGGCAGGGAACCGCGCTGGATCGGGGTCCAGACCAACGCACAACAAAGACTGGTTTTGGCGCTCGGCGCGCTGGAGCATGCGGGTGAAGTTCATGCTCGGATTGTAAGAATCAGCGCGGGCCGGTTGCGCCTGCGTCAGCGCCGCCATACTTCAGCCGGTGCGTACGCATGATGCGACCCCACTCAACCCGCCAGACGCCCAAAACACCTAAACTGCCCTCTGTTGCGGCACTTGCCGCTTGGTATTTCCCCTGACATTGCCCGGTAGCGCCCTTATGTCACCCACGCAGCACGATCCCGTTTCCGAACACCCCGAGCACTCGGAGTTCAGCCCCGCCGAGCGCGCGCGCGCCGCGTCGCGCAGCACCTGGGTGAGCGTCGGGGTGAATCTGGTGCTGACCGTGCTGCAGCTGGTGGTGGGGGTGTTTTCCAAATCGCAGGCGCTGATCGCCGACGGTGTGCATTCGCTGTCTGACCTGATTGCCGACTTTGTGGTGCTGTTTGCCAACCACCACAGCCAGAAAGCTGCCGACGAAGACCACCCCTATGGGCATCAGCGGTTTGAGACGGCTGCCTCGCTGGTGCTGGGGCTGTTGCTGCTGGTGGTGGGGCTGGGCATGTTGTGGTCGGCTGTGGCCAAGCTGCAGGCGCCGGACACCATTTCGGTGGTGCATATCTCCGCGCTGTGGGTGGCCAGTGGCACGCTGGTAGCCAAGGAGCTGCTGTTTCGCTACATGCTGATGGTGGCCAAAAAGGTCAAAAGCAGCATGCTGGTGGCCAATGCCTGGCACGCCCGCTCAGACGCCGCCTCGTCACTGGTGGTGGGCGTGGGCATCATCGGCAACCTGGCTGGCTACCCGATCCTCGACCCGATTGCCGCCGCGCTGGTGGGTTTCATGGTGACGCGCATGGGCTGGAGTTTTGGCTGGAACGCCCTGCACGACCTGACCGACCGCTCGGTCGATGAGGCCGAAGTGCAGGCGATTCGCCAGACCCTTCTGGAAACACCGGGCGTGAGCGGTGTGCACGATGTGCGCACGCGCAAGATGGGCGACATGATCGTGGTCGACGCGCACCTGGAAGTGCTGGCCACGCTGACCGTGGAGCAGGCGCACGACATCACCGTGGCAGCGCAGCAGCGGGTGACGCAGCACCACCGCGTGCTGCACCTGCTGACCCACATTGACCCATACCATCGGCCGGACCTGGACCACCTGACACCCGCCCGGCCCTGAGCCCTGGCGGTCTTGGTCGTTCACGTGAAATAACAGAGCAGCCATGCCGGGCTACGACTGGCATCCCTACCTTCTTTTTCAGAGTCCGGGGTGGCTTGGAGGCCGTGTCAGCTCGGCTGACCGGGCAGCACGCCCAGCGCCACATCGGCGGCCAGGCACAGATCTTCCCAGGCGCGCGCCTTGTCGGGGGCGTTGCGCAGCAGGTAGGCCGGCGGATAGGTCACCACCACCGGCACACCCTGGTAATGCCAGACTTGGCCACGCAGTTTGCCCAGCGGCAGTTTCAGACCCTGTGGATGGTCTTCACTCAGCAGCACCTGCATGGCCAGGCGGCCCATGGCCAGAATCACTTTGGGCTGCACCAGCGCAATTTCACGCCGCAAATAGTACGCGCAGGTCGCCAGCGCCTGGGCGTCTGGCGCGGTGGGCAAAGCCGGGCGGCATTTCAGCACCAGGCTCAGGTAAGCGGTGTGGGCCGGGTCGGGTCGGTCTGTGGCCTGCGGTGCGGCATCTGGCGCGGCGTCTGCCGCCAAAGCGGGCCAGAACCGTTTGACCCCGACGGCTTTGAGCATGTTGTCCAGCAGCAAACCCGCATCGTCGACAAACGGGCCTGCGGCGCGCTCTTGCGCGTCATCCGGCGGCTCGCCCAGCACCAGCCAGTCGGCGCGCAGCGGCGTTTCGGGGGCTGCCAGCACCGGCGTGCGCCGACCCAGGCACATGCTGCAGGCCTGGCAAGTGGCCACGCTCTCGCGCAGCGCTGACCAGTCCATGTGTGCAATGCCAGCCACCAGCGGCTTGACAACGGCAGGCGCTGGCCCGCGCGCCGCAGGGGGCTGGCGAGGTGGTTGCGGTTGTCGTTGCGACTGATGGTGTGGGGGCTGCGGATCCGATTGTGGCTGCGAGTGCGGTTGCAGTTGTTCCGCAGTTGCCTTTTGAGCCACAACAGGTCGCTGAACCAATGACTGAGGTGCTGGCGGTGCGGTGGCCGCTGCTGGCGGATTGATATGATTTTGACCTCTAGCCCTTGTTGAATAAGGGCTAGCAGATACATCATCTGTAGCGGCATGGCGATCACTGTCGGACTGCAGGTCGGCGGCAGCCAGCTGACCCAGCGCGTCATCAGGCGCGGCGCTGGCAGGCCACCAGACGTGCACACCCATCTCGGCCAGCATGGCGCGTTGGCGGGTGTCCAGATCAAGACTCATGGGCTGATTTTCACCGACTGGGCGCGCCAGACCTGGCGACCTCTATCAGGCCGCGGCATCCAGCTTGAGGCTCATCACCAGCGCGTCCTCACGCTGGCCCAAGCTGGCCGGGTAATACTGCTTGCGCAGGCCCACATAGCGAAAGCCGTGCGCCTTGTAGACCTGCACCGCGCGGGTGTTGCTGACACGCGCTTCCAGCCAGACCCATTGCAGGCCCTGGCCGCGCGCCCACAGCACCAGCGCGTCAAGCATGACCTGGGCCCAGCCCTGGCGCTGATGCGCGGGGGCCACCGCCAGGTTCAGCAGATGCACTTCTTCAAAGCCTTGCATGGCCACAAAGTAGCCCAGCAGGGTGTCGCCCGCTTTCAGCAGCTGCGCCTGGTAACCGCCGGCCAGGCAGTCGGCAAAGTGCCGCCGCTGCCACGGATGCGGGTAGGCCTGGCGCTCCAGTGCCAGCACGGCGTCCAGATCCGACTCGCCCATCGGCTCAAAACGCGCCTCGACCGGCTGGAGCCAAGCGTTCATATGGCCGCCTTGGCAGCAGCGCGCTCCAGCGTGGTTTGCGCCACCTTGTCGCGGATGTAGGTGGGCAGCGCCTGGGCGGCATTCACCGCACCACCAGCGGCCAGCAAGGCCGGGGCGAGGCGCAGCATGGCGGCGGCGGTGGGCAGCGCCAGCAGGCGCCGACCCGGGCCGTCCGGCAGGCACGCACCGTAGGCGGGAAACACATTGCCAGCCAGCACACCGCAGCCGTCCCACGCCAGGGCTTCCGGCTTGATCAGGCGGTAGCCCTTGTGCTGTTTCCATCGCCCACTCTGATACTGATAGCTGGCGGCATACAGCTCGTCCATGCGCGCATCCAGCAAAGCGGTGACGCAAAAACCGTCGGCGCCACCCAACTCATGCCGCGCCTCTTCGGCCACCGCCAGCAGCGTATCTACCGGCAACACCGGCACTGCCGCGCCAAACGCCAGCCCCTGCGCCACCGAACAGGCGGTGCGCAAGCCGGTGAAGGAGCCCGGCCCGGCGCCAAAGACGATGGCGTCCAACTGGTCAAAGCGCAGCCCGGCCTGCGCCATCAGGCGCTGAATCTCAGGAATCAGGTGGGTGGAACTGAGCGCGCCACCGGGCGCCGTGTGTTGCCACGGGGTGCTGACGCCATGCCGCTGCACGGCCATCGACATCTGTTCGGTGCTGGTGTCCAGGGCGAGCAGATTCACGACAACGCCCTGACCATCAGCACGTGCGCTGCAGATTGAAAAATAGATGCCAAATCAGCCTCCAGCCCTTATACCAACTGGGCTAACAGCTACATTTTGATGAGTAAGCGGCGTCGCTGCCCGCACGCCAAACAAAATGCCGCCCGTCACCAGCAGCAGCCCTACCGCCAGGTTCCAGTGCAGTGGCTCGCCCAACAACAGCACCGCACCGAGCGCCGACAGACCCGGCACCACGGCGGTGATCATGGTCGAGCGCACCGGGCCAAAGTGGCGGATCATCTGGGTAAACGTCACCCCGGAGATCACCACCGAGCCCCAGCCCTGAAACATGGCCTGAAACGCCACGTCGGCCAGCGGCGCATGGAACAGGTTGGACTTGACGATGCCGGTCAACGCCAGCGCGGTGTACATCGGCAGGAAGGTGATGGCGGCCAGGGTGGTGATGGCGATGGTGGCACGCACCGCGTCGAGCTTGTAATGCCGCGCCAGCACGCTGTAAACGGCCCAGCACATGGCCGCCGTCATGAACAACACATCGCCCAACCAGACCGAGCCGCCGTCAAACGCCCGCAGCAGGCTCAGGCCACCCACCAGCATGTCGCCCAGCACAATCAGCGCCAGGCCCAGTGCCCGCGCCGGGGTGATGTGCTCGCGCAGCAGCCACATCGCCAGCAGCGCCGTCCATAGCGGCAGGCTGCCCGGCATCAGCACCGAGGCATGCAACGCGGGGGCATGCACAAAGCCGCTGTAGGCCAGCAAGGCGTACAGCAGACCGCCAAAAAACCCCAGCTTGACGGTGATGTGGGCCGGCAAAGGCGACACCCGCAGCCAGGAGGCACCTATCACGCCGCGGGCGCGGTCCTGGCGCACCAGACAGGCACCCCAGGGCAGCAGGATCAGACTGGCGCCCAGAATGCGGCACCAGGCAATGTCAAACGGGGTCAGCAGGCCGCCACGCGCCGGGTCGTTGGAGGCGCGGGCCACCAGAATGAACGAGGTCCAGATCAGCACCGTGACCACGGCGGCGGCCAGGCCCACCGTGCGGGGGGAAAAACGCGCAAGAACAGGAGGGCGGGAATCAGGCATGCCCGGCATTATCCGTGGGCTGGCGAAGTCTTGAGGCTCACGGGGTCAGCTGACAACCACGCACTGCGGCCACAGCCCCGCCCGCCTCTGCCTCTGCCTCTGCCTCTGCCTCTGCCTGTGCCTGTGCCTCGCATAATCCGGCCATGACCCATCTGCTAACCGGACTTCACTCCCATCTTCGTCTTGGCTGTCTGGCGCTCGGCCTGGCCGTGTCCAGCCTGGCGGCACAGGCACAGGCACTGCCCGAGGCTGTGGCCAGCGCTCTGGTGCGCGCACAGGTACCACCTGAGGCGGTGAGCCTGATGTTGGTGGATGCCCATGGCCTGAACGCCCCGCGCCTGAGCCACCGCGCCGAGGTGCTGGCCAACCCGGCCTCGGTGATGAAACTGCTGACCACGACCGCCGCGCTGGACCTGCTGGGCCCGGCCTACACCTGGCGCACCCCTGTGTGGGTGGATGGTCAGGTCAAAAACGGCACCTTGTATGGCAACCTGGTGATCGCAGGCCAGGGCGACCCGGCGTTGAGCGTCGAAAAACTCTGGCTGCTGCTGCGACGGGTGCAGGGCCTGGGCATCCGCCGCATACAGGGCGACATCGTGCTCGACCAAAGCGCCTTTGCCCCGCCCACCCTGCAGGCTGGCGACTTTGACGGCGAGCCGCTGCGCCCCTACAACGCCACGCCCGAGGCGCTGCTGGTCAATTTCAAGTCGCTGGTGCTGAATTTTGTGCCCGACCCGGCCCAGCGTGTCGCGCACATCCACACCGAGCCGCCGCTGCACGGGGTGCGCCTGCCCGCCCGGGTGCCGCTGGCCAGCAACCCGGATGCCCCCTGTGGCGACTACCGCACTACCTTGCAGGCCGATTTTGCCGACCCCACCCGCATCCTGCTCAAAGGCAGCTACCCCGTCAGTTGTGGTGAAAAATCCTGGCCGGTCGCTTATGCCGACCCGGCCAGTTACGCGGCGCGCGCCGTGCTCGGCATGTGGCTCGGCCTGGGTGGCCAGCTCACGGGTGAGGTACGCAGCGGCACTGCGCCGCCCACGCCGCCAACACTGGTGGCCACCTCACCCACGCTGGCCGAAGTGCTGCGCGACATCAACAAGTTCAGCAACAACGTCATGACCCAGCAGCTGTTCCTGACGCTGGCGCGCGTTGCCGCCCCGGACAGCCCGGCCACCTTTGAGGCGGCGCGCGAGGTGTTGCAACAGTGGTGGGCCCGGCGCATTGGCGCGCTGCCCGCACCCGTGCTGGACAACGGTGCCGGTCTGTCGCGCCAGGAGCGCATCAGCGCGGCCGCTATGGCGCAACTGCTGCAGGTGGCGTACGCGTCACCGTTCATGCCGGAGCTGATGGCCTCATTGCCAGTGGTGGGGATGGATGGCACGCTCAAACGCAGCCGCGCGCCGCTGGCCAGCGCGCACCTGAAAACCGGCAGCCTGCGCGATGTGCTGGCCCTGGCCGGCTATGTGCACGCCAGCCATGGCCGCCATCTGGTGCTGGTGGCCCTCATCAACCACCCCAACGCCGGTGCCGCCCGCCCTGCCATGGACGCGCTGGTGGACTGGGCGGTGGCGCAGGCCAGCCGGTCCAGCCCCGTTTCTGTGGACAGATAACGCTGTCAGCCAGAGGCACCAGCAGCATGACCGACAATCGGGCATCTCCTCTCGCCCCTTTACCCCATGACTCTGACCGACATCATCGGCTCGCTTGCGGCTGTGCTGACCACCGCAAGCTTTATTCCCCAGGCCTGGCATACCTTCCAGACCAAGGATGTGCGCGGCATCTCGCTAGGCATGTACAGCGTGTTCACCGCCGGGGTGGCCGGCTGGCTGGTCTACGGTCTGCTGCTGCAAGCCTGGCCCATCGTGATCTCCAATCTGATCACGCTGACCCTCGCAGCCGCGATTCTGGTAATGAAGCTGCGCTACCGCTAGGGCCAGCGCAGAGCGCGTGGGTAGCGCCCGTAATGACCAATCTGCTGTTCCCCAGGAGATCCAGCGTGAACCGTCGCCACCTTGAAACCATCGTTATGCTTGTTGCGCTGTGCGTCAGCCCGCCTTTGCTGGCCGCCGGAAATGGCGGCGGCAACGGAGGAGGAGGTGGTGGTGGCAACGCTGGGTCGCATGGCGGTGGCGGCCATTCAAATGCAAATCAGAGCGCTAACCAGGGTGTGTCGCAGCAAAATGCGGGCGGCAAAGAGCGCGTCAAAACCGAGCAAGCCTTGCCCAAGGCGAGCAAGACCCCAGCGCAACAACTGGCAGATAACCCCTCACTTTCAGCCAAGCTCAGCGCCCTGATGCCTGCGGGTACCGATCTGCAAGCGGCCAGCGCCGGGTTCAAAAACCTGGGGCAATTTGTGGCTGCAGTGCATGTCAGCACCAATCTGAGCCTGTCTTTCACCGACCTCAAAACCGAGATGACGACCGGCGCCAGCCTGGGCACCGCCATCCACAGCTTGCGGCCGCAGGTGAAGGCCGAGACAGAAGCCACCAAAGCCCAAAGGCAAGCGGCCCGCGATGTCTTCTCAACCCATCCCTGACTGGAGATCTGTGCCATGAAACGTTTTTTACTGCCCATCGCTGCCGCTGCCGGCGCGCTGTTGATGGCTACCCCCAGTTTTGCTGGCAAACCTGAATGGGCAGGTCAAGGCAACGGCAAGAAGCCCGTCGCCCAGCAGGAAAACGCCGTCGAGATTCGCTTCGGTGCCTATTTTGGGGACGACCAGCGCAGCGCAGCGCGCAGTTATTACGGCCAGCAAGCTGGCAAAGGCCGGTGCCCGCCAGGCCTGGCCAAGAAAAACAACGGCTGCCAGCCGCCTGGGCAAGCCAAGCAATGGACCACAGGCAAGCGCTTGCCGTCCACAGTAACCTACTATGCCGTGCCCAACGAGGTGGTGGTGCGCCTTGGCTTGCCGCCCAGCGGCTACAAATACGTACGCGTTGCCAACGACATTCTGCTGATCGCTATCGGCACCAGCCTGGTGGTGGATGCCATTGAGGACTTGATGCGGTGATAAACGGTGCCGGGCCCACCCGGCCAAGCAAATATGACGTGTCAATGCGCCGCCCGCTGCAAGCGGTCGCGCACACCGTCCCAGTCGGGGGTGTCTGGCAGGGTCTCGATCCAGATCTGGTTCACACCCCGCGTGTCAAGTTCGCGCAGCGTGGCGAATAGTTGTTGGGCGGCGGCGGCCGGGTCGGTCGGCATTTGCCGGTAGATCACCGGGGCACTCGACAACGTGACGGCTGAGCGTGACCAGACGGCGATGGCGGGTTTTACCGTGTTCTCTGTCGCGGCAGGCGAGACGGTCTTTGCGGCGATAGCGCCCAGCCCAGCCCGAAGCGCCGCCGTATCCATCAGCCGGACACGCGCGCTGGGTGCGTAGTGGGAGTCAAGGGTCCCGGAGGCCTTGGGCCCCTGTGAAGCTTTGGCTGGCAGCTCTTCTTTTTGGAGCACTTTGAAGCCGCACACGGCTTGAACCTGCCCGGGCGTGATGGCCCCTGGACGCAGCAACACCGGCTGGCCGCGCGTGCAGTCGATGATGCTGGACTCGATGCCGACGCTGCATGGGCCGCCGTCCAGAATCAGCAGTGTTTCGCCAAACTCGCCCTGCACATGCGCGGCGGTGGTCGGGCTGACGCGGCCAAACTGGTTGGCGCTGGGCGCGGCCAGTCCCCACACGCGGCGGAAATTGGAAGCTGTCTCAGCACCCTCAAGCAACTCGGCAAGCAGCGCCTGCGCCACCGGGTGCGACGGGCAACGCAGGCCCACGGTCGGGTTGCCGCCCGCTGCGGCGTTGGCGATACCGGGCCGGCGTGGCAGGATCAGCGTCAGCGGGCCGGGCCAAAAGGCTGCCATCAATGCGCGGGCAAAGTCGGGCACCTCGCTGGCGTAATGGTCTACGGCTGAGGCATCGGCCACATGCACGATCAGCGGATGGTCTGCCGGGCGGCCTTTTGCGGCGAAGATGCGCGCCACGGCAGCGTCGTTGTCAGCGTCAGCCGCCAGCCCGTAAACGGTTTCAGTTGGCAAGCCTAAAAGGCCTCCGGCCCTGATGCAGTCTGTCCCGGCAGCTATGGAAGTTGCATCACTACCAGGCAGAATCACAGCCGCCCCCGGTGTCTTGGCAGCCGCTTCAAAACGCCTCAATGCCCAGAAGATCGGCGGCCTGCAGCGCGGTGGCGTTGGCCTGCGCCGGTGTGGCGGCGGTCACCGTCAAGTGGCCCATCTTGCGGCCTTTGTTGGCCTGCAGCTTGCCGTACAGGTGCAGGTGCACGCCGGGCAGTGCCAGCACGGCGTCCCAGGGCGGGGTGGCGCCATTCACCCACAAGTCGCCCAGCAAATTCAGCATAACGGCAGCGCTGTGCTGGCGCGGCTGCACCAGCGGCAGGCCCGCCAGGGTGCGCACCTGAAGGTCAAACTGCGACACGTCGCAGGCGTCCAGCGTGTAGTGGCCACTGTTGTGCGGGCGCGGCGCCATCTCGTTGACCACCAGCGCGCCGAGTGCCTCACGCTCCGCAGAGCCTTCGGCCAACACAAAAAACTCCACGCACAACACCCCGACATAATGCAACTCGTCTGCTATGTTCTTGGCAGCAGCTACCGCTTTCTGAGCAAGGGCTGTAGGCATATTTCCTTCATAAGCCTCGGTCACCGCCAGAATGCCCTCGCGGTGCAGGTTGCGCTGCGGTGCGAAGTGCACACACTCCCCGGTCCAGCCGCGCGCCACGATCACCGAGCACTCGGCGGCCAGAGGCAGCATCTTCTCCAGCACGCAGGGCACGCCTTTAAGGGATTCCCAGGCAACGGCCAGTTCGGCACGGCTGCTGACACGCACCTGGCCTTTGCCGTCATAACCCAGCCGCGCGGTTTTCAGAATGCCGGGCAGCAGGTCATCCGTGACAGCGGCCAACTGCTCGGGCGTCTCGATCACTGCGTAAGGCGCCACCGGCACCCCGCTGAGCGCCAGATGGGCTTTTTCCTTGATGCGGTCTTGTGCAATCGCCACCGCATCGGCACTGGGGGCGGTGGGCCGGGCCGCGCCCAGCGTCACCAGCGCACCGGCGGGCACGTTTTCAAACTCGGTGGTGATGGCGGCACAACGCTGCATCAGCTGCACCAAGCCTTGCTGGTCCAGGTAATCGGTCTGGATGTGGTAGTGGCTCACCAGCCCGGCCGGGCTGACGACATCCGGGTCCAGCACCACGGTGAAGTAACCCATGCTTTGCGCTGCCTGCACAAACATGCGCCCGAGCTGGCCACCGCCCATCACCCCCAAAGTGGTGGGCTGGCCGTCGCCATTAAGCCCGGTGGCACCGGGCAGCAGAATGGGGCCGCTCATAACACCGGGGGCAGCGTCATGTCACGCGCCATCTGGGTTTGTTCGGCGCGGAAATCTTCCAGACGGGCGCGCAGCACGATGTCGTTGTTGGCCAGCATGGCCACCGCAAACAGCGCCGCGTTGGCCGCGCCCGAGGCACCGATGGCAAAGGTGGCCACCGGAACGCCCTTGGGCATCTGCACGATGCTGTGCAATGAATCCACCCCGCTCAGGTGGCGGCTGGCCACCGGCACACCCAGCACCGGCACGGTGGTTTTGGCGGCCAGCATGCCCGGCAAGTGCGCCGCGCCACCGGCCCCGGCAATGATGGCTTTCAGGCCCCGGCCCACGGCGCTTTCGGCATAGGCAAACATGTCATCAGGCATCCTGTGGGCGGACACCACGCGGTATTCGTGGCTGACACCGAACTGTTGGAGAATATGGACTGCGTGCTGCATGGTGTCCCAGTCTGAGCTGGAACCCATGAGGACACCGATTTGGATATTTTTCATCCCCGAATTTTACGTTTGACCCCGACCAACCCCAAGCCCTGAAATCGCCATGATTGACATCACCCTGCAAAACTTTGAGACCGAGGTGGTCGCCGCCTCCATGACCCAGCCGATCCTGATCGACTTTTGGGCCCCCTGGTGCGGCCCATGCAAGGCGCTGGGGCCGGTGCTGGAAAAGCTCGAAGAAGACTACCAGGGCCGCTTTACCCTGGCCAAGATCAATTCGGACGACGAGCAGCAGTTGGCGGGCGCCTTTGGCATCCGCAGCATTCCCACCTGCGTGTTGATGTTTGGCGGCAAGCCGGTGGACGGCTTCACCGGCGCGCAAACCGCCGGGCAGATCAAGGCGTTTCTGGACAAAAACCTGCCAACGCAGGGGGAGCTGATTGCTGAGGCCGAGTCTGACGAAGCCATGACCCTGCTGGCGTCTGGCGACCCTCAGGCTGCGCTTGAAAAACTGGCCGACGCACTGGCCACCGACCCCGGCAACGACGATACCCGCTATGACTATGTGCGCCTGCTGATAGAACTCGGCGGCCACGAAGAAGCCGAGGCCGCCCTGACCCCCAAACTGGCCGAGATTCCGCGCAAGCTGCGTTTTGAGGCCTTGTCGCAGTGGCTCAACGCCATCAAATATATAGCTACAAGCCCTTACGCCACTTGGGATGAAACCCAGTTTGATGAAGCCATCGCAGCCAACAAGCGCGACTTTGACGTGCGTTTTGCCAAGGCCCGGTTGCTGATGGCGGTGGGTGAATGGACCGCCGCCATGGACGAATTGCTGGAAATCATCATGCGCGACAAGAAATGGGCCGACGAAGCCCCGCGCAAGGCCATGGTCGCCATTCTGGAGCTGATGACCCCGCCCAAACCCAAAGCGGCTGCGGCCACGCCGGGCAAAACCGCGGCTGGCATCGAAGTGCTGGGCAAGGCCGCCGTGCAGGAAGACCCGCAGGCCGCGCTGGTCTCCACCTACCGCCGCCGCCTGAGCATGATGCTGAATTGACATTGGTCAATGGACACGCCAACTCAGTAGAATGAACGCGGGTTAATCAACCCGTAAGGACATCTCAAGTGAACGTGCCCGTTTCTGATGTCAAACCTCCCCTTGCAGCGGGTCCGCCCGGCGACCCCAAGGCTTTGCTGCGAGCCATGCTCGACAGCGTTCCCGACAACGTGGCGGTGCTGGATGCGCGCGGCACCATTGTCATGACCAACATCGCCTGGCGGCAATACGCCATAGCCTACAGCCCGGTGCCCGGACAGGCCACGCCCAACTCGGACGTGGGTGTCAATTACCTGGAAGTTTCTTCACGCGGCAATTACCCGAACGACGAGTCGGGCCGCCGCGCGGTCCAAGGCATTCGCGATGTGCTGTCCGGTGCCATGGAGGCCTTCAGCCTGTGCTATCCGTGCCACACGCCCGACGAGCAACTCTGGTCCACCATGACCGTCACCCCGCTGGAATGGGAGGGCGAGCGCGGCGCATTGGTCACGCACACCGACACCACACCACGCCACCGGCTCAATCGGCGCTGACCCCCGCGCCCGTACCGGGCCAACCATCCGCTTGAGGTCGTTCAGGCAGTTCAGGCCGCTCGCGCCGCCAAACCCGGCTGTGGCACAGCAGCCAGCGCAGCCATCGGCCAGCGCTCGGTGGCCAGCACGCGCTGGGCATTCAGGCTGGCGATCGGGATGGAGGCATCCTGCGGAATGCCTCCCGAGAGTTGCAGGGCCAGATAGCGCCCGCTGCACACGCGCAAAAACGAGGCAAAGTTATCCACCTCGCCGCGCGCCTCGATCAGTTCGTCATACAGCTTGGTGCACAGCTGCGGCACGCTCATGCCGTCGCGCCGGGCAATGGCGTCCAGCACGTTCCAGAACAGGTTTTCCAGCCGGATGCTGGTGGCCACACCGTGCAGGCGCACCGAGCGGGCCCGGCTCTCATACAAATGCGGGTCGGCGCTGATGAAAACCTGGCACATGGGGCGGCTCCTTGGAGAAACAGGGATGCTCGCAGCATGCAACCCGCGCCCGTTGGTGTCAATTCGGGCAAACCATGGATGCCGGGTCGTGGCCCGGCATGACACGGCCTGTTACGGCGTGATCTGCGTGCCCAGCAAAGCCAGAAACTGCGCCATCCAGGCCGGGTGGGCAGGCCAGGCCGGAGCGCTGACCAGGTTGCCCTCGGTGAATGCGCCGTCGATGGCGATATCGGCATAGGTGCCACCAGCGCGCTCCACCTCGTAGCGGCAAGCCGGGTAGGCCGAGCAGGAACGCCCGGTCAGCACCCCGGCACCGGCCAGCAACTGCGCGCCGTGGCAGATGGCTGCCACCGGTTTGTTGGCGGTAAAAAAGTGTTGCACCAAGGCCACCACCGCCGGGTAGGTGCGCAGGTACTCTGGGCCACGGCCGCCGGGGATGACCAGCGCGTCGTAATCCGCAGCAACGATGTCGGCAAATGTGGCGTTCAGGGTGAAGTTGTGGCCGGGTTTCTCGCTGTAGGTCTGCGCGCCTTCAAAGTCGTGGATGGCGGTCTTGATCTGCTCGCCGGCCTTTTTGTCGGGGCACACCGCGTGCACCGTGTGGCCCACGGTCAGCAGCACCTGAAACGGCACCATGGTTTCGTAGTCTTCGCAATAGTCACCGCACATCATCAAAATCTTTTTGGCTGCCATCGTTGTCTCCTTTGGGTTGATAGGCAGACGCATTGTTGGCCGCAGCCGGGCGTTTGTGGTGGTAGCGGGTTGTGACAGGTAGCGCGCTGCAGCGGCGTGCAATACCACCTGGACCAGGGCAGGTTTACTGCGACAAATATAGCTACTCGCCCTTTATACATAAGGGCTAGAGGCCTATTTCTTATACAAATCAGGTGGTCAACCGGGTCAGTGCCTCAGCGTACTTGGCAGCCGTTTTGTCGATCACGTCACGCGGCAGGTGCGGCGCGGGCGGGGTTTTGCTCCACGGCTTGCCGGCCACCTGGGCGGTTTCCAGCCAGTCGCGCAGGAACTGCTTGTCGTAACTCGGCGGGTTGATGCCTTCCTGGTAACTCTCGGCGGGCCAATAGCGCGAGGAGTCGGGCGTGAGCACCTCGTCCATCAGCACCAGCTCTCCGTCTTTGTCCAAGCCAAATTCAAACTTGGTGTCGGCAATGATGATGCCTTTGGCCGCAGCGATCTCGCTGGCCGCCTTGTAGATGGCAATGCTGATGTCGCGGATGCGGCTGGCCAGGTCCAGGCCAATCATCTCGACAGTTTTCTCGAAAGTGATGTTTTCGTCGTGTTCACCCATCTCGGCCTTGGCGGCCGGGGTGTAGATGGGTTCGGGCAGCAGAGACGCGTTTTTCAGGCCAGGCGGCAGCGGCACACCACACACCGACTGGCTTTCCTGGTATTCCTTCCAGCCGCTACCCGCCAGGTAGCCGCGCACCACCGCCTCGACTGGAATCGGTTTCAGGCGCTTGACCAGCATCGAGCGGCCCGCCACTTGCGGCACCTCGGCCGGGGTGACCACGCTCTCAGGCGCGTCACCGGTGAGGTGGATCGGGCACAGATTCAGGCCGTTGGGGCCGAGTTTGTCAAACCAGAACAGCGCCATTTGCGTCAACAGCTTGCCCTTGCCGGGAATCGGCTGGCCCATGATCACGTCAAAGGCGCTGATGCGGTCGCTGGCCACCATCAGGATGCGGTCATCGCCCACGGCGTAGTTGTCGCGCACCTTGCCGCGCGCCAGCAGCGTCAAAGAGGTCAGGGAGGAGGTGTGAACCGTGGGTTCGGGTGAAGTGGTCATACAGTGGGGTGCCAGTCAGAAGCCGTCGGGAGTGGTGTGAAGTTTAGGGTCAATCGAGGCAATTTCAACGAACTTTCTTGTGGCATCATGGCGCTGAAACCATCCAACGGACAGCTTGTCATGAACGACGCCAACGAGTCCTTCGCCCCACTTTCCGACGACGCCACCCTTCGGCTTGAGAAAGCCCGCCTGCTGATCATTGACGATTCGCCAGACTCCCTGTTCATGATGCATGGGTTGCTGGGTGACCACTACCGGGTGATGCTGGCCGACAGCGGGCCCCACGGGCTGGCAATGGCCCGCTCGGCCACACCGCCCGACCTGATCCTGCTCGACATCCTGATGCCCGATATGGACGGCTACGAGGTGTGTCGCCAGCTCAAAACCAACACCGCCACCCGCGATATCCCGGTGATTTTTTTGACCGCCAAGACCGCCGAGGACGATGAACAACAAGGCCTGGACCTGGGCGCGGTGGACTACATCACCAAGCCGATCAGTCCGGGGATTGTGCTGGCGCGTATTCGCACCCAGCTCACGCTCAAGGCCTCTGCCGACTTTTTGCGCGACCAGAACGCCTTCCTGGCCCGCGAGGTCAACCTGCGCACGCGTGAAGTCAGCGCCATTGAAGACGTGACCATCATGGCCATGGCCTCGTTGGCGGAAACCCGTGACGTGGACACCGGCAACCATATCCGGCGCACTCAGCACTATGTGCGTGCCCTGGCGCGCCAATTGGCCACCCACCCGCGCTTTGCGGCCTTTCTGGACAACCACACCATCGGGCTGTTGTTCAAGTCCGCCCCCTTGCATGACATTGGCAAGGTGGGCATTCCAGACCGGATTCTGCTCAAACCCGGCAAGCTCACGCCGCAAGAGTTCGAGGTGATGAAGACCCACACCACGCTCGGGCGCGATGCCATCGAACACGCCGAACAAATGTTGGGGACGGAGGTGGCGTTCCTGAAAATCGCCAAAGAGATCGCCTACTCGCACCAGGAAAAGTGGGACGGCAGTGGCTACCCGCAAGGCCTCAAGGGCGACCAGATCCCGATCTCGGCACGCCTGATGGCTCTGGCCGATGTGTATGACGCGCTGATCAGCCGACGCATTTACAAGGAACCCATCTCGCATGACGCCGCAGCAGGCATCATCTCGATCACCGGTGGGCGCCACTTTGACCCCGACGTGGTGGAGGCGTTTCTGGCCATTCAGGACACCTTCAAAGCCATTGCCCTGACTTACACCGACTCATCAGCCGATCTGCAAGGCAAACGCGACTACCTCGACATCGCCCAGGGCGAGGCACCCAAACCCGCTACCTGAGCGTTTTTGAAGCCAGAGCAACTTTTCTTTCTCGGGCGTTTTCATATTGATTCCATAGCTGTCAGCCCTTTTCCAATAAGGGCTAGAGCATGATTTCTTGTCAATAAAGCGACCCAAAGGCGACGCCTCCAACCTGCGGGTGCCGGGTCGGAATAGCCGCCACTTGCCGATAAAATCAAGATAGTTTATTTAATTGCTTCACTTTCGGGGCATCTGCGCGCGCTGCATCCGCGCAGGCACGCCACACATCCCGTCACCCTGCTGTTGTGCAGTGATCAGCGCCTGTAGTTGGCATGAAATGTGTATGGCGTAAGCTGGGCTGTCGTTGGTATCACAAGGATCATGATTCATGAGTGAAGTTGCTTTATCCGTCAGCTTGCTGGCTTTGGTCGCGGTGCTGGGTCTGTGGCTGGGCAGTTTTGAGTTCAAGGGCGTGGGCCTGGGCATTGGTGGCGTGCTGTTTGGCGGCCTGTTTGTCGGCCACTTCGTGCACCAGAATGGCATCACGCTGGACCTGCACACGCTGCATTTTGTCCAGGAGTTTGGCCTGATCCTGTTTGTGTACAGCATTGGTATTCAGGTGGGGCCGGGGTTTTTCTCGTCATTGCGCAGTACCGGGCTCAAGCTCAATGGTTTTGCCGCGCTGCTGGTGCTGCTGGGCTGCGCGGTGGCGGCTGCCCTGCACAAGCTGTTTGATGTGCCGCTGCCGGTGATCCTGGGTATTTTTTCGGGCGCGGTCACCAACACGCCGTCACTGGGCGCAGGCCAGCAAATCCTCACCGACCTGGGTTCATCAGCCGCCAGCGTTTCCAGCATGGGCATGGCCTATGCCATGGCGTACCCGTTTGGTATTTGCGGCATTTTGCTGTCGATGTGGCTGATCCGGCTGTTTTTCCGCATCAACGTCAACCAGGAAGCGCAGGCGTTTGATGCGCAGTCCGGCTTGTCGCGCAACGGCTTGGCCACCATGAATGTGGCGCTGCGCAACGTGAATTTGAGTGGCCTGGCGCTGAAAGACGTGCCGGGCCTGACGGCGGGCCAAGTGATCTGCTCGCGCATGAAACGTGGCGACACGCTGACCGTGCCGCGACCGCACACCACACTGCAAGTGGGCGACCTGTTGCACCTGGTGGGTGACCCGGAAGCCTTGCGCAGCGCGCAACTGGTGGTTGGGGAAGAGGTTGAAGCGTCGCTCTCCACCCACGGCACCGATATGCGGGTGGAGCGCATTGTGGTGACCAATGTGAAGGTGATTGGCAAACGCATCTCCGACCTGGCCCTGACACAAACCTACGATGTGGTGATTTCGCGCCTGAACCGCGCCGGGATCGAGCTGGTACCCAATGCGCAAACGTCACTGCAATTTGGCGACATCCTGAACATTGTGGGCATGCCCGATGCCATCGAGGTGGTGGAAGAGCTGATGGGCAACTCCAAACCCAAACTGCAGCAGGTGCACATGCTGCCGGTGTTTCTGGGCATTGGCCTGGGGGTGGTGTTGGGCTCGCTGCCGTTCTACTTGCCGGGCATCCCTGGCGCGCTGAAGCTGGGCTTGGCAGGCGGGCCGCTGGTGGTGGCACTGATCGTGTCGCGCATTGGCAGCATCGGCACGCTGCACTGGTTCATGCCGCCGAGCGCCAACCTGGCGCTGCGTGAGCTGGGCATTGTGCTGTTTTTGTCCGTGGTCGGCCTCAAATCAGGCGGCCAGTTTCTGGATACGCTGCTGCAAGGTCCCGGCGCCACCTGGCTGATGTATGGCGCACTCATCACCCTGGTGCCGCTGTTGATTGTGGGGGTGCTGGCCCGCGCCTTGGGCAACACCAACTACCTGACCCTGTGCGGGCTGTTGGCAGGCTCCATGACCGACCCACCGGCGCTGGCCTTTGCCAACGCCATGCACCCCACCAGCGGCGCTGCTGCACTGGCTTATGTCACCGTTTATCCGCTGGTGATGTTCATGCGCATTGTGGCGCCGCAGCTGATGGCGCTGATGCTCTGGGTGCCCAGCTAGCGCTTGGGCCAGCCGGACTTGCGCCGGTGAGGCTGATTGGTGGTGATGGCGCCAAGCGGGACGCCCCAAATAAAAAGGCCGATGTCACCATCGGCCTTTTTTTGTGACGCGAACGGGGCTTACAGGGTATTCACCGCGTTGAGTTCCTGGAAGGCCTGCTCCAGCCGGGCAATCATGCCAAGCTGGCCAGCACGTTGCCAAACGCGCGGATCGTAGTACTTCTTGTTGGGCTTGTCATCCCCATCGGGGTTGCCAATCTGGCCTTGCAAGTAGCCTTCGTTCTTTTTGTAGAAAGCCATCACGCCGGCCCAAGTGGCCCACTGGGTGTCGGTGTCGATGTTCATCTTGACCACGCCGTAGCTGATAGCCTCCTTGATTTCATCGGCGCTGGAACCCGAGCCACCGTGGAACACAAAGTCCAGCGTATTGGCGGGCACCTTGTATTTGTCCGAGACGTACTTTTGCGAGTTGTCCAGAATCTTCGGCGTGAGCTTGACATTGCCTGGCTTGTAAACACCGTGCACGTTGCCAAACGAGGCGGCAATGGTGAAGCGCGGGCTGATCTTGCGCAGCTCTTCATAAGCGTAGGCCACGTCTTCGGGCTGGGTGTAGAGCAGGGAGGCGTCGCGGTCGCTGTTGTCCACACCGTCTTCTTCACCGCCGGTGACGCCGAGTTCAATTTCCAGCGTCATGCCCAGCTTGGCCATGCGGGCCAGGTATTTGCCGCAGATCTCGATGTTTTCTTTCAATGGCTCCTCCGACAGATCCAGCATGTGCGAGCTGAACAGCGGTTTGCCGGTTTCTGCAAAGTGCTTTTCACCCGCATCCAGCAAACCGTCAATCCACGGCAGCAGCTTTTTGGCGGCATGGTCGGTGTGCAGGATCACCGGCACGCCGTAGGATTCAGCCATCAGGTGAATGTGTTTGGCGCCCGAAATGGCGCCCAGAATGGCGGCTTGCTGGCCTTCGAGCTTCAAACCCTTGCCGGCCACAAAGCCCGCGCCACCATTGGAGAACTGAATCACCACCGGAGCCCGGACCTTGGCGGCGGCTTCCATCACCGCATTGACGGAATCGTTACCGATGACGTTCACCGCCGGCAACGCAAAGTGGTTGGCTTTGCAAATGGCAAAGATCTTTTGCACATCATCACCAGACACCACGCCGGGTTTCACCACGTCTAAAATTTTTTGTGCCATTGACGGATCCTTTTCTGTGAGTTACGTGAAAAAAGTTCAAGCCATTCTGATATTGCAGCAAACGTGGTCGTTTAGCTAAAAGCCACCTCGCGGTGGCTTTTGCTCGTCAGAACCGCGATGGCCGCGGTCTGTATCAGGCAGCGAGTTCGGCTTCGATGCGCGCCTTGGTGGCGGCAAGTTCCTTGGGCATGTGGTACGACAGTTTGGCAAACAGTTCGTCGTGCAGCGCCATTTCTTCCTTCCAGGCGGCCTTGTCGATGCTGGTAACCGTCTTGAATTGCTCGGCAGAGAAGTCCAGCCCGTTCCAGGTCAAATCGGCATAGTTGGGGCTGATGCCGAAGAAATGTTCCACACCGGCGGGCGCCGTGCCATCCAAGCGGTCCAGAATCCACTTGAGCACGCGCATGTTTTCACCGTAGCCGGGCCAGACGAACTTGCCGTCATCACCCTTGCGGAACCAGTTGGTGGTGTAGATCTTGGGCAGTGTCACGCCGTTGGCTTCGAGCTTGGCGCCCAGGGTCAGCCAGTGCTGGAAGTAGTCGCTCATGTTGTAGCCAGTGAACGGCAACATGGCAAACGGGTCACGACGCACCACACCAGCCTGGCCCACGGCCGCAGCGGTGGTTTCTGAACCCATGGTGGCAGCCATGTAAACGCCGTCGACCCAGCTGCGGGCTTCGGTGACCAGCGGCACGGTGGTGGCGCGGCGGCCGCCAAACATGAAGGCGTCAATCGGCACGCCAGCCGGGTTGTCCCACTCGGGGTCCAGCGCCGGGTTGTTGGTGGCCGACACGGTAAAGCGCGAGTTCGGGTGCGCCGCCTTGGCACCGGTGGCCTTGGCGATCTCGGGGGTCCAGTCGTTGCCTTTCCAGTCAATCAGGTGATCGGGCAACACCTTGCCGGGAACGTCATGCTCCATGCCTTCCCACCAGACATCGCCGTCGTCGGTCAAGGCCACGTTGGTGTAGATCACGTCTTTGTCCAGGCAACGCATGCAGTTCGGGTTGGTGAGCATGTTGGTACCCGGTGCCACACCGAAATAGCCCGCCTCGGGGTTGATGGCATACAGCTTGCCGTTTGCACCGGGCTTGATCCAGGCAATGTCGTCGCCCACAGTGGTGATGGACCAACCATCAAAACCGGCAGGAGGCACCAACATGGCAAAGTTGGTCTTGCCGCAGGCGCTCGGGAATGCTGCCGCTACATAGTGCTTTTTGCCTTGCGGGTTGGTGGCGCCGAGGATCATCATGTGCTCGGCCAGCCAACCCTCGTCGCGTGCCATATTGGAGGCAATACGCAGGGCGAAACATTTCTTGCCCAACAACGCGTTGCCGCCGTAGCCTGAGCCAAAGCTCCAGATTTCACGGGTTTCCGGATAGTGAACAATGTATTTGTCTGGGTTGCACGGCCAGGTCACGTCTTGTTGACCAGCTTCCAGTGGGGCCCCCACCGTGTGCACGCAAGGCACAAATTCGCCATCGGCACCGAGCACGTCATACACCGCCTTGCCCATGCGGGTCATGATCTTCATGTTGGTCGCCACATAGGCGCTGTCGGACAGTTCGATACCAATATGGGCAATCGGGCTGCCCAGCGGGCCCATGCTGAACGGGATCACATACATGGTACGGCCCTTCATGCAGCCGTCGAACAGGGCTTTTTTACCATCGGTGCCGGTCTGCAACAGAGCGCGCATCTCGGCGGGTGCCATCCAGTTGTTGGTGGGGCCGGCGTTTTCTTTCTTCTCGGCGCAGATGAAGGTGCGGTCTTCGACCCGGGCCACGTCGCTGGGGTCGCTGCAGGCCAAAAAGCTGTTGGGGCGTTTGGCCGGGTTGAGCTTTTTGAACGTACCGCAGTCCACCAGTTGCTGGCAGAGCCGGGCATATTCCTCTTGTGAACCATCACACCAGTAAACGGTGTCAGGCTTGGTCAGGGCAGCGATCTCTGCCACCCAAGAAATCAAACGTTGGTTGGCCACATAAGCCGGGGCTTTGCGGGACGAGTCATGCTGCGTATCGGTGTTCATCGAACCTCCTGGTAAAACCGTTTCCATGCACTTGGCAGGCAGCATTGTGACAAATTCAAATTACCGAAATCTGTTCCAGCGCAAGAAACGTGTTATCAACTCACTCCACTTGGCAAATTTTCAGCATGTTGGCCCCCCCCGGTGCACCCATGGGTTCGCCGCAGGTGATCACATAAACGTCCCCGCTCGACACAATATTGAGCGCTTTCAAATCAACTTCAGCCTGCGCCAATGCGCTGTCACGGTCCATGCTGGCATCAATCAGCAGCGGGCGCACATTGCGGTACAGCGTCATCCGGCGCTGCGTGGCGATGTTCGATGTCATGGCGTAAATCGGCACCCGAATCAGGTGGCGACTCATCCAGCGTGCGGATGAGCCGCTTTCAGTCAGCGCAACGATCGCCTTGGCACCCAGATGGTGTGCGGTAAAGAGTGCCCCCATCGACACCGCATAAGGAATTTTGGTGAACGTTTTGCCAGTGAAGTCACCTTCCAGATGAAACCCTTCGCCGCCCTCGGCAGCGTGACAGATCTTGGCCATTTCAATCACGGTTTCCAGCGGGAACTTGCCAGCTGCGGTCTCTGCCGACAACATCACCGCATCGGTTCCGTCGAGCACGGCGTTGGCGACGTCGCTGACCTCGGCACGCGTGGGCACCGGGTTGGTGATCATGGATTCCATCATTTGCGTGGCGGTGATCACCACCCGGTCATGGTCACGCGCCAGCTTGATCATGCGTTTTTGCAGCGCGGGCACCACCGCGTTGCCCACCTCCACCGCCAGGTCGCCACGTGCCACCATGATGCCGTCGCTGGCCAGCAGGATGGCTTCCAGGTGGGGGATGGCTTCGGCGCGCTCAATCTTGGCAATCAGCCCGGGCTTGTGGCCCCCATCGGCAGCCACATTGCACAGCTGGCGCGCCATTTCCATGTCGGTGGCGTTTTTGGGGAAACTCACCGCCACGTAATCGGCCTTGAAAGCCATGGCCGTACGGATGTCGTCCATGTCCTTGGCGGTCAAGGCGGGTGCGCTCAGCCCCCCGCCCTGCTTGTTGATGCCCTTGTTGTTGGACAACTCACCCCCGAGCTTGACGGTGGTGTAAATCGCTGAACCCTGCACCGAGTCCACCGTGATCACAATCAGACCATCATTGAGCAACAGCACATCGCCCGCCTTGACCTCTTGCGGCAAGGTCTTGTAATCCAGGCCCACACCTTCCACATCACCGAGTTCAATGCGTGCTGCATCCATGACAAAACGCTGGCCCGGCTCCAGAAAAACTTTGCCTTGGGCGAACTTTCCGACGCGGATTTTGGGTCCCTGCAAGTCAGCCATGATGCCCACTTCGCGCCCGGCGCGAATGGCCGCCTCGCGCACCATCTGCGCGCGGTTGATGTGATCCTGGGAGGTCCCATGGCTGAAGTTGAGCCGAACCACGTTCACACCGGCCCGAATCATCCGCTCCAGAAGATCAGGATCACTGGAAGCTGGGCCAAGAGTTGCAACGATTTTGGTAGCGCGACGCGACATGTAACGATCTCCGTGTAATTTTGTTCCGGGATTTTCACACGAGATGGTTACAACCGAACAACAAGTGCCTTGTCACCGCACGCCTCGGGGCAAATTTCGGCACCACTGCAGCATGCCAATGGCTTAACATACAGGCGTACCTGCGCTCATGACATGCCACAAGATCAAGACACTTTGACGACACTGATAGACGTGCCTGCGGCCAGGGCGCGGCTGCTGGTGGTGGACGATCAGCCCATCAACATCCAGGTGATGAACCAGATTTTCTCTGACCAGTACCAGGTGTTCATGGCCACCGGCGGCCAGCAGGCACTGGATTTTTGCCGCCGCACACCGCCTGATCTGGTTCTGCTGGATATCGTCATGCCTGGCATGGATGGCTACGAGGTGTGCGCCGCCCTCAAGGCAGCACCTGATACGCGTGATATTCCAGTCATCTTTGTCACCGCCCACACCGACGCCTCGCAGGAAACCCGAGGACTGGAAGCCGGGGCGGTGGATTTCATTTCCAAGCCGGTCAATCCGGCCGTGGTGCGCGCCCGCGTCAAGACCCAGCTGACGCTCAAGCGCCAGTCCGACCTGATGCGCCGACTGGTCTTCATGGACGGCCTGACCGGGGTCTTCAACCGGCGTTACTTCGACCAGCAACTGATGACCGAAATGGCCCGCGCGGTGCGAGCCCATAAGCCGCTGGCCCTGATCATGCTTGACGTGGACTTTTTCAAGCGTTTCAATGACCACTATGGCCACCAGGCTGGCGACGACTGTTTGCGTCAGGTGGCCCAGACCCTGAGCGAAACCTTGCGCCGCCCGGCCGATCTGGTGGCGCGTTATGGCGGCGAAGAATTTGCCTGTATCTTGCCGGAAACCGAGTTTGAGCAGGCCATGGGCCTGGCACGTGACCTGGAACTCAATATCCGCGACAAAGCCATCCGCCACGCAGACTCCGACGTTGCCCCGGTCGTCACCATCAGCCTGGGTGTGGCTGGCTTCGCTGCCAGCACCAGCGGGGACCCGACTACACTCCTGGCTTTGGCCGACGCGCAACTTTACCAAGCCAAAAACAGTGGTCGCGGCTGTGTGCGCGGACAACAACTTCCCTGACACACCCAAACAGCCAACGCAGCGCAGGACCAGCATGACAAACGGTGTTCCGTTGGGCAATTCGCACAGCACGCTGCGCCGCTGGCTGCCCCTCAGCCTGGAACTGCAGTTGATGCTGCTGACCACGCTGTGCCTGTCACTCTCCATTCTGGGATACGGGTTTTACACCGCACGCCAACAAACCGACAACGCCCGCCGCACCGTCACAGCGCAACTCGCCGCGCTGGCGCAAAACCTGGCCACGGTCGACGCCCATTTTTTGCTGACCAACGACGCCCAGCGGATCGAAACGCTGACCCTGCAAACCGCCACGGTCAACGGCATCTACTCGGTGTTGGTGACAGACCTGGCCGGTTTGCCCATCTCGGAGGTGGTGAACAAAGACGGGGCCTGGTCACCACGCTACAGCCGCCAGCAGGTGCGCCTGCCCGGCGCGCAAGCGCCTGACGCCATTCTGGAAGAAGCACCCGACCCCGGCAGCCAACGGGATTTCCTGGCAGGCAGCAGCGGCACCCTGTCGGCCTGGCACCGTATTAACGGGCCACAGCCCCTGGGCTGGGTGCGCGTCAACTACCGGCTTGACACCTTCGACGCGATCGCCCGCGACATCCGCCAGCAAGCCTTCAAGACCATCGGCCTGGCCATGGCGATCACCCTGCTGCTGCTTTGGTTGCTGCTGCGCCCGTCCATGCGCGCCCTGCGCGAAGCCACGGCCTTTGCCAGCCAGCTCGACAAATCAGCCGGAGCCACCCTGACGGTCTCGCACCGGACCTCAGAGATGGCTGCCCTGGGCAACGCCCTCAACGTGGTGTCAGCGCGCCTGCTGATTCAAAACCTGGATCTGAACAACCAGAAATTCGCGCTTGATCAGCACGCCATCGTCAGCATCACCAACTTGCAAGGCACCATCACCTACGCCAACCAGCGTTTTTGCGACATCAGTGGTTACAGCCAGGAGGAGCTGCTGGGGCAAAACCAGCGCATTGTCAAATCCGACGAACATCCGCCCGAGCTATTTGAAGACCTTTGGCGCACCATCACGCAGGGCAAGGTCTGGCATGGCGACATCAAGAACCGCAAAAAAGACGGCGGTTTTTACTGGGTCAATGCCACCATCGTGCCCTTGATGGGCGTGGACGGCCTGCCGCACCAGTTCATCGGTATTCGCACCGACATCACCGTCAACAAAAACCTCGAACAGTCCCTGCAGTTCGCCAAGGAGCAAGCCGAAGGCGCTGCCGTGGCCAAAGGCCAATTCCTGGCCAACATGAGCCACGAGATCCGCACCCCGATGAATGCCGTGCTGGGCATGCTCAGGCTGCTGCACAACACCCACCTGACCGAGCGCCAGCTTGACTACGCCAGCAAGGCCGAAGGCGCGGCGCAGTCCCTGCTGGGTTTGCTCAACGATATTCTGGATTTTTCCAAGATAGATGCCGGCAAGATGACCCTGGAAGTGCACCCGTTCCGGCTTGACAAGCTGCTGCGAGACCTGTCGGTGATTGTCTCGGCCAATGTGGGCAACAAGGATGTTGAGGTCTTGTTTGATGTGGAACCAGCCACGCCCAAGGCGCTTTGCGGCGACATGCTGCGCCTGCATCAGGTTTTGCTCAACCTGTGCAGCAACGCGGTGAAATTTACCGCCCATGGCGAAGTGGTGGTGAGAATCAGCGTGGCGCGGCAGACCGCGCAGGAGGCCACCTTGCGCTTTGCCGTCAAAGACACCGGCATTGGCATCGCCCCAGAGAACCAGCAGCATATTTTTGACGGTTTCTCGCAGGCCGAGGCCTCCACCACACGGCGCTTTGGCGGCACCGGGCTGGGCCTGTCCATCTGCCGCCGACTGGTTGCACTGATGGGTGGCGAACTCATGCTGCAAAGCGAACTGGGCAGGGGCAGTGTTTTCTCCTTCCAGATACCGCTACCCATCAGCCACGAACCGCAGCCTGATCTGGCAGCGCGGGTGGAACACCCCCACCTGACGGCGCTGCGTGTGCTGCTGGTGGACGACAACCCGACCGCGCGCGACATCTTGACCCCGATGCTGCGCTCACTGGGCTGGCAGGTCGATTCAGCCGCCGATGGCCCGCAAGCGCTGGCGCTGCTGCAATCCCACGCCATCCCTGGACAAGCGCCCTACCAGGTGTTGTTCATCGACTGGCAAATGCCGGGCATGGACGGCTGGGAAACCCTGCAGCGCTTGCAGGCCATAACACCGCCGCTGCCCCCTCTGGCGGTGATCATGGTGACCGCCAACAGCCGCGACATGCTGTCCCAGCGCAGCCCGCCCGAGCAGGCCCTGCTGCAAGGCTTCCTGGTCAAACCCGTCACCGCCTCCATGCTGTTTGACACGGTATCGGATGCATTGGCGCACAGCCCGGGCCTGGTCAGCACGGCACCGACCCCGGCAGCAAGGCAAAAACCGCTTCACGGCCTGCGCCTGCTGGTGGTCGAAGACAACATCATCAACCAGCAGGTGGCCCAGGAGATGCTGACCTCCGAGGGCGCGCAGGTGCAGCTTGCCGACAACGGCCAGCTCGGCGTAGAGGCGGTGCGCGAGGCGATTGAGGCAGGTACCCCGTTCGACGTGGTGTTGATGGACATCCAGATGCCGGTCATGGACGGCTACACCGCCACCCGGAAGCTGCGCGAACAACTGGGGCTCAGCCAGCTTCCCATCATTGCCATGACCGCCAATGCCATGGCGTCTGACCGCGCTGCCTGCCTGGCCGCGGGCATGAATGACCATGTGGGCAAGCCCTTCAATCTGGCCCAGCTCACGCGGTTGATCCTCAACCCCACTGCGCTGACGGCTGCGACCACGGCCGAGCCGCCTGCGTCCCCACCGGGCACCGAACCCATTTCCCTGAATACGCCCATCGTGACCATGGTATTGCCGCCCGTGGACGCGGTAGACAGCATCGCCGCGCTGGAGCGCCTGGGCGGCAACCAGGTGCTGTATGTGCGGGTACTGCGCGCTTTCCTGGCAGAAATTGCCCGCCTGCCCGAGCAATTTGATGCCCAGCTGGCCGCGGCCAACCTGGTCACCGCTGAACGTATGCTGCACACCCTGAAGGGGCTGGCCTCTACCGTCGGCGCCCTGTATCTGGCGGCGGTGGCCCGCAAGGCACAGCTCAGCGTTTGGCAGGCACTTGATAAAAACCAGCCGCTCGATGCGATCAACCTGTCAGGGGAATTGCACACCGCCTTGGCCAACACCCAGACGGTGATGGAGCGTGTGGCCGAGTCCTACGAACAAAAAATTACCGCGCTGGCCGGGGCCTCACCCGCCCTCCCGATCCGGATCACCAGTTCGGGCACCACCGATGTGGTTCTGCTGCAGGAGTGGCTGGCGCTACTCAAGGCCTCCGACATGCGTGCGGTCGCCGTGTTTGACCAGCTCCGCGAGCAAGACCTGGTCACCGACCCCGCCACCTGGCAGGCGCTGCGTCAGGCGATGGATGATTTTGACTTTGAGCGCGCATCCCATCTGGGCGAAAAGCTACTGAAAACAGAGCAGATCAAAGCCCTGGCCTGAGCCCTGTATGGGCTCAAATCAACGCTGCCAAAGCCGCCTTGCCAACTGGCTTGCTGACCGACCCCAGCAAACTGAAACGCCGCAGTTTGGCCACCAGAGTTGCCGCATGCAGCACCTCGTCGCTTTGTCCCGACACAATGATCAGGCCACCGGCAAAGCCCGCGCTGGCCGCTGCCGCCATGAACTGAAAACCGTCCATGCCCGGCATGTGCAGGTCCAGCAGGATCAGGTTGAACCGCTCAGGGTCTGCGCCGAGTTGCGCCAGCGCCAGGGCACCGCTCGCTGCGGTGGTGACCTCCAGCACGCCCAGCTCCTTCAGGATATCGGCCAGCAACTCGCATTGAAAAGTATCGTCGTCCACCACCAGCACCTTGCGTGTGCTGTGTGGCTCGGTGGCTTCTGGATTGATAAACATCGCCATACGGGATCCTTTGAGCGGGACGGACTGAGCAAACCCGACGATGATAAACGTGATTTTTTCTCTGCAGTTTGCCGTCGCGCAAAGGCCCGGCTTAGCCATAATTGAGACATGAAAGCAACGTTGAAGCCGGTCAGCCCGTTGTCCTGGCGTTCCCTGCAGACGCGCATCACCGTGCTGTCGTTGTCAGCCTTGTTGATCGTTGTCTGGTCTTTGACATGGTTGGGCGAACGCGCACTTCGCCACCACCTGGAGCAACAAATCAGCGACCAGCAGCTGGCCGCTGTTTCCTTGCACGCCAGCGAGATCAACCGCGCCATGGCAGCACGATTGCTCGCCCTGGAAGAGGCCGCCGCGCGTATCTCGCCCGACATGTTGCGCCAGCCCGAGCAACTGCAGACGTTTTTGACCCAACAACCCAATCTGACCTACCTGTTCAACGGCGGGCATTTCGTCACCAACGCGCAGGGCGTGGCGGTGGCGTCGCTGCCCGTGTCGGCGAAACGTGTGGGCGTCAGCTACTTGGCGCTGGAGCATGTGGCTGGTGCGGTCCAACGCGGTCAAAGCACCTTCAGCCAGCCCCGCATGGGCATCTCGCTGCACGCGCCGGTGGTGGCCATCGCCGTGCCGGTGCGAGACCGCCAGCAACAAGTGATTGGCGCTCTGGTCGCAGCCATCGACCTGGGCCAGCCCAATGTGCTGCAGCACGCCATGGCGTCGCACAGCGAGCATCCCGGCAGCTTCATGCTGGTGGCCAACGACTACCGCCGGGTGATCACCTCCACAGACAGCCAGCGCGTTCTGCAAGCCCTGCCAACACCGGGCGACAACCCTGGCATTGACCGCTTGCTCAATGGTTTTTCAGGCTCAACCGTGCTGAGCGACCTGGATTCCGAGGAGGTTCTGGCGTCGGTCAGGCAGATCCCGGTGGCCAACTGGAGCATGGTGGCCACACTGCCCACGCGGGAAGCCTTTGCACCCATCCACCGCCTGACCGGGCAAATCACCCTGGTTGCCCTGCTGGCCTCCCTGCTGACTGCCGGGCTGACCTGGTGGCTGCTGCGCCGCCAGTTGCGGCCCCTGCACCTGGCTTTTGAGGCGCTGACTGGGCAGGCCGGGCCCGACCAGCCGCTGCGCGCCCTGCCGCAGACCAGCCAGGACGAGGTCGGCCAGCTCATCGGCGGCTTCAACCAGGTGTTGGGCACGCTGGCTGAGCGCGAGGCCGCGCTCAGCCGCTCCGAGCAGGCAGCGCGCTCGCTGGCCCAGCGCCTGGACGAAGCACAGCAACTCTCGCAAATGGGCAGTTGGTCACTGGACCTGACGACAGGCAAACTTGACTGGAGCTCGCAGATCTTCCGCCTGTTCGAGATCGACCCGAGCCACTTCGAGGCCACCTACGACGGTTTTCTCAACACCATCCACCCGGACGATCGCAGCGCCGTCAATGAGGCCTTCCGGCAGTCTCTCACCTCGCAGACCCCTTACCTCATCGAGCACCGGCTGCGCATGACCAACGGCCAGATCAAATGGGTGCAGGAGCGCGGCACCTCGCTGTTTGACGCGCAAGGCAAGCCGCTGCAGTCGATCGGTACCGTGCAGGAAATCACGCAGCGCAAGCTCTCGGAGGCGGCGCTGGAGGCCTCGCACCAGCTGCTGATGACGGTGATTGACACCATCCCGATGCGTGTCTTCTGGAAAGATGCCCAGCTGCGTTACCTCGGCTGCAACACCGCTTTTGCACACGACGCGGGCAAACAGGCCCCGCAAGAACTGTTTGGCAAAGACGACTACCAGATGGGCTGGGCCGAGCAGGCCGAGCTGTACCGCCACGGTGACAAAGCGGTGATGGACAGCGGCGTCCCCAGGCTGTTTTACGACGAGCCGCAAACCACCCCCAGCGGCAAGACGATCTGGCTGCGCACCTCCAAAATTCCGCTCAAAGACCCGTCCGGCGAGGTGTTTGGGGTGATGGGCATTTACGAGGACATCACCGAATCCAAGCGCCTCAACGTCGAGCTGGAGCTGTACCGCCACGAGCTCGAACGCCTGGTGCAGGAGCGCACCCGTGAGCTGACCGAAGCCCGCGCCCTGGCCGATGCCGCCAACCAGGCCAAGTCGGAGTTTCTGGCCAACATGAGCCATGAGATCCGCACGCCCATGAACGGGGTGATCGGCATGCTCGACGTGCTGGAGCAAACCGGGCTCACGGACGAGCAGCACCGCATGCTGGAGACGGTGCACAAGTCCAGCATGTCCTTGCTCGGCATCCTCAACGACATTCTGGATTTTTCCAAGATCGAGGCCCACAAGCTGGAACTGGATCTGGTGCCCACCGCCTTGCGCGAGTTGGTCGAGGTCGCGGCCCTGCTGATGCACAACCTGAGTTATGGCCAGGCGGCACAGCTGTCGGTGTTTGTGGACCCGACGCTGCCCGAGTGGATACGCACCGACCCGACCCGGCTGCGTCAGATTGTGGTCAACCTAGTGGGAAATGCGCTCAAGTTTGTGTCCGGGCCCAGCGGACAGGCCATGCTGCATGTGCAGCCCTTCAACCCCGCTGACGGCAGCGCCTGGCTGCGCATCAGCGTCATCGACAACGGCATCGGCATGGGCCCTGACGTGGTGGACAAGCTGTTTCGCCCCTTCACCCAGGCCGACGCCAGCACCAACCGGCGTTTTGGCGGCACCGGGCTGGGGCTGTCCATCACCCACCGGCTGGTGACGATGATGAATGGCCACATCACCGTGAGGAGCGAGCCCGGCGTGGGCTCGGAATTTATCGTCGAGCTGCCCTTGCTGGCCGTTGCCGCACCGCCCACAGCCAGCCCAGCAGTGCGGCCCGACCTGACCGGGGTGCAGGTGCTGGTGGTCAAGCCCAGCCTGGCCTGCCTGACCCTGTTTCAGGCCTACCTGGGCGCAGCAGGTGCCCGCGTGGTGCCCCTGCCAGACTGGCAAAGCGCGCAGCAGGCCCTGGCTGCGGCCTCCGAGGCCACCGTCTGGCTGCTTGATTTGTCGCTGCCGCAGACAGTTGAACCGGAGGCGCCCGACCTGAGCCACTGGCCAACCGACGCGCGGGTGGTACGCCTGTGGCCGCGCCCATCACCCCCGAGCGGGCCACTGGGATTGAACGTGGCCTGTGGACCCTTGCTCTACCTGGAGTTGTTGCAGGCCGTGGCCCGGGCTTGCGGCCGACTGGCTGAGCCTGTTGCCCCAACCGCTCTCAGCTGGCGTCCAGTTGGCCAAAGCCCGGCGCCCAGCGTGCAGCAAGCCAGCGAGGCAGGCCAGCTGATTCTGGTGGCCGAAGACAACGAAACCAATCGCGATGTGCTGCAGGAGCAATTGCGGCTACTGGGCTACGCCGCCGAGTCCGCCAGCGACGGCCAGCAGGCGCTGGCCATGTGGCGCCGGGGCCACTATGCCCTGCTGCTGACCGACTGCCACATGCCGCACCTCGATGGCTTCGGGCTCACTGCCGCCATTCGTGAGAGCGAAGGCGCTGGCCAGCACCTGCCCATCATTGCAGTCAGCGCCAACGCCATGCAGGGCGAGGCGCAGCGCTGCCTGGATCACGGCATGGACGCCTACCTGTGCAAACCGCTGCGCATGCGCGAACTCAGCGACACCCTGGCACGCTGGCTACCGCTGGGCGGCCACACGGCAGCACCTTCAGATACTACGACATTCATAGCTATCAGCCCTTATGAAGAAAGGGCTGAAGGCACTTTTGACATATGGAACAGCAAGGTGCTGGGGGCGTTGATCAGCGACAACCCCAGCACCCAGCAGCGGCTGCTGAAACGCTTTCTGGCCAACGCGCAACTGCAGCGCGACGCCATCACGCTCGCCGCGGCCAACCACGACTTCAGCACCCTGGTGACCCAGGCGCACAACCTCAAGTCTGCCGCACGCAGCGTGGGGGCGCTGGCGCTGGGGGAGGCATGCCAGCAGCTTGAAGCCGCCAGCACCGCCCAAGACCTGCCACGCTGCCAGAGCCTGGCGCAGACCCTGTCTGCTGTCCTGGCTGCCGCTCAGACGCGCATCGACCAACACCTGGCGACTTTTGAAGCGCTCCAAGCCACACCACACGCATGACACTCCAGGCACTTTTTGACGGTTTTCAGGCCTTGCCACCCATCCCCCGGGTGGTGCAGGAGGTACTGGCACGCTCGGGCGACGACGCTGCGCCAGATGACCAGTTGGCGCAGCTGATTGCCGCCGACCAGGCCATCAGCGCGCGGCTGCTGCAAGTGGCCAACTCGGCGCGTTACCAGATGCCGCAGCAAATTCGCGCCATCGGCCAGGCCATGCAGCTGCTGGGGCAGGTGAATGTGCGCACGCTGGTGGTCAGCCTGGGGCTGATCAGCGGCTTTGGGCAGCTGCCGCCGACCCTGCTGCGGCCCCTGTGGCGCTTTAACCTGCATACCGCCGCCCTGGCACGCCAGGGTGCGCCCGCTGCCGGGGTGGACGCCGAATTGGCTTACACCCTGGGCTTGCTGCAGGGTATGGGCCAGATGGTGCTGCAACTCCAGCGACCCGATGGACTGCTGGCCCCTCAGCTTCCAGCCCTGCAGCGCCAGGCGCTGGGCTACAGCGACACCGATGTCAGCGCCGAACTGGCCCGGCGCTGGCAGTTTCCGGCGCTGTTCACGCAGGTGCTGCAGGCTATGGGCGCACCGCTGGGTGCCGATCTGCCCCGCCAGGTGGCTAGCCTGGCCGCACTCACCCGGGTCTCGGCCTGGCAGGCCTGGGCCGCCACCCAGGAACCGCTGACGCCAGACATGCTGGCCACCTGGCCGCTGGATGCGGCGCAATACCTGGGTCTGCCCGCCATCACGACGCCATTGGCGATTACCCCGCTGGACATTCTTTGCCCGGCCCTGCACGAGCTGCTGGGCTGACTTGGCCGCAGCGCACAATACCCCCTGGCCATTCCCCTGCCATGAGTCTCCAACCCAAACCCATCAGCCCGACGTCCTGGCGATCGCTGCAAACCCGCATCACGCTGCTGACGCTGGCGGTGTTTTTATCGCTGCTGTGGTCGCTGTCGTGGTATGCCGAGCGGGCGTTGCGCCGCGATGTGGAGCAACTGCTTGGCCAGCAACAGCTGGCCACGGTGACCCTGCAGGCGGGAGACCTGAACCGGACCCTGGCCGCACGCCTGAAAACCCTGGAAGAAGTGGGCCAGCTGGTGGTGCCGATGATGTCCCGCTCTCCGGGTGAGTTGCAACATTTCTTGGCGACCCGGCTGACCCTGGTGAACTTTTTCACCGGCGGCATGACTCTGGTGGACAGCCATGGTCAGGTTGTGGCCGCATACCCAGCGCTGGATACCTACCGAGGTGCCGATTTGAGTAACCGCCCTGCCACCGGCACAGCACTGCGCGAGGGGCGAAACGTGATCGGCACGCCAACGATCAGCCCGGAGTACAAGGCGCCGGTGGTCGCCTTTGCCACGCCCATACGCAACGCCACCGGGCAGGTCATCGGCGCCATGGGCGGGCTGGTCAATCTGGGGAAACCTAACTTCCTGACGCCGCTGCTGACCTCACACTATGGACAAAGCGGCAGCTACATGGTGATTGCCGGTCAGTCGCGGCTGCTGAGCACCGGGCCCGAGCAGGTGCCCTGGCTGCAAGACCTGCCCTCACCCAACGCAAACCGGGCGTTGAGCCACTTTGCCCAGGGCCTCATCGGCTCGGCCGTGCTGTATGACACCCAGGGCCAGGAGGTGCTGGCCTCCGCCGCACTGATGGAGTCCACCGGCTGGAGCCTGCTGGCCACCTTGCCCACCAGCGAAGCCTTTGCGCCGGTCAACAAGCTGACCCACCGTATCTTGATGGCCACGCTGCTGGTTTCGCTGCTGGCCACCGCGCTGACCTGGTGGCTGCTGCGTCGCCAGCTGCGGCCCATTCATACGGCGTTTCGCGCCTTGCTGGAGCAGGCCAAAACCGGGCACCCGACCCAACCCCTGCCCAAGGTCAGCAATGACGAGGTTGGCCAGCTCATTGACGGCTTCAATTACCTGCTCGACACGCTGGGGCAACGCGAAGCGGACTTGCAACATAGCGAGTCCACCACGCGCCAGACCCTCGCCCGCACGCAGGCCCTGGCGCAAAAACTGACGCGTTACCAGCAGGCCATGGACCGGCATGTGTTGCTCACCATCAGTGACGCAGATGGCCGTATCACCCACGCCAACCCCAGTTTTTGCGAGGTGAGTGGCTACACGCTGGAGGACCTGCTGGGCAGCGACTTCCGCCTGTTCAACTCGGGCTTTCACCCCAAGGCTTTTTTTGCCGCGCTGTACGACAACGTGCAGGCGGGCAAAACCTGGCAGGGTGAAGTGTGCAACCGGGCTAAAGATGGCAGTCTGTTCTGGGTGGCGATGACGGTGGTGCCGTTCATGAACGAGACCGGCCAGCCGGTGGAATTCATCACCATGAACACCGACATCACCGAACGCATGGCCGGCGAGTCCGAATTGCAAAACTACCGCGAGCACCTGGAGGAACTGGTGCAACAGCGCACCGTTGACCTGCACCGCGCCGAAACCGAGGCCCAAGCCGCGGCGCGGTACGCCCGCAGCCTGATCGAAGCCAGTGTGGACCCGCTGTTCACCATCAATCCGCATGGTCAGATCACCGATGTGAACGAGGCCACCGAGGCCATGACCGGCGTCGACCGGCGTGAACTGGTGGGCAACGACTTCTCAGACTTTTTCACCGACCCCGCTCAGGCGCAAGCGCTGTCGCACAAGGTGATTGCGCAAGACCGGGTCAATGACTACCCGCTGACCATCCGCCACGTCACCGGCAGTGAGACCCACCTGCTGTTCAATGCCAGCGTCTACCGCGACCAGGAAGACCAGGTGCTGGGCGTCTTTGCGTCAGCGCGCGATGTCAGCACCCTAAACGAGGCGCGCGAAGCCGCCAACGCCGCCAACGCCGCCAAGTCCAGCTTTTTGGCCAACATGAGCCACGAGATTCGCACCCCCATGAACGGTGTGATCGGCATGGTGGACATGCTGCAGCAGACCCCCCTGACCAAAGATCAGCAGCGCATGCTGGGCACGGTGCACCAGTCGTCGCTGGCGCTGCTGGACATCCTCAACGACATTCTGGATTACTCCAAGATCGAGGCGGGCAAGCTGGCCGTGGAGAGCATTCCTACCCAGCTCAATGAAGTGGTGCAAGGTGTGGTGCAGCTGATGCAGCCCGCCGCGCGCGCCAAAGGCATCGAGCTTTTGCTGTGGGTATCGCCGCAGCTACCCGCCTGGGTGTGGTGTGACCCGACGCGGCTGCGCCAGGTGCTGCTCAACCTGGTGGGCAACGCGCTCAAATTCACCCACAACACCGCCGACCAGACCGGCCGGGTGAATGTGCGGGTGGCCAGTGGTCACCGCGCCAACGGGCAGCCGGGGCTGTACCTGCGCATCAGCGACAACGGCATCGGCATCGAACCCGCCACCGTGGCCAAACTGTTTACCCCCTTCACCCAGGCCGACGCCAGCACTGCGCGCCGTTTTGGCGGCACCGGGCTGGGGCTGTCCATCAGCCAGCGGCTGGTGGAGCTGATGGGCGGTCGCATCAAGGCCCAAAGTACCCTGGGCCAGGGGTCAGAGTTCACAGTTGAGCTGCCCTTGCGCGAAGCACCCGAAGGCGTACCGCAAGAAGCTGCCGTTCCCAGTCAGCCAGCGCCCGCCAGGGTGCCGCTGCCAACCCTGCACCCGCAGGCCGATTTGCCGCTGATCCTGATTGCCGAAGACAACGAAACCAACCGCGACGTGCTGCACGAGCAGCTGCAGCTGCTGGGCTACAGCGCCGATGTGGCGGTGGACGGTGCATCGGCCCTGGCGATGTGGCAGCGTGGCCAATACGCGCTGCTGCTGACCGACTGCCACATGCCGCATATGGACGGCTTTGAGCTGACGGCCGCCATCCGCCAGCTGGAAACGGGCGGTGTGCACCACCCCATCATTGCCGTGACGGCCAATGCCATGCAAGGCGAGGCCCAGCGCTGCCGCAACGCCGGCATGGACGACTACCTGAGCAAGCCCCTGCGCTTGCAGGACCTGCGCCCGATGCTGGCCAAGTGGCTGCCCACCCCGGCCAATGCCGTGCCACTTGACCCGCTACCGGTGCCCGCAGCGCCCGCGGCGGTGGCGCTCATGGACCTGCCGGTGTGGGACAGCCTGGCCCTGAGCGAGATGGTGGGCGCCAACCTGGCCATGCAGCATCGTCTGCTGGGCAAGTTCCTGGTGAATGCGCGCGGCCAGGTGGCCAGCCTGAACCGGGCCGGGCAGGCGCACGACACAGCCACGGTGACCAGCGTGGCGCATGCCCTCAAGTCGGCCAGCCGCACCGTGGGTGCCATGGCGCTCGGCGAGTTATGCCTGCAGCTGGAAACCGCCGGCCAAACGGGCAACGCCACCTTGTGCAGTGACTTGGGGGCGCAATTACCGCAGGTCTTTGCCCAGGCGGAGTCGCAGATTGTTGCCGCGCTGCGTTTTACTCCCTGATCCCCTATTTGGGTGATAGACGCGCACGCGACATCGTTCAATAATATGTAGAAACTCGTTACAGGAATTGGTCATGGACCCTCAAACTGCTCAAAAACCCATGCCATCGGTGTTGATCGTGGATGATGATGCTTTCAGCCGGGAGGTACTTCAGGAGATGCTGGCCGCCGAGGGCATTGTCAATATCCAGATGGCTGACAACGGCCGCAGCGCGCTGCGCGCCCTGGCGGCCATGGGCAGCCCGCCCGAACTGCTGATTTGCGATGTGTTCATGCCAGATATGGACGGTATCGAATTCATGTCTGAACTGGCCCAGCACCAGTACCCGGGTGATGTGGTGCTGGTCACTGGGGTGGATGTGTCCACCTTGTCTCTGGCGCGTGATATTGCCACCGGGCAGGGCATCCGGCTGCTGGGCTCGTTCACCAAACCGCTGCACAAGAACGTGCTGAAGCAGTTACTGGCCGCGCGCTGAGCCGTCTGCCCCAGGCCGCAGCCTCAGCCTATTGCACGGCGGCGCGGGCCGCTTCAGCGCGGCGCTTGGCCTCATCGGCTTGGCGCTGCAGTTCCTTGGCTTCTTTTTCAGCTGCGAGTGCTTGGGTCTCTTTGGCCTGGGCGTCCTTGTCGGCAGACATGCTGCCTGCCATCGCGCTGCCAGCCATGGTGCCCACGGCAGCGCCCGCCGCCACAGCGCCCACCGTGCCCAACATGCCCGGGCTGCGGGCAGCGGGTGCCGCGGCGGCTGCCGGGGCCTTGGCGGCGGCAGCCACTGGGGCCACTGGCGGCGTCGGCGGTTTGGGCGCACTGGTCCGAGGCATCGACTTGACTCCTCCGAACAAGCGCTTGGCGTGCGCCACCGAGGGCAGGGTCAGCGAAGCCATGGTCAGCACGAGCACGGCCGTTGCGGTGCGTGCAGAAGGAAAGCGAAAAGTGGTTTGCATGGTGTCTCCTGGCGTGAAAGTTGGCAAAAGCCTTGCCTTCGCAAGGGGTCTGAAGCTTTCAAGCCATGTTAATGACACGGCAAAAGGCGTGACTGCGTAAGGATTTACGGTTGCCATTTATAAGAAATAAGCCTCCAGCCCTTTATTCATATGGGCTAGTAGCTATTTATAAAATAGCAAATCAGGCGCGTGAATCAAACTGCAGAATGGCGCGTGCCATGCTTTCGAGCGGCAGGACGTCGTCCACCGCCATGAGTTTGATGGCTTCCTTGGGCATGCCAAACACCACGCAGGTTTCTTCGTTTTGCGCAATGCAGCGCGCGCCCTGGTCGTGCATGAGCTTCATGCCGCGGGCGCCGTCGTCACCCATGCCAGTCATGATGATGCCTAAAGCATCACGCCCGGCGCACTCGGCGGCAGACTTGAACAACACGTCCACCGACGGTTTGTGGCGATTCACTGGCGGGCCATCGAACACCTTGACGTGATATTGGCCGTTGCTTTTGGTGAGCTGCATGTGCCGCCCGCCGGGGGCGATGAGTGCCACACCGCGCTCCAACCGGTCACCGTCTTTGGCCTCGCGCACGTTCATGGCACAGATGCCGTTGAGGCGCTGGGCGTACATGGCGGTGAATTTTTCGGGCATGTGCTGGGTGATGGCAATGCCCGGCGCGTCTGACGGCAAACTGGTCAGCACCAGCTCCAGCGCCTGCGTGCCACCGGTGGAGCTGCCAATCACCACCGGTTTGTTCATGGCAAAGGCGTGCACACCGCTGAGTACCGGTGCCCGGTTTTGTATGACATTTTGGCCTGTAGCCCCCGTCTGTAAGGGGCGAGTAGCTACTGAAGGCATAGTGCCTCTAGCGCGTGGCCGCGACCTGGCGGCAGATTTCAGTGTCTGGATCATCTCGTGGCGCGAGTCGTCCAGGTGCTGCTTCAGGCCCAGCTTGGGTTTGGCCAGAATCGCCACCGCTCCGGCGCTTAACGCGTCCAGCGCGACCTTGCTGCCTTCGGTGGACAACGTGGAGCAGATCACTGTGGGGATGGGTGTGCCGGCCATGATCTGGCGCAGAAAGGTCAGCCCGTCCATGCCGGGCATTTCAATGTCGAGCAGCAGCACATCGGGCGGGTTTTTGCGGATGGCATCCATGGCCAGCAGCGGGTTGGGCGCGCTGCCAATCAACTCCACCTCGGCATTGCCCGCCAGCATGTGCGCCAGCGCCTGCCTGACCACCGCCGAGTCGTCCACCACAAATACTTTCACTGGCATGTGTTGTCCTTCTTGTTGTGTTGTTGTGCGTCGTGTGCTCAGCCGTTGGCAACCGCTTCCACCAGCGGTTCGCCCGGCCCCACGGTCCAAAGCAGCTTGCGGTAGGCGCTACCACCCAGGTCTTCTTTGAGCACCGTGATTTTGTGATGTTCCATGTAGCCCATCACCCAGTCCACATTGTTGGCCCCCACGTGGTGGTGGGTGTAAAGGTTGGGGAACATGTTGCCACCGCCCACCACATAAGCGTGGCAACTGCGCGGCGAAAACCCGGTGCTGTGCAGCAGGCGCACCATCTCGGCCATGGCCACACTGCCATAGGCGGTGTTGTGCTGGTTGGCGGGGTTGGGGCGCCCCACATGCACGATATGGCTCATCACTCCCACGGTACGACGCGGGTCGGTCAGGATCACGCTCACGCAGGAGCCCAGTAGCGTCTTGAGTTGGTCGCCCGCGTAGCCCAGCGCCACGTCACCAGGCATCAGTTCATATACAGCCATAGGTGCTCCGCGTTACCCGATCTTGCGAAACGCGCCCGGCTGCACGGTTTGCAGCGGCGTCTGGCAGGCCACCCGGCCCTCGGCCGTGCCCAGAAAAAACAGGCCGCCCGGTTTGAGCGTGGCCAGCACCCGGTCCACCACCGCAATCTTGGTGGGAACATCGAAGTAAATCAGCACGTTGCGCAAAAAGATCACGTCAAACGGTCCCATGCCGTCCATCGGTTGGCACAGGTTCAACCGGCCAAATTGCACCCGTTCGCGGATCTTGTCCTGCATCAGCGCTTGCCCGGCGGACTCGCCCTCACCACGCAGGCAGTAGCGGCGCAGGCGCTCCGGGCTGACGGCACGCAGACGGTCTTCAGGGTAAATGGCTTCCTTGGCGCTCATCAGCACGCGGTGGCTGATGTCGGTGGCCAGAATCGACCAGTCCCCCCCGATGCGGCCCTGCATCTGCAGGTCTGACAACAGCATGGCGGTGCTGTAGGCCTCGTCGCCAAACGATGCTGCGGCACTCCAGATGGCAATGGGCGCCTTGCTTTTGCGCCCGGACAGCTCGGCCTCCAGCACCTCGTAATGTTTGGGCTCACGAAAAAAATAGGTCTCGTTGGTGGTCAGCATGTCCACCGCCATCTGGAACTCGGCCGCCTGCGACTCGTCTTCCAGCAGGTCAATGTAGTCGCCAAAACTGTCCAGGCCCATGCGCTGGATGCGCGTTGCCAGGCGCGACTGGATCAACGACTTTTTGGAGTCGTTGAACGACAGCCCCGCTGCGTCGTACATGATCTGGCAAATGCGCTTGAAATCCCGGTCGCTGAAGGTCAGGGTGGTCAAAAGACGCTTTCTTAGTAAGGTTTGAAGTTGCCCGAATCACCACGTCGCACCGGGGCGGCAATCAGCGGGGCGTGGCTGGGCTCAGCCATGCGACGAGTAGCGCCGACGCCCGCACCGACACGGCGCTCTGCCGCCGGGGCAGCTGCAAAACGATCCCGCGTGGGGGCGCTGTCCTCGCCCGTATTGAAAAACGCAATGCTTTGCTGCAACTGCTCGGCTTGGCCAGAGAGCTCTTCGCTGGTGGCGGCGAGTTCTTCACTGGCGCTGGCGTTTTGCTGGGTGGCTTTGCTGAGCTGGCCCATGGCGCCGCCAATCTGGGTGACCGATTCGCTTTGCTCGGCGCTGGCAGCGGCAATTTCTTGCACAAGTTCACTGGTTTTCTGGATGCTGGGCACAATTTCATCGAGTAATTTACCGGCACGCTCTGCGGTCATGACGCTGTTGCCTGCGAGTTCACCAATTTCTTTGGCGGCTTCCTGGCTGCGCTCGGCCAACTTGCGTACTTCAGCCGCCACCACCGCAAAGCCTTTGCCGTGTTCACCCGCGC
>MTEI01000004.1 GCA_002083775.1 Rhodoferax ferrireducens | reverse complement strand
CATGCGCCTTGCAGCCCGATCGCTCCCAAATCACACCACCACCTATCGCTAACCAGTTGATTTTGTTCGACTTTTAACCGGACAGTAGTGGTTCAGTTTACATGCTCACGTAATGAGAACGATGAGCCCGTTGGGTAGAGCGTGTCGGTTGTTATCCGCACCACCTGACTGTTGTCAAAAAGCGGTCTTTCCTGTGCGCATGAAGTTGATGAATAGATGAATAACTCATCGCAGTCCGCAGCAACAAATTGACGTTATGTTCCTCCAAAGCGGAAGCCAACGAATGGGAATGCATAGTGAGCGCAGGGGAAATTCCACTTTTGGAGCAACGAGCTTTGCAGGAAAAAATTATCAGAGTGAATGAGTCGCAGCCAATCGAATGACAGCAATCTGAATATTTGGTAGCCAAAATTTTTTCTGATGCCCGAAAGCTGCCACCCGTGGGCACCGGCTGTTGGCCAATTCCGGTCGGCCAGTGGCACCCAAGAGTTCGTCAATGAATAGACTGCTTACTGGCGACTCAATCATCTATCTGAATCGTCGTGCCGTCAGACCCGGCGTTGGTGATGGATGAAAATCGGGTGCATATGGCGAGCCAAATAGGTTACATAGGTCAAATAGGTTTGGGTCCGGTGATTGTGCAAAAGTCGCAGACTCAGCCTGCCTCGAACTTTTCTACGCCTTCAAAGAATTGCTCTTAACAATCTCGTTTAGTTTGGCGCCCAGCACATCAAATGCACGCACCTGTTCGCTTTCGCGCCGGTCTTGTATGTAGACCCCGCTCATACCTTGCTTGATATGGTTTTCGCACTCGTTGATTACGTCGTTCGAAATACCCAGTTGACTCATCATCGTTGATGTGGTCCTGCGAAGGTCATGGGCAGTCCAACGTCCACCAGCTAAGGCTAACGAATCGACAGCCTTAGTTCTGTTGAGCATTCGTTCTTCAGCGCTGCGTTGGCGGTCCGCCAGCTGTTTTCCGATGGATTTGACACAAACAGGTCCAGTTCCACGACTGTCAGGAAATACCCAAGGCAACGATTTACCTGTCTGGCGGTCATTCTGTCGAAGCGATGCAAGCTCGGCGAATTGCATCGCTGCGAATTCGCTGAGGTGAATCAGGTGATCACGCTGATTTTTGGTGGTTGGCAAATACCAAGTACGAGCTTTGAGATCGACAAATCCCAACTGAATTGCACCAGATTTCTGTGCCACGTTGTGTGCGTCCACAGTCACTTGCAATGCCTGCTGCTTTGACTTGGCATCAGCCCATACGGCACCCATCAGTTCGCCAATCCGGCAACCCGTTGCCAGAGTGATCCATATTCCAAGTTCTGTTCCTTTGCCCAAATTGGCCATTGGTATCTGCTTGACAAGCGCCACAAGTTCTTCATTGGACAGTACACGGTCCCGCTTGATGTCTTTCCCACCGATTTTTCGTTTGCTTACCAGCTCGATTGGGCTGTGTTCGATGATTTCGCGTTCGGCAGCGAAACGAAACATCTGTTTGAGGTCAGCCAAAAGCATGTTGGCGGTGCGGAGTTTGCCCTCAGCCTTCACTGCATCCAAGATCGCCAGGACATCTGCCTTACGGACGTCTTGAACCGCGACATTTCCAAGTGCTGGGAAGACCCGGCGCTCGAACTGGTCGGCTACATATTGGCCACCATCTTTACGGCCAATGCGCTTGCCGTCACCGCTAATGTGGGGTGTGAGTTCAGTTGCGGCCCACCGTTCAAAAATCTGCTTTACCGTTAGCCGCCGTTGTGATTCCAAAACATCCGCTGTCTCCTTGGCACGGATTGCGACCAGCTTCGCACGTTTGTCGCGCACAAGATCGGTATGCTGACCGGTCAGGGCATGGGCATCAGTAGCAGCTTTTCTTGCGTCCGAAAGCGATGCCTCGGGATAGGGCTGCTTCGGCATCAGTGACGCCCATGTTCTCGTGCCCGTTAGCGGATTGACCTGCCGGATGGCCCAATATGCCCCACCAGACCTAAGCCGCAGGTACAGTCCACCACCATCGTGTAAGCTAGTGCTGGTTGGTTTCTTTATCCAGGCCTTGATTTTTAGGTCGCTTAAAAGCTCTTTCGCCATCTTGAATCCTTTGGGATACCATCTGGGATACCATTTTAGATTGGATTTAGCTGGATCAAAGTGGACTTTTATGGATTATGGAACTGAATATGTATTCGTAAGTTGTTGAAAACAAAGGGCTTTTACTTTTTTAATGAATGTTGCTGGAACTCGTTGGAACGAGAAAGAATTGACTACGAACCAAGGGGTAGTGGGTTCAATTCCTGCCAGCCGCACCATAACAAAAGTGTTATAGAAAAACAGCCTAGAGATTTAAAGTCTTTAGGCTGTTTTTCTTTGTGCGTTTGGTTTTCATGAGCTCGGGCCGTCTGGTTACCGTTCCGTTACCGCTAGCGCCATCACCGAAAAACTGTCGTCGATGAGTTTGAAGGTCGGCAATGGCATCTAGACCGTTGGCGGCCAGAAAACTGCCAAACAGCCAGTTCAGGGTCTCTTCAAGACCCACATGCGGTAGTGAGATTTCCGAACTGCCCACTCCAAACCCGGCGCCGAGACGGGGCTCCAATTGAAAAATTCAGCAAAAGACAAGGGTTTACCCTAATAAAGCAATCGTTTGCGCAATCGTTTGCTATCGTAGAATCTTACTTGAAGGTGTCCGAGATGCATGGCCGCACAACCTCTTTCGCCTTCATGGGTTTAAAGACCGTTTGCCTAGTCACAAATTTAAGGAGTTCCTCTCATGAAATTTACCCGTCGCGCTGTTCAAGCCACTATCGCTCTTGGTTTACTGGGTGGCTTGTTTGCCGCACCAAGTTATGCCCAAGACAAACCAAAAGTTGCCCTGGTTATGAAGTCGTTGGCAAATGAGTTTTTTCAAACGATGGAAGCAGGTGCCCAGGCACATAACAAGGCGCATGCATCCGAATACACCTTGGTCTCAAACGGCATCAAGAACGAGACAGATACAGCCGCCCAGATCCGGATGGTTGAGCAAATGATTGCGCAAAAAGCCAATGCCATCGTGATCGCACCTGCCGACTCCAAGGCGCTGGTACCGGTGCTGAAAACGGCGATCGATAAAGGCATCTTGGTGGTCAATATCGATAACCAATTAGACCCGGCTGTTCAGAAGGAAAAAGGCATCCAGATCCCGTTTGCGGGTCCTGATAACCGCACAGGAGCCAAACTGGTGGGTGACTACCTGGCCAAGCAACTGAAGGCGGGCGACAAGGTGGGCATCCTTGAAGGTGTATCCACAACTTTCAACGCCCAACAGCGCACCTTGGGTTACGACGATGCGATGAAGGCCGCCAGCGTGACAGTTGTTGGCGTGCAGTCTGGTGATTGGGAAATCAACAAAGGCAATACCGTGGCTTCCGGGATGCTACGTGAGCACCCCGATCTGAAAGCATTGTTGGCCGGTAACGACAACATGGCCATCGGCGCCGTTGCTGCTGTCAAGGCGGCAGGCAAGGTTGGCAAGGTGATGGTGGTGGGATACGACAACATTGATGCCGTGAAGCCCATGCTCAAGGACGGTCGCATGCTCGCAACAGCCGATCAATTCGGCGCCAAACAGGCAGTGTTTGGTATTGAAATCGCTTTGAAAGCTCTGAAAGAGAAGAAAAAGCAATCTGAAATGCCAGCTGCCATCCAGACCGACGTGGTGTTGGTGACCAAAGACAGCAAGTAACTCGAGACCATGATTCAAGGGCGTGCGGTGACGGGTGGTGTGTTTGGAAAAAACATGCACCCGTCGGGCACGCACTTAGTCGATAACTGACAGAGACTCCAGGTCGGTTACACAGCACTTTGAAACCGAAATACATCCATGCCATGAAGTCTTCTGTTGACTCTGTTGCGCCAGTACTCACTGTCGATGCTGTGGGCAAAACCTACATCACACCAGTTTTGCAGGGCGTCAGCCTGAATTTGTATCCTGGGGAATTGCTTGCCTTGACTGGTGAAAATGGCGCGGGCAAAAGCACCCTTGCAAAGATCATCTGTGGGCTCGAGCCACCCAGCCAAGGCACGATGACGCTGGCGGGGAAAGTTTTTTTACCAAGCTCCCGGCGCAACGCTGAGAGCTTTGGCGTGCGAATGGTCATGCAGGAACTCAGCCTCATACCTACCTTGACGGTTGCAGAAAATTTGCTTTTAGTGGAAATCCCGAACCGTGGGGTTTGGCAAGCCAACTGGATTGATCGTGCCCGTCTCAATGCTTTGGCGGCGCAAAAACTGGCCAAGGTAGGCATGCAGGCCATCAATCCGGAAGCGCTGGTATCCGAACTGGGGATTGGCCAGCAGCAAATGGTCGAAATCGCCCGTAACCTGCAAGACGATACCCGGGTGTTGATTCTGGACGAGCCAACCGCCATGCTCACACCGAGCGAAACGAGCCATCTGTTTGATCAAATTGCCCGGCTCAAGTCCCAAGGGGTGGCCATCATTTACGTGTCGCACCGGCTGGAAGAGTTGAAGGCTATTGCCGACACCCTTGCAGTGCTGCGTGACGGCAATTTGGTCAAGGTCTGCCCGGTCGACAGCGTTACCGAAGACGACATCATCCAACTGATGGTGGGCCATTCTGTTTCACAAGACCTGGAGCGACCGCGTCGGCCACACGGTCACCTGCTGCTCAGCGCCAAAGACATCGGCAGGGGCCGCTTGGTCAAGCACATCAGCCTTGATCTCTACGCCGGTGAGGTGTTCGGTCTGGCTGGACTCGTGGGCAGCGGGCGCACTGAAGTCGTCCGTTTGCTCTTTGGTGCCGATGAGAATGAACACGGTGACATCACTGTTTTTGAAAATGCTCCTGGGCAACCGATACGAACAAAAGTCAAAAAATGGTCTTCGCCCTTAGCGGCAATTGCCGCGGGCATTGGCCTCATCACGGAAGACAGAAAGTCCCAGGGCTTGCTGCTCACCCAGCCCATCCGCATCAATACAACCTTGAGTGATGTTGGCGCTGTCTCCAAAGCGGGTTGGCTGCAACGGGTGCGGGAAACCAAGATTGTTCAAGAGTTGATTCAACGCCTTTCCGTGCGCTGCAACTCCATGGAACAAAACGTGGGCACACTCAGTGGTGGGAACCAGCAAAAGGTCATTGTGTCGCGGTGGCTGCACAGAAACTGTGACATCCTTTTGCTCGATGAACCCACTCGCGGTGTCGATGTCGGCGCCCGTGCAGAAATCTATGCTGAGCTCGAGCAGATGGCGCAGTCAGGCAAAGCCCTGCTCATGGTCTCCAGCGACCTGCGCGAACTGATGCAAATGGCTGATCGCATTGGCGTGATGAGCAACGGGCAGCTGGTCAACATTTTTGAACGTGGCCATTGGACTGAAAAGTCGCTTCTGGCAGCGGCGTTCAACGATACCCATCGTCTCAAAGAGCCTTTGGCTGCATGAACTTGCCGGCCCTTTCATGTCATTTTTATATTTACCCCCACTATGACTACCTCACTGAAGCAAGGACCCACAGGCTCTGCACGCGGGCAATTGGCGACCTACCTGGGACTCGCTGCCGTATTGCTGGGTATGGTTATTTTCTTTGGCAGCCTAAGTGAATATTTTTTCAGCGTTGCCACATTTCTGGCGATCGCCAATGAAATTCCAGCGCTGCTGGTGATGTCGGTGGGCATGACGTTTGTCCTGATCATTGCAGGTATCGACCTGTCCGTCGGTTCCGTTCTGGCCTTGTCAGCAGCTGCCGCCGCAAACGCCATTTTGCAATGGCACTGGGGCAGCCTACCGGCGGCACTTCTGGGGCTGTTTGTCGGTTTGGCATGCGGCGCTTTCACGGGCTGGGTCTCGGTGGCCTGGCGACTGCCGTCCTTCATTGTGTCGCTTGGCATGTTGGAAGCGGTGCGCGGAGGCGCCTACGTACTGACGGACTCAAGAACGCAATATGTCGGCGATGCCATGGCGGGTTTGGCAATGCCGTGGCTGGCGGGAGTTTCTACCGCTTTTTTTATAGCCGTAGCGCTGGTTTTCGTCGCTCAAATCGTGTTGACCAAGACTGTTTTTGGGCGCTATGTGGTGGGAATAGGCACCAATGAAGAAGCTATGCGCTTGGCAGGTATCAACACCAGTCCGATTCGCATCGCCGTATTTGCGTGTACCGGACTACTGGCTGGGCTGGCGGGCCTGATGCAATCCGCCCGGCTGGAGGCTGCAGACCCAAACTCGGGCACCGGCATCGAGTTGCAGGTGATTGCGGCGGTGGTGATTGGCGGAACCAGCCTGATGGGCGGGCGTGGATCGGTGATCAACACCTTTTTCGGTGTCCTGATCATCGCTGTTCTCGAGGCCGGTCTGGCACAGATCGGGGTGAGTGACCCCAGCAAACGCATCATCACCGGATGTGTCATTGTGGTGGCGGTCATCATTGACACGTTGCGTCAAAGACGCAGCGCCGCAGTCTAAGATAAATACCTTTTTAAGCACATGGCTTCCATTAAAGATGTGGCATTGAAGGCCAATGTATCCACCACCACCGTATCGCACGTGGTGAACAGCACCCGCTTTGTCAGTGACAAAGTGCGCCACGAAGTGGAGTTGGCCATCCGGGAACTGAACTATGTGCCCAGTGCTGTGGCGCGCAGCCTCAAAAGCAACACCACCAAAACAATTGGGATGCTGATACCCAATTGTTCCAACCCGTATTTCGCAGAGATCGTACGCAGTGTTGAGGACCACTGTTTTGGCGCTGGCTACGCGCTCATTTTGTGCAACACAGACGATGATCCCCACCGTCAAGCAGCGTACCTTCAGGTGATTTCCGAGAAGCGCATTGATGGAACGATCATCATCTCGACGGGCGAAGACGCGGATTTGCTGCGCCTGCTCAAAGGCCTGCCTATTCCAACAGTGCTGCTTGACCGCGAGATCAAGGAAGTCAATTGCGATCTGGTGGAAACAGCGCATGTACAAGGTGCCTGTATGGCAACAGAACACCTCATTGGGCTGGGTCACCGGCGCATCGCCTGTCTGGCAGGCCCCACCAACCTGAACTCAAGCGCCCAGCGAATAGAGGGTTGGCGTGCTGCATTGGCCAAAAATGGCCTTACCGTCGAAGCATCCCATTTACTTTGGACATCTGATTTTTCGAGTCAGGGCGGCTTCACGACCATGCAGGCCATCCTTCGGGCCCCCAAGGTCCCCACAGCCGTATTTGTCTGCAACGACCTGATGTGTATTGGCGCGCTGAGTGCCGCCCATCAGGCAGGTGTCCGGGTTCCGCAGGACATCTCTCTGATCGGATTTGACGACATTGAGCTGGCACGATTTGCCAGCCCGGCGTTGAGCACCATTGCGCAACCCAAGCACCGTATTGGCGTTGCCGCCGTCGACATGGTGCTTGAACGTATTCAAGGGGGCCGGGTGCAAGCGCGACAAGTGATCCTTCAGCCTGAATTGATTGTTCGAAATTCAACCGCAAGAATCAACCATCAAGAATAAACAGACAGTCAAAAGCAAGGCCAGTCACCATGACACCCCTACCCCCTAAAGTTGTTTGCCTCGGCAGTTTGAACATGGACCTGGTGATTCAGGTGCAGCGCGCGCCTGCAGAAGGCGAGACTGTTGAAGGCGACTCCATCAGGTATGTGCCTGGTGGCAAGGGCGCCAATCAGGCCGTCAGTTGTGCTCGCCAAGGCGCCAGGGTCAGCATGATGGGCAGGGTTGGCCCGGACCATCATGGCGAGATTCTGTGTGAGGCTCTCAAACAAGACGGGATTTTGGTCAAGGGCGTATCGGTTGATCCAGATGAACCGACCGGTGTTGCCATGGTAATGGTCGAAGAAGGCGGACTCAACCGAATCGTGGTGATTGCCGGTGCCAATGGAAAAGTCAGCCTTGATGAATCTCAGCTGGTGCAGGAACTGAGCGATGCGCAGTTCTTGGTCATGCAATTTGAAGTGCCGATGGCGCAAGTGTTGCAGGCTGCCAAAGTGGCAAGCCGTCTTGGATGCAAGGTTGTTCTGAACCCGTCGCCTGCAAAGCAATTGCCTGAGGAACTGTGGCCGCTGGTCGATGTCATGATCGTGAATGAAACCGAGGCGCGGTTCCTCACCGGTTTATCTGCAGACACCGACCCGCAGGTAGCAGCGCAGGCTGGGCAACGTTTGATGGCCAAAGGGGTCACCCAAGTGGTAGTAACGCTTGGTGCGCTAGGAGCGGTGGCAACAGACGATGGTGGCAGTACCTACCATCCAGCGCCTCCAGTGCAAGTTGTCGACACCACCGCGGCAGGCGATACATTTTTGGGTGTCGTCACTGTGGGATTGGCCTGCAGGCAAAGCTTGGCTACCAGCGTCAATCTGGGTATTCGGGCCTCCACACTGTGTATCCAGACCTTGGGTGCCCAGCCGTCGATACCCACTTTAGCCCAAACCCTGCAAAACTCATCTGTGCCGTCCTGGATATCTCTATGAAACGCAATCTCTTACTCAATGCAGAACTCTCGCACCTCATCGCCACCATGGGTCACGGCGACATGCTGGTTCTTGGTGATGCCGGTCTTCCGATCCCGGTGGGAACCAATGCGCCTCAGCGTATCGATCTCGCGGTATGCCCTGGCACGCCTCGGTTAGAAGACGTGTTGAGGGCTGTTTTGTCTGAATTGCAGGTTCAAAGCACAGTGATTGCCACCGAGGCACTCCATGCTGACGGACCGCCAGCATGGTACACAGACCAGTTGAGTTTGACACCCAAGACAGTAAGTCATGAGGAGTTCAAAAAAATCTGTGGTACGGCGCGCGCCATGGTGCGAACAGGTGAATGCACCCCTTATGCCAACATCATCTTGGTATCAGGTGTGACTTTTTGATCACGCCTTGGTCGTCTCCCATCAGTTGTGGTTGCCGTCCAATGGGTGTTTCAAGGCCGCAGCACAGTCGCGCAAGGCAGCAGAATCTGAGCTCTCAGCCAGTTGAATGAAGTGAGTGGCGTAAGCCGGATCCTGATGCAGGCGCGAGGTATCAATCCACCACCCAAGGCCAGTCAACAACCACTTGAGGTTGACCTCGTCCAAAAGTGCCACTCGTTCATCAGGCGGTGAGGTGGCATAACTTGCCTGTGTCATCTGTAATGTTTGACTTTGCATCATCTTGCCTCTTGGGTGTACATCTGGGATGAAGTCACAACTTTCGATTCAAAGTGTGCGCTCCCTTGAGCTAGGCAATGCCCGCAAAAGCAGCGGCTTTTGGCCGCAATCTCACGTTATCTTTGAAGTCCGACCCAACGCAAACACCGAATTGGGCACATTGTGTTGTCTCAGTCAGCGCAACCGGCCCGAAACCCTCACGCAAGGCCACATCAATCATCGCAGTCACGGCAACCGACCTTTGGTACTTAAACGCATCTTGGCTCCTCCTGCACGCTAAACGGGCTTGTCAGACAGTCATCCAGCAAGTCAGGGTCCTAACGCAAACCAAAAAATGACAACACTGCGAGAACAATCACAACCAAACCAACGATGTACACAATGCTGTTCATAAATTGCCATTTTTTGCTGACGGTGATAAAAATTCAGGTCCTGAAACACATGCCGTAGCACGGCAACCGCATTCAAGCCTCTATTGCACCGCTCGCAGCCAGAACTGTCCGTATGCCAGCCAACATAGGCGCCCCCCAGGCCAAAAAAAACCCAGCGCAAGCGCTGGGTCAAGTCTCTTTCGAGCCGCGATAAGAAGGGGTGACAAAAAATCGCGGGGGCTTTTGGACACCCGTCTTCACTCTAGTTCCAGTTTGAGACGTTGTCTGTTTGCTACCGTACCGACCGGTCATGGCCAAGACCATCACAACCCTCATCATCTTTTTATGATCTAATTAGAATCCAATTAGAATCTGAATGGATGATATGAAAAAAAACAGCACAGTCATTGAACACAGGCAACGCACGGGCGAAACGGAAAAAATGACCGTCAACGTCGGCGTCGTCGACCTCGGCCACGTCGACCTCCTGGTCCAGGAAGGTTTCTATTCAAACCGCTCTGACCTCATCCGGACCGCCCTTCGAAACCAGCTTGCGTTACATGCCGACACGGTCAGGCAGACCGTGGCCCGCCGCACCCTCACGGTCGGCCTTCAGCACTACACCCGCGCCGACCTCGAGTCGGTCGTGGCTGCAGGCCAACGGCTCCAACTCCAGGTCGTCGGGCTCGCCCGCATTGCCAACGATGTGTCACCCGAGCTGGCGCTTGCCGCCATCGAGTCCGTCACCATCCTCGGCGCATTTCAGGCCAGCCCGGCAGTGCGACTGGCCCTGTCCGACCGCATCCATTGAACTGCTGCGCCATTGAAAGAAAGAACACCATGACATTTCCCTTCAACGCCCGGGCACCGTCCTTCGATGCCGATGCCATCAACGCCACAATTCAACAGGCGCTCGCATCCGCAGGCCTCAACACTACAACAGGCCCTATGCACGACGTCACCCAGACCATCCGGCGCGCCTTGGCCTCGGGTCGTCCTGCCGGGGCGGCACCCAAGTTCGACAACAAATCTGTCATCGATGTCGCTGCGCGCATCATCCCTCCTGGCCCAGACACCAACACCCAGCAACTGCCTGGCCGTTTCGAGGCCCACCAGTTCAGCAACGGCGCCGGCAGCCGGGCGTACAAAGTCTATGTTCCAACGCAAACGTCTGACTCGCCGCGCGCCATGATCGTGATGCTGCACGGCTGTACCCAATCCGCAGACGACTTCGCTGCGGGCACGCAGATGAATCGCCTCGCGCACCAGCACAACCTCCTGGTTGTCTATCCCGAGCAAGCCGCAAACGCCAATGCCTCAAAGTGTTGGAACTGGTTCAACCCCCAGGACCAGCTCCGCGGTGCAGGCGAGCCCTCGCTCATCGCCGGCATCACCAGCGAAGTGGCGCACAGGCACGCCGTCGACCAGCGCCGCATCTTTGTTGCGGGAATGTCAGCCGGCGCGGCCATGGCCATGGTGCTGGGGGAAACCTACCCCGAGTTGTTTGCCGGTGTCGGCACCCATTCCGGCCTGCCCTACGGCAGCGCACACGACATTGCGTCGGCCTTGGCCGCCATGAAAGGCGCACGCAGCGCCACCCCGCCTCGCAAAGCCGCGCAGGCCCTACCGGTCATCGTCTTCCATGGTGACCAGGACCAAACCGTCCAACATACCAACAGCGCACGCATCGTGCAGCAGGCCCTGGACGCCCATGGCGCCCAGCCAGGGTACGCTGGCCTGCGTGTCAGCACACGGTGTGGCGTCACGCCGGCCGGCCGCCGTTTTAGCTGCACCGTCCACACCGACACCACGGGGCAGGCCCGCATCGAAAGCTGGACGCTCCACGGCGCGGGGCACGCCTGGTCAGGAGGCCACGCAAGTGGCTCCTACACCGACAGCAACGGTCCAGATGCCTCAGCGCAAATGCTGCGATTCTTCCTGTCGCTACTCCCCGCCTCGCTGGTAGACTCATAATTTTTTCATCAAAGCCCTGCCAGCCATGCACCTGCTGCTTGTTGAAGACGACATGGAACTAGGCGCAGAAACCCAACGTGCGCTGGCAGTTCGTGGCTTCACCAGCGTCTGGGTGCGCTTGGCCTGCGACGCACAAGCCCAGTGCACAGCACCCGATGCAGCCCCGTTTGACTGCATATTGCTCGACTTGGGCCTACCCGACAACGACGGCATGGCCCTGCTGCAGGCCTGGCGCAGCAGGGGCCTGCGCGTACCGCTCATCGTTCTGACCGCCCGCGACGCACTCAGCGCCAGGGTCGCCGGGCTGAACTCGGGGGCCGACGACTACGTCATCAAACCAGTCGCCCCCGACGAACTGGCTTCCCGCATCCACGCTGTCACTCGCCGCGCAGTAGGTCAAACGCACACCCAGTGGATCGTTGGGGCCCTGCAAATCGACCAGTCGCGCCGCGAAGCCCGGTTAAGCGGGCAAACCGTGCCGCTCTCGCCGCGCGAGTTCGATATCCTGGTGGAACTGGCCAAACGTGCGGGCCAGGTCGTGACCAAACACCACTTGGCGCGTGCGCTGGCCCCGCTGGGCGAACCGCTGCAATTCAACACCCTTGAATTTCATGTGCACAACCTGCGGCGCAAGCTCGACACCGCGCGTATTGAAACCCTGCGCGGAATCGGCTACGCCTTACACCCATGACTGCGGGCATCTGGTGGCGCCAATCCATCGCGCGGCGCCTGCTGCTGGCCCTGTTGCTGGCCTGCACCGCCCTGTGGGCCTTGATTTACTTTCTTGGCTTCTACAGCACCCACGCCATCGAATCCGGGTCTTTTGACCGCGACATGAAGGGCCTGGCCACGGCCTTGGTCGCCACCCTCGACGAACACCACCCGCCACAAGCCATGGCACATGTCCTGTCTGGTTTCGACAACCTGCTGGACTCCTACCACACGCAAAAGTTTGTGGTCGACGGCTACATGGCGTTCCTCGTCTGGCAAGCTGACGGCACGCCAGCAGGGCACAGCCGCCACGCACCGTCAGGCTACCGTTTCCAACCCGGGCGCAACGGATTCGTTGACGACACCCTTGGCCCCACCCCGTTGCGGGTATACGCCGTGTGGACCACAGACAGCCGCTACCGCGTCGACATCACGCAAACCCTGGCAAGTCGACAAATCCAGTACGACAGCGTCATGCTCACCCCCGCCAGCCTGGGCTTGCTGGCCGCCAGCCTGGCGGTACTGTGGCTGCTGGCCCTGCTCACCGTTCACCTTGGCTTGCGGCCTTTGAATCGGCTGTCTCTCGAGATGTCCCAACGCCGACCCGACGACCTGCAACCGGTAGCCACCGACAGGCTTGACCACGAACTGCTCCCGGTGGTCCACAACCTGAACCAGACGCTGGACCGGCTGCGGCAGATGTTGGACCATGAGCGCAACGCCCTGGCCGACCTGGCGCACGAGTTGCGAACCCCGCTCGCCATCATGACGCACCAGATCGACACGGTGCGCAATGCCCAGGATGAGCCCGCCCGTCACGCTGCAGCCATCAGGCTGCAAGCCGTTCTGCAGCGCACCAACCGGCTCGTGCATCAGCTTCTGGAACTGGGCCGCCTGCAAGCCACCACCGAAGCCCATTGGGCCCTGCGGCAACTGCCGGATCTGGTGCGCGAAATACTTGCCACACATGCACCCCAGGCAGCGGAGCGCTCAATGACACTGTCCTACGCCGGACCAGACCAATTGCAATGCAGCATGCCCGGTGCCACCCTCGAACTCATTGTCGACAACCTGGTGCACAACGCCATCCGCCAAGGCAAACCCGGCGGCTTGATCGAAGTGCGCCTGTCGCCCAGCCCCAACACGGCCGACCTCCCGCCAATGGCGCCGCAATGCATCGAACTGACCGTGCTCGACGATGGTCCCGGTGTTCCATCCTCCGAATGGCCCCGCCTGTTCGAGCGTTTCCATCGGGGTTCACAGGCTGCTGGCCAGGGCTCTGGCCTGGGCTTGGCCATCGTGGCATCGGCCGCACGCCAGCTAGGCGGGCAGGTTCACGCCCACACCGGGCTCAACGGCACAGGCCTGGGCGTCACTGTCGCCTGGCCTTTACGCCCGTCAGCAAGCTCAGCAGACCCTCAGCATCGCTGAAATACCATGCACCGGTCCTCACACCGTTGCCCCCATCTCCCCGATGTTCAACAAAACTTGCCGACTGGCTGCTTACGCCTTGTCGCTGATCTTGCCAATAGCCCTGCTCTCAGCTTGCGCCTCGTTGCCCGGTGCCACCCTTGAAACGGTCGGGCAACGTCAAATCGAACTCCGGTTAACCCGCCAAAGCGCCCCTGTTGTGGTGTTTGAAAACGGCCTGGGCGGCACCCTCGACTGGTGGGCCAAAGTGGTGCCGGAGCTTGAAGCCGACACCACCGTGCTGGCTTACAACCGGCCTGGTTATGGTCGCAGCAGCCCCGCTGACACCCCTCGCGACGGACAGCACGTGGTGCAAGAGCTGCGTGAACTGCTGCGCCAGCGTGGCCTGGCACCACCCTACGTGCTGGTCGGGCACTCCTTGGGTGGGCTATACATGCAATGGTTTGCCCGGCGTTACCCACAAGAGGTTCAGGCCTTGGTGCTGGTAGATTCCACCCACCCGGCACAAATGCAAGGGCAGGGCGCCTCCGAACATTGGCCATCCTGGGTTCGGGTGGCTTTTAATGCCTTCACCAACGTCACCGCCAAAGCCGAGTTCCAGGCCATAGACGCCACTGGTCAAGCCGTACTTAGCTTGCCCAGTTACACCAGCGGCCCGGTGGAAGTCCTCAGCGCCTTGCATCCCATGCAAGACCGCTCCAACCCCATGGCCGAGCACGCCAACCACCTGCGCTCAGACCTGGTCAATCTCTACCCGGGTGCCCGGCAGGTGTGGGTCGACAGTGGCCACGCCATGCCCCTCGAAGCCCCCCAGGCTGTGGTAGCCGCCATCAGACGGGTGCGCCATCAGGCGGCATCACCCACCACCACCACCATGCCCCTCGCCCGTCCAAAAGCACGGCAACAGAAAGAACTGCCATGAAACTTCAACAAACAGCGTCCCTTCTGCTGGCAGCCTGTGCAGCGCTCACCGCATGTGGCGGTGGCGACGCAGGCTCCGATACCCTGCCCAGCAAGCACCTGCTCGGCGTAAAAGTCTCCGGCCTCGCTTCGGGTTATACCTTGGTACTGCAAAACAACCTGACCGACAGCTTGGCAGTGCAAGCCAACGGACAGTTCACCTTTTCCCAGCCTGTTGTGCACGGCACCACCTACTCGGTCACCGTCAAAAGCCAGCCACCCTTTCACGGGTGCAATGTGGACGGTGCCAACGTCGGCACCTTGGTATCCGACAGCACCTTCATTCCCATCGTCTGCATGACCAACGGCACCGTGCCACCACCCCCAGGCACCTAGGCGCGCAACCGCAGCCAACCCCCGCAAAGTAGCCACCAAAAGTTCTCATTGGTGGCCAGCCATTTTTTTAACCAAGTGAATTTTTCCAACGGAGATGAACATGCAAAAATTGATCGCAGCAATCCTTGTTGTCGGCGCTGGGCTGTCAGGTTGCGCTGGCGGTGGGGCAGGTGGTTTTGACAGCCTGAACTTCAGCAATGCCGCCCAAGTTCACCTTTTTACCCCGGAAGAGCAAAACGCCATGACGGCTGAGGGCACCATCCCCACCATGCTGGCGCCCTCTGAAGTCCGCGCACATTTTGAAAAAATCAGAGCTGGCAAAAACACCAAGCCCACCGGCGTGGTGACCTACTGCGACGCCGGCCTGGCCCAACTCATCCAAGCCCGCAGAAATCAAGCGCTCGCCGCTATCGACGGCGCTTGCGGTGGACAGAACCAATATGAAATTCGGCACGAAGGCCTCGGTAACCTCAAAGTCCGTTACGCAGGCAACTTCCAGGTGGGGGCCAGCTGCACCCGCAGCAAAGAAATCATCTTCAGATGCAGCGGCGTCCAGCCCAAGCCCAACCTGAAGAAGTGAATATGCAAAAAGTCATGAAAAGTGCACTTACCTTGCTGGGTAGCCTGCTCCTGACGGCCTGCGTCAGCACCGACAGCCTGCAGTCAAGCAACCAGAAGGGCGCCAGCTATATCGTCACTGGCAAGAGCTACGAGCAAATATGGCGGGCAGCAACCGTCGCCATGCAAACCGACATGGACATCGTCCAAAGCCACAAGCCATCTGGCGTCATCAAGTCGAAGGTCGTCAACGGAACACCTGGAAAAGTCGTGGGGTTCTTCATCCAGCCTGCCCACGCATCGGCACCCCGCTACACCATCAACATCGTCAGCAGGTGGCCGCTCTAGCCGCCCAACGAAAGCGATGGCGAGCCATCGGTCTGGCAAGACTTTAGGCAGGCCTTGACCAGCCCGCAGTGAAGCCACCACCGACAGACAGCGACCCAAGCCGCCCCGCCTTCTAGGTGTGGCGCAGGTCAGCCAACAAGGCTTCCACCGCTGCCTCCGTGGTGTCCCACGCGCACATGAACCGGCAGCCACCCCCGGCGATGAACTGGTAAAACTTCCAGCCCTTGGCGTGCATGGCCTGCACCGCCGCAGGCGCAAGCAGCGCAAACACCCCGTTGGCCTGCGGCGCGTGCAAGGTGGTAACGCCCGCAATCGTCTGCATCCCGGCGTACAGCTTTTGCGCCATGGCATTGGCATGGCGGGCGTTGTGCAACCACACATCGTGCTCCAGCAAGCCAACCCAGGGCGCCGAGATGAACCGCATCTTCGAGGCCAGTTGCCCCGCCTGTTTCACCCGCCAGGCAAAGTCTTCAGACAGCTTGGGGTCAAAAAACACCACCGCCTCACCCACCGGCAAGCCGTTCTTGGTCCCGCCAAAGCACAACACATCCACACCAGCCCGCCAGGTCACGTCCGCTGGTGAGCAGCCCAAATGCGCTACCGCGTTGGCAAAACGCGCGCCGTCCATGTGCACCCGCAACTGGTGCTCTTTGGCCACCTGTGCAATGGCATGCACCTCCTCCACGCTGTAAACCGTGCCCAGCTCCGTCGCCTGCGTGATGGAAACCACCTTGGGGCGCGGGTAATGAATATCGCTGCGCTTGGTCACCAGGCTGCTGACCGCTTCAGGCGTGAGCTTGCCCAACTGCGCCGCTGGCGACTCGTTTTCGGCCACCAGCAGTTTCGAGCCGTTCGAGAAAAACTCCGGCCCACCGCACTCATCGGTTTCAATATGCGCCACCGGGCTGCAGATCACCGAGTGGTAGCTCTGGCACAGCGACGCCAGCGCCAAAGAGTTGGCAGCGGTGCCGTTGAACACAAAGTACACATCGCACTCAATCTCAAAGAGCTGGCGCAACATATCGGTAGAGCGCTGGGTCCATCTGTCCTCCCCATACGCCGGTTCATGCCCACTGGCATTGGCTTCACATAACCAGTGCAGAGCCTCGGGGCAGGCACCGGCATAGTTATCGCTGGCAAATTGTTGCCGGCTAGTGGTGCCCGCTGGTGCGCCGATAGTGTTCTGGATCAAGGCTGTCATGAATTGATTACCCTTTTTGCAAATGCTTCAATCTGCACCCTCATTCATTTCGCAGCAGTCCCTGCACTCCAAACCAGGGAAATTTTGTCGGATGACCGAGTCACCCGGCAATGGGTGAAGTGTTTTTGGAGCGCTGCACCTTCAGCACGGCGGCGGTGCGGCGCAGGTTTTTGAACACGGTTTCAAGCTGGCTCACATCGCGCACGGCAATGACAAAGCGCAGGTCCATCACGCCGTGTGCGGATTCGTTGGTCATGTCGACCTGGGTGATGTCGGCACCGCCAGAGGCCAGGGCACTTGCCACGCTCGCCAGCACGCCCTTGCCGTTGGTGACGGTGACCACAATGCCGGTCTCAAACGTGCGAACCGGCTCGTCGGCCCATTCCACACTGATGAAGCGCTCGCTGTCTTTGTGGTGCAGTTTTCTGGCAACCTGGCAGTCGCCGGTGTGGATGGTGAGGCCTTCGCCACGCCCGAGGTAGCCCACAATGGTGTCGCCAGGAATCGGGCGGCAACAATGCGCAAAGCGAACTGAGGTGCTTTCGCTGCCGTCAATCGACACGCTGCCCTGTGAAATGTGTTCGCCAGTGACAAAGCGCTCGCGGGTGAGCAGCAGCGCGTCGGGCTTTTCGCCAACGTCGGCAAGCAGTTTTGCCAACCGTTTGGCCACGATGCTGGCGATGCGTTTGCCCAGGCCAATGTCGGTCATCAGCTCAGACGGGGTTCTGTTGCCGCTGAACCGCAGCAACTTGTCCCAAATGGCGGCGTTTTTGCCGTTGGTGTCGGGCAGGCCTTCAATGCCTTCTGCCCGCAGCGACTGCAGCAGCATTTTTTCACCCAGGCTCTCGGACTCGGTTTGGGCCAGGGTTTTGAGGTGCTGGCGAATCTTGGAGCGGGCCCGTGCGGTTCGCACAAAGCCCAGCCAGGCGGGGTTGGGTGTGGCTTCTGGCGCGGTGATGACCTCGATCACGTCGCCGTTTTTGACTTCTGTGCGCAGCGTCACCGGTTCGCCGTTGACCTTGGCCGATAGGGTGTGGTCGCCCACGTTGCTGTGAATGGCGTAAGCAAAGTCGATGATGGTGGCGCCACGGGGCATGGCCATGATCTGGCTCTTGGGGGTGAACACGTAGACCGCATCCGGAAACAGATCCACCTTGACGTGCTCCCAGAACTCGGTGGCGTCGCGGTTTTCGTCCTGAATATCCAGCAGCGACTGCAGCCACTGGGTGCCCATCCGGTCGTTGTGGCGAATGTCGCCGTTGGCCGTTTCCTTGTAGAGCCAATGCGCTGCCACGCCGGTTTCTGCCACCAGGTGCATGGCCTCGGTGCGCAGCTGAAACTCGACGTTGACGCCCGAGGGGCCAACCAGCGTGGTGTGCAGCGACTGGTAACCGTTGATCTTGCTGATGGCAATGTGGTCTTTGAACTTGCCGGGCACGGGCTTGTAGAGCTGGTGCAGCAGGCCCAGGGCGGTGTAGCAGTCGATCAGGTGCGGCACGATGATGCGAAAACCGTAGATGTCGGTCACCTGGGCGAAGCTCAGGTTTTTTTCATCCATCTTTTTGTAGATGGAAAAGATGGTTTTTTCGCGCCCGGCGATGCGCACATGCATCTTGTGCTGCGCAAAGGTGGTTTCCAGGTCGGTCTGTACTTTTTGGATCAGGTCGCGTCGGCGGCTGCGCGCCTTGGCCACGGCCTTGGTCAGGATGGCGTGACGCCAGGGATTCAAAAACTTGAAAGACAGGTCCTGCAGCTCACGGTAGGTCTGGTTCAAGCCGAGACGGTAGGCAATGGGGGCGTAGATGTCGAGCGTTTCAGAGGCAATGCGGGCCCATTTCTCACGCGGCGCATCAGACAGTGTGCGCATGTTGTGGGTGCGGTCGGCCAGCTTGATCAGAATCACCCGCACATCGCGCGCCATGGCCAGCAGCATCTTGCGAAACGATTCGGCCTGGTTTTCCTCGCGCGTGTTGAAGTGCAGCTTTTCCAGCTTGGTCAGGCCATCTACCAGCTCGGCCACCGACGGGCCAAACCGATCCACCAGCTCTGCCTTGGAGACGCCGCAGTCTTCCATGGCGTCGTGCAGCAAGGCGGCCATCAGCGCCTGGGCGTCAAGTTTCCAATCGGCGCACTGGGCCGCCACGGCTATTGGGTGGGTGATGTAGGGCTCACCGCTGTTCCTGAGCTGGCCCAGGTGGGCTTCGTCGGCAAACCGGTAGGCCAGGCGCACGCTGGCCAGATCGGCCGGGCTCAAATAATCCAGCCGGTTGGTCAAGCTGGCCAGGCTGGCGGCCGCTGCGTTCACACCCGCCGCGCTCAGCGCCTTGACGGCGGGTGGGCGCGAACGCGGTTGGGCAGCCGGTTCCGGCTTGACGGGGGTGTTCATCCCTGAAATATAGCCTGCGGGCAAGCTTTTCGGACACCAGCAAAAAAAAAGCACCGCAAAGCGGTGCTTGGCCTGAGGCAGACGCTATTCAGATCAGAGCGGCACTTTTTTCAGCATCTCGATGCCGATTTTGCCAGCAGCAATTTCGCGCAGGGCGGTCACGCCAGGCTTGTTCTTGCTTTCAACCTTGGGAGCGTGCCCCTGGCTGAGCATGCGGGCACGGTAGGACGCGGCCAACACCAGCTGAAAGCGATTGGGAATCTGCAACAGGCAGTCTTCAACAGTGATACGGGCCATGACTTCTCCAAAAACCAGGTGGGCGCACTAAGAAATATGCAGTGCTTTGAATGTTTCAGCCCTGGCGCGGCGCTGCGCCAGATACTTGAGTCGTTGAGCGTGGACAATGGATTTGAGGTCAAACACGGCCCGGTCAAACAACTCATTGATTATAACGAAGTCGAATTGGTGCACCTGCGCCATCTCCAGGGCCGCGTTGTGCAGCCGCACTTCAATCACCTGCGCCGAGTCTTCACCGCGCCGCTCCAGCCGGGAGCGTAGTTCGTCCCAGCTGGGGGGCAGGATGAAAATCGTCACCGCATTGGCAAACACTTTCTTGATTTGCAAGGCGCCCTGAAAGTCGATCTCCAGAATCACATCGGCGCCCTGGCTCATGCGCTCTTCAATGGCTTTTTTGGAGGTACCGTAGCGGTGATTGTGCACATGCGCCCATTCGACAAAGGCATTGGCCTGCACCATGGCGTCAAATTCTGTCTCGGAGACAAAAAAGTACTCGCGCCCATGTTTTTCCTGCCCGCGCGGCGCGCGCGTGGTGTGCGACACCGAGGGTTGCACATGCGAGTCAAGCTCCATCAGGGCTTTGACCAGGCTCGATTTGCCGGCCCCACTGGGAGCCGCCACCACGAAGAGGTTGCCTGGATAGTCCATATCTTTACTCTATGTTTTGTACCTGTTCACGCATCTGTTCGATCAGCACTTTCATGTCGACCGAGATGTGGGTGAGTTCCAGCGCGGCTGATTTGGAGCCCAGTGTGTTGGCCTCGCGGTGCAATTCCTGGATCAAAAAGTCGAGCCGTTTGCCGATGTCTCCACCTTTTTTGACCAGGCGTTCCAGTTCGTCCAGGTGCGAGGCCAGCCGGGTCAGCTCTTCGGCCACGTCAATGCGGATGGCAAAGGTGGTGGCCTCAGTCAGCGCGCGGTCTTGGGCCATGTCGGAGTTGGCCTGGCCGTCGGTCAGTTCCATGGCTTGCGCCCAGCGGTCCAGGAAGCGCTGGCGCTGCTGCGCCACCAGCAGCGGGATCAGTGGCTCGGCCTGGGTGGCCAGGGCGCGCAGCTGCTTGATGCGGTCAAACAGCATGACAGCCAGGCGGGCGCCCTCGCGCTCACGCGCCGCCATCAGGGCGTTAAGCACGTCGTCGGCCAGTTGCAGCGCCTCAGCTTGCCAGTCTTTGCCCGGGTGAGATTCGTCCACGGCCAGATGAATGACATCGGCCACGCTCAGCGGCTGGGCGGTGGGTAACCAGGCCTTGACGTTGTCCTGGATGGCATTCAGGCGCTGCAGCAGCCGGGTGGATGGCTCGGTGACCACGTTGGTGGTGGTGCTCTCAATGGCAGCACGCAGTTCGACCTTGCCACGTTTGAGCCGCGCGCCGAGCTTTTCGCGCAGGGCAGGCTCGCAGGCGCGCAATTCTTCTGGCAGGCGAAACGACAGGTCAAGAAAACGGCTGTTCACCGCCCGGATTTCCATGCCCAAACGAGGGCTTGCGGGGCTTTTGCCCTCACCGTCGAGCGCCTCTTTGGCTGGGTTATGTTGGGCGCTGGCGTAACCAGTCATGCTGTAAACTGACATTGCGGTCTTCTTCAAATGGAGTGAGTTTAAGAATAACCCGGTTCTCACCCAGCGCGCGATTCCCCGATTGAAAAATATGTCCAAGGTCAAGCCGTCTCCATTGCCTCCCGGCACCATGATTGGTGGGTATCAGGTTGTCCGCAAGGTGGCCGCAGGTGGTTTTGGTGTGGTGTACCAGGCCACCGATGGTGAGGGCCAGCAAGTGGCCATCAAGGAGTATTTGCCGGCCTCGCTGGCCACCCGCGAGGCGGGCGATCTGGCGCCGCAGGTGGCCTCCGACAAACTGTCGCTTTACCGGTTGGGCCTGAAGAGTTTTTTTGAAGAAGGCCGCTCTCTGGCGCAGATTTCTCACCCGTCGGTGGTGAGTGTGATGAACTTCTTTCGGGAAAACGAAACGGTTTACATGGTGATGAACTACCTGGAAGGCGCTTGCCTGCAGGATTTCATCATCATTGCGCGTGACCTCAAGCAGCCCAAGGTGTTTCGCGAGTCCACCATCCGCTCGCTGTTTGAAGAGATTTTGCGCGGCTTGCGCATCGTGCACCAGCACAAGATGTTGCACCTGGACATCAAGCCCGCCAACATTTTCATCACCGACGACAACAAGGCCGTGCTGATCGACTTTGGCGCTGCCCGCGAAGTGCTCAGCAAAGAGGGCAACTTCATCCGCCCGATGTACACGCCCGGTTTTGCCGCCCCCGAGATGTACCGGCGCGACAGCACCATGGGCCCCTGGACCGATATCTACGCCATTGGGGCCTGCATCTTTGCCTGCATGCAGGGTTTTCCGCCCAACGAGGCGCCCCAGCGTGCCACCACCGACCCGATGGCTGCAGCCTTCAAGCGGCTGCAGGGCGTTTATTCCGACAACCTGCTCGAAGTGGTGCAGTGGTGCATGGCGCTGGACCCGCTGGCCCGACCGCAGTCGGTGTTTGCGCTGCAAAAAGAGCTCAACAGCCCGGGTGAGCGGCGCTACACCCGCCTGAGTGTGGGCGACAAGGTGCGGCTGCAGTTTGACAACATGGTCACAGGCACCAAGAAGACCGTGCTCAAAACCACGGTGCCCAGCAACAAGGTGCGATGAAATTTTCTGTTTTTCAGGTCAGCCGCAAGGGCGGGCGCGACAAAAACGAAGACCGCATGGGCTACTGCTATACCAGCGGGTCGGCGATTTTCATGCTGGCCGACGGCATGGGCGGGCACCCCGAGGGCGAGGTGGCGGCGCAGATGGCGGTGCAAACCATCGCGGCCCATTTTCAGAGGCAGGCCAAGCCTGAGCTTGCCGATGTGCGGCGTTTTTTGAACCAGGCGGTGGGCGCGGCGCATCAGCAAATACTGCGCTACGCCATGGACCGCGCCATGCTGGACCCTCCACGCACCACGGTCGTGGTGGCCGTGGTGCAAGACGGCACAGTTACCTGGACGCACTGTGGCGACTCCCGGCTGTACATGTTGCGCCGCGGCGAGTTGCTCACGCGCACGCGCGACCATTCCTTGCTGGAGCAGGACTTGCTCAAACCGTCGGCGCTGCGCCCTGATGCGCCCAAAAACCGCAATGTGTTGTTCACCTGTCTGGGTTCGCCCACCAAACCGGTGTTTGAGGTGTTGGGGCCGGTGAGCCTGCAGCAGGGTGACCGCGTCATGCTGTGCTCTGACGGGCTGTGGTCGGCCTTGACCGAGTCTGACATCGTCACCGGGTTGCGCCACAAGCCAGTGGATGTGGCCGTGCCTGACCTGGTGGAAAAGGCCTTGCGCGCGGCTGGTGCCCAGTCTGACAACGTGACCTGCCTGGCGTTGGAATGGGAAACCCCCGATACGCTTGAATCCACCCGGGGCACCATCACCACCGATTCGATTCTGGACGGTGTGTTTGCCTCGACCGTGCAGGCGGGCTGGCTGGACGCCGCGACTGACGACCTGGACGACGAAGCCATTGAGCGAAGCATTGCCGAGATCAACGCCGCCATCCGCCGCAGCACGCAGAAAAAGGCCTGATTTTTTGACTGAAAAGGTTCTCGATGACTGAATTTTTACGCACGGAAGCACGTGCCCACAACGCCCTGCGCCCGGTGTCCATAACCCGCCACTACACCATGCATGCCGAAGGCTCAGTGCTGATGGCGTTTGGCAATACCCAAGTGCTGTGCACCGCCTCGGTGGAGGAAAAAGTGCCGAGCCACAAAAAGGGCAGCGGCGAGGGCTGGGTCACCGCCGAATACGGCATGTTGCCGCGTGCCACCCACACCCGCAGCGACCGCGAGGCGGCGCGTGGCAAACAATCCGGCCGCACGCAGGAAATTCAGCGCCTGATTGGCCGCGCCCTGCGCAGTGTGTTTGACCTGAAATTGTTGGGTGAGCGCACCATTCATCTGGACTGCGACGTGCTGCAGGCCGACGGCGGCACCCGCACGGCGGCCATCACCGGCGCTTTTGTGGCGGCGCAAGATGCGGTGGCCTGGTTGCTGGCGCAGGGCAAACTCACCCAGTCGCCGATCCTCAGCCACGTGGCCGCCATTTCGGTGGGCATCGTCCAGGGCGCGCCGCTGCTGGACCTGGAATACCTGGAAGACTCGGCCTGCGACACCGACATGAACGTGGTGATGACCGGTGCGGGCCATTTTGTGGAAGTGCAGGGCACAGCCGAGGGTGCCGCCTTCACCCGCGCTGAGATGGATGCGCTGCTGGCACTGGCCGACAAGGGCATCCGTGAACTCATCGTGCTGCAAAAAGCGGCTTATTAACTTGATAGCTATCAGCCCTTTACTCATAAGGGCTGGAGGCCAATTTCTTATATGAAAATCGTTTTGGCATCCAACAACCCCGGCAAGCTGGCTGAGCTGCAAGCCATGTTTGCGCCGCTGGGTTTTGAGCTCGTCACCCAGGGCAGCCTGGGCATTCCAGAAGCCGCCGAGCCGTTTCACACCTTCATTGAAAACGCACTGGCCAAAGCACGCCACGCCGCCGAGCACAGCGGTTTGCCCGCCGTGGCGGATGACGCCGGGCTGTGTGTGGACGCCTTTGGCGGCCTGCCGGGTGTGCAAACCGCTTACTACGCCACCCAGTTTGGGTATCCCAAAAGTGACGACAACAATGTGACTGCGCTGCTGGAACAGATGCAAGGTGTGGAAAACCGCCGTGCCGCCATGGTCAGCACGCTGGTGGCCGTGCGCTCACCCCAAGACCCCGAGCCGCTGGTGGCGGTGGGCCGGGTGGTGGGCGAGATTGCGCGCGAACGGCTGGGCAGCAACGGTTTTGGCTTTGATCCGGTGATGTTCATCCCCGAATTTGGCCAGACCTTTGCGCAACTGCCCACCGAGGTGAAAAACGCCAACAGCCACCGGGGCAGGGCGGCGGCGGCCATGGTGGCGCTGATGCGCGAGCGCTGGTTGTGATCCCGATCCAGCCTGAAACGCCGGTGCCAGAAGTGGCCGTGTTGCCGCACGACATCCAGCACTACATGCGCCCAGGCACGCTGCAGCTCACCAGCCTGCCGCCGCTGTCGCTCTACATCCACCTGCCCTGGTGTCTGAAAAAGTGCCCATATTGCGACTTCAATTCGCACGAATTACGCGCGGCAGAGCTGCCCGAGCAGGCCTACATCAACGCGCTGATGGCTGATCTGGAAGCGTCTCTGCCGCTAATCTGGGGCCGCAGCGTGCAGACCGTGTTCATGGGTGGTGGCACGCCCAGCCTGTTTTCGCCGCAGGCCATTGACCAGCTGCTGGGCGGTATCCGCGCCCGGGTCAGGCTGGCTGCTGACGCTGAAATCACGCTGGAGGCCAACCCCGGCACGTTCGAGAAAGACCGCTTCAAAGCCTTTCGCGCCGCCGGTGTCACGCGCCTGTCGGTCGGGGTGCAGAGCTTCAACGATGCTTTTCTGCAAACCCTGGGTCGTGTGCACAATCGGGCGCAAGCCCTTGCTGCACTTGAGGAAGCTGCTCTGAGTTTTGACTCTTTCAACCTGGACCTGATGTATGCCTTGCCGGGCCAGTCGCTGGACGACTTGCGTGTCGATGTGGCCACCGCCTTGTCACTCGCACCGCCGCACCTGTCCATCTACCACCTGACCATCGAGCCCAACACCTACTTTGCCAAGCACCCGCCCGCACCGGTCGAGGACGACCTGGCTGCCGACATGTTGGACCTGATCACCGACCTGACCGGCCAGCACGGCCTGCGCCGTTACGAGGTGTCGGCCTACGCCCGGCCCGGTCACGTCTGCGCGCACAACCTGAACTACTGGCAGTTTGGCGACTATCTGGGCATTGGTGCCGGGGCGCACAGCAAGCTCAGTTTTTCCCACCGCGTGTTGCGTCAGGTGCGTCTGCGCGACCCGGCGCGCTACATGGCACAAGCCATATCTGGTAGCGCGCTGGCGCAGGAGAACGAGGTGAGCCGCGCCGAGCTGCCGTTCGAGTTCATGCTCAACGCGCTACGACTGGCTGATGGTTTTGCGCTGTCCAGCTTTACCGAGCGCACGGGTTTGCCCATCACTGCCATCACTGCGGCGCTGCAGGAAGCCCAGGCGCGTGGCCTGCTGACGGGTGACCTGAACCAGGTGCAGCCCACCGTGCGCGGCTTTGACTTTTTGAACGACTTGCAGGCGCTGTTTTTGCCCAAAGCCTGAAGCGGTCTTTTCGCGCCAATCAAGTTCGGCTGAGGAAAAGTCGATATAACCCTATCGGCACCCACACAGGAGGCGACACACCATGTTTTCGGTTTACGGCATGCAGGGTCGGCTGTTTCGCGGCAGCATGGAGCAGCTGCGCCAAGTGGGTGGCGTGGGCGCACTGGCGCGAAGCCACAGCGTGTTACCGGTGGCGCAAGAGGGGCGCGACCGGCTGGCCGAGTCCTCTGGCATGTTTGTCGAATCCGAGGCCAACAAGCCGGCCAGCCGTACGGTGGGTGGTGACGACAGCCGCCGCAATGCCTTGTCGGCCTACACCGACACCAGAGCGGGCAGCACGTCGCGCCAGCCTTTGACGCGCGTCAGCGATGTGATGAGCCGTCAGATCATCACCCTCAAAGACAGCGCCACGGTGCTGCAGGCCTGGCAAATCTTGAGCGATCAGGGCGTCGGCCAGGCCCCGGTGGTGGATGCCACCGACCATCTGGTGGGCCTGCTGACGCGGGCCGATTTGCTCAAGCCCGAGCGCCTGCCGTCGCCCGACAGCCACGCGCTGGCCTGGCGCGCGCTGATGATGCAAAACGTCAAGGAGATCATGGTGACACCCGTGCCCAGCGTGGCACCTGATTCCGACATTCGCCGCGTGGCGCAGGTGCTGCTCGATACCGGCCTGCCGGGCCTGCCGGTGGTGGACGAGGCGGGTGGGGTGGCCGGCTTCATCTCCCGTTCAGACATCTTGCGCGCCGTGGTGACCGACCCGCCGCTGGATCTGTGGGGCTGAGCTACTTGGCTTTTTCAGGATCAAAACAGGCGCTAGCCCTTGTGATGCCTGTGTCACTAGCTATGAAGTTTGACAACGGTTGGCAGCGTCCGGCCATGCACCAGTCGTAGTCGGCGGTGAACTCGGAGCGGGTCAGCAGCAGCTCGGGCACCATGCTCTGGGTGGGGGTGTAGGTGTACCAGCCGTTGCGCAGCACGGCGTTGCTCGGGGGTTCCATGCCGGCGGCCGAGCCTTTGATGCGTGCCTGGGTGGCATGCAGTGCCGGCTGGCGGGTGAGCGGGTCAAGCTGCACGGTGTAATCTTCTTCCCAGCGCACCTTTTCGATGGAATGGGTCCAGGCCAGCGTAAAGGCGGTGGTCGGTACAAACACCACCGCGGCATTCAGCACAGCGGCCAGGCCCAGGCAAACCCCCAGGGTGCTCATGCGTTAAGGCGGCATTGGAGGGTTGTCATCCGCGGCCAAGGATTGCGGGTCATGCCTGCAAGGACATCCAAAAGACCTCATCACGCTCGGCTGCGCCACACATGCCAGGCCACAAAAGCCGCCACCGCGCCAAAGCCGATCTCGTCGGTGAGCGGCAGCGCCACCACCAGAAAACTGGCCGCCACAATGGTGTAGACACGCTCAAACCAGTTCAGCCGGGTGATCAGAAATCCGATCGCCCCCGCGCCCCACATGGCAATCGCCAGCAGTGCCTTGAACACCACATACGCCGTATCCATCCAGTCGCCGCTTTGCAGCATCAACGCCGGGCTGTACACCGCCATGTAGGGCACGATGAACCCGGCAATGGCAATACGCACCGCCTGGATGCTGATCTTCAAGCCGCTCTCACGCGCAATCGGTGCCGCAGCAAAGGCGGCGAGTGCCACCGGCGGGGTCAGGTCGGCCATGATGCCAAAGTAAAACACGAACATGTGCGACACCAGCAGCGGCACCCCCAGCTTGAGCAGCACCGGTGCCGCCAGTGAACTGGTGATGATGTAGTTGGGAATGGTCGGGATGCCCATGCCCAACACCAGGCAGATCACCATGGTTAAAAACAGTGCCAGAAACAGGCTGCTCTCGCCAATGCTGATGATGCGCCCGCCCAGCTCTGCCGCCACACCGGTCAGGTTGATCATGCTGATGATCACGCCCACCAGCGCGCAAGCCACCGCCACCGGCAGCGCGTGGCGGGCCCCGTCCACCATGGCTTGCAGCGCCACCTTGCGGGTGTCAGCCCCGACGCGGCGGGCGTAGGTGATGGCCACCAGCGCCGCCACCACCACAAAAAAGGTGCCCACGCCAAACTGGAAAAAGCCCGCACAGGCCAGCCCCAGCAGCGCCCAAAACAGGCCGCGCAGCGCTAGCCCTTGCACGCCGGTCATCACCGCCGCGCCAAAAATCAGCACCACGGTGAGTGCCAGCCCCACCGTGCCGGAAAACAGCGGCGTGTAGCCCGAAAACAGCAGCACCACCAGCCCGATCAGCGGCAGCAGCAGGTACCAACGGATACGCAGCGCCGCCCACGGGTTGGGGCATTCGCTCTTGGGCAGGCCCAGCAGACCCTTGTGCCCGGCTTCCAGATGCACCATCCAGAACGCGGTGACAAAGTACAAAATGGCGGGAATCAGCGCTGCCTGGACGATGGCCACATACGGCACGTCAATGGTCTCAGCCATGATGAAGGCCACCGCGCCCATCACCGGCGGCATGATCTGCCCGCCCATGCTGCTGGTGGCTTCCACCCCGCCGGCAAACGCCGGGCTGTAGCCAAAACGCTTCATCAGCGGAATGGTGAACTGCCCGGTGGTCACCACATTAGCCACGCCCGAGCCGTTGATGGTGCCCATCAACCCGCTGGAAATCACCGCCACCTTGGCCGGCCCGCCGCGCGTGTGACCCACCATCCCCAGCGAAAAGTCGGTGAACAGGGCGATCATGCCGGCCTGCTCCAGAAACGCGCCAAACAGGATGAACAAGAAGATGTAGCTGGACGACACATAGGTGGGCGTGCCGTAAATGCCTTCGGTACCAAAACCCAGGGCGCCCACAATCTGGTCCAGCCCGAAGCCGCGGTGCGCCAGTGCGCCAGGCAGGTGCTCACCAAACAGCCCATACAGCAGAAAGATGCCGCAGATGATCGGCAGCCCCCAGCCCATCACGCGCCGGGCGGCCTCAAACACCAGCGCCACCGTCATCACACCAATCACCCAGTCAGCAGCAATCAACTCACCGGCGCGCTGCGTCAGGTCGGCCTCAAACCACCAGTGGTACAGGCTGAACACAAAACCGGTGCCACCCAGCACCCAGCCCAGCAGGCGGCCCAGCGGCGCCAGGCGCTCACGCGCTTCCCACGGCGGGTACAGGGTGAAGATCATCAGCAGCACAAAACCCACATGCACCGTGCGCACCACCTGGCTGGTGAGCGGACTGAAGGCGGCCGTGATGAGCTGGAAGCTGGAGAACGCCAGCGCTATCCAGAAGATAGCTGTTGTCCCTTGTCTGTCATGGGCTAGGGTCGTATTTGTCATATAAGAGTATCAAGCCATTGAAAATGGCTGCGGCCCCAAAGGAGGGGCCGCAGAGTGGTGCCACAGGGCTGGCTTATTTGATCAGGCCGACTTCTTTGTAATAACGCTCGGCGCCCGGGTGCAGCGGCACCGGCATGCCTTTGATCGCGTTGTCACGCTTGATGGCCTTGGCGGCGTTGTGCGCGGCGTACAGCGTGTCCAGGTTGTCGTACAGGCTCTTGGTCATCTGGTAGGCCAAGTCATCCGACACCCCGGCGTGGGTGATCAGAAAGTTGGGGATGGCGGCGGTGGCCACATCGGCTGTCTGGCCGGTGTAGGTGTTGGCCGGAATCACGGCAGGCTGGTAAGCCGCATCACCGACCTTGGCCACCACGTCCGCAGGCACAGCAATGACTTCAATCTTGATGGCGGTGGCCAGGTCGCGGATCGAGGCCACGCCCAGCCCGGCAGACTGCAAGGTGGCATCCAACTGGCGGTTTTTCATCAGCTCGACCGATTCGCCAAACGGCAAATACTCGACCTTGCCCAGGTCGGCATAAGTCAGGCCAGCGGCTTTGAGGATGGCGCGGGCGTTGAGCTCGGTGCCCGATTTGGCAGCACCAACCGAGATGCGTTTGCCCTTCAGGTCGGCCAGCGTCTTGATGCCGCTGTCGGCGTTGGCGACGATCTGGATGTAGTTGTTGTAGGTGGCGCTCAATCCGCGCAGCTTGTCGAGCTTGGTCTTGAAACCGGCTTCGGCGTCGCCTTTCCAGGCGTCCGACACCGCGTCACCCAGGCTGAAACCCAGTTCACCACGACCCGCCTGCAGCAGGTTCAAATTTTCGGCCGAGGCCTTGGTCACCTGGGCGGTGGAGCGGGCATTGGGAATGGCTTTGGCGTAAATCTGTGACACCGCCACGCCCAGCGGGTAATACACACCGCTTTGGCCGCCGGTGAGGACGTTGACGAATTGCTGCTGGGCACCCACGCTGGTGGCGACCACAACGGTAGCCAGGCCGATGACCAGACCAATTTTTCGGATGAAACGCATGGATCAGTCTCCTGAGAAGCAAAAACAGGGATTATTCAGTAGCCAGATGGCCTTGGCTGCTAGTGTTTTCCCCTGTGCCAGCCGTGTTTTCAGGCGGCAGGTGTTGCTTTGGGGTTTTTGCCGCCCGTGCGCAGCGTCAGGCCACCGGCCTGGCGCTTGGGCTCACCCAGCGCCGCGCGGGTGATCTGGGTGCCGTAGCGCAGACGCAGGTCATGCACCAGGGCATTGAGCTCGGTGGCGTTTTTGATCTTGTCGGCGTAGCGGTGCAGCACCAGGTAGGCGGTTTCTATCAGTTTGCCGCTGAGGGTTTCCTGGCCGTGGCGCACCAGGTCGATCACCGCTGCCTGCGGGTCGCCCTGCAGGCTCAACGTCATGGCGGTCTCGGCCAGTTTGAGAATGTTGCCGTGCGCGGCACGCACCAGGTCGGCATACGGCGGGTGGGTGCCGGCGGCACCTGCCAGCAGTTCGGACAGGGCGCGGGTACCCGCAAACCGCAGGCTCAGCGTGGTCACCATCGCGCCCACCTCGTCGAGCTGGATCGCCTTGTTGGCGAGTTGCGCCAGCAGTGCCAGCAGGTTGGAGGCGGATTCAAAGTCAAAGTCGGGGTCTTTGATGCGCTGGCACTGGCTGCGCACCGATGCCAGCGCTTGGGCAAACTGGCCTGCTTCGAGCAACTGCAAGGCATCCACAATGCCGCTCAGCCGTTGCTGGCGGGCGTTGTCGGGGTTGCGCTCCATCAGGCGCGCAAAGTCGTCGCGGCAGCGCTGCAGGCCCTTGCGGTCGCCGCTCTCAAAACGCGAAAACGCCAGCAGCACCAACGTCTGACAGTCAAACATCTTGGAATCCAGGCCCAGGCGGGCGGTGCGGTCCAGCACCTGCTCGGCACCCTTGCGGTCGCCGCAGTAATAGCTCATCAGTCCCAGGTTTTGCAATCGGGAGATGGAGGCGGGCGTCAGCGTGCTGGCCATCTTGTAAGTGGCCAGCGCGTCGACAAACTTGCCCTGCTCAAACTGGGCGCGGCCCATCACGTCATAGGCGTCGGCGTAATTGGGGTCTTCGCTGATCAGGTTTTCCAGCGTGCTCACGGCTTTGGCGGTCTGGCCTTCGTCCAGAAGTGACCGCGCCACGCCCAGCTTGGCCCAAGGCAAGGTTTTGGCGGCCACCACCGCCTGGTACAGCTTTTGCGCCTGATCAAATTTGCCCACGCGCAGCAGCAGCTCGGCGCCCACACGCGCGGCATACAGCCAGAACAGGCCTTTGGTCTCAAAGCGGTGCAGGCACAGCGTGGCGGCGGTCTCGAAATCCTCCACCTCGATGGCGCTGAAGATTTCTTGCAGCGACGTCTTGCGGATGCGTGCCTGGCGTAACCGCTCGCCGAGCTGGTTGGCCTTATGCGGCTTGAGCAGGTAGCCGTCCAGCGCTGATTCGGCCGCCTCGGCCACCTTGGCGTAAGTGGCCTCGCCGGTGACCATCAAAAAAACCGTGGAAAAGGGCAGCAGCTGGTTACGCCGCAGATCGTCCAGCAAATCCTGACCGGACATGGTTTCACCTTGAAAGTGATGTTCGCACAGCACCACGTCAAACTTGCGGTATTCCAGCTGTCGCCGCGCATCCACCAGCCTGGCGGCTTGCACCACCGAGCCCATGCCAAAGTCACGCAACTGCGACACCAGCACCGACCGCGAGGTGGGATTGGCGTCAATCACCAGCGCAATGCTGGTGGACAGATTGTCGTCAGGCAGAGCCATGCGGGCGCAGGAGTGGCAGGGCGGGTAGCCCGGGCTGGCGCTTCAAAAGGGGGTCTCCTGATGTGGCTGAGCCAAAATCATAGCACCGGGGGTTGTGCGGCGTCTTAACGGGCCAGCATGCCGCGCTGCTCGATGAAGTGAATCACCTCGTCCAGCCCCGTTAGGGTTTTCAGGTTGGTCATCACAAAGGGTTTCAGGCCCTTGGGGGTGGTACGCATGCGGGTGGTGTCTGCCGCCATCACCTCCAGATTGGCACCCACGTAAGGGGCCAAATCAGTTTTGTTGATGACAAACAAGTCACTTTTGGTGATGCCGGGGCCGCCTTTGCGCGGGATTTTTTCGCCAGCGGCCACGTCGATCACGTAAATCGTCAGGTCTGAGAGTTCGGGGCTGAAGGTGGCGGCCAGGTTGTCGCCGCCGCTTTCCACAAACACGATGTCGGCATTGGGGTGCTCCTCCAGCATGCGGTCGATGGCCTCCAGATTGATCGAGCAGTCTTCGCGGATGGCGGTGTGCGGGCAGCCGCCGGTTTCCACACCCATGATCCGGTCAGCCGGTAGCGCACCGCTCACGGTCAGCAGGCGCTGGTCTTCCTTGGTGTAGATGTCGTTGGTGATGGCGACCAGGTCGTAGGTGTCGCGCATGGCTTTGCAAAGCATTTCCAGCAGCGTGGTTTTGCCGGAACCCACCGGCCCGCCAATGCCGACGCGCAACGGGGGCAGTTTTTTGGTGCGATGGGGGATGTGGTGCAGCGGTGTGGGCATGGTTGTGGTTCGCTATGTTAAGTAGAGCTATCAGCCCTTATTGGTAAAGGGCTAGGAGCGGAAAAGTCTTGAATATTGCACCTCATGCTGGCTGCTCAGAATAGCCAGCATGGGGCTGAACGCCTGGCGGCTGGTGTCGTCGAGCATCAACGCATGATCCACCGCCGCTGGTATCTCAGCGGTTAAGGTCGACAAAATCCGCTGACCGGCACTCTGCCCCAGCGGCACCGATTTGATCGCGGCTTGCATCATGTTTTCGGCCCAACCAAAGGCGTAGGTCAGCAGGCCCTCGCGCACGGTGGCACCCGTGCAGCTGGCCGCCAGCGCAAAAGCCAACGGGTAGGTGGGCTGTTGACTGGCCAGCAGCGCGATTTGATCGGCCTGCGCGGTGGTGTGGTTGCGCAGCCATTCCAGCAGCGAGCGGCCCATCTGCTCGGCTTGCGCGCGTAACTCGCTGCTTTCGCGGGTTTGCAACACCCAGTTATTGAGCTGCGCGATGCGCGCCGGGTCTGGTGCGCGCCATGCCGTGATGGCCTGGGCAATGACTGCCAGATCCGCGCGTGCAAGGCTGGTGTGGAGTTGCGCCATCAGCCAGTCTGACGCTTCGTTTTCCATATTGACCAGCCCAACTTCTACGGCCGCTTCCAGGCATTCTGAATAGGAGAAACCGCCAATCGGCAAGGCCGGCGATGCCAGCCACATCAACTGCATCAGACGCATGTCGTGCAGAACGCTGTCCTGCCGGGCAAGATCCTGCACCCCAGCACTGTCACGCAGGGCTTGATCCTGCACCCCAAGGCTGTCATGTCGGGCTTGACCCGGCATCCATGCAGTGGGGTTCATGGATTGCGGGTCAGGCCCGCAACGACCGCCGTCCTCAGGGGCAACTTGGCAGTGGTGAGGCACGTTATGTCAGTGATGATGGCCGCAGCCTGGGCCGTGCACGTGCGGCACCAGCGGGTCGACCGGTGTGTGGACGTGGTCATGGTTGTGATCGTGGTCATGCTCGTGACCATGGTGGTGGCCGCCGAAGTGCCCGCCGGTGGCATAGGCACCGTTTTCCGGCTCAAAAGGTTCAGTGACCTCGGTCACGGTCAGGTGCATGGCGCGCAGCATGTCGGCCAACACATGGTCGGGCTCGATCTTCAGGTGATCGGGTTTCAGCTCAATGGGCACATGCCGGTTGCCCAGGTGGTAGGCGGCGCGGATCAAATCGAAGGGCGTGCCGTGTTCCGGGCAGGCGGTGATTTTTAGCACGGTTTGCGCTGCCGCCCAGACCTTGATCAGCGAGCCGTCATGCGCTACCAGCACATCGCCCCCGCGCGCCACGGTGCCGCGCGGCAGAAAGATGCCAAGCTGGAGGCCTGCGGAATCGGTGGCTTCAAAGCGGCTTTTCTGGCGAACATCCCAGTCGAGTTCGACCGTGCTGGCGCGTTTGAGCAGCGCGGCGGCCAGCCCAGCGCCTTGGGGGATGAGTTTGGAGACGTGGAGCATGAGGTTGGCCTGGTAGGGTGTGGGTTTGACGGGGTAGCAATGCCACGTAAATGCTGATAATATAACAACTGTTATAACTTGAAAGGCAAAGCCATGTCAGTTCTCAGACTTACTCAAATTGGCAATTCAGTAGGCGTGATTCTGCCCAAAGAGACTTTGGCGCGTTTGAAACTGGTCAAAGGGGACACCGTCTTTTTGACTGATGCCGCCAACGGTGTGACCTTGACACCCTATGACCCCGCTCTGGAAGAACAGCTTAAGTTGGGTCGTGAGTTCATGCATGACTATCGCGACACTTTTCATCAGTTGGCCAAATGAGTGGCTGGACATGGATCAACCGGCAGGTTCTGTTGTTGCTTCACGAGGAGAGCTTGGCAGAGCACGGAGGTGCCAGCGGTTTGCGCGATGAAGGTTTGCTGGACTCTGCACTTGCGAGGCCACTGAACCTGGCACTTTACGAGCAACCTGATCTGGCAAGGCTTGCAGCATCCTACGGTGTTGGTCTGGCCAAGAACCATGCGTTTGTCGATGGCAACAAACGCGCAGCGTTTTTGGCAGTGGGTCTTTTTTTGGCGACCAATGGCTTTCGATTGCTCGCGACACAAGCTGAGGCGACATTGACCATGCTGGACGTGGCGGCAGGCGAGATTGACGAAGTTGCGTTTGCCGAGTGGATCCGCAGTCATATGCAGCCTCGCTGAACGCGTCAAGCTGGTGATCAAAATAAAAAATACCGCTGCGCCATCGGCAGGCTGACTGCTGGCTCGCAGGTGAGCAGCTGCCCATCCGCCCGCACGCTGTAAGTCTGGGCATCAATCTCCATGCTGGGCAAATAGTGGTTGTGCACCATGTGCTGCTTGCGCACGCCACGAATGTTTTTGACCGCGCTCAGGGTTTTTTGCAGGCCAAAGCGTTCTTTGATACCCGCATTCAGCCCGGCTTGCGACACAAAAGTGAGTGAGCCACGCGCCAAAGCCCCACCAAAAGCGCCAAACATCGGCCGGTAATGCACCGGCTGCGGTGTTGGAATACTCGCATTGGGGTCACCCATGGCGGCCATGGCGATGAAACCGCCTTTGAGGATCAGCGCCGGTTTGACGCCAAAAAACGCCGGTTTCCAGACCACCAGATCCGCCCATTTGCCGACCTCGATGCTGCCGACCTCGTGGCTGATGCCGTGGGCAATCGCCGGGTTGATAGTGGTTTTGGCAATGTAGCGTTTGGCGCGGAAGTTGTCGTTGCGCGGGTTGTGCTCCACCAGCGCCGCCTCGGTCTGGATCGCGCCCAGCACCAGCGGTGGCGCCAGCCAACCGCGCTGCGCTTTCATCTTGTGCGCGGTTTGCCAGGTGCGGATGATCACTTCTCCAACACGGCCCATGGCCTGGCTGTCGCTGCTCATCATGCTGATGGCGCCCAGGTCGTGCAACACGTCTTCGGCGGCAATGGTTTCCTTGCGGATGCGGCTCTCGGCAAACGCCAGATCCTCGGCAATACCGGCATCCAGATGGTGGCAGACCATCAGCATGTCGACATGTTCGTCGAGCGTGTTGACGGTGTAAGGCATGGTCGGGTTGGTCGAACTCGGCAAAAAGTTGGCCTCTCCGACCACGCGCAGGATGTCGGGTGCATGGCCACCCCCAGCGCCTTCGGTGTGGAAGGCGCACAGGCCGCGGCCCACGCCAGCCTTGTCTCTCGTGGCGGCGATGGTGTTTTCGACAAAACCCGATTCGTTCAAGGTGTCGGAGTGGATCGCCACCTGCACATTGGTCTCTTCCGCAACGTCCAGGCAGTTACTGATGGCCGCTGGCGTGGTGCCCCAGTCTTCATGCAATTTGAGGCCGATCACGCCCGCGTTGACCTGTTCATGCAACGCTGCGGGCAGGCTGGCATTGCCCTTGCCCAAGAAACCCAGGTTCATTGGGAAAGCGTCTGCCGCCTGCAACATGCGCTCGATGTTCCACGGCCCGGGCGTGCAGGTGGTGGCAAAGGTGCCGGTGGCCGGGCCGGTGCCGCCGCCGAGCATGGTGGTGACGCCCGAGGCCAGGGCTTCCTCGATCTGCTGCGGGCAGATGAAGTGGATGTGGCTGTCGATGCCACCGGCAGTGACGATGTTACCCTCGCAGCTGATGACCTCGGTGCCGGGGCCGATGATGATGTCCACCCCCGGCTGCGTGTCGGGGTTGCCGGCCTTGCCAATGGCGACGATGCGCCCGCCTTTCAAGCCGATGTCGGCCTTGACGATGCCCCAGTGGTCCAGGATCAACGCGTTGGTCATCACCGTGTCCACGGCGCCCCCGGCCTGGGGGCCGCTACCTGTGCCATTGCGGGTGCGTTGTGACTGCGCCATGCCGTCGCGGATGGTCTTTCCGCCGCCAAATTTGACCTCTTCACCGTAGCTGCCAGCCGCCAGCGTGTAGTCTTTTTCTACCTCGATGATCAGACCGGTATCCGCCAGTCGAACCCGGTCGCCAACGGTGGGGCCAAAAATCTCGGCGTAGGCGCGTCGTCCAATCGTTGCCATGCCAAACCTTTCAAAAATGTGAGCTATTTGCCCTTATTCCATAAGGGCTGGAGGCCTAAAAGCCTTGAAACTACAGAGCGCCTTGTGTGAGGCCGCGAAAGCCATACACGATGCGGTCACCGGCAAAGTCCACCAGCTCTACGGTGCGCTGCTGGCCCGGCTCGAACCGCACCGCCAAGCCAGAGGCGATGTTGAGCCGCATGCCGCGCGCTGCCTCGCGGTCAAAACTGAGCGCGCCGTTGGTCTCGGCAAAGTGGTAGTGCGAGCCGACCTGAATGGGTCGCTCGGACGCATTCGTCACCACCACGGTCAGGGTACGTCGGCCTGCGTTCAAGGTGTGGTCACCGTCATCGGTGAAGAGTTCGCCGGGGATCATTCAACTGCCCTCAGATCTGGCTGAACAGGACCAGGCCCGCGCCGCCCAGCACCGTGCCCAAGCCGCCCAGCGCCAGGGGACTGCGCTCAGCCAGCAGGCGGCGAATGCTCAAACCCAAGCCGACACCGCTCAGGTGCAGCACACCCGTGGTCAGCAAGAAACCAGCGGCGTAACCCGCAAAACCGGTTTCAGGTGTCTCCGCGCCGTGAGCCAGACCGTGCAGCGCTGCCGCCAGCGCGATCAACCCCAAGCCAAACGCCTTGGGCATGGGTTTGGCGGCCAGCACCAGCATGGCACCAAACAGCACCACCGACAGCGCAATCGCGTGCTCTAGGAACGGCACGCTGAAACCGCTGGCACCCAGTGCCGCACTCACCACCAGCGCCAACAAAAAAGTGGTCGGCCCTTGCCAGACCTTGCTGGCGGGCAGGGCACTGACCGACCAGATACCCACCGCCAGCATGGCCAGCAGGTGGTCAGCACCCAAGGGGTGGGCCAGCCCCTCCATCAGGCTATGGGTTCCATGGCCCGTATGGGCGCTAGCTCCTGTGGACAGGGCGCATGTAGCTATAAATAGCAAAGTAGATTTGGCTGAGGTGCGCATGAATTGTCTCCAGTAAACCTGCAAAAGTGTTCAAACAATGGGTTGGTGGACGGTGACCAGCTTGGTGCCGTCAGGAAAAGTGGCTTCGACCTGGATGTCCGGAATCATCTCGGCGATGCCGTCCATGACATCGGCACGGGTCAGCACCGTGCGGCCCTCGCTCATGAGTTGCGCCACGGTTTTGCCGTCGCGTGCGCCCTCCATCACGGCGGCGCTGATCAGGGCCATGGCTTCGGGGTAGTTCAGTTTCAGGCCACGGGCCTTGCGTCGCTCGGCCAGCAGGGCGGCGGTGAACAGCAGGAGTTTGTCTTTTTCACGAGGGGTAAGTTCCATACTGACATTATGCAAAATCGATGCCACCGCTGGACCAATTCGCCCGTTTAGCGTGGATCCCAGGCATCAACGCCGGCGCAGGCAGTCAGTGCGAATTCTGGGAGCAGCAATTTTTTCTGAGAGTGACGTTGCCGGGAATATCGGCCTTATGGCCGCAATTCACTGAGCAATTCCGGGTGACCATCCAACAGACGGAAAAGATTGATCACTGCCGCCACAGGCCTGGCCTGACCGCGCTCATATCTTGAAAAAGCATTCTTGCCGCCACCTGCCAGCTGAGCTGCCTCCAGCTGAGTTAGCTTGAGCTTCTTGCGAATTCGCGCTAAATCAGCCACCTCTGCTGCGTCCACCTGATCACGAAACGACAGCCAGGCAGCCTCTTCGCTGGGGTCAAACTCCACAAATCCATCGGCACACTGGTCACAAAAGGCTCCGCGCGATTCAGATTTGAAAACATGTCCTTTGTAGGCCTGCTCGATCAACTTCACGCCATCGTGCAATGTTCCCGATCCACACAGGTGGCAGGGCTGACCATTCCATTTGCTTGCCATGTCACAACTCCTTGAATGAGATAACAAAATATTCACCGGCCCGCTGGAACTTGATATAGAGCGCAATACCGCTCCACTGGCCGTGATACACGTCTTGCCAGACGCGATGGTCAGCTTGTGTGGTCATGCTCTTATAAAAGTGCTTGCGGGTCAGCGCTTGCACCACTTCCAATGCATCAGCCTGGCCCATACCGGCTGATCGAATGCACTCTCTGGCGGAAATGGTGAGGTTCATGTCCGCCACCGACTACATCTGAGCCAGGATGTCGGCTAACGAGTCATGTGGCGAGCTTTTTTCCATACACCACATTATCCCCTTAAAGGGGATTCACCCAAAACAAAATCAACATCAAAGTCATCGCCGGGCAATGCCCTTGAATAGCAGAGCACCACTGGCCTGACTAAACGGCATCCGCCCAGCGTTGGTCAGGATGATCTGGCCGATGTACGTCAGCGACCAGGTGCCACGTCCATTGGTGGCTGTCGTGGCACGAAAGCTGCACGTTCCCCCCGGTGACTACCGATGTTTTTCCTCCCTCTGCTGCCGAGCCCGCTCCCGAGCCCAAAGCGCCGCAGCGCATCACCCTGGTGCGCCGCGACTACAACGGCTGGGTGGCACATGAAACGCTGGAAGACTATGCCTTGCGCTTCACCCCACAGCGTTTTCGCAAGTGGTCAGAATGGCAGGTAGCCCATACAGCGCTTGGGGGAGCTGCTGCGTTTTTGATATTGGAGGCGGTGGGTGCCACGCTGCTGGTGCAATACGGGTTTGTGAATGCTTTCTGGGCGATTCTGGCCACCGGGCTGATCATTTTTCTGGCCGGCCTGCCGATCAGCGTGTATGCCGCGCGTTACGGCGTGGACATGGATTTGCTCACGCGCGGTGCCGGTTTTGGTTACATCGGCTCCACCATCACCTCGCTGATCTACGCCACCTTCACCTTCATCTTCTTCGCGCTGGAAGCCGCGGTGATGGCCTATGCGCTGGAGCTGGCGCTGGGCATTCCGCCGCGCTGGGGCTATTTGATCTGCGCGCTGGCGGTGATTCCGCTGGTCACCCACGGCGTCTCCACCATCAGCCGCCTGCAGGTCTGGACGCAGCCACTGTGGGCCTTGATGCTGGTGGTGCCCTTTGTGTATGTCTTGATGCGTGATCCGACGGCTTTTGCCGGTGTCACGCACTATGTTGGTGAAAAAGGGGTGTCTGACAGCTTCAGTCTGCCTTTGTTTGGTGCAGCTTTGACGGTGGGCGTGGCGCTGATGACACAAATGGGTGAGCAGGCCGACTACCTGCGCTTCATGCCCGCACCCCAGAAGGCGCGCCCATGGCGCTGGTGGCTGGCGGTGCTTGCCGGGGGGCCGGGCTGGGTGATTTTTGGCGTGCTGAAGATGCTGGGCGGCGCGCTGCTGGCTTACCTGGCCATCTCCAACGCGGTGCCGCTGGACCGTGCGGTGGACCCGAATCAGATGTACCTCGCGGCGTATGAGTATGTGTTTCCGCATTACGGCTGGGCGGTGGCGGCCACAGCGCTGTTTGTGGTGATCTCGCAGCTCAAGATCAATGTCACCAACGCCTACGCGGGGTCGCTGGCCTGGAGCAACTTCTTCTCGCGCCTGACGCACAGCCACCCGGGGCGTGTGGTGTGGGTGGTGTTCAACACGCTGATTGCCTTTGTGCTGATGGAGATGGATGTGTTTGCCGCTTTAGGCGAGGTGCTGGGGCTGTATTCCAACATCGCCATCGCCTGGATGATGGCAGTGGTGGCCGATCTGGTCATCAACAAGCCGCTGGGCCTGAGCCCGCCGGGCATCGAGTTCAAGCGCGCGCATTTGTACGACATCAACCCGGTGGGCGTGGGCGCGATGGCACTGGCATCACTTTTATCCATCATCGCCCACCTTGGGTTTTTGGGTCCGCTGGCACAGGCTTTTTCGGCGCTGATCGCTTTGGGTACGGCGCTGATAGCTTCCCCTTTGATCGCTTGGGCGACGGACGGTAAGTATTACCTGGCGCGGGGTGGCCCCCACTCCAGCCAGCCCCCGGCGACCCATGCAGCCAAGCCGGACGCGGGCCATTACCAGCGTCTGAAGGTGCACCGCTGCGTGATTTGTGAGCATGAATACGAGGGGCCGGACATGGCGCACTGCCCGGCTTATCAGGGGCCGATTTGCTCGCTTTGCTGTACGTTGGACGCCCGCTGCGGTGATCTGTGCAAACCGCACGCCTCGCTGGCCAGCCAGTGGCATGCTGCGCTGCGCTGGCTGCTGCCGCAGCGCAGCTGGGTGTTTCTGGACAAGGGTCTGGGCACCTTCCTGCTGTTGATGCTGGTGATTGCGCCACTTTTGGCCAGCGTATTTGGTCTGTTGTACCGGCAGGAAAATCGTTCGCTGATGGCCTCGGTGCTCGACGCGCAGATGCTGCAGGCGTCGCAGGCGGCGCTGCAGTCAGGGTTTGTCAAAGCCTATGTGGCGCTGATCCTGATTGCCGGGCTGGTGGCTTGGTGGGTGGTGCTGGCGCACAAAAGTCGCCAGGTGGCGCAAGAGGAGTCCAACCGCCAAACGCATCTGTTGATGCGTGAGATTGACTTGCATCGCCAGACCGACGAAGCCCTGCAGCGCGCCAAACAGGTGGCCGATCAGGCGCGCGCTTCGGCTGATCAGGCGAACCAGGCCAAAAGCCGCTACATCAGTGCCATCAGCCACGAACTGCGCACCCCGCTCAACAGCATCCTGGGTTACGCCCAGCTGATGGGGGAAGACGCGGGCATTCCACCACACCGCAAGCAGGCGTTGAGCGTGATCAAGCGCGGTGGCGAACATCTGCTGTCTTTGATCGAAGGCACGCTGGACATTGCCCACATTGAGGCCGGGCGCCTCACGCTCAACGTCAAACCGCTGCCGTTTGCCGACTTTGTGCATGACATTGCCAGCCTGTTTGAACTGGAAGCGCAGGCCCGCGGGCTGACATTCCAGTACGAGATGGAAGGCAGCCTGCCCGCCGTGGTGCGTGCCGATGAAAAACGTGTGCGCCAGATCCTGATCAACCTGGTGGGCAACGCCATCAAATTCACAGCGCAAGGCCAGGTGGTGATGCGGGTGAGCTACGCCCGCGAGATGGCCGCCATCGAGATTGAAGACACCGGCCCGGGCCTCTCACAGGCTGAGATCAGCCGCATCTTTGAGCCTTTCGCCCGCGGCCAGGGCGCGGGCGGTACCGCGCCGGGCGCCGGGCTGGGCCTGACCATTGCCAAAATGCTGACCGACCTGATGGGTGGGCAACTCACGGTGACCAGCATCCCGGGCGTGGGGTCGAACTTTCGGGTCAAGCTGTTTTTACCCGAGGTGCGCCAAACCCAGAGTGCCAGCGTGTATTCACCTGCCTCCAAACACCAAAACCGCCTGTTTGTTCGCCGAGCGCGCCGCGGCTATGTGGGTTTGAGGCGCCGCATTCTGGTGGTGGACAACGAGGAAACCGACCGCGAACTGCTGGTCAAGCTGCTGCAGCCGCTGGGCTTTGAGATGCGCACAGCCGCTAGCGGGCACGACTGCCTGGACCTGCTGGCCGCCGGTTACCAGCCCGAAGTGATCCTGATGGACCTGGCCATGCCGGGCATTGACGGCTGGGAAACCATCCGCCGTTTGCGCACGCTGTTGGCAGACAGCCCCTTCCCAGCGCCGTTCGTTGCTATTGTTTCTGCGAATGCTTTTGACCGTGGGCTGGACAACGGTCTGGGCATTCCCAGCGAAGACTTCATCCTGAAGCCGGTGCGCCACGTCGATCTGCTGGACTGGCTGGAGCGCCGCCTGGGCCTCACCTGGCTGGAGCACCCGCCCCCGCCAGCGGACGACGTGGCGCTGCCACCGGCACACTTGGTGATCCCGCCCAAAGAGCCGCTCGACGCGCTGCGTGAGCTGGTGGTGCTGGGTTATTACCGCGGCATCCTGAACCAGCTCGACAACATCGAGCTGGCGCACCCACACAGCGCGCACTTTGTGGCTGACCTGCGTGAGCTGGCCAAGCAGTTCCAGTTTGAAACCATGCTGGGCAAGCTCGATCGCCTGAGTTATGAAAACTAGCTTGCAGCACACGCTTCCCAAACCGTTGCTGGACCGCACGCTGGACCGGGCCAACAGCGACGTGGTGCTGATCGTCGACGACGTGCCCGACAACCTGGCCGTGCTACACGACGCGCTGGACGAATCCGGCTACACCGTGCTGGTGGCCATCAGCGGCGAGGCGGCGCTGCAGCGCGCCGCCCAGGTGCTGCCCGACATCATTCTGCTCGACGCGATGATGCCCGGCATGGATGGTTTTGAGGTGGCACGGCGCCTGAAAAGCCTGCCGCAGACGGCGCACATCCCGATCGTGTTCATGACCGGCCTCACCGAGACCGAGCACCTGGTGGCCGCGCTGGAGTGCGGCGGGGTGGATTACGTCACCAAACCCATCAAACCCAAGGAGGTGCTGGCGCGCATGGCCGTGCACCTGCAAGGCGCGCGTGAAAAGCGTCAGGCGCGCAGCGCGCTGGACGCCTTTGGTTACGCCAGCATCACCGTGCGCGTGAGCGACGGCAAGCTGATGTGGCAAACCCCGCTGGCGCGCGACCTGCTGATGCGCTACTACGGCACCGACGCCCCGGCCACGCCGCTGCCGGTGCTGGCCTGGTTGCGCCGCCATGTGCAAGCGAAAGAGGTGCTGGCCGAGCCGCCGCGACTGAGCATCGAGCGGGGCTCGCACCGCCTCACCTTCCGGCTGCACCAGCAGATTGGTGACAGCGAGGGCGGTGGCGACTGGCTCATCATCATGCAGGAGGTGAGCGACGACAGCGTGATAGATGCCATGGCGCTGAGCTTCAAACTCACCCCGCGCGAGGCCGAGGTGCTGTACTGGGTGGTCAAGGGCAAGATCAACCGTGACATTGCCGACATTGTGGGCAGCAGCCCGATGACGGTCAAAAAACACCTGGAGCGCGTGTTTGCCAAACTGGGCGTCGAAACCCGCACTGCCGCCGCCGCCATGGCCATGCGGCGCATCAAACAGCTGCACCCGCAGTTTGAGGGGTAGTTACAAGCTTTTTATGCCTCTAGCCCAATAGTATCATGGGCTAACAGCTACTGATGTAGTAGCATAATATTGGCTGACAATGGTGCTGCGCCACACCATGCCGCGCTTGGCGCAAAATGCGCCACTGCATCCATCCAGCCAGACATAGGAGCCAATCAGTTGGGGCTAAGAAGACGGATTTCGATTTACCTGATCAGCATCTTGTCGCTGTTGGCGGTGCTGACCCTGGTGGTGTTGCGGTGGGACAGCCACCAGAAGGCGCTTCAACTTGAACAGGTTGAGGCGCAGGGTGATTTGCGCCGCCTGCTGGCCACTTTTCAGGCGCGCACGCTCGAAGTGAACGGCACCTTGAAATCATGGGCCAATTGGACCGAGTTGTACGACTATTTTGTTGAACGCACCCCCAGTTTCCGCAGGGATGAGCTGAGCGTCAAGGCACTCGCTGTGGCAGACATGGATTTTCTGACCCTGCTGGATATGCAGGGCCGTGTGGTGGATATAACTGAAGTGCCCGGTGCCAATGGCGACACACCGGCCACCCGCGCAGCGGCAACCTACGCCGATGGCTACCCGGGTTTTTTGCGCTCCGTGCCCCATGGTCGAGGCTGCGGTGCCGTCAAGGCCAACTTGCACATTGCGCTGGTCTGTCTCAGCCCGGTGCTGGACAGCGAGGGCAAGGGCAGCCCCCGTGGCTACATTGTGATGGGCCGATGGGTCAACGACGACATGATCAGGCAGGTCTCTGAGGTCACGGGTATTTTTTTCAAAATCAATGACTTGCCCGCACCGCCGGGTAACAAAAAGCAACAGCTCCTGGGTAGTCACATGTTTGTGCAGGAGGGTGTTCAGACGCGCGAGTTGCCGACCCATCTGGAGATGACCTACCCCATCACCAGCCTGTTTGGGGAACAAATTGCCCAGGTTCAGGTGACCTGGCCACGCAAACACGCGCAATTTGCCGACAAAAGTTATGACACCACACAGACCGTGGTGATCGCACTGATCGTCACCGTCGGTCTGCTGCTGGTCTTGCTGCTGGATCTGGTGGTGGTGCGGCGGCTCAACCAGCTCAGGCAGGAGCTGGGGCTCATTGTCGATTCCAGGCGGTGGACGGGTGATGTCACCGTGGGCGGTCGCGACGAGATCGCTGCGCTGGCGCGCTACACGCGCGAACTGGTGGCGGTGGTGCGTCAGCAGGTTCAGGATCTCAAGAACCTGTCGCAGACAGACACCCTGACCGGTTTGCCCAACCGGCGCGCCTTCAACGAACGCCTGGATCACGTCCTGGCGCAGCACGTGCGCCAGCAGATGCCTGCGGCCTTGATCCTGATGGATGTGGACTACTTCAAGAAATACAACGACACCTATGGTCACCCGGCTGGTGACGAGGCGCTGCAGAAGATCGCGCAATGTTTGCGCACCAGCTTGCGGCGTGAGCTGGACATGCCCGCGCGTCTGGGCGGGGAAGAGTTTGGCGTGCTGCTGCAGGGGGTAACGGCCGAGCAGGCCCGGGCCACCGCCGACCAGATTCGCACCGCCCTGCAAGGCCTGGCCATTGCGCACCGTGCCAGTCCGCCATTGGGCGTGATGACCATGAGCCTGGGCGTTGCCGTGGTGACCGACCAAGACAACGCAACAACGCTTTACCGGCGTGCCGATGAAGCGCTGTATCGGGCCAAAGATCTGGGGCGTAACCGGGTGGCGCAAGCAGATTGATGTTGACTGACCGCGACAGACAGCATCATGTGGTGCGGCTGCTGGTCAACTGACCCTGCCGACCAGGCGTTCGGCCAGCCTACGGCGCTGGGCGCCCAATCGCCTGGGTGCCCAGCGCTCGCGCAGACAGGTAGGCAAACAGATCGGTGATGTGCGCCGTCACACGTGGTTCACCCTGCCAGGCGGGCATGGTCACCACCGGGCCCTGGCGCTGCATGATCTGGTCGACCAGTTGGTCCAACGCGGCGCCTTCCTTGCGGGCCTGGTCGGGGGGCAGGGCCCAGTCGTAGCGTTGCAGCACCAGGCCGACAAAACGGCGCGGGCCCATGTCACGCACCTTGGGCAGCAGGTTGGGCGCCTTGGCCGTGCCCAGCGCGTCCGCGCCGTGGCAGGCGGCGCAGCGGTCCTGAAACACGCGCCAGCCGGTGTAGACCGAGCCGGGCGCCTGGTTGAGTTGTGCCACCTCGCGGGCGGGCTGGGTGTTTTCCAGTTCTACCGCGCAACCCGCCAGCAGAAGGGTGCCAAGTCCCGCTGCCACCAAGATGGCGCCGCGGCGTGAGGGATGGCTGAACAATGTGGTGAAGCGGTTCATGGTGGTCTCCTGGTGGATAGATAGGGCGCTGACACCCACTGCGAGCGGCGGTTCAGCTCAGAGCGTCTGACAACTTGGACAGGTCGGTGTCGGGTGCATCGGCGGCGCTGCACACCTTGTTGCGTCCGGTGCGTTTGGCCTGGTACATGGCTTTGTCAGCCAGATGCAGCACGGTCTTGATGTCGGCCGTGCTGGCGGTGATGGCCACCACCCCCACGCTGACGGTAAAAGGCACCACCAGCTCGCCGTCGGTGGCCGGGTTGGTCTGCACCGACTGGCGCAGGCGCTCGGCTAGCTGCATAGCGGCGTCCGGGCTGGTGTCGGGCAACAGCACGGCAAATTCTTCGCCACCGATCCGCCCGAGCGAGTCAACGCTGCGCAAGTTGGCCTGCAGCACCGTCACCAGATGTTTGAGCACCGTGTCACCTACCAGGTGTCCGTGGATGTCGTTGACTTGTTTGAAAAAGTCGATGTCGAGCATCAGCAACGATGCCTCCTCACCATAACGCTGCACACGGGCGATCTCGGCCTGCAGTTTTTCCAGGAAGCTGCGGCGGTTGTCGGCCTGCGTCAGTGGGTCCTGGTAGGCCATCTCGCGCAGCCGGAGGTGCTGGTTTTTGGTGTCGGTGACGTCAATGACAAAGCCGCTGAAGTGGGTGACACCGCTACCCTCGGCGGATGTGCCGGGCGTGGCGGTGGTTTTTAGCCAGCGCAGTTCGCCGGTGGGCAGCCAAAAACGGTACTCGCACTCATAACCCATGCGCGTGGTTATGGCACCGTCCACGATGGCCTGGTAGGCGGGCCGGTCTTCCTCGTGAATGTGCTGCACATATTGCGCGTAGTCGGTCAGCAGCACCTCGGGGGCGATGCCAACCAGTGTCTGGCTGTAAGGCCCGACGTAGGTCACCCGAATGGCGCCAGAGGCAGACACGTCGTAGTCAAACAGCATGCAGGGAATGGTTTGCGCCAGTTGCTCAAAACGCGCATTGCTGTAGCGCAGGGACTGTTCGGCAACCAGTGCTTTTTTGCCAAGCGCTGCGGCACTGCGCTGGTGCCGCAGCAGTGCCCAAGCCGACAGCACCGCCACCGCCAGCCAGATCCACAGCAGCATGAGGCTGGTAGAGCGCCACGGTGCGAAAACGGCGTCCACATCGCGCGAGGCTACCGCCACAAATCCGTGCGTGGTGTTGAGGTTCTCCAGCCCGATGGTACGGGTCATGGCCATGCGCTGCGTGCCATCAAGGCCTATACCGGTGTGCTCGCTTTCGGGCTGGCCCGCTTGCAGATGGGCTTGAAGGAAGTTGCGCCCGGTGGCCCGGTTAGTGCCGTAAATGGCAACCGTGGGGGGAGAGGTGACATAAATTTGTGCACTGTCATGCACCAGGCTCAAGCGCATGTCAGGCGCATAGCGCAGGTCTTTGAGCAGCGACTCAAAATAGTCTGGCGACAAGGTGGCCACCACCACACCGCCAAATTGCCCATTGGGACGGATGATGGCGCGTGAGATGGTTACCGTCCAGACGCCCAATACCGTCTCGTAGGGTGGCGGAATATGCAGCTTGGCCCCGCTGCGGTCTGCAGCTGCTTGCTGAAAATAGTCACGCTTGGAAAAGTCTTTACCCAACAGTTCGCCCCGGTTGCACAGCTGGCAGACGCCCTGGGTGTCAAACACCGCAAAAGTGCGTGCGCCGGGCATCATCTTGGCAACGCGCTGCAAGTGCTCATGGGCAAAGGGCAGGTAGCCATTGGGGCCACGCCAGCGTTCCATGCTGTCGAGCATGGTGCGCAGCGCCGCGTCGGCAGATTCGATTTGGGTGGTTAATAACTCGTCGGCCACCCGCACCTGGGTGCGCAGCTGTTCGCGCTCGGCCCGTTCCACTCCGCGATGATCGCGCCACTGTGCCGCTGCCATGACTGCCCCCAGAACAGCCAGAACCAGCGCCAAAAGTAACCACGGCAACGCATTTTGTTTGCGTTGGGCTGTGGTTTGGAAAGGGGAAGGCATGGTGCAGCAGCAGGGCAAATGCAGTGTTTACAGCATAGTCCTGTTCGCCTACTTTAGCTATGGTTTTTTGGTGCTGCCACGGTATGTAGGAACCCGTGAGCGGTCTCAGCCGCGGCCCAGCTGGCCCAGCGGCAGCTCGGTACTGCTTTTGATGCTTTGCAACACGATGTTGGAGCGGATGCTGTGCACCCCTTTGATGCGGGTGAGGCGGCGCAGTACCGATTCCGACAAATCACTCAAGCTGGCCGCCACGATCTGCAGGATGTAGTCTGACTCGCCGGTCACCGCAAAACACTCCAGCACCTCGGGAAATGCCGCAATCTCGCGCTCAAACAGCGCGCCTTCATCCTCGCCGTGGCGCGCCAGCGTGACGTAGCTGATGGCGCGCACACCCAGCCCGATGCGCGCCGGGTCCAGCAGCACCACGGTGCGCTGGATGATGCCGCTGGCCTGCAGCCGGGCAATGCGCCGGCTCACCTGCGAGGGCGACAGGTGCACCGCCTCGCCCAACTGCTGGTGGGTGGCGCTGGCGTTCTGCTGCAGCGCAGCTAAAAGCGCAATATCAAACTTATCAGGCAAGGAATCTTCAATCAATGATTTATTCATGCATAAATTATGCACATAAGCAGCTCAATGCCCAGCAAATTGCAAACCTGCTGCATGCCCTTCTGGCTACCATGCAGGCAACCACTTTTTGTTACCAGACACCCTGAACCTTGTTGCACACCATGCCGATGCCCACCCCTTGCCTGACCTGCGGGCCTGCCGTAGTTGAAGTTCCTGAGGCGACCAACCAGTCGCCCAGCGCCAGCCATCTACCGCAGGGCAGCCGCCAGACCACGCTGCACCACCAGCCGTTTGAAGACGTGCAGGCGCTGTTCACCGGCACCTTGTTTGTGGCCTTTGGTGTGCTGATGTTCGGCAACACCGGCTTGCTGACGGGCGGCACCACCGGGCTGGCCTTGCTGATCCACTACACCTTGGGCTGGAACTTTGGCGCGGTGCTGTTTTTGGTGAATGTGCCGTTTTACGTGCTGGCCTGGCGGCGTATGGGGCGGGCCTTCACGCTGAAAACTGTGCTGGCTGTGGGCCTGCTGTCAGGGCTGGTGACGCTGCTGCCCAAGCTGGTGAGTTTTGGTGTGCTGTCGCCCGTGTTTACTGCGGTGATGGGTGGGCTGCTGATGGGGGTGGGCATTTTGATGCTGTTTCGCCACCGCGCCAGTCTGGGCGGCTTCAATGTGCTGGCGCTGTATTTGCAGGACCGCTTTGGCTGGCGTGCCGGGCGGGTGCAGATGGCCATGGATGCGCTGGTGCTGCTGGGCTCGTTTGCCGTGCTGGACTGGCAGCATGTGGCGCTGTCGGTGCTGGGCGCGGTGATGCTGAACCAGACGCTGGCCACCAACCACCGCAAGGAAAGGTATGTCGCCTTATAAGGCGCTGCGCGCGGTGGCGGTGTCCGTGGCCGCCAGCGTGGTTTGCAGCATGTCCAGAAACACCCGCGTTTTGGCGGGCATGAGTTTGCGCCCTGGGAACACCGCCCAGGCGGTGATGCTGGGCAGGCACCAGTCGGGCAGCACCCGGCGCAGTGACCCCTGTCGCACATCGGGCAACGCAAAATAGTCCGGCACCGCCGCCAACCCCACCCCGGCGCGCGCCAGGCGAATCAACAGCTCGGGTGAATTGGCGTTAACGCGCCCGGGTGGCAGGCCTTGCCAGCGCTCGTCGCCCCGCGCCAGCGTCCAGCCCACCGGTTCGCCATTGCCCCCCAGCAGACGCACCGCATGGTGCTGCGCCAGATCGGCAGGGGTGAGGGGGTCGCCATGTTCGGCCAGGTAGCTGGGCGCGGCGTACAAGCCATTGGAAAACTGCGTCAGGCGGCGCGCTGTCAGCAGGTTGTCGTCGGGCAGGTTGCCCATGCGTACCGCCACGTCAAAACCTTCACCCAACAGGTCGACCCGCCGTGGTGACAAATCCAGCTCCAGCGTGATGCCGGGGTGCATGGCCACAAAGGCGGCGAGTGCGTCCACCAGCAGCAAATTGGCAAAGTCGCTGGGCATGGAGACGCGCAGCCGCCCGCTGGGCAGCGCTTGCCGATGCTCGCGCAGGGCGCTCACCGCATCCACCTCCAGCACCACCTGGCGGGCGTGGTCCAGCAGCTGCTGGCCAAATTCGGTGAGCGTCTGGCGGCGGGTGGTGCGCAGCAGCAGGCGTTCACCGAGCTGGGTTTCCAGGGTGGTGATGCGCCGCGACACGGTCGATTTGGGCCAGCCCAGGCGCTCAGCGGCCTTGCTGAAGCTGCCCAGATCGGCCACGCGGGCAAACACCAGCAGGTCGTTGGGGTCGATGTGAGTGGCTAATTGTTCCATTTATAGAACAATGATACCCATCTCATGGGATTCTCAGGTAGATTAAATCCAAATACAGTTCAACCGTCCGTAACCCATCCACCTCCATGAAGGAAACGCCATGAACATTCTGCAAATCAACGCCAGTGCCCGCCGCCAGGACTCCAACTCCACCCGCGTGGCCAATAACATCGTGGCGCGCCTGCAAGCGGCCAACCCCGGTGCCCGCCTCACCCTGCGCGACCTGGGTGCCACACCGCACCCGGCACTGGACGAGGCTGCGCTGGGCGCGCTGTTCACCCCGGCCGAGCAACGCAGCCCCGAGCAGGCGACCCGCGTGGCGCTGGACGACGCGCTGATTGCTGAAATCCAGGCGCACGACGTCATCGTGCTGGGTGTGCCGATGTACAACTTTGGCATCCCGGTGCAGCTCAAGAGCTGGTTGGATGCGATTGCCCGCTCAGGCGTGACCTTTCGCTACACCGCCAACGGCCCCGAAGGCCTGCTCACCGGCAAGACGGTGTATGTGGCGCTGGCGCGTGGCGGCTTATACCGTGACACCGCCAACGACTCGCAAGTGCCCTACCTGAAAGCCATCCTGGGCTTTTTGGGTATGACCAACGTGCACTTCATCTATGCTGAAGGCCTGGCGATGGGCCCCGAAGCGGTTGAGAAAGCTTTTGCCCAGGCCGAGCTTGATCTGAATGCCGCCTTGGTTTGATCATGTGTCAAATTGGCCTCTAGCCCTTTATGCATAAGGGCCAGCAGCTATTAATAGAGGATTATTTATGGACACCAGTTTGACAAGCGCCACCGTTCAGCACCCCCGCAGCGTCGAGCGCCTGGTGGCTGGCCAAGTCACCTCGGACGGAGCGGGCGTGAAACTCACGCGGGTACTGACGCACAACCTGCAGCAGCGGCTGGACCCGTTTTTGATGCTGGATGCCTTTGGCAGCGACCAGCCCGACGACTACATCGCCGGTTTCCCGGACCACCCGCATCGCGGTTTTGAGACCATCACCTACATGATTGCCGGGCGCATGTTGCACCGCGACAGCGCGGGCCACGAAGGGCTGCTGGAAAACGGTGGCGTGCAGTGGATGACGGCCGGGCGCGGCGTGATCCACTCCGAAATCCCGCAGCAGGAAGATGGCGTGATGGAAGGTTTCCAGCTCTGGCTGAACCTGCCCGCACGCGACAAGATGTGCGCGCCTTGGTACCGCGACTTCAAGGCCGCCGACCTGCCGCGCTACACCACCGGGCAGGGTGTGGCCGTGACGGTGATCGCCGGTAGCAGCCAGGGTGTGACCGGTGCCGTGACACGCGAAGCCACCGCGCCGCTGTATCTGGATGTGTTTTTGCCTGCCGGGGCGCGTTTTGAGCAATTGGTCCCTGCAGGCCACAACGCCTTCGTTTATGTGCATCGCGGCGAGGTGACCATCGCGGGCCAGACTGTGCCGGTGCAGCGCATGGCTTTGCTGGCCAATTCACCCGAGGCGGATGGCGTGGTGATCGACGCCACGGCGGATGCCAAGGTGCTGCTGATTTCTGGCCAACCGCTCAAGGAGCCGATTGCCCAATACGGCCCGTTTGTCATGAACACCCAGCAAGAGATTTACCAGGCGCTGAGCGACATGCGGGATGGGCGGCTGGGGGAAGTGGCGGTTTGACGACCAAGCGGGCCGACAGGCAGCGCTCGGGTGCGAGAGGAAGAACGCACCATGCAGCGGTAGTGGAAGACCACCAGGGCATACCCAACAGCGTGCCTCGCGCTGGTTGAAAAGTTCATCGACCTTGTGAATCAGACCTTTCGCTGACGCGCGACGCGATGCATGGCGACGGTCGCATCGATCAAGCCTCTATCGAATAGCGCCTTGATCGAGTTGTCCATGGTCAGCATGCCATGCTGGGCACCGGTGGTGATGGCGTTGCGGATTTGGGGAATATCGTTTTCCCTGATCAGGTTCGATACGGCAGCTGTATTCACCAGAATTTCGTATGCCGCCACCCTGCCACCACCCAGTTTAGGGAGCAGTTGTTGGGCCACCACGACACGCAGAACCGCTGAAAGTTGCGCCAGCACCTGCTTTTGCCGGGCACCCTCGAACACATCGACAATGCGTTCCACTGCCTCGGCAGCGCTGGGTGTGTGCAGGGTGGAAAAGACCAGATGCCCGGTTTCGGCGGCCGTCAAGGCCATCGAGATGGTCTCCGGATCACGCATTTCCCCGACCAGAATCACATTGGGGTCTTGCCGCAGGACGTACTTCAGCGCCTGCGCAAATGAATGCGTGTCCACACCAATTTCACGTTGCTCAATGAGGGATTGTTTTCCATCGAAAACGAACTCCACCGGGTCTTCGATGGTGACGATGTGCGCTGCCCTGGTCTTGTTGATTTCCTCGAGGAGAGAGGCAATGGTTGTGGATTTGCCATGGCCTGTTGGTCCAACGACCAGCACCAGGCCATCAAGGAGTTTCGTCAATTCAGTGATTTGTGATCCAAGGCGTAAATCCTGAGGAGAAGGGATGATTTTTGGAATCAATCGGGCGGCAAGTCCGATGGCGCCTGACTGCTGATGAAGGTTGATCCGAAAGCGCACATCATCGAGCGAGTGACTTATGTCCAGTTCAAGCGATTCCGTGTATCGCTGGTGCTGGTGCGGCGTGAGTATCGCAAAGATCTCCTCTTGCAATACATTGGCAGACAACGGCACATCTTCCATCAGTCGCAACTGGCCGTCCACGCGCATGGCGGCCATCTGGCCTGAAACAAGGTGCACGTCTGATGCATTTGCCTTGATTGCCGCTTTGAAATAGGCCTCGATGGTTTTCATATTGTTGCCACCTATCACTGAGAAGTAATGCCTGAATCTAATATTGTTTGCGCCAGTTTGCAAGTCAGTGTGCCTGCCCTTGGTTACATGCAGGCCCTGTATACCTCAGCAATCGATACCAGTTTGGCCCGCGCTTGTTCAACACCATTGGCCGGCAAGCTGATCATGCCGTTCTTCAATGCCAGCTGACGATATGCATCGCTGGCAACACCGGCGCCGATTTGTGCACGCAATTCTTCATCCATGATCAGCAATTCATAAATTGCCAGCCGCCCCTTGAATCCGGTCTGACGGCAGCTTTTGCATCCCGTGCCGCGATAAAACTTTTCATGTTCATCGAGTAAAAGATTTTTCCGCATCAAAGCAGAAACGGTCTCCTCTTGCAGACAATCGGGGCAATTCCGGCGTACCAGCCGCTGCGCCAGCACGCCGATGACGGCAGAGCGGACCAGGTACGGCGCGATGCCAATCTCCATCAACCGCACCAGCGTACTGGCGGCATCATTGGTATGCAAGGTGCTAAAAACCAGATGGCCGGTCAAGGCGCTTTCTACCGCTATCTTGCAAGTCTCCACATCGCGCATTTCACCGATCATGATGACATCAGGGTCATGCCGCAGGATATGTCTCAAGGCTTGGGGAAAACCAAAATTAATCGCCGGATTGATCTGAATTTGCCTCGTGTCGGACAATTCATATTCGATCGGGTCTTCCACTGTGATCACGTTAATGTTGTCCTTTTCAACTTCTTGAAGCGTTGCATACAAGGTAGTTGATTTTCCTGACCCGGTGGGCCCAGTGACCAATATGATGCCGTAACTGCGTTTGATCAAGTCTATAAGCCGCTCTTTGTCGCTAGGTTTGAAGCCAATTTCGTGGATTGAGCGCAGCCCCTGGTTTTTATTCAAAATGCGAATCACAATGCTCTCGCCGTATTGCACCGGAATGATTGAAATACGCAAATCAACCGATTGCAATTTGTCATGGATGCGAATGCGACCGTCTTGTGCCAACCTGTGTTCTGCAATATTCAGACGCGACAATATCTTGATGCGGCTGACCATGGCAGGCAATAGGCTATGGTTGAACTGACGTATCGAGAGCAAGCTGCCATCAATGCGGTACAACAGTTCAAATGACTTTTCACTCGGACGAATATGAATATCCGAGGCGTGTTGGTTGATCGCATCGAGAATAATGGAGTTGACCAGCTGTACCAGAGGCGCCTGGTTGGCCATCTCTTCTGCATCTCGCCAGATGCGCTGTTCGTCAGTGACTTCTGGTGCGTGAATATTAAATTCCTGGACTTTCTGAAACTCCTGGTAGTTGGTCTCGATCGCTTTGGCAATCTCTTCGCGCGAAGATATGACAAATTGAACCGGATGACCCACCGTGAAGCGCAGCAGCTTTGACGATTCCACATTTTGTACAGCGGCGGTCGCCAGGATCAGCGTGTCTTCATGAATCATGAGCGGCATGACGTACAAGTTACGCGCAAGCTCAACTGGCACCAATGACGTAATTTTGGTGTCGAAATCAAAATCTCCAAGTACCGCCTTGGGCAGATCCAGTGTCTCCAGAATCAGGCGGTCCAGGTCTTCTTTCGAAATGGCGTGCATCGCGATCAGAATTTCACCGAGTTTCTGGTTGGGAGAAAGTCTCTGCTGGTTCAGTGCGCTGCGTAAGGTTTCGTTGGTGAGCAATTTTTCATTCAGCAAAAACTGCCCCAGCTTCAGGTGGTGAACTTTTTGCGTTCTGAGGAAGTTGCCGAGTTCGATGGAATTTCGGCATAGTTGCATGTGGTTCCAGGAACTACTTTGTTGCGTGGTGTCCATGACTGTGTTTTGCTTTTCTTTGAACAAGGCAGTGAAGCCAAGTACATTTTGTGACCAGACATGTCGACTTGCTTTGCTTCGCGTCAAACAGATACGGTTTCAAACCACATGAACCCAGGTATGGTCCGGCAGACTCTGGGCACCCACCACCGCGCTGGGCGTTACGGCGCGTTGTAAGCCATTTATGCCTGAAATTGGCCTGTAGCGACGTGTCGGCACCCCTGCCAGGTGCCCCGGCGTGCCAACTCGGCTGAAAGGCGCGGGGCCAGTTCAGACAGGCGCACATTCCACTCAGGGGCCAGTTTTTGAGACGGCGGCACCTCGCTGCCGACACGCTGCAACAGGATGCGCGGCGACAGGCGCTCGATGAAATCGGCCAGCAGGCTGATGCATTCTTCCTCGCCCAGCAGCGGCACAGATTCCGGATCGCGCTGCCAGTCGCGCGCCAGCACGGTGCCGCGCACCACTTGCAGCTGATGCAATTTGAGCGCATGGATTGGCAAGGCTGACAACAGCCGCGCGCCGTCCAGCATGCTCTCGGTTGACTCACCGGGCAAGCCCAGCAACACGTGCGCAGTCACTTCCAGGCCACGCGCTGCGGATCGTTCGATGGCATCGGCACTGGTGGCAAAGGTGTGGCCGCGGTTCACTCGCGCAAGAGTCGCGTCGTTGCAGGATTCGACGCCAATCTCCAGCTCGATGATGACGCTGCGGGCCAATTCGGCCAGATAGTCCAGCACGTTATCCGGCAGGCAGTCCGGCCGCGTGCCAATGGCCAGCCCGGTGATGGCCGGGTGCGCCAGCGCTTCCTCAAAACAACCTTGCAGCCTCCCCAGCTCGCCGTAGGTGTTGCTGTAGCTCTGAAAGTAGGCCATGTAGCGCTGGGTGCCGGGGTAACGCCTGCGCAAAAAGTCCAGCCCGTGGTCCAACTGCGCGGTGATGCTTTGCTGCGGCTCCAAGTAGCCTGGCGTGAAGCCGTCGTTGTTGCAAAAGGTGCAGCCGCCTTTGCCAATCAGCCCGTCACGGTTCGGGCATGTGAAGCCCGCCAGCACCGACACCTTTTGCACCCGTCCGCCGTAGCGGGTTTTGACGTATTCGTTCCAACTGCGGTAGCGGCGCGGGCCGAAAGCGCAGGAAGGGGGTGGCGTCATCAGGGCAGGCTTTTTTCAGGGCGTCCGGCTTTGAATGACGGTGCCAGAGGCCAGCAAGTCATCAATGCGCGCCATCACCAGCAGCCCGGTGATGCCGTAGGGGTCAAATTCCGGCCAGTCGATGGTTGTTTCCGGGTCAACATCAGACAAGCTGACGTGGGCCATGGACCAATTTGCATAGCGTCTTTTGACAATGCTTTCACAGTGCAGCATTTCCACATTCGTGTGTCGCTGATCAGCATGGATGCGCGCATACAGGTCAGTCACCGTGCGGCGCTCGCCTTCCAGTGCCTGTAAAAACACGCCCTGTCCCTGGCAAAGCACACCCGTGATGTCATTGGCCTGGTTCCAGGCTTGCGATTTCTGCAGGATGGCATTGGTCATGGTGGTGGTTTGCGGCCCGACCGCCTTGCTGACATAAATGATGCGGATAAGCATGTTTGGCACCCTGGTTGATGTGGCCGGAGGATGATAGCCAATCGTGCCTGGGGCTGGATCCCTGGCCGCCCAAAGGCAGGTCAGTGTTGCCAGTATTTTTTACAAGCCTGCCTGTTGGCAAGACGCCAGCGCAATGCGACACTGCGCGGTTCAATGTCGTCGTTGGTTCGATTCCCCCGGAGATCTGTTTGACTCACTTTCATCCCGGCCAAACCCGCCCTGCGTGGCTACGTCAGGCGCAGCTGGCTGGCGTCCTGCTGACCTTGCTGATCTTGCTGGCGGGTGCGCTGCTGTGGCTGCCGCCCAAGGCGCCGCTACCGATCCGGGTGGGGGTTGTGCATGCGCTCACAGGCTCCATGGCCACCAGTGAGCAGCCGCTGGTGGATGCCGTGCGGTTGGCAGTGGAGGAGCTCAACGCGCAGGGCGGCTTGCTGGGCCGCCCGATCGAACTGCTGGTGGCAGACAGCGCCTCCAACTGGGGCCAGGCCGCCGCCGAGGCCCAGCGCCTGATCAGCACAGAAAAAGTCAGCGTGCTGTTTGCCTGCTGGACCTCAGCCTGCCGCAAGGCCGTGAAACCGGTGGTGGAGCAACACGGGCACCTGATGTTTTATGCCGTGCAGTATGAAGGGCTGGAGCAGTCGCCCAACATCATCTACACCGGCGCGGCACCCAACCAGCAGGTGATTCCGGGGGCGCACTGGGCCATGACCAACCTGGGGCGGCGCATTTACCTTGTGGGGTCGGACTATGTGTTTCCCCGCGCTGCCAACATGCTGATCAAGGACGTGGCTGCATCCGCCGCTGGCGTGGTGCTGGCGGAGCACTACTTCCCCCTGGGCCACAGCAATTTTGATGCGCTGGTGCAAGATATGGAGCGCCTGCATCCCGATGTGATCCTCAACACCCTCAACGGCGACAGCAACCTGCACTTTCTCAAAGCACTCAAGGCCCGAACCAACACCATGCCGATGGTGTCGTTTAGCCTGTCCGAAAGCGAGCTGCATGCCATGGGTCCGGCAGTGTTTCACCCCTACCACTACGCCGTGTGGAGCTATTTCCAGAACCTGGCGACGCCCGCCAATCTGCGTTTTGTGGCGGCCTATCGGGCGCGCTATGGGGCCGACCGGGTCACCAGCGACCCGGTGGAGGCGAGTTACAACAATGTGATGTTGTGGGCCAATGCGGTGCGCGAAAGCAGCACGGCAGACCCGTTGCGCGTCAACCAGGCCATGGGCCGCCAAAGCCTGGCCGGGCCCTCGGGCATTGTGGCGGTTGACGCCGCCACGCGCCATGTCTGGCGCACGGTCAACATTGGCGTGGCACGTCCGGATGGCCAGTTTGACCCGGTGCAAAGCGCCACCGAGCTGGTGCGCCCCACGCCTTGGCCGGGCTATCGATCGCGCTCTGAATGGCAAGCGCTGCTGGCCGCGTTACTTGCCGATGCCGCCACCGCATCGGCGGTGCCCCACGTGGTGGTGACGGTGGCGGCACCATGAAGAAGCTCCCGCTCAGTGTTCGCCTGGTACTTGGCTTTTTGCTGGTGGCGGTGATGCCCATGGCCGGGTTGGCCTGGTTTTACCTGACCACGTTTGACCGCACGTTGACCCATACCGTGCTGCAAAACGTCTCTACCATTGCCGACAAAAAAACCGATCAGATCAACAACTTTGTAGAGGAGCGCCTGGACGATGCACGCTCGCAAGCGCGCAGCGCGGTGGTGCATGAGGCCTTGCAGTCGCTGGTGCAGGCGTCTGGCGGGCCCAACGTGGCAGACCGTCGGGCGCTGGACCAGCGCTTTCGCCAGCGCCTGGCTGACCTGGCTGACCCCCATCTTTACCACCACCTGCTGCTGATTGATCTGGATGGCAATGTGGTGTTTTCCGTCCGGCGCGAAGCCGACCTGGGCACCAACCTGCTGCGCGGGCCGTATCAGATGACCCTGCTGGCACAGGCCTACCGCCAGGCCATGACCTCGCTGCACACCGACCTGAGCCCGTTTGCGCCTTATGCGCCGTCGGGCGATGAGGTGTCTGCGTTTCTGGTCACGCCGGTGCTGGCGCAGGGCCGCGCCATAGGCGCCCTGGCCCTGCAGCTGAGTCTGGATACGCTGATGCCGGTGGTGCTGGACCGCACCGGCCTGGGCCAAAGCGGCGAGACCGTGCTGGCCCAACGCGTGGGGCAGGAGGTGCTCTACACCGCCCCCTTGAGCCGGGTGGATGGTGCGCCTTACAGCTATCGCATCCCGCTGGTGAACAGTGCCGAGCCGATGCAGCAGGCGCTGGCCGGGCAGCATGGCCAGGGGCTTGCCCGCGACTATGTGGGCATCGAGGTGGCTGCAGCCTGGCGCTACCTGCCCGCGCTGCGTTGGGGCATGGTGGTCAAGATGGACAGTGCGGAAGCGCTGGCCCCGGCGCGCCAGGCGGTGCGGCTGACCTGGCTGGCGTTTGTGGTGTTTGTCATGCTCTCGGGGGGCATGGCACTGCTGCTGGCGCGGCGCTTTCTGCAGACTGAAGGCGTGCTGGCGGCACAGGAGGCCCGCTTTCGCGCCATGCTGGGCAGCATGACCGACGGTGTGGCTGTGCTGCAACCCAGTGATGTGGTTGGCGACTTTGACTTTGTTGATTTCAACGCGCGCGGCGAACGCATCATCGGGATGAACCGCCAAGAGGTGCTGCAGCGCCCCATCAGCCGTGTTTTGCCGGGGGTGGAGGGCAGTGGCATCCTGGCTGCGCTGCGCGACACGCAGAGCACGGGCCAGACCCACACGCTGGAATCGGTGAATTATCAGGACGCCCGGCTGAATTTGTGGATTGAGGTCGACACCGTGCGCTTGCCCGCCAACGAGCTGATGCTGGTGGTGCAGGACATCAGCGAGCGCAAGGCGGCTCAGGCGCGCATTGAGCATCTGGCCCGCCACGACACGCTGACTGGCCTGTTCAACCGTTACACCCTGGAAACCCGTCTTGACCAGGCCTTGTTGTCGGCACGGCGTTCTGACGAAAAGCTGGCCGTGCTGTTCATTGATCTGGACCGTTTCAAGGCCATCAACGACGCTATGGGCCACCACGTGGGCGACCTGCTGCTGATAGAAGTGGCGCGGCGCCTGCTGGCCAGCGTGCGTGAGAGCGACATCGTGGCGCGCCAGGGCGGTGACGAGTTTGTGGTGGTGCTCAGCAGCCTGGAAGGCGTGGCCGATGTGGCCAGTGTGGCGCAAAAAATTCTGGAGACACTGGCGCTGCCCTATGAGCTGCCACAAGGTGTGCAGCACACCAGCCCCAGCATCGGTATCGCGCTGTTCCCGCAAGATGGCGAAGATGTCGACAGCCTGATGAAAAACGCCGACACCGCCATGTATGCGGCCAAAGAGCAGGGGCGCAACAACATCCAGTATTTCAATGCCGCCATGACCGCCCGCGCCGGTGACCGGCTGGAGCTGGAGCGTGACTTGCGCCGCGCCCTTGACGAGCAACAGTTTGAGCTGTATTACCAGCCGCAGGTGCGTACCCGTGATGCCAGCGTGTGTGGTGTGGAGGCGCTGATCCGCTGGCACCACCCGACGCGTGGCCTGGTATCGCCAGCCTTGTTCATCCCGCTGGCCGAAGAAACCGGGCTGATCCTGCCGCTGGGCCGCTGGGTGATTGAGCAGGCCTGCCGTCAGCGTGCGCTGTGGCGCCAGCAGGGTCTTGAACACTTGCGCGTGGCGGTCAATTTGTCGGCGCACCAGCTGCGCGAACCCGCGCTGGTGGCGCAGGTGCAAGCGGCCATGCAGGCCAACCAGTTGTGCGGTGAAGACCTGGAGCTGGAAGTGACTGAATCGGTGGCCATGAGCGACCCGCAGGCCGCCATTGAGCAGCTGCAGGCGCTGCGCGCGCTGGGGCTCAGCCTGGCGATTGATGACTTTGGCACCGGTTACTCGTCCCTGGCCTACTTGAAGCGTCTGCCGATCCAGGTTTTGAAGCTCGATCGCGAGTTTGTGCGCGACATCGAAACCGACCCCAACGACGCCGCCATCTCTGCCGCCACCCTGGCGCTGGCGCACAGCCTGGGCTTGCAGGTGGTGGCTGAAGGGGTGGAGACGCCCGCCCAGCGCGATTTTCTGGCCGCGCACCAGTGCGATGTGCTGCAGGGCTACCTGTTTGGCAAACCCGAACCCGAGGACACGCTGGGGCCGCGTTTGAAAAGTTGGGTGTCGACCGGTTGACGCGGCCCTCGCGGGGTTTTGGCTGGCATCGTTATTGCTTTGTTGACTTGAATCAACCTGCTTTATTTAACGAGGCCCACATGCACAAACGCACTTTTCTCCATACTTCCCTGGTTCTGGCAGCTGCCTCTTTGTTTGGGCAGGCGCAGGCGCAGACCACGTCGATCAAGTTCCAGCTGGACTGGCGCTTTGAAGGCCCCAGCGCCCTGTTTTTGACGCCTGTGGCCAAGGGTTATTTCAAGGCTGCCGGGCTGGATGTGGCGGTGGATGCCGGCAACGGCTCGGGCGGCACGGTCACCCGCGTGGCCTCGGGTGCTTACGACATGGGTTTTGCCGACCTCGCCGCGTTGATGGAGTTCCACGCCAACAACCCCGACGCGCCCAACAAACCGGTGGCGGTGATGATGGTTTACAACGACACGCCGGCGTCGGTCATGGCTTTGAAGAAGTCTGGCATCAAGACCCCGGCTGACCTGAACGGCAAAAAGCTCGGGGCCCCGGTGTTTGACGCCGGCCGGCGCGCCTTCCCGATCTTTTCCAAGGCCAACAACATCACCGGCGTGACCTGGACCGCCATGGACCCCCCGCTGCGTGAAACCATGCTGGTGCGCGGCGATGTGGACGCCATCACCGGGTTCACCTTCACCTCGCTGCTCAACCTGGAAGCACGTGGCGTCAAGGCTGAAGACGTGACTGTGTTGCCTTACCCTAGCTACGGCGTCAAGCTGTATGGCAACGCCATCATTGCCAGCCCCAAAATGGTGAAAGAGAACCCGGGGGCGATCAAGGCGTTTCTGGAGGCTTTTGCCAAGGGCGCCAAAGACGTGATTGGCAACCCCAGTGCGGCGATTGCTGATGTGAAAGCGCGAGACGGCATCGTCAATGTGCCGCTGGAAACCCGCCGCCTGCAGCTCGCCATCGACACCGTCATCAACAGCCCTAATGCCCGTGCCGAGGGGTTTGGCCAAGTCAATGGGCCACGTTTGTCGCTCATGGCCAGCCAGGTGTCGGATGCTTTCAACACCAAAACCCGTGTCAACCCCGATCTGGTGTGGAATGGCAGCTTTTTGCCAGCCAAGGCCGCGCTTGACGTGCTGCCCAAGAAGTAAGTTAGTCCTTTTTGTATAGCTACTCGCCCTTTATAGATAAGGGCTAGAGGCCAATTTCTTATATAAAAATGCAAAAAGAGCCGTCTCCGTGGTTTGTTGATTTTTCAGACGTCTGGCTGGCTTACAACCACGAACTGCTGGTCGAAAACCAGTTTGCCGTGGAGGCCATCGACCTGAAGGTGCGCCAAGGTGAGTTCATCGCCATCGTCGGGCCGTCGGGCTGTGGCAAGAGCACTTTCATGAAGCTGGCCACGGGGCTGAAGATGCCGTCGATGGGCAAGATCCTGATTGACCAGCAGCCGGTGACCGGGCCGCTCAAGATCAGCGGCATGGCATTTCAAGCACCCAGCCTGTTGCCTTGGCGCACCACGGTAGACAACGTGCTGCTGCCACTGGAAATTGTGGAACCCTACCGCAGCAGCTTCAAGGCCAAACGCAAGGAATACGAAGAACGCGCGCGCAAGCTGCTGCAAAAAGTCGGTCTGGGCGGCTACGAGGACAAATTCCCTTGGCAGCTCTCGGGCGGCATGCAGCAGCGCGCCAGCATCTGCCGCGCGCTGATCCACGAGCCCAAGATGCTGCTGCTCGATGAGCCGTTTGGCGCGCTCGATGCCTTCACGCGTGAAGAGTTGTGGTGCATCCTGCGCGATTTGTGGACTGAACAGCAATTCAACGTGATCCTGGTCACCCATGACCTGCGTGAAAGCGTGTTCCTGGCCGACACGGTGTACGTGATGAGCAAGAGCCCGGGCCGCTTTGTGGTGCGCCGCGAGATTGACTTGCCCCGCCCGCGGGATCTGGAAATCACCTACACCAAGGAATTCAGCGACATGGTGCATGAGCTGCGTGGCCACATTGGCGCCATGCGCCAAACTGGTGCACCGGTGCCGCAATGAGTGGTATGGCCCGCGTCTTTATCTGTCATTGCGGACTCGATCCGCAATCCATGCCTCCGGATTCGTGGATCCCGGGTCAAGCCCGGGATGACAAAACTGATTTTTCATATCGATCTTGCTGGTGACACCATGAACAAAAAACAAATGGAAATCTGGTCGCCCTGGTTGCTGCTGGTGACGGTGATCGTGCTGTGGCAGGTATTGTGTTCGGCATTCAATGTCTCTGAATTTATCTTCCCCAGCCCGTGGCGCATCTGGACGCAGTTCTGGGAATTTCGCGATGTGATTGCCGGCCACGCCTGGCGCACGTTCTGGGTGACGATGGTCGGTTTTGGCATTGCCATTGTGGTGGGTGTGCTGCTGGGGTTTGTGATTGGCAGCTCGCGCCTGGCCTATGCCGCTGTTTACCCGCTGATGACAGCGTTCAACGCCTTGCCCAAGGCCGCGTTCGTGCCGATTTTGGTGGTGTGGTTTGGCATTGGTGTGGGCCCGGCCATCCTGACCGCGTTTCTGATCAGCTTTTTCCCGATCATGGTCAACATTGCCACCGGCCTGGCCACGCTGGAGCCAGAGCTGGAAGATGTGCTGCGCGTGCTGGGGGCCAAACGCTGGGACGTGCTGGTGAAAGTGGGTTTGCCGCGCTCCATGCCATATTTTTATGGTTCGCTCAAGGTCGCGATCACGCTGGCGTTTGTTGGTACCACGGTCAGCGAGATGACGGCCGCCAATGAAGGCATCGGCTATTTGCTGATCTCGGCAGGCTCGAGCATGCAGATGGGCTTGGCCTTTGCCGGGCTGGTGGTGGTGGGCGCGATGGCCATGGTGATGTACGAGCTGTTCAGCGTGATCGAAAAACACACCACCGGCTGGGCGCACCGCGGCTCGCAAGGGCATTGACCGTGGCCTTGGCCATGACCCCCGAGCAGGTGAGCTGCCACCTGCGGCGTGCCAATGAGGTGGCGCGACGTGCCTTGGCGCAGGGACACCATCCGTTTGGCGCGATCCTGGTCGCGCCCGATGGTGAAACCGTGCTGGCCGAGCAGGGCAATGTGGATGCAATCAACCATGCCGAAGCGGTTCTAGCCCGCATGGCAGCTCAGAAGTACGCTCCTGAATTTTTATGGCAATGCACTCTGGTGACCACGGTGGAACCCTGCGCCATGTGCGCGGGCACCCAGTACTGGGCCCACATTGGCAATCTGGTGTTTGGCATGACCGAGCGGCACCTGCTGGAACTCACCGGTAACCACGCCGAGAACCCCACGCTGGATTTGCCTTGCAGCAGTGTGTTTGCCGCCGGGCAAAAAGCCATTCAAGTGCTGGGCCCGGTGGCTGAGGTGGAGGCTGAAATCGCCGCGCTGCACATCAGCTTCTGGACAACCTGACCTGGCTTTGCTGCTGTTGGCTGCCAGTGGTGCCACCTAAACTTGCCCCATGACCTGGCACGCCCAACTCGACATCAACTACAGCGTTGAACAGAACCGCACTGTGGCGCGCCACAGTCACACTGGCCCGCTGCGGGTGCTGCAAAGCCTGTACCCCGAAGGTGACGCCATCTGCCACAACGTGCTGGTGCACCCGCCCGGCGGCCTGGTGGGTGGCGACACGCTGGACATGACCATCAACGCCTGCGGCAGCGCCCATGGCCTGATCACCACACCCGGCGCCACCCGTTTTTACCGCTCGGCGCATGAGCTGGCGCTTCAGCGCACGCACATCACCCTGAGTGACCAGGCGCGGCTGGAATGGCTGCCGCTGGAAGCACTGGCCTATAACCAGTGCCGCGCCGAAAACCGCCTGACGCTGGCGCTGGCACCACAGGCCGAGTTCATGGGCTGGGATGTGACCGCGTTGGGCCTGCCCAGCGCGGCGCTGCCGTTTGAGCAAGGCAGTTTTTTGCAGCACATTGAAGTGCCTGGGGTATGGCTGGAGCGCGGTTTGGTGGATGCTGCGGACACCCGCCTGATGAACGGCCCGCTGGGTCTGGCAGGGCAGCGTTGTATGGCCTCGCTGTTTTTTGTGGCGGGCAGCCCGCTGGCGCGCCAGCGTCGCGAGGCCGGGCTGGAGCTGGCGCGCAACCTGGTGGCCGTGCACCCGTTGAGCCGCATGGCGGGCGTGACCTGCCCGCATCCGCAGGTGATGGTGCTGCGTGTGTTGTCGCCGCTGGTGGAGCCTGCCATGCACCTGCTGCGCCAGGTGTGGGTGAGCTGGCGTGCGCATGTTTGGCAGCTGCCAGCGGTCAGCCCGCGCATCTGGTCCACCTGAGCCTCATCCTGCCGATGACGCCTCTACACTGCGGGTTTTCGCCACTTGAGAGACCCCGTGTGACCCTATGAAATGGAAGATGTCCCCCAACTCGCTGTTTGCCGTGCTGCTGCGCTCACCCTGGTGGACCAGCTTGTTGATTGTGCTGGTGTTTGTGATGGCCTCCGTGGCGCTGTTGCCCACCGAATACCGGCCCTTTGGCATGATGGGTGCGTTTCCCTTTTTGGGGATTGGCCTGTACCGCGCCTGGCAACAGTGGCAAGCGCCCAACCCGGCACGTGTGGCACAGGCGCTTGAACGAGCAGGCGGGATGCCCTGGCGGGATTTTTCGGCCGTGTTGCAGCAAGCCTATAAGCGCCAGAGTTTTCAGGTGGCTGTGTTGCCTGGCCCGGCGGCAGACTTCAAATTGACGTTGTCAGGCAGCACCACCCTGGTGAGCTGCAAACGCTGGAAGGCTGCCGCCCACGGCATCGAACCGTTGCGTGAACTGGTGGCCGCCAAACAGAAGCACGACGCCGATTTCTGTAGCTACATCAGCCTGGGCGCAGTTTCTGACCAGGCGCGGTCTTTTGCCAAAGAAAACAGCATCACGCTGGTCTCGGGTCAAGAGCTGGCGGTTCTGATTCTGAGCGATGTGTAAAGCCGGCCCGCTCTTGCTGACAAAGGATGCTGTTTGGCAGCGCTGCCGTTGCAGCACCGCTGCTGCGCTGTGATGCCACCTAGGCGGGTAACACCCACCTGATTGCCGCTGGTGTGGCCTTGATGCGGCTCAGCTCCAATTCGCCAAAGCGGTAACAAGGTCATTTCACGCCATTCAAGGGCAGGGCGCCCCAGAAATCCAGCTGGCGTTTGATGTCAGCCGCCTCTGCCTCAAGGGAGTCCGGTTGGGCATCACTGGGGCAGTCAGGATTTGCGGCGGGTTTCTCTGGCGGCGCAAGCCTCTGGGCGACAACGCGCGAGTCAGGTTGAGGCGATTTGCCGTCCCACACAAACGGGTTCTTGAACGCGGGTCGGTCAGGCAAACAATCGTTTTTGTAAATCGGCGGCCAGCCTGAATCAAAGGGCACGAAGGCGATGGTCTGCTCAAAAACCAGCGCTTGCCCGGTGGGAGTAGGTGGCAGCGGTGGCATGGCGGCAATGGCTTGTCTGGCCAGTTTTTCGGCCTGCTCGGAGGTGGACCACAGTGTGTCGATCCGGGCCAGTTTGCCGTCTGGCGCAATTTCAATACGAAATCGGACGTAGCCTTGTTGCGGCCCCTCAACAGCGGTGCCCATCATGCTGCGCACCTGTTGGCCCCAGTTGTACCGGTAGCGCTTGCTGTTTTTCAGCGTGTAGGTGGCGGCCATTTGCCAGTCATCCGCGGTGGGCGGCGGTGGTGCTGCCATGGAGGCGGGTGCTTGGGACGATGGCGCAGCCTGGCTGGCCGCAGTGAACTCTTGGGTGGGCTTTTTGCGGGCGGGTTGCAGTGGTTTTGCAGATGGCGGCTGGGGACGCGGACGGGCCGGTTGGTTGGTATCGGTGTTTGTTATCGGCTTTTCAGCGGGTTCATCGGCCACGCTGAGTTGCAAAGGCTTGGGCGCTTCTGGTTCAACGGGGCTCGGCGGTTGCAAGCCAATCACCCAAGCGGCCAGCAGCGCGTGTAATGCCAGCGAGATCAATGCAGCAATGAGCAAGCGTGTCTGCATTTTTGGCATGCATTTTTCGTTATGGATGGGGGGCGCAGTCTATCTGGGATAACGCGATCTTGCCGGGTTGGCCGCCTGCAGATGTCTATGTCAGAACTTCACCGAGAATGCCCGCCATGCTGAACTTTCATTCTTTCATACCCCTGGTTGTGTCCGCGTGGCTGCTGGCGTTGCCTGTCTGGGCGGCGCCGCTCTTGCATTGCGATGTGACGTATGCCGGCAGCACACAGACCATTGAAACAGAGCCGGTGGCAGACCCGTACCCGGTGGCCTCAGTGGATATTGGCGGGCGCTTCTGGTTCAAGCCGGTGATGGTCGGGCAGGGCAGCCGGGTGGACTATGTCAAGCTCTACGCCTACCTGGACACCCGCCGCCAGCCGCTGCTGGTCCATGAGGCGGTATTTTTGCCCCCGTTTCAGGCCGGTGCCACGCCGTATGCCCTGACCGGCACGCAGCATCTGTACACAGGACCGGTGGAGCGCGAGCTGATTTACAGCTGCACCTTGCAAGGGGTACAGCCATGAGCCGCAGCGTCACGTCTTTGGTTCATCGCTGGCTAGCAGTGGTTTTTCTGCTGGGCTGCGCAACCAGTGTTGCTGCTGACAACACCGCGCCAGTCAGTCTGGTGTTTGCCGGTGATATCGTGCTGGATGACAAGGCAGGCGAGATGATTCAGCAGGGAGAAGACCCGTTCGCCTCTTTTGCAGGCGTATTCAAGGGCGCCGACATCCGCCTGGGCAATCTGGAATGTGTGGTGGCCACGCTTGGCTCGGCGGGCGACAAAAACTACACCTTCCGCGCACACCCGCGCGCGCTGCCGGTGCTCAAACGCCACTTTGACGCGCTGGCGCTGGCCAACAACCACTCGGGCGACTTTGGCCGCGAGGCCTTTGTCGAGATGCTTGGGCTACTGAACGGCGTGCAGTTGGGCCAGTTTGGCGGCGGTCACAACCTGTCCGAAGCGCACACGCCGCTGATCCTTGAGCGCAAGGGCCTGCGCATTGCCCTGCTGGGCTACAACGAATTCATGCCGCGCAGTTTTGAGGCCGACCACAACGCTCCCGGTGTGGCCTGGAGTGAAGACGAACAAGTGGTGGCCGACATCCGACGGGCGCGTTCGTTTTACAAGACCGATCTGGTCATCCCGGTCATGCACTGGGGCTGGGAAAACGAGCTGACTTCCAACGCCCGCCAGCGCCAACTGGCCCACCTGATGATTGACGCAGGCGCAGACGTGGTGATTGGCGGCCACCCGCACGTCACGCAAGAGATCGAGCACTACCAGGGCAAACCCATCATCTACAGCGTGGGCAACTTTGTCATGAAAGAAACCGACAACAACCGCCAGCGCCAAGGCTGGGTGCTGCGCCTGCGGCTTGACAAGCAGGGCGTGCATAGTTTTGACACCCGCGTGGCCGCGATCAATATGGACGGCATTCCTAGCCTGGATCACACAGTGGCCAGCCCATGCTGGCGCAGAGGCCAAGGCGCGCCAGCACTTTGCCAGCCTGCGGATTGAGCGGCCCAAGGACTTGTCAGCGTCTAACCTGTGCACGGTCACCTCTGGCATGGCAACGGTGACCATCGCCTTGGAGGGCCTGCCTCCTCTATTTGTGGGCAAGAATATGGCGCATGGCTTGAATCTTGCACCAACACCAGCCATGAATCCTGCCTTGCGAATTGTGGTGGTGGCTCCCGACCTGGAAACGGCTGTATCTGACGACGACTACGCCCGCACCCAGGCAGAGCGTTCGCGCAGCCTGCGCATTGGCCTGCTGGAAAACGGCTTCAACCTGATTGCCACGCTACCCGCCGACGTGTTTCTGGCCGAGCGCATTGCCCAACTGCAGCCCGACATGATCATTGTGGATGCCGAGAGTGACGCGCGCGATGCGCTGGAGCATGTGGTGATGGCCACGCGCGATGCGCGCCGCCCCATCGTCATGTTCACCAACGACCAGGACACCGCCAACGCACGTGCGGCGGTGGCGGCAGGCGTGTCGGCTTACATCGTGGCCGGGCTGCAGCCTGAGCGCATCCGCCCGATTCTGGACGTGGCGCTGGCGCGTTTTGAGCACGAGCAGGCGCTGCTGGCCGAGCTGGCCGATGCCAAAGCCGAGATCAAAGGCCGCAAGGTGATCGACCGCGCCAAGGCTTTGCTGATGGAGCGCCAGCAATTGTCTGAAGAAGCCGCTTACGCCCGGCTGCGCAAAACCGCCATGGACAAAAATCTCAAACTCGTCGAAGTGGCGCAGCGCATGCTGGATGTGGTGGACTTGCTGGGCTGACGGCCTGAGGTGCACTGTGAACGCGCACTGGTAGCAAAGCGTCAGTGCCTGCGGTCAAGTTGGGTGCCGAATCAGCCCGCAAGCACCTGCTTTGGTGCAGTGCACAAATCCAGTGCTGCCACTAAGTTTTATATAAAAATGGCCTCTAGCCCTTATAAATAGAGAGTTAACAGCTATTGAATACATAGTAAAAGAGCCTTGATTTTAACTGGCACAGACTTTGCGTGGATGTTAATGCGACCGGCAACGGTCACGCTCTGAACCTCACCCAACGGCGGGTGGCGTTCAGGGCACACAGGACAAAGGCGTCCCCACGGGCACACCGCTTACTTACAAGCGTTGTGCCACGTGAGGACGCCTTTTTTGTTTTCCATTTTTGAAACTTTAAGAGGACTTTGCCATGACCGATCTTCTGAAACCCAGCCTCAGCCGCCGTACGGTGTTGCAAACTGCGGCGGTGGGTGTGGCGGGCATCAGCCCCGCGCTACGCTCGATGGTGTATGCCGCCGGCTCCGATGCCCCGGAAAAAACCGAGGTCAAGATCGGTTTCATCCCGCTGACCGACTGCGCCAGCGTGGTGATGGCTTCTGAGTTGGGTCTGGACAAAAAATACGGCGTCAAGATCATCCCGACCAAAGAAGCCAGCTGGGCCGGTGTGCGCGACAAACTCACCACCGGTGAGCTGGACTTTGCCCATGTGTTGTACGGCCTGATCTACGGCGTGCACCTGGGTATTGGTGGCGCCAAAAAAGACATGGCGGTGTTGATGACTCTGAACAACAACGGCCAGGCCATCACCTTGAGCAAGAAGCTGGCTGACAAAGGCGCGGTCGATGGCCCCAGCCTGGCCAAGCTCATGGCTGCTGAAAAGCGCGAATACACCTTTGCGCAAACCTTCCCCACCGGCACGCACGCCATGTGGTTGTATTACTGGATGGCGGCCAACGGCATCAACCCGATGAAAGACGCCAAGGTGATCACCGTGCCGCCACCCCAAATGGTGGCCAACATGCGTGTCGGCAACATGGACGGCTTCAGCGTGGGTGAACCGTGGAACCACCGCGCCATCATTGACGGCATTGGTGTGACTGCCACTACCAGCCAGGATGTGTGGAAAGACCACCCCGAAAAGGTGCTGGGCACCACCGGCGACTTTGTCAAGAAATACCCTAACACCGCCCGCGCGGTGACCGCCGCGATTCTGGAAGCTGGCAAGTGGATTGACTCGGGCCTGCAGAACAAAAACAAGATGGCCGAAACCATCGCCGCCAAAAGCTACGTCAACACCAGCGTCGATGCCATCAACCAGCGCATTCTGGGGCGTTACCAGAACGGTCTGGGCAAGACTTGGGACGACCCGAACTACATGAAGTTTTTCAACGACGGCGCGGTGAACTTCCCGTACCTGAGCGACGGCATGTGGTTCCTGACGCAGCACAAACGCTGGGGCTTGCTCAAAGACCACCCGGACTACCTGGCGGTGGCCAAACAGATCAACCAGATCGACATCTACAAACAGGCCGCCGCTGCCAGCAAGACCCCGCTGCCCAAGAGCGACATGCGCACCAGCAAGCTGATGGACGGTGTGGTCTGGGACGGCAAAGACCCCAAAAAGTACGCCGACGGTTTCAAGGTCAAGGCCTGACACCTGCACCCACCCACCCAAGGAGCACAACCATGGTCAGCGCCGTTTTTCACTCGCCCTTGGACGCTTCAGACGCAACAGCTGATGTGCCCATTGTTGTTCGGAATTTTATGAAATCTATAGCTTCTCCCTCAGATAAGCAGGGGGCTACAGCCCCAAACGTCTCGCAAAAAGCGGCGTATGACTGGCGCGGTTTGTGGCTTGCGGTTTTGCCGCCGCTGATGGGGCTGGGCCTGCTGGTTGGCTTGTGGGCGCTGGTGAGCATCAGCACCGCCAGCAGCATTCCGTCGCCCATCGACACGTTCAAACAAGCGGTGGTGATTTTCAGCGACCCGTTTTACCGCAACGGCCCCAATGACCAGGGCGTGGGCTGGAACATTCTGGCCTCGCTGGAGCGTGTGGCCATCGGCTTCGGGCTGGCAGCGGTGGTGGGTATTCCGGTGGGGTTTGCGGTGGGGCGCTTTGAGTTTTTGAGCCGCATGTTCAACCCGCTCATCAGCCTGCTGCGCCCGGTGTCCCCGCTGGCCTGGCTGCCGATTGGTCTGCTGGTGTTCAAGGGCGCGAATCCGGCGGCGATCTGGACCATTTTTATCTGCAGCATCTGGCCCATGATCATCAACACCGCGGTGGGTGTGCAACGGGTGCCGCAGGACTACATGAACGTGGCGAGGGTGCTGAATTTGAGCGAGTGGAAGATCGTTACCAAGATTTTGTTCCCCTCGGTGCTGCCGTACATGTTGACCGGCGTACGCTTGGCGGTGGGCACGGCGTGGTTGGTGATTGTGGCGGCCGAGATGTTGACCGGCGGTGTCGGCATCGGTTTCTGGGTGTGGGACGAGTGGAACAACCTGAACGTCAAAAACATCATCATCGCCATCTTCGTGATTGGCATCGTCGGGCTGATTCTGGAATACGCGCTGGTGAAGATCGCCACCGCGTTCACGTTTGAGGAAGTGAAATCCTGAGACTTTGCAGGACGGACCAAAAATTTACACGTAGCGAAATTTTGCTCTGTCCCCAACCGTTTAGACGCATCCAATTTTGCATTCCAAGGATCAACATGCACGACAACCAGACCACCAAGTTCATCGACATCGCCGGTGTTGAGCAAGTTTTCAAGACCAAAAAAGGCCCGTTTTGTGCCTTGCAAAACATCAACCTCAGCGTAGCCAAGGGCGAATTTGTGGCGCTGATCGGCCACTCGGGTTGCGGCAAATCGACCCTGCTGAACCTGATTGCCGGGCTGACTATTCCCACCCAGGGCCACCTGCTGTGCGCCAACCGCGAGATTGCCGGCCCGGGGCCGGACCGGGCGGTGGTGTTCCAGAACCATTCGCTGCTGCCGTGGCTGACGTGTTTTGAGAATGTGTATCTTGGGGTGGAGCGTGTGTTTGGTGCGGCCAACAAATCGACCGGTGCACCGTCGGAAAACAAGGCACAGCTCATTGCACGCACCCAGGCCGCGCTGGACCTGGTGGGGCTGACGGCAGCGTCACAAAAGCGCCCTGGCGAAATCTCTGGCGGCATGAAACAGCGTGTGGGCATTGCCCGCGCTCTGGCCATGGAGCCCAAAGTGCTGCTGATGGACGAGCCCTTTGGCGCGCTCGACGCGCTGACCCGCGCCAAGCTGCAAGACGAGTTGCTGGAAATTGTGGCCAAAACCAAGGCGACGGTGGTGATGGTCACGCACGACGTGGATGAGGCGGTGCTGCTCTCCGACAAGATCGTGATGATGACCAACGGCCCCAGCGCCACCATTGGCGAGGTGCTGAGCGTCAAGCTGCCACGCCCGCGCAACCGCGTCGCCCTGGCCGAAGACCGCCAGTACGTGCAGTACCGCAAAGCGGTGATCGACTTTTTGTACACCCGGCAAAGCCATGTTGAAAAAGCTGCCTGACCTGACACGGACTTTCCCATGACCAAAAAAACCTTTATCCGTGCCGTGGAGTTCTGGCTGCCTGATGCCAGCAACAGCTTGCTGGAATTTGGCGGCGGCTTTTACGGCGAGGCCAAACGCCTGCAAGCCAGCAGCCAGAACCTGTGTTTTGGGCGGGGCGAAGGCTTGCCCGGCCAGGCCTGGGAGGCTGGGCACCCGGTGATGCTGACGCAATTGCAGGTGCCGTTGTTTCGCCGCGCCGCCGCTGCCAAAGCGCATGGCCTGACCAGCGCAGTGGCCCTGCCCAGCTTTGTCGGCGACCAGTTACGCGCCGTCAGCGTGCTGTTTTGTGGTGACGACGACGAGCACGCCGGTGCCATCGAGCTGTGGCACAACGACCCCGAGGAGGGTGTTGACCTGACGCTGCAAGACGGCTACTACGGCACCACTGGCGACACGTTTGAGTTTTTGTCGCGCAGCACCAGCTTTCGGGCTGGCACCGGTTTGCCCGGGCGCGCCTGGGGCAGCCAAGCGCCGGTGTTCATGCCCGACCTGGGTCGGGGTTCGGGCTTTTTGCGCGCCGACAGCGCCGTCAAAGTTGGCATCAACCGGGGCTTTGCCGTGCCCTGCGGCAGTGCCGACGGCCAAACCTATGTGCTGGCCTTTTTGAGTGCCCTGGCCACCCCGATTGCCCGCCGTGTCGATGTGTGGGCACCTGATGCCTTGCAGTCCCATCTGGCCCACAGCTTTGGTTTTTCGGAAGACAGCGGTGCGGTGTTGCCCACCTCGGATGACAAGCTGGGTTTTGACACCAGCCCGGCGGGACAGGTTTTCAGCACGGGTTTGCCCCAGCTGCTTGAGCAAACCTTGCTGATCCCGGTGGGCCTGCAGGGCCGCGTGACGGCCGTACTTGGCCTGACCCTTTAACGGTGACTGAGGAAAAGAGCATGAAAAAGATGAAACTGGTGATGGTTGGCAACGGCATGGCCGGTGTACGCACGCTGGAAGAGCTGCTGAAAATCGCCCCGGATCTGTACGACATCACCGTGTTTGGTGCTGAGCCGCACCCCAACTACAACCGCATTTTGCTGTCGCCCGTGTTGGCCGGGGAGCAGACGCTCGACGAGATCATCCTGAACCCGTTTGAGTGGTACACCGATAACCACATCACCCTGCACGCCGGTTGGCGCGTCACCTCGGTGGACCGGGTCAAACGTGTGGTGTTTGCCGAAAATGCTGCGGGCGACACGGTGAGCGCGGAATACGACCGCTTGTTGCTGTGCACCGGCTCCAACCCGTTCATACTGCCGCTGCCGGGCAAAGACCTGGCGGGCGTGATTGCCTACCGCGACATTGCCGACACCAACGCGATGATCGACGCGGCCAAAACCTACCAGCACGCGGTAGTAATTGGCGGCGGCCTGTTGGGCCTGGAAGCCGCCAACGGCCTGATGCGCCGGGGTATGACGGTGAGCGTGGTGCATGTAATGCCGACGCTGATGGAGCGCCAGCTCGACGTGGTAGCCGGCAAGCTGCTGCAAAAGTTGCTAGCAGAGCGTGGCCTGAACTTCTTGATGGGCGCGCAAACCGAATGCTTTTTACCCAGTGAATCGGCCTCCAGCCCAGGCAGGGTGGGCGCAGTGCGCTTCAAGGATGGTAGCGTGGTTCCAGCTGATCTGGTGGTCATGGCGGTCGGTATCCGCCCGAATACTGAGCTGGCGCAAAGCATGCACCTGCACTGCGACAAAGGCATTGTGGTCAGCGACACGCTGCAAACCATCACCGATGCGCGCATCTATAGCGTGGGTGAATGCGCCGCGCACCGGGGTGTCGCGTATGGACTGGTGGCGCCACTGTTTGAGCAGGCCAAGGTGGCAGCCAACCATCTGGCTCAGTTTGGCATCGGGCGTTATCTGGGTTCACTGACCTCGACCAAACTCAAGGTCACCGGCATCGACCTGTTTTCAGCGGGCAACTTTGTGGGCGGCGAGGGCTTTGACGAAATCGTCATGAGCGACCCCAAAGGCGGGGTGTACAAGAAGCTGGTGCTCAAAGACGACAAACTGGTCGGTGCCTGCCTGTACGGCGACACGGTGGACGGTAGCTGGTACTTCAAGCTGCTGCGCGACGGCCGACCGATTGCCGACATCCGCGACAAGCTGATGTTTGGCGAAAGTAATGTGGGCGACGTGGGGCACCAGGGCCAAAGCAAGGCCGCCGCGATGGCTGACAGCGACGAAGTGTGCGGTTGCAACGGCGTCACCAAAGGCACCATCTGCAAAACCATCAAGGAAAAAGGCCTGTTTACGCTCGATGAGGTGCGCAAACACACCAAGGCCAGCGCGTCGTGTGGTTCTTGCACCGGCCTGGTGGAACAACTGCTGATCTTCACCGCCGGTGCCGACTACTCGGCCACGCCCAAAACCAAGGCCATGTGCGGCTGTACCGACCACGGCCATCAGGCGGTGCGTGACGCCATCAAAGCCAACAAGCTGCTCAAAATCGCCGATGTGTTTGCCTTTATGGACTGGAAAACCCCCAACGGCTGCGCCAGCTGCCGCCCAGCGGTCAACTATTACCTGATCAGCACCTGGCCCAAAGAGGCCAAAGACGACCCGCAAAGCCGCTTCATCAACGAGCGCAGCCACGCCAACATCCAGAAAGATGGTACCTACAGCGTGATCCCGCGCATGTGGGGCGGTGAGACCACGTCCAGCGAACTGCGCCGCATTGCCGATGCGGTGGACAAGTACCAGATACCCACGGTAAAAGTCACCGGTGGCCAGCGCATCGACTTGCTGGGGGTCAAAAAAGAAGACCTGGTCAACCTCTGGAAAGACATCGGCATGCCCTCAGGCCACGCCTACGCCAAGGCGCTCCGTACGGTAAAGACCTGTGTCGGCAGCGAATGGTGCCGCATGGGCACCCAAGACAGCACACAAATGGGCAAAGACCTGGAGCGTGCCATGTGGCGTATGTACGCACCGCACAAGGTCAAGTTCGCCGTGAGCGGCTGCCCGCGCAACTGCGCCGAGGCGGGCATTAAGGACGTCGGCATCATTGGCGTGGATTCCGGCTGGGAGATGTACGTGGCCGGCAATGGCGGCATCAAGACCGAGGTGGCGCACTTCTTGGTGAAGGTGAAAACGGCTGCCGAAGTGATGGAATTCACCGGTGCGTTTTGCGAGTTGTACCGCCAAGAGGGCTGGTACCTGGAGCGCACTGTGCATTACGTCAACCGCGTCGGGCTGGATTACGTGAAGAAAAAAATCGTCGATGACCACGCTGGGCGTAGAGCGCTGTGGGAGCAACTGCAGTTTGCGCTGGATGGCGAGCCCGACCCATGGTTTGAGTTTGACAAGGCGTCGGTGGATACGCGGCAGTTCCAGGCGCTGAGCGCCTGAAGTGCACGGCCCTGGCTCCCATGTGTTTTATAAGTGTTTTATGCCTTTAGCCCTTATTCCATAAACGTCAATAGCTACGAAAGAAATAGCAATATGAATGACTGGACCGCCATCTGCAGCCTCAGCGACATCCCGGCTCTGGGTTCGCGCCGCGTCACCCGAACCCACGGTCTGGACGTGGCGCTGTTCCGCAACGACAAAGATGAAGTCTTTGCCCTGCTGGACCGTTGCCCGCACAAAGGTGGCCCACTGAGCCAGGGCATTGTGTTTGGCACCAGTGTGGCTTGCCCGCTGCACAACTGGACGATTGGCCTGGGCAGCGGTGAAGCCGCTGCACCGGACGTGGGCTGCACGCCCAAATTCAGCGTCAAGATGGAAAACGGCCAGGTGTTTCTGAATACCGCCGAGCTAGCCAGCCACGCTACCGACCTGACGCGCCCGGTCGCCGGTCCAGCACGGCACTCGGCCTGCGCCTGACGCCACCACCTCACCGCCAGCAGACGCCAGAAAGACACACCATGACGGAAACACGCTCGGTTTGCCCTTATTGCGGTGTGGGCTGCGGGGTCATCATCCAGTCGCAGGGCAACCAGATCACCGGCATCAAAGGTGACCCGGATCACCCGGCTAATTTCGGGCGGCTGTGCACCAAAGGCGCCACGCTGGCCCACACCACCAGCGCGCCGCTGGCGCGTCAGACGCGGCTGCTGGTGCCACAAATGCGTGCCAGCCGGGGTACCGCACCGCAGCCCACCAACTGGGCCACCGCGCTGGACCATGCCACCGAGCGGCTCATCGCCATCGTGCAGCAGCACGGCCCCGACGCGCTGGGCGTGTATGTCAGCGGGCAGCTGCTCACCGAAGACTATTACGTGTTCAACAAACTGGTCAAAGGCTTGTTGGGCACCAACCAGATCGACACCAATTCGCGCCTGTGCATGAGCAGCGCGGTGGCCGGCTACAAGATGACGCTGGGCGCCGACTCACCACCCGCCTGCTACGACGACATCCACCAGGCTCAAACGCTGTTCATTGCCGGCAGCAACACCGCCTGGGCGCACCCGATTTTGTTCCGGCGCGTTGAAGACGCCAAGGCCGCTAACCCGGCCATGAAAATCATCGTGGCCGACCCGCGTCGCACTGATACCGCCGCCCAGGCCGACCTGCACTTGCCACTGCAACCCGGCACCGACATCGCGCTGTTTCACGGTTTGCTGCACATCATGCTGTGGGAGGGCTGGGTCGATGGTTCCTATATTGAAGCCCACACCAGCGGGTTTGACGCGCTCAAAGCAGCCGTGCGCGAGTTCACGCCCGAGCATGTGGCAGCGCTGTGTGGCTTGCCCAAAGCCGACTTGCTGACCGCCGCCCGCTGGCTGGCCGGGCTGGATGGGGCCGGGCTGGCAGGCACCACCGGCAGCACCCCGGTCAGCACATTTTTGGGGCGCGATGGCCGCAAGCGCTCACCCACCCTCAGCCTGTATTGCCAGGGCCTGAACCAGTCCAGCAGCGGTAGCGCCAAAAACGCGGCACTGATCAACCTGCACCTGGCCACCGGGCAGATCGGGCAAGTGGGTGCCGGGCCGTTCAGCTTGACCGGCCAGCCCAACGCCATGGGCGGGCGCGAAGTGGGTGGTTTGGCCAACTTGCTCAGCGCCCACCGCGACCTGGCCAACCCCGCGCACCGCGCCGAAGTGGCGGCGTTGTGGGGCGTGCCCAGCGTGCCCGAGCAGCCCGGTCGCACGGCGGTGGAGATGTTTCAGGCAGCCGCCGATGGTGAAGTCAAAGCGCTGTGGATCATCTGCACCAACCCGGCGCAATCGATGCCCGACCAGACCACCGTGCGCCGTGCGCTGGAGCGTGCCGAATTTGTCATCGTGCAGGAAGCCTTTGCGACGACTGCCACCTGCGCCTATGCCGACCTGCTGCTGCCCGCCAGCACCTGGGGCGAAAAAGACGGCACCGTCACCAACAGTGAGCGCTGCATCAGCCGCATGCGCGCCGCCGTGCCCGCGCCGCTTCACCCGGACTTCCCCGACGACGGCCCACGGCCCGACTGGTTGATTGCCCAGCAGATCGGCCAGCGGCTGGAAGCGGTGTTGCGCCCCCGTCAGCCGACGATTTTCCCGTACAGCACAGTTCAGCAGGTCTGGGAAGAGCACCGCGAAAGCACCCGTGGCCGTGACCTGGACATCACCGGCCTGAGCTACGACCTGCTGGACAGCCACGGTCCGCAACAGTGGCCATCGCGCGCCGCTGACGTGCCAGCTCGTTTGGCAGCAGGGCTGGCGCTGGGTCAAGCCCGTTTGTATGAAGACGGCCAGTTTCCCACCCCAGACGGTCGTGCGCGCTTTGCCGCCGTGGCCTGGCAGCCGCTGGCCGAAGCGCGCGTGTCTGCTTATCCGTTTTCGCTCAATACCGGCCGCCTGCGTGACCAGTGGCACGGCATGAGCCGCACCGGCACGCTGGGCCGTTTGTTTGGCCATGTGCCCGAGCCGGTGCTGCAAATGCACCCGCAAGACATGTCACGCAAAGGTTTTGTTGACGGTGAACTGGTGCGCGTCACCAGCAAACGCGGTTCGCTGCTGGTGCCGGTGCAAGCCGGTGACGAGTTGGCCGCTACCCAAGTGTTCATGGCCATGCATTGGGGCAGCGAGGTGCTGAGCGGGCAGGGCGCAAACGGCCAGCCGCTGGCGGGTGTCAACGCGTTGACCACCTCGGCCTATTGCCCCACCTCCAAACAGCCCGAGTTCAAACATGCTGCTGTCAAGGTGGAAAAAGCCGACCTGCCTTGGACCCTGCTGGCGCTGGCCTGGTTGCCGCCAGAATCTGCGCATACCGCCCGCGCCCAACTGGTGGCGCTGATGCCACAACTGGCTTTTGCCACCTGCGTGCCGTTTGGGCGTGAGCGCACCGGTATGCTTTTCCGCGCTGCCCATGCCCAATCGCCGGGGGAGGGGCTGCTTTGCCAGGTGGAAGCCGCTCTGGGACTGGATGGCGAGGACATCCTGCGTTATGCCGATGTAAAACGTGGCCAGCGCCGGGCTGTCAACCTGGTGCAGGACGGTGGGCAAAAGCGGCTGGAAGGTTTCATGCTGGCGGGGGATACCAGTGCCCAAGCGTGGATCACCACCCTGCTCAAAGACGGCCTGCCTGCCCAGCAGTTTGGCCAGGCCCTGCTGGCACCCGGTGCCACGCCGCCGGTGCCGGTGGCGTCCAACGGGCATCAGGTGTGCACCTGTTTCAATGTGACTGACGTGGCGATTAAGGACTTTTTAAGCACCTGCGATGCCGCGCCTTCTGATCGGTTGGCAGCACTGCAGGGTACGCTGCAATGCGGCACGAACTGTGGCTCGTGTATTCCGCAGTTGCAGCGTCTGGTGCAGCAAATGCCGGTATCGGTTGCGGTGCCAGCGTGAGCGGATGCCGCTGACAGTCCGCACCAGGCTGGCATAAGCTCATAACGACTGGTTATCACCCTTACCCCACAATCAAGTTCATGAGTATTAGCCATTACATCAAGGACATCGGTCGCGGCAAAGAGGGTGCACGTTCGCTGAACCGCGCCCAGGCCGCTGATCTGATGGGCTTGGTGCTGGACGGCGCAGTGAGCGACCTGGAATTGGGCGCGTTTGTGTTGGCGATGCGTATCAAGGGTGAAACCCCGCTGGAGATGGCGGGTTTTCTGGACGCGCTGGACACCCGCCTGCACAAAATCCCCAATGCCAACGTCTCCACGGTGGTGCTGCCCAGCTACAACGGCGCACGCAAGCTACCGGTGCTCACCCCGCTGCTGGCACTGCTGCTGGCGCGTGAAGGTCTCGCCGTGGTGGTGCACGGCCACAGCACCGAGCCAAGCCGTGTTTCAGCACAAAAAGTGCTTCAAGTCCTTGCTGTACATTCGCAGACAGCTATAAAAAACGCAGAACCAGGCACAGTGCAGTTTGTGCCCACCACCCTGCTGTGCCCCGGCTTGGCGCGCCTGCTGGACGTGCGCCAGGTGGTGGGTCTGCGCAACAGCGCGCACAGCCTGGTCAAACTCATGAACCCCTGCACCCACCCCGCCGTGGTGGTGGGCAGCTACACGCATCCGGAATACGCCGTGTCGATGGCCGCCACGCAGGAGCTGACGCTGGCCAACGCCTTGCTGCTGCGCGGTACCGAAGGCGAGCCGGTCGCCGACGCACGTCGTACCCCGGCCATGACCGCCATTCGCCACGGCCACGCCGCCCAAGTGCAAGAGGCTCAGGCCGGTGCGTTGGCTGCCTTGCCCAGCCTGCCCGCGCCAGATGCCACCGCCACCGCGCAGTGGATTCAAGCCGTGCTGGCAGGCCAAGTGCCAGTGCCACAACCCATTGCCCAGCAAGTCGCGCGTATCGTGCAGCTCTGCCACACCACCAGGACGACACCATGACTATTCATCCATTCAGCCTGGCAAGTCGCACCTGGGCTCGCCAGACCGGGCAGCTGCCCCCCCGCACAGGGTCGAACTCTGGCCGCTGCACCCTGGTCGGTGCCGGCCCGGGCGACCCGGATTTGCTGACCGTGAAGGCCGTCAAAGCCATCCAGTCTGCCACCGTGCTGCTGGTGGATGACTTGGTGAGCGACGAGGTGGTGGCGCTGGCCCCGCCCGGTGCACGCATCGTGTGGGTGGGCAAACGCGGTGGTTGCCAATCGACACCACAAGCGTTCATTGAAAAGCTCATCCTGACGGCGGTGCGCGAAGGTGAGCACGTGGTGCGGCTCAAAGGCGGCGACCCGTTTGTGTTTGGCCGCGGCGGTGAAGAGGTGGAGCATTTACAAGCCGCTGGTGTGCAGGTGGAGGTGGTCAACGGCATCACCGCCGGGCTGGCGGGCGTGACCTCGCTGGGCGTACCGCTCACGCACCGCGACCATGCCCATGGCGTGGTGTTTGTCACCGGCCACGCCAAACCCGGCAGCAGCGGCACCGACTTTGCCCTGCTGGCGCACACTGCCCAGGTGGCGCGGCTCACCCTGGTGATTTACATGGGGGTAAAGGGTGCTGGGCAAATCCAGCAGGCGCTGCTGCAAGGCTTGCCCGCGCACACGCCAGTGGCCATCATCCAGAACGTGAGCCTGCCAAACCAGCGCCACGCCGTGTGCACGCTGGAAAACCTGTGCACCACGATTGAGCGTGACCAGCTCGCCAGCCCCAGCGTGATTGTGGTGGGGGATGTGATGCAGGGGCTACTGTCGCTGCACAACGAAGCGCATGCGCAGAAGCTGCAGGGCGGGGCGGTAGCGCGCAGCGCCTGAGCCGCTGGGCTGGCGATGAGGCAAATGGGGCGGATTTCAGCTAGATATATCAGTGATTCCGAATAAATTGATGGTTTTCCCCACTGGCGCTAGCGCTATTCAGGGCGCATATTCCATGACTTAAATCAAAAGGGGTTGTCATGCTGCATCTGATTCAACAGGCTCTGCGCGCGGGTGTTGTGGCTTTGGGGCTGGGGTTTGGCACATGGGCGGGCGCGGCGTCGGATGGCCTGCCACCCATGGAAGTGCAAAAAGTTGGCAAAGACGTGTATTTCGTCCAGGGCCAGTCGGGTGCCGCCAGCTCGGCTAATGCCGGTTTCATCTCCAACGCCGGCGCGGTGGCCACGGGCGAGGGGCTGGTGGTTTTTGACACGCTGGGCACACCGGCGCTGGGTGCCAAGATGCGCCAGCTCATCGAGGCGGCCAGCGGTGAGAAGGTGAAGATTTTGGTGGTGTCGCACTACCACGCTGACCATTTTTACGGCATCCAGTCGTTTGCCGGGCCGGGGGTGGAGATCATTGCCCACCCGACCTCGGTGGTGGTGTTCAAGGGTGACAACACCACCCGCCGCTTGGAGCAGCGCCGCCAGGACCTGTTTCCCTGGGTCAGCGACGACACGCACCTGATCTTGGCCTCGCGCATGGCCAGGATCACGCCAACCCAAAACGAGACCTTCAAGCTGGGGCGCTATCACTTCACGCTGATCGACGGCCTGGGGGCCCACGCGCCTGACGACATGATGATGCGGGTGGAAGAGCTGGGTGTGTTGTTCACCGGTGACCTGTTTTTTACCGGCCGGGTGCCATTTGTGGGTGACGCTGACCCCAAACTCTGGCTTAAAGGGCTGCAGCGCATGACCGAAACGCCGCCCAAGGTCGCTATTCCCGGTCACGGTGCTGTGTCGTACGCGCCGGAGAAAGACATTGAACTGACCCGCCGCTACCTCAGCTACCTGTCCGAGCAGATGGCTGAGGCCGTGGCCAACATGCAGAGTTTTGAAGAAGCTTACGAAGCCATTGACTGGTCAGAGTTCAAGGACTTGCCTGCCTTCAGCCTGGCCAACCGCCTGAATGCTGTTGGGGCCTACCTGAATGCCGAGAAGGATGCGTTGAAGCAAAAATAGCTTTTGGTGGCGGCGTGCTTGTCCGGCCTGCGCTGCCGGTAAAAGCTAGATCGCTACCATCTGCCGCACGCCATCCGCTTCCATGCTGGCACCCGGCCCCTGCGCCTTGATGGCACCACGCTCCATCACCACATAGTTGTCAGCCAGCTCCTGGGCAAAGTCGTAATACTGCTCCACCAGCACGATGGCCATGTCACCCCGGTCGGCCAGCATCCGAATCACGCGGCCAATGTCCTTGATGATGCTGGGCTGGATGCCCTCGGTGGGCTCGTCAAGCATCAGCAGCTTGGGACCCGCCGCCAGGGCTCGGGCAATGGCCAGCTGCTGCTGCTGTCCGCCAGACAGGTCGCCACCGCGGCGCTGCAGCATTTGCTTGAGCACCGGGAACAGTTCAAACAACTCCGGTGGAATCGGCGTGCTGGCCGGTTTGTAGGCCAGGCCCATGCGCAGGTTTTCTTCCACCGTCAGGCGGGCGAAGATTTCCCGGCCTTGCGGCACAAAACCAATGCCGGCGCGCGCGCGTTCGTAAGGCGTGGCGTTCTGGATGGATTTACCGTCAAATTCAATAGCGCCCGTCTTGATCGGGATCAGGCCCATCAGGCTTTTGAGTAGGGTGGTTTTGCCGACCCCGTTGCGGCCCAGGATGACGGTGACTTTGCCTAATTCAGCGCTCAGGCGCATGTCGCGCAGGATGTGGGAACCACCGTAGTACTGGTTGATGTTGGTGGCGGTCAGCATGGAGTGGTTCCTTCCCGGACGGGGGTCGGGTCTTGCCCCGACGGTCGAGTAGCCGTTGATGTTGTTGATGTGTATGTTTTGTGCGGCGCACGCTGGCCGGGTCTCGCCCCGGCGGGCGAGGCACTTTTCTTTGCTTCGCCAAAGAAAAGTACCCAAAAGAAAGGCGAGCCGAATGCGTCGTCCCGAAGCGGAGCTTCGGGCACGCTGCGTTGCTCGGTCTGGGCGGGGTCTCGCTCGAACTCGGCTATCGCCTCAAACAATCGCGAGCCCTGATCCGCCCAGCCCTGCGCTACTCGCCGACGCACCACGGCGCAAGGCAGTGCACTGCTCGCCCGGCTGCGCCGGGCATTGCAAATGCACGCGGCGCTGTTGATGCCTATGTTGTGGCAAAAAGGGGATGGGATATCGCTGGCGCTGACGGTGACGGGATTTAATTTGCAATCATGGGTAACGGAGTCCGGCAAGGTGGCTCGCAGCGCCACGAGCAGCCTGCCCCCAACCCCTTCTGTATGCGCCTGAGTTGTGGCGGTTTGGCGGGAAAAGGAACCGCGATTGTCTGAGCGTAGCGAGTTCGAGCGGTTCCCCGCCAAGCCGTCGCAACTCAGGTTGCCCGCAGCAAAGCTGCGGGTCGCAGACAGTGGGGTCGCCTTTTCTTTGCTTACTTTCTTTTGGCGAAGCAAAAGAAAGTGAGTGGCCGCCGGGCCACACCCGGCAAACAAGCGCCGCCGGGCGCACATCCCGGTCATCAGCCTAGCGTCCAAGATACACCTCAATCACCCTCTCATCCGCCTGCACCTGCGCCAACGTCCCCTGCGCCAACACCGATCCATCACACAACACCGTCACGATGTCGGAGATGGTGTTGATGAAACTCATGTCATGCTCAACCACCATCAATGAATGCTTGCCTTTGAGTGACAAAAACAGCTCAGCCGTGCGTTCGGTTTCCTCGTCGGTCATGCCCGCCACCGGTTCATCGAGCAGCAGCAATTTGGGGTCCTGCATCAGCAACATGCCGATCTCCAGCCACTGCTTCTGCCCGTGGCTCAAATACCCGGCCTGGCGTGACACGCTGTCTGTCAGGTGGATCGTGTGCAACACCTCGGCCAAGCGGTCGCTCTGCACTGAATCCAGTTTGAACAGCATGGAAGAGGTCACCGCCTTGTTGGTTTTCAAGGCCAGTTCCAGGTTTTCAAACACCGTGAGCTGTTCAAACACCGTGGGTTTCTGGAACTTGCGGCCAATGCCCATCTGGGCAATCTCGGCCTCCTTGTAGCGCAGCAGATCGATCGTGCTGCCGAAAAACACCCGGCCCGCGTCTGGGCGGGTCTTGCCGGTGATGATGTCCATCATGGTGGTCTTGCCGGCACCGTTGGGGCCAATGATGCAGCGCAATTCACCGGGCGCGATGTCCAGGCTGAGTTTGTTGATGGCCTTGAAGCCGTCAAAACTCACACTGACCTCCTCCAGGTACAGGATTCGTCCGTGGGTGATATCCACTTCACCGGGGACGGCCAAGCGCGAGAAACCAGCCTCGCGGCCGCCAGACTCGGTGCTGCCAGTTCTGGCGGGGTGCGCAGCGCGGTAGGCATCCAAGTGGCGGGCGCTTTGCTCCATAAGCTCGGGCGTCATGCTTTGTCTCCTGACTTGGCCGTGGCCGCTTGTTTCAGGCGTTTCACCAGCCCGACCACACCATCCGGCAGGAACAGGGTCACACCAATGAACAAAGTACCCAAAAAGTACAACCAGAACTCGGGGTAGGCCACGGTGAGCCAGCTTTTCGCACCGCTGACGATGAATGCACCCAGAATCGGCCCGATCAGCGTGGCGCGCCCGCCGACCGCTGCCCAGATGGCAATCTCGATCGAATTCGCCGGACTCATTTCGCTCGGGTTGATGATGCCCACCTGCGGCACATACAAGGCACCTGCCACACCACACATCATGGCCGAAATGGTCCAGATGGTCAGCTTGTAGCCCAGCGGGTTGTAGCCGCTGAACATCACCCGCGTTTCGGCGTCACGCACCGCCTGCAACACCCGGCCAAACTTGCTGTTGATCAGCCAGCGCGCCATCAAAAAGAAACCCAGCAGCGTTAGGCCGGTCAGCACAAAGAGTGTCATGCGCATGGACGGTGTGGCAATCGGAATCTCCAGAATGCGTTTGAAGTCGGTAAAGCCGTTGTTGCCACCAAAACCGGTTTCGTTGCGGAAAAACAGCAACATGGCGGCAAAGGTCATGGCCTGGGTGATGATCGAAAAATACACCCCCTTGATGCGTGAGCGGAAGGCAAAGTAGCCAAACACAAACGCCACCAAACCCGGCACCGCAACGATCAGGAACAGCGTGGCGATAAAACTATCGCTGAATGTCCAGTGCCAGGGCAGCTCTTTCCAGTCCAGAAATACCATGAAGTCGGGCAGCTCACTTTTGTAGTTGCCGTCCGTGCCAATCTGGCGCATCAGGTACATGCCCATGACATAGCCGCCCAGCGCAAAAAACAGCCCATGACCCAAGCTCAGGATGCCGGTAAACCCCCAGATCAGGTCCATCGCCAGCGCACAGATCGCGTAACACATGATGCGGCCCAGCACACCCACAGCAAAATCACTCATGTGGAACACGCTGGTTTGTGGCACCCACAGGTTCAGGATGGGGGCCAAGCCGCTCACCAGGATCAGGGCCACCAGAAAGGCCGCCCAGCCAGTGCGGCTCAGCAGGGGCATGGGTTCGGGCAAGGAAACAGGTTTCATAGGTGCGCTCATGATCAAGCTTCCGCCGAGCGGCCTTTCATCGCGAAGATGCCCTGTGGGCGCTTTTGAATAAAAATGATGATGAACACCAGCAGTGCAATCTTGGCAAGCACTGCGCCCACCCAGCCCTCCAGAAATTTGTTCAGAATGCCCAGACCCAGCGCGGCATACACCGTGCCCGCCAGTTGTCCGACACCGCCCAGCACCACCACCATGAACGAGTCCACGATGTAGCTCTGGCCCAGGTCCGGCCCCACATTGCCGACCTGGCTCAAGGCGCATCCCGCCAGCCCGGCAATGCCCGATCCCAAAGCGAAGGCGTAGGTGTCAATGCGCGCGGTGTTCACACCCATGCACGACGCAATCGGGCGGTTTTGCGTGACACCGCGCACAAACAGGCCGAGTCGTGTCCGGCCAATCAGCCAGGCCACACTGCCCAGAACAAAAAACGCAAAACCGATGATCACCAGCCGGTTGTAGGGAAGCGACAGGTTACCCAGCACTTGCACACCACCACTCATCCACGCCGGGTTTTCCACCCCGACGTTTTGCGCACCAAAAATCGTACGCACCAGTTGCATCAGCATCAGGCTGATACCCCAGGTAGCCAGCAAGGTTTCCAACGGGCGGCCATACAAAAAACGGATCACGCTGCGCTCCAGAATCGCACCCATCAAAGCCGAAGCGAGAAACGCTACCGGCACAGCCGCCAGCAAATACCAGTCAAATGCGTCGGGCAGGTAGGTTCTGAACAAGCCCTGCACCACATAAGTCGCGTAGGCGCCAATCATCATCAGTTCGCCGTGCGCCATGTTGATCACACCCATCAGCCCGTAGGTGATGGCCAGGCCCAACGCCACCAGCAACAGGATCGATCCCAGACTGATACCGCTGAACATGGCGCCCAGCTTGTCGCCCCAGGCCAGAGCAGATTCGACCTGGCGCAGCGCGGCACTCAGGGCGGCCTTGACATCTGGCTCGGTCTCGGCCTCCAGCCGGGCCAGCAGCATGGTTTTGGTGTTGGCCTGGCCGCTGGTGGCGAGCAATTTGGCGGCTTCGAGGCGTTTGGTTTTGTCTTCACTGCCCAGCAGGGCGGCGGCGCGCACCATGCCAAGTTGGTCCTTGATGGCGGTGTTTTGCTCGGTAGCCAGGGCTTTTTCGATCAGCGGCAGCTTGGTTTCATCTGCGTCGCTCTGGAGTTGTTTCACTGCTGCGGCACGCACTTTGTCGTCTGGCGAAAACAGCTTTAGCGCTGCGAGTGCCGAGTCAATCTCTCCGCGCATGCGGTTGTTGTTGATCACGTCCTCGGCATCGTCGGGCAGCGGGGTTTCCACATCGGTGACGGCATCAAAGGCTTTGTCCCCCTTGAGTACCAGCACTTTGTCGCCCGCGACCTTGACCGCGTCGTCAGACAGCGCTTGCAGGAAGGCAGCCGTTTTGTCGTCTGCGGTAAGCATGGCTTTGCCCAGCGCTTCGACGCGGCTATCGGTCTCACCCACTGTGATGCCTTTTACCTCTTCAGCCGTTATGGCATAAGCGCTTACAGCTATAAAAAGTAAAGCAGATAAAAGAAGTTTTTTGAGCATAGTCAGAACCTGTAGGGTGGGCACGGTGGCCAGTGCCCACGCTGCAATTTCTTTGAGAAAGGGTTTGCGAAGAAAGGAAGAAGCGTCACGAGCGGGTCAAGGTGGGGCTTGAAGCGCGCAGCCGTACTCTCGTACGGCGAGCACTACAAGCCTCAGATTGGCCCGCGCAGTAGCTTCTTACTTCTTCGCTGGTTCGTCGGGCTTACCGGCATTGCCTTCAACGTAAGGCGACCAGGGTTTGGCCTTGACGGGGCCAGGTGTCTTCCAGACCACATTGAACTGGCCGTCTGCCTTGATCTCGCCGATGAACACGCTCTTGTGCAGGTGGTGGTTCTTCTCATCCATCTTGCTCATGATGCCGCTAGGTGCCTTGAAGGTCTGGCCGGCCATCGCGGCAATCACCTTGTCGGTGTCGGTGGACTTGGCTTTTTCAACCGCTTGCTTCCACATGTTGATACCGATGTAGGTGGCTTCCATCGGGTCGTTGGTCAAAGGTTTGTCTTTGTGGCCGGCAACATTCTTGGCCTTGGCATAAGTTGTCCACTTTTTGATGAACTCGGTGTTGGTCGGGTTCTTGATACTCATGAAGTAGTTCCAGGCGGCCAGATGGCCTACCAGCGGCTTGGCATCCACACCGCGCAGTTCTTCTTCACCCACGGAGAAAGCGACAACGGGCACGTCCTTGGCCTTCAAGCCGGCATTGCCAAGCTCTTTGTAGAACGGCACATTGGAGTCACCGTTGATGGTGGACACCACAGCGGTCTTGCCACCAGCGCTGAACTTTTTGATGTCAGCCACGATGGTCTGGTAATCCGAGTGACCAAACGGGGTGTACTTTTCGTCGATGTCCTTGTCAGCCACACCCTTGCTCTTGAGGTAGGCGCGCAGAATCTTGTTGGTGGTGCGGGGGTAAACGTAGTCCGTTCCCAACAACACCCAGCGCTTGGCCCCGCCGCCGTCTTTGCTCATCAGGTAGTCGACCGCCGGAATGGCCTGTTGGTTGGGCGCAGCACCGGTGTAGAACACGTTCTTTGACAGTTCTTCGCCTTCGTACTGCACGGGGTAATACAGCAGGGCGTTGACCTCTTCATAAATCGGCAACACGGATTTGCGGCAAGACGACGTCCAGCAACCAAAGGTCACGGCCACCTTGTCTTGGCTGACGAGCTGTTTGGCCTTTTCTGCAGCCAATGGCCAGTCAGAAGCAATGTCCACCACCACAGGCTCCAGCTTCTTGCCGAGCACGCCACCCTTGGCATTGATCTCGTCAATGGCCATCAGCACGGTGTCTTTCAACACGGTTTCCGAGATGGCCATGGTGCCGGACAGGCTGTGCAGCACACCGACCTTGATGGTGTCGGCAGCGCGTGCGGGCAGGGCAGACAGGGTCGACAGCGCAGCGGCGACCGACAGTGCCTTGAGGGTAAAGCGACGTGAGTTTGAAAGTGACATGTGGGCTACTCCAAAAGTTGATAAGACCGGTGTCGCTGGTGGTGGCCTGCTGTTTTCTGCAGGTTTTGGATCAGCGATGGCGTGACTTTAGGGACGCACGCAACTTTCGGAAATACGCCTAGTGGCGTATGGCAGCGCAGCGTTGGATTGTTTCAAACAGCCTGACAAGGTGCCCTAAAATTTCAGCGCGTCAGCGTGTGTCACTATGTGTTTGACGCGCTATGCCTGACCCCGGTATCCAGAACGGTCACTCTCAACCAACGGAGAATCATCATGATCAACACCAAATCCCCCCGTTTCAGTCAATGGGCAAGTGCTACCGCGCTGGGTTTGTGCCTGGTTTTGGGCAATAGCCTGGCGCAAGCCGCCGACTTGCCAGCCGCCATGCAGGCCAAGGTGGCCAAGTACCAGAAACAATTGGTGGAATGGGCTGCCAATCCGACCATTTTGGCTGCCACCAAGGAAGCCAATGCCAAGGGTGGCCTATTGCCAGGCATGAACAATGCCAAATGGAACGACCTGGACGACAAAGACCCCATTGTGCTGGCCACGTTAAACAGCCCCGCTGGCCAGCTTATCCAGAAGTGGGAGGCCGACAAAAACCTCAACAAGCTGTTTTTGCGTGACCAAAAAGCCAATCTGATCGCTGGCAGCAGCAAAACCCTGCTGTTCAACAGTGGCAGCCGGGGCAGCGCGATCAATGCCCTGAAAGGCCAGGTTTGGACCGACAACGACATCAAACCCGATCCCACCACCCAGATCAAGAGTGTGCAAGTGTCTGTGCCCGTGCTGGACGGCGGACAAGCCATTGGCATCCTGCATGGCAGCGTGACCGCAGACTAGGCACGCCCATGGGTGCGCTCAAAATCGGCACGCGTCTGATAGCGGGGTTCAGCGTGGTGCTGTTGCTGTTGCTGGCGCTCACGTTTCTGGCAGTGAATCGCATGGGTGTGGTGGACAACAATCTGCAACAAATTGTTGAAATCGACGCGCGCAAGTTGCGTTTGGCCATTGGTCTGCGCGATTTGGTGCGCGACCAGTCACTGGCCATCCGTGATGTGGTGATGCAAGACGACATCTCTTTCAAAAAGTCTGAGCTCAAGCGCATGAAAGACGTGGCCAAGCAATACGCCAAAATCCGCAGTGACCTGCAAAGTGGTTTTCCGGATCCGCAGACCCAGCAGGCGCTGCAGCGTCTTGAGCCGCTGGAAATTGCCTTGAAAACCGCACTGGATGCCGTTATTGAGCATTCCCTGAACCAGGACAACGCCGCTGCCGGTGAGGCCGTGCGCAGCCAGTTCCGCCCGGCTCAGCTGACCCTGGTGGCTGCGCTGGACAAGCAGATCGACACCATCCAGTCAGACTCTGCAAATTCTGCGCAGTCGGCATCTGTCACCTATCGCAACGCCTTGGTCACGCTCTGGGGCCTGGGGGGGCTGGCGGTGGCAGTTGGGGCCATCATGGCCTACCTGACCATTCACAGCATTGTGCCCTCGCTGCTTGCTGCCGTGGTGGCGGCAGAGCGCATTGCGGCCAGCGACCTGACCGATCAGCACCTGCCCGCCACCCAAGATGAACTGGGTCAACTGATGCTGGCCATGACCCGCATGGCCCAGGAGCTCTCGTCGCACATGTCACTGGTGCATGAGTCGGCCAGCGCCATCCACCTGGCCAGCGCCGAAATCGCCAGCGGCACCCTGGATTTGTCGAATCGCACCGAAGATGCCGCCGCCAACCTGCTCAAGACCTCGCAAAGTGTGGACGTGCTGACCGAAGCGGTGAAACAAAGCACTGAGGCCGCCAGCCGCGCCAATCAGCTGGCAGTGGACGCCTCGGGCATGGCACAGCGCGGCGGCCTGGTGGTGTCCGAGGTGGTCAGCACCATGCAGGACATTCACCACAGCTCCAAACAGATCAGCGACATCATTGGCGTGATCGATGGCATTGCCTTTCAGACCAATATTCTGGCGCTCAATGCGGCGGTGGAAGCGGCCCGCGCCGGTGAACAGGGCCGCGGTTTTGCCGTGGTGGCCACCGAGGTGCGGCACCTGGCCCAGCGCAGCGCGCAGGCGGCGCGTGAAATCAAGGCACTGATCGAAGCCAGCGTGGGCAAAGTGGCTGCCGGCACCACGCTGGTTGACCGGGCAGGGGATGCCATGCATGACATTGTGAGCAGCGTGCAGCGCGTCACCGAGGTGATCGCAGGCATTACCACCGCCTCAACCGAGCAAAACCGTGAAATTCAGGACATCAGCGACGCCATTCGGGCGCTTGACCAGATGACGCAGCAAAACGCCGCGCTGGTTGAGCAAAGTGCCGCCGCCTCAGAAAACCTGAAAGCCCAGGCCGAGCGACTGTCGCAAATGGTCGACATTTTCAAACTGGCGCAGATTGCCGCTCCAGTTTGACAAAATGATCAGTTGGACTGGCGTTTGGACGCCGGAACATTCACAAGCAACACAGCAAAAAACGCCATCAAATCCAATAAATGCCAGATCAATGGCAGTTTTTGTGTGGCCACATAAGCGGCAACCAGGACAAGGGCAATGACTGCCACGAAAAAGCGAGAAACGCTGGTGTTGTTATTTCCCATGATATTTCCTATGTAACGTGAAAAAGCGGGTTTGCCAGGTCAGCGGCGATGCCAGTTAATACGGTGGACTTCTGTGGTACGAGTGCTTGCAATACAAGTTTACTGCCAGTTCAGTCCCCTGAATGCCCACTTGCCACGCAGTTTCTGCCGCGGGCCTTGGCGGTGTAGACGCCTTTGTCAGCAGCTTTCAGCAGGGCTTCAAAGCTGGGCATGTCGGGCTGGCGCACCGCGACTCCAACGCTGATACTGCCCATCCAGAGCCCGTCACCGGCGGGCACGCGCAGCGCTGCAACCTCGCTGCGCACCTTTTCGGCGGTTTTGAGTGCGCCTTGCAGCGGGGTGTTGGCGCAGATGATCAGAAACTCGTCGCCACCCAGGCGGCACACCATGTCGTCGTTGCGCACCGCATGTTGCAGGCAGCGGGCCAACTCACGCAGCACGGTGTCGCCAGCATCGTGACCAAAGCTGTCGTTGATTTTCTTGAAGCCATCGGCGTCGATCATCATGCAGGCCAGTGGCGCGCCGCTGTGGGTGGCGGCTTGCCATTCGCGCTCCAGCACCTGCATGGCCTGGCGGCGGTTGGGCAGGTTGGTCAGCACGTCGGTCATGGCGATGGTTTCCAGCCGCTGGTTTAGCGCTGACAGGGCTTGCGTGCGCTCCGCCACACGGGCTTCCAGCGTCTGGTTCAGCTCAAACAGGGCTCGGCTGCGGTCTGACAACTGATGCACCAGCTGGTGCATGGCTTGCAGCAGCGTGGCGGTGGCCGGGTCGCGGGTTTTGTTGAACGCCTCCAAGGCGTCCTGTACCGGTGTGCCGGCTTGGGCGGCTTGCATCAGCCAGGTCATGAGGCGGTCGGTGCCCAAAATGTGAAAAGCCAGCCAGTTGCACAGAAAGTTCAACAGCGCAGTGGCGGCCTCGCGGTCATCACCCGCCATGCTGGCGTGCATGCGGGTCACGTCCTGCATAAACTGGGCGTGCTCGTGGCGGTGGTGGTCGATGTGGCTGGTGTACACACCGCGCTGTTCCATCAGCGCTTCTTCTTCCCTGAAGTGATAAAGCGTGTAGCCTGAGAGCTCCTGAAACAGCGCCTCAATCTCGTCCGTGCTGGCACCAGCCGGGCGCATCAACGCAGCGCCAAATTGGTTGATGATGTCCACCAGGTAGTGGTGTTGCTCATCAACGGTCGGCAGCCCCGTCAAAAAGCACGGATCCCAACGAAATGCTTGCATCGCATCGACTTTCTTTTGTGTGTTTTCTTGCACCTCAAGGTAGGCATTGTTGCATCAACTCGGGTCAAAATGCGGGCATGTCTGATCCAACTTTGCCCTCGGGCGCCCCAGCACCCAAGCCCGCCACGCAGCCGCGCAATCCCTTGCATGGCGTGACGCTGGAGGCCATGGTGACGCAGCTGGCAGATTTTTATGGCTGGGACGGGTTGGCGCAGCGTGTTCCGGTGCGCTGTTTTGCGCTGGACCCCAGCGTGGCATCGAGCCTGAAGTTTTTGCGCAAAACGCCTTGGGCGCGTGAAAAGGTGGAGGGCTTGTACCTGTTCATGCTGCGTGAGCAGCGGCGCGTGCGGTAGCGATATCGCCGCGCCTTGAAACGCAGCAGACCGCCAAAATACTCTATTTATAGTAGCTATCAGCCCTTTACAGAAAAGGGCTAGAGGCCAATTTGGCTCTCAAAGTGCATTCAGCTGCCCACGTATCTGGGTGGCGCGCACTTGCAATGCCTCCAGCGTAGCTGCGTCCATGCGGGCGAGTTGCTGGTAGGCCATGCCAATACGCGGGTTGCGTTCCAGCCTGGCGGTATTGCGCTGGTAAAAGTCCCAATACAGCGCGTTGAACGGGCAAGCTGAGTCACCCAGGCGCTGTTTTTTGTCATACGCGCAGCCTTTGCAGTAGTCGCTCATGCGGTCGATGTAGGCGGCGCTGCTCACATACGGTTTGGTGGCCAGCAGGCCGCCGTCGGCAAACTGGCTCATGCCCAGCGTGTTGGGCAGTTCCACCCATTCAAACGCATCGATGTACACACCCAGGTACCAGCGGTGCAGCGCCTGCACATCCAGTCCGGCCAGCAGGGCAAAGTTGCCAATCACCATCAGCCGCTGAATGTGGTGCGCATGAGCGTTTTGCAGCGAGCCACCAATGGCGGCGGCCAGGCAGTTCATGCGCGTGTCACCCGTCCAGAACCATTGAGGCAACGGCGTGGTGTGCGCAAAGAAGTTGCGCTCGTCATAACCCGGCATCTGCGCCCAGTATATGCCCCGGATGTATTCGCGCCAGCCGATGATCTGGCGGATAAACCCTTCGGCGGCAGCCAATTCCACGCGGCCAGCGCGCCACTCGGCCTCCACCCGGCTGACCACTTCACGCGGGTTCAACATCTTCACGTTCATCGCAAACGAGAGCAGCGAGTGGAACAGGCGCTGGGCTTTGCGGCTCATGGCATCTTCATAGTCGCCAAAATGGGGCAGGGCGTGGGTGACGAAGTGCTCCAGTTGTTGCAACGCCTCGGCGCGATTGAGTGGCCAGCGGAAGTTGTCGGCAGCGGGCTCGCCAAAACTCTGCACGCCTGCCGCCTGAATGGTGGCCCAGAGCGCGCTGTGGTCGTGGCGTGGGCGCAGGTCGGGCGGCTCGGGCGGGATGCCCTTCCAGGGTTTGCGGTTCTCGGCGTCAAAGTTCCATTGGCCGCCTGCGGGTTTGCCAGCCCCGTCGATCAGCACCTGGTGGCGTTTGCGCATGTGGCGGTAAAAGGTTTCCATCAGCCACTGCTTGCGCTGGCTAAACAATTCGGCCACCTCGTGGCGCTGGGTGTAAAAGTGAGCGCTATCGACCTGAGAGCTACTCACCCTTTCTGCATAAGGGCTGGAGGCACAAAAGGCTTGCAACTGCTGATCCAGCCGGTACTCATCGGGATCCTGGTACTCAAAGACTTGGGGTTGGTAGACGGTGAAGAGTGCACTCAAATTGCCGGGCAGACTTTGCTCGTTGGCCGGGTCGTTGATGCTCAGGTAGTGCACGCGGTGACCAGCCTCCAGCAACTGCCGCGCCAGGTCGCGCATGCCCGAAAAAATGGCGATGACCTTTTGTGCGTGGTGCAGCACGTAATCGGTTTCCTGGCGGATTTCCATCAGCGCATACACCACGCCCGCATCCACTTGGGCAAACCAGGGGTGCAGCGGGTTGAGCTGGTCGCCCAGGATCAGGCGCAGGGTGTGGGCGGGCGGGGTTTCGCTGCGGCTGGCCATTGGCTTATTTCCCGGCGGGCGCGATGGTGATGGTCACCGTGCCGCGGACGGCCAGTGCGCCGATGCCGGTGTCGATGCGGCCCAGCTTGATCAAGCTGGTGGAGTAACCAAAGTCCCGGTAAAAGATGGCCAGGTTGCCCCACGGGGCGTAGTAGGTGACGTCACCTGGTGCGGGGTCAATACCCGCTGGCGCGCCTTGCGTGGTGAGTTTTTTCGGCAGATAGGCGATTTTTTCGGTGGCGGCGTAGTCGTCGAGCTTTAGCGTCAGCGGCAATTGGGCGATGAAGTCGCGCGTGGTGGGGCTGTCGGTCAGGGTGGCGGTCAACTGCTGGCCGTCGATCGTCAGATGAATCTGCAGGGTCTGGGCTGGCCCTGCCAGAGCGGCGCTGGCGGCCAGCGCCAGCAGGCCGGTCAGCAAGGTTGGCAGGCGCTGCATCGCCGGGATTTCAGGCTGGGTGATCGAGCGATGCCATGTCGATGACGAAGCGGTAACGCACGTCGCTTTTGAGCATGCGCTCATAGGCCGTGTTGATGGCCTGCATCGGGATCATTTCAATCTCGGAGACGATGCCATGCGCGGCGCAGAAGTCGAGCATCTCTTGCGTCTCGCGAATGCCGCCAATGAGCGAGCCGGCCAGACTGCGGCGCTTCAGGATCAGGCCGAACACGCTGGGGGAAGGATGCGGCTCGGCCGGTGCGCCCACCAGCGTCATCGTGCCATCACGCTTGAGCAATTGAAGGTAGGTGTCGAGCTGATGCGGGGCGGCGACCGTGTTCAGGATGAAGTCAAGCTGACCGGCCAGGCGTGCCAGCTGCTCGGGGTCGGTGGAAATGCACACCTCGTCGGCACCCAGGCGCAAACCGTCTGCCACTTTGGCGGGCGAGGTTGTGAACAGCACCACGTGGGCGCCCATGGCGTGCGCCAGTTTGACACCCATGTGACCCAGGCCGCCCAGCCCGACGATCCCCACCTTCTTGCCCGGCCCCACGCCCCAGTGGCGCAGCGGGGAATAGGTGGTGATACCGGCACACAGCAAGGGCGCGACACCGGCCAGGTCTTTTTCCGCGTGGCGGATGTGCAAGACAAAGGCCTCTTTGACGACGATGGACTGGGCGTAGCCGCCAAGGGTGTTCTCGCCCCCGAACAGCGGGCCGTTGTAGGTGCCGGTAAAACCGTTGTCGCAATACTGCTCCTCGCCCTCGTGGCAAGGCGGGCAGTGGCCGCAGCTGTCCACCATGCAGCCCACACCGACCAGATCACCGGTCTTGAATTGGGTCACCTGCGCGCCGATGGCCACCACGCGGCCAACGATCTCGTGGCCGGGAACCGACGGATACAGGGTGTTGTTCCACTCGTTGCGCACGGTGTGCAGGTCGGAATGGCAGACGCCGCAGTAGCTGATGTCGATCTGCACATCGTCAGCGTGCAAGGCCCGCCGGGTGATGGCCATCGGACCCAGTGGCTGGTTGCTGGCGTGGGTACCAAAGGCTTTGACGGTGGTGGAAATTGGGGTCTGCATACAAATGGCCTTGGTGGTCGAAGAGAAAGTTGGCCATTGTTACCCGCTTGCCTGGGCTTGGTCAGCTGACGGCGATCAAATGCCTTACTCGATGACCGGCTGGCGATTCAAGTCAACCCGCGTTTTCCCTATCTGTTGGTTATCTCGTGGCGAAAGTGTGCCCGGCTTGAGCCGCCTTTATGCCTCTTGCGGCAAATATTCATTTTCAGACTGAACGTTGTCGGCCAGGCGACTCAGCCAAGACCCAGCCACAGCTTTTGGTAACTGCCATCAGGGTCATGTTCGCGTGTTTGTTTGGCCACGTCAAAGTGGCGCCCGCCGCGCGGGTCGGTACCCAGGCCGGCGATGTAGAGCCAGTTGCCGGTGTTGTTATAGACGTCATAGTCCACCAGTTGCGACTCGAACCAGGCGGCGCCAGCGCGCCAGTCGCCTTTCAGTTCGTGAATCCAGAAACTCGCCACCACCTGGCGCAGGCGGTTGGACAGGTAGCCGCTGCCGCTCAGCTCGCGCATGGCGGCATCCACCATTGTCGTGCCAGTGTTACCTTGGCACCAGCGCTGCAGGATTGGCGCGTCGGCGCTGGGGAAGGGTAAGAACGGCGGGTTGTGGCTTGACCTGGGCGCTGGCGTGGCGGCTGGGTTGCGCCGGGGCCGGGCCGCATCCCTGTCCGGGCTGATCTGGGTGGCCTGCGCCCCGCGCAAACCCTCGGCGTGGTAGAGCCGGGCAGCGTATTTCAGGTGCAGCAGGCGAAAGTAGTCGCGCCACAGCAGCTCAAACCACAGCCAGTAGCTGCCATCGTTGGCACCGAATTCGGCCTCAAAGGACTTGAGTTCGGCATAAACGGTGCGCGCTGACAGTGCCCCGCTGGCCAGCCAGGGCGAGAACTTGCTGGAAAAGTCGGTACCGCTGAGCTGGTTGCGCGTGGCTTTGTAACTGTGCGGCAGTTTGGCGGCCAGGTAGCGCTGCAGGTGCGCCAGCGCCGTACTTTCGCCGCCAGCCCATTCGGGCAGGTGGTAGGGGAAAGACGAGCGCACCTCAGTGACTTCATTAACTGTAGCTGTCAGCCCTTTAACTGTATGGGCTAGAGCCTGATTTTCTTTGTAAAACTGATGCAATTCGGGTGTGTTCAGCGGCGGTAGTGCTGGCAGCGCAGCGGGCTCGGGCAGCGGCTTGGGCGGGACTGTAGAGGTTTTTTCCACCAGTTGGCGAAAGCTGGTGAACACCTCGGGCAAGTCGCTTGGGGCAAACGGCAGTTGCGCGGGTTCAAGCAGGCTGGATTGCCACACCGCCTCCACCGTCAGACCAGCTGCGCGCAACGCCACCACCTCAGCTTGCTCTTCGGGCGCAGCAATGTCTTCGCAGACGACGTGGGTGGCACGTAGCGCTTGGCACAACGCGGGCAGTGTGGTGGCGGGTGCGCCGAACAGCTCAAGCAGTCGGCTGCCATGTGCCTGCAAACGCGCGGCCAGATCGTCCAGCGTGGCGCGCAAATAGCGCTGGCGGTGCGGGCCTACGCGCGCAAAACCCCAGCGGGTGGTTTCCGGTGGGGCTTGGCAAAACACCGGCAGCAGCGTCTGGCCAGTGCGCTGCGCCAGTTGGACAGCAAACGCCAGCGCAGGCGCGTCAGTCAGGCGCAGGTCGTTACGAAACCAGTAAATCAGGGGTGCCATGCTGCGGGTCTTGGGCCGTCCCGGCTTTTCATTTGCCCGCCTCGGGCGTGGGTTTAGCGCCGCCTGGTGTGCTTGAGCCTGACCTTCGGCAGCGCTCGCTGCAATAGACCACCTGCTCCCAATCCCGCTCCCACTTCTTGCGCCAGCCAAATGGCAGGCCACACGCTGGGCAGGTTTTGCTGGGCAGGTCAGATTTTTTGCGCATTTTCATGGCGATGATTTTTCTCGACTGGCCGCAGAAGGTTTGCTGGCTCGTCGCTTCAGCTGTGCGTGAGCTCGTCCGTGGCTGACCGGGTGACAATGCGCGCCAGCGCATCGGTCATCGTGGCGCGCGCTGTGGCCATATCAAAGTCGGTTTGTAATCCCATCCAGAATTCAGCGCTCGTGCCGAAGTATTTGGCCAGGCGCAAGGCGGTATCGACTGTCACAGCGCGACGCTCGCGCACCACGTCGTTGATGCGCGGGGCGGGCACCTGCAAGGCCATCGCCAGCGCGTGTGCGCTCAGGCCCATCGGCTGCAAAAACTCTTCGCGCAGGATCTCACCTGGGTGGATCGGGCGCATGCCATTCGTGATTTCGGCCATGTAGATCTCCTTCAGTGGTAATCAACAATTTCAACATTGGTGGCGTCGCTTCCTGTCCACACAAAACACACGCGCCACTGTTCGTTGATGCGGATGCTGTGCTGGCCATTGCGATCACGCTTCAAAGCCTCCAGTCTGTTGTTGGGTGGAATGCGCAAATCATCCAGCCGCGTGGACCGGTGCAGCATCTGTAATTTGCGCTCCGCGACTGACCGAATGTTGGCAAACCGGGCCACCGTCGCACCACCAAACAGCGCCTGGGTATCAGCGCATTTGAAGCTTTGAATCATGGCCTGGATTTTATAACGTGCCGCGTTAAACGTCAGCTGTTATGGATATTAGGTCACTCGGGCGCGTCAAACAAACTGATCTGGCGGTTATCTGAAACGGGATTGGCCCGCGAGCGGCGCGGGTTGCCATCCCGCGCCTTGCGCGAACCATGTTTTTCTACGATGGCGGCTTTGGCAGCACGCACCTCGGGCGTGCGCCGCAGGCTGTGCAGACGGTCTTTGGCAGCGCGGGTGGCGGCTTCCAGATCGACCAGCGGCAGCGGCCAGACATCTGCTGCGCCCGCCGGAGCATCGGCACACACGCGTACCCCGCAAGCCAGCTGCACGCTCTCGGGCATGCGCCAGGGTTCCAGAATCCAGCTGTCTGGCACGCGGCGCAGCGCCGGGCACCAGCGGCGCACAAAAATGCTTTGTGGATCATGGTCTTGCGCCTGCTTGACCGGGTTGTACACGCGGGTGGTGTTGATGCCGGTGGTGCCGGACTGCATTTGCAGCTGGCTCCAGTGGATGCCGGGCTCGTAATCCAGAAACTGCCGCGCCAGCCACTCACCTACCTCTCGCCAGTGCAGCCACAACGGGTAAGCCGCCACCGACACCAGCATGGCGCGCATGCGAAAGTTCAGCCAGCCGGTCTGGCGCAGCATGGCCACGCAGGCGTCCACCATCGGCCAGCCGGTGCGGCCTTCGGTCAGCGCCGCCAAGTGAGCCGGGTTGAAGTCGTGCTCGCGCAGGCCGTCGTAACCCCGGTGCAGGTTGCGCCATTCCAGCTCGGGTTCAGATTCCAGCTTCTGGATAAAGTGGCAGTGCCAGTGCAATCGGCTCAAAAAGGCCTCCAGCCCTTTTGCTGCATAAGCAGAGTGCTCTTTGAGGTGTAGCAGCTTGGCATCCGTGGCTTGCACCACCTCACGCAGGCTCAACGTGCCAAAGCTCAGGTGGGGTGACAGGCGCGAGCAGGCGCTGGGCGCTGACAGCGGCGACGAAATCCCGCCCCGGTAGTGGCGGCAGCGGTCCAGCAGAAAACTCTCCAGCACCGCCAGCCCGAGGCTTCGCCCGCCGCGCTGGCGCTGTGGTGGGTCATAGGCGTCCAGCCCCAGGTCTTGCGCGCTGGGCACGGGCTGGGCTGGCCAGGGCGAAGGGCAAAACTGCAGCGTGCCGGGCTCGGGGCCGGGCAGTTGTGGCGCCTGCGTGTGGGCTGCCCAGTGACTTGCCCAGTGGTTGCGGCTTTCAAGGCGGCGCACCACGCCAAACTGCGGGAACTCTTGCCAGGCCACACCGTGTGCGCGGCACCAGCGGGCCACCGCTTTGTCGCGCTCAAAGGTGAGCGCATTGCCGGTTTCTTCGTGGGACACCAGCCGCCCGAACGGCGCCAAAGTATGCAGTTGGGTTAGAACCTCGGTTACCTCGCCGGTGCGCACATGCAGGCGACCGCCCAGGGCTTTCAGCGCCCGGGCCAGTTCGCGCAGGCTTTCCAGGATGAATTCGTAGTGCTGGCGCGCCGCATCCGGCTGCGCCCACAGGCTGGGTTCGATCACATACAGGCACAGCAGTGGCCCATGGGCGGCAGCCTCAGCCAGGGCAGCGTGGTCGTGCAGGCGCAGGTCGCGCTTGAACCAGACCAGGCTGTAAGGCATCCGCTGGGCAGGCTCAGCGCGTGGTGGTGGCAGCGGGCTGGTTTGCTTCGATTTCTGCAGCTTCCAGCCCTTTCTCTACTGGGGCTGGAGGCTGATTTGACTCGGAATTTGGCGGCAGCATTTCATCGCCATTCCAGCGCTGGCCACACCAGCACAAACCTTCAGCGTTGATCATGCAGGTGCCGGTGCCGCAGCAGCGTGTGTCCTCGGTCATGGTGTAACTCCTTGGGTGGTGGTTGAACAAACAGGCTAAACGGGTCGCTGGGTGGAACTCAGGTGGCAAACACGGCCGCCAGGCACAGGCAGGCCACCACGGTCAGGCGCAGGCGCAGCGGCACATACCATGCGGGCAATTCGATCACCCGCGCCAGGCGCAGATCTTGCCGATAGTGTGCCAGCAGACCCGCTATCAGCAGCATGACACCAGCCTTGGGCACCATCATCAAAGCCAGCCAGCCCAACAGCGACGGCACCACGCTCCAGACATACAGCGCGTGGTTGGGGGCTGCCTGCAGTTGCGGGTGCGTCATGGCAAAGGCCCAGTGCAGCGCACCGACAAAGCTCAAAATCACCGCGCCATACCCCAGCAGGCCTGGCACCCAGGTGGCGATGTGGGCAGGGTCCAGCAGGCTGGCCGCTGCCAGCGCCACAAAAGGAATCAGCCCGCCATAGCCCAGCCAGGTAACAACGGTGGGACTGGTGTGTGAAGAAGTCATGCGCGCCAATGGTAAAAATATCGGGCAGATTGTGAATCAAAGCCCGCGCTGCGGTGAGCGCCTGGCGGGCAAAGCCAGCTCATGCCCACGGTTTTTGACAAACAGTTATCTTTTGCCCCAAGATGCCGGCAGCACCCTGCCGGCCAGCCCTTTGGATACCCCATGAAACCCACAGCAGCTACCACCTTGCCCGCGCAGCGCGATGTGCGCCGCACCACCTTGCATGCGCTGGGTGCGCTGCTGATCTTTGGCGCCGCCGTGCTGGCGACTGGCCGGGCCCATGCCCAGGCGAGTGTGCCCAGCGGCGTAGCACCGCCCGCTGCGGGCCAGGCGGTGGCGATTTTTGCTGGCGGCTGTTTCTGGTGTGTGGAGTCAGATTTTGACCCGGTGCCGGGGGTGATTTCTACCACCTCGGGCTACATCGGCGGCAAAACCGCCAACCCCACCTACGAAGAGGTATCCAGCCACACCACCGGCCATGCCGAGGCAGTGAAAATCGTGTTTGACCCGGTCAAGGTCAGCTACCGCCAGTTGGTCGACCGTTTTTGGCACACCATTGACCCCACCACCGTAGACCGCCAGTTCTGCGACCACGGCTCGCCCTACCGCACCGCCATTTTTGCGGTGAATGCCGAGCAGGTCACCCAGGCCCAGGCCTCCAAGGCGGCGATGGAAAAAACCAAGCCGTTCAAGGAGCCGGTGGTCACCCAAATTCTGCTGGCCAGCGACTTCTACCCGGCCGAGGGCTACCACCAGGACTATTACAAGAAGAACCCGGTGCGCTACAAGTTTTACCGCAGCAGTTGCGGCCGGGACGCTCGCCTGAGCAGCCTGTGGGGTGACTTGGCCGGCAAGTAACGCTATTGAAGGTTGTCATCCCGGGCCCGACCCGGGATCCAGGTTGCCGGTAATCTGCAATGACAGTCTTCTTCGTGAGTTAGAGCCGGTCGTTCAAACGGGGTGGTCGACTTGGCGCAGGTGGCCTTTGCGGCCTAAACTGCCAGCACCATGAAGCACATTGCCCTCCCTCCCGCCAGCGCCCTGCAGACCGCTCTGGACTTGCAACGCCAGGCCTATCTGGCACACCCCGTTCCCAGCCTGGATGAGCGCCAACAAGACCTGCGCACCCTGCAGCGTTTTATCCGCGAGCACCAAGACGCCCTGGTCGCAGCCATCAGTGCCGATTACGGTCACCGCTCGCGCCACGAGACGCTGCTGGCTGAGGTGTTTCCGGCGGTGGACGGCATTGACCACATCCTCAAACAACTGCGTGGCTGGATGCGCCCACAGCGCCGGGGGGTGGACTGGCGCAACTTTCTGGGTGCCCGCAACCGGGTGATCCCGCAGCCGCTGGGGGTGGTGGGAGTGATCGTGCCGTGGAACTTTCCGCTGAACCTGAGCATGGTGCCGCTGAGCTACATCTTTGCTGCCGGCAACCGCGCCATGGTCAAGATGAGCGAGAACTCACGCCATCTAGCGGCGTACCTCATACTGCACATGACCAAGTATTTCCCGCCCGAAAAGCTGCAGTTTTTTGACGAAACCGGTGGCGTCGGGGTGGAGTTTTCCCAACTCAAGTTTGACCACCTGCTGTTCACCGGCTCCGGCCAGACTGGCCGCGCGGTGATGGCCGCCGCCGCACAGAATCTGTGCCCGGTGACGCTGGAACTGGGTGGCAAGGCCCCAGCCATCGTCTGTGACGACTTCCCGCTGAAATTGGCGGCGGAGCGCATTTTGTTTGTGAAGCTGCTCAACGCCGGGCAGATCTGCACCACGGTAGACCACGCCTGGCTGCCTGCGGGCAAGGTGGACGCCTTCGTCAACCTGGCGCGCGCGCTGGTGGCCAAGCGTTACCCGAGCCTGAACTCGCCCGACTACACATCCATCATCGATCAACGGGCGTTCGAGCGCCTGCTGGCGGCTCTGGACGATGCCCGAAATCGTGGCGCGCAGGTTTTGAGCCTGATGGACGGCCTGGCGTTTGACCGCGACACCCGCAAAATCGCGCCGCACATCGTGCTCAACGCCCCACCCGACAGCATCCTGCTGCAGCGCGAAATCTTCGGGCCGATCCTGCCGCTGCGCAGCTACGCGCAGTTGGACGAGGTGGTCACCAGCATCAACGCCGGGCCGCGCCCGCTGGCCATTTACCCGTTCAGCAACGACGCGGCCAAAGTGCAGCACCTGATTGACCATGTGATGAGCGGTGGCGTGTCGGTGAACGATGCGTTATTTCATGTGGGCCAGCACGACCTGCCGTTTGGCGGCGTGGGCGACTCTGGCATGGGGCACTACCACGCGCGGGAAGGGTTTGAGACCTTTTCCAAACTGCGCCCGGTGTTTTACCAGACGCGCTTTAGCACCCTCAAATTCCTCTGGCCGCCGTATGGCAAGTTTGCTGACCGGGTACTGCGCTTTTTGATCCGCTGAGGTTTTCAGGCCGTTTCTGGCGCAGTTGTGGCACCCGTTGGAGCCTGGGTTGCGACCGGCAGCGTCACGGTAAACGTGGTGCCCTGGCCTGGCTGGCTCGCTACGTCAATGTGCCCCTGATGCTGCTCGACAATGCCCCACACCAGCGACAGGCCCAAGCCAGTGCCCTTGCCGACTGGCTTGGTGGTGAAGAAGGGGTCAAAAATGCGCTGGATGTTCTCAGGTGCAATGCCGGTGCCGGTGTCGCTGAGGGTGATGCGCACCACCCGGCCCAGTGCCGGGTCAGTCACTGCCTCGGTGGTCAGGGTGATATCGCCTTGGGCAGGAATGGCCTGGGCGGCGTTGAGAAGCAGGTTCATGAAGACCTGGCTGAGCTGTGAGGCGTTGCAGCGGATCAGCGGCAGCTCGCCATAGTGTTTGTGCAGTGTGCACTTGTACTTGAGCTCGTTCCAGATGATGTTCAGGGCTGCGTCCAGGCAGTCGTTCACGCTGGCGTCCTCCCACTGCGTATCGCCGCTGCGTGAGAAGTTGCGCAGGTCCAGCACAATTTTGCGCACCCGCTCCAGCCCGTCGCGGGACTCGGTCAGCAGTTCGGTCACGTCCTGGCGCAGGTAGGGCAGGTCGATCTCGGTGGCCAGCTGTTGGCCCGCCGGGGTGGTGCTGGCCACTTCGCCCAGGCGCAACAGGTCGCGCACGTAGCTTGCCAGCGTGCCCAGGTTGGAGGTGACAAAGGCCACCGGGTTGTTGATCTCATGCGCCACACCTGCCGCCAGCTGGCCTATGGCAGCCAGCTTTTCGCTCTGCAGCAGCTGGTTGCGGGTGTCTTTGAGTTGGCTGTTGGTCTGCGTCAGCTCCTTGATCAGGTGGTGCAAGTTGGCCTCAATCTTCTTGCGCAGGTGAATGTCCTGAAACGCCACCACCGAGCCAATCAGGGCGCCGCCCTGGCGGATGGGGCTGACGACATAGCCTACCGGGAAACCACCTTGTGTGGGGTGCACAAACCACTCTTCACCGCGGCGCACCTGGCCATCGTGCAAGGTTTGCGACATCGGGCACTCGGCTTCCAGATAGGGCTGACCGTCCTGGCGCTGGGGGTGAAACAGCAGGTGTGGCGACTGGCCCAGCACCTCGGCTTCGGTGCGACCCAGCATGTGCAGTGCCGCGCGGTTGATAAAGCTGCAGTGTCCGCTGGCGTCGGTGCCATAAACGCCCTCACCCAGGGTGTCGAGCAGCAGGCTCAGGCGTGCGCGCGCCTGGCGCTCGCGCTTGGCCAGCCACACCAGCACCGCCGCCAGCGCCAGGATGATGAGGGTTGCCACCGCTGCAGTGATCAGGCCCAGCCGCCAGGTTTGCCAGATGTCCTGCCAGGTCACGTCCAGGTTCTGGTCAAACGGCGGCAGGCGCAAGGCACGCGCCAAGGCTTCTACCGGCAGGTAGTCGGCTGACACGGTGTAGCCGTGGGCCCCTGCGGCGCGGGCAGCCGGGTGATCTGGCTCCAGCGCAAACAGGGCTGCTGCCACATGCCGCACCGCCTTGTCTGAGACATGCGGCAGGGCGAACACCGGCCACTCCGGATACAACCGGGTCGACACCTGGAACGGATAGTTGGCGTGCTGCTGTGGGTGGATCAGCTTGAGCTGGCCGCTGTGCAGCTGGCCCTGGTGCTGCATCAGTTCGAGCACGCCCTCGCGGATCAGCCCCACTTCGGCGCGGCCATCCAGCACCGCATGCACCACTGCCTGGTGGGTTTCAAGTTCCAGCAACTGGCGTACGTCGTCAGGCATTCTGACGCCCGCCAGGTAGAGCTCATAAGCCTGCGCCCGGTACCCGCCCATGTGCTGGGTGCTGGGGGTGGCCACCACCTTGCCACGCACATCGGCCAGCTCGCGAATGTGCAGGCGATCAGTCCGGGTGATGATGACGCCGGCCAGATGCTGCACCGGTTGACCGTTCACCTCCGACATACGGGTGGCGATCACCCCGGTCAGCGGGTAGCGGTTGCGGATGACCAAAAAGTGCGTCGGGTTGGTGGTGACGATGTCGAGCTCGCCGCTTTCCACCCCGTGGTTGATCTCGGCTTGTGGCAGCACCTTCAGTTCCACCTGCTCCTCGCGCAGCGTGCTGTTGAGATAGTCCACCAGAGGCTGGTACTGGGCCTGCGTTTGCGCCACGCCCAAGTAGGCGAACACACCCAAGGTCAGCTTCTCGCGCACCGGGACAGTTGGGGCAGGCGGGGCAGGTGCCGCCCAAACCAGGGGCAGGCACAGCGCCAGCCAGCCTGCGAACAGCCTGCCAAGCGTGAGGTGGAACAGGGTGGCCTGCATCATGTTCGGGGGTGGTGGGGCTTGTGGTGTGGGTCAGTCACGCATTCTAGGCAGGCAAGCCAGGCTGTGTGGCAGCTTGGTTCCAATTTGAAAGTTTGGTATAAAATTGGCCTGAAGCCCTTATGATAAAAGGGCTTACAGCTATAAATAACATAGTAATCATGCAACTCGCCATGCCCTTGACCAGCCCAGCACCCAAACCTCAGCCTGCTTTGTTGCGGGTGCAGGGTTTGGGTTTTGCCTACCCGCAGCACACGGTGTTCCAGAACTTTGATGCGCACATTGGCGCGGGGGTCACACTGGTGCTGGGCGGCGACGGGGCGGGTAAAACCACGCTCCTGCGGCTTGTGGCGGGTGATCTGGCGCTGCAGGCGGGCAGTCTGCAGTCAGGTGGTCTGACTTCGCACGCACAGCCGCAAGCCTGGCGGCAAACCGTTTTTTGGATCGACCCGGCCACCAGTGCCTTTGATGCCCTCACCCCACGGCAGTTTTTTGATCAGCAGCGCCAGCGCTACGCAGCCTTTGTACCGCCCGACGTACCCACTTGGGTTGCGCTGCTGGCAGGCTTGTCGCTCACTGAGTATCTGGACAAGCCGCTCTACATGCTCTCGACCGGCAGCAAGCGCAAGGTCTGGCTGGCGGCGGCGTTCGCAGCGGGCGCCACCGTGACCCTGTTGGACGACCCGTTTGCCGCGTTGGACAAACCCTCCATCCGCTTCGTGTTGCAGCAATTGGCGTTGGCTTCCCGCTGGACCAGCCGAGCCTGCGTGCTGGCGCACTATGAAGCCCCCGAGGGCGTGGCGCTGGCGCAGGTGATTGATTTGGACGCCTGAGGCGGCTGGTATCGCCGCTTCGGTGCACGGGGCTGCCCCGTTTTGAGTCCTGGCGGTCAGGCTGGCCCCACATTGAGCACCAATGCTGTGCAGTTTTGTATGCAATTGCCAATTTAGTTTGTACACAATCCTGGCACGCGTTTTGCGAATGATGGGGCATGAAGATCCCATCGCCTGTTGCTGACGCCAAACTTCACCCTGGCCACGCCGCTGTTGAACTGGTTGAACTGACCAAGAACTACGGCAACGGCAAACCTGCGGTGGACGGCATCAACCTGCGCATTGCCAGCGGCAGTTATTGCTGTCTGCTGGGCCCGTCAGGCTGCGGCAAAAGCACCACCCTGCGCATGATTGCCGGACACGAGTCGGTGACCAGTGGTGACGTGCTGCTGGAAGACCGCAACATCACCGACCTGCCCGCCGCCGCTCGCGGCACCGCCATGATGTTCCAGAGTTTTGCGCTGTTTCCGCACCTGAGCGCGCTGGACAACGTGGCCTTCAGCCTGAAGATGAAAGGTGTGGACAAGGCCGCGCGCCACAAGCAGGCGGCTGATTTGCTCGAGCGCGTGGCCATGGGGCACCTGGCGCAGCGTAAACCGGCCGAACTCTCGGGTGGCCAACAGCAGCGGGTGGCGCTGGCCCGCGCCTTGATCACCCAGCCCAAAGTGCTGCTGCTGGATGAGCCACTGTCCGCCTTGGACCCGTTTTTGCGCATCCAGATGCGCGCCGAGTTGCGCCGTTGGCAAAAAGAGTTGGGCCTGACCTTTGTCCACGTGACCCACTCGCAGGAAGAAGCCATGGCGCTGGCCGACACCATGGTGGTGATGAACCACGGCGTGATTGAACAGATGGGCAGCCCGCATGAGATTTACAACCGCCCGGTGAGCGAATTTGTGGCGCGGTTCATGGGCGGGCACAACGTGTTGGACACCCCGGTGGGCAAGATCAGCGTGCGCACCGACCGCATGCAGATGGCCGCCGATGCACCCGGCCTGCATGACGGCGCGGGCAACAAACGCGCGGTGATTTCCGACATTGAATACCAGGGCACTTATGTGCTGGTGGGCCTGCAATATCCCGGCAAAACCCTCTCCGCCAACGCCACCGCCGAGGTCTCGGTGATGGTGCCCGAAAACCAGTTTGAGCAGCAGCCTTATCAGCTGGGCCAGAGCGTCCAGCTGACCTGGGCACCCGAAGCCTCACACGCGCTGGCGCATTGATGTTGTTTATTGAACTGTTTCCCTCCCGCTTCGCAAGAAGATTTTCATCAGCCCTCCAGGAGTTTTTGCCATGACTGACATTACCAAAACCATCACCGACATCGCCAGCGGTGTTGCCAACGGGGCGCTGGGCGCCTCGGTACCCCGCCGCAGCCTGCTCAAAGGCACCGCAGGCATTCTGGCCACCGGCATGTTCCCGGCCGTGCACGCGCAGGAAAAAATCACCTTGCGGTACCTCGGCACCGCCGTGAACCAGGACAAGTCGATTGGTGACAAGTTTGAAAAAGACACCGGTATCAAGATCCAGTACGTGGCCGTGACCACCGATGACGTGACCAAACGCGCCGTCACCGCGCCCAACAGCTTCGATTTGATCGACACCGAATATTTTTCGCTGAAGAAGATCGTGCCGACCGGCAACTTGAAGGGTATTGACGTCAAACGCATCAAGAACGCCGACAAGATCACGCCGCTGTTCACCACAGGCACTGTGGCTGGCAAGGCCGTGGGCGACCAGGGCACCGCGCCTAAAAAGGTGATTTACCTCGAAGGTGAAAAGAGCAAGGTCTTTGCCAAGAGCCCGACCCAGTTCATGAGCCTGATTCCCACCGTGTACAACGCCGACACACTGGGCATCCGCCCGGATCTGATCAAGCGCCCGATCAACTCCTGGGCAGAGTTGCTGAACCCCGAGTTCAAGGGTAAAGCCGCCATTTTGAACATCCCCAGCATCGGCATCATGGACGCCGCCATGGTGGTGGAAGCCATGGGCCTCTACAAATACCCCGACAAGGGCAACATGACCAAGGCCGAGATTGACCTGACCATCAAAACCCTGATCGAAGCCAAAAAAGCGGGCCAGTTCCGTGCGTTGTGGAAAGACTTCAACGAGTCAGTGAACCTGATGGCCTCGGGCGAAGTGGTGATCCAGTCGATGTGGAGCCCGGCCGTGACCGCCGTGCGCACCAAAGGCATTGCCTGTAACTTCCAGCCGCTCAAAGAAGGTTATCGCGCCTGGGCGGCTGGTTTTGGCCTGCCCGCCACGCTGTCTGGCCGCAAGCTCGACGGCGCCTACGAGTTCATCAACTGGTTCCTGGATGGCTGGGCCGGTGCTTACCTGAACCGCCAAGGTTATTACAGCGCCGTGCTGGACACCGCCAAGTCGAAGATGGAAGCCTACGAGTGGGCCTACTGGATGGAAGGCAAAGCCGCCACCCAGGACATCAAGAGCCCCAACGGTGACGTGCTGGCCAAGGTCGGCCAGATCCGCGACGGCGGCAGCTACGAAGCCCGCATGGGCGGCATCGCCTGCTGGAACGCGGTGATGGATGAGAACAATTACATGGTGCAGAAGTGGAATGAATTCGTCGCTGCATAAGAAACACCCCCGTCCAGGCTCACTGCGTGTAGCCTTTTCCCCCCTCTAGGGGGCAACACCAGCGGCCCGGCTAAGCCGGTTCCGCGGTGTTTCTGGCTTGGCGCTGTGCAAACTCCATCGGTGGCTTTTTAACTAGCTGATCACTCTAAATCCAAACCATGAACACCAGTGCGAGCCCGTCTATCACTGCCACCACCTCCGCTCCAGGTCGCAGCCTGGCGGCTTGGTGGCAGGCGGCGCCGCTCACGCTGGTGTTTGTGCTGTTTTTCCTGGTCCCGCTGGCGCTGATTGGCATGGTCAGCTTTTGGGACTTCAATGAATACGAACTGCTGCCTGCCTTCACCTTCAAAAACTACGTGTCGGTGTTTGACGGCTGCAGTAACACGGACGAGATGTGCGTCACCTTCAAGACCTACCTGTCCACCTTCAAATTCAGTTTTCTGGTCTGGCTGATCACGCTGGTGATCGGGTTCACCGTGTCGTACTTTCTGGCGTTTTACGTGCGCTCCAGCAACGTGCAGACGCTGCTGTTTGTGCTGTGCACGATTCCCTTCTGGACCAGCAACGTGATTCGCATGATCTCCTGGGTGCCGCTGCTCGGGCGCAACGGGCTGGTGAACCAGAGCCTGCAAGGGATTGGGCTGATTGACACGCCCATTGAGTGGCTGCTGTTTTCGGACTTTTCGGTGGTGCTGGCTTTTGTGCACCTCTACACCATGTTCATGATCGTGCCGATTTTCAACAGCATGATGCGCATCGACCGCAGTCTGATCGAAGCCGCCAACGACAGCGGCGCCTCTGCTTGGCAAACGCTGTGGAACGTGATCGTGCCGTTGAGCCGCACCGGCATCATCATCGGTTCGATTTTTGTCATCACCATCGTCATGGGTGACTTTGTGACGATTGGTGTCATGGGTGGCCAGCAGATCGCCTCGGTGGGCAAGATCATCCAGGTGCAAACCTCGTACCTGCAATTTCCGCTGGCGGCGGCCAATGCAGTGATTTTGCTGAGCCTGGTGCTCATGATCATCTGGGCGCTGACCCGGCTGGTTGATATTCGCAAGGAGTTGTGAGCATGAACAAAGACCACCGCTCCGCAGGTTTCTGGTTTCTGGCGCTGTTTTTTGCCGCCTTTGTGTTGTTTTTGTACGGCCCGATGCTGGTCATCGTGGTGCTGAGTTTCCAGGGGCCTGAAGGTGGGTTGACCTTTCCGTTGCGCGGCTTATCCGTGCACTGGTTTGTCAAGCTGGCAGAAGGGCTGGGCGTGGTGGATATTGGGGCGGCCTTCAAGCGCTCCCTGGCGCTGGGTGCAGCGGTGATGGCTTTCACCGTGCTGTTTTCCGTGCTGGCCGGGCTGGCCTTCCGCAAAAAGCTGTGGGGTGGCAACGCGCTGTTTTATGTGGTGGTGGCCAGTTTGATCATGCCGTCGATCATTGTCTCGCTGGGCATCGGGCTGGAGTTTCGGCTGCTGGACAACGGGATCAAATGGGCGCTGGAGGCGCTGGGTTTGACCAGCACGCTGGAGGAATACGGTACCTCGCTGGGTCTGTTCACCTCGGCCCTGGGCGCGCACCTGACCTGGACGCTGCCATTTGGCCTGCTGATCATGTTTGCCGTGTTCAACCGCTTCAACCCGGCCTATGAAGAAGCCGCGCGGGATCTGGGCGCCACGCCGTGGCAGGGTTTCAGGTTTGTGGTGCTGCCGCTGATAGCGCCCTCGGTGGTGGGCATTGGCATGTTTGGCTTCACCCTGAGCTGGGACGAAATTGCCCGCACCTCGCAGGCGATTGGCGATGTCAACACCTTGCCACTGGAGTTGCAGGGCCTGACCACCACCGTCACCACGCCGTCGATTTATGCGCTGGGTACGGTCACCACGGTCATATCATTCACCGTGATGGGTTTGGCCATGGGCCTGGCCGCGTGGCTGAACAAACGACAACAAAAAGGCAAAGCATGAGTGAGGCAAGCACCGCGCCACTATCGGACGCTGATATGTACGAGCGGGTGATTTCGGCCATTCTGGACCACAAGCTGCCGCCTGGCACCAAGCTGGTGGAAGACAAATTGGCCAGCGCGTTTGGCGTGTCGCGCACGCGCATTCGCCCGGTGCTGGTGCGCCTGGCCAACGAGCAGGTGGTCACGCTCACGCCCAACCGGGGTGCCACCATCGCTCAGCCGTCCGAGAAAGAAGCGCGTGAGGTGTTTGAGGTGCGTCGGCTGATTGAGCCGTCTTTGGTTGAGCTGTTCATCGCCAAAGCCTCGGAGGCCGACATGGCGCAGCTCAAAACCTGTATTGACGACGAAGAGACGGCGCGCCAGGCCGGAGACATGCGCCGCGCCATCCGCCTGTCTGGTGAATTCCACTCGCTAATCGCCGAAGGGGCTGACCACCAAACGCTGGCGCGCATCCTGCGCGAACTGACTTCGCGCACCTCGCTGGTGCTCATGACCTACAGCCCGGCGCACGAACGCGAGCGCGCCGATGCCACCGCCTGCGGCTGCAACGAACACCGCGCCTTGCTGGACGCGATTCGCCTGCGCGACACCAAAGAAGCGACCCGACGCATGCGGGAGCATCTGGCACGGCTGGAGTCACAACTGCAGTTTGGAACCGCAGACGATGTGGCGCCTGACCTCAATGAACTCTTTGGCACCCCCGCCTGAACAAACATGCGCCAACTGCTCGTCATCAACCCCAACACCTCGGCCAATGTCACTGCGCTGCTGCAGCAGCATGTGCAGGCCGCAGCAGGCTCGCATGTAGGCGTGCGCTCAGTCACCGCACGCTTTGGTGCGCCGTATATTTCTGACGAAGCCAGTTATGCGGTCGCCGCGCACGCCGCGCTGGACGCCTGGGCAGCGGCGTTGGCGGCTCCTGAAGGTGCGCCAGATGCGGTGCTGATCGGTTGTTTTGGTGATCCCGGCCTGATGGCGCTGCGCGAAAGCAGCCCGGTGCCGGTGACCGGCCTGGCCGAGGCCGCGTTTATTGAGGCGGCACGCCATGGCCGGTTTGCCATCGTCACCGGGGGGGAACGCTGGGCGCCCATTTTGCAGCGGCTGGCCCAGTCGCTGGGTCATGCGCAGTCGCTGGCGGGCATCCACACCGTGGCACCTACCGGCGCGCAGTTGGCTGCCGACCCGGTGGCGGCGCGCTTGCTGCTGACGCAGGCTTGCCTGAACGCGGTGCGTCAGCTGGGGGTTCAGACGGTGATTCTGGGTGGTGCCGGGCTGGCGGGTATGGCAGCGCAGATTCAGCCGTTTGTGGCGGTGCCGATTGTGGACAGCGTGGTGGCAGGCACCACCTGGGCGCTACGCAGCGCACCCTTGCCACCGCAGCGCCAGACACCGGGTTTTGATATGCCCTGGGTCAACCTGTCGCCCGAGCTGACGCGGCTAGGGTTGCCGTTATCCTCTCTATAAAATTGACCTCTAGCCTTTATTGATAAAGAACTAATAGCTACAAATTAAATAGTAATTGACGCGAGTGGCAGCAGCAGTCAGGAGCCTGGGCGGCACAGCGTTCTGCGCAGGTCAAGGAGGAGCTCGCGCAGCGGGCGGGGGACACGGAGCAGAACGCTGTGCCACCCAGGTTCCGGGTCACAAGCGCATACTTCAGGCTGCTACCGTACCCAATCCGCGACGCCTGCGCATCAGCAGCACAAAGGCGATGCCCCCCGCATTCATCAGCAGCGCGTAGACCACGCTGGGTGCGCTCATGGCCGGCGAGGCCAGCAACTGCAGGCAGACAAAAATGCCCAGCGCCGAGTTTTGCAGGCCGCATTCGGTGACCACCGCGATGCGGTCGCCGTGCTGTAGCCGCGCCTGCGTGGCCAGGGCGTAGGCGCTGCCCAGCACCGCGGCGTTGAGTAACAGCGTGGCCGGGCCCAGGGTGGGCAGGTGTTGCGACAGCACCTCGCGCTGGTCCCAGAAGGTGGCCAACACAATCAGCACGAACAGCGTGGTGGCCACTTTGGAGGCTGTAGGCACCCAGCGCGACACCGCATTCGGCGCTTTCCAGCGCAGCGCCATGCCCAGCAGCACCGGCAGCGTGGTCAGCAGAAAAATGCTGCGCACCATGGGTGCCAGCGGCAACTGCGCCTGCAGGCTGCTGCCCATGAAGTGTTGCAAGGACAGGTTAAGGATCAGCGGCAGCGTCAGCATCGACACCAGGCTGGTCACCGCTGTGAGCGAGATCGACAGCGCCGTGTCACCCCTGGCCAAGTGCGTGAGCAAGCCGGCGCTGACGCCACCCGGGCAAGCCGCCAGTACCATCAGGCCCACGGCCATCAGCGGGTCCAGGCCGTTTAGGCTGGCCACGGCAAACCCGGCCAGCGGCACCAGCACCAACTGCCCAGTCAGACCCACGGCCAGGGCAGCCGGGCGCTGCGCCACGCGCCAGAAATCGGCAAGCGCCAGCGTCATCCCCAGGTAAAACATGATGAAAGCCAGCGCCAGCGGCAGCAGCTTTTGCACCACCTCCGGGTTCACAGGAACACTCCAATGGCCAGCAGCAACCCCAGCAACAGCCCCAACTTGGCGGTGGCACCCAGTAACAAGTTGAGTTGCGCGCCCGAGGCCTGGCGGTGTAGCTGGGGAATCAATTTGGCGGCCAAGGGCAGCACCACCAACGCCAGCAAGGCACCCGGCTCCGCCACCCACGCCAACGCCAGCACCAGCGCAAAAGGCAGCAGCACCATCACCGCGTAAGCACGGCGCGCGCCCGCATCACCCAGCCGTGCGGCCAGCGTTTGGCGGCCGTGGCGCAGGTCGGCATCGCGATCACGGTAGTTGTTGACCAGCAGTACCGCCGCAGCAGGCAAGCCCACCACCGCGCCGCCCAGCCAGGCTGCCAGCGAAAATTCGTCACTTTGCAGCCAGTGGCTGCCTGCCACCGCCAGAAGACCGAAAAACACCAGTACAAACACTTCGCCCAGCGCGCTGTGCGAGATGGGGTGTTTGCCGCCCGAATAGGCCCAGCCCGCGATGAGTGATGTGACACCAATGGCCAGAATCGGCCAGCCCCCCTGCCACACCAGTCCCAGGCCCAGCAGCAGCGCCAGCCCAAAACACAGCTTGGCTGCGCGGTGCACGCTGCGCGGTGTGGCCCAACCAGCCGCGGTGACGCGCAGCGGGCCAATGCGGTCCGGGCGGTCAGCGCCACGCTCGAAATCGGCCACATCGTTGTGCAGATTGGTGCCCATCTGGATCAGCAGGGCGCACATCAGGGTGGCAACAAACACGCTCCACAGCGGCGCCGCGCCTTCGGCCCAGGCCAGTGCCGAGCCCAGCACGACCGGTGTGGCGGCCATGCTCAGGGTGCGTGGGCGAATCGCCGTCCACCACACCAGCCAGGCCGACATTTGCGCGCCAGGAGCGCGCTCAGCCGCCATTGCCACGGGTTCCAAAGTGCAGGCAGGCAATGCCAAACGACAGGTTTTCCCAGCGGATGTCCTGGAATCCCGCATCAGTCATCAGCTTGGCAAACCCGGTCTGGTCGGGAAAGCGGCGGATGGACTCCACCAGGTACTGGTAAGCAATGGGTTCGCGCGCCACCAGCGCGCCCAGCCGCGGAATCACCAGAAACGAGTACAGGTTGTAAAACGGCGCCAGCCAGAAGGCCGGTTGCGAAAACTCCAGGCAGACAAAAGAACCGCCGGGTTTGAGCACGCGGTGAATCTCGGTCAGGGCTTTTTCCAGGTGTGTGGCATTGCGCAGGCCAAACGACACGGTGAGCAGGTCCACACTGGCATCCGGCAGCGGCAATTGTTCGGCTTCACCCACCAGCCAGTCGATGCCGGTCATGTCGGGGCGCTGCTGGCCGACTTGCATCATCGCCAGGCTGGGGTCACACACGGTCACCTGGCGCTGCGGGTTGCGCAGCAGGCGCGCCACGTCACCCGTGCCACCGGCCAGGTCGATCACCCGGCCGTTGATGCCCGTCACACGCCGGGCCAGTTTGAGCTTCCAGAGCCGGTGAATGCCCATGCTCATCAGGTCATTCATCAGGTCGTAGCGCGGGGCTACGGCGGTAAAGACGGTGCGGATGCGCGCGCGCCGTTCGCTCTGGTTGACCGATTCGCGGCCAAAGCTGTGGTTGATGTCGTCGGGTTGGGTCATGCTACGCGTTTTGTAGCTGTCAATTTTAGTTGACGAAGGCGCGAGCAGCCCGACCTTTCGGGTGAACGGCCTCAAAGCAGGTCGTGCAGCGATCGCGCGATGACTTTGGTGGCGCGGCGCAAGTCGTCCAGCACCAGCCGTTCATCAGCGCGTTTGGCGTGCGATTCGAGCACCGTGCGCGGGCCGGCACCGTAGATCACGCCCGGAATGCCGCGCTCCACAAACAGCCGCACATCGGTGTACAGCGGTGTGCCCAGCGCGGGGATGGGCTCGCCAAAAACAGCCTCGCCGTGTTTTTGCAAGGCTTGCACCAGCGGCGCGTTGCCGGGCAGCGGTTTCATGGCCTGGGCCAGCAGCATGCGCCGGATGTCAACCGTGATACCGGGTGACTGCGCCGCTGTTTCACGAATGAGCTGGCGCAGTGTTGCTTCTACTTGTGTAGCGTCTTCCTCTGGGATCATACGGCGGTCAAGCTTGAAAGTCACTTTGCCAGGGATCACGTTGGTGTTGGTGCCGCCCTCGATCAGACCCACATTCAGGTACGGATGCGTGATGCCTTCCACCTGCGAGGTGATGCTGGTGCGGTAGATCTCGTTTTGCGCATAGAGCACGTTGAGAATTTTCACGGCGGCTTGCAGCGCATCGACGCCGCTGTCGGGAATGGCGGCGTGCGCCATCTGGCCGTGCACCGTCACTTCCAGCTGCAGGCAGCCATTGTGCGCGGTGATCACCTGGTAGCTGAAACCGGCCGCCATCATCAGGTCAGGCTGGGTCAAGCTGTTGGACAGCAGCCAATCCGGGCCGCATTCGCCGCCAAACTCTTCGTCGTAGGTCAGCAGCAGGTCAATCTGGCCTTGTTGCGGCTTGGCCACCGCCTCCAGCGCGCGGATGGCAAAGGCGTAGGTGGAAAAGTCGCATTTGCTCACCGCAGCGGCGCGGCCATACAGCTTGCCGTCTTCGATCTCGCCGCCATAGGGGTCGTGCGTCCACCCGTCGCCGGGCGGCACCACATCGCCGTGGGCGTTGAGGGCAATGGTCTTGCCACCAGGGCCGTAGGTGCGACGCACGATCAGGTTGGTGATGCTCTGCAGCCCAGCGGCGTGAACCTTGTCTGCGGGAATCGGGTGCTTTTGCGCGTTCAGGCCCATGGCGTCGAACAGTTCGGCGGCGCGCTCAGCGTGGGGCGTGTTGTTGCCGGGCGGGGTGTCGCTGGGCACGCGAATAAGTTCCTGGAGAAATCTCACCTGTTCGTCAAAGTGGGCGTCAATCCATGCGTCGAGTTCGGTGTAGGTGGTCATGATGTTGTCTCGTTGGGTGCTGGGTACTGCCCCAGCAGGTTGGCAAACGCCTCCACCGCCAGTTGCATGTCATCACTGGTGGTCGATTCGAGCGGGTTGTGGCTGATGCCGGCGTTCTGGCCGCGCACAAACAACATGGCTTGCGGCATCACCTCGTGCAGCTTCATGGCGTCATGCCCAGCCCCACTGGGCAGCCTGTGAATCGGCAGGCCCAGGCTGGACACGGCGGCTTCCCAGCGCTGCTGCCATTCTGGTGCGCTGGGGGCAGCACTGGCGCGCATCGTCTCCTGCAAGTTGAAAGTCAGGCCGCGACGATGACAGATTTGCTTTAGTTTTGAGAGCACGTCACCCTCAAGCGCATTGCGCTGCAGGTCATTGGGAGCACGTAAATCCAGGCTGAACGTGCAGCGCCCTGGCACCACATTCACGCTGCCTGCGGGCACGTTGAGCTGCCCCATGGTGGCTACCGAATCGCCGTCCTGCGCCGCGCGCTGCTCCAAAAATAGCGCCAGTTCGGCCACCGCGCAGGCGGCATCCTGGCGCTGGTTCATCGGCGTGGTGCCCGCGTGGCTGGCTTGGCCGATCACCTCGCCGGTGTAACGCACGCTGGCATTGATGGCGGTGACGATGCCCAGCGGCAGGTTCTGCGCGTTCAGTACCGGGCCTTGTTCAATATGCACCTCGACAAAACCCAGGTAGTCGGCGGGGTTGCGTTTCAATGCGGCGATGGCTTGCAGCACCTCGGTTTTGTTGTCCGTGGTGCACAGCCCGGCGTGTTGCATCGCCTGCAGCATCGACACCCCATCGGCATCAACCTGATCCAGCCATTCGGCCTTGAAGTCGCCCGTCAGCGTCCCCGAACCCAAAAACGTGGCTTTGAAGCGCTGGCCTTCCTCTTCAGCAAAAGCGACCAGCTCGATGGCAAACGGCAAGCGCCGCCCGGTGCGGCGTAACTCACGCACACAAGCCATGGGCACAAAAATGCCCAGACGGCCGTCATACTTGCCACCGTTGCGCACCGTGTCATAGTGACTCCCGGTCAGAAGGGTTTTGGGAGTTATAAGCGGTTTAGGCCTCTGGCCCTTATCGGATAAGGGTGAGTAGCTATTGTTTTTATCATTATCAGCGTGGTCTTTTGCGGTGGGTTCCAGCGCCGCATACCGCCCCACCACATTACCCACAGCGTCGATCTGCACGCTGTCAAAGCCACTCTCCAGCATCCAGCCGCGAATACGCGCGGCGCAGGCACGGTGTGCGTCGGACAGGTAAGTCACCGTCAGCTGGCCGTGTTCTGCATAACCGGGTTCCGAGAACTCGGCGAGCTGCTCCTGCCAGTCCCAGACGTCGTTGCCCAGCGCGGGCGTGACACCAAACTTGTCGTTCAGGCGGATTTCGGCAATGCGGTGGATGTTGCGCAAACATTCCTGCAGCTCAAAGTCCGGGTGGCCATGCAACCTTCGCTCAAAGGTGGCGATGATCTCTGCGCGGCTCAAACCCAAGCCACGCGGCCCGCGCACCGCCAGGATGAACGGCCAGCCAAATTTGGCGTTGTAAGCGGCGTTGAGCTGCTGCAGTTTGGCGAATTCTTCCGCGCTGCAATTCGTCAGGCCCGCTTTGTTCTGCTCGTTGGTCGATTCGGTGGTGAGGCTCTGGCTGACCATGGCTTTGCCTGCCAACTCAGGGTGCGCCCGGATCAGCCCAATCTGCGCTTCGCGCACGGCAGCGTCCAGCACCTGGGCCAGGCGGACTTTCAGCTGGGCCAAGCTGGCAAACGGGCGCTGTTTCAACGCTTCCCGGGCGATCCAGGGCGAATGTTCATACAGGCCGTCCAGCAGGCTGAGCGCCTCCTCAAGGGGCGCAGTGTTGAGGTGTTGCATGCTTTGATTCTATGCACCGGTGGCCAGAACTTGACTGGCCGAGAGCCGCCTGCCGGTGCGTGGCAGCGCTAGGCAAACAGTTCGGCGCGCTTTTGCAGTTCCTCCAGGCCGGGCTCGTTCGGGTTGCGCGGTTTACCTGGGTGAATGATCGAGATTTGGCAATTTTCTGCCGCTTCCACCAGTTGGGCGTAGCTGCCTGCGCTCACATCGGCAATGTAGGCTTGCCGGTTGTCGTCATAGGCGAACATTTTGCTGTTGATCTGTGTGCATTCGTTGCAGGTGGAGCAGCGTGATGTCTCGATATAGGCTTCATCGGGCGAACGTTCTGCCTCGGGTTCAGCAGGTGGGATGGCTGCGCTGGCTGACGCCGAAGCCACTGCAGCCGTGCCAGGCAATGCAGTTTGTATAGCTGTTGGCGCAGACCCAGCAAGGGCTAGAGCCTCTTTTTCCCAATTTTGTCGTTCCTGCGCCAGCAGCCGCTGGGCATGTGAATTGTGAAAACCACCCAGCTCCTGCAGGCTGTTCCACATGCTACGGCAGCGGCGTGCTTCGCGAATCAGCTTGTCATCGACGACGAGCTTTTGCAGCCGGTTATCGGGGTCCACCATCAGCAGGCAGGGCACGCTGGTGGGGTGCTCCCGGTCCTGGCGCGTCACAAAGTCTGCGGCATCGGCCAGGGTGGCGCTCCAGTGCGCTCTGGGCACCCGGGCAAAGTGCCGAGTATAGCGGCTGTCGCAAGCCACAAAATCCATCAGGGTGAAAGGGATCTGCTGCGATTGGGCCTGGTGCCGCTCGTCTTCATAGGCCAAGGGATGCACCGGCCAGTCCAGCAGGGGCTGGGGATTGGCGGCCAGCAACAACCTGGAGGCCCAATCCGACCCGGCAGACGGGTCAAAACAGAAGGCCGGGAACACCCGCGACTCCAGCGCCGCAGCGCCCACCAGATACGCGGGCAGGTCAGCCATGGTGGCCACCACACCCGAGAACACGCTGAGCAGCGCCGGACCGGCAAAATCCAGCCCACGCTGGATCTGCCCGCGCAGCGGATACAGATGGGAGGCCGGAGACTGCAGCACAAACACACCGCTCAGACCCATGGCCATGCTGGCCAGTTGTCGGCTGCGCAAGGCAAACGCGAGGTGGCCGTTGCCCAGGGGCGACGCCTCAATCACGTCATCGGTCTGCACCAGGACCTTGATGGGTAGATCGGCCGACAAAATCTCGGTCAGCGTGGCTTGTTCCGGGCCGGTCAGGTCGCTGGCGTTGAGCCGCACCAGGTAATCAGGAAACAGCGCCAGGTCGCTGGCATCCAGGCCGTTGTCGCCAAACGCCTCAAACAATGGGTCATGTTTGGCGGCGTTGTATTCACCCTTGACCTCCAATTCGGCCACCGCCAGGGCGCGGGCCAGCGCTATCAGCTGGGGCAGGCGCTCGCGGTAGGCTTGCAAGGCGGCGCTGCAGGTGGCAAAGGCAAAAGCGTAAGTCGCATCGGCCGTGGAGTCTGGCGTGGCAAAAAACGGCTGCGACTGCAGCGTGGCCAGCAGTTGGGTGACCCGGTGGCGCCGACCGGGAGACAGGTTGTCCTGGGGTTTGGAACGGGTCAGAAAACGCGACATGGCCTCAAAATCGAAGATGTCCTTCGGGCCGGAGCCAAAAGAGGCTTTGAGCTTGTCGGCACTTTTGCCAGCATCCGAGTTGGCAAAGTCGGCTTGCAGGATGTCCGAGAGTTTGAGCACCAGTCGCTGAACGCGCTGGCTGAACTGGGCGGCTCGCCGGGCATTTGTGAGGCCCCAGGCGTGGCCCAGCAGGGTGCCGGGCAGGTCAGCCTGGCAGTCGACCAACGCACCATCGACCTTGAGGTTGACCCTAGCCCGCCCCAGGCTGTCGCTCATCAGCTTGTCACCCTGGCCCAACGCGGTGGCGGCCTGGTCCCACACCACAGACAACAAGCCGCTGGCACCCGCTGCCACCTGGGTACGAATGGCCTGCTCCAGTTGCAGCACATGTTGACGGATGCGCTCGGCATCTGCGCCTTGGGCCACCTTGTCCAGCACGTCATCGATCAGCTTGGAGAGTGGCAGGGCAAACGCGCGGTCCGGCTGGTTTTTGACCAGCACCAGCGGAAAGTCGTAGCGCAAGGGGGTCAGGTCACGGTAACCGGCAAACAGCACCGGGCGCAGGCCGAGCCCGGTCGTTGCGTCCAGCGTGTCACCGGTGGCTTTGCCGGTCAGGACAAAGCGAAGTTGCGTTTGCAGGTCGGCATCCATAGCAGTTGGCTCACCTTGGTTGACGTGAAAGAACAGCGTTGTCATGCCGGGCGACGACCCGGCATCCATGACTTTGGACTGCATGGATTGCGGATCGCGTCCGCAATGACCGCAAAGGACAGGCTTCTTTGATCATCTGGGGCGTCGTTTGGGATTCACGACGGTCACACCGTGTACTTGTCCAACTCGGCTTCAAAGCCCTGGCGCACCGTCTCCAGGGTACGTAAAACGCCGGTTTGCCGGGTTTCTTCGTAGCGGGGAATGTCCCGGTTCTGGTACAGGATGCCGACCGGAATGACGTCTTCGCTGCTGGCGATTTCGCGCGCCCGGTTCATGTCCAGCGGGTCGTGTACCCACTGGTTTTTGTAGGTTTTGCTCAAACTTGGGCTCAACTGCAGGGCGTTGGGGTGGTGCAGCAGCGCGATTTTGTCGGCGTCCTGCATCCACGGGTCAAGCGACTTGGGCAGCCATTCCGGGCAGCGCTGCAGGATGCGCACAAATGACAAACCCTTGTGGTGGTAGGCGGCCTTGACGATCTCGAACAGGCTCTCGGGAATCCAATCCACCGCCTGCGCGACAAACGAGGCATTTGCCACCCCCAGCGTCACGCTCAAGGGGTTGAGGGCATCCAGATAACTGCCGCGCGGTGTGGTGTTGCTCTTGGTGCCGATGGGCGAGGTGGGCGAGGCCTGTTTTTTGGTCAGGCCATAGATCTGGTTGTCGTGCAGGAACACCGTCAGGTTCATGTTGTAGCGAATCGCATGGATCCAGTGCGCGGCACCAATGCTGCAGCAGTCGCCGTCGCCCGTATTGACAAACACCGTCAGGTCGGGCCGGGCCATCTTGATGCCTTCGGCCACCGGCAGCGCCCGGCCATGGATGCCGTGAAAACCGTAGGTCTTCATGTAATGTGGAAAGCGGCTGGAGCAGCCAATGCCCGACACAAACACGGTTTTTTCTGGCCGCAAGCCTTCGTCGCGGCACAGGCGCTGCAAAGCCGCCAGGATGGCGTTATCGCCGCAGCCGGTGCACCAGCGCGGCACACCGCTTTGGTAATCTTCCAGCTCATATTGCTCGTCATACAGTTCAAGCAAGCAATCGGTGGTGGAACAGGTCATGGTCATACTCCTTGGGCGTTGAGCTTGGCCAGAGCGATGCGGCGGATCGTGCTGGGCTTGATCGGCTGGCCGCGTACCTCGCTCCAGCAATCCACGTCAATCAGGCAACGTGAGCGCAACAAAATCGCCAGCGAGGAATAACGCCGGTTCGATTCGTCGATGATGTCCTCATCCGGGCTGTCGCTCCAGTTGATCTCGATGGTCATCACCTGCTTGAAGCGCTGCAAAATGGCCTTGATGCCCGGCTGCATCGGCTGCAAAAAGCGCAGATGGATCGAGGCCACTTTGTGCCCCTCAGCGCGCAGGGAGTCAACCGCTTCTTCAATTGCCCCCTGAGTGCTGCCCCAACCGATCAGCAGCAAATCGCCACTGGCCTCGCCAAACACCTCGGGTGGGGTCAGTGTTTTTTGCAGGGCAGCCAATTTGAGGCTGCGGGCGCGCAGGCTTTCCTGGTTGATGTCGGGGTCGTAGGCCACGTGGCTGTCGCGGTCATGCGCCAGGCCGGTCACAGTGTGCATACCGCCGGGCTGGCCAGGAATGAAACGCCGCGCCAGGCCGGTGGTGGCATCCCAGTCGTAGGCTCTCGCGCCCTCGGGCACCGGGCTTTGGTCAACCGGCGGTGCCAGCCAGGCCGCGTTGAACTGCGGCCGATTGAAAGGCTGCTGGGAGGACGACAGGCTGGCGTCGGTCAGCACCACCACCACCATGTTGAAGGTCTCGGCAATGCGGCGTGCGGTGATGACCGAATAAAAGCAGTCCTCGATGGTGGCCGGTGCCATCACCACCTTGGGCGCGTCACCATGGCTGCCAAAAATCGCGCACATCAGATCGCCCTGTTCCACCTTGGTGGGTTGGCCGGTGCTGGGTCCGCCGCGCTGCACATTCACCACCACCAGCGGAATTTCGGCCATCACCGCCAGACCGATGGCTTCCTGCTTGAGCGAATAACCCGGCCCGGAGGTGATGGTGATGGTGCATTTGCTGGCATACGAGGCACCAATGGCAAAGGCGCAGGCGGCAATTTCGTCCTCGGCCTGGTGCACGATGCCGCCGACTTTCTCGAACACCTCCGACAGATAGTGCGAGGCCGAGGTGGCCGGGGTGATCGGGTACATCGAACACAGCTCCATGCCCGAAGCCATGACCCCGAGCGCCAGCGCGGTGTTGCCGTTGGTGACCATCTGCGGCAGGGCAGAGGGCGTGGCCGGAATGCAGAAGCTGAAATCCAGGTGCGTTACCCCCCACTGGTGCCCGGCCTCCAGCAGCTTGACGTTGGCATCAATCACGCTTTGGGCCTTTTTGCCAAAGGTCAGCGCGATCTGGTCGCGCGCCATCTGCAGATCAAAGCTGTAGAGGTAACACAACATACCCAGCGCAAACATGTTTTTGCCACGTTTGGGGTCAGCGCCAAGCAACTGGCACTCCTGCTCCATGGGGAACTCAATCACCTGGTAACCTGCCGCCACCAGCTTGTCGTGCGCTTGGGCATAGGCCATCGCCACATTCAGGTCGGTGTGTTTGCGCCACAGGTTTTCCAGAAAAATCAGGCAGCCGGGCTTGAGTTCTCGGTCGCGCACCCGTCCCAGCAAGACCTGTTCGTTGAAAGCCACCACCAGATCGGTCTGGTCGCCGCCATTGGTGATGTAGCCCGAACCCATGCGGATGCGGTTGCCGCTGGCCCCGGCCACGCTGCGGGCTGGCGGGCGAATTTCGGCCGGAATGATTTCTGTCGTCCAGATGCCGTTGCCCATGCGGGCGGCAATCGAGCCGAGCGACTGGCCGCAGCGCTGCGCCCCTTCGCCCGAGTCGCTGATGATCTCGACGATGTGCTCTTTCAGGGTGGTGACGCGTTTGGCAGCGGTGCCGGGCAGGGATTCTGGTGCATTCATGACAGGTGCTTCCATTCAGGCCACGCGCACACGCGCAAAGTTGTGTTCCCGGCGATCAATGCCAAAGAGCGTGTCGCCATCACTCTCAAACCGCCGGGTGCTGTCGCGAATGCCCAGATAGGTCTTCATGCTGGCGGCAGCCCGGCGCCCGGCGCCCATCGCCTCGATCACCGTGGCGGCACCGGTGACGATGTCGCCACCGGCAAACACCCCGGCGATGGAGGTGGCCAGACCAGTGTCGGTGTGGATGTAACCCCATTGGTTCAGGGCAATCTTCGAGGTTTGGCCCATGATCGGATTGGCATTGGTGCCGATGGCATACACCACCAGATCGGCTTCAAAATCAAACTCGCTGTTGGGCACCTGCACCGGGCGGCGGCGGCCCGAGGCGTCAGGCTCACCCAACGCCATACGCACGCAGCGCATGCCCCGCACGTTGCCCTGGCCGTCGTCCAGAATCGCGATCGGGTGCGTCAGCCAGTGGTACTCCACGCCCTCCTGCTCGGCATGGTGCACTTCTTCGGCGCGCGCAGGAGCCTCTTTGCGCGAGCGCCGGTAAATGCAGGCCACTTTTTCAGCACCCAGGCGCAGGCAGACCCGCATCGCGTCCATGGCGGTGTTGCCGGCACCGACCACGGCCACCCGTTTGCCGATCGGCTGCGGCGTGTCAAAACTCGGGAACTCCTTGGCGCGCATCAGGTTGCAGCGCGTCAGCAGCTCGTTGGCCGACAACACACCGTTGAGGGAATCACCGGGAATACCCAGCATGGTCGGGTAACCGGCGCCGACACCGACAAACACCGAGTCGAACCCCATCTCGGACACCATCTGCTCCAGGGTGAAAAGGCGGCCCACCAGGGTGTTGCATTCAAACTTGACGCCGAGTTTTCTCAAGTTGCCAATTTCGGCATCGATCACCGCATTGGGCAGGCGAAAGTCGGGAATGCCGTACTTCAACACCCCGCCGGGTTGATGAAAGGCTTCAAACACCGTCACATCACAACCGGCCTTGGCCATGTCGGCCGCGCAGGCCATGCCGGCCGGGCCGGAGCCAACGATGCCGACCTTGAAGTGGTTCGGCTGGATGTACGGGATATTGGCCCAGCCAGCCTGGATGGCCGCATCACCCACAAAACGCTCCAGCCGCCCGATGGCCACCGGCTCCAGCGATTCACCCACGGTGCACACCCCTTCGCACTGGTTTTCCTGTGGGCAAACGCGGCCACAGATGGCCGGCAGCAAACTGGTCTCGGTCAGAATGTCATACGCGCCGCGCAGGTCTTTCTCGTTGATCTTCTTGATGAATCCGGGAATGTCGATGCCCACCGGGCAGCCCGACACGCAGGGCTGGTCCGGGCACATCAGGCAGCGTTCCGACTCGCGCATGGCGTCGTCTGGGTGGTAGCCGCAGGCCACCTCTTCGAAATTTTTGGCGCGCACGGCAGGGTCTTGCTCGCGCATCGGGGTGCGCTCCTGCGGAATGCTGCGGATGGTCTTTTTCTTCGCCATGACTGTCTGCCCTTGAATGTGAAACGTGCTTGAACGTCGACCCGGCCCTTGCGTTGGATAAAGGGGCGCTGTTTACCCGGGGCTGGCCGTCTCCATGCGGGTGGTGATGGCTTTTTGCAGGTTGCAGCTCTTTTCCCAGTGGTCCAGCGCCTTGCGCTCAACCTGGGTGTAGCGGCGCAGGCGGGTCATCAGGTCATCAAAATCCACCAGATGGCCGTCAAAGTCAGGCCCATCCACGCAGGCGAATTTGACCTGGCCGCCAATCTTCACCCGGCAGCCACCGCACATGCCGGTGCCATCGACCATCACCGGGTTCAGGCTGACCATGGTTTTGATCTTGTAGGGGCGGGTGGTCTCAGAACAGCCCTGCATCATGATGGGCGGGCCGATGGCCACCACTTCGTCAATGTCGGGGTGGTTGGTTATCGCCTGCAAAATGCCGTCGGTGACCCGGCCCTGGAGGCCCATCGAGCCGTCATCGGTGCAGATGATGAGTTCGTCGCAGCAGTCGGCAAACTTGTCGTCCCAAAACACCAGGCTCTTGTTGCGAAACCCCAGCACACCAATCACGTAAGCGCCCTGTTCCTTGAGCGCACGCGCCTGCGGAAAAACCGGTGCCACGCCCAGTCCGCCGCCCACACACAGCACCTTTTTGGCGTGGCTGATCGGGCTCGGGATGCCCATCGGGCCGACCAACGCGTACAACGCCGTGCCGACATGGCATTCCTGCTGCATCTGCCTGGTGGTCTTGCCGACGGCCTGGATCACCAGTGTGATGCTGCCCTGCTGGCGGTCAAAATCGGCAATGGTCAGGGGAATTCGCTCACCCTGCTCGTGCAACATGACGATGACAAACTGACCGGGCCGGGCGGCCTGGGCCATCATCGGGTGGCGTATTTCCAGCAAATAGGTGACGTCAGAGAAGTCTTCCCGACGGATGATTTCATAGGTGGTCATGACACTCGCTTTCGTAGAAGGCGATACCCGTTGGACAATCAAAAGACCGGCTCAAACCTTGGATGTAAGCATTAGCCGTGCCAGAGGTGGCTGTGACTGAAAGCGGGTGTTATGGCACTTGACCGCAGAAATAGCCTGCCAGTTGGGTCAAATGTTGGCCTGTTGCACTGGCTTGTGCACCAAGTTGGTGTGAATCAGCACAGGCCAGCCGACTCGGTGACACACCTTGCCAGCGGGTACATGGCCCGGGCGCTCAGACCATCTTGGGTCAGGTCTGGATACTCACCAATGAATAGCTGCTAGCCCAATGGCTAAAAGGGCTAGAGGCCAAAAAGAGCCAAAAAAGTTTGGGAAAGAGCCTCGACCATTACGTCCTCAGTGCGCCCGCTCATGCCCATCTACGGCAAATAGGGGTGCACCGCGCGCCAATGCCGCGCAATGTCCAGCCTCCTGCAGACCCACACACCATCGTGCTGGCCGATGTGGTCCAGAAAACGCTGCAACGCGGTGATGCGGCCCGGGCGTCCCAGCAGGCGGCAGTGCATGCCCACACTCATCATCTTCGGCGCATTCAGCCCAGCCGGGTCGCCCTCGGCGTAGAGCGCGTCGAACGTGTCTTTCAGGTATTGAAAGAACGGGTCGGCGTGGCTGTAGCCCTGCGGCAGGGCGAAACGCATGTCGTTGCAGTCCAGCGTGTAGGGCACGATGAGCTGCGGCACCACGTTGCCATCGGTTTTGCGCACTTCCATCCAGAACGGCAGGTCGTCACCGTAATAGTCGGCATCGTAGTCAAAGCCGCCAAAGTCGGCCACCAGGCGGCGGGTGTTGGGGCTGTCGCGGCCGGTGTACCAGCCCAGTGGGCGCTCGCCCATCAGGCGGGTGAGGATCTCCATGCCGCGCGCCATGTGTTCGCGCTCCACCGATTCGGGCAGGTTCTGGTAATGGATCCAGCGCCAGCCATGGCAGGCGATCTCATGGCCGAGTTGCTGGCAGGCTTGCACCAGCTCAGGGTAACGCTCCAGCGCCATGCTGACGCCAAACACGGTGAGTGGCAGGCTGCGCTGTTCAAATTCGCGCAGGATGCGCCACACACCCGCACGGCTGCCATATTCGTAAATACCCTCCATGCTGATATGGCGGTCTGGGTAGCTGGCCGGGTTAAACATCTCGGACAGGAACTGTTCAGAGCCGGCATCACCATGCAGCACGCAGTTTTCGCCACCTTCCTCGTAGTTCAGCACAAACTGCACCGCAATCCGCGCCTGGTTCGGCCATTGGGCATGCGGTGGCGTGGGGCCGTAGCCTTTGAGGTCGCGCGGGTAGGGCAGGGTATTGTTGTAGTGGTTCATGGCAGTGGATCTGGCCGCGGCGGTGTCGGCTGCAGCAGCGGTGGACATGGCGGCATGATAGTCGCGTGCTTGAAAAAAATGCCTACACTTTGCCGACGTTTTGAAGGGCATCACCATGGGATTGAGTACACATGTGTTGGACACCATGCACGGCACACCGGCGGCGGGCATGGCGGTGGCGTTGTGGGCCACGGACGGAACCACGCCCCGGCTGATCAAAGAATTGACGCTGAATGCCGATGGCCGCAACCCCGACGGTTTGCTGCTCGATGCCAGCAGTCTGCAGCGCGGCACGTACCGGCTGGTGTTCGATGTGGCGGGGTATTTCAAGGCGCTTGGCGTGGCATTGCCCGAGCCGAACTTTCTGGGCCTGGTGAGTCTGGACTTTGGTGTGGCTGACCCTGCAGCACACTACCATGTGCCACTGCTGGTCAGCCCGTGGAGCTACTCGACCTACCGGGGGTCGTGAGTTGAGCCGGATATCCGACGAAATGTTGGGGACAGAGCAAATTTGCTGCGCAAATCTTGGTCTGTCCCGCAATGCTCTGATCAGTTGGGGACAGAGCTGGCTCGCTTCGCGTAGCTGCGGTCTGTCCCGCAAGGTCTCAGTACTGCCCTTCCGTCAGCGTATCCAGCTGGAAGGTGCCGCTCTTGTGCCACAGCCAGGTGTCGGTGTAGGTGACGCGGCCCATGCGCACCGGGGCGGGGTAGGGTGCGGCAGCGCGCACAGTGTGTTCGATCTCGGCCATCACTTCGGGCGCGTGTTTGGGGGCGCGCATCCAGCTGGTGCCGGTCACCCGGCCCCGGTTGTCCACCTCCACTTGCAGCACCCCGATGGCATACAACAGCGGCGGCATCTTGCCGCGGTAAATGCGGTCGGCGTTTTTGCCATACAGGTGGCTGGCTGCGTCGCGCCGGTAATCACGCGGGTTGCCAGCCTGTGACACCAGCGACGGCGCGACCACCGGAGGTGCGATCACGATCGCCGGGGGCTGGGGCGCAGGGGGCGGCGCGGGTGGCAGCGCGGTCGAGGTGCATCCAGCCAGAAAGGCGGCCACAGCCGATGCCAGTGCCAGGCCCAGGGTGCTCAGGGGCAATCGCGGTTGTTTTAACAGGTTCATGGGGTGTCTCTTGCTTGGCGTCTTTGGCCGGGCACAGTCCGGCTTGGGTGGCATGCAGTGCAGCCCTTAATGTGCCGCAAATGTGCTGGTTTGGGAATGGGGGCCGCGCAGCATTCGGTAAGGATTTGTGACATTGTTTGATCAATTTCTGATGAATTTGGTGCGGCAAGACGCGGTGCTGGTCACGGTGCAGGCACATCGTGGCTCGGTGCCGCGCGAGGCGGGCGCCTGGATGGCGGTGTTTGCCGACCATTGTGTCGGCACGGTAGGTGGCGGGCGTCTGGAGTGGCAGGCCATGCAGGAAGCACGCGCGCGCTTGCAAAGTGACGTGGGTGAGCCGATGCTGCGTTACACCCTGGGGCCAGCGCTGGGCCAGTGTTGTGGTGGCGAGGTTCATTTGCGTTTTGAGCGCGTGGGCGCAGCAGATGTGCCCGCGCTGGCGCAGCGGTTTGACCAGCAAAAAGCCAGCTGGCCGCTGGTGGCCCTGTTTGGTGGCGGGCATGTCGGGCGGGCGTTGGTGGCCGTACTGCGCACGCTGCCGCTGCGCTTGCAGTGGATTGACAGCCGTGACGAGATTTTTCCGCCAGAGCTGGCCGCCCATGTGGCTTGCGAGCATTCCCAGCCAGTGCAGGCGGCGGTTGCGTGCTTGCCCGCCCGAGCGCATGTGCTGATCATGAGTTTCAGCCACGCTGAAGACCTGGACGTGGTCGCCGCCTGCCTGCAACGCCAGCGCAGCCAGGGCGACCTGCCTTATATTGGCCTGATTGGCAGCCGCAGCAAGTGGGCCGCGTTCAGTCACCGGCTGCTGGCGCGCGGTTTCAGTGCGCAAGAGCTGGCGCAGGTCACCTGCCCGATTGGTGTGCCCGGCATCCACGGCAAGGCGCCCGAGGTGATTGCCGTGGCGGTGGCGGCACAACTCTTGCAAGTCATGACCAATACCGATTGAAGGACTCCGGATGGAAAGTTATTACCTCGACTGGGCCAACCTGCTGCTGCGTTGGGTGCATGTGATCACGGCGATTGCCTGGATTGGCTCGTCGTTCTACTTTGTGTTTCTGGACAGCAGCCTGACCCCGCCCGAAGATGACGACCTGAAAAAGCAGGGTGTCAATGGTGAACTCTGGGCGGTGCATGGCGGCGGGTTTTACCACCCGGTCAAGTTCAATGTGAGCCCACCCAAGCTGCCGGGCCACCTGCACTGGTTTTACTGGGAGGCCTACACCACCTGGCTGACCGGCTTTGCGCTGTTTGCCGTGTCTTACCTCTGGAGCGCCGGGATCTACCTGGTGGATAAGACCAAAATGGACTGGATCCCCTGGCAGGCCGGGGCGGTGGCGCTCTCATTTTTGGTGGTATTCTGGCTGCTGTATGACCTGATTTGCCGCACCTTCGGGCAACGCAAACATGGCGACGCCATCGTCGGTGCGCTGGTGCTGCTGCTGGTGGCCTTGGCCAGCGTACTGACCACCCATTGGTTTGCCGGGCGCGCGGCGTTTTTGATCGTGGGCGCCATGATGGGCACCGCCATGAGCGCGAATGTGTTTTTCTGGATCATTCCCGGTCAGCGCAAGGTGGTGGCGAGCATCAAAGCCGGCACACCAGTGGACCCGATTCACGGCAAGCGTGGCAAGCAGCGCAGCGTGCACAACACCTATTTCACCCTGCCGGTGCTGTTTGCCATGCTCAGTGGGCACTACAGCTTTACCTACAACCACCCGAACAACGCGCTGGTGCTGGTCGGCATGATGTTTGCCGGTGCCGCCATCCGGCAGTTTTTTGTCATGCGCCACGGCTACAAGCTGGGCCGCAACGCCCACCCTTGGCCGTATGCGGCGGTGGGCGTGGCTGTGTTGGCTGGGTTAGTGGTCTGGATGCAGCCTGCACCGGCTTCAGCGGTGGCGCAATCAACTGCAAATTCAATAGCTATCAGCCCAGACGGTATAAGGGCTAAAGGCCAAATTACCTATCAAACCCTGCAGACCGTGCTGGCGCAGCGCTGCTACATGTGCCATGGCGAGGCGGTGCAGTCCAAGGGCGTGCGGCTGGACTCGCCGCAACTCGTCAAGCAACACGCGGCCAACATTTACCAGCAGGTGGTGATGGGCAAGATCATGCCGATGAGCAATGCCACCGACATATCTGAGGCCGAGCGCCAGATCATTGCCCAGTGGTATGTGTCAGGGGCCAGCGTTGACTAGCCTGTGGCAAGCGCTCGATACACGTTAACGGGCACTCAGGCTCAGTCCACCTTGGCGCCCGAGGCTTTGACCATGCCTTCGTATTTGGCGCGTTCGCTGGCCATCAGCGCGCCAAAAGCCTCGGGCGTGGTGGGCACCGGCTCGGCCATCAGGGTTGCAAAGCGGGTTTTGGTCTCCGGGGCGTTCAACGCAGCCACAAAAGCGGCATTGAGCCGGGCAATCACCTCTTTGGGCGTACCCGCCGGGGCCACCAAACCCCACCAGGTGTCTACCGAGAAGCCCTTCAACGTGTCGGCCACCGGCGGCACGCCGGGCAGGGCGGGCGAGGCGGTGAGGGTGGTCACGGCCAGGGCCTTGAGCTTGCCAGCCTTGATGTTGGGCGCGGCGGTGGCCAGGTTGTCAAAGTTGTAGTCCACCTGGCCGCTGAGCAGGCCCAGCTGCGCCGGGTTGCCACCGTTGTAGGGAATGTGCACGGCAAAAATACCGGCTTCTTTCTTGAACAGCTCACCCGCCAGGTGCCCGGCGCTGCCGTTGCCGCCGCTGCCGTAGTTGAGCTTGGCCGGGTTCACCTTGGCGTAGGCAATCAGGTCTTTCAGGGTGTTGATCTTCAGGCGCTGTGCGGTGTCGGCGTTCATCACCAGCACGTTGGGCACCCGCACCATCTGGGTGATGGGGGCAAAGTCGGTGGCGGCGTTGAACGGCATCTTGGCGTACAGCCAGGGGTTCACCGCGTGGGTGGCGGTGGCGGCAATGCCAATGGTCAGGCCGTCTGGCGCGGCTTTGGCCACCAGGTTGGCGCCGATGTTGCCGCCAGCGCCGGGTTTGTTCTCAATGATCACCGTGCCCAGGCTGCCCTGCACGCGCTCGGCCAGCGCACGCGCGGTGATGTCCAGCGGGCCGCCCGGCGCGTAGGGCACGATCAGACGGATGGGTTTGTCCTGTGCTTGCGCCAGCGGCACCAGGGCGGCGGCGGCCAGGGCCAGGGTGGCCAGGAGGAAAGAGCGTGTGCGCATAAAAGGTCCTTGGGAGTGGGTTAAACGATGGCGGTTGGCGGGGCCTTGTCGGCCTCGGAGGTGAAGGCGTCGGCGAAAAACTCGTCGGTGGGCAACCCGGCTTGCAGGTAGTCGCGCTGCGCGGAATCCACCACGACGGGCGCGCCGCACGCGTACACCTGGTATCCAGACAGATCGGGCACATCCTGCAGCACCGCCCGATGCACGAAACCGGTGCGCCCGGTCCAGCCGTCTTCAGGCAGCGCGTCTGACACCACCGGCACAAAGTGCAGTTGTGGCATCTCGGCCAGTTTGGTGGCGAGCCAGTCGGTCATGTACAAATCAGCGGGTCGGCGCCCGCCCCAGTACAGGGTGGCAGGGCGTGTGATGTTGGCCGCCAGCATGTGCTCGATCAGTGCCTTGATGGGCGCAAACCCGGTGCCCGAGGCCAGAAAAATCATCGGCTTGGCGCTGTCTTCACGCAGGTAGAAGCTGCCGTAAGGGCCTTCAATACGCAAAATGTCGCGCTCTTTCATGCTGCCAAACACCTGATCCGTGAATGTGCCGCCGGGCATGTGGCGAATGTGCAGCTCCAGCACGTGGCCAGTGGCGAACCCCTGCGGCGCGTTGGCCATGGAGTAACTGCGCCGCAGACCGCCAGGCAGCAAAAACTCGATGTACTGCCCGGCGTGGTATGCAAACGGCTCGCTGGCGGGCAGTTGCAGCAGCAGGCGGATCACATCGCTTGATTTTTTCTCCATCAGGCTGACGCGGGTGGGCATCTTCTTGATGGGGAAGGCGCCTTGGGCGGTGACCTGGCGCGACGCCAGCACCACGTCGCTGAGCGGCGTAGCGCAGCAGGTGAGCACCAGGCCCTGCGCTTCTTCTTCCTCGCTCAGCGCTTTGGCCTGGTGCGCGCTATGCACCACGCTGCCGCTGAGCTTCTGGCACTTGCAGGAGCCGCAGGCGCCGTCTTTGCAGCCGTAGGGCAGGTTGATGCCGGCGCGGATGCCGCCGGCCAGCAGGGTCTCGCCTGCGGCCACCGCAAAGCTGCGTTGGCTGGGTTCGATGGTGACCTGAAAAGTGGAAGAGGTGTCGGCTGCAGGGGGCATGTTGTCGTTATCCTTGGCGCTGAAATCAAAACTGGAAGGACATCATTTTGCCCGCATTGAAAAGCTCACATTCCCTCTTGTATGCCACCCGCCCCGGCAGCCTGCCCGCACGTTTTCGGCGTGAGCGCGTGCTGATCGTGGGTTGCGGCGACATTGGCCTGCGCGTGGCAGGGCTGTTGCGCGGTCGGGTGCGGCTGCTGGCACTCACCTCCAGCGCAGCACGCCTGCCAGAGCTGCGCGCCCAAGGCATCACACCGCTGCTGGGCAATCTGGATGCGCCAGCCTCACTGCGCCGACTCAGCGGCCAGGCCAGCCGCGTGGTGCATCTGGCACCACCGCCAGAGGCGGGCAACACCGACCCCCGCACCCAGGCGCTGATGCGGGGCTTGCGTCTGCGCAGCCTGCCCGAGTCTGTGGTGTATGGCTCCACCAGCGGTGTGTATGGCGATTTGCAGGGGGATATAGCTACTGAAACAAGAGCTGTTAGCCCATACACAGCAAGGGCCAAGAGGCGAATTGATGCTGAATATCAGGTGCGACACTATGGTCGGGCCAGTGGCGTGCACAGCAGCATTTTGCGCATTCCCGGCATCTACGCACCGAATCGCGTCGGTGGCACCCCGCGTGAGCGCCTGCTGCGCGGCACACCCATGCTGTGCGCGCAAGACGACGTGTACACCAATCACATCCACGCCGACGATCTGGCCCGCGCCTGCGTGGCCGCGTTGTGGCGCGGCGCACCGCAACGCATCTACAACACCAACGACGACACCTGCCTGAAGATGGCCGATTATTTTGAGCTGGCCGCCGACCTGTACGGCCTGCCTCGGCCTGAGCGCCTGACGCGCGCCGAGGCGCAGCAACGCTTGCCGCTGGCGCTGCTGAGCTTCATGAGCGAATCCCGGCGCATGGACAACACGCGGTTGAAAAAGGAACTGCGGCTGCGGCTGCGGTATCCGACGGTGGTGCAGGGGTTGGATGGGGTATCTGGCATCAAGGCTGCATGTCTTGGTATTCAGTGAGACTGTGCGAGGTATCCGCGTGATCAGTTTTCGCAAGGCTAACCCGAGAGAAGGAGTTCAACATGGTTTCGCGCTTGCCCGTGGTGCATGAAGATGGCGAGGTCGATGACCTGTCTGAGGTCGATCCGACGGTTTTCGTCTCTTTGTCACAGTGACCTGCTTCGATGCAGACCAAACTGCGCGGCAGGCCTCGCGCGGCGTCGGTCAAAGAACCGGTCAAGCTCCGGCTCGATGGGGATGTGCTGGTGGCCTTGCGCGCAACCGGTGCTGGCTGGCAAACCGGTATTAACGACACGTTGCGCGCTTCACTGCAACTGGCGGGCAAGCTGAGTTAAGTGCCAAAATGGCTTGTAGCCCTTATCCAATAAGGGCTACAAGCTATCAATTCGTCATGCTTACTGACGGCAGTTATTCCTTGAGTGAGGGTATTTTGTGGGAGTCGCCCCCGCGCAGTGAAGCAACTCCTTCAGGACGATGCTTGTCATCCGCCGGGAGATGTCCCCCACCGCCAGGCCTCGGGTTGGTTACTTCTCGCTCGGCGCGTAGGGCTTCAAAAAGTCCTCACCCGCCCAGGCTGGCGTGGGTTTGACGTGGAGTGGCTCAGCCTTGACATAGCTGGCGGCGCTGTTCGGATCACCCGCGCCCTGGTACTTGGCAACCGCCGGGTAGGGGTAAACCGGACGACTTTGCTTGACTTTTGGCATGTTCGGCTCTGCCGGTTTTGGCCCCCTGGCCTCGGAGGGAGGTTGGCCAAAGTTGTTGCCATTGCCCGACGGCGTTTGCGTGATGACCGCTTCGGGGGGGATGGCGCGTTCAACCCAGTCCATCATTGGCGTCAAAAAATCGACCGCCGACGGGCCTTCGCCTTTGCCGCAGTGATAGACACCCGGCAGCAGATACAAGCGTTGGAACTTGGCAGCCTCATCTTTGCCCATCTGCTTCAGGATGGCCTCGTGGTAGGCCACTGTTGTCAACGGCGAAATGTGCTGATCCGCCCAGCCATGCCAAAGGATCAATTTGCCGCCAGCGGCCTGGAACTTGGACAGATCGGGATTGGTGGCATCAAACAGGGCATGCCTGGCTTTGAGCAACGCAACGCTTGATTTTTCAAATTTCAGATCGGCCAGCGTGTATCCCTTTGGCGGGTCTTGTTCAAACAAGAGGTTTTGCAACGCGCCCATGGCGATCATCGTGCTGAAAATCGGCCGGTCAGTGCTTTCTGGGACAAACACGCCGGCCCACGCCAGTTCAGAGCCAAATTGCACATCGCCTACTGTCAGATGCTCGCCGGTGGCGGGATCTCGCGGTCCCGCATAAAACTTGGTGACCACATCGACTTCTTCGGGGGTCAGGCAGGCCGAAGCGTTGCTGCTGCCGGGCGGGCATTGCAGGGTCTTTGGGTCGAAGTGACAGAGTCGCGGGTCTGACAGCAGTCCGTCGGTCTGACCATCGAGCCCATCGCAGGCATCCATCACGGCCTTGTGCAATAGCGGCAAACGCGCAGCCGTCAAAATCGCCTTGCCGTCCAAGCCGGTATTGCTGGCAGCAAGCCAGCCGTGGTGCAGACTGTTCTGGAACTGGAACAGCATCGCTGGCGCGCCAGCGACGATGCCGTTGAAGTCGTTGGGATAGCGTTGCGCCTCCATGAGCGCCTCGCGACCGCCGTCGGAGCAGCCCGTGAAGTACGAATACGCCTGGGCCTGCCCGTAGTAGGTTTTGATCAGTTTCTTGGCGGCCAGCGCGGTCAGATGCACGCCGCGATAGGCAAAATCGACGCGTTTTTGCGGATCACGTCCAAAGTCTGGTGCCATGCCCTGATGACCCATATCGGTTGCTGCCACTACAAAGTTGCCGGCCGACACCGGCACACACCCGTCAGCCGCACCGATTTCAAGGTTGATCTGTCCGCACAAACCACCACAACCCACCTGCAAATAACGTTGTGTCCAGTTGCTGACTGGCAGCAGAACCTTGAACCCGATCGACGGGGCCAGTATTCCTTCTACCTCGCAAAATTGATGGCCCGCGCGGTCCACCTCGGTGGCCGAGACAATTTTGCTGCCGGCCCCGCCAATGTCCGTTAGAGGGGTGGCCGCCAGATCGGCACAGGGCTTCGCCGCCGCCACGCCAAGGCTTGTGCCAGGCAACTGCTGCACCGGCTTGGTTTGCGCCTGGACCGACGCGCTGATGCCTATGGCCAACAGCAGGCACGGTATGGCCGAAATGGCCCCTAATGACCTGGTCCTGGACGTTTTACTTTCTCTCATTGATTGCTCCCGGCAAAAAGCCATTGCTGCCTTATACATCCATCAAGAACATCACAGTGCCGTGATGCAGTCCGGGCAAACTTGGCTTTGCAGCATTCGCTGGTTATGCGTCCGACGCGATTCGCCATGTGGAACGCCAAAAATTGAAATCATCCGATTCGACATGATCGGTTTTTTGCATCCTCCAACCAGATCAGTGGTTGAACAGCCTAAGACCGACTTGCCGGAATCGAATAGCCTTCGTGACTCTCTTGAATACTACCCGGCAGACTGCCGGACAGTCCGTGCAGCGTCGACTGGCAGGCGAACCAGGCAAACGCAGCGGCTTGCTCGGGCAAATCGATACGATAATTCTTATTGCAGCAATCTGGCTAAACAGTGGCTACACGTCCAGGCAATAAAAAAGCCTGCTACTGACTCAGTAGCAGGCTTTTCAAATTTGTCATGTGGTGCCCGGGGCCGGAATCGAACCGGCACTCCTTTCGGAGGGGGATTTTGAGTCCCCTGCGTCTACCAATTTCACCACCCGGGCAGCGGGAGAGAGCGCGAATTATGGCACAGTGCAGGGTATGAAATATCCAACGATTGAAGATTTGATTGGCCACACGCCGCTGGTTCGTTTGCAGCGGATTGGTGCCGATGACTGCCATAAGCACGGCAGCGTGATTCTGGGCAAGTTGGAGGGCAACAACCCGGCTGGTTCGGTCAAGGACCGGGCCGCGTACTCGATGATTGCCCGGGCGCAGGAGCGTGGCGACATCAAGCCGGGCGACACGCTGATCGAAGCCACCTCGGGTAACACCGGCATCGCGCTGGCGATGGCGGCGGCGGTGAAGGGCTACCGGATGATTCTGATCATGCCCGAGGACTTGTCGATTGAGCGCGCGCAGACCATGAAAGCGTTTGGTGCCGAGCTGATTCTGACCCCAAAAAGCGGTGGCATGGAATATTCGCGTGACCTGGCGGACCAAATGGCGCGCGAAGGCAAAGGCCGCGTGCTGGACCAGTTTTCCAACCAGGACAACCCGCGCATCCATGTGGAAACCACCGGGCCGGAGATCTGGGCCGACACCAAAGGCAAGATCACCCATTTTGTCAGTGCCATGGGTACCACCGGCACCATCACCGGTGTCTCGCAGTACCTCAAGAAGAAGAACCCGGCGATCAAAATCATCGGTGTGCAGCCCACCGACGGCTCGCGCATTCCAGGTATCCGCAAGTGGCCGCAGGCCTATTTGCCCAAGATTTATGACCCGACCCATGTGGACGAGCTGATGTACGTGAGCCAGGAAGATGCCGAATCCATGTGCCGCCGACTGGCGCGCGACGAAGGCATTTTTGCCGGCATCTCGGCCGCTGGTGCCTGCTGGGTGGCGCATGAGCTGGCCAAAACCGCGCACCACGCGACAATTGTTTTTATCGTCTGCGACCGGGGTGACCGTTATCTGTCCACCGGCGTTTTTCCGGCATGATCCCGGCGTAACCCCAGACCCTATTTTTCAGGAAACAGCCATGCACATTGACAAAGAGATCGACACCAGCGGCCTGAATTGCCCTTTGCCGATTCTGCACGCCAAGAAGGCCTTGAGCACGATGGAAAGCGGCCAGACGCTGCAGGTGATTGCCACCGATGCCGGTTCGCTTCGCGATTTCAAGGCTTTTGCCCGCCAGACCGGCAACGAGTTGCTGGACCAGCAAACCCTGGAGAGCACCTTTATTCACGTGCTGCGCCGCCGCTGATCACAGCTGGCCGCGCTGAGCCAATAGTCTCGTGGCCCAGTCACCCAACGATTGAGGGGTGACCTTACTGAGCGGGTGACAGCGGTGATCAGCCCAGCCGGGCTAACTGGTCCTGGATCTTGGTGACGGTTACCTCAAAATCTGCCAGCCGTTTGCGTTCCTGATCAATCACGGCGGCGGGTGCGCGCGCCACAAAGGACTCGTTGCCCAGCTTGCCGTTGGCCTTGACGATTTCGCCTTCCAGCCGCGCCAGTTCCTTGCCCAGGCGGGCTTTCTCGGCAGCCACATCCACTTCCATATAGAGGCAAATGCGCGCTTCGCCCACCACCGCCACCGGCGCCGCTTGCGCGGCGGCGGCCCAGGCGGCCTCGTCACTGAACACGCGCACTTCATTGAGTTTGGCCAGCGCCTGCAGTACCGGCGCGGCCTGTGTCATGAACGAAGTTTCCTCGCTGGAGCCGGCCAACACAAACAGCGGCAGGCGAGTGGCAGGTGACACATTCATCTCGCCGCGCAGGTTGCGGCAGGCGTCGACCAGCGTCTTGAGTTTGGCCACGTGGGCTATTGCCGCGTCGTCAATGCGTTCGGGCTGGCTGACGGGGTAGGCGGCAATCGCCACCGAGGCACCGGCACGGCCAGCCAAAGGCGCGACCACTTGCCAGAGTTCTTCGGTCACAAACGGAATCACCGGGTGCGCTAGGCGCAGGATGGTTTCCAGTGTGCGGATCAGGGTGCGGCGGGTGGCGCGTTTTTGTGCCTCGTCACCGGTCTGGATTTGCACTTTGGCGATTTCCAGGTACCAGTCACAGAACTCGTTCCAGACAAAGTCGTAAATCGTGCTGGCCACGTTGTCCAGGCGGTAGTCGGCAAAACCCTGGGCGACATCCGCTTCGGCTTTTTGCAGCAGCGAGACGATCCAGCGGTCGGCCTGGCTGAAATCCAGGTATTGCGCGGCGGCACATTCGGCAGGGGTGTGCTCGTTCAGGCCGCAGTCTTGGCCTTCGCAATTCATCAGCACAAAGCGGCTGGCGTTCCAGAGTTTGTTGCAGAAGTTGCGATAACCCTCGCAGCGTTTGGCGTCGAAATTGATGCTGCGGCCCAGCGACGCCAGCGAGGCGAAGGTGAAACGCAGCGCGTCCGCACCAAAGGCGGGGATGCCGTTGGGGAACTCTTTCTCGGTGTTTTTGCGCACCTGGGGCGCGGTTTCGGGTTTACGCAGGCCTTCGGCGCGTTTGACCAGAAGCTCGGGCAGGGCAATGCCGTCGATCAGGTCCACCGGGTCGAGCACGTTGCCCTCGCTCTTGCTCATCTTGTGGCCTTGCGCGTCGCGCACCAGGCCGTGGATGTAGACGTGTTTGAACGGCACCTGACCCGTGAAGTGGGTGGTCATCATGATCATCCGGGCCACCCAGAAGAAGATGATGTCGTAGCCGGTCACCAGCACGCTGCTAGGAAGGTACAAGTCAATGTCGTTCAGCTTGTTCGCTGCTGATCCGCTCTGGGACAAGGCGGACTCGTTCGCACTCATACTCGCTGCGCTCGCCAAATCGTCGCGCACGAGCCCGCCTTGCCCCAGCGCTGCGTTACTGGAAGGTGAGCTGGCTTCGGGCCAGCCCATGGTGCTGAACGGCACCAGGGCGCTGGAGTACCAGGTATCGAGCACGTCGTCGTCACGCTTGAGGGCGCCGGTATAACCGGCTTTTTGGGCCTGAGCCCTTGCCTCGTCTTCGTTCCTCGCTACAAAAACCGACCCATCGTCAGCGTACCAGGCCGGAATCTGATGCCCCCACCAGAGCTGGCGGCTGATGCACCAGTCCTGGATGTTGTTCATCCACTGGTTGTAGGTGTTGACCCAGTTCTCGGGCACAAATTTCACTTCGCCGGATTGCACCGCGTCGATGGCTTTTTGGGTGATGCTTTTGCCGGTGGGGTCTTGCTCAGACACTTTGGTCATCGCTACAAACCACTGGTCGGTGAGCATCGGCTCAATCACCTGGCCGGTGCGGGCGCAGCGCGGCACCATCAGCTTGTGTTTTTTGATCTCGACCATCAGCTCTAAAGCTTGCAAGTCCTTGACGATCTGTTTGCGGGCTGCAAAACGGTCCAGGCCCACATAGGCGCTGGGTGCATTGCTATCAATTTTGGCATCGAGCGTCAGTACACAGATCATCGGCAACTTGTGGCGCTGGCCGACTTGGTAGTCGTTCTGGTCATGCGCCGGGGTGACTTTCACCACGCCGGTGCCGAAGGCTTTGTCCACATAGTCGTCGGCAATGATCGGAATCGTGCGGTTGCACAAGGGTAGGTTGACGTGTTTGCCGATCAGGTGCGCGTAGCGTTCATCTTCGGGGTGCACCATGGCGGCCACGTCGCCCAGCATGGTTTCGGGCCGGGTGGTGGCCACCACCAGGCCGGGGGCGAGTTCACCGTTGACCAGTTGCGGGCCGTCGGCAAACGGGTACATGATGTGCCACAGGCTGCCGTCTTCTTCCTCAGACTCCACTTCCAGGTCAGACACCGCGCTCATCAGCACCGGGTCCCAGTTCACCAGGCGTTTGCCACGGTAGATCAGGCCTTGTTCGTACAGGCGCACAAAGGTTTCGGTCACGGTTTTGGACAGCTTGGGGTCCATGGTGAAGTATTCGCGGCTCCAGTCCACCGTGTCGCCCATACGGCGCATCTGGGTGGTGATGGTGTTGCCGGACTTTTCTTTCCACTCCCACACTTTGCTCACAAAGTTCTTGCGCGCCTCGGCCGGGGTCGGGCCCATGTCATGGCGGCTCATGCCTGCGGCTTGCAACTGGCGCTCCACCACAATTTGCGTGGCAATACCGGCGTGGTCGGTGCCGGGAATCCAGGCGGTGTTGAAGCCAGCCATGCGGTGATAGCGCGTCAGGCTGTCCATGATGGTCTGGTTGAACGCGTGGCCCATGTGCAGGGTGCCGGTCACATTCGGTGGCGGCAACTGGATGCAGAAGTTGTCACCGCGCGCAGCCGCTGCCGCGTCAGGCGTGCCGGTGCCCCGGTAACCTGCCACGCCGTAGCCACGCTTTTCCCATTCCGGCCCCCAGTGGGCTTCCAGGGCGGCGGGCTCAAAGGATTTGGACAGGCTGTTGAGGCCAGGTTGCTGCAGTGCGTCGGTCATGGGAGTGGGTCAATCAAGTACAAACGGCGCCCAAAAGGCGCCGCTCAATGTAAAAAGAGGGGACTGGCCCGATTTTACCGAGCCAGTCGCAGGCCAGCCGGGTTTATGCCGTCGCCATTTCCTCTGCTGCCGCCGCCTGGGGTGCTGCCGGTGCTGGCGCCGCCACCGCAGGCATCCGCATCAGGTGGTCAAACGCGCTCAAAGCCGCCTTGGCCCCGTCACCCGCCGCGATGATGATCTGTTTGAAGGGCACGGTGGTGGCATCACCGGCGGCAAACACGCCAGGGATGGAGGTCGCACCCTTGGCATCGACCACAATTTCGCCGTGTTTGGACAATTCCAGCGTGCCTTTGAGCCATTCGGTGTTGGGCACCAGGCCGATCTGTACAAATACACCGGCCATCTCCAGGTGCTGCACGTCGCCGCTGGTGCGGTCCTTGTAGCTCAGGCCGTTCATCTTCTGGCCGTCGCCGGTGATCTCGGTGGTTTGGGCATTCAAGATGATGGTGGTGTTGGGCAGGCTTTGCAGCTTGGCCACCAGCACCGCGTCGGCGCGCAACTTGGTGTCGAATTCGATCAAGGTGACGTGTTCCACGATACCAGCCAAGTCAATGGCCGCTTCCACTCCCGAGTTGCCGCCACCGATCACACCCACGCGCTTGCCCTTGAAAAGCGGGCCGTCGCAGTGCGGGCAGTAGGCCACGCCCTTGTTTTTGTACTCGGCTTCGCCGGGCACATTCACATTGCGCCAGCGTGCCCCGGTGCTCAGGATGACGGTTTTGCTCTTCAAGGAGCCGCCGTTGGCCAGTTGTACCTCGATCAGGCCACCTGGCTGGGTCGCAGGAATCAGCTTGTCGGCCCGCTGCCCGTTCATGATGTTGACGTTGTAGGCCTTCACATGGGCTTCCAGCGCAGCGGCAAATTTGGGGCCGGTGGTTTCCATGATCGACACAAAGTTCTCGATGCCCATGGTGTCGTTCACCTGGCCGCCAAACCGCTCGGCCACGATGCCGGTGCGGATGCCTTTGCGTGCGGCATACACGCCAGCCGCCGCGCCTGCGGGGCCACCACCGACGATGAGCACGTCATACGGGGCCTGCGCGCTGAGCTTGGCAGCGTCGCGGCTGGCAGCGCCGGTGTCTAGCTTGGCCAGAATTTCTTCCACGCTGGTGCGGCCGGAGTTGAACAGCTCCCCGTTCAAAAACACAGCAGGCACCGCCATCACTTGGCGCTGGTTCACCTCGTCCTGGTACAGCGCGCCGTCAATCACCGTGACCTTGATCTTCGGGTTGTGGATGGCCATCAGGCTCAGGGCTTGCACCACGTCGGGGCAGCTGTGGCATGACAGCGACATGTAAACCTCGAAATTGAAATCACCGTCCAGCGCCTTGATCTGCTCCAGCACCTCAGCCTCGGTCTTGGGCGGGTGGCCGCCGGTCCACAGCAGGGCCAGCACCAGCGAGGTGAATTCATGGCCGAGCGGAATGGCCGCAAAACGCAGGCTGGTCGTGGTGCCGGTGCGGTGCAGGGAAAAGGACGGTTTGCGATCGTTGTCGCCGTCCAGACGCAGGCTGATCTTGTCAGACATGCCGTCGATTTGCTGCAGCAGCTGTTTGAGTTGCTGCGAGCTTTCAGAATCATTCAGGCTGGCCACCATCTCGAACGGCAGTGTGACGCGCTGCAGGTAGGCGGCCAGTTGGGTTTTCAGGTCTTGGTCGAGCATGATGAACTCCTTGTTTACTCTGATATGAATAGCTGCCTGCCCCTATTGCATAGGGGCTAGAGGCCAATTTTGTCGATAAAAAAGCCGGACGGCAGGGGGCACATGGGCCACCCTGACGCTGTCCGGCTTGGGGCGCGCAACAACACGCGCCCGTCAAGTCACGGCAAGTTAGATCTTGCCAACCAGGTCCAGAGACGGCTTCAGCGTGGCTTCGCCTTCTTTCCACTTGGCGGGGCACACTTCGCCCGGGTGGCTGTAGGTGTACTGGGCGGCCTTGACCTTGCGCAGCAGTTCATGGGCGTCACGGCCGATGCCGTTGTCATGGATTTCGCACAGTTTGATCTGGCCTTCGGGGTTGATCACGAAGGTGCCGCGCAGTGCCAAGCCCGCTTCTTCAATCATCACGTCAAAGTTGCGGGTCATCGCGCCGGTGGGGTCACCGATCAGGGCGTATTGCACCTTCTTGATGGCGGGCGACGTATCGGCCCAAGCCTTGTGGGCGAAATGGGTGTCGGTAGATACGCCGTAGATGTCCACACCCAACTTGGCGAATTCGGCGTGTGCGTCCGCCAGGTCTTCGAGTTCGGTCGGGCAGACAAAGGTGAAGTCGGCGGGGTAAAACACCACCACGGCCCACTTGCCCATCAGGGACTGTTCGGTGACTTCAAAAAACTTGCCGGCTTGGTAGGCTTGGGCTTTGAAAGGTTTGACTTGGGTGTTGATCAAAGACATGCGGAACTCCTTGGAGGGTTGGTTTGGAAACTTCAGACATCGGTGGGTTGGTGCCGATGGACTGAATCATAGCGGCCTACTATCGTTTTCATGATGCATTGTTTATAAGCTATCCATAGGCATTCTTTATCGCGCCTGTCACGATAATGCCTTTGACGGCAAGAGACCTGCCGATTCCCTAACATTACCCGGTTGTTCAACTCCTTTTTTCGGCCATGCTGTTTTTACTTTCCCCCGCCAAATCGCTTGACTACGACACCCCCGCCGGGGATGTGCCGCACACGCAGCCACAGTTTGTGCCGCAAGCTGCCGAACTGATCGATATCCTGCGTCAAAAGTCGCCGCAAGACATTGCCGCGCTGATGCACTTGAGCGACAGCTTGAGCGGCCTGAACGTGGCGCGTTACCAGGCCTGGTCGCCCAGATTCAGCGCCAAAAACGCCAAACAGGCGGTGCTGGCCTTCAATGGGGACGTGTACGAAGGGCTGGACGCCAAAAGCCTGCCGCCCGAGGCCCTCGCCTGGGCGCAAAACCATCTGTGCATCCTGAGCGGCCTGTACGGCGTGCTGCGCCCCTTGGACTACATGCAGCCCTACCGGCTGGAGATGGGCACCCAACTGGTCAACGCCAAAGGCAAAAACCTGTACGAATTCTGGGGCACGCAGATTGCTGAGCACCTCAACACCCGCCTGAAGAAAGAGCGCGACCCGGTGATCGTCAACCTGGCCTCGGTGGAGTACTTCAAGTCGGTCGATCGACAAGCCCTGAAGGCGCGTGTGGTGGAGTGTGTGTTTGAGGAGTTCAAGGGCGGCAAATACAAGATCGTCAGCTTTCACGCCAAGCGCGCGCGCGGGCTGATGGCGCGGTTTGCCGCCACCCACGCGGTAACAAGTCCCGAGCAGCTCAAGGCGTTTGACCTGGAAGGCTACGCATTTGACGCTGCTGCCTCGGAGCTGCAGCGGCTGGTGTTTCGGCGCCAGAGCGCTGCATGACGGCCGCCTGAACTTTCGCCAAGTTACATAAGAAATTGTGCTCCAGCCCTTATGCCATAAGAGCGAGTAGCTCATTTATTGAAAGCATTGATGCAACCCTCTCTTAGCCATCCTGCTGGCAACCCCCTGGGCCAAGCCACGGTTTACGCCGACCAGTACGATGCGGCGCTGCTGTTCCCTATCCCGCGCGCGCCACAACGTGAGAAACTGGGCCTGTCCGGGCGGCTGCCGTTTCTGGGCGCGGATTTGTGGACCGCGTTTGAACTGAGTTGGTTGAACAAGCGTGGCAAGCCGCAAGTGGCGCTGGTCCACATCACCGTGCCGTGTGAATCGGCCAACATCATCGAGAGCAAGTCGCTCAAGCTGTATCTGGGCAGCTTCAGCAATACCCGGTTTGCCGAGGCATCCGAGGTGCTGGCGCGTCTCAGAACCGATCTGACCGAGGCCGCCTGGCGTGGCGCGGTGATGCAAAGCAGCGTCGGCGTGAAGCTGATCGCCGCCGACCAGTTTGACCGTGAGCCGCTGTTTGAGCTGGACGGCCTGAGCCTGGACCGCCTCGACCTCGATTGCGACACCTACACGCCCGCGCCTGAATTGCTGAGCGCTGCCACCGGCGAAGCCCCGGTGAGCGAGACGTTGACCAGCCACCTGCTCAAAAGCAATTGCCCGGTCACCGGCCAGCCCGATTGGGCCAGCCTGAAGATCAGCTACTTCGGCCCGCAGATTGACCAGGCGGGGCTGCTGCGCTACATCGTGAGTTTTCGCAACCACACCGGCTTTCATGAGGACTGTGTGGAGCGGATGTTCATGGACATCCAGACGCGCTGCCAGACGCACAAGCTCAGCGTCTATGCGCGCTACACGCGCCGGGGCGGGCTGGACATCAACCCGTTTCGCACCAGCTTTCCGCAGGCTTTGCCGCCCAATGTGCGCACCGGGCGGCAGTGACGGCTGTTCTGAAGCTCAGGTCCGCAGCGGCGGCAGCGTCGTGCCCTTGGGCACAAACGCCAGCGCCACGCCGTTGTTGCAGTAGCGCAGGCCGGTGGGTTTGGGACCGTCGTCAAACACATGGCCCTGGTGCCCGCCGCAGCGCGCACAGTGGTATTCGGTGCGCGGGTAGATCATCTTGAAGTCGGTGCTGGTGCCCAGCGCGCCAGGCAAAGGTTGCCAGAAGCTGGGCCAGCCAGTTCCGCTCTCGTACTTGGTGGCGGCGTCAAACAGTGGCTGGTTGCAGGCGGCGCAGATGAAGGTGCCGGGGCGTTTTTCGCCGTTGAGCGGGCTGCTGCCAGCGCGCTCGGTACCGTGTTCAAACAGCACGTCGTAGGCGGCAGGTGAGAGAAATTTGCGCCATTCAGCCTCGGGCTTGGTCACGGCAAATTTGCTTGCGGCCACGGCGTGGTCCGCCAGCGCAGCAGCGCCCAGCCAGCCGGTCAGGCTCTTCAACAGGTTGCGTTTGTTCAGCATGGTCGTGTCCTTAAGGTGGTCCCGATGAGTCGACCGGGGAGCCAAAATCTTACAGGGCAGGCGCCGGTGCTGCGCCGTGGACCAGGCAAAGCCCTTGGCAAATGATGCTCTTTAAAACAGAGCTTTCAGCCCTTATGGTTAAAGGGCTAGAGGGTGATTTGACTTATATTTTCCAGCAGATCAGCCGCTGCTACCGGTCGGCCAAAATAGTAGCCTTGGAAGGCGTCGCAGCCCATCTCGGTGAGCAGCTGGCGCTGTTCACTTGTTTCCACGCCTTCGGCGATCACTTTCATGCCCAGGCTGTGCCCCAACGCCACCACGGTGCGGGCAATCACCGCGTCGTTGGCGTCGGTGAGCAAGTCACGCACAAACGACTGGTCAATCTTGAGCTGTGCCAACGGCAGCTGCTTCAGGTATGACAGCGATGAGTAGCCGGTGCCAAAGTCGTCCAGCGAGAAGCTCACGCCAAGTGCCTTGACGGCGTTCATCTTGGCGATGATGGCGTCCATGTTTTTCACCAGCATGCTCTCAGTCAGTTCCAGCTTGAGCCGTTGTGGATTGGCGCCACTGCTTTGGAGCACGCTGGCCACCGAGTCATAAAAACCGTCTTGCGCAAACTGGCGCGCACTCACATTCACGGCCACTGTCCAGTTGGCTGTGCGGGGGTGCTTGGCCCACAGCGCCAGTTGTTGGCAGGCGGAAGCCAGCACAAACTGGCCCAGCGGCAGGATCAGGCCGTTTTCTTCGGCCAGCGGGATAAACCGGGACGGCGGCACGGGGCCATGTTTGGCGCTGTGCCAGCGCGCCAGCGCCTCCAAGCCAATGATTTCACCCTGGGTGTTGACCTGCACCTGGTAGTGCAGCACAAATTCCTGCTGTTCCAGCCCTTGGCGCATGTCCTGCTCAAACGCCATGCGCTCCAGCGCCTGCGCCTGCATGGTTGGGTCAAAAAAGCGGATCAGGTTGCGCCCGGCGGCCTTGGCCTGGTACATGGCGGCGTCGGCCTTGCGCACGGTTTCGTCCCGCGTGGCCGAGCCTTCCTTGAACACCACAATGCCAATGCTGGGCGTGCTGGTGTAGCAGGCGTCAAACAGGGTGTAGGGGATGTTGAGCTGCTCGGCCATCTTGCTGGCCACCATTTCGGCGTATTGGGCGGCCTCCACGGCGGTGACGGCAAAACTCTCCAGCAGCACCATGAATTCGTCGCCGCCTACGCGCGCTACGCTGTCGTTTTTGCGCACACACAGTTGCAGGCGCTCGGCCACTTGTTTGAGCAGAGCGTCGCCTACCTCGTGGCCCATCAGGTCGTTGATGCTTTTGAAGTGGTCCAGGTCCAGCAGGATCAGCGCGCCAAAGCGCTGTTTGCGCCCGGAGGGCAGCAAGGCTTGCTGCAGTCGGTCCATCAGCAGGCGCCGGTTGGGCAGGCTGGTCAGGGCGTCGTAAAACGCCAGGTGGTGGATGGTCTGTTCGTCCTCCTGGCGTTTGGACAGGTCATGCGCCACCACATACACCGCGGGCGCGCCGTCGTACTGGATCGACATGCTCTGGATCTCGACCAGCGCCATGCTGCCGTCCAGACGCATCAATTTTTCTTCGCGCAGTTGCAGGCTGCTGCCTTGCACCATGGCCATCTGGGCGCGCTCCAGCGCCACCTGGCGGTCATCCGGGTGCAAAAAGTCACTGATGTGTTTGCCCACAATGTCGCCAGCCACCTGACCGTGCAGCAGGGCGATGGCGGCAGCGTTCACATACAGCAGCTCGCCATTGCGGTGCACCGCCACCGCCTGCGGCGCCCACTCCACCAGGGTGCGGTACCGTGCCTCGCTCTCGCACAGGGCGGCTTGCTGGGCGGCCAGGTCGCGGGCAAAGTGGTGGCGCTCGATGAACAGGCCCAGCAAATACGCGCTGCGCTGCATGGCCACCAACTGCTGCGGCTCAGGGGCGCCGGGCTGGTGCAGGTAGTTGGCAAAGGTGCCCAGCACCTTGCCCTGGGCACCGATGATCGGGGTGGACCAGCAGGCCCGCAGGCCATGCTGTAGCGCCAGGTGGGCAAAGCCGTGCCAGCGGGCATCGGTGGCGATGTCGGTCACCAGAATGGTTTGCCGGGCGTGGGCGGCGCTGCCGCAGGAGCCGACCCCGGGCCCGATTGCCACTTTTTGGCAGGCCGCACGGTAGGCGGCGGGCAAACTGGGCCCGGCCACCATGTCAAGCTGCGTGCCGCTGGCATCAAGCAACATCACCGAGCCGATCACCTCAGGAAAACTCGACTCAAAGCTGCGGGTGAACGCGTCCAACAAGGCCTCCAGCGTGGCACCGGTGGCCAGCAGTTCCAGCAGTTTCAGTTCTCCGGCCAGTTGTTGCTGAAACGAATCGGCTGCTTGGGGCGCTTGGGTCATGGCTGGCAGTGGCTGTACATGGCGCTGATCTTATGCCAGCCGCTTGCCCCTTGGGGCAGGGTCAACACCAATTCAGACATGTTCTCGGGGACCAGCCTCAAAACAGTTGGCGCTCCTGTGCTACCGGATAAAGAGCTATAGACCCTTTACTCATAAGGGCTGGAGCCATATTTGATGCATCTTTATCGTGCTCGCCGAGGCGCGTGAGTGAAGCCACACGCACCCCCAGCAGGCGCAGGCGTTGGGCCAGCGGCACACGCTTGAGGCATTGCCCGGCCACCTGGCGGATGGTTTTGGCGTCGCCGGTGGGGTGCTCCAACGTCTGGTCACGGGTGACGCTTTTGAAGTCGTCAAAACGCAATTTGATGCCGACGGTTTTGCCCACATACCCTTTGGCTGCCAGATCAGCGGCCACCTGCTCACACAGCCGGGTGAAGATGGCGCCCAGCTCGGCCTTGTCACGCACGGCGTGCAAGTCGCGCTCAAAGGTGGTTTCGCGGCTGATCGACACCGGTTCACTCTCAAGCACCAAAGGGCGGTCGTCGCGGCCATGGGCGGCGTCAAACAGCCAGGCGCCGCTCTTCTGGCCAAAATGGTCGATGAGCCAGTCCACGTCCCGTTGCGCCAGGTCACCGATGGTTCTGATGCCCAGACGCTGCAGCTTTTCATCGGCCTTGGGGCCAATGCCGTTGATCTTGCGGCAGGCCAGCGGCCAGATTTTTGTCTGCATATCGTCTTCGAACACCACCGCAATGCCGTTGGGTTTGTTGAACTCGCTGGCCATCTTGGCCAGCAGTTTGTTGGGTGCCACCCCCACCGAGCAGGTCAGCCCGGTGGCCTGGAAGATGGTTTTCTGGATCAGCCGGGCCAGCACCCGGCCACCGTCGCGCTGGCCACCGGGCACGTGGGTGAAGTCGATGTAGACCTCGTCCACGCCGCGGTCCTCCATCACCGGGGCAATGTCCATGATGATGTCTTTGAAGGCGCGTGAATAACGCCTGATCTCGGCAAAGTCCACCGGCAACAAAATCGCCTCGGGGCAGAGCTTGGCGGCTTTCATCAGCCCCATGGCCGAGCCCACGCCGGACTGGCGCGCGGCGTAGGTGGCGGTGGTGATCACGCCACGCCCGGTGTAGCCCGCCAGCCGGGGAAAGTCTGCCACTGGAATGCGGCTCAGCGGCACATCGGCGTGGGTTTGCAGCAAGGCGTTGTCAGCCGAGCGACGGCCGCCGCCAATCACCACCGGCAGGCCTTTGAGCTGCGGGTAGCGCAGCAGCTCCACGGAGGCGTAAAACGCATCCATGTCCAAGTGCGCAATGCGGCGAATCAGCGCGGTGGCCATCACGAAGGGATCATCAAGGGCATAAATGGCAAGGATACTGCGGGTCAGGCTGTGGTTTGCCTGCCAGTCGCCCCTGCGACAATGCTGTTTAGGTGCGCAAGATCAGTGCTTTTTGGGTGCGCACAGGTTAAGCTCAATAAGATTTATAAAACGTCAATAGGTAGTTTCATGGATAAGCATTTCTTAACGTCGTTGTTTTCCCCGGGATCCATTGCCGTGTTTGCCGGTCAAGCCGACCAGCCAGAGTTGCAGACCCCCCAGGCGCGTGCGTTGCACCGGGCCATTACCGCCCAGCAATACAGCGGCAAGCTGGTGTTTCTGGACACGCATGCCAGTGGTACGCTGGCTGACCTGGCCAACACCCAGGCTGACTTGGCCATCATCGCCCTGCCGCCCAGCGAAGTACCGGCTGCCCTGGAACTGGCTGGGCGCATCAAATGCCACTCGGCACTGGTGATCTCCAGCGGTATTGACGCGGCCATGGCCGCAGAGCTGCACAAGATGGCTTCGCGCGACGGCATTTACCTGCTGGGACCGAATTGTCTGGGTTTCCAGCGGCCGCATCTCCAGCTCAACGCCAGTGTGGCCGGCCCCTTGGCCGCCAGCGGGCCGCTGGCGCTGGTGTCGCAGTCGGGCGCGTTGACATCCTCGATTCTGGATTGGGCACGCAAAAACGCCGTCGGTTTCTCCACCGTGGTGTCACTGGGCCCCAATACGGCGGTGGATATGGCGCAGGTGCTGGACTTTTTGGCCTCAGACGCCAAAACACACAGCATCGTGGTCTATCTGGAAGGCATCACCAACGCCCGGCGCTTCATGAGTGCCTTGCGGGCAGCTGCCAACGCCAAGCCGGTGGTGGTGCTCAAAGCCGGGCGCAAACCAGCCGGCAACCGCGCTGCGCTGACACACTCGGGCGCCATTGTGGGCAGCGACGACGTGTTTGATGCCGCCTTGCGCCGCGCCGGTGCGGTGCGGGTGCGCTCATTTGTCGAGCTGTTCTCAGCGGCCAAGTGCCTGGCTTCGCGCTACAAGCCGGTGGGCAAGCGCCTGGCGATCGTCACCAATGGCGGTGGGCCGGGCGTGCTGGCGGCTGATTGGGTGAGCGAAATCCGCTTGCAACTGGGTCGTCTGAAGCCCGACGAGGCCGCTGCGCTCAAGCCCTTGATGCCGCCCATGGCCACTTTCACTGACTTGATCGACGTGTCGGAAGACGCGGGTCCCGAGCATTACCGTGCTGCCATCGACGCCGCCAGCCACGCCGCGCAGATTGACGGCATTCTGGTGATTTATTCGCCCAAGGTCGACATGGACGGTGACGCCATCGCCGCCGCCATTGCCGGGTTCAACCGCCAGGTGAGCAAGCCCTTGCTGACCTGCTGGATGGGCGACGCCTCGGTGGGCGATGCGCGCCAGATTCTCAACGATGCCAACATCCCGACCTTTCGCACGCCCGAGGCGGCTGTGGGTGCCTTTGGCAACATCGCCTCGTTCTACCAAAACCAGCAACTGCTGCAGCAAACCCCACCGCCGCTGAGCGATTTGGCCAACCCCGATGTGGAAGGCGCGCGCCTGCTGATCGAGAGTGTGCTGGCCGAGCGCCGCAAGGTGCTGACCGAGATGGAATCCAAGGCCCTGCTGGCCGCGTTCCATATTCCAGTGACCAAAACCATTCTGGCGCGTACCCCCAACGAGGCGATGATGATCGCCACACAACTGGGCTTCCCGGTGGCGCTCAAAATTGATTCGCCCGACATCAGCCACAAGTCAGACGTGCAAGGCGTGGCCCTGAACGTGATGAATGCGGTTGGGGTGCGCGACGTTTTTCTGGAAATGATCCAGAACGTGACCCGCCTGCAGCCCAGCGCCAAGATCAATGGGGTGACCGTACAAAACATGTCCAACCAGCAACGTGGCCGCGAGGTGTGCGTGGGTCTGGTAACCGACGATCCATTTGGTCCGGTGATCGCTTTTGGTGCTGGCGGCACCATGATTGAGCTGATCAACGACCGCGCCATGGAGTTGCCTCCGCTGAACCAGTTTCTGGCGCGTCGGCTCATTGAACGTTCACGCGTGGCCGAAACCCTGGGTTTCTGGCGTGGCGCCAAGGCCGCCAATATCGAGGCACTGGAGCAGATTTTGCTGCGTGTGTCTGAAATGGTGTGTGAACTGCCGCAACTGCGCGAGATGGACATCAACCCGATCATCGTGGACGAATCGGGTGCACTGGCGGTGGATGCGCGCATCGTCATTGACAACGCGGCCCCCTCGGTGCGGAACTACAACCACCTGTCCATTCTGCCCTACCCATCGCACCACGAACAGGTGTGCCCAATGGCCGGTGGTGGCGAATACATCGTGCGCCCGATCCACCCGGACGACGCCCTGATGTTGCAGACTTTTGTGCGCAGCCTCTCCCCAGAGAGCCGGTATTTCAGGTTTGTGTCGAGCATGCAGGAACTGCCGGCCAACATGCTGTCACGGTTCACCCTGATCGACTACGACCGCGAGATGGCGCTGGTGGCGTTGCACGCCTCCACCAGTCTGGACGCCAACGGCCAGTCGCAGCAAACGGTGCGCATCGTCGGTGTGTCGCGCTACATCACCAACCCGGACCGCAGCAGCTGCGAGTTTTCGCTGGTGGTGGCCGACGACTTCAAAGGCCAGGGCCTGGGGTCACGGCTGATGCTGTCGATCATGGACTTTGCGCGCGAGAAGGGCCTGGCCGAGATTGAAGGCCTGGTGCTGGCCAACAACGCCAACATGCTCCGGTTGATGCGCAGTCTGGGCTTCAAGATCAAGGCGTTTCCGGAAGATCCGGACTTCAAGCTGGCGACGCATCAGTTGCAGTCGTCCTAGGTCTGGCTCGAACTCGGCTTCGCCTCAAACAATCGCCAGCCCTGATCCACTTGCCGCTGCGCTGCTCAGCCCTGATTCAACGGCGGGGAGGCAGAATAGCAAGCAAAAGTTCGCTTCGCTGCTTTTGCTTTGTATTGCCGACGTTCGGACTTCACATCGGGTAAGTCCCCGGCAGCAAAATCCCTTTGTCCACGTTCTCGACGTTCGTATGGCCGCAAAACGCCATCGTCAGGTCGAGTTCTTTGTGGATGATTTCCAGCGCTTTGGTCACACCTTCTTCGCCCATCGCGCCCAAACCATACAAAAAGGCGCGGCCGATGTAGGTGCCGCGGGCGCCCAGGGCGCGAGCTTTGAGCACGTCCTGGCCGCTGCGGATACCGCCGTCCATGTGCACTTCGATGTCTTTGCCCACCGCATCCACGATGGCGGGCAGGGCGGTGATGGAGCTGGGCGCGCCGTCCAATTGGCGGCCGCCGTGGTTGCTGACGATCATCGCGTCGGCCCCTGAGTTGACGGCCAGGCGCGCGTCTTCCACGTCCTGGATGCCTTTGATGATGACTTTGCCGCCCCAGCGCTTTTTGATCCATTCCACGTCGTTCCAGCTTAAGCCCGGGTCAAACTGTTTGGCGGTCCACTCGCTCAAAGAGCCCATGTTTTCCACGCCCTTGACGTGGCCGACGATGTTGCCAAAGCCGTGGCGTTTGGTGCCCAGCATGCCCAGGCCCCAGCGCACTTTGGTCACCATGTTGATGATGTTGGGGATGGTGAGTTTGGGCGGGGCCGACAGGCCGTTTTTGAGGTCTTTGTGGCGCTGGCCGAGGATTTGCAGGTCCAGCGTGATGACCAGCGCCGAGCAATGCGCGGCTTTGGCGCGGTCGATCAGGCGCTCGATGAAATCGCGGTCTTTCATCACGTAGAGCTGAAACCAGAACGGGTGCCCGCCGGTCTCGGCAGCCACGTCTTCGATCGAGCAGATGCTCATGGTTGAGAGAGTGAACGGAATGCCAAACTTCTTGGCCGCGTTGGCGGCCTTGATTTCACCGTCGGCACACTGCATGCCGGTCAGGCCGGTGGGGGCAATCGCTACCGGCATGGCCACCTTTTGGTCGATCATGGTGCTGGCCGTGCTGCGGTTTTCCATGTTGATGGCCACGCGCTGGCGCAGCTTGATTTTTTGGAAGTCGTCGCTGTTGGCACGATAGGTGCTCTCAGTCCAACTGCCAGAATCGGCGTAGTCGTAAAACATGCGCGGTACGCGGGCTTTGGCCAGAAGGCGCAGGTCTTCAATGTTGGTGATCACGGGCATGGGGTGCGCTCCTATTTGTGCGCTGCATGTTACGGGGCGACCCGGGTTGCTGGTTTGAAAAGTGGCGATGGCCCCATGAAATTTATTGAAGGTGAACGGATGCAAAAAACAGATGTGTTGATCGTTGGTGCCGGTATGGCGGGAGCCTCGGTGGCTTATTTTCTGGCGCCGCATAGCGAAGTGACGCTGCTGGAGTGGGAGTCGCAGCCCGGCTATCACGCCACCGGGCGCTCGGCGGCGCTGTATTCTGAAACTTATGGCAACGCCACGGTGCGTGCGATCACCACCGCAGCCAAGGCGTTTTACTTTGCGCCACCGGCTGGGTTTTCGGCGTATCCGCTGGTGACACCGCGCGGCGCACTGATTGTGGGCACGGCGGACGACCATGACGCGCTGCAAGCCCTGCTGCTGGACATGCAGGCGCTGGTGCCCAATGTGCAGTGGTGGACGCAAGAACAGATCTTGCAACGCGTGCCGGTGGTGCGCCCGGAGTTTGCCGCCTGCGGCATCTACGAGCCTGACGCCATGGACATGGACGTGGACGGCATCCACCAGGGCTTTTTGCGCGGCGCCAAAGCTGCCGGGGCCAAGCTGGTATGCGATGCCCCGGCGCAATCGATCACCCGTGAGGCAGACGGTTGGCGCGTGGACACCCCGGCTGGCAGCTTTTGGGCCCCGGTGCTGGTGAACGCGGCAGGCGCATGGTGCGACGAACTGGCCCAGCTGGCCGGGGTGGCGCCAGTCGGGCTACAGCCCAAACGCCGCAGCGCTTTCACCTGCGATGCACCGGCAGGGTGCGACATTGGCCCGTGGCCGATGGTGATTGATGCGCAGGAGAGCTTCTATTTCAAACCGGATGCCGGCGTGTTGCTGGTGTCCCCAGCCAACGAAGACCCGGTGGCGCCGCAGGATGTGCAGCCCGAAGAGTTGGACATCGCCATTGCGGTGGACCGCGTCGAGACGGTGACCACGCTGCAGATCCGCAAGATCAAACGCCAATGGGCCGGGCTGCGCTCGTTTGTGGCCGACAAAACCCCGGTGGTGGGTTTTGCGCCGGATGCACCAGGCTTTTTCTGGCTGGCAGGCCAAGGCGGCTACGGCATCCAGACCGCACCTGCCATGGGCGAGCTGGCCGCTGCGCTGGTGCGGGGTTTGCCGGTGCCAGCCACCTTGGCGGCGCGGGGGGTGCAGGCGCAGGATGTCTCGCCAGCCCGCTCAGGCTTGGTTGAACTGGCCGGCGTAATATAAGAAATTGGCCTCTAGCCCTTTCTATATAAGGGCTAATAGCTATATAGGTAATAGCGCGAGTTTCTGATACTTCAGCGACGGCAGGGCGGGCTGCCCTCAAGCCTGTTGCACGTAGGCTTCAAACTGCGCCACGGGCACGGGGCGGCTGAAGAAATAACCCTGGTAAGTCTGGCAACCCGCCTGGCTCAGGAAGTGGCGCTGGGCCTCGGTTTCTACCCCCTCGGCGATCACCCCCAGCCCCAGGCTGTGGGCCAGCGCGATGATGGTTTTGGCGATGGCCGCGTCGTTGGGGTCGGTCAGCACGTCCAGCACAAATGACTTGTCAATCTTCAGCTGGTCCAACGGCAGACGCTTCAGATACGCCAGTGACGAGTAACCGGTGCCAAAGTCGTCCAGCGAAAACCCGATGCCGTAGGCTCTCAACGCGGTCATTTTGGTGATGACTTCTTCCATGTCATCCACCAGCAGGCTCTCGGTCAGCTCCAGCTTCAGGCGCTGCGCGTTGGCACCGGTGCTGGCCAGGGCTGCGAGTGTCTGGCTGACAAATTCCGGGTGGTGGAACTGGCGGGCGCTGACGTTCACCGCCAGGCTCAAGTGCGCCAAAGCGGGCACCTGGGCCCAGCGCGCCAATTGGGCGCAGGCCGTGGCCAGCACCCATTGGCCAATCGAAATGATCAGGCCACTTTCTTCGGCCGCCGGGATAAATTCGGCCGGTGACACTGGGCCATGCTTGGGCCGCTGCCAGCGCAGCAAGGCCTCTGCACCAATCACCTGGTGACTGGCATCCACCTGGGCCTGGTAATACAGGTCAAACTGTTGGTTGGCGATGGCCGCCGTCAGATCCGCCTGCAGGGCGGCGCTGGCCGTGACCACTGCCTGCATCTGCGGGTCATAAAAGCGCAAGGTATTGCGGCCCTGGTCTTTGGCGCGGTACATGGCCAGGTCAGCCCGCTTCAGCAGGTCTTCCACGCTGGCCTGGTCCTGGCCAAACAGGGTGATGCCAATGCTGGCCGTGCTGCGGTGCGAGCTGTGCTCCAGCTGGTACGGCTGATTCAGGGCGTTGAGGATCTTTTCACCCACTTTTTCCGTGCTGTTGGCGGCTTCCTCCTGGCTGGTGCCCAGGTCTTCCAGCATGACCACAAACTCGTCACCCCCCAGGCGGGCCACGCTGTCACCTTCACGCACACAGCTGAGCAGGCGCTGCGCCACCTGTTGCAGCAGCAGGTCGCCCATGCCGTGCCCCAAGGTGTCGTTGAGGGTCTTGAAGTGGTCCAGGTCAATGAACAGCAGCGCCCCCTGGCGGGGGAAACGTACCCGGCTGGCCAGCGCCTGGGTGAGACGGTCCACCAGCAGCCGCCGGTTGGGCAGGCCGGTCAGCGGGTCAAAAAAAGCCAGCTGGGTGATCTCGCTTTCGGCGGCCTGGCGCCTGGCCACTTCTTCTGACAGGGCTTGGTTGCGCTGTTCCAGCTCAGCACGGTTGCGCGTGGCTTCCACATTTTTGGCCTCAAACAACATGACGCGCTTGCGCATCCGGTCGAAACCGAAGGCGGCCAGCAAAAGTGCCACAGAAAAAAACGACAGCCAGAGGACGTAAGTGGGCGATGCCAGCTGGCCGTAGGCCTCTATTTCCGAGGTCAGGGTCAGCATCGACAATGGCGAGCCCGCAATCGCCGTGCGCAAGGCCAGCATCTGCCTGAACTGTGCCGCCTCGGACACCGCAGCCGCAGCCATGACCCGGTTTTGTGGCAACTGGGCAAACCGCCGCCCGGCGTCGCCAAAATCGAACGCTGAGCGGCCCGAGCCCGGAATGTCGACACCGTCGTCAGTGATCAGCACCTCCAGGTAGTTGCCTTCAGCGCCTTGCGGCATATCGCTGGTGATCAGCAGGCGCGACAGCAGCCGCAAATCACTCACGGTGACCACGTGGCCCAGCACCACATCGCGCTGGATGACGGGAGCGCTGGCCGTCATGCGCCAGCGTTGCTGGTCCAACTGCAGCTCAGGCGCCCTGCCCAGCGTTGTCATCGGCACATTGTCCGCCACATGGCCCCCCGCCTGTGCCACAGGCTGGCCTGGTTCAACATAAAACGCGATGTGCTGGTACACCGGCAGCCCGCGCAAGGTCTTTTGCCGGATGTGATGGTTAAAAAGCTGCTCCACCGCGTCCAGCGACACATTCAAGCCATATTGCGGCGACATGCCCAGCGCCCGGTTGACGAGAAAGGCCTCTACCTCCCGGCTGGCGGCCAGGTCGGCGGCTTCCTGCTTGCGCTCTGCCATGAACTCGGCCACGGCATCGGCACGCCGCTGGCTATCGGCGATCAGGCGGCTGTCGGTGGCTGCTCGCAAGCGCGACTGGGCTCCATACAGGCTCAGGATCAGCACCATGGTGAACGCCGCAAACGCCACCGCAATCAGCAGCGGCCAATGCGCTAACAGGCGGTTGAGGCGTGACATGGGCGCGCGCTTCAGGCTGGCTTGGCAAAGAAGGCCGGGAAATAGCGCCGAATGCCTGGGTAATACCGGTCCACCAATTTGTCGTAGCTGCCGTCAGCTCGGATTTGGCGCAGGTAGGTATTGAAGGCATCGCGCAGCTGGGGCGCATCTTTGGGAAAGGCGGTGGCCAGAATCTGATGCTCTGAAATCGGGCCGATCACCTTGATCTGCCCAGCCCATTTGGTCAGGTCAAGAATCGCGTCTGGCACGTCGAGCAGGGTCAGCTCGGATTCCTGGTTGAGCATGGCCGGCACCATTTCATTGAGATTGCTGCTTTTGGTGTAGGCCTTGAGGTCGATGCCGCTGCCCTTGAGGCCGTAGTTGGCCGGGTCCAGACAGGTGCGCTCCATCACCAGCAGGCTTTTTTTGCCGATCAGCGCCTTGGTTTCCTGGATATCGGCGGTGAGGTTGTTGCTGCCTTTGATAGGAGTTAGTTTTGCCTGGGCCGGGGCGACCAGCAGCACCTGGGAGGGAAAGGTGGGGTCCGAGTACAACAACACGGCCTGGCGCCAGGGCAGCACGGTGAAGCCGGTGGCGATCAGGTCGCCCTTCACCTCGAAGGTGCCAGTCAGGCTGACTTGAGCGCCTTGGCGCACCACGTCCTTGCCCAGCAGGTCGCGCATGACGTTGTAAAAGTCCGAGTAAACCAGTCGGTATTTGCCCCCGATGTGTTCGGCAAAACCGCGCGTGAGTTCCACATCGAAACCGTCACCGGCGCCTGTAACAAAGTTGGCGTAGCGAATGCCCAGGTGGCGCAACTCCCCTCGCTGCCGGATCTCCGCCAGGTCGGCGGCGCTGGCCAGATGGCACAACGCCAGAGTGACGGCCACGCTGAGAAGCAGCTTGCTTACCAATGATCGTTTTTTCATCTCCGCCTGCTCCTTCGATGCGGCATGGCTGATGCCATTTTCAGGTGATGAGCGCAGGGGCAATCCACGTTCAGCAATGCAAATGGTAGCCCAAGCCTCCCGCGGGGTCCATGGTCTTTGTTGGCGGCCCTTCACGTCCAATGCGGCATCCTGCGGCGAAGCGTGGCTCGGCGCGCCCCTTATTCAATAGGCCGCAGCGCGGCTGCACGGGCGCTAGATGCCGTGGCTTTGCAGCGTGACCGGGCCTTTGGGCGTGTGCAGGGTGACGCTGAGATTCGCCGGACCGGTTTCCACCGCAATGCCGGCCAGCCCGATCGCCTCATATGCCGCCTGCAATTTGTCGGCGCTGGGGTGGGTGACGCTGATGCTGTGCAGCGTGACGCCTGAGCGCGGCAGGCTGTTGCGCGGGTGCAGGCGCAACGGCTCGGCGGCGTCGGGCTTGCCCCACTGGATCAGGCTGGGCAGCACCCCGTCAAACAGCCGCTGGCCGTCATCCCGCACGGTGATCTGCCAGTGCAGCACCCCTTTGCGGGATTGGCGGCTGGTCTGCAGCGCCGGTCCACGGTCGATACTCAGAACTTTCAGGGCGCTGCGTCCGGCCTGGATGTCGTTGGTCTGGGCGACAAAATGCACCAGCCTTGGCTCCACCGCCACGGTCGCTTGCAACGCCGCATCATCCATGTCAAACCAGCGCTTAGCCCCTGCTGCCACTGGCTTCTTTGCTCCCGGATCAATAGCGATGATTTCCAGGTAGGCCAACGGGTGCGCCGGTGTGGCGATCTTGGCCAGGCGGTTGTGGGTACCGTATTGGGCATGTTCACCACCGGGGCCGGGCGTGATGCCCAGGGTGGTTTCGCACCACGCCACGCCTTGTTCCAGCGTCTGGGCGACGATCACCAGATGGTCGATTTGTGTTTTCATCCTTAACCCGCCAGACCGACATAGACGTTTTGTACGTCGTCATTGGCGTCAATGGCGGCCAGAAAGGTTTCGACCTCTTCAAGCTGATCTGCGCTCAGGCTGGCCGGGTCCACCGGGTTTTTGGCCTTGTAGCCCAGTTTGGCCGACAACACGGTAAAACCCTGTGCGGGCAGGGCGCGGCTGACCAGGTCCAGGTCGGTCGGGTCGGTCAGGAACAGCGTGGTGCCGTCTTCGTCACCGGGTTCCAGGTCTTGCGCTCCAGCTTCGATAGCGGCAGTTTCTGCATCCGCACCCGCATTGGCGGGCTCGGCCTCGATCATGCCGAGGTGGTCAAAATCCCAGGCCACCGAGCCGGAGGTGCCCAGCTGGCCCTTGCGGAACAACACCCGCATCTCGGGCGCGGTGCGGTTGACGTTGTCGGTCAGGCATTCCACCATCAGCGGTACCTGGTGCGGGGCAAAACCTTCGTAGATCACATGCTCAAAATGGACCGGTTCACCGGTTAGTCCAGCGCCTTTTTTGATGGCGCGGTCCAGCGTGTCTTTGGGCATGGAGGCTTTGCGCGCCTGCTCCACCAGCAGGCGCAGGCGTGAGTTGGCAGCCGGGTCAGCCCCGCTGCGGGCGGCCAGCATGATGTCCTTGGACAACTTGCCAAATACCCGGCCCCGGGCATTGGCTGCCAATTCCTTGCCTTTTGCTTTCCACTGCGCACCCATGACTGATCTTCCTTGGAGTTGTTGCGCCCTGCGGCGCGGTTCGAAAACTGAGGGGGGTGAGGGTAACACCGCGGCAAGGGCAGCGATGGCTTTGAAGCGCCGTGTTGCCGGTACTGTCAGCGCCTGCCCACGACCCCCGCGCCGCGCACCTCCAGCCGGATGTCATCCAACACCCGGCCTTTGGTGTCGGTGATCTGCACCACATGCCGCCCCGGCCAAGGCAACCAGTGCGCCGAATTGCCGCTGGCAAACGCCTTGCCGTCGATGCGCCAGCGCAGCCCGTTGCCTACGGCGGTGAACGTGACGCGCTGGTTTTTGGGGGGAACGTCCGGGTCCAGCGCGATGATGGTGCCGGAGGTGGGGGCGGTGATGCGGGCGCTGGCTGTGCTGGAGAGTTTTAAGCCTTTTAGGCCGCCAGCCCTTTCATCATAAGGGCTGACAGCTTCTCTTTGAATAGCAAATAGGGCCTGCTGCGTGCCCTGGATGAACCACTCCGTGCGTGCTGCCTCAAGCGGCGTGGGTTGGCTGGTGTTGGCCTCTGGCGCCACAAACTGTACCGGTAGTTGCAGCACACCCGCGGGCGGCTTGGGTGCGCGACTGGGCTGGCTCTGGTGCAAGTAGTGCATGACGGCGGCCCAGATCGGCGCGGCGCCGCTGGTGCCGCTCACGTCCCACATCGGCGCGCCACTGGCGTTGCCGACCCACACACCCACCGTGTAGGCTTGTGACCAGCCCAGCGCCCAGTTGTCCCGCATGTCTTTGCTGGTGCCGGTTTTGGCGGCGCTCCAGAACCGGGTGGCCAGGATGCTGTCTGAGCCAAAGGTGCGGGCACGCGCCAGCGGATCACTCAGGATGTCGCCCACGATGAAGGCGGCGCGGGCATCGAGCACCGATGGCTGGGCGGGCTTGTCACCCGGCAGCAACGAGGTGGCACCGAGCCGCCCGCCGTTGCCCAGCGCGCGGTAGGCGTTGGCCAGGGTCAGCAGCGACACCTCGGCGCTGCCCAGCGCCAGGCTGTAACCGTAGTAGTCGCCGCTTTCCTTGAGCGGCAGGCCGAGCGCGACCAGTTGCTTGTGAAACGCGTCGGGCGACACCATGACCAGCGTGCGCACCGCGGGCACGTTCAGCGACGCTCCCAGCGCGGTGCGCACCGACACCCAGCCTTTGAACTGGTGGTCGTAGTTCTGCGGAATGTACAGTCCGCCACTGGTCTGGATCTGCGCGCCCGAGTCGTCCAGCAGGCTGGCAGCGGTGAGGCGCCGCTGGGCAAATGCCTGGGCGTACAAAAACGGCTTGAGGGTGCTGCCGGGCTGGCGCAGCGCGGTCACGCCATCCACCTCGGCCGCGCTGCTGAGTTCGCCCGAGGAGCCGACCCAGGCCAGCACCTGGCCCGAGGCGTTGTCTAGCACCACGATGGCGCCATCTTCCACTTGGCGGCCACGCAACTCGCGCAGGTGTTGCTGCAGGGTTTGCACGGCAAAACGCTGCAGTGGGGCGCTGAGGGTGGTGGTGATGCTGGCCGGTGAAAGTTGGCTGGCAGTGGTGCTGCGGGGGGTGTGCGATGTGGTGTTGGTTGTTGACGCAGTGTTCGGGGCGCTGACAGCGTACGGTTCTGGCCCACGCTGCTGGGTGATGACGCGCAGCACCTGTCGCGCCGCGTGCGGGGCGATGCCCGCGCTGGCAGCAAAGTCGCGCCGTTGTAACGTGCCGGTGGTGAACAGTTCGAGCGCGTCGCAGTTGGCCACACCATTGGCGGGGTGCAGATTCTTGAGCACCGCGCAAGCCCGCTGCGCCACCAGCGCTGGTTTGGCGTTGGGCGCGCGCACCAGCGCGGCAGCCACGGCGGCCTCGCGCTCGTCCAGCCCGTGTGCGGCTTTGCCAAATAACGTCTGGCTGAGCGCGTCAATGCCGACCAGTTCACCCCGGAACGGCACCAGGTTAAGATACGCCTCCAGAATCTGGTCCTTGCGCCAGCGGCGCTCCAGCCACTGTGCAGACATGGTTTGCTGCACCTTTTGTAGCACACTGCGCCCGCCAGCGCTGCGCTTGAGGTCATCATCGAGCAAACCTGCCAGTTGCATGGTGATGGTGGAGGCGCCACGTGTTTTGGTGGCCCACAGATTGGCCCAAGCGGCGGCGGACACCGCATGCCAATCCACGCCACTGTGTTCATAAAAACGCTTGTCTTCCGAGAGCACCAGCGCGGTGCGCAGGGCGGGGGAGATGTCGGCCAGCGCCAACCACTGGCCACGGCGCACGGTCGCGTCGGTTCGCACGCGCTGCAGCACCTCACCATGGCGGTCGAGGATCACCGTGTCAGACGGTTGCCATGACGCTTTTATCTCGTCAAAACTGGCTGCAGCCCAGGTGGAATGAGCGCAAGTAGCTGCAAATAGAATAGCAAGCCAGCGCAGCCAGCTGCCAATCACTTGCCCGCCTCCACCTTCACCCGCGCATTCGGCGCCTCGCCAAACATCTCCGGCGCGTACATCGCTTCCACGCGGCTGGGCGGCAGTGCGAAGTCACCCACGTTGTTCAGGCGGACGGTGTAGACCATCTTGACCGTGCCCTTGGGCAGAAACTGGTAGTAGCTGCGGAAGGCCTCAAAACTGCGCTCCTCAAACGCGCTCCAGCCGTCACCTTCGCGTTTTTCACCTTGCGTGGCAATCTCGCTGTCGCGGCCCAGGCCGCTGCCCAGAATGGTCGCGCCCCCCGGCACCGGGTCGGTGATCACGGCCCAGCTCATGTCGGCGCTGGCGGTCACTTCCAGCGTGATGCGCAAGATGTCGCCGCGCGTGTAGCTGCCTGCGGGCAGCTTTGGGTTGGCTTGTTCGACGGGGGTGATGGTCTTTTTGATCTGGTAACCGGCAAAAAACGGCGCCTTGAGCTGGACAGCCGCCACCGACTGCAGCGTCAGCCAGGGTTTGCCAGTGCCTTGGTGTGTCACGCTCAGGGTGTCTTTGACCGCAGGTTGGCCCCATGGAAGGAACAGGCTGTTGTTCTTCAGGTTGCCCGGTGCGGCGGGTGCGCCAAACCAGCTGCTCTGGTGCGCGGCGCCAGGGGCTTCGGTGGTTTGGATGCGCTCCACTTTGCGCCAGTCCACGCTGGCGGTGTTTGCGCTCATGCTGACCTGGGTGGTACCGGAAACGGGCACGGCCTCAAACTTGGCCGAGAACTTCTCCAGCGCCAGACCGCCCCACAGGTTGGCGGTGGTGGTGTGCCAGGCGCCACCCTGCTGGCGGTTGATGAAACCATTGGCCAGGCGGCCCATGTCGTCTTGCCAGGCCGGGTCGTCCATCATCACCAGCATCAGCCGCGCGGTGTTCACGTCGCCGTTTTGCATCAGCCACCACCAGTAGTGGTCACGCTCGGTGCTGAAAATGATCTTGGTGCCTTGGTAGCTGATGCGGCTTTTCAGGATTTGGGTGGCTTCTGCGACGCGTTTGTTGCGGTCGGGCACGTCTTGCACCCGTTTCAGAATGTTCAGCCAATCAATCACCGCGTGGGTGGGCCACTGGTTTGGCGCGATGGTGATGGACCCAAGCAAACGCCCTTGCGCCTTGCCGTAACGCGACAGCGCTTCGATAGCGGCGAGCTTGCGCACGTCCAGGTCTTGGCGCGGGCTCCAGAAGTTGCGCTGAATCTTGCCTTCGACAAAACCGATCAGGCCACGCTCCATGGGCGCACGCAGGTCATCGCTCAGGGCAAACGCCGGGTTGATGCTGCTCGCCTCATGGGCGGCGGCCAGCAAGTAGGCGGTGAGGGTGTCGCTGCCGCGATCGGCTTCACCATCACGCGGCGGGAAGTAGCTGGCCAAGCCATCAGCGTCCAGGTAGCCGGGAAGCTGCGCCGTCAGGGTGTTCCACAGTTTGCCGTCTCTTAAGCCGATGGCTTTGCTGGCTTTTTGCTCCAGACAGGCAAACGGGTAGTTGGCAAACCAGTCTTTCACGCCCGGCAAACCCTCGGCCAGCTTGGGCTGCAGCGACATCTTTAAACCACCGCGACCGGGTAGTGCATGGGCGGGCGGCGCCACATCCAGCGTGAAGGTTTTGTCCACCTGCATCAGCGTGGCCTGCTGCACGGTGAGCGGCACAGCCGGGATGATGCGCTGGCTGGCTTTCAGCGCATCGCGCGCACTGCTCAAAGTATCTTTGGCCTCAATCTCCCACAGGATGGCCTCGAAGCGGGTTTGTGCCAGCTGCGCCGGGGCGCGCACCGTCCATAATGCCTCACGGGCCTCCAGCCCAGGTATATCAAGGGTCTGCTGCTCCAAGTTCAATAGTGTGGCACGCGGTGTCACGACCACTTTCATGGCGTGTTTGGTGGTGTTGCGCAGGGTGATCTGGGCGCGGTACACATCGTCTTCACGCACCAGCGGCGGCAGGCCGCTGATGATCTGCAGGTCTTGGGTGGCGCGAATGCTGGTGCTGCCGGTGCCAAACAGGCCGGTCGATGTATCGGCCACGGCGACAATTTTGAAGGTGGTCAACGCGTCGTTGAGCGGCACCGTCACCGTGGCGCTGCCGTTGGCATCCAGTTTAACGGACGGGTTCCACAGCAGCAGCGTGTCCAGCAGCTCACGCGTGCCGCTGTGACCACCACCACCGCCCGCCGCCACCGCCTTGCGACCATAGTGCCTGCGGCCGATGATTTCCATTTGCGCGGTGGACGTTTCCACGCCCCAGCTGCGGCGCTGCAGCATCGCGTCCAGCAGGTTCCAGCTGGTGTTGGGCATCAGCTCCAGCAGCGCCTGGTCAACGGCGGCCAGCGCCACTTCAGCGTTGGCCGCAGGCTGGCCGTTAGGTAATTTGACCTTGATAGTCACCTTGGCCTGGCTGCGCACCGCGTAACTTTCCTTGTCAGCCGTCACGCTCACCGCCAACTGGTGCGCCTGGGTGCCAACACGAATCTCCGCCACGCCCAGCCGAAAGGCCGGTTTACTCAAATCCACCAGCGCGGTCGGGGCCACAAACTCTTTGCCCTCAAACCAGAACGAGGTCCACCATTCACGCGGCGCCTTGAAACCCCAGGTGAAAAAGCTGTACCAGGGCACCTCGCGCAGCCGTCCGCGCAGCGCCAGCACACTCACATACACATTCGGGCCCCAGCCGTCTTTGACTTTGAGTTCAATCGTCGGGTCCTGGCCAGTCAGCTGCACCACCTCGGTGTGCAGGATGCCCTCGCGCTCCACGGTCAGCAGCGCCGTGGCAAAGCGGAACGGCATACGCACCTGAAAGCGGGCGGTGTCACCGGGCTGGTAGCTCTTTTTCTCGGGGATCAGGTCGATGCGGTCATGGTCCTCGCCACCAAACCACAGTTCGCCCTGTTGGGTGACGTACACGCTGGAAGCCGCATGGCTGCTGTTGCCCGCCGCGTCCTGGGCGGTGACCACCAGCTCCACTTCACCGGCCTCGGTCAGCTTGGTTTCACAAAGCAGCAGGCCGCGCGCATCGCTCTTGCCGCTGCACACCTTACCCAACTCTTTCACTCGGGTCTGGTTGTCGTAGCTGTAAAAACCGCCGACCAGACGTTTGCGGCTGGTGGTGGTGATGCGGGAGATGGCCTTGACCTGCAGCGCGACATCGGCTTGCGGTTTGCCGCTCAGGTCCAGCGCCAACGCCTGGAACTTGATGTTCTGGCGGCTCGATACCCAGCCCTCGGTCTTGATACCGGCCACCACACTGGCGGGCCACAACGCCTGGGTGCTGCGCAGGGTTTGCACCTCACCATTCGGGTCGGCGTAGCTGGCTTCCAGCAGCAGGTCCTGCGGCTGGCGGCTGGTGGGGATGTTGTCGATGGACAGCTTGCCGGTGCCGTTTTTGTCCAGCGTCATGGGCAGCTTGTCGGTGATCACCTTGCTGTCCTGGGCGCTGTTGGCGTCTTCCTCATCGCCGCTGGCCGTGTTGCTGCCTTGCGGTGGCGAGAAGCTGAAGGCTTCAAAGTCGCTGAAATTCAAGGTTTTGTTGCGCACCAGCGCCGACACACGCACGGGCAGTTGGCTGGCACCGCCGCCCGAGACGTAATTGACATAAACGTCGAGCGGCACCGTTCTGGCATTCACCAAAGGGGCTTTGTCACTGGGGGTGATGCGGCCCTGCAGCACCGGCAAGCGGAATTCTTCCACGCGAAACTCGCCGCTGTAAAAACTCTGGCGGCTCTCGCTTCCGCGCAATTCCACCTGATACACACCCAGCTTAGCCCCAGTTGGTACGGCAAAAGTGCTCTCGGCACTTAAACCGCCGGTGGCGGTTTTGCGCCAGGCCAGAGGCTGGCTGTACTGCTGGCCGCTGCCCACATGGGTGATGACCAGGTTGTTGGGTTGGCTGGCGGCCAGGCCAAAGCCTTGTGATGTTTCGGTGCGCAGCAGGTGCTTCATCGACACGGTTTCGCCAGCGCGCAAGAGCGTGCGGTCAAAAATGGTGTGGGCGCGCTCGTCGGGCTGGGCCTCCAGACTGGTGGGCAGGTTGAAGCGCCAGGGCTCAATGCCTTTGTGCCAGTCGCTCCAGGTGAAGGCCATGTCCAGCACGCCCGCTTGCTCGGCGCGGGCGCTGACAAAGTAGGCGTCGGTGTAACCGACATCATCGTCGCAGACAGGTGCCTGCGGGCTGATGCCGGTGAAGCTGGCCATGCCCTGGGCGTTGCTGGTGGCGCTGGCCACTTCACGGCCACGGCAGTCAGACACAGCCACGCGGGAGTTGGCCACCGGCGTGCCTTTGTCCAACGTGGTGACCCAAGCCAGGGCGTTGTCGCGGCCCAGCTTGAAGTGCACCGCCAGGTTGGTGACCAGCACCGAGGTGCGCACGTACATGGTGCGGTTGGCACCCAAACGCTCGTCCAGCAAGGAGGTGCCCAGCCGCGGCGAGGCCACTTCCAGAACATGAAAGCCTGGCGAGAGCGGAATGCCCACCACCTCGAACGGGCGCGGGTCGGGGTTGGCAGGTTGGGGCAAGTCCAGCGTCTTGATACCCGGCTGCCCCTGCAGCAAAGACAGCATGCGGGTCTGGATGCTGTTGTCAGGCTTGCCGTCTGATAGCAGGGGCATTTGTGGCAGCGGCCTGCTGGTGTCAGCCCGGGCCCGTTCAAGTGGCACGCTGTAGCCGTTGTATTGCTGTACTTTTCTGAACCAGGCGATGATGTCGGCGTCTGCGCTGGGGTTCAAATCGCTGACTTGGCCAGTGGCTGCCCGGCTGCCGGACGACAGGCTTTTGACCGCTAGGTCAGCTTCCACGTGGCGCAGGGTGATGGGCAGCATGGCCACACCGTCGGGCTCGGCAAAACGCTCCACAATGCCAAACGGCGCAGCGGCAAACTTGGCCAGCGGCGGCATTGGCCCGGTGGCGATCGTGAGCGGGAAGCTGCCAGCGTTGCCCAGCGTGCGGCCAGAGGCGTCTTTGAAACCGGCGGGCAGCTCCAGCGTGAAGGTGGTCTGCTCGGGCAGCCAGGGCTTGAAGCTGACGCTGTTGACCACGCTCTCGGCGTCGCTGGCGTCTTCGTCAAAGCTGGGTTTGAAGTTGTCCTTGGCTGAAGTCAGGCGCAGGCCGTCGAGCAGCTTGCGCTGTACCGGTGCGCTGAAGCTCAGGCGGATGGGGCGCATCGGCAGGCAGGCAGCGCGGGCGTTTTCACGCTCGCAGCTCAGGTCGGCGGTGAAGGGTTCGCGCACCCGGTAGTCAAAGCGACGCTCCACCGTGTTGGCCACGCCCTGGGCGGAGCTGGCAGTGGCTGGCGTGGCCACGCCTTGGCCGTACACCAGTTGCATCCGGGCACCCGGGGTGAGGCGGCGTGTGCAGGCCAGTGTCACCACACTCAGCGGGCTTTGGGCAGCGAGCAAGGTCAGGTCTTGAGATGCCAACAGGGCGGCGCGCTCGGCACCGTCGATCAAACGCACCGCAATACGTTCACCCACGCCTTGCAAGGTACAGCCCACATGGGCCAGCACACTGGCAGGGGCTGCCGGGCCGCTGAGTTGCAAGATGAAAAACTGCTCTTCTTCAAGGGGCGTGCCTGGATTGGGCAGGATACGTTGCACCAACGGCCCACCACTATTGAAAGTGTAGCTTCTAGCCCTTTCAATGCTTGGGCCAGAGGCCGATTTGAGCCCTGGATTGAGGTGAACGTTGCAGCGCACGCCCGGGGGCAGCTCGGTGGCGAAGTCATACACCCATTGCCGGTCGCTGAGCCAGCGGCCACTGCCCTGACTGGCTGAAGCATCGCTGCACTGCAGGGTGAGCGGCGCTGCGGCTTTGGGGTCGCCAAAATTGGCGACGGCCTCATCAAATTTCACCGATACCTGGTTGATGCGGGCCACTTCGCCCTGCGGCGACAGGCTGAGCACTTGCAAGGCATGGCTGCTGACACTGCCGGCCAGCAGGCTGCCAGCCAGAATGATGTTTGGAAGGTTCACGGTAGGCCCCCAGGGTGAACCCCCACTTTAGCCCAAGCGCTACAGGGCTTTCTGGATCAGCGTACCGGTGTACAGGTACGGCAGGCGCGGCAGTTTGCCGCTCTCCACGCCGCCGCGCTCTTCCACGCTGATGGCCAGCCCCACCGCTTGCGAGAGAATTTTTTCAGACACCGGCAGCTGCGCGGTTTTCAGCTTGGGGGTGAGCACACCCAGCGACAAGGGGCGCCCGGCGTCATCCAGCGCCCACAGCTGCATGCTGTCCTCGCGCCCTTCCTTGATGTCGTTGAGGCGCTGGATCTGCAAGCGCCCATCCTGCGGGTCAAAGGTGATGAGCTGTGCGGGCGTGAATTTGTCGTCCACCAGCACCGCCACATATTTGATCTGCGGCACCGATTTCAGCTTGGTCTGCATGTGGGTGATTTGCGCCTTGAACTGCTCCTTCATGCTGAAAATGGTGGCTACCGCCACTGACAGCAGGATCAGGCTAAAAATGGTGGCCAGGCGCCAGCGCTGCAGGCTCCAGTTGTAGGGTGGGGGAGGGGCTTGGTCGAGTTCAGTCATGGAGATAGGTTACTTCGGTGCGTTGGAAGGAAGGGAGGAAACGTGGGCCACCACGGCGTCCAGGTCGCTGTCTGACAGCAGCCGGGTGTTGGCTGCCATCAGCGGATCGACGCGAACACCGCTGCCACTTTTGTAGCGCTGCAGGGTCAGTTTCAGATACTCGGACTGTTGCCCGGCGATGCGCGCGTAGTTCTCGTCACCGAGCCCATTGTCACCGTGGCAGCGGAAACAGTTCTTGTTGAAGATGTCTTTCCCCTTGGCGGCCAGGGTTGGGTTGGTCGAGGGCTTGCCCGGAAGCGTCTGGCTGCTGTAAAACAGGGCCACCCCGACCTTTTCATCCGCGCTGAGGGCTTTGATCATGCCCTCCATGAACTCATTGCGGCGCGTGCCGTCGGCAAATTTGCGCAGCTGCAGCAGCAGAAAAGTTGGATGCTGTGCCGCCAGGTTCGGAATGGTCGGGTTGAGGCTGTTGCCTTGGGCACCATGGCAATTGGCGCAAAAAGTAGCCACCTTGGCACCGGAGACGAGGAGTTTTTCAGCTAGCTTGGGGTCGTCTTTGGCTTGCAACAGGCGTTTTTGCAGGTCGACATTGGCGCTGCTGCGCGCTGTTTCAGGCTGTGCTTGGCCAGATGTGGCGACCAGGGTTCCAAGGGCCAGAATTGCTGCGTAAACCAAAAATCGGGGGCGGATGTTCATCAATTGATCAAAGAGGCGAGCGCGGCCGCTTGGTGGCGGCTTGTTGTGTTGCTTGGAAAAACCCTGAAGCAGAGGTGAGTCTAGGCCAGCCGTTGCCGATGCCGGGCAATCTGCAGGCGCACTTGGCGCGGCGCGGTGCCACCCAGCACGTTGCGGGTGTTCAATGAACCGCGCAGGCTGAGCACGTCAAACACATCTTTCTCAATTGTCGGGTTGAACTCCTGCAACACCGCCAGCGGCAGTTCCGACAGGTCCACTTGATGGGTGACCGCCGCTTTGACGGCGTGGGCCACGGTTTCGTGGGCGTCGCGGAAAGGCAGGCCTTTTTTCACCAGGTAGTCGGCCAGGTCGGTGGCGGTGGCGTAGCCTTTGAGGGCGGCTCGCTCCATGGCCTCGGCGTTCACGGAGATGCCACCTTCCTTCTGGCCAGTTGCCGGGTTGAACTGGCCGCCCACCATCTCGGAAAAGATGCGCAACGTGTCTTTCAGCGTGTCGACCGTGTCAAACAGCGGTTCCTTGTCTTCCTGGTTGTCTTTGTTGTAGGCCAGTGGTTGGCCCTTCATCAGGGTGATCAGACCCATCAGGTGGCCCACCACGCGGCCAGTCTTGCCGCGCGCGAGTTCGGGCACGTCCGGGTTTTTCTTCTGCGGCATGATCGAGCTGCCGGTGGTGAAGCGGTCGGCAATTTTGATGAAACCGAAGTTCTGGCTCATCCAGATGATCAGTTCTTCACTCAAACGGCTGATATGCACCATGCACAGGCTGGCGGCGGCGGCGAATTCGATGGCGAAGTCACGGTCACTCACGGCGTCCAGGCTGTTCTGACAGACCTGCGGTTGGCCTGTGGCATCCACCATACCCAGGGTTTTGGCCACGCGTTCGCGGTCCAGCGGGTAGCTGGTGCCGGCCAGCGCGGCAGCGCCCAGCGGCAGGCGGTTGACGCGTTGGCGCACCTCGGCCATGCGCTCGGCATCCCGGCTGAACATTTCCACGTAGGCCAGCATGTGGTGGCCAAAGCTGATGGGCTGCGCCACCTGTAAATGGGTGAAGCCGGGCAGGATCACCTCAACATGTTTCTCAGCCACTTCCAGCAGCGAGGTTTGCAGGTCGATGAGCAGAGTGTTGATCAGGTCAATTTCGCCGCGCAACCACAGCCGCACGTCGGTAGCCACCTGGTCGTTGCGCGAGCGGCCGGTGTGCAGGCGTTTGCCGGCATCGCCCACCAGCTGCGTCAGGCGCGCTTCGATGTTCAGGTGCACGTCTTCCAGGTCCAGTTTCCACTCAAACGCGCCCGCCTCAATGTCAGCGGTGATTTGTGCCAGGCCGCGTTCAATGTCAGCGAGGTCCTGACGGCTGATGATGCCCTGGGTGGCCAACATCTCGGCGTGTGCCAGGCTGCCGGTGATATCGGCCTGCCACAGCCGCTTGTCAAAAAACACGCTGGAGGTGTAGCGTTTGACCAAGTCGCTCATCGGCTCGGAAAACAGGGCCGACCAGCCTTGGGATTTTTTATCGAATTGGTTTTGACTCATGAGCAGGCTGCGCCGAGGCGGTGGTTGTGGAGGGTTTTTGACCGGGAATCATCAATAATGGGCGGTGGCTCTCAAACATCTGCCGCCATCCTCTGGTCAATGAAAGATTCGCAAATTTTATCGGTCTTCCAGGAAACGACTTCGCAGCCTCTGGGCAGCGAGCCGCTGCCGCCTGCGCCGGACTCGCTGGTGTTTGACGCCTGCCGCGTCGGCGTGGTGCTGCGCGCGGTGCTGTTTGTCGAAGGCGTGGTGGGGGTGGTGGCCATGTTTGGCGCTGCAGATATGTTGCAGTGGCTTACCCGCTTGTCGTTGGTCACCGGCGCGGCCTTGCCCGCCACGCTGGTGTGGCTGATTGTCGCCTGCAGCCTGAAGAAGATGCTGGCCCGCCTCACGTCGGCGTTTCAGCAGGTGGCGGGGGTGGCGCTGGGCGCGCTGGCGGGTTTGTACGGCTGCGGAGTATTGTGGTTCATGGGTCTGCTGGATGTGGCGCCCTGGTGGGCCAGCGCTTTCAGCGGGGCGTTGTTGTCGGCCGTGCTGGTGGCGGCCCTGGTGTTGCGCGCCAAGGGCAAAACCCCTGCCGCCACGGCTGCGCGGCTGGCTGAATTGCAGGCGCGCATCCGGCCGCATTTCTTGTTCAACACCTTGAACAGCGCCGTGGCCCTGGTGCGCGCCGAGCCGCGCAAGGCTGAGCGTCTGCTGGAAGACCTGAGCGATCTGTTTCGCTACGCGCTGGCCGAGCAACACCAAAGCGTCACGCTGGCCGATGAAATTGCGCTGGCGCAGCGCTATCTGGCCATTGAGCAGGTGCGTTTTGGCGATCGGATTCAGGTGGAATGGTCCATCGACGAGGCGGCAGCGGGTGCGCGGTTGCCGCCCCTGCTGCTGCAACCGCTGGTGGAAAACGCCGTCAAACACGGGGTGGAGCCCAGCGCCAATGGCGCGCGCATCCGGGTCAGCACCCAGCGGCGCGGCTCCACCGTGGTGATCAAGGTCAGCAACACGGTAGGCCCCAACCCGGCGGCGCGCTCTGCGGGGCATGGCCTGGCCCTGAACAATGTGCGCGAGCGTCTGAGTCTGCTGCATGACGTGCAGGGACGCTTTCAATATGGCTTGAAAGACGGCGTGTTTCAGGTCAGGATTGAGGTTCCGCTGTGAATCCGTGGGAGGCAAACATATGGCCTTGAGAGTGTTGATCGTCGACGATGAAGCCCTGGCGCGCAGTCGCCTGAAAAGTCTGCTGGCCGATTGCACCGCACCCGGCGCGCTGGTGGTGGGTGAGGCGGCCACGGTCGCCCAGGCCCTGCAATGTGTGGCGCATCAGGCCGTGGACGTGGTGCTGGCCGACATCCACATGCCCGGCGCAGACGGTCTGACGCTGGCACAGAGCCTGCGCGCGCTGCCGCAGCCGCCAGCGGTGGTGTTTGTCACCGCCCATACCGAACACGCGTTGCAGGCCTTTGAGCTCGAAGCGTTGGACTACCTGACCAAGCCAGTGCGTCTGGAGCGGCTGCAGGCGGCCTTACAAAAAGCAGAGCGCTTAGCCCATATGAATAAAGGGCTAGAGGCTGATTTGACTGATGAAGTGCTGGTGATTCAGGAACGTGGCCGCACCGAGCGCCTACCCTTGTCGGAGGTGCTGTACCTGAAGGCGGAGCTGAAATACATCACCGTGCGCACCGCCAGCCACACCTATATTCTGGAAGGGTCGCTGAACGATCTCGAGAGCCGCCATGCCAGCCGGTTCCTGCGCATTCACCGCAATGCGCTGGTGGCGCGCCAGGCGGTGCGTTCGCTGGAGAAGCACCACGACCCCAGCGAGGGTGACGGCTGGGCGGTGCGGCTGGACCGGGTGAGTGAGCCACTGTTTGTTTCGCGCAGGCAACTCGCAGCCGTTAAGGCGCTGGTCGAGGCGCGCTGAGGGAAGGTCGCTGCGGCCAACCGACTTGGCCGCACGCCAACGCTTGGCACCTCGGGCGGGGATAATCCATAAGTCAGTGCATTTCCAGTTCCAAAACCCCTACATCCCGACACCATCAAAGCCATGAGTACCACCCATTTTGGATTCAAGAACGTCGACGAGACCGAAAAAGCCAGCCATGTCAAAGGCGTGTTCGACTCGGTGGCACCGAAATACGACCTGATGAACGACTTGATGTCGATGGGCCTGCACCGCGCCTGGAAGGCCTACACCGTGATGGTGGCCAACCTCAAGGAAGGTGATCAGGTGCTGGACATTGCCGGTGGCACGGGTGACCTGTCGCTGGCTTTTTCTAAAAAGGTGGGCAAGGCAGGCTGTGTGGTGCACACCGACATCAACGAAGCCATGCTCAGCACCGGGCGCGACCGGTTGCAGGATATGGGCGTGTTTCTGCCCACGCTGGTCTGCGATGCCGAGAAGCTGCCTTTCCCCGACAACCATTTCAACCTGGTCAGCGTGGCTTTCGGGTTGCGCAACATGACGCACAAGGACGTGGCTTTGAGCGAGATGAACCGCGTGCTCAAACCGGGCGGCAAACTGCTGGTGCTGGAGTTTTCCAAAGTGGCCAAGCCGCTGGAAAAAGCTTACGACTGGTATTCCTTCAACATCCTTCCCAAGCTGGGCGAATGGGTGGCCGGTGATGCGTCCAGTTACCAGTATCTGGCCGAGTCGATCCGTATGCACCCCAGCCAGGAAGAGCTCAAAACCCTGATGAAAGCTAGTGGCTTTGGGCATGTGGACTACCACAACCTGACCGGAGGTCTGGTAGCCTTGCACGTCGGGATCAAATGTTGACCGGAATCAACGAACACTACTTTGAAAATTACAGGAGATGCTATGAAAAGGTGGCTTTGGGTTTTGACGATGAGCGTGGCGCTGTTCGCCGGTCAGGCTGAAGCTGCCAAACGCTTTGGTAGCGGCAAATCGTTTGGGCAGCAGTCCAACAATGTGACCCAGCGCCAGGCAACTCCGCCTGCAGCGGCGCCTGCGCCAGGTGCCGCCAACACGGCCACCAAGAGCCCGGCAGCAGGTGCCGCAGCGGCAGCGCCCAAGAAGCCTTGGGGTGCGATGTTGGGTGGTCTGGCTGCTGGCCTGGGCTTGGCCTGGTTGGCCAGTTCGCTGGGCTTTGGTGAGGAGATGGCCCAATTCATGATGTTTGCGCTGCTGGCACTGGCCATCATGATGGCGGTGGGCTGGTTTATGCGTTCCCGCAAGAATCAAGGTAGCGCCCGCCCGGCATCCCCGTTTGCGTTTCAGGGTGCAGGTGCTTCTGGGCAAACCCCCACGCCGGCCAGCTATCGCCCGGAAAATGTGGGCAACGACGCCTCCGCGCGACCCTGGGAGCGCAGTAACACCGCTTTCGACAGTGCCGGTATGGCCGGCTCAGGCTCGGCAACCGGTTCCATGATTGGTTCTGGCTTGGCCGGGTCTCAAACCTGGGGAATTCCGGCGGGCTTCGATTCAGAAGGCTTCCTCAAGTCGGCCAAGGCCAATTTTGTGTCGCTGCAGGCGGCTTGGGACAAGTCGGACATTCCGGCATTACGCGTCATGATGACCGACACCATGCTCAAAGAAATTCAGGCTCAGCTGGCTGAACGCGAAGTGCATACGGGCGGCCCGGTGAACCTGACCGACGTGGTGATGATCGAAGCGCACCTGCTTGGCATCGAAGACATGGGCGACGACTACATGGCCAGCGTCGAGTTTTCCGGCATGATCCGCGAAGAGCCATCGGCTGGCCCGGCACCGTTCCGGGAAGTCTGGAACATGACCAAAACCAAGACCGGCCAAAGCGGCTGGTTGGTGGCAGGGGTTCAGGCCCTGCAATAAGGTTTGGTCACAAAATTCAGGAATAATCGGGGGCTATGGCAACACAGTCCCCTTTTTCATTTCTGGAGGGTCTCCTCCAGCAACTTCCCCATCCCAAACTTGCGCCGCCTGACTGGGCAGTGTCCGAGGTTCAGCATCGCATCGTGCTGCTGTTGAACCATGTGCTGATGCAGGAGGCCGAGGCCACGGCCCGCCTGGCGCGTCAAAAAGGCCGGGTGATTTTGGTGCAGTGGCGTTTGTTCTCCTTCAAGCTGCAAGCCACGCCCGCCGGTTTGCTGGACTTGGCAGCCCCTGAAGCAAAGGCCGATCTGGTGCTCACCGCCACCGAGGAATCCCCTCTGGCCATGGCGCAAGCTGCCTTGCGCGGTGACAAACCCGCCGTGCGCATTGAAGGTGACGTGCAACTGGCCGCCGAGGTCAATTGGTTGACCGAGCATGTACGTTGGGATGTGGAAGAAGATCTGGCGCGCATTCTGGGCGATGTCCCTGCCCGGGTGATGTGCCAGTGGACCCTGAACATGGTCATGGCCTTACGCCAATTTGCCAGCAAGGCATCGACGTTCGTCCCCGGTCAAGCCGCCAGATGAGGCGTCTTATTCGCAGTGCTTTCATCCTCTGGGTGTTGTTACGACATGGGTTGGATGAACTGGTGTTGTCCAGCCAGAAGGCACCGTGGCTCAAACGCTTGGCGCGCACCATTTCTTGGGGCCGTGATCTAAGCGCACCGCGCGGGCAGCGTATTCGGGAAGCGCTGGAGAGCCTGGGGCCGATCTTTGTCAAGTTTGGTCAGGTGTTGTCCACCCGGCGTGACTTGATGCCCGTTGACATTGCCGATGAACTGGCCAGGTTGCAGGACCGGGTGCCGCCATTCCCCAGCGAGGTCGCGGTTGGCATCATAGAAAAGGCCTTCAAGCGCAAGTTGGAGGACATTTTTGTGTCCTTTGAGCGTCAACCGGTCGCCAGTGCGTCCATCGCTCAGGTGCACTTTGCGGTGATCAAGGACAGGGATGGCCGACTGCGCGATGTGGCGGTCAAGGTGTTGCGCCCCGGCATGCTGACGGTGATCGACAAAGACCTGGATCTGATGCGCATGATGGCGGGCTGGGTAGACAGCTTGTCAGACGACGGCAAGCGGCTGAAACCCAAAGAGGTGGTGGCCGAGTTTGACAAATACCTGCATGATGAGTTGGACTTGGTGCGTGAAGCGTCGAGTGCCGCCCAGTTGCGCCGCAACATGGCTGATCTGAATCTGGTGCTGATACCTGAAATGTTCTGGGACTACTGCATGCCCGACGTGATGGTGATGGAGCGCATGCGCGGTGTGCCGATCAACCAGGTGGACCGCCTGCGCGCCGCCGGGGTCGATATTCCCAAGTTGGCGCGTGATGGCGTCACCATCTTTTTTACCCAGGTGTTTCGCGACGGCTTTTTTCACGCCGACATGCACCCTGGCAATATTCAGGTGAGTCTGGAGCCCGCCACCTTTGGTCGCTATATTTCGCTCGATTTCGGTATTGTTGGCACGTTGACCGAGACCGACAAGGAATATCTGGCGCAGAACTTCACTGCGTTTTTCCGGCGCGATTACAAGCGTGTCGCTGAATTGCACATTGAGTCAGGCTGGGTGCCAGAATCGACGCGTGTGGACGAACTTGAATCGGCTATCCGATCGGTCTGTGAGCCTTACTTTGACCGGCCTCTGAAAGAGATTTCATTGGGTTTCCTGCTGATGCGTCTGTTTCAGACGTCGCGCCGCTTTCAGGTCGAAATTCAGCCGCAACTGGTCTTGCTCCAAAAAACACTGCTCAACATTGAAGGCCTCGGGCGCCAGCTTGACCCGAACCTGGACCTCTGGAACACGGCCAAACCGTTTCTTGAGAAGTGGATGCTGGATCAAGTGGGGCCCAAAAAACTGTTTGACCAGTTGCGTAACGAGGGCCCGCGCTATGCCAAACTGCTGCCCGAGTTGCCTCGCCTGATGGTGGAATTTCTGCAGTCCAACAGCCGGGGTCGCAAGGACGATGTTCAGGCGCTGCTGCTGGAGCAGAAAAGAACCAATCGCCTGCTGTCGGCGATTGTGTATAGCGGCGTGGGTTTTGTGCTGGGCTTGGTGCTGTTGCAGATCATCTTGCGTATCCGGCTGTTTTAGCGGGTGCACTTTATAATCGCAGGCTTTGCGACTCTTTCCCAGAGATCTGAACACCATGCCAATTTATGCCTATAAATGCGAGTCCTGCGGGTTTTCCAAGGACGTGTTGCAAAAAATCTCTGACCCGTTGTTGTCGGAGTGCCCCAGTTGCGGCCAATCCACGTTTTCCAAGCAGTTGACGGCGGCCGGTTTCCAGCTCAAGGGCTCGGGCTGGTACGCGACAGATTTCAAGGGTGGCGGGGCCAGCGCTGCTGCGGTCGCGGCGCCGGCTGCGGCTGATGGCGCGGCCTCCAACACCGACACGACGGCCGCACCCGCCAAAACGGCCGATGCGCCAGCGGCGTCTGGTGGTTGTGGTACAGCTTGTGCTTGCCACAACTGATCTCTGACCGAAAGTACCCGTGTCCTTCAAAAAATACCTGCTCACCGGCCTGTTGGTCTGGCTGCCCTTGGCCATCACCATCTGGGTGCTGCTGTGGTTGATGGGCTTGCTGGACGGGATTTTTATGGGCTTGGTGACGGCGCTGCAAGCGGTCACCTCCGACTCGATGACGGTGTTCTGGGAGCAACTCAAGCACATTCCCGGGCTGGGTGTGGTGTTGGTGTTTGGCGGTTTGTTGATCACGGGCGCGCTGGTCTCGAATGTGGCGGGGCGCTGGTGGTTGGGCCACTGGCACCGCTTGCTGGCCAAGATTCCGGTCTTCAAATCCATCTACAACAGTGTCAAAAAAGTTTCTGACACCTTGTTTTCCAGTAATGGCAATGCGTTTCGCACCGCCTTGCTGGTGCAATATCCGCGTGCCGGTTCCTGGACCATCGCTTTTCAGACCGGATCGCCCACCGGTGAAGTGGCCAAGCACCTGGGCAACGACTTAGTCAGTGTGTACGTGCCAACCACCCCCAACCCCACCAGTGGTTTTTTCTTGATGCTGCCGCGCGCAGATGTGATTGAACTCAAGATGACTGTGGATGAGGCACTGACCTACGTGATTTCGATGGGTTCCGTGGCGCCCGCAGGTGCCAGCATCGCGCCACCCAAATAATTTTTTGATAACTTTTTCGCCCCTGGCGGCGAACTTTGAAAGCAGTCTATGGCAATGCGTTCTCATTATTGCGGTCTGGTGACCGAGGCCCTGCTGGGTCAAAGCGTGACTTTGTGCGGCTGGGTCAATCGTCGCCGTGACCACGGCGGGGTGATTTTTGTCGATGTGCGCGACCGCGAAGGGTATGTGCAGGTGGTGTGTGATCCTGACCGGGCTGACATGTTCAAGGTGGCAGAAGACGTGCGCAACGAGTTCTGCATTCAGGTCAAGGGCCTGGTGCGCGCGCGCCCCGAAGGCACGGTCAACGACAACCTCAAAAGCGGCAAGATTGAGGTGCTGTGCCACGAGTTGAAGGTGCTTAACCCTTCGGTGACGCCGCCGTTCCAACTAGACGAAGAAAACCTGTCGGAAACGACCCGCCTCACCCACCGCGTGCTGGACCTGCGCCGCCCCTACATGCAAAACAACCTGATGCTGCGCTACCGCGTGGCGATGGAAGTGCGCAAATTTCTTGATGCCAATGGCTTTGTCGACATCGAAACCCCGATGCTGACCAAAAGCACGCCCGAAGGCGCACGCGACTATCTGGTGCCCAGTCGGGTACATGACGGGCACTTTTTTGCCCTGCCGCAGAGCCCGCAGTTGTTCAAGCAGCTGCTGATGGTGGCCGGCTTTGACCGTTATTACCAGATCACCAAATGCTTCCGTGACGAAGACCTGCGTGCCGACCGCCAGCCCGAGTTCACCCAGATCGATATTGAAACCTCGTTCATGGAAGAGGAAGACATCCGCGATATGTTCCAGGGCATGATCAAAACCGTGTTCCAGAACACGCTGGGTATCGATCTGGGCGAGTTTCCGGTCATGACGTATCAGGAGGCAGCGCGCCGTTTTGGCTCCGACAAGCCAGACCTGCGTGTCAAGCTGGAGTTCACCGAACTGACCGACGTCATGACCGATGTCGATTTCAAGGTGTTTTCGGGTGCCGCCAACATGAAGGGCGGCCGTGTGGTGGCTTTGCGCGTGCCGGGCGGTGCCCGGGAGGGTGCGGGCCTGACGCGGGGCGAAATCGACAACTATGGCGAATTCGTCAAAATTTATGGTGCCAAGGGCCTGGCCTGGATCAAGGTCAACGAAGCAGGTAAAGGGCGCGAAGGCCTGCAAAGCCCGATCGTTAAAAACCTGCACGACAAGGCGATTGCCGAGGTGCTGGCGCGCACCGGCGCGCAAGATGGCGATTTGCTGTTTTTCGGCGCCGACAAGGAAAAAATTGTCAACGATGCGATTGGTGCGCTGCGCATCAAGGTGGGTCACAGCGATTTTGGCAAGAAAAATGGCCTGTTTGAAGACCGCTGGGCGCCCCTGTGGGTGGTGGACTTCCCGATGTTCGAGCACGATGAAGACAATGACCGCTGGGTGGCGGTGCATCACCCCTTCACTGCGCCCAAAGACGGCCACGAAGATTTGATGGTCACCGACCCGGGCAAGTGCATTTCCAAGGGCTATGACATGGTCCTGAACGGCTGGGAAATGGGTGGCGGCTCGGTGCGTATCCACCGTGCTGACGTGCAGCAAAAAGTATTTGATGCGCTCAAGATCAGCCCCGAAGAAGCCCAGATCAAGTTTGGCTTCCTGCTCGACGCGCTGCAGTACGGCGCGCCCCCGCACGGTGGCCTCGCGTTTGGCCTGGACCGCATTGTCACCATGATGACTGGTGCCGAGTCGATTCGCGATGTGATTGCCTTCCCCAAGACCCAGCGCGCCCAGTGCCTGCTGACGCAAGCGCCGTCGCTGGTGGACGAAAAACAACTGCGCGAGTTGCACATCCGTCTGCGCAACGCAGACCTGGTTAAACCGGGTTGATCTCCGGCCATTGTGGCTTCAGGCAGAATGAAAGGGCGCTCTGGTAGCGCCTTTTTCCTTGAGGCTTCATGACTGTTTTCAAAATTCCTGAATCGGTGCTGGTGGTGATTTATACCCCGGCGCTGGATGTGCTGTTGATCAGGCGTGCCGATGCCGCCGAGTTCTGGCAGTCGGTCACTGGCAGCAAGGATGCGCCCGATGAGAGCTTCGAGCAAACCGCCCGCCGTGAGGTGTTGGAGGAAACCGGGATTGACTGCCAGCCGGGCTCGGCACTGCAGGGTCATTTGCATGATTGGGGCTTGGAGAACATCTACGAGATTTACCCGCATTGGCGACACCGCTACGCGCCGGGCGTGGTTTTCAACAGGGAGCATTTGTTTGGCCTGGAGGTGCCTGCCAACACCCCCGTGTGCCTGAGCCCTCGTGAGCACACCCATTACCAATGGCTGCCCTATGCGCAGGCCGCCGACCGCTGTTTTTCACCCTCCAACGCCGAGGCATGTCTGATGTTGCCCCGCCTTGCCGCCAGAGAAGGAACGCCATGAACGGCTCAAGTCAATTGATCCGGGTGGTCACTTACAACATTCACAAGGGGGTGCAGGGCGTTGGCCCCACACGCAGGCTGGAGATTCACAACCTGGCCCAAGCGGTGGAGGCGCTGGATGCCGATGTGGTGTGTCTGCAAGAGGTTCGCCACTTGAACCGCCGCGAGGAAAAACGTTTCCAGCACTGGCCGCAGGGCTGCCAGGCTGATTTTCTGGCGCCATTAGGTTATCAGTCGGTCTACCGCACCAATGCCGTCACCCGCGATGGCGAGCATGGCAACGCCTTACTGTCGCGCTGGCCAGTGCTGTCGCACCAACATGAGGACATGAGCGACCACCGCTTTGAGCAACGCGGGCTGCTGCACGTGGCGCTGTCGGTGGCCGGGCGCAGCCTGCATGTGGTGGTGGTGCACTTGGGGCTGGTGCGCGCTAGCCGCGTGCGTCAGGTGGAGCAACTCAAGCGGTTTATCGAACGTGAAGTCCCGCCCGGCGATCCTTTGCTGATCGCAGGTGACTTCAACGAAGGCGGTTGGCGGCTGCGCCTGGCCTTGGAGGCCATGGGCCTGCGTGCCTGGTCTGGTGCGCCGCAGCCGACTTTTCCGGCACGCTTGCCGTTGGCGCAGCTCGACCATGTGTTCGCCCGCGGCTTGCAGCCCGTGAGCCTGTCAGCGCCGCAGGGGCGCCTGTGGTGGCGCATGTCCGACCACTTGCCACTGATCGCCGAATTTCTGATGTTGGGATGACCCTTGCCCATGCCTGAGTACGCAGCGGGTCACCATCTTGATCTCTTGAAGGGCGCGCATGAATTTTTTGACGCCCTGGTGACGGACATCAACGCCTGTACCCAGGAGGTGCGGGTGGAAACTTACATCTTCAATGTCTACGGCTCAGGTGCACGGGTGGCGCAGGCAATGGTCGACGCGGCGTCGCGCGGGGTGGAGGTCTATCTGGTGATGGATGGTGTGGGTACCCCCGCGCTGCCTGCACCCTGGCCACAGAAATTCACCGAATCAGGTGTGCGGTGGCTGATTTTTTCGCCATTGGACTGGTTGGGCTTGCTGGTGCCTAGCCGCTGGCGGCGGCTGCACCGCAAACTCTGCGTCGTGGATGGCAAGGTGGCTTATTGCGGGGGTGTCAATATGCTTGACGACTGGTGGGACCCGATCTATGGCGATCTGGAAGCACCGCGTTTTGACTTCATGGTGCGCATCACCGGTCCGCTGGTGCGCGAGGTGCATGCCGCCATGGCCCAGTTCTGGTGGCGGTTGCGGGCAGTGCGAAGTGTGCAGCAGGTCGACTGGCTGGGCGCCTGGCAGGCGTTGCAGCTGGCGTCGCAAGAGAAGTTGACATCGGCCCAGCGCGCTCAGCGTGGCGCCGGGGCGCTGGCGCAACTGGTGTTGCGGGACAACGTGCGGTATCGCTCTCGCATCGAACGCGCTTACAGCCAGGCGCTGGGCGATGCCCGTCAATCGGTGCTGTTGGCCAACGCCTATTTCTTGCCCAGCCGCAAGATCCGCCGTGGTCTGCTGGCCGCCGCCGAGCGCGGCGTGCGGGTGCGCCTGCTGCTGCAGGGGCGGTATGACTACTTCATGTCTTACCACGGCACGCGGGCGCTTTATGGCGATCTGCTGGCCGGCGGGATCGAGATTTACGAGTACCAAAGCAGCTTTCTGCACGCCAAGGTGGCGGTGATCGATGAGCGCTGGGCCACGGTGGGCTCTTCCAACATTGACCCTTTGAGCTTGCTGCTGGCTCGCGAGGCCAATGTGGTGGTGGCGGATGCCACGTTTGCCAAAGCCCTGAGCAACGAACTGGAGCAGGCCATGCAGCAGCATGCCACCCGGCTCGACATGGACCAGCACGCCAAACGGTCGTTTGGCCAGAAGCTGCTCGACCGGACTGCCCTGCTGCTGATGCATGCGCTGCTGTTGCTGACAGGAAAGAGATACTAAATTGATAGCTATTAGCCCTTTAAGGATAAGGGCTAGAGCACAATAACCCTTATAAGCAAAGACTGCTACCATCAACCTCTAAACAAACCATCCCGATGCAAAACATGAACCCTGTTGACCCAGACGAAGGCACGCCGGTATCTCTCAAGATCCGCCAGCGCATTCAGGCCGCGCGCAAGCGTTTTCATGCCAATGACAACATTGCCGACTTCATCCAGCCTGGCGAGCTGGAGCTGTTGCTCGATGAGGTCGAAGAAAAAATGAAAGGCGTGCTGTCCAGCCTGGTCATTGACACGGACCATGACCACAACACCGATAAAACCGCCCGGCGTGTGGCCAAGATGTACCTCAAGGAAGTCTTCCAGGGGCGTTACGTCCTGGCCCCGCCAATCACCGAATTCCCCAATGCCGAGCATCTCAACGAGCTGATGATCGTCGGCCCTATCACTGTGCGCAGCGCCTGCAGCCACCACCTGTGCCCGATCATGGGCAAGATCTGGATCGGTGTGCTGCCCAATGAGCATACCAATGTGATTGGTCTGTCCAAGTATGCCCGACTGGCCGAGTGGGTCATGGGGCGCCCGCAGATCCAGGAAGAAGCGGTGGTGCAACTGGCTGACCTGATCCAGCAGAAAACCCAGCCCGATGGCCTGGCCATCGTCATGGAAGCCAGCCATTTCTGCATGAGCTGGCGCGGCGTCAAAGATGTTGACAGCAAGATGATCAACTCGGTCATGCGCGGCAGCTTCCTCAAGGATGCCAACCTGCGCCGCGAGTTTTTGTCCCTCATTCCCCAGAAAGGTTAACCATGTTGGTTCGTTTGCTTTACGCCAGCCGCGCGGTAGATACCTCTGCCGACACCATCGACGCTATCCTGCATGAATGCCGCAGCCGCAACCCCAACAGCGGTATCACCGGTGTGTTGTGCTACGGCGGTGGCATTTTTCTGCAGGTGATTGAAGGTGGCCGCATGGCCATCAGCCAGCTCTACAACCAGATTCAGCGCGATGCCCGCCACAAGGATGTGGTGTTGCTGCATTACGAAGAGATCACCGAGCGCCGCTTTGCTGGCTGGACCATGGGTGAGGTCAACATGACGCGCATCAATGCCTCCATCTTGCTCAAATACGCAGAGAAACCTGAGTTGGACCCGTATTCCGTCTCCGGAACCGTGTCCATGGCTTTGCTTGAAGAACTGATGGCGACTGCCTCGGTGATTGGTCGGGCCTGATTCGCCCGATGTGACGGCCGTGTCAACGCAAGTGGCTGGCCCGAGCCCAGCCTTGCTGGGCTGCGATTTCTCCAGCGCCCCGAGCCGTCAAAAACCCATCGTCATCGCGCTTGGTGCCCAGTTGGCTGGGCGGGTGGTGTTGTCGAACTTGGTGCAAATCACCTCGCTGCCAGCCTTTGCCGACTGGCTGCAACAACCAGGCCCATGGCTGGGCGCGTTCGATCTGCCTTTTGGCCTGCCGCGTGAACTGGTTGAGACCCTCGGCTGGCCTACCGATTGGCAGGCTTGCATGGCGCACTACAGCGGCCTCAGTCGGGTGCAGATTCGCGCTGCATTTGCAGGCTTTTGCCATGCCCGCCCGGTCGGTGGCAAGTTTGCCCACCGCGCCACCGATCGCCCGGCGGGCTCCAGCCCGAGCATGAAATGGGTCAATCCGCCGGTGGCTTTCATGCTGCACGCGGGTGTGCCCTTGTTGTTGCAAGCCGGAGTGCGGTTGGCGGCGTTAACCCCTGAAGCCGGGCGCGACCCGTCTGCTTCAGGCGTGCCGCTGCGCGTGGCCCTGGAAGGCTACCCGGGCCTGCTGGCGCGCGAGGTCTTGGGCCAGCGCAGCTATAAAAGTGACGACAAGGCCCGCCAGACCCCGGAGCGCCTGATTGCCCGTAAAGACTTGATCAACGCCCTGGAGCAAGGCCAGACCCGGCTGGGTGTGCGCCTGAAACTCACCCATGCTCAGCGCGATGCGTTGGCCGACGATGCGCGCGGTGATGCGCTGGATGCCGTGCTGTGCCTGCTGCAGGCGGCCTGGGCGCAAATGCGGTTTGAGGCAGGCGATGCACGTTACGGCTTGCCTGAAACGATGGATCCGCTGGAGGGGTGGATCGTGACCGCCTGAGCGCTTGAAACCGGCTGGTTTGACGCCACTCAGAACTGGGTCACAGGGGTTTGTTGATCAGCGTGTCTTCAATCTTGCCGGCCAACTGCGAGATGGCCAGCGCAGCCGGGCAGCCTGGCGTGGCCTGAATCATCAACTGCCGACGCATCACCGCCTGGCGCACCGCCGGGTCAGCGGGAATGTCGCCCATGTGGACCAGTCGGACTTTTTCACCAGGCTTGGCCACCACAAATCGGTCCAGTACCTGCTGCAACTGGTTGGTAATGGCACGACCATCGCCCATGCGGGCGGTCTGGTTGATCACCATGCGGATGATGCGGCGCTGCTGCTCACCCACCAGCACCTTGATGGTGGCGTAGGCGTCGGTCAGCGAGGTCGGCTCAGGGGTGGCCACCACCAGCACCTCGGAAGCCAGCGATACGGCAAACAACACCACGTCTGAAATACCGGCGCCAGTGTCGAGCAACACAATGTCGTAGTGCGGCAGCAGCCCGGACATGATGCGCAGGAAGTCTTCCCGCACATTGGGTGTCAGCCGCGAATACTCCACCATGCCGGAGCCCGCCAGCAGGACCGAGAAGCCACCCGGTGCTTTCACAATGGCTTCTTCCAGCTTGGCCTTGCCAGTGAACACATCGTGCAGGGTGATCTTGGGGTACAGGTTGAGCACCACGTCCAGATTGGCCAACCCCAGGTCGGCATCCAGCACCAGCACTTTCTGACCCCGCTTGGCCAGGGCAGCTGCCAGGTTGGCCGACACAAACGTTTTGCCGACGCCGCCTTTGCCGCTGGTAACAGCCAGCACCTTGCCCAGTGGCCTGACCGGCCCGGGCTTGACCACCTTATTTTCAGAAGTGGGTTGTGTTGCGTCGTTCATTTCAGTTCAATCTGTTCATAACACTACCCGATGAACCGGTAGAACCATCGTTGGCTATGCTTTCAATCCAGGCCGGGTCACCCAGCGACAGCGGGCCAAACAGCAAGTTTTTCTCTTCGGCGCTGACCGCCAGCATCGGCTGCGTCTCAATGCACACGCGGTTACGACCCTCCGATTTGGCGCGATACAGCTCAATATCAGCGCGGTCAATCCATAGCTCGGAGGTTGAGCGCACCCAGCGCGGGGCAAAAGCGCCACCAATGCTGATGGTGACCCGCAAAGTCGCCCCGGAGTTCAGCTGAATTCTCAGCGCACTGACGGTCTCGCGAATCCGCTCTGCCACCTGGTGCCCATACTGCCCCTGACAGCTGGGCAGGATGATGACGAACTCTTCCCCGCCAAAGCGGGCCACGGTGTCCATGGGGCGCACACAACCCGCCAGGGTTTTGGCCACCACCTGCAATACCGCATCGCCAGCCGGGTGGCCGTGCTGGTCGTTGACGCTTTTAAAGTGGTCAATGTCGAGCATCAGCAAAAGGGCCGTTTCGCCCGAGCGTGCCACCATTTCGATCTCGCGCAACAGAATGCTCTGGAAATACCGGCGGTTGGACAAACCGGTCAGCGGGTCCTTGAGCGACAGCTCGCTGAGTTTGTCAATGACCGCCTGCAGATAAACGGTGGCGTTGGTTTGGCTGTCGGGCAAGCTTTGTCCGCTATGCTCCAACAGGGCGCGCGCGTCATCTAACCGCAATTGGCGCAGATCGACCAGAGATGATGCAGGCAATGAACTCAAGACAACCACTCTTGTTTGTATATTTTGAGTCTAACAGGTCGGCTATGTGCGGCAGTCTCACAACAAGGGGTGGTTTCGTGACCTTGTTCCTCGTTTTGTGTCATTCGTCACCGTCGCGGATCTATGTCAACAGAAAGTTTTTAAAGTGCGTTTTTTTCGATGCCCGGTCCGTTTTCCGGGTTGGGTGGCGCTGGGTCTGCTGCTCGTTGGTGCTTCATGTATTGCAGCGCCAGAGTCTTATACAGCAAGGGCTACAAGGGTTTCTGATGGTGATACGCTGTGGGTCCAACCGAGCACAGGCGGGGCACCGCGCAAACTGCGCCTACACGGTGTAGACGCACCGGAAATATGCCAGAACGGGGGCGGGGCTGCGCGCGAGGCCCTGTTGGTGCTGGTTCAAAACCGCACGCTGTCGGTGCGGGTCAAGTACCAGGACGATTACGGCCGCGGCCTGGCGCATATCGAGGTGAACGGTCAGGATGTCGCAGCCACCATGGTGCGCCTGGGGCATGCCTGGTCTTACCGTTGGCGTCGCAGTGCGGGGCCGTATGCCAGCCAGGAAGCACAGGCGCGTGGCGCCGGGCGCGGCTTGTTTGCCGAGCCAGCGCCCGAGCGACCGGCAGATTTTCGCCGCCGCCATGGCAGTTGTTATCTGCCTGATGGTCAGGGCGGCTTCAAGCTGAAGTAGCAGCGCCACACACCGGGCAGGCCGGATTGCGACCGATACGCACCTCTGTGAAGCTCATGCTACGGCCGTCGAGCATCAGCAGGCGCCCGGTGAGCGTCTGGCCGATGCGGCCCATCAGCTTGAGGGCCTCGGCTGCCTGCAGGGTGCCGATGATGCCCACCAAAGGTGCAAACACGCCCATCGTGGCACAACGGGTTTCTTCCAGAGTCTCATCAGGCGCAAACACACAGGCATAACACGGTGAGGCGGTATCTCGCGGGTCATACACACACACTTGGCCGTCAAAACGGATGGCTGCACCCGAGACCAGCGGCTTGCGCTGCGCCACACAGGCGGCGTTGATGGCGTGGCGGGTGGCAAAGTTGTCGCAGCAGTCCAGTACCACATCGGCCTCGGCCACCAGCGTGGCCAGCAGGGTGGCGTCAGCGCGAGCCTGGATGGCGCGCACCTGCACCTGACTGTTGAGCTGGCCCATGGCCGTTCTCAGGGAGTTCACTTTGGGTTGGCCAACACGGTCCTGGGTGTGGGCAATCTGCCGCTGCAGGTTGGTGATGTCTACGGTGTCGTGGTCCACCACCGTGATGTGTCCGACACCGGCAGAGCTGAGGTACAGCGCCACCGGTGAGCCCAGGCCCCCAGCACCAATGATCAGCGCACGCGCTTGACCGAACAGTGTCTGACCTTCAACGCCAATTTCATTGAGCAGAATATGGCGCGAATAACGCAGCAGGTCATCGTCAAACATCTGCTGGCGCGTCAATCAGTTGTCTTTTTTCTCTTCGGTGCGTTCCACTTGGGTCTTGCTGACCAGCACCGGCAAACCCTTGAGTTGCAGGATGGCTTGTTGCAACTGGAAGTCTTTGTCGGAACCATACTCGGGCATCTTGCGGTCAGCTGCAGGTTTTTTGAGCTCTTCTTCAAGACGTTTGCGGGCTTCTTCGCGCACTTTCTCGCGCGCGGCGTCTTTCACTTCATCGCCTTGGCCGCTGTTGAGGTGTTTTTCCAGGTCGGCTTCGCGGGTGCGCAGGGCCGCGAACAGGTTGCCTTCCTCGGTCTCGTCGATCATCAGATCGGGCACGATGCCTTTGGCCTGGATCGACTTGCCACTGGGGGTGTAGTAGCGGCTGGTGGTCAGTTTCAGGGCGGCTGTGGGGCAGTTGTCCATGCGGTAGCCGGGATCCAGGCACACCGCCGTCTGCACTGAGCCCTTGCCGAAAGTCTGGCTGCCCAGCAGCTTGGCGCGCTGATGGTCCTGCAAGGCACCCGCCACAATCTCGCTGGCCGAGGCCGAGCCTTCATTGACCAGCACCACCAAGGGCACTTTCTTGAGTGCTCCCTTGGTGACTTCTTCCAGATGCCGCAGCGGGTCATCACCCCGGCGCGCGTAATAGGTAGGCGACGCCTTGTAGGTGAACTTGCTCTCGGCCAGCTGGCCGTTGGCCGATACCACGGTCACGTTTTCGGGCAGGAAAGCTGCCGAAATGGCCACCGCCGCGTCCAGATAACCGCCCGGGTCGTTGCGCAGGTCCAGCACCAGGCCCTTCATGTTGGGTTCTTGCCGGTACAACTCTTCGACCTTGCGGGCAAAGTCGGCCACGGTGCGCTCCTGGAACTGGCTCAGGCGCACCCAGCCATAACCCGGCTCGATCAGCTTGGCTTTGACACTTTGGGTTTTGATCACCTCGCGGGTGATGGTGACCTGGAAGGTGCGGCTTTCGTCCTTGCGGAACACGCTCAGCAGAACCTTGGTGTTTGGCTCGCCGCGCATGCGTTTGACGCCTTCGTTGAGTGTCAGGCCTTTGACCGGGGTGTCGTCAATCTTGACAATCAGGTCGTTGGGTTTGAGGCCGGCACGAAACGCCGGGGAGTCTTCAATGGGCGACACCACCTTGATCAGACCGTCTTCCTGGGTGATCTCGATACCGACGCCGACAAACTTGCCGGTGGTGCCTTCGTTGAAGTCCTTCAGGGTTTTTTTGTCCATGTAGACCGAGTGCGGGTCCAGCCCCGCCACCATGCCAGCGATGGCATCGGTGATGAGCTTTTTCTCGTCGACCGGCTCCACATAGTTGCTTTTCACCATGCTGAAAACGGCTGCCAACTGCTGTAATTCTTCCAGCGGCAGTGGGGCCAGCGAGGCGCGAGCCATGGATTGCAGCGAGATGCTGGCCAGCGCGCCAGCTAGCGCCCCTGCAGACAGTAAACCGGCAATTTTCAGTTTTTGACCCATGTTGATTCCAGAGCGTGAGAAGGCAAGGTGAAGAAGGCCGGTTGGATTCGCCATCGCGGTGCGGGTTCCAGTCAGTGACAGAACAATTTTGAGCTCTTGCCCTGTGACGCTACCGCCGCCGCAGCTTTGGCCGCAACCTCGACATCGCCCAGATAGTAGTGGCGAATCGGTTTCAGGTCATCGTCAAGCTCATAAACCAGTGGAATGCCATTGGGAATGTTCAAGCCAACGACGTCATCGTCTGAGATGTTGTCCAGATATTTCACCAGGGCGCGGATGGAGTGGCCGTGAGCAGCCACCACACCGCGTTTGCCGAGCTTGATGGCGGGCGCCAGTGCTTCGTTCCAGAACGGCATGACCCGCACAAAAGTGTCCTGGAGCGACTCGGTCAGGGGCACCTGACCGGGCCGCAGCCGGGCGTAACGGATGTCGCCACGTTCGCATCGCGGGTCGTGAGGGTCAAGTGCGGGTGGTTGCGCCTCGAAGCTGCGGCGCCAGCTCAGCACCTGAGCGTCACCGTATTGCCGGGTCAACTCAGATTTGTTGCAGCCTTGCAAGGCGCCGTAGTGGCGCTCATTCAGTCGCCAGGTGTTGACCACCGGCAGCCAGGTGCGATCCAATGCATCGAGCACGTGCCACAACGTGCGGGTGGCACGCTTGAGCATGCTGGTGTAGGCCACGTCGAAGTCGTAACCACCGGCCTGGAGCAGCTGACCGGCCTGCTGGGCCTGTTTGTTGCCAAGGGGTGTCAGGTCCACGTCGGTCCAGCCGGTAAAACGGTTTTCAAGGTTCCAGGCCGATTCACCGTGGCGGATAAGTACGAGTTTATGCATGGTTTCCCGAAGGCCGCCGGTGTTGGCTGCGGCATCATTCTAAAATGTCCGGTTCAGGTGACCTCTACTCTTAAGGATGTGCAAGTGAAATTTATTCTCGACAACTGGATGATGATTGCCGTGGCATTGTCTTCCGGCTTGATGCTTTTGTGGCCGGTCATCAGTGGTGGTGGCCCTGGCTCGCTGACGGCCGAAGGTGCCGTGCAATTGATCAACCGTGAAAAAGCGGTGGTGGTGGACGTTTGCGAGCCCAACGAATTTGCCGCGGGCCATGTGGTCGGTTCCAAAAACATTCCTTTCAGCCAGCTCGAAGACAAGCTGGCGGGGGCGATCAAAAACAAGGCTTTGCCGGTCATCCTGGTCTGCCACTCGGGCGCTCGCAGCTCGCGTGCGGTGCAAATTGCCAAGAAGCTGGGGTTTGAAAACGCCCAATCCCTGTCAGGCGGCATGGGCGCCTGGCGCTCTGCCAACTTGCCGGTTGAAAAAGCTTAAATCCCACTTTGGAGAGTTTCCATGCAACACGTCAAGATGTACACCACGGCCGTGTGTCCCTATTGCATTCGCGCCAAGCAGCTTCTCAAAGCCCGTGGCGTCGCTCAGATCGAAGAAATTCGCATCGATTTGAACCCGCATGAGCGTGACTTGATGATGAGCACAACGGGCAGGCGCACTGTGCCGCAAATCTTCATCGGCAGCACCCATGTCGGCGGCTGCGACGACCTCATGGCGCTGGATGGGCGCGGCGGTTTGATGCCGCTGCTGCAACAGGCCTGAGACAATCCACACCCAGCAGCTGTGCGCGAGCGGCGCCAGCCTTGGCTCCCCCTTTATCAACCGAGAGAACTCCCCATGTCCGACACCCCTAACCCCGTTTTTCAGATCCAGCGCGTGTACCTCAAGGAATCGTCGCTGGAGCAGCCCAATTCCCCCGCCATCCTGCTAGAGCAAGAGCAGCCCACGGTCGATATCCAGTTGGGTGTGAACGCCTCGACAGTGGCAGACGGCATGTATGAAGTGGTGGTGACTGCCACTGTGCAAACCAAGATCAAGGACCGCACCGTGTTTCTGGTGGAAGCCTCGCAAGCCGGTATTTTTGAGATCCGCAACCTGCCGCCTGAGCAGATGGGCCCGATCATGGGCATTGCCTGCCCGCAAATCGTTTACCCCTACCTGCGTGGCAACGTGGCAGACCTGATCCAGCGTGGCGGTTTCCCGCCGGTGCACCTGTCGGAGATCAACTTCCAGGCCATGTACGAGCAACAACAAGCGGCCCAAAGTGCCGAGGCCCCCACCGCTGTTCAATAAGCTAGTAGCTTTTTAAGCCTCAAGCCCTTATGCAGCTTGCCTGAGTAGCTATGAAAATTATAGTTCTTGGTGCAGGCGCCTGGGGCACGGCGCTGGCCGCCAGTGCTGCGGCACCAGGCAGGCCGCACCGCGTAACCCTGTGGGCGCGGCGTGCTGACCAGGTTCGGGCCATGCAACAGGGCCAACACAACCAGCGTTATCTGCCTGGGGTGACGCTGCCGCCGCACCTGGCTTTCAGTGGCGTCAATGCGGCTGACCTGCCGACCCTGGTCACAGACGCTGACTTGGTGGTGGTGGCCACACCCATGGCAGCCTTGCGCGCCTTGCTGACGGCATTGCACGGCTGCCGCGCCCCGGTGGCCTGGTTATGCAAAGGTTTTGAAGCCCCGGTTTCCAAGCCTTTTGGGCTTCTAGCCCATGAGATACAAGGGTCAGTAGCTCCTGAAATGCTAGCTGGTGTGCTGAGCGGCCCGAGCTTTGCGCTGGAGGTAGCGCGTGGCCAGCCTACGGCGCTGGTGGCCGCCAGTGTGCATGAGCCGGTGCGCCAGGCGCTGGTGGCGGCTTTTCATAGCCCGACACTGCGTGTCTATGCCAATGAAGACATCGTCGGCGTGGAGGTGGGCGGGGCGGTGAAAAACGTGCTGGCCATTGCCACCGGCCTGTGTGATGGCCTGAGCCTGGGGCTCAATGCCCGTGCCGCCCTGATCACCCGCGGCTTGGCCGAGATGACGCGCCTGGGCGTGGCCTTGGGCGCGCGCGCCGAGACCTTCATGGGCCTGAGTGGCCTGGGCGACCTGGTGCTCACAGCCACCGGCGATCTGTCTCGCAACCGGCAGGTGGGCCTGGCGTTGGCGCAGGGCCAGACGCTGCAGCAGGCCACCAGCTCACTCGGGCATGTGGCCGAAGGGGTTTACAGTGCACGCACCGTGGTGCAGCGGGCTGCGCATCTGGGGGTGGATATGCCGATTGCCCAGGCGGTGGTAGATTTGCTGGACGGCAACATGACACCGCGCCAGGCAGTGGCCCGCCTGATGGGGCGCGAGCCCACGGCAGAATTGGCTGCTGCGGACTGAGATAACCAGGGGAGACAGACGATGACAACTTATTTTGATTTTTCCGCCAAGGCGGTGGCAGCGTTGGCGCAGGCCGATGTGACCCGCGCTCTGCTTGAAGACGTGGGTGAGGCTGACCTGACCGCCGGTCTGGTGGACCTTGGCGTGCGGGCGCGCGCGACCGTGGTGGCGCGCGAGGCGGCCATCATTTGCGGCGCACCCTGGGCGCAACTGGCCTTTCAACAACTGGACCCGAGCGCAGAAGTCACCTGGCATATCCCCGAAGGCCACCGCTGCGAGGCCGACCAGGTGGTATTCGAGGTGCATGGCCAGGCCCGTGCCATGTTGACCGCCGAGCGCACGGCGCTCAATTTCCTGCAATTGATGAGTGCAGTCGCCACCAAAACCAGCTTGTTTGTGCAGGCCATCCGCGAGGTGCCCAACGTGCGCGCCAGCATCGTGGACACCCGCAAAACCCTGCCGGGCTTGCGTCTGGCGCAAAAGTATGCGGTGCAAACGGGCGGTGGCGTCAACCACCGGTTAGGCCTGTATGACGCCGTGCTGATCAAGGAAAACCACATTGCCGCTGCCGGGGGCATCCAGGCCGTGCTGCAGCGCGCCGCCGAGGTGGCGCCACAGGCGCGCTTTGTCGAGATCGAGGTGGAGAGCCTGGAGCAACTGCATGAAGCGCTGGATGCCGGTGCCACCATGATCTTGCTGGACAACATGGGGCTGATGCAGTTGCACGAAGCGGTGCGCATCAACGCCGGGCGTGCGCTGTTGGAGGTGTCTGGTGGCGTCAGTCTCTCCAGCGTGTGCGCCATTGCTTCGACAGGGGTGGACCGCATCTCGATTGGCGCCCTGACCAAAAACGTGAAGGCGGTAGATTTCTCGATGCGTTTTGCCAATGACCCGCTTTGATGTTGAAGAGTTTGCTATTTCATTTGAAACGGAGCTGACATGACCGACGCGGCACAGGCGATCAAGGCAGTCGATTACGAGCAGCCGCAAGACGAGTTGGAGGGCGGTTCGGTGTGTGCCACCAAACACGCCTGGGCACGTGTACCCGTTGAGCCCAGTGCCACCGAGCGTGCCGCCCTGAAAGACAAAATCCGCCGCCTGCTGAAAGAGAAAAACGCGGTGATGGTGTCGCACTACTATGTGCACCCGGACCTGCAAGACCTGGCCGAAGACACCGGCGGCATCGTCAGCGACTCGCTGGAAATGGCACGATTTGGGCGTGACCACGCTGCCACCACGCTGGTGGTCTCAGGCGTGCGCTTCATGGGCGAAACCTCCAAAATCCTGTCACCCGAAAAACGTGTGCTGATGCCCGACCTGGACGCCACCTGCTCGTTGGACCTGGGTTGCCCGGTGGATGCTTTCAACGCCTTTTGCGACGCCCATCCGGACCGTACCGTGGTCGTTTACGCCAATACCAGCGCTGCGGTCAAGGCCCGTTCTGACTGGTTGGTCACGTCCAGCTGCGCGCTGGACATTGTCAAAGCCCTGAAAGACGAGGGCCACAAAATTCTTTGGGCGCCGGATCGGCACCTGGGCGGCTACATCCAGCGTGAAACCGGCGCCGACATGGTGATGTGGGGCGGCTCCTGCATCGTGCACGATGAGTTCAAGGCCTTTGAGCTGCAAGAGCTGCTGCGCGAGCACCCAGGTGCGAAAGTGCTGGTGCACCCCGAATCACCCGCCGCCGTGGTGGCGCTGGCCGATGCGGTGGGGTCGACCTCCGGCATCCTGAACGCCGCGCGGCAGATGGACGCCAAAGAATTCATTGTGGCCACCGACAACGGCATGATGCACAAGCTGCGCACCCTGAACCCCGGCAAAACCTTTTTGGAGGCCCCCACGGCGGGCAACAGCGCCACCTGCAAGAGCTGCGCGCATTGCCCGTGGATGGCCATGAACGGCCTGCTTGACGTGGCGCGGGTGCTGGAAACCGGTGCCAACGAAATCCACGTTGACCCTGCTTTGGGGCAACGTGCCCGGTTGCCGATTGACCGGATGTTGGCCTTCACCGCTGCGCTCAAAACAGGTTCAGTGCCAAAAGGGCTTGTAGCCCATATTGGTGCTGCCTGAGTAGCTATCAAAATGAATAAAAACCGCTGTTTTTGCGGATAACAACTTGACCGACACCATGACCGACACCACCCCCGAAGCCCAGACCGACACCACCCGCCCCGAGCTGCCAGACCATTTGTCCAGCCACGCCAACAGCCCGTTTTACAACGCTGCCGTTTTTGAGCATGACATCGGCATCCGCCTCAACGGCAATGAACGCACCGACGTGGAGGAATATTGCCTGAGCGAAGGCTGGGTCAAGGTGCCCGCCGGTAAAACCCGCGACCGCCACGGCAAACCGCTGCTGATCAAGGTCAAGGGCAAGGTTGAGGCGTTTTATAAGTCACCCGCTGCCTGACCGGGCGATGGGGCATGAGCGCTGGCGGCTGCGCATCGTGGTGGGGGCCAAACCACGTTTTGAAGGCGTTCACGACGGTGGTCGCTGCCACTTCCGCGTTGTCGCTTTTTCGCCGATGATCTGTTCATGAAGCCACCAGAAAAACCTTGTTCCATGCCAACGTTTGCCCTGTCCCGCCGCCCGCTTGTGGCCCTGACGGCTGCGCTGATGGTGCTGCCTGCGATGTCTTGGGCACAGGGGGCGAAGACGTTTCGTATTGGCGTTGCCAAAATCGTCTCTCATGCTGCGCTTGACGCGGATGAAAAAGGCTTTGAGGCGGGGTTGGCCAGCTCCGGCTTCAAAGAGGGTGTGAATGTGACCTTTGTGCGGCGCAACGCTGGTGGCGACATGGCGGCTGCCGAGGTCATCGCCCGGGAATTTGTCGCCAGCCAGGTGGACCTGATTCACGCTATTGCCACACCCACCGCTCAAGCGGTGATCCGCACCGGCACCCGGATTCCGGTGGTTTTTTCGTCCGTCACCGACCCGGTGGGCGCAGGCATTGTGCCCAAGGGCAGCGCGCCAGGTCAAAAAACCGGCACGCAGGTCACGGGTCTGAGTGATTTGTGGCCGGTGCGGCTGCAGTTTGAAACCTATGCGCGGGCGGCACCGCAAGCCAAGGTCTGGGGCACCATCTATAACCCGAAAGAGACCAATTCGCTCTCCCATATCCTGGTCATGCGCGAGGCGGCCAAGGGCTTGGGGTTGACGTTGGTGGAGGCCACTGTCAGCAGCAGGGCCGAGGTGGCGCAGGCGGCAGCCTTGTTGGCAGACCGGGTGCAAGCCCTGACCATCACGTCTGACAACACCACGGTGGCCGAGCTGGAAGCCATCGCACGGGTCTGTGACCAGCGCAAGATTGCCCTGTTTGCCGGTGACACTGACAGCGTGGTGCGGGGTGCGGTCATGGCCTACGGACTTGACTATTTTCTGGTGGGTTACGCCGCCGGTAAAAAGGCGGCGCTGGTGCTCAAAGGCATCAAGCCTGGCGAGGTGCCCTGGGGACCGGTTGAGAAATTCAGCCTGGTCATCAACACCCGCGCGGCCAAGGCGCAAGGTCTTACCCTGGCGCCAGAGTTGCTGGCCCGGGCCGACAAGATCATCAACTGAACATAGCGCAGGCGTCGCATGCGTTTTCTGGGCAGCATCCACATTGCCGTCGGCATTTTGTTGCTCACCATCGGGTTGGGTTTTTATGCTGACCTCAAGGGTGAACAGATGCATGCGCAGAATGTGCAGATGCAGGTTGGCCTGGAGCGCCTGGTGCGGCTCAACCAGTCGCTGACCAGTTCCATGTCGCTTGCCGTGGCCGAAAAAAACACCCTGCGGGCGGCCAGTTACAACTCTGTGCAAACCGAGCTGGAAGCCACCATGAACGGTCTGCTGGCGCTGACGCAGCACATGACCGTAGCGTCCGACATGTTGGCGCTGGCTCAGGAGCAGCAGGCCTTGCGGTTGGTTGAAAACCAAGCCTTTGGACACATGCGGGATGACCGTTGGGAGGCCGCCTACCAGGCGCTGCTGGGGGGTGACTACGTCATGGCGCTCAAGCTGTATGAAATCAACAGCGATTCGGTGGTGGGTTCGTTGAACATTGAGCTGGCCAACGCCGCCCAGCGGCAAGACTACCTGCGGCAGGCCTCGCTGGTGCTGCGTCTGGCGGCTGCAGTGCTGCTGCTGTGGGCGGGTTGGCGCTATTCCAGCCGGTTGCAGGCCGATTTGGCTGAGCAAGTGCGCTTGCGCTCAGAGGTCACGCAGGCCAACGAGGCATTGGAAGAAACCGTGAAACGGCGCACCGCCGAGCTTCAGGAAGCCAACAGCCAGCTGGAAAGCCTGAGCACCACCGACAGCTTGACTGGTTTGGCAAACCGTCGCCGTTTTGACAGTTATTGGGAGCAGGAATGGTGTCGGGCGCAGCGTCAGGCCACGCCGCTGGCAGTGATCATGCTGGATGTGGATCACTTCAAGCTCTACAACGACCACTATGGCCACCAACAGGGTGACAGGTGCCTGCAACGGGTGGCCGAAGTGCTGCGGGCCTCGGTGCGGCGGGCGGGGGAGTTGGCGGCACGCTACGGTGGCGAAGAATTTGTGGTGGTACTGCCAGGGGTCTCTGGTGAGCAGGCAGCGGAAACGGCCCAGTTGATCCTGAAGGCGCTACGTGCTGAACAACTGCCACACGCCAGTTCACCAGACGGCAGCGTGGTCACTGTCAGTCTGGGTGTGGCGTCAGGGATTCCCGATGAGTCGGCCTCTCGGGAGCACTTGTTGAAGGCTGCCGACGTGGCGTTGTACGAGGCCAAAAGCCTGTCACGCAACTGTGTGGTGCTGTCGCGAGCCGTTTGAGCCGGTTCGGTCTCCCTTTTGGCGGGGGTGGCTTCAGATTTCCAGGTTGTCGATGAGGCGCGTGTTGCCAATGCGCGCCGCCGCCAGCAGCACCAGGCCTGCGTTGGCCAGTTGGGGGGCGAGCTCGGCGGCTGAGGGGGCCTGCAGGTTGCTGCGCTGGCGCACGGTCAAATAGTCCGGCTTCCAGCCACGCGCCTCCAGCGCCTGCATGGCACGGGTTTCCAGCGCTGCCAGATCGGTTTCACCCGCGCGCAGGGCCTGTGCCATGGCTTTCAGGGCCAGCGAGAGTTGCACCGCCTCTGCACGCTCGGTAGGGCTTAAATAGTTGTTGCGCGATGACAGCGCCAGGCCGTCGTCGCTGCGCTGGGTCAGGCCGCCGATCACCTCAATGGGCAGCGCAAACTGCTGCACCATGCGCTGGATCACCATCAACTGCTGGTAATCTTTCTTGCCAAACAGCGCCACGCGCGGCTGCACACAAGCGAACAGCTTCATCACCACGGTGCAGACGCCGCCAAAAAAGCCGGGCCGGAAATGGCCTTCTAGCATGTTGGCCAGGTCGGTGGGCGGCTGCACGGTGAAGCCTTGTGGCTCGGGATACAGCTCTTTTTCGCTCGGCGCAAACAGCACGTCGCAGCCCGCAGCGTCGAGCGCCTGGCAATCGGCCTCCCAGGTGCGCGGGTAGGTGTCAAAGTCTTCGTGCGGCAAAAACTGCAGCCGGTTGACAAAAATACTGACCACCACCACATCGCCCAGCGGCTTGGCCTGGCGCACCAGCGCCAGATGCCCGGCGTGCAAATTGCCCATGGTGGGCACAAAGGCCGGGTGCTTGAAAGCCGCCAGATGCACGCGCAGTTCAGAGATGGTATGTATGATTTTCATAGTGAATAACCCAAGCGAAACAAGGGCTAGAGGCTGATTTATTGATAAATTCTTGGCAAGCTCAGGCAGTGACCGGGCGCGGTTGTGGTCGCTGCTTTGCCAGACCTTCGCACCGCTGGTGGTATCTCACCAGGCGTGCTGGGTGTTGTCCGGGAAACTGCCGTTTTTGACGGCTTGCACATACGCGGCAATGGCTTCCTTGATGCCATGTTGGCCCGCAATACCGGGCAGCTCGGCCATGAAGTTGCGTACAAACTTCGGGTTTTTGCCCAGGTTTAGGCCCAGCATGTCGTGCAACACCAGCACTTGGCCTGCGGTGCCGTTGCCCGCGCCAATGCCGATGGTCGGGCAGTGCGGCAGTTCGGCAGTCAGCTCAGCCGACAGGTTGGCAGGCACCATTTCCAGCACCAGCAAGGCCGCGCCGGCGTCTTGCAATTCATGCGCGTGGCGCTTCATGATGCTGGCGGATTCGATGGTTTTGCCCTGCACCCGGTAGCCACCTAGGGCGTGCACGGTTTGCGGCGTCAGCCCCAGGTGCGCGCACACCGGAATGCCGCGCTCCACCAGAAAACGCACCGTGTCAGCCGTCCAGCCGCCACCTTCGAGTTTGACCATATGGGCACCGGCCTGCATCAGCACCGCGGCGCTGCGCAGCGCCTGCTCTTTGGACTCGTGGTAGGTGCCAAACGGCAGGTCGCCAATGATCCAGGCCGTGCCTTGCACCCGGCGCACGCCGCGCGTGACACATTCCACGTGGTAACGCATGGTTTCCAGTGCCACGCCCACGGTGCTGGAGAGGCCCTGGCAGACCATGCCCAGTGAGTCACCGACCAGAATGCATTCCACCCCGGCGGCATCGGCCACGGCGGCAAAGGTGGCGTCGTAGGCGGTGAGCATGACGATTTTTTCGCCACGGGCGTGCATTTCCAGCAGGCGCGGCAGACTCACCGGCTTGCGTGTGGCCGGGCTGCTGGCGGGGGGCAGGGTGCCGTAAGGTGTGCCGTTCTGGGCGGTGGGCTCGGTCATGCGGGAATCTCCCCAAAAAAGTGGCGCGAGTCTAACCCAGGCGCAGGGCTGGTGGCTTACGCCTGGGGGCTCAAAATGGTGGGCAGCGCCTCGGGCAACAAATCAGGGTAATCGCGGCTGAAGTGCAGGCCGCGGCTCTCGTGGCGCGCCTGGGCGCTGCGCACGATCAGGTCGGCCACCAGCACCAGGTTGCGCAACTCCAGCAGGTCGCGGGTGACGTGAAAGTGCGCGTAAAACTCCTGGATTTCGTCTTGCAGCAGCGCAATGCGGTGCGCGGCGCGCTCCAGTCGCTTGTTGGTTCGCACGATGCCCACATAGTCCCACATGAAGCGGCGCAATTCGTCCCAGTTGTGCGAGATCACCACGGTTTCGTCCGCGTCAATCACCCGGCTCTCATCCCAGGCCGGCAGCGCCACGGCAGCTTGTGGGGCGGATTGGGCGATGTCGGTGGTGGTGGCCTGGGCAAATACCATGCACTCCACCAGCGAGTTGCTGGCCAGCCGGTTGGCGCCATGCAAGCCGCTGCACGCGGTCTCGCCAATGGCGTACAGGCCGGGTATGTCGGTGCGGCCATGCAGGTCGGCCAGCACGCCGCCGCAGGTGTAATGCGCTGCGGGCACCACCGGAATGGGCTGTTTGGAGATGTCGATGCCCAACTCCAGACAGCGCGCGTAGATGTTGGGAAAGTGTTCCAGCAAAAAAGTTTTCGGCTGGTGAGAAATGTCGAGGTAAACGCAGTCAAAGCCGCCTTTTTTCATCTCGAAGTCGATGGCGCGGGCCACCACGTCACGCGGGGCGAGTTCCAGCCGTGGGTCGTGATTCGGCATGAAGCGCGTGCCGTCGGGCAGCAGCAGGCGGCCACCTTCACCGCGCACCGCTTCGCTGATCAAAAACGACTTGGCGTGTGGGTGGTACAGGCAGGTGGGGTGGAACTGGATGAACTCCATGTTCTGCACCCGACAACCGGCGCGCCAGGCGGCTGCAATGCCGTCACCGGTGGCGGTGTCGGGGTTGGTGGTGTACAGATACACCTTGCCGGCGCCGCCGGTGGCCAGGATGGTCTGCGGCGCTTCGAAGGTGATGACTTCGTCGGTGTCACTGTCCAGCGCGTACAGGCCCAAACAGCGCTTCTCGGTCTGGCCAAGCTTGTTGCTGGTGATCAGGTCCACCAGCGTGTGTTGCTCAAACAGCGTGATGTTGGGCGTTTTCTTGGCGGCTTCGATCAGGGTGCTTTGTACTGCCGCGCCGGTGGCATCGGTTACGTGCACGATGCGCCGCGCGCTGTGGCCGCCTTCGCGTGTGAGGTGCAGGTGGCCGTCTTCCTGAGAAAACGGCACACCCATGGTTTGCAGCCAGGCAATCGCCTTGGGCGCGTTTTCCACCACAAAGCGGGTGGCGTCCAGGTCGCACAGGCCGGCACCAGCGATTTGCGTGTCGTGGATATGAGCCTCAAAACTGTCGTCCTTGTTCCACACGGCAGCAATGCCGCCCTGCGCCCAGCCGCTGGAGCCTTCCATGACCGCACGCTTGGTGATCACCGCCACTTTTTTGTCAGGCGCCAGCAGCAGTGCGGCGCTCAGGCCCGCGAGACCGCTGCCGACGATCAGGACATCGAACACCAAAGGGGGGCGGGGGGCGGTTAAGGCAATACGTGGGTTCATGGGGACAGCAGTGTAGGTTTTCAGGACGGGGTGTAGGCCAGGCGCACATAAATCGGTGCAAAAGCCTCGGCTTGGGTGATCTCGATCAGGGTTTCCTTGGCCAGTTCCAGCAGCGCAATGAAGGTAACCACCAGCACCGGGGCGCCTTTTTGCGGGTTGAACAGGTCTTCAAATTCGACAAAACGCTGCCCTTGCAGGCGCTTGAGCACCATGCTCATGTGTTCGCGTACCGACAGCTCCTCGCGGGTGATGCGGTGGTGCTGCACCAGCTTGGCCCGCTGCAGGATGGCTGCCCAGGCTTCCTGAAGCTCGCTCACGTTCACATCGGCAAAACGCGGCTGCAGCGACTGCTCGATATAAACCTGTGCCACCAGAAAGTCGCGCCCAAATTGTGGCGCGGCATTGAGCCGGGCGGCGGCCAACTTGATTTGCTCGTACTCCAGCAGGCGGCGCACCAGTTCAGCGCGCGGGTCTTCTGCCTCCTGGCCCTGCGCCACGTGTTTGGGGGGCAGCAGCATGCGTGATTTGATCTCGATCAGCATCGCCGCCATCAGCAGGTATTCGGCCGCCAGTTCCAGGTTGCGCTGGCGGATCTCTTCCACATAGCTCATGTACTGGCGCGTCAGGCCGGCCATGGGGATGTCGAGAATGTTGAAGTTTTGTCGCCGGATCAGGTACAGCAGCAGGTCCAGCGGGCCCTCAAAAGCCTCCAGAAAGACCTCCAGCGCGTCGGGCGGAATGTACAAATCCTGCGGCAGGCTGAAGAGTGGCTCGCCGTACAGCCGTGCCACCGCCACCTGGTCCACCACCGTGGGCATGCTCATGCCAGCGGCTGAATCTGAGTTGTCCGGCACTGCCGATGCCACCATGACGCGGATTAAATGCTATTACTTAAATAGCTAGAGAGGCTTGTTGAATATGGGCTGGAGGCCCAAAAGCCTTGTTAATCAGCCTTGTTCTGGTAGACGTAGGGCTTTTGCGCCACCTCGGCGGCCCGGAATTCGCGCCAAGCCTCACGGTCAACCGCTTTGTCCCACAACAGGCTGCGGCCCTGGCGCTGGCTTGCTTCCAAAGCCGGGTTTTTCGCCTTCAGTTCATTGATGAACTTGGTGGCTTCAGAAACGTACTGGGGACGGTAAAAAATGTTCATGGTGTAGGGCCTGTTGCTGTTATTTTAGCCCGCCACTTGCCAAGCCCGTTGCCCGGCTTGGCGTGCGGCACCCAAGGTGAAGGGATAAAAAGGGCAGGGTGTAATATTCGAGCCCACCCCGCTCTACTTTGTTAACGCTTAATGAACAGTCTGACCCAAGCCCTGCCATGGACCCACCTGGACTGGGTGTTGGCGGTTGTTTTGGGATGGTTGCTGATTGGTGCGGCGGGGGTTGCGGCGTTGCGGCGTTTTCGCTTTGTGGCGGTGGTGCTGTTCCCGCTGGGGGCGATGTTGTCGGTGGGTTTGATGGCGGTGGCGCTGAGTGCGGCCTTCTCCAGCCCTGAAGTGGCGGTGTTGCCGCTGGGCTTGCCGCAGTTGCCCTTTCATTTGCGGCTGGACAGTTTGTCGGCTTTTTTCCTGCTGCTCATCGGCGGCGTCTCCGCCGGGGTGTCCACCTTTGCTGCGGGCTATTTCCGCAAGGGCGCAGGCACACCCCCGGGCTTGCTGTGCCTGGAGTACCACGTGTTTCTGGCCAGCATGGCGATGGTGGTGCTGGCGGACGACGCCTACGTGTTCATGGTGATGTGGGAAACCATGGCGTTTTCGTCGTTTTTTCTGGTGCTGGCCAACCACCGTCTTCCTGAAATTCGCCACGCCGGGTATATCTATATGCTGGTGGCGCATGTGGGCGCTTTAGGCATCTTGCTGTGTTTTGGCGTGCTGCAGGCCAATACCGGTGACTACACCTTTGCCAATATGCGCGCGCAACAGTTGGACCCGTTCTGGGCTTCGGTGGCGTTTGTGCTGGCCGTCTTCGGCTTTGGTGCCAAGGCAGGTATCTTGCCGCTGCACGTCTGGCTGCCGGATGCGCACCCGGCGGCGCCCTCGCCGGTGTCGGCATTGATGAGCGGTGTGATGCTCAAGATTGCCCTGTACGGTATTTTGCGGGTGTCGTTTGATCTTTTGCAGACCCGCATTTGGTGGTGGGGCGTGATGTTGATGGGTCTGGGGCTGACCACGGCGCTGTTTGGGGTGGTGTTTTCCACCGTGCAGGTGGAAATGAAACGCCTGCTGGCCTACTCTTCCATTGAAAACATTGGCCTGATGTGCGCCGGTTTGGGTTTGTCGCTGCTGTTTTCCAGTTATGGCATGCAGGCGCTCTCAGCCTTGGCGCTCACAGCGGCGATGTACCACATGCTCAGCCATGCCTTCTTCAAGAGCCTGCTGTTTTGCAGCACCGGCGCGGTGCTGCACGCCACCGGTGAGCGCAGTCTGGGCAAGCTCGGCGGCTTGATTCGCTACATGCCCTGGGTGGCCTGGCCGACGCTGGTGGGTGTGCTGGCCTGTGCCGGCCTGCCACCGTTTGGTGGCTTTGTGGCCGAGTGGCTGTTGCTGCAGAGCTTTTTGTTCACCACCGGCTTGCCCAGTTCGTTCCTGGACATGCTGGTGCCGGTGATGGCGGCGTTGATCGCACTGATTGCCGCGCTGTCGGGCTTCACCATGGTCAAGTACTTCGGGGTGATTTTTCTGGGCCAACCGCGCGAGGAAAAATTGGCCCAGGCGCACGATGCGGGGCGCTGGGAACGCCTGGGCATGATGTGGCTGGTGCTGGGCTGTGTCATGCTGGGCCTGTTCCCCAACCAGGTGATCGCGCTGATGGATCCGGTGACGCAACACCTGGTAGGCGCCGGGCTGACGCACACCGTGGCCGACAACGGCTGGCTGCTGGTACCGGTGAGTGTGGAGCGCGCCAGTTACGCCCCGGCCATTTTCCTGCTGGGCGTGGTGCTGACCTTTGGGCTGGCTTTTGTGCTGGTGCGCCGCCTCTACCACGGGCGGCTGCGCCGGGTGCCACCGTGGGACTGTGGTCACCCTTGGCAAACCGCCCGCATGCAGGACACCGCAGAGGGTTTTGGCCAGCCCATCCGGCAGATCTTTGAGCCGTTCTTTCGCATCACCAAGCAGTTGCCCAGCGCCTTTGATGACAAGCCTGTTTACGGCGTCAAGTTGGAAGACCCGCTGTGGTACTGGTTGTATCTGCCAGTAGCGCGGGTGGTGGAAAGAATCTCCAGACTGGTCGGGCTGTTGCAGCAAGGGCGTATTGCGGTGTACCTGATGTACAGCTTTTTCACCCTGATCGTGGTGTTATTGGTGGTCAAGCGATGAGCGCGCTGGGTGTTTTTTCGCAATTTTTGGCCCTGGTCACGGCGCTGCTGCTGGCGCCGCTGTTGACCGGTTGGGTGAACCAATGGCGGCATTGGCTGCAGAACAAGTCGGCACCGAGCCTGTTGCAGCCCTACCTGATGCTGCATAAATTGTTCAACAAAGAGTCGCTGATGGCCGAGCACGCCTCGCCGCTGTACCGGTTCACGCCGTATGTGGTGTTTGGCTGCATGTTGCTGGCCAGTGCCATCATTCCCACGCTGTCGACCGACCTGCCGCTGTCACCTGCGGCGGACGCCATTGCGCTGGTGGGCCTGTTTGCACTGGCGCGGGTGTTCATCTCGCTGGCGGCCATGGATGTGGGCACGGCGTTTGGCACGCTGGGGGCACGGCGCGAGATGCTGGTGGGTTTCCTGGCCGAGCCGGCCCTGCTGATGGTGCTGTTTTGCGCCTCGATGATCACCGGCTCGACCTCACTGACGGTGATTGTGGAAACGCTGGCGCATCGCGAACTGGCCATCTACCCCAGCCTGCTGCTGGCCGGGGTGGCGTTCACCATGGTGTCGCTGGCGGAAAACGCCCGCGTGCCGGTGGATAACCCCGACACACATCTGGAACTCACCATGATCCATGAGGCGATGATTCTGGAGTACTCCGCCCGCCATCTGGCGCTGATGGAGTGGGCGGCCAGCCTCAAATTGTTTGCCTATTCATGCGCCGGGCTAGCGCTGTTTTTCCCATGGGGCGTGGCCGAGGCCAACGCACCGCTGGCCCTGCTGCTGGCGCTGCCGGTGCTGGTGTTCAAGCTGGCAGTGGGTGGCATGCTGCTGGCGATGATCGAGACGGCGAGCGCCAAGATGCGCATCTTTCGCGTGCCTGAATTTCTGGGTACCGCCTTTTTGCTGGGCGTGATCGGCTTGCTGGTGAACGTGCTGCTGGGGGGCCAATGATCAAGTTCGTGCCCCAGCTGATCAACCTGTTTGCCACGCTGATCCTGTTGTTGTCGTTTGCCATGATTGCGCAGCGGCGCATTGTGTCGCTGATCAACCTGTTCATGATCCAGGGTGCGGCCCTGGCAGCGGCGTCGTTTTTGCTGGGTTATGTGACCGGTCACCCGGACCTTTACGTGTCGGGCGCGTTGACGCTGGTGCTGAAGGTGATTGTGATCCCGTGGATGCTGCACCGCATGGTGCGCAAGCTCAATGTGCGCTGGGACGTAGAGACGCTGATCAACATCCCCACCATCATGCTGGTGGGCATTGCGCTGGTGATCTTTGCCTTCAGCCTGGCGCTGCCGATCTCGCGCCTGTCTGACGCGGTGGCTGGCGGCGCGTTGGGCATTGCACTGGCGTGTGTGATGCTGTCCTTCATGATGATGATCACCCGCTCCAAGGCGGTGCCGCAGGTGATCGGCTTTTTGTCCATGGAAAACGGGCTGCTGTTTGCTGCCACCACCGTCACCAGCGGCATGCCGATGATTGTGGAGTTTGGCATTGCGCTGGACGTGCTGGTGGGCGTGCTGATTTTGGGTGTGTTCATGTTCCAGATTCGCGAGAAGTTCGACAGCCTGGACATCCGCCACCTTGAATCACTCAAGGAAGACTGAGCATGAGCGCGCTGTATCTTGTTCTGGGTGTGCCGCTGCTGGGTGGCCTGGTGTTGGCGCTGGTGGGGCATTGGCCGCGTGCGCGTGATGTCAACGTGGTATTTAGCCTGGGGACCTTTCTGGCGGCCTGCGTGATGACCGTGGAGGTGATTGACGGCGGCCCGCAGTTTGTCTTGGATAAGCAGTTTTACATCGACCCGCTCAACGTGTTTTTGGTCACGCTCACCGCCTTTGTCGGCCTGACCACGGCGATTTTTTCGCGCCCCTACATGCGCGTGGAACAAGACCACGGCAAGATGACGCCGCCGCGCATGCGCCTGTACCACAGCATGTACCAGCTGTTCAGCTTCACCATGCTGCTGGGCTTCACCACCAACAATCTGGGCATCATCTGGGTGGCGATGGAAGCGGCCACGCTGACCACGGTGCTGCTGGTCAGCGTCTACCGCACCCCGGCCAGCCTGGAAGCGGCGTGGAAATACTTCATTTTGTGCGGCGTGGGGATTGCCCAGGCGCTGTTTGGCACGATTCTGGTCTACATGGCGGCCGACAAGGTGCTGGGCGCCGAACATGCCACGCTGTTGTGGACCAACCTCTCTGACATCAAGGGCCAGCTGGACCCGACCATCATGTCGCTGGCGTTTGTGTTCCTGCTGATTGGCTACGGCACCAAGATTGGCCTGGTGCCGCTGCACAGCTGGTTGCCTGACGCGCACGCCGAAGGGCCTACGCCGGTGTCGGCGGTGCTCTCAGGCTTGCTGCTGAATGTAGCCATGTATGCCGTGCTGCGCTGCAAGGTGCTGACAGACGGCGCTTTGGGCACGCAGATGGCCGGGCAGCTGATGATGGGTTTTGGACTGTTGTCGGTGGTGGTGGCGGCGTTTTTCATCTCGCGGCAAAAGGATGTGAAACGCATGTTTTCGTACTCCAGCATCGAGCACATGGGGCTGATCACCTTTGCCTTTGGCATGGGCGGGCCGGTGGCCAACTTTGCCGGACTGCTGCACATGACGGTGCATTCGCTGGTGAAATCGGCCATCTTCTTCACCGTGGGCCATGGCACGCAAAAGGCCGGCACGCAACTGATGAGCGAAATACGTGGCCTGATCAAGGTCAACCCCACCGTCGGCTGGGGCCTGATGCTGGGCGTGATGGCCATTTTGGGCATGCCGCCGTTTGGGGTGTTTGCCAGCGAGTTCCTGATCTTGACCACCGCCATGCGCGAGCAACCCTGGGCCACGCCATTTTTGTTTTTGGCACTGGGCGTGGCGTTTGCGTCGATGTTGATCCGCGTGCTGCCGATGGTGTTTGGCGACACCACGCTGAAACCGCTGGCACATCCGCCCGCGCTGATCCCGGTGTTTGTGCATCTGGCTTTGGGCTTGGCGCTGGGCCTGTACATTCCGCCGTATCTGAACGGCTGGTACGTGGCGGCGGCCAGCATGTTGGGAGGCTAAGCTGATGAAAATACCCGGTCTGGACCTTGAGTTTGCCGCCTTGCCCGCGCCGGTACCGGTGTGGTACGCCCAGGTCAGTGAGGCCGAGTGGGTCACCGCGGCGACAGCCGTGCGCGACGAAGGCGGTCGGCTGGTGGCCTTGTGGGCTGGTAGTGCTACATTTTCAGAAGCTATTAGCCCAATTAATATAAGGGCTAGAGCCATATTTGTTGCCTATGCCACGCGGGAAGGCCTGTTTTGGCTGGCGCTGCCACTGGCCTCAAGCAACGCCCCAGCCAGCTACCCCGACTTGTCGGCGGTGTTCCCCTGCGCCAGCCGCATGCAGCGCGCGGCGGCCGATCTGTCTGGCGTTCAGGCCGCAGGCGCGCGCGACACCCGCCCGTGGTTCAACCATGGTGCCTGGGCTGCCGACCACTTCCCGCTGCTGCAAGACCCACAAGCCTTGCCCAAGCCCGTGCCCGGTGCGTTGCAGGACTACCCTTTTGTACGGGTGGAGGGCGACGGCGTGCATGAGATCGCCGTTGGCCCGGTGCATGCCGGCGTGATCGAGCCGGGGCATTTCCGCTTCTCGGTGGTGGGGGAAAAAATCCTGCGTCTGGAAGAGCGTCTGGGTTACACCCACAAAGGCGTCGAGCAACGCATGACGCAATTGCCTGCCCTGGACGCCTACCGTCTGGCGGGGCGCGTGTCGGGTGACTCGACGGTGGCCTACGCCTGGGCCTACTGCATGGCGCTGGAGTCGGCATGCCAGACCACCATCACGCCGCGTGCCGCCTGGATGCGTGCGCTGATGCTCGAATGTGAGCGTGTGGCCAACCATCTGGGCGACCTGGGGGCCATTGCCAATGACGTCGCGTTTGCCTTTGCGCTGGCCCAGTTCTCGCGTCTGCGCGAAGACTGGCTGCGTGCCTGCAAACTGGCATTTGGTCACCGGATGATGATGGACTGCATCGTGCCTGGTGGCGTCAAAGCCGATCTGTTGCCTGCTGGCAAAGACGCGCTGTGGCAGCGCTGCCTGGCGGTTGCCGTGGATGTGCGCAAACTCTCCGACGTGTTGGAGTCGCACGCCGGGCTGCAAGACCGCTTCAGGATCACGGGCCGCGTGCGATCTGCGCTGGCCGCTCAACTGGGCATGACTGGCCTGGCCGGGCGCGCCAGTTCCCAGAGGCGGGATCTGCGTTGCGACCACCCGTTTGAGCCCTATGACAAGTTGCGGGTGGTGATGGCCAGCCATGTCCGCGGTGATGTGGGCGCGCGGGCCTCGGTGCGGTTTCAGGAGGTGTTTGAGTCGGTCCGGCTGATTGAGCGCATCCTCAACGAGATGCCTGAAGGCGAGGTGCAAAGCTCGCTTACGCTGCCGCCGCAAGCAACGCGGGGCGCCGGTTGGGTGGAGGGTTGGCGCGGTGAAATTGTGGTGGCGCTGGAACTGGCGGGGGTGGATCAGGCCAACCGCATTGAGCGTTGCCACCTGCACGACCCCTCCTGGCAAAACTGGCCGGTGCTGGAGCACTCGGTGATGAAAGACATCGTGGCTGACTTCCCGGTGATCAACAAGTCGTTCAACCTGAGTTATTCGGGGCAAGACCTATGATCTGGCGAGTGGTCCAACAAATCGTCCGCGTCGGTATCGCCACCGAACCAGCGCCAGACATTGGTGAGGAAAAGCAGGGGGAAGCCTCACGCATTCAGGCGGAGCTGCTCTCTATTTTGGGTGAAGCCTTGTGCATCCGCGAGGTCGATGCGGGCTCGTGCAACGGCTGCGAGATGGAGATCAACGCGCTGGGCAACCCGTACTACAACATCGAAGGCTTGGGCATCAAGTTTGTGGCCAGCCCGCGCCACGCTGACCTGCTGCTGGTCACCGGCCCGGTCTCGCGCAACATGGAAATGGCCTTGAAACGCACGTTTGAAGCCACGCCTGAGCCGAAACTGGTGGTGGCGGTGGGCGACTGCGCCTGTGACGGCGGCATCTTTGGTGAAAGTTACGCCACCTGCGGCCGGGTGGCCAACGTCATCCCGGTGGATGTCACCGTGCCCGGCTGCCCACCCGAGCCCATCGAGATTTTGCGCGGCATTCTGCAGGCGGTGCGGCGGCGGGTGACATCGGCCTCGTCCAAGGGTTGACTCCATGAGCACCCTTGCACCCAAGACAGAAAATCTTGCAAAACTTGTTTTTCTGATTCGGGCTGAAAAGGTGCTGCTCGATGCCGACCTGGCTGACCTTTACGGCGTGACTACCAAGGTGCTGAATCAGGCTGTCAAACGTAACCTGGAACGGTTTCCTGCGGACTTCATGTTCCAACTCACGACTGAAGAGTGGGAGAGTATGCGGTCACAAACTGTGACCGCATCCCGGCGCAACATCGGGGCGATGCCTTACGCCTTCACCGAGCAAGGTGTCGCCATGCTCTCCAGTGTGCTGCGCTCCCAGCGCGCAGTTGAGGTCAACATTGCCATCATGCGCACGTTCGTGCAGTTGCGCCGTCTGATGGACACCAACCGCGAGCTGGCCCGGCGCATTGAAGCCATGGAAACCCGCTACGACGAGCAGTTTTCCCAGGTCTTTGATGCCATCAAGCAACTCATCTCTGAAGACAAATCCCGTAAAGCCAAGCCGCCTATCGGCTTTCTTTGAGCCTGGCGATCAGGAGACCGCGTATGAAATATTGGGCTGGTGTTACAGACAACGGTTGGTTTGACTTTCTGAGCCGTGCCAACGTTGATGAAGTCAATTTTTGGCAGCCCAGGGGAAAAGTGACATTTGCGGGTCTGCAGCCTGGCTCACCTTTTTTGTTCAAGTTGAAAAGGCCATTCAATCACATCGCTGGTGGTGGGTATTTCGTCAAGTCAACTTCGCTGCCTTTGTCCATCGCGTGGGACGCTTTTGGTCTGAAAAATGGCGCGCAGTCTCGGCAAGCTTTTGAGGCCATGATCAGAAGGCTTGTTGTTGACCCGGCTGTTCGGGACCCCGAAATTGGTTGCACAGTGCTTTCGCAGCCATTCTTCTGGCCAAGAGACCTTTGGATTCCTGAGCCATCGGGCTTTGCCAGCAATATTGTGCGGGGGCGTTACTACGACACCAATGTGCCAAATGAGGCAAAGCTTTGGCACCAAGTGCAGGATAGGCTTGATCAACGTGCTGCTGTCGGTCACGGGCATGTGATATCGGAATCAGAGCCCGAATTGCTAGCGAGGTATGGCACCCCGGTTTTGGTCAAGCCCAGGTTGGGGCAAGGTGCCTTCAGGGTCCTGGTCACGGATGCGTACCGGCGCAAATGTGCCCTGACCGGCGAGAGCACGCTTCCGGTGCTGGAGGCTGCACACATCCTGCCGTTTTCGGAGGGTGGTCCCCACGACACATCAAACGGGTTGTTTCTGAGGTCAGACTTTCACAAACTTTTTGATCTCGGCATGATCACCGTCACTCCTGACTACCGAGTTGAGGTTAGTCCAAGAATTCGTGAGGACTGGTTCAACGGAAAAGCCTATTACCGGCTTCACGGGTTACCGCTCACAAATCTTCCTGAATCCGTATCAGAGCGTCCTGCGCCGGAGTTTTTGAGTTGGCATAACGACCATTGTTTTCAACCTTGAGGGAAAGCACGTGCTCAACGACCTTTTGCGCCAGGAGCTTCTTGAATTCCGCCAGGTGCGGGATTGGGAGCAGTTTCACAACCCGCGCAATCTGGCCACGGCGCTCATGGTGGAAGCGGCGGAATTGCTGGAGCCGTTCCGCTGGGCGTCTGAGGCTCAGGCGCAAGACATCGTCAAAGAGCGGCGTGGCGAGATTGCCGACGAACTGGCCGACATCGCCATCCTGCTGACCTACCTGACGCACGACCTGGGTATTGACCTCAACGCTGCCGTGGCGTCCAAAATCCGGGCCAATGCCGAAAAATACCCCGTCGACAAGGCGCGTGGCAGCAACAAAAAATATACCGAGCTGTAGCTTCAAGGGCCACGCGTCATTGACCTGAAGCCGTTTCGCCTTGGGTCAGCGCTCAGGAGCCAGCCGCTTTGATCTCAATCTGGATCTCGTTGCGGCGCCAAAAAGGCAAGGTCCACGGCGGGTCGTAACGTGCCAGCTGCGCTGGGCCCGCTGCCACCAGTTGGCGTGTTTGCATCCAGCCGAGCAGTGCCTGGGTTTCTGTCTGGATGCGGCTATCGGTATTGAAGCCAGAGTAGGTGACTACCGCCACCGTCTTGCCCGGCACTTCGCGCAAGGTTACCGCGCTGTTGTTGGGTTGCGGCAGCGCCGCCAGCGTGTACTGGCCGGGCATGACAAACTGCACCCGCCAGCGTTGCGCCGCCACCCACCCCGGTGCTTCCGCTGCGGGCTGCACCGTGACCGGGGCCGTCATGGCCAGCTTGGTGGGCTGGCCCTGCGGCTCCAGGGTCACCGGTGCGGTCATCGCGATCTTACTGCTTTGCTGGTTTTGCGGCGACGTGTTGTTGCCAAAAATGTAATCCGCAATGGCCCGGAAACCCTTGTTGGAGGCAGCGTCCATGTCGCCCTCGACCCAGGTTTCGGCCACGATCAACGGTGCGTACTGGCGCACCTCGAACCCGCCGTCCTGGGCCAGAACTTGAAACTTGGGTTCTTCAACCGCCATTGCAGCACCCCCAAACATCAACGCCGCCAAAAAGCAAAACAGCTGTCGCATCACATGCCACCTTACTTGGGCATGATGACGCTGTCGATCACATGGATCACGCCATTGTCAGCCACGATGTCGGTGGCAGTCACCTTGGCGCTGTCCACCATGACACCTCCCGCAGTCGACACGGTCAGCTCAGAGCCCTGCACGGTTTTGACCTTGCCTGCCTTGACGTCAGCCGCCATCACTTTGCCCGCCACCACGTGGTAGGTGAGCACCGAGGTCAGCTTGGCCTTGTCTTTCAGCAAGGCGTCGAGGTCGGCTTTGGGGATCTTCGCAAAAGCCGCGTCGGTGGGTGCAAACACGGTGAACGGGCCCTTGCCCTTGAGTGTGTCAATCAAGCCAGCCGCTGTGAGTGCGGTAGCCAGGGTTTTGAAGTTGCCAGCACCTACGGCCGTGTCAACGATGTCTTTGGCTTGCACAGAGAAAGCCGCACCGAGGGCCAGAACAGAAGCGATCAACGTCTTTTTCATATCAGTAACTCCGAACAAAATCAGGATGGACCTGAACCGCCAAATATGTGGCAAACGGAGTATCTGATACCGGGTAGTATCCTCATGAACTGCACGGTCTATTTATAGCCTCCTTGGTATTTTACCGTTGGTGGCAGCTGTTTTGACGGCGCACAGCCTGAAGTCACGGGCTGTCCGGGTCGATCCAGCGTTTGGCGTCATTGAGCACCGGGCGCCAGACCAGCAGCAGCAACAGGATCGCCAGCGGCACGGTGGTAATAAAGCCGACTTCTTTGAAACCGATGGCGCCGATCAGTCCGCCGACAAAAAAGCTGCCGATCAGTTTGGCCAGCAGGCGCAATTTTTGGCGATTGGCCCGCACCAGGGTGTCACGCGTCAGGCGGTTGATGTAGAGTAATTTTCCCAATTCAATGCCCAGGTCGGTGACCAGGCCGGTGACGTGGGTGGTGCGGATCTCAGCATGGGATATTTTGGTGATAACGGCGTTTTGCAAACCCATGATGAAGCACAACACCAGCACGGTCATCGGCACAAATAACACGCCAAAATAGTTGATGCCCGAGCCAAACAAACCAAACACCAGCAGCAGCGCAGCTTCCAGCAGCAAGGGGCGGCCGTAGGCGCTATGCAGCTTGCGGCGAAGTCCCCAATTGACCATCCAGGCGCTGGTCATGGCGCCGCCCAGGAACGCCAGCAAAGACGACAAGGCGGCCAGCGCCAGAGTGGTGTTGCCGATGACCAGGTTGTCCGCCACGGACGACAACACGCCGGTCATGTGCGAGGTGTATTGCCCCACGGCCAGAAAACCGCCAGCGTTGGTGGCACCGGCCACAAAACACAGCGTGATGCCTAAATTGAGGTTGTTTTGCGCGGTGCGCTGAACCGCCGTCCAGCCGCTCAACAGGGGAATCATGTGGCCCGCAGGCTCAGTGGATGCGCATACCCGGCTGCGCACCGGGGAAAGGTTCCAGCACGTAAATGCCGGGTTGCGCCTTCTCGTCGGCGTGGCTGGCGGCCAACACCATGCCGTCACTCACGCCAAACTTCATCTTTCGCGGTGCCAGGTTGGCCACCAGCACGGTGAGTTTTCCGGTCAGGTCTTCTGGCTTGTAACAGCTGGCAATGCCACTGAACACGTTGCGCGTGGTGGGCTGGCCAGCCTCGTCGGTTTCACCCGCGTCCAGGGTCAGTTGCAGCAGCTTGGTGGAACCCGCCACCGCCTGGCAGGCCACGATTTTGGCGATGCGCAAATCAACTTTGGCAAAGTCGTCGATGCTGATGGTCGGTGCGATGGTCTCGCCACCCGGTAGCTTGTTGACTACAGTTTCAGTAGCTACTTGCCCTTTTTCCATAAGGTCTGGAGGCTCAAAAAGTGCTTCAAGTTGTTTGATATCGACACGCTGCATCAGATGCTGGTAGGTGCCGATGACGTGGCCAGTTTGCAGGGGTTCGCCCACGTTGTTGAAGCTCAGTGGTGGAATGTTCAGAAAGGTTTCCACCTGGGTTGCCAGCTCGGGCAAGACGGGTTTGAGGTAGCAGGTGAGGATACGAAACGCCTTGATACACACCGTGCACACCCCTTGCAGGCGCGCCTCTTGCCCAGGCTGTTTGGCCAGATCCCAGGGTTTGTTGGCATCCACATAGGCGTTCACGCGGTCCGCGAGCAGCATGGTTTCACGCAGCGCCTTGGCGTATTCGCGCTCTTCGTAAAGACGCTCGATGCTGCCGCGTTCGATGCGTAATTGATGCAACAAGGCTGCGCCGTCTTCCGGTACGTTACCCAGTTTGCCTTCAAAACGTTTGCTCAGGAAACCTGCCGCACGTGACGCAATGTTGACAAACTTGCCGATCAGGTCGCTGTTGACGCGGGCCATGAAGTCGTCAGCGTTGAAGTCGATGTCTTCGTTGCGGGCGCTCAGCTTGGCGGCCAGGTAGTAGCGCAGCCACTCGGGGTTCATGCCTAAGCTCAGGTATTTGAGCGGGTCCAGCCCGGTGCCACGGCTTTTGCTCATCTTTTCGCCGTTGTTCACGGTCAGAAAGCCGTGCACAAACACGTTGTTGGGCTCCTTGCGTCCACTGAAATGCAGGCAGGCGGGAAAGAACAGGGTATGAAAGGTGACGATGTCCTTGCCGATGAAATGGACCTGCTCCAGCTCGGGGTTGGCCATGTAGGCCTCATAGTCCAGGCCGCGTTTGCCCAGCAGGTTTTTCAGCGAGGCCAGGTAACCAATCGGTGCGTCCAGCCAGACGTAGAAATACTTGCCCGGTGCATCGGGAATCTCGATGCCAAAGTAGGGCGCGTCACGGCTGATGTCCCAGTCACCCAGGCCTTCGCTCTTGGAGCCGTCCGGGTTGGTGCGCACGCTGAACCATTCCTTGATCTTATTGGCCACCTCGGGTTGCAGCTTGCCGTCTTGCGTCCAGCTTTCCAAAAACGCCACACAGCGCGGGTCCGACAGCTTAAAGAAGAAATGCTCCGAACTTTTGAGCTGTGGCTTGGCACCTGACAGCGCCGAGTAGGGGTTGATCAGGTCGGTGGGAGCATACACCGCGCCGCAGTTTTCGCAGTTGTCGCCGTACTGGTCCTTGGCGTGGCAGCGTGGGCACTCGCCTTTGATGAAACGGTCCGGCAGGAACATGTTTTTCTCGGGGTCGAAAAACTGCTCGATGGTGCGGGTTTCGATCAACGAACCGTCGGGGTTGTCACGCAGGTCGCGGTAGATGGCTTGGGCCAGTTCGTGGTTTTCCGGCGCGTCGGTGCTGTGCCAGTTGTCGAATGCAATGTGAAAACCGTCCAGGTATTGCTTGCGGCCCGCGGCGATGTTGGCCACAAATTGCTGCGGCGTGACACCGGCCTTTTCAGCCGCTATCATGATCGGCGCGCCATGGGTGTCGTCAGCGCAAACAAAATCGACCGCGTTACCCATCATGCGCTGGTAACGTACCCAGATGTCGGCCTGGATGTACTCCATGATGTGGCCCACATGAAAGTTGCCGTTGGCGTAGGGCAGGGCGGTGGTGACGAAGAGTTGGCGGGGCATGGGGCGGGTCTTTCTGAAACAGCCCACCATTTTAGTCGGGCAAGCCACGCCTGGCGTGCCAACCGGGGCGATTAGCGCAGGCGCAGCGGGTCGCGGCGGCGTTCAGGGTAATGCGGTGTCGGCAAGGTGCTGCCTTGGTCAGGTGTGGACGCCGCCTCGGGATCGGTCCAGTCAAAAAAGGCACAGATTTCCGCACGTTGGCGCATGGCGTCTTTGTGGCCCAGCGCCATCAGTTCACCGGTATAACCCGTCTCGAACAGCAGGTAACTGGCCAGCGGGGCACCGCGTTCGTCGGAGGTTTGTGACGATACACCCAGGCTGCCCAGCACGCGTCGCACCGCTGATGGCAGCTCGTGCACGTGTTTGGCGGCAATCACGTCCAGTTGCTCGGACGGTGAAATCAGCAGCAGGTCCACCGGGCGCAGGTTGCTGGCGGAACGCATGTCGGGTGGCACCAGGCTCAGCGTCTGGTTGATGCGGCGAATGCGCTCCACGTCCACCGACAACGCATCCAGAAAAATATTCGCCAGCGCATGCCCGGCGATTTGCGCCAGGCTCGGGTAACTGCCCGCCGCGCCCACGCTGCCAGGTTTTTGGGCCCGATGCTCGCGCCCGGCGCCAATCACGCAGATGCGCTGCGCGCCCAAATGGATGGCGGGCGCAATCGGGGCCGACTGGCGCATGGAGCCGTCGCCGTAATAGGCCGTCTCACCGTCCACATGCAGCGGCATGGCCGGAAAGACGAAAGGAATGGCGCTGGATGCCAGCAGATGCTCATAGGTGATCTTGTCGCGCAGGCCGCGCCGTTGCGAACGCGTCCATGGCAGCAGGCGCTTGTCGCCCTCATAAAAGGTGAAATGTTCGCCCGAGGTGTAGCTGGATGCGGTGACTGCCAGCGCCTGCAGGTGCCCGTCGCGGATCAGCATCGGAATGCGGTCCAGTGGCACCATTTTGCGCAGCAGTTCTGCCAGCGGGCTGTTGTCCAGCAGCGACTTGGGCTTGACACGGCGCCACTTGGCAATCAGCCAGCCCATGGACAGCAGCGTCATCCACGTGGCGCCCGATCGCAGCATGCTCACCGAGTCCGCCCGGTACACCTGCTCGGCGTGAAAGTTGCGCCAGACGTTGGAAATGCGCCGCACGGCTTGGTCAAATTGGTCAGCGCCGCAAGCCAGAGATGCTGCATTGATGGCCCCGGCCGAGGTGCCGCTGATAATCGGGAACGGGTTGGGCTGGTTCTGTGCGCCACAGGTCTGGCGCAGCTCCGAGATGGCTTCCAGCACACCCACCTGGTAGGCAGCGCGGGCACCGCCACCTGAAAGCATCAAGGCGGCGGCGGTTTCAGCAGCTGGCGGTGCGGAGCTGGGGGAGGCGGGGTAAAGCGGCATGGCTGGATTATCAACAGCTCAGCCCCAATGCACGGCACCAAATCGCCTCTGCCGCCAAACTGCGCGGGAAAACCCTGATTCACGGCACCTCTGAAAGGGCCATTGCCTGTTGGCTAGACTCGACGTTTTCGGAGAAACCCATGACTGTGACTGAACCAACCATCCTGGAAGCGCTGAAAAGCGTGATCGACCCCAACACCGGGCGCGACTTTGTGACGAGCAAAGCCATCAAGAACCTGACCGTGAGCGAGGGCGATGTCGCTTTTGATGTGGAGCTGGGCTACCCGGCCAAAAGCCAGATCGCCGGCTTTCGCAAAGACCTGATTGCCGCCGTCAAAGGCGTGGTCCCAGCGGCCAACGTGTCGGTCAATGTCACCACCAAAATCACGGCGCACGCGGTGCAGCGTGGTGTGCAGCTGCTGCCCAAGGTGAAAAACATTGTGGCGGTAGCCTCCGGTAAGGGTGGGGTGGGCAAAAGCACCACTGCGGTGAACCTGGCGCTGGCGCTCGCCGCCGAGGGCGCCCGCGTGGGCCTGCTCGACGCCGACATCTACGGCCCGAGCATCCCGATGATGATGGGCATTGACGGCAAACCCGAGAGCACCGACGGCCAGACCATGGACCCGCTGGAAAACTACGGTGTGCAGGTGATGTCGATCGGCCTGCTGGTGCCGCAAGACGAAGCCATGATCTGGCGCGGCCCGATGGCCACTCAGGCGCTGGAGCAGTTGCTGCGCCAGACCAACTGGAACGACCTGGATTACCTGATTGTGGACATGCCCCCCGGCACCGGTGACATTCAGCTCACCCTGTCGCAAAAAGTGCCACTCACTGGTGCGGTGATCGTGACCACCCCGCAAGACATTGCCCTGCTCGATGCCCGCAAAGGCATCAAGATGTTTGAGAAAGTTGGCGTGCCGATTCTGGGCATTGTGGAAAACATGGCTGCCCATGTGTGCAGCAACTGCGGCCATGTGGAGGCGATTTTTGGTGCCGATGGCGGCAAAAAAATGGCGGCGGACTACAACATGGATTACCTGGGTGCGCTGCCGCTGGCGATGCATATCCGCTTGCAGTCCGACAGCGGCAAACCTCCGGTGGTAGCGGACCCCGACAGTGAAGTCTCGGGCCTGTACAAGGCGGTGGCGCGCAAGGTGGCGTTGGCCATTGCCGCCAAAAACAAAGACTTTTCCAGCAAATTCCCGTCCATCAAGATCTCGCAAAACACCTGATGCGTTTGCCGCACCTGGCCGCTGGTGCCGGTGAGGTCTGTGCTTTTGCGTGTAAATCGCGTTGCGCCCCGTGGCAGAATGGTCTGATGGCATAAGCGTCAACCATTCAAACAAGCATCCTATCGTGAAGCGTCGTCATCCCTATCTGCTTGGTCTTTTTGGTTTTTTTCTGAGCCTGTCTGCGTTGGCTCAACCCCCCAGCCCGCCGATCGCGACTACGCCGGGTGCATCTCCTGGCGCTGCGGTCGTGAACCGGCTGCAGCGGGTTCAGGCGGCGCAGAGTCTGCGGGTCTGCATCTGGCCCGATTACTACAGCATCACTTACCGCAACCCCAAGACCTTGCAGCTCTCGGGCATCGACATCGAGCTGGCGCAAGAGCTGGGCAAAGACCTCGGCGTAACAGTGGATTTTGTTGACAGTTCCTTTGCCCGCCTGGCGGACGACCTGCTGCAAGACCATTGTGACGTGGCCATGTTTGCGGTGGGCATCAACCCGGAGCGGCAAAAGCGCCTGCGTTTTACCGAACCGCATTTGGCCAGCGACATTTTTGCGGTCACCTCCAAAACCAACCGGCGTATTCGCAGCTGGGCGGACATCGACCAGGTGGGCACGGTGGTGGCGGTGGCCCAAGGCACGCTGCATGAGCCCATCATGAAAGCCAAGCTCAAAAACGCCCAGCTGCTGGTGCTCAACACCCCTTTTGCCCGGGAGCAAGAGGTGCAGGCTGGCCGCGCTGATGTGTTCATGACCGATTACCCCTACAGCCAGCGCTTTCTGGCCAATGCCGACTGGGCGCGGCTGGTGGCGCCCGACAGCACCTACCACGTCACACCTTATGGGTACGCCATGGCACCGGGTGACGATGCCTGGCATGCGCGGCTGGACAAGTTTGTGGCAGACATCAAGCGTGATGGCCGCTTGGTCGATGCGGCCAAACGCTACCGGCTGGAGCCCATCGTGGTCCGCTGATGGCGGGTGACCAGCGCCGCTGGCGCCATTTCTTGCTGGCTTTGGCTGCGTTTGTGCTGGCGGTCTCGGGCTTGGCCAGCTATGCCTTGTGGGCGCTGCGCGCTGAGGTGGTGGCGGGCAGTTTTCAGGCAGCCGCCCTGATGGCGCGCAGTTTCGAGAGCAGCCTTACCCAAAGCCTGAATGCTACTGGCCAGGCAGCCACACAGTTGCGGGTGCAGGCTTTGGCAAGTGGCACCCCGGTCACCGATTGGCGCGCGGTCGAGGCGGACTTTCAGCGCATGTTGCGCGGCTCACCCCACCTGCGCTCGCTGTCGCTGATCGACGGGCAAGACCGTATCGTGGCCAGTTCCAACCCGGCCAATGTCGGGCGCGAGGTGCCCACCGGTGACTACCTGCCACTCAATCAGGGTCTGCAAACCGTGTTGCGCCTGGGTTCACCCTGGATCGGGCGTGACTTTGCCCAGGGGGAACTGCTGCGCCTCGGGCAGGAGCAGGGCGCGGCCAACAGCCTGATACCAGTGACCCTGCCGCTGCAGGACGACTCTGGCAGGCTGCGCCTGCTGGCGGCGTTGAACCCGGATTATTTGGTCAACCTGATGTCGCAACAGCTGGATTTTCAGGTGGGCATGGCCGAGGTGCTGCGCCTGGACGGCTCGCGCCTGCTGGCCACGGACCCGGGTGCAGACCTGGGTCAGGCGCTGTACAGCATGGCTTTTGCGGTGCGGATACAGGAGCGTGAATTTGGCCAGTTTGAAGACGACGGTGTCCTGGGGCAACCGGCGCTGACGGCTTTTCGGGTGTCAAGCCTGTACCCCTTTGTGGTGGTCACCCACCTGCGCCGCGATGTGGCCCTGAAGCGCTGGGCGACCGAGGTCAAAACCGTGCTGGCCGTGCTGGTGCCGGTGCTGCTGGCCCTGAGTGCGCTGGCCATCGGGTTTTACCGCCGCCAGCTGTTGCTGCAGGCGCAGCGCGCCGAGTCAGCGCGGCTGCAGCGCATCAACGCGGCGTGTGTGTTTACCAATATCCGCGAGGGCATTGTCATCACCCAGGCCGACGCCAGCATCATCGATGTCAACGACGCCTTCACCCAGATCACCGGCTACGGCCGCGACGAGGTGTTAGGCAAGAACCCGCGCTTTTTGAACTCCGGGCACCAGGACAAGGCTTTTTACACCGCCATGTGGCACGAACTGCTGAGCACTGGCCAGTGGCGCGGCGAAATCTGGAACCGCCGCAAAGACGGTGAAGTGTTTGCCGAAAAGCTGACCATCAGCGCCGTGCCGGATTCGCACGGTCAGGTTCAACAATATGTGGCGGTGTTCAGCAACATCACCGACGCCAAGAAGCAGCAGTTCGAGCTGGAGCACACCGCCCGTTTCGACGCGCTGACCAATTTGCCCAACCGGTTGTTGCTGGCTGACCGCCTGAACCAGGCGATGGTGCAGGCCCAGCGCCGCCAGCAGTTTCTGGCGGTGGTGTTTATCGACCTGGACGGCTTCAAAGCCATCAACGACACCTATGGCCACGAGGCGGGTGACCTGGTGCTGGTCACCCTGTCGGGCCGCATGCGCGCCGCCTTGCGCGAAAGCGACACATTGGCCCGCCATGGCGGCGACGAGTTTGTGGCCTTGCTGCCAGATCTGAACGCAGCAGCCGATGCCGAGCCGACCCTCAAGCGCCTGCTGGAGATGGCTGCCCAGCCCATTCAGTTGCAAGGCCATGTGGTGCAGGTGAGCGCCAGCATTGGCGCGAGTTTTTACCGCCAGGCGGATGGTGGATGCGGCGCGGATGACCTGCTGCGCCAAGCGGATCTGGCGATGTACCAAGCCAAGTTGTCGGGCAAAAACCGCTACCAATTGGCCTGATTTCGCCCGCTTTGGCACCTGATGCCTTGGGGTGAAGCTGGGCCGCATCCCGGCTGCCCGGGCTGACTGCGGTATCTTCCAGCCATGACAATTTCATTTTTTACCTTGGGTTGGCGGTCTTTGGCGCGCGACTTGCGCGCTGGCGAGTTGCGTTTACTGATTGTGGCGGTGGCCTTGGCGGTGGCGGCACTCACGGCGGTGGGCTTTTTTGCCGACCGGCTCAAAGGCGGCCTGGAGCGTGATGCGCGCCAGTTGCTCGGTGGTGACGCGGCGGTGGTCAGTGACAACCCGATTCCGGCAGCGTTTCTGGCGCAGGTGCGCGAACTGGGCCTGCAACGCAGCCAGACGCTGAGTTTTCCGACCATGGCGCGTGCGCCAGAGGCGCAAGGTGGGCAAACCAAACTGGTGGCGCTGAAAGCGGTGGAAGCTGGTTACCCGTTGCGCGGCAGCCTGCGCATCAGCGCGGGCCCGGGCGCGCCAGATGCGCTCACGCGTGATATTCCCGCCCCGGGCGAGGCCTGGGTCGACCCCGGCGTGCTGGAAAGCCTGGGCTTGCAGATGGGCGACACGCTGCTGCTGGGCGACAGCGCCCTGCGCGTGACCCGCATCATCGTCACCGAGCCCGACCGTGGCTCGGGCTTTATGAGCTTTTCTCCGCGTGTGATGGTTCATCAGGCCGATCTGGCGGCCACCGGTCTGGTGCAGCCCGCCAGCCGCCTGACCTACCGGCTGCTGGTGGCCGGGCCCGACCCCAAGGTCGAGGTGTTTGTGGACTGGGCGCAAACGCAGGTGCTGCAGCGCAATGTGCGTGGCCTGCGGGTGGATGCGCTGCAGGGCGGGCGCCCTGAGCTGAGCACCACGCTCGAACGTGCCGAGAAGTTTCTGAACCTGGTGGCGCTGCTGGCGGCGCTGCTGAGCGCGGTGGCGGTGGCGCTGGCGGCGCGTGGTTTTGCTGCCAGCCACCTGGACGACTGCGCCATGCTGCGCGTACTGGGCCTGCCCCAGCGCAAGATCGCCGCCGCTTACAGCCTGGAGTTTTTGTTGGTGGGCCTGCTGGCCAGTGCGCTGGGCGTGCTGCTGGGTTACGCCGTGCACCTGGGGTTTGTGGCGCTGCTGGCTGGGCTGGTGACCACCAGCCTGCCCACGCCTTCCATTTGGCCGGTGCTGTTTGGCATGGGCATGGGTCTCACCTTGCTCACCGCTTTCGGGCTGCCACCGGTGCTGCAACTGGCGCAGGTGCCGCCGCTGCGGGTGATCCGGCGTGATGTAGGCGGGCTCAAACCGGCTTCAGCCACCGTGCTGGGCCTTGGCATTGTGGGTTTTGCCGCCCTGTTGATGGCGGCCAGCAGCGACCTCAAGCTGGGCCTGATCGCGGTCGGTGGTTTTGCCGGGGCCACGCTGCTGTTTGCCGCGTTGAGCTGGGTGGCGGTCAAGCTGCTGCGCCTAAGCGTCAATGACAGCACCGCACCCACCGCGCTGGTGCTGGCCACGCGGCAGATCTCGGCACGGCCGGCTTTTGCGGTGGTGCAGGTCAGCAGCCTGGCGGTGGGCCTGCTGGCGCTGGTGTTGCTGGTGCTGCTGCGCACCGATTTGATCGCCAGCTGGCGGCAAGCCTCGCCGCAGGACGCACCGAACCGCTTTGTCATCAACATCACAGCTGAGCAGGGCCCGGTGTTCACCCAGGTGCTGAAAGACGCTGGCGTGGCCCAATTTGACTTCTTCCCGATGATTCGCGGGCGGCTGGTGGCCATCAACGAGCGCGAGGTCGGGCCAGACGACTACACCGAAGACCGCGCCCGCCGCCTGGTGGACCGCGAGTTCAATCTGTCGCACAGCGCGCAGCTACCGCAGCAAAACGAAACCGTGGCCGGGCGCTGGCAGCCCGATGAGGCTGGTGCCATCAGCATTGAGGAAGGCATTGCCCAGACGTTGGGGCTGTCTTTGGGTGACACGCTGACCTTTGACATTGGCGGCACCAAGCTCACCTCCAAAATTACCTCGCTGCGCAAGGTGGACTGGGGTTCCATGCGCGCCAACTTCTTCGCCATGTACCCGGTGGCGCAACTGAACGACGTGCCTGCGACTTACTTGAGCGCGTTTCGGGCACCCGCGCAGCCAGGCTTTGACAACGCGCTGGTGCGCCAGTTTCCCAACATCACCAGCATCAACACTGCGGCCACCATCGCGCAAATCCAGAAAGTGCTGGACCAAGTGAGTGCGGCAGTGGAGTTTTTGTTTGCCTTCACGCTGGCCGCCGGGCTGGTGGTGCTGTTTGCGGCGGTGACGGCCACGCGCGAAGAACGGGCGCGGGAATTTGCCATCATGCGCGCCGTGGGTGCCGGTCAGAAGCTGCTACGCCAGGTGCAGCGCATTGAGTTGGCCGGCGTGGGCGCACTGGCCGGGTTCTTAGCCTCGGTGGTGGCCAGTGCGGTGGGCTGGGCGCTGGCCAAGTATGTGTTTGGTTTCGCCTGGTCGGTGTCGCTGTGGGTGCCGTTGCTGGGCTCTCTGGCGGGAGCGGCACTGGCGCTGGCGGCTGGTTGGTGGGGCCTGCGTGACGTGTTGCGCCGTCCGGTGGTGCAGACGCTGCGGCAGGCGGCGCAGTAGTCATCCTTTAAATCACTATAATTTGGATAGCTTTCAGCCTTTATTTAGTAAAGGCTAGGAGCTGATTTTATATATATGATTCGGACGAGTCGATGAGGCCAGTTGCCCCGCATTTTGCTGCGCTCACTGATTTGATAGCATCGCCGGGCCCTGGGAACATCCTGGCGGACAAGAATCAAAATAAGGACGCGATGGAATCTGAGATCGGTTGGGAAGCGCGCTCGCGTCATGTCCGTGCAGCCAGCACCATTGGCTTGGTGGTCGGACTGGTGTTCTCGGTCTTCAATGTGTTGACTGACGGTCAGATGGTGCTGGGCCTCATTGAACTGTCGGCGGTGCTGTTTCTGGTGCTGCCTGCGGCTTGGCTCAGCCGGACACCGAACCGGGTCGGGCTGGCCGAAACGTTGATGCTGTTATCTGCCGTGGTGATTTTTGCCGCCCTGATCGTTTTTGGCGGTGTGGAAGGCACGGGGCTGTATTGGGTCTACGCCTTGCCCTTTCTGGCCTTCTTTTTGAAGGGTCAGCGCCAGGGGTGGATGATCAGCCTGGCTTTTCTGGTGCTGGTGACGGTGTATTTTTTGGCCGGTGGCCCTTTGCTTGACTGGACCTACCACTACACCCCGGTGGCTGGCACCCATTTTGTTTTGTCGATGGGTTTTTACACCCTGGTGGCGGCCGCCTTCAACCACGTGCGCAGCCGCTACCAGGCGCAGTTGGCCCTTGACAAAGCTCAGGCTGAGGCGGCATCGGTGGCCAAGTCGCGCTTTCTGGCAGCAGCCAGCCACGACCTGCGCCAACCGGCGCACGCGCTGGGCCTGTTTGTTGCCCGCCTGAGTGACCTGCCCAACGATGCGCCAACGCGCGAACTGATCGCCGGAGTGGACGCGTCGGTACGTGCCTTGCAGGAGATGCTGGATGCTTTTTTTGACTATTCCCGACTGGACACCCCCGCCATGGAGGTTCGCCTGACCACGTTTCCGGTGAGCCAGTTGTTTGATTTGCTGCGCACCAGTTTTGAGGCCATGGCCGCGGCCAAAGGCCTGCGGCTGCGGATCAGGCCGTCGCCACTGTGGCTGCGCAGCGACCCGGTGTTGCTGCATCGGGTGCTGCTCAACCTGGTCAGCAATGCGGTACAGAATACCAGCCATGGCACGGTGCTGGTCACTTGCCGCGCAGGCTTTGGCCACACGCAGGTGCACCTGGAGGTGCGAGACAGCGGCGTCGGTATCGCACCCGAGCACCACGACAAAGTGTTTCAGGAGTTTTATCAGGTCAGCAACCCGCAGCGCGACCGTGCCAAGGGCTTGGGTCTGGGCCTGAGCCTGGTGCAGCGCGCTTGCAACCGGTTGAACCACCCATTGACACTGCGTTCCAGCCCGGGCTGCGGCACGCGCCTGAGTGTGCTGGTGCCCATTGAACCGATACCGCCCGCTGCCCTGGCGCCAACCCTGGCCGGGCCGACCGTTCAGGCCGACATGGCGGGCCTGCATGTGTTGCTGATTGAGGACGACGCCTTGGGGGGCGTGGCTTTGGCTGCGCTGTTGCAGGGCTGGGGCTGCAAGGTGACACGCGCGGTGGACGCGCAAGAGGCGGTCGCTCTGGTGTTAAGCCAGGCGCAGCCGCCCAACTTTGTGCTGAGTGACTACCGCCTGCCCGGCACCCACCACGGTGTGCAAGCCATCCGCCAGGTGCGCGACCTCCTGGGCCACGAGGTGCCGGCCTGCGTGATCAGTGCCGACACCGATGCCGCGGTGCGCCTTCAGGTGCAAGCTGCCGGGCTGGTGTTGCTACAAAAACCGGTGCGCCCGGCCAAGCTGCGCAGCCTGTTGCGCCATGCTGTGCTGGCCAGCGCTGGGGATATCGAGACAGACTGAGCGCTATCCCTGCGCTATCCCTGCGCAATGGCTCTCATGGCGGACCCCGATTCTCCATCCATGACCCCGAATGCATGGAGGCCGGGTCAGGTCCGGCATGACAACGCGAGGGTGTCAGCCTCGGGAGGTCATCAGCAGCACCACCAGGGCACCTGCGCCGCCGTCGGCGGGCTTGGCCTGCACAAAGGCCAAGACCTCGCTTTTTTGTACCAGCCAGCTGTGCACGCGGCCTTTCAGGATGGGCGCCTTGCCGGGCGAGCCCAAGCCTTTGCCATGCACCACGCGCACGCAGCGGATGCCGTGTTTGTGCGCTTCGCGGATGAAGATGCTCAAGGATTCGCGGGCATCATCGCGGCGCAGGCCGTGTAAATCCAGCTGGCGCTGGATGCTCCAGTCACCGCGGCGCAGCTTGCGCGTGACGTCCACGCCGATGCCCGAGCGGCGATAGCTCAAATGGTCGTCGGTGTCGAGCAGTGTGGAGACATCAAATTCATCGCTGATGGCTTCCTTCAGCACCGCTTTTTCATCTTTTTGGTACTGCATCGCCAGCGGCACCGCAAGCTCTTTTTTATGTAGCACATGCAGCTTATCCGGTAACGGCTTGACGGCTCCCGCAGCCCTGATAAACAGGTCGCGATCGGTGGCTGCCTGTTTCACGGCCTTGACCTGGACGCTGGCCTGCACGGCGCGCTGGCGCGCTTGCTCGGCAATGGCGCGTTGGACGATCTTCAAATCTGTCAACGCTTTGACCTTGAGCGGCTTCACATCAGCCCTCGCTCGGCCAGGCTCAGTGCCGCGCCCGGCGCCACAATGACATGGTCCAACACCCGCACGTCAATGAGCGCCAGCGTGGTTTTCAGGGTTTGTGTCAGCATCTCATCGGCGCGGCTGGGCTGCACCGTGCCGCTAGGGTGGTTGTGCGACAACACCACGGCGCTGGCTTGGTGATGCAGTGCGCGCAACACCACCTCACGCGGGTAAACGCTGGTTTGTGTCAAGGTGCCCTGGAACATTTCCTCCAGCGCAATCAGGCGGTTTTGCACATCCAGAAACAGCACCGCAAACACCTCCTGCTTACGGGCTGCCAAGTGCAGTTGCAGGTAGTGTTTGACGGCATCGGGCGTATCAAACACGGTGCGCTCCTGCAGGCGCTGGGCCATGGCGCGCCGTGCCAGCTCCAGCACCGCCACAATTTCGGCGCGTTTGGCCGGCCCTAAGCCTTTGATGCGTTTCAGGTCATCCGCGGTGGCGCCCAGCAGCCCGGCGATGCCGTCAAAACCGGCCTCTGCACCATCTTTGGGTTTGAGTTGCAACAGCTCATGCGCCATCTGCAGCACGCCTTTGCCGGCAATGCCGGTGCGTAGCAGGATGGCCAGCAATTCCACATCGCTTAACGCGCCGGGGCCGCGGGCCAGCAGTTTTTCGCGCGGGCGGGCATCAGGGGGCAGGTCTTTGAGCGGCATGGGGAGAAAAGCAGGGTGGGCGGCGTGGGGCAGGGGCCTTTTACAATGCGGTCAGTTTAGGCGCTCAGGCGCGATGCGTTGGATTCTGGGGATTCTTGGCACGGCAGCCAGCTGCCGGCGCTCAAAGAGTCGGCCCGGGCCAGCTGCGCCGCACACGCGGTTTTTTCCATTTGGGTTTTTTTATCTACACAGGATCAGCATGACAAGCACCGTCACCAGCGTTCAACCCGGCTCTTTTTTGACCCTGCATTACCGCCTGAGCGGTCCGGCAGGGGTGGTGGTCAGCACTTTTGAGGGCACACCTGCCACGCTGACGCTGGGCACCGGCCAGTTGTCCCCGGCGCTGGAAGCCACGCTGTTGGGCCTGCCCGAGGGCACCCACACTACCATCGAGATGCCCGCCGGTGCCGCCTTTGGCGAGCGCAGTTTGGATATGCAGCAATGGCTGGCACGCCAGGAACTCATCGATATGGGCGTGGAAAACGAAGAATATGCGGTGGGGGATGTGCTGCAGTTCCCTACGCCAGACGGTCAGGGCCAGTTTGCCGGAGTGATTCTGGACTTTCGCACCGGCGCAAAGGGTGACGCTGTCAAGCTCGACTTCAATCACCCGCTGGCCGGCCAGCCGGTGAGTTTTGAAGTGCAGCTGATTGGAGTGCTGTAACCATGCCCACTGCTGCCGTTCAAAACATTTTGCTGGCCGAGCCACGGGGCTTTTGCGCCGGGGTGGACCGGGCCATCGAGATCGTTGAAAAAGCCCTGGCCAAGTTTGGCGCGCCGATTTACGTGCGCCACGAGATCGTGCACAACACCTACGTGGTGGACGACCTGAAAGCCAAGGGCGCTATCTTTATTGAAGAGCTGGAAGACGTGCCGCCGGGTGCGACGCTGGTTTTTTCGGCCCATGGCGTGAGCCGCGCAGTGCAGCAGGAGGCTATAGCGCGCGGTTTCCAGATTTTCGACGCCACCTGCCCGCTGGTCACTAAAGTGCATGTGGAAGTGGCCAAGCTGGCCAAAGAGGGGTATGAATTCATCATGATCGGCCACAAGGGCCACCCTGAAGTGGAAGGCACCATGGGCCAGCTCGACGGCGGCATCCATCTGGTGGAAGAGGCCGAGGATGTGGCCCACATCGCCCCGCGCCAGACCGACAAACTGGCGGTGGTGACGCAAACTACCCTGAGCGTGGACGACGCAGCGCACATTGCCAAAGCCATCAAGGCGCGCTTTCCGATGGTGCGCGAGCCGAAACACCAGGACATCTGTTACGCCACGCAGAACCGCCAGGACGCCGTCAAGCTGATGAGCGCGCAGGTCGACATCGTCATAGTCGTTGGCAGCCCGACCAGTTCCAACAGCAACCGGCTGGCCGAAGTGGCGCGCAAGCTCGGCACACCGGGCTACATGGTGGACAGCGCTGAAGACCTGCAGCCGCAGTGGTTTGAAGGCTGCAGCCGCGTCGGGTTGACCGCTGGGGCATCCGCGCCCGAGATCCTGGTGCGCCAGGTGGTGGAGCGCATCAAGGCACTGGGCGCGGTGTCGGTGCAAACTATGCCGGGCCAACCCGAGACAGTGAAGTTCCCGCTGCCCAAGGGCCTGCGCCTGGACGAGGAAGACGATGAAGCCGCTGCCTGACGATATTTAGTTGATAGCTACTCACCCATATTCCATAAGGGCTAGAGCCCGATTTCTTATATAAGATCATGTTAGACATCACCCTGCTCCGCAAAGACCTGGCCAGCGCCGTGGCCCGGCTGGAAACCCGCAAAAGCCCGCAAACTTTCCTGAACGTGGAAGCCTTCACCGCGCTGGAAGCGGAGCGCAAAACCATCCAGATGCGCACCGAAGCGCTGCAGGCCCAGCGCAATGCGGCCAGCAAACAGATCGGCATGCTCAAGGCCAAGGGCCAGCACGACGAGGCCGCTGCAGCCATGGCGCAAGTGAGTGGCATCAAGGACGAGCTGGACAACTCGGCCACGCGGCTGGACCAGATCCAGCTGGAACTGCAAACCCTGTTGCTGGCCGTGCCCAACCTGCCGCATGAGAGTGTGCCGGTGGGCGCGGACGAACACGCCAACGTGGTAGTTCGTACCTGGGGCACACCCAGAACCTTTGACTTCGAGATCAAGGACCACGTCGATGTGGGTGAACCCCTCGGTCTGGACTTTGCCATGGGTGTCAAACTCACCGGCTCGCGTTTCACGGTGATGAAAGGCCCGGTGGCGCGGCTGCACCGGGTGCTTGCCCAGTTCATGTTGGACGTACAAACCCAGGAACACGGCTACACCGAGTGCTACACCCCCTACATCGTCAACGGCGAAACCCTGCGCGGCACCGGCCAGTTGCCCAAGTTTGAAGGCGACCTGTTTGCCGCCAAAAAGGGCGGGCAAGAAGGCGAAGCCCAGCCTGACAACACCGCGCTGTACCTGATCCCCACCGCAGAAGTGCCGCTGACCAACTTTGTGCGTGACGTGGTGCTGGCTGAGGCCGAACTGCCGATCAAACTCACCGGCCACACCCCGTGTTTCCGCTCCGAGGCCGGCAGCGCCGGTCGCGACACCCGTGGCCTGATCCGCCAGCACCAGTTTGACAAAGTCGAGATGGTCCAAATCGTGCACCCCGAGAAAAGCTACGAAGCCTTGGAAGTGATGACCACCCACGCCGAAGCCATCCTGCAAAAACTCGGTCTGCCCTACCGGGTGATGAGCCTGTGCACCGGCGACATGGGTTTTGGCGCCAGCAAGACCTACGACCTGGAAGTGTGGCTGCCCGCGCAAAACACCTACCGCGAGATCAGCTCGGTGAGCAACTGCGAAGCCTTCCAGGCGCGCCGCCTGCAAGCCCGCTTCAAAAACGCGCAAGGCAAAAACGAACTCGTCCACACCCTCAACGGCTCCGGCCTGGCCGTGGGCCGCACGCTGGTGGCGGTGCTGGAGAACTACCAGAACGTTGATGGATCTGTCACAGTGCCCGAGGTGTTGCGGCCGTATCTGGGTGGCTTGGAAGTTTTGAAGCCCTGATGGGTTGAGGCTGGCTAACCTTCCAAATTACAGGACGAAACATGAAGCAAGGCGTTTGGGTAAAGTTATTTCTGGTTGTCACTGCAGCGTGCTTCGTCTCGGCAAGCGCAGTCGCGCAAACCACCATGCCGATCCGGGTGGATCGGTACGACGACGCGGATGATTACCTGCCCGAAATGGAGCGCAAGAACACAAGCGGCATTCGACTGTTCCTGCGGCAACAGGAGGGGGAAAACCTGGTCAAAGTCTTGAGTCCGAGAAATGTCACTGTCGATGTGATTGAACGTATTCCGGAAAGTGCTGATTTCGGAGTCGTTTTTTTGCTAGGCGGTACAAGCGTTTTGTCCATTCAAAACGAAAAACTTGATCGATCATTCAGTTTTCACTCGCGTAGCCGTGACTACTGGTGGGAGCAAAAAGCTGCCACCTTTCTGGTGGATGCGCCGTCTGACCGATTGGATAAGGCCGGAATTGAAGATGCTCGCTGGCGCTCCGGTCGTGATCATCAGGTTGACCTCAAAGCTGTGCTGGACTCGATCGCGCAGAGGTTCAAAGGTCCATTGGTGGTGCATGGGCATTCCAATGGCGCCTTGTCTGTGGCGAACATTGCAGCACTCAATCACCCTGCTGTAAGAGCTTTCGTCTATTCGTCGGGGTCACACTACAAACGACCTACCACCATCATTTATGACACGGCTCATCAGGCACCGGTTATTTTTGTCCAGCACAAGAATGACACATGCAGAGTTTCAGCGACAGAAGTTTTTGAACAATTCACGGAAAGGGTGAAAGCGCCGTCAAAGACGGTTTTAGTTGTCGATGGTGGTGTTGCAGCGATGAGCGGTGCCTGCGGGGGATTCGCACCGCACAGCTTTGTCGGCATGGAGCGTGAAGTGATCAATCAGCAAATTCCTCTCATTCGACAGGCCCTAGCGCAGTAAGCATCCATGTTTCTAAGGCCGACAGCGGTGGCGTTTATGGGAGCCTTTTTACCTATGAGCTTTGGGACGCATGCGGTTCATGCCACAACTTGGCGGTCTGAAAATGTCGTTGGAGCAATGTGAGTCGGGCACGCCACCGCGCATCTGCCTGATCGGCGCCGAATGCACCGGCAAGACGGTTCTGGCACAGCAACTGGCGGAAATGCTGGGCGGCGTGGTGGTGCCAGAGCAGCTGCGCGACTGGTGCGCCACGCATGGTCGCACGCCCCAGGCGCACGAACAGGCCGCGTTGATGCAGGCACAGATTCATATAGAAAATCAGGCTCTAGCCCTTATGGATAAAGGGTTGAGTGCTATGGTGTTTTGTGACACCGCGCCATTGTTGACGGCGATTTACAGCCAGCAGTATTTTGCCGATAGCAGCCTTCTGGCCGCCGCGCACGCGCATCACCAGCGTTACGCTTTGACCCTCTGGCTGCAGCCCGATCTGCCCTGGGTGCCTGATGGTTTGCAGCGTGATGGGCAGGCGGTGCAGGCAGCAGTGCACCAGTTGTTGGTCCAGCATCTGGCTTCTCACGCGCCGGTGGTGCCTGTCTCTGGCATTGGGCCAGAGCGACTGCAGGCCGCACGGGTGGCACTGGCAGCGCTTTCGCCAAATTCACGCCAAGCCAGTCAAATGACGGGTTAACCCTTGGATAATGGATGCTGCATTGCACCATTCGGAGTTGTCCCATGCGTACATATTTTTTGTCGGCGACCGAGCCCAATGTTGGCCTGACCTCGGTGTCTCTGGGCCTGCTGCGCGCCTTGCAGCGGCGTGGCTTGAAAGTGGCGTTTGTCAAACCCGTGACCAAGCACACGCCCGATGCCGAGCCGTCGGTGCTGTTTGCGCGCAGCATTTGCGAGGCCGAGAGCACCCCCAACCCGTTGCCGATGAGCCTGGTGACCCATCATGTCACCAGTGGCAAGACCGACGAGGTGCTGGAAGACATTGTCAGCCTGGCCATGTCGTGCGCCAGCGGTGTCGATGTGCTGGTGGTTGAAGGTATCCATGCCGACCCGAACCGCGCCTTTATTCCGCAGTTGTCGGTAGATATCTCGCGCAGCCTGCAGGCCGAAGTGATCCTGGTCGGTAGTGGAGCCGACGCCGAGGGCATTGCGCAAACCCAGTACCTGATTGCGCGTGTGCGCAACTCGGGGCGGCATGTGGAGGGCGTCATCTTCAACCGTGCCGGTGCCGACTTTGACGAAGTCGCGGTCGCCAGCCAGCTCGACGGCGTGCCGATCTTTGGGGTGGTGCGAGAAAACCCGATGTTGTCGGCCCCGCGTACGCTGGACGTGGCCCGGCATCTGGGTGCCGACGTGATGATTGAAGGCGATCTGGCCACCCGCCGGGTGCGTGAGACGGTGCTGTGTGCGCGCTCGGTATCCGAGGTGATTCCGCGCCTGAAGCCCGGTGCGCTGTTGGTCAGTGCCGGCGACCGTGATGATGTCATGCTCGCCGTCGCACTGGCAGCTAGTAACGGCATTGAACTGGCTGGCCTGGTGCTCACGCACCACAGCTTCATCAGCCCGCGCATTCAGCGCTTTGGTGCGCTGGCGTTTCACAGCGGTCTGCCGGTGCTGCGCACGAACGGCGACAGCTACGAGACCGCTGCCCGCATCAGCCGCCTGCCATTGGCTGTCCCGCAGGACGACCTGATCCGCATGAACCAAGTGATTGACAGTGTGGTCGAGCAACTCGATACCGTGGCCATCTGCGCTGGTCTGGACCATGCCCTGCCACAACGCATGTCGCCCCCGGCGTTTCGTTACCAGCTCATGCAAAAGGCGCGTGCAGCCAATAAACGCATCGTGTTGCCTGAGGGCGACGAGCCGCGCACCATCCGCGCGGCAGTGACCTGCACCGAAAAAGGCTTGGCGCGTTGTGTGCTGCTGGGCAAACGCAAGGTCATCCAGTCGGTGGCCGACGCCATGGGGGTCGAGCTGCCCGTGGAGCTGGAGATTCTGGACCCCGCCGAGATTGCCGAGCGCTATGTGGCCCCCATGGTGGAACTGCGCAAAGCCAAGGGCCTGACCCCCGGCCAGGCGCTGCTGCAACTGGAAGACACGGTGGTGCTGGGCACCATGATGCTGGCGGTGGATGAGGTCGATGGCCTGGTCAGCGGCGCGGTGCACACCACCGCCAACACGGTGCGCCCGGCGCTGCAACTGATCAAGACCGCGCCGGGATCGAGCATTGTGTCGTCGTGCTTTTTCATGCTCATGCCGGATCAGGTCATGGTTTATGCTGACTGCGCCGTCAACCCCGACCCCACGGCCGAGGAACTGGCCGAGATCGCTCACCAGAGTTCTGAGAGCGCGCGCGCCTTTGGCATCGACCCCAAGGTGGCCATGATCAGCTACAGCACCGGGGCCTCAGGGGCGGGTGACGACGTAGAAAAAGTGCGCGCCGCCTCCGAACTGGCCAGAGCCCGCTGGCCAGACCTGGTGCTGGATGGTCCGCTGCAGTTTGACGCGGCCACCGTGCCCGACGTGGGCAAGCAAAAGGCCCCCAACAGCCTGGTGGCCGGCCAGGCCACGGTGCTGATCTTTCCCGACCTCAACACGGGCAACACCACTTACAAGGCAGTGCAGCGCTCGGCCAATGTGTTGTCGGTGGGCCCGATGTTGCAAGGCCTGCGCAAGCCGGTGAACGACCTGTCGCGCGGCGCGCTGGTGGACGACATTGTGTTCACCATTGCCCTCACCGCCATCCAGGCGGAGGCGATGGCCAAGGGTTGAGCGACTGGGTGTGATTCGAAGCGGTTTTGCTGGCGTTGGCTGGCCCAACTTCAAGCGCGTAGGTTGGGGTGTTTTCCGGTGGCATCTGCTTGCGGCTGATTGCCGAAGCGATGTCGAGCGTCAGCAACGAACGGCGGGGCGACTGGTTGATGCGCATGCGGTTATGGGGTGGAATCACCCCGCCTCACCGCTGCGTGTGAGGACAGAAATGCAGCTTGCGGTCGTTCAAGCGCAAGGTCCAGCGGGCTATATTTTCCGGCTCCTTATACCCTAAAACGTCCTTTTCTCGATCACAACCCATGCTGGCTAATTTGCGTTTGAACACGACCCGCCTTGCGATTCGCCCTGTGACTCCGGCAGATCGCGACGATCTGGTGTCGTTAGAAGCGAGTCCAGAAGTAATGCTATACCTCAACGGTGGGCGCCCGGTGCCTGAAGAGGGCCTTACGCACAGCGATTTTCTGACGCCCCGTGGAACCGAAGCAGACGTTCTCGCCGCACATGAAAGTGCAACAGGGCGGTTTGTTGGCTGGTTTGGCATCTTTGACGAAGGTGTCCACAAAGGTCTGCATACCGCTGAGCTCGGTTATCGCCTGTCTCGCTGGGCTTGGGGCCAGGGCTTTGCAACTGAAGGAGCCAAGGCCTTGATCGCAGCCGCCTTCGATCAACGGGGATTCGATTGCGTACGGGCCCAGACGATGACGGTCAATTTAGGGTCGCGCCGGGTCTTGGAGAAAGCAGGTTTTCACCTCGTGGAGACGGTGTTTCCCGACTTTCCAGACCCTGTACCAGGACAAGAGCAGGGCGAGGTGATCTATGAGATCCGGCGAGGAATAATGGTCACAACGGGTTTGTAACCCTGCGTTTTGAATCGGTCATCAGAAAATGATCCAGAGCTGTGCCAGCATCGGGTTTGAAGAGATCACTGTGCCAACAGCGTGGTGAACCGAAATGCAGTAACAAAGCCGCCGTCCGTCGGTTTAAACGCAGAAATCATCGCGTTTTGGATTGGCCGCTTGTGCCCCATGATCAGCGACGGTCTCCAGCATCACGAGGATGGAAAAGGCAGGTGCCGCCTGATTTTTATCTCCTGACTTTTCAAACACCGGTGGGGCAGGGTGATTGGGTGATGTGACCGGGCTTTGGGATGAAAGGCGCGCGAAACCAGCCCGTGGCGTACTCAAAATCCAGCCCCGCGCGTGATTTCATGCCAAAACCGCATGCGCATGACCCAGTCGCCCTGACGTGCAGTGTTGAAGCTCGAAAACGCCCCACAGACCAGCCTCCCTTTACAATCCTCAGCTTCACCGGGGGTGTCTGGCGCAAGCCGGGCTGAGAGAGTCCCCACACCTGATCTGGATCATGCCAGCGTAGGGAGCGTGATGGGTTGGACATAGCCGCTTGCCGGTGTACCCCTATCGAGCCCACGCCCTCCGGGCGCTGGCGCTATCAAAAGGGAATGCCATGAACCGTCGTCTGTTTGCCCTGGCCGCCACCGCGCTGGCCACCGCTACTTTGTCCCCGCTGACCCATGCCGCCACCGAATTACGCGTGATGGTGCACAGCTCATTCGCCCTGCCCAAGCCGCTGCTGGCGCAGTTTGAAGCGCAAAACGGCGTCAAGCTGGCCATCATCAAGGGCGGGGATGCGGGGGAAATGCTCAACAAACTCATCCTGACCCGTGCCAAGCCGGTGGCAGACGTGGTGTATGGCATCGACAACACCCTGGCCAGCAAGGCACTGGCTGCAGGCGTGCTGGAGGCAGCTTTGCCGCAAACGGCAGGCGCGGTGGATACGCAACTGGGCGATGCGTTGGCGGCGGTGGACTATGGGTTTGTCACCCTGAACTACGACAAGGCTGCCGTAGCCAAAACCGGCACGCCGCTGCCCAAAACCCTGCAAGATTTGACGTTGCCAGCCTACAAGGGCTGGCTGGTGGTGCCCAACCCGGCCACCTCCAGCCCGGGCTACGCCTTTTTGCTGGCCACCGTGGCCGGCATGGGTGAAGAAAAAGCCTTTGCCTGGTGGGCGCAGATGCGTGCCAACGGCCTGAAAGTGGTCAAGGGCTGGAGCGAGGCTTACTACACCGAGTTCACCCGCAACCAGGGCAGCCACACACTGGTGGTGAGTTATGCCACCAGCCCGGCCGCCGAGGTGTTTTACGCCAAGGACAAACTCACCGAGTCACCCACCGCCAGCCTGAACCTGGCCGGGGGCGTGTTCCGCCAGGTGGAAGGTGTGGCGCTGATCAAAGGCACAGCGCAAAAAGCCGCCGCCTTGAAGTTTGTCGATTTCATGCGCTCAGCTCCGGTGCAGCAAGCTTTGCAAACCGAGATGTGGATGTACCCCGCAGTGGCCAAAACCCCGCTGGCCCCGGTGATGACCCACGCTGTCGAACCCAAAGCGTTTGAGAGCCTGCCAACGCAGGTGATTGCCGACCAGGGTGCCAAGTGGGTGGCGCGCTGGACGCAAGTGGTGCTGAAGTAGCCCAGGTGGCGCAACATGCTGTCGCCGGGCAATCCCATGGGGGCATCCACAGCGGTTGTCATTGTGGGCTTGACCCGCAATCCATGGCGTCGTGGGTTTATGGATCCCGGATCGAGTCCGGGATGACGGCCCGAGCGTGACCGCCCAAGCACGACCCCCAACGCATGACCACCTTTAACTTTGACGCTCGCCCGCACTGGGCACAGCGGCCCGGTTTGTGGTTGGCGCTGTTGCCCGCCGCTGCCTTGTTGCTGCTGTTGCTGGCACCGCTAGCCCGCTTGGCTGTTGAGGGCTTTTCTGGTGATCTGAGTCCCTCCGCCGATCTGTCGATCTGGAAACCCTGGCAAGACGACTACCTGCGCTGGCGTGTCATCTGGTCGCTGGCTCAGGCGGCCATCACCTGCGTGCTGGCGCTGCTGTTGGGTTTGCCACTGGCCTGGGTGCTGGCGCGGTTTGAGTTTGCCGGGCGCGCGCTGGTGCTGCGCCTGCTGATGCTGCCGTTTGTGGTGCCCACCCTGGTAGCTGCGTTAGGGGTGCTGGCGTTGTGGGGCCCGCACGGGCTGATCAGCGGGGCGATGGGCATCAACCTGCAGGACACACCCTGGCTACTGCTGTACGGAAATTTGTTTTTCAACCTGTGCCTGGTGGTGCGCGCGGGTGTCGATGCGCTGGAGCAGGTCAACGCGCGCCAGGTGGCCGCTGCGCGATCTTTGGGCGCTACACCTTGGCGCGCTTTCTGGCGGGTGGAATGGCCCGCGATTGCGCCGTGGCTGGTGTCGAGTTTGTGCCTGGTGTTTTTGTACTGCTTTGCCGGGTTTGGCCTGGCGCTGGTGCTGGGCGGCCAGCGTTATGCCACGGTGGAGGTTGAGATTTACACCTTGGTCGCCTACGAGCTGCAGCTGGGTCAGGCCAGCGTGCTGGCGCTGTGGATGCTGTTGCTCACCGGGGGCGTGGCGCTGGCTTACGCCGCACTGGAAAAACGCCTGGCTGCGCCGGTGCGCCCAGTACCTGTTGCGCGCCAGCGCCCGCACAGCTCGCTTCAGTGGCTGAGCTTGTTGCTGGCACTGGCGGTGCTGTTTGTCGTCTGTGCCTTGCCGATTGTTGCTATTGTTATCAAAGCTATCAGCGCTTTAGAGACGGGGGCTACAGGCATATTTGATGCTGAAACGCTGGCAGCCACCTGGAACACGTTGCGCTTCTCGGCCATGGCGCTGGTGGTGGCCACGCTGCTGGGGGTGTTGCACGCTGTGGCAGCGCAGGCCTCGGTGGCCTGGCGCGCGGCGGCTTACCTGCCGTTTGTGGTGTCGCCGGTGACGGTGGCGTTTGGTTTGCTGCTACTGTACCCGTCGCTCACCGCCAGTTTGCCGTTGCTGCTGGCGGCGTATGCGGTGCTGGCGTACCCGTTTGTGGCCAAGTCGCTCGCGGCTGGGCTGGACAGCCTGCCGGTGCATCTGGGCCAGGCCGCGCGCACGCTGGGCGCCAGCCCGTGGCGCTGTTTCTGGCGGGTGACATTGCCGCTGCTGCTCCCCGCCTTGCGCCGAGGCATGGCGTTTGCTGCGGCCACGGCGCTGGGTGAATTTGCCGTGACACTGTTTTTGTCGCGCCCGGAGTGGGCCACTCTCACCACGCTGATCTACCAGCGCCTGGGTCGCCCGGGCCAGGCCAACCTGGACGCCGCGATGGTGCTGGCCTGTGTGCTGATGGCGCTGGCGCTCGCAGCTTTTTTGCTGATCGAGTGGCCGTTGCGCGAGCCCGGCGAGGCCCGCGCCCGCAACCGCAAGCCTCAGATGGCCCACATCGACCCCACGACCCAACATGCTTGAACTCCGCCAGATCCACCAACGCTACGCCCACCAGCCGTTACTGCAGGACGTGAACCTGCGCGTGGCTGCCGGTGAGATCGTGGCGCTGCTGGGGCCGTCGGGCAGCGGCAAAAGCACCCTGCTCAACATCGTGGCTGGCCTGCAGGTGGCGGACGCTGGCAGTGTCTGGTTTGACGGCCAGGACATCACCCACCTGCCACCCGAGCAGCGCCGTTTTGCGTTGATGTTTCAGGACTTTGCGCTGTTTCCGCACCTGAACGTGCAGGACAACGTGGCCTTTGGGCTGATTGAGCAAGGCTTGCCCAGGCGCCAGGCGCGGGCCCAGGCGCTGCAGATGCTGGGTGTTTTTGGCCTGACCGAGCTGGCCCAGCGCCGCGTGTGGCACTTGTCGGGCGGTGAGCAGCAGCGCGTGGCGCTGGCCCGCGCGCTGATCACCCAGCCCCGCGCCTTGTTGCTCGACGAGCCTTTTTCCGCGCTGGACGCTGACTTGCGCGTGGCCTTGCGCCATGAGTTTCGCACCCGCATCCAGGCGGCTGGCATGCCCACCCTGCTGGTCACCCACGACGAAGCCGAAGCGCGCGACATGGCCGACCGGGCGGTGCGGCTGGTGCAGGGGCGGCTGGTGGATGCGGATTGACCTGTCAAAGCGGCACCGAATTGCCCCAGCTTGCCGTGCCGCAGCACTGTCTGCGCCGGGTCTTTGCGCCAGTTGACAAACCACCCCCAAAGCTGTCACGCTACCCCCAGCCACCTATGAAAGTTATCCGCTTACCCCGATCCAAAGTGCAACTGGGCCAGCCGCTGCCCTGGAGCGTGCGTGACGAACAGGGAAAGCTGCTGTTGTCACGCGGTTTTGTGGTTCAGACCGAGCAGCAACTCACCCAACTGCTGGAGCGCGGTGCCTTTGCCGACGTGGAAGAAATCCGTGCCGTGGCGCGCGAGCAGGCTGCGCAGCCAGAGCGGGCCACGGTGCGTGTGCCGCCCAACCTGTTTGGCCTGTGGGACCAATTGGCTGAAGATTTACGCAAACTGTTGCTGCACCCGGCGGAAAAGCCAGACTTTGTCACGCAGCTGGACGACTTTGCCACGCGCCTGCTGGGCCTGCTGGACTGCCAGGTCGATATTGGCATCTACCGCGCGGTGCGCCAGGACAACCACCAGCACTTTTATTACGGCTACACCCACGCCATTCACACCGCCATGTTGTGTGTGTTGCTGGCGCGGCGCCTGGGCTGGCCGCAGCCGCGTTTGATGAGCTTGGTGAAAGCGGCGCTCACTATGAACCTCACGATTCTGGACTTGCAAGGCCAGATGGCCGCGCAAGACGTGCCGCCAAAAGACGCGCAGCGTGCCGAAATTCGGGCCCACCCCGACAAAGCCGTGGCGCAGTTGACCGCACTGGGAGTGACCGATACCGACTGGTTAACCGCCATCGCCCAGCACCACGAACACCTGGAGGGCACCGGTTACCCCAGCGGCACCCGTGATGTCAGCGAGATGGCGGTGGCCTTGCGTGTGGCCGATGTGCTGATGGCCAAAATCAGCCCACGCGCCCTGCGTGAGGCGTTGTCACCCCAGGAAGCCGTGCGCCAACTCTACCGGGAAGACAAAGGCGGGCCGATTTCAACCGCCATCATCAAGGAACTGGGCATTTACCCGCCGGGAGATTACGTCAAGCTGGCCTCGGGCGAGCAGGGTGTGGTGGTGCAACGCACAGCCAACGCCAAAGCGCCCATCGTCGCCGTGATCACCGACACACAGGCCCGCCTCATTACCAAAACCGTGCGCCGTGACACTGCTGAGCCCGGCTCGGCCATTGTTGGCGCGGTCAGTGACAAGGCCATGCTCAAGCGCCTGCCGCCAGAGCGTTTGTTCGGGTTCTCAGTAGCACCGCCGACAGCCTGAAGGCAGGCCACCACTGCGAAGACCTGCGTCGCGGGGGCCTGCTTACCTTGATTTGAGTGGCGTTTTGGGTGTCAGGCCCGTGGCCTTATGTGAGCGCACGGATGTGTGTGGCCACCACCTGGAGCTGCTGCGGCTCCATCCGCACGATGAATTTGCGGCTGACTGAGCTGATCAGCCGCACCGCGCCAGACAGCCCCAACCGCGCGGACTGCTCGGCAACAAAACCCACCTCGGCTTGTTTGAGCGGGCGCAAAAAGTAATAGTCCATGCCCGCATCAATCAGGTCATTCACCACATCGGCCAGCGCTTCACCATGGCCGGGCGCCTCTGGTGTGGTTTCAATAGCAGTCAGCACACTGTGGGTGCGGGTTCGCAGTGTTTTTGAGTGGTAAAAGCGCAGGGATGGCTCGGCGACTTTCTCTGTCTTGGCCACCGTTGGTGGCTTCGCAGCCACTTTTTTTGCAACTGCCTGAATGGGTGTCGTTGCCGCTGTCTTGCGTGCGGCTTTCGGGCTGGACTTGTTTGCTGGTTTGGTGGGACTGGTCATGGTGTGCTCCTTGGAAACCAGATGGCAGGTTGCAGAGAACCTGCTTTATCCATGGTAACGGGTCACACCTGCTTCAATCTGGCGAATTCAGGTTGATATCTATTGGCGGTTGCTTTCCGGCATGTTCCAGCCACATAGCCCATTCAGAATCTCCACCGTAACCTTCTTTGACTTCAGGCATGGGCAAAGGCCGCGGGAACTTTCGCCTTTCTGTCGTTGCAGGATGGGCAATAGATTCCTCAGTGATGGGGCTGGATGATGGATTGGCGGGCTTTTTCTGCATAACAGTAGGACTTTAACGAATTTTCTCCCAATCTTGAATACGCCTAATGGCGTATTGGCTACTGGTTGGCGGTGTTGTCTGGTTCGACGACATGCAAAAACCGTACTGATGGTTGAACAGTTGCTACACGGCAACACCAAATAAAAAAGCCCACTACGTATTTGATAGTGGGCTTTTCTTATGCAACCTGGCGGGAGAGTGTCGTTCCTATCATGCCCGCAAACCCGCATGAATGCTGGGTTTTTCAAAATTGAAACGATGCCATACCAACAAATATACCAACAGGTAGTTTTGACGCTCATGATTCAAGGCTCACAGGCCACCGTTTGAGCACCCTCAGTGCCATGTTGTCAGGACGTACCCGATAGACCGCCAGAACCCCGCCAGTGCCGTGCAGCACCACATAGGCTAGCCCTAGGCGCATCTTCACGCCGCTGCGCTCTGTGGGGGTCTCAGTGCCGCCAGCTTTGAACCATGCAGCATAGGAACGGCGTACCAAGTCGGCACGCTGATCAGCGTCAAGTTTGACGTGTGGGTGTGTTTGTTCTTTGACCATAGCTGCTCTCACAAAAAGTCTTTATTACCGTTCCCCAAACAGAGAAAGCCCCCGCAGGGGCCATGCTCAGGCAGCGTCAAGGATGGCGTCTAGCTCTGCGTGCAGGGTGGCACGTTCTTCGGGTGTCATTGGATTGGCTGCAGGTGGTGGCTCGCAGTCGGGTTCAAGTTCTGGGTCATCCTGCATCAACGCGGCGTGTAGTTCGTCGTCTTCGCGCCATAGGTAGTTGGTTGCCATCATGTCCACCAGTTCGGCCAATTCGATCAGGGGCAGGTCGTTCAACTCGACACCCAGCCGTGCCGCCGCTTCGGTCACTGCATCAACGTCGCATGTTTTGGGGTCCGCACCCTCTTGGATCAGCCGTGGGTCGTTGTCCGCCAGCACAGTGCCGAACCCCGTAGACCGGGCTTGTTCGGACTCAAAGAACAGTTTCCACTGGTGCAGGCGGGTTTCGATTATTTCCTTGGATGGGGTGCGCATGGCGGGCTTTCAAGTGGTTGATTGAAGCCTACATTTTACCTGTTTATCATAGTTTGTCAAGCTATTATTACCAATGAAAAACAAATTCACATCAGGCCATGCTCAGCCATGCTCAGGCATTCGCCAGTCGTGACAACAAGATGATCCAACACCCGAACGTCAACCAGCGCCAGGGCTTGTTTTAGGGTCTGGGTCAGCAGTTCATCGGCCCGTGATGGTGTGGCGCTGCCTGACGGGTGGTTGTGCGCCAGGATGACCGCTGCCGCGTTGTGCATCAGTGCGGCCCGGACCACTTCACGGGGGTAGACGCTAGTCTGAGTCAACGTCCCTTGGAACAGTTCTTCATACTCAATGACCCGGTGTTGACAGTCAAGGAACAACACCGCGAACACCTCCCTCTGCATAGGCGCCAGCTTCAACCGTAGGTAATCCTTGACGGCATCGGGTGATGTCAGCGTGTCGGTGTGGCGTATCTCGCAGGCCAGCAGTTCAAGTGCCTGCAGGATGATGGGGTGTGGGTAGTTGGGCATGTTGATCTCCTATGGCAAGGGGATCAGGTCAACCGTCTGGCAGGGTACCCCCCCCGGTGGATGCCGTGGGACCAAGGGCTTTTCATGCCCCCCGCCACCACAGAGAGGGGCGCCTGTATCGAAACCCGATTTCGGTTTCGGTTTCATGCTGTGAAATTTGACCCCGCCCCCCGTCTTTTTAGACTCCATATATTTTGGGAGTTGGTGCCGATTCGCCGTCTCATGCCGGGTAAGATGAACTCACAAAGTCGTATGGATACTTGTGCACACGCGGAGCAACTGCCATAGAGCGGCCGCATTCATCTAAGGGTTGAATGAAGATTCTCTTTTGTTTATCGATGCGGCGAGCATTGCTACGATTCCTGCTGTTGATTTCCCTTTTTGGTTCAGTAACTGCCAGTGCCACTCAAATAATCTTCACTGTGCCAGAAGGAGCACATTCATTTAGTTCGCTAACGTGGCCGACCATAGGAGGATTTGATTTCAACCCCTATTGGAGCTCAAATTACGGTGCAGACACTAGAAACGCGCCATACATCCCCGGAAACCGCGGGGCGTTAACCAGTGCATTTGGCACGTTTACCTTCAACTCTATTGAAATTGGTGGTTGGCCTTGGGACGACTTTGGTATGGGTCGTTACCCCTACCCAATCCTTCTGGAATTTTCCGGGGCCGGGGGTATATCTCTTGCCGTACGTGAACTTTTTGTGTCTGCTGACAATTCATTTTCGGTGTATTCCGAAAATATTGAAGGTGTTCAGTCTATAGCAATCGGCCAGCCAGAGCTGGCAGCGCTAAGTGTGCGCTTAGGTTCCATCACAATAAACGAAGTGCCAGCCACGCCAGTGCCCGAACCTGCAAGTTACGCATTGATGCTTTTGGGATTAGGGAGTTTATGGATTGCACTTCGAAACAAAAAGAAGTACGTCACGCACCCAACTGCATAAGCTGAAAAATCAGCCGATGTCAGGGGCTTGCGTACGCGTTTAGCACCAGTATTTGTTCTTTTTCCGGCGGCGTGGTGGTGGGGCATCGGCTGGCGGGGTGTGCAGTTTGTGCAGGGCATCGTCCACGGTGCGCTGAATGCCGACCGCCCGGTGGTATTGCCCGGTCATTTCCAGCCAGTCGCAAACCCGCTCCATCTCACGGGCGAACATCTCAATGACCTCAAACACGGCTTGCGGGTTCTGCCCCTTGGCATTGACCATCCCGGCGGCGTTCAGTTGGGGCATAAACACGTCGATGAACTCTTGGCACTCAGCATCAAATCGCGCCAGCTTGCGTGGTGAAACGTCGGCTTCAATCAGTGCGTCATTCAGGCCGCGCAGTGCCCGCAGGTAGCGATACCCGAACCCTTTCGCCAGGACGTTGACGGCAGTGATGGGGTGCTTGTTTTTGGGGTGGTGTAAAGCGTACCCGCCGGAGTTGGTCAACGTGCCAGCCGCCCAGAAAATGTAGTCGGCAGCGTCTCGGAAGTGGTAGCAGGAATCAGGGCCGGTCAGCCCCTCAAGCCCAAGCTCTACATAGCGTTCTTGCCTGTACTCATACCAAGCGGCGGCGTGCGTCGTGGCATCTGCTTTGGTGTGCAACCGTGCCCGCAACCGGGCATCAATGGCGTTGAGTGCGGCCATGCCTTGCGGGGTGTCGAATTGGGCGTGGTGGGGTTTCATGGGTAGGGTCCTTTCTGGTGGTGGTTGGCGGGGTGATGGTGCGTGGCCTGAATATTTAGGTCGCATTGGGGTGGTCTAGGCATGGTCCGGGGTGGTCCAAGCATGGTCCAAGCATTCAATCAAAAGTGATAGCAAGGAATGGCGTGGATAAAGGCTTGGTCCGGGTGGTCTAAGTGGTCCACGTAATTTCGCAAGTTTGCAACTCGCGTGGTCATAGGTGATGCTATGGTATCTATAGCATATAAAATTATTAAAGTGTGAAAATGCTTAGACCACTTAGACCACCCGGACCAGAGCAATGCCAGTATGGGTTTAGTGCTATTACATTTATAGCTGATGCTTGGACCATGCTTGGACCACCCGGACCATTTATGTGTAACGTGTAACAGTTTCATTCATTCACCTGCACTTGAGTTGCCGTGGTGAACGCCGCCCGCAGTTCTGGCAGTGCAGGCAGCACGTCGCGCCATTCCCGCCCGGCACTGGTTCTGACCCTTGTTTTTCCGATGCCAGCCGCCCCCGCCCAAGCATTGATGCGCCGTGCCACGGATGCCCAGTCTGATGAAACCCGGCCACGCGCCCCGGCGCTTTGCTCATAGGACAAACGCAGTGCCGCCCGGTCAATTTCAGTTTCGGCGGCTTCCTCCAGGAACACAACCCGGTCCCCACCATCGCGCCAGCGAATGGCCCCCTCGGTCAAGCACTGGTGCCACCATGCCGCCGCTGGCGTGCGTAATGTGGTTTGCTCTACCTGTTTGCGCAGGGCTTCACCCTTGGGGATTTGGCGGGGATTGAAGCCGGTCAGGTCAACGCTCTGCAGGTAATGCAGCAGCGCAGCCGGTCCAGAACCTGCCGCCCAGGCGTGATAACGCGTCCAGAATTCCAGATTACCGCGCAGGCTCTCACCAACTTCATTCACCACCGCCCGGCGTTCGTCGCGGGTGGCAGGCCAAACGTATTCATGATTGGTCAGCATCACGAACGCGCAGCGGTTGACACCCTGCACCGGGTCCATGCCCTTTTGCTCGTACTGCATGGTTTTGGCAGTCACGCGGGATTTGATGCGGTCAGCCTGTCGGGGGTCTTGGATGAAAACGGCCTCGTCCAGCACGGCGAATGACAAGCTCATGAGGTGCCAAGTGAAGCGCCCGGCGATCAACTCAGGGTCATCAGCCAGCATGGCATGGCGGCCAAACAGCAGGATCAGGGGATCGAACAGGGAGTTTTTGCCCGTACCCTTTGCGCCCTTAAATATCAGGATGGTGTCAGGGACGCCGCCGGGGTTCTGTATCTTCCAGGCCAGCCACCGCAACACATAGGCTCGCTCAGACTCGTTTGGCACCAAGGCCGCCAGCACTTCAAGCCACAGCGACACATCGCCAGCAACGGAGGCCATAGCGTACCCTTGCCACAGGTTCAGGATATTGGGTGGAAGTTCTTCACCGGGGGCGTACACAATGCCCGCGTATTGCCGCCGTCCTTGGTGCTCAAGCCACGCAGGGGCCAGCGGTCGCGCTTTGTCCTTGGGGTTTTCCAGTGGGGCGAACCGCCCTTTGTGCATCTGACAGAACGCGCCAATGTCGAGAAAACCCATCCCATCCACCATGCCGCGCCCGGTCATGTTTGGGGTTTGGAGGTCAGCAATCACCATCTTGGACCCGTGGCGTACTACGGCAAACCGCTGGTTCAGTTCCTGCACCCAGTCCGGCGCGGCTTCAGGGTCGATAAGCGCCACTTCACCCGGCGGGGTTACGTCAACATCAGTGCCAAACTGAACAGCCGGGTTTTTCACCTTACCGCGCCATTCGCAGGTGTCACACGGACCGCCCGCACCATACGCAGCTGCCCAAGCCAGACAGCCCGCAGGACCACCGGTCAGAGTGTCGATTTTCTTGTCGGTAGCGGCTTGGTCGTAGTCCTCATGAGCACAGCTCATTTCATGGGCGAACTCGCGGCCCTCAATAGAAAGGTCAGCGGTTTTCGCCGCCAGTATCCAGACCGGGTAAGGTGTATCGCGCCCGTTGCGCTCTACAGCTTTCCGCATGGCCCCGCATTTTTCAGCAGCTCGTTTGTAGCTGAATGGGTCGTAAGCCCCCACCACGTCACCGTTCACGGACAGGTCATATTTAGGGGGCTTCGAGACTTGACCGGGGACCATCACCGCGCCGGGGACATAGCCGGTCAGCTTGTCCCATCCCTGCAGTGTGAAATTCTCAGTGCGCCAGCGGTATGCCTGAACTTCAACGCCGGTTTTCTGGTGAATGGAACCCGGCGCGCGCATGATTCGCGCCGCGTCTGTGGTGCACTGCGCGTCAATCCTGAATCCATGTTCTGCAGCCAACGCCACCAGGGTTTGTGCCCGGCCCAGCCACTCAGCCGGGGTAATCGGCTCGGTCAGGACGTAATGCAGGTGGGCGCCACCACTGCCCGTCATCACTAAATGAGTGGGGGTGATTGAAGTCGCCCGGCCAAATGCAACAGCAGCGGCCAGGACCTTTTTTTGCCCCTCATACCCGCCTTTGGCTTCGCTGCCCTCAACATCAATCCAGAACCCACCCAGCGCCAATACGTTGTCTTTGGTGCGCCCTTTGAACCGTGAAACGCCGTCGCGTTTGAATGTGCCCATGGTCCCATATGCGGGCTTTTTACCCTTGGCTTTTTCATCCATCCAAGTGCCAGGATCAGCACCGCGCGTATTCAGTAGAAGGTCATTCGGCGTACCGTCTCGCCCACACATAACGATGCCCTGCACGCCGTCGGGGTGGGTCACTGCAATGTCAGCAAAGAACTGAGCGGGCTCTATCAAAACGGGGCGTACTGGTGCCACTGGCGGCGGTGCATCGCTTTCAGGGTTGCCCCCACCGGGCGCGCCCGGCTCTTGTCCATTTGGTAAAATCATCTTGTAAACCTTTTGCCCTGCCCTAATAAGCGGGGCGTTCTTTTTTGTGGGGTTAGGATTTGGCGGACTGGTTGGCCGCTGCAAACTGCTTCTGGGTCAGGGCTTTGAACTGTGCGTTTCGCACGTCTGATTCAGCCCGCGCCGCGACCATTCGGACTTCACTGCGCAGCTTTTCGGTTCGTGTCCGAAGTCGATCATTCAGCGCCAGCGCCGCCGTAACCACCTTTGCGCAGTCGCTGGCGTTCATTGCCGGACTCGGCCCGCAAGTTTTGTCGATCAGGTCGGTTAGCTGGCGCAGTTGTTCATCACTCTGCAGTTCGGCATCTTCCGCCCGGTCCAGTTCGTTTTTGAGCATGTCCGGGGTCATGCGGCCACCTCTTGCGTGTCGCTTGCGTGGGCAGCTATCCAGCCTTGAGGGTCAGCTAGCCATCCCTGCACATCGCTGGATTTCCAACGGGTGAACCGAGTCCCCCACCGCAGTGCCGGGGCTGGTGCCCGTCCCTCTTTAACCAACGAATGCCAGTGGGCGCGCGATACGCCAGTCAGTTGGCAAACTTCTTTTGCCGCCATCAGCCCCTGCCATGCTTCGGCAGAAGTTTGTGTTTTTCCGTTCATACAGGCTCCAGTTGTTTCTGTGTGCCTGTATGGTCAGGGTGGTTTGACTAGATAACTGTCACCCTAATTCGCATTTGGTTTGTCGCTTCTTTCTGGTTTTAACGACAGTCTCAGGCAGCTTTAGAGTTGTTCCCGGCTTGTAGGTCAGATACGCCCACTGCGCCTGAACCCTGTATTGATCCGGGGCGGTGTTGCTCTTAAAAGCTGCAACCGCATCTTTCGCCACCCGTCTGGATAGCGACACGTTTAGCCAGCGTTTGGCCTCATTTATGGCCTGCTCAGTGCCAGCCCCAACGGACTCAAAATAAACCGCCACAGCGGCCACGGCATCACGTTTGCTTAGGCCTTCAGCCGCTGGTTTACCCACACGCGCCCGCGTTTGCGACAGCGGCATGGTTGGCATGGATTCCCCGTCAAACGGCGATACAACCCCCAACAAATATGCCGCATCGTGTTTGGCGTGTTCAAGCGTGCACCCTGTTTGCATCAGTTCCAGCACTACCCGCCGAAAGTCCCTTACCTCACGTTCAAGCATTGCCACCCCTCACGCCGCCAGACTGCGCAGCGGCAGCACGTTGCTACGGGTCAGACCGTCAAGGTAGTTGCCCCACCATGCCATCATCTTGGCGCGCTGTGGCAGGTACAGGGCGTGGTTATAGGCTGCGCTCACCGCGTTGCGTTCCATATGCGCCAGCTGTAGTTCAATGTGGGCGTGGTCAAACCCGTGCTCGTGCAACACCGTTGACGCGATGCCCCGGAACCCGTGACCGGTCATGGTGCCCTTGTAGCCCATGCGTTCCAAGGCTTTCAAAATGGTGTTGTTGCTCATGGGTTTGGCGTGGTCACGTTCACCGGGGAACAGCAGTTCCCGCCCACCAGTCACCGTGTGCAGGGTGCGCAGCACGTCCAGGGCTTGGGGTGACAGTGGCACGATATGAGGCGTTTTCATTTTCGTGCGTTCGGCGGGAATGTCCCAGCGTGCCGCGTCAAGGTTGAACTCTGCCCAGCGCGCGCCGATAAGTTCACCAGTGCGAACAAACGTCAATGACATCAATTTAATAGCTAGTCGGGTGGTCGGGGTGCCTTGATAGGCTTCGATTTTGCGCAGCAGTTGGGGTAGGTCGGTTGCGTCAACCCGCGCATAGTTTTCTTTCCGGTGGGTTTTCAGAAAGTCGCTGGGTTTGAAGTCGGTGGACGGGTTACGGCTGGCCTTACCGTGGGCGATGGCGTGCCGGAATATTTGCCCGGTGGTTTCATGCGCCCGTTTGGCGATGTCACGCGCGCCGCGTGCCTCTATGGCCTTGAGCATGGCCACCAGTTCAGGGGCTTGGATGTCAGCAATGGGACGTTTGCCAATGGCGGGGAAGATGTCGGCTTCAAGCCTGCGCAGCACGTACCCGGCATGGCGTGGGCTTTTATCAGGTGACCAATGCGCCAGCCAATCAGCCGCTACGGCTTCAAAGGTGTTTTCGCTGGCTAGTTCTTTGGCCTGCTTGTCGGCTTTCTTTTGGGCCATGGGGTCGGTGCCAGCCGCCAGCAATTTGGCTGCCTCGTTGCGTTTGTCGCGGGCTTGGGCCAATGACACCGCCGGGTATATGCCCAGCGCCATGGCCTTTTGTTTGCCCTCGAACCGGTACGCCCAGCGCCACAATTTGCCGCCGGTTGTTGGTATGTGAAGCTGCAGCCCGCCACCGTCTGACAGCTTTTGCAGCTTGTCCGTGACTTGTGCCTTTTTGATCGCCGTGTCAGTCAGTGCCATGTTGACCCCCTGAATTTGTTGGGTTCCAGATATACCAACAGCCGGTATACCAACTACCAACAGATGTACCAACAAAAAACCGTGGCTTGAAGTGTACCCAGAAAGACTTAAGGCAACAAAAAAGCCCGTGTCTCACTGGGAAACAAGGGCTTTCAAGGGGTTTGTTTGGACTGATGTGGACAGTCGAAAACTGATCTTTGGCGGAGAGAGTGGGATTCGAACCCACGGTACCTTGCGGTACGCCTGATTTCGAGTCAGGTACATTCGGCCACTCTGCCATCTCTCCGCGAAGGTGTGATTGTATCAGCGGCTTATTTGGCTTTGGATTCGGCCTTGGCTTCACGCAGCGCCTGCATCGCAGCGTCGAGTTCGTCGGCGGTCACGCCGTCTGTCAGTTGAACCTGACCCGCCATGTTGGCCAGCGCCGCAGCACCCTGGGTTTGCAGCGCCGCAATACTTTGGCCTGCGACTTTGGGCGAGGCAAACGCAGCGCTTTGCAGCAGCAGCTTGCCTTCAGCGCTCTGCAATTTGAAGTAAAACTGGCCGTCCGCCTCCCGATATTGCTTGAACACCGGCAGCGCCACTTTGGCCGACTTGGCGCTGGCGGCGTCTTGGGCCCGCAGGTCGCGCAGGCCCACGGCGTGGCGCAGTTCGGCCATGAACGGCGTGGCAATGGCGCGCGCCTTGTCGGCACCTGCCTTGAAAATGGCTTCGATCTTGCCGGGGTTGTTCATCAGCGCTTCGTAATTGGCCCGCAGGGGGGCAATGTCCTGATCGATGCGCTCAAAAACGAGTTGTTTTGCGTCGCGCCAGCTGATGCCGTCGGCATAGGCCTGGCGCAGCGCGTCAGTGTCCTCCGCGTTGGCAAAGGCCTGGTAGATCTGGAACAGGGCTGAGCCATCCACGCTTTTGGGCTCGCCTGGGGCCTTGCTGTCGGTCACGATGCCGCCAATGAGTTTTTGCAACTGCACACGCGTGGCAAACAGCGGGATGGTGTTGTCGTAGCTTTTGCTCATCTTGCGGCCGTCGAGGCCGGGCAGGGTGGCTACGTTGTCTTCAATGGCGGCCTCGGGTGGTGTGAAATGCGGGCCGTAGCGGTGGTTGAAGCTGTTGGCCATGTCGCGCGCCATCTCGATGTGCTGCACCTGGTCGCGTCCCACCGGCACCTGGTGCGCGTTGAACATCAGGATGTCGGCCCCCATCAGCACTGGGTACATGAACAGGCCCACGTTCACTTCGGCATCCGGGTCCAGGCCGGCCGCGTTGTTTTTGTCGACGGCGGCCTTGTAGGCATGGGCGCGGTTGAGCACACCTTTGCCCAGCACGCAACTCAGAAACCAGGTGAGTTCAGGGATTTCGGGCACGTCCGACTGGCGGTAAAACACCACACGCTCCGGGTCCAGGCCGCAAGCCAGCCAGCTGGCGGCAATTTCCAGCGTGGAGCGCTGGATGCGCGCCGGGTCATCGATCTTGATCAGCGCATGGTAGTCGGCCAGAAAGTAAAAACTCTGCACATCACTGCGCAGACTCGCCGCCACCGAGGGGCGAATTGACCCCACGTAGTTGCCCAGATGCGGGGTGCCGGACGGGGTGATGCCGGTCAAAAAGCGCTCGATACTCATAGAAGATAAACGGAAAAAAGATTAACAAAACACAATGGACAAAGCGGCTGTCATGGCAGGCCTGACCCCCAACCCATGACGCCGGTCGGCATCGATGGCATGGCTATCTGGCCAGCATGATCAGGGGCGTGAGCAGCAGGTTGATCTTAACCCCATCAGCGGGCGCATCCACAGGCTGCTGACCACCCCGGCCAGCACCAGGGCCATGACGATGAAAAATCCGTACGGCTCCACGCGTGACACCAGCATGGCCTGCTTGTAGGGCAACAGGCCGACCAGGATGCGGCCGCCGTCCAGCGGCGGCAGCGGAAACAGGTTGAACACAAACATGACGATGTTCACCAGAATGCCGCCCTGCGCCATCTCGATGAAAAACGGCTCACTCACGCCAAAGGCCTGCAACAGGTAAAACACCGCGCCCCACAATAGCGCCTGAAAGAAGTTGGAGCCTGGCCCGGCCAGTGCTACCCACACCATGTCTTGTTTGGGGTGGCGCAGGTTGCCAAAGCGCACCGGCACCGGTTTGGCATAGCCAAACAAAAAGGCGCCCGAGGTAGCCAGGTACAGGATCAGGGGCATCAGGATGGTGCCCACCGGGTCGATGTGTTTGAACGGGTTGAGCGTGATGCGCCCGGCGAGGTAAGCGGTGTTGTCGCCAAAATGCCGCGCCGCGTAGCCGTGCGCGGCCTCGTGCAAGGTGATCGATAGCAGCACCGGAATGGCGTATATCGCAATCGTCTGGATCAGGTTGGCAATGTCCATGGTGGGATGGTTTCGGTGCTTACAAACCCAGCAGTGCCAGGGGGCCACGGCCTTCGCGAATGATCACTGGCTCCGCACCGGTCAGGTCAACCACAGTGGTGGGCTCACGCGGGCAGGCGCCCGAGTCGATGATGGCGGCGATGCGGCCGTGGTAGCGCTCGCGGATCTCGTCGGCATCGTTAAGCGGGTGGTCTTCGCCAGGCGCTATCAAGGTGGTAGCTAGAAGCGGCGTACTGTGAAGGGCTAGAAGCTCCTGGAGCACTTTATGGTCGGGCACCCGCAGGCCAATCGTCTTGCGCGCCGGGTGGCTCAGGCGGCGCGGCACTTCTTTGGTGGCTTGCAGGATGAAGGTGTAAGCACCCGGCGTGGCGGCTTTCAGGCGGCGGTACTGGGTGTTGTCCACCTGGGCGTAAGTGGCCAGCTCAGAGAGGTCGCGGCACAGCAGGGTCAGGTGGTGTTTGTCGTCCACGCCACGGATGCGGCGCAGCTTGTCGGCAGCGGCCTTGTCGTCTAGGTGGCAGACCAGCGCGTAACTCGAATCGGTGGGCACGGCCAGCACTTCGCCCTTGTCGAGCAGGGCGGTGGCCTGCTTCAGCAGGCGTGGCTGCGGGTTATCTGGGTGAATTTCAAAAAGCTGCGGCATGCGTCTATTGTCGCTTGGGCGCAGCCTCGCGGATCGACAGCAGCGCGTTGCCCACGCCGCTGAGTGCAATCACGCCGATGCCAACCCATGCCAGCGCGTCGGGCAAGTGGCTGAAAAAGACCCAGCCCGCCAGCGTGGCAAAGGCGATCTGGGTGTACAGGTAGGGCGACAGTACCACCGCGCTGGCGCGGTTGAAGGCGCGAATCAGCATCAAATGGCCGAAGGTCGCAGACAAACCCAAGGCCAGAAACCAGGGCCAATAGTCCAGCAACGCCTGGGTGTTCCAACTCCACAGCAGCATGGGGCTGGTCACCAGCGCGCCCACCAGCCCGGTATAAAACTGGGTGGTGTAAGGGTTCTCATCGCCACTCAGGCGGCTGGTCAGCACCTGGAACCAGGCGTAGGTGCACACCAGCAGCAGCGGAAAGAGCAAGGCCCAGCCAAACACCTGGCCACCGGGGCGCACCACCAGCAGCACACCGCCCAGACCCACCGCCATCAGAACCCAGCGCAGATGCGCCACATGGTTTTTAAGCGCAACGGCTGCCATGGCGGTAGCGACCATCGGTGACAGCATGACCATGGCAGTGAACTCGGCCACCGGCAGGTGTTGCAGCGCCAAGAAGGTGCAGAAACTGGTCACCAGCAGCAACCCGCCACGCAATACCTGGAACTTCGGGTTGGGGGTGACAAACAGACCTGTTCTTTGTGTCGGGAAACGCATCAACAGGGTGGCAACGGTTTGAAACGTATAACGGAACCACAACAGCATCAGCACCGGCGCCAACTGGGTGATGTGGCGGGCAGCCGAATCGCCCAGGGCAAACGACAGCGTGGCGGCCATGATCAGCAGAATCCCGCCACCCTGGCCGGTGCGCCAAAAACCTGGAATCTTCTCAGTCATGGGTGGTGGATGGCCCGCCTGGTTTGCCAGGCCACAACGCGGTTGCCCGGCAATGCGCCCGCCGCGCCATCAAAGTCATGGTCTTGCCGGGGCTCTCTGGATGCGGTCTTGTAGCAGCGCCCAAACCGGGGTGAGCTGTGCAGGCAGGGGCGGCAGGTTGCCCAACTCGGTGCGGCTTTCCTGCGGGCAATGGAAGTCGCTGCCGCGGGAGGCTGCCAGGTCAAATTCGCGCGCCACATCGGCGTAAGTGACGCTTTCTGCGGCCGAGTGGCTGCCGGTGACCACTTCCACCCCTTGGCCACCCAGGCCCTTGAACTCGGTAAAAAGTGCAAATTCTTCGTTGGCGCTGAACTTGTAGCGCGCCGGGTGCGCCACCACCGCCAGGCCGCCAGCGTCCCGAATCCAGCTCACGGCCTCTTTCAGGGTGGCCCAGCGGTGAGGCACATAGCCGGGTTTGCCTTCGGTGAGGTATTTGCGAAACACCTCGTAGGTGTCTTTGCACACGCCTGTTTCGACCAGAAAGCGGGCGAAATGGGTACGTGAGATCAGATCGCGATTGCCTGCGTAGGTCAATGCACCTTCAAAGGCGCCCTTGATCCCCACCAGCGCCAAACCATTGGCCATCTCATGGGCGCGCTGGGCGCGTCCGCCGCGGGTGCGCTGTAAGCCTTGCCGCAGCGGTTCGTTGCTGGCGTCAAAGCCCAAACCGACGATGTGCACGGTCTGCTCCAGAAAACTCACCGAAATTTCGACGCCTGTCAAGTAGTCCAGGCCAACCGCTTCTGCCGCCGCCATGGCCCGCGCCTGGCCGCCTACCTCATCGTGGTCGGTCAGTGCCCACAGGTCGACACCTTTGTCTTTGGCACGCTGCGCCAACTCTTCAGGTGTCAGGGTGCCATCGGAGATAACCGAGTGGCAATGCAGATCAGCGTTCAGAGTGGGGGTCATCGGCCGATTTTAGGGAGCTATCGCCTACCGGGCGGGGTGGTGGCAAATCAGCCCTACACCTGTCCGAGGCGCTCGGCTGGCACCTACATAACGTACCGGTGTGGGCTACAACAGTTCAGCTGCTTCCACCAGAAAGCGCACCTTGCGCTCACCGCGCCAGCTGTCGGCATCGAGCCGGAAGGCGAGCTTGACGCGCGCGGGCAGCGGTTCGGTGCGGCCAAACCAGATGCCGTCGACCGGCTCGCCGCGGTGTTTGAGCTTGAGAGACAGGTGTTTTTCACCCACCAGTCGCTGCGACACCACTTCCAGCTCTTCGCTGAAAGTGGGTGCAGCAAAACCCTGGCCCCAGACCTCATGGTGTAGCGCATCGACCAAGTCCACACGGCGGTATTCGGGCTTCAGGGGCCCGTCGGTGTCCAGGCGGCGCAGCAGCGTGGCGGCAGACAGCCACTCCTGCGCCACCTGTGCCAGACCCTGCTCAAAGGTTTCAAAGTGCGCTTCGGCAATGGTGCAACCCGCTGCCATGGCGTGCCCGCCAAACCGCAGCAACACGCCAGGGTGGCGTTTGGCCACCAAGTCGAGCGCGTCGCGCAGGTGAAAACCGGGGATGGAGCGGCCTGACCCTTTGAGTTCATGGCCATGGCCGGTGGCACCGCTGGGTGCAAACACAAACGCCGGGCGATGCAATTTGTCCTTGATGCGCGAGGCGACGATGCCGACCACGCCCTCATGAAAATCCGGGTCAAACACACAGATGGCGGCGGGTGCCTCGGCGGTGTCTTCAAACAGCGACTCGGCCACCAGCAGCGCTTGTTCGCGCATGTTGCCTTCTATCTCGCGGCGTTCGCGGTTGATGTTGTCGAGGGTTTTGGCCAGTTCCAGGGCGCGGTTCGGGTCGTCGGTGAGCAGGCATTCAATGCCCAGGGTCATGTCGGACAGGCGCCCGGCGGCGTTGATGCGCGGCCCCAGGGCGAAGCCGAAATCAAAGGTGGTGGCAGTGGCAGTATCGCGTGAAGATGCTACAAATAAAGCAGCTAAACCCGCAGGCAGGGTAAGGGCTCGGACCCGTTTTAGTCCTTGAGCAACGAGGCGGCGGTTATTCGCGTCCAGTCGCACCACGTCGGCCACGGTGCCCAAAGCGACGAGGGGTAGCAGGGTGTCGAGCTTGGGTTCCGGCTTTTTGGCGACAGCCGGGGAGGCATCCGCTACGGTTGCGGTTGCGTCAGGCCGTGAGGCAAAAGCACCGCGCGCGCGCAACTCGGCGCGCAACGCCAGCAGCACGTAAAACATCACGCCGACACCGGCGATGGATTTGCTTGCAAAACTGCAACCGGGCTGGTTCGGGTTGACGATCACATCGGCGTCGGGCAGGGCGACTGCGCCGTTGATGCTGGCGCACAGGTGGTGGTCGGTCACCAGCACCTGCAGACCCAGCGCACGCGCGGTGGCCACGCCGTCAAAACTGGCGATGCCGTTGTCGACGGTGATCAGCACATCGGCACCGCTGGCTTTGACGCGCTGCGAGATCGGTGGTGTCAGGCCGTAGCCGTCTTGCACCCGGTCGGGCACGATGTAATCCACGTGTTTGGCGCCAAGCAGGCGCAAGCCGCGCACGGCCACGGCGCAGGCAGTGGCACCGTCGCAGTCGTAGTCGGCCACGATGCAGAGTTTTTTGTCTTGGTGAATCGCATCGGCCAGCAGGCGTGCCGCCTCTGCCGTGCCTTTCATCGCGGTGGGCGGCAGCAGATGGACCAGCGCGGCGTCCAGCTCGGACGGCTCCAGCACACCGCGCGCGGCATACAACTGCGCCAGCAGCGGGTGAATGCCCGCTTTTTCCAGCGCCCAAACGCTGCGCGGCGGCACGTCTCTCACAATAATTTTCATAGCTTCTCAAGCAATACTGATAAGGGCTGAGAGGCAAAAAAACCTTTAAGTTTCTGCCACACTGGCTGGGCCTGAGCCTGCCAGCACTGGCTGCTGCGCTCGCCACACAGCGTGAGTTGTACCGGCTCGCCCCGGCTGGCTCTGGCCAAAAGTTCGGGCAGTTGGGTGGCGTCGATCTCCTTCCACGCCTGCGCCCAGGCGGGCCAGTCTTCTGCCAGCGCCAGCGGCTTCAGTCTGTCGATGACCCTGGGCCGGGCCGACTCGGCGGGTGGCTGGTAACCCGCGGGCAGCGCGCCGCTGCCGTGGAGCCAGAAAGAATTCACTGGCGTTAGGTTCAGCGTCTCGCGGGCGTCGTTCACCGGGTGGGTGTAGAGCAGCATCTGCATCTCGTTTTGCAGACGGCGCAGCGGAGCGGCCTCTGGGCCGGTGGTCATCCAGACGGCCAGGTCGCGGCCTACCACCCGGTCAGTCGAGGCGCTGGCCAAGCCGGTGAACAGATCACTCTGCGCCAGCCAGCGGCCGGGCTGACCGTCCGGGTGGAGGGTGATGCCATCCTCTTCAAAATAGGGGCGCATGTCTTGCAGCAGCGCCTCGGACTGCGCGTCGGAGAGCGCAGGCAGCGGCAGCTGGCTCATGGTGACCTGGCCGGTATTGAGCTTCCAGTGGCACAGCGTGATGAACGCCCAGGCGTTGCTGCCACCGGCTGCCAGGCCGCTCTGGCGGGCTTGCAGCGCTGCCCACGGGGCCTGCCCGTCGGCGGCATTCAAGCCCCAGGCCCGAGCCAGCGCACGCTCATGCGGGGGCGACAGGCTGAACTCGTCACCGTTGTCGGGAGGCTGGGGCGTCAGGCGGGCCAACAACTTCTGCAGATGGGGCAATGGCAGGGCCGCCAGCGCGTCGGCATATCCTTGCGACAAAGAGGCAGCATAAGGAATGATCAGGTGCATGGCCGGCATTGTCCGGGATAATCCCAGGTTGACATGTTGGCGTGCGCGCCGCAACCCCACCACCCGATGCCTATCCCTTTTGAACTCACCCTTGGCTGGCGCTACACCCGCGCTGGCCGCGCCACCCGACGCAATGGGTTCATTTCGTTCATCTCCGGTGTGTCCATGCTGGGCATCGCATTGGGGGTGGCGGCACTGATCATTGTGCTGAGCGTGATGAACGGCTTTCAGAAAGAAGTGCGCGACCGCATGCTCGGCGTGGTGTCACACATCGAGATTTTTGCCCCCAACGGTGCCGCCATGACCGACGTGGCCCGTACGTTGCGCGAGGTGCAGGCCAACCCGCAGGTTATTGGTGCTGCACCTTTCATAGCTACACAGGCTTTACTGGCAAGGGGTGAGGATATGAAAGGCACTATGGTGCGGGGTATTGACCCGGCCCGTGAGCCGGATGTGACCGACCTGGCTGTTGACCTGAAAAACTCCGCCCTGACGCGCCTGATTCCGGGTGAGTTTGGTCTGGTGCTCGGCGGCGAGCTGGCGCGCTCGCTGGGTGTGGTGCGCGGTGATGTGGTCACGCTGGTGGCCCCCAGCGGGCAGGTGACACCGGCCGGGGTGGTGCCGCGCCTGAAGCAGATGACGGTGGTGGGCACGTTTGACTCTGGCCACTATGAATACGACTCGGCGCTGGTGCTCATGCACCTGGAAGACGCGGCGCGCATCTTCCGCCTGGAAGGCCCGACCGGCGTGCGGGTGCGGCTCAAAGACCTGCACCAGGCGCGCCAGGTGGCGGCAGAGCTGGCCGACACCCTCACCGACAACCTGCTGGTGCGCGACTGGACGCGCCAAAACCGCACCTGGTTTGCCGCCGTGCAGCTTGAAAAACGCATGATGTTCATCATCCTCACGCTCATCGTGGCAGTGGCGGCCTTCAACCTGGTGAGTACCCTGGTGATGACGGTCACCGACAAACGTGCCGACATTGCCATCCTGCGCACGCTGGGTGCTAGCCCGGCCAGCATCATGGGCATTTTTGTGGTGCAGGGCGCCATGGTCGGGGTGATCGGCACGCTGGCCGGTCTGGCGCTGGGGCTGGGTGTGGCCTTCAATATCGATGTGATCGTGCCCGCGCTGGAGCAGCTGCTGGGCGCTACCTTTTTGCCGCGCGACGTGTACCTGATCAGCCGCATGCCCAGCGACCCGCAACAGGCCGACATCCTGCCGATTGCCGTGATATCGCTGGTGCTGGCGTTTTTGGCCACGATTTACCCCAGTTGGCGCGCGTCCCGGGTCAACCCGGCGGAGGCCCTGCGGTATGAGTGATCAGCCCATGAAACTGGTGTTGAGCGCGCGCGGCCTGACCAAGCGCTTTACCGAGGGGCGCCTGGATGTGACTGTGTTGCAGGGCGTCGACCTGGACGTGTTTGCCGGTGAAACACTGGCGATTGTGGGCGCCTCGGGCTCGGGCAAAAGCACGCTGCTGCACCTGCTGGGCGGGCTGGATGCCCCGACCAGTGGCTCGGTGGCGCTGCTGGGGCAAGACCTGGCGCACCAGAGTGCGGCCGAGCAGGGGCGTCTGCGCAACCAGCATTTGGGGTTCGTTTACCAGTTTCACCACTTGCTGGCCGAGTTCAGTGCGCTGGACAATGTGGCCATTCCTTTGTGGATAAGGCGCTCTGATCGCGCACAAGCCGCGCAAATAGCTTCGAAAATACTCACCGAAGTAGGTTTGGGTGAGCGGCTACACCACCGGCCCAGCGAGTTGTCAGGCGGCGAGCGCCAGCGCGTCGCGATTGCCCGCGCTTTGGTGACCCGGCCAGCTTGCGTTTTGGCGGATGAGCCCACTGGCAACCTGGACCGCAGCACGGCGCATGGGGTGTTTGACTTGATGCTGGAGCTGGCGCGTACCCAGGGCACCGCGTTTGTGGTGGTGACGCACGATGTGACTCTGGCTGCGCGTTGTGCCCGCCAGTTCACTCTGGTGCAGGGGCGGCTGGCCGAGGGCATTTCCCAAGCCGCCTGACCGTGGCCACAGTTTTTTATAGTTGGAGTAAAACGTATGAGCATTGAATGGCTGGAGAGTTACAAAATTGGCAATGCCGAGGTTGATGCATCGCAACAAGCGCTGTTTGATCTGGCGAACCAGATCGCCGCGTCTGAGGACTGGATGGCCCTGCGCCCGATGATCGTGGCGCTGTTCAAGCAGATGCAAACCCAGTTTGAGCTGGAAGAAGCGCTGATGGCCAAAGCTGCTTTTCCGGGCGCACAGGCGCATGCTGAAGACCACCAGCACCTGCTGAGCCGTCTGCGAGACCGCAGCATGGATGTGGGCAAGGGCCACATGAACAAGAAAGCCATCGTCGGGGTGATGACTGACTGGGCGCACCGGCACGTGGTCAACCAGGATGCAGAGCTGGCCCAGTATCTGGCTGTCTGGGCCTGACAGTTACCAGGGGCAACATGCGCTGGATCGACACCCATTGCCATCTGGATGCACCAGAGTTTGGTGCGACAACCCACAACCAGAGAGCGCTGGCTGCTACTAACGGTGTAGCGCACTGTGTGCTGCCTGCGATCGAGGTCGCCAACTTCGAGGTGGTGCGCACCCTGGCCCACCGCAACGCGGACAGTTATTGCTTGGGCATCACGCCGATGAATGTGCCTTACGCTGCACAAGACGCCCTGAGTCAGCTGACGGCGGCTGTGCAGCGCTACCATGACGACCCGCGGCTGATGGCCATTGGCGAGATCGGGCTCGACTTCTTTGTGCCTGACCTGTGCAAAAGCCCGTGGCGTGAGCGCCAGCAGGACTTTTTTTATGCGCAGTTGCGGCTGGCACGTGCGCACGGGTTGCCGGTGGTGGTGCATTCGCGCCGCTCGGTGGATCAGATTCTGAAGGCGATGCGCCAGGTGGCTGGCCCCGGTGGGCGCTGGCGTGGTGTGGTGCATGCTTTCAACGGCAGCTTTCAGCAGGCGCAGGCGTTCATCAAATTGGGCATGAAGCTGGGTTTTGGTGGCGCGGTCACCTACGAGCGGGCCAAACAGCTGCGCAGCCTGGTGACCGGCCTGCCACTGGAAGCCATCGTGCTGGAAACCGATTCGCCCGACATGCCTCCGCGCTGGCTCTACAAATCTGCCGAACAACGTGCCACGGGCGAGCAGCAGGGCATCAACTCACCGGCCGAGCTGCCGCGCATTGGTGCTGAGCTGGCTGCGCTGCGCGGTATCAGCCCTGAAGCCCTGGCCGATGCCACCACCCGCAATGCGCTGGAAGCTTTCCCCAAGCTGGGCGCCCTGCTGGCGGCAGATGCGCTGCAGCAAACCACTTCAAACCTTCAGGAGACCGCATGACAACCAACGCCCCCGACATGACCGAGTCTCAGGCCATAGCGCACATCCTCACCCACTGCCGAACCGTGGCGGTGGTAGGTCTGTCGCCCAAGGCGCACCGCGAAAGCTACCACGTGGCCGACTACATGCAGGCCGCGGGCTGGCGCATTGTGCCGATCAACCCGGTGGCAGCCGCCAGCGGCCAGACCATCCTGGGTGAAAAGGTTTATGCCACGCTGACCGATGCCGCCCAACATGAAGCACTGGACCTGGTGGATGTGTTTCGCAACAGCGACGACGTGCCGCCGGTGGTGGACGAAGCCATTGCGCTGGGCCTCAAGGCCATCTGGCTGCAACTGGGCATCAGCCACGACGCCACGCTGGCGCGCGCTCGCGCGGCGGGCATGGTGGCGGTACAAAACCGCTGTCTCAAAATTGACCACGCGCGTCAGGCGATGCAGTGAGTTCGCCGCCCGACATCGCTGGCCAGCCTTTGGCGCGGCCCCACAGTTCCGACCAGCCCACGCGCCACGCCACGCCCGACAAAGACGCCATGGCCCTGCTGCCAGAGTTTGCGCGGCTTGGGCTGGATCGCATCACGTTGGTGAGCACGGGTGCGGCAGCGCGTGAAGCCGCTGCTGCGCTGGCCGATGCACCCGCCTGGGGCTTTGATACCGAATCCAAACCCACCTTTCGCGTCGGTGAGTTGTCTGACGGGCCGCACATTTTGCAGTTGTCCACACGCCAGCATGCGTGGGTGTTCCAGTTGCATGAACCTGATTGCCGCGCTGTGGCGGCAGAACTGCTGGCGCTGGGTGGTTTTGCCAAGGCCGGTTTTGGCCTGGGCGATGACCGCAAACGCATCATTCACAAGCTGGGCGTGGAGCCTGCGGGTGTGTTGGAGCTCAACACTGTGTTTCGCGAGCGCGGTTACCGCAAAGACATGGGCGTGAAAGGCGCGGTGGCGGTGCTGTTCAACCAGCGCTTCATCAAGTCCAAAAAAGCCGCCACCAGCAACTGGGCCAATCTGCGCCTGACCGAAGCGCAACTGGTCTACGCCGCCAACGATGCCTACGCGGCGATCCGCGTGTACGAGGCGCTGGGCCTGGCCGCCTCTTAAACGTCGTCGTCCGCGCTGCGGTTGTGACTGCTGCGCCAGATGGAGCGCACCAGCCACATGCCGCCCACCGCCGCGCCAATGAATCCCATCAACCCCAGTGCCGGCAGGCCCAGCAGGGTGGGGCCGCCACGCACATTCATCACGATCGATGAGCCGATGATGAGCGCCGCAATCACCAGCGCCATCGACAGGCGGTTGGCCGCCCGGTCAATCTGGTCGCCCACGCGTTTCAGGTGCGCCAACTCAATATGGATCTGCAGGCGCCCGCGCCGCGCATTGCGCATCAGGCGCGACACATCGTGCGGCAGCTGTTCGGCCATGGCCAGGGTGCGGCGCAGCGTTTGCCAGGCGCGCCGGGCCAGCACCTGGGGCCGGTAACCGGCGCGCACCACCTCGCGCAGCATCGGGGTAGCCTCAGAGGCCATATGAAAGTCGGGGTCGAGCTCGCGGCCCATGCCTTCGAGCGAGATAAAGGCCTTGATCAGCAGCGCCAAGTCAGCGGGCAGACCCAGGTGGTGGTCGCGCAGGATCACGGTCACATCGCTGAGCATTTGCCCCAGGCTCAGCTGAGCCAGTGGCGTGCCGTGGTACTGGTCCACAAAGGCTTCGATTTCGGACTCGAGTTGCGACGGGTTCACGCCATGCTCGTCACCCGCCCAGTCCAGCAGGATGTCGGCCACGGCCTGCGGGTTGCGCTCCACCAGGCCCAGCAGCAGCTGCAGCAGCTCCTCGCGCCGGCGGGCTGAGAGCCGCCCCACCATGCCAAAGTCGATGAAGGCCACGCGGTTGCCACTCAGGTAAAACACGTTGCCGGGGTGCGGGTCGGCATGAAAAAAGCCGTCCTGCACAATCATTTTCAGTACCGCACGGGCACCACGCTCAGCCAGCAGGCGGCGGTTAAACCCGGCCTCGGCGGTAAGCTGTGCCAGCTGGTCACCCGGTATGCCGTTGATGAAGTCTTGCACGTTCACCCGCTCGCGGGTGTGCGCCCAGTGCACCCGCGGGATCACGATGAACGGCTGCGCTGCCATGTTGGCGGCAATGCGTTCGGCGTTGTGGCACTCGGTGGCCAGGTTCAGCTCGCGCTGTAGCGATTTGGCAAACTCGCGCACCAGCAGTTGTGGGCGATAGGGTTTGAGCGCGGGCAGCTCGGCCTCAGCTAGCGCGGCCAGGCGGCCCAGCAGGCGCAAGTCGGCCTCAATCACTTCCGAGATACCGGGGCGGCGGATTTTGACCACCACTTCGGTGCCGTCTTTGAGCTGCGCCCGGTGCACCTGGGCAATGGACGCCGCTGCCAGCGGCTCGGCGTCAAAGCGGGCAAAAACGTCGCCAGGCTCGCCGCCCAGGTCTTCGCGCAGTTGGGGCAGCAGCTGCGCCAGCGGCACGGCGGGCACATGGCTGTGGAGCTTTTCAAATTCGGTGATCCAGTCGGGGCCAAACAGGTCGGCACGGCCCGCCAGAATTTGCCCCAGCTTGACAAAGGCCGGGCCCAACTCTTCCAGTGCCAGGCGAACCTGCACCGGTGGCTCCAGCCGGGCCAGGTCGGCGGCGTGCTCCCAGTGCAGGGCATGGCCGGCACGCTCCAGCCGGTCAGCCAGGCCCAGGCGGCGCACGCTGTCACCCAGCCCGTGGCGCACCAGCACCCCGGCGATTTCATTGAGGCGCCCCATATCGCGCGCCGCGCCCAGAGTTTCTATCAGCATGGGCGGATGATAGTCAGCGGGGGGCTAAAGCGCCAGCTGATTGACCAGGCCTTGCGCAGCCTCGGGCCGGGTCCAGACCAGCAGCAGATTGTTGGCCGGCATGGCGTGCCGCTGCGCCAGGCACAGGCCTGCCAGCAGCGCCTGCTCTTCGACGGCTTCGCGCTGGCGCACGCCCCAGGCGGCGTTGCGTGCGCGCAGGCTGGCATCAAAGTCCAGGTTGCTGGGGGCGGTGGCCACGTCCTGCTCGAGGTACGGGCCGTAGGTGACCAGCACCCCGCCGGGGGAGAGGTGGCGGGCGCTGCCCTGCATCAGCCCGGTGCAGGCGGCCCAGGGCGCAATGTGCAGCATGTTGGCGCAAAAAATCAGGTCAAACGCGGGCGGCACATCGGCTGCTGCTGGCTGCTGCGCCAGCCAACGCTCGGCGCACACGTCCAGCAGTTGCGGCGGCAACACGTTGGCTGCACCGGCTTGCCGGGCGTAGTGGCGGATGCTGGGAAACGCTTCGGCGTGGGTGTCAGTGGGCTGCCAGGACCAGAGCGGCAGGTGGCTGGCGAAGCAGGCGGCGTGCTGCCCGGTGCCAGAAGCGATTTCCAGCGCGCGGCCATGTGGGGGCAGCAGCTGCAGCAGCTGGCTCAGGATCGGGCGCTTGTTCTGCTCGGCAGACGGGCTGAAGTCGGGGCTGGTCATGCGCTGCTTAGCCCCGACTGCGCCGCTTGTTTGGCGTGTAGCTTGGCGGCGATGTACTCGCCGTGCGTCACATGCAGCAGGCCGGCAATTTTGCTGATCAGGTGGTTCTCGTTGGCGTCCAGGTCACCGTCGGCATAGGCTACTTGCCACATGTGTTCCACCACCTGGATTTTTTGCGGCTGGGTGAACTGCTCGTTCATCGCGCTGGTGAAGGCAAAGTAGTCGTTGGCGCCCTTGGCGGTGGCCTCGGCCTGAGCCACCAGGCGGGCCAGTTCGCCAGCACTCAGGGCAAATTTGCTGCGTAAGGCGGCCAGCGTGGTGCTGCGCTCGGCATCGGTCACGCTGGTGTCTGAGCGCATCACCTCCACCAGCAGCACGGCGGTGGCGAGTTGCAGAAAGCGGGCATCGTCCTGCGGCGTGTTGCCGCCTTCAGGCAAAAAGAAACTGGAGAACAGTGATTTGAGCGGGCTGAGCATGTTTTGGGGTGACAAATGAGCAGTGAACGGAGCCATCAGGGGGTGACAAAGGCGTAGTTCACCTCTTCGCTGTCAACCATATCCAGCACGGTGTGGAGTTCGCCCTCATCGTCGGTGCTGGCCCAGATGGCTTCGGGGTTGTCGGTGAACAGGGGCTCGACAGTCAGGTCCAGAAACTGGCCGTGCGGCAGTGCCAGCACCTGGGTGCCTTCAGAGGTTTCGGTCAGCGCCCAGTCGTCGGGCACCGACATTTCCAGTGTGATGGTGACATTGAGTTTTTTCATGGAGGTCCTCGAGGCCGGTGGGTAGGGGTCAGCATCATAGTGTGCCGGGTGTGTGCCGGGTTTGCTAGTAGGATGGCGGCCTTCATCCACCCCAACACCACGCCCGGTGCGCCCATGAACTTTTCTGAAGTTTTCCAGAACCTGAACCAGGCATCGGCCTTTGACTTGTACCGGTTGCGCGCTGCCATTGACCGCGCCCTGGACGAGCCGCGCTGGCTGCAGGCCATCCAGAGCCGACTCAAAGTGGGCCAGACGGTGCAGTTTTTCGACGTGCGCGCCAACAAGCTCAAGCGCTGCCAGGTGCTGGAGATGCGCCGCAAAGAGCTGGTGGTGCTGGATCTGGACGACGCACTGCGCTGGACGCTGTCTTACGCGGCCATCAATCTGGACGGCGCTGATGTGCAGATTCGCGAGCAAAAGCCGCAGGGTCTGGGCCGCAACGAGGTGGCGCTGGGCGATGTGGTGGGATTTTTAGACCGTGCCCAGCAGCAGCGCACCGGCCAAATCATCCGCCTGAACGACAAAACCGTCACCCTGCAATGCGGCCCCAGCCAGTGGCGCGTGGGCTACAGCTTGCTGCACCGGGTGGTGGATGTGGATGGGCTGGTGCATGAGGTGGGGGTGTTGCGGCAGAGTTGAATGTTATGTATAAAATTGGCCTCTAGCCTTCTATCTGTAAGGGCTGATAGCTATTGAATTAACAGTAAAAAACGGCATCGACTCAGCCCTGCAGCAGCCAGTCCGGCACCAGATAGTCCTGCAGGTCTTTGCCCAGCTTGGAGCATTCGGCTTTGGTCAGGCTACCTGCCCCTGACGCATCGGGCGGCGCCTGGCCGCGCTTGATCCGGCTTACTTGGCGGGAAACTTGGCGTAATACGCCTGCACCGCCGGGTGATTGGCAATGCGCTGAACGTGCTGGTGCACCAGTGGGGCCACTTTTTCGACCAGATCGGTGGGCACATGGTCCAGCCAGCCTGAGTTGAGCGCACGCACATCCACAAACACCTTCAGGTCGGCCACGGTGAGGCGGTTGTCGGCAAAAAACTCGCCGCCGTGCGCCACCAGCTGCGTCTGCAGCCAGGCCAGGTACACCGACATCGAGCCGTTCACCAGTGCCAGGCGTGCTTCTTTTTGCGCGTCACCGGTCAGGCGGAAGGTGGGGCCGAGCTTGACATTGGCTTCTTCGGCGACATACATCACCTCGTCACACAGCAGCGCCTGAAACGGGTCGGTGGGGTACAAATTGGCCAGCTTGCCTGCGTAGCGCAGGATGGCGTCGCACTGCGTGATCTGCACGTCGTCCACCATCAGCGTGGGCACCTGGCTGAATGGCGTGGTCTTGCGCACCTCGGCAAAGTCGGCAAAGGGAAAACGGAAATCCTCAAAAGCCACGCCGCCCAGATGCAGCGCCAGCCGGATCGGCTCAGCGCGCCCGCCTTGGATGTCGAAATAGGTGAGTTTGAGATGGCTCATGGTGGTGTCCTGTAGGTTGTTGTGCCCGGCATCATGCCACCGCCCACCCCAGAGCGGCCACGGGTGGCAGGTCGTGTGAAACGCAGTGCCATTGCTCTCCTGCATCGGCGCTGATCCACAGGCCGCCGGTGGTGGACGCCATGGCCAGCGTGTGGCGGTCAGGGGACAAATCCAGGCCGTGTCTGTAAACCAGGTGGTAGGCATGGTCGTGCGGCAGCCCACGGGTGAAGCTTGTGAACGTGGCGCCGCCGTCATCGGTGCGGTTCACCACCATCTTGCCGTCTACGGCATAACGATGTGTGTCTGCTTGTGCTGGCACAAACCAGGCGCGCATCGGGTCCATCGGGTCGCAGGCCACGGCAAAACCGAAGGCTGAAGGCGCAGGCGCCGGGATGCCTGTCCACAGGTGCCCCGCGTTGGTGGAGCGGTACAGCCCGCAATGGTGTTGCACCCACAGCACATCGGGCTGTATCGCACATTGCACCAGACGGTGCGGGTCCTGGGTGTTGGGGTCTTGCGCGCTGTCGGGCGGCAGGTAGTCGGCCTTCATGCCATCGGCAGTCAGCAGCCAGGACTGGCCTCCGTCTGTGGTTTGCCAGATACCGCCGCAAGATACCGCCACGGTGAGGTACTGTGCATTGCGCGGGTCCACCAGCACCGAGTGCATGCCCGGGTTATCGTTGCCGCCGCCAAACCAGCCCAGGCGCCTGGGGTCTTGCCACAGCATGGTGTTCAGCGCCCAGCTTTGGCCGCTGTCGTCTGATCTGAACAACCCTGCGGGCATACAACCTGCCCACAAGGTATCGGGCTGGTCAGCGCCGCCAGCGGCCAGGCTCCAGATCAGGTCCACGCTCCATGGTGTGGGGTCGTCGGCCAGCGGGCCATCCTGCGGTTTGGGCGGGAAAGCGGGCGACGCTACCTCGGTCCAGTGGGCACCCTGGTCGACACTTTTACGCAGCTTCACGCCGAAGTGCCCCAGGCGCAGCGCGGCATACCAATGGCCGTTGCGCGGGTCAACCATCACCTGGGTCACCGGGTCGCCCGCAAAGTAGTGCCGGGTGATGGCCCACAGCGAACCCTGGCCGCGCACCACAAACAGGCCTTTTCGACTGGCGATCAGCAAAGTCTGCATGGTGATCCTCCCTTTGGGTTAGCTGCGCGGGCGCTGGGGTGTGAACTGACTAACCGCCCGTCAGGGCCTGAATCACCAGCACGTGGTCGCCACTGGCCACAGGCTGGTTGAGGTGTTGCCGGTCCCGCACCAGGGTCTGGTTGACAAACACCGCCACATGTTTGCGGATGTGGCCCTGATCATCCAGCACGTAGTGGCTCAACTCTGGGGCCGCTGCCAGCGCTGCATGCAGCACCGAGCGCAGGTTGCCCGCCGCCACGGTTTGCGGCACACACGCCACATGGCGGCGCAGACTGGCCGCAAATTCGACAGTCACCATGGGACCCTTTCGCACAGAAAGCGCAGTATCACCACGGCGGGCAGGTCTTGCAAGAAAGACGGCCGAGGCACGGAGACCCTAGATCACATTGACCTGTAGCCCTTATGCATAAGGGGCTGGAAGCTATCTAGTTTATAGCTAAAAACCAAGCCGACATCGCGGTGATTTCGGCTTGGTGTGAGGGGTCACTTCGTCAGCGTGATGCGTTTCTGTTTCACGTACTCGTTGAACTGTGTCAGCGGGATGGCGGCCAGGCCAGCGGCACCGTTGTCGGCGACCCAGCTCAGCGTGGCGCTGTTGTCGGCAGTCAGGTCCACCTCGACCGGGCCGATCGGAATCACCATCGGCACGCCGTCGCTGGGTCGGAAGGTCACGTGGTCGTTGATGGTGGCGTGTTGGGTCATGGCGGTCTCCAAAAAAACTGCATTACATGTCGCCAGGTCAGGGTGGTCTGTTAACCAACACACCCGCCAGATAATGGCGCCCTGATTTTTCCAGAGCCGCCCACGCTGCACACAGACCCATGAGCCCTTCCCACTTTTACCCCATCGGCACCCCCGGCCAGCCCTGGGGCGCCGTAGAACTAGACCAGTGGCGCGCGCGCCAGGTGCGCCAACGCAGTTATGCCGATGATGTATTGACGACCATCGAACAACTACGTGACAGTTTTGACCTGGCCACCTATGGCGAGGTGGTGTACGGCGACGAACACTTTCCGCTGATGGCGGTGCGCAGCCGCTACTGGCAGCCGGGTTTGCCAGGCGTTCTGGTCACCGGTGGTGTGCATGGCTACGAGACCAGCGGCGTACACGGTGCGCTGCGCTGCCTGCAACAACTGGCGCCGCGTTATGCAGGCCGGGTCAACCTGCTGGTGGCACCCTGTGTCAGCCCCTGGGCCTATGAACGTTTCCAGCGCTGGAACTTTGATGCCATCGACCCGAATCGGTCGTTTCGAGAGGCCAGCCCGGCGCAGGAGTCTGCAGCGCTGATGGAACTGGCGGCACCGTTGCGTGGGCAGTTAGTAGCCCACATCGACCTGCACGAAACCACCAACAGTGACGAGTCAGAGTTCCGCCCGGCAGTGGCCGCGCGCGACGGCAAAACCTTTGAAACCGGCACCGTCCCCGACGGTTTCTATTTGGTGGACGACAGCGCCAACCCGCAACCCGCCTTCCAGCAGGCCATCATCGCGGCGGTGCAGCAGGTGACCCACATCGCCCCTGCTGACGCGCAGGGCGGCATCATCGGCTCGCCTTTGGTGGCGCACGGCGTCATCCATTACGCGATGACAGCGCTGGGTCTGTGCGCGGGTATCAGCGGTGCGCGGTACTCCAGCACCACCGAGGTCTACCCCGACAGCCCGCGCGCTACGCCCGAGCAATGCATCGCCGCACAGGTGGCGGCGGTGGGTGCGGTGCTGGCGTTTGTAAGTTAAATCGGTCTCCAGCCCTTTGATTTCAAGGGTGAGTAGCTACCAAGAATGAAGCAAATTGCAGCGCATACCCGGCCTACGCTTGTGCCCGCTGCGCCAGCAAGGCACGCTCTTTCTCGTTGCCCGCCAGTGCCGCAGCCCGGTGCAGCGCTGCCCGGGCCTCGTCCTGGCGGCCGAGTTTTTGCAGCAGGTCGGCGTGCACGGCGTGCAGCAGGTGGTAACGCTGCAGGGTTTTGTCCTGCAACAGGGTGTCGACGATGGCCAGGCCTGCCGCCGGGCCTTGGTGCATGGCCACGGCCACCGCGCGATTGAGTTCCACCACCGGTGAAGGCGCTACCCGCATGAGTTTGGCGTAGAGCGCGGCCATGTGGGCCCAGTCGGTGTCTTCCGCGGTTGGGGCGCGGGCATGGCACGCGGCAATGGCGGCCTGCAGGGTGTAACTGCCCGGCGCCTGGCCCAGACGTTCGGCGCATTCCAGCGCAGCCAGGCCACGGCGGATCAGCAGGTGGTCCCAGCGGGCGCGGTTTTGCTGGTTGAGCAGCACCGGGTTGCCTTGGGCGTTAGTGCGCGCCGCCGTGCGCGAAGCCTGTATTTCCATCAACGCGACCAGGCCATGCACCTCGGCCTGCTGCGGTGTCAGTTCGGCCAACATGCGGCCAAGGCGCAGAGCTTCATTGCAGAGTTCGGGGCGCATCCAGTCACCGCCGCTGGTGGCGGTGTAGCCCTCGTTGAACACCAGGTAAACCACTTCGAGCACGGCGCCCAGGCGCTCTGTCAGTTGTTCACCTCGCGGCACCTCAAATGGCACGTGCGAGTCGGCCAGTGTGCGTTTGGCGCGCACGATGCGCTGCGCGATGGTGGCCTCGGGCACCAGAAAGGCACGTGCAATTTCGTGGGTGCTGAGGCCGCCAAGCAGCTTGAGTGTGAGCGCTACCCGCGCGTCGCGGGTCAGCACCGGGTGGCAGGCGGTGAAGACCAGGCGCAACAGGTCGTCACCAATGTCGTCCTGCCGCGCGGCATCGAGTGCGTCAACAAAATCCGGCACCACGTGGGCTTGCTGGACCTCCAGATCATTGGCGATGTCGTTGTGCCGCGCATCCACCATCTGGCGGTGGCGCAGCCAGTCCAGCGCGCGGTTTATTGCGGTGGTCATGAGCCAGGCAGCGGGGTTATTCGGCAGACCGTCTTGGGGCCAGTGTTCCAGCGCGGCCACCAAGGCGTCTTGCGCCAGTTCTTCGGCCACGCCAAGGTCGCGCACACGCCGCGCCACCGCCGCGACGATGTGCGCGGACTCGATTCGCCAGACGGCGGCAATGGTGTTGTGGACGGCGGAATGCACGCGCCGTTTTCACATCTGCGCGGGCGCCGCTGCTTCGTCCATCCAGAACACCTCCCACTGGTGGCCGTCCAGGTCGGCAAAACCGTGCTGGACCATGAACCCGTGGTCTTGCGGCGCATTGGGCGTGGTGGTACCGGCGGCCACAGCCTTGGCGATCACGTCGTCGACCTCGGCACGGCTGTCAACCGACAGCGCCAGCAGCACTTCGGTGCTTTGGTGGGCATCGCTGATGGGCTTTTTGGTGAAGCCCTGGAAGAACGGTTCCACCAGCAGCATGGCGTAGAAGTTCTCGCCAATCTCCAGGCAGGCGCCTTGTTCGTTGGTGAAGCGCGGGTTGAACGAAAGGCCCAGCGCCTTGAAGAAGGCCTGTGAACGGGCCATGTCCTTGATGGGCAGGTTGACAAAGATTTGGCGAAACATGGTGGGTCTCCTGGTCGTTGTTAAGTGCGCAAGGTTCAGGTTTTCTGGCTGGCTTCCAGCTGCTTGAACTTGTCCAGCGCATCGCTGGGCGGGAACTCGTTGAGCTCGATGAGCTGGCGCAGTTCAATCACGGCCTCTTTGCCGCGCCCGGCGGGGTTGGGGAAACGGCGGCTCCATTCCAGGGCCTCGTCGCGCGAGCTCACCTGGATCAGCGTGTAACCGGCGATCAGCTCCTTGGCCTCGGCAAACGGGCCGTCCACCACCCGCTGGCCAGTCGCGTCGTAGTGGATGCGCCAGCCGGTGCGGCTGGGGTGCAGGCCGCTGCCGTCCAGCAGCACGCCCGCGCGCGCCAACTCTTCGTGGTAGGCGGCCATGTCGGCCATGAGTTCTTCCGGCGCGGCGGGCGTGACCTCGGCCTCGAACTCGGGGCAGGATTTGACGAAGATGATGAATCGCATGGTTGTTCCTCTGTAAATGCAAGGCCAGAACACCGCGGAACCGGCTCCGCCGGGCCGCTGGTGTTGCACCTTGAGGGGTATGCGGCTACGCGCAGCGAGCAAGCAACGGGGTGGTCACATCTTCGGCTGCATCATGCTGTTGTGGTTGCCTTCGGTGTCGCGGAACACCACGTATTCGCCCACACCGGGAATGACCATGGGTTCACCGATCACCTCACCGCCCGCCGCCTTGACGCGTTGCATGGCGGCGCGGATGTCGTCCACCCCGATCACCACCGAGGGATGTTGCATCGGCCAGTCGACCTTGAAGGGGAACAGGCCGCCGTTGATGGAGCCCAGCGCGGCTTCGGGCGGCATCGGTGGGTGGGCGCCTGCGGGCGCGGTGGTAACCAGAACATAGTCGCCCATCTCGGGGCCCAGGAACTGGTGGGTCCAGCCGAAGGCGGCGGCGTAAAAACGCTCGGCGCGCTCGCGGTCCTTGTACGGCATCTCGAAGTGCACGACGGAACACATGGGAACGGTGACGGTGCTCATGGGTTTCTCCTTCAGGTGGGGGTTTCACACAGTGTCTTGAGGGCCTGCAGCGCCTTGGGCCAGGTCTGTGCCATCCAGTCCGCACAGTCGCCGAACTCGTCGCAGTCAACACGCAAGCGGGTGCCGCCCGCATCAAGGGTGAAGGTGTAGTTTTCAAAACACGGCGTCCAAATGCTCGCCGCGTTGCTGGTGGTGTCTTCCACACCCTGGCCGATCATGCCCAGGTGGCGGATCGAGACAAATTCGGCCGGCCGATGCGCCGCGATCTCTGCCACCATGCCCAGGCCTTGCGGGTTGAGAAAACGGATCTGCTGGCCTTCGTCCCAAGAGCCTTCAAAACGCGAGCCTTCGCAGAAGGCGGCGGTCCAGCGCTCGTAGGTGGGCGACTGCAGCATGGTTGCCCACACCTGCTTGGGCGGGGCGCGGATGAAGATGTCGAAATGCTGGGTGGTCATGGGGCACTCCAAAGTGGTTGACGCGGGCGGCGGCGGGTTTGCCGTGCCTCGTGTGAAGCCAACTCGATGGCTTCTATAGGTACGACGAAACAGGCCGGGCGTTTTCGACATCACCCATCTCAGTACAAACCCCAGCGCTCAGATCAAGCCTGGCTGTCGTCGTAACAGGGCGCGAGTGCGCGCACCTCCACCGTGGCCCACTCGGCCGCCGGGCAGTGCCGGGCGATGGCCACCGCCTCGTTCAGGTTGGCGCAATCGATCATGAAAAAACCTCCGACCATTTCCTTGGCTTCAGAAAAAGGGCCGTCCAGCACACGGCAATCGCCGTCCACCCCACTCACACGCACCGCGCTGGCCTGCGACGCCAGCGACGCCACCGCCAGCAGCTTGCCCTGCTGGCGCAGGCCGTTGCCAAAACTTTGCATGCGGGCGTAAACCTCACGGCCCTGCGCTTCGGTGCGGGTGGCGCGCTGGGCCGGTGGCTCGATGATCAGGAGCATGTAGCTGGACATGGCGAACCTCTCAAGGTGCAAAAGCTGCATGCTACACAGATTCGACTGACGCATCACGCCTCAAGCCTGCCAAACACCAAACCCCGCTGAGCGCAGATCGATACCGATCTCGATCTCTTTGTCCACCGCGTCCTTGTAGCGCATGGGGTTGAATGCTTCGTACAGGTCCGGCAGCAAGCGCAGGCCGTATTTCTGCGCATAACTGTTGGCCTGAATGCCGGCCTTGTGTTTGTCAAAACGAACATCCGGGTCCAGCCCGGTCATGCCCACGTACACGCACGGCTTGCCCTCGATGTAATCAGGGTTGTTCTTCCGAAAGCGCGGCTCAAAGAGCACGTCCTTGGACAGTTCAATCACATAGACGTGGTGGTGCTTGCGGCGGGGCATGGTGGGTAGCGTCCATTGTCAACTGGGTGATACAGGGGTTTCATACCCAAATTGGGTTGGATCGAACCCAAAATGAGTTTGCAAATACTTATATGCCAAATCACCCTCTAGCCCTTTTGCAATAAGGGCTAAAAGCTATCAAGAACGTAGTGGCTGGCAGCGCCACACCACGCCACCATGCCCTTAAGCGCGATCCAGATCGCGGATCAGGGTCAGCACCTTGGTGGTGATGATGTCCACCGCTGGCCCGTTGGCGCCGTGCGGCAGGATCACGTCGGCATGGCGCTTGGTGGGCTCGATGAACTGCTTGTGCATTGGGCGCACGGTGTCCAGGTACTGGTTGATCACGCTCTCGGCGCTGCGGCCGCGCTCGGCCATGTCGCGCTGCAGGCGGCGGATAAAGCGCACGTCTGGCGCGGTGTCGACAAAAATTTTCAGCGACATCATCTTGCGCAGGTCGGCATCAAACAGCGCAAACAGGCCCTCCACCACAATCACCGGCGCGGGCTTGATGGGAATGGTCTGGCTGGCGCGGTTGTCCTGCGTGAAGTCGTAGCGCGGCATCTTAATCGGCTCGCCACGGCGCAGTGCCTGCAGGTGCTGCACCATCAGCGGCCAGTCAAACGCCTGCGGGTGGTCGTAATTGGTTTTGCGCCGTGCCTCGCGCGACATGTCGGACTGGTCCAGGTAGTAGTCGTCCTGGTACAACACCGACGCCATGTCCTGCCCGATGGACGCCAGCACCTGGCGCGTGACCGTTGACTTGCCGCTGCCGCTACCCCCTGCGACACCGATCACGAAGGGTTGGTGGTTTGTTTCGCTCATGCCCCGTCTACTTTTGAATAGCTTTGGCCAACGCGTCTGTAGCGGTAATCAAGTCCGTAACCAGGCGTGCGTCCTGCAGGCGGGCCAGGCCGGTGCGAATCAAGCCTGCCAGCTCATTCGTGTCTGGTGCTTCTGCCTTGAGCGACTTGCCGGGGCCACTCAAGTTATCAAGCGCTGGGTGCATGGATTTGTTCCTCGGTTCCAATCAGCCAAATTTTGGGTTGCTGCACCACGCGGGTGACAAAGGCGCTGTCTTGCGCCAAGCGTTTGGACCATTCCTGCGGGGTGTAGAGCGTGGGGTTGACCTTGCGTCCGAGCGACACGGCCGCCTGCTCCAGCGCGCCAAACACCTCGCCATAACCCAGGTTGGTGCTGACGATCATCACGTCCACATCACTCTGCGCGGTGTCTTGCTGGCGCGCCACCGACCCGTATACAAAAGCAAAGTCGATCTGCGCCGCCAACGGGCTCAGCGCATGGCGCAACACATCGGCCAATCCCATGGTTTTGAGCACCAGCGAGCGAATTTCGGCAAACACCGGCGCGTTCGCGTTGGCCTGGTAATGTTTCTGGTTGCCTTGCTTGTTGACGGTGAGCAACCCGGACTCTGACAAATTGGCCAGCTCCCGCTGTACCGCGCCCGTGCCTGAAGCTGCCAGCGCGATCAACTCGTTGGCGTAAAAGCTGCGGTCAGGCGCCCCAAACAGCACGGCCAGTATCCGTTGGCGCACCTTAGGGAAAAGCGCGTCTGCAAGCGAAGTTGACTCGGTTGGATTGATCGTCATACCCATATTGGGGATGATCATACCCTTTTTGGGTTTTTTAAAAAATGTAAGCCAAAAATGCTGATAGCCCTTTTGCAATAAGCGCTATCAGCTATGTAAAGAGAAGCATCGTGCAGCGGCACACTAAGCTGTCAAGCCTGCAAGTGCTACCCGCCACCAGTTTAGATAGGTATATTTCTACGTCGATAATCGAGTCAAGATAAAAACAAGTGGAGGACTTGCTTTCATGGCCATACCCGATTTTCAGTCCTTGATGCTTCCGGTTTTGCGGGCGTCTGCCAATGGTGAAGTGAAGATTTCTGAGGTGGTGAGCGCGCTGGGCTCCCAACTGAGGCTGAATGATGCTGAGCTTTCGGAGTTGTTACCTTCCGGTAAACAGACCACTTTTGCCAATCGGGTGAATTGGGCGAAGAGTTACCTTGGAAAAGCTGGCTTGATCGACATGACCCGTCGTGGTTGCTTTGTTATCAGTGAAAAAGGACGCGCGGTGCTGGCTGCTCCCCCGACGTCGATCAACATCAAGTTTTTGGAAACATTTCCTGACTTCCGGTTGTTCAGGGAGGGTGGTGGTCAATCTTCTGAAATTCCAGCGATCCCTGCGGTCAACCTTAAGAATTTGACGCCAGACGAAATTATTCGATCAGCGCATGCCGAGTTGGATAAATCACTCAGCGCAGAACTCTTAGGCAAAGTTTTAGCAGCACCTCCAGATTTTTTCGAGCGTTTGGTTGTTCAACTGCTTGTGGCCATGGGCTACGGCGGATCTGCCGCTGATGCAGGGCGTGCATTGGGCAAGAGTGGTGATGGTGGAGTGGACGGTGTGATCGACCAAGATGCATTGGGCCTGGATCGAATCTACGTTCAGGCAAAGCGCTATGCCGACAACAAAGTTTCGGCCGGAGACATCCGCGATTTTTTTGGCTCTCTCGATCGATTCAAGGCAAGCAAGGGATTGTTCGTCACGACATCCAGTTTTTCACCAGCGGCAAAGGAAACAGCAGATCTTTTGAGCAAGCGTATCGTGCTCATTGACGGCAATCTGTTAACGAGACTGATGATTCGCTATGACATTGGGTGCCGTGTAGAGGAAACGATTCAGATCAAAAAGGTCGATGAAGAGTTTTTTGACTGAGTTTTCCCCACGGCTTTGGGCCGAATAGCAGAGCCGCTGACCCTACTTCCCCCAACTATCCCTCAACCCCACCGCCAAGTTAAACACCGGCTTGGAACCTTGAACGTGGTCCACCCGGTCCGCCACAAAGTACCCATGCCGCTCAAACTGGAAGTTCTGGCCCGCTGCTGCGTTGGCCAGTGAGGGCTCGACGATCGCGGTGATGACTTTCAGGCTGTTGGGGTTCAGGATTTCCAGGTAGTCTTTGCCGCCCGCGTCGGGCTGGGCGTCCAGGAACAGGCGGTCGTACAGGCGCACTTCGGCGTTCACGCCATCATTCACGCCCACCCAGGTGATGGCGGCTTTGACCTTGACGCTGTCGCTGCCAGGGGTGCCGCTTTTGGTGTCGGGCACCACCGTGGCCAGCACTTCGGTAATCTTGCCATCGGCATCTTTGGTGCAGCCGGTGCATTCGATGACGTAGCCGCCTTTCAGGCGCACCTTGTTGCCTGGGAACAAACGCTTGAAGCCCTTGGGCGGCACTTCACAGAAGTCTTCGCGCTCGATCCACACCTCTTTGCCAATCGTGAAGTGGCGTGTGTGGGCCTCAACGCCGTCGGGCGGGTGGGGCAGGGCGGGCTGGGTGCAGGGTTCCAGGTGCCCGGCGCCCATGAGCTCGTCCCAGTTTGTCAGCACCAGTTTCACCGGGTTCAGCACGGCAAAACCACGGTGGGCTTTGAGCTCCAGGTCTTCGCGCAGGCAGCCTTCCAGCGTGCTGTAGTCGATCCAGCTGTCGCTTTTGGTGACGCCAATGCGTTCGGCAAAGGCTTGCAGGGCAGCGGGGGTGTAGCCCCGGCGGCGCAGGCCGACGATGGTTGGCATGCGCGGGTCGTCCCAGCCGTTGACCTTGTTTTCGTTCACTAGCGCTGCCAGCTTGCGCTTGCTGGTGATCACGTAGGTCAGGTTCAAGCGGGCAAATTCGTACTGGTGCGGCGCGGGCTGTGCCAGCAGGCCGCCAATGACACGGCCATCGGAAAGCGTGACCGTTTCCGAGAGGCGGTCCATCAGCCAGTCGTAAAACGGCCGCTGGTCTTCAAACTCCAGCGTGCAGATGCTGTGGGTGATCTGCTCCAGCGCGTCTTCAATCGGGTGGGCAAAGGTGTACATTGGGTAGATGCACCATTTGTTGCCGGTGTTGTGGTGTTCGGCGTGTTTGATGCGGTAGATGGCCGGGTCGCGCATGTTGATGTTGGGGCTGGCCATATCGATCTTGGCGCGCAAAACCATAGCACCATCTTCATGTAGCCCTTGGGCCATCTGCCGAAAACGCTCCAAATTCTCGGCAGGCGTGCGGTTGCGGTAGGGGCTGTCCATACCGGGTTTGCCAAAGTCACCGCGGTTGGCGCGCATTTCGTCGGGCGTTTGTTCGTCCACATAGGCGTAATCGGCTTCAATCAGGTATTCCGCTGCGCGGTACATGAAGTCGAAATAGTCGCTGGCCTGGTACGGCAGGGTGTTGCCGGGCTGGCTCCAGTCAAAGCCGAGCCATTTCACCGAGTCGATGATGCTGTCAACGTATTCGGTGTCTTCTTTTTCGGGGTTGGTGTCGTCAAACCGCAGGTGGCACACGCCGCCGTAATCACGAGCCAGGCCAAAGTTCAGGCAAATGCTTTTGGCGTGGCCCACGTGCAGGTACCCATTGGGTTCGGGCGGGAAACGGGTGCGGATTTTGGCGGGGTCCAGCGGGCCTGCGGCGTGGTGCGCGGCGTCACCGGGGCTGCCGCCCCAGTGGCGGCTGGCGTAGGTGCCTTTTTCAAGGTCGCTTTCGATGATCTGGCGTAAAAAGTTGCTCGGTTTGACGACGTCGGGGGCCGCAGGGTCAGCGGCTGTTTTATTCTGGGGTGGGGTGGGGTGGCTCATGTTGGCGATTTTAGGCGGCACCCCTGCGCCAGCCGTGAAATGCGTCAGCTGTGGCGTGTGTTGGCTATGATTTATGGCCGCACAGTGTGTGCGTTTGCCACAAAGTTCATCATGTCTGAATCACCACCCTCTGCCGTACCTGAAAAAACCATGCCTGTTGTGGCCCAGGTGGGGCAGCGCGAACTGTTGCTGGCAGTGCAAGACGGCGTGATCACCCGCCAGCAGGCGCAGGCGCTGTGGGCACGCTGGGCAAGCCTAGCCAGCGCCGTGCCGCAGGCGCCCCAGCCAGCCACGGTGGCACCCGCCAGCGGGCCGCGCTTCAGCTTTACCAACACCTTGTATTACTTTGGCGGCATGGTCGCCATTGGTGCCATGTCGCTGTTCATGCGCCTGAGCTGGGACGCCTTTGGTGCCTGGGGCCTGATGCTGCTGAGCGCCGCCTACTTGCTGGCCTGCCTGAAGGTGGCCGATCATTTAAAAAGCCGTCACTTGCCCATACCCGCCGGTATTCTGGCCACGCTGGCGGTGGTGCTGGTGCCGCTGTTGGTGTGGTGTTTTCAGCACGGCATGGGCTGGTGGCCACCGGGCGGGCCGGTGAGTTATTCGGCCTATCACACGCAGATCAACTGGCGATGGCTCACCCTGGAGTTTGTCACCCTGGCCGCCGGGGTGGTGATGTTATGGCGCTACCGGCTGCCGTTCATGGTGATGCCGATTGCCATCACGCTCTGGTACCTGAGTATGGACGTGGCTCATGGCCTGATGGTCCAAGGCGAGCATTGGGACTTTTACTTCATGCGTGATGTGACGCTGGTGTTTGGCATTGCCACGGTGGCCATCGCCCTGTGGGTGGATGCACGCAGCCGCCAAGCGCATGAGGCGGAGTGGCGGCAAGACTACGCGTTTTGGCTCTACATCTTTGGCACGCTGATGTTTTGGGGGGGCTTAAGCTGGCGCGATTCGGATTCAGAGCTGGGCAAAGCGGTGTACTGCCTGATCAACCTGGTGCTGGTGTTTGCCGGGGCGGCCATCGGTCGGCGGGTGTTCACCGTGTTTGGCGGGCTGGGCGTGGCCAGCTATCTGGGTTATTTGTCGTACCGGGTGTTTGGCGACAGCCTGGGGTTTGCCTTTGTGCTGACGCTGCTGGGCTTGGGGGTGGTGGCGCTTGGCATCTGGTGGCAGCGGCACGAGGACGACATCAACGCCTACTTTGCGGCCTGGTTGCCAGCGGGGCTGCGGCCCAGGCAAGACCTGTGAGGCGCTGACTAAACCATCAGCGTCTCGGCGAAAGCGTGGATGGCTTTGAGGTCGGGCGCCAGCTCGGTGAAGGGCAGCTTCTCGCGGATCAAAATTTCGCGCAGGCCCTCGTCCACCTCGCGGGCCTGTTCTTCGTCCTGAAAACGGCCCGAGCGTACGTATTTTTTGTCGCCACGCTTGACCAGAATGTTGACGTTGTCGTTTTGCCGGTACCACTCCAGGATCTGTTCGCGGGTTTTGGCCACGTCGCAGATGTTGTCAGCGTAGTTTTCGTTATAGAACAGCACTTGCGGCAAAGAGCATTCGGTGATCAAAAAATGCACCTGGCCGTCAATCAGGTTGAGCATTTCAAATTGCCGCTGGGCAATGAAATACTGGTTCTTCAGCACTTCAAAGTTTTGCTGCCAGACCAGGGATTTGGCAAAGTCGGGAATGGTTTCGACCGTTTTGCCGTGCAAGCTCAGGTGCAGCACGATCGCCGCTGAAAACAGGGATTTGTCGCTACCTGGCCCGCCAATGATGTTGATCACCTTGGTGGGGTAAAGGCGCATCTTGGTTTCAGGCAGGTGGTTGATGACGTTGGCGTAGCGAATACTCATGATGGGTCACCGGTTGAATAACGACTTCTCCGGCAATGGTGTGCCAGAAAAAGGCAATTATGCAAGCTCCTAAAGCTGCCCCATTCCGTTTTCAAAGCATTCGTGTTTAGGCGCGAAGCCGAAGACAGCGCTTCAGCACGGCAAGGCGAAGCAACAACGACACGGATGCTATGAAAGCGGAATCAAGTCGGGATACCGTTGCGCTCCAGCAGGTCACTCACCAGCTCCAGCCGCACCAGCGGGTTGTCCAGCGCCATCATGCGGTGTTTGAGCTCCAGTGCCATCGGCAGCAGTTCACACCAGCGGTTGGCCACCCAGGCGCAGTCCTCCAACTGGTAAGGCGGCTGGATCGGCATCTGGTCGGGCTCCAGGTCTTGCGATTGCAGCGTGTCGATCACGCGCTTGAGCGTGGTGGCCACTGCCCGCAGGTCGGGCGGTATGGGCACTTTCTGGTCGTCTGGCAGCAGGGCTACATCAGCCACCCACAGGCCGTGTTTCATCAAATGGTGGTTTTGCACGCCAAAGCGCTGCTCGCCGGTGCATTGAATCAGCATCAGCCCGGGTTGCGGTCGGCTCAGGTGGGTGATGCGCGCCAAGGTTCCCGTAGGGTAAAAAATTTCCTGGGCAAAGCTGTCGCCACCGGGTTTGTTGCCGGGGGCCTGGCGCACTTCACTGCCCCGGTTCAGCGATACCACGCCAAAGGGGGCGCCGGTTTTGAAGCACTTGCCGATCATGTCGAGGTAACGCACCTCAAAAATCTGCAGTGGCAGGTAGCCACCCGGAAACAGCACCGTGCCCAGCGGAAACAGGGGCAGGGATTGGAGCGCAAGGGTGTCGGTCATGGGTGAGATCAATCAGTTTGGTGTCAATGATCCCACGAAAAAAACAGCTTTGCGCACCGACGTGTTTGGCGTGAATCCTGCATCGCGCCATAGAAGCCGCAGCATGCGGGCAGCGATAATCGTCAATCAGCTAAGGAGTTTGCGTGGATATTGTGTTGTTGATCAAGGCCGCCATCATGGGACTGGTGGAGGGCTTGACCGAGTTTTTGCCCATTTCTTCCACAGGCCATCTGATTCTGGCCGGTGCTTTGCTCGGCTTCGATGACGAGAAGGCCAAGGTGTTTGACATTGCCATCCAGACCGGTGCGATCTTTGCCGTGATTCTGGTGTACTGGCAAAAAATCCGCGATACGGTGGTGGCGCTGCCTTCCGAGAAGCAGGCGCAGCGTTTTGCGCTGAATGTGACCATCGCCTTTTTCCCTGCGGTGATTCTGGGGCTGTTGTTTGGCAAGGCCATCAAGGCCCACCTGTTCACCCCGGAGGTGGTGGCCAGCGCTTTCATCATTGGTGGCTTCATCATTTTGTGGGCAGAGCACCGCCAGGCCAAAAACCCGGCCACCTCCCGCATTCAGGATGTCGACGAGATGACCCCGCTGGACGCCCTGAAGGTGGGCCTGGCGCAGTGTTTTGCCATGATTCCCGGCACCAGCCGCAGCGGGGCCACCATCATTGGTGGCATGTTGTTGGGTCTGTCACGCAAGGCGGCGACCGATTTTTCGTTTTACCTGGCCATTCCTACACTCATTGGCGCCGGCGCCTACAGCCTGTACAAAGAACGGGCTTTGTTGTCTATGGCTGATGCGCCCATGTTTGGCGTGGGGCTGGTGATGTCGTTTTTGAGTGCCTGGCTGTGCATCCGCTGGCTGCTGGCCTTTATTTCTACCCACAGCTTTGTCGGTTTTGCCTATTACCGGATTGCGTTTGGCCTGCTGGTACTGGCCACCTCCTGGACCGGTGTGGTGACTTGGGCAGAATAAGCACATGCCGCAAACCACCACCATCACACCCGAGCAGCTTCAGGTGGGGATGTACGTCCACCTGGACCTGAAGTGGTTTGATCATCCGTTTGCCTTCAGTCATTTCAAGATCACCAGCACAGACCAGATCAAGACCATCCGCAGCCTGGGGCTGAAAGCCTTGCGTTTCAGCCCGGAACTCAGCGATGGTGCCCTGCGGACTGTGCTGTCGCCCTTTGACGGCGCGGTTGCCCCGCCAGCGGCTGCTGCGCCAGCACCCGAAGTTCCGCAAGAGCCGTCGCCCGCCATGCTGGCCAAGCGCGCCATGATGGCGCAGATGAAGCAGCGCCGGGAAACTGCCGAGCGCATTGAGCGGGCCTTTGTCGACACGGCACAAACCGTGCGCGATATTGAGAAAAACCTCTACAGCCGACCTGCCGAGACGGTGCAGCAAGCCAGCAAACTGGTGCAGAAGATTGCCGATTCGATTTTGAGCGCCCCTGAGCTGGCCATTCAGGTGATGGGCGACAAGCTCGGCGGTGAAGAGCTGTACTTTCACTCGCTGAATGTGACCATGCTGTCGATGATGATGGCGCGCGACCTCAAATTGCCGGTGGAAGTGGTGGGCGCGCTGGGTGTGGGTGCCTTGTTGCACGACATTGGCCGCAAGGAAGTGCCGGACAAGATTTTGCTGAAAACCGAGCCCCTGACCCCCGCTGAGCGCAATTTTTATGAACTGCACCCCACCTATGGCGTGGAAATGGCCAAGCGCATGCACCTCTCCGCCGTGGCCATGGGCATCATTGGTGAGCACCATGAGCTGTTTGACGGCACCGGTTTTCCCAACAAGCTCAAGGGTGAGGCCATTCACATGCTGTCGCGCATGGTGGTGATTGCCAACTTTTACGATGAGTTATGCAACCCGATGTCGATTGCCGACGCCTTGACGCCGCACGAAGCCCTGTCGCTCATGTTTGCCAAGCTGCGCGGCAAGTTTGACCCCAAGCTGCTGAGCGCCTTTATCCGCTGCCTGGGGGTGTACCCGCCGGGCACCATCGTGCAACTGTCCAACGGCTTTATCGGCATGGTGTCCACGGTGAACACGGCCCGGCCCATGAAGCCGATCGTGGTGGTGTATGACGCCGAGGTGCCCAAAGAAGAAGCCATTTTGCTCGACATGGACACCCAGGCCGACCTGAACATCGGCAAGGCCATCCGGCCCGCGCAGGTGCCGCGCGAGGTTTACAACTACCTGAGCCCGCGCAAACGTGTGAGCTACTACTTTGACGCCGCCGCCAAGCGGCCACCCGCGAGCCAGGCATGAAAGATCTGGCCCAGCTCATGCTGGACAACAGCCCCGAGATGCTGCTGCTGGTGGACCCTGTCACCCTGCAAGTGGTGAAGGCCAATGTGCCAGTGGCCAAAGCGCTGGGCTATACGCCAGATCAGTTGCCGGGCATGTTCATCACCGATATCGAGAGTGCGCTGCAGGACGTTTTTTACTGGGAAGACGTGCGCGCTGGCCAGCACGCTGAGGTGCAAAACCAGGAGGGCCAATACCGACGTGCGGATGGCGAGCTGCTGGCGGTGACCCAGTCCATCCGTGTTGTGCAGCATGACGGGCGGGTGCTGTTGCTGGTGTTGGCCACCCAGGCGCAGGGCGTGCGCGACGTGCAGGACGCGCTGGCGCAAACGCTGTCGCAATTGCGCGCCACGCTGGAGTCCACCGGCAACGGCATTCTGGTGCTGGACTGGCGTGGCAAGGTCAACAGCATGAACCGGCAGTTCAGCCGGATGTGGGCGCTGCCCGACGAACTGCTGCGCGCCCAGGACGACGCCGGGGTGCTGGACTTCATCGTCAACGCGGTGGCAGAGCCCGAGCGGCTGCGCACGCGCCTGAAAGCCGTGGTGGACCCTGTTCAGACCGAGGACACCCTTCGCCACCGCGATGGCCGGGTGTTTGACATCAGCGCCCGCCCGCAATACCTGGACCAGCAGATCATTGGCCGGGTGTTCAGCGTACAAGACATCACCCAGCGCACCCTGGACGCCCAGGCGCTACGCGACTCGCGCGACCAGATGGAGCAGCGCGTGTTGGCGCGTACTGCTGATTTGCATGCTTTGAATGACACGCTAAACCAGGACAAAGAGCGACTGGCGCATCTGGTGAAAGAGCTGGAAGCCACGCAGGCACAACTGATGCAGTCGGAGCGCATGGCCTCCATTGGCCAGCTGGCAGCCGGTGTGGCGCATGAAATCAACAACCCGGTGGGTTTTGTGAACTCCAACCTGGGGTCGCTGCAAACCTATGTGATGAACCTGCTCAAGCTGCTGGCCGCTTATGAGCAGACTGAGGGCGCTTTGGCGGCCCCGGCGGCCTTGCAGATCGCCCAGGTCAAGAAAGACATTGACTTTGCCTTCATGTGTGACGACATCACTGCGCTGCTGACCGAGTCGCTGGACGGCCTGAAACGTGTGACGCACATCGTGCAGGATCTGAAAAACTTCTCGCACGTGGACGAATCCGCGCGCCAGTCGGCCAACCTGGAAGACGGCCTGGAAAGTACGCTGCGTGTGGTCTGGAACGAGCTCAAATACAAGGCCGAGGTGGTCAAGGAGTTTGCCGGACTGCCGCCGGTGATGTGTTACCCGTTCCAGCTGAACCAGGTGTTCATGAACCTGCTGGTGAATGCCTCGCACGCGCTGGTGGACAAGGGAAAGATCACCATACGCACCGGTTTTGACGACGAACAGGTCTGGATCGCCGTGCAGGACACCGGCAAGGGCATTGCCCCCGAGAATCTGCCGCGCATTTTTGACCCGTTTTTCACCACCAAGCCGGTGGGCAAAGGCACCGGGCTGGGCCTGTCACTGTCTTACGATATTGTCAAAAAGCATGGCGGGCATATCGAGGTGAAAAGCCTGCTGGGCCAGGGCACCACCATGACCGTGTTTCTGCCCCGGGTGATGCCGGAAGCGGCTGGTACTTCCGCGCAGGCCTGACCTCTCGCCAAGCCCTTGGCGGGCATCAACCTTGCTTGTTGCTGGGCGGTGGTTTTTGAGTTTTTCCTCTGGGTTGTTGTCAGGAGTCCAGCATGACGGTTCGTGAGTTTGACTGCATCGTGATCGGTACCGGGCCGGGTGGCGAAGGCGCTGCCATGAAGCTGGCCAAGTCCGGGTGGCGGGTGGCGGTGGTGGAGGCTTACAACGCGGTGGGTGGCGGCTGCACCCATTGGGGCACGATACCCAGCAAGGCGCTTCGCCATTCCATCCAGATGCTGGCGGATTACCGGCGCAACCCCTTGTTTCAGCACACCCGCGACCAGGTGCAGGTGGATTTTCCGGACCTGCTGCGCGCCGCCGACGGCGTGATCAGCGAGCAAGTGCGCACCCGTTACCGCTATTACCAGCGCAACCGGCTGGAGGTGATTTTTGGCCATGCGCGGTTTGCTGCGCCCAACCGTTTGGCAGTGCAGCGGCCCAATGGCGCCACGCTGCTGCTGGAAGCCCGCCACATTGTGATTGCCACCGGCTCGCGGCCCTATCACCCGCCAGAGCTTGACTTCAGTCACCCGCGCGTCCACGACAGCGACAGCATTCTGAAGCTGGCGCACACCCCGCGCTCGATCACCATCTATGGCGCCGGGGTGATTGGCTGCGAATACGCCTCGATTTTCAGCAACCTGGATGTCAAGGTGAACCTGGTGAACACCCGGGACCGCCTGCTGTCGTTTCTGGACGATGAAATCACCGATGCCTTGTCGTACCACCTGCGCCAGGGCGGGGTGGTGATACGCAATAACGAAACCTACGACCGGGTGGAGACGCGCGACGATGGTGTGGTGGTGCATTGCAAATCAGGCAAGAAGTTCATGAGCGAGGTGTTGCTGTGGGCCAATGGCCGCACCGGCAACACCCAAGAGCTGAACCTGGAGGCGGTTGGGCTGGCCGCCAACAGCCGCGGGCAGTTGGAAGTGAATCGCAGCTACCAGACAGTGCTGCCCCACATCTACGCCGTGGGCGACGTGGTGGGTGCGCCGGGCCTGGCCAGTGCCAGCTACGACCAGGGTCGTTTTGTCGGGGCCCACATCCTCAACGGTGAATGTGACTGGTCTCTGGTGGAAGAATTCCCCACCGGCATCTACACCGTGCCTGAGATTTCGTCGATTGGCCGCACCGAGCGTGAGCTGACGGAGCGCCAGGTGCCTTACGAGGTGGCCCAGGCCGACTTCAAATCCATTGCCCGGGCGCAAATCACCGGGCACACGGTGGGCATGCTCAAAGTGCTGTTTCACCGTGACACGCTGGAGATTCTGGGCATCCACTGCTTTGGCGAGCAGGCGGCCGAGATTGTGCACATTGGCCAGGCCATCATGGCGCAGCCCGGCGCGGGCAACACGCTGAGCTACTTCACCGAGACCACGTTCAATTACCCCACCATGGCCGAGGCTTACCGGGTGGCGGCGCTGAACGGTCTGAACCGGTTGTTCTGAGCGGGTTTAAAGCGGAGCGGCAACTGCCAGGTTCAGCAGCGCCGCTTCAATGGCGGCAGCGGTCACCAGCGGTTGCTCCATCGGAAACAGGTGGCTGCCATCCAGCATCATGATGCGGCCATGGGTTACGCGCTGGGTCAGCACCATGCCCACCTGCCTGATCTCAGCCGACTGGGTGCCACCAATGAAAGCCACCGGGCAGCTCACCGGGTGCTGTTTGAGCATCGCTTCCAGGTTGTCGGGCAGGGTGTTGTAGATGGCGGTTTCTATATCGCGGTCAAAACGCAGCATGCGTTTGCGCTGACCGTCCACCAGCGTGTTGACCGTGCCGTGGCTGATGTAGTCGGCCAGCACCTGCGGGTGCCAGCGGGCAAAGGCGCGCTTGCTTTGAAAATGCGCCAGGGCCTCGGCGGCGTCGGCCCACTGGTTGCGTCGGCGCCGGCTCACCTTGCCGGGTGACACCGCCCCCACCAGCTGCGCACGTTTGGCCATACCCAGGGCGGTGGCGCGCCAGCCGCCGATCACCGGGGCGTCGAGTAGCAGCACACCGCGCACCAGTCCAGGCGCTTTGGCAGCCGCCATCAGGCTCAGGAAACCTCCCAGAGAGTGACCGACGAAAAACATCGGTTGCCCCGCCGCCTGCACCAGTGGCTGGGCAAAGTCGATGAGCTGCTGCACCAGGTGCGGCCAGTTGCTGGTAACCGGGTAACGTGGGTCGTGGCCAAACTGGTCGATGGCCTGAACTTCCAGGCCGCGCTGGCGCAGCGCCGCAAACATCATGCGGTAGGTGTCTGCATTAAAGCTGTTGGCATGCGAGAAAACGATTTTCATTCGGTTGGGGACAGAGCAGGGTCACTGCGTATAGCCCTGGTCTGTCCCGCAATGCAATTAGATTAACTTTTCTTCCGGGGTGGTGATTTTCTTCAGCGGCAGGCTGCGCCCGGCGGCCATCATGAGTGGTACGCTGGTGACTTCGCCGTTCCACATCGGGTCTTCAATGCTGTCAAACACTTCGCGCAGTTTTACGCCCCAGCTGTTGTGCAGCATCTTGAAGTAGGGGTTGTTTTCGTCAACGCAGACCACCTTGTCGGTCTGGAATCGGTCGGCCTCATACACCACCAGATCCAGCGGCAGGCCTACCGACAAATTTGATTTGAGGGTGGAGTCCATCGACACCAGCGCACACTTGGCGGCTTCGTCCAGCGGGGTGGTGGGGGTGATGACGCGGTCCAGCACCGGCTTGCCGTATTTGGACTCGCCCACCTGGAAATACGGCGTCTCGGGCGTGGCTTCGATGAAGTTGCCCGCTGAATACACCTGGAACAGGCGCATGCCTTCGCCCTTGATCTGGCCACCAAAGATCAGGCTGACGTTGAAATCGACCCCGGCGAGCTTGAGCGCAGCGGCATCGCGTTCATACACATGCCGAATGGCCGAGCCCAGCACGCGGGCGGCGTCAAACATGCTTTTGGCGTTCCAGATGGTGATGCCATCGTCCTCGTCGTGGTCCTTGAGCTTTTCCACCTGCAAAATCTCGCGCACCGACTGCGAAATGCTCAGGTTGCCCGCCGACAGCAGCACCATGAAGCGGTCGTTGGGTTTTTCGTAAACGATCATTTTGCGAAAGGTGCTGATCTGGTCCAGCCCGGCATTGGTGCGGGAGTCGGACAGGAACACCAGCCCGGCATTGAGTTTGATGGCGACGCAGTAAGTCATGGATGTGGATAGCAAAGCAAAAATTAGAAGCAAAAGGGGCTATTGTCCCTCAGACCCCCTGAGGGTAAGCGCGGCGCCAGACAACCCGGCGTGTGGGGTAAGCCCTAGTAGTTTAGTCAAGTGAGATTGATCAAAATCAATCCTGGCTTATATTTGCAGGGTGGCGTGAGCCCTGCTTTTGCCACTGTTGTTATTTTGGCCGTCATTCCCAGTACATCTTTCGGACATCTGCCCACCATGACATTCAACCCGACTTCGCGGCGCCACCTGATGACCGGTCTGGCTGGTCTGGCCGCCGCCACGGCCAGCCTGAACGCCCCGGCCGCACCCAGCCCGGCAGGCCAAAGCACTGGCGCGGCTGCCGACGACATTGCCACGCTCAACCGCATCGTTTACCAGCTCAACAAGGCCGACCCGGAGTACCAGGAGGAAATCTTCAACTCCATCAGCGCCCTGCTGGGCAAGTTTGTGGATGACATCAGCATCGTGGTGGTGGTGTGGGGGCCGGGCATCCATGTGTTGGCCAAAAACCCGAAGCGGCCGGTGTCCAAGCTGTTTCAGCAGCGGGTACGCAGCATGGCTGAGTCGTATGGGGTGAAGTTCATCGCTTGCGAAAACACCATGCGGACCATTGGCTGGAGCGCCAGTGATATGCAGGAGTTTGCTGAGGTGGAAGACTTTGGCGCCTCGGCCATCATGCGCCTGCAGCGCCAAGGCTACGCCTACCTGGCCTGGTAGGCTACAAACCGGCCACCAGCTTCTTCAGCTGGTACAGCGCCTCCAGCGCCTCGCGCGGGCTAAAGTTATCAGGATTTAGGGCTCTAGCCCATATATCTACTGGGCTTTCAGCTATGACTTCCGAAGTAACCGGCGCGGCAAACAAATCCACCTGCGCCTGATGCTGGCTGGCTTGCGCCTCCAGCGCCTCCAGGGTATGGCGCGCATGGTTGAGCACTGCCGCGGGCATACCGGCGAGTCGCGCCACCTGGATGCCGTAACTTTTGCTCGCCGGGCCGCTCTGGATTTCATGCAGAAAGACGATGTCGCGGCCACTTTCTGCCGCGCTCACATGCACATTGTGGGCGTGGTGATGCGTGGCTGGAAACTCGGTCAACTCAAAGTAGTGCGTGGCAAACAGGGTGAACGCCTGGGTTTTGTCGTGCAACTGGGTGGCAATGGCGCTGGCCAGCGCCAGGCCGTCAAAGGTGCTGGTACCGCGGCCAATTTCGTCCATCAATACCAGTGAGTTGGGGGTGGCGGCGTTCAATATCTGCGCCGCTTCCAGCATCTCCAGCATGAAGGTGGACTGGGCGTTGGCCAGGTCGTCGGCGGCGCCGATGCGGGTGTGGATGGCGTCGATCGGCCCGAGGCGGCAACTGGCGGCGGGCACATAACTGCCCATGCTGGCCAGCAGCACGATCACCGCAATTTGGCGCATGTAAGTGGATTTGCCGCCCATATTCGGGCCGGTGATGATCTGCATGCGCTGGCGTGGGCCCAAACGTGTGTCGTTGGCAATGAAGGCGCCCGAACTCAGTTCAGCCAAGCGCGCCTGCACCACCGGGTGACGCCCGGCCTCAATGTCGATGCATGGTTCTTTCACAAACTGTGGCGCGCACCAGTCCAAGGTGAGGCTGCGCTCGGCCAGCGCACACAGGGCGTCCAGCGTGGCCAGCGCCTCGGCCAGCTTGGTGAGGGCGGGTACAAAAGCCTGCAGTTGGTCCAGCAACTGTTCGTACAGCCATTTTTCACGTGCCAGGGCGCGCTCCTGGGCGCTCAGGGCTTTGTCCTCGAAGGCTTTGAGTTCGGGGGTGATGAAGCGCTCGGCGTTTTTCAGGGTCTGGCGGCGCCGGTAGTCGTCGGGCACCTTGCTGGCCTGGCCTTGCGTCACCTCTATATAGAAGCCGTGCACCTTGTTGTATTGCACGCGCAGGTTGCTGATGCCGGTGCGCTCGCGCTCGCGGGTTTCCAGATCGAGCAAAAAGCTGTCGCAGTTGGTCTGAATGGCGCGTAATTCGTCCAACTCGGCATCAAACCCGCTGGCGATCACGCCGCCGTCACGCACCAGCGCGGCGGGCTCAGCTTGGATGGCGCTACGCAGCAAGTCGGCGCAACCAGCGGGTGGCAGCAGGTTTTCAGAGATCAGTGTCAAATAGGCCTCTAGCCCTTGTAATACGGGGGCTATTAGCTCTGTTTTTTGTAGTGTACTTTGCAGGCCTACCAGCTCTCGCGGGCGCACCTGGCGCAGCGCAATACGTGCGGTGATGCGTTGCACGTCGGTGCTGCCCTTGAGCTGCTGGCGCAAGCTGTTCCACGGGCCAGCGCCTGCTGACAGGGCGGCGCCCGAGCGCAGTGCCTCAATGGCACCTAGCCGCTGGCGGGCCTCAGTGCGGTCGCGCCGGGGTGATAACAACCAGCTTTTGAGCAGGCGGCTGCCCATGCCGGTTTTGCAGGTGTCCAGCAGAGAGAACAAAGTGGGTGCCTCTTCGCCGCGCAGGGTTTGCACCAGCTCCAGGTTGCGCCGGGTGGTGGCGGGCAGGTCCATCAGTTCGTCTTGCCGCTGCACGCGCACGCTGTGAATGTGGCTCAGCGCGCGGCCCTGGGTGTGTTCGGCGTAGCCCAGCAGCGCAGCGGCGGCGGCCTGCGCCTGCAGCAGATCCTGCGCCTGCCAGGGTGCCAGGCTGGCAGCCTGCAGATGCTGGGTGAGGGTGCGTTGGCCCAGTCCAGCGTCAAACTGCCAGTCAGGCCGCACCGAGATCGACAGCGGTGGCGCAGCGGGAATGGCGCGCAACCGCGCTTCAAAAGCCGGTGTGGCCCCGGCGCTGAAGATCAGCTCGCCAGCGCCGATGCGCTGCACCCAGGCGCTCAGGTCGTCTGCCGCACATTCGGCCAGATGCACCACGCCTTGCGTCACACTCAACCAGGCCAGCCCGCAGGTGGCGCGCGGACCCTGGTGCACAGCCAGCAGCAGCGCTTCGGTCTTGTCGCTGAGCAGTTCCAGGTCCGTCAGCGTGCCAGGGGTCACCACGCGCACCACTTTGCGCTCCACCGGCCCCTTGGCGGTGGCGACATCGCCCACCTGCTCGCAAATGGCCACCGATTCCCCCAGCTTGATGAGCCGCGCCAGGTAGGTTTCAACCGCGTGAAACGGCACCCCGGCCATCACCACCGGCTGCCCGGCGCTTTGGCCACGCTGCGTCAGGGTGATGTTGAGCAAGCGCGCGGCCTTTTCAGCATCGGCAAAAAACAGTTCGTAAAAATCCCCCATGCGGTAAAACAGCAGCGTGTCGGGGTAGTCCGCCTTTAGGCCCCAGTACTGGGCCATCATGGGGGTGTGCAGCTTGGCGGTGTCGGTCATCGGCAGAAGTCTAGCAAGCTTCACCAACCGCATAACCGGCAGCCCAGCGGCGGGAAGGGCAGGCGCCTGGAGCCGTTCACACCAGACCGATCTTCTGCCAAGTCAAATGAGTTGTACAAAGACTTGAGGCAAGTCAAAATGTCGCCAGAATGTCAATAAAAGTTGACATTCATCAATGTCAAAAAGTACCATCGTAGGCACATTAGCCCAACCCTTCAACTGACTGGAAAAGTTATGCGCATCATGTTCGTTCACCCCAATTACCACTCGGGTGGTGCTGAAATCGCCGGCACTTGGCCGCCAGCTTGGGTCGCCTACCTGACGGGTTATCTCAAAGCGGGTGGGTACAACGACATCGTGTTTGTTGACGCGATGACGCTGGACCTGAGCGAAGACGTGATGCGCAAGAAGTTCGCTGAAATCAAGCCCGACATCGTTGGCTGCACGGCCATCACGCCCTCTATCTACAAGGCGCAGCGCCTGTTGCAGGTGGCGAAAGAAGTCAACCCCAACATCATCACCGTGCTGGGTGGCATCCATGCCACCTTCATGTTCTCGCAGGTGCTGGGTGAGTCACCCTGGATTGATGCGGTGGTGCGTGGTGAAGGCGAGGCGGTGTTCTTGAACCTGGTCAAGGCTGTGGATGCAGGCAATTTCCTGCAAAACCGCGAATCGGTGCCCGGCATTGCCTTCCGTAACGAAGAGGGCAAGATTGTCTCGACCGCTGCCGAGCCGCCCATTCAGGATCTAGATACCATCACGCCTGACTGGGGCATTCTGGACTGGAGCAAATACATCTACACCCCGCTGAACGTGCGCGTGGCTATTCCCAATTTTGCGCGCGGCTGCCCGTTCACCTGCAGTTTCTGTAGCCAGTGGAAGTTCTGGCGCGACTACCGGATTCGTGACCCGAAGAAAGTGGTGGACGAAATCGAAGCACTGGTGCGCGACCACAAGGTCGGCTTCTTCATCCTGGCTGACGAAGAGCCGACCATTCACCGCAAGAAGTTCATCCAGTTCTGCGAAGAGCTTATTGAGCGCAAGCTGCCGGTGTATTGGGGCATCAACACCCGTGTGACCGACATCCTGCGTGACGAAAAGCTGCTGCCGATGTACCGCAAGGCCGGTCTGATTCACATCTCGCTGGGTACCGAAGCGGCTGCGCAGTTGCAACTGGACCGCTTCAACAAAGAAACAACGATCGAGCAGAACAAGAAGGCCATCCGCCTGCTGCGCGAAGCCGGTATCGTGACCGAAGCCCAGTTCATCGTCGGCCTGGAGAATGAGACCGCCGAGACCATCGAGGAAACCTACCGCATGACGCGCGACTGGAACCCTGACATGGCCAACTGGGCGATGTACACCCCGTGGCCGTTCTCGGATCTGTTCCAGGAACTCGGTGACAAGGTCGAAGTGTTCGATTACGAAAAATACAACTTCGTCACCCCCATCATGAAGCCCAACGCGATGGACCGCGCCGAGCTGCTTGACCGGGTGATGAACAACTACCGCCGGTTCTTCATGAACAAGACCTTCTTCCAGTACCCATGGACGCGCGACCCCGTGCGTCGCCGGTACTTGATGGGCTGTCTGAAAGCCTTCCTGAAGAGCGGTTTCGAGCGCAAGTTCTACGACCTGGGCCGTGTCGGCTACTGGGGCCCGCAGAGCAAGAAGAAAGTCGACTTCAAGTTCGAGAGCGCCACTCGCCGCGAGCGCCCGGATGCCGCTTTGGTGGCCCAGGCCGACGAGGGCTGGGTGACGATGCACGGCCCCAAGATCGAGATGCGCCGCAAGAAGGGCGAGGACATCGCTGCGGAAGCCATCGCAGCGCAGGCCGCCGCGCAAGCCGTCTCAGCCTGCGGTGGCGGCAAAGACCAGCTCACTGAAGAAGAAATGGCCAAGATCGGATGAGTTCAGCCGAGGGCGTTGCGGGCCGCATTGGCCCCAACGCGATCATCCGCGTGGCAGAAACCCTGCGCGAGACCTTTGGGCAAGACGTGACCGCTGGCCTGTTTGAACAGGCTGGCTTGGGTCACTATCTGGTCAAGTTGCCCGAGAAAATGGTCGTTGAATCCGAGGTGCTGCGCCTGCACAACGTGCTGCGTGCGTCGCTGGGGCAACCCGGCTGCGCCGAGATCACCTGGAAAGCCGGTCTGAAAACGGCCGACTATCTGCTGGCCAACCGTATCCCCAAATTTGCGCAGGTGGTTTTCAAGGCGCTGCCAGCGGCGCTGTCGGCACGGCTGCTGCTCAAAACCATTGGTGGACACAGCTGGACCTTTGCCGGCAGCGGCGAGTTCAGCTACGAGGTGGGTGAGGCGGTGGTGCTGACCATCCGCAACAATCCGCTGTGCCGCGAGGTGCGCACCGACGTGCCGGTGTGCGACTTTTACTCCGCCACGTTTGAGCGCCTGTTTCAAGTGTTGGTGCACCCCAAAACCAAGGTGGAAGAAACCGCCTGTGAAGCGCAGGGCGATGACGCCTGTCGCTTTGAATTGCGCTGGCAATAACGTGATTTGGCGCTGAGCCGCCCCGGCGCACACTGCTCAAACGGGCTCTGGGTGCCGACCTGTGTGTGCGTTGGCGAACATCAAAGGCAGCCCCAAAGCGCCATACTCTCCGCTCAATCACCAATCTTAGGCACGAATGTTGCCAAATTTGCCAATGAACAGCACCTGTTCAAGGGGTCTCGCTTGACGGAACTGGCCATCTGACATGCCATGGGATCCTGATGCCTTCTGGTCTTTGCTGAAGCAGACGATCCGCTCGTGGCTGGGTGACTATGCGCCCAGCATGGGTGCGGCGCTGGCCTACTACACCTTGTTTTCCATGGCACCACTGTTGCTGATCGTCGTCGCGGTAGCTGGTTTGATTTTTGGTGAGGACGCCGCTCGCGGAGAAATCGTGCTCCAACTGAGCGCCCTGATGGGCGAGGCAGGTGCCAGAGCGGTCCAAGACCTGCTGTCGAGCGTAGACAAACCGCTGGAAGGCTCGGTGGCCACGGTTGTTGGCTTGCTGATGCTGGTTGTGGGTGCGACGACGGTCTTTGCAGAGTTGCAAGACTCGCTGGATCGCATCTGGCGCGTGTCGGCGCGTGAATCCCGACCGGGCTGGTTGATGTTGGTGCGGGCGCGGCTGCTGTCTTTCGGGATGATTCTGGCCATCGGGTTTTTGTTGACCGTGTCGCTTGTTGTCAGTTCCGTGCTGGGCGCCATGGGTGCCTGGCTGCAACCGCTGTTTGGTGTCTGGTTGGCGTTGGCCGCAGTGGTCAACGCGATTGGCAGTTTCTTGATGGTTGCAGCCATGTTTGCATTGATCTACAAGGTGATGCCACGTGTGCAGGTTCAGTGGAAAGATGTCTGGACTGGTGCCGTGTTCACCGCCACGCTGTTTACTTTTGGCAAGTTCCTGATTGGCCTCTACATTGGTCGCAGTGGGGCGATCTCGGGTTTTGGTGCCGCTGGTTCTCTGGTGGTGGTCTTGCTTTGGGTTTACTACTCGGCCCAGATTTTTCTCCTTGGTGCCGAATTCACCTGGGTTTATGCCAACGCCTATGGCTCGCGCAAACCTGTGACGGCCAGAAACTGCGCAAGCTGCGCCAGCACGTCCTGAACAGCCAGATTCGCCGCTGTCACACCGCCCTGCGCGTTGTCGCTGGGCGCTGGGGCCTCGGCACTGAACTCACGCCAGGCCAGCACCCCACGGGTTTTCTCGTCGGTCAGGTAAGCGCGCAGGGTGAATTGCACCCGACTCGGGCTGGTTTGAAAGTTCTGCTGCAGGCGGATGATCTGGGTTGAGAGTCGCAGATCACCAGACGCGCTGGCAGGTGTCAGCACCACGCTGCCAAACACACCCGTTGGGTCGATGGCGGCCACCAGCAATGGCCCCAGCATGCGCGCAGGCGGCTCCGCCCACTCACTGTGCGCAAAGTACTCCAGCTTGTGGTCTTGACGCAGGTAAATGATGTGTTGGCTGCCATAGCCTGCAGCCGCCTGCGCGGGGTTGACCAGCAGCGTGGGCAAGGACCTGGCAGCGCCACCCAGAGCGGGCGTTGCCACCGTGCTGCGCGGAACGTTCAGCAGGTAGAAGACCGAGGGTTGCGACGGGGTTGGCCGCAGGGCACTGCATGCTGCCAGCGTCAACACGGCAGCGGTCAGTGCCGTGCGCCGGACGACGGGAACAGAGGCTTGAAGAAGCAAGGTGGTCATGGTTTTCCTGCGGATTCGCCCGGTCCATCGGGCACGGTTTTGTGGCCAAAGAACAGACCACTGGGGTCACGTCGCGTCTGTTCTGTCAGCAGTTGCAGTGACCGGCTCATGGTGCTCAACTCGGCCAACAGGCGCTCAAGTTCAGGCAAGGTTTCCGAACTGAAACGCTTGACATCGTTACCAACAACGTCGATGGTTTTGCCCGCGCTGAGACTGGTCTTGGCCACTTCGGTGCCCATTCTTTCAACCGCCTCTGCGCTGCGGGCCAGGCCTTGGGTCAGGGCTTCAAACTCGGCGCTGGCCTTGGCCGTGTTTTTCAGGGTGCGGGCGCCGTCCACAATGCCAGCATCGAGGCTGTCTTTGCGAGCGGCCAAGGTGCGCGCAATGGCGGCAACGTCTGCCAGTATGTTGTGAAAGGCGGCTTGGTTCTCTTTGCTGAGAATCGCGTTGAGGTTGGTGGAGGTGCTGTCGAGCTTGGCCAAGACACGGGTCAGCACGTGGTCCAGCCGGGCCGACAAAGACGGCGAGGTGCGGATCTCCGGGTAGCGGGCAGGTGCTTTGGCCAGCAGCATGGGTGAGGCGACGCTGCCGCCACCCAGCTCCACATAGGCGATGCCGGTGAGGCCCTGCGTCTTCAGCACGGCGAGGGTGTCTTCCTTGACGGGTGTGCCCTGCTCGATAGCAAAAAGCAGGTTGACTTTTTTGGGATTGGTACCATCCAGGGTGATGGCCTGCACTTTTCCGACATCCACACCGTTGTATTTCACCGGCGCGTTCAGATTGAGCCCGGCCACCGATTCCTCCATCACCGCCTGATACACGTCGTATGTCTTTTGCCAAGCCCCTCCCGCTGCCAGCCACAGGGCCCCCGCGACAAGCGCGGCACCCAGCACCAGCACAAAGGCGCCAACCAACGCATAGTTCACTTTGGTTTCGATGATGGCTCCTGTCGGGTTAAAAAGGCTTGCGCCTGGGCCGCACGGGCGCGCGGACCCTCAAAGAAGATCCGGATGGCAGGTGTAGCCATGGCGGCGAGTTCAGTCATGGAGCCGATGCCCTGGACGATGCCGTCAGCCAACACCGCCACCCGGTCGGCCACTTGCCAAAGCAGATCCAGGTCGTGCGTGATCATGACCACCGTCAGCCCCAGCGTGTCGCGCAAATTCACCACTAGTTCATCGAAACCTGCGGCATTTTGCGGGTCCAGCCCGGCGGTAGGTTTGGACTTGACCCGTTCCCACGGACACATTTGGACTCTTGTGTTTAGACCCCGGTTTTGTCGGGTTCCTGGTTGATTATCACCATCGCAGGG
>MTEI01000003.1 GCA_002083775.1 Rhodoferax ferrireducens | reverse complement strand
ATGGTGATCCTCTTAAAGAGTGTGACAGCTCAATGGGTTGAATAAACTTTGTAATCGGTGGGAAGGCACCGGGCGGCTAGCGGTTGCGCCGACGTGCAATGCCACCCATCAATGCCAGACCCGCCAGTAACATGGCGTAGGTCTCGGGTTCGGGCACAGGGGTCAAGACATCACCAGTACGGACTGCCATTGCATAGAACGGCTGTTCCTTGGTGCTTAAACCCTGGCTGCCATAAGAGGTAAAAAAACTCCACGCGGCGAAGGGAGTGGGCGCGTACTCTGTGCCGAGCCAGTACGCGTCGTACTTCATATTTTCAAAACTACCAGTGTTCAAAGATTGAAAACCCATGGAATAACCGGATGTGTTGACCATAGAAATGTTCCCCAAGGTGTCGAAAAACAGGCTGGCCATTTCGCTGGAACTGCCGGGCACGTTAGAGCCACTAGCCGTGCTGCCGTTAAAGCTGCTTCTCGGGTCGGGGTTGGCAGCCATGGTGGGCAACCGCCAGTCGTCGATGGCCGTGTTTCCACTGCCGGTGGTCAGGTTGGCGGCCCAGGTGGTGGCACTGTCCCAATTCATGCCCCCATTGGCATTGGCATTGCGCAGCCAAGTGACGTTGAGCGTGGTGTCGTACAGGTATTCACCACCCGCTGGCAGGAGTGCGTCTTCACTATACGTCGCCGTGGGTTCTGGATATTCAAAACCACTACATCCATGCGGTAAGTTCGCTTTCAACACAACTTGAGGCAACCCATGAGGCACCAGGCGTAAAGGGCGGCTGGATGGCGCAGTCGCGAAACGGCACAGTCGGGGCCCGCCTATGCCCGACGCTATCCGCGGTCCGCTCCATGTTTACCAACCTCAAAGCTGACGTCGCTCGAACCGCCGCGTATATTGACTTGGCTGGGTTTGTTGAACACCACAACCTGCTCACGTTTTACTCGGTGCAATTTTTTGCCTACAACACGGCATGCCGGGCGATCGTGACACCTTACATCAGATATGACGCCATCGGTGCTGCAACCGGGCTGGCGGGTTTGTCTGACAAAGACGATGACTTCTGCCATAAAACGCGTTTGGTGTGGATCCCCGAGAGCCTGCGGGATCACATGGAGAGTTACGAGGCACACCTGAAGCAAGTGAAAGCGCACTGCAGTCACACGCCAGCTTTACTACAGGAACCCTGCCTGTTTCTGGATTCTGAGAATCAGCTCTGTTTGGTCAGACCGAAGCGGATCGAGCCCTTTCTCAAACGCTACCTCAATGTCGAAGTCAACACCCACCGGCGGTTTTTGCGGACACAACTTATTGAGCGAAGCTGTCCCCCTGAGGTTGTGGACGCCTTCATGGGCCACTGGAATGCAGGCGAAGAACCATTTGGCGTGTTCTCCAGTTTCAGTCTTGATCAGTACGTGCGAACGCTACGTACCTACCTCTGACCAGCGGTGGGTCATAGAGGTTGCGGCCATCGAAGATCACCGGGGTTTTCAGGGCGGCTTTGATGGCGGCAAAGTCCGGGCTGCGGAATTCGCGCCACTCGGTGACGGCCTGCTCGTCTTACCTCGGCATTTTTCACTTGATCAGTAGTCCAAAGGAACTATTGTTGACAATTCTGTTTGTATACAGAATGCGGGATAGAAAAAATTGAGAACACTATGAACGTCAAAACACTTGGTCAACTGCTGGCCAGCATTCCACTCTTTTGCATTCCGGCGGTTGGTCATACCGTCCAAATCAGTCACCCCACTCCCGATGGTTTGATTTCTGTAAGTTCAGATGATTTCAATTCAGAATTTTTCAATATTTATAAAGGCCTTGAGGTATTGGCATCCGGCACGCTGACCAATAACATTGAATCTTCAATATTCAACAATACCAGCCAATTGAATAACAGCGGCATATTGAACAACAATGGCAGACTCATCAACCAATACAGCGCCACTCTCACAAACAGCGGCACACTGAATAGTACCAATACCCTATTGAGCTATGGCAATAGTACGCTGAACAATACCAGCATCCTGAACAATAGCGGACGCCTTTACAGTGACAGTGATAGTGTGTTCATCAACAACGGATTGTTATCGACCAGCGGAACAATGAACGCCAACGGTTTGCTGATGAATAGCGGAACAATCAATTCCAGTGGTGACTCAAGCATTGGTATTCTGGTCAACAATGGCACTTTGACCACCAGCGGTACCCTAATTAATCAGCAACACTTCACCAACAACAATACACTGATAGTAACTGGCGGCACATTCGCCAACTACGCGCCCCTAATTAATAACGCCGTCCTGACCACCGAAATTAACGGTCGCCTGAAAAACGGCAATGGAATTTCTTTGGACAACCGTGGAACCCTCACAAACCTCGGGCCAGCAGAAATTGGTGGCGTACTGACCAACAGCGGCATCGTCAACAACAGCGGCAGCATGTTGAGTTACGCCACTATCACCAATAGTGGCATCTGGAATAATTCCGGACAACTCGCCGGGGTTGGAAGTTACCTCCAGACCGCCGGACAAACCACGGTCAATGGCGAGTTCGCACAGGCATCGATCAAGATTGACGGCGGAAGCCTCAGCGGCACGGGGCGCATTACGGGCAACGTCGTGATCGGAAGTGAGGGTTATGTCGAACTGGGCTTGTCTCCCGGCACCCTGACAATCCGTGGCGATTTCGCCAGCAGTGGCGACTTACTGTTCAACTTGTCTGGCGCTGACGCCGGAGCGAACGACCTGCTCACCATTACCGGGAAAGGCAGTTTCAGCGGCGGCAGCGTGCAGATCAACTTCCTGACCGGTTTCCAACCCGTTGCAGGCAACACCTTAAAGTTTCTAAGCGCCAATACAACGACCGGATGGGAGACTCTCAGCTTGACTGTCAATGGCCTGGATTCTGGTTTGGGTTGGACGATGGCCGACACCGGAAGCGGGATGGGGTTGTCTATCACTGCTGCTGTTCCCGAACCGGAAACCTACGCCATGCTGTTTTTCGGCTTGGCATTGATGGGGGCGGTGGTTCGTCGCCGCCGACGTGCTGGGCAAGTTTGGCAACAGGAATTTAGCTTTGCATAGAATTGGCCTCTAGCCCTTATATATAAAGGGTAAATGGCTATTATTAGCGCAGCATCAGCTGGCGTGCCGCACCTATTATGAACAGCGTGTTGGTCACCAGGTAACGCTTCCAGAGGCGGCGTGGCTCAGACACCAGGCGGTGCAGCCACTCCAGCCCGGCGTGTTGCATCCACAGTGGCGCGCGGGTGATGGTGCCTGCGTGGTAGTCAAACGCAGCGCCCACGCCAATCATCACCGCGTTGATGCGGCCACGGTGCGCCGCCATCCACAGCTCTTGCTTGGGGCAGCCGAGGCTGACCCACACCGTGCCCGCGCCCGAGGCATTGATCTGCGCCACCACGGCGGCGTCTTCTTCGGCGGTGAGCACCCTGAAAGGCGGCGAATACGCCCCGGCCACCTTCAGGCCGGGCCAGGTTTGGGCCAGCTTGGTTTGCAAGATGACCAGCGTTCCTGGCGCACCACCATATAAATAGATGGCTTCGTCGCGCTGCGCCGCCTGCGCGCAATAGCGCCACATCAGGTCTGGTCCGTTGATGCGCTGCTGGGTGGCAAAACCCAGCTTGCGCATCATCCAGGCCACTGGCGCACCGTCTGGCGTGGCCATGTCCGCCTGCGCCACCACCTCGCCAAAAGCCGCGTCTTGCCCCGCCGTCACCACCGAGTGTGCGTTGCAAATGCACACATAGCGGCTTTCATGCCGCGCAGCCCAGCGGCCAATTCGTCGCAGCGCTGTGGGCCAGTCAAGCGCGTCGATGGGTGCGGACAGCACCACGAGGGTTCTGCGCGTAGTGGTCATCGTGCGGTGACCTCTGCCTTTTTGGCTTCGATGGCCTCAGCATAAATGGCCATCAGCTGCTGGTAATTGCGCTCGGCAGTGAACTCGGCCTCGTACTTGGCACGGGCATTGCGGCCCATCTGCGCCATCTCGTCTGGATGCTGCATTGCCCAATGCATCTTCTCAGTCAAATCTTGGGCGTTGCCCGGCTCAAACAGCAGGCCAGTTACGCCGTCTTGCACCAACTCGGCCAGTGCGCCAATGCGGCTGGCAATGACAGGCAGGCCGCAGCCAAAGGCTTCTACCAGCGTGCGCGGAAAGTTCTCATACCAAATGCTGGGCAACACCAAGGCTAATGAACCTGCCATCTGCTGACGCACCCGCTCACCCGGCAGCGCACCCAGTGCAGTCAAGCCCGCCACGCCCTGCAACAAGTTCGCCTCTGGCCCGGTGCCCGCCACCCGAAGTGATGCTCCGGCCAGCATGCCAAAGGCTTGCACCAGCACATCCACCCCTTTTTCTGACGACAGGCGGCCCACAAACAAGAAACCATCGCGTGTGCACGCCTCTGGCGCGGGGAAGTCCACAAAGTTGGGCTTAACCACCATGCGCTCAGGCGGCAGGCCCCCTTCAATGAACTTGTTGCGGCAAAACTCGTTCAGGGCAATGTAGCGTGTGACCTTGGTATCCCAAGTATGAATGGCCCGGTGCCAACTGACCATGCCCGCGAGCACTGCTGTCTGCACCCGCGACCCCCGGTAACAACCGTGCAGCACACCGCGCCAAGGAATGTGACCCATGCAGTCTTCACACACCTTGCCGTCGCGCAGGTACATTGCCTGCGGGCAATGCAGCCGAAAGTTGTGCAACGTTTGAACCACTGGCACCTTATGCTTGTGCGCTACCCAATACACAGCGGGTGAAATCAGCGGGAACGTGTTGTGTACGTGAACCACATCGGGCTTGGCTTGCAACAGCATCGCCTCAAACTCGCGTGCTGAGTCTGCTGCCCATACGGTACGTGCGGCAATCTGCACTTTTGAAAGCTGTGCGATGACGTCGTTGTGCTTGCTGAACAACTTGACATTGACGCCGTGGGAGGACAACAGATCGAACTCTGCTTCCACTACAGTGTCTTCGCCACCACGTTGTTGGTAGGCGTTATGAATAATTAGCACTTTCAATTTGTATTTCGCCTAGTCGCGCGGTCCAATTGCATTTTCCTGACGCCCTGGCAACAAAACGTCGCTCAAAGAAATGCCAGCGCTCGCCCTCAAATCACCAGCCAATGCTTTGACAGTTGTCCAAGTGGGAGCCTCAAGGCGTTTCGACAACGTAGTGGCAACTTCTGCGGGCATCGGCAACTCGCGGGCTATTGACCGCCCATCCATTCCTGATAGCTTTCTCCACCCTTCCAGAGATTGGGTAACAGGTGACATCAATGATGGATATCCCAAACTGAATTTGAGCGGCTTGGCATCAGTAAAGAATACGTTGCCATCAGAAATCCCCGGGTCAGCAGGCCCTTTCGGCATGATCAAAGCTGGCCCTTTGTTCCAGCCAATAATGTTGGCATAAACCTTGTTGCCATCCGCCCCAAACTCCTCGCCCTGCGCATCCTTTCTGCCGCTGTACACAGCGACGACACCCTCTAACGAGTTGCCAACCACAAGGTTATGGGTTACCCAACAGTTCGCACTGTCTGACAAATAGATCCCACGTTGACCGTTGCCAAACACGTAGTTATCCTGAATGACACCGGATCGACTCGCCTCGTAGTGAATTCCAAAACCTGTGTTGTAAGCAGACACGTTCTTTCGGATGATGTTGTTCTTGTTCTTCCAGTCAAACCATATCCCGTCGCCTTGATTGCCAACCGCAGTATTTCCAACCACTTCAGAGGACTGGAGACCACCGTTTCCGACAAATTTAAAGCCACCAGCCTCCCACCACTTGTTAAACCCCCGCGTGTTGTTGTAGCTTGCATCTACATTCACAACGCGGTTGTTGCTGCCGCGCATAGCAACGCCTAACTGACCATTCTTACTTGCCGTCGAGTCAAGCAACTGATTGCGGTCACCAACCATTTGTATTCCGGCCAAGTCAGTCTGTTGGACGGTCACATTGCGAATCACATTGTCATTACCAATGATTGTTACAGCCGCTCCGCGGCCAGATATGGAAGTGTTTGAGTGTTCAAAATTTAACCCGTCTAAAACAATGCCGTTTACACCTTCTGCATAAAACAGACGTCCCCTCACACTCACTTCAACCTTTTTCTGATTTGGATTACCTTGAAGGTTGAGGTGTAGCTTACGTGCGTCTTTGTCATAAAAAAAACTGTTCATTGGCATTGGCGATGCAGGTGCGTAGACAAACCGACCTGGCCAAACGCCGCCACTCTCTTTGTGCATGCCGTTATAGACACTTACCGGCTGATTGGGATAACCACCAAATACAGAGCCAGCCAACTGCGCCAAAGCGACACCGTCCACGAAAACTTGTGCTGGCTCACCCGGCCAGTCCGTCGCAAAGCGGGTTCCGCCCATCTCGACCCAACCCCCGACAATGTCAGAGCCCTTGATGACAACCCTGCCCACAGTCGCTGCCACGAATTTGGTGGGCACTCTAGCGGACCAAGACTTATTGCCCGGTAATGCCAAAGCTCCTCTATACTCACCGGCAGAAAATATTACCATATCGCCTGGTAAAATATTAGGCCAGGCACCGTTAAGCGTCTCTGGTGTTATGTATATCTCTTTGGCGATAACACCAAAACTTAACAGAAAAACCAGTGAGACGTTTCTGATCAAATATAAAGAGTTAATAAGTTTAGAATTAAGATTTCTCATTCGAAAACAGGTTGTGTCGCAAAAGATCTACTTTACGATCAAGTAACTCATATATTAAAATAGCTAGAGAAATCGAGGCGAAGAAAACTGTCAAACGCCAATGCATACTACGGACCGTAAAAATTAAATCTGCAATCCATATCACAAGCATGTGGGAAATATAGAGCGGATATGATAGTTCACCAATATATCTATCAAAACGAATATTCTTCGTAAAAGAAAAAAGCGCTGGTAATGCAAAAAATAGTAGGCCTATGGCAAATGGACTATAGAAAAGCATCTTGCCTCCAAGGCCATATCTACCAACCAAACCTGCTACCAAAATGACAAAAAAAGTCATAATTTTTAGAAAATCAATATTCCAGCTATCAACTCTAGAAGCAGTTAAATTTGAAAGACGATAAGCTAAAGAGCCACATAAAAAAAACATTAACTCAGAAGGAAAAAAGCGGTAAGACCAAGGATCAAATCTACTCTCTAAAAAAATCGCGATAACCAAACGAATAAAAAGACTTATACAAATTATGAAAAATAAAAAATTAGCCGAACGCCTTACGATGAATGGTGCAAGAAGATAAAAATACAGCTCGACCGATAGTGACCACGCTTGTGGCACCACCAGTGAACGCCATAGCTGAGGACTTTCCTCTGAAAAGTCTTTTGTGAAGACTAAGTCACCCAATCCATCGAGAGTAAAGAAATGTATTGCATCTAGTCCGATTAAGAATATTTGAGGAAAAATGAAGGCAATAAGCGAAGTGATGCCAAATTTCTTAAACAATTCATTCCCATGCGAAAATGGAGGTATTTGAATGCCGAAAAAAAATACCGCAATCACCCCCACGAGAATTGTTAAAAAAGATACTAGCAAATAAGCTGGAAAGATACGAAAAAACCTACTAAGAATGAAATCTGAATAAGTCGTTCCCACTCGATTATATTTTTCATTCAATACCATCGCCATGTAGAAACCAGATATTACATAAAATGCTTGTACAGCCGCGTCTGAGGGGAAAAGATTTACCCCCAAAAGTCCAGCGTGTACATTTACTACACAAAAGGCCAAGAAAAAACGTAGAAATCCCATACTACGAATTCACGGCCAAGATGGGCTGCGATTGAGTCTGTAGAACTGCAAGCAAGGCTCCAACTAACGCCCAAAATGACCAAGCGAGATTGGGCGTATTTAGAATTGGATTAAACATACATACAATTACTCCAGTAAAAACTACACAAAACATTGTGTGCAAATATGGCGTTAAAGAACTATCGCTCTGAAGCTTAGGGTTCTTAAGTATAGCAAACCATCTCCATAAAAGCATTACAAATATGGATATCCATATTAAAAATCCAATTAAGCCACCGTTCGCCAAAATATCTAGTGGATCGCTGTGTGTTGGTAAAATTTGCGTACTCACAGCAACTGAATATTTATCAAACTTTTCTGTTGCAGCACCCGTGAAGGCAGTTCCCCATAGAGGTGAATTTAGGAATTTTTGCCACGCAATTTCATAAGTACGCATCCGATATTCAGGATTACCGGTAGGTAATTTATCACTTCTGAATACGTATATTAAAACAAGTCCGCCAAGCACCACCAAGTTTATTGAAAGAAATTTAGCCCATTGCATCCAACGATATAGATGGTCTTTTGATATATTATTCTTCGCTACTACCGAGTGAATTAGAATAAACTCGAGTAGAAAAATCGCTGTTAGGTAGGCCGAATTTTTAGCTGCAACAATTGTGGCCAAAATTATTAAGATGATAGCACTAGCGATTGCAAATGAGGAAGTTGCAATTAAATAAAAGAATATTAATATTCCAATTACCAAATGCTCTCTAGCATGGAATACTTCTGTTTCGCCAAAAGAGGCCATCTGCATTGCTACTGACACTAACGCCCAGAATATGTAAACTCGAATTATATTTTTTACTAGCGCCAAGGGGTTTTTTGACTTACCAATAAACCAAGCGGTTAAAGGTGCCGTAAGCGTATATAGTCCCATTGTGAGAAAACTATTATCAATTCCATTTATAAATCGCGCGATGACGCTACCTGCGGTAACAAATCCAGAGAATATAAATATGACAATCAAGATGTTATTATTCCCCGAACTCCAGGTCGCACTATTTTTTTTGGGAAAGAGTTGCTTACCTAACAATACAAGGACAAAAGCTGGTGTAATAGCTAAAAATGGAAATTGTTTAACAACGGGGATAAAATCAACTTTCCAACCGAGCGGATCAATCGCCCAAAAAACCATAATCCACATTCCAAATAAAAACCAATAGTCGGTCATTACTAACATATCCTGTTTGGATGAAGTGGTAAGCCTTATGTTTCTAGTGTTTTGGTTCAATATCATTTGCATATCCCAGATGAGAGAATGAGTTCATATGCCCGTGATACCTGGGTAGACCATTCCAAGCTTTCCGCTTGTTCGAAAGCAGCAATCGACATTGCGGCACGTAAAGTCGTATTTTTCGCCAGCTCCACGATTCGGTCGGCAAGCAAAATACAAATCTGATCTACATCGACATCAACACAGGGAATAACCCGAGCGCAGTCAGTGTTAACAAAATACTTTGGTCCACCGAGATCCAAGCAAATTACGGGCAGTCCGCGCGACAAAGCCTCTACCACCACGTTTCCGCTAGAATCGTGCATGCTCGGGAATAAAAATACTTCAGACTGATGGTAACAGTCGAGTAAATCCTTCTGAGGTAAATGTCCTCTGAAAGTAACCCTATCCCCTAAATTGAGATCTAGTGCTAGCGTTTTTAGGTACTTGTGCAGTGGTCCGTCACCAATAATTGTTAGGGTTGCATCTACGCCACGTAGGTTCGCCAAGGCGACTGCACGAACTGCGAGATGTACACCTTTCCAACCGACTAGTCGCCCCGCGTAAAGGAGGCTGATGGTGCCATCCTCCCCGTATTTCTTTTTCACACGCAAGCTTTTTGGAGCGCCGATTTCGCGAGCAACCATCACCTTTGGGCCACGAACGACTGGCAACGCGTTCGCGGTCTCATCTGTCTTGCACAAAATAATATCGGCCTTTTTTAGGCTCAGTCGAAGGAGCGGATCAATGCGCGCAGTAGCAATGAACAAAGACCTCAACACTTCTTTAATTTGCTCTTTAAGAGGCAAGTACTTGATGAGGCGTAATGGCGCGGTCTCCCCCCCTCCAACAGGCCCCATGACAAAAGGGCGTCCTAGAAAACCCATAAAGCTTGGAAATCTGAAGGTTCCCCAAGTGATGTGGTGAACAAGATTAAAACTATCGCTGCGACAAAGGGTTCGCGCTCTCAACATCGCACCGACTTGCCAAGCCATGTAGTAAAGACGCGAATTTAGTGAACCTCGCTTTCGGCGGATCCCCAACCCTCGCGGTTCATAGTACACAACAGTTAGAGTCGGTCGAGGCTCGTTCCTAAGTTCAGCCTCGATCGTTTCACGAAAGAACGGGTGCGTTAGCAGTGTCACAGAGTACCGTTTGGCCAATTCACTGGTCCAACGCCAGCCAACGCCGGGCTCCGAGCCAAGAATTGGGGAGCAACCATAAGCAGAAAGCAAAATGTTCAATTTAAACGACCCGTATTTTAAATTTTTTAGGGTCTGGCGCAGGCCAGATCAACCTCAGCTTTGGTAATTGCCATTAATTCGTGACGGTAACTTGCAACGCGTGCCAACACAGTCTCAGAAATGGAGTCGCGTTGAACCAGTGACTGGTTGACCGATTCGAACAGCAAGTCCTCATTCACGTTGTTGATATCGTGAACATATTGCTCTAGCCCAAGTCCTTTCATCACGCCTTCTGTTTTATAGCCTTGATAACGTATCGCAATCACTGGACAACCAGCGCATGCTGCCAGTATGCAGGAGTGCAATCGTGTCCCTAGCAGAACTCGACACCGACCATACAAGAAGCTAAACTCATCTGGCCACAAATCATCAGCAATTGACAAAACATCCACACCCCGAAAGTGCAATACTGCTTCGACGCGCCTGATCATGTCCATATCACTTTCGCCGTGGTGCCGAACCGTCACTTGCGGAAAGAGGGCAATGCCAACGCCGAAAGTCCGAAAGGCACGTTCACATACGTTTGCCAACGCTGCTTCATATGCGGCACGCCGCGCTTTTGGGTCTTCAGCGCCCGGAAAATTCCAATTCACTACAGTCACGCCAAGCCACTGACCATGTACAAGGCGCGAAATTTCAACCGATGCTGCCGTTGGCTTGCGTGGCACGGTTAGAAACGCCATATCTGGCGCGACCACGGTGATTTCTTTCAATCCCATGGTCTCCATCAATTGGGCTGACAGATCCTCACGCACCATTAGTCGTTGGCAAGTGGCGAGCGCTTTGCTAACCATCCCTTTGGCTCTGTCACCAATTACAGGGCCGACGCTCTGGCCCAACATGACAACTGGCTTGCCAAGTTGGCGAGCCACTTTGATGGGGTACAAAATGCGCCATAAATACAGTAGCCCACGCAGACCGCCTTGATCGTTGTAGATGTACTGACCGCCTTTAAGCAGCACCACATCGGCACTACGCAACTGATCCAAGGATTTAGACGAACCAGGAAAGCTTTTGCGCATTGAGGGCCAGGCAAATAGCAACTTTTGGATCAAAGTACTACGCGCCAGAGTCCACATCGCAGACAAATTACGCATAAAGCTATGCTGCTGGGCATCCGAGTATGGTGATGGGATACCCATCGGTTCTACCGTGATGCCTAGCTGTGTAACAAATCGATGATGAAAGTCAAAATCTGGGTCGTCGCGCGGAAATACCGTTTGCAGCGCAATTTCTGCATGGGGATAAAGTTGTCTAAGGGCATGGATAGATGCAACAACAATAGCTAAATCGCCCTTGTTTGAATCAGAATACCCGTGAAGCATTACAAATTTCATCGATCAACCTCCCATTGTGGTTCGACGATGAGTTGGCCAACCACTTTTTCAAAAACATCAATATGTGTTGACGCAGCAAATTGCTGCAACGCAATCGACACAGCCGCTTTCTTCACAGCGGTATAACTTTTGACAACCAGGACACTGTGCAACAAGTTCTCAGCACTTGCGATGTTGCAAACATCACCAAGCCCGTAAGTTGTGATTCTGTGCCCTACTAGTCCGTGCTCACCAGATACCACTGGTACACCAGATGCCGCTGCACGCGGTAGTGTGCCGCTAGTAGAAGTGAAGTCTTTCGCGTAAGGCAACAGGAACACGTCGGCACATGCGAAAACATCAGGCAGCTCGTCCTCGTCAACGAAGCGCTCAATATGCTGAATGCTATCGGAATAAAGCCGTTTCAATTTCGCAAACATTACCAAAAACTCTGGATCAATCTTCCCCACTACGAAAAGCTGAATATTCTGCGCTTGCAATAACATTGGCAAGATCTCCATAACAAGTGGAAATCCTTTCCTCCGATCTTGACGACCAAGCGTCAAAACAACAAATACATCATCTGCATATCCATACTTGATCCGCGCCGAATTACGCCGGGATGCGGAAAAATCACCAAACCAAGGGTCTGGGACTACGATGGCGTTGAGGCTAGCTTTGGAACATACCTCAAAACGCTCATCGAAGCACACTAGAATGGCGCGCAGTCTGTACAGTGTCCAGCGAGTGATTGCGTTTAATAAATGTGCACGAATATCCATTCGACGGTTAACTAGCAAGTACTCCACACGGTACTTCATTACAAAAACACGGCAATTTCGCAAAAGCCTTCGAATCCGGGACAACTGAGGCAACATGGGCTTCAGATATTCATCCAACGCCATGAAAATAACGTCGGCACTCTGACAGGAAATCACGGCCCGCTCAAGCGCGATTAGCATCAGCTGCATCTCTTTCTTGCTAAGTATCTTGATCCAACAGCCTTCAAGGTCTGTATCGGCCACAACGAACTCAAGTTGCCCGAGGCTTTCACCCAATATCTCGTTCAAATGGGTAGTTTGATAGTCGCTTCTTGTGACGATCTTTATCGGTCTTTGGGAGGTTTTTCGGATCGCTGAAACAGTATTTACAAGAATTTGAAGTCGACTACCCCTGCAAATCGGTTCAAAGAGAATGATGGAGCGTTCTCTCATTTTGATGAAACACAGTCGCTTGGCTCAATGTAGCCCTCGCTGCAATGCAGCGATTGCAACCAAACTTGGACATCTTTAGGTACTGAATAGTCATAGCCGCTTTCTAAAAAGCGGCGGATCACTCGATAAACTCGTGCATATCCTCTGAGAAACCGGCCTGATACTGAAGATGTGGAGACATTAGCGTACTGGTCTCTGAGAGATTCAGATTCACGAAATACACCTGCTCTATCAATAAAAACCTTTTGTGATTTGTGCATGCGCATACATGACAGCAAAACTGGCATATGCCGCACAAGCCCATTCTTTGCGAAACGTAGCCAGTAGTCAGCATCCATTGAAAGATGCAAAGTCTCGTCCAATAAGCCAACATCCTGCATGAGCCGCCTGCGCCAGAACATCGATGGCTGTGGGATATAGTTGTGATCGTACAAAAGTGTAAATGGGCTAAAGCCCATTTCTCTCTTTGCACGCTGCACCACTCCAGTCGCATCGATCAAGATGGCGTCGCCATACACAGCATCCACAGTCGGATTGGCTGCAAAATACTTGGCGACTGCCTCAAGACTGCCCGGCAAAAGCAAATCATCAGAGCAAAGCCAACCAACAATCTCGCCCTTACTTAGACGCAGGCCCTTATTTAGCGCCTCTGATTGCCCCTTATCCCTCTCAGAAACATGGTGCGCCAAAAACTTTGAAAAGTGCTCAATAACCGCAACGCTGCCATCCGTTGAACACCCGTCAACCACAATATATTCGAGACTTGGATACTGCTGGTCAATTACTGAGCGCAGCGTGAAGCCAAGAAACTTTGCCTGCTGATAAGAGCAGGTGACTATTGAGATAGTTGGTAGCGTGGACATGGAACCATCAGCTTTGTTTGGTGTCGTTGATTGGTCTGCATTTGTAAAAGACGTGAACCCCCTGTATTAGAGCTGGCAGGAAACTGGCTACACACAACCCTGCGATTGCACCCCAGACACCAAACCGCGCAACTAAAAATGGCCCAAAGCCGAGTGAAAACATAGTGCCAACACCGTTTGCATAAAATATCCAATTTGTAGCTTTTAAAGGCAAGGCACCAGCATTGGTGACAACACTAATGATTGATGCGACATATGCAAAGGCGAGCCACCCGACAAGTTGACCCGCGAGTGGGTATTTCCCAGCGAACAAAATATCTACGAGCCAGTTCGCACTCAACATCAAAACTAAAATAACGATGAGTGACACTCCTCCAGCGAGTATAAGTGTGCGCAGCAATAACCGCCTCAGTGCTGCCGTGCCACCGGATGCATAAACTACGGAAACCCTGGCAGGCAAATAGTTGCCGAGCATCAATCGAATAATATTCAGGGCGTTGAGAATTGAATTAGCAACATTGAAGTCTGCAACTTCAGCGTAGCTGTTTTGGTTAGCTAGAATAAATGGATACACTTGCGTCGCACCCCAGAATACAAATTGACTTAAAACAATCCATTTGGCGAATTTCCAGTGCTCTTCAAGTAGATTTCCTGATGGAACTGAAACCACAGGCGCTAACATTAGCGCTTGATGATTTCTGATGTCACGTTGACCGTAAAGAAACGCCGTAAGCGACGTCACAGCCAGAGCAATGAAAGCAAACGCAGCATCGGCAAAACCTGTGGCGTAAAGTGACGCCAAAACAATAATCTGTCCCCCATAACTAATCAGATCGTTAATGAGAGCTCGCTGTATATCGCCCTTGGTGTAATGGTAACGACGTACCATTTCTTGTAAAAAAAAGCCAGCCAAATAGCTACTGGCACCAATGATCAAACCGAGGTCCGGAAAGAAAACAAGCCCAATGCAAGCGAGGATCAAAATGCTGATACTGATCATCGGCAATTGCATACGCATGAGGCCAGCATAACGCCAAGCAAGCTTGTTGAAACTCTCAGTCGAACCAAGTGCGTTCATCGGCTGAGTAATAAGTGTGCGATGAAATGATGCCAAAAACAATATGGCTAACGATGCCAGAGAAAACATACCAAATACTTCAGGTGCCAGCATGCGTGCTATTATCAGTGTCGAAAGAAAATTCGCTCCTGATACAAGCACTTGATCATAAACTGCCCAGGAGGCGCGATGATGCAGCAGGGTCTTCATCCTGATTTTTCTAATAGAAAACACATATCATCATCTCATAATTTATCTAAAAATATCATTTAAAAAATGGAAGATCAAAAAATCTACTGCCAGCTAGATATTTTCTGTTGAATGAGGCGGATATCATTTAATGTCCACTCAGTTTTCGCATTAAAACTCTTTGAAATACCTCGAATAACCTCTACAGGAAGGTCCCACCATTGCCATTCGAGCAAGGCAGCTATTACATCATTTGAAAAACGATATCGAATGATACGAGCCGGAATTCCACCAACTATTGCAAAAGGTGGTACGTCTGCTGCGACAACAGCACCTGCCGCAACGATCGCACCATCGCCAATTGACACTCCACCTAGTAGGATGGCCCGGGCGCCAACCCAAACATCGTTGCCAATATTAACATTTGCATATTCAGCGAAATCATTTTTTTCGACAAAGGTCATTCCACTTTGTCTGCCCATGGAATAGAAAGCTGGATGTGTGGATAAGTAAGACGATGGGTGTGTACCGAGACCAACAATTGACTCGAACCCAATGCTACAAAATCGGCCAATTTTTGCATTGCTTACTCTAGCCGATGATATGTATGTCATCGAGCCTAGATGTGAGTTCGTAATATGTGAATTACCAGATAGACGGTTCCAACCTTCAAAAGTGCAGTCTTTAGATGCATATGATTTCGGACTTGCAAAAAAGCCAGAATTGACTTTCGCAATCTGTCTACGTCGAAAGAGGGCAAATGAAAGTTGATCTATAGACAACAAAAATACTCCCAATTAATTTTCAGACAAAAGTGTGCGAAGCCCTACGGCTACAAATTGGGAGCATGTGACCGTAGTTTGGTCATCCCATAGTCGGAGGTAAAGTCTAGGTAAGACTGTCGGAGGCCATCTCGCAGCGGTGTTGGTGCAGACCAACCAAATGCGCTGAGCAGGCCAACATCCATCAACTTCCGTGGCGTCCCATCCGGCTTGCTGGCATCAAACACGATTTGCCCGCTGTAGCCCACCACAGATTGGATGATTTCGGCCAGTTCTTTGATGGAGACATCTATGCCAACACCAATGTTAATCAGCGGAGGCTCAAATCTGCCAGTTTTGGATTCATCACTGCCCAGTAGGGCGGAGTATTTGTCGTCTGGCAGGTTCATGAGGTACACGCAGGCATCAGCCATGTCTTCGCTGTACATGAATTCGCGTCGGGGCGTCCCGCTGCCCCATACCGTCACCGTGGGTGCGTTGGCCATCTTGGCTTCATGAAACTTGCGGATCAGCGCCGGTATCACATGGCTGTTTTCGGGGTGGTAGTTGTCACTAGGGCCATACAGGTTGGTGGGCATGGCGGCAAGATATTTGGTGTCATACTGGCGGTTGTAGCTCCAGCACATTTCCACACCGGCAATCTTGGCCAGTGCATAGGGGCGGTTGGTGGGCTCGAGCGGGCCGGTCAGCAAATATTCTTCTTTCATGGGCTGGGGTGCCATCTTGGGGTAAATGCAGCTGGAGCCGAGAAACAAAAGACGAGTTACGTTATGCTGCCAAGCAGCATGGATGACGTTAGTCTGAATGGTCAAGTTGTCTCTGATAAATTCTGCGGGATAAGTGTTGTTTGCGACAATACCACCTACTTTTGCTGCAGACAAGAATACATAATCAGGCTTTATCTCTTCGAAGAATGTATCTGTCGCAGTGCAGTTGGTGAGATCCAACTCAGAATGATTTCTCTTTATTATGTTTAAATAACCATCTGATTCTAGCTTGCGTACAATTGCAGAGCCAACCAATCCGCGATGCCCAGCCACATATATTTTATCTGTCAATTTCATCACATCTTTCCCATTTTCTTGTTTACAAGACAACAAATCACATCACAACTTAAACCGCAGTAGAACGTGAATCTAAGCTTTTTAACACTTGAGTATATATATCAAGATGTACTGTTGCAACATTGGCAGGATTACAGTTTTCATTTGCGAAGTGCTTAGCCTGACTAACATGTTGGCTCATTTTCACTGGGTCATGCATATATTGATCAAGAAGAGCCGAAGCCTTTATTGCATCAAATGGCATCACTAGACCAATCTTTCTTTCATTGACTATTTCAGATATTTGCATTGCTTCAGTAATCGCGACGGGTACCTCGGCTTTCATGGCCTCTAATATTGAAATAGGAAAGCCCTCATGCCGAGATGTCTGTATGTAAAGAGTAACTTTGCTTAAGACCTCGAATTTATCTTCACCATAAACGGCAGGAAAAAAGAAAACATTCTCTGGAATTATTAGGCCATCTAAACTAGATCTTCTATCATTGCTATATATTTCAAAAGATACATGAGGAAGTCTTGAAGCTATGTCCAGGAGCATGTCGATCCCTTTGATAAAGGGATCTAAACGACCAAGATATGCAACTCGAAAAGGTTTCTCGCTGGAAGATCTTGGAAGATACCCTGAATGAGAAACTACAGGGTTAAACACAGGCTTAATAGACTCAGGAGAAACCTTGAATATATTGGTTAGAACTAAAGACTCTTCAGAATTTAGTGAGCATACCGCTCCTGCTCGTCGAAAATGAACTTTGTCAAAAAGTTTGATGTAAATAAGTTTTCTGAGTGAATTTTTTTTCAGTAATACCCATGATAAGCCATGCGGAGTAATAACAAAAGAACGTGCCTGTTTGAGAAAAAGTGATACCAAATATTGCTTAGGGAGGAAAACAGAATGGAAATGAACTATATCAAAAAGCGGTGAATTGTTTAGTCCAAAAATCCATGAAAGAAAAGCTAACGTACCTCTAATCTCCAAAAAGGAGATACCGCGCCTTGTCGCATATGTTACGTCGGAGGCAGATGGTGTGCCAAATACTATGATATAGACAGTATGATCTTTTGCGGCTTGAGCTTCAGCAAGGCTCCACACCACATAGTTAACGCCGTTGACGCTATTTGGATTTGTGCCACCATCTATATGACCAATAATCATGCTCGTTCTCGCCGGTACAAATATTGGATGGCAACGGATCGGTTCGTACATGTGTAGACAGAAGTGAGAGGGGCAGCGTTTTTGACGCTGTCAGTTTTCCTGAGCTTAATCATGTAGTGATACCTTTCAATACTTGGCTTACTCGTGGTGGTCAAAGGTTTGGAAGCCGGCCAGTTTGACCAGCGCGTCACGCTTGGCACTGGTGAAGTCGGCTTGCACCATTTCGGCCACCAGTTCTTTCAGGGTGGTTTTGGGCACCCAGCCCAGCTTTTCTTTGGCCTTGGTGGGGTCGCCCAGCAACGTTTCCACCTCGGTGGGGCGGTAGTAGCGTGGGTCTACCTTGACGATGACGTCGCCCACCTTGCATTTGGCCTCTTTGCCAGTGACAGCGCTCACGGTGCCAGTTTCTTCAGCGCCTTCGCCTGCCCAGGTCAGGCCGATGCCCAGCTCTTGTGCGGCAAATTCCACAAACTGGCGCACGCTGTATTGCACGCCGGTGGCTATGACAAAGTCTTCGGGCTGGTCTTGCTGTAGCATCAGCCATTGCATCTCGACATAGTCACGGGCGTGGCCCCAGTCGCGCAGAGCGCTCATGTTGCCCAAGTACAGGCAGTCTTGCAGGCCCAGCGCAATACGGCTGATGGCGCGGGTGATCTTGCGGGTAACGAAGGTTTCGCCACGCAGCGGGCTCTCGTGGTTGAACAAAATACCGTTGCAGGCATACATGCCATAGGCCTCGCGGTAGTTCACGGTAATCCAGTAGGCATACATCTTGGCCACGGCGTAGGGGCTGCGCGGGTAAAACGGGGTGGTCTCTTTTTGTGGGATTTCTTGCACCAGGCCATACAGCTCGCTGGTACTGGCTTGGTAAAAGCGGGTTTTTTTCTCCAGGCCCAGGATACGGATGGCCTCCAGGATGCGCAGCGCGCCCATGCCGTCAGCGTCTGCGGTGTATTCGGGGCTCTCAAAGCTCACCGCCACATGGCTCATGGCTCCCAGGTTATAGATTTCGTCTGGCTGCACCAGCTGGATGATGCGGGTGAGGTTGCTGGTGTCGGTCAGGTCGCCGTAGTGCAGGGTAAAGCTGTGGTTGGACTCATGCGGGTCTTGGTACAGGTGGTCGATGCGGTCGGTGTTGAAACTGGAGGCCCGGCGTTTGATGCCATGCACTTCGTAGCCTTTTTTGAGCAGGAGTTCAGCAAGATAAGAGCCATCTTGCCCCGTGATACCAGTGATGAGTGCTATTTTTTTCATACTATTCAAATTGGAAGACAAATTGTTAGCTACCGAAGTAGCGTTTGAGTAAAGATGGCTCCATGCTGGCAGCCAGATCGTTTAGAAACTGTTCTTGCAGTTTGAAGCCTTCAGCATCATCCATGTCAATGGATGACACCCGGAACAGCAAGCCGTCAGGTATTTGGCCGCGCAGGCCAAATCGCAATTGATTTAACTTGCGGCCAATACCGGGCAGCGTAGCTGTTTCGTCCAGCGTGATCCAGTAGGTGATGGGTTCGCGGCGCTGCCCCAGCACTGCGCGGAGCCGCTGCACAGTCAGGTTGCGCTGGCCAATGGGCGCGGCAGACTCGCCAAGGTTGCTTACATTGAAGCCCTGCGAGCTATAACAAAACTCCGGGCGATGCACTGAAGTTGCCTCAGAGCTTTGGTCACTGCCATAGGCTATCGAAAGCATCACACGCTGGCCAGCGGTATTACGGTAGGTGCGCGCCAATGTGGAGGAATAGAGCACGTCAAGCCTAGCCTGTACTTGCGGGTCAGGCAGCACGGGCACTTGGCTCAGGTCTTCAGCCCAGTTGCCAAAGGCTTTAGGGACTTGTTGGGCAAGCTCAATGCGGGGTTTGAGTTCAGATAACCTTTGGGTGGGTTTCAACTTGTTGGCCGCACCGGCGGCACACAGCATGACGGCCGCAACCAGCATTGCCTGCAAAAGTGCTGGCGTGCGGGAGTTCTTAAGCAGCATGAGGCACCTTGTCTTTAATGAGCTTGCCTAAAAGCGCATCTACTGCAATGATCAGCAAGAGCGCGCTCAAGAAAAGGGTCATGCCCGCAAAGCCGTGTAGAAAGCCTTGGCCCGCCGCATCACCAAAGTGGTAAGTGATCAAAACTAAAACCATAACTCGGATGACGTTCGATATGAAAGAGATAGGCACAATCACAGAAGCCAGCGCTAGGTTTCTTTTCAAAGACTCATGGCCCATGAGGTTCATGTAAAGCAGGCCAAGGGCTTCAAGGGTGAAAAGAGTGTGTAGCCCGGCGCAGGCATCGGCCACCAGCATTTGGTATTGGCCAACCCGTAAAATGACACCGGTTCTGGCGATGGGGTAGTCAAACGCGTACAGAATGTGCTCGGCAACGATTGACACAGCGGTTTTGAGCGGAATGGTAAGGGTTTGCACCAGAACGCCCGGAAGCGGAATCATGAAGAGCATGAAGAAAAGTGGAAACCACATTTTTTTCAATGCCGCAGCACCATGCATGATCAGGATTAGGCCTATCAAAACCGGCAGCACCGCGCCAATCTCAAGTTGGATGACAGCCTGAGAGCGGCCAATGACGTAACTGAACAGGCCAATAGCCAGCAGCGTCCAACCCGCCAATGGAGCCGTCTCACCGTTACTGGCTTTGAGCATGGCGGGCCATTTGCGATAGATCAGCCAGCAAGAGATGGCCAAAACGATCGGCCCGTGTGCCTGCTCGTCTTCGCTCCAGACACCGTTGAAAAGATCGTACAAACTGGGGATATACAACGCACCTAACCCAACAATGATGGGTAGCCAAACCAAAAGCTCCGTACGCGCGGTACGGGCAGACTTGCCTAGATAAATTTTTGAAGTGTTCATATTTGGGGATGCCGTAAATCGTTACCGCCCGTTACTAAACTCAATAAGTGGATTAAATACCATTCGGTATCGCGGCCCAATAACCTTGCCTCGATCTTGCAGGCAACGGGCGAGCAGTCTTGGCAGCGGGCAGCAGGTTTTGGTTTTTCTTGCCACCAGCAGAGCCGCACCCGCTCCTGCAGTTGTGGTTTCCGCGGCTGCATAGTCACCACTTCTGGGTGGCCCAGTAGCTCTCGCGACTTGGAGAGCACAGTGGCTGCTATCAGCACGGCTAAGGTTGGCAAGCCGGGTGTAGGTAGGGGCCCCGCCAGGGTAGCAAAAATATGTATCGGGCCTAACAAGTCAAAAGGTTTGGCTGAAAGCTTCATATTTGTCGTAATCAATTTAATAGCTACCAGCGCCTACGGCATAGGGCCTAGAGGCTGATGTGTTCATGGTTTTGCCATCACGTCGCATTGCCAACCGGTGTAAAACCCTTGGCGCAGCAGGTGTGGCGCGCAGCCTAGGGTTCTAACATAAGCTTTTGACAGTTTGATGCGTTGGCCCGGCAGCTTGGCCGCTGGGGCCATCAGAACGGTGCGGTGGGTGAAAGAGGTCATCAAGAGCACTATGTATTAAATAGCTTCTAGCCCTTGTTGAATAAGGGCTAGAGGCTTATTTTGCTTATACTTTTGCCACAACGCCGCGCCGCCGGTAGGCTTCAAACGTTTGCAACACCGTGTCAAACCCGATGATCAGCAGCAGCGCACTTATAAACAGAACCATGCCCGCAAAGCCATGTAAAAAGCCCTGGCCAGCGGCGTCGCCCAGGTGGTAGGTGACCAGCGTGAGGGTGATCACGCGGATGACGTTGGCAGTAAACGAGATGGGCACAATCAAAATTGCCAGGCCAATGTTGCGAATCGCAGAGTCGCGCCGCACCACGTTCAGGTACAGCAAACCAAGCGCCTCCAAAGTTAACAACGTGTGCAAGCCAGCGCAGGCGTCTGCCACCAGCAGCATATATTGGCCAATGCGCAGTGTTACCCCGGTGCGAGAAATTGGGTATTGCACCGCCAGCCCGATGACGACAGGCAGCCAAGGCAACAGCGCCTTGAGAGCGGCTGGGCTAAGGGGGTTGAATGCCAGGCTGTGCGGTCATGGGGTGTGGTGCACTTTCCAGTAGCCAAAGATGGTAGCAAAGCTGTAGCGTACTGATAAGAAGGCTGGAATGTGCCAGCAATACCTGGGCACCACAATAGTCCGATTGGACTAGGGGGGACGGTTAGCGAGGCAAATAGGGCTGCTTACTCAAGCGAGGTGGTTTGGACGATTGATTCGAATTCAGCAAAAAGCTCTGGCTCTTCGGCGCGCAAATAAGCCGCAACGGATTCATTACGCAGGAGCTTGGTAAGGTAGCCTTTGGCCAGCACCAGGTTCAACACCTCCTGGCCGTAGGTCTGCTCTACCAGTTTGTACTGAGTTTGCAGGTTGCCCAATTCCCGCTCCATTTTGAGGACTTGGTCGTTGCCCACACCGGCCAAACGCGCCGGTTTCTTGCCTTCAACCAGCATGGCTGCGGGGGTAGCTGCCAGCATGGCTTCTGCGTAGGAAATTGTCAGTGTGTTGGCAGACGACATCAAATCGATGCACTCTACCTGGCGGGTGGGCTTCATTTTGCGCAGGATGCGGGCCACTTCAGGGGAAAACTGCCGGTCTTTCAGCAGGGAAATTGCCTCTGGACAAATCCCTTGGAGCAGGTTTACCTTGCGGGTGATCTGACCGATGTTCACACAAAGCGCCTTGGCAAGCCGCTCAGGTGCCACACCCCGCTCAACCGCGCGGCGCAGCATGAGGTGCTCTTGCACCGAGCTGAGGCGATTGATCCGGTTGTTGTAGGTGTAGGACTCATCGTCGGATGCGACAAGGCAGGGGACCGTCACCCAAGCCAGTTCGCGCGCGACGCTTAGCCGCACATGCCCGTCAAGCAACATGTATTTGTCCGCATTGGGCTCAGTAAGTGACACAGAAAGCGGCTCAATCATGCCCACGTCGACGATGGATGCTTTGATTTGCTTGTACTTGATCGACAGCAACAAATTTGGCGGCGCTTTGTGCAGCGGCAAAATGTTGTCCAGAGGCACTTGGAGCAAATCAGTGGTGAATGCAATGCCAACCTTGTTCATGCCTTGTTCCCGGTTGGCCAGACGCGCTCGGCCAGGTATTTTGGAAGCGTGTCCAGCCGCTCTTTGCGCAAAATTTGGGTGAACCCGTCGACTGCCAACAGGTGTCGCAATGCCTCGATGACGAAAAGAATGCGCCGTTGAGCGTCTTCGGCGCGCTTAACGATGGTTTGTTGGCGTTCGACTTCCTTCTGATAGCTACGTACCAGGCTGGATGCGCTGACTTCACCGTTCCGCTTGCGCGATTTGCGTGCGCCAGTCTGCCCAGCGGTTTGCATTCTCTCGATGACACGCCGGGCCTGGAACAGGGACTTGCCGCGCAATTTTCCTGACTCATAGGCGTCCTGGAGGGCAGACTGAATTGCTTGGTCATCTTCACCGGCTCCAACAATCGTGAGGGCTGCATGGATTGGAAGGCGTCCCTGTTGCACCGCAACAAGCAGTTGCTCCTCACCATGTTGAAGCAGCGTCAGAATCCCGCTTACATATTCAGGAGAAAGGCCGGTCTTTTTTACGATCGTTTTCCGGTCATTGCCCTGATCGCGCAGATGGCGGATGCCAGCGAGCAGTTCCATTGGTCGGTAGTGGCGCCGGGCGATGTTTTCTGCCAAGCTCATGATGTAGGCGTCTTCATCGCTGACATCGATGACCATCGCCGGTATGCTGGATTCACCCAAGGCCCGAAAGGCTTTGAGACGCCCTTCCCCACAAACCAGCAGGTAGCGTTCTGAGCCATCCGGCGCAATGCGAGGTGTCACGCTGATGGGTTTCTTGAGGCCAACCGATTTGATGTTCTCGACGATCTCGCCGAAGACGTTGCCATTTCGGTCACGGGTGTTGAGGACATCAATGCGATCGACCGGGATCACTTGCACGGATGATGCTATTTTGTTTTCAGGCATGTTGGGGCCCGTGGATGGTGGCTTGTCCGGCCATTTGGACGAGGTAGTCAAGGTTGGGGTAGCGGAATTGGTCTACTGTGCTGGCCCTAGACTCATGAATGGTCAAGCCAAACGATGCCTCGCTCTTTGGCACCAAGTAGTAATCCATTGGGCCTTGGTTTGCTTTGTCGAGTCGTACCACGATCGTTAGGTCAGTGTGACGAATTATTCGATCGTGCATGTACCAAACTGACTCCCGATTGGACCTAACAGAAAAGCGAAGAATTCGAATTCTGATACTAAATTCATTATTAATTAATAAGGTTTGATCGATAGGGATTTTTATTACAGTTGCACCAGCGTTGACAAAGATTTGTGAGACCTGTTTTTCAACTTCATCATATATGGCGATAGATTGCAGTCTAGTGTTTTCTGCCTTCTCTCTCGCATCCCTTTTATAACCAATTTCTCGATAGGCGTTTAACAATCCATTAAAGTGTTTGTGATAGGTGGTCGGAGTAGGTGTTCTATGCGTTTTTGAAATTTTTTTCAACAGCTTCTGTGACAGATATCCATATTCTTTGTATATCGAGCGCAAGTGATCGAGCATTGTTGCGTTTTTGAGAGTTGCACTGCGTTCATCAATTATTTTTTTTGCGGCATTAAATAGCTCAATTGGAACTATTGCTTCAAAAGCGGCATCCTTGCGTATCCATGTTTCAGGCGTGTTCGAAACATGAATCGACTTTAGTTTTTTTGAGCTTTTGTTATAAACATTGTTTCCTATGTATTTTTCGTTTGTAAGCAAAGTATGTATCGCACTTGATGTCCATGTGCGGCCGAGGTCACTTTTGATTCCTTGCTTGTTGAGACGTGCAGCGATTTTTATCTTACTGAGCCCATCCTTTACAAACCAGTGATAAATCTTGTGAACGATTCGAATTTCTTCTTTTGGACCTGCAACTAAGATTACGTGGTCAGTTTGCAGGCTTTTTTGCTCACCAAAGGCCAGAGTGGCTTTCGCGATGCCATCTTTATTGACTAATACCCGGCGTAATCCCAGTCCCGCATGTCCGCCCTGCCGGTAACCAGTTTCAATGAGTCGGCATTGACCGTTAAATACTTTTACAGAGAGCTCTCGACTGAATTCGCCAGCCATTGCACGTTTGATTGATTTGACAATGGTTGATGTAATACTGCCATCATTTTTAAATTGCTCTGCGCAATAAGTTATTTCGATTCCTGACTTACGGCAAAGATATTCATAATATGCACTTTCGTCTGCATCTTGAAATCTACCCCAACGACTGACGTCATACACCAGGATTGTTTTGAAGTCGGCTGCACCGGTTTGTACGTCTTTGATGAGTTGCTGGAGGCCTGGGCGGCCATCAATGGTCAGTCCGCTTCTGCCCGCATCGGTATAAGTTTGAACAACCGTCAATCCGTGTTCTTCCGCGTACCTAGCGATTGCAGCCGCTTGGTTTAGCGTGGAGTACTGCTGATGTTCAGTGGACATCCGCACGTATTCGGCTGCCCTAAACTTGAGCGGGTCACTTTTCGGAACCTTTTTAGAGGTGGCGTTCATTGCCTCGATTCATCCCTTTACTGCTCTGACCTTTATGTCCTGAACGTCGCTTGATGCTGTGGCTACACGTTTTGAAGCACTTTGAATCTGGCGAGAGACCTTCACGCCATCAGCACGACAAATCGCTCAAAGGACGTTAGCAGTTCCCAGCCTTTTTGGCGATCACGTCGTCTCTTTGCAATTTTCAGGAGCGGGGTTTTGGGCCAGAAAGCACCGTGATTTCAACCGTCCAAATGCCAGAGATCGCCTTGTCATTTCCGTCGATCCGTGTCAGGCGATACCTGCCCGCAAGAAGTGGCTGGTGCAGTGTGGACGCGTCCATCTTTGCAACGGTGGCTTGCCTTTGCTTGTTGTTGCGAATCTGCTGCTGGCGGCGATTGGTTTCGGCGTAGTCGGGATTGGCGAGCCGGTATTCTTCCCAGTAGCTGCTGTGCCGCTGCGCCCAGTCTTTGGCAGACCGGCGCTGGTTGTCACGGTAATCCGGGTCGGACTGGCGCTTTTGCTGCTGCCAGATTCGCTTGCGTTCGCGCTTGCAAGCGGCATCGGTACATACCGTTTGCTTGGGTACACGTGGGTCAGGTTCGAAGTTTCGCCCACACACCGAACACTGGCGCTTGGTCATGAAACTTGCCGCCCCAACATGTTGGCCACGCGATAACTCCAGATTTTTCGTTGGAATTTTGTGATTGTGACGTAAAAGCGGCTGACTTAAAAGCAGCATTTTCGCACTATGACGCGGTGATCACATCCAACATCAAACTTCCCCTGACCGAGTCGGCCAGGCAATGCTTGGCCCGCAACCTGCGCGAACTGAGGGCAACCCGAGGGCTGACACAGGAAGGCTTGGCCTTTGACGCTGGACTCCATAGAACTTTTGTGGCCCATGTGGAGCGTGGTGCGCGAAACTTGTCGATCGACAACATCGAAAAGTTGGCCACTGCGCTGGGTGTTCGACCGGTGGATTTGTTGCGGGATTGAGCAGAAGACACAACACGCACCGGGCAGGATGGAAAGCGTCAAGGCTTTCCAGAATGGCACTGGCCTGGCAGGCATTTAGCAACTAGCCGTGTTTTCACGCCGGTGTGGCCGGGTTTGGTCGCGGCTTTCCACTATCAACTTTGATGTTTGAATGGTCGTAAATGGCCCACCACGAAACGCCTTGTGGTAGCGACCAAACCCGCCATCCAGACTGGAAAAGCGCTGAGTCAATTCACACAGCCCGGACAGGGCATCAACGCTGGACAAGTAATGTGCCTCTGGCGTGCGCGGACTCCGCAACCCCACCCATTCAGGCGCATGGCACGCAGTGATCGCGTGGTAAAGGCTCATCGCCAACTCATTTGGAACACCATGGGGCACCAAAGTTCGTGCGGCGGCCAACCATTCCAGACTGGTCAACTTGTGCCCGAGTAGTGCGCCACGATCGGAAATCGTCCAGGAGTTTTTCCAGGCGCTCCATTCGTACTCTTCGGCCTTACCAACATCATGTAGCAAAGTTGCCATGGTCAGCACATCGGGATTTACCGTGCCATCCCATCGCGCCAACAGATTTGCCCGTTCGGCGCAATCCAGGCTATGGCTGAGCAACCCATGGATGTGTGAGTGATGATGTGCCATAGACGCGGGAGCTTGTAAGTAGCCCTTAAATCGTTCAGGCTCGTTCCAGAACAATGCGTTGAACCAGGTCTGCATGGTTGGCGACAGCCCTTGCCAAAGGACACTCGCTCTTGAGATCAGGGACTGGTCAGACACCCACTGAGGTGGCACTGTATGAAACAGATTTACCGTGGGTTCGACACGTTGCAATCTGACAAGCCGAACTATCTCGACGTCTCGCTGTACATCCGTGTCCAGTATGCTCAATGTGGCTCGAATATCCACCAAACTACCCAACCGCATGTCAGGGCGGAGTTCTCGACAGCTCCAAGTGACTGTTCGCTCAAACGCTTGATGAAACAGTTTTGCCTTGACCCTCACGCCGTTGTGCCGTGGAGTTGAATGCAAGGTCAACAGACGCCACGTAGCTGGCAGCGACAGCCGCCTGACCACCACCGGGTCAACGCCAGTATTGCTGGATGTAAGCTCAAGCATGGCGGACCTCATGGCTTGCTGACACAGGGGCCGTGGTGCCAGGCGTCGACGTTTGAAGCGGGGCCACTTGGCCTTGCCCGTTGTTGAGCCCCATACGCGTTGTCAAAAGCCGTTCAAAGGCTGAACCATCGCGGCGAGTCAAATTGGGGACGAACCGCGAGTAGACGCGAAACAGCATTTCTGTTGTGCTGTGACCTAACTGGCTTGCGATCCACTCCGGCGCTTCACCCGAGGCCAGCCACAAGGTCGCCGCGGTGTGGCGCATTTGGTAGGGCCGACGCACTTTCAATTTGAGATGACGCAGCAACGGTTGCCACACACGGGTAATAAAATTTTTGTTGTCGAGTGGTTTGCCCTCGCGGTTGCCAAATACGTATTCCGCCAGTTCATTGCTGGCTTGGCGTTGTGCCTTGAGGGCATCAAAGACGATTTGGCTCATCTGGATGTCACGCTGGCTGCAATCCGTTTTGAGGTCTTCGTCCTCGCCCATCACGAATGATTCACGCACCAAAATTAGCCGCCGCTCAAAATCCACGTACTTCCACTTCAGGCCGTGCACCTCGCCACTTCGCATTCCGGTGAAAAAGCGTACCGTGAAATAGTTTCGGTAGTCTGGCCTGCAGGTGCTCAGAATATTTTCAACATCATCAATCGAGAACGGCTCGACATCGCTCCGTTTGAGTCGCAGTGGCTTGACGTTGGTAAACCCTGAAGTAAACTGAAAACGGTCGGCTGCTTCGTTGAGGATCTGGCGCAGCGGTTTCAACACCGCGTTGACGCGACGGTTTGACAGAGTGTTTTGAGAATTTCGGACGGTGACTTTGGCGAGTGAAGCCCGAAAACTTAAAACGTCTGCCTTGGTGATTTGGCTGACCTCCTTATCCCCAAAGTGCGGGATCAAGTACTGGTTGATGGCACCCAGTTGGGTCACACGGTAACTGCGCCTCCAGCTCACTTCAGATTCAGCGTACCAAGTCATGGCAAAGTCCTTGAACAAGGGTGTGCAGGGTGCCAAAGACCCTGCACGCGGCGTTGATCGCGAAGTTGGCGAAACGCTCGGCATGACAGCCCCCTCATCTTCGTCACTCGCTGTGGGCAGCGACTTGTTGAAGGTTTTTTCGTAATCAAAATTACCCTGGGCGATTTCCTTCTCGATGTTGTCGAGCACCTTTTGCAGGCGCTTGCGGTTGGCAGGTGTGTCGGTGAGCAAGGTGTATTCACGCAACCGGCGGCCCTGAAACCGAAAGTCCATGAACAAGAGACCCTTGTTTGGAGCGGTGCGGATGCTACCCATGGAGAGCACCTCCGCTGGCCATAGGAATAGATGTTGAATTGCCAAGCGAAGGCTTGGCCATGTCAACTTCGATGTTTTCCCAAATGTAGAGGGTTTTGCGCCCACCGAAAGGTCGGATGTAGTGCCGACCTTCCAGCAATACGCTGTCCTTGAGAGACTCACGGATGGTGCGTGTGTCGTACTTGATTCGGGATGAGAGCTCTTGTGTTGTGAGGTACGTTTGTTCAATCATTGGCATGCTCCTATACAATTTGAGGTTCAGACGTTAATTATTTCTTACGTCTGCAGCTTATTGTATCGGAAAAATAAACAATTTCAATGCGTATGTAGCATTTTTTGAACATTTGTATGTTTTATGATCAGATTTAAGCTTGGAGAAGTCATGGAAAAAAAGCGATTTGCAGACGGCAAACGCTTTTCGATAATCGAAGTTGCCACTGCGACAGGCCTGAGCAGAGTGACTCTTTCCAAAATCCTGAATCAAAAGGGCTACGGCACGGGCACCGACACGATTGACCGCCTGTGTCAGTACTTTGGTTGCAAAGTGGAGGAGCTAATGGAACACTTACCGGACGAAGCGGAGTGAATAGTCGGCGGACGACTTCAGACCAGAATTAGCCTAGGGAAATGTCTGAGTTCGATGCCTCGAAAAGAAAACTTGCCAAAGTGTCAACCGAATTGTAAACTTCTGTCGGTTATTTGGAGGTAATCAATAGATGGGAACCCCGCTCAAGAACCCGCCCGTGTACCTGACCTTGGCCCAGGTGCGGTTCAACCCGATTCTGAAGCTGTCAGATTTCCTGCCTAGCATCCAAGAGAGCTTCCGTCAGGCGGAGTATCCCGATTTCGATCGTCAGCACACTATCTCGATCCAGCTGACGGCACAGGAAGGCCAACCGCCAACCCCGAACCCTATTCAGCGGGAAAGATTCCAATTCGGCAACGTCGAGAAAACGCATACCTTCATCCTCGACGGCCAGAGCATCACCCTTCAGTCGACCAATTACGGCCAGTTCGAAACCTTCTCCGCTTGCTTTCTGCAAGGACTAAGCATCGTGCATGACGCGGTGAATCTCGCATTCACGGAACGAGTCGGGCTTCGATATCTCGATCGAGTAATGCCGCAAACCGGTGAAACCATAGAGCAGTACCTTGTCGAACAAGTTCACGGCCTGAATTCACGTCTCGGCGGGCGCCCGCTCTATGCTTATACAGAAGCAATGAACGAAATCGGGAACATCAAGCTACTGAGTCGGGTTGCCATACAAGATGGGCCACTGGCATTCCCCCCGGATATCCAGCCGGGTAGCATGCGCATTATGGAAAGATTCGTGTCTCATGTTGGCATCAGTGCCATTCTCGACAACGATGGTTTCGTGGAAGGTCGTGAAGCGTTTTCGACAACTGCGGTTGCCGACCACCTCGACGCCATCCACAAGGTCATCGGAACAGCCTTCAAGACCACCGCTACACCTTACGCATTTGCTGCCTGGGACAAGTGATCATGCTCGGATTCGCAGTTCCTGTTGGTGATATCAACGCCCACGCCCACTACAGGCCAGTCCCCGCAATCTACCGACGGGCGACAATTGCCGAGGGTGGCCCACTCCCCTGCTTTGGCGGAAGCGGCACCGGTGGTGTCGAGGGCGTGCACTTCGTCATATCTCGCCAGGGCTATAGCCCGTTCGCAACTCTGTGGGTTGAACTCGCTGCAGCGCAGGATAGCTATGCCCCCTACACCGATCTAATGAAGGAAGTGAAAACCGGCTTCGGTCGGACCATGTCCCATCTCCCAGCGGTGTTCGGCGTATCACGCCAGACGCTCTACAACTGGCTCAATGGTGAAACACCAAAGGAGCAGCACCAAGGCAAGCTCGTACAGCTGGCCGCTGCTGCGCGTGTATTCACCAAGGCCGGATTCAAACCGACCGCGCCGTCGCTCGAACGTACCGTCGCTCAAGGCAAGTCGTTCGTTGAGCTGATTGGGCAGGGCGCCGACGGCAGGGAAACTGCCGAACGACTCATCCGTGTTGAAAAACGTGGTGCGGCCGCACGAGAAAAACTCGATGCCTTGCTTGGCGACAGAACGCCTTTGCGGCCCGATGTTGCAGACATGGGCCGCCACGCCCTCAATGAAGACGTCTGACCGGAATGGATGGCATGGCAGCGATCTGGACTCGAGATACGCCGTGGCGCCAGGGTCACGTCCTAACGGCAGAGGCCGTCCAGGCGATGGGACTGTCCCATCCAGAAACACCTGATTCGACCTGTGTGGTCGTCATCAGCCACGATTGCGACCTGGCCAACCATGATTTGCAGGTCGAGCCGAATGTAGAGCTCATCATCGGCCGCCATCTGACAGAGGGTAACGGCAACTATTTTTGGGCCAAGGCGCCCCGCACGCTGCATGTGGATGTGCTGCGACATGACGCCCCCGCGATCGTTGAACTGGTCGCCACAGCCAAGGGCGTAGTTCCGAAAGAAGCGCTGGCCGCATTCGCCCCGGATACCGCATTTTCGTTTTCCGGAAAATCGTTGTCGGCACTGCGTTCATGGTTGGGCGTGCGTTACAACCGAACAGCATTCCCAGACCCGTTCGTGGATCGCCTCTCGCAGTCCAAGGTCGACAGGCGCCTCGCCAAAATCATCGAACCCGTTGGCAACCTGCTGTCCGCCATCTATTTCGACATCGATGGCGGCAAGGAAATCGATCACTCGGATGGCAGCCCTTTCGAACTGAAGATCGTACTTGCCTATCCGCTAGGCGACGATCCTGACCAGGCCGCCGATGAAGTAGAAAAACTCGAGATCCAGATTGCCGATCTCTTCGAGAAAAAGTATTTCGACCAGGCCGCAGGGAAATGGGACGGTGTTGCCTTGAAGCAATGCATGTCCATCTCCGAAGACGACCTAAGTGTAAGCAAGGCAAGACTGCTCACCCAGTGGCGACTCGAGTACATGACCCTGAAGGCCGACGAAGAGCAACCCGGCGCTCCTGACTGAACATCGCCTCGGCTGCCCAATGATTCCGCAAGCATGGCCATCTATCTGTGCTAACGGCGCAGGCCAACAACCGCCCAAAGGCTGAGTCATCGCTTCGATTCTGATTGGGCACAACCCTCGAACAGACCCGAAACTGATTTCGGTTGGGTCACGGACATCGCGAACTACCAACAATTGGCATGGCGGCAATCTGGAGTGGAAAGGGAAGTTGCGGCAGATGCTCAGATCCGGGAACAAATTTGCCGAACTTGCCGCAGTGATCCCGGACTCACACCTAGCAGAGGGAAAAGCGGGCCATGAGACCAATGGTCAAAATCGATCAATCGAAAAATTCGGTGGGCCATAAACGGGCCACAGATGGGCCACAGATGGGCCACAGAACTGGGACGTCGTTGGAACCGACCATTGGTCTACAACGAAATCATGGCCCAGAGAATCAACGACATTAGCCATTTTGGCATCGGTTTGCTCTCAATTAAAGAGCTAAAAACCTATGACTGGTGCGGCTGGCGGGGATCGAACCCACGACCCTTGGCTTCGGAGGCCAATACTCTATCCACTGAGCTACAGCCGCAACTCTAAAAAAGACCAATACTCACATTTTCGCAGAGAGCCTGGATGACTATAGGCTTCGGAGGCCAATACTCTATCCACTGAGCTACAGCCGCATCTTGAACCGAGCGGTGGATTGTAGGTGGTTTCAGGCGCTTGACGAACGTGAACCGGGGCTTTGAACAAAGCCGAATTTGCCGGGCAAATCCTGGCTCGCCACCTCTTGCGGCACCCACAGGCCACGCTCTACCGCTTCTGCCGCCAGCGTCATGTCTTGGGTGTGCACCAGGCCCAGGCCGGTATCAGCCGCCAGAAACAGGTGCCCGAGTTCGTCCAGCCAGCAGCTTTGCACCTGCGCGCTGCGGCCAATGTGGTCTTTGACAGACAAGTCCGGCTGCACCCGCCAGATCAGCGGGGCCGCTTGCAGTTCCACAAACACGCGCTGCGGCCCGTTCTGAAAAAACCAGCAGCCCGTGGCGTCGGGGCCGTAATTACGGCCAATGAACTCAATCAGTTTGTCGTGCTGCAGCAGCGAGCCTTTCGCACCGGGCTGGCCGCTGGCGAACGCACCTGCCGCCTGGGCGCGGTCATCGCGCATGTACCAGTTGCCACGGTTGTCGAGCCCGAGCCAACCATAACAGTCGGGCACATTGGGCCACTTGACCATGGCTTGTAGAACGATGTCATCCATGCGCTGCTCCGTGGGTTGCCAGCCAGCCGCCCACCTGCTCGGGCAGGGTGCGCACATGGCCGGGGGGTTGGCCCGCGGCAAAACCCACGTGACCACCGCTGCGTGGTTGCCATAGCGTGACGTTGGTGCCAGCCTGGCTGGCGTGCGGCAGGCTGCCTGCGGGTACAAAGGGGTCGTTGTGGGCGTTGACCACCAGCGTGGGCACCGTGATTTGGGCCAGGTGCGGCTTGGCAGAGGCTCTGGCCCAGTAGTCGTCGGTGTTTTTAAAGCCGTGCAGCGGGGCGGTGAATACGTTGTCAAAGGCATGCAGGTCCCGCGCGCCCTGAAGCGCCTGTTGGTTGAACAGGCCTGGGTGTTGTGCCAATTTGAGCAAGGCTTTGGGTTTCATGCTGGCCAGAAACATGCGGGTATATACCTGCCTGTTTAGCCCGCGACCAATGGCGCGGCCACTGGCGGCGAGGTCCACCGGCGCAGAAATGCTGGCCAGCGCGGTCACCACGCGGCTGGCCGTGCTGCCCGCTTCTTCGGCCCAGCGCAGCAGGGCATTGCCGCCAAGCGAAACACCCACCGCCAGGATGCGACCGGCGTGGCGCTGGCGCAGGCCCTGCAACACCCAGTCGATTTCTTCAAAGTCGCCCGAATGGTAGGCGCGTGGGGCAAGGTTGATCTCGCCGCTGCAGCCCCTGAAATGCGGCACCACGTAGCAGAACCCGTGCTGGCGGGCGTAGGCGGCAAAGGCCAGGGCGTAGTGGCTGCTGGACGAACCCTCCAGGCCATGAAACAGCACCAGCAAGGTGTGGGCACCGGGGGCGTCCAGCCAATCCAGGTCGATGAAATCGCCGTCGGGGGTGGGCCAACGCTCACGGCGGTACGGCGGGGTGTTGGCCCCCACCGCGTGCTGGCGGCGGGCGTGTACGGCGGGCCAGATGGTTTGGGCATGCCCGCCTGGCAGCCACCAAGGAGCTATGTATTTCATAGCTTTATACCCTTTACTTATAAGGGCTAGAGGCCAATTTAATGTAAAACATGGGGCGGGTCAGAGATGTCGTCAGACTCATTGGCGCCACCCGCGGTGACGTGGTGCGCAACCATCCGCCAGCCTTGCGCGGTTTTGAAGTACACGTTGGTGGCGATGGCGTAGGCATCTATCGACCCCTCGTTGGTCAGGATGTCGATGCGCTCACGTACGCTGTGCACGGCGCTGGTCATGCTCTCGATCTTGCGCAGCGATTCCATCTGGATGCGCACGCCGCCATGGCTGAGCACGGCGTCAAACGCGGCGCGCACGGCGCCCAAGCCAACCAGCCGCGGGCTGCCGGGGTGGATGCAGACCACGTCGTCTTCATCGGCCCAGCAGGCCATCAGCCGATCGATGTCACCGGTTTGCAGCGCTTCGTAAAAGCTGGCCTCGGTTTCATCGGCGGTACCGCCCAGTGTGGCGGGTTTTTTGGGTGCTTTGGACATGTGGTTGGCGCAATCGGTCGGGGCTTGATTTTGCACTGTTTGCACGCGGTGGCGCAGAGCGCCAAATACACACGCTTGAGGCGTGAATTGCCGTGCCACTGCGGCTGGCCCGCAAGGTGCGTGTGCTAATGTTGCGGTTTTTACGCCGGGAGATGATGATGAAACGTTGGTTTTTGGTGCTGGCCGCGACCCTGATGCTCAACGGCTGCGGCTATAACGACTTTCAGAGCCTGGACGAGCAGACCAAGTCGGCCTGGAGTGAGGTGCTGAACCAGTACCAGCGGCGAGCTGATCTGGTGCCCAACATCGTCGCCACCGTCAAAGGCGAGGCGGCGTTTGAGCAGGAAACTCTGACCAAAGTGGTTGAGGCGCGTGCCAAAGCAACCTCGATCCAGGTCACGCCCGAAACGCTGAACGACCCCGAGGCTTTTAAGAAGTTTCAGGCGGCGCAAGGCGAGTTGGGCTCGGCCCTGAGCCGCTTGATGGTGGTGGCGGAACAGTACCCCAACCTGAAGGCCAATCAGGGCTTTAGCGACCTGCGCGTGCAACTGGAAGGCACCGAAAACCGGGTTACCGTGGCGCGTAACCGCTACATCCAGGCGGTGCAGCAATACAACACGCTGGCGCGCAGCTTTCCGACCAATCTGACGGCCATGGTGTTTGGTTACCCGGCCAAGGAAGGTTTCACAGTGCAGAACGAAGCGGCTATCTCAACCCCGCCGGTGGTTGATTTCAACAAGAAATGAAACGTTTCCTGGCCAGCCTGACGGCTGGGCTGCTGGGCCTGTGGTTGACGCTGGGGGCGGTGTATGCGCAGCAGCCCGTGCCCGCGCTCACCGCCCGGGTCATGGACCTGGCCGGCACGCTGTCGCCCGAGGCACGCAACGCGCTTGAGACCAAACTGGCCACGTTTGAAAAGGAGGCTGGCAGCCAACTGGTGGTACTGCTGGTGGCCACCACCCAGCCAGAAGACATCGCAGCCTACACCTTCCGGGTGGCAGACGCCTGGAAGATTGGCCGCAAAACCGTGGGTGACGGGGTGTTGATGGTGGTGGCTGTGCAAGACCGCCGTGTACGTATTGAAGTTGCCCGGACACTGGAAGGCGCCATTCCCGACCTGGCCGCCAAGCGCGTGATCGACGAGGCCATCACACCCCGCTTTCGCCAGGGTGACTACGCGGGTGGCATTGGGTTGGGTCTGGACCGGCTGGCAGGGCTGATTCGCGGCGAGGCCTTGCCTGCACCTGCGACGACAGGCTCGGGTCAAGACGGACCGTTTGGCAATTTGCTGGGCCAGGACACAGGTGACCTGCTGATTTTTTTCCTGGTGGCGGTGCCGGTGATTGGCGCTGTGGCCAAAAACATACTCGGTTCGCGCCTGGGTTCTGTGGCCACAGGCGGTGTGGCCGGATGGATCGCCTTTGACATGACCACAAGTTGGTTGATTGGCGGTTTGGTTGGTGTGGGTGCACTGTTTGTGACCTTGCTTTTCTCTCTGGGCAGCGGTCACACCGGTCGTGGCGGCGGCTCAGGGGGTTTGGGCGGCGGACTGGGCAGTGGTGGGTGGGGAGGCGGCTCCAGCGGTGGCTTTGGTGGCGGAGGTGGCTTCAGTTCAGGTGGCGGCGGTAGTTTTGGCGGCGGTGGTGCCTCAGGAGACTGGTGATGCTTGCAAAACTGATTCGTCTTTTCAAACACCGCTGGCAAGGCGACGACCTCACACGCCGGGTGCTGCCCCCCAAGGTGCTGGACCAGTTGACGCAGGCGGTGCAGGCCAGTGAAAAACGCCACAGCGGCGAGATTCGCATCGACGTGGAGGGTGGTCTGCCCAGCAGCTACCTGTGGCGCGATGGCCCGCTGCCCGAGATCATCCGCAGCCGGGCTGTGATGCGGTTCAGCAAGCTACGGGTATGGGACACCGCGCACAACAACGGCGTACTGATCTATGTGCTGCTGGCCGAGCGCGCCATCGAGATCGTGGCCGACCGGGGGCTCAACGACAAGGTCAGCTCGGACACTTGGCGCGACTTGATCGCCCAGATGCGCGAGTCTTTCCGCCAAGGCCGTTTTGAGGACGGACTGCATCAGGCTGTGGACGAGGTGTCGAGGCTGCTGGACACCCATTTCCCCCTGGCATCCGGTGCGGAGAACCCCAACGAGTTGCCAGATTCGCCCAGCGTGCGCTGACCATTTTTTGGCCGGCTGGCGACCAGCACACGAAAAAAAACCCGGCTGGACCGGGCTTCTTGCTGCCACCGGCGTTGCCGGGACAGGTGCGCCAAAGGGCTTATTTCTTGCCGCGATACCGGCGCAGGGCACTGATCTGCGCTGCCATGATCGCCAATTCTGACGAGGCTTTGGCCAAATCGAGATCGGTCTTGGCGTTTTTGACCGCTTCCTCAGCGGCTTGCCGGGCTTCGTTGGCCTTCTCGTCGTCCAGATCCTTGCCACGAATGGCCGTGTCAGACAACACGGTCACGCAGTTGGGCTGAACTTCCAAGATGCCGCCAGCGACGAAAACAAACTCTTCGCCGCCGTCCGCCAATTCGATGCGCACCGAGCCCGCCTTGATGCGGGTGATCAGCGGCGTGTGGCGGGGGTAGATGCCCAGCTCGCCCGCTTCGCCCGGCAAGGCCACAAAACGCGCCTCGCCAGAGAAGATGGACTCTTCGGCGCTAACCACATCAACATGGATGGTGTTCATGGTGAACCTGCCTTAGATTTTCTTGGCTTTTTCGAACGCTTCGTCGATGGTGCCGACCATGTAAAACGCTTGTTCTGGCAGGTGATCACATTCGCCAGCCACAATCATCTTGAAGCCGCGAATGGTTTCTGCCAATGACACGTATTTGCCGGGTGAACCGGTAAACACTTCAGCCACGTGGAACGGTTGCGACAGGAAACGCTGGATCTTGCGGGCGCGAGCCACAGTGAGCTTGTCTTCCGGGGCCAATTCGTCCATGCCCAAAATGGCGATGATGTCGCGCAGTTCTTTGTAACGCTGCAGGGTGCCCTGCACCGCACGGGCGGTTTCGTAATGGTCCAGGCCGACCACGTTCGGGTCGAGCTGGCGGCTGGTGGAGTCCAGCGGGTCCACGGCGGGGTAGATACCCAGCGAGGCAATGTCCCGGCTCAGCACCACGGTGGAGTCCAAGTGAGCGAAGGTGGTGGCAGGCGACGGGTCGGTCAAGTCATCGGCGGGCACGTAAACGGCCTGAATGGAGGTGATGGAACCCACCTTGGTGGAAGTAATGCGCTCTTGCAAGCGGCCCATTTCTTCGGCCAGTGTTGGCTGATAACCCACCGCAGAAGGCATACGACCCAACAGCGCGGACACTTCGGTACCGGCCAGGGTGTAGCGGTAAATGTTGTCCACAAAGAACAACACGTCGCGGCCTTCGTCACGGAAGGATTCGGCAATGGTCAGGCCGGTCAAGGCGACGCGCAGACGGTTGCCCGGGGGCTCGTTCATCTGACCGTACACCATGGCCACTTTGGAGTCTTCGAGCTTTTCAAGATTCACCACGCCGGAGTCAGCCATCTCATGGTAAAAGTCATTGCCTTCACGGGTACGCTCACCCACACCGGCAAACACCGACAAGCCGCTGTGCGCCTTGGCAATGTTGTTGATCAGCTCCATCATGTTCACGGTCTTGCCCACACCGGCACCACCGAACAGACCCACTTTGCCGCCCTTGGCGAAGGGGCAAACCAGGTCAATCACCTTGATGCCGGTTTCCAGCAGCTCTTGCGAGGGGCTGAGTTCGTCGTACACCGGCGCCTTGCGGTGGATGGACATGTGCAGCGAGGCGTTGACCGGACCACGTTCGTCAATCGGTGCACCCAGCACGTCCATGATGCGGCCCAACGTGGCAGTACCCACCGGCACCAAGATCGGCTTGCCGGTGTTGGACACCATCAGACCGCGGCGCAGGCCGTCAGAAGACCCCAGCGCAATGGTGCGGACAATCCCGTCGCCCAGCTGCTGCTGCACTTCCAGGGTCAGGGTAGAGCCTTCCAGCTTGAGCGCGTCATAAATGTGGGGCATGTGATCGCGCGGAAATTCCACGTCGACCACAGCGCCGATGCACTGAACGATCTTGCCTTGCACAGCGTTCGTGTTGGTAGTTTCTTGAGCCATTTGGTTTTGCTCCAATAAATTTGAATCTTGCTAATTCGCTGAAGGATGGATCAGGCAGCGATCGCGGCGGCGCCGGAGACGATTTCTGACAACTCTTTGGTGATGGCAGCCTGGCGGGTTTTGTTGTAAACCAGCTTGAGTTCACCAATCACGTTGCCAGCGTTGTCAGTCGCGGCTTTCATCGCCACCATGCGGGCCGCATGCTCAGACGCCATGTTCTCAGCCACCGCCTGGAACACCAGTGCCTCAACGTAACGGACGATGAGATCATCAATCACGGACTGTGCATCCGGCTCGTAAATATAGTCCCAGCCGTGTTTTTGGCCGGTAGCCGCCTCGCTGGCGCGCGCTTCTTCATTCATTTGTCCGGCAGAACGCGGCAGCAGCTGCTCCATGACCACTTCCTGCTTCATCGTGTTGACGAAACGGGTGTAAGTCAGGTAAACCACTTTGAGCTCACCGCGCGCATAGGCATCCAGCAACACCTTGACTGGGCCAATCAGCCGCTCAAGGTGAGGCCGATCGCCCAACTGCGTCACATGCGCGACCACTTTGGCACCCACGCGGTTCAGGAAACCCAGACCTTTGTTGCCAATGGCCACGGTCTGAGTGGTCATGCCTTCAGACTGCACTTCACGCAGCTTGTTGGTGAGCCCACGCAGCACATTGGTGTTCAAACCGCCGCACAGCCCCTTGTCCGTGGTTACCACAATCATGCCCACGACCTTGGCGTCGTTGAGCTTCATGAACGGGTGCACGTATTCAGGGTTGGCCTGACCCAGATGGGCAGCAATGTTGCGCACCTTTTCGGTATACGGCCGAGCAGCTCGCATGCGTTCTTGGGCTTTACGCATTTTGGAGACGGAAATCATCTCCATGGCCTTGGTGATCTTCTTCGTGCTTTCGAAGTTTTTGATCTTGCCGCGTATTTCCTTGCCAGTTGCCATATCAGTCTCCTTCTATTTGCGAGGTGACTTTAGGCAAAGGACTTTTTGAATGCGGCAACAGCGGCGCTCAGTTCAGCTTCGGCGTCCTTGTCCATGGCACGGGCAGCTTCCAGTTTGGCCAGCAAGGCAGCGTGCTTGTCTTTCAGGTAGCCATGCAGACCGTGCTCAAACGCCAACACCTTGTTGACTGGAATGTCATCCAGGAAACCCTTGTTCACCGAGAACAGCGTGGCACCCATGATCGAAATCGGCTGCGGGCTGTATTGGGCTTGCTTCAGCAGTTCGGTCACGCGGGCACCCCGGTCGAGCTGCTTGCGGGTGGCTTCGTCCAGGTCAGAGGCGAACTGTGCAAAAGCGGCCAATTCACGGTACTGGGCCAAGTCGGTACGGATACCGCCCGACAGGTTCTTGATCAGCTTGGTTTGCGCAGCACCACCGACGCGGGACACCGAAATACCGGCATTGATAGCGGGGCGGATACCGGCGTTGAACAGCGAAGTTTCCAGGAAGATCTGGCCGTCGGTGATGGAAATCACGTTGGTTGGCACAAACGCGGACACGTCACCAGCTTGCGTTTCGATGATGGGCAACGCGGTCAAGGAACCGGTTTTGCCTTTGACTTCGCCTTTGGTGAAGTCTTCGACGTATTTGGCGTTCACGCGGGCAGCACGCTCCAGCAGACGGCTGTGGAGGTAAAACACGTCGCCAGGGTAGGCTTCGCGGCCTGGTGGGCGGCGCAACAGCAGGGACACCTGACGGTAAGCCACAGCCTGTTTGGACAGATCGTCATAAACAATCAGCGCATCCTGACCACGGTCACGGAAGTACTCACCCATGGTGCAACCAGAGTAAGCGCTCACGTACTGCATAGCCGCAGATTCAGAAGCCGTTGCGGCCACCACAATGGTGTATTCCATCGCGCCAGCTTGTTCGAGTGAACGCACCACGTTTTTCACGCTGGAGGCCTTTTGGCCAATCGCAACGTAAACGCAGGTCATGTTCTGACCCTTCTGGTTGATGATGGCATCAATCGCCACAGCGGTCTTGCCGGTCTGGCGGTCACCAATGATCAATTCGCGTTGACCACGGCCCACGGGCACCATCGAGTCAATGGATTTCAGACCGGTTTGCATCGGTTGGTCCACCGACTGGCGGGCAATCACGCCTGGTGCCACTTTTTCGATCACGTCGGTCATCTTGGCGTTGATCGGACCTTTACCGTCGATGGGCTGACCCAGCGCATTGACCACGCGGCCTTTGAGCTCAGGGCCCACCGGCACTTCCAAAATACGACCGGTGCACTTGACGGTGTCACCTTCAGAAATGTGTTCGTATTCACCCAAAATCACCGAACCCACCGAATCACGTTCCAGATTCAGCGCCAGACCGTAGGTGGGCTGGCCGTCGGAGCCGGCCGGGAATTCCAGCATTTCGCCTTGCATCACGTCAGACAGACCATGGATGCGGCAGATGCCGTCGGTGACGGACACCACAGTGCCTTGATTGCGGATGTCAGCCACGGCGGACAGGCCTTCAATACGGCTCTTGATCAGTTCAGAAATTTCTGCGGGATTGAGTTGCATGACTCTTTCCTTCTTTCATTAAATGGGCTGACGGTTTGGGGCAAAGCCTCAAGCCGTTAAAGCCACTTTCATTTGTTCCAAACGGGCCTTGACAGATGTGTCAAGAACTTCGTCACCTATGACCACCCTGATGCCGCCGATCAGATCGGGCTGCAATTCGACAGACACGTTGAGCTTGCGCCCAAACCGCTGCTCAAGTACCTTGGCGGTTTCAGCCAGGGCAACAGCGTCAATCGGGAAGGCGCTATAAACAACAGCATCACTGGAACCACTTTTGGCATTCGCCAGAGTCCGGAACTGCGACGCAATTTCAGGCAGAAAAGCCAGCCGGTTGTTGGCGATGACCGTGCGCAGAAAGTTCTGTGCGTGTGTGTTCAAGGCTGTCTTCATGACACCTGAAATCACACCGTAAACCTGCTCCGATGTGGCCTTGGGGCTGTCTGCAAACTGCAGCAGCTGCGGCTCGGCGGCAACGCACGCCAACTCGTCGAGCCAGCCCATGACCGTTTTGGCATCAGCACCGCAGGCCTTGAACAGGGCTTCAGCGTAAGGACGTGCAATAGTGGCAAGTTCAGCCATGTTGTTCTCTTAAAGCTCGGTCTTCAAACGGTTCAACAAGTCGGCATGGACGCCAGCGTTGACTTCCTTGCGCAAGATCTGCTCGGCACCTTTGACAGCCAGTGCGGCAACCTGCTCACGCAATGCTTCGCGAGCTTTCACCGTTTGCTGTTCAGCTTCAGCCTTGGCAGCGGCAACAATCTTGCCGCCCTCTTCCGTGGCTTTGGCCTTGGCCTCTTCGATGATGCTCAAGGCACGACGCTCAGCGTCAGCCAAACGACCAGCCGTCTCGGTGCGCGATTTGACCAACTCTTCTTCCACGCGCCGGTTGGCAGATGAAAGCTCGGATTTGGCTTTGTCGGCAGCAGCCAGGCCGTCTGCGATTTTCTGTGCGCGATCGTCGAGTGCCTTGGCTATTGGTGGCCACACGAGTTTCATCGTGAACATCACCAACAGGAAAAACACCGCCATCTGCGCGAAGAATGTTGCGTTAATACTCACAACAACACCTCTCTAGATCAGTGAAAGGCGAAAGGGATTACTTCAGCACAAACGGGTTGGCGAAGGCAAACATCATGGCGATACCGACACCGATCAGGAACGCAGCGTCAATCAGACCAGCCAGCAGGAACATTTTGGTTTGCAGTTCGTTCATCAACTCGGGTTGACGTGCAGCGGCTTCGAGGTACTTGCTACCCATGATGCCAATACCGATGCAAGCGCCGATGGCACCCAGACCAATGATCAAACCAGCGGCCAGCGCCACAAAACCGAGAACGTTTTCCATTTAAGAGCTCCTATGGATTCAAGTTGAAAAGAAAAAAGATAACGAAAACTACTGACAAATTTTTAGTGATGGTCGTGCGCTTGACCCACATACACCAGAGTCAACATCATGAAAATGAACGCTTGCAGCGCCACGATCAAAATGTGGAATATTGCCCAGCCGGTGCCAGCCAGCACATGACCGAACCAGAGAGCAATACCTGTGGCAGAGCCAAAACCCACTGCACCCATCAGCGCAATCAGCATGAACACCAGCTCGCCCGCATACATGTTGCCAAACAGTCGCATACCGTGCGACACGGTCTTGGCAGTGAACTCAATCAATTGCATCGCCACGTTCAACACACCCAGCGGGATGGCAAACAACGGATTCTTGCTGGTGCCAAAAGGCGCGGTGACCAATTCATGCACCCAGCCGCCAGCACCCTTGATCTTGATGTTGTAGTACAGGCAGACCAGCAACACCGAGGTTGACATGGCCAGCGTGGTAGACAAGTCAGCCGTAGGCACGACACGCATATAGGCATGGTGCGGGTCGCCACCGGCTGCGCCGTAAATCATTTCCCAAGCGAGGGGAATCAGATCCACGGGCAAGAAGTCCATGGAGTTCATCAGGAAAACCCAGACGAACACCGTCAAAGCCAGGGGACCGACAAACTTGCGCGACTCGGCGTTATGAATGATGCCCTTGGCCTGTGTGTCGACCATTTCAAGCAGGATTTCTACCGCCGCCTGCATGCGCCCGGGCACACCAGAGGTGACGCTCTTGGCGACTCGCCACATCACAAACAGACCCAGACAGCCCAACAGGACCGCCCAGAAAATGGAGTCCAGATTGAACACCGACATGTCGATCACGCCGGTTTGTTTGGAGGATTGGAGGTGGGTCAGGTGGTGACCGATGTATTCACCAGCGGTCGGGCCTTGTTGCGCAGCGTGTTCTTCAATAGCCATCAGTCACTCTTAAATCAGTTACTTTTGCCATGAGGCGTTAATTACCTGCACCGGCTTCGCTTGGCGTTTGAACGCCAGCGCCAACCAATACACCTTGATGGTGACCACCAGACCGACCAGCATGGCCGGCCAACTCAAGTCAGACACCAGACGATGGGCAGCAAAAAGAATGCCCAGCGTCACCACAATCTTGACCAGCTCCCAAACAAAGAAGCTCATGACGGCCGTTCCCACATTGGCTTTGGCGAACTGGCTGGTGAGCCCCCGTGCAAACAAAGCCGAAGGAACGACCACCGCCATTACACCCCAAGCCACCGACTTGGCGATTCTCTGATCAAACAAAGCCAACGCCAAGCCTACCAACACTAAACCCAAAACCACCTGCCCGGCAACCACCCACCAAGGGGATGTTGCGGGGTTGGCCGCTTTGACCACGGCCGCCTGCTCCGGCGTCAAGGGGACAAAATCATCAGGCTCGTCATCAATCTCAGAGCCCTGTGCTCCCGAAGGTGCTATTGTCCCCATTTACATTACGATTACTTTACAGACTCGGCTTTGGTGAGATAAGCCTTTGATTATACGTAGAAACATGTTCAAAATTGAAGTCAACCACTCTGCGCCTCCATGACCAACCCGACCACCCTCCCGACAGATGAGGCGCCGCGCGCCTCGCTGATCACCTATCCATGCCAGTTTCCCATCAAGGTGATGGGTGTGCAGACCGACAGCCTGGTGGCCGCCATCAGCCACATTGCCCACCAGTTTGACCCAGCCTTTGACGCCAGCACCATCGAGCTGCGCCCCAGCAAAGGCGGCAAGTATTTGGGTGTGACCATCACCGTGACCGCCACCAGCCGCGAACAGCTCGACGAGCTGTACCGCACGCTCTCCACCCACCCGATGGTCAAGGTGGTGCTGTAAGCGTGGCGATGGAACCCCAGTTCTTAGGCCGGGTGGCCTACCTGCCCACCTATGAAGCGATGCAGACCTTCACCGCCGCACGCACCGAAGTCACGCCCGATGAACTGTGGATTTGTGAGCATGAAGCCGTTTATACACAAGGGCTGGCGGGCAAAAAGGAGCATATTTTCAATCCTGGCAACATTCCGGTGATCCAGACCAACCGGGGTGGGCAGGTCACTTACCACGGGCCGGGGCAGGTGGTGGCTTACCCGCTGCTGGACCTGAAACGCGCTGGATATTTCGTCAAGGAATACGTGTACCGCATTGAAGAAGCGGTGATCCGCACGCTGATGCACTTTGACATCACCGGGCACCGCGTGGCGGGTGCGCCGGGGATTTATGTGCGCCTCGACGATCCGCGCTCACATGCGCTGCTGCCGCAGCGGCCGATGAAGCTGGTTGTTAACGCTCCAGAAATGGGGTCAGAGCCGTTCCGCTACGCGGCCGGCTCTGACCCCATTTCTGCAGCCGATACGCCGTCAGTTCGGCCGCAGAAGGCTAGCCCGAACTTCACCGGCCTGGGCAAAATCGCCGCGCTGGGCATCAAGGTCAGCCGCAACTGCACTTACCACGGTGTGGCGCTGAACGTGGCCATGGACCTGGAGCCCTACTCGCGTATCAACCCTTGCGGCTACCAGGCGCTGCAAACCGTTGATCTTTCTACAATCGGCGTTTCTGTTTCCTGGCAAGAAGCGGCCGAAGTGCTGGCTGGCAAGCTGGTCATTTACCTGGGCCATTAACCGCCCCGGATGGCTGGCACTGGCCAACGCCGCACCCAACAACACGCCTTACCGCCCTTCAACACATCCCATGACGAACTCCAACGACTCTCCCACTGTGCGCGAGGCCCAAACCGCCGAGAACTACGACCCCACCGCCAAACAAAAGGCGGCGGCCAAGCTGTCGCGCATCCCGGTGAAGGTGGTGCAAGGCGAAATTTTGCGCAAACCGGAGTGGATTCGCGTCAAGGCCGGCAGCCCGACCACGCGTTTCTACGAGATCAAGAATGTGCTGCGCGCCAACAAGCTGGTGACGGTGTGTGAGGAAGCCAGTTGCCCGAACATTGGCGAATGTTTTGGCAAAGGCACGGCCACCTTCATGATCATGGGTGACAAATGCACGCGGCGCTGCCCGTTTTGCGATGTGGGTCACGGTCGCCCGGACCCGCTGGACGTGAACGAGCCGGTCAATCTGGCCAACACCATCGCCCAGCTCAAACTCAAATACGTGGTGATCACCAGCGTGGACCGCGACGACCTGCGCGACGGTGGCGCCGGGCATTTTGTGGCGTGTATCGAGCAGATTCGCGCCAAATCCCCACACACCCAGATCGAGGTGCTGGTGCCCGACTTCCGGGGCCGCGACGATCGGGCGCTGGAGATTTTGAAAGCCGCGCCGCCCGATGTGATGAACCACAACCTGGAAACCATCCCGCGCCTGTACAAAGAAGCGCGCCCCGGCTCGGATTACCAGTTCAGCCTGAACCTGCTGAAGAAGTTCAAAGCGCAGTTCCCCGACATCCCCACCAAAAGCGGCATCATGGTCGGCCTGGGCGAAACCGATGACGAAATTTTGCAAACCATGCAGGACATGCGCGACCACGGCATCAACATGCTGACCATCGGCCAGTATCTGGCCCCGTCCACCAGCCACCTGACGGTCAAGCGCTACGTGCACCCGGACGTGTTCAAGATGTTTGAAACCCGTGCCTACGAGATGGGTTTCAGCCACGCCGCCGTGGGTGCGATGGTGCGCAGCAGCTACCACGCGGACCAGCAGGCCGGCCACGCCATGGGCCAGCCGTCTGCCTGAAATAATCATTTTTTCATAGCTACTCACCCTTTATAGATAAGGGCTAGAGGCCAATTTCATGCCTAACAATGACGCACCACACGGACTCTGGCTGGACTTGACCTCCTTGGCCCAGCGGGCCGGTGCCTCGACCTATGGCCGCGCGCTGGACCTGTACCGTGGCCAGAAGGTACTGAGCCTGGCGATCTCGCCCCTCGACAAACACTGGCTGCTGGAGGGCGAGGTGCAAGGCAGCGAACGCCGCCCATATGAGGTGGAGGTCGATCTCAGCCTGACGGCCACCGGCCTGATACGCACCTGGGAAAGCGACTGCACCTGCCCGGTGGGATACCAGTGCAAACACGCCGTGGCGCTGATGATCAAAGCCGCCTACAAAGGCCAATACTTGCTGGGGCCCACCTATGTCAGCGCCACCAGCACACCCGCCACCCCCGAGCAACTCGAAGCCCGCCGCCTGGCCGAACTGGCGCGCCAGCAGGCTGAGGAGCAGATGGAAGCTGAACGCCAGGTGACGCGCTGGCTGGCTGAGTTGGCGCGCACCGCGCCCAAGCCTGCCGATGCACTGCACCCGCAGACCGCCCCCGCTCGCCCCGGCGCCCCGGTGGCACGGCCCGAGCAGTTTTTGTACCTACTGTCCATCCTCAACCCGCAAGGCCCGACCCCGCAGCTGAGCCTGGAAGTGGTCACCTCTTACCCCAAGGTCACCGGCGGCTGGGCCAAGGCCAAGCAACTCAAACACCAGCCTGAGCGTGGCCAGCCGCTGTTTGACCTGGCCAGCGAGGCCGATCACGACGTGCTGCAGCTGATTCGCGCCATGCCGGGCAGCTCGATCCAGTATTACTACAGCTACAGCGCGCGCAGCAAGATCACGCCCGAGGGCAAATACGGCGTGCAGATTCTGGAAAAAGCCGCCAGCACCGGCCGCTTGTTTGTCTTGGTGCCGCCCAGCCAGCCCGGCGCACCGGTGTTATGGGGCCCGCCGCTGACCCTGGCCTGGGAATGGTTTGAAGCCGGACCCAGCATCAACGCAAAATCCGGCTGGGCGTTACGCGCCAAACTGGGCGACGGCCACGCCAAAGTCTGCCTGAACAACCCACCGATGTACCTGGACAGCGTCAACGGGCGCTGCGGCTTGGTCGATGTGCAAGGCATGAGCGCCGGCCAGATCGCTGTGCTGCTGAAAACCCCGCCGCTCAAACCCGAGGCGTTGAAAAAACACCAGCCTGACCTGATCGCGCAGCTGGGTACCGTGCCGCTGCCACCGGTGCTGGAGCAACTGCCCACCCTGAAAGGCATCACGCCCACAGCCTGCCTGCACCTGCAAGCAGTGACCCCGGAAGAGGTGCCCATGAGCGGCCTGATGCTGATGCGCCTGAGTTTTGACTACGCCGGGCACCGTGGCTGGTGGGTGGGCCAGGGCACCACCGTGCTGGTGGACGGCCCCGCGGGCCGTGCCATGCTGCAGCGCGACCCGCAAACAGAACTGGAAGCCATCGTTCGCCTGCGCGACTGGGGTTTTGTCAGCCATGGCAAAGACGTTTTTGTCATCCCCGGCTACGAGCCACAGCAGCGCTGGCTGCAATTGGCCGACACCGATTACGGACCGCTGCAAGAGGCGGGCTTTGAAGTGACGCTGGACGACGGCCTGATCAACTGGATCAGCCACGCCAGCGCGCTGGACGTGAGCCTGCAAGCGCAGGGCGACGACGAAGCCACCTCGCCGTGGTTTGACCTGAGCCTGGGGATGGAGATCAACGGCCAGCGCCACAACATCCTGCCGCTGCTGCCCAGCCTGATTGCCACCGCCGCCATGAGCCCGCGTGATGCGGTCACCGGCCTGCCAGACCTGCCGCCGTTTGTGTATTTGCCCAACCCGCAGGGCGGCTTCATCCGCCTGCCGACTGACAACCTGAAACCCTGGCTGGGTGCGCTCCTCGAATTGGTGGGCGACCGCGAACATGATTTCACGGGTGAAAGCCTGAAACTCTCACGTTTGGACGCCATGCGCACCACCGCGTCCCTGGGGGAAGGCGCGATCTGGGAAGGGACACAACACCTGCGCGAGATGGTGCAAAAACTCAAAGGTAACGCCGAGCTGCCCGAGGTGCCGCTGCCAAAAAGTGTTCAAGCCACCCTGCGCCCGTACCAGCAGCAGGGTGTGAACTGGCTGCAGTTTCTGCGCGAATACGGTCTGGCCGGCATCCTGGCCGACGACATGGGCCTGGGCAAAACGCTGCAAACACTGGCGCACATCCAGATCGAAAAAGACGCCGGCCGCCTGACCGAACCGGCGCTGATCATTGCCCCGGTTAGCCTGATGGGCAACTGGCGCCGTGAGGCCGAACGTTTTTGCCCGGAACTGCGTTGCCTGGTCATTCACGGCGCGGACCGGCATGAAGTGAGCGGCAGCACGCACGCGTACGACATCGTCATCGCACCATATTCGCTGCTGCCGCGCGACCGCGAAGGCTGGCTGCAAGGCCAATGGCATCTGGTGGTGCTGGACGAGGCGCAAAACATCAAAAACGCCAACACTTTTGCTGCCGAGGTGGCTAGCGAACTCAAAAGCCGCCACCGCCTGTGCCTGTCTGGCACGCCGATGGAAAACCACCTGGGCGAAATCTGGAGCCTGTTCCACTTTCTGATGCCGGGTTTTCTGGGCAGCCAGAAGCGTTTTACCGAGCTGTTTCGCAAACCCATCGAAAAACAGGGCGACCCCGAGGCGCTGCACCAGCTGCGCGCGCGCGTCACGCCGTTCATGCTGCGCCGCACCAAGGCGCTGGTGGCGCACGAGCTGCCGCCCAAGGTGGAAACCGTGATGCGCGTGGAGCTGTTGGGCAAACAGGCCGACCTGTACGAAACCATCCGCCTGGGGATGGAAAAAACCGTGCGCGAGGCACTCAGTACCAAGGGCCTGGCCAAGTCGCAAATCACCATTCTGGACGCCCTGCTGAAGCTGCGCCAGGTGTGCTGCGACCCGCATCTGCTCAAACTGGCGGCGGCGCAAAAGGTGAAAACCTCGGCCAAACTCGACCAACTGATAGAACTGCTCCCCGAGATGCTGAGTGAGGGGCGGCGGATTCTGCTGTTTTCGCAGTTCACCAGCATGCTGACCTTGATTGAGGTGGAACTGGCCAAACGCAAACTCAACTGGGTCAAACTCACCGGCCAGAGCCAGAAGCGCGACGAGATCATCGACCAGTTCACCAGCGGTGCCGTGCCGCTGTTTTTGATCAGCCTGAAAGCCGGCGGCACCGGCCTGAACCTGCCGCAGGCCGACACCGTGATTCACTACGACCCCTGGTGGAACCCAGCGGTGGAAGCCCAAGCCACCGGTCGCGCCCACCGCATCGGCCAGGCGCAGAGTGTGTGGGTGGTGAAACTGGTGGCGCAAGGCACGATCGAGGAGCGCATCCTGGCCCTGCAGGAGCGCAAGGCCGCGCTGGCTGAGAGCATGTACAGCGGGTCAGTTGGACGCAAACAGCCGCTGTTCAGCGAGAGTGATCTGGCGGAATTGCTCAAGCCGCTGTCGGCATGATTTTGCTATATTTAGTGAAGCTGTCAGCCCTTTAAATGCATGGGCTGGAGGCCTATTTTTTGCATAATCGAGGCTCAGCTTTCAGTCACGGGAAATGCTGCATCTTTGGGGAGTGGGGCGCTGGATCAGACCATATTGCCATCACCGGACGCAAAAATCCCACCCCGCCACCGTTGCGCCGCAGGGTCATCGGGGTATGTGACGGACATGCGCTTAAGGACTTCATCGTAAGCACTACCGCCAGCAGTGAAGGTGAAGCCGAACTCACGTTGCAGGCGATCATCGGTTATTTGCAAGCCGCAATAGCTCGTGACTCCATGCATCAAGACGAAGCCCGGTTCCGTGCGTTCGAGGCCTAGACGTATCAGGGAGGCTAGGTCAGTTGCACCAATCCAGTTGCCAGGCTCCGCTTGCTCAATTTGATGAGTGGCATGGCCTATGCGAATACAGGTTACTGCGATGCCGTATTTCTGGGCAAACAACTTCCCAACAGCCTCGACCCACAGCTTGCTTACGGCATAACGACTGTCTGGCCTTGGCGGAGTGTTTTCAGTGAAGCATTCCTCTAGCCCAAAGAACCCCATGGTGTGCATGCTGCTGGCGAGTACCACGCGACTAACGCCATGCCGGCGAGCAGCCTCGAAAATATTGATGGTTCCGAGCAGATTGGTGCTGATCAGCTTGTCCCAGGATGCCTCTTTGGCAATTCCACCCAAATGGACAATGGCATCACAACCAGCGACAGCACTGTCAACTTCGCGGCAATTTTCCAGACGTGCACGGACAAAGTGCTCGTTATTGGCCATCGAAGTTACCTTACGTCTGTCAGTTAACCGGACTACGCGAGTAAAGTCCGCCAGGGCAGGGCGAATAAGGATCGCGACTCCGCCGCTGGCCCCAGTCAGCAGCACGGATGCACTGGCTACCCTCTTCATCACATCTGCCAGTCAGGGCCTCGACCCCGACGAACGAAGGAACCAACCGCTGGCTGGTGGATTGTTTGCCCGTCAGCGTGCTGATTGAAGCTGTTCTTTCGGTACGCCTGACACGCGCGCCCCACAAGTTCGACACTTACTGAACGTAGTTCTATGATTCCATTGGAGTCAGACATCAAAGCGCAGACTACAAAACAGGCTTGTAGTGCTTGTCGATCCAGACGAAAAGGTGTGCTGGCTTCATTGAGTTGGGTATAGAGACCAGAACCGTCAAACAAATGTCGGGAATCTTTACACGCAGAATCGGCCTGGACCGTCAAGCGCGCCCAAGCCCTTGTTTTGTAACACCCGCATGCACGCGGTCCAGAAATTGCATCTGTCGTCCGATGGGCCATTCGAGCTCACACAACCCTGAGGAGACCCCATGAAGTTGAAACTTCGCAATTTTTTGCTGGCCGCCACCTTGGCGCTGCTTGCACCGCTGGCGGCACACGCCGGTTTGCAGTCGATGAGCAGTCTGTATGTTTTTGGCGATTCATTGTCCGACGGAGGTAATTACGCCGGGCCAGGTGGCATAGGTGCATTTCCGCCCTACCCTTACGCCGGTGCGCGTTATTCCAATGGGCAGACAGCCGTTGAAAACCTGTGGCGGGCCTTCAACCCACTTGACAATAGCTTCATGCCGTCCAACTATGGAGGCACCAACTACGCTCTCGGCGGCGCCACGACGGGTACAACCAATTTCAACTCCGTCAATCCCAGCGTACCCACCACATTACAGCCGTGGTTTGACGGCCAAGGTGGTGTCAGCAACCAAGTGGCGCAATTCGCCAGTGGCTGCAGCGGCTGCATCACCGACCCCGCCACGTCATTGTTTGTCATTTGGGCTTTTGCCAACGACGTGTTTTACAACGCTGCTCTGGCTTCGGTTAACCCAACTTTAGCCTTGAGCGTTCCAACCCTCATCGGTAACGGAGTTACCAACATAGCCAACGCCATCACGACTCTCGCCGCCGAGGGTGCACAGCACTTTTTGATACCCAACCTACCCGACCTGGGAATCACGCCCGCCTTTCTTGGGACAGGGCAGGCCGACGACTTAAGCACCCTTACCGCTGCCTATAACGGAGCGCTGGCTAGCGCACTGAACGCGCTTGGCCAGGCGATGAGCAGCATTGAGATCATCCAGTTCGACGTGTTTGGGTTGGTCAATGACGCAGTCGCCAACCCGGCGCAATATGGGTTTACCAATGTGACCGAACAGTGTGTGGTAAATCTGACGAATGGCCGTTGCAGCAATCCCGATAACTGGTTGTTCTGGGACGGTGTGCACCCGACTGCAGCTGGCCATGCGCTGCTGGGCGAGCGTTTCGCCGCCGCCGTGCCTGAACCCGCGACATGGTGGCTGTTGCTGCCCGCGCTGGTGCTGTTGGCGCGTCGCCGCCTGACGGGGGCGCGCGCCACCTGATCCCAAAAAAGCCGCCCTCGGCCTACGGCGTCAATACCGTGCACCCTGTGGTCTTGCGCGCTTATAGATCACGGTGCGCCTGCTGCATGTCTTCTTATTTGTGGTGCTGCGCTGTACGAACAGAAATTTCAACCACATGTGCCCGAGTACTTCACGGGTTGGGAGTATGTCAACGCCGTAGACTGGTGCAGCTTTAGCAGCCGCAGCCGCTCAAGGGTTGGACCGCTGGTCGCGAGTCGGCTGTTGGGCTGTTGTGCGCGTAGCCCATACCGCAGCGGACCTGAATCGGTGTGAAGGCCACTTACTGGTTGATGCGTTGATCAACCTCAACCTCAAAGTCCGGGGCTGCATTCGCCGCCCTGCTTAGTCACGCTCGATTGGCGCCCCGTCAGCCATCTGTGCATCACCACCGTCATCCCGCAACGATGGATCGCCTGAAGGGGATATGCCAAAAGCCAACGGCCGGTACCGAGAAGTCCATTGGTGGAGTTCCGTAAGCTCACAAAACCCGGTCAACGACGCAGACGTGGAAGTGCTCATTGGGGAAATTTGAAGTGACCATCAGGGCACAACAGCGTCATGTTGCTCAACATGGTGCTGCCGATTACCTAGTTTGACAGACGGGGTTTGCCTCGACTCTCATGATCTCAACCTCTCGAACCGCCCGATGCGGACCCGCATGCCGGGTGGTGTGGCAGGGGTTCAGTCGATAACGGCCCCAGATTTATCCCTGGTTTGGTTCGATGTGTGGTTTTATGCAACTTTGCCGCTACCCATTGAAATATGTCGGAAACATTGACACTTCTATCAAAAATATTCAGGTGATTCACTCTAACACATTGATTTATTTGCCAAAATTTATTTGGCACAGGATTTGCTTTGAAAACAATGTCTTTTACATGGAGCTAAAAATGAAATCACTGTCAACTTGTTTCGCTGCCACGGTGCTGGCCTTGTCAAGCGTTGCCGCATCAGCGGTGCCTCTGGATTTTGACATCACCATTCGTGACTTCCGGGGTGCCACCTCCGGCGTCTCTCATCAAGACTTTAATAACAACGCTATCGGTGGGCTAAAGACCGGTATGGTTCAAACCACGCTTGATGCGTCTGGCAAGCCGGTTTACAACGTAGGCAGCGGTGGGAGCGTTACAAGCGCTGCTACGTTTGCAACCTGGTACGGCTCCTGTAATCCCGCAACCCCTAGCTTGACTTGCGTGGAAGATTACGAAGTCACTTTGACCGCTGATGTTGACGCCAACGGTGTGTTGACCTTCAGTGACACGACATTTTTTCCGCTTGACTCACAAACCAATGCATCCATCTGGGACGCAGGTGGCAACGGCCATAATTATTTTTTCACTTCCGAGCTGAGTCTTAAACTGTTTTACGACACATCAAAACAAAATGTGTTTTCGTTCACCGGCGATGATGACGTGTGGGTATTTATCAATGGTCAACTGGTGATGGACCTCGGTGGTATCCATGCTGCGGTGACAGGTGGTTTCGATTTGGATGATTTGGCTGGGAGTTTGGGTCTTGTAAACGGCGATGTTTATGATTTCAAGATGTTCCATGCTGAGCGGCATTGGACACAGTCAACCATCGCCATCACGTCCACGCTGGGTGACCCGGTTGAGGTACCTGAACCCGCCACCTTGGCTTTGATGGGGGTTGCCTTGGCTGGCCTGGGTTGGTCTCGCAGGAAAAACAAGGCCTGAAGATGGTGTGAACAGCACCGCTGCGCACCCCGAACCCCGCCACCGTGCGGGGTTTTTTTGTTGGGCAGTCAAATGCCTACCTGGGCTTGATGTGTCCAGTAACGTTCCACAGCCCCGGTGGCCCGGCCCATAGTCTGGGCAGATGTGGTCAAGGTGTCGAAAGACAGGTGCGTCAGTATGTGGTCAACATGCCAGCCGATACCCAGCGGAACCAGCATCTGATCAAAGTCGCAGACTGCCAATAGGTCGAAAAGCTTATGGCGCAGGGTTGGCAACCAAGCCATGTTTTCCGGCACAGGCAAGACGGATAGGCTTATCAATCACGCGTGACCAGGTAACAAGCCCTCGAGTCGCCTAAAGCCCACGATTTCTCGTTCTAGCTGCCAGATTAATTGTCAGACGTTGTGTCTTGGAGAGTGATTTGCCGTGTGTCTGGTTCGTCATAGGCACAATGGTGACCCCGCGACGAGTCTGGCGGACTCGCTCACTTACCAACTGATTCGCTGATCGGCCTCAAATTCCGGTGCCGATTGTGCCACCAGATCCCAGTCTGACTCAATTTGCGCCCTGTCAGCCATCTGCGCATTCATCACACGGCGGTGGCCCGCGTGCCGGGGATGAGCCATAGCCGACGTCTGGCCTGGAGGAGGCAAATCACAAATTGCTACTACCGGTAAGGGTCTAAGCGTGACCCCAACATCGCATCCAAAACTGTTAACGGCTGGTGGCGAAACACGGGAACTGGACCAACCGACACCATCACCCGCGAGCAAGCCGGAGAACGGCAACTCCACCGCCCGCCCGGCTCCACAGGGACCAGTACCCTAAATAATTATCAATTTTGTAGCTGCAAGACCTTGTGTTTAAACGACTAGCGGCAAATTTTCCATTAGACCCCGCAAAGCCCTGCACCAAAACATAAGGGGCGGCGCACGCAGGCCGAGCACACCTGAGATGTGTGAAAAGTCAAGGCCAGCCAGCCACTACATCGACTTGGCAAACCCGGCCTCGACCCAGCGTAGCGCACTGGCCCGGTTGAGTTTGAACGCGGGTGACACGCGCACTTGCGCCAGCACCTCATCGCCGTCGTCTTTGGCGCTCAACAGCGCTGACGGGTTGTCGTCATCGGGGGTGATGTCCAGGCACACGGTGACGCGCCCGGTGCCGTGCGCCACGCTGATGCTCTGGTGCAGCGTGGCGTGCAGTTGCTGTTCGCTGCGGCGCACAAACTCGCTGGCGGTTTTGACCAGGGTGCTGAAGGCATTGCCGTCCAGCGGTTTGGGGTTCTTTTTGTCGCGGCCCATGGTCCAAGGGCCGGTCAGGGCGGGCTCGGACGCGCCGTCTTTGGTCATGGCCACGGCCCAGCCGTCGTCGTCTTCGTTTTTGATGACCTGGGCGGTCCAGCCGTCGCTGCGCCACCGGCGGGGTTCTTGGGATTTTTCGGGTAAATCAGTCACAGGCAGGCCGTTGGGGGAGAACTACGCGTCAAGGAAACAGCGTTTGAGGCCTGAATGCTAACCGGGATATGGACTGGCGCGAGCCGTGATCTAACCCTGCAGACCTTTGCGATGGTGGCTTGGCATGTTTCGGCTGGCTCGCAGAAGCTGCGAGCAGGGATAACTATTTTTGAGCTACTAACCCATATTGGCCAAGGGCTTAGGCCATTTTTTATGTCAGCTAACGAGAGATAGAGCCCCTAGCCAATCACCCTGGCTACTTGCGCCCGATCTGGTTCCCAATCACCCCACCCACCGCAGCGCCACCCACGGTGCCGACCGAGCTGCCCCCGGTCAGGATGGCACCGGCTACGGCACCCACGCCAGCGCCGGTAACAGTGTTGCGGTCACGGTGCGACAGATTGGCGCAGCCGCCCAAAGTGAGCAGTGTGGATATGCCAACGGCAGCAGCAGCCCGTTTCAACGATGTCTTTTTCACGGGTATACCTCTTGTTTTTTGAAAGTTGGCATCATGCCCGAGCGATAGGGCGGTTTCGTCTGCGGGCGTATCAGGATGTTTCACAGCGCGGCTTTCCACACACATTTCAACAATTCGCACCGCGCATGGGTACGCCGCCAGGCGCAAAAGCGGCAGATACCCTCCAACCCGCCGAACCTATCATCGACACCCTTGACCATGCCCCCTGGAACCACCCGATGACCACCCGCCAAGCGCTAGATGCGCGCGCCTCGTCCCTGATGCTGTTGCTGTGTTTGTTGTGGGGCTTGCAGCAAGTGGTGCTGAAAGCCACCGCGCATGACATTGCGCCGATCATGCAGATTGGCCTGCGCTCGGGCGCTGCGGCGGTGCTGCTGGGGCTGTGGATGCTCTGGCGCAAGGAACGCATGAGCCTGACAGACGGCACCTTGCGCGCCGGGCTGATGGTGGGGGCCTTGTTTGCGCTGGAGTTTTTGCTGGTGGGCGAGGGGCTGCGCCATACCTCGGCCTCGCACGCGGTGGTGTTTTTGTACACCGCGCCGATTTTTGTCGCGCTGGGCCTGCACATAAAGCTGCCCGCCGAGCGGCTGAGCTGGGTTCAATGGGCCGGCATCGGGCTGGCCTTTACTGGCATTGTGTTGACCTTTTTTGGCCGCAGCCAAGCCGCCAGCAGCACGCTGGGCCCGGCGATGATGATGCTGTGGGGCGACGCGCTGGCGCTGCTGGCAGGCATGGCTTGGGCGGCCACCACGGTGGTGGTGCGCTGCTCGGCACTGGCCAGCGCCCCGGCGTCGCAAACGCTGATGTACCAACTGGTGGGTGCGTTTGTGCTGTTGATGCTGGCCGCTACAGTGCTGGGCCAGGCGCACATCCACTTCACGCCAATGGTGTGGGGTAGCCTGGTGTTTCAGTCGGTGATCGTGTCGTTTGCCAGCTTTCTGGCCTGGTTCTGGCTGCTGCGGCATTACCTAGCCTCGCGGCTGGGGGTGTTTTCGTTTTTGACGCCGTTGTTTGGCATGGGGTTTGGCGTTTGGCTGCTGGGCGAGCCGCTGGAGCCGCGTTTTGTGCTGGGCGCGGTGCTGGTGCTGGCCGGTGTATTGCTCGTCAGCAGCCAGGGCTGGCTGGTGGCGGCGAAAACGCGGCGCGCCCGGGCGTAAACTGCCAGCCCAGCTCCACCTGACCCATTGCGCTTATGAACACACTGCCTGCGTTGCCCTGCTATCTGAACGGCGAATTCACCACCCTGCCGCACGCCAAGATCAGCGTGATGGACCGGGGCTTCATCTTTGGCGACGGGGTGTACGAAGTGGTACCGGTGTACGGTGGGCAGCTGTTCCGCTTTGAGCAGCACATGGCCCGGCTGGAGCGCAGCCTGAAAGAGCTGCGCATCAGCAACCCATTGAGCCGGGCGCAATGGGCCGAAGTTGCTAGACAGTTGATAGCTGACTATGAGGAATCCACGGGGGCTGGTGAGCAAAAATGTGATCAACTCATCTATATCCAGATCACCCGTGGCGTGGCCATGCGCGACCATGTGATGCCCACCGACATCACCCCCACGGTGTTTGTGATGACCAATGTGATGAAGCCACCCAGTGCCGAGCAACGCGCGCAAGGTGTGGCTTGTGTCACCGCCGATGACTTCCGCTGGGAAAAGGCGCATATCAAGGCCACCAGCCTGCTGGGCGCGGTGTTTGCACGGCAGATCAGCTTTGACGTGGGCGCCATTGAAACGCTGATGTTCCGCGACGGCTACCTGAGCGAAGCGGCCGCCTGCAATGTCTGGGTGGTGAAAAATGGCCAGCTGCTTGGTACCCCCAAAGACAACCTGGTGCTGGAAGGCATCCGTTACGGGTTGATTGAAGAGATCTGCGCGCAGCAGGGCATCCCGTTCCTGCTGCGGCGCATCGCCCGCGCCGAGGTGCTGGCGGCAGACGAAGTGCTGCTGTCGTCCGCCACCAAAGAGGTGCTGCCGGTAACTCTGCTGGACGGCCAACCAGTGGGCAACGGGCAGCCGGGGCCGGTGTACGCCAAGCTCTACGCCGGATACCAGCAGGCCAAGGCCCTGGCACGGGGCACCGCGTTGGCTTGAAACCGGTCCAACTCCTCGCCAATCGCTGGCTTTCTGCAAGCTGACTGGCACCCACTCGGGGGTAAACTGCCAACTTTGTTTCGGCAGCCATTTCCATCCACTTCTTCAACCCTCAGGAGCGACCCATGAAACTGAAATTCCTTGCAGCCGCCGTTGTGGCCTCTGCCGCGCTCGTTGGTACCGCCAGCGCGCAGCAGTTTTTCCGTATCGGCACCGGCGGCACCGCTGGCACTTACTACCCTGTGGGCGGCATGATCGCCAACGCCGTTTCGCAGCCGGGCAAGATCATCGCCACGGCGCAAGCCAGCAACGGCTCTCTGGCCAATGTCAATGGCGTGGCGGGCGGTGCGATGGAAGCGGGTTTCAGCCAGTCGGACGTGGCCACCTGGGCGCAAACCGGTACCGGCATTTTTGAAGGCAAGCCCAAGGTGGACGGCCTGCGCATGATTGCCAACCTGTACCCCGAGAGCATCCACGTGGTGGTGAAAAAAGGCGCGGGCTTCAAGAGCATTGCCGACCTGAAAGGCAAACGCGTGGCGCTGGACGAACCCGGCTCCGGCACGCTGATCAACGCCCGCCTGGTGCTGGCCGCCTACGGCATCAAAGAATCTGACATCAAACCCGAGTACATCAAGCCCAACCAGGCTGGCGACAAAATGAAAGACGGCGCGCTGGATGCCTTCTTCTTCACCGGCGGCGCGCCTGCGGGTGCCATTGCCGAGCTGGCCAGCGCGGGTGGTGGCATTGAATTGCTGCCGATTGACGGCGCAGCGGCTGAGAGCCTGCGCAAGTCCAGCAGCTTCTTTGCCGTGGACACCATTCCGGCTGAAACCTACAAGGGCGTGCCAGCGGTCAAAACCCTGGCGCTGGGCGCACAACTGGTGACCAGCGACAAGGCCGACACCGAAACCGTGTACCAGATCACCAAGGCGCTCTACAGCGATGCCGCCCAGAAAACCCTGGCCGCTGGCCATGCCAAGGGCAAATACATCACGCTGCAAAATGCCGTGCAGGGCGTAGGCATTCCGTATCACCCGGGTGCCGAGAAGTTTTACAAAGAAGCCGGTGCGCTGAAATAAGCCTCAGCCGTCACTGATTTAACCTGAACGGGCGGAACACTTTTTCCGCCCGTTGTCGTTGGTAGCCACAAGAAAACAAGTATGAGCCAAGCCACCACCTTGCCCGATGACAAACAACTCCTGGCCATGGAGGAAAAGTTCGACCCCGAGATGCGTTTCCGCCCCTCGGTGCCGCCGGCCACCGTGCTGATCAAATGGCTGCTGATCACCCTGAGCTGTTTTCACTACTACACCGCCGGTTTTGGCCTGCTGCGCGAAACCACCCACCGTGGCGTGCACTTGGCGTTTGTGCTGGGCTTGATTTTTTTGGTGTTTGCTGGCAGCAAGGCTGCGGAAAACCGCACGGTGCGCCACAGCCTGGCCTCGCCCGGTGGTATTCCAATCTATGACTGGTTGCTGGGCATTGGCGTGGCGATTGCCGTGCTGTACATCCCCTACACCTTTGAAGACCTGGCGTTTCGAGTTGGCAACCCGAACAACTACGACGTGGTGTTTGGCACCGTGCTGTTTGTGGCGCTGCTGGAAGCCACGCGGCGCAGCATGGGCTGGCCGCTGCCGGTGATTGCGCTGGGCTTCACCTTTTATTCACTGTTTGGCCAATATTTCCCGGGTTTGCTGCAGCACGCCGGATCGAGCTGGAGCCAGTTCATCAACCACCAGTACCTCACCAGCCAGGGTATTTACGGTGTGGCAGTCGGCGTGGTGGCCACCTACGTATTTCACTTTGTACTGTTTGGCGTAATGGCCACGCGCATCGGATTGGGGCAGCTGTTTCTGGACATCGCGTCGAGCATTGCCGGGCGGTACGCCGGTGGCCCGGCCAAGGTGAGTGTGTTTGGCTCGGCCATGTTCGGCATGTTGTCAGGCTCGTCGGTGGCCAATGCGGTCACAGTCGGCTCGCTGACCATTCCGGCCATGATCCGCGTCGGTTACCAGCGCCACTTTGCCGGTGCAGTGGAAGCGGCTGCATCAACCGGCGGACAGATCACGCCGCCGGTGTTGGGCGCAGCGGCGTTTTTGATGATCGAATTTTTGGGCCTGCCATACCAGACCATCATCACGGCGGCCATCGTGCCGGCATTCATGCACTTTTTCGGCGTCTTCATGCAGGTGCACTTTGAGGCCAAGCGTTACGGCCTGCGCGGCCTGACCGAGGAAGAAATGCCCAAGCTGCGCCAGAGCATGAAGATGCGCTGGCCGACGCTGATCCCGCTGTTCTTTTTGATCAGCATTCTGGTCAGCGGGCGCACGCCGTATCTGGCGGCGTTTGTGGGCATCACCTCGAGTGCCATCGTCGGGCTGACCACCTCGGTGCGAGGCAACAGCGCCAAAAACTGGGGGCTGATGGTGGTGCTGCATCTGGCGCTGCTGGCCGTGGCGTTCACCAACCTGGACGAGATGGTCAAACTGGGCATCTTTGCGGGGAGTGTTGTGCTGACGGCGGCGGCGATGCGCGGCCTGAAGATTCGTGGCCGGATTGAACCCAAGGTACTGGTCGAAGCCTTTGAGACCGGTGCCAAATACGCGCTGGCGGTGGGCGCTGCGGCCGCCACCGTGGGCATCGTGATTGGGGTGGTCACGCTCACCGGGGTGGGCTTCAAGATCAGCTTCATCATCACCGGGGCGGCGCAAACCATTGCCGGAGGCCTGAGCAGCATCATCCCCAGCTACCTGATCGCCTTCCAGTCGCTCACCCTGCTGGCGGCGCTGGTGATGACAGCAGCAGTCTGCATTTTGATGGGCGCGGGCATTCCGACCACCGCCAACTACATCATCATGGTGACGGTGGCCGCACCGACTCTGGTGCAGCTCGGTGTGGAGCCGCTGGTGGCGCACTTCTTTGTGTTTTATTACGGGGTGCTGGCCGACATCACCCCGCCGGTGGCACTAGCGGCGTATGCGGCGGCGGGCATGGCGGGCAGTGACCCATTCAAGACCGGCAACACCGCGTTCCGCCTGGGCATTGCCAAGGCGCTGGTGCCGTTTGTGTTTGTCTTCTCGCCGTCGCTGATTCTGGTGGCCAAGGGCTTCACCTGGTATGACTTCTCGGTCACTTTCGTTGGCTGCATCCTGGGCATCACCTTCCTGGCGATGGCGTTTTCCAAGTTCTTCCTGGTCGAAATGAAACGCTGGGAGCAGGCGCTGTGTATCTCAGCCGCGCTGCTGATGGTGGCGCCCAGCTTGACCGCCACGCTGATCGGGGTGGCGATGGTGGTGCCGGTGATGTTGCGTCAGTTCAAAAGCTGGCGCGAGTCACCTCGGGCCAGTCTTGCTTAAAGAATATGGCTCTGGCCCTTATAGATAAAGGGCTGACTACTCTACTTTTTGAAGTAACTGACAGAAGAAATCACTCGTGCTTAACCACCCTGAGCGGTTGGGCCGGGAAGTCAGCCAGCCAGTAGCCGATGCGTGGCGGCCCGCCCCGCGCGCTGGTCCAGCGTCAGGACTGCATCGCAGCCCAAAGCCTGCATTTGTGCCCCAATCAGATGGTCGGCCCAATCACCGCCATGCTGATGCCAGGCTTTGAAGGCGAGCATCACGACCGGCATCGACTCAAAACGCAAACCCGCAAAACCCAGCAGTTCGCCCACCGTTTGTTGGCATTGCGCCGTTGAATAGCCGTACAGCCGCCCAAGCACCCAGACCAGTTCACACAAAACAACCTGGCCCACCATACATTCATGGCCCGCTTCCAGTTCTTCGTCCAGCGCCTCCTGTACCCGCTGGGCCTGTACCGGGTCGTCATTGGTGATGAGTCGAACCAGAAGGTTGGTGTCAAGCGCGAGCATGTTTGTCCGCCACAGCGTCCTGCACCGCCTGGTCCATTTCTTCAACAGTAAAGGCACGCGCTGGCGGGGGCAAGATGCCGCGCAACTGGGCGAAAGAGGCCTTGCTGGCTTTGGATACGGTGATCTGCCCATCTGGCATGGGCAAAAACGCGACTTTGTCGCCAGGCTCAAGCTGCAGCAGGGTGCGAATGTCTTTGGGCAGGGTGATCTGCGATTTACTCGTCATCGTGGCCAGCATGGTTCGCTCCTTACAATTCGGTAAGGCAGTTTAGGGTTTCGATCCTTTTCATGTCAAGTACAGGCCAAGAGACCCCCTTGAATTTGCCGACATCGCCCGCAACTGAATTTTCGTTTCTGTACCAGCCGCCCCAGTGTGCTGGTTTTTTTAATGCTTTGAGAACACTCCAACCCCATGAGCAAACAAACCCTTTCCTTCCAGGCCGAAGTGGCACAACTGCTGCACCTGGTCACGCACTCGCTGTACTCCAACAAAGAGATTTTTCTGCGCGAGCTGGTGTCCAACGCGTCGGATGCCTGCGACAAGCTGCGTTTTGAGGCCATCAACGACACTGCGTTGTACGAGTCGGACTCTGAACTCAAGGTCAAGGTCACCTTTGACAAGGATGCCAAGACGTTGACCATCACCGACAACGGCATCGGCATGAGCGAGATCGAAGCCGTGGAGCACCTGGGCACCATTGCCAAGAGCGGCACCAAAGACTTCATGAGCAAGCTCACCGGCGACCAGAAAGCCAACGCCTCGCAGCAAGGCCAGTTGATTGGCCAGTTTGGCGTGGGTTTTTACTCGGGCTTCATCGTTGCCGACAAGATCACCGTCGAAACCCGCCGCGCCGGGCTGCCCGCAGCGGAAGGTGTGCGCTGGGTCAGCGGTGGTGCCGGTAACTTTGAGGTGGAACCGATCGAGCGCGCCGAGCGCGGCACCAGCGTCACGCTGCACCTGCGCGACGATGCGCTGGATTACGCCAGCGCCTGGAAGATCAAAAGCATCATCAGCAAATACTCTGACCACATCAGCCTGCCCATCCTGATGGAAAAGGAAGAGTGGAAAGACGGCGAGCTGATCAACCCGAGTGATGAAAACGGCGGCCGCCAGCCCGGTGGCATGGTCAAAACCGGTGAGTGGGAAACCGTCAACAAGGCCAACGCCATCTGGTCGCGCGCAAAAAAAGACATCACGTTTGAGGAATACACCGAGTTTTACAAACAGATCAGCCACGACACGGACGCGCCGCTGGCCTACACCCACAACCGCGTGGAAGGCAGTACCGAGTACACCCAGCTGCTGTACATCCCCGGCAAAGCCCCGTTTGACTTGTACAACCGCGAAAAGTCGGCCGGCGTCAAGCTGTATGTCAAGCGCGTCTTCATCATGGACGATGCCGACAACCTGATGCCGACCTACCTGCGCTTTGTGAAGGGCGTGGTCGATTCGAGTGACCTGCCGCTGAACGTGAGCCGTGAACTGCTGCAAGAAAGCCGCGACGTCAAAGCCATCCGCGAAGGTTGCACCAAACGTGTGCTGGGCATGCTGGAAGACCTGGCCAAAAACGACAAGCTGCCGGAAGCCACCGCGTCAGCAGAAGGCGTGACCGATGTGCTCAGCGCCGAAGACAAGGCCGAGGCGGAAGCCAACGCCGGCAAATACACCAAGTTCTACAAGGAATTTGGCGCCGTGCTGAAAGAAGGCCTGGGCGAAGACTTTGGCAACAAGGAACGCATCGCCAAGCTGCTGCGTTTTGCCAGCAGCACCACCGACGGCGTGACGGTCAGTTTTGCCGACTACAAAGCGCGTATGAAAGACGGCCAGGAAGCCATCTACTTCATCACCGCCGACACCCTAGCCGCCGCCAAGAACAGCCCGCAGCTGGAAGTGTTCAAGAAAAAAGGCATTGAAGTGCTGCTGATGACCGACCGCGTGGACGAGTGGGCGCTGAACTACCTGTACGAGTTTGACGGCACGCCGCTTCAAAGCGTGGCCAAGGGCCAGGTCGATCTGGGCAAGCTGCAGGACGAGACCGAGAAAAAAGCCTTTGATGAAGCCGCCGAAGCCTTCAAACCGCTGCTGGCCAAGCTGAAAGAAGCGCTGAAGGACAAGGCCGAAGACGTGCGTGTGACCACCCGCCTGGTGGATTCGCCTGCCTGCCTGGTGGTGCAAGACCACGGCATGAGCACCCAGCTGGCGCGCATGTTGAAGCAAGCCGGTCAGACCGCCCCCGACACCAAGCCGGTGCTGGAAGTCAACGCCGAACACCCGCTGGTAAAAAAGCTCGACGGCTCACCCAACTTCAACGACCTGGCGCACATCCTGTTCGACCAGGCGCTGCTGGCCGAAGGCGGCTTGCCCGAAGACCCGGCCGCTTATGTCAAACGGGTGAATGCGCTGCTGGTGTGATTCTTATATAAGAAATATGCCTCTAGCCCTTTATACAAAAGGGCTAATAGCTATTGAATAAGTAGCTATTCAAACATCCAAGCCCCGCGAGTCAATGACTGCGGGGCTTTTTGCAGGGTGGGGGTCGAACGTGCTGGCTTGTCAACTTTATCTATTCACGAATCGAAGCAAGCTCTTGTTTTAAAAGGCTTGTTCTGGGTTCTTTCTATTCACCCTGAACATCGATCCACCCCCCACCAGCGGTGTGCCATCGATCAACCGTTGAGCACCGGGCCTTCCTCCGTCCCCAGCGGCTCGAGTTCGCGCAACTGTTGCGCCAGCACCGCCAGCGTGGCCTCGGAGGCATCTGCCCCCAGCGACTGGCGGGCGGTGATGCGTTGCTGCAATTGCTCGGGCGTGGCATGCGGCGCCAGGATGGCAAAGGCTGCGCCGTGCTCCAGCGCCAGCGCGCGAAAGGCGTCGCGGTCGGCACGCTTCAAAAAAGTCGCGTCCACCACCACCGACCAGTCGGCGCGCAGCCAGCTGGCCGCCACGTCGCGCAGATGGGCATAAGTGCGCTGGTGCGCCTGCGGCGAGTAGATGCCCGCGTTCACCTTTGAGCTGGTGTGTGCGCTGCTGTCCAGCCCGAACAGCCGCTTGCGCTGCACATCGGCGCGCAGGCGCAGCGTGGGCAACCGCGTGTCGCTTTGCAACCATTGGTCGGTCAGCCAGGTTTTGCCACAGCCCGACACACCGTGGGTGATGGTAAGTTGCGGCGGCTTGGGCGTCACCAAGCGCTCGGCCAGCGCTATATCGGACAGCACCTCGGCCGTGTCGGTGTGCGTCTGGTTGACGCGGATGGCGGCCACCTTGGCGCGCACCAAGCAGCGGTACACCGCGTAGAAGCGCAGCAGCAGCGCCACCTGATCGTCACCACTGTGGCTGATGACTTCATCGACAAACCAGTTGGCCAGACCCAGCTGGCCGTGCTCCAGCAGGTCGATGTAAGTGAAGGCGATGTCGCTGGCCACATCGATCCAGCGCAGGTCTTCGTTGAACTCCAGACAATCAAACAGGCGCACCCGGCCGTTGATCAGCACCAGGTTGGCCAGATGCAGGTCGCCGTGGCATTCGCGCACGCGGCCACTGAGCTTGCGTGCGCGCAGCAGGGGTGCCAGTTGCTGGTACTGTGCGCGGGTCCAAGCCTCCAACCGGGCCAAGCGCACCGCCACGTCGTCACCCGCGTCGGGGTGCAGCATGCGTTGGAGGTCGGTGAAATTGTCCAGCATCGGCGCCAGCACCTGCGCGGGCTCGCCAAAACGCGACGCGGGCGGCGCGCTGGCGGCAGCGGCGTGGAAAGCGGCCAGCGTCTGGGCCAGGTCAGACAGGTGCGCCGGGCGCAGTTCGCCGCGCTGGCAGACGTGGTCCAGCCGCCCGGCTTCATCAAAGCGCCGCATGCGCACCGCGTAGTCAGCCACCTTGCCCGTTTTACCCTCGTCACCCGCCGCACCCCATTGCGGCCCCTCGGGCGTGTTGATCAGCGGCAGCACATCCAGATAAATGTCAGGCGCCAGGCGGCGGTTCAGCCGCAGCTCGTCCAAGCAGGCTCGGTGCCGCAGCGCCAGCGTGCTGAAGTCCAGAAAAGGCAGCTTGACCGGTTTTTTGAGCTTGTAGGCAAAGTCTCCAGCCAGAAAAACCCAGGAGATGTGGGTTTCGACCAGCTCAATTCGCGCCACCTCACCCGGGTAGCGCTGCGGATCCAGCAGGCAATGAATGAACGGTGGCAAGGTCTGATGCATATCGGCCATGATGCCAGACTCAGTGCAAATTGACTGTGCGTAAGCGCCCTGACCCCGCCCTCTCCCAGAGGACGAGGGAAAAACCACGCCCGCCTTTCACACCCAACCCGGCTGCGACAATGGCCGCCTTGTCACAACCCACTACATCGGCCCCATGAAAACAACTTTACGCACCGCCCTCCTCGCCACCCTTTTGAGCACCTTGTCCACCGCTTGGGCCGCTGATGCGGTGCTGGAGGCCGCTGCCAGTGAGGCCGGCGCGGTGGTTACCCCCAGCGGGCTGGTGTATCGCTCTTTGAAAGACGGCACCGGTGCCAGCCCGCTGGCCAGTGACATGGTCAAGGTCAATTACCGCGGAACATTTCCCGATGGCCGTGAGTTTGACAGCTCGTACAAACGCAACCAAGCCATCGAGTTCCCTTTGACCGGCGTCATCAAATGCTGGACCGAAGGCGTGCAGCGAATGAAGGTCGGCGGCAAGGCCAAGCTCACCTGCCCAGCCAGCATTGCCTACGGCTCGCGCGGCGCAGGTGGCGTGATTCCGCCTGATGCGACGCTGCTGTTTGAAGTAGAGTTGCTGGCCATCAACGGCAAGTAATTCCATTTCTAAATCACCCGTGTCGTTGTTGCTTCGCCTTGTCGTGCTACAGCACTGCCTGCGGCCTCGCGCCTAGACACGAATGATTTGGAAACGGAATAAGCCTGCTGCGGGCACCCCGGCAGCGCGTCGCCCCAACTACGTACGTGCTGGCTGCCGGGTCTTGAAAAGACACCGGATTCACCTCAAATAGGGCAACAGGAGCCAGCGGTGCGCAAGCACCGGGCTTCTGACTTTTAGCCAACCTGAAGGAGAATTCAAATGTCTGCTCTGATGAATCGCAGCTATCTTTTGAACGACTTTTTCCGCGACATCGCCCCGGCGTTTTACGTCCGGCCCCTGCACGGCGACCCGCTGCCCACGCCCGCGCAGATCAAGGTGGATGTCAAGGAAAGCAAAGACGCCTACACCGTGCATGCCGAAATACCGGGCGTGCCCAAAGAAGACATTCACGTGTCGGTGGATGGCAACCTGGTAACGCTTCAAGCCGAGGTGAAGCAGCAAGACAGCACCGGCGACAACGACAACGTGCTGCGCAGCGAGCGGTATTTTGGCGAGGTGTCACGCAGCTTCCAGCTGCCCATGGACATTGACCAGGCGCAAGCCAAAGCCAAGTTCGAGAACGGGGTGCTGAGCCTGACGCTGCCCAAAAAACTGGCGGACAATGTGGCGCAAAAACTCACCATTGAGTGAACCATAGGCCTGCTGTTGCGGACCCGGCTGTCATTGCGGGCCACGACCCGCCATCCAGGAACTCGTGGACATGGACCCCGGATCAGGGCCGGGGTGACAGTCAGAGGGAGAGGGCGAGATCAAAAGCGTGACCGCCGACGACTGTCATGACTGGGGATGGGTTCACACCACCAGCGGCTCTTCCTGCATGGCTTCGATCTGCTCTTGCAGCATCTGCACTTGGCCCTGCCAATAGTCGCTGGAGCCAAACCACGGGAAGTTGATGGCGAAGATCGGGTCATCCCAGCGCCGCGCCAGCCAGGCGCTGTAATGGATCAGGCGCAGCGTGCGCAGCGGCTCGATCAGCGCCAGTTCACGCCGGTCAAACCGGCGGAACTGCTCGTAGCCATCCACCAGGGCGCCCAACTGGCGGCTGCGTTGCTGGCGGTCACCGCTGAGCAGCATCCACAGGTCTTGCACCGCCGGGCCCATGCGCGCGTCGTCCAGGTCAACAAAGTGCGGGCCGGGCAGGCTGCTGGCCGGGGCTTCCAGCGGGGTCCACAGGATGTTGCCCGGATGGCAGTCGCCGTGCAGGCGCAGACTACGCAAGCCCTCAATAGGTTGCTCGTCATCGGTTTCCTCATCCCGCGCCAGAGGTTGCAAGCCTTTTGGGCCTTCAGCCCTTATAGATAAAGGGCCACTAGCTATTAAATCAAGTGCATCTGTAGAGGCCTTTTCCCAGGCAGATTGCACGTCCAGCGGCACTTTGTCATGGGCCAGCAGCCACTCGCGCGAGTCGAGACCAAAGGTTTGCAGGTCCAGCGCCGGGCGCACGGCAAACGGTTTGCTCTCCCCCACGGTGTGGATGCGCGCCAGAAAACGACCGATCCATTCCAGCACGTCCGGGTCATCCAGCTCGGGCGCTCGGCCACCGCGGCTGGGGCTGACGCTGAAGGCAAAGCCGCCAAAGTGGTGCAGCGTTTGGCCCTGCACCATCATCGGCCCCAACACCGGGATTTCAGCCGCCATCAGCTCGGCAGAAAAAGCGTGTTCTTCCAGAATCTGCGCCTCGGTCCAGCGCTGTGGGCGGTAAAACTTGGCCACCACCACCGCGCCGTCTTCCAGATGCAGTTGGTAAACGCGGTTTTCATAAGAGCTGAGCGCCATCTGGCGGCCGTCGCCATACAAGCCGATGCTGGCCAAGGCGTCCTGAACCACGTCCGGGGTTAGCGCCTGGTAGGGGTGGCCTGCGCTGGCGCTGGCCGACAAAGAAGGAGTGGGAGAGGTCTTGGTCACACCCCCATCATGCCCGAAAGCATGGGGGCTGCGCCAGCTTGGGGGCCAGCCTCTACATCCCCCGTTGCTTTTGCGATAACGTGAGCCCACGGCCATTCTTCAGACCCATGAACCAGATTCAGCTTGTGCCGGGAGACATTGTTATGTTTGACTACCTCATCATCGGCGGCGGCTCTGCGGGCTGTGTGCTGGCGGCGCGCCTCTCAGAAAACCCCGACATCACCGTGGCACTGCTCGAAGCCGGGCCGCCCGACAGCAGCGTGCTGATCCAATGTCCAGCCGGGCTGGCGGTGCTGGCCAAGTTCAGCCTGGCGGGCTGGGCCATGGCCACCGTGCCGCAGCCCGGCCTGAACGGGCGCCGGGGCTACCAGCCGCGCGGCAAGGTGCTGGGCGGCTCCAGCTCCATCAATGCCATGTGTTACATCCGGGGCCAGCACGAAGACTACGACCACTGGGCGGCGCTGGGTAACCCCGGCTGGAGCTGGGCCGATGTGTTGCCGTACTTCAAGAAATCTGAACACAACGAGCGTGGCGGCGACGACTTTCATGGCACGGGCGGCCCGCTCAACGTGATGGATTTGCGCAGCCCCAACCCGTTTGGCCTGCGTTTTGTGCAGGCGGGCGCGCAGGCGGGCTTCAAGATCAACCCGGACTTCAACGGCGCCAACCAGGAAGGCGTGGGCCTGTACCAGGCCACGCATAAAAATGGCGAGCGCTGCAGCGCCGCCAAGGCCTACCTGACCCCCGCTTTACCCCGGCCAAACCTGCAGGTGTTCACCGGCGCCCAGGTCACGCGCATCCTGCTGGAAAAAAAACGCGCCGTGGGTGTGGAATTTGTGCAGGACGGGCAGCTGAAACAGCTGAACGCCCAGCGCGAGGTGCTGCTGTGCGCCGGTGCCATCCAGTCGCCGCAGATCCTGATGCTCTCGGGCATTGGCCCGCACCAGCATCTGGTGGACAAAGGCATCGCCACCCAGCATGACCTGCCCGGCGTGGGCCAGCACCTGCATGACCACCCCGACATGGTGCAGGTGGTGCATGTACCCAGCAACACCGAGCTGTTTGGCCTGTCGGTCACCGGCGGCCTGAAAACGCTGCAGGGCGCCGTGCAGTGGCGCCAGCACCGCACCGGCATGCTCACCACCAATTTTGCCGAGGCAGGGGGCTTCATCAAAAGCCAGCCAACCGAGACCACGCCTGACCTGCAACTGCACTTTGTCATTGGCAAACTCATCAACCACGGCCGTACGCTCACCTGGGGGCACGGCTTTTCGTGCCATGTGTGCCTGCTGCGGCCCAAGAGCGAAGGCAGCGTGCAGCTGGCCAACAAAGACCCGCTGGCGCTGCCGCTGATCGACCCCGACTTTTTGAGCCACCGCGACGACATGGAACGCTTGGTGCGCGGCTTCAAACTGATGCGCACCATCCTGAAACAGCCCGCGCTGGCCAAATTTGGAGGGCGCGAGCTGCCGACCACGGCGGTTGCCCAGACCGACGAGCAGATCGAGCACGTCATCCGCGACTACGCCGACACCATCTACCACCCGGTAGGCAGCTGCCGCATGGGCCCTGGCGACATGGATGTGGTGGATGCGCAGTTGCGCGTGCACGGGCTGCAAGGCTTGCGCGTGGTGGACGCGTCCATCATGCCGCGCATCGTCAGCGGCAACACCAACGCCCCGGTGATGATGATTGCCGAGAAGGCGGCGGATTTGATCAAGGCAGATCAAGCTTTGAGGCCTTGAGGCAAGTGCATTGGCTCTCATCCCGGGCACCGACCCCAAGGCAACCGCGCTGATCCGGGTGAGGGCATCCGGGTCAAAAAACGCCAACGCGGCTAACATCCCCCACACCACCATCACTTGCCTAATCAAACCATGATCCGTTGGGACGCCCACATGTGCCTGCCATTGCACCCGCAGGCCAGTTTCGAGCCGATTGACGCCTTGCGCCGATTCGGGCTGAACCACGTGTCGATCAACGTCGGCATGGACATGAACCCGGTGTCGCAGATCATGGCGGTGATGGCTGGTTACCGCGCCACCATTGCCGCGCACCCTGACAAGTACATCCAAGTGAACAGCGTGGCCGATATCGAACGTGCCCGCGCGGGTGGGCAGATTGGCGTAGCCTTTGACCTGGAAGGCGCTTTGCCACTGCTGGAACAGCCCGAGATGGTAGCACTCTACGCGCAACTAGGCGTGCGGCAAATCCACTTCGCCTACAACCGTAACAACCCCGTGGCCGATGGCTGCCACGATGTGGAGCGCGGCCTGACCCCGTTGGGACGGCGCATGGTGGCTGCGGTGAATGCGGCCGGGCTGCTGATGGACTGCTCCCACACTGGGCGGCGGTGCAGCCTGGAGATCATGGCGGCATCGAGCCAGCCAGTGATCTTCAGCCACGCCAACCCGCTGGCGCTGGTGGACCATGGCCGCAACATCACCGATGAACAGATCCGCGCCTGCGCCGCGACCGGTGGCGTGGTGTGTATTTCTGGTGTCTCCAAGTTCCTGGGTGTTCAAGACCCGGTGGCGGCAGATGTGGCGCGGCATGTGGCCTATGTGGCTGACCTGGTCGGCATGGCGCATGTGGGCATCGGGCTGGACAACGGTTTTTCGCAGCCGGAGCTGGACGACACCCCACCCGGCGACTTTGACGCCAGCTACTGGTGGCCGCGCTCAGCGGGGTATGGCGGCGGCATCACTGGCATTGGCTACACCCCCATCTACACGTGGCAACAATTGCCCGACGCCCTGCGCGGCGTAGGCCTGAGCGCCGTCGAGGCGGATCAAGTCATGGGTGGCAATATGCTCCGTGTGGCCAGTCAGGTGTGGGCCACCACCGTCCCTTGAGACGTTACGATAAAAAATAGACTCCAGCCCTTTTCCGGTTTGGGGTAATAGCTATCACTTCAATAGCATCTCACCTAGCCCGGCCTATCCCAGAAAACGCTTGCGCGTGAGCGCCAGCGCGATCCAGAAGCCACCTACCGCAAACACCATCAGCACCAACACCGGGCGTAACCAGTCGGTGGGCCACTGGTCCATGAACAGCGGACGCACCAAGTCCACCGCGTTGGTCAGCGGCAGCCACTGCGAGATGGCGCGCACCACGGGTGGCAGCTGCTCCAGCGGGAAAAAGATGCCGCTCAAAAACATCATCGGTGTCAAAAACAGCGTGAAGTAATAGGTGAAAAAGTCGTAGCCCTTGGCCAGGGCGTTGAAGATCAGTGCCACGCAGCTGAAGGTGATACCCACACCCAGCAGCACCGGCCAGGCGATCAGCAGTTTCGGGCTGTAGCTGATGCCCAAGGCCAGCATCACGCCCAGAATCGCCGTCACGGTGAACAGGCTCTTGAACGCCGCCCACAGCATTTCGGCCAGCACGATGTTGTCCAGGTTCACCGGCGCATTCATGATGCCGTCCCAGGTTTTTTGCACATGCATGCGTGAAAAAGCGGAATACAGCGCCTCGAAACTGGCGGCGTTCATGGCGCTCATGCAGATGCTGCCGCTCGCCAGGAACAGGATATAGGGAATCTCCACGCCGTTCACCGTGATCTTGCCCACCAGCGCGCCCATGCCGTAACCAAACGCCACCAGCCACATCAGCGGCTCGGCGATGTTGCCCACCAGGCTCGGGATGGCCAGCTTACGCCACACCAGCAGGTTGCGCAGAAACACCGGCCACCAGCGCATGGAGAGCTCGGGTGCGCGCCAGATTGAAGGGCTTTTTAGGCCTCCAGCCCTTATTTTCATTGGGTCAACAGCTCTTGTATTCATAGTATTTATGCATCCTCCCGAATCTGGCGGCCAGTGAGCTTGAGGAACAAGTCCTCCAGGTTCGCCGGGCGGTGCAGCGTGCGCAGCGCCGGGTAGGCCTCCAGCGCCAACAGCAGCGGCTTGGCCTGCTCGGTGTAAAAAAACACCGTCTCACCACTCACTTCGACCCGCGCAGCCAGCGTTTTCAAGGGTGCGTCGACCAGCGCCAGCGCGCCGTTGCCATAAACCTCCACCACGTCCGGCTCCAGATACTGGCGGATCAGGTCGCGCGGCGCGCCTTCAGCAATCTTTTTACCGTGGTCCACCACCAGCAGGCGGTGGCACAGGCGCTCGGCTTCGTCCATGAAATGGGTGGTCAGCAAAATGGATTTGCCCTGCTGCAACAGCAGTTGCAGCCGCTCCCACATCAGATGCCGCGCTTGCGGGTCGAGCCCGGTGGTGGGTTCGTCCAGCAGCAGCAGGCGCGGGTTGTTGACCAGTGCGCGCGCCAGGCTCAGGCGGCGTTTCATGCCGCCGGACAACTCGCCGGGCTTGGCGTTGGCCTTGGCGGTCAGGCTGGCAAAGTCGAGCAGGCTTGGGATGCGCTCCTTGATCTGCTTGTCTTTCATGCCAAAGTAGCGGCCATACACCAGCAGGTTTTCCGCGCAACTGAAATCCGGGTCGAGCGTGTCCATCTGGCTGACCACGCCAAGCTGCGCCTTAATGGCCAGCGCATCGCGCGGCATTTGCAGGTCAAACGCCGTGACCGTGCCCGCGTCTGGCACGGTGAGGCCCAGGCACATGCGGATGGTGGTGGTTTTGCCGGCGCCGTTGGGGCCAATCACGCCCAGGCATTCGCCGGGGGCAATCTCAAAAGACATGTCGTTGACCACGGTGGCCTCGCCGTAGCGCTTGACCAGGCCGTGGACTGAAAAAATGGGTTCGCTCATGGGCAAATTGTGACCGAGGCGCGGACCAAGCCCATCAAAAGGGTTTGAATGGCTAAACTCCAGCACCCGTCTCCAGCAAAAGGCCATCGCCATGCATTCAGCGACCTTGATCACCGCACACTTGAACGCCCCCTTTGGCGCCGTGCTCAGTGCGCAGGACGTGGTCGAGTCCTTGCGTGTTGGCCGACTGTCCGCCGAAACCCCCCAGGCCAATGCCGTGATGGGCTATCTTTTTGTAGAAATTGAACCCCGATTGATTGCGGCCTGTGCACTTGAGAGCGGGACCAGCGTGGCCCATGCCCATCAGCTCTACCTCGACACGCTGGACCACCAGGCGCCCAGAAGCCCGCAGTGGGAACGCGCCGTGGCGGGGCAACTGTGACGACCACCGCCGAGATTCAAGCGCACTTGAGCGGTGGCTCCTGGCGGATGCTTGAAAAACTGGCGATGCAGATGGTCAGCGATGCGGCTGCGGCGGCCAAGTGCGACTTCAAGCCCCTGTTAGGTGGCGGCACCCGGCTCATGCTGGCCATGCAGCACCGCATCAGCGATGACATTGACCTGTTTATTCGCGACCCCCAGTGGATCGGTTACCTCACGCCCCGGCTCAACGACCGGTTTGAGCCCCTCATTGATGCCTACGACGAAGGGGCAACGTCACTGAAAATCAAAGTGCCCCAAGGCGAGATTGATTTCATTGTCAGCATGTCATTGCTGGGACTGGAGTCGCAGCAGTCAGCGGGTTGCCTGTTTGAACTCGAGCCGGTTGCAGAAGTGCTGGCCAAGAAACTCTTTTACCGTGGCTGGGCCCTGACACCCAGAGACTTGTTCGACTGGTGGTGCATTGAAACACTGCTGCCGTCTGATCAGACGCATGCAACCCCAATGGCCAAGCTGCTGGCTGGCCGGGTTGGCGCGATAGATGCGGCATTGAAGCAAATGCGCGGGTCGCCTGGCGCCGCCTTGGTCTGGCAGAGCATTCGGGCACCCGTTCTGCCCAACCTGCAACACACCGTTGATTGGGCCAGGCAGCGTTTGCTGGATGCCTTCTCTTCCTAAAATCCTGCTCACTTTTCCACCCTTCACCAGCGGCAACGCAACCCACGCATGACCACCCTCGGCACCCCTCTCACCCGTCACGCCACCAAAGTTTTGCTCCTCGGCTCGGGCGAGTTGGGCAAGGAGGTCATCATCGCCCTGCAGCGCCTGGGCGTGGAAACCATCGCTGTGGACCGTTACAACCACGCGCCCGGCCAGCAGGTAGCGCACCACGCACGTACCATCACCATGAGCGACCCGGCCATGCTGCGCGAACTCATTGAGCACGAAAAGCCCGACCTGGTGGTGCCCGAGATTGAAGCCATCGCCACGCCCATGCTCGAAGTGCTGGAAGCCACCGGCGTGGTGCGCGTCATCCCCACCGCGCGTGCCGCGCGCCTGACCATGGACCGCGAAGGCATCCGCCGCCTGGCCGCTGAAACCCTGGGCTTGCCGACCAGCCCCTACCGGTTCTGCGACTCGCTGGATGACTTGCAGGCTGCCATTGACGGCGTGGGTGGGCGCAGCGGCATCGGTTACCCCTGCATTGTCAAACCGGTGATGAGCAGCTCCGGCAAGGGCCAAAGCAAGATCAGCGGCCCGGCCGATGTGGCCAAGGCGTGGGACTACGCCATGGCCGGAGGACGCGTCAGCCATGGCCGCGTCATCGTCGAAGGCTTCATTGACTTTGACTATGAAATCACCCTGCTGACGGTACGTGCCAAAAACGCTGACGGCGGTATCGACACCCATTTCTGCGAGCCGGTGGGCCACATCCAGGTCAATGGCGACTATGTGGAAAGCTGGCAGCCGCACCCGATGAGCCCGGATGCGCTGGCAAAGGCCCGCTTTATCGCCAAAACCGTGACCGACGATCTGGGCATTGGTGTCGATGGCCAGTCTTCCGGCCTGGGACTGTTTGGCGTGGAACTGTTCGTCAAGGGTGATCAGGTCTGGTTCAGCGAGGTGAGCCCGCGTCCGCACGACACCGGCCTGGTCACACTGACCACCCAGCACCAGAGCGAATTCGAGTTGCATGCCCGCGCCATCCTCGGCCTGCCAGTAAACACCGCCTTGCGCAGCCCCGGTGCCAGTGCGGTGATTTATGGCGGGGTGGATGCCAAAGGCATCGTGTTTGACGGTGTGGATGAAGCGCTGCGCGTGCCCAACTCGGATGTGCGCCTGTTTGGCAAACCGGAGAGTTTTGTGAAACGCCGCATGGGGGTGGCGCTGGTGTTTGATGCTGACATTGAGGTGGCACGCACGAATGCCAAGCTGGCGGCCAGCAAGGTCAAGCCACGGGCGGCGTGAAAGCACTATGTAAAACATAGCTTTCAGCCATTACCCTATAAGGGCTAAAGGCACTTTTAACCATAAACCTCGGACCGTCACACCTCCAGCGCTGCCAGCCAAGGTGCCGCGTCACGAATCTGCAATCGGCCGATGTCAGCCTCGGCCTTGCATTCACGCAGCAACTGAACCGCCTGCGCCTGCGGCCACTGGTCGGCAAAACGCGCCAGCGCCCGATGCGGCTTGGTGTCTGACAGTTTGCACTCCACCAAATGCGTGAGGGTGTCGCCCTCACTCAGGCAAAAGTCCACTTCAGCCTCGTCCTTGGTGCGGATGTAGTGCAAATCCACGGCCGCGCCAAGGATGTCCTGCTGCCACTGCACATTTTTCAGCAAATGGCAGGCCACCAGGTTCTCAAAGCGGATGCCGTCGTCCCCCAGCACCAGGCCAGTGTCGTAAAAATAGACCTTGGGTGCTTGCAGCGTGGCGCGGGCAATGTTGCGGTGCCAGGGGCGCACCACAAACACGATGAACAGCGCCTGCAAAATGTCCAGGTACTTGCCCAAGGTGACGGATGAGATATTGAGATCACGCGACAGCGACGCCAGCGACAAAGGCGAGCCCACGCGCGAGCGCAGCATCTCGGCAAACAGGCGCATGGTGCCCGCTTCCTGCAGGCGCGAAAACTCCAGCACATCCTCGCGCACCATGCCCACAAAGTAGTCGTTGCGCCAGCGCTGGGCATCGTCCAGACTGGCCGCCAGAGCAGGTTCCGGAAAGCCGCCACGAGCCAGCAAGTGCGTCAGTGCAGTTTGCGGAGAAACCTGAAGTTGCTCAGACCACTCCCGCACCGACAACGGGTGCAGGCGCAGCCTGAAATAGCGCCCCGCCAGCGATTCGCCGCCCTGGCGAAAGGTGTCCATGCGGGCACTGCCGGTCACCAGCAGTTGCTGATCAAGCGCGCGACCATCGGCCACGCCTTTGAGCCAGCTTTTCCAGTCAGGCATTTTGTGGATTTCATCGAGCACCAACAGCGGCGCGCTGGCGCGCCAGCTTTGCGCCAATATCACCGCCCGATGCGCGGCCACGTCGTAATTAAGGTACTGGGCACCTGGCGTTTCTGCCACCAACTGGCGGCTCAGCGTGGTTTTGCCAACTTGGCGTGGGCCGGTTACCACCACCATCTTTTTCGTCAGGTCTTGGCGAACACGATCATCCAGATAACGTTTCATGCGACTATTTTAAGTACCTTTTAACTTTAGTCGCGACTATTCTTAACCACTATTTGATAAAGTCGCTTTTCTACGATTGATCGCAGTCGCCTGTCATAACAACGATGTCAGGCGGACAACTTCGACAGCACCTCCACCAGCGCCAGCACCCCGATGGCCTCCACCTCCTCGCTGATGGGGAAACGCTCCAGGCCACCGTGCACAACAAAGCGTCTGGCAGGCTTCAGATCGTCACAGGCCTCATAGAAGCCCCGGCCGGGCTTGGCGGCACGGCTGCGTTTGACTTCGATCGCCCAGCGCTCGCCACCGGGCAGTTCCAGCAGCAAGTCAATTTCCGCGCCGCCAGCGGTGCGGTAAAACCCCGGCACGGTAAACGGTGGTGCGGCGTTGATCAGGTTTTCAATCACAAAGCCCTCCCAGCTGGCACCTGCCACCGGGTGCCCCAGCAGCGCGTTGCGGTCTTCCAGGTTGAGCAAGGCATGCAGCAACCCGCTGTCGCGGATATACACCTTTGGCGACTTGACCAAGCGTTTGCCCACGTTGACGTGGTACGGCTGCAAGCGTCGCACCAGCAACAAATCCACCAGCAAATCGGTGTAACGGCTGACTGTCTGGCTGCTGACCTCCAGGCCTGCTGCCAGTCGGGACGCGTTGATCAAGCCGCCCTGGTTATGCGCCAGCATGGTCCAGAAGCGGCGCAGGGTTTCGGCCGGAATACGCGCGCCAAACATCGGCACATCGCGCTCCAGATAAGTACGCAGCAGGTCTTTGCGCCAGCTCAAACTGTCCGCCTCATCCGGAGCCAAAAAGCTGTCTGGAAAACCACCACGCATCCACAGCGCCTCAAGCGACTCAGCAGGGACTTCCTGCACGCTTAACGGCGTCATGTCGACATAACTGATGCGCCCGGCCAGGCTCTCGCCGCTTTGCCGCATCAAATCGAGTGAGGCCGAGCCCAGCAGCAAAAACCGCCCGGTACGAGCCCCACGACGGCGACCCTGGTCAATCAGGCCGCGCAGCGTCAAAAACAAATCAGGCACCCGGTGGATTTCATCCAGGATCACCAGCCGGTTTTCATAAGCTCCCAAAAAGACCGCCGCGTTGCTCAGTTTGTCCCGGTCCTGGATATCTTCCAGGTCGAGGTAGAGGGCGTTTTGTGCCTCGCCCAATTGAAGCGCCAAGGTAGTTTTGCCCACCTGACGCGGGCCAATCAGCGCCACAGACGCTTGGCGCGTCAGGGCTTGGCGAACAGTCTCAAAGGCTTTTCGGATCAACATCCATGCAAATTTACCATAACATAGAGAATTTGCACAGATAAATAACCAAAGTTACTGAAACGCCACCTCAGCAAAACTGCGCAACTTGCGGCTATGCAACTGATCCACCCCCTGCTCGCGCAGCAGTTCCAGCGCGCGCATGCCGATGCGCAGGTGCTGATCGACCCGCTCGCGGTAAAAGTGGTTGGCCATGCCGGGCAGCTTGATCTCGCCGTGCAAGGGCTTGTCACTCACACATAAGAGCGTGCCGTAGGGCACCCGAAAGCGGAAACCGTTGGCGGCAATGGTCGCGCTTTCCATGTCCAGCGCCACCGCACGGCTTTGGCTGAAGCGGCGTTGCGGGCCGTTGTCGGGCAGCAGCTCCCAGTTGCGGTTGTCGGTGCTGGCCACGGTGCCGGTGCGCATGATGCTTTTGAGGTCGGCACCTTTGAGTTGGGTGACCTCGGACACGGCCGATTCGAGCGCCACCTGGATTTCGGCCAGCGCCGGTATCGGCACCCACAGCGGCAGCTCTTCGTCGAGCACATGGTCTTCACGCACATAACCGTGCGCCAGCACGTAGTCGCCGAGTTGCTGGGTGGTGCGCAGGCCGGCGCAGTGGCCGAGCATGATCCAGGCGTGTGGGCGCAGCACCGCAATGTGGTCAGTGATGGTTTTGGCGTTGGCCGGACCGACACCGATGTTGACCATGGTGATGCCGCTGCCGTCCGGGCGCTTGAGGTGGTAGGCGGGCATTTGCGGCAGGCGGGGTGGTGGGGTGCCGGTGGACTGGGGAGCCCCAGGCACAACTGCGCCGCTGGACTTGTCATGGCGGGCTTGACCCGCCATCCATGGATCCCGGATCGAGTCCGGGATGACAGTCAAAGAGTTCGGGCTTGACGTACCCGCTGCGATATGGCCAGCTGTCGCGGCTGGGGTGGCAAGTGCCCGGGTTGTCACCACATTCCCCGGCTCCACAAACGCGATGTATTCGCTAGCCTCTCGCCCCATCTCTGCATGCCCCAGCGCGATAAATTCGTCAATATAGAACTGGTAATTGGTGAACAGCACAAAGTTCTGAAAGTGCTCCGGCGCGGTGCCGGTGTAATGGCGCAGGCGCTGCAGCGAGTAGTCCACCCGTGGCGCGGTAAACAGGCTCAGAGGCTGCGCCTCGCCTCGGCGTGGCTCGAAAGTGCCGTTGGCAATACCGTCGTCCATGGCCGCCAGGTCGGGCAGGTCAAACACATCACGCATGCGGGCACGACGCTCGGCCGTCAGGTTGCCTTCCACGTGTTCGTTGTCGGCAAATGAAAAATGCACCGGAATCGGCTGGGTGCTGGTGCCCACTTCCAGCGCCACCTGGTGGTTTTCCAGCAGCAGGGCAAATTGCTCCAGATAGTATTTGGCGTAAAGGTCAGGGCGAGTCAGGGTGGTCTCAAAACGGCCTGCACCAGACACAAACCCGTAGCTCAGGCGCGCGACATCACCCGAACCCTGGCGCGCCATGGTGTCGGTCTGCACCCGCACAAACGGGTAACAGGCGCGCACATGGCCCGGCAGCTCAACACCTGCCACATAACGCTGCATGGCTTGGCGCAGGTGGGCAATGCTGTTGTCGTAAATCAATTGGGCCTGTGCCAGTGCGGCAGACGGGTCGGTAAAACGCAGGGGGGCAATGAAATCTGGCAAATAAGACATGCGGTGAGGACTCCGGGGCTCTGTCGCTTTTACAAATATCGCAATGAACTGCCATTTGCAAGCGCAGCGACGAGCTAGGTGAATAGGATGCGCCGACGCTCTCCGGCGCTCGCAGCGCGGGGGCGGCGAACCATCTTATCAATCAACAGGGTCAGCAGCATGGCAGAACAAAAATTGGGCGACATGAACATGCAGACATTTCAACGTTGCGCGCTGGCGCTGCTGGTTTCCATGGCGGCTGGCGTGGTCAGCGCCGCCCGTGCCGCTGCAGGCTGGCACCCAGCCGGTGCAAAAGTGCCATACTGCGGGCCGTTTTGCCGATCGAGTCCGTGCCCATGCTGAAATTTACCTGCTGCAACCCCATCCGCCAGTTTTCTGACCCCGCGCAAGCCCAGGTGCTGCGCGGCATCCAGCGCGGGTTTGAGCGCGAATGCCTGCGCGTCGACCGCGTCGGTCAACTGGCCCACACGCCGCACCCCAAGGCGCTGGGCTCCAAGCTCACCCACCCCTGGATCACCACCGACTACGCCGAGGCGCTGCTCGAATTCATCACCCCGCCGTCCACCGACCCGGCTTACCCGCTGGCGTTTTTGACCGACATTCACCGTTTTTCTGCGCAGCAGCTTGGTGGTGAGTTTTTGTGGGCTGGCTCCATGCCGTGCAAGATCGGCACGGATGCTGACATCGCCATTGCCAACTACGGCCCGTCGAACACCGCGCGTTTCAAGGAGGTGTACCGCGAGGGGCTGGGCCTGCGTTATGGCCGCGCCATGCAGACCATTGCCGGGGCGCATTACAACTGGTCGCTGCCCGAGGCCTTTTGGCCGCTGTTGCGCGACATCTGCGAGAGCCAGGAAGATTTGCAGGACTTCATCAACCGGCGCTACTTTGGCCTGATCCGCAACTTTTTGCGTTATGGCTGGCTGGTGCCCTACCTGTTTGGCGCCTCACCCGCGTTATGCCAGTCGTTCCTGCAAGGCCACCCGTCAGATCTGACCGAGCTGGCCCCCGGCACGTTGCACGGGCCGTATGCCACCAGCCTGCGCATGAGCGACCTGGGTTACCAGAACCACGCACAGGACAAACTCGCCATCAGTTTCAACACCCAGACCGAATACACCCAGGCGCTCGAAGCCGCCATCCGCACCCACGACCCGTATTATTTTGAGCTGGGTGTGCGCGACGGCGACCACTGGAAACAACTCAGCGACTGCCTGCTGCAAACCGAGAGCGAGTTTTACGCTCCGATGCGCCCCAAACGTGTCGGACAAAAAGGTGAGCGCCCGGCCCTGGCGCTGCAGCGCTACGGCGTGCAGTATGTGGAAATGCGCCTGTTTGACCTGAACCCGTTCATCGACATCGGCATCGCGCCGGAGCAAAGCCTGTTTGCCGACGCGCTGCTGCTGATGTGCCTGTTTCGCGACAGCCCGCCCATCACCAGCCGCGAGCAGGGCGAAAACGACGAGAACAAACACCGCGTTGTCACGCGCGGCCGCCAGCCGGATCTGCAACTGCTTGTGCACAACCGCGAGCAACCGCTGCGCGCGCTGGCGCATGAGCTGTTTGATGACATGGCGCCGTTTGCCGACATGCTGGACGCCGCTTATGGCGGTCAAAACTACCAGCTGGCACTGCTGAATTTGCGCCAGCGCATTGACCAGCCGGAACTCACCCCGTCGGCCCAGGTGCTGGAGGCAGCCCGCAAGCACCAGGGTTATTTCAACTTCGCGTTTGAGATGTCCAAAACCCACACCCAGAGCCTGCAGGCCGCGGCGCTGGCACCGGAGCTGGAGTCGCGCTTGCGGCAAGCGGCTGAGGCCTCGCTTGCCGCCCAGGCGCAGTTAGATGCCGCGCCACAGGTGCCGTTTGAAGACTTTGTAGCGGCGTATTACGCCTAAGCGGGTTTATAGGTGAAATCGGCCTCTAGCCCTTTTCTGATAAGGGCTAGTAGCTATTTTATATATAGCTTTTAATTGACCTTGCGCCCTTGGCACGGCACCCCTGAGGCTTAAACTTCGCGCTTTACCTTTTTCAGGGAGTTGATCCATGATGAATCTTGCTAAAAGCAGCCTGGCCGCTGCTGTTTTGTTGGGCTGCGCCAACCTGGCGCTGGCCGCCACCCTTCCCCCCGGTGTTCAACTTCATGCCAAGCAGGAAATGGTGCGCAACAACGGCTCCGAGCCCGACACGCTGGACCCCGCCCGTGCCGAAGGTGTGCCCGCCAACAACATCATCCGCGACCTGTTTGAAGGCCTGACCTCGGTGGACGGTGCAGGCAACACCGTGCCCGGCGTGGCCGAAAGCTGGAAACAGGTCGATGCCAAAACCTGGGTCTTCAAACTGCGCCAGAACGCCAAGTGGTCCAACGGTGAACCGGTCACCGCCGACGACTTTGTGTATGGCATTCGCCGCTTTGTCGATCCCAAAACCGCCTCTGAATACGCCGCCACGTTCGGCATCTTTTTTGTCAATGGCAAAGAGATCGTTGATGGCAAGAAGCCCACCACCGAACTGGGCGTGAAGGCACTGGACAAATACACGCTGGAACTCAAGACCCCGTTCCCGGTGGGGTTCATGCCCTCGCTGGTGTCCAACACCCAACTCGGCCCGGTGCACAAAGCCAGCTTGGAGAAAAACGGCAAAGACTGGACCAAACCCGGCAACCTGGTGAGCAACGGTGCCTACACCCTGGCCACCTGGGACGTGAACGCCAAGATCGTGCTGGCCAAGAGCCCCGCCTATTGGGATGCCAAAAACGTGCAGCTCACCAAGTTCACCTATCTGGCAGTCGAAGACGGCAATGCCGATGTGAAGCTGTTTGAATCCGGTGAAAACGACATGGTGTACCAACTGCCCCCCGGCACCTACGAGAAGTACAAGGCGCAGTACCCCAAAGAAATCCACAACTCACCGATGCTCGGCCTGCGCTACTACTCCTACCTGAACACCGACCCGCTGCTCAAAGACATCAAGGTGCGCAAAGCCTTGTCGATGGTAATTGACCGCGACATCCTGGCCCAGCGCGTGACCGCAGACGGTCAGAAACCCGCTTACGGCGTCTTTGTTGAGGGCATGGACGGTGGCGAACCCACCACCTACGACTGGGCCAGCTGGCCGATGGACAAACGCGTGGCAGAAGCCAAGAAATTGCTGCTTGACGCGGGCGTCAAACCCGGCACCAAGCTCAAATTTGCCTACAACACCAACGAATACCACAAGAAGATGGCCATCTTTGCCGCCTCGGAGTGGAAAACCAAGCTGGGTATGGACGTGGAACTGGAAGCCATGGAGTTCAAGGTGCTGATCAAGAAGCGCAATGACGGCGAATACCAGATTGCCCGCAACGGCTGGGTGGCCGACTACAACGACGCCACCACCTTCCTGACGCTGGTGCAATGCGACTCGGACCAGAACGCCCAGAAAAACTGCAACCGCGAGGCCGAAAAGCTCATCGACCAAGGCAACCAGAGCATGGACCTGGCCAAGCGCAAGACCCTGCTGACCCTAGCCGCCAAGATGATCATGGACGACTACCCGATGCTGCCGCTGCTGCAATACACGCAGCCACGGCTGGTCAAGGCCTATGTGGGCGGCTACACCAACACCAACAGCATGGACCGCTACCGCGCCAAAGAGTTCTACATCATCAAGCATTGAGGCAATGCCCCAGGCCCCAGCCGCTACACGCCCACAGACGCGTCGGCGGCTCGGTGCCACAAGCGCCTGCTTAACGTGAAACAGCACGGCCGTCATGCCGGGCTACGACCCGGCATCCAGTGCATTTGCAGCCATGAATTGCGGATCGAGTCCGCAATGACAGCCTGCTGTCATGCTTTGGATGGCTTGCAAGCCATGCAAGTGAGGTCATATTGAACTGGAGTTTTGCTGATGTGGACCTATGCCCTGCGCCGCCTGCTGGCGGCGATTCCGACCCTGCTGGCAGTCATCACCGTGTGTTACCTGTTGCTGCACCTCACGCCGGGTGGCCCGTTTGACTCCGAGCACAAAATCCCCGAGGCGGTGCTGGCCAACCTGAAGGCCAAGTACCACCTCAATGAGCCGCTGTGGAAACAGTACCTGCTGTATCTGGGCAGCCTGTTGCAGGGGGACCTGGGGGCCTCATTCCGCTACGAAGACTGGAGCGTGAACGACCTGGTGGCCAAAGCGCTGCCCATCTCGGCGGCGATTGGCGGGGGCTCGCTGCTGATCGCCGTGTTTATCGGCGTGGGCCTGGGCACGCTGGCGGCACTCAAACAGAACAGCCTGGCCGACTATCTGACGATGATGATCAGCAGCGTGGGCAGCGTGTTCCCGTCGTTTGTCATCGGGCCGCTGCTGATTCTGGTGTTTGCGTTGTGGCTGGGTGTGGCGCCTGCCGGCGGCTGGGACAGCTTTGCGCCGCGCTACATGGTGTTGCCAATGGCGCTGCTGATTTTCATCAACGTGGCGACCATCGCCCGCGTCATGCGTGGCAGCATGATTGAGGTGCTGGGCAGCAATTTCATCCGCACCGCACGCGCCAAAGGGCTGCCGATGCGCACGCTGGTGCTGCGCCACGCGCTGAAACCGGCGCTGCTGCCGGTGGTGTCGCTGATCGGGCCGCTGGCGATATCGAGCATCACCTCGGCGGTGGTGACCGAGTCGGTGTTTTCGCTGCCCGGCCTAGGCAAGCTGATCGTCACTGGCGCCAGCAACCGCGACTACACCCTGGTGCTGGGTCTGGTGGTGCTGGTGACCGTGATCACCGTGGTGTTCAATCTGCTGGTGGACCTGGCCTACGCGTTGCTGGACCCGAAGATACGCTATTGAATCTATTGCTACTTGCCCTTTCTGCATAAGGGCTAGAAGCCAATTTGGCATATAAAACCCATGTTCAAAAACAAAGACGATGCGCTGGTGGCCACGCTGAACACAGCGCTGAGCCCGGCGCTGGAGCCCGAGCTGCAGGGCCACAGCCTGTGGTATTCGGCACGCCGGCGCTTCATGCGCAACAAGGCGGCCGTCGCCAGCCTGGTGCTGCTGAGCCTGATCACGCTGGCCTGCGTGGTGGGCCCGTGGCTGCTGCCGCACGCGTTCGATTCTGCCGATTGGGACGCCATGAGCCAGCCGCCCACGCTGGCCAACATGCATTGGTTTGGCACCGACGAGTCGGGCCGCGACCTGCTGGTGCGCACGCTGATGGGCGGGCGCATTTCGCTGATGGTGGGCCTGATGGCCACGCTGACCTCGGTCAGCATCGGCATTGTCTGGGGCGCTACCGCCGGGTTCATCGGCGGCAAGGTGGATGCGCTGATGATGCGGGTGGTGGACATGATGTACGCCGTGCCCTACCTGCTGATTGCCATCCTGATGGTGACACTGCTGGGTCGGGCGTTTTACCTGGTGGTGATCACCATCACTGTGTTTTCGTGGATGGACATGGCGCGGGTGGTGCGCGGGCAAACGCTCTCGCTGCGCTCCAAGGAATTTGTCGAAGCCGCGCGCGCGATTGGCGTGCCCACGCGGCGCATCATCTTCCAGCACATCGTGCCCAATCTGCTGGGCATTGTGGTGATCTACACCACCGTCACTGTGCCGGGCGTGATCCTGACCGAGTCGGTGCTGTCGTTTCTGGGCCTGGGCATTCAGGAACCGATGACCAGCTGGGGCGTGCTGATCCACGACGGCGCACAGGTGATGGAGATGTCGCCCTGGATCTTGATCTTCCCCGGCCTGATGCTGTCGGCCGCGTTGTACTGTTTCAACTACATCGGTGACGGGCTGCGCGACGCGCTCGACCCGAAAGACCGCTAATTAGCATGACTAATCCCCATTCAACGACATTCCCCCGACAGCCGCTAGCGGCGTGCGTTGGGTGTCTAACGCAGCGCGGACTTGGGGTTTTGCCAAATAAAGGAGGAGGTTTGGGCGAAGCCCAAGCCGGGGGACATTCGCGGAGTTGGACACCCAACGCGCGCTGCGGGTCAACGCTGATTGCGCTGGTGTCACGAACTGCAATGTCTCACACAAGGCACAGCCATGAACCTGCTTGAAGTCACCAACCTCGCCGTGCAGTTTGCCACCCAAGACGGCACGGTGTACGCCGTCAACGGCCTGAGCTTTGCGCTGGGCAAAGGCCAGACGCTCGGCATTGTGGGCGAAAGCGGCTCGGGCAAAAGCCAGACCGTGCTGGCGCTGATGGGCCTGCTGGCGCGCAACGGCCAGGCCACGGGTGAGGCGCTGTACCAGGGCAACAACCTGCTGACGCTGCCCGCCACAGCGCTAAACATAATTCGCGGCAACCGCATGGCGATGATTTTTCAGGACCCGATGACCTCGCTCAACCCCTACCTGACCGTAGAGCGGCAAATGACCGAGGTGCTGCAGTTCCACAAAGGCCTGGACCGCAAGGCCGCCAAAGCCGCCTCGGTGCGCATGCTGGATGCGGTGCGCATCCCGGAAGCCGCGCGGCGCATCGACATGTACCCGCACGAGTTTTCTGGCGGCATGCGCCAGCGGGTGATGATTGCCATGGCCCTGCTGTGCGAACCCGAGGTGCTGATTGCCGACGAGCCCACCACCGCGCTGGATGTGACCGTGCAGGCGCAGATGCTGCTGCTGCTGCGAGAACTGCAGCGCGACTTTGGCACCGCCATTGTGCTCATCACCCACGACCTGGGCGTGGTGGCCGGGCTGTGCGACCAGGTGGTGGTGCTGTATGGCGGGCGCGTCATGGAGCAGGGTGATGCACAACAGCTGTTCAAAAACGCCACCCACCCCTACACCCGAGGCCTGCTGCAAGCCGTGCCGCGCATGGACGGCGATGATGCCGCGCTGGTCGCCATTCCCGGTGCGCCGCCGAACATGGCGCACCTGCCCAAGGGCTGCCCGTTCAGCCCGCGCTGCACCTTTGCCGATGCGCTGTGCTGCGAGACGCTGGCCCCCTTGCAGGACGTGCCCGGTGCGCCGGGCCATTTGCGCGCCTGCCATCGCGCTGTGGCCATGGTGCAAAACCCATCCCAAACGGAGCCTCAACATGCGTGACCTCTTGGCGGCACCACAGCACCCCAGGCTGTCACACCTTCACCGTCCGAACGTAGTTGTTTGGCTGTCACTTCTCCGGCCAAAGGCTGCCTTTCGGCTGTCGCTCCCTCTCCCCCTGGGAGAGGGTTGGGGTGAGGGCCGCCCCTCATGAGCGCCAACCAACCCCTTTTGTCGGTGCGCGATGTCAAGGTCGAGTTCCAGATCAAGGACGCCAAGGGCTGGCCCTGGACGCCGCCGCGCAGCCTGAAAGCCGTCAACGGCATCTCGTTTGACCTGTATCCGGGCGAAACCCTGGGTGTGGTGGGTGAGTCGGGCTGCGGCAAATCGACCCTGGCGCGGGCCCTGCTGAACCTGAATCCGGCCAACTCTGGGTCAATCCGCTGGCTGGGCAACGAGATGCTGGGCGCACCAGACGCCGCCTGGATGGCCGTGCGCAAAGACATCCAGATGATTTTTCAGGACCCGCTGGCCAGTCTGGACCCACGCATGACGGTGGCGCAGATCATTGCCGAGCCGCTGCGCACGCACCACCCCGAGCTGGGCCATGACGCGGTGATGAGCCAGGTGCGCGCCATCATGGGCCGCGTGGGCCTCACCGCCCAGCAGATCAACCGTTACCCGCACGAATTCTCGGGCGGACAGTGCCAGCGCATCGGCATCGCCCGGGCGCTGATCCTGCAGCCGAAACTGATTGTGTGTGACGAGCCGGTGTCGGCGCTGGACGTGTCGATCCAGGCGCAGATCATCAACCTGCTCAAAGAGTTGCAAAAAGAGCTCGGCCTGGCGCTGATCTTCATCGCCCACGACCTGGCGGTGGTGCGCCACATCAGCCACCGCATCATGGTGATGTACCTGGGCCGTGCCATGGAATTTGCCGACAAACACGCGCTGTACGACGATCCGCGCCACCCCTACACGCAGGCGCTGCTCTCCGCTATTCCAATCCCCGACCCGGATCTGGAGCGCCACAAGGTGGTGCAACTGCTGCAAGGGGATTTGCCGTCATCGATGGACCCGCCTTCGGGCTGCGTGTTTCGCACCCGCTGCCCGAAAGCGGTGGACCAGTGTGCGGCCAGCGTGCCCGAGTTACACACGGCGGCCAACGGTTCCCAGGTGGCTTGTATTCTGGATGTTACGTAGTCAAATAGGCCGCCAGCCCTTTTTCAGCAAGGGCTAACAGCTACCAATACCATAGTGTCTTCGGTCAGGGACGCAGCTGGCCTACCACCGCCAGCACCGGCTGCAGCACGCTGGCACCGAGTTTTTTGGAGCGCTCGCCGTTCCAGCCCACATGCGGGTCGGGCAGGTCGGCGTTGTCCTTGAACGGCATCTCGATGGTGAACGCCAGGCAGCCAAACTGCTGGCCGATCCAGTTGGTGGCCAGTGTCATGTTGGCTTCTTCGCGGCCACCACGCGCGTAGCCTTGGGTCGTCTGAAAGTCCGGGCTGGCGGCTTTCCAGGCGGTCTTAAAAGCCTCTTCCAGCGCTTCGATGTCGGCACCCCAACCCGGCGTGCCCTCGGTGCCAACACAGAAGTTGTACGGCAGGCCTTCGTCGCCATGCGCGTCCAGGCTCAGGTCCACACCCACCTCCAGCATCTTGCTGCGCACCCAGTACACCTCGGGTGACTTCTCCAGGCTGGGCGTGGCCCACTCGCGGTTCAGGTTGGCACCCGCCGCGTTGGTGCGCAGGTTGCCACGCACCGCGCCGTCGGGGTTCATGTTGGGCACCACGTAAAAGACGCATTGGTCCAGCAACACGCGGGCGGTTGGGTCAGATTCGTCGAGCAGGCGCTCCAGGAAACCCTCCACAAACCACTCCGCCATGGTTTCACCAGGGTGCTGGCGGGCGATCAGCCAAACCTTCTTTTTCTGCGCCAGCGGCGTGGTGCTGTGGGCGCTGGTGATCTGCAGCAGGGTCATGTCGCGCCCCTCTGTCGTGCTGCCCAGGTGCTCCAGCGTGACGTGCTCAGACGCGGCAGCCGAGCCCAGCAAATCCAGATGCCGCTCGTGCGAATAGGGCTCAAAGTAAGCCAGGTACACGCTATTGCTGGCCGGGGTGAAGGCGGTGCGCAGCACCTGGCCATCAAAGTCAGTGTCTAGGCGGAACCAGTTTTGATGGTCGTAGCTGCACACCACGCGGTAGTCTGTCCAGCCCTCGGGGTAGGCGCTTTGCCCGGCGTTCAGAAAATTCAGCCGCACCGGCACACCGGCAGCACCCTGCAGGCAAAAGTAAAACCACTGGGCGAACTCGCTGGCGTTGTCAGGGCGGATGTTGAGCTGGATGTCTTGCGGGTCAGCCAGGCTGACAACGTCGATGGCGCCAGCGTCAAAGGCGCTGGAAATATGGATGGGGTTCATGCGCGGCCTCAAAATGGGACCATTCTAAAAGTTGGCGTGGCGCACGCTGAGAATTCAAGTTGCCGTACCGTCTGCCGACAATGCACCATGGCACCCGCTGTTTCCCCAGGGCACCGCCCTTTTTCTGGAGATTGACCCATGAACATTGCCAACACCCCCGGCGTGCAAGCCGCCACCCAGGCCGCCTCAAGCGCCACCGCCGACAGCGTGAACATTCTGGTGCTGAAAAAAGCGCTGGACAGCCAGGCCATCGCCGCCGCTACGCTGCTGCAGGCACTGCCCCAGCCTTCACCCGCTTTGGCTACCAGCGGCAGCGTGGGCACGCAGGTCAACACTTTTGCCTGAGTTACAAGAAAAATAGGCCTCCAGCCCTTTATCTAAAGGGGCTAATAGCTATTTATAACGTAGCATTCCGATCACTCCACCACCTTCACGGGCTGCCCCACTCGGGGCTCACCGCCGCTGTAAAAACCGTTGATCAGGCGCAACTGCTGCTCGGCACTGGGCAGCGGTGAAGACCGTGCCAGCTCGGCAAAACCACCGCGCGGGTAGGCCGTGGTCCTGATCGTCCAGGGCTGGGCGGCGGCGCGTTCAGCCGCACTCAAAGGCCTGAAACTGCCTTGCGCCTGGGCCAGTGCGGCACCCGCAGCGCGCAATACCGCCGCATTTTTGGCTACGGGCCGCAGCATATAAATGGTGTTTTTGGGTCCACTGACCAATGTCACGTCCAGCGGCTGGCTCTGGCCCTGCGCGTTGGCACGGCTGCCGACAAATCGCGTGGCCTGCAAGCCGTTCAGGTTCAACGGCTGGGTGTTGCCTTGGCTGGGTTTGAGCAGGCTGCGAATCACCTCGGCATGCGTTTTACCCGCCTTGGCCGGGGCCACCTGCAACAGCAAAGCCGCGTCCCCCGCCCCACTCACCAGCGCGAGCTGTTCGGCATCGTTCTGAATTTGCCAGCCAGGCGGCGCGGTGAGTGCAATGCCCAGCGCCGGGTGGTAGAAGTTTTGCCCGCGCGTCAGGCCCTGCTCGGCACTGTCGCCAAAGGTCAGGCCGCGCAGCACCTGCTGGTAACGCTCGCGACCCTCGTCGGCGTAGTTGCCCTGGCTACTTTGGTATTGCGCCGCCAGCTGGCTGATGATTTGCCGGCGTTCGTCATTGCTGGGGTGCGAGGCCAGCCAGCTGCTGCCCGCTGGCGCGGGTTTGCCAGCGGCGCGGGCCTGGTCAGCGGCAAAACGTTCCTGGTCTTTGAGTGCGTTGATCACCTTGACCATGTTGCGTGGGTTGTAGGCGTTGCGCGCCAAGTATTCGGCGCCCAGGCCGTCGGCCTGCAATTCCTGCTCGCGACCGTAAGAGGCAATGTAGCCCGCCGCTGCAGTTTGTGACACCTGGCTGGCGAGCTGCCCGGCACCGCTCATGCCCTGGCTTTCCAGCACTGCACCCAGCAGCGTGGCCGCCAGCACACCCAGGCCCGCATCCTGCTGGCGCGTGGCGCGCTGGGCACCGTGGCGAGCGGTGACGTGGCCAATCTCATGGCCCATCACGCCAGCCAGTTCAGCCTCGGTTTGCAGGTACGCCATGATGCCGCGCGTGACATACACATAACCGCCAGGCAGGGCAAAGGCGTTAATCTCCGGGCTGTCGAGTACCGTGAAGTGCCATTGCAGGTGGTCGCGGTGCGAGAGTTTGGCCAGGCGCTGACCCAGGTTGTTGACGTAGGCCTGCACCTTGGCATCTTTCACCACACCGTATTCCTGCAGCACCTGCTGGTGCGCCTTGGTGCCCTCGGCCACTTCCGCCTGCTCCGTCATCACCGAGCGTTCGGTTTGGCCGGTGACCGGGTTGAGTACCGCGCTGCCGCAGCCCGCCAGGAGCGACGTTGTCAGGATCAGAGGGAGCAGGGTTTTGCGCATGGGGACCTCATACAGAAAATCGATCGGAGATGCCCAGGTGCAGCGCAATACTCAAGTCGAGGCTATTGGCCTTGCGCCAAGGCGAATTGAACCACGTTATCGCTCAACCAGATGCCGTGCTCACGCATGCGACGCAAGGCTTCAGGTATCGACACCGCAAAACCCACTTGCTGCGCCTTGAGCAGCACGCCAACGGTTCCTGTCACATTCAAACCGCATAGCCGTGCCACACGCCGCCCGACCACCTCGTCAATACACACCAGCGGGACATCAAGATTCATCGCCGTCTGGATCACAGAAGCCTCGCCCCGATCCAAGGAATTTTTTAAAAAAGGCTGTAGGGTGACATCCGCTTGTTGGATATCCAGCCAATGCGCATCCAGGAACACATCCACGCCAAAGGCCTCCTTCCCACCTGCCCGGACTTCTGCGGCCACCTCGCAGGGCACTATCACTCGGCCATAGAGAAACCGGAAGGCATCCAGACTACCGATGGCCGCCACCATGGCAATCAGCGGCGTGGTGTTGGTGACCAGCGCGCTGTTTGAATCACGCATTGGCCACGTCCTGGGCCAGATCATCGGCATCCAGATCCATCAGCGGCACACCCTGGCGTTGAAGCTCAGCCAGAAAAGCGACCCGATCCATCCCGATCAGGCGAGCCGCCATGCCAGAGGAAAGCCGCTTCATCTCAAACAACTTGGCGGCCATAGCCAATTTGGCTTCTTGTGCAAAGTCGCCAGGAGAACGATGCAAGGCATCCAGATAACCGTTGGGCACTTCAACAATGATTTGCATGTTGTGACTCACTTGAAAATGGCACGAACTTTGATCTTAGCCTCTGACAGGATTGCGCCGCAAGAACTTGCCCGGAGCCGGTTACCGATAATCCCCCCATGACCCACACTGACACGAACCTGTTCAACACCCTGCCCCTGAACCCGGCCACGCTGGACAACCTGGCGCAGCTCGGCTACAACGAGATGACCCCGATCCAGGCCGCCAGCCTGCCCGCTGCGCTGGCAGGCAAGGACCTGATCGCCCAGGCGCAAACCGGCAGCGGCAAAACGGCCGCCTTTGGCCTGGCGCTGCTTGAGCGGCTGAACCCGCGCCGATTTGCCGTGCAATCCCTGGTGTTGTGCCCGACGCGCGAATTGGCGGATCAGGTGACGGTGGAAATCCGACGCCTGGCACGTGCCATGGACAGCATCAAGGTGGTGACCCTGTGCGGCGGGGTAGCGTTGCGTGGCCAGCGTGCCAGTCTGGAAAATGGCGCGCACATCATCGTTGGCACCCCTGGGCGGGTGATGGACCACCTGGCGCGCGGCTACCTGAGCCTGGAAGCCCTCAACACGTTGGTGCTGGACGAGGCCGACCGCATGCTGGACATGGGTTTCTTTGACGATATTGCGACAGTGACGAAGCAGTGCCCGCCCGAGCGTCAAACCCTGCTGTTTTCCGCCACCTACCCGGAAGGCATCGAAAAACTGGCCAAGCAGTTCATGCGCGCGCCGGAGCGCATCACCGTCGCTCCGCCAGCTTCCGAGAGCCTGATCGAACAGCGTTTTTATGAAGTCACGCGCCCGACAAGGTTTGAGGTGGTGGCCAAGCTGCTGAACCACTTCCGCCCGGTCAGCACGCTGGCGTTTTGCAACACCAAACAACAGTGCAAAGACTTGGTGACCTATCTGCAGCAGCAAGGTTTCAACGCGCTGGCGCTGTATGGCGAGCTGGAACAACGTGAGCGTGACCAAGTGCTGGCCCAGTTCGCCAATCGCAGCACATCGATTCTGGTGGCCACCGACGTGGCCTCGCGCGGCATCGACATCAAGGAGCTCGAAGCCGTGATCAACGTCGACATCACCCCTGACCCCGAGGTGCATGTGCACCGCACCGGCCGCACTGGCCGCGCGGGTGAAACCGGCCTGGCGCTGAGCCTGGCCGCCATGTATGAGATGGGCGCGGTTGGCAAGATCGAGCAATACCAGAACCAGCCGTCTGTCTGGCACAAGCTGGAAGAACTCACCCCCACCGGCAAAGGCCCGTTGTTGCCGCCGATGGTGACGCTACAAATTCTGGGTGGCCGCAAGGAAAAAATCCGCCCTGGCGACGTGCTCGGTGCCCTCACGGCGGATGCCGGTTACAGCCGCGAGCAGATCGGCAAGATCAATGTCACCGAGTTCACCACCTTCTGCGCCGTCAACCGAGACATCGCGCTGGAAGCCATGCAAAAACTCAATGCGGGCAAGGTCAAGGGCAAGAGTGTGAAGGTGCGGCTGCTCTGAAAAGGCGCGCTTGGCTGGCCGCTTCGCCTGTCAAACCCCTGACACTCTGTCAGGCAACTTCTGACACAAGATCGGTCCATCCGCCGACTTTAGCTTTTGATGCGGCAGGGATACAGTTCAATTCAACGCTTTGCAATTCGCAAGCCGTGTTTGAACCAGGAGGAGCACCCCATGAACACCACCACCGAAGCCCTGAACCCGTTCAGCCTGATGATGGAACCCGAGCGCGTGCTGCAAACCATGACGCAGTCGCAACAGCTGCGCAGCTTGCGCCGCCACAAACTGCGCCCGCTGGACAAACCCCTGATCCCCTACACCTCAGCCGCCCTGGCCAGCCGCGCCGCCTATGACGCGATGATTGACGCCCAGGATCTGGACGCGCCGGACGACGTCCTGCTGAACTGAACGCCACGCTGGCGGGCCATTCGTGCCCGCCAAGCCGCCAGGTCCGCACGGCTCTCACGCCGCAGCAGCCACCCCAGCACCCAGCCAGACCCCGGTCGGCTTCACTTCATCACTATTATTTAAATAGCTACTAGCCCTTATTCAATAAGGGCTAGAATCGATTTTTATATAGATTTGAGGTCTTCCCCATGAGCTACTCAGCCGCGTCCACCCGCTACGACAGCATGGCCTACCGCACTTGCGGCCACAGTGGCCTGAAGCTGCCCGCCATCACCCTGGGGCTATGGCACAACTTTGGCGATGCCACCCCGTTCCAGACCCAGCGCGACATGCTGCGCACCGCGTTCGACGCTGGTATCACCCATTTCGACCTGGCCAACAACTACGGCCCGCCCTACGGCAGCGCCGAAACCAACTTTGGCGAGCACCTGCGACGCGACTTCAAACCGTATCGCGACGAGCTGGTGATTTCCAGCAAGGCCGGTTACGACATGTGGCCCGGCCCCTACGGCCAGGGCGGCGGCTCGCGCAAATATGTGCTGGCCAGCCTGGACCAAAGCCTCAAACGCATGGGCCTGGACTATGTCGACATTTTTTACAGCCACCGTTTCGACCCCCACACCCCCTTGGAAGAAACCATGGGTGCGCTGGCCAGCGCCGTGCAGCAGGGCAAGGCGCTGTACGTGGGTGTCAGCAGTTACTCGGGCGCCAAAACCCGTGAAGCCCACGCCATTTTGAAGAGCATGGGCGTGCGCGCGCTTATTCACCAGCCGTCTTACAGCCTGCTCAACCGCTGGGTAGAAGAAGACCTGCTGGACGCGCTGGGCAATCTGGGCATGGGCTGCATTGCCTTCAGCCCGCTGGCACAGGGGCTGCTGACCGACAAGTATCTCGACGGCGTGCCAGCAAATGCGCGCATCAACCAGCCCGGTGGCGGCTCGTTCAAGCCCGATTTCCTCAGTGATAAAAACCTGCAGCACGTGCGAGCCCTGAACCAGATGGCGCAGGCGCGCGGCCAAAGCCTTGCGCAGATGGCCACCGCCTGGGTGCTGCGCGATACACGCGTCACCTCGGCCTTGATCGGTGCCAGCAAACCCGCGCAGATCACCGACCTGATCGGTGCCCTGAGCAACCTGGCTTTCTCACCCGAAGAACTGGCTCGCATCGACCAGCAGGCTGTGGACGGGGGCATCAACCTGTGGCAGCGCTCCTCAGCCAGCTAGGCGCCGCGTCAAGACATGCATTCAACCACCCGCGCCAGTCTGCTGGCGCTAGGCGCCATCGCGCTGTGGGGCAGTCTGGCCGCCCTTGGTGTGGCGCTGGGCCATGTGCCACCGTTTCTGCTGACCGGTCTGTCGCTGCTGATTGGCAGCCTGGTGGCACTCCCGCTGTCGGGCTTCAACCTGGCGCGCTGGCGGGTGCCCCTGCCCACGCTGGCGCTGGGCATTTACGGCCTGTTCGCTTACCACTTCCTGCTGTTTTTGGCACTGCGCCATGCGCCGCCGGTGCAGGCCAACCTGGTGAACTATTTGTGGCCGCTGCTGATTGTGGTGCTGGCACCGGTTCTGCTGCCTGGCATGACGCTGCGCCCGGTGCACATCTTTGCGGCACTGCTGGGCTTTGCTGGCGCGGCGGTGGTCATTCTTGGCGGCCCGCGCGCAGCGGGTGCCGTCAGCAACAGCGAAGGCCTGTGGGCCTGGGGTTATGTGCCGGCGCTGGGTGCGGCTTTGATCTGGGCCAGTTATTCACTGCTGACCAAGCGCGTGGCGGCCTTTCCGACCGCGGCGATTGGCAGTTTTGCGCTGGCCTCCGGCCTGCTGTCGCTGCTGTGCCACGCGTTTCTGGAACCTGCCACCACCTTGAGCGGCCAAGACTGGCTGCTGATCGCCATCATCGGCCTCGGGCCGATGGGTGCAGCGTTTTTTCTGTGGGACAAGGCGCTCAAGCTGGGTGATGCGCGCCACATCGGCATCCTGAGCTACCTCACACCGTTGCTGTCCACCGGCGTGCTGACGCTGGTCAGCCACAAGCCGCTGACCTGGAACGTGGGCGTGGCAGCCGGCATGATTGTGGCCGCCGCCTGGCTGGGCACGCGGGCCCGCTGAGCACCTGCACCAGCAAGCCGCTGGCTCAGAACATCGAGTCGGCAAAGCCCGACAGCTGAAACTGGTTTTTGCCCGACTGCTTGGCGCGGTACATGGCCAGGTCGGCTTGACGCAGCAACTGGTCGGGGGTGAGTTCACGCGCCTGCGGGAAAAACGTCACGCCGACACTGGCCGACACCTGCAGGACGGCGCTGCCAAACAGCACCGGTTGGTTGGCAGCGGTCAGCAGGCGCTGCAGCAGCGGGTCGCAATCGCTCTCCTGCTCCAGGTCCACGATCACGGCGGCAAATTCGTCGCCACCCAGGCGCGACAGCGTATCGGATTCACGCAGCGCTAGGCGCATGCGCCGCGCCAACGTGATCAGCAGGTGGTCTCCGGCCTCATGACCGTAGGTGTCATTGATCGTTTTGAAACCATCCAGATCGACAAACGCCACACCCAGTTTTTGCTTGCGCCGGGTGGCCTGCACCATGGCGTGTTGCAACCGGTCGGCATGCAGCGCGCGGTTGGGCAAGCCGGTCAGGGCATCAAAGTGGGCCAACTGGTCCAGCCGCTTTTCATGCGCCTTGCGCTCGGTGATGTCCGAGAACAAGGCCACATACTGCAGCACGGCACCGCGTTGATCGTAAACAGCGCTGATGTGCAGCATCTGGGCGTAGACCTCGCCATCCTTGCGGCGGTTCCACAACTCGCCCGACCAGCCGCCGCGCTGCACCAGGTCTTGCCACAGCTGCTGGTAAAACAGCGGCGTGTTGCGGCCTGAATTGAGCATGCTGGGGGTGTGGCCCAGCACATCGTCACGGCTGTAGCCGGTGATGCGGGTAAAGGCCGCGTTGACATCGATGATGCAGCCGTCCGGCGCGGTGATCATGATGCCTTCCAGGGCATGGCTGAACACGCTGGCGGCCACCCGAAGCTGCTCCTGGGCACGCTTGCGTTCAGAAATATCGTGAATCGACACATGGATGGCGGGCTCACCGGCATACAGCATGGCCGTGCCCTGCACCTCGACATCCACCTCGCTGCCGTCCAGCCGCACAAACCGCGACTCCACCAGCGGCACAATGGTCTTGCCACCCACAATGGCCTGCATGCGCGCCAGCTGCTGCGGCAAATAGGCCGGGGCAATGCGGTCATAGGTTGCAGTGCCCAGCAGTTGGTCGCTGGTCTGGGCACCAAACAGGCGCAGCGCCGCCGGGTTCACATACAGGATGATGCCGCCGCGGTGGACCAGCACCGCCTCGGGCGTGTGCTCGGCCAGGGCCCTGAAGGCGGCCTCATTGGTCCGCAATTGCTCGGCCACCTGGTGCCGCTCCACCGCCAGCCCGGCCAGACGCGCCAACTGCTCCAGCAAATCAATATCTGCCGCGCTGGGGGTAGCGGGCGTGGCCGTGTAGACCGAGAACACACCCAGCGTCCGGCCCAAGGCATCAAAAAAAGGCTGCGCCCAGCAGGCACCCTGACGCATGCGCAGCACCCCGGGACGGCAAGCCGCCAGATCGGTCACCACCACCTGCTTGCCGCTCAGGGCGGCAACAGCGCAGGCGTCCAGCTGCGAGGCAACAGGTTGGCCATCCATCATCTGGATGAAGTCTTTGCTCAGGCCCGCCGAAGCCACCACCCGCAAGGCCTGGCCCTGCTCGGCCCCGGTGGCCACCAGCGCCACCAGACCAGCCTGCTCAGGCTGCAAAAGCCGCAGGCCGTCCACCAGCACCTGCAGCAGGTGCGACACATCGGCACCATGCGCCAGCAGCTCCAGGATGCGACTGCGCAGCTGCTCAAACTGCGACAGGTGCCAGCGGGCGGTGATGTCCCTGGCAATCCCGAGCACACCATTGGGCTGCCCATCGGGCCCGCGCAAGGCCAGTTTGGTGATCTCCAGCAGCGCCCGGCGCGAACCCCCCACGGCGCTGGCCCAGCGCTCGGTCACCACCGGCTCGGTGGCGCGCAGGCAGGCCTGGTCTATCTCCAGGTAACGCTGCGCCTGCTGGGGGGGGTAAAGGTCGTCGTCTGACTTGCCCCGCAACAGCGATTCGGACAAGCCCATGAAGGCCTCAAAAGCCGGATTGCAGGCCAAATATCGGCCTTGCGGGTCTTTGAGCCAGACCATCTGTGACACGTTTTGGAAAAGACTCTGAAACCGCTGGCGGGACTTGATCAGGGCGTGCGCCGGATGGGTAAGCTCGCGCTCCTGCTGGCCCAACTGCGCCAGCAACTGGGTGAACAGATCCATCAGCATGCGCACCCCCACACCGCCCGTGCGGATTCACCAGGCGTGCAGGCAGCATTTGGACAGCGGGAGGAGATCAAAGAAGTCAACAACACCAACAGAAACCCTGGTTTTCTTAGGAGCCCGACAAAAGTTGCCGGAATTTACGCTGAATCAGGCTTGTTGGCTATCCCCCAAACGGGGGATAGCCAAGCAGTTCTCCATTTTTTGTGCCCTATGTCACGTTTGGTTAAACTGCCAGCCCCTATTCAAGGAGTTGATCGATGAAGATTCTTCTGGCCGTTGATGGCAGCCCTTACACCAAAAAAATGCTGGCCTACCTGGCTGCTCACGAGCTGTTTTCACCGGCAAACGAGTACACCGCCGTCACAGCCCAAATGGTTCTGCCGTCGCAGGCACGTGCCGCCCTGGGCAAAGAACTGGTGCAAAAGTTTTACGAAGATGAAGGTGTTCGGGTCATGGCACCCGTCACCAAGTTTCTGTTGCGCCACGGCATCACCGCCAAATGCCTCTGGAAAACAGCCAAGCCTGGCGAGCTGATCTCCAAGACCGCGACCGAGGGCAAGTTCGACCTGGTGGTGATGGGCTCCCACGGTCATGGCGCGCTGATGAACCTGGTGGTCGGCTCAGTCGCGACCGAAGTACTGGCCAGTTGCAAAGTACCGGTACTGATTGTACGTTGAGCGATTCAAACCGTTATCTTATTGATAGCTATCTTCCCTTTATTCATAAGGGTTAGCGGGCATTTAGGCCTTCAAAACAGGTGGTCAGCACCAGCTCGGTGATCTGCTCGTCGGTAAACAGCCCGCCCATCTGCAGAAACTCCACCACCGAGTCGCAGGCGCGGGCAAAGAAGGTGTAGAGGATGGCAATCGCGGGCAGCTTGGGGCTGAGGTCTCCGGCGGCCTGCGCCGCCTCAATCCATGCGCCCAGCTGGTCGCTGATCTCCATCAAACCATCCATGTAGTCGCGGTTGGCCATCAACGTGGCACGCAGGCTTGAATTCTGGCTGGGCAGCGTGGGCATGTCACCCGCCAGCTTGACCTGCAGCACCCAGCGCACCACCGCACGCAAATTCTCAAGAGGCGTGGCCTGCGGTGGCAGGCTGTTGATGAAGTCTTGTGCGCGGCGCATCACCCGCACCATGGCCGCAGCCGCCAGGTCTTCTTTGCTCGGAAAATGCTTGTACAGGCTGGCCTTGGCAATGCCCACTTGCGCCGCCACCTCGTCTACCGTCATGGCGTCAAAGCCTTTTTCAGCCAGCAGGCGGTTGACGGCATGCACGATGGCGTCTTCACGAACCTGCAGCATGCGCTGCTTGAAAGATGATTTGGGGGTGTCAATGGCGTTCATGTGCAAATTTTAGCCGGGTTATTCACGGCTTGATCTGTCAGACTTTTTTATTACTGACGGGTTTCGTCTCGGGCTTGGGCGGCAGCAAGGCCACCGCTGCTGCAGATTTGAGCGCGTGCGTCAGTGCATCGAGCACCGCCGAGTTCAAATTCCAGCAATGCCAATACAGCGCCACCGCCAGCCGATGCCCGGGCATCAGGTCCACCAGTGTGCCCGCCCTCAGGTGTTTTTGCACCATCAGTTCAGGCAGCACACTGACGCCCCAGCCCGCCAGCACCGCGTGCAACTGCCCCTCGGAACTGGGCACATACATTTGGCTCAGCGACACCTGGCGCAAACCGCAGGCACTGGCCACAAACTCGGCCTGCAGGTCGTCCTTGCGGTTAAACGCAATGAAGGGCAGCGTGCTGAAGTTGTGCGGGCTCAGGCCCTGCGGGCAGCGCCCTGCGGCAAACCCCGGCTCGGCCACCGCCACATACCGCATGGCACCCAGCGGCTCCACCTTGCAACTGCGCAGCGCCGCGCGCAAAGTGGTCACGCAGCCCAGCACCCGGCCCTCACGCAGCCATTCAAAGGTGAAGTCCTGGTCGTCGGTGATGATCTCCAGTCCCAGACCCTGGTGCGCGAGCGGACTCAGCGCGGGCAGCGTCCAGGTGGCAATGCTGTCGGCGTTGACGGCGATCGAAATGCGCTCATCTTCACCCGCGGCACCCGCTGCGCCCGGCGACAGCCCTTTCAGGTCACGCTCCAGGTCAGCACGCAGCAGGCGCATCTGCATGGCATGTTTGAGCAGCAGACGCCCGGCCTGAGTGGCTTTGAGCGGGCGGCTGCGCACAATCAGCACGGTGCCCACCTGCACCTCCAGCGAACGCAGCCGCTGAGACACCGCCGACTGGGTGATCGACAAGCGCACCGCCGCGCGCTCAAAGCCACCCTCTTCCACAATGGCCGCCAGGCATTCCAGGGCCGCCGGATCAAAAGTACTCATGGGGCTGGGTGATAAGAGTTGCTAATGGTTCATCATAAAGTCATCAGGCCTGCAGGTTCGGCCATGGCGTGGGCGACATGCTTCAAAAAAATGGCTTTTCACCACCTTTTTGGGCTTTAGAGACCCGGACCGTCCTGCAAAATAGTGAGCAAGACCGGAGACGCCATGACACTGCAATACCAACTCAAAGAAGGCCACTACCACCTGTATGACCTGAGCACGCCTGCCAGCCGGGTCACAGGTGAACATCGCCTGCGCCTCAAATCAGAAACCGTGGCCATTGCGTTTGAGGCCAGCACCGGTGCCCTGCGCGAACACGGCAGCCCCACCCGCATCCACTGCTGGGCCAACAACGCGCGTCGGCGCCTGCGCGCCTCGGGCGCGCTCGACCAGGCCAACGACATCGTGGTGGTGTCAGGCCCACTGCCGGTGGAAGAAATCAACAAATGCCTGGAGATTCACGGCTACTGCCGCGACATGTTTGGCCGGCTGCACGAGTTGCCACACGGCAAACGCATCCCCAGTGCATCCACGGCAGAGCAGCACACCACCCACTGAAGCAGACTACACGCCGCCACCGCGGTGGACGGTTTCGTAATAGAGCTTCTCCAGTTCCAGCTTGTGCGTGGTTTCTTCGCTGGCGAGAAACTGGAACAGCTCGCGTATCGGGCCTTCGGGCGCGGTTTGCGCCAGTTCGGTGTAATGCGTCATGGCGATGTGTTCGCGGCCCATGGCGTATTGCAGCACCGCCTGGTCGTCCGGGTTGTCACCCAAGTTGGGCAGGTGAATGCAGTCTGAAAACTTGCTGTCGCTGGCGGGCTGCTGGATCTGCAGCTTGACCTGCTCAGCCAAGTCGGTACGCGCACGCAGGGCGGCCAGCAGGTCAAAGTGGCCTTGTTCTTCTGCCGCCAGTTCTTCCACCAAATACCGGATGCGTTTGCTGACCTTCGGGATCAGCGCGGTGTAAAAGTCGCGGGCGCTGGCCTCAAAACTGTTGGCCACATCCAGAATTTCTTGCACGCTGGTGGTGTGGCGCAACACATCAATTCGGCGAACGGGCTGGCTCATGCGGAAATCTCCGTAGAAGTGAAAGTGGCGTGAATGCTAGCGGCAACACGGTGCCCGTCGGCAACGGCGGTCACAACGTCTGGCCCGCGCACCATGTCGCCAGCGGCCCATAACCAGGCTTCACTGGTACGGCCACCCCCGTCCACCTGCAAGCGACCACGCTGCCAGGCCAATTTCTCAGTAAGCGCGTCACCCAAAAGTGAAGCATCGGTCATCTGACCAATGGCTTCCACAACCATGCTGCCCAGGTGCAACTGCTCGTCAGACTCGTCATAACTCGGGGCAAAGCGGCCTTGTTCGTCAAAAATGGCTTTCACACGCCATGTTTTCAAACCCACCACTTTGCCGCCTTCGACCACGACCTGCTGAGGGCCGCGTGCATCAATGATATGCACGCCTTCCTCGCCGGCTTCTTTGATCTCCTCAGGGTCTGCCAAAAAGTGCGCCTTGTCTTCCAGCGCGGTCAAGGTCACTTTCACCGCGCCGTACTGGGCTTTTTGCAAGCGCGCCAGCGTGCGGGCAATGTCCATCGCCACGTTGCCGCCACCAATCACCACCGCTTCGCGCGGGGTGCCAAAGTCTTCACCGGCAGTTGCCTGGCGCAACAAATCGACGGCTTTGCGCACGTCCGGGTGGTCGCTACCGGGCGTGCGCGTGGCGCGGCCCAGTTGCAGGCCCAAGCCGAGCAACACCGCGTCATGCTCCTGGTGCAACTGATCCAAGCTGATGTCTTGGCCGACGCGCATATTGCAGCGGATGTCTACCCCCACCGAGCGGATGATGTCCACGTCTTCGTCAATCACGTCGTAAGGCAGTCGGTACTCCGGGATGCCCCAGCGCGTCATGCCGCCCGCAGCGTCCAGCGCTTCAAACACGGTCACGCTGTGACCCTGTTTGGCCAGGTCAAAGGCGGCAGTCAAACCCGCAGGGCCCGCGCCGACGATGGCCACTTTTTTGCCGGTGGCGCTCTTGTGCACCCCACCGACGAGTTCCTTGCGGCGCTCAAACGGCACCTGGTCCATGATGTGGCGCTTGAGCCAGCGAATGGCTATCGGGTCGCCCTCATGGCGCGAGGCACAAGATGTTTCGCACTTGTGGGTGCAGACGCGGCCACAGATGCCCGAGAACGGGTTGGTCTCATACAGCAGCTCCACACCCCGCTCGTAGTCGCCATCGCGCACCGCCGCGATGTACTGTGGGATCGACATGTGGGTCGGGCAGGTAGCAATACACAGGCCACAGGCCACGCAGCGGTCGGCTTCCAGCTTGGCCTGCTCTACGGAGTAACCGTTGACGATCTCGGCAAACGAGTTGATGCGCACCTCGGGGGTCATCTCGTGCATCTCAACCCGATCCTGCTCGGTCAGGCGGTGGCCTTCGGGGCGCTGGTAACCCAACTCGGCGTTGTCCCAGGCTTTTTTGTCTACGCCGGGTGTAAAGCGGAAGGCGTCCGGGTCGGCCTCGACCCAGGTGTAGGCGTTGCTCATGGTCAGCGAGCCAGTCATGCACACATCCACACACAGCGCGCACCAGCAGCAGCGGCCGTAGTCAATGCGTGGGCGTAAGCCCGAGTCACCCTGCTTGGTGGCAATCCCGTCGACCGGCACCATGTCGATGGCACCGTTTTGGCAAATGGTTTCGCAGGTGCCACAGCCAATGCACTTGACCACATCGTTTTTGTGAAAACCCCGGTAACGCGGCGCCCCCGGGCGGTCGTTGATCGGGTCAGGAATGGTCACCGGGTCCAGGAAAACGTTTTTCCAGGCGGTGAAGGGTGAGAGGACATCACGGACGCTCATGGCTATCTCTCGATCTCGGGCGGGTAAGTGTGTAACGACACCATCAGGGCCGCCACATCGGAAATGTTCACGTTCACGATCATGCGTTCCAGCAACGCCATGGCGTGGGTGTAAGACGGGCCACGCACATTGACGCGTCGCGGGTAACCACTGCCGTCGGTCACCAGGTAGTAGCCATATTCGCCGCGCGAGCACTCGCCGCGCACATAGGTCTCGGCGCGTGGAATCTTCCAGTGCAGCACGTTGGGCGTGGGCGAGGCCACCGCGCCAGTGCGTGGCATTTTGGCCAGCATCTGGCGCACCAGGTCTACCGACACCAGCACGTCGCGCCTGCGCACGTCCGAGCGGGTGAAGATGTCGGAATCCGTGCCCAGTGGCACCTCAAAGTCGAGCTGGTCGTAGATCAGGTACGGGTCGTCCTTGCGCACATCTTTGGCCACACCCGCCGCGCGGGCGTTGGGGCCGGTCACGCCATAGGGCTCCAGCCAGGCCTTGTCGATCACGCCCAGGCCCACGGTGCGCTTCTTGAAGACGGCGTTGCAAAACATCACATCCCACACGTCTTTCATGGTGCGCTCAATCTCGCGCAAGGTCTCTTCCATGCGCGCATCAAACCCCTCAGGCAGGCCGTCGCGCACGCCACCGGGGATGATGAACATATGGTAGATGCGGGCACCGGTCAGTTCCTCAAAGCGGTCCAGCATCAGATCACGCACATAGGTCGTCCACTGGCCGATCACCCCCAGGCCCAAGGCACCGGCTTGGCCGCCCAGGTACATCAGGTAGCTGTTGATGCGGCCCATCTCCAGAATCAAGGCGCGGATCCAGTTGGCACGCTCGGGTGATTCGATACCGGCGAGGTCTTCCACGGCAGCGGCGTAGCAGTATTCGTTGAAGTCCGGCTCGGGCACGCAGATACGGCAAACAATCGGGAAACACTGGATGAAGATGCGCCGCTCCATCAGCTTCTCAAAACCCCGGTGCAGGTAACCCACATGGGTTTTGCCCTCTACCACTTCGTCGCCACACACGGTGAGTTCCACCGACATGTTGCCGGTGATGCCCGGGTGATTCGGGCCTTGCCAGAGCTTGAGGTACTTGCCTGAGGTCAGGTCAATGTCCAGCGTGCCATCGGCCTTGGTGGCCGGGTATTGGGTGCGGTCAGGTGCAAAGTAATCCATATCAGAGCCCACCGGGGTAGAGTTGCTGCTTCATGTGCGCAGCCGGGTCATGCGTCACGCGGCCCGGGCGCTGGCTGAAGTTCTCGGCGGCGAATTTTTTGGTGTCGAAATCGCGGCGGTAGGGCGGAATGTCGATCCAGCCTTCCAGAATGAACTCTTCTGCCAAGCGCGGGCTGCCGGGAAAGTCAATGCCAAACATCTCCCGCAGTTCACGCTGGTAGGTGGCTGCGGTGGGCCACAGGTCGTGAATGCTGTCCATGGTGGCCGCCTCGCGCGGCAAAAACACCCGCAGGCCCAGATCCAACCGCGCCAAACGGTTGCACAGCAAATAGGTCAGCTGAAACTGGCCTTCTTCAAGCCAGTCCACCGCGGTCAACAGCACCAAGTGAGAAAAACCCTCAACATCGCGCAGGTGGGTGGCTACGGCGCGCAAATGCGATTGGGGCACGGTCAAAAAACCGAGTTTGTCGCGCTGCGGGGTGAATTCACCCAGCGGAAACAGCGCACTCAGCCTGGCATGGAGGTGTTGCATGGTCTTGTCCTTACCAGTTGTAGTCCGGCATGTCCCAGTCGTGGATCACACGCTTTTGGTTTTCTTTGTACCAGGCAAAGTTTTCGGCGTACTGGTTGGCCCCTTCGGCCTTGCCAGCGCGAATGAGTTTTTTCAGGTCTTCAAAACCCTGCAATAACGCTTCGGGACGCGGCATGCAGCCGGTGATGTACAGGTCCACCGGCATGTAGTCATCCAGCCGCTTGATGGTGTTGTAAGAGTCCCAGTACATGCCGCCATTGATGGTGCAGGAACCCAGCCCCACCACGTATTTGGGGCTTTGCATCTGTTCGTAAGTGCGAATGGCGCGTTTGAGGGTTTTGGTGGACAGGTAGCCCGAGATCACCAGCAGATTGGCCTGGCGCGGTGTGGGCCGCCAGGCAATGCCAAACCGGTAAGCGTCAAAACGCGGGGTCATCAGCGGGCGCATTTCAATCGCACCGCAGCCGGTGCCAAAGCCCAGGATCCAGATGGAGCGCGAGCGCGCCCAGTTGAACAGGTCTTCCACAATCTTGGAATACGCCGGGGCGTGCACCGAAGGCGCGGCCTCACAGAAGTAGTCGCGCATCGGGTCCACCTCGAAGGTGGTACCGTCCGGCCCCTTGACGACGCGGATTTTGAGTTCTTCTTTCATATGCTTCTTACACCAGGACGATGGAAAGGATGCCAATCGGCACGGCCCAGATCAGGAACCAGCGCACCGCTTGCTCCACCCGAAAACGCGGGAACACCACGCCCACAAAAGCGGCCCACAGATAGATCAGGAACACTTTCAGGAAAAACGTCGGCCAGTCGGTGGCACCGCCAAAAAACAGGTTCATGTAAATCACCACCTTGGCCACCGGGAACAGCGCCCGGTTGGTCTGCATCAGCGCCAGGTAGGAGGAATGGAATTCGGTGGGCGGGCCAATCGGGATTTCCTGCGGGGCAATCACCAGATCAAACGGCGGGCGCATCATGGAACCCAAAAACGACAACATGGCTGCGGCCACTGCCAAAGGGTTGGTGAACACAGTCCAATTCAACACACCACCCTGCTGGGCCGCCACAATCTCGGTGACAGACAGACTTTGGTACTGCAAGGCGACGGAAAACACGGCCAGCGCAAACGGCAGCTCGGCGGTGCTCACCAATGACAACCCGCGCGACACGCCCATGGCGGCATGTGGGTGACCGCTCTCACCGGCACCGAGTGCCATGCCCAGCGTGCCAAAAAAGATGAAGTACAGCGCCAGGATCAGATCACCGGCGAACGACATGTTGGAAAACATGTAAGAGCCGTAAATGGTCGGCACAAACAGCAGCAGACCCACACCACCCGACAACCGAAACACCGGCCCCATGTAGAACATCACTCCGTGGGTAATGGAGGTACGCTGGCCGTAGTTCTTGATCACGTCAGCGTAGTATTGCCAGATCGGGATGCCATGGCGGCGCCCCACACGGGCCGCGATTTTCTGCACAAAGGCACCCATCAGGAAGCCGTAGTTGATGACGATGAACAGCGTCAGCAACGCATAGGGAATTTTCATCCAGTCGAAAGCCATGGCTTAAGCTCCTGCCTTGAACATGAAGGCAACAAGAACAAAGATCAGGAAGTGGATGGCGTAACTCTGGCCATTACCCGTGTACCAACGCCGCCCGATGTCGGCCCCGGTGTGCAGCACGTCCGTTACCGTGGTCCAAAACATCGTGGCCACCGGTTTCACCAGGAAACCCAGCGCCTTGCGGTAAGGGGCGAAAAAGTTCCAGGCAAAGTGGGTGGTTTCCGGCCGGTAAGGGCGCTCGGCTGAAAACACGATGTTGAACTGCTTGACCTTTTGCGCCCCACGGTCCACAAACATCAGCCAGCCCAGCAAGGTGAGGAAGATCACCGCCACAATGATCATGATGGCAATGGGGTTCCAGTAACCGTAATTGCTGACAATGTCGGCCCCGCTCCAATCCAGCCCGCCCTGCGGGAAAAATTCATTCAGGTAGGTGTCCACCCGGCGCAGCGCAATGCCGGGGAATAGCGCAAAGGCCAGCAGCAACACCACATAAATCATCTGCGGCAGCACCACCCAGAACGGTGCCTCTTTCACGCGGCGCAATTCATCCTTGAGCTGGCCCAGAAAGATGGTGTGGATCAGGCGGAACAGATACAAGAAAGCAATCGGACCGGCCAGGAACAGAATCACCATCGGCAGGCGCTGGTCCGAGCTCAAAATAGCGTTGTAGAAAATCCAGCGGCCACCAAAGCCAGACAGCGGCGGCACACCCGACACGGCGATGATGCCGATCAGCGTGGCCACAAACGACAGCGGCATCAGCGTGATCAAACCACCCATGCGGTACATGTCGCGGGTGCCGGTGCGCTTGGCCACACCACCCACGGCCAGGAACAACATGGCTTTGTAGATGTAGTGGTTGATGACAAACATCAGCGCCATCAACCAGCCCAAATGGTTCATCAGCGCCAGGCCAAACATGGCGTAGCCCATCTGGCCGATGCTGGAATACGCCAGCAGCCGCTTGGCATCTTCCTGAAAGATCGCCATCAGGTTACCCAACAAGGCGGTGAGCGCCGCCACCCACAGCAGCCCGTGGGTGAGCTCCATGCCGAAAAGCTGCTGTTTGCCCATATTGATCAACAGGATGAACAGCCCATAAAGCCCCGCCTTGAGCAAGATGCCTGAGACCATCGGCGACACATCGGTTTCTGCCTCGGCATGGGCGCCGGGCAGCCAGATATGCAGGCCAATGGCGGCGGTCTTGGTCATGAAACCAACCGCCAGCAGCAGAAACACCCATGGGGCGACCGGGGCGTTGAGCAAACTTAATCCGGTCACCGCAAACTGCGGTGCACCATCTGCTGCCAACGCAAACCCGGCCAAAATCAAAAACGCACCGGCCAGAGAAAACACGATGTACGACAACGCATGCGGCTCCGACTTCTTGCCACGCAAAATCAGCAGGTAAGAACCCACGGTCAGGAATTCCCAGGCGGCAAAAAACTCAAACGTGCTGGTGGCGCGCACCAGCAAAATCAGCCCGGCATACATCAACATGGCCGCCGGGTAAAAGCCCATGCGTTTGCCGTGCGCATCAAAACTCGCCAGCAGGGTGATGGGCCCGCCAATCAGGAAGATGATGGCAAAAATGAGTTGCAGCGGCGTGTATTCGCCCCAGGTCAGGTAGAAAAACACCACCATGCCAACGATGGCGACGATGTTCTTGACCCAGGCGGGCAGCCAATCCAGCAGCAGGAACGACAAGGCAAACAATAGCGGCAAGCTCAGCAACAGGTTGCCATGGCCAGACAGATCGCCCCAGACAAACCCCAGCCCCCAGCCTGCCAACAGGGCCACAAACACCGGTAAAACACGGTTTTTGACGCAGTCCACCGGCTCGGCGGTCTGCTCGCGTTTGATGATGTAGCCAAACCAGCGGAACAGGTAGCCCGCTTCCGTCAGGGCACCAAACAAAATCAGCCCCATAAGTGCCAAACGACCTTCACCTGCCAGGACGCGCATCAGTTCCCACTTGGCATAAAAACCGGGGAAAGGCGGCAAGCCGGACAACATGGCGGCAAAGGTCACAAAGGCAAAAATCAGCAGCGGGCGGCCACGCAACGCGGTCCAATCGGTGAGTTGGCGGCCCGCCACCAGCCCGGACAACCAGAACATGCCTGCCTTGGCGACTGCGTGCGAAATCATTAGGCCAAACGCCACAAACGGCGTGGCGTCACCCAGAATGTCGCGCTGGCCCAGCGCCACCAGCACCAGGCCGGTTTGTGCGATGGACGAATACCCCAGCAAGCGGCGGTCATTGGTTTGCGCCAAGGCAAACAGGTTGGAGGCCACAAAGGTCACCAACCCCATGCCAGTGGCCAGTGGCAACCACTGTGGGCCCCCAATCAGCAGCAGTTTGTCCACCGCATACAAAGCCGCTGCACCGGTCGCAGCCGAGAAAATCGCCGAGAATGCCGGGTGGGCGGACTCATAAATGTCTAGCGCCCAACCGTTGGCTGGAAAGGGCTTGAGCTCTGCAGACACCGCAATGAACATGAAAAAGAAGGCCGCGATGCCGCCTGCTCGTAGGTTCAGCGAGGCCTCGGCCATGCCGTCAATATTGAGCGTGCCAGTGGCGTGGTAGGCAAAGATGATGCCGATCAGCAGCAGCGCCGAGATCACCTGCGAGACGATCAAATACTTGAACCCCGCCGACAGCGCCCGGTCATCTTCCGACAACAGTACCAACCCTGCAGTGGAGATGACGATCAGCTCAAAAAACACAAACAGGTTGAAGATGTCACGTGTCAGGATCACGCCGCACAGCGCCATCACCGCCACCAGCAGAATCGCCATGGTGCGGTGACCCAGCTTGAACAGGGCTTCTTTCAAGTAGATGGCGGACAGCAGGCCGGTGATGGTGACCAGCGTGGTCAGGGCAGCTTCTGCCAGACCCATACGCAGGTTGATGGCAAACGGTGGCTCGGTACCAGCGGTAAAAATCTCGGCCGGTACGGCCGTGCCCGACACAAAACCCAACAGCCAGCTGGCGGAGACAAAGCTCATGAACGCCAATGCCGCCAGCGTGATACCGTAAGCCGTGCGGTGGCTGCCTTGCTTGAGCAAGCCCAGCAGGAAAGCGGCGGCCAGAGCCGCTGCCAATATGTAGAGAGCGCTTACCATTTCAGCTCCGTCAGTTGCGCAATGTCGAGCGTGCGCCGCTTTTCATACAGCTTGTAGGCGTAGGCCAACATCATGGCCGTGACCCCCACACCAATCACGATGGCGGTGAGCACCAGCGCCTGCGGCACCGGGTCGATGATGCGGGCCACCGCGTCGGTCGCCTGCAGGGTGTTGTCCAGGATAGGGGCGGTACGCCCGCTCATGTACCCCACGGCAATGATCACCAGGTTGACCCCGGCATCAGCCACGGTGAAAGCCACAATCATGCGCAGCAGGTTACGCTGCGTCAAAGCGCCATAAAAACCAATCAGGATCAGCAGAAAGCCGGTCGCCATTGCCATGTAAGCCATCACAGTTCCTCCGTCTCGGACAGGTTGGCCAGCAAGGACGACAGCTCAGCCCCCACCTTCAGGCCAATCAGCGAATAAATCACCGGAATGGCACCGGCTGAAAACAGTGCGCCCAGCGTGCCGATGGGCAGGAAACGGTTGTCCAGAAACCCACCCGCCAGCACTAGCCCCAGCAAACCCACGCCCACATACGTCACACCGGCTATGGACTCCAGCGTGGCAATGAGTTTGTGGCTGAAATGTTTCATGGGGTCTGCCAGCAGCAGCAGCAAGGTGCCCGAAGCAATGATGGCCCCGCCCTGGAAACCACCGCCGGGTGTCAGATGCCCGTTCACAAACACATACACGCCCAGCAGCATGATCAGCGGTGTGAGAAAGCGCGCGCCAGTCGTCAGCAGTTCCCCCACCGGCACCAAGCCGTGCGGTTTGCCGACCTTTTTGTCACCCAGCGTGAGCACCAGGCCCACCACCGTGGCTGCCAGGAACAGCACGGTGACCTCGCCCAGCGTGTCCAGCCCCCGGTACGTCACCACAATGGCGGTCACGATGTTGGCCGAGCCGATGTCACGCGCGGTGTTGGCTGCGTAGTAATTGGCGGTGAGGTTCAGCACCTGGTCTGGCGTGTAGCCCAACAGCAGGCTGGCAAAAATACTGCCCAGACCCAGCACCAGCAGCAGCGCCAGAAAACGCTTAATCATGGCTGTCTCCATCTTGCTCACCGGCGCGCACGCGGCCCAGCACAAAGAAAAACAGGAAAGTGGTCAATCCGCTGCCAATGGCTGCTTCGGTCATGGCCACGTCGGGCGAAGCCATGATCAAAAACACCACCGAGGCCACCAGACTCACCAGCCCGGCCGCCAGAATGGCGATCGGCAGGCTCTTGCCCTTGATGGCCAGCAGCGCAGCGCCAATCATGGCCACGCACAGAACCACCATCATCATCGTCATCACGCCGCTCATAGTGGCTCTCCCGTGTCTTCGGCCAGACGGTCCACCACGGTTTTGGAGGTTTTGTGGCTGCCGGTGCGGTGAGCCGAGCGGGCCATCACCTGCGATGACAGCGGGTTGGTCAGCAGGATGAACAGACCAATCAGCAGCAGCTTCAATGCCCAGTCTGGCTGCAAGCAGGCCATGCCGCCGAGTGTGGCAATGGTGCCCAGCGTGGTGGCTTTGGTGCCAGCCTGGATACGGTTGAACACGTCATGCATACGCACCAGCCCCAAACCGCCCAGCAGCAAAAACAGGGCACCAAACACCAGCAGTAAGCCACCCAGCAGATCGAGTGCAGAGTCCATCAAAACCCCCTCTCGATGTAACGCGCCACCACAATCACCCCCAGGAATGACAGCAGGGCATACACCAGCGCCACATCCAGGTAGATGCCGCGCCCTTCCAGATAGGCCACCAACACGATGGCGGTGATGCCGACAATGGTCATCACGTCAAACGCCACCACCCGGTCCGCCACCGACGGGCCTTTCAGAAAGCGGTACAAGGCCAGCAAAAACGCCACCCCCGTGATCGCTGCGGCCACAGAAACCAGCAGTTCAACCATACATGACCTCCAGATAGTGCTCAAAGCCGGCCACGATGCTGGCGGTGGCTGCGTCAATATCCACCGACTCCACGGTGACCCAGTGGATGTACAGGTCTTGCCCGACGATGTCCACGGTGAGCGTGCCGGGCGTGAGGGTGATCGAATTGGTCAACAGCAGGCGGCCCATGCGGCTTTTGAGCTTGGTGTGCACCTTGACAATGCCGGGTTTGACCGGCAACTCGGGCGACAACACCACGGTGGCTAGCTTCAGGTTGGACTTGACCAACTCTTTCAGAAAGTAGGCCAAAAACACCGGCACCATCAAAATGGCCTTGGGGGTGAAACGAAATTCCGAAAACAAACCCAAGCCGTTGTTGAACATCAGCGTGATGACCAGCGCCGCCACCGCACCCACCAGCAGCACATCACCCGCCACCGAGTTGTTCAACAGCACCCAGAAAATCAGCAGCGTGCCAAAAAGCACAACAAATTCGCGTGTTCTGCTCATGCTGCGAGCCCTCGTACAAGTGTGTGGGGAAATAAGCCACCCAAGACGCTGGGAGCTTCTGGTGAGGGGCTCGCGCTGGAAAAGCCGCCCGCTTTTAAGTAGTCCATACTTATATTCTGGCCGAGCGAATTTAGGCGCTTATTGATACAAATCAATTAAACGCGTCAGGCCGATTGATCCATGTCACGCACACGCACGCTGCCCCCAGCGCCATTTGTGGTCAGCGTTATCGCAAAGTGGCCCAGACCACCGCCAACGACAACAGCGTCACCGGCACGCCAATGCGCGCATGGTCGCGCCAGTCGATCAGCACGCCGCTTTTTTCTGCCAGGTCAACCACGATCAGGTTGGCAATGGAGCCCACCAGCAGCAAATTGCCGGCAAAGGTGCTCACCAGCGCCAGCGTCAGCCCCGCCTGCGGGCCTTGCACATGCGGCAGCAGCAGCATCACCGCGGGCACGTTAGATACCAAATTGGATAGCACTACCCCGGCAACCAACAAGGGCCCGGGCTCATTCAGATGCATGCCCTGGGCGGCCAGCAGCGTTACCGCATCGCTGGCCAGCCCGGTGCTGGCAAAGGCGTGGTTCACCACAAACAGCCCGGCAAACAGCACCAGCAGTTCCCAGTCCACAAAACCCATGACGTGGGATGAATGAAAGCGCCGACTCAGCAGCAGCACCCCGGCACCTACCAGCGCCGCCACCTCGCGCGGCCAGTCGGTCAACAAAAACACCCCCACCAGCGCCCCCGCCACCAGCAGGCCCTTGGTGGTTTGCCAGGCATCAAACGGTGGCGACTGCAGCGGCCCCAGGCCTTCGGGCAGCGCCGCGCCCTGGCCCACGGCGGTGGCGGTGATGCCAGCGGTGCGCGGCTGTGGCCCCCACACCAGCCAGGCCCACAACACCGCCAGGCTCAGGCCCACCGGCAGCAGCGCCTGACGCAGGTAGTCGCCAAAATGCAGTTGCAGCACCGAGCCAATGAGCATGTTTTGCGGGTTGCCGATGAGCGTGGCCGCCGAGCCAATGTTGGCCGCGCAGGCCAATCCGACCAGAAAAGGCACCGGGTTCAACTGCCGCTGCAGGCACAGCTGCACCACCACCGGCGTCATGGCCAGGCAGATGATGTCGTTGGAAAAGATGGCCGACAGCGCGCCAGACACCCCAATCAGCGCTCCCAGCAGCCCGTTGCGCCCCAGTCGCAAGGCGGCCACCCTGCGCGTTACCGCCACGTAAAAGCCGCCCAGCCGCATTTGCGCCGACACCACCATGAACGAAAACAGCAGCAGCATGGTGGGCAGGTCCACCGTGCGGGCGGCGTCTTCGGTGCTGATGGCACCCATGCCAATGACCCCAATGGCCCCGAGCAGCGCCACACCAGCGCGGTTGAGCTTGACGTGCGGCAGGCCGCCCAGCACCATGCCCGCATACACCAGCACAAAGATCACCACAATGCCGGCATTCAGGCCGCTGGCATCGTGCAGCAGCTGGTTCATGGCGCGCCTCCGGCATGCGCCTGGTGCAGACAGGCCTGAAACGCCAGCGTGACCCGTGCCGCCTGCGGCGACGCCCGCACAATGCCAAAAAAGCTGCAGCGGTAGCTGAACACCGGCGCCTGCACCGTGCGCAGGCGGCCCTGGCGCACAAACTCTGCCGCGTAGTGGTCGGGCAAAAAACCCAGAAAACGCCCGGACAGGATCAGCGTGGCAATGGATTCCTGGTCATAACCGGTGGCCTGGCGGGTGAGCTGCACCTGTTGCGCCAGCTCCATGTTGGGCGAGTGGTAGCCCAGCCCGGCAAAGGCAAAGCGGTGCAACGCGGCCCAGTCGTCCGGCTGCTGGGCGGCACTGGCGCCAAACAGCGGGTGCGTCTGGCCGCAATACAGGTACATGGTTTCGCTGAACAACTCGTCGTAAGCCAGGGCGCCAGAGGCGCGGTGGCCGGGCACAACGCCCACCTGAAACTGCCCGTCGAGCACACCGCGCTCAATCACATTGAGCGGCGCCACATGCAGATGCAAGGCCACTTCAGGCGCCTGTGCCTGAAACAGCGTGATGGATTCAGCAATGTGCGCCCCCGGGTTGCTGGCGGTTTTGTCAAACACTGCCAGGTGCAGCTCGCCGCCCATGCGCTGGTGGATTTCGTCCACCCGGCTGCGAAACGCGTCCACCCCGGCCAGCAGGCGCAGCGTCTCGGCATAAATCTGCTCGCCCTCGGGCGTGAGCGCAAAACCGGCCCGGCCTCGGCGGCACAGGGTCAGGCCCAGGCGGGTTTCCAGGTCTTTGATGTGGCGGCTGACGGTGCTGGTGCCGATGTTGAGCTCCAGCTCGGCGGCCGCCATGCCACCGCAATCGACCACGGTTTTGAACACCCGCAACAGGCGGATGTCCATGTCGCTGAGCTGGCCCAGCGCGGCGCGGGTGTTTACTTGCATAGAACAGCAACCAAGCAGTGATAGTTAAGCAATCATAAGAGTAATGATGCCCCACACAATCGCGCTTTGCCCGTTGGCTGCGCCAGCGTTTACTCTCGCACACCTTCAAGGAGGCCCCATGAACCTGACCGACACCAAAGTACTTGCCCAGCCCCGCACAGATGCCGCTTGGCTGGAGGCGCACTGGATGCCCTACACCGGCAACCGTAACTTCAAAGCCGCCCCGCGCATGATGGCCCGTGCCGAAGGCTGCTATTACACCGATAGCGAAGGGCGCAAGATATTCGATGGTTTGTCGGGCCTGTGGACCTGCGGCCTGGGCCATGGCCGGGCCGAGATTGTGGAAGCTGCGCGCCACCAGTTGGCCACGCTGGACTACTCCCCTGCCTTCCAGTTCGGTCACGCTCTGTCTTTTGAGCTGGCCAACAAGCTCAAGGAGCTCACGCCAGAAGGGCTGGACTACACATTTTTCACCGGCTCTGGCTCTGAATCTGCCGACACGTCTTTAAAAATGGCCCGCGCCTATTGGCGTGCCAAAGGCCAGGCCAGCAAGACGCTGCTGATTGGCCGCGAAAAGGGCTACCACGGTGTCAACTTTGGCGGCATCTCGGTGGGTGGCATTGTGGGCAACCGCAAGATGTTTGGCCAAGGCATTCAGGCTGACCACCTGCCGCACACCCAGCTGGCCAGCAATGCATTTTCACGTGGCTGCCCGGACAAAGGCGCCGAACTGGCCGACGACCTGCTGCGCCTGATCGCCCTGCATGATGCGTCAAACATTGCCGCCGTCATTGTCGAGCCCATGGCGGGCTCGGCCGGCGTGATCGTGCCGCCCAAGGGCTACCTGCAGCGCCTGCGCGACATCTGCACAGCCAACAATATCCTGCTGATTTTTGACGAGGTCATCACCGGTTTTGGCCGCCTGGGTGCCTACACCGGCGCCGAATACTTTGGCGTGACGCCCGACATTCTGAACGCTGCCAAACAGATCACCAACGGCGCGCAGCCGCTGGGTGTGGTGATGGCCAAGAAGGAGATCTACGACACCTTCATGGCGCAGGGCGGCCCCGAGTACCTGCTGGAATTTGCCCACGGCTACACCTACTCGGCGCACCCGGTGCCGTGCGCGGTGGGCCTGGCCACGCTAGACATTCTGGTGCGCGAAAACATGGTGGAGCGCGTGCGTGAGTTGGCCCCTTACTTTGAGAACGCGGTGCACAGCCTCAAGGGCGCCAAACACGTCACCGACATCCGCAACCTGGGCCTGGCCGCTGGCTTCAGCATCGACCCGGTCCCGGGCGAACCCGCCAAACGCCCGTATGAGGTGGCCATGGCGATGCTCAAAAATGGCTTTTACGTGCGCTACGGCGGTGACACCATCCAGCTGGCGCCACCGTTCATCAGCACCCCCGAGCAGATTGACAGCCTAGTCAACGCCCTGGGCGAGTGTTTGAACGCCACGGCCTGATCACACCTTTTACTTTTAATACGATAGCTATCAGCCCTTATATATAAAGGGCTAGAAGCCATTTTTATAACTATTTCTGGAAACCCCTCATGACCCAAGACTTGCCCACCATTCACCACCTGATCGACGGCCAACTGGTGGCTGGCGGCAGCCGCACCGCGCCGGTATTCAACCCCGCCACCGGCCAGCCTGAAAAGCAGGTGCTGCTGGCCGACAAGCTCACCGTGGAGCAAGCCATCACCAGCGCCCAGGCCGCTTACCCGGCCTGGCGTGCCACGCCCCCACTCAAACGCACCCGCGTCATGAGCAAGCTCAAAGTGCTGCTGGAGGCCAACGCCGACGCCATCTGCGCATTGGTCACCGCCGAGCACGGCAAGGTGCTGGCCGACTCGCTGGGCGAGTTGCAGCGCGGCATTGAAAACGTCGAATACGCGTCTTACGCGCCGGAGCTGCTCAAAGGTGAACACAGCAAAAACGTCGGCCCGGCCATCGACTCGTGGAGCGAATTTCAGGCGCTGGGCGTCACGGCGGGAATCACACCGTTCAACTTCCCGGTGATGGTGCCGCTATGGATGTGGCCGATGGCGGTGGCTTGCGGTAACACCTTCATCCTGAAACCGTCCGAGCGCGACCCGTCCAGCGCCCTGCTGGTGGCCGAACTGGCGCTGCAGGCCGGTCTGCCCCCTGGCGTGCTCAACGTGGTGCATGGCGACAAGGAGGCGGTCGACACGCTGCTGACCGATGCGCGCGTGAAAGCCATCAGTTTTGTTGGCAGCACGCCGATTGCCGAATACATCTATAGCACCGGTTGCGCCCACGGCAAGCGCGTGCAGGCGCTGGGCGGCGCCAAAAACCATGCTGTGGTCATGCCCGATGCTGATATCCCCAACGCGGTAAGTGCCCTCATGGGCGCGGCCTACGGTTCTTGCGGCGAACGTTGCATGGCGATCCCGCTGGTGGTGGCGGTGGGTGATGCCACGGCAGACGCGGTGGTGGCGGGACTGAAGGTCGAGATTGCCAAAATGAAGGTCGGCCCCGGCACCGATGCCAGCTGCGACATGGGCCCGCTGGTGACCAAGCCGCACTTCGACAAGGTTAAAGGCTATGTCGATCAGGGTGTGGCCGAGGGTGCCACCCTGGTCGTAGACGGCCGTGGCATCAGCGTGCCCGGCCACCCCGACGGGTATTACCTGGGTGCCTGCCTGTTTGACCACGTCAAACCCGGCATGGTGATCTATCAGGAAGAAATTTTTGGCCCGGTGCTCGGCGTGGTGCGCGTTAAAACGCTGCAAGAGGCGATGGACATGATCGACGCCCACGAATACGGCAACGGCACCTGCATCTTCACCCGCGACGGCGAAGCAGCGCGCTATTTTTCCGACAACATCCTGGTTGGCATGGTGGGCGTCAACGTGCCGTTGCCGGTGCCAGTGGCCTACCACTCGTTTGGTGGCTGGAAGCGCAGCCTGTTTGGCGATTTGCACGCCTATGGCCCGGACGCCGTGCGCTTCTACACCAAGCGCAAGACCATCACCCAGCGCTGGCCCAGTGCGGGCGTGCGCGAGGGTGCGGTGTTCAGCTTTCCGAGCAGCCGGTAGGGAGCGGCACAGGCCTTGCCGGGCCTGTGTCTGCGGGCTGATGCGCATTGCCGCAAAGCCACCTCAAACGCATGAAAAATGGCTGTCATTGCGGGCTCCGACCCGCAATCCATGCAGTCCGGGGGGCATGGATGCCGGATCAGGTCCGGCACGACAGCCGAAGAACGCCAACCGCCTTCACGTCGTCGCCTTCACGTAGTCGCCTTGTCTTAGTGGCGTTGATGTAGCTGCTACAAGTAGCGGCCTTCACGTGCGCTAGCCCAGTCGAAACGCCACCACATGCGCGGCGGCGAGTTTGATGCCTATCTTTTCGCCAATTGCATGGTTGTGGTGCGAGGGCACCAAGGAGAGCACCTGCTGGCCGCTGGGCAGCTTCAGGGTGTAAAGAAATTCGGCACCGCGAAAGGCCTTGTTGGCCACCACCGCCAGCAGCTCACTGGTGTCGTCGTGCACCACATCGTCGGGGCGCAGCAGCACCTCCACCTCGCCGCTGAAGGCGCAGTGCGGGCCACTCGCGCCGTCGTCGTTACCCGCGTCATCGTCCGAGCCAGAGGCCAGCAGGCCGTCCAGCGTGCCCAGTTCGGTGCTGATCTGGCAACCGGTGAGCACGTGGCCTCTCAGCAGCGTGCCCTGGCCGACAAAGTCAGCCACAAAATGACTTTTGGGCTGGTGGTACAGGTTGTAGGGCGTGTCCCATTGGGCAATGGAACCCTGGTGCATCACGCCTACCCAGTCGGCCAGCGAAAAAGCCTCGTGCTGGTCGTGGGTGACAATCAGCGCGGTGGTGGCTTCGCGTTTGAAGATGTCGCGCACCTCCAGCGACAGGCGCTCGCGCAGTTCAACATCCAGATTGGAAAACGGCTCGTCCATCAAGATCAGCCGCGGCCGCGGGCCCAGCGCCCGCGCCAACGCCACTCGCTGCTGCTGCCCACCCGAGAGTTGGTGCGGGTATTGCCCTGCCTGCGGGGCCAGGCCGACCAGCTCCAGCAACTCCGCCACGCGGGCTTGCGTTTGTGCTTTGGGCACCTCACGCAGGCCAAACGCCACGTTTTGCGCCACCGTCAAGTGGGTGAACAGCGCGTAGTCCTGAAACACCATGCCAATACGCCGCTTCTCGGCGGCCAGCGACCAGCCGGGCTGGCTGACCAGCTCGCCACCGAGGTGAATCTGGCCGGTCTGTACCGGCTCAAAGCCGGCAATGCAGCGCAGCGCCGTGGTTTTGCCACAGCCGGACGCGCCCAGCAGGCAACCAATGTCGCCCTTTTTCAGGGTGAAAGACAAGTCGCGGATGACTTTTTGAACGCCATACGACTGTGAAACGCCTCGCAACACCAGTTCAGCCAATTCAGCCAATTCAGCCATGCGCGGCACCTGTTCGACGGGTCAAAAAAATGATGGGTACCAGCCCCACCAGCACAATCGCCAGCGAGGGCAGGGCAGCGCGCTCCCACTCGCCTTCAGAGGTCATCTCAAACACCCGCACTGCCAGCGTGTCCCAGCCAAACGGGCGCGTCATCAACGTGATGGGCATCTCTTTCATGATGTCGACAAAGGTCAGCGCGGCAGCAGTTTGCAGGCTGGCGCGCAACATGGGCAGATGCACCCGCGCCAGCAGCGCGCCAGTGCTGGTGCCCAGCGTGCGCGCGGCCTCGTCCACATGGCGGCTGATGCGCTGCAGGCTGGCATCGATCGACCCGAAACCCACCGCCAGAAAACGCACCAGGTAAGCCAGCAGCATCACCAGCAGCGTGCCCTTGAGCACCTGCGTGCCTTCAAAACCAAACCAGGCCCGGCCCAGCGCGATCAAGCCGTTGTCCAGCAACGCCACCGGTATGAACAGGCCCACCGCCAGTACTGCGCCTGGAAATGCGTAGCCCAGCGTGGCCACGCGTTGTGTCCAGACCATGGTGCTGCCAGGCTGTTTGCGCCCGGCATAGGCCAGCAATAGCGCCACCGTCACCACCATCAGCGCACCCAGGCCGGCCAGCAGCACCGAATGCCAGGCAAATGCCCAATACCGCACATCCAGATCCTGCGCCATCACCTCGCGGGTCCACAAGGTCAGTTGCACGATGGGTACGATAAAAGCCACCAGCAACACGCCTGCGGCAAAGGCAAAAGCAGCCCAGGCCCGCACCGGGGACAACACCGCCCGCCGAGCCACCACGCTGCGCCCCACCGCATTGAAGCGCATCTGCGCGCGCGAGCGCTGCTCCAGCACCACCATCACCAGCACAAACACCATCAGCACCGACGCCAGTTGCGCCGCCGCGGGCAGGGAGAACAGGCTGTACCAGGCCTTGTAGATGGCGGTGGTGAAGGTGTCGTAATTGAAGATGGCCATGGTGCCAAAGTCCGCCAGGGTCTCCATCAGCGCCAGCAGCAGCCCGGCGGCAATCCACGGCCGCGCCATTGGCAGCGCCACCCGAAAGAAGCCCTGCAACCGCGACAGGCCCAGCGACTGCGCTGCCTCCAGCGCTACAGCGCCCTGGGTGGCAAAAGCGTTTTTGGCTATCAGGTAAACATAGGGGTACAGCGCCAGCGACATCACCGCAATCACCCCGGCGCGGGAGCGCACCTCTGGCAGCCCGGTGATGCCCCAGCCTTCACGCAGCCAGCTTTGCAGCGGCCCGCTAAAGTCCAGCAGGTCTATTGCCACAAACGCGGTCACGTAGGCGGGCAGCGCCAGCGGCAGCATGAGCGCCCAGTCAAACACCCGCCGCCCCGGAAACTCGCACAGCGACACCAACGCCGCCAGCGACACGCCCAGCACAGTCACGCCCACCGCCACGCCACCCATCAGCCAGAAGGTGTTGACCAGCAACTCCGGCAGCACAAACTCCGCCAGATGCCCCAAGATGTCGCCCTGCAGCGTGGCAAACGCCGAAAAGCTGACGGCCACCGGCACCAGCACCAGCGCGGCAATGGCCCCGGCGAACACGGCCCAATAGTTCACCCGCCAGCCATCAGACGGGCGAGTTTGGCGCAGATGAGGTAAGTTCAAGGTGGCAACGGCTTGGTCTGGCACAGCTCAAAAGACTGTCATCCCGGACTCGAGGAGCTTGCCCCGGGCCACGACCCGGGGGGATCCATGAACCTGGGGCCATGGATTGCGGGTCGTGGCCCGCAATGACAGCGAGTCGGGGGGTGTGCGTTGTGGTTGGCTGTGATCCAAATACATCACTTGTACCCAGCGCGGTCCATCAGTTTCACGGCCTGCGCTTGCAGGCTGCCGGCTTCTTTCACGTTGATCAGGTTCTGCTTGAAGCTGCCCCAGGCCGCCACGTCGGCGGCGGGTGCCACTTTGGGGTTGACGGGGTATTCCTGGTTGTTGTCGGCAAACAGGTTTTGCGCCTTGTCTGACGACAGCCACTCGATCAGCTTTTGCGCGCCCGCAGGGTTTTTAGCATGGCGCGTCACACCTGCGCCCGACACGTTCACATGCACACCGGCCTCTCGGGTGGTGCCGATCTGGTTCGGCCAGAAGATGGCCAGCGGCAGTGTCGGGTTTTTGGCCATCAGGCGACCGTAGTAATAGGTGTTGACCAGCGTCACATCGCACTGGCGGTTGGCCACGGCTTCCATGGCTTTGGTGTCGTCGGCAAACGGGGCGGTGGCCAGGTTGGCAACCCAGCCTTTGACGATGCTCTCAGCCCGGGCCTCACCGTGCTCGGTGATCATCATCGCCACAAGGCTCTGGTTGTAGACCTTTTTGGCAGTGCGCAGGCACAAGCGGCCTTTCCAGGCCGGGTCTGCCAGTGCTTCATAGTTTGACAGCTCACCAGGCTTCACCTTGGTGGTGTTGTAAACCAGGGTACGCGCCCGCACCGACAGGCCAAACCACTCGTTACCCGGGTCACGCAGGTGCGCGGGCACATTGGCCTGCAGTGTGGCCGATGACATGGGGCGCAACAGGCCAGCGTTGGACGCCTGCCACAGGTTGCCAGCGTCCACGGTCAGCAACACATCGGCGGGGGTGTTGCTGCCCTCGGCTTTCAGGCGCTCCATCAGCGGGCCCTCGCCGCCGGTGATGAACTTGATCTGCACCCCGGTGTCACGGGTGTAAATGTCAAACAGCGGCTTGATCAGCTGCTCGTTACGGGCGGAATACACCACCACTTCTTCGGCAAGGGCAGGCAAAACAGCGGCAGCTAGCGCAAGCGTGGTCATCAGGCGGATCAGTTTCATGGGGCACCAAAAAAATGAGTTGAAAACGGGTGGAATTATTTTATACAAATGATAACCGTTCTCAGTTCGAAACATCGATCACCTGACCGCGTGAGGTATTTCCTGTCAGCCTGTTGAATGAAGTGCCTGATCAGCCAAGGCGATCAGCACATGACATTGCTACGTCTGAGCTTTGGATGAAATCGTCGCCAGCCGTAGCCCCGGCAAATCGACAAAATCGCTGGTATTGAGCGTCAAAAAGGTGTAGCCGTTTTCGATGGCTTGTGCAGCGATCCACAGGTCGTTGTAGCGCGGCATTGGCGACCGCCCGGCCAGCTTGACGGCAGCGGCCAGCACGCCAAATGCGGCGGCCGTATGCACGGTGACACCCAATTCAACCCGGCATGACAAACCTGCACTTTCACGTTAATAATTGACCCACAGCGCCTCAGGGTGCAGCGTCTTTCAATAGCCAAGTTCAAACAGCCGCAAGATGTAAGGCACCCCATGACCGACAAAGAGCCCGACAACACACCTTTTCAGGGCCCGGTGGCCCTGTTGACCAGGGTGGAAAAAACCTACCACATGGACTCGGTGAGCGTGCCGGTGATCAAAGGGGTGGACATTCTGGTGCGCCCGGCCTGTTTTACCGTGCTGCTGGGGCCGTCCGGCAGCGGCAAAACCACCTTGCTCAACATGTTTGGCTGCATTGACAAGCCCGACGCGGGTGAGGTCATGGTGGCGGGCTGCAAGGTGGGCGAATTGTCTGACGACGATTTGTCAGACTTCCGGGCCAAAAACATCGGCTTCATCTTCCAGAACTTCAACCTGCTGCCAGTCTTGAGCGCCTACGAAAACATCGAATACCCGCTGCTGCTGACCGGCGCCACCGCCAAAACCCGTGCCGACCGCGTGCCCAAGCTGCTCGAAGCCGTGGGCCTGGCCGACAAGGCGCATCACCTGCCCGGCCAGCTCTCGGGCGGGCAGCGCCAGCGCGTGGCCATTGCCCGTGCCCTGGTGCGCAAACCCAAGCTGGTGATTGCCGACGAACCCACCGCCAACCTCGACAGCGAAACCGGCGCCGCCATTCTGGGCCTGATGCGCCGCATGGTGGACCGGTTCAAGATCTCGTTCATCTTCTCGTCGCATGACTCGGATGTGATCGAAGCCGCAGATGACACGATTTTCCTGAAGGATGGCCGCATCCGGGGCATCAAGCGCAAAGGCGCGGAGGGTGCAGCATGATGACCTTGTCTCTGGCGGTGCGCAACCTGCTGCGCAACCGGCGCCGGTCTTTTGCCACCTTGCTGGCCATGGCGATCGGGTCAACATCCATCCTGCTGTTCGGCGGCTACAGCGCCAACATCAACTACACCATGCACACCGAATATGTGCAAACCGGTGGGCACCTGCAGATCCAACACCGGGACTTTTATCTGTATGGCAGCGGTAACCCTACCGCATACGCCATTGCGGACTACCTCCAAATCATGGCCGACATCGACAACGACGTGGTCTTGAAAGGCATGGTTCAGGTCATGACGCCCACCCTGCAGTTTGGCGGTATCGCCGGCAACTACGCGGCCGGGGTGTCGCGCACCATTGTCGGCAACGGGCTGGTGGCCCAGGACATCAACCAGATGCGGCGTTGGAACGACTTCAACCTGCGCACCGGTTCGCCGCCTTTTGCCCTGGAAGGCTCTGCGCCAGACGCCGCCATCGTGGGCACGGGCGTGGCACGTGTGTTGCTGTTGTGCGATGCCCTGAAAATTGCCAACTGCCCCACCCCTGAAGCCGAAGCCCCTTCTGACGGAGCCAGTCTGCCTGACGACATTGCGCAACTCGGTGCGCTAGAGTCAGCGCCAACCTCCAAAACCTCTTCAGACACAGAGGCTGGCCGGATTGAAGTTCTGGCAGGCACAGCCAAAGGTGCGCCCAATGTGGCCTCGCTCAAAGTGATACGCGCCGAAGAACAAGGCTTCAAGGAACTGGACGAAATCTACGTGATGATGCACCTGGCCCAGGCGCAGCAGCTCATCTACGGCAGTGCGCCCCCCAAGGTCAGCTCCATCATCCTGCAGCTTAGCCACTCAGACCAGATCCCCAAGGCCCTAGAGCGCTTGACACCAATTTTGCAGAAATACGCCAAAACCCAGCCGCTGGCGGTGATGGATTTCAAGACGCTGAACCCGTTTTATGTCCAGACCATCCAGATGTTTGACACTATTTTTGGTTTCATCTTCGCGCTGATTGGCGCCATTGTGCTGTTCACCGTTGGCAACACCATGAACACCGCGGTGGTGGAGCGCACCGTTGAAATTGGCACACTACGCGCCATCGGGCTGCGCCGCGCAGGTATCCGGCAACTTTTTGTGACAGAAGGCGCGCTCTTGGGCCTGACCGGTGCGCTGCTGGGGGTGGTTCTGGCGCTGGCGGTGTCAGGCATCGCCAACCAGATGGGGCTGACCTGGTCGGCACCCGGCAGTGTGGTGCCTTTGCCTCTGACGCTGACCGTGTGGGGCGAAAACCAGATGATCCTGGGCACCACCGTGGGCCTGATCTGTATTGCCATCTTGTCGGCCTGGGTGCCTGCGTACCGCGCAGCTCAGCTTAAGGTGGTGGATGCGCTGCGCCATGTCTAGCCCGCTGTCCATCTGCATGGTGTCGGACGACTTCTTGCCGGCCATGACCGGCGTGGGCACGCATGTGAAACTGGTGGCCCCGGAACTGGTGCGCCGTGGCCACAGGGTGTGCGTCATCACCACCCGCAGGGCGGGTGAGGCTGAAGTCGAACACTGGGAAGGTGTCACCATTTATCGCGTCCGCACGCTCAAGGCTTACGGCTTTTACCAGGCCCTGCCGTCCCAGGCGACAGTTCGGCGCATCTTTCAAGCCATCAAGCCAGACATCGTGCACCACCATTACGTGGGTTTCATGATGCGCCAGGTGTGCCTGGTGGCCGAGTCTTTGAAGCTGCCACAGGTGTCCACCTTCCATTTCAGCGCCGAGGTATTGACCCAGCCGCTGCCCATGCGGCCATTTCGCGGGCTGGTACGACAACTGATGGTCAACCTCAACAACCGTTTTGACCTGGTCATTGCACCGTCGAGCAACCTGGCCCAGCAAATCCGCGCCGGGGGCGTGCGTACCCCGGTGCGTTTCATCACCAACCCCGTGGTGTTTGGTGACAGCGCGGACGTGATTCCCGCCGAGCGCACCCCCGAGTTCACCGTGCTGTACGCCGGGCGACTGGGCCCTGAAAAGAATATTCCTTATCTATTAAAAGCGTTCTCAGCCCTTATCAATCAAGAGCTGAAAGCTACATTATGGATAGCGGGCGGAGGGCCTGAGGGCCCGGCGCTGCGCAGCCTGTGCAAGCAGCTGCGCCTTACCAGCCAGGTCAGGTTTCTGGGTTTTCTGGACCACCCCACGCTGGCGCGTTATTATGCCGCGTGTGATGTGTTTGTGTTGCCGTCGCTGATGGAAACGCAGGGCCTGGTGGTGATGGAAGCCATGTGGTTCAGCCGGGCGGTGATCGTCACCCGTGCCATTGTGTCGGCTGACGAACTGGTCGAACAGGGTGTGAACGGCTACATCGTCAACCCCGACTCGGTGGCAGATTTGACCCAGCGCCTCACCACACTGGCGAATGACCCCGCCCTGCGTGCCGCCATGGGCACCGCCAGCCACACGCGGGCAGGTGCCTACCTGCCCGAACACGTGGTGGACGCGCTGCAGGCCAGCTACCGCGCGCTGTTACCCCCGCCAGCCCATGCCTGAGACACCGCTTTTGGGGCCAACGCGCCCCCATTACCGCGCGGTTTTTATTTCGCCGCACCTCGATGATGCCGTGTTTTCCTGCGGTGGAAGAATAGCCCAATTGGTCCTGGAAGGCCCGGTGCTGGTCCTCAACATTTTCACACGCTACCTGGCTGACCTCAAAATCCACGGGGCCGTGATGGGTGCGCAGCGCCATCAGGAAGAGCGCGACGCCGCCGCGTTTCTGGGCTATGAATCGCGCAGTCTTGACGAACTGGACGCCCCCTTTCGCCGCGATGCCTACCGCAAGCTGGGTAACCTGTTTCGCCCACCCTGCGAACTAGACATGGCCTGGCTGCCCACATTGCGAGCCAGGCTGTTGGGCCTGCTGGACGGGATAGATTTCGACCAGCTCTATGTGCCCTTGGGCATTGGCTGGCATGTGGACCATGTGCTGACCCACCTGGCGTTCGACACCTGGGCCGAGCGCAGCAAGCTGCTGTATTACGAAGATGCGCCTTACTGCTGCATTCCCCACGCCACCCGTTATCGGCTCAACGACCTGGCCTATGCGCCGGTGCCAGCGGGTGATGCCAGCCTGGCACCCACCAGTGCGCTGCTGGCCTGGCAACAAGCAGCCAGCGCCTATGCCAACACCGCCTTGATGAAAAACCTGCAACCCTGGATCGTGCGCCAATTGGCCCTGCCTGCCGTCAGCTTCTACCTGTTCAGACTGATGGCGCAGCACCGCCACCCGGTGGCACGCGCCAGCCAACACCATTTGCAGCCGCTGCTGGTACCCGTGGCCGACCAGCTCGAGCGCAAGGTGGATGCCATGGCCTTGTACCCGAGCCAGTTTGGCGAGTTTTTTGTGTCGCGCCAGGACGGCCTCACCACCTTGACCACCTACGCCCAAACCATGGGCCAGGCCACCGGGGCTGTGGAACGTTACTGGACACATCAAGCCCAGGACTTCACTTGACCGCCCAATAAAAAACCCCGCACGGTGGCGGGGCTCGGGGTGCGCAGCGGTGCTGCTCCCACCATCTTCAGGCCTTGTTCTTCCTGCGAGACCAACCCAGGCCAGCCAAGGCAACACCCAGCAAAGCCAAGGTGGCGGGTTCAGGTACCTCAACCGGGTCACCCAGGGTGGACGTGATGGCAATGGTTGACTGTGTCCAATGCCGCTCAGCATGGAACATCTTGAAATCATAAACATCGCCGTTTTCCCGACATATTTCAACGAGTACCGGCAAAGTTGCGTAAAACCACATTTGGAGCCAAATCACGGTTAATCCGGGGCCGCGTTTTATCGTTGACAACACCATTGTGCTGATCCGGGCTATCGCGACTCAGTTCTATGAATCCAAGTTGTCGGGTTTTTTTAACTTCGACTGTTGGTCTGAGTTCACCATAGAAAGAGGGGCGCTTTCGCGCCCCTCTTAGAGATTCTTAACGAAGAAGGTCAGATTATTTAACTGACTTGTGCCGACGAACAGCACCCAAGCCCAACAAACCCAAGCCAAGCAATGCCAAGCTACCTGGCTCCGGCACTCCTTGCGGTCCGGTAATGGTAAGACCAAATACAGCGTCTGAGGCTTTATTTTCTTCAGTCAAAAAGCCGGTACAACCTGCCGCAACACCTAGGCTTGAACAGGCCGCAGCCGACAGGTTTGTGAACCCTGTACCAGAGAACTTCACGAAATACTCAATGTCACCGAGCCCATCGTAATCCGGAACAATAAACGAAAAATCCAAAGGAGTTTCTTTATCAACCACGAAAATGTCAGCGCAACCGGCTACGTTAAGCCCAACGCCGACTGCATTACCATCAGCGCAAACGCCATTTGAACCACCATTTGGGGTTTCAAAGAACTTGACTTTGAAAGTAGTGGTGCCACTAACCAGAGGAACGGGGAAACCCGGAATGGCTACGGTGGGAGTCAGGCTAATGGTTGCCAAAATATCGACTGCAGTCAGAAACGGCGCCTCAATGGGGAAATTGAGGTGCGTCACAGAAACGGTATTTACGAGTTGACCAAGTGAAACACCAGTGAAGGACTGGGAGTCAATGTCCAAACCACTTTGTTGTGTGTTAGGTGCATAAGGGTCACCCCAACGCAGCGTCGTATTAGCATTGCTCAATTTCGGACTGTAAATGGAGGCGCCCGTAGGCGTAACAGTAGTCGGGTCAAAAAAGGCTACATCCGAGATATCCCAGGACGTAATAAGTGCAGCGTGCGCGCCTCCTGCCACCAAGGCGACCGTGGCCGCCGCGATACGTGCTAATTTAAGTGTTTTCATGGCTTGTCCTAAAAAGTTGGTAGGAATAAATCAATTTCTGGTTGCCAGTGCTGACAATCTGGCGCTTGCAAATGAATACAAGCAGAGTTCGTGCCAGGTCGATCGACTCCTATATAAATCAATAAGTTAGACTCAAAAAAGGTGCTTCATGGTTGTGGGCGCAGATTGCGGTGTAAAGTTTCCCAACACCAAATTGACCTATAGTGGCTGCCATGGCGCCCATGCCATTCCTCAGATTGGACCTATTCCATGCTTGTTGTGCTGACCACCCTTGTTGCCACCCTGCTGATCCAACTGGGTTACTTCATGTGGAAGGTTTCCGCCGATGGCCAGCCGCAGATTGGCAGTGCACCGGCGCTGGTGGTGGCCAAGGCACTGGTGACCGACTGGCGCTGGATGCTGGGTTTTGCATCCACCAGCGTGGGCTGGGTGCTGTTTGTGCAGGCCACGGCGCTGGGCGACATCAGCCTGGTGCAGCCGCTGATGTCAGCCGGAGACCTGCTGCTGGTGGTGCTGGCGGTGGTTTTCCTCAATGAACGTATGGTGCGGGTGGAATGGGCCGGGGTGCTGCTGACCGTGCTGGGCGCCGTGGCGCTGGCGATGGAGGCCGAAGGCTCGCAAGTGACCGCCTTCGACGGGATGCGGCTGGCGGTACTGCTGGGGGTGACGCTGCTTTTGGGCGCTGCCCTGCTGCTGGCCAACCGGCGCTCGCGCCAGCCTGAGGTGCTGTTGGCGCTGGTAGTGGGGCTGTGTTTTGGCGCCGGGTCGATCCTGACCAAGGCGTTAACGGTGGCATCGGCAGGGCCGGGGCAGTCCATCATGACTTGGGCGGTGCTGCTGAACCCGCTGCTGCTGGCCGTGGTGCTGGCCAACGTGGCGGGGCTGGCCTTGCTTCAGGCGGCTTTTCAGCGCGGGCGGGCTTCTGTGGTGGTGCCCTTGCAACTGGCCATGGCCAATGCCATCACCGTACTGGCCGGTGTGGTGGTGTTTGCCGAGCACATCACGCTGCTGCGCGGCTTTGGCATTGTGCTGATTGTGGTGGGTACCACGCTGCTGCAGTTCAAGCCTGCATCTGTTGCGCCACTTCCAGTCGGACCGAACGGCTGAGCGGCACCGGGCAGATGCCCACTCTGGCAAAAAAGCCAAAGGGCTCGCTGGGCTTGACCTGCGCGATGACCTCAAAATCATCCGCCATCTGGCTGGCCAGCTCTGCCAAATGGGCGTCAACAGAAAACTGCCGCCCGGCACGGGCATACCATCTGAAGATCACCGGTGTCATCTGCGGTTGCAAATGCAAATTCTGCTGGGTGGCGGTAAGCCACAGCCGCTGCACGGCCACACCCAAATTCACCCAGTCTTCCAATGCCTTGGGCGCTTGCTTGGGACGCACCAACACATGCGCTGCGCAGCGCAAACCGGGCAGCAGATCAAGCTGCAAGCGCGGCGCTACCGTTCCGGCAAGGTAACGGTTGAAAAAATCCACCCGGCTCCAGCTTTGCATGACCCAATGCATCAGCCGCGCGGTCAGCGGGTCAACACCCACCGCTTCTTCAGGAATGCGGTCTTTGCTGAAACGCGCACCCCATTCGATGATGTTTTTGTGCACCGGGTAGGCTTCGGGGCAAATCAGGCGTATTTTTGCGCTGCGCCACAGCAGGGCAGCAACCTGTCTACGCTGGGCAGCAGACTCGAACCATTGCACTGTGAAGGCATCACCTACCGCCGTGGCGAGCGCTTGGCGCCGGTCTGCGGTCAAGGGGGTGGTTTGCATGGGCCGACGCTGCACCGTGCGCTTTTCTATGTAGTCAAACAACGCATCGCGCTGCAAACCGGGATCGCTCACCAGATGCACGTCATACACCGGAGTGCGGTGGTCGCCTTTGCTATTGGTTGACCAGGCGGCCTTCAAGCCCCACTTGGAAGCCGCAATGCGCAAGGTTTCCAATAACGCACCGTGTGCTATATGACTGGGATGGCCGTCGTAGTCATACAAGACATGGTCGCGGGTATCAAAGCCATGCACGCGAATGTGCTGCTCGCCGGCTATTTCAAAACGCCACGGCTGGGTGTTGTCACCACTGGGTGCCCAGCGGGCGAGGTCAAGAATTTTGGTAAGAATCTCACGGCTCATAGTCACTCACTATAGGGCAAAGCACAAAATTCGTTGAGTGAGCAAGGGTAACCTGTGCAAAATGTCGCTGCTAGCCCCTTCACCCCAAGACACATGCCAACAATCATCCACTTTGACTACGAACGCGCCTTCTCCCGCAATATTGGCTGGGTAACGCTGGCTGAGCAAGAGAAATTGCGCCACAGCCGCGTGGCGATTGCCGGCTTGGGCGGTGTGGGCGGCGCCCATTTGCTCACCTTGAGCCGCCTGGGCCTGGCGCACTTCAACATTGCCGACTTTGACGACTTTGATGTGCACAACATGAACCGCCAGGCTGGTGCCTTCATGTCGTTCATGGGCCAACCCAAGATCGACACGGTGGCCAAGTTGGCACATGACATCAACCCCGAAACCGAGTTGCGCCTGTTCCCGCAAGGCGTGACCCCTGACAACGTGGACGATTTTTTGAAAGATGTGGACGTGTATGTGGACGGCCTGGACTTTTTTGCCCTGCCCGCGCGGCGCATGGTGTTTGCGAAATGTCGCGCCAAAGGCATTCCGGCCCTGACCGCTGCACCGCTGGGCATGGGTGTCGCTTTTCTTTACTTCAGCCCGACAGGCATGAGTTTTGAGGATTACTTCAAGGTAGAGGGCCATGAGCCGCAGGAGCAATACGCCCGGTTCATTGCCGGTTTGTCGCCCGCCATGCTCAACCGCGACTATCTGGTGGCCCCTGAAGCGGTGAACTTTGCCGAAAAGCGCGGGCCGTCCACCATCATGGCGTGTGACCTGTGCGCCGGAGTGATGGGCACCGCAGTGCTCAAAGTGCTGCTCAAGCGCGGTGACATCAAGGCGGCGCCTTGGGGTCTGCACTTTGACGCCTACCACCAAAAGCTCAAACACACCTGGCGGCCTTTTGGCAACGCCAACCCGCTGCAGCAGCTGCTGCTGAAGTTCATCCGGCCGGTGCTGCGGGGGAGTGGGCCTGAATAGCTATTTAGAACATAGCTGTAAGTCAATACAAATAAAGGCTGAAGGGCAATTTAACTGTCGTTGCAGACCCGATCCGTAATCCAGATCCCTGGGTTCATGGATACCGGATCAAGCCCGGCATGACAGCCGAGGACATCGGTCCTGGGCCTGCAGCCGGCACGATTGGCCCGGCCTGTCGCGTCAGTCCTTGAGTGACACCGGCAAGTGGGTACGTAGCCAGTCGCGCAAAGCGTCGTTCATGCGGGTCTGTCAGCCTGCGCCCATCGACAACCCTAAAAATGAACGCTGACGGTCATGGCTGGCTGAGCCCCTTCATCCGGGAATAGCGAAACTTAACTATTCAAATCAGTGGTGTCCCAACGTTGAGCCTCTATTTGCGTGTAACTCATTGAACCTAATGGGCATTTATCTACTTTTCAATGGTCTCGATTTGAACAAAATTCAGAAACCGTAGCCAATGAAATCAACGGCTTACAAGCGGGAAAATGACCAAAATCTATACATTGGGGCACCAGTGTATTCAAACGTAAGTAAGCGGCTGGCCAACCCGCCTTGACCCAGGCGATGCCTTGCTGGCAGGAGGTAGCGGTTAAAGGGAAGCGGGCTGCCAGCGATGGGGCAGCAAGTCGGCGATCTGACTGTTTTTGTGCGTCGGCAGACGAGCCAGCACATCCTTCAGATAGGCATAAGGATCATGCCCATTGAGTTTGGCACTCTGAATCAAACTCATCACCGCAGCTGCCCGTTGGCCCGCACGTAGAGAGCCGGCGAACAACCAATTGTTGCGACCAATGGCAATCGGACGAATCTGATTCTCGATGGTGTTGTTATCGATGGGCACTTGCCCATCATCCAGAAACAGCGTCAGTGCCCCCCAGCGCTTCAAACTGTAATCAAGCGCTTTGGCCGTGGCCGTGCCATCGGTGATTCTCTGGCGCTGCAACAGCATCCACGCATGAAACTTCATCGCCAGCGGCTTTGATCTGGCTTGGCGGATTTTTAGACGCTCCTCGGGTTTGAGCGTCTTGATCTCACACTCCACATCGTAGAGCTGACGGATATAGGCACAAGCCTGAGCCGCAATCTGACTCTTGGCTGCCACATGTAAATCAAAGAACTTGCGCCTGGCGTGCGCCATACACCCGGCCTCCGTGATGCCGCTGACAAAGCCCGCCTTGTAACCCGCGTAATCGTCACAGACCAGGCTACCCTTCCATTTGCCAAGAAAGGTTCTGGCGTGTTCTCCTGCTCGGGATTCACAGAAGTCATAGACCACCGCCAACAAACCCTCAAATGAGCCTGGCGCATACGCCCACAGGTAAGCCCGGTGGGTTTTTTTGTTGCCCGGTTTGAGCATCGCCACCGGCGTCTCATCGGCATGCAGCACCGAGTGGCTGAGAATCTCCCCCTTGAGGGCATCCACCAGCGGCTGCAACTGCACACCACAGCTGCCCACCCACTGGGCTAGGGTGGCGCGTGGAATGGCTACACCAGCGCGGCCAAAAATGCGTTCCTGGCGGTACAAGGGCAAATGGTCGCTGTACTTGGCCACCAGCACCTGGGCCAGCAAACCCGCCGTGGGGATACCTTTGTCAATGATCTGCGCTGGCACCGGTGCCTGGATCAGGGTTTGGCAGTGCAGGCAGGCCCACTTGCCCCGGATGTGCTGCTCCACCGTGAACACACCCGGGGTGTAGTCCAGCTTCTCGGAGACATCTTGGCCGATGCGCTTGAGTTGGCAGCCGCAGCTGCAGGTGTTGGCGTCGGGTTCGTGATGAATGTCCACACGGGGCAGGCCTGCAGGCAGGGCGGCCCGTTTGGGTTGCTGGCGGGGTACGCCAGCGTCAGCCTTGGCAGGCGCGGCCAACTCTTTGAGTTCTTCTTCGATGGCGGCGATGTCAGCGTCAAGGGTTTCTTCGATCAAGCTGATCTGCACGCCATTGAGTTGCTCACTGCTGCGCCCGAACTTCCAGCGCTTGAGGGTGGCCAGCTCGTGGGTGAGTTTGTCGATCTTGGCCTGGCGGTACAGGATGTCGCTGTCTTTGGCAGCGATGGCACAAGCATGCTGCTGGCTTTGCCGGGCCAGCTTGGCGATGAGTTCCTGGGCCAGTGCGCGCAGTTGTTCTGCGTTCAAATCGGACAGGATTTCAAGGGCTTGGACCATGGAACGCAGTGTCCCATGGTGAGTTATTTCTGGCTATTCTGATATGCCCCAATTGACTCAAAATCAATAGCGTATCAACATTGCTCCACAGACTCTGGCGCCTACTTTCTTGCCTAAGTTTGGCGCCCCTTTTGAGGTCAGACAACGGTGATGATGCCGCCCTCGCCGATACGCTTCCAGGGCAGTCCCAGAACCAGCGCGTCGAGTTGTGGACGGCTCAAGCTGAGCTGGGTTTGGGCGCTCGGCTCTGGCCAGACAAAGTGGCCTTGGTGCAGCCTCCTGGCGGCCAACCAGAAGCCGATACCGTCATGCACCAGCACCTTCATGCGATTGGGTGGCCAGCCACACGGCGTCGGTGCGGATCATGCCAGGACCTCACGCAGCCACTGGGCGCATTGGCTCGAGGCCTGCAGCGGCCTGTAGATGCACACGCGGGTGCTGGTGTGCTGGAGCTCGATACGGATGTCAGTTTGAGTAACTGGCACTGGCGGCTGGGGGTCAAATTTGACTGGCAGGAAGGCCGGGTTGGTGGCAATGGGGGCCAACATTGTTGGCGTTTTTGATCGCCGCACTGTGTTGCGCCGTGAAGCCTCAACCACCCAGCGACGCGCCAAGTTGGCGTTCAGGCCGTTGGCCAGTGCCACCGCGGCTGTCGACACCCCTGGCTCAAGGCAGGCTGCTATGACTTGGCGTTTGAAGTCGTTGCTGTAGCGCCCGCGCCGACGACGCGGCTGCGGCATTTGTATTTCTGAATTTGAAGTGTGCATGTGTCCACCTGTTTTTTAGTGGACACGATGCTCTTAAGAACTGCTGTTACTCGCAAGATGACTTTGCCGTTTGCTTACTAACGTAAAGACAAAAGTTTGATATCGGATCATGAAAATTTCTGGGTTTGAGTGGGGTGACGGCAATTGGCCCAAGTGCGGCAAGCCTGTTTTCTTGCGGAAAGAAATTGAGCAGGTGCTTGTTGGGCGGCCTGCCATGATGCCTTACCGGAAGACCATGATTCGCCCCATAAGCGCCCGATACAAGTATCAAAAGGAGATCGACCACTACGAAAGCACAACTCAAACCGATGCCAACTCTTGCTACTGATCCGGATGCGCAGCAGTTTGTCGAGACGGCCGATCTCTCCGCTTATGACCTGTCAGGATTTAAACCCACGCAATTTGAATTTGAACCCAAGGCTGCGGCTCTGGATATGCGCATTCCTCAAAATTTGCTGGACGCTTTGAAAATGAAGACCAAGTCAAAAGGCATTCCGTACACCCGCTATGTTCGCTTGTTGCTTGAGAGCGATGTGGCGCGGTGAGATCAAGGCGGAACCTTGGGGTCTACACTTTGAAGCCTGCCGGTGCTGCACCCACAGCGATCAATTCCGATCCTGCCGCCCGCGGCTTTTTTGGTGAAGTAGCACAGCCCTGCCTATTTCACTGGTTGCACCGACAAGACGCCAAGGTACAACAGACTCATTCTCTGCCGCAGACTTGCAGCCTAAATGCGTTATATTGCTTTAATATTCGCTTTTCCAGCGTCCCGCGTTTTGCATTGGCTTCATTCAGGGGATTTATCTTGAACAGTTTTTCTTCCACCGCATCCATCTTCAAGCGTCTTGCCCGCATCGCCGCAACAGGCTTGGCGGCCGTCTGGCTGGCGGGCTGCGCCACGGGCGGCGACTACCCGGTCGCGCCCACCCTGGCCGCCACGCCAGACTACAATTACATCGTGGGCCCGGGTGACAACCTCAACATCATCGTCTGGCGCAACCCTGAGTTGTCGATGTCTGTGCCGGTTCGCCCGGACGGCAAGCTTTCCACCCCACTGGTAGATGAGTTGGTGGTGCAGGGCAAAACCTCGATTGAAATCGCCCGTGACGTGGAAAAAGCCTTAAGCAAGCTGGTGCGCGACCCGGTGGTGACCGTGATCGTGACCGGCTTCATTGGCCCCTACAGCGAGCAGATTCGCGTGGTGGGTGAGGCTGCCAAGCCACAGGCCCTGCCTTACAAGCAAAAAATGACGCTGCTGGACGTGATGATTGCCGTGGGCGGCCTGACCGATTTTGCAGACGGCAATGGCGCCTCCATCACCCGTGCTGCTGAGGGTGACAAGCGTTATTCGGTGCGCCTGAAAGATCTGATCAAACGCGGCGACATCTCTGCCAATGTGGAGATGAAGCCGGGCGACGTGCTGATAATTCCCCAAGGTTGGTTTTAAATTTTTTCTCCGCTCAAGCCGGGCTTGTGAGCCTGACTTTGCTTTGTGACACTCTTGCCTTGACCAAAAAGAACCTACCCCATGGATGAGCTGATTAGCCAGGTAACAACCATCGCCCGGGGCATGTGGAAGCACCGTTGGCGCGGTCTGATCGCTGCTTGGGTGGTAGCCATCATTGGCGTGGTAACCGTTATGTCCGTGCCCGACAAATACGAGGCCAGTGCGCGCATTTTTGTCGACACCCAGTCCATTATCAAACCCTTGATGTCCGGTCTGGCAGTGCAGCCCAACGTTCAGCAACAGGTGATGATGCTCAGCCGTACGCTGATTACCCGCCCCAATGTCGAGAAGCTCATCCGTATGGCAGACCTTGACCTAGGTAACAGTTCCAAGGCCGAGCAAGAAGCTCTGATTGACCAAGTCAGCAAGACATTGGAAATCAAAAACGTAGGGCGTGACAACATTTACACGCTGGCCTACCGCGATACCAGCCCTGAAAAAGCCCAAAAAGTGGTGCAGTCGCTGGTGTCGATCTTTGTCGAATCCAGCATGGGTAGCACGCGCCAGGATTCTGTCGCTGCGAAAAAATTCATCGACGAACAGATCAAAACCTATGTCACCAAGCTGGAGGAAGCCGAAGCGCGGCTCAAGGATTTCAAGCTGCGCAATATTGAACTGCAATCGGCTGACGGTCGTGACATGGCGGGGCAATTAGGCGCCATCAGCGAACAACTCCGGCAAGCCCGACTGGAACTGCGCGAGGCCGAAAACGCCCGCGAAGCCGCAAGGAAGCAGTTGGATGTGGAGCGGGCTACCAGTTCCAAAAATCTAATGTCCGACAACTCGTCTGCCATTTCCACCCCGGAAATTGATGCTCGTATTGACGCCCAGAAGCGCAGCCTGGACGCCCTGCTACAACGTTTCACCGAACAGCACCCGGACGTGGCTGGTGCCCGTCGGCTGATCAAGGATCTGGAGGAGCAAAAACGAAAGGAGATTGTCGAACTGCGCAAGGCCGCGCTGGCCAACCCCACTGCTGCCCCATCCAGCAACACGTTGGCCTACCAGGAACTGAGCCGCGTCTTGGCGACGTCTGAAGTTCTGGTGGCTTCATTGCGCGCCCGTGTGGCCGAATACGACGCGCGATACGCCAAAGCCCGTGAGGCCATGAAAACGGCCCCGCAGATAGAGGCAGAGTTTGCCCAGCTCAACCGCGATTACGAAATCAACCAGAAGAACTACAACGACCTTGTCTCTCGCCGCGAATCAGCCACCATGTCGGGTAACTTGGACAGCGCCACCGGCGTTGCCGATTTCCGCCTGATTGACCCGCCGCGCGCTTCGCCCAAACCAGTGGCCCCCAACCGCCTGCTGCTGATGCCGCTGGCTTTGCTGGCCGCCTTGGGTGCTGGACTGGGGGTCTCCTTTTTGCTGAGCCAACTCCGAGCAGTCTACTACGACGCCTTTGCCATGAGTGAGTCGCTGGGCCTGCCTTTGCTGGGTGTGGTATCCCTGGTGGTGGATGACGGCGGCGCACAGCGGCGAAAATCCGAATTGAAGAAGTTTTTGGCCGCCACCGCCGCCTTGGTTCTTGTCTTCGGCATGGGCATGGCGGCGCTGTTCATGATGTCCAACCAGGCAGGGTGAAAAATTTATGAGTAGCTTGATTGAACAGGCAGCCAGGCGACTGGAACAACTGCGCCAGGCCGGTGTAGACATGCCTGCAACACCCGTTGCGGCAGCATCCCCGAAAGCGATTACCCCTGAGCCAACACCGCCAGCCAAGCCGGCCGTGGCGTCTCGCAAGGTTGATCTGGATCTGGAGGCGATGTCAGAAGCAGGCATCATCAACCCCAATTCCCCGCGCTCAGAGATTGCCGACCAGTACCGGGTGATCAAACGTCCATTGATCAAGAACGCCATGGGCAAAGGCGCCTCGATCATTGCCAATGGCAACCTGATCATGGTCACCAGCGCACTGCCCGGCGAGGGCAAGAGCTTCACCTCGATCAACCTGGCCTTGAGCATCGCTACTGAGTTAGACAACACCGTGATGTTGGTGGACGCGGATGTGGCGCGGCCTTCGGTCATGCGCATGCTGGGCCTCCCAGATGGCCCCGGCCTGCTTGACCTGGTGTTGGACGCCAAGATGGACATGTCGTCTGTGTTGCTCAAAACCAATATCGAAAAGCTGACTATTCTGCCCAGTGGCACGCCACACCCGCGCGCCACCGAGCTGCTGGCCAGCGACGCCATGGTGCACCTGCTGGAAGACATGGCAGCGCGCTACCCGGACCGCATCATTGTGTTTGACTCGCCGCCCCTGCTGATCACCACCGAGTCACGCGTACTGGCCACCCACATGGGGCAGGTGGTGTTGGTGGTGCATGCGGGTAAAACACTGCAATCTGAAGTCAAACAGGCCTTGGGCACCATTGAGGCCTGCCCTGTCAAACTGTTGTTGCTGAACCGCTCCAGTTCCTTGTTCAAGGGAGGTTATGGTTACAACTATGGCTACGGTGGCGGCTATGGTTACGACCGGGCAGAAGAGCAGGCAGCATGAAACCGCTGCGCTTTACCTTATCCACCGCGGCCCTGGCGCTGCTGCCACTGCCCATGGCTTGGGCGCAAGATGCCTCGCGTCCCATTTCCATCACGCCCCGCGTGTCGGTCACCGAAACGCTGACCAACAACGTGGCGCTGAGCAATTCAGCGGGTGCACGCTCAGACCTCGTCACAGAGATCAGCCCCGGCATTCGCGTCAACATTCAGGGCGCGCGGCTCAAGACCTATTTTGATTACGCGCTGAGCCATGTGGACTACGCGCGCGGCAACTCGTCCAGCCGCCAGCAAAACGCACTCAACACCTTTGGCACGTTCGAGGCGGTGGACAACTGGGCTTTCATTGATTTCAGCGGCAATATCTCGCAGCAGACCATCTCGGCGTTTGACACCCAGTCCACCAACAACACGGCAGTCAACGCCAACCAGACCGAGGTGGCCAACTACCGGGTTTCGCCCTACGTGAAAGGGCAGTTGGGGAACGTAGCCAATTACGAGGCACGTGTCAGCCGCTCTGTCACCTCTGCCGACAATGCCACCGCCTCTGATACCGCCAGCACCAACAGCGTGGTGCGGGTCAGCAATGTCTCCAGCTTTCGCCGTTTGGGCTGGTCTGCCGATGTGTCGCGCCTGCAGTCCAGTTACAGCGCCGGGCGCACCACCACGGCAGACAACTACAGCCTGGGGCTCACTTATGACCTCAGCCCGCAGGTCAAGTTGTCGGCCAATTCAGGGCAGGAGTCCAACAACTACACCAGCCTGGACAAGCAAACCTACAGCACCCACAGTCTGGGGCTGACCTGGCTGCCCTCCGGGCGCACCAAGTTGTCGCTGCTGACCGGCCAGCGCTCATTTGGCAATAACCACAATGTGAGTTTTGAGCACCGCAGCGCCCGCACGGTGTGGCGGTTTACGGATAGTAAAGATGTGTCAACTCCGGGCAGTCAGAGCGGCTTTGGTACCGTTGGCAATGTTTATGACCTACTTTTCAGCCAGTTTGCAACCCTTGAACCCGACCTATCAGCTCGCGCGGCGCTGGTCAGTAGCTTCCTGGCGAACCGCGGCATCAGCCCATCTGCCACCGTGCTGGGCAACTTTCTAACCTCGGCTGCTTCGGTGCAACGGAGCCAAAATCTATCTTTTGCCCTGTTGGGAATCCGCGACACTATCACTTTCTTGCTGACCCGCACCGAAAGCAGCCGCCTCGACACCATCGCCAGCGTGGTAGACAACTTGTCCAATGCCAACACCGTGATTCAAAACGGCTTCAGCATCAACTACAGCCACCGCCTCACGCCCGACTATTCTTTGGGCGTGGTGCTGTCGCATCGAGCCTCCGAAGGCTCAACCGCCGCCGAGGCAACCACACTCAAATCCATTAACGTCAACCTCACAGGCAAGTTGGGCCAGAAAACAGCGGCTTCGCTGGGCCTGCGCCACGTGGTGTCTGACAGCTCGAACGCTTACACCGAGACAGCGGTGACAGGCAACCTCAATGTGCAGTTCTGACCCATGTATGCAGCCTTTTATGGATTAGAGAGCGAGCCGTTCCAGATCAATCCGGACCCGCGTTTCTACTACGCCAGCAAACAACACCGCCGCGCCAAAGCCTACCTGGAGTACGGCGTCATGCGCAATGAAGGGTTCATCGTCATCACCGGTGAGGTGGGCGCGGGCAAAACCACGGTGGTGCGTGGCCTGCTGGACAGCCTGGACGCCGACAAGGTGGTGGCGGCCAATCTGGTTACCACCCAACTGGACGCCGAAGATACCCTGCGCATGGTGGGTGCTGCCTTTGGCGTGCGCGTCAAAGACGTTTCCAAATCCGACCTGCTGATGGCGTTAGAAGCGTTTCTGGTGAACCACACCAGCCAGGGCAAGCGCTGCCTGCTGATCGTGGACGAGGCACAAAACCTGAGCCATCGCGCGGTGGAAGAGCTGCGCATGTTGTCCAACTTTCAATACGGCCAGCAGGCCTTGCTGCAAACTTTTTTGATCGGCCAGCCGGAGTTTCGCGCCATTTTACAAAGTCCTGGCATGCAGCAATTACGCCAGCGCGTTACAGCCACCTGCCACATCGGGCCGCTAGACCTGACTGAAACCCAGGGCTACATTGAGCATCGGCTGAAATGTGCTGGTGCCCTGCCAGAGCGCCCCAGTTTTGACGCTGCCGCTTTTGAGGCCATCTTCAAAGGTACAGGCGGTATTCCCCGGCGTATCAATCTGGTGTGTGACCGCCTGCTACTGGCAGGCTATCTGGCTAGCAAAGACGGCTTTGGGCTGGACGACGTCAAGGAAGTGGTGAGCGAACTCAACGACGAGACATCCTCTGGCGACAGGCCGGTGGTCGCCACATCGTCACAACATGCACTGGAAGGCCCGGGCTGGTCAGATTCGTTCATGAACGAATTAACCTCCGCTCATGCGGGTGCTGCTGACTTGTCCAAACTGCAGTTTCCGTCGGGCCTGGGCCAAGCCATCAGCGGCCAGATCGCCACGCTGAACGCCGAGCAGTACGACATCCGGCTGCGTCGGTTGGAGGGTAGCGCCCTGCGGCTGGAGCGCATCAACCTGGAAATTCTGGTGATGCTGCAGCGGCTGGTCAAGGCTGCGACCGGCGAACCAGCGGACAAAGACACGTGACCCCCAGTCCGCTCCGGGAGGCCATAGGATGCACGCGGCACGCCTGACCAACGCCATGACGATCGATGTCGAAGACTATTTCCAAGTCTCGGCGTTTGCCCCCTACATCGCCCGCGCCGATTGGGACAGCCGCGAATGCCGGGTGGAGCGCAACATCCACGCCATCCTGGAGATGCTGGCCAAGCACCACACCCACGCCACCTTTTTCACCTTGGGATGGATCGCCGAGCGCTACCCGCAACTGGTGCGGCACATTGTGGACAACGGCCACGAGCTGGCCAGCCATGGCTACGGCCACCAACGTGCCAGCGACCAGACGCCCGAGGCGTTTTTCAGCGACGTTGACCGGGCCAAGAAGATGCTCGAAGACTTGTCTGGCCAACCCGTGCAAGGCTACCGGGCGCCGAGTTTTTCCATCGGCAAAAGCAATTTGTGGGCTTATGACACGCTGCTGGAGGCCGGTTACCGCTACAGCTCCAGTATCTATCCAATAGCACACGACCATTACGGCATGCCGGATTCACCCCGATTTGCTTATGAAGTGCGGCCCGGCCTGACCGAGATCCCGATCACCACTGTGCGTCTGTTTGAGCGCAACTTTCCGTCCAGTGGCGGCGGCTATTTCCGGCTGCTGCCTTACCCGGTGTCGCGCTGGCTGATCCATCGCGTCAACACGCGTGACCAACAGCCTGGCATCTTTTACTTTCACCCCTGGGAGATTGACCCCGGCCAGCCGCGCATTCAAGGCATCAACCGCAAGACGCAGTTTCGCCACTACGTCAACATCGGGCAAACACACGCCCGCCTGAACCGGTTGCTGACCGATTTCAAGTGGGGGCGTGTGGACCAGCTCTTTCTGGACCAAGTTGCACGTTTGCCGCTGGCCGCCTGACACCGGCATGACCCCTGTCAAACGTCTTTCACCCAACGACAGCGCCACCGCCGCGCGCTGGGACGCGTTTGTGCTGGCCTGCCCACAGGCCACGTTTTTTCACCGCGCCGGCTGGCAAAGCATCATTGCCGACGTTTTCAAACACGACAGCTACTTTTTGTACGCAGAATCTGAAAATGGCCAGATCGAAGGCGTGCTGCCGCTGGGCCACGTCAAAAGCTGGCTGTTTGGCAACTCGCTGACCAGTGTGCCGTTCACGGTCTATGGCGGTGCCGCCGCCAACTCCGAGCAGGCGACAACCGCGCTTGAACAAGAAGCCCAAAAAATTGCCCAGAGTCTGGATGTGGATCACCTGGAACTCCGCCACGTGGACAACCGTCACCCGGACTGGCCCACACAAGACCTGTATGTCACCTTTCGCAAAGAAATTTTGCCCACAGAAGATGCCAACATGCTGGCCATCCCCCGCAAGCAGCGCGCCATGGTGCGCAAAGGCATCAAAAACGACTTGCGCAGCGAAATCGACGCCACTGCCGACCGCTTTTTCGCCCTGTTTGCCGACAACGTGCACCGCCACGGCACGCCCGCGCTGCCAAAAAAGTACTTCACGGCCCTGATGACCGTCTTTGGCCCCGACTGCGAAGTGCTCACCGTGGTCTCGCCACAAGGCAAACCCCTGAGCAGTGTGCTGAGTTTTTACTTTCGTGACGAAGTGCTGCCTTATTACGCAGGCGACGACGAGGCCGCGCGCGACCTGGCTGCCAACGACTTCAAATACTGGGAACTGATGCGCCGTGCCTGCGCGCGTGGCCTCAAGGTGTTTGACTATGGCCGCAGCAAAAAAGGCACCGGCCCGTATGCCTTCAAGAAAAACTGGGGCTTTGAGCCAACGCAGTTGCACTACGCCTTCAAGCTCTACAAGAGTGACAGCATCCCGCAAAACAACCCCTCCAACGCCAAGTTCAGCTTACTGATTGCCACTTGGCGGCGCATGCCCATTGGCCTGGCCAACTGGCTAGGCCCGTTCATTGTGCGCAACCTGGCCTGACAGACCCCATGGGCAAGCTGCTTTACCTGGTACACCGCCTGCCCTACCCGCCCAACAAGGGTGACAAGGTGCGTTCTTACCATTTGCTCAAGCATTTGACGCAGCAGCACCGGGTTTTTTTGGGCACCTTCATCGACGACCCGGCAGATGAGGCTTACCTGGACACCGTGCGTGACCTGTGCCCAGACCTGCATGTGGCGCGCATCCAGCCGCGCAGCGCGAAATTGCGCAGCCTGAGCGGTTTGCTCACTGGGCAGTCGCTCAGCCAGCATTACTACCAAAACGCCGGCTTGCAGACTTGGGTTCAGCGCACGCTGGCTGAGAACGATATCGACGCGGTGGTGATTTTTTCGTCGGTCATGGCGCAATACATCAAGATCGGATCCAGCCCCCGCATGTTGGTGGATTTTGTCGACGTGGACTCGGCCAAATGGACGCAATACGCGCCAGACCACCGCTGGCCGCTGTCCTGGCTATACCGGCGCGAAGGCGAAAAGTTGCTGGCCTTCGAGCGCAGCGTGGCGCTGCGCGCCCAGCGTTCGTTTTTTGTCACGGACAACGAGGCCGCGCTGTTCAAGCAGTTCGCCCCAGAAAGTGCCGCCACGGTGGACGCCATCAGCAACGGGGTGGATGCCGAGTTTTTTGCGCCTGACCCGGCGCGTGCGTCCCCTTTTGCGGCCACGGCAGATCAAACCCAGCTGATCCCGCTGGTGTTTACCGGCGCCATGGACTACTGGCCCAATATCGACGCGGTCACCTGGTTTGTGGCCGACATATTGCCCGCTTTGCGCCAGCAGTGGCCACACCTGTGCTTTTACATCGTCGGGCGCAGCCCACCACCCGCCGTGCAGGCGCTGGCTGGGCCGGGCGTGGTGGTGACCGGCACAGTGCCCGATGTGCGCCCCTACCTGCAGCACGCCGCCGTGGTGGTGGCCCCGCTGCGGGTGGCGCGCGGCATTCAAAACAAGATTCTGGAGGCCATGGCCATGGCCCGGCCAGTGGTGGCTTCAGACTCCTGCGCGCAGGCCATCACCGCCACGCCAGAGGCCGAATTGCTCTGGGCCACCCACCCGGCAGACTTTGTGGCGCAGATCAACGCCATGCTGAATTCACCTCAGCGATGCGCCAGCGTGGGTGCCGCCGGGCGCAAGCGGGTGCTGAGCGATTACAGTTGGTCTGCCCACCTGTCCCGCATTGACGCCCACCTGAAACCAACACCCGCATGAGCACCGCCCTGCAACTCAACCCCCAGCACCACTGGCCCCACGCAGTGGGGGTGCTGACCGTGTTGCTGGCTTGCACGCTGGCGCTGTATTTCAGCACTGCCAGTGCCATCGTCGGCATCTGGTGGAGTTCTGAAACCTTCACCCACGGTTTTCTGGTGGTGCCTATCGTGCTGTGGATGGTGTGGCACAAGCGCGCTCACCTGTCACATCTGCACCCCCAGCCCAACGGGTGGGGCCTGGTGGCTCTGCTGCTGGTGGGTTTTGGCTGGCTGCTGGGCGATCTGGTGGCCGTGAATGCGGTCACTCAACTGGCACTGGTCAGCATGCTGGCCCTGCTGGTGCCTGCCTTGCTGGGCTTGGCGGTGACGCGCGCGCTGGTTTTCCCGCTGGTTTTCCTGTTTTTTGCCGTGCCGATTGGCGAGTTTGCCATGCCACAGCTGATGGAATGGACGGCAGATTTCACCGTTGGCGCACTGCGCCTGAGCGGCATTCCGGTCTACCGCGAGGGGCTGCAGTTTGTCATTCCGTCGGGCAACTGGTCGGTGGTGGAAGCCTGCAGCGGTGTGCGTTATTTGATTGCCTCTCTCACGGTGGGCACGCTGTTTGCCTACCTCAACTACCAGTCCACCCAGCGCCGGGTGCTGTTCATCATGGTGTCGATTTTGGTGCCGGTGTTGGCCAACTGGCTGCGCGCCTACATGATCGTGATGCTGGGCCATCTGTCAGGCAACAAGCTGGCCGCCGGGGTGGACCACCTCATTTACGGCTGGGTGTTTTTTGGCATTGTGATCATGCTGATGTTTTGGGTCGGCGCACGCTGGTCTGAGCCCGAGCCCAGCGTCAGCGCGGCAGATCTGGACTCGGTCACGCTCAACAAAACCCTGACCGGCAGCGCCGTGGCCGCGCGCCCGCGCTTTGAAGTGGCTGCCGTGATTGTCGCCATCATCATCGCCCTGCCCATCGCAGCCCGCTGGGCGCTGGAGCACAGCAACGTGACCGCACCGGTGCAGCTGGTGGCACCGGCCAAGTTGTCACCTGGCTGGGTGCTTGACGCCAGCGCACCGGTGGTGTTCCGGCCCGCGTTCCAAAACCCGTCTGCTGACATCCATGCTACCTATGTGCAGGGCCCCGAGCGGGTGAGCCTGTACCTGGGCTACTACCGCCAGCAAAACTATGAGCGCAAGCTGGTCAGCTCACAAAATGTGCTGGTCACTTCCAAAGACGCCGATTGGGCACAAGTCGCCAACACCAGTCAAAACATCATTTTTGATAGCGAACAAGTGACTATCCGCGAGGGCCAGCTGCGAAAAACCTCATTATCTTCCAGCCCAAGCGATGAACGCCTGACGGTCTGGCAGCTTTACTGGGTGAACGGCACGCTCACTGCCAGCAACGCCCTGGCCAAGCTGCAGGGTGCACTGCAGCGCCTGCTGGGTCGGGGTGACGACTCAGCTGTCGTGATTCTTTACACCCCAAAAGGCGAGGCCAATCAGGGTGCCCAGCGTCTGCAAGCCTTCGTGCAAACCAACGGTCCGGGCATCATCCGGCTGCTGGAAGCCACCCAGCAAGCCAGGCCATCTCCATAGAGTCCACGCTAAACTTCTAGCTATTCACACGGTCTACGTTGAACTTGTTGAAGTGCAGCCTCGTTAGATCATTCAGTCAAGCCAAATACCTATGTTTCAAGCACACAAAGTCCTCATCATCTTCGGCACCCGCCCCGAGGCCATCAAGATGGCGCCTGTGGTCAAAGGCTTCCAGGCTGCAGCCCCTGCCATTCAAACGGTGGTCTGTGTCACCGCCCAGCACCGGCAAATGCTGGACCAAGTACTCAAACTGTTTGACATCGTGCCAGAACATGACCTCAACATCATGAAACCCGGGCAAGACCTGTTTGACATCACCGGCAGCATTTTGGCCGGGCTCAAAGGCATTCTGGCGCAAGAAAAGCCTGATCTGGTGCTGGTCCACGGCGACACCACCACCACCTTCGCCGCCAGCCTGGCCGCTTATTACGCTGGCGTGCCCGTGGGTCATGTGGAAGCCGGCCTGCGTACCGGCAACAAACACGCCCCGTTCCCCGAGGAAATCAACCGCAAGCTCACCGGCGCGATAGCCGACCTGCACTTTGCCCCGACCGGGGCTGCGCGCGCCAACCTGCTGCGCGAAGGCGTTGACCCCGCCACCATCTTCGTCACCGGCAACACCGTCATTGATGCACTGCTGGCGACCACCCAGCGCCTCAAAGACCATCCCGAACTCAAAACAGGGTTTGATGAACAGTTCAAGTTCCTGGATGCCTCCAAAAAACTCATTCTTGTCACCGGCCACCGCCGCGAGAACTTTGGTGAAGGCTTTCAAAACATCTGCCTGGCCCTTGCGGATATTGCCTGTAGCGCTCCTGATATTGAAGTGCTCTACCCGGTGCACCTGAACCCCAACGTGCGCCAACCCGTGGCCGAGATTCTGGCTTCACGGCATTTGTCCAATGTGCATCTGATCGACCCGGTGGACTATCTGCCCTTTGTTTATCTGATGAACCGCGCCCATCTCATCATCACCGACAGCGGTGGCGTGCAGGAAGAAGCCCCCTCGCTGGGCAAGCCCGTGCTGGTGATGCGCGACACCACCGAGCGCCCTGAAGCTGTGGCGGCAGGCACCGTGAAGCTGGTGGGCACCTCGCGCGAGGCCATCGTCAAAGAATGTCTGAACCTGCTGACCAACGCGGCAGACTACCAACGCATGTCGCAGGCGCATAACCCGTATGGTGACGGTCACGCTACCCAGCGCATTGTGGATACCGTTTTATCCAGCCAAAAACATTAACTGTTCAAAAGCAAAGGGGAAAGTCAACATGGCACGCCTGAGTCAAAAAATCATCGTCATGGGTCTGGGCTACATCGGCCTGCCCACCGCCTCCATGCTCGCCACCAAGGGCCATCAGGTGCTGGGGGTGGATGTGAACCAGCATGCGGTGGACACCATCAACAGTGGCCGCATCCACATCATCGAGCCCGACCTGGACATCCTGGTGCGCTCTGCCGTCAACAGCGGCAACCTCAAGGCTTCGCTCACCCCCGAAGAAGGTGACACCTTCATCATCGCCGTGCCCACGCCGTTCATGGAGGTGGATGGCAACCCCAAAGCACCGGACCTGACCTATGTGGAAGCGGCCACCCGCGCCATCGTGCCGTACCTGCGCGAGGGTAATCTGGTCATCCTGGAATCCACCTCGCCGGTGGGCACGACCGAGTTCATCTACAAAACCATTGTGGAGGTGCGCCCGGAACTGGCAGGCAAGATCCACTGCGCGCATTGCCCCGAGCGGGTGCTGCCCGGCCACATCCTGCGTGAGCTGGTGGACAACGACCGCATCGTCGGTGGCCTGACCAAAACCGCCAACGAACAGGCCCGTGACCTGTACAAGAGCTTTTGCAATGGGGCCATTTTGCTCACCGACAGCAAAACCGCCGAGCTCTCCAAGCTGGTGGAAAACTCTTTCCGCGACGTCAACATCGCCTTTGCCAACGAACTGTCGCTGATCTGCGACCACCTTGGCATCAACGTCTGGGAAACCATCGCCCTGGCCAACCGGCACCCGCGGGTCAACATCCTGCAGCCCGGCCCGGGCGTGGGTGGCCACTGCATTGCGGTGGACCCGTGGTTCATCGTCTCCAGCGCGCCAGAGCAGGCCAGGCTCATCAAAACCGCCCGCGAGGTCAACGATGCCAAACCGCACTGGGTCATCGACAAGGTTAAGGCCAAAGCCGCGCGTTTCAAAGACCCGGTCATTGCCTGCCTGGGCTTGGCTTTCAAGGCCAACATTGACGACATGCGCGAATCACCCTCGCTGGAAATTGTCAAGGACCTGACCGCACAAAACGTCGGCCGCATCATGGCCTGTGACCCGAATGTGCATGCCGGAAAGCTGGGCTTTCCGCTCTACGACCTGAAGCAGGTGCTCAAAGAGGCCGACATCCTGCTGCTGCTGGTGGACCACACCGAGTTCAAGGAGATCGACCCCGACTCTATCCGCGACAAGGTGGTGATTGATACGCGGGGTGTGCTGCGGTAGCCATGCGCATCCTCCACGTTTTAGACCACTCCATTCCGCTGCACAGCGGCTACACGTTTCGCACGGCGTCCATCCTGCGCGAGCAGCGCGCGCTGGGTTGGGACACGTTTCACATCACCTCGCCCAAACAGGGTGGGACCAACGCACCAGAAGAATCCGTTGACGGCTTGCACTTTTACCGCACGGCGGGCGGCACCGGCCTGATGTCCGACCTGCCTGTTGGCCGCGAGGTGGCGCTGATGAAAGCGCTGGGCCAGCGGCTGGAGCAAGTGGCCCGCATCGTCGAGCCCGACATCATCCACGCCCACTCGCCCGTGCTCAATGCCTTGCCCGCCCTGAAAGTGGGGCGAAAGCTGGGCATTCCGGTGGTGTACGAGATCAGGGCTTTTTGGGAAGACGCCGCGGTAGACCACGGCACCACCAACCAAGGCAGCCTGCGCTACCGCGCCACACGCTCTCTGGAAACCCGCGCCATCCTGCGCGCTGACCATGTTTTCACCATCTGTGAAGGCTTGCGCGCTGACATCGTGGCCCGTGGTGTGCCCAGCAGCAAGGTCACCGTCATCCCCAACGCGGTGAATGTCGAATCGTTCCAGCTCGGCAGCCCGCCCGACCCAGCCTTGCAGGCCCAACTCGGCCTGACTGGCAGCACCGTGGTGGGGTTCATCGGTTCGTTTTACGCCTACGAAGGGCTGGACCTGCTGGTGGCCGCACTGCCCCAACTGCTGCAAGCCCGGCCGGATGTCAAACTGGTGCTGGTGGGCGGCGGCTCGCAAGAAGCCAACCTGCGCCAGCAGGCCCAAACGCTGGGCGTGGCCGACAAAGTGGTGTTTGCCGGGCGCGTGCCGCACCAGGATGTCAACAAATATTACGACCTGATCAAGGTGCTGGCCTACCCGCGCCACCCCATGCGCCTGACCGAGCTGGTCACCCCCCTGAAACCGCTGGAAGCCATGGCCCAAGGCCAGTTGTTTGTGGCATCTGATGTAGGCGGCCACAAAGAACTGGTGCAGCACAACCAGACCGGCGTGTTGTTCAAGGCGGGTAGTGCCGATGCGCTAGCCAAGTCGCTGCTGGACCTGCTGAACAGCCCAGCCCTGTGGCCGGTGCTCAAAACCAATGGGCGCGAGTTTGTGGAGAACGTGCGCAACTGGAAGAATAGCGTGGAGAATTATGCGGGGCCGTATGAAGCCCTTTTGCGGAAAATCTACCCGATTCGTTAGAACATGTATATAAAAAGTGTCTTTTGGCTGTTATGAGGCAACATGACTCACAACGTAGCGGTACTTACCCGATTTTTCAGGTTCAATGGACGTAACTAACTCCACCGAGACCCGCACGTTTTGTCCCAGCCGAGCCTTGGCGCCTTGCTCAATGCCTTGAATGCTGGCACTGTCAAAACAATCACCGGTAACGATGAGAATTCGGGTCAACTCCAGACTTTCCTGAACAATCTTGAACTGTTGCACACCCGGCAAATCCCGCACGATGTAAACCAGAGACAGCCCATGCATCACCGTGCCATTGCTCGCCACCAGAAAGTCAGTCGTTCGCCCCTGAATGTCTTTCAGCAGCGGCAATGTCCGACCACAGGTGCAGGGCTGGGTGTCGAGTGTGCCAATGTCACCAGTACGGTAACGGATGAATGGAAAATCTTGAGTGGCCAGATGGGTGACAACAATTTCCCCACTTTGCCCTGGAGGCAGCAAAAGCCCCTGGGCATCCACGATTTCGACGATCACATCCTCGTAGGTGAGGTGCATGCCGCCCGCTGGGCATTGGTGTGCGATGAATCCGGCATCGCGGCCACCGTAGCCGTTGGCGACAGGGCAGTTGAAGGTGCGCTCTATCAACTCGCGCTGATGATCGTACAACCGCTCAGACGTCACAAACGCAACCTTGACCCCCAAATCATCGAGCCTGGTACCCTGGCTTTGCGCAAACTGAGCAATGTGCGCAAAGGCAGACGGGTAGCCAAACAGCATGGCCGGGCGGGTTTTACGTATGACTGCGATGAAATGCCGCACCTTCTCAGGCGACATTTCAAAGGCTGGCAGCAATTGGGTGCGCATCAAAGCGTCACGCCATTGGCGTATGCGGTCCTGAGAGTTAAGTTCTATGGGTGAGCCCCACAGCACAATTTCGGGGTCACCAATGTCCACGCCCCACCAACGCGTGGCGCGCCATTTGGCCGCCACATCGTGGCTCACCCGCTCCCGGCCAATGAAAAAAACCAGCGGCTCACCGCTGGAACCGCCCGTGTTGAATCGGGTCAGGCCTTGGGCCAAATCCGATTTCATGGCGTCGGTATGCGCCCTGACCTCCGACTTGGTCAGCAGCGGCAGGCGTTGCAGGTCATCTACGCTGGTGATCGCTCGCGGATCAAAGCCAACGCGACTGAAAAGTTCCCGGTAATATGGCACATGTTGGTTAGCATGCCCAAACAATTCCCGCAGTCGACTCAGCCGCTGGTCGTCCAGTTGATCTTTGGGCCAATACTGGCTTGCCTCCATTTCTTGCAGCAAACGTGCTGTGGTATGGTGCTTCAAGCGTTCTTGCAGTGGAAAAATCAGGTGGGAAATGAGTCGAGTTCGGAGTGTCATGCATGCATCTTAAACATCCTGTAGGAAGCTATGCTGGAAAATTCACCTTTAACGGTTTGTAATAGACGCCGCGTGGAGATCATTGGTGACTAAGAACACGGGCTACCAGCAGCACATCCACGTCTTTCGAGGCGTAGCCATCATGGGCATTGTTATGGCCCACACCATCCCGTCATTGGACTGGAGCCATTCCCCTCTGACGGGCCGTTTTTTTGACGCTCTGGTCAACGAAAGCTCCATCTTTTTCTTTTTCATTGCTGGCTACCTGTTTCAGCACCTCAGCGCACGGTTTGTGTTCAAACACTACCTACGGCAGAAGTTGATGACCGTCATCCTGCCATACCTGATTCTCTCGGTACCGGCGCTCATCATCTTTACGCAATTCACGCAGCGCACCGGTATGTGGCCTTGGTTTTACCAGTTACCCGTTTGGGAGCAGGTGGGCATGTTCCTGATTACCGGCAAGCATCTGGCACCATTATGGTTTGTGCCGACCATTTCGCTTTTTTACCTGATGGCACCCCTGCTACTGTGGATTGACCGAAGCGTGCCGCGCCTGTACTGGATGATCATCCCGCTGCTCATACTATCCACCTACCTGGGGCGAGACGGCCCGCACGGCCCGCTCGACAAGGCCATCTACCTACTGCCGGCCTATCTGATGGGCATGGCCTTTTCGCATCACAAAGAGCAAGGCATGGCATTGGTACAGCGCTGGTGGTGGGCCTTGTTAGCATGCGCAGCGGTTTGCTGCGCTGGTGTGGTTCTGCAATGGGCCGATCCACCCCATTACCAGCTGCCGATGAAAATGGCCGCCTGTCTGCTTCTGGTGTACCTGCTTTACCGCCAGCATCATCGCGTTGGACATCGTCTTGACTTTGTAGCTGAGGTCAGCTTTGGGATTTTTTTCATACACGCCTATTTCATTTCTGCGATCAAAGTCACCACGGTTTACCTTGTGGAGGGCTCAATCTATCAGGGCGTTGGTGGCGAGGTGATCCGTGGAAGTGCGCCCATGCTGCTGCTTTATGCTGGCTCGGTGCTGGTGCTTTCAACCGCTTTCATCTGGGTGAGTAAAAAAGCGCTTGGCAACCGCAGCCGCAAAATTATTGGGGCCTGACCCGTGCCACTCTGGAGCTACTTAGCCGAAACGGGTAATAGACGAGGCCACAAGCAAACAAAATTCAATTTGTTGAGTCCGCTGATCACGACGCCACATCCGACTTGTCCTAACCCAAACAATTGCAACATGCACAGCTTTCTGTGCGCGTTTTGCTGACTAGTTTGACGACTCTCAGAACATGACAACTTTGACAATTTTTCAGGATATTCACCCAAAGGCGCCCTATGGCTGAAGCCGCATTGTTAACCTTAGACTTGGTCTTGATAACTTACTGCTGCTGGGTGGTGATCCGTGCTTCCCGCAAATCCCATGTGACAGGCGCTGACTTGGGTTTGTTTGCCTATAAAGAAAAACAAGAAGAAAGCAAGCAATGAGAGACCAACTGATGCTTGCCGTGATGCTGTTCATGCTACCCATGGCGTTCATGAACGGGTTTGTGGCCTTCCTCATGTGGGTTTATATGACCTTGCTGGCACCACATGGCTACTTGTACGGCTTCATGATTGACTTTCGGTATACCTTCGTCTTTGCCGTGCTTTCCCTTGGGGCGCTAGTACTGGGAAGAGTCAAGGACCGGGGTTATTTTCTGGTGGACAAATTGATGGTCTTGTTACTATTGTTCATCACCCACGTCCTACTATCGGCGGTGATCAACATGAACTCCAACCCGATGGTGGAATATCGACTGGAGTACTTCATCAAGGGCATGGCCCTCGCAGTGGCAGCGCCTTTCTTCATCAACTCGCGCTGGCGCATTCATATGGTACTGATTGTGCTGGTAGCGGGCTTGGGGTTTCACGGTATTCAGAACGGACTGAAGATGATTTCTTCAGGCGGTACCCACATCGTTTCAGGAATTCCTCGGTCGACCCTGGCTGACAACAATCTTTTTGCCGTGGGCATGGTCATGCTGCTACCACTCACACTCTACCTGGCCAGATACAGTGCATCTCGGTTGGCCAAATGGGCAGCCTTGGGCGTGTTTGGCCTGTGCGTGATGGCCGTTCTCGGGTCAAATTCCAGGGGTGGTTTCCTTGCGCTGGCCATCCTCGGGGTGTGGTATTGGATCACCAGTCCACGCAAGCTCATCTCGACACTGTTCGTCGCGATCGTTGCCATAACGGTGATGCAGGTCGCTCCTGATCGTTGGTTCGATCGCATGGAGACCATCAAGAATGCAGATCAAGATATGTCGTTTATCGGTCGAGTAGCGGCCTGGAAAGTCAGTGTCAACATCGCAAACGATAACCCTGTATTCGGCGCTGGATTCGACGCTACCCAGGTCAAATGGATATGGGACAAGTACAAGCAGGCATCCAATTTCATTGATGTCAATATTCCAGAGGGGATTGCTTATAAAGCTGCACATAGCAACTACTTCCAAGTATTAGGTGACCTGGGTTACGTCGGGCTACTGCTCTTCCTGGCCTTGCTTGCCGCTGCTTTCGTTACTCGCTGGCAGATCAAGTCCTTGGCAACAAAAACGCCGGGGGACAACGCTTGGTCCGTCGATTTGGCAACCGCAATCAACCTGTCTCTCGTCGCGTTCATAGCTGGCGGAGCGGGTGTGAGTCTTGCATATTTCGAGTTGGCGCATCTACTGATCGTGATTCTGGCGATCATCCGGCGTTTGCTGATACAGCAGGCCGCACTTGCACCAGCGCGCAACATTTCCATCGGAGAGACAGTGGTCCATGCTTGAAATACTTTCACGTGGCAAGCTCACCACACTGCTGTTTCATAAAGTTCCTAAAGTCAGGCACCCGCTCGTCCCTGCCGAACTTGCATTGGCAGACTTCTCTGCGATCCTCGGTGCGACCTTGCGTCGGTTCCGAGTACTTCCTTTGGAGGAAGCAGTGACCGCCCTGCGCGCGGGTAACCTGCCACCCAGAGCCGCCTGCATCACCTTTGACGACGGCTACCCCGACTGGCGCTCGGGAGTTTTACCTGAACTGGAGCGTTTGGGGGTACATGCGACTTTCTTCCTCACCGCTGGCCAGTACGGTGGATTGCCCATGTGGAACGAGCGCATACTTCATGCTGTTCACGCCGCACCAGTTAACACCGCGCCACTGTATTGGGCAGGCTTGGGCGAACTGCGTTTCGGAGAGCAGCGGGAGCGCCAGCGCAGCATCGAAATCCTGGATGCGTTCCTCAAATACCAGGAGCCAGCCGAGAAAGAACAATTGCTATGCAATTTAGAGCAACACACCAAGTATGAACAGCAGCTAGTTCCCATCATGAGCGTGGACGACCTCCGGCATCTTCACGCCAGGGGTTTTGGTATCGGCAGCCATTCGATCACACACCCCATCCTCAGCCGCTGCACCCCGCACCAAGCCTACCAAGAAATCGCGGGCGCACGCGAGCAGCTTGAATCGCTGATCCGAGGCAAAGTCACTACCTTCGCCTACCCGAACGGCACCCCCGGCAAAGATTTTGGCCCCGAGCATATCGAGATGGCGCGTCGCGCCGGTTACCGACTAGCTGTCACCACGCAACGTGGCGTCGCTTCGGCCAACACGCCGCTGATGCAAATTCCCCGCTTCACGCCATGGGGGCCAAGTGCAGGACGCATGGATCTACAGTTCATGCGCAACTTGTTGCAAAAAGGTACTGTCCTGCCGGAAGAACAGTCAGGACGGCGGCGAGCACTAATGGTCGCTTTTCATTTTCCGCCTCAGGCGGGCAGTAGCGGGGTTTTGCGTAGTCTCAACTTCGTCAAGTACCTTCCATTGCAGGGTTGGCAGACATCGGTACTGACAGCATCACCCAAGGCATATGTTCAGCAACGCAATGACTTGGTTCCCTCTATTCCTTCTGATACCGTTGTAATCCGGGCAGGTGCTCTCGACGCCGCCAGACACTTGGCCATCCGGGGGAAATACCTGAGGCTGTCAGCCTTGCCAGACCGCTGGTCAACTTGGTGGTTGCCGGGGGTCTGGGCGGGGTTAAGTGAGGTACGCCGATCAAGGCCGCATTTAATATGGAGCACCTACCCGATCGCCACCGCACACATGATTGGCGGGACTCTCGCAATGCTAACTGGCTTGCCTTGGGTCGCCGATTTCCGTGATCCAATGTTAAACAGTAGCAATCCCGCTGGTGCCTTGCAACGGCGCGTTGTACGGTGGCTGGAACTACTGATCTTGCGAAATGCCTCGGCCTGCGTTTTCACTACAACCAGTTCCGCCCAAAATTATCGGAAAGAATACCTTGACTTTGCATTCAAATGTCATGTGATTGAAAACGGTTACGACGACGATGCCTTCGAACAAGCGGAACGGGACAAAAAACCACGCGAGGACGGTCGCATGCTGATGTTGCACAGCGGGCTGATCTATCCGGCAGATCGTGATCCGTCAACATTCTTCTCCGCAGTCCGGCAACTGATTGACCACGGTGACCTGAACGCCGAAAGTTTATGCATACGCTTTCGAGCCCCGGGTCACGGGTCAGAAGTATACGAATGTGCGCAACGCCACGGCTTGGAGAAAGTGGTGGAGATCGCGCCGCCGGTACCTTACCAAGATGCAATTGCCGAGATGATGACAGCTAACCTGCTGCTGGTTTTTCAGGGGAGTAACTTCAATGCGCAGGTACCCGCCAAGATATATGAATATGTGCGTTCCCTACGACCAATCCTGGCAGTGACCGACCCTGCCGGGGAAACCAACCGACAACTAGGCCAGTTCGTGGGAGTCTGGACCGCCAATATCGCTTCGGATAACAGCGTCGCAGCGGCATTAGTGAATTGGCTTGCTTCCGATCGTCTGACACCAGAGGAAATCTCACTGCAACAAAATCTGGAACTGGTTAAGCGTTACTCCCGTCGGGCTGCAACTGCACAACTGGGAGAGCTTTTCGAACGTCTCAGTCGCTAGGTAATTTGAATGGCGTTTGAAGTCAAATGGAGAGACATATGAGCCTTTTACAAAGAGCCCTACATCGGGGACGAGTCGAGTATGAAGAATTTTTGTTCCTGTGGACTGTTAAAACTATTTTGGACACACCGATCGTCTCGGTAGGCTCTATGCCATTCAGACTGGTTTCAATGGTGCAACACCGAGATGTGTTGCCCTATCTACTTGCCTTGAAGTCGTTCACCAGATATCTCAATCCACACAAAATATTAGTAGTGTGCGATCCAACAATCACGGCCGGCGATCGCGACATGCTGCGGCAGCAGGTACCGCACATCGATTTGCGCGACGCGTCAGAGTTCGTTCACCATGACATTCCCCGAGGTGGATGCTGGGAGCGCTTGTTTGCCATCACCGAGTACGCCCGTCAAGACTATGTTGTTCAACTTGATGCAGACACCGTGACCATCGCCCGCCCCATTGAGGTGGAACAAGCCATCAACCAAATGCGTGGCTTTGTCTTAGGAGAGGCCGTCAACCAGACGATTCTGCCGGTTGAAACCGTTTCGGCCAACGCCGCGCTGCGGGCGCAACCCGGCGCGCACATCCAGCACCAGTCGGAGGCTGCACTGTCATCCATGGGCTTTGGTTCTGGAACGCGCTACGTGCGTGGCTGCGCCGGGTTCACCGGCTTTCAAACGGACACAGCCATGCAAGACAAAGTTGTGGAGTTTTCTCGTCGAATGCGAGAGCGATTTCAAGAAAGATGGTCTGCTTGGGGCACTGAGCAGGTGGCCTCGAACTTCACGGTGGCCAACCAACCGGGTACAGAGGTACTTCCCTTTCCCAAATATGGCACGCCCAACGTCACCGGGTTGGGCGATACCTTTATTCATTTCATCGGTTCACGGCGGTTTGTCAATGGGAAATACCGAGGCACCGCACAGTGTGTGATTCGCGAACTCAATCAAAAAGGCGATTGAATGGAAATCGTCCTCAAAGAATTCCTCCATCAATTCCGTGGGCAGCCACTTGTCTACACCCCCAACCCGGGCAATGGCGGTGATGCGCTCATCGCAGCGGGTACTTACCAATTGTTCGATGAACTTGGGCTGGATTTCCAAATCGTCAACCGTGACTTGCCAAATTATGACGGCCAAGTGCTCATCTATGGCGGTGGCGGAAATCTGGGACTCATGAAGAATTTCTCTGCCCGCATGCTTTCACGGGTACACCAAGGCGTCAAGCGGCTCGTGATCCTGCCGCACACCATCAAGGCGGTGACGCCCCTGCTCAGTGAGTTCGGGGCGAACGTGGATGTGATCTGCCGGGAACGCATCTCCTACGAATACGTCAAGGGTTCTGTGCGGCAAGCCAATGTTTACCTGGCAGACGATATGGCGCTCAGTCTCAAGGTGGCACCATTGCTGTCGCTGAGTCACTCTTGGCTGGACAAACTGTCGGTTGGCGCTGAATACAGTCTGAGCAAAGGCAAACTCAGCGGCGCACAAGCCCCCTCACTGTCGTCTGTACGTAAGCTTTTTATCGCCGAGAGGTTGGTTCAAGGAATGCGCGACGCGGCCAAAGGCGACGTGTTGAATGCCTTCCGAACAGACTCAGAGAAGACGGACATCAAGCTGCCACCAGACAACGTGGATGTATCGGAAGTACTGACACTGGGCGTTGAAACCCGCAGGCTTGCCTATCTCGCATCCCACTACTTTTTATCGTTCCTGAACCACTACCGCGTCATCAATACCAATCGGCTTCATGTCTGTATTGGTGGTGTGTTGCTGGGAAAACAGGTCAACTTCTATCCCAACAGCTACTACAAGTGCCGTGCGGTTTACGACTACTCCCTCAAAGACAGACCGTCAGTTGTTCTTCATGAATGATGTGCAAGAGTTGAGCCGCGTATCTGGCATGGAGTTGACCACTGCCCACTCGAACGTAAGAGGCGCCGAGTTGATCCCTCACTGGTCGAATGAACATGGCTGCTTGTGTAGCCATGACCATTGGATCCTTCGCTATGTCTATGAAAACCAGCGCTGGAGCAAGGTGTGTCGCCTGCCGCCGAGCGAAAAAACGCTGACGGCACGCCTTCGCGACGGCTTGGCACGAAGCTGGGTCCGAACGCGGTTCTTCCCCGGGCCCGGCCTGGAGAACGTAGCATGTCTGGACGCGCAAACCACATTGATCATCCATGACCGTGTTTACTTGCACCGGGTTGGGCGGGAAGGCATGCAGGCCAAAGCGCTTCCGTGGAAAGGGTCGCGACCACTCTACACGCCTTTAACTGATGGAATCGCGGTGCATCCAGTCAGCAAAAAAGCCTATTTTGGCGAGTACCTCAACGGGCGCAAGCTCGGGGTGAGAATCTATTGCGTCGATGCGCAAACAGAGTCGGTTCAAGTGTGCTGGACTTTTTCTGGCAACGATGCAAAGCACGTACACGCGGTCCACTACGACCGCTTCCGAAACCGCCTGTGGGTCTGTACCGGAGATCTTGACCACGAATCGGTGATCTATTTCACCGATGACGAATTTGTTTCCTTGAAACGTTTTGGCGGCGGGGATCAAAGCTGGCGAGCCATTGCCCTGCTGTTCGACGAGAGTGGTGTCGAATGGGGTATGGATGCCGGCAAAGATGCCCCTGCTGAAACGATCAACCGTATCTACCGTCATGATTTTGCGACCGGTCAACGCACCGAACGGGCTGTCATCGGCAACCCAGCTTATGCCGCATGTGATCTCAATGACGGCACCGCGGTGATGGCTACCAATTTTGAGCCTGGCCGACGGCAGGACACCCCAGAAGAAGTGGCTCTTTGGCACAGGGGTCCTGATGGGATGTGGCGCAAAGTGATGAGCATGCCGCACATGCACCGTCCCCGCAAAGGCCAGGGTGCCTATGGGCAACTGCTGTTGCCTCGCGGTGTCAGTCCGCAAGGGCATGTTCTGGTAACGCCCATCAACACCCGAGACCATCATTACCACTTACTGGATATACCGCTACCGTCCCCACAGCCAAATTGGCGATGCTGAGACCACGCTCATCCTGGTATCACCGTCAGCAGATAGGATCAACCACCCAATAGGCGCCTCAAACGATTTTTTATTCGCCGCCATAAGTCGGTGATGGTGGGCAAGGGATCGGAGACCCGCCATACTGCAGACACGCGTGTGCGATCCAGAAACAGTGAGTTCCGAGCGCCGTGCTCCAAGGCGTTGGCATCCGCAATCTCGTCATACCAGATGACCTCGCGGTACGAACCACACCCTGGTACAGGTTGGCGACTAAGGTACGCCACCATCATGGTCAGCACATTGCAGCCCGATAGCGTTGCAATTTCATGCTGGTAATCGGTCCGCCCCACCGTCGGTTCGATCATGTAGAAAGCGCCGCGTAGCCGATCCTTTTTAAACTCCATCCCGATCTGGCCGACAAAGCCGGTTGCCCGGACAAAATCACTGGTCAGCCGTGTGAGCTCAGCCGCTGCTTCCGGAGCCGAGGTGCAAGAGGCGGTGCCTCCGACCTGCAAAGGCCATGATCGAACCTTCCGGCCGGTGAACGTTTCGCCAACCAATTGCGAGTCATTGTCGTAGAAACCCAGACAAAAATAGATATCGCTGTCTTCGCCCTCTAGCCACTCCTGCACGATCATCCGCGGCATGATGGGTTCGATGTCCCGGTACAGTGCCACCACGTCCGCGGCAGATGACACCTTGTAGGCTTTTTTGAAGTGCTGGGCGTAAATGGGATCCTGTTCCAGCGGCTTGAGAACACAGGGATACTGCAACGCCTGAATCCTGGGGAGGCTCCCCTCCCCCTCCAGAACAACCCCGCGCGGCACGGGGGACCCTGCGCTACTTGCACGATCCTGAAAACCTGCTTTGGATTGCAAGTCTGACAGGAGCGGCTCGGGGCAAAGCAAGAATTCGTAGAGGGATTGCAGTTGCGTGCGCGCAGCACTCACATGAACAACTGTCTTTTCCTCGGTTAATACCAGCACCGGTCGGTGTGCCCACGTACATTCAGTTGCAAGTTGCACCAGATCTTTCACCACCGTGGCAGCACGGGTGTTGGCAACCAGAATCTTGCGACCATAACGGCTGCTCCACGCGGGAGCATCCAGGCTGTCGCAAAGCAGGGTCAGGTCGCAATGCGTCAGCGAGCGCAAGACACCCAGCGCGTTGGCGCTGCCACCCACCACCACTACCGGAACCTTAGTTATCATTGGTTTGAACAGTCAGTCTGGAAAAAGGCCAGCGCCGTAGCTTGTCGGCCGGCACGCCTAATTCACACAGAACCTCGTGACAGTCGCGCAGTCCGGCTGGACGCACGTAAATCAGAAAACCCGCGTAAGTCAGCACACCCAGCGTGGTCTTGACCCCCAGCAGTATCGCAGCATTCTGCAGGCCCAGCATGGTGAGCAGTTGCCCGCCGCCCAGCACGATCCCCGCCATCCAGGCGCAAGCTTCGAGCGGAAGACGCACGGCCTGCAGGTAGTGCATCAACGACAGATCAAGATACCGCCGCACCGCCATGAAAAGATAGATGGACGAGAGCGGGTAGGCTACTGCCATGGCCAGTGCGGCTCCCGCCAAGCCACCCTGTACTGAGCCAATGTAGACACTCAGCGGGATGGTGATCGCACAAAGTGTGGTGTAGCGGGCGGTGACGTTGACTTGACCAGTCGATGTCAATGCCTGAGTCAACAACGGGTCAACTGATTTGATCAGCCCGATCAGGGAGAGTATCTGAAGGGGAAGCGTGGCCTCGAGCCACTGTGGTCCGAGCACGACTGGCACCAACTCGCTGGCGGTGATGGCCATGCCCACAATCACCGGGTAATTGATCAGGGCAATGCCAGAAGTCAGTCGCAACAAGGTGTTATTCAGGCGTTGCCGGTCATGCTGGAGCTTGGCAAAAAGTGGCGATGCCACCCGGATCACCATGCTCGTGATGTGCGACGAGGGCAGTGAAGAGAGGGTGCCAGCCATGGAGTAGATGCCCACTGCCTGCGCACCCAGCGTCTTGCCGATGATCAGCGTCTGAGCGTTGTTGTAGAGGTACCAGGTCAGCCGCGAATAGGTGACAGTCACGCCGAAGCGCATCAGGCTCAAGGCTTCGGACACTTCGCCTAACTTGCTTGGGCGCCATCGGCTAAAGAAAAAAATACACAGCGACTTGAATATCTGCGCCACGAGGAAGCCCCAAGCCAGGGCCCAGACGCCAAGGCCCAGCAAAGCCAGTGTCAGTGTGACCGCGCTTTGCAACACGACCATCACGAAATCGATCCCTGCAAACAGCTTGAACTGCATGTTGCGCGCCATCAGCGCATCAGGGACAGTGACGGCCGCACCAATCACGAAGGTCAGTCCGATAAAACGTAACACCGGTGACAGGGCATCGTTATCGTAGTAGGAAGCAATTGCGGGGCTGGCTAGGAACAAGGCGGCGTAGAGCCCCGTACTGATCAGCAACGACAGGGTGAAACACCCGTTGAGCTGGCTCGGCGTGATCTGCGGCCGTTGTTTGATGGCGCTGCCCAGGCCGATTTCGTTGAAAAACTCCAAAAATCCCACCACCACCATCACCAGGGCCATCAGGCCATAGTCCTGCGGGCTGAGCATACGTGCCAACGCCAGTGTGGTGCCGAACGAGATAAACTTGCCCGCGCCTTTGCCGACACCCAGGTACAGTAGGCCTTGAAGTGTTTTTTTCTTGAGATCGTCCATCTGAGAGTGAGAGCGGGCAGGGCTAAAACAGGACAAGCGTAACAGACGGACGCACCAGTTTGGCGGGTGTCCTCCGGCCCGATTAACATGGGCACCAATCTAGGAGTGCCGATGACCTTAAAGCCTGCCCTTTCCGCCTACCTGGACTTCATGCGATTTGTGGCTGCGTTGGCGGTGCTGCTAGGGCACATGAATCAAGACGGTTTACCCATGGCTTGGATGCCGCTTTCACGCTTCAGCCACGAGGCAGTGATCATATTTTTTGTACTCTCCGGTTTCATCATTTACTACAGCACCACCGCGCGCACTCCCAACTTGAAAATGTATGCCGTGGCCCGGCTGTCCCGCATCTACTCGGTGGCACTCCCATCCGTTGTGCTTTGTGTGCTGCTGGCGCTGTGGCTCTCGTACCTGCCCAACTTCGACCCCAGCCGCCTGAGCAACTTCAGCCTGCCTTCGGTGTGGCAGTTGGTCAGCAGTTTGCTGTTCCTGAACCAGTCTTGGATGAACCAGGTGGATTTGCCCTTGAACAACCCTTACTGGTCGCTGTGTTACGAGGTCTGGTTTTATGTGCTGTTTGGCGCCTACTTTTTTGCACAGGGCCGACAGCGTTGGCTGCTGGTCGGTGCGGCGGCGCTGATCGCGGGGCCGGCCATTTTGGTGCTGCTGCCCATTTGGCTCATGGGGGCCTGGCTGGCGGCCAGCGGGCGCTATCAGGCCCGTTGGGCAACTGGGCTCGCCTGGCTGGGGTTCGGAGCCCCCATTGCACTCATCGTGCTGATTAACGTGACCAGTGTGGACAAACTGATCCAGTCCACTCTTTATGCGAACGTGCCGGGCTACTGGCGCCTGGTCAGCTCCCAGCGGTTCGTGACAGACCATCTTATCGGTGCGGCGCTCTGCCTGCACATTGCCTCGTTTTCGTCGCTGCCAGCCGCAGTGCAGGCCGTGTTCATCCGCTACCAAAGGGTGTTCGCCACGCTGGCGGGTTTTTCTTTCACACTTTACCTTTTTCACCGGCCGATGACTCAGCTGCTGGGCGCATATACCCCGCCACAGCCCGATTCCGTTTGGCAGACGGCACTGCTTGCAGTGGGCATTTTGCTGGCGTGTTGGGCTATCAGTTTTGGCACCGAAAAGCAACTCAGTGCTTGGCGCAGCGGGTTTGCACGCCTCATACCTGTGTCGGCCGCTGCACATGGGTAAGAGTTGAAGCTCAGCTTGAGCCGTCTATAGAATCCGATAGTCCGTCAAACAGAACCCGTCATGCACAAGACCGATCTCTCCCCAACATCGAACCCGTCTGGCGCTGCACCTCAAGTCCTGGACGAGCAAGCCGACGAGCGTTTTCGCCAAAAGGTGCGCGAATTGCTGGGCGGAAATCCCGACTCGGTGTGGCACAGCGGATATGTGGATCATGTCTGGGACAAATGCCGCCAGCCGCTTGAGCAATATCTGCAACAGAGTCGGGCCCGGCGGGTATTGGAATTCGGCTGCAATATCGGTGCTACCTCAGTGGTGCTGGCCCGCCTTGGTATGAAAGTCGACGCGGTGGACATTGCGCCGCGCTACATCGAGGTAGCCAAGGAGAACGCCTCGCGTTTTGGCCTGGCCAACCAGATCAACTTCACCTGTCACGCGGACAGCACGGCATTGCCGTGGCCAGACGCAACATTCCAATTCATCACCTGCAACAGCGTGCTGGAGTACGTGCCTTTCAGCATCCTGCCTGCGGTGCTGGCCGAGTTGGGCCGGGTTCTGGCACCAGGTGGCATTCTGTTCGTGGCGGGCACGTCTAACCGCCTGTCGCCGGTAGAAATCCACTCCGGGCGTTGGTTCATCAATTACCTGCCGCGCAGTTTCGGGCCAGCAGCCAAAGACGTGGAACGTGGTCTGTTTCCGTGGGATGTGTTGCGTCGCTTTCCGGGCTACACCCAACTCGATGTGGAGGACCAATCAAGTACTTATTTCTCCTGGAAGGCAGAGGCTGGCATGCAGCCCTCCAGGCGCGCATTTTTGAAGGCCATCGATGTGGTAAGTAGGCCGTTGGGCCTGCCGGTTGGGCTTCTGGTGCCAAGCTTTTCCTCCGCATTGCGCAAGCCCGTTTGATGGACGTGTTCTTGACGGTGGATGTGGAAATCTGGTGTCGAGGTTGGACGGATCTTGACAGCAAGTTTCCAGACGCATTCAGACGTTACATCTATGGACCAACAGACCGTGGTGACTTTGGTTTGCCCTATCAGATGCGTGTGCTTGATGAGCATGGCCTCAAGGGTGTGTTTTTTATTGAACCGCTTTTTTCGCTGCGATTTGGTCAAACAGCCTTGGATGAGATTGTGGGCCTGGTGCGGGAAGGCGGTCATGAGGTTCAACTACATCTGCACACGGAATGGGCTGATGAAGCACATCACCCCGTGCTGCCTGGCCTGACGACGAAGCGTCAGCACTTGCGTTATTTCTCACGGGATGACCAAGTGACGCTGATCGAAAAAGGTCTGGAGCTGATGCAGCGCGCAGGTATTTCTGACATCAACGCGTTTCGGGCTGGCAGCTTCGCTTTCAATCGCGATACGCTGTTGGCATTGGCACAGATCGGGATCCCGTTCGACAGCAGCTACAACGCCGCCATGTTTGGTCCCGACAGCGGGGTGATGCCAGGGCTGTGCCTGGTGGAGCCAATGGATTGCGATGATGTGCATGAGTACCCGATGACCGTGTACCGTGACGGTACAGCCACCTTGCGTCATGCGCAGCTCACAGCCTGCTCTTTTGCCGAAATGCAGGGCTTGCTCTGGCAGGCTTTAGAGCAGGGTCGCCGCTCGTTCGTCATCCTGTCGCACGGATTCGAGTTGCTCAACTTGCAGAAGGACCGGCCCGACCCTGTGGTGGTGGATCGATTTAACCGGCTGTGCGCGTTTCTGGGGCGAAACCGAGACAGTTTTCAGGTTCGCGGCTTCAAGGGACTGGTGCCTAAGCTGGTATCTGACCAGCCAGGGCCATTGCAATCGCCCATGTACCGCACCGCTACGCGTGTGCTGTCGCAAGCCTACCGCCGGCGCTTTGGCTGAGTCCCATCGCTTTAGCGCATTCCAGTATTGACCTCTGTTCCGAAACTCTCGTCGTATATGTTTAGCAGTCCTTGCGCCATGGCGTCCACACTGTAGCGGCTCAGGTATTTTGCATAGCCGGCCTGGCCTATCTCGGCTCGTCGGTCAGCGGATTGCGCGAGCCGGTCCATCGCAGCAGACAGTGCCGCAGCGTTGTTCGGAGGCACCAACACACCGTCGATGCCGTCGTCGATCACCTCAGGCATGGCCCCCACTGACGTGACCACTACTGGCAAACGTGCGGCCATTGCCTCCAGCAACGCCATGGGCAGGCCCTCGGCCAACGAAGGCAGCACAAAAGCATCTGCTTGGGCCAGCAGTTCGTCTTTGGCAACACCTACCACCGGCCCGAGCAGCTGCGCTCGATGATGCAAATGGCGGCGTTCGACTTGGTCCCGTGTCCATTCTGTAAAACCGGGGTCTTCATCCCCGCCGGCGAATTGCACCGACCAGGGCTCGCTGGCGATCTCCATGGCATCCAGCAGCACCGGCACGCCCTTGCGTTTGCACAGATTGCCAAGAAACACAAAACGGGTGGTTGCGGCAGGTTTGCGCTGGTGCAATATACCGGGCTCAGGCACACCATTGGCCAGCACCAGAACATGGCTGCCTGGCAGGCGACTCACAAGGCGCTTGCGCCAGTCTTCGGACAACGCGATCACCACGTCAGCGCGGCCTGCCAAGAACCGGGCAGCTGCAAGCAAAACGGGACTGAGCCCATCGAGGAATTGGTCAAAACGGGCACCATGTACATGCAACACCACCTTGCAGCCCTGCTGACGGGCTAGCAACAGCAACAGGCCGTCAAGGAAATAGGTGAAACCGCTGCAGGTGTGAATGTGCACGATCTCCGCGCGGTGCTGACGCAGCGCGGCTCGCCATTCGCCCATCAAAGTGAACCTCGCCCCGAGGCCTTGCCATAGACTGCGACCTTCAGACGTTTTTTTGCCCGTATCGAACAGACGCAAGTCAGTTCGCGTGGCCAGCAGCGATTGGCCCAACGCACCAATTACCGAGGCCATACCACCGATGGCCGGAGGCAAGGGACCGCTCATGACAACTCGGCGTTTTGGATTCGTAGTGATATTTGGCATAGCTCAGACAGCGGGTGCGATGGGTTGCACTATGCTTATCTTGCCAGAAACAATTGCCGGTAGCGCTCAATAACTACCGGCAATGCGTAACGTTTCCGCACAAAAGCAAGGGCCGCTGTTGCTTGCGGCGTATTCGGTCCGCCTTGCTGTTGCTGCCAGATCTGCGCTGCCAGAGCCTGTACGTCACCCGAGGGCACCAAGCTACCGCAGGTTCCGTGCGCCAACAGGTCTGCATTGCCACCTACATCAGTGGCAATGATCGGAAGACCGCTGGCCATGGCCTCTTGCAGCGTGCAGGACGTCGCTTCGGACAGTGACGGCAGTACAAAGCAATCAAACGACCGCAGGATTTGCGCCACGTCGCTACGTACACCGGGCAGCCATGCGCGGTCTTTCAACCCGGCTTCTTGCAGCCGAGTGAATAGGGCGCCAGCGAGCGGTCCGTCACCTACCAGTGCCAGACGTAAACGCTCGGTGCCGGATTCGCCACTGCGCACGAGCAAAATGAAGGCGTCAACCAGCAGAAGCGGGTTCTTGATGTCCACCTGCCGCCCCACGGTACCAATCACCCAGTGTTGATCATGTGCAAAAGGGTAACCGAGCGGTATTGGGTCGCCGACCCGCCGAGGCCGAAACTGCTGCGTATCCACCCCGTTTGGAATGAGGTGCAGACGATCCTGGGCCACACCCACACGGTTGCGCAGATACTCGCTAAGTGACTCGGAAACCGCAATTTGCTCATGTACAAAATACTTCAGGAACCGACGCAACGCAAGGTAACGCGAGCCTTTGCCGTTGAGTTCGCCAATATCCATCCCGTGTTCAGCGTGAATGCGCCGCGGCACCTTGACCAGTGCCGCCACAGGCGCAAACTCAAGTGCTGCTAGATTGCAGGTGTGAAGCACGTCGGGTTTGAGACGACGCAACAATTTGGCAACTTTCGGATAAAGCCAGAACGGTTGCCCTGGCCCTTTACCCAAGCAAATGACTTCGACGCCCTGGATCTTAATCCGCTGCGCAAAGTCAGGGTCGGCTTCGGTGATAGCCACGACGGTGTGCCGGAATTCATCTTGTGGCAAATGGTTGACGAGTTGGACCACCACGTTTTCCAGGCCGCCGGTATCAAGGCGGTAGATGAGATGGACGATGTGCCGGACAGGTGATGCCATGGGAGCTGATGAATCGGTCAATTCTGCTTAGCTGATGGATGGCGCAGGTCAAGGTTGGACAGCACCGGGCACCAGAGGGGATGCTGGAAGGCGTTTGACACCTCTTGGATGAATATATTGACTTTGGGGAACCAAGGGCATACCACTTTCAGCGCCAAGGTCAATGACTTTAAGTTGACCCGACGCACTGTCGTTAATTCGGTAGTCATACTGACTTGCACTGACAAAAGACTCCCAACCGGTCGTGATGTTGTTTTGAATTTGAACAACCGCAAGGTCTTGCAATCCAAGCTCTTTTCCGCCGGGAATGCGCGACATCATGGCGCCACCATTGGCCCTGAGGCTGCCTTCAAACGGCCCGTAACCGAGCAACAAATTGTTGGTGGCCATCAGTTTGTCAGCACCTGATTTTCTGTATAAAAACCGCCCTCCCCCAGGAAGATCATCCACGATAGTGTTGTAAGAAAGATATAGCTCATTTCTGGTCCAGATATAGCCCTCTTCACCATAAGAAATGATGGTCGGGTTCTGCGTCGTTGATGACTGTTGAATGATGTTCCCCACCACATACGCCAGACCACCGTTGGGCAAGTCAAGCTCGTAGCTGGCCGTGCCGCCCGTTTCATCTGTAAGACGGTTGTAGTAAATGTAGCTTTCAGCAGCTCGCGATTTCAACAAATGCTTTACCGAGGCATGATGAAAGTAGCTGCCTGTCACTGAAAGTTTCTTGATTTTGCCAACGTAAAGGTTGTGACTGCCGCCACCATAGCCGAACTCGCTGTTTTCAATGACCAACTCAGCCTCATGGTTATTGCTGGTCAGGATGCCGTTTTCGTTATTCAAGAAGACACAATTTCTGACTGTAAGTTGACCATGTTCAAAGCGGATACCCGCGCCATTCCTGTCAGCAACCTTGGCACCGCTAAAGTGAATGTTCTCCACCAGGACGTCCTTACCACTGATCACCCAAATAGCTTTGCCCTCGGCACTTTTACCACCCGCGATGAGTTTCACAGGGCCGCCCACGCCACGCAACGTGAGATGGTCTAGCCGCCAGGTGGCCACGTCTGCGATGTAGTCGCCCGCTTCAATTTCAACGGTATCGCCGCTTACGGCAATGGCGGCAGCGGCGGCAATGGTACTGAACTCTTTCTTGGGACCTACCTGAAGTGTGCGGGACTGTACTGCGGCGTGGACGGTTACATGCCGCGAGACCAAGGGGGCTTGAGCGAATGCGGCTTGGGGCAGATTCGACAACAGACAGATTCCCGAACAAAAGAGGTATGCCCAAAATTTGCCCATTACCGTATCTGCCCGGTAACAAGCCTGCGTATCGGTTTTTCAAACAAATGATAGGACAGCGTCGCCACACCCAGGGTCAGCGACAGGCTGGTCACCGCAAACACAAACCAATCATCCTGCGCATTCATCGCATAGCGCGGCAAAATCCGGGCCACCACGTGCAACACCGGCAGGTGATACAGATACACCCCATAAGACACACAGCCGACACCACGCAGGGGTGACTTATGAAGTAGCAACCAGCCTGTCGCGGTCAGCGGGGCAAGGACAATAACCAGACAGAAGAGCAGCGGCACCACCGGCAGGTTGTATCTGCCATACGGCACCTGCAACAGTTCGTCTAAGGGTGTCGCAAAAATAACAAGCAGTAGCGCGCCGCTAAGCCAGAGAGCCACCTCTTTCCAAAGAACAGTCTTTTCCGAAGGTGACCAGTTCAGCCTTGAATGCCTGGTAAAAAACCAACCGGTCACCACACCCAACAAAAAATGTGGCAAATGGGCCAGCAACGAATATGTCAGCACTGGCGACAATTGATCCCCGGCTGACAGCCTCGCCGCACTATTGGCCGCTATCAACCCATGTGCGGCGTAAGCCACGATCGCCAATACAACCGCGCCCACCGCAGCCTGATCTGCCCGCAGACGCCAACATCCGAAAAATAGCACGGGCAGCAATAGATAAAACTGCATTTCCACCGCTACCGTCCAAAACGGCGGGTTGATACTGAAAATGCTGGTATCAAAAAAATTGAAAGCGAACGCGTAGTGAAGCAATGCGTCGCGTTGCCAGTCGCGCTCAAGCCACAGGCGGTTGGCCACAATTAGCGCTGTCAAACACAAAAAATATGCTGGCACAACCCGCGCTAGGCGGTGCGCAAAATACCGACCGATGGACGGCAACGCCCGGCCTTGCAGCATTGCGCGCCAAAAAGGTAGTCCCAGCAAAAACCCGCTCAAGCCAAAAAATAGCGCGACCCCTGAATTGCCATTTTCTATCAACCGCGCCAGATCAAACGGCCCTGCGTTGCCATACAGCTTGGCGATCTGGCCAAAATGAACACCAAAAACCATGAGACAAGCCACCCCCCGCAGCCCGTCAAGCCCACACAGTTGCCGTTGTGCAGCAGCGCTATGGGTGTGATTCATGATTCAATTCCTGCATTGCCATTGCCCACCCGGCCAACAAATAGGCCAAAGCAAAGTCGTGACGGCTGTTGAAGATACCGCCAACCAGATACGCCAGCAACGCCAACTGTAGCATTTGAGCCATTCTCTGCTGCCATGGTTCACGCGCCCCACGCCTCACGAGACCCAGCGCCACCATCGTGCCTCCAAAAAAGGCAAGGTACAAGACCAGGCCCAAAAATCCGGTCTCAGCCAGCATCTGAACATAGTTGCTGTGCGCCGCCAACATTCCCTTGCCTGGCTCGTACAGGCCCAGCATTGCCGGATAGTTTCCTGGCCCCACACCCACCAACGGCTGATGCATGGCCATTTGCAAACCGGCAGACCATAATTGCAGCCGTTCATTGGCGGTGCTCCTGTCCAGGCTAGCTGTTGCATGCACTTGCGCCGGGTTCACCACTGCCTTGAACCGGTCTGTGTACCGATTGGGCACCAGCAGTGCAGCCACCACGGCTAGCAGTACCATCACCGCCAACCATTTGCCGATGGCAGTCCGGCGTTGTTGCCACAGTAAAAATAGCAGTACTGAGCCAAACGCCACTGCCGCTGCCCGGTTCTGGGTCAGTGCCAGCGCGCCAACCATGACCACTGCGGCAGTTCCAAAGACCACCTGCATCGCCCTGCCCGTCACAGCAAACATTCCCAGCAACGCAATGGGCGCACTGATGACCAGCAACGTAGCCACATAGCTTTCCAGGTAAACGCCCGGCATACCCTGTAAAACCGCGCGCCCGAGAACTGTTGTGGCAAGGGCTCCTGCCAACCAGGCGCAATCTGTTCTTGTCTTGACAGCGCTGCGGGTTACCCCAAAAAGCACTGCAGCTTGCCAAAAGTTGGATGGATCGTGTCGCAAAAAAGTGCCGTACGGCACACCTTTGAGCAAAGCCGCAGCCAGACAAACGACAATCCAAGTCAATAAGAATCCGCCGATCCAAGTCAGGTAATTCCAGCGGACGGTATTTCCCACGCCCGCGCGCTCAGCCAGCGCCCAGCCCACCAGCAGCATCGCAGACACAAGGTCCAGCACACGCATCGACAGCATGATATTGAGCTCCGGCGCGTTGCTGGACATACCGTATGCGAAGGCCACGTAACTGCACACCCCGGCCAACGGCATTTTGGGCACAGCGGCCAACCCCACCAACAGCACACACCAATACGCCAGCCACTCTGGCGCTGCACCCCGCGCCTGGCCACCAACATATATGTATACAGCAAAAGCAAGGATGCTTAACCAATAGAGGCCCAGCGCTGCACGCTGGCCGAACAGAACGGGGTGCACCGGTGCATTCATCGCCGATACGCTTGACTGGCGGGATGCACCAACGCCATGCTCCAGAGGTACCCAAAATAGCCTACTGCGCCGCCCAGGACCTCGAGCACCAGATCTGTCAGGTCGACGATCTTGTCAGGCAAAAATAGCTGCCCAAACTCAATGCCAAACGCGACCGTGACGACCATCAGCAAACACAAGGTGTGCCACGCCTTGCGCGGCAGGTTCAACGCAGAGGCGTTGCTGAGCATGCCCAAAAAAATGCCCAGCGGCAACATGAAACCAGTCTTGTGCAACACCTCGGTAATGGCCCGAAACTCAGTACCAAAATAATACGCACTAAAAGGCACGCGGTGCAACGTGAGCAGCCGCTCGCGTACGAAAGCCCGGTCAAAGTTAAAGTCAAACGGGTACCAAAACACAGCAGCCAACACAGCCAGCCAGATGCCCAGTCCCAGCCAAACCTTGAGCATGACAACGCTGCTATTGATTTTGGCTGCTGCACGCGGGGTCTGCCTGCGCACGAGCAGCAGCCCAAATGTGCCCCCCAGTGCAGCCGTCAGGATGTCGGTCGTGTCTGTGGTACGGCTGTAAACAAACAGTTGCAGCAACTCTATAGCAGTAGCGGTCATGACTACGTACAGCCAGACTTTTGCTGCTGGCTGACGGTAGGCCAGTTTCCAGAGCAATGCCGGCGGCGCCCACACAGCAATGTCGCTTACCAGCGCATAGATCAGGTGCGCGTAGTCTTCATAACCGGTGCTGAAGGGCAGCACCCAGATACGTCCCTCGTGCCATTTGTGGTAAAGCTCAACCGGACTAAGTGTCAAATCCAGCGGCAGCAGGTTGTACCCCAGCAAGACGAATAGGTAAACCCAGAGCAGCCTCTCTGCCACCCCCGCCGAGCCACGCACCATACCTAAAGATTCCAACCAACATTTAAAGCGCATACCCGTGCGCCACCACAGCAGCGCACCCAACACGCCGCCCACGCTTTCTGCAATGATGTCATTGATAGAAACCGTGCGCTGCGGAAAAAACAGTTGAGTGAACTCAATGCCAAATGCCAACGCGACACAGGCTACGCATACCAGCATCCCGGCCACCAGCCGCAAAGTCTTGCCCCGTGACGGCAATACGGCGCCGGTCCAAAAATAAGCAAGTGGCACAAAAAGGAGCAAATTGGCCACCCAATCTGCCCTGGAAGCCATTCCCAGTTGCAGGTAAGGAATGGCCTTGAACTTGGCAAATGCGGTATCAATGCCCATTGGCTGGAACCTTAGCGGCACCAAACTCCCATAAATTACAAACAGGAGGTAGACCACGCCCACCACGACAAGGCCCATGCGGCCTTTAGCTGCGTTGGTAGTCAAGGGCTTGGGCTGCAATTTCATGTCTTGATCATCAACATCACGTAAACGTCACAAAAATGGGGTTGCGAAGCATCAGTCTGTTGTTCGAAGTCATGGTGTAAATATTTCCCGCAGAGGCCAAAAAACACAATACCTTGCCACAGAATTCAGACTGAGAAGTGATACACCACTCGAACAAAACTTGTCGCTATTTGGCATAACTGTAAGCCATTCCATTATGCGGCCACAGGTTGCTGCGCTGAGGGTTGACCCTTCTTTTCAGACGGTATCTCGCGGTGGTAGCTCAGGGTGGACCGCAGTCGATAGGCTGCCTGCGGGTGGCGAAGTCTATTCCATGTTGCCGAAAGTGACCATCGTCAATATAGTGCAGCCCACGCCATCCTGATGCGCTAGAATTTTTCTGGTCTGAATTCCAAATCTCTCTTCCATCCAGATCTCGACGTCAGCATCCGAGCCAAGTTCGGGTAAACATCTATTGCAGTCAGGTGCCGGTTCGGGTTTTTAGAAGTGCACCATTTGAGATCAAAAATTACAATAATTAGCGCAAGATAAATTTACAAGAAAATGAAGATTAACTCGTCAATAAAATTCGGCAGAAATTAAATTATGTAAACACTGCTGATGAATTTTTTACCAGACAGACGAAACCGTTATACTATTAATAAAATTTTTCTGCAATCTATTTAATCAGCATATTAAAATTGCTACCAATAAATTCATTCAATGCACCTGTAGCCATTGAACTTAACTCACTAAATACATTTCAATTGAATAATTTCATTGAAAAAATTACGGCTGTAGGCTACCAACCATGATTCAAGTAATACCACTTCAAAGTGAAAAATCACCCGTAAATTTGGGTTATAGACGTGAACAAGCTAAAATTATTTTTCAAGGGGAAGATTCAAAAAAAATAGTTTGGATTGACGTACCAGAATACAGAAAATCTGCAACCAATTCCAATCACTGGTTAATTTTAGGCTTTCTTCTCGCTCATGAGCTTAACACTGATATCCATGTAGAAGGCGAAGTTGATGATTTGCTTTTAAAGAATCTGAAAAGTATTAACTATTTATTTAACAATTGGTTCAAGAAAAATAATATTGTTAACGCCTCTGCTACAAAAATATCCAGGATTTCAAGAAATTACAACCAAGAAGTCGGTCTGTTTTTTTCTGGAGGCGTTGACTCGATGTTTTCACTTTTTGATGATGAGGCGCGTGGTTCATCTTTGCGGATTAGGGATCTGATTACTGTTTGGGGTTTTGATATTCCTTTGTCCAAACCTGAGGAATTCCAGAAACTGCATCAGCAGTTGAATAATATAGCAATTAAAACAAATTCGGTTTTGATACCAGTTATTACTAACTTGCGCTCTCTTGGTGAGCCATATGCACATCTCTGGGGGGAACGGGGTCATGGTGCAGCTCTTGCTGCAATAGGTCACTTATTCTCTGCGGAACTCACAGAGGTCCGGATTGCATCAAGTTTTGATTACGAAAATATTTTCCCGTGGGGATCACATCCATATATTGATCCACTCTTTTCTTCGAGCAATCTGTCAGTCGTTCATGACGGTGCAGCATGGAGTAGAGTTGATAAAACGCGACTTCTTACTGATTTCGATATTGCTCTTGATGCACTTCATGTATGTCACAAAATGGCTTCTTCTGCCAATTGCTCTCATTGCTCAAAATGTATTCGTACAATGCTAACGATTGACTGCTTCGGTGCCAAAGACAGGGCGAATGCTTTTGATTGGTCAGAATATAATTTGAAAACACTTGAACCTATTTTAATCAGCAACTGGTTAGATCGCGCTTTTTTTGTAGATATTGATCGAGCTGCCGATTTGGCACACAGAACAGATATTAGAAACTTCATTTTGCGATCAAAAAAATATTCCAAGTGGATTCGACCAATACCAGGTATATTTTTAGATTCGACACTCGTTAAGTTTTATATATCAATGCTAAAAAATTTCTATTCCAAACAACCGTGATACATTGACAACGTCTAATACAAAACCAGTGCATCTACTTACTAATTACCTTATAAACTCATACCCCATTCACACAAACAGTTGATATTCTTCAACTGACTGTTGTATTGACTCTTCATAGCGGGCAATCTCCCGTGTGCAGCGGAAGTCGCTACTGCATGAAGTGAACGCCAGGCATCTTATTGGGAGCGGTACTTGCCTCCCCAAGTTCGACAGTTAAAAGCGTAAGTCATTTATTCCTAGTATTCTTGGCAGCTGCTCGACAGCCCCGCAAGGGGCTCCAAATCACTGACATTGACCACCTGATGCTGAAATCGGCGCAATTTCTCCAGTGCACGCTCCGGTGAGATCCTGGTGTGACTATCCCTCAGGCGGCTACGCATCACCCGGTACCCCCGAGTTCCACAAGTTCGACACTTCCTGAACGTAAGTCTATGATTCCATGAGAAACGGACATCAAAAAAACGCAGACTACAAAACAGGCTGGGCTGACCCTGGCGCTGGTCAGCACCTTTGCCGGCAACCTGCTGCTGGTGGGCTCCATTGCCAACCTGATCGTGGTGGATCTGGCAGAAAAAAGCGGCGTGCTGATCGACTGGCGCGACCATGCCCGCATTGGCGTGCCGGTGACGCTGCTGTCGTTGGCGGTGGTCTGGCTTGCCTTGCCCTGAAGCAGGCCAAGCCCGCCGTGCCACTGGGCTGATGCCCGCAGCAGAGTGACAAAAATTGTCAGCAAACCCGGGCAAGCGACAAAAAAAGACAACGCCCAGCGGGCTTTTGACGCAAAAAGTGACCAAAACAGGCTGAAAAAGGCCAAATAACGGCGCGTACAGGCTTGGCATGGAAGCTGCTGATTGATCCGGGTTACCGTACTTTTTTTCTCAACCTCAAGGAGCTAATGATGAAGCGTTCTATGCAAAAGGGTTTTACCCTGATCGAGTTGATGATCGTCGTGGCGATCATTGGTATTTTGGCTGCGGTGGCGCTGCCGGCTTATCAGGATTACACGGTGAGGGCTAAGGTGTCTGAAGTAATCTTGGCAGCGTCCTCCGCTAAAACTAGCGTTGCTGAAGTTGCACAGGTGCAGGGTGCTATGCCGGCAACTGCAAGCTACTCAGTCGACAGTCAATCCTCCAAATATGTATCCAGTGTTGTTTATAGTTCAACTGATCCGTCTGTTGCGATCATCACGGTTACAACCACGTCTGAAGAACCAAAAGTTAGTAACAAAACATTAGGCATGACTGGTACGTTGGAAACTAATGGTCAAGTAACTTGGGTTTGCGCTGCCGGTGCAACTAACCCAATCGATGCCAAATATTTGCCGGCAAGCTGCAAGTAATTAGATATTTTCTAATCACCAAAGGCCCTTTAGGGGCCTTTGTTTTGTCTGATTGAAATGTTTGCACTGTCAGTCGATACACATCGACATATCAATTCACAGCTCTTTGGTACCCTCAATCCACCATTTTCTAGCTTTTGGCTTGGTGCTTGGGCGTCTACGTTGTCCTTGGCTTGGTTACTGCCAAACCATTATCCGCCTTGGCCTTCCTTTCATTCAGATGGTTGGATGGCGACAATTCTATTGCTAGCATCATTAGTAATTGCTTTTCGTAGTAAATCGGTGTTGCAATGGGACAGTTCTTCTTTGCTAAGTGCTGTTCTGATTTTCATACCTTTTCTCCAATTTAGCGCTGGGCTAATTTTTTTTAGTGGCCAAGCTTGGACGTCGACAGTTTACCTGTTGGGCCTACTGGCTGCAATCTTAACTGGACGCCGTTGGGAACATTCATGCCCGGAACAACTAGCAAATGGTTTGTTACTTGGGATAGGTATTGCCTCGGTTTTGTCAGTACATTTACAGCTTCAGACTTGGCTAGGCTTAATTGATACTGGCATCTTTGATTTGTGGACTATGGGTTTGTCTGGAGGACGACCCTACGCCAATATGGGCCAACCGAATCAACTAGCCACATTGTTACTCTGGGCTCTTCTAGCATGCGCTTGGGGCTATTCCCAAGAACGAATTAGAGCGGCAGTAGCCGGTTTGCTAGCGAGTTTTTTGCTAATTGGCATCGCTCTTACACAGTCACGTACTGCCTGGTTGGGCTTGATTTTTTTGGTAGTCGGTGCTTGGATTTGGCGAAAACTTTGGCGCTCCAAGTGGGTGCCTTGGTTTTCTACTGGACTATTTATTATTTTCTGGTTTTATCCATTACTACTCAAGGAAATTAATATTCTCCTGCTAATTGATACAAGTCAGAGCTACTTTCGTGAACCCATGCAGGGGGAGTTACGCCCTCTTGCTTGGCGTATCTTTTTAAATGGGGTTCACTGCCAACCGTGGTTAGGCTACGGTTTGACTGAGGTTCGAAGTGTGCAATTAGATAGCGCGGTTGATTTCCCGCCACTATTCGGAACATTTGCGCAGTCACACAATCTGTTTCTTGATTTGTTTCTATGGTTAGGCTTACCGTTAGGTTTTTTTGTTAGCGGTGCCATAATTTGGCGATTCGTTTTTTTTGTCCGTGGTGTATCCAACGCCAAAGACGCAATATTGGTGATGTTCCTTGGCGTAGTCGGTATTCACGCCATGCTAGAGTTGCCACTGCACTATGCCTATTTTTTGTTGCCTACCGGTTTGATTATCGGCGTTTTGAATCATCGTATGGGTGGTAAGCCTTTGTTTACTACGCCAAGATGGACATTGATGGGTTTTTTGTTGTTAGTAAGTGCACTCCTGTCGATAATTGTCGTCGACTACTTTCGGGTCGAGGCTAGTTATCAGACTGCACGATTTGAACTCGCTCGAATAGGTACGCTGCCACCTGGACGTCCGCCAGAGGTTGTAATGCTTAATCAATTGCGCGAGCAGATTACTTTCATGCGTTACGAACCAAAAGAAGGCATGACGCCGCAGGAATTGGATTGGACACAAAAAATTGTCAGTGTCTACCCAAGTAGCGGCAGCATTTACAAGGTTGCGAAAGCTTTAGCTCTAAATGGTCAACCAGTGCAGGCAAAACTATGGCTGAAGAGGGTTTGCAAGGTATCTTCTGTGGAAGAATGTAACGTGATTCAGCGTGTGTGGAAACTTGATTCGCAAAGCAACCCATTAATTGACGCTGTCAAATGGCCTAATTGATAAGGCAAACTGACAATTTTTTAATGACATTCCGGGGAGACGGTCGGAACAATAATCGCACCTATCAATGACAAACATTGATGCAATATTGGACACTCACTTGTTACACAATGGTTTGCTTGAATAATCTGCGCCAAGTGCCGGACTGATGCGCCTATGGTGCCACTCGGCAGATGTAGATCATCCACAGCATTTACGGAGACTTTGTTTACAAAGCTTGCAAGGATGTAGTCATGCGGCTGGCCAGCGACAAGTACCCGCAGCACAAGTTGGTCCAAATCCCATGAATCAGAGACGCATCTTGGCGAGAGGTCGGGAAGTGACTTCCCCCAGGTTCATACAAGAAATGTGGCTCTAGTCCTTATAGGTAAAGGGCTAATAGCTATAGTATTCATACTGACTTTCTTCAAATATGCGTTGTGCAGGACGCTGTGACACATAACTACAATTTCCCCATAATTACCATTGGGTACCCACGTGAAAACCACCATTGAGGTTTCAGACGCGCTGTTTGCCACAGTCAAACGTGTGGCACGTGAACGACAAATCAGCCTGCGCGCTTTAATCGAAGAGGGCTTGCGACGCGTGTTGAGTGAGTCGGCAAACCAATCCAAGCCGGCCTTCAAGCTCACAGATGCCCGTGTTCACGGTCAAGAGGTGCTGCTGCCCAACCCGCGGGACTGGCAGCAGTTGGAAGAAAACCACGCACTTTCGCGCAACATGCCAAGCGCGCCATGAGCATTGCCGCCCTGTACAGCGCAGATCGGGACTTTGGCCGGTTCAAGGCGCTGAGAACCATCAATCCGCTGGTGGATTAGCTCACCCCGCAGATGTCGCGTGAGGTCGCTGTGTTGTTTTGCCTTCGTTTAGGATGTTGCTACTTGATGTAAAGGTGTTTTTATGCGTACTACCCTTGACTTGCCAGACGAAACTTTTCGTTAACTCAAAGCGCAAGCGGCCATGAATGGCCTGAAGCTCAAAGAACTGGTGACACAACTCATTGAGCGCGGTCTGGATGCTGGCGTTACCAAGCCAGCTCCCCCGCCACAATCTGGCCCCTATCCCATTCCGATTGCGCGCGAAGCTGATGGCACGGTCACACCGTTTTTATCCAATGCGCAGCTCCGTGCCATGCTGGATGAAGAAGACGTGGCCCAGTACCAAAAGCTCAAGGCACAGGAAGCGGGGCAATGACTGATTTGCTTGATGTCAATGTCTGGCTGGCATTGGTGGACAAACGGCACATTCACCACCCCGCAGCCAGCCGATATTGGGCAGATGCCACGGTGTCAAGCCGTGCCTTTTGCCGGGTGACCGCAAATGGTTTTTTACGCCTGAGCACACACGCCAGCGCCATGCCCAATCCGTTGAGTCCGCATGAGGCCTGGATCATTTACCGACAGTTTCTGACGTTACCCATCATCTGCTGGCTGCCTGAGCCCGCCGGGCTGGATGATCAATATTGCGCATTGAGTTGTACGCCAGGGTTTGCACATCACCTCTGGACAGATGCTTACCTGGCTGCTTTTGCGATGACCAGCCACTGCCGATTGGTGTCTTTTAATGGTGACTTCAAGCGCTTTACCGGTTTGAACTTCACGCACTTAAAACTGTAGCGTCGCTATGATCGCCGTTGACGCCCGTGTGCTGGTCTATGCGCACCGCGCAGAGTCCGGTTTTCGTGCGCGGGCTTCTGAGTGCACGCAGATTGGCTGACGCGCCACCGGCAGCATGCCCCACAGACGATGTGGCGCATGTTTTCAGAGTGAGACTACCTTGAAAGTTCGGAGAACTACTCCGACTTTTCACCCTAAAATGCCTGAATGATTGAACGCAAGCATCAACTCAGCCAATTAATGTTGGCCCTGAAGCAGTTTCACATCGTCACCCTGCTCGGCCCGCGCCAAGTGGGCAAGACCACGCTGGCGCGTCAATTGGCCGCGCTTTGGGACGGGCCCACCCACCATTTCGACCTGGAAGACCCCGACGATCAGGCCCGCCTGAGTGATCCGGCCTTTGTGCTGCGCTCACTCACTGGGCTGGTGGTGCTGGATGAAATCCAGACCCAGCCGCAGCTTTTTCCGCTGCTGCGCGTGTTGGCTGACCGGGCGGATACCCCTGCGCGATTTCTGATCTTGGGCAGTGCTGCCCTGGAGCTGTTACGTAGCGCGTCAGAAAGTCTGGCGGGGCGCGTGGCTTTTCATGCGCTTGGCGGTCTGGATCTGGATGAGGTGGGCGTCGGCCAGGTCGACGCCTTGTGGCTGCGCGGCGGCTTTCCACGGGCTTTTTTGGCCGATGACCTGGCCGCTAGCCGGGCTTGGCGCGAGTCGTTTATTCGCACCTATCTGGAGCGTGACCTGCCGCAGATGGGCATCAACCTGCCAGCCCTGACCTTGCGCCGCTTCTGGACGATGCTGGGCCACTACCACGCGCAAACCTGGAACGGCAGTGAGCTGGCGCGCGCCCTGGGGGTGAGCGACAAAACCGTTTCACGTTATTTGGATATTCTGGAAGGCACGTTCATGACCTGGCGTTTGCGCCCGTGGCACACCAACCAGGGCAAGCGCGAGGTCAAAGCCCCCAAAATTTACCTGACTGACACCGGGCTGTTGCACAGTTTGCTGGGTATTTTTGGTGACCAGGACCTGCTGGCACACCCCAAATGCGGCGCGTCGTGGGAGGGATTTGCCCTGCGGGAGATCATTCGCCACACCGGCGCGGGCCGTGACGAAGCCTATTTTTGGGCATTGCATTCAGGCGCCGAACTTGATTTGATGACGCTGAGCCACGGTCGCCGCCTGGGCTTTGAGGTGAAGCTGACACGTTCGCCAAAAGTCACGCCGTCCATGCGCGCAGCGCGTGACGCATTGGCGCTGGAGCACCTTTACGTGGTGTGCCACGGTGACCCTGATGCCCAACCCTGGCCGCTGGCCCAGGGCATCAGCGCGGTGCCGCTGCAAGCGCTTGGCGGTTTGCAGCTGTGAGTCGTATGCCCGCCCTCGCCGCCTTCATCCTCATCACCCTGCCCTGGCTGAACCCGTTTTCACCTGGCCCCACAGCGCAGGTGGCGCCGCTGCTGTTTGCCTGGGTGTGCGCGGCCGGGGTGCTGCTGGCGCTGGCGTTTGACAAGCAGCGCGGCGAAAACCCGCGCATGGTGCAAGCAGTGGCGCTGGCCTGGGTGATGGCGGCGACTTTGAGCGCGGTTATCGGGCTGCTGCAGTACTTTGGCGCGACCAGCCTGTTGGGTCAGTGGGTGAACCATACCGAGTTAGGCCAGGCGTTTGGCAATTTGCGCCAGCGCAACCAGTTTGCCTCGCTGCTGGGCATCGGACTGGTGGCTGTGCTCTGCCTGTCATTGCGGGCACCGACCCGCAATCCATGGACCCTGCCAACGCGCTCACTTGCGCTGTTGCTGGCCTTGGCTGCGCTGATCAGCGCGGGCAACGCAGCCTCCTCCTCGCGCACCGGCCTGCTGCAGCTGGCGCTGATCGCCGTCTTGACGCTTTGGTGGCTGCGCGGGCGCGCTGCGGGTGACAAGCGCCGGGTGCAAGCGGTACTGGCCACCGCACTGGCCGCGTATGCGGTAGCCACGTTTGCCCTGCCGCTGCTGGCCGGGCTGGACCCGTTTGGCAGCGGGGCCTGGGCGCGGCTGCGCGCGGGCGATGCGGCCTGCGCCAGCCGCCTCACCCTGTGGGGCAATGTGCTGCATTTGATCGCGCGAAAACCGTGGGGCGGCTGGGGCTGGGGCGAGCTGGACTACGCCCACTTCATCACGCTGTACCCCGGCAACCGGTTTTGCGACATTCTGGACAACGCGCACAACCTGCCGCTGCACCTGGCCGTAGAGCTGGGCCTGCCTGCGGCGCTGGCGCTGTGCAGCGGTGCGCTGTGGCTGATCTGGCGCGGCCAGCCGTGGCGCGAAACAGAGCCCACGCGGCAGCTGGCCTGGGCCGTGCTGGCGGTGATCGGGCTGCACAGCCTGCTGGAATACCCGCTGTGGTACGGGCCGTTTCAAATGGCCGCAGCGTTGAGCGTATGGCTGCTGTGGTGGCTGCCCCGGCCTGCGGCAGGCGCTGATTCTTATAAGCATTTTAGGCCTCTAGCCTTTTATTTGTATGGGCTAATAGCTCTTTTAATCGTAGCGTGTTGCAGCTTTGCCGCGTGGAATTACTACCTCGCCAGCCAGTTGTATCTGCCTTCCGCGCACCGCGCCAGCGCTTACCGCGAGCACACCTTGCAGAAGGTCAAGTCAGTCTGGCTGTACCAGGACGCGGTGCGTTTTGCCGAGCTGACCACCACACCGCTGACCTTGGAGAACGCCGCGTACCTGAACGCCCTGGCCAAAGACATGCTGCACTTTTCGCCCGAGGCGCGGGTGATCGAGAAGGTGCTGGACAGCGCCCAGCTGCTGGGCCGCACAGACGAGGTGGCTTTTTATGCGGCGCGGTATGCGGCGGCGTTTGCCAAGGACCATGCAGAGTGGGCCAAGCAGAATGGCTCAGCACGCGCGGTGCCGTGAGCTCCCTCCTCGGCTGATCTTGGCTGGGTCGAATCGGACCCGCAAATATTCTTTCATGTACTGGTCAGATATTAAAATTTCCTTTAATATTTCAACCTCCTATTAAAGACTTCTTTTACACCATGCGCAGCACAGGCTTCTACGCTACCTCAACCACTCTGGGCGAAACCGTTCAGGCCTTTGTGCCGTACCCGCTGCCGCCAAAAGATCCCGCCCTGGCACCCGAGTGCTACCTGGAAACCAACCGCTCGGCCGAACTGGCCTTAGCCCGGCTGTCAGGCGTCGCCGGCTTGGTGCCGTCGGTGGACTGGTTGCTCTACAGCGCCATCCGCAAAGAGGCGTTGCTGACCTCGCAAATCGAAGGCACCCAAGCCACGCTGGCCGACCTGTTTGACGAAGAAGCGGGCTTCACGGTGAACAACACCCACGATGTGGAGGAAGTCAGCAACTACCTACGGGCGTTTCGGCTGGTGCAAGCCAATCTGCGTGACCCTGCTGGCCTGCCACTGAGTGTGCGCCTGCTGTGCGATGCGCACCGCTTGCTGCTGGACGGCGCACGCGGCGCGGGCAAACAGCCGGGTGAGTTTCGCCGCTCGCAAAACTGGATCGGCGGCACCCGCCCTGGGAATGCGGTGTTTGTGCCGCCACCGCCCGCACAAGTGGCTGACTTGCTGGCTGATCTGGAGCGGTTTATTCATGATGCGTCGCAGCCGCTGCCGCCACTGGTCAAAACGGCCCTGATTCACCTGCAGTTCGAAACCATTCACCCGTTTCTGGATGGCAATGGGCGCATTGGCCGTTTGCTGATTGCCGCGCTGCTGGAACATTGGCAGCTGCTGCCTGAGCCCTTGATGTACCTCAGCGGCTACCTGAAACAGCACCAGGCCGAGTATTACCGGCAGCTCTCCAGCGTTCGCAGCAGCGGTGATTGGGAAGGCTGGGTGGCGTTTTTTCTGGAAGGGGTGGCGGTGGCGGCGCAAGAGGCCGAGCGCAACATCGTGGCCGTTGCCAGCTTGTTGGCCACAGACCGCCGCCGCGTGCTGGCATCCTCAAAGGCGGGGCCAGCCAGTTACCGCCTGTTCGAGTTGTTGCCCATGATGCCGCGCTTCAGCGTCGACATGGTGCGCCAGAAGCTCGCCACCAGCTTCCCAACGGCCAACGCCGCCGTCAAGGTGCTGGTGGATTTAGGCATCGTGAATGAGTTGACCGGGCAGAAAAAAAACCGCAGCTACAGCTATCAGGCCTACATCGCCCAGCTGTCGGGCTGAGCTTCAAGCCGCCACAAAACTCCCCGACTTGCCGCCGTGCTTCTCCAGCAACTTGCAGTCAGCAATCACCATGCCGCGGTCCACCGCCTTGCACATGTCGTAAATGGTCAGCAGCGCCACTTGCAGCGCGGTCAGGGCTTCCATCTCGACCCCGGTGGGGCCGACCGTCTCCACCGTTGCAGTGCAATAAACGGCGCTAGCCCTTATGCTATTTGCGTGAAGCACTTCAAAATCAATAGCAACGCGGGTGAGCGCCAGCGGGTGGCACAGCGGGATCAGCTCGCTGGTTTTTTTGGCGGCCATGATGCCGGCCACGCGAGCAATGCCCAGCACGTCGCCTTTTTTGGCACTGCCGGACTCGATCAGCGCCAGCGTGGCGTTCTGCATCTCGATGCGGCCACCGGCCACGCCGATGCGGTGGGTAGCGACCTTGGCGGCCACGTCCACCATGTGGGCCTGGCCTTGGTCGTCAAAATGGGTGAGGGTGTTCATGACAAATCATCTTGAAAAAAGTGCAGAAGAAGGGGCGGTGGCCCGGCGGGTTGACCGAACCTTTACGCGTGGCTGGCATCATACGGGCTGATCCGATCCCCGGCGCACAGATCAGCGTCCAACCCAGGTCCCTATGCCACGCAAGAAATTTATGACAAATCAGCCTCTAGCCCTTATGCATAAAGGGCGGGTAGCTTTTGTTTTGGCTATAGTCTGTGCCTGCTTGCCGGTCAGCCTGACGGCGCAGCCAGCCCTGCCTGGCAGCCAGAGCCCCGCCGCCACCTTGCCGCTGTTGGGCGACGGCAGCGCCATGGCCAGTGCCGAAGAGCGCCGTCTGGGTGACCGCATTGCCCGCGAGATTTTTCGTGACCCCGATTACCTGGACGACCCGGTGCTGGCCGACTATGTGCAAAGCGTCTGGCAGCCGCTGCTGGTGGCGGCCCGCGCGCGTGGCGACCTCACGCCCGAGCTGGACGAGCGTTTTGCCTGGCGCATCATGCTCGGGCGCGACCGCACCGTGAACGCCTTTGCCCTGCCCGGCGGTTATCTGGGCGTGAACCTGGGCCTGCTGGCGGTGGTCAACAGCCGGGATGAGTTGGCCTCGGTGCTGGGCCATGAACTGAGCCACGTGACCCAGCGGCACATTTCACGGCTGATTGCCAAAGACAGCGCGCAGGCGCCCTGGCTCCTTGGCGCGATGATTCTGGGCGCGCTCGCAGCCAGCAAAAGCCCCGACGCCGCCAGTGCCCTGATGGTGGGCGGGCAAGCGGTGGCGGCGCAAAACCAGCTGAATTTTTCGCGCGACATGGAGCGTGAGGCGGACCGCATCGGCTTTGGTGTGATGACCCAGGCCGGTTTTGAGGCAGCGGGATTTGTCACCATGTTTGACAAACTGCAGCAGGCCGCACGGCTGAACGACAGCGGCGGCTACCCGTATTTGCGCAGCCACCCGCTCACCACCGAACGCATCGCCGACATGCAGTCGCGCCTGCCGCTGGGCGCACCGCATGCGGTGGCGGGCACACCGCTGATGCGCCACGCCCTGATGGCCACCCGCGCCAAAGTGCTGTCCAACCCCGGCGTAGACGCCTTGCGTACCTGGCAGGCGCAGGTAGACGACCCGGGCTTGCGTTTGCTGCCCGCAGCGCAGCAGGCAGGCGCCCTGTACGGCGCCACCCTGGCGGCTTTGCAACTGCGTGACATGGACCTGGCGCGACGCAACCTGACGCGCTTGCAGGCGCTGGCAGCCTTGGACACCGGGTCAGCAGAACCCGTGCGCTGGCTGGGTGCCGAGATTGATCTGACCGCGCGGGACCTGACGCCGGCGCAGTTGACGGCCCTGGCCACCCGGGTGGGCGTGCTGGACGCCAAAACGACCGCCGTGGCCAACATGCGCCGCCCCGAACTGATGTTGCAAGCTCAGGTGGCCCTGCAGCTCAACCAGAGCGCGGCCTTGAGCAGCGTGACGCAAAGCCTGCAAACCTGGCTGGCCACGCAGCCGCAGGACGCGCTGGCCTGGCAAGCACTGGCCAGCATGTACAACGCCCAACAACAAAGCCTGCGTGCACTGCGCGCCGAGGCCGAGGCGCAAGCCGCCCGGCTGGACTACACCGGCGCGATGGACCGCCTGCGTGCCGCGCAAGACCTGATGCGCGCCAATGAGGCGGCGGGGAGTTCGGCTGACCATATCGACGCGTCCATCATCGACACACGCCAGCGGCAGATTGAGGTCTTACTGAAACAACAGGCCCAGCAGGCGCTGGACCGGTAAGGGCGCACAAGCAGCCACTGGCGCTATGGCCCCGCCTACTTTTTTTCGAGCACGGCGTCGATCAGCAGGCCCAGCACCGAGTAAATCAGCGAGCCCAGCAGCGCCGCGCCAAAGCCCTGCACATGAAAGCCGCTCAGCACGCCGGAGGCGGCCCAGAACATCAGCGCATTGATGACAAACAGGAACAGCCCCAGCGTGATCAGTGTCACCGGCAGGGTCAGCAGCACCAGCACCGGGCGCAGCACCATGTTGAACAGGCCAATGACAAAAGCCGCCAGCATGGCCGAGCCAAAACTGTTGACCACCACGCCAGGGTAAATGTAGGCCACGCCCAGCAGGGCGGCAGCGCTGAGCAGCCATTTGAGGATGAGTTTCATGGGGACAGCTTAACGTGAAACAGTTCGGCTGTCATCGCCCCCGCCGGCCAATGCCCCCAGTTGTCATCCCGGACTTGATCCGGGATCCATGCCCCCGGTTCCTGGATTGCGGCTCAAGCCCGCAATGACAGATCGCTCTCAACGCGCAGTCATCACCCCCCCAGCTGATGGCTGACCTGGGCACCGCGCTTTTTCCACCAGCCGCCAATCAGCACACCGCCGATCACCAGCACGTAGACCACCCAGCGCGCTGCGGCCTGCATGGGCTCGTCTGCCACATCACCATGAAAAGAGCCAAAAACCGCTTTCAGCAGTGGGTCGCTGACAATCATTTTGGCCGCCGTCAGGGCCAATACCGCACCACCCAGTTGGAGGATGAGCGGGAAGCGCTCCACCAGTTTCAGCACCAGGGTGCTGCCAAACACCACAATCGGCACGCTCAACAACAGGCCGATGATCACCAGCTCAATGGCGCCATGCGCCGCGCCGGCCACACCCAGCATGTTGTCCATGCCCATCAGCACATCAGCCACAACGATGGTTTTCATGGCCCCCCAAAAGGTGTAGGCCACCGGGTCGCCAGAGGGCTCGGTCGCGTCTTCAGCCAGCAGCTGGTAAGCCACCCAGACCAGCCCGATGCCGCCAATGAGCATCAAACCAGGCAGCTTCAGCAGCCAGACCACGCCCAGCGCCATCACCAAACGCATCACCAAGGCGCCCAGCATGCCCCACACAATGGCCCGGGTTTTCAGGTGCCTGGGCAGGTTGCGCGCTGCCAGCGCAATCACGATGGCGTTGTCGCCCGCCAGCACCAGGTCGATCACCAGAATGACCAGCAAGGCCGACCACCACTGTGCAGTAAAGAGTTCCATGAGATTTAGCGGGTCAAATAATGGTCAGGGTTTGGCGCATTGGCGAACATGTCGCATTGAACCACGTCAGCGGCTCGGCCGGGCCGGGGCCGCACAATCCCGCGCAAAAAAGCACCCACCATGAAAAAGCGCCATCTGGCAGCACGGACTGCACAACATGGCGCTTGAAAGATCAGACACTGGGCCGCTCAACGGCCCACGTTTTTACAGCGAGATACCGCCCGAGACTTCAATGCACTCGCCATTGATGTAGCTGGCTTCGTCGCTGGCCAGGAAGGCGTAGACGTTGGCGATTTCTTCGGGCTTGCCGATGCGGCGCGAGTGCACCTTGGCGCTCAGGTCAGCCAGCACCTTTTCGGGCATGGCGGCCACCATGGGGGTGGCAATGAAGCCCGGTGCCACGGCGTTGATGCGCACGCCCTTGGGGCCCATTTCGCGCGCCCAGGTCTTGGTGAAGCCGATCACGCCGAACTTGGTGGCAGCGTAATTGGTCTGGCCAAAGTTGCCGTACAGGCCGACGATGGAGCTGGCGTTCAGAATCACGCCGCTGCCCTGGGCGACCATGCCGTCTGCCACCGACTGGGTGCAGTGGAACACGCCACGCAGGTTCACGTCGATGACCTTGTCAAACTGTTCAATGGTCATCTTCTTCAGGCTGGAGTCCATGGTGATACCGGCGTTGTTGACCAGCACGTCAATGCGGCCAAACTTGGCCTTGACCGCAGCCACCACCTGGTCGACCACCGCGCGGTTGGTCACGTCCATGACGAAACCCTCAGCGGTAGCGCCTGCAGCGCGGCACTGGGCCACAGCCTCGTCCACGCCTTCTTGCTTGACATCGCAAACAATGACGATGGCGCCCTCGGCGGCAAATTTCAGCGCAGTAGCCAGGCCGATGCCTTGGGCTGCGCCAGTGATGATGGAAACTTTGTTGGTAAGACGTGCTGTCATGGTGACCCCAATATGTTCGTTGATAAAAACCCCGAACATTCTAGGACGGAGATATTGCGCCAGGTTGACGATTTTTTGCGCCAAGCCGGGCAAACATTTTATATGCCAAATTGGCCTCTAGCCCTTATTTAAAAAGGGCTAGTAGCTACTATTTATATACCATACTCAACCGTCACCGGTGCGTGGTCAGAGAACTTCTCGGCCTTGTAGATGGCTACCGACTGTGCTTTGGCAGCCCAGGCCGGTGTGGCCAGGTGGTAGTCCAGCCGCCACCCCACATTCTTGGCGTAAGCCTGGCCCCGGTTGCTCCACCAGGTGTAGGCCGCGTCGGTGGCGGTGGGATGCAGCTGCCTGTACACATCGACCAGGCCGCCCTCAGTCAGCAGCTTGGTCATCCAGGCGCGTTCTTCGGGCAGAAAGCCAGAGTTTTTCTGGTTGCTCTTCCAGTTTTTCAGATCGATAGCCTGGTGGGCAATGTTGACATCGCTGCACACAATGAACTCGCGCTGCGCCCGCAGCTGCTGCAGTTGCGGGTACATCACCTCCAGAAACCGGAACTTGGCCTGCTGGCGCTCTTCACCCGAAGAGCCACTGGGAAAGTAACAGCTGATGATGGAGCGCTTGGCCGCTGGCGTATCAAACCGCAGCTCCAGATAACGGCCCTCGGCATCAAACTCACCGCCGTCAAAACCGGCGATGACATCGCTGGGCTCCTCGCGGCTGTACACACCCACGCCCGAGTAGCCTTTTTTGTCGGCCAGATGGAAATACCCCGGCAGGCCCGCCAGATGCTCAAAGCGATCGGCCAGGTCGGGCGCTTGCGCCTTGATCTCCTGCACACAAATACAATCCGGCGCAGTGCGGCTGATCCAGGCCTCCAGGCCTTTGCTGGTGGCAGAGCGAATACCATTGAGGTTCAAGCTGGTCAATTTAAACAAGGACTTCCCCATGTCAGAGGGTGTTGAGGTGAAAACTGGCACAAACCCGGCGCAAGACAACTTGGCGCAGGAGTTTGTGCAGTTTGCGGTGGCGGGCGGCGTGCTGCGCTTTGGCGAGTTCAAAACCAAAGCGGGTCGGCTGAGTCCCTATTTTTTCAACGCTGGCCTGTTCGATGACGGGGCCAAACTGGGCAAATTGGCGCAATTTTATGCGCAGCGTCTACTGGCCAGCGGCATCGACTTCGACATGATTTTTGGCCCTGCCTACAAGGGCATTCCGCTGGGTGCGGCGCTGGCCGTGGAGCTGGCCCGGCTCGGCCACAACGTGCCGTTTGCCTACAACCGCAAGGAAGCCAAGGACCACGGTGAAGGTGGCACGCTGGTGGGCGCGCCGCTGCAGGGCCGCGTGTTGATCGTCGACGATGTGATGTCCGCGGGCACCGCCGTGCGTGAGTCCATTGCCCTGATCCAGCGCGCTGGCGCCACTGCCCACGCGGTGGTGATTGCGCTGGACCGGCAGGAAAAAGCCACCGAAGACGGCCACGACGTGGCCCACAGCGCGGTGCAATATGTGCAGCACACGCTGGGCTTGCAGGTGTGCGCCATTGCCAAACTGAACGATTTGCTGCATTACTTGCAGCACCACAGCGTGCCAGGCCTGGCCGACGCGTTTGACCAGGTCAATACTTACCGGGCAAGCTACGGCGTGGATGGCCCATGAACAGCGCCGTGACACCAGACGCCTGCCGGGCCAGCCGCGTGGCCGGCGTCTCCCTGATGCTGGGTTGGCTGACCATGCTGGGCCCTGATCCAGCTTTGGCCCAAGCCCAGACGCAGCTTCCCACACCCGAGATTTACACCTGCATTGACGCCCGGGGGCGCAAGCTGACCTCAGACCGGCCCATTGCCGAGTGCCGCGATCGTGAACAGAAAATTCTCAACCCCAGCGGTACCGTGAAGGCACGCCTGGGCCCCACATTAACGGCCAAGGAACGCAGCGAACTTGAAGCCAAAGCCAAGGCGGAGCAGGCACAACAAGCCGCTCTGGAAGAAGAAAAGCGGCGGGACCGCGCGCTGCTGGTGCGCTACCCGACACCGGCTGTGCACCAAAAGGAGCGTCTCGAAGCACTGGGCCACATCAACCGCGTCAAACAAACCGCCATCACCCAGGTAAGCGATCTGCTGACGCAAAAGGCCAAGCTGGTCGACGAGATGGCTTTTTATGAGAAAGACCCCGCCAAGGCGCCGCAAAAGCTCAAACGCCAGATCGACGAAGTGAACCAGACGCTGGCCGCCCAAGGGCGCTTTTTGGCCGACAAAGACGCCGAGACAGCGCGCATCAACGCCCGGTTTGATGCCGAACAGCAGCGCTTGGCACCGCTGTGGCACATGGCCGCCCCAGCAGCGGCGGCATCCGCCGCCCAGCCGGATTAACCCGCCAGTTTTTGCTTCAGCAGGTCATTGACCTGCTGCGGGTTGGCTTTGCCCTGGCTGCCCTTCATGATTTGACCCACCAGCGCATTGAGCGCCTTGGCATTGCCCGCGCGGAACTCGTCCACGTTTTTCGGGTTGGCGGCCAGCACGGCATCCACAATTTTTTCTAAAGCGCCGGTGTCGTTCATCTGCTTGAGGCCTTTGGCTTCAATGACCGCATCCACCTGGGCTTGCGGGTCAGTCCACAACGCATCCATCACCTGCTTGGCCGCGTTGTTGGAGATGGTGCCATCCTGAATACGCCCCACCAGTTGGGCCAACTGCACCGCTGACACCGGGCAAGCGCTGATGTCGGACTCCGCGGCGTTCAGGCGGCGCGAGATCTCACCCATGATCCAGTTGCCCACCAGCTTGGGCTGGCCGCAGGCCTTCGCCGCAGCTTCAAAATAGCTGGCAACCTCCCGACTCTGGGTCAGGGCTGTGGCGTCGTAGTCGGACAAACCGTAGTCGGCGCAAAACCGCGCCGCCATCACCCGTGGTAGCTCGGTCATGCTGGCGCGCACACGTTCCACCCACTCGGGCGCAATCACCAACGGCGGCAGATCCGGGTCGGGGAAATAGCGGTAATCGGCGGCGTCTTCCTTGCTGCGCATCGCACGGGTTTCACCGGTGTCGGGGTTGAACAGTACCGTAGCCTGCTGGATGGCGCGGCCGTCTTCAATCTCTTCAATCTGCCAGCGGATCTCAAAATCAATCGCCTGCTGCATGAACTTGAAGCTGTTGAGGTTCTTGATCTCGCGCCGGGTGCCCAAGGGTTCGCCGGGTTTGCGCACCGACACATTGGCATCACAGCGGAAGCTGCCTTCTTGCATGTTGCCGTCGCAGATCCCGATCCAGGTGACGATCTTGTGCAGCTCTTTGGCGTAAGCCACCGCCTCGGCCGTGCTGCGCATGTCGGGCTCGGTGACGATTTCCAGCAGCGGTGTGCCAGCGCGGTTCAGGTCAATGCCAGTCTGGCCAATGAAGTCTTCGTGCAGCGACTTGCCTGCGTCTTCTTCCAGATGCGCGCGCACCAGCCGTACCGATTTTTTTTCGTCACCCAGGTAAAACTCGACCGAGCCACCTTGCACCACCGGAATCTCGAACTGGCTGATTTGGTAGCCCTTGGGCAGGTCCGGGTAAAAGTAATTCTTGCGGGCAAAAATGCTGCGCGGCGCGATGTGGGAGCCCAGCGCCAGGCCGAGTTCAATGGCACGCTCCACCGCGCCCTTGTTCATCACCGGCAGCGTGCCCGGCAAGGCCAGGTCCACCGCGCAGGCCTGGGTGTTGGGCTCCGCGCCAAAGGCCGTCGGCGCCCGGCTGAAAATTTTGGACTGGGTGGAGAGCTGGGCATGGGTCTCGAAGCCGATCACCACCTCGTATCCCCGCACCAGCAGGGACTCATTCGCGCCAGATTTTTTATCAACAACTGTGTTCATTTTCAGATTCCTTGCGGGCGCCGGGTGTGCCAGTCGGTGGCTTGCTGGAAGCGGTGTGCCACGTTGAGCAGCCGCGCCTCGGTCAGGTGGTTGCCAATCAGTTGCAAGCCCACGGGCAGGTTCCTCGCGCCAAAACCCACTGGCAGACTCATACCGGGCAAACCCGCCAAGGAGGCAGGCAGGGTAAAGACGTCTGCCAGGTAGTCGGCCAGCGGGTCGTTGCCGTGACCACCGAGCTCCCAGGCCACGGTGGGCGCCACCGGCCCGGCGATCACGTCGCAGTCCTTGAAGGCTTGCTGGAAATCGTCGGCAATCATGCGGCGGATTTTTTGCGCCTGCAGGTAATAGGCATCGTAATAACCATGGCTCAGCACATAGGTGCCGATCATGATGCGGCGTTTGACCTCGTCACCAAAACCCTCGGCGCGGGTTTGCTCGTACATGTCGGTCAGGTCGGTGAAATTCTTGGCGCGGTGGCCAAACTTCACGCCGTCAAATCGGCTCAGGTTGCTTGAGGCCTCGGCGGGCGCAATGATGTAGTAGACCGGAATCGACAACTCGGTGCGCGGCAGCGAGATCGGCACCAGCCGGGCGCCCAGTGCTTCATACTGCTTGAGCGCGGCATCCACCGCCGCGCGCACGTCAGGGGCCAGGCCCTCGCCAAAAAATTCACTCGGCACACCAATGCGCAGGCCGTTGATGTCAGCGTCCAAAGTGCGGGTGAAATCTTCGGCGGGCACGTCCAGCGAGGTGGAATCCCGGTCCGGGTCAGGGCCGCACATGCTGGAGAGCAGCAAGGCACAGTCTTCTGCCGTGCGCGCCAGCACCCCGGCCTGGTCCAGGCTGGAGGCAAACGCGACCATGCCGTAACGCGAAGCGCGTCCGTAAGTCGGCTTGATGCCGGTGATGCCGCAAAACGACGCGGGTTGGCGAATCGAGCCACCGGTATCTGTGCCCGTTGCCGCAGGCGCGAGACGCGCCGCAACCGCCGCTGCACTGCCACCCGAGGATCCGCCGGGGGTGCGGCTGGTGTCCCAGGGATTTTTCACCGGGTGAAACGCCGAGTTTTCGTTGGCCGAACCCATGGCGAATTCGTCGCAATTGAGCTTGCCCAGGGTGACCACGCCCGCATCGGCCAGCCGCGACACCACCGTGGCATCAAACGGCGAGCGATAACCCGCCAACATGCGCGAGCCCGCTGTGGTGGCGAAATCGCGGGTGACAAAGATGTCCTTGTGCGCCATCGGCACGCCTTCAAGACGCCCGGCGGTACCAGCGGCCAGCCGCGCATCGGCAGCACGGGCTTGGCGCAGCGTGACCGCTTCATCGGTGTCCAGAAAAGCCCCCAGGCCAGCCTGTGCCTGGGCTCGGTTCAGAAAGTGCTGCGCAGTTTCCACCGCGGACACCTTGCGATCGCGCAGGCTGGCGGCCAGCTCGGCCACGGTCAGATCGTGGAGATCAATAGATTGCATGATGAAAATAATAGGTTGGCTTATTCAATGACCTTGGGCACCAGGAACAGGCCAGACTCGACCGCCGGTGCGCTTATCTGGTTGGCCTCGCGCTGGTTGGGTTCGCCGGCGATGTCCTCGCGCAGACGCAAGGCCATGTCGCCGCGCACGTCCACCGGGTGCGCCAGCGGCACCACGCCCGACGTGTCTACGGCGCGCATTTTTTCAACAATGCCAAAAAAATCATTGAGTTGCGAACACAGGAGGCTGCGCTCGTCAGGTTGAAGACCGAGCCGGGCCAGATGCGCCAGCCGATCGATGTCAGCAAGGGTCAGGGACATGGTTTTTTTGATTGCTACAAGGTGTAAATCGCATTTGGGACAACCCTGCGACACAGGTTATGCACAGGTGATAGGGTATTATCCCGCCTTTGGGCAGCAGCCCGAAACGGCATGGTTTATTGCCGACAAACCACTATTTTGAACACATTACAGGGCGACATGCGAGCCGAAGCGCCGCATGTGCCCGAGAGGACGCATTCATGTTTGGAGCTTTCCGTCAGTACTTCTCCACTGACCTGGCCATTGACCTTGGCACCGCCAACACCCTGATTTACGTACGTGACAAGGGCATTGTTCTCGACGAACCCTCGGTGGTGGCCATTCGCCACGAAGGCGGGCCACAAGGCAAGAAGACCATCCAGGCCGTAGGCAAGGAAGCCAAGGCGATGCTGGGCAAGGTGCCCGGCAACATTGAGGCCATTCGCCCGATGAAAGACGGCGTGATTGCCGACTTCACCGTCACCGAGCAGATGCTCAAGCAGTTCATCAAGATGGTGCACCCGCGCTCGGTGTTTCGGCCCAGCCCGCGCATCATCATTTGTGTGCCTTGCGGCTCGACCCAGGTGGAGCGCCGCGCCATCCGCGAAAGTGCGCTGGGTGCCGGTGCCAGCGATGTTTACCTGATTGAAGAACCCATGGCGGCTGCCATTGGTGCCGGCCTGCCGGTGTCGGAAGCACAAGGCTCGATGGTGGTCGATATTGGTGGCGGCACCACCGAGGTCGGCGTGATCTCGCTGGGCGGCATGGTTTACAAGGGCAGCGTGCGCGTCGGCGGCGACAAGTTTGACGAAGCCATCATCAACTACATCCGCCGCAACTACGGCATGCTGATTGGTGAACCCACCGCTGAGGCCATCAAAAAGAACATCGGCTCGGCTTTTCCGGGCAGCGAAGTGCGAGAGATGGAAGTGCGTGGGCGCAACCTGTCTGAAGGTGTGCCACGCAGCTTCACCATTTCCAGCAACGAAATCCTTGAAGCCCTGACCGACCCGATCAACAACATTGTGTCGGCGGTTAAAAACGCGCTGGAACAGACCCCGCCCGAACTCGGTGCCGACATTGCCGACCGCGGCATGATGCTCACGGGCGGCGGCGCGCTCTTACGCGACCTGGACCGCCTGCTGGCCGAAGAAACCGGCCTGCCGGTGCTGGTGGCCGAAGACCCGCTGACCTGTGTGGTGCGCGGCTGCGGCATCGCGCTGGACCAGATGGAACGTCTGGGCTCCATCTTCACCAGCGAATAAGCGCCAGGAGTCAGCGATGCCCCTGGGTACGCTGGATCGATCCCCGCCCCCCTTCTTTCGTCAGGGGCCCTCCGCCCTGTCCAAGCTGGTTTTTTTTGGCGTGCTGGCGGTGCTGTTGATGGTGGCTGACCACCGTTTCGGCTTCATCAAACCGGTGCGTGCGGCCATTGCCACGGTGCTTTACCCTTTGCAATGGTCCATGCTGCAGCCCGTGATCTGGACCCGCGACAGCGGCAAATATTTGGAGTCTCTGAACACCTCGCAGGCCAACGAGGCGGCGGCGCAATACCGGCTGGGCCTGCAGTCGCAACGCGCCCAGCAGGTGGAGCAACTGGCCCAGGAAAATGCCAGGCTGCGCGAATTGCTGGGTCTGCGCGAGCGCGTCAACGCGCCGGCATTGGCAGCACAAATCCTTTACGACGCAGCTGACCCATACACCCGCAAAGTCATCATCGACAAAGGGTCCCTGGCGGCCGTGATACCTGGCTCGCCGGTGCTGGACGAGCTGGGGGTTTTGGGCCAGGTAACCCGCGTTTACCCGCTGGTGAGTGAGGTGACCCTGATCACCGACCGCAACCAGGCCATTCCCGTGCTGAACGTACGCACCGGTTTGCGGGCGCTGGCCTTTGGCGACGCCGCCTCCAGCGCCGGGGCACTGGAGCTGCGCTTTCTGGATGCCAATGTGGACGTGGAGCAAGGCGACTTGCTCACCACCAGTGGCGTGGATGGCGTTTACCCGCCCGGGCTGCAGGTGGCACGGGTCACCGCCATCGACCGTGGCACTGACTCGGCCTTTGCGCGGGTTCGCTGCGAACCCGTGGCTGCCGTGACCACTGGTTTACATGTGCTGGTGCTGCAACCGATGGCCGGGCAGGCTCTGGCTCGTCCCGAAGTCGCTGCCGATCTGCCCGTAGCCAAAGGCAAAGGAGCCCAACCATGATCATGCGGCCCGGCCAGCAACTGCTGCTACCCGCCAACCCCTGGTTCATCTGGAGCAGCCTGCTGACCGCCCTGGCCCTGAACATGCTGCAAAACATGGGCCTGTGGGGGCGCGCCGCCTGGAGCCCGGATCTGGTGGCGGTAGCCCTGGTGTTCTGGGCCATTCACCAGCCGCTGCGCGTTGGCGTGGGGTCGGCATTTTTGCTGGGGCTGGCCATGGATGTGCACCAAAGCGCCCTGCTGGGTCAGCATGCGCTGGCCTACAGCGCGTTGAGCTTTCTCGCCATCGGCATTCACCGGCGCATCCTGTGGTTTTCGGTGCCCAGCCAGACCGCGCAAGTGTTGCCCCTGTTCGCGGCTGCCCATGCGCTGACGCTGGCCTTGCGCCTGCTGAGCGGCGATGTGTTCCCGGGCTGGTCGGTGGTACTGGCCCCGGTGGTTGAAGCCTTGCTGTGGCCGGTGGTGAGTGTGCTGCTGCTGCTGCCGCAACGCCAGGCGCCCGACCGCGACGAGAACCGGCCGCTGTAAACCCCATGACGGTGATCCGTAACGTTCAGGCCGAACTGTCGCGCTTTCGCGTGCGGGTGCTGGTGGCCTGCATCGTGGTGCTGGTGTGTTTTGGTCTGGTGGCGGCACGTCTGGTGTACCTGCAAGTCACCCGCCACGACGACCTACTGGCACAAGCTGAAAACAACCGCACGGCCATCGTCCCGATCGTGCCCAACCGCGGCCTGATCCTGGACCGCAATGGGGTGGTGCTGGCCACCAATTATTCGGCTTACACGCTGGAGATCACTCCGTCCAAAGTGGCCCACCTGGAGCAGACCATCGACGAGTTGTCGCAGTTGATCGACATCACCCCGCGCGACCGCAAACGCTTCAAGAAACTGCGCGACGAAGGCCGAAGCTTTGAATCCCTGCCGCTGCGCAGCCGCCTGAGCGACGACGAGGTGGCCCGGTTTGGCGCGCAGCGCTACCGTTTCCCCGGGGTGGACATCAAGGCACGGCTGTTTCGCAACTACCCGTTCGGCGAGGTGGCCAGTCATGTGGTGGGCTACATCGGGCGCATCAACACGGCTGAAAAAGAGGCGCTGGAAGAGTCGGAAGACCCGGCCAACTACCGCGGTACCGACTACATCGGCAAGCTGGGCGTAGAGCAGAGTTTTGAGCCTCAGCTGCACGGCATCACTGGCGTCGACGCCATGGAAACATCGGCCGGCGGGCGCGCCACCCGGCGCCTGACCAGCCAGCCTGCCGAACCTGGCAACACAGTCAAGCTGTCGATCGACATCAAGTTGCAAAAACTCATTGAAGAGATGTACGGTGAGCGCCGCGGTGCCCTGGTGGCGCTGGACCCCAAAACCGGTGATGTCCTGGCCTTTGTCAGCAAGCCCACCTTTGACCCGAACCTGTTTGTGGAGGGCATTGACCATGAGAACTGGCAATTGCTCAACGAATCGATCGACAAGCCCCTGCTCAACCGCGCCTTGCGTGGCACCTATCCGCCCGGCTCCACCTACAAGCCGTTCATGGCACTGGCCGCCTTGAGCTTGGGCAAGCGCACGCCGCAAACCATCATCAACGACCCCGGCTTTTTCATGTTTGGTGGCCACCGCTTTGGCAGCCCGGAGAACGAACGCGGCGGCTTGATGGACATGCACCGCGCCATCGTTGAATCCAGCAACGCCTACTTTTACTCGCTGGCCAACGAACTCGGCGTGGACACCATGCACGACTTCATGGCGCCGCTGGGCTTTGGCCAGATCACCGGCATCGACATCAATGGCGAGGTGCGTGGCGTGCTGCCCAGCCAGGCCTGGAAGCGCAACTACTACAAGCGTGCAGATCAGAAAAGGTGGTACGCCGGAGAGACCATCTCGCTGGGCATCGGCCAGGGCTACAACAGTTTCACCATGCTGCAACTGGCGCAGGCCACTGCCATCGTGGCCAATGGCGGCATCAAACACACCCCCAAGCTGGTGATGGCCACGCAGGATACCCGCACCCGCGCCGTCACGCCGCAAAACGTCGCGCCTGCGGTTGACCTGGGCTTCAAGCCCGAGCACATCGCGGTGATTCGCCGTGCCATGGTCGGCGTGACCCAGGGTGGTACCTCAACCCGGGTGTTTGCGGGCGCGGGCTATCTTAGCGGTGGCAAAACCGGTACCGCGCAGGCGGTTTCACTGGGCAAGAACGAGCGCTACAGCGCCACCCGCATGGAGGAGCGCAAGCGCGATCATGCGCTCTACATTGCCTTCGCCCCGGCCGACGACCCCAAGATTGCGCTGGCGGTGATTGTGGAAAACGCCGGCTTTGGCTCAGCGTCGGCGGCCCCCATTGCGCGGCGCGCTTTTGACTACTGGCTCTTGGGTCAATACCCCAGCGATGAAGACATGGCAGCGGTGAAACTGGGTCAGGCGGCGGCCCCCATCGGCACCCCGCGTCTGGCCGCTGAGGTACCCTTGCAGGCGGAACCGGCCACGCCAGCAGAGCCCACGGCACCCGCCAGCGATCTCAGCCGCAGGTGATGCGGTTGCGACCGTCCTGCTTGGAGCGGTACAGCGCCGCGTCCGCGCGGGCGGTCAGGGTCTGGGCATCTTCTTCGGCTTGCTGCAAAGCCAGACCACCGGAAATGGTGATCGTCAGCACCACAGCCTGGGTGCGCCGGTCGCGAATTTTCAGCGCTTTGGTGCGCAAGCGCACCAGCTCGGCCAGTTTGAGGCATTCTTCCGGCGTGGTGTCAGGCACCAGCATGACGAATTCTTCGCCGCCATAACGCGCCATGCTCATGGGCGAGCCGCTAGGCACAAAGCTCTTGAGCACCTCACCCACCGCTTGCAACACCCGGTCACCCATGACATGGCCATGGGTGTCATTGACCAGCTTGAAGCGGTCGATGTCCAGCATGATCAGGCCATGCTGATGCCCCTGTGCCGGGGGCTGCGCCAGCATGCTGGCCAGTCTTTCGTCAAAGCCCTTCCGGTTGAAGACCTGGGTGAGGGCGTCCATCAACGACTCATCGCGCACGCGGGTGAGTTCGCTTTGCAGCCGCTGAATCTCGGACTGGCTGCCCCTGACCTCAGACTCCAGGGCCTGCGCCGAATCGCGCATGCGCGCCGTGCTCTCAATGGCCTGTAACACCATCGGGGTCGTCAGCTTGTCGTTGAGGGTCTGCAAACCAACGGCCAGATTCTCCAGCTGGGCACCAAACTGGTTGGCGTTGCTGCCGGTGTTGCCCGCCGCGCTGGCCAGTGTGGCCATGACCTGCTGCAGCTCATTGCCAATGCGGTGCATGGCCTGCGGGTCGACATCGGCAATGTACGCCTGGTACAGCTCGCGCATATCGGCGTCTGTCAGGCGTGGCCGGGTTTGCAGCAACTGGTCCAGCGCCTGCGTCAATTGCAGGTTCATGCCCGCTGCATATTCAAACCAGACGGAATAGGTGAGCGGGTTGAACGCCGCGTCGTGCTGGCCCATGCGCGCCAAGACAATGCGCAGCAATTCGGCGCTTTGTTCCTTGGACTGTTCGTAACGCAAGATCATTTTGTCGGTATGGGGTGCATCGGTCAGAGCCCGGATCATACCCAGTTAGCGCCAAAAAGCGTCATAACCTGTCTTCAAAATGAGAGCAGTCACCACCAGAATAAACACCACGCGGACAAAGCCGGTGCCATGTTTGAGCGCCAGGCGTGTGCCCAGCAAACTGCCCACCACGTTGGCAATGGCCATCACCAGCACAAAGTGCCACCAGATGTGCCCCTTGGCCACAAACAGGGCCAGCGCCGATAAGTTGGTGGCGGTGTTGACCAGTTTGGCCGCGGCCGAGGCGCTCAAAAAGTCATACCCCAGCACCCGCACAAACAAAAACACCAGAAAACTGCCGGTGCCAGGGCCAAAAAAGCCGTCGTAAAACCCGGTCAGCCCGCCAATGGCAGCGGCCAGCAGTTGCTCTTGCCCTCCGGAGAAATGCGGTGTATGCGTGCGCCCCAGCTCTTTTTTGCTCAGCGTGTACAGCAGCACCACCAACAACACAAACGGCAGCGCCCGGCGCAAAAAATCCGGCGAGATCACGGTGACCAGCCAGGCCCCGGCAAACGAGGCCAGCAGCCCAGCCAGCGCAGCCGGCCACAGCGCCGACCAGCGCATCTGCACCTTGCGGCTGTATTGCCAGGTGGCCATGCCGGTGCCCCAGATGGACGCGCCCTTGTTGGTGCCAAACAGCGTGGCCGGGTGGGCGGTGGGAAAGGTGGCAAACAGCGCGGGCACCAGAATCAGCCCGCCGCCGCCCACAATGGCATCAACAAACCCGGCAAACAGGCTGGCGAGCGAGACAACGACAAAATCCATGCGCGCATTGTCGCATCGAACAGCCCCACGACTACTTCACTATTTATAGCTACTTACCCTTTATGGATAAGGGCTAGAGGCATATTTGGCATATAAATTGAAAAAGGCACCGGGTTCGCCGGTGCCTTGTCTATTGTTATGAGTGCCCGCTATGGGTCTGTCTCCAGGGGCCTCTCACCATCTGTGGGCGTAGCGCCCGGGTGATGGGGTCAACTGTACGCGCCCGACCCCGGCTGAACCATCGGGACATACCCTTGTCGTGTTTACCCTTGGTGGCCAGCGTCTGTCATACCCTGGTCACGCTGGGGCGCTGGCCTCGGCCAGGATCCAGCGCGCCGCTTTCTCGGCCAGCATCAGCGTGGGCGAGTTGGTGTTGCCGCTGGTGATGAGTGGCATCACCCCGGCATCCACCACACGCAGCCCGGCGATCAAGCCACCGGGGCCGCGCACGCGCAGGCGCGTGTCGAGTACCGCCAGCGGGTCGCCATCGCGGCCCATCTGCGTGGTGCCGACCGGGTGGAAGATGGTGGTGGCAATGTCACCGGCCAACTTGGCCAGTTCATCGTCACTCTGGTATTGCACGCCGGGTTTGAACTCTTGTGGGCGGTATGCGGCCAGCGCCGGTTGCGCCACGATGGTGCGGGTCAGGCGCAGCGAATCGGCGGCCACCCGGCGGTCTTCGGGCGTGCTGAGGTAGTTGGGCGCAATCGCCGGGGCTTTTTCAAAGTTTGGCGAGGTGATCTGGACGCTGCCGCGGCTGGTCGGGTTCAGATTACACACGCTGGCGGTGAATGCGGCAAAGGGGTGCAACGGCTCACCAAACGCCTCCAGGCTCAGTGGCTGCACGTGGTACTCGATGTTCGGGTAGGGCTGGCCAGGGTCACTGCGGGTGAAGGCACCGAGCTGACTCGGGGCCATGCTCATCGGGCCACTGCGTTTGAGCGCGTATTCCAGCCCAATCGCAGCCTTGCCCCACAGCGAATTGGCCTGCGTGTTGAGGGTGGTCACGCCCTGCACCTTGAACACGGTGCGAATCTGCAGGTGGTCTTGCAAATTACTGCCCACGCCGGGTGCGTCGTGTTGCACCGCAATGCCGTGTTTTTGCAGCAAAGCCGCCGGGCCGATGCCCGAGAGCTGCAAAATCTGCGGCGAGCCGATGCTGCCCGCGCTCAAAATCACTTCGCCCGCGGCCTTTGCCGCGACCTTCTGGCCATCTTTGACGACTTCCACGCCACTGCAGCGCAAGCGGCCATCTGGCAGTTTGTCAATCATCAGTTTGGCGACCTGGGCTTGCGTCCAGAGTGTGAAGTTGGGGCGACTGGTGCACACCGGGCGCAAAAAGGCTTTGGCAGTGTTCCAGCGCCAGCCACTTTTCTGGTTCACCTCAAAGTAGCCCACACCTTCGTTGTTGCCCTGGTTGAAGTCGTCGGTGGCGGGAATGCCGGCTTGCTGCGCGGCTTGGGCAAAGGCATCCAGAATGTCCCAGCGCAGGCGCTGTTTCTCTACCCGCCACTCACCACCGTTGCCGTGGTAGCGTGCCATTTCTTCAAGCATTTTGGGCCTCTGGCCCTTATCCTGATTGGGCTGATAGCTATCGAGCTTGTAGTAGTTTTCATGCTGCTTGAAGTCTGCCAGGCAGTTGTCCCAACGCCAGGCATCGTCGCCCGTGCGCTGCGCCCAGGCGTCATAGTCACGTGCCTGGCCGCGCATGTAGATCATGCCGTTGATGCTGCTGCAGCCGCCCAGCGTTTTGCCGCGCGGGTAGCGCAGGGTGCGGCCATTCAAGCCGGCGTCGGGCTCGGTCTTGTAGAGCCAGTCGGTGCGTGGGTTGCCAATGCAATACAGGTAGCCTACCGGGATGTGGATCCAGTGGTAGTCGTCCGCTCGACCCGCTTCGATGAGCAGCACACGTTTGGATGGGTCGGCGCTCAGGCGGTTGGCCAGCAGGCAGCCCGCGGTGCCGGCGCCGACGATGATGAAGTCGAAGTCTGTGGGCATACGCTACCTTTCCTGTGTTGTGTTACCTCAATGCCAGACCGGTGAGCACCGGCAACCCAGCCTTGGCCCAGGCGTTCATGCCGCCCTCCACATTGAGGGCTTGGGTGAAACCGGCTTTGGCCAAAATCTCTTGCGCCTGGCCCGAGCGGTTGCCACTGCGGCAGATCAGCACCACCGGTTTGTCTTTGTGCGCCGCCAGCTCTGAGATGCGGCGCTCCAGCTGGCCCAGCGGAATCAACTGGGTGCCGGGCGCGTGACCGGCAGCGTATTCGCCGGGTTCACGCACGTCAATCATCAGCGCGCCCTGGTTTTGCATGGCCGCGCCTTGCGTAACGTCGACGCCAGGGACTTTGCTGCAGGCGGCCAGGGTGAGGGATAACACGGTCACGGTGACCAGGGATTTGAAAGCGTTCAGGAAAGCCATGTTGGATTTTTGTCTTGAAAAGTGTGAAGCATAAAGGGTGGCGGGTGGGGTGGGCGATGTGGTTTGGGCGGCAACCTGTTTGATATTCAGCAACTGCCCCAGTAGCCGAGTCGACACAAAAAATCGGTGTGCTGGTATTTCTGGAACTTTTACGCCCCTTGATGTTGATCGAAAGCCTTCGAAGACCCTTATTTCAAGCGGTTCTCAGGAGCTTTTCTAATCCGATGCTGGGGAGATAATCGCCATGCTGGGGAGGCAGGGTACTGTCTCCCTATATTGAGTTAGCCATCACACATATGCTCCGTCACTTCCCAGACAAGACAAAGATTGTCTTCTTTGACCTTGAGTATTACGTTCCCGAAGATTCCCGGGAACGGAAGACTCCAGGTGGGATGACTTTCTCGCCAGTCTTGCACGGTCACAAAATTCTCGGTGGCACGTTTCAAACATATTTCCCAATGCTCGACAAGATCGAGCAAGCCCGAAAAATATGGGAATGGCGCAGCGGGTCAGAGAAGGGTGTCCTCCAAGAAGTTCTTCGCTTGCTCAAGCACGAGTGGAACCCTATTGAAAGCCGTGGCCAGCTTGGCTCACTGATGCTGTGCGGAATTGGTATCTCACACAGTGACGTGCCAGCTCTGCTGGCGAAGATGACCGCCCATCAACTCGAATCACCGGCACGCATCTACGACCTGCTATGTGGCTGCAGGCAGATCGATCTTTCGACGGCAACTTATTGCCAGTTCTCCTTTAATCAGTCATATTTCGCATACCCGAAGACGAAGTCGCACCTATACCAGAAGTACCTTGACGGGAAGACGATGGAGTCCGGAAAGTCAGTGTGGCAACACTACGAGGCGAAGGACTTCGCTGCAATCGAGTCCAGGAGCGTGGCGGAAGTCAATGACAGCGTTGCAATCTACAAGGCCATGTTCGAACACAAGAAGCGCAACGATCGCGACATCGCTCGCCTGAAGAAACTGGATAAACAGAGCAAACTCGCTGCCGACGGCGACGTGATGACTAACCCTTCGTTCCCGCCGACCGCCTTCGGCGGTGGCTGAGCTCAATCGTTGACTGACCGCAGACTGGAAGTTTCGGTGTCGGATTGCAGCCTGAACCTGACACCCAACACCGCATCCAAACATGTTGAAGGCGGGTGGTGGGGTTGTCGGGCGCAGGCCTCATTCGCGTGGCGTGACAGCCTGAGAACCAAACCAGTTGCGACACCTGAGCGCCAGGCTGACCGACACCTTCACCCGCGAGCAAGCCGGAGAACGACAATCCCGCCGCCCGCCTGGCAGCCACCACACCCATTGCTTTCGAAAGCTATTTTTTTTCATAGCTGTCAGCCCTTATCTCAAAAGGGGTAAAGCCATATTTGATGCTCAACCTCTGCGCGGCACGCCGTTTAGCCGGGCTGCGCTCACCCCAGCTTGTCAAATCTCAAACCGCACCCCCTGCGCCAGCGGCAGGGCGCTGGAGTAGTTGATGGTGTTGGTGGCGCGGCGCATGTAGGCCTTCCAGGCGTCCGAGCCAGACTCGCGGCCGCCACCGGTTTCTTTCTCGCCGCCAAAGGCACCACCAATTTCGGCACCCGAGGTGCCGATGTTCACGTTGGCGATGCCGCAGTCTGAGCCGCTGGCCGACATGAAGGCTTCGGCCTCGCGCAGATCGGTGGTGAAGATGCTCGACGACAGGCCCTGCGGCACGTCGTTGTTGAGCGCAATCGCCTCGGCCAGCGTCTGGTATTTCAGGATGTAGAGGATGGGCGCAAAGGTTTCATGCCGCACCACACCGCTCTGCGCGGGCATCTCCACCAGCGCGGCCTGGACGTAAAAGGCGTGCGGATACCGATCTTGCAGCACCCGCTCGCCACCGGTGACCAAACCGCCCTGATGGCGGGCCTGGGCCAGCGCGAGTTGCATGGCGTCAAACGCGGCCTGGTCGATCAGCGGGCCGAGCAGCGTACCTGGCGCGTTGGGCGCGCCGATGGTGAAGCTGGCATAGGCTTTTTTCAGGCGGCCGACCAGTTCGTCATAAACGCTTTCATGCACGATGAGGCGCCGCGCACTGGTGCAACGCTGGCCGGCCGTGCCGGCGGCGGCAAAGGCCACCGCGCGCACCGCCATGTCCAGATCCGCACTGGGGGCGACGATGATGGCGTTGTTGCCGCCCAGCTCCAGCAGGCAGCGGCCAAAGCGCGAGGCCACACTTTCGCCCACCACCCGGCCCATGCGCGTGCTGCCGGTGGCGGACACCAGCGCCACCTTGGGGTGGTCCACCAGGGCCTGGCCCACATCGGCGTGGCCCAGCAGCACCTGGCTCAGGTCGCGGGTGAGTTCCGGTTGGCCAAAACGCTGGGCAGCGCGCTCAAACAGCGCCTGCACCGCCAGCGCGCACAGCGGCGCTTTTTCTGATGGTTTCCAGATCACCGCGTCGCCGCAGGCCAGCGCCAGCGCCGCGTTCCAGGCCCATACCGCCACGGGGAAGTTGAACGCGGTGATGACGCCCACCACGCCCAGCGGGTGCCAGGTTTCCATCATGCGGTGGCCGGGGCGTTCGCTGGCAATGGTCAGGCCATGCAACTGGCGCGACAGGCCCACGGCAAAGTCGCAGATGTCGATCATCTCCTGCACCTCGCCCATGCCTTCCGATGACACTTTGCCCACCTCCAGCGTCACCAGTTCACCCAGCGCCTGTTTGTGGGCACGCAATTCCTCACCCAGCAGCCGCACCAGTTCACCACGCTGCGGCGCGGGCACGCTGCGCCAGCGCAAGAAAGCCGCGTGGGCGCGCTCGGTAGCGGTGGCGACATCAGCGACGGGTGCGCCGCGAACCTGCGCCAGCACTTGGCCATCGATAGGCGACAGGGTGGGCAGGTCTCCGCCCTCCAGTACTTCGGGGGCGACACCCAGTGAGGCCATCCATGCGGGGAGAGAGGTGTGCATGCGTGCTCCTGAAAAGATGGCTATCAGCCCTTTATTGACAAGGGCTACAGCGTGTTTTGCTTGATACTAACCAATCGACTCCACCTGGCGCGACTGCTGGTAAGCGCTGCCAAAGCGGTTGGCCAGCAGGTCTGGCAAGCTGACTTGTTCTTGTTTGATGAAGCCGTGCTGTGGCAATTTTCCTTCGCGGAACAAATCCACGGCGGCGCAAATGGCGGCCGCGGTGGTGATCTGGATGGCGCTCAGCGGGTTGGTTTCACTGCGGTCGGCAAAGATCTTGCGCGCAAACACTTCCTGCATGAACTTGCCGTCGCACTCGCCGCTGACGGTGACAAACACCAGCACCACGTCCTGCATGGTCAGCGGGATGGATTTGCGAAGAATGGCTTTGAGCGTGTCGGGGTCGTGCTGCATGCCCAGCTCTTGCAGCAGCATTTTCATGATGGCGCCGTGGCCGGGGTAACGCACGGTTTTGTAGTCCAGCGTCTGCACTTTGCCCTTGAGCGTGTCACACAGCGTGCCCAGACCACCGCTGGTGTTGAAGGCTTCGTATTCGGTGCCGTCCAGACTGAAATGCTCCATGCCTTCGAGCGGCAGCACCTCGATCACCTGGCCATTGCGGATGGCTTCACACGGGTGGCAATACTCGTTGATTAGGCCGTCCACGCTCCAGGTCAGGTTGTACTTGAGCGAGTTGGTGGGGAACGCCGGCAGCGCACCGACGCGCATTTTGACCTCGTGCAAATCGGTGAACTTCTTGGTCATGTGGTGCGCCACGATGCCGATGAAGCCAGGTGCCAGACCGCATTGCGGCATGAAGGCGGTTTGGGCGCCCGCAGCCAAGGCCATGATGCCGCGTGTGGCAGCCACGTCTTCGGTCAGGTCAAAGTAGTGGCAGCCTGCGGCCTTGGCCTGAGTGGCTACCGTGAGGGCCAGGTGGTAGGGCAAAGCGTTGATGACCGCATCAAAACCGGTCATGCAGGCGCGCAATTCGGCCACATCCGAGGTGTCGATCAACGCGGTTTCCAGCGGCAGGTGCGCCAGGCTTTTCAGCGCCACCACGCTGCAATCGACCACCTTGACCTGGTAGTCACCACTTTTCGACAACCACGCAGCGATGGTTTGACCCACGTGACCCGCACCCATTAAAACAACACGCATGACTTTCTCCTGAAAAACTTGAAGATGAACGTGAGTTTAGAGGCGAGTCGTGTCAGAAAGGCCAGCTGTTTTGACGAAATCATGGTTTGAAATGTCAAAATGATGATGAACAAGTCATAACGCCAATACCACGCACCCATGTCACCCACCCCACTGCCCCCACCTCCCGCGCTGCGCGACGCGTTGGACCGCGAACTGCTGGCGCTGCTGCAGGTCAACGCCCGCGCGTCTGCGGCAGAGTTGGCGCGCAAGCTGGGCACGGCACGCACCACGGTGCTGTCGCGCCTGAGCCGCCTGGAGCGCGAGGGCGTGATTGCCGGCTACACCGTGCGCCTGGCGCAAGACATGCTCAACCAGGGGCTGCAGGCGTTTGTCGGGCTGACGGTGCAGCCCAAAGCCGGGCGCGGCATCGAGGAGCGGCTGCAGCGCATGCCCGAGGTGCGCCAGCTCTGCGCCGTCAGCGGCGAGTTTGACTACGTGCTGCTGCTGCGCGCTGAGTCGGCGGTGCGGCTCAACAGCCTGCTCGACGAGATTCGCAACCTGGAGGGGGTGGTGAAAACCACCACCTCGGTGGCGCTGGCGTGGAAGATTGAGCGCACCTGAAACCGCGGCAGGCTTGGGGTAAACGCTGTGGTTTTGAGCGAGAAACCGCAGTTTTTCAGGCTTTTTTTTGCTACGTTTTTAGCTAAACTGCCTCACAGTTTTTGGCTTGCTGTTAAGCCAGACCTCTGCCTGAAGAATTGGAAAAAACAACGCCATGCGCACCAATCTCCCGGTCACCCAGCAGGAATACCCCTTCCCGGCCCACGAGACCCTGCTCTCCACCACCGATCCAGACAGCCGCATCATCTACGCCAATCCGACGTTCGTTCGCACCAGTGGGTATGCCGCGCATGAACTGATCGGGCAGCCGCACAACGTGGTGCGCCACCCGGACATGCCCGCCGAGGCGTTTGAAGATATGTGGCGCACGCTCAAAGACGGCCAATCGTGGCGCGCCGTGGTCAAAAACCGGCGCAAGAATGGTGACCATTACTGGGTCTGTGCCAACGCCGCGCCGATGCGCCGTGGCGGCCAGATGGTGGGTTACCTGTCGGCGCGCACCCACCCCGATCGCAACGAAATCAACACCGCCGAACCTCTTTACGCCCGCTTCAAGGCGGGCAAGGCCAGCGGCCTGGCTTTTCACCGCGGGCTGGTGGTGCGCACCGGGCTGATGCGCTGGGCCAGCGCGCTGCAATTGCTGCCCAGCGCCTGGCGCGTTCGCCTGCCGTTGTTGGGCGTGGCACTGGCCACCGGTGCAGCGCTGGCAGCGTCCGGCCTGGGCTTGTCTGCGCTGCTGATCAGCGGTGTCGCCCTGGCGGGCAGCCTGCTGCTGGCCAACATGTTCATCGAGTCGCAGATCACCACCCCGCTGCAACACATCAAGGCCGCCGCCCAGCAAGTGGCAACAGGTGAGCAGGCGGCTGACCTGAACCTCAACCGCTGCGACGATGTCGGCCTGATCGCCCGCGCCATCCATCAGGCCGGGCTGAACCTGCAGGCGCTGGTGGCTGACGTGCATGAGCAGGCAGCCGCCGTGCAAAGGGCCAGCCAGGAGATCTCTGCCGCGGTGAACGATTTGTCCAGCCGCACCGAACAGGCCGCCTCCAGCCTGGAAGAAACTGCCGCTGCCATGGAGCAGCAAACCGCCTCGGTCAAGCAAAACGCCGACACCGCCCACCAGGCCAGCCTGTTGGCCCACGAAGCCACCGAAGTTGCGGCCAAAGGCGGCTCTGACATGGCCAATGTGGAAGCCACCATGGTGCAGATCACCGCCTCCAGCCGCAAAATAGCCGACATCATCAGCGTCATCGATGGCATTGCCTTCCAGACCAACATCCTGGCCCTGAACGCTGCCGTGGAGGCTGCCCGCGCCGGCGAGCAGGGCCGCGGTTTTGCCGTGGTGGCCTCTGAAGTGCGTTCGTTGGCAGGCCGCTCGGCCGCTGCGGCCAAAGAAATCAAGACCCTCATCGACGACTCGGTGGCCAAGGTGGAAAACGGCGCCTTGCTGGCCACCCACGCCGGCCAGACCATGGCCAACGTGGTGGCCCAGGTGAACCGGGTCAACGACCTGATGCAAGCGATCACCCTGGGCTCCAAAGAGCAGTCGCTGGGCATTGCCCAGGTGGCCCAGGCGGTGGCCCAGCTCGACCAGATGACCCAACAAAACGCCGCCATGGTGGAGGAAAGCAGCACCGCCGCCATCAGCATGGGCGATCAGGCGGCCCAGCTGGTCGATGCGGTGAAGGTGTTTTCGGCCTAGCACACACCGCACTCGCGGTACAGTGCTGCGCCATGAACTCCAACATCTCCCTGATTGGCGCCCCCACCGACATTGGTGCGGGCAGCCGCGGTGCCAGCATGGGGCCTGAAGCCTTGCGCGTGGCCAACATCATCCCGGTGCTGCAAAGCCACGGCCTGGACGTGATCGACCGTGGCAACCTCAGCGGCCCGGCCAACCCGTGGCTGCCACCGGTAAACGGTTACCGGCATCTGGCCGAGGTGGCCGCCTGGAACCAGAACGTGCACAACGCGGTGTACACCGAGCTGCAACTCGGCCGCCTGCCGATTCTGCTCGGTGGTGACCACTGCTTGGGCCTGGGTTCGATCAGCGCCGTGGCCCGCCACTGCCGCGATGCAGGCAAAAAACTGCGCGTGTTGTGGCTGGACGCCCACGCCGACTTCAACACCAACACCCTCACCCCCAGCGGCAACGTGCACGGCATGCCGGTGGCCTGCCTGTGCGGTTACGGGCCGCCAGAGCTCACCGGCATTGGCGGCCAGGTGCCGGCCATCAACCCGAAATGGGTGCGCCAGATTGGCATCCGCAGTGTGGACGAGGGCGAAAAACGCCTGGTGCACGAGGCCGGGCTGGATGTGTTTGACATGCGTTTCATTGATGAGATGGGCATGCGCGCGGCAGTCGAGCTGGCGCTGGCGCTGGTGGACGCCAACACGCATTTGCATGTGAGCTTTGACGTGGATTTTCTCGACCCCGACATCGCCCCCGGCGTAGGCACCACGGTGCGCGGCGGCCCCACTTACCGCGAGGCGCAGCTGTGTATGGAGATGATTGCCGACACCGGTCGACTGGCCTCACTCGACGTGATGGAGCTCAACCCGGCCTTTGATGAGCGCAACCGCACCGCCGAGGTAGCGGTGGATTTGATTGAATCGCTGTTTGGCAAAAGCACGCTGATGCGCAAGCCTGGCGGCTAAACCCGTCAAGCATTCAGGCTAAAAGGTCTCCCACTCGTCATCCGGCGTGGCGCTGGAGGCGGCGGGTGGCGGGCTGGCCGGTTTCGCGGCCTGGCTGATTTGCGGGGTGCGCGGCTGCACCCTGGCGGGTTTGGTGGCCGCCAGCTTGGGCCGGGGCGCGGGTGCCGCCATCGCCTTGGGGGGTGCGCGGCGCGGCGCAGGGGCGCTTGACTGGCGGTAGCTACCCGCGCTGTCGCTGGCCTTGAACACCGCCACGGTCTGCACCAGTTCCTGCGCCTGCGTGCGCAGGCTGCCTGCGGCGGCGGCCATTTGCTCCACCAGCGCGGCGTTTTGCTGCGTGGCCTGATCCATCTCGGCGACGGCTTCACTGACACTGGCCACACCGGTGGCCTGCTCGTTGCTGGCAGCACTGATCTCGCCCATGATGTCGGTCACCCGGCGAATCGACCCCACCACCTCGGTCATGGTGGTGCCAGCCTGGTCCACCAGCGTGCTGCCCAGTTCGACCCGCTCGACGCTGGTGTTGATCAGCGTCTTGATCTCTTTGGCGGCCTCGGCACTGCGCCCGGCCAGCGAACGCACCTCAGACGCTACCACCGCAAAACCACGCCCCTGCTCGCCCGCGCGGGCAGCTTCCACCGCTGCGTTGAGCGCCAGAATATTGGTCTGGAAGGCAATACCGTCGATCACGCTGATGATGTCGCTGATCTTGCGTGACGCCTCGTTGATGCCGCGCATGGTGTCCACCACCTGGCTGACCACCGCGCCGCCTTGCGCCGCCACGGTGCTGGCGTTCATGGCCAGCTGGTTCGCCTGGCGGGCGTTCTCGGCGGACTGGGTGACCATTTCCGTGAGGTGTGCCATGCTGCTGGCGGTGCGCTGCAGGTTGCTGGCGGTTTGCTCGGTGCGGTTGCTCAGGTCCTGGTTGCCACTGGCGATTTCGGCGGCAGCCAGCTCGATGCTGTTGGAGCCGGTGCGCACTGCCGACACAGCGCTGTCCATGCGCTCCAGGGTGGTCTTGAGAGCCTGGCTGGAGGGGGTGTGTGTGACCACCTCCGACACATTGAGCAAAATGCCATCGGCCTGGTTCACGCGTGACACCAGCACACCCAGCTCTTCACCCGCTTGCGCCGCACGCGCCATGCCGATCACCAGCACCACCTCCACCCCCGCCTGCACCACCACGTAGGCGGCGTGTAAAAGGATGATCATGAAATTAGGCTCCGACAGGCAATACAGCCCGTAGCCTGCGGCCTGCAGCCGGTCAAACAGCACATGGTGCACCGCGTACATGGCCGCACCAAACACGATGATGCGCCAGTCCCGGTACACCAGCAGAAGCGCCAGCGTGACAAACACGCCAAAGTGAAACTCCACCATGCCCTGCGCCAGCTGGATGTGCAGCACCACCAGGCCGATCAGAACAAAGGTGAGCAAATATTTGCTGAGTTCGGTGCCCTTGGCGCTGGCATACACCGCTACCGCCAGAAGCGAAAAGATGGCGGTGCCGGCCACCGCCAGCGTGGTGTCAATGAACTGGGTGCCCAGAATCAGCGCTGCCACGGCACCCATGGCAATGGCCGCCAAAATGATCTTGTCGCCAAAAATGGCGGCGGCGTTTTTGTCGGTGGCGGTTGGGGTCATGCGAGTCTCCGTTGGATTGATCAGAGCAATCACAACGCCGGTGTGCCCTTGGGTGCACCCACTATGCCACAAAGTCATAGCGCCTGACTGCCCAATGCAAGCCCTGCAGACTTCCGCCTTGGCGCGCTGCGCCAGCAAGCCACTGCTGCCGGATGGACTGCGCTAGGCCATCAACTGCACATTGCCCCCCGCCGCGGTGGTGTTGATGGTGACGGTTTTCTCGGCGCAAAAGCGGTACAGATAGTGCGGCCCACCCGCCTTGGGACCGGTGCCGCTCAGGCCCTCGCCACCAAACGGCTGCACGCCCACCACCGCGCCAATCTGGTTGCGGTTGATGTAGACATTGCCGATGTGCGCGGCGTGGGCCAGCGCTTGTGCGCGGCTGTCAATGCGGGTCTGAATGCCCAGCGTTAGCCCATAACCCAGCGCGTTGATCTGCGCAATGACCTTCAGCGGGTCACCGCCCCAGCGCACGATGTGCAACACCGGGCCGAAGATTTCTTCTTTCAGGTCGCTGATGTGCTGCACTTCAAAGGCTTGCGGCGCCATCAGGTTTGCCATTGAATTCATAGCTGTTAGCCCTTTATCTATAAGGGCTTGAGGCATATTTTCCTTATAACTCTCAAGAACATCCTGTGCCTCGCTGCGCAGCCGAGTCAGGTGCTGCTGAATGCCTGCAAAGGCTTCAGCATCAATCACCGGGCCGACATCGGTGGCCAGCTCCGCCGGGTCACCCACCACCAGTTCGCGCGCGGCACCGCAAATCATGGCGATCACCGGGTCGGCAATGTCTTCGTGCACGCACAGCAGACGCAGCGCGGAGCAACGCTGCCCGGCGCTTCGGAAGGCGGATTGCATCACCGCGTCGCACACCTGCTCGGGCAGCGCGGTGCTGTCGACCAGCATGGCATTGATGCCACCGGTTTCGGCAATCAGCGGCACGATGGGCCCGTCCTTGGCCGCCAGCGCGCGGTGGATGTGTTTGGCAACCGTGGTGGAGCCCGTGAACACCACACCGGCCACGCCGGGCGCTGCCACCAGCGCGGCACCCACGGTATCGCCCGGGCCATGTAGCAGTTGCAGCGCGCCCTCGGGCACGCCCGCAGCGTGCAACAGCTTGACGGCTTCCAGCGCCACCCCGGGGGTTTGCTCGGCGGGTTTGGCCAGCACCGTATTGCCAGTGGCCAGCGCAGCGGCAATCTGGCCGGTGAAGATGGCCAGCGGAAAGTTCCACGGGCTGATGCACACCCACGGGCCGCGGCCGGTCAAAAACAGCTCGTTGCTTTCGCCGGTGACACCCAGCAACGTGTCACCTTCCAAGCCGGGCATCACCTGCGGCGCCATGATGCGCTCAGCCTCACGGGCGTAATAGCGCAAAAAGTCGATGGCTTCACGCACCTCGCTCACCGCGTCCACCCAGGTTTTGAACGCCTCTTTGACCAGCAGCGCGCAAAAGCGTGGCAGCTGCGCCTGCATGGCATCCGCCGCCTGGCGCAGGATATGGGCACGCTGCATCACCGGCACCTTGCACCATTTTTGATAGCTACTGGCACTTATGGATAGAGGGCCTGAGGCCAATTTGGCATCAAACATTGGCACATGGGGCACCTGCACGCTGGCGTAAGCGGCCAGCAGCGGCTCGCGCATGGCGGGCACGGTCAGGTCCAGCCCGCAACTGTTGGCACGCTGAAAGCCAAACAGATCGGGCGGCAGTGGCAGGGCGGTGTGCAACTCTTGGCGCAACGGCGACACCAGCAAGTCTGAAACAGGCACAGATTCATCCGCCAGCTGGTGGACAAACGACGAGTTGGCACCGTTTTCCAGCAGCCGCCGCACCAAGTAGGCCAGCAAATCCTTGTGCGCCCCTACCGGCGCGTAAACGCGGCAGGCGATCTGCGGGTTTTTCAGCACCTCGCCATACACGCCTTCACCCATGCCGTGCAGGCGCTGCAGCTCAAAGGGGGCGCTCATTTTCGCCATCTGCAGGATGGCCGCCACGGTCGCCGCGTTGTGGGTGGCAAATTGCGGGTAGATGGCGTCGGGCGCGTCCAGCAGCGCACGGGCGCAGGCCAGGTACGACACGTCGGTGTGGTGTTTGTGGGTGAACACCGGGTAGTGCGGCAGGCCCAACTCTTGGGCGCGCTTGATTTCCGCGTCCCAATACGCGCCCTTGACCAGGCGGCACATGAAGCGCAGCTTGTACTGGCGCGCCAGGGCAATGACGTGCTCCACCAGCTCCTGCGCGTTGGTCTGGTACGACTGCATGGCCAGCCCAAAACCGCGCCACTGCGGCGCGTGTTGCGCCACCTGCGCGGCCAGGGCTTCAAACACCTCCAGCGAGAGCTCCAGCCGGTCCACCTCTTCGGCGTCGATGGTCAAGTTGATGTTGGCGTGTGCAGCTTGTTCACACAGGCCCCAGACACGCGGCACCAGTTCGGCCATCACGCGCTCAAACTGTGCGTCTTCATACCGCGGGTGCAAGGCGCTGAGTTTGATGGAAATGCCGTCATTTTCCTCACAAGCCCTTGTTTTACTTGCGTCTCTCGCTATGGCCTCAATAGCATTCTGGTAACTCTGAAGGTGCGCCAGCGCGTCGGCATCGGTGCGTGAACCCTCACCCAACATGTCGTAGCTGTAGCGCAGGTTGGGCATCTTTTTCTTCGCCGACAGGGCTTCGCCCATGCCTTCCGCCATGGTCTGGCCGAGCACAAACTGGCGCCCCAGCAGTTGCACCGCGCGCAGCGTGGCCGCCACCACGGTGCGCGCGCCCAGCTTGGCCAGCAGGCCCGGCTCACTGGCGGTTTGGCCCGCGTTGGGCAGAAAGTGCTTGCTCATGGCAATGGCGGTGCTCGACAGGCGCGACAGCACCTTGTCGCTGCTGCCCTCAAAGTCAGCACGGCCCAGCTGGTCAGCGGTGAGGGCAATGGCGGTTTCGGCATCCGGCACACGCAGCAGGGCTTCGGCCAGGCGCATCAGGGCCAGGCCCTCATTGCTGCTGATCGGGTATTCCTTGAGCAGGCTCTCCATGGCCCAGAACGGCGGCGGGTTGTCGCGCACCGCCTGCACCCAGGGTGCCGCCATGCGGGCCACCGTGGCCCAGTCCAGCGCCTGGCTGAGCGCCAGCAGCCGCTGGGACACGATCATCGCCTCGGGGCGATAAGGATTGGGCAAACGCGACACTCGTGGCATGAGAAACTCCGTCAACAAATAAAAACGTCATGTTGTCGGGTTTTCAGGTAAATTTTTCACTATATTTAAGCAAATTCATAGTGGATTTATCGCAAAGTCTGCGGGTTATCCATGACTGGACAAAAAACGGGCTTGCCCGCCACAATCTGCCCATGCTGAGGCTATCCTCCCTGTTCAACTGGCGAAGCAACTGGCGCGCGGGGGTCTCATGGGCGCCCTGGCTGCTGCTGGTGGCGTTGCTGCCGCAGGCCGCCGGGGCAGACGGGCCCACACCCCGCGTGGTGCGGGTTGGGGTGTATGCCAACGCACCCAAAATTTTTTCGGACGCCAATGGCCAGCCCAGCGGCATCCTGGGCGACCTGCTGGTGGCCATGGCAGAGCAGGAGCGCTGGCAGCTGCAGCCCTTTGTCTGCGAGTGGCAAACCTGCCTGGACGCCCTCAAGACCGGGCGCATCGACCTGATGCCCGACGTGGCCTTTACCTCAGAGCGCGCGCAGCTGTATGACTTTCACAACACCCCGGCGCTGCTGAGCTGGTCGCAGCTCTACAAACACAAGGGCGTGCCGATCTCCTCCATGCTGGACCTCAAGGGCAAGCGCATTGCGGTGGTCAAGGGCTCGATCCAGGCCAGCTTTCTGAAAAGCTTGCTGGAGAGTTTTGCCATCACGGCTGATCTGGTGCCGGTGGACTCGTTTGAGCGCGGTTTTGAGCAGGCCGCCGCGCAGCAGGTGGACGCCGTGGCCGCCAACCGGTTTTTTGGTGACCTGAAAGCCAATGACTACCAGCTGGAGACCACCGCCATCGTGTTCCAGCCGGCGCAGCTGTTTTACGCCACGGCCAAAGGCAAAAACGCCGATTTGCTGCAAGCCATTGACCGGCATCTGGGAGATTGGCAGGTGCGCGATGACTCGCCTTACGCCAGCGCCATGCAACGCTGGATGCAGCCTGACACGCGCCCGGTCATTCCCACCTACATCGTCTGGCTGGTGGGTGGGTTGGCGCTGCTGCTGGGGCTGGCCTTGCTGCTCAACCACTGGCTGCGCCGCCAGGTGACGCAAAAAACCGCCCATATCCAGGCCACCGAAGCGCGGTTGCGCACCATTCTGGACAGCGTGGACGCCGCCATCTACATCAAAGACACCGACTTGCGTTACCAATATGCCAACGAGGCCGTCTGCAAGCTGTTTGGCCGGGAGCTGCCCACCATAGTGGGCCAATGCGACAGCGATTTTTTTGACGCGCCCACCACGAACCGGCTGCGCATCCATGATTTGCGGGTCATCCAGCAAGGCGAACGGGTGGAGGAAGAAGAGATCAACCGCACCTTGGATGGCACGGTGGCGCGCAGCTACCTGTCGGTCAAGCTGCCGCTGCGCGACGCCCACGGGCAGATCTACGCGCTGTGCGGCATCTCCACTGACATCACCAAACGCAAGCAGGCCGAGGAAACCATTTACCAGCTGGCTTTTTACGACCCGCTGACCGGCCTGCCCAACCGACGCCTGCTGCAAGACCGGGTGCAGCAACTGCTGACCAGCCTGACGCGCAAGGGGCAAGGGGTGGCGCTGATGTTTGTCGATGTGGACAACTTCAAGGACATCAACGACACCCTGGGCCACGCGGTGGGCGACCTGCTGCTGCGCGAAGTGGCCCGGCGCCTGAGTGAGTGTGTGCGCGCCCAGGACACGCTGGCGCGCCAGGGCGGCGACGAGTTTGTGGTGATGCTGATGGAGCTGGACATCCGCCCCGAGGAGGCAGCGCGCCAGGCGCAACACATCGGCCAGAAAATTCTGGCGCGCCTGAGCGAGCCCTATGCGCTGGAAGGCCAGACCTGCCAATGCAGCGTCAGCATGGGGGTAGCCTTGCTGGACAGCAGCACGGCCTCATGCGACGATATTTTCAAACAGGCCGACCTGGCGATGTACCAGGCCAAGGCCGGCGGGCGCAATGCGTTGCGCTTTTTCAACCCGCAGATGCAGGCGCGTGTGATCGCCCGCACCTCGCTCGAAGCCGACCTGCGCTGGGCGCTCAAATCGCAGGAATTCATGCTGTTTTACCAACCACAGGTGGATGCCGATGGGCGCACCCTGGGTTATGAGGCGCTGGTGCGGTGGCAGCATCCGATGCGCGGGCTGGTCAACCCGGGCGATTTCATTGCAGCGGCGGAAAGCTGCGGCGTGATCCTGCCGCTGGGCCACTGGATCATGCAAACCGCTTGCCAGCAGCTGCTGGCCTGGGCGCACCAAGCCCCCCAGGCAGGCTGGCACTTGGCCGTAAACGTGAGCGCTCAGCAGTCCGCCAGGCCGATTTTGTGGCGCAGGTCGAGAGCGTGCTGCGCCAGAGTGGTGCCAATCCGGCGCGGCTGGAGCTGGAGCTGACCGAGAGCCAGCTGGTGGATGACGTGCCCAGTGTCATCGAGAAGATGCGTGCGCTGCGGACGCTGGGTGTGCGCCTGTCGCTGGACGACTTTGGCACCGGCTACTCATCGCTGACCATGCTCAAGCGCCTGCCACTGAGCCAGCTCAAGATCGACCAGAGTTTTGTGCACGACATGCTCAGCAGCGCGCAAGACGCCAGCATCATCCGCGCCATCATCACCATGGGCGAGAGCCTGCATCTGCAGGTGATCGCCGAAGGCGTGGAGTTGCCCGCGCAGCGTGACGCGCTGTTGGCTTTGGGCTGTCGGCATTTCCAGGGCTACCTGTTTGGCAAGCCAGCCCCGTTACCCACCCTCCCGGAGCCCGCGTGACCGCCATGGAACTTGACCGCATTGACCGCAAAATCCTGCAAGCGCTGCAGGCTGACGGCCGCATCAGCAACCTGAAGCTGGCCGAAGTCGTGACGCTATCACCCACCGCCGTGTTGGCGCGGGTGCAGCGCCTGACCAAGGAAGGTGTCATCCAGGGTTACGAGGCGCGGCTGGACCCGGTGAAACTGGGCCTGGGGCTGATGGTGTTTGTGGAGGTGCTGCTGGACAAAACCACGCCCAACGTGTTTGATGCCTTCAAGGCCGCGGTGCAGGTGCGCCCCGAGATCATGGAGTGCCACATGGTGGCTGGCGGCTTTGACTACCTGCTGAAAACACGCATGGCCGACATGAATGCCTACCGCGAGTTTGCCGGCACGGTGTTGTGGCAGCTGCCCGGCGTGCGCGAGACACGCACTTATGCGGTGATGGAAGAAGTGAAAAACACCACGCAGTTGCCTTTGCCGGTGCGCTAGGGTTCGGGGGTTAATCAGGCCGGGTAGTGACGGCTGCCAAAAATCGCGGAACCAACCCGCACCATGCTGCTGCCTGACGCAATGGCCGCTTCCAGATCCGCGCTCATGCCCATCGACAGGGTATCCAGTGACAGCCCTGCTGCATTTAAGGCATAAAACAGGTCTCTAGCCCTTTTGAATACTGCGCATTCAGCTACAAAATTAGCAGCAGGCTCGGGGATACACATCAACCCGCGCAACTGCAGCTGTGGCAGTTGGGCCACCGCTTGTGCCAGCGCCAGCGCGTCTTCGGGCGCCACACCGGATTTGGTCGGGCCGCCATCCACATTCACCTGCAGACACACCTGCAGCGGCGGTAAATGCTTTGGCCGCTGCTCACTCAGGCGCTGGGCAATTTTGAGGCGATCCACCGTATGCACCCAGTCAAAATGCTCGGCCACCAGCCGGGTCTTGTTGCTCTGGACCGGGCCGATGCAGTGCCACTGGATCGGCAAATGCCGCAGCGCGGTGATTTTTTGCACCGCCTCCTGAATATAGTTTTCGCCAAAGGCGCTCTGCCCGGCGTCAAATGCCGCTTGTACCGCTTCTGCCGGAAAGGTTTTGGAGACGGCCAGAAGTGTGACGGAATCGTCAGCCCGGCCGGCAGCCTGGCAGGCGGCGTGGATACGGGCCAGAACGGCGCCTAGCTGTAAGGGAATCATGGTCATAATTGCTTTAGCGTAACAAACAAAAATGGGGGTTTTGTGGATATCACCCAGCTGCTGGCATTCAGTGTCAAAAACAAGGCGTCCGACTTGCACCTGTCGGCCGGTCTGCCCCCCATGATCCGTGTGCATGGCGATGTGCGCCGCCTCAATGTGGAGCCGCTGGACCACAAGCAGGTGCACAGCATGGTCTACGACATCATGAACGATGCGCAGCGCAAACACTACGAAGCGTTTCTGGAGATCGACTTTTCCTTTGAGATTGAAGGCCTGGCGCGTTTTCGGGTCAACGCTTTCAACCAGCAACGTGGCTCGGGCGCGGTGTTTCGGACCATTCCGAGCAAGATCCTGACGCTGGAGCAGCTCAACTGCCCGAAAATTTTTGCCGACCTGGCGCTCAAGCCACGTGGCCTGGTGCTGGTCACCGGCCCCACCGGCTCGGGTAAATCGACCACGCTGGCAGCGATGGTGAACTACCTCAACGAAAACGAGTTTGGCCACATCCTGACGGTGGAAGACCCGATCGAATTTGTGCATGACTCCAAGAAGTGCCTGATCAACCAGCGCGAAGTGGGGCCGCACACGCAGAGTTTTGCCGCCGCGTTGCGCTCGGCCCTGCGGGAAGACCCGGACGCGATTCTGGTGGGTGAAATGCGGGACCTGGAAACCATCCGCCTGGCCATGACCGCAGCTGAAACGGGCCACCTGGTGTTTGGCACCTTGCACACCAGCAGCGCCGCCAAAACCATCGACCGGATCATTGACGTGTTTCCGGCCGAAGAAAAAGAGATGGTGCGCGCCATGTTGAGCGAGTCGCTGCAGGCGGTGATCTCGCAAACCCTGTGCAAAACCAAGGACGGCCAGGGCCGCATTGCGGCGCACGAGATCATGCTGGGCACCAGCGCCATCCGCAACCTGATCCGCGAGGCCAAGGTGGCGCAGATGTATTCAAGCATCCAGACCGGCAACAGCGTCGGCATGCAGACGCTGGACCAGAACCTGACCGACCTGGTGCGGCGCAACATCATCAGCGCCTCAGAAGCCCGCACCAAGGCCAAAATCCCCGAAAACTTCCCAGGCTGATATGGCACACCCCCCGGCTTGCCCACTGCGTGTGGCCGCTTTCCCCCTTGCAGGGGGCAACGCCAGTGGCCCGGCAAAGCCGGTTCCACGGCGTTCCTGGTTTTATTGCGCTGGCTCACGTGCAGCACTGGTTTAAACAGCAAAAGGAGTCCAAATGGAACGCGATCAGGCAACCACCTTCATCACCGATTTGCTCAAGCTCATGGTGGGGCGCAGCGGCAGTGACTTGTTTCTCACCGCTGAACTGCCACCCGCCATCAAGGTCGACGGCAAGATCACCAAGGTGTCGCCGCAGCCGCTCAACGGCACCCACACCATTGCGCTGGCGCGTGCCATCATGAACGACCGCCAGGTGGCTGAGTTTGAGCGCACCAAGGAGTGCAACTTTGCCATCTCGCCGCCCAACCTGGGCCGCTTCCGGGTCAACGCCTTCATGCAGCAGGGCAAGGTTGGGATGGTGCTGCGGACCATTCCGAGCACCTTGCCCACCATCGACGGCCTGAAAATGCCGCCGATTCTGAAAGACATCGTCAACACCAAGCGCGGCCTGTGCATTTTGGTGGGGGCCACCGGTTCCGGCAAAACCACCACGCTGGCGGCGATGGTCGACTGGCGCAACGACACCACTTACGGCCACATCATCACCGTCGAAGACCCGATCGAATTTGTGCACGCCCACAAGAACTGCGTGGTAACCCAGCGCGAGGTCGGCATCGACACCGACAGCTGGGAAGCGGCGCTGAAAAACACCTTGCGCCAAGCGCCGGACGTGATCCTGATGGGCGAAATCCGCGACCGTGAAACCATGGAGCTGGCCATCGCCTTTGCCGAAACCGGCCACCTGTGCCTGGCCACGTTGCACGCCAACAGCACCAACCAAGCGATTGACCGGGTGATCAACTTCTTCCCCGAAGAGCGCAAACAGCAGGTGCTGATGGACTTGTCGCTCAACTTGAAGGCCATGGTGTCGCAGCGGTTGATCGTCAAACCCGACGGCAAGGGCCGCACCGCGGTGGTGGAGATCATGATCAACTCGCCATTGATCTCTGACCTGATCTTCAAGGGCGATGTCTCCGAGATCAAGGAGATCATGAAGAAAAGCACCAACCTGGGCATGCAGACCTTCGATCAGTCGCTGTTCAAGGCCTACGAGGAAGGCGCCATCACCTACGAAGACGCGCTGCGCAACGCCGACTCGGTGAACGACCTGCGGCTGCAGATCAAGCTCAACAGCAAGCGCGGGCGCAGTGGCAACCTGGCCGCCGGCACCGAAAACCTCACCATTGTCTGACCCAAACTTTTGACATCCCTGCACGAGACACGTACGCATGACGAGCAAAACCTACGACCCCACTCCCCCCCAGCGCGTCGCCTTTCTGGGCCTGGGCGTGATGGGTTACCCCATGGCGGGCCACTTGGCACGGGCGGGTCACCTGGTGACGGTGTACAACCGCACAACTGCAAAAGCCATAGCTTGTTGTGCAGAATACACGGGGGCTAGCGGCCAAAAAGATCCTGTAAATTTTGCAGAGACACCGCGTCAGGCGGTGCAAGGCGCGCGCCTGGTGTTTTGTTGCGTTGGCAACGACGACGACTTACGCAGCGTGGTGCTGGGGCCTGACGGCGCCTTGGCCGGCATGCAGCCCGGTGCCGTGCTGGTGGACCACACCACCGCGTCTGCCAACGTGGCCCGCGAGTTGTATGCACACGCTCGGGCGCTGGGCCTGCACTTTGTCGATGCCCCCGTGTCTGGCGGGCAGGCCGGAGCGCAAAACGGCGCACTGACCGTGATGTGCGGGGGTGACCAGGCGGCGTTTGACGCTGCCCAGCCGGTCGCCATGGCGTTTTCCAGGGCGTTCACGCGTCTGGGGGACAGTGGCGCGGGTCAACTGGCCAAAATGGTCAACCAGATTTGTATCGCCGGGTTGGTTCAGGGGCTGGCCGAGGCCATCGCCTTTGGTGACAAAGCAGGGCTGGACATGACCCAGGTGCTGGACGTGATCGGCAAAGGTGCGGCGCAAAGCTGGCAGATGGACAACCGTGGCAAAACCATGGTGGCCGACCAGTTTGACTTTGGTTTTGCGGTGGACTGGATGCGCAAGGACTTGGGCTTGGTGCTCGATGAAGCCCGGCGCAACGGCGCCAAATTGCCAGTCACCGCGCTGGTGGACCAGTTTTACGCCGATGTTCAGCAGATGGGCGGCAGGCGCTGGGACACCTCTAGCCTGATCAAGCGACTAAGGTAAGTTCCCCCCTGAGCCGCGCCTGTTGGCGCGTCACCCCCTCGAGGGGGCAACACCTGCGGCCCGGCAAAGCCGGTTCCGCGGTGTTCTGGCCCTTGACGTCAGCACTCGGTGCGCTCGTCAAGTTAGCTGACTTATTGGGTGGGCGTTGCCTTTGCGCCGGGTGCGGGTTGCGGCAACAGGTTGCGCAACTCGTCTTCTGAGATGATCTCGAACACCCGCACCACTTTTTGCGCACCGCTGGTGGAGCGGGCAATCTCGGTGGCGCGGTCGGCCTCGCGGTGCGTCACCCGGCCCATCAGGTAAACGGTACCGCGCTCGGTCACCACCTTGAACGCGTTGGCAAACAGGTCCTTGGCATCGACAAAACCGGCCTTGACCTTGCCATCCACCAGGGTGTCATTGGCGCGCTGGGTCAGCGTGGACTTACCCAGCACCGCCAGTTCATTGACCACCCACTGAACGTTGTCCACCCGGGACACCACTTGCTCGACCAATTGGCGGTCCTGCTCCGAGGGCACTTCACCCGTGATCAACACCCGGCGGTTGTAGCTGGTGACATTCACATGCACGCGCTCGCCCAGGTTGTCACGAATCCGGCTGGCAGCGCGCAGCTCAATGCCTTCATCTTCGAGCTGGGCCCCCGAGGTGCGGCGGTCGGTAGCGACCAGCCCACCCATCACGGCACCGCCCATGACCATCGGCACACAAGCGGTCAGGGTACCGCCGAGCGTGGCGCTCAGGGCAAGCAGGGTCATCAATCGTTGCGCGGGATAGGTCATAAGATACTTTCAGTGTCTCCGAGTAGCAGGTCGTCCACCGCGTCGCACAGGCAGTGCAACGTCAGCAGATGAACCTCTTGAATGCGTGCGGTGCGGTCATGCGGCACACAGATGTGCACATCCGTGTCGCGCAGCGCGCGGGTCATCTTGCCACCACCGTGCCCGCTCAGGCCGATCACCACCATCTCGCGCTCATGCGCGGCCTCGATGGCTTTGAGCACATTGCCGGAGTTGCCACTGGTGGAAATCGCCAGCAGCACGTCACCGGGCTGCCCCAAGGCACGCACCTGGCGCGAAAAAATGATCTCGAACCCGTAGTCGTTGCCCACGGCCGTGAGGATGGAGCTGTCGGTGGTGAGGGCGATGGCGGCCAGTTCGGGCCGCTCACGCTCAAAGCGCCCGACAAACTCAGCCGCAAAGTGCTGCGCGTCTGCCGCAGACCCGCCATTGCCACAAATTAGCACCTTGCCGCCGCTGGTCACGCAGGCCAGCAGGGCCTGCACAGCGTTGGCAATCGGGCCGCTCAGCAGCGGTGCCGCCTGGTATTTGAGGTCGGCACTGTCGATGAAATGTTGTTGAATACGTTGCTCAAGCATGGGCGCGATGATACCCGCGCCACGTTTGTCCACTCCTGCCATGAGGGCGAGCGCCAACACCTGTCACAAAGCGTTACGCCGCCTCAACCGGCTTCAAACGCACCCTGCAACCAGGTCACCACCCCCGCCTCGATGCTCACCACATCAAACCGGCAAGGGGGCAGGCGGCGCAGCCGCATCAAATAGTGGCGCGCGGCAAACACAATGCGGCGCTGTTTGATGCCCCCCACGCTGGCGGCCGCACCACCATGGCTGGCCGAGCGGCGCAGCCGCACCTCAACAAAAACACAGGTGCCGTCGGGTGCGCGCATGATCAGGTCGATCTCACCGCCACCCCGGCCGGGCGACCGATAATTGCGCTCCAGCAGCACCAGCCCAGCGCGCTGCAAATGCTGCAGGGCCAGTGTCTCGGCGGCATCGCCCGATTGTTTGGTGGTGCAGGGTTTGGTCTGCACCTTTGTCGAAGGAAACTCCATGGTGCTCTCGCCTCCCGCATCTCGTCTCACCAGCACATTTGCCACGGCCTTGCAGGCTGCGCATGACGCGGCCTCAGGCCAGAATTATCTGCCTGGCGCACTGTACGTGGTGGCCACCCCGATTGGCAACCTGGCAGACATCACCCTGCGCGCGCTGCACCTGTTGCAACTGGCTGACGTGGTGGCTTGCGAGGACACCCGGCACACCCAGGCCATGCTGCGCGCTTACGGCATCGACAAAAACGCAGCCCAGCTGTTGGCTGTACACCAGCACAACGAAGCGCAGGCGGTGCAAACCGTGCTGACACGTCTGCAACTCGGTCAGCGCGTGGCCTATGTGAGCGATGCCGGCACACCCGCCATCAGCGACCCCGGCGCCCGCTTGGTGGCCGGGGTACGCCTGGCGGGTCTGTCGGTGGTGCCCTTGCCGGGCGCCAGCAGTGTGACCAGCGTGCTGAGTGCGGCTGGCGTCACCGCAGACGCGCCGACGCATGGCGGCTTTGTGTTTGCCGGCTTTTTGCCCACCAAAGCAACCGAACGTGCCCATGCCGTGCAGGGCCTGGCTTCTGAAGTCCGTGCGGTGGTGCTGCTGGAAGCGCCGCACCGCATCGAAGCGCTGGCGCAGGCGCTGGCAGTGCTGGGCGAGCGCGCCTTGACCGTGGGGCGCGAGCTGACCAAGCAGTTTGAAGAGATGGCCACCCTGCCTGCCAGCCAGTTCCCACAATGGCTGGCGGCAGATGCCAACCGCACCCGTGGCGAGTTCGCACTGGTGTTGCACCCGGGCGCCACGGCACTTGCCACCGAAACCGACGCCCGCGTTTTGAAGCTGCTGCTGGCCGAGCTGCCGCTCAAAACAGCCGTCAAACTGGCTGCCGAGATCACTGGCCAGCCCCGCAACGCCCTGTACGACCTGGCCCTGGCGCTCAAAGGCGATACCGTCTGACGGCAGCCTGGCGGCGGTCAGAAATGGGTCAACCGGCGCGGGCGCGGGTGAACAAGGGCAGCACCTTGGGCAAATTGGCCTCGATATCGGCAATGCGGGTGGCGCCCGCCGGGTGGGTGGACAACCATTGCGGTGGCGCGCCCTTGCTGGCAATCGCCATTTTTTGCCACAGACTGACACCGGCACGCGGGTCAAACCCGGCACGTGCCGCCAGTTCCATGCCCACCAGATCCGCCTCGGACTCATCGCTGCGGCTGAACTGCAGGGTGAGCAACTGCGCGCCGTAGTTGGTCACCGTCTGGCCCAGATCCCCCAGGCCCAGTACCTGGCCAAGCAATGACGCACCAATGCTGGTGGCGGCGGTTTTGCCCATGCGCTCGCGGGCGTGTTCACGCAGGGCATGGGCCACTTCGTGCCCCATCACGGTGGCGACCTCATCGTCGGTCAGCTTGAGCTGGTCCAGGATGCCGGTGTAGAACGCAATCTTGCCACCCGGCATGCAAAACGCGTTGACCTGCTTGCTGCCGATCAGGTTGACCTCCCAGTTCCAATCCTGCGCACGCGGGTTCCAGCCCAAGGCGTGGGGGATCGTTTTTTTTGCAATGGCCCGCAAGCGTTTGACCTGCGGGTGGTCTTTGCCTGCCAGGGCTTTCTGGGCGGCGGCCTGCTGCATCATCTGGGCATACTGCTGGGCTGCCGATTTTTCGATGGTTTCGGCCGGCACCAGCTTGGTGAAGACTGAATTTCGGCCGACATCCACCCCGTCAGCATGGGCCAACTGCATCCCGGCACCGGGCAGCACCAGCGACAAGGCAGCGCCTTGCAACAGCACCCGCCGCCGGGCGCACAAGCAACAACTGTGATGGTTTGTGGTCGTCAAGGTAATTCCCAAAGAATGGTGACGCTACCAGATAGAGTGGCGCGTCCAGACACGCAATTTCGTTTGCGTAATTGTGCGCCAAAGCGCGAAAATTCAAGCCTCATAAAACCAATTGCGCCTTAGGCCAAGGAGACAAATCATGTCAAGCCCCCTGTACATCGCGTCCATCGATGCCTGTGTTGATCACATCCTGGACACCGTTCACGGCCCGATCGTGATGGGCATTCCACTGGGTGTTGGCAAGCCCAACCCGCTGGTCAATGCGCTGTACCGGCGCATCAAGGCAGACCCTTCGCGCCACCTGCGCATCATCACCGCCTTGTCGCTGGAAAAGCCGGTCGGCCACAGTGACCTGGAAAAGAACTTTCTGCAGCCGCTGGTGGAACGCATTTTCGGCGACTACCCGGACATGGACTACGTCAAGGACCTGCGCGCAGGTCACCTGCCGCCCAATATTGAGGTGCAGGAGTTCTTCATGAAAACCGGTGACTACCTGGGCAACGCCGCAGCGCAGATGGGCCACATCTCCACCAACTACACCTACGCCGCGCGCGACATGGCGATGCAGGGCATGAACGTGCTGGCCCAGGCGGTGGGCGCCCAGGGCGAGGGTGAGGGCCTGCGGCTGAGTCTGTCGAGCAACCCCGACATCAGCGCCGCCGTGCTGCACAGCGTGCGCGCCGCCGGACAGTCGGTGATGGCGGTGGGGGTGATCAACCACAAGATGCCGTTCATGCCCAACGGGGCTGAGGTCACGCCGGGGTTTTTTGACGTGGTGGTGACCGACCCGGCTGGCACCCATGACATCTTTGCACCGCCCAACAACAAAGTGACCGCGGCGGACTATGCCATTGGCCTGCATGCGTCCAGCCTGGTCATGGATGGCGGTACGCTGCAAATCGGCATTGGCTCGCTCGGTGATGCCATTGGCCAGTCGCTGCTGGTGCGAGACCGCCATGCCGCCGAGTACCGGCATATTTTGGAGGCCATTTGCCCGGCCGGGCTGGCCGGGCGCGAGCTGGGGCGGTTTGACATCGGGCTCTATGGTTGCTCCGAGATGTTCGTCAACGCGTTTTTGCGCCTGATCGAGGCCGGCATCATCCGCCGTGAGGTGTATGGCGACGCCGTGCTGCAGCAACTGCTCAACAGCGGGCGCATCGCCGACGAAAGTGTGACGCCAGATACGCTGCTGGCCTTGCTGGAGGCCAAACGCATCCGCTCGCCCTTGTCCGACGACGACGTAGCGTTTCTCAAGCACTTTGGCATCCTGCGCGCGCAGGTGGTTATGGATAGCCAACACCTGAGTGACGGCGAGCACCGATGCAGCAACAACCTGCACGACCCGACCAGTTGGGCCTGCATCAGCCAGCACCTGCTGGGCTCGCGCCTGCTGCACGGCATCTTCATGACCGGCGGTTTCTTCTTGGGCCCGCGCGACTTTTACGAGCGCATGCGCACCATGGCGCCGCAAGATCTGGCCAAGATCGACATGACCCATATCGACTTCATCAACCAGCTCTACGGCGACGATGCGCTCAAGCGCGCGCAGCGCCGCAAGGCCAGCTTCATGAACACCACCATGATGGTGACGCTGCTTGGTGCTGCCGTGAGCGACGCCCTGGAGTCCGGCCAGGTGGTCAGCGGGGTGGGCGGGCAATACAACTTTGTGGCCATGAGCCATGCGCTGCATGACGCGCGCCTGATCATGATGCTGCGCGCTACCCACGACAACAAGGACGGCCTGAAAAGCAGCATTGTCTGGAATTACGGCAACGTCACCATTCCGCGGCACCTGCGTGATGTGGTGATCACTGAATACGGCGTGGCCGAACTGCGGGGCCAGTCCGACAGCGAGGTGGTGAAGCGGCTGCTCGCCGTGGCGGATTCACGTTTTCAGGCGGAGCTGGTCAAACAGGCCAAGGCGCACGGCAAGCTGGAGGCTGACTACGAGATCCCCGAGTGTTTCCGCCACAACCTGCCTGAAGTGATTGCAGCCAAAATCAAACCCTGGGCCGAGGCCGGGCTGCTGCCCGACTTCCCCTTTGGCACCGACCTGACCGAAGATGAGCTGCACATGGTGCGCGCCATGAAGAAGCTCAAGCACGCCAGCCACCATCCATCTGAATTGTTAACCATGGCGGTGAAAAGTCTGTGGGAAGGCAAGGAAGCACCACCCGCCTACCTGGAGCGCCTGGGGCTGGCCGAAGTGCACAGCTTCAAAGACCGCGTCATTCGACGCCTGTTTGCCAACAATCTCTGAAGCTGCTACTATTAGTATAGCTTCCAGCCCTTTAATTATAAGGGCTAGAAGCCTATTTAATACATACTGAGCGCACCATCTTCAGGTCGGTCAGACCCATCATGACCTTTTCCATGCCATCCATCTTCAGGGTGCGCATGCCACCTTCCACCGCCGCGGCAAACACCTGGGCCACGCGGGCACGTTCCTGAATCAGCTTTTTGATGCCGTCATCGGCAATTAGCAGTTCGTGCAGGCCCACGCGGCCTTTGTAGCCAGTCTGGTTGCATTTGTCGCAACCGACGTGGCGGTAAAAGTGCAGCGGGCCACTGTTGGCGTATTGCTGCTTCCAGCTGGCGATCAGCTTGGCCAGTTGCGCTTCGTAGTCGTCCGCCCAGACCGCTGAGTGACGCAACTCCTCGGCGTATTCCATGGCAAACAGGCGCAGCTCTTCGTCGTCAGGCACATAGGCTTCTTTGCAGGCGCAGAGCTTTTTGGCCAGGCGCTGCGCCAGAATCCCCAGGAGCGCGTCAGCAAAGTTGAACGGGTCCATGCCCATGTCCAGCAAGCGGGTGATGGACTCGGGCGCCGAATTGGTGTGCAGGGTGGAGAACACCAGGTGCCCGGTGAGTGAGGCTTCCACGCCCATGGCCACGGTTTCATGGTCGCGCGACTCGCCGACCATGATGATGTCGGGGTCGGCACGCAAAAAAGCCCGCATGATCAGCGCAAAGTCGATGCCGGCCTTGCGGTTGATCTGCACCTGGCGCAGGCCTTTTTGGGTAATTTCCACCGGGTCTTCAGCGGTCCAGATTTTGGTGTCGGACTTGTTCAGGTGCTTGAGGATCGAATGCAGTGTGGTGGTTTTGCCCGAGCCGGTGGGGCCGCACACATAAAACAGGCCGTAGGGCTTCTCGATGGTTTGCATCACCCGCGCCATGTTGTGCGCGGTCAGGCCCAGTTTGTCGAGTGGAATCGGCTCACCGGCGGCCAGAATCCGCATCACCACGTCTTCCACGCCACCCGCCGACGGGATGGTGGCCACGCGCAGCTCGATGTCGATCGGGCCGTACTTTTTGAACTTGATCTTGCCGTCTTGCGGTTTGCGGCGTTCGGAAATGTCCAGATCACACATGATCTTCAGGCGCGTGACCATCGCCTGACGAAAGTGTGAGGGCACCTCGATGTAGGGCTGCAGAGAGCCGTCAATGCGAAATCGGATGCCGGTCTTGAACTTGCCCGGCATCGGCTCGATGTGGATGTCCGAGGCACCCTGATGGTAGGCGTCGATGATCACCTTGTTGACGAACTTGACCAGCTCGTTATCGGCCGCAGCCGACTCCAAGGCATCACTGATGCCGCCGTCATCATCCATCGGGCCACTGTCCATGTCAGCCAGCATTTCGCTGATGCTGCTGCCCGCAGCTTCAATGCCAAAAATCTGCCCCAGCGTGTCATGAAATTCGGTGTGGGTGGTCACCCGGTAAGAAAACTTGGTGATCTTCGGGAACACCTGCGGCACGATGCGTGAGCTGCGCACCGCCTCTGGGTCCAGGCACATGATGACCAAGCCAGCGGGCGAGTCTTCCAGCGGAATCCAGCCTTGTTCTTCGATGAACTCCCGCTTGAGCGCGCCATGCAGCGCTTCGGAGCGAATGCGTCCTTCGGTCCAGGGTTCGTAAGGCACTGCAAAAAATTTGGCCAACGAGGGGCCGATTTGTGCCGAGCGCACCTGGTACTGGGTGAGCAACAGGTTCTCGACCGTGAGACCTTGCGAGCGGGCGTCCTGCAAACACTGCTGCAGTTCCGCGGTGGTCATCACGCCGTCAGACACCAGACCGTCGTACTTGGTGACCATCCGACGTAAGTTGTCGTCTGCCCCATGGATGCGGTGTTTGATCGCCGTGGCCAGCGTTTTGCAGAGCTGCGAAATACCCTCTACCTCAAGATCCCCAAACGGCTTGTCGCTCTTGTTGTTGATGACTTGCAGCACACCGTAGAGCGTTTCACCCTCCAGAATGGGCGCCACCATCATCTGGCGGGTGCGATAACCGGAGCGTTTGTCCACTTCTTTCAGGAACGACAGCGCCGGGTGGATGGTCTTGAGGGACTCGTCGTCATACACATCCGGCAGATTCACCAGCATGCGGCTGAAGGCCACATAGCCGGCAATACTTTGCGGCGAGATCGGCAGCTTCAGGTCACGGCTGCTGTTGAGACCGGTCTTGACTTTGGAGATGATCGCGGTCTGGTCGTCGTTCACCACATACAGCGTCAGCCGGTCGGCGTTGAAGAGCTTGCAGATGTCGGCGCTGGCCTCCAGCATGATCTGCTCGATGTTGTCCGTCTCGTGGATGCGGGCCGTGACATGCTGAAGCTGCTTGTAAAAAAGTGCTTCGAAAGTCATACCCGCCCGGTCAGCGCCTGGCAGTTTCAGGCTGGTATTCATGGTGAAGCGATCTCAATGGGCTGGCATGGGTCGATGGCGGACAGCACACCAGCTCGCCAGAGCGCCACCATCCCCATCGGTCAACCTTGCAAAAACTGCATTTCCGTGCCTGCCAGCATGATCCGGTCGCCATGCTTCAGAACCACGGGCTCTTCACCAACGGTGTCGCCATTCAGGGTCATGCGATCGTTGCCCTCAACATGGTGCACAAAGAAGTTGTGGCGGCGCTGGGTGATGGCGGCCACCGACACGCCAGGTTTGCCCACCGTGGTCACAATCTTGGTCAGGGCCATTTCACGACCCGCCGCTGCGCCGGACAACACCTTGATGGAACCGCGCAATTCAGGCAGGGTCAGCGGAACGTTCGGGATAGCCGCCGCCGGCGCCGGGGCTGCCACCCGCGGCTTGTACATCATGGTCTTTTCAAATTCGTCTTCGGCCGGAGCCTCGAACTTGATCTTGTATTTGCCGACATCCATGACATCGCCGTGGCGCAACAGCTGGCGCTTGACGGCCTTGCCCTCAATGTAGGTGCCGTTGGTGCTGTGCAGGTCTTCCACCGTGACCTGATCACCCACCATGACCAGCACAGCATGTTCACCGCTGACGGTCAGGTTTTCGATCACCACGTCGTTGTAGGGCCGACGCCCAATGGTGGTGCGCTCTTTCGTCAACGTGACTTCACTGTGGACCGTGCCGTCCATCATCACCGTTATTTTTGGCATGACTACCTCCTGTGCAACGCAGTATATGGGTTTGAGGCCGGTCCACCACCACCTTGGGGTCAGGGCTTGCCGAACCAGCGAGAGATTAAACCGGATTTTCCAGCGCTTTCGTCGGCTTTTGCCAACAGGACCGAGATGTTGTCACGCCCGCCATGGATGTTGGACTGGGCCACCAGTTCGGTGGCCATCAGGGCCAGCGGTGTGTTACCCGTCAGCACGGCTGCAATCTCTTTGTCGGTGAGCATGTCGGTCAGGCCATCCGAACACATCAGATACAGGTCACCGGGTACGACCTGGTGTTCGTGAATCTCCACGCGGACGATCTCCTCAACACCCAGCGCCCGGGTCAACAGGTTTTTACCTGGCGCGTAAGCGGCTTGTTCGGGTGTCAGCATGCCGGCGTCCACCTGCTCCTGCAGCAATGAGTGGTCTTTGGTGATTTGTGTCAGAACGCCTGCACGCAACCGGTAGCAACGCGAGTCGCCCACATGGCCGATGATCAGATGCGGCCCCTGAAACACACCCGCCACCAGGGTGGTGCCCATGCCGGCGTACTGCGGGTTGGAGATGGCGGCATTCAGGATGGAGAGGTTGGCTTCGTCAAAACACATTTCGATGACGCGCGCCACCTGTTTGGTGCTCAGATGCGCGCCATTGATGACCAGCCAGCGCACCAGTTCCGACTTGACAAACAGCACCGCCATGCTGCTGGCCACTTCACCGGCGTTGTAGCCCCCCATACCATCTGCCAGAACGGCCACGCCGTGGCTGGCGTCAAAAGCCAGCGCATCTTCGTTGTTGCCTCTGACAAGCCCGGAATCGGTCAAGGCATGAAAGTTGTACTGCATCATGAGGACAACGGCAGCGCCGCATCAGCCCGACACATGCCTGAACAGCCCTTCATTGCCCCTCCAACTGGGGCGTTGCTCGGTATCACCTGAGGTTCTCCTATCGACGGATTCAACCGTGAGACAGCCCACGACTTGTCTTGTAAACACCTGCCAACCAAGACGAATAATAAGTGGAATAGTTGGCATCCTGACAGTTTTGCCCCCGGACATTTACGGCTTTTCTTCTACATCTTGAGCCGAAGCCCATAAAAAAAGCCGGATGGCCCCTTGGAGCAATCCGGCTTGGCACCTACCCAGGCCAAGCCTGGGGGCGTCACGCACAGCCCGCTTTAAAGCATGGCCTTGAGCAATTTGGCCATTTCCGACGGGTTGCGGGTGACCTTGAAGCCACACTCTTCCATCACCGCCAGCTTGGCTTCGGCGGTATCGGCACCGCCAGAAATCAAGGCGCCCGCATGACCCATGCGTTTGCCTGCCGGAGCAGTCACACCGGCGATGAAGCCGACAATGGGTTTTTTCATGTTCAGCTTGCACCAGCGGGCCGCTTCGGCTTCGTCCGGGCCACCAATTTCACCGATCATGATGACGGCATCGGTGTCCGGGTCGTCATTGAAGGCCTGCATGATGTCAATGTGTTTCAGGCCGTTGATGGGGTCCCCACCAATGCCAACCGCGCTGGACTGGCCCAGACCGATTTCGGTCAGCTGCGCCACAGCTTCATAGGTCAGCGTGCCGGAGCGGCTGACCACCCCAATGCGACCTTTGCGGTGGATGTGTCCGGGCATGATGCCGATCTTGATCTCGTCAGGCGTGATCAGGCCAGGGCAATTGGGGCCGAGCAGCAGCGTCTTTTTGCCGCCAGCGGCTTCCTTGGCGCGCATCTTGTTGCGCACTTCAAGCATGTCACGCACCGGGATGCCTTCGGTGATGCAAATCGCCAGGTCCAGATCGGCTTCCACAGCCTCCCAGATGGCAGCGGCAGCACCGGCTGGCGGTACGTAAATCACCGACACGGTGGAGCCAGTTTCCTGAGCGGCTTCCTTGACAGAGGCGTAAATCGGGATGCCGAAAATGGATTCACCCGCCTTTTTGGGGTTCACGCCGGCAGCAAAGCACTGCTTGCCGTTGGCGTATTCCTGGCATTTTTCGGTGTGAAACTGACCGGTCTTGCCGGTGATGCCTTGGGTGATGACCTTGGTGTCTTTATTGATGAGAATGGACATGATGGTTCCTTGGTATCAAGCTGCGGCTTTGACGGCGGCGACCACTTTTTGAGCGGCATCGGCCATGGTGTCGGCGCTGATGATGGGCAGGCCCGACTCGGCCAGCATTTTTTTACCCATTTCTTCGTTGGTACCCTTCATGCGCACCACCAGCGGCACGCTCAGGTTGGTGGCTTTGCAAGCCGTGATCACGCCCGTGGCAATGGTGTCGCACTTCATGATGCCGCCGAAGATATTGACCAGAATGGCCTTGACCTTGGGGTTTTTCAGCATGATCTTGAAGGCTTCGGTGACCTTCTCGGGGGTAGCGCCGCCGCCAACATCCAGAAAGTTGGCGGGTTCGGCACCAAACAGCTTGATGGTGTCCATGGTCGCCATGGCCAAACCGGCACCGTTGACCAGGCAACCGATGTCGCCGTCCAAGCTGATGTAGGCCAGGTCAAACTTGCTGGCTTCGACTTCGGCCGGGTCTTCTTCGTCCAGATCGCGGTAAGCCACGATTTCGGGGTGACGATATAACGCATTGGCGTCAAAGTTGAACTTGGCGTCGATGGCCTTGATGCCGCCATTGCCTTCCAGAATCATCGGGTTGATTTCCACCAGCGAAGCATCGGTGTCCATGTAGACCTTATAGACCTTTTGCAGCACATCTACCGCCTGCGCCACGGAGCCCGCAGGCACGCCGATGGCGTTGGCCAGTTTGGTGGCCTGCGCCTCGGTCAGACCGGTGGCGGGGTCCACCAGTTCGGTGATGATTTTCTCGGGCGTTTCATGCGCCACATCTTCAATGGACATGCCGCCTTCGCTGGAGACGATCATGGCCACGCGCTGGCTGGCGCGGTCGGTCACGGCCGAGACGTAATATTCTTTTTTGATGTCGGCACCGTCTTCAATCAGCAAGCGACGAACCTTCTGACCCTCTGGGCCGGTCTGGTGCGTGACCAGTTGCATGCCCAGAATTTCACCGGCGAGTTGTCTCACGTCTTCAATAGAGCGTGCCAGCTTGACGCCACCCCCCTTGCCGCGACCCCCTGCGTGGATCTGCGCCTTGACCACCCACACCGGGCCGCCAAGTTTTTGGGCGGCTTCAACAGCCTCTTGAACGGTGAACGCCGCAATGCCGCGAGGCACCGGCACACCAGCTTGACGCAAGATTTCCTTGCCTTGGTACTCGTGAATTTTCATGAGCTGTTTCTCTCAGGAACAGGTGGTTGAATGCCGTCAAAGTCAGCTGTTTTGCAGCGACTTGCCAACGCTTTGCGATACGTCGCGGACTGTATCATGGTGGATTAACGCATTCTTTAGGCAGTCTTACAAGGCGCCGCATTTTCAGGACCGCAGTTCACCATGCAAAAAATCTTCATCGACGGCGAGGCAGGCACCACCGGGCTACAGATCCGCGAGCGCCTGCAAGACATGCCCGGCATCGAGCTGCTTAGCATTGCACCCGAACTGCGTAAAGACGCAGGTGCCAAACGCAGCCTGATGGCGCAGGTGGACTTGGTGGTGCTGTGCCTGCATGACGAAGCGGCTATTGAATCAGTAGCGATGATCGCAGACATTGAAAGGGCTACAGGCCAAGAAGGCCCGAAAATCATTGACGCCTCCACGGCGCACCGCACCGCACCCGGCTGGGTCTACGGCTTTGCGGAACTCTGCACTGGCCAGCGCGAGGCCATCCAGAACGCCCGGCGCGTGGCCAACCCGGGCTGTTATGCCACCGGCGCCATTGCACTGATCCGTCCGCTCATTGACGCGGGTCTGCTCCCGCGCGACTTCCCGCTGTGCCTGCCCGCCGTGAGCGGCTACTCCGGCGGTGGCCGCACGATGATTGAGAGCTATGAACAAGGCAAGGCACCGGCTTACGAGTTGTATGCGCTAGGCCTCAAACACAAACATATCCCTGAGATTCTGGCCTGCACGGGCCTGACGCGCCGCCCGCTGTTTGTGCCGTCGGTCGGCAACTTCAAGCAAGGCATGCTGGTGCAGATTCCGCTGCATCTGGACTTGCTGCCGGGCCAGCCCGGCGTGGCTGATTTGCATCAGGCGCTGGCCAGGCATTACCAGGGCAGCGAATGGGTCAGCGTGGTGGAAACGGGTTCCGACAACAAACTCGACGCGGTGGCTCTTGACTGCAGTGATGCGATGGAACTACGGGTCTTTGGCAACCAGGAGCCTGGCGACAACTTCCGCCACGCGGTGCTGGTGGCGCGGCTGGACAACCTGGGCAAGGGCGCCAGCGGTGCGGCAGTGCAGAACCTGAAACTCATGCTGGGGATGTAATCAATCGTCATCCCCACCCGCCACCACACGGTTGATCGTGTCGCCGGCAAAACCGCGGCTCGCCAAAAACCGCATCTGTTTGGCGCGCTGGGCTGCATCCTCAGGCGGTTGACCAAACTTTTTGCGCCACACCTCGTGCGCCCGCGCCAGCTCGGTGGATCGTAAATCGGCCATCGCCTCAGCCACCGCCTGCGGGTCCAGGCCTTTGCCTTGCAGCTCGTGTTTGATGCGCGCCGCACCGAGCTTGGCCGAGCGACGGTTGACCACGGACTCCAGCACGCGCTGCTCGCTGATGAAACCTTTGGCCTGCAGTTCGTCCAGCGCAGCAGCCAGGCTGCCCGGTTCTTCTTCGTAGGGACTCAGCTTGCGCTCCAGCTCCTGCCGTGAGTGTTCACGCCCACTCAGCAGGCGCAGGGCGCGCCCTTTGAGCGACGGTGCAGCAAAACCCATCGTGGCGTCAAATCATCAATTGATAGCTTCTAGCCCTTTATTTATAAGGGCTAGAGGCCTTTTTTGCTTGTAACTTTAGCCGCCACTTCAGGCACGTCACTTCCCGCCAGCAACGGGATACCCAGCGACGAGCGCACCTTGTTTTCAATCTCACGTGACAGGCTGGGGTTTTCTTTCAGAAACTCGCGGGCGTTGTCGCGGCCCTGGCCGATTTTTTCGCCGTTGTAGGCGTACCAGGCACCAGACTTGTCCAGGATGTTGGCGTTGACGCCCATGTCGATGATTTCGCCTTCGCGGCTGATGCCCAGGCCAAACATGATGTCGAACTCAGCCGTTTTGAAAGGTGGCGCGACCTTGTTCTTGACCACCTTGACTTTGGTCTCGTTGCCGATGGCCTCTTCACCTTTTTTGATGGTGCCGGTGCGGCGGATATCCAACCGCACCGAGGCGTAAAACTTCAGCGCGTTGCCGCCGGTGGTGGTCTCGGGGCTGCCAAACATGACACCAATCTTCATGCGGATCTGGTTGATGAAGATGACCATGCAGTTGGTCTTTTTGATGTGCGCGGTGAGTTTGCGCAGCGCCTGACTCATCAGCCGGGCTTGCAGGCCGGGCAGGCTGTCACCCATTTCACCTTCGAGCTCGGCCTTGGGCGTCAGTGCTGCCACCGAGTCGACCACGATCAGATCGACCGCGCCGGAGCGCACCAGGCTATCGACAATCTCCAGCGCTTGTTCGCCGGTGTCGGGCTGGCTGATCAGCAGGTCTTGCAGGTTGACGCCGAGGTTTTGCGCGTACTGGATGTCCAGCGCGTGTTCGGCGTCGACAAAGGCGCACTGGCCGCCGGTTTTTTGCATCTCGGCAATCACCTGCAGCGTCAGCGTGGTTTTGCCGGAAGACTCCGGGCCGTAAATTTCCACCACCCGGCCGCGCGGCAAACCGCCCACGCCCAGGGCAATGTCCAGCCCGAGTGAGCCAGTGGACACCACCTGGATGTCCTCAATGACTTCGCCTTCGCCCAGGCGCATGATGGTGCCCTTGCCAAACTGCTTCTCGATCTGCGCCAGCGCCACTTGCAGGGCTTTGGCTTTTTCGGCGTTCACGGGGGTGGGGGCTTTAACGGGTGCGTCCATGGCGGGCTCCTGAAGGTTAAAAAGTACTTGGTTTTAAAAGCGTCTGCACCTTCTGTCAATAACTACAGGCTGGATGCTTGAACAGTAGTTTATAGCCGGTCTTGAAGTCTAAAAACACTATTTTTAGTCAATTTGGTTTACTATTAACCACATGTACAACAGCACCAACACCCACTGGCGCCAAGCCCATCTGGGCCACTGGCTGGCACTGGCGCTGCAGCGTTTTGATGCCCGTGTGCTGCAGTTGATGGCCAACAACGACCAGATGCCGCTGGCCCTCTCCAACCTGGCCGGGCGCGGCAGCCTGACCGCCTCGCACATCCACATCACCCGGCATCTGGCACTGCAGGGTTCACGGCTGACCGAGCTGGCGCAGCGCGCCGGCGTCAGCAAACAAGCCATGGGCAAGCTGGTGGACCAGTGCGAAGCCTGGGGGCTGGTGCAGCGCCAGGATGATCCGCAAGACGCACGCGCTCGCCGCGTGGTCTTCACCGCCACCGGGCTGGCCTGGCTGCAGGCCTTTGGTGAGGCGGTGTTACAGGCTGAGACTGAATTACGCGCCGCTGTGGGGCCAGAGGTGGCTGCCGTGATCGCCATCGGACTGGAAGCTTACGCCGCCTAGAATAAGTGGCAACACGCCTCACCAAGCCCGCAACCCACCGGCCGTTTTGGCCACCCAGAGGAGACACTGATGCGAATTTTGATAGCAGAAGACGACCAGGTGCTGGCTGACGGCCTGCTGCGTACCCTGCGCAGCTCTGGCGCTGCCGTGGACCATGTGGCCAGCGGCTCCGAAGCCGATGCGGCTTTGATGACCAACACCGAATTCGACCTGCTGATCCTGGACCTGGGCCTGCCCAAGATGCACGGCCTGGACGTGCTGAAGAAACTCCGCGCCCGAGGCTCGGCGCTGCCGGTACTGATCCTCACCGCCGCCGACAGTGTGGAAGAGCGCGTCAAAGGACTCGACTACGGTGCTGACGATTACATGGCCAAACCTTTCAGCTTGCAAGAGCTCGAAGCGCGTGTGCGTGCCTTGAGCCGCCGGGGCATGGGTGCGGCCAGTAGCACCATCAAACACGGCCCGCTGATTTATGACCAGGGGGGTCGCGTGGCCACCATCGACGGCGTGATGGTGGAGCTGTCAGCGCGTGAGCTGGGCCTGCTGGAAGTGTTATTGCAACGCGCTGGCCGCCTGGTCAGCAAGGACCAGTTGGTGGAGCGCCTGTGCGAATGGGGCGAAGAGGTGAGCAACAACGCCATCGAGGTGTACATCCATCGCCTGCGCAAAAAGATCGAAAAAGGCCCGATCCGCATCGCCACTGTGCGTGGGCTGGGTTATTGCCTGGAAAAGATACCCGGGTAAAAACCACTTCTTCGCCAAGCCGTGAACGTATTTCAGCGCGAGCAGCGCTCGCTGTTTGGCGAAATTCTGGACTGGATGCTCACGCCGCTGCTGCTGCTGTGGCCAGTGAGCCTGGTGCTGACCTGGCTGGTGGCGCAGAACATCGCCGGTAAACCATTTGACCGGGCGCTGGAATACAACGCCCGCGCCATGGCGCAACTCATCACCCTGCGTGGCAACCGGCCTGAGTTTGTGCTGCCACGCCCGGCGCGTGAGTTGCTGCGTGCCGACGACTCCGACACCGTGTATTACCAGGTGAAAGGCTCTCGCGGTGAGTTACTCAGCGGCGAGCGCGAGTTGCCAGCGCCACCCAATGAAGAAATGCCTGTTCTGGACGAGGTCCGCATCCGCGACGACGTGATCAAGGGTTTTGATGTGAAGGTGGCCTACATCTGGGTCAGCCTGCCGCTGCCAGATGCCAAACCTGTTTTGGTACAAGTGGCCGAGACGCTGGAAAAACGCTCGATGCTGGCCACCGAAATTGTCAAGGGCGTGATGCTGCCGCAGTTTGTCATCCTGCCACTGGCGGTGCTTCTGGTGTGGCTGGCGCTGGTGCAGGCCATCAAACCCTTGAACCAGTTGGAAGAGCGGATCCGCGCCCGCAAGCCCGACGATTTGAGCGCCATCGATGCGCAAGCGGTGCCGCTAGAGGTCTCGCCCCTGGTGGACTCGGTGAACGACCTGCTGCTGCGCCTGAAAGACTCGATTGCCACACAAAAACGCTTTCTGGCCGACGCCGCGCACCAGCTCAAGACACCGCTGGCCGGTTTGCGCATGCAGGCCGACCTGGCCCAGCGCGAAGGCGCCAGCGCCGAAGACCTGAAACATTCGCTGCGCCAGATTGGCCGCGCCAGCATCCGCGCCACGCACAGCGTGAACCAGCTGCTGTCCTTGGCCCGGGCCGAGAGCAGTGGCTCGGCCATGCCCCGCACGGTGTGCGACATGGCCGAGCTGTGCATGGCGGTGGTGCGCGACAGCGTGCCGCGCGCACTGGAAAAACACATCGACCTGGGCTACGAAGGCACCCAGCCGGGCGCACCCGGCGTCACCGTGCACGGCAACGCGACGCTGATCAAGGAGATGATCCGCAACCTGGTGGACAACGCCATCAACTACATCCCGTCCACCCTGGAGTCGCCCGGCATGATCACCGCCCGGGTCTTGACGGACCCGTTTGGCCGCACTCTGGTGCTGCAGGTGGAAGACTCCGGCCCCGGCGTACCCCTGGCTGAACGCGAGCTGATTTTTCAGCCGTTTTACCGTGCCCTGGGCACCGAGGTGGATGGCTCCGGCCTGGGGCTGCCGATTGTTCTGGAGATTGCCCAGCATCATGATGCCAAGGTCAGCCTGGAAGAAACCAAACCGGGCCAGACACCACCCGGTGCGCGCTTCGTGGTGCGCTTTACCACCATTTCGGCGCAAGAGGCCCCCACCGAGACCTGATTGGCCAGGCCCGTATCAGCGACTGGCGGGTTTTGCCACTGAGGCGCTGCCGGACGCGGCCTGAGCGGCTGACTCGGCCACCGGTACTGGGCAGGCCTCCAGTGGCTTGCCAGCCAGCGCCGCTTTCACAGCCTCCAGCGCCGGCTGCTCCGCCGCGCTGATGGCGGGCAGGCGCAACCGGTAGTGCCTGCTGGAAGTCCGTTCCTGCACCACCCGGGCAGAGCGCACACCGCGCTGCGTCAGCTCCTGCAAGTGGGTGTTGGCCCCCTCTTGCGTGGTGAACACGCCCAGTGACAAACCCGGCGCCCAGGCCGCATTGGTGGCTTGGGAAAACTTGACTTTCAACTCTGTCAGCTGCTCGCGCTTTTTGGCCAGATCGGCGGGGTTGGCATATTTACCCATGTACACCATCCAGCGCTCGGGCAGGCCCAACTCGTCGAGCACCCAGACGCCTTCGGGGAAATTGACGCGCAGCACAGGGCGCAAAGCCTCTGCCTGGACTGGATCAATGTCCGTCACCTGCCAGCAGGCTGTGCTGGCAGGCTCGGACACCGCTACACCAGACGCAGGCAAAGTGGCTGAAGCGGCCAACTCTGGGCTGGATGCAGCGGGCTGCGGGGCTGAAGCGTGCACTGCGGGCTCGGGCGCCGAAGCTGCAGGCACTGCGGTTGCGGCAGGCGACTGCGGCGAGGGCAAAATCTCCAGCGCCTCCGGGCGGATTTGCTGCGCCAGGCGCTGCGGCTCGTGCTGCGGCGTTGGTCCCCAGCCGTAGGCCAGCAGCCAGCCTTGCCCACGGGCGTAATAACCCACATTGAGCAGCAACAACACCAAAACCATCAAACGCAACATGACAACCCTTTATTCCAGGCGGCCAGCAAAGGCAGCGGCGGGGCGCACGCTGACTTCGGCGCTGGTCACGCGCTGCAAGCCTTGTGCCGTTTGTACCTGCAAAGCGCCACCCAGGTCCACACCCTGAGCGATGCCCTGCATGCCATCACTCAGGGTGACCGCCTGCTGCGCCAGCGCGTCGCGCGCGTTGAAAGCGGCCTGAAAGGGGGCAAAACCGTGCTGCTCAAAGGTCAGGAGCGTCTCCACCAGGGGTGCCATGAGCCGCTGCAGCGCCTGCCCGGCGCTGGTGCCCGGCAGCAACTCGACCAGCCCGGCGGGCGCAGTACTCAGCCCCAAGGCCGTGGGGCACTGAATGTTCAGCCCCACCCCAATCACCACATAACGGCTGCCCGCGCTGCTGGGGCTGCCGCTGTTGGCGGTTTCGATCAGGATGCCGGCCAGTTTGCGGCCTTGCCACCACACATCGTTGGGCCATTTCAGGCGAATGTCCGGGTGCAGACTCTGCGCCAGGCTCAAGCCCACCGCCAGCGACAAGCCTGACCAGTCCTTGGGGGCCATCGACAGCCCCAGCGAAAACGTCAGGCTGCCGGGGCCGGCATTGCCAACGCTACCAGCGCCCGCGCCGCTGCTATGCCAAACGCGTGCCATGCGGCCGCGACCGGCACTCTGATGCTCGGCAACCAAGAGCACCGGGTCGGCCCGGCCGCTACGCAGTCGGCGCATCAACTCGGCATTGGTGGAATCGATTTCTGGCAGCACCTCAATGCTGAAACCCGGCAGCCGCGGTTCAATGGCTTGCCAGAGGGCCTCAGCCGGCCAGCGGTAGGGGGTTTTCATGAGCCATTGGCCCCAAGGCGACGCGTGGCAAACCTGTGCAAGATGGGCCTCACTCAGCGGCGTTTGCGTTTGGGTGCCAGCAGCGTGCTGCGGCAGGTTTCGGCACCGCACCAGCACGGATACTCCGCCTTCACGCGGGCGGTGTAACGCTCGTCAAGCACCAGACCATAGTCGTAATGCAATTCTTCGCCAGCGGCAATGTCACGCCTTGCCACGATAAAGACGCGGCCCTGGCGCTCGTCGGCCGCGCAGTTGCCGTCGCACGAGTGGTTGATCCAGCGTGAGGCGTTGCCTTTCACGCCGCCGTCAATCACGCGTTGCTCGTCGATAGAGAAGTAAAAGGTGTGGTTGGGATGCGCCGGATCGTGCGGGTGGCGCGTCTGGGCCTCTTCCCAGGTGATGACCTCACCCACATACTCAATGATGGTTTCACCCGCCGAGATGTCCTGCAGCGCAAACACGCCTTTGCCATGAATGCCTGAGCGGCGCACTTGAATGCGGCGGGATTTTGCGGGTGGCTTTGTCGACACAGCTGAAAAATTTGGTATCGTGAACTCGTATGGGTGCGCGTGTGCGCCCGCGAGGAACATGGATTGTAGTCAGATGAAAATTGCAGAAATCGCTAAAAACGCCGTGGCCGGCAAAACATTGGTCATTGCAGAAAAGCCGTCGGTGGCGCAGGACATCGTGCGCGCGCTCACCCCAGTAGCTGGCAAGTTTGAGAAGCACGACGAGTATTTTGAGAACGATGCTTATGTGGTTTCCAGCGCGGTGGGCCACCTGCTGGAAATCCAGGCGCCTGAACAATATGACGTGAAACGCGGCAAATGGAGTTTTGCCCACCTGCCAGTGATTCCGCCGCACTTTGACCTGAAACCGGTCGACAAGACCAAAAGTCGGCTCAACGCGGTGGTGAAACTGGCCAAACGCAAGGACGTGGGCCAGCTTATCAACGCCTGTGACGCGGGCCGCGAGGGGGAGCTGATCTTCCGGCTGATCGAACAATACGCGGGCGGTGCCAAGCCGCTGGGCAAACCGGTGAGCCGCCTGTGGCTGCAATCGATGACGCCGCAAGCCATTCGCGACGGCTTCAGCGCCTTGCGCAGTGACAAACAGATGCAGCCGCTGGCCGATGCCGCACGTTGCCGCTCTGAGGCCGACTGGCTGGTGGGCATCAACGGCACCCGCGCCATGACCGCCTTCAACTCGCGTGACGGCGGTTTCTTTCTGACCACCGTGGGTCGCGTGCAGACGCCAACGTTGTCGGTGGTGGTGGAGCGTGAAGAACTCATCCGTGGCTTTGTCTCTCGCGACTACTGGGAAATTCACGCCACCTTTGCCGCGCAGGCCGGTGATTACCCGGCCAAGTGGTTTGACCCGAAACACAAGCGTGATGCCGACGACGCCGAGAAAAAATCCGACCGCGTGTGGACCCAGCGCGAAGCGCAGGCCATTGCCGATGCGGTGCGCGGCCAAACTGCGACCGTCACAGAAGAAAGCAAACCCACCACCCAAGCTTCACCCTTGTTGTTTGACCTGACCAGCCTGCAGCGCGAAGCCAACGGCAAGTTCGGCTTTAGCGCCAAAACCACCCTGTCCATCGCGCAAAGCCTGTACGAGCGCCACAAGGCGCTGACCTACCCGCGTACCGATTCACGCGCGTTGCCGGAAGACTATGTGCCGGTGGTCAAACAAACCTTTGAAATGCTGGCTGACTCCGGCATGCGGCATCTGGCACCCCACGCCTTGACGGCGCTAAACAACAACTACATCCGGCCCTCCAAACGCATCTTTGACAACAGCAAAGTGAGTGATCACTTTGCCATCATCCCTACGCTGCAAGCGCCTAGTGGACTATCAGAAGCAGAGCAGAAACTCTACGATTTGGTGGTCAGGCGTTTCATGGCAGTGTTTTTCCCAAGTGCTGAGTATCAGGTTACGACCCGGATTTCGACCGTAGCCGCCACGCCGGTGGATCACAACTTCAAAACCGAAGGCAAGGTGCTGGTGCGCCCAGGCTGGCTGGCGATTTACGGCAAGGAAGCCGCTGACGAAGTGGCAGATGCCAAAGACGGCGACAAGGGCCAGAGCCTGGTACCCGTTGCCCCCGGCGAAAAGGTCAAGACCGAATCTGTCGATCCCAAGGGCCTAAAAACCCGCCCGCCCGCCCGTTATTCGGAAGCCACCTTGCTCGGCGCGATGGAAGGTGCCGGTAAAACCGTGGAAGACGACGAGTTGCGCGAAGCCATGCAGGAAAAAGGCCTGGGCACGCCCGCCACCCGCGCCAGCATCATCGAAGGTTTGATCTCCGAGAAATATATGCTGCGCGAAGGCCGCGAGCTGATTCCCACCGCCAAGGCCTTCCAACTGATGACGCTGCTGCGCGGTCTGGGCGTGGAAGAACTCTCCAAAGCCGAACTCACCGGCGACTGGGAGTTCAAGCTCAACCAGATGGAGCACGGCAAACTCAGCCGCGCCCAGTTCATGGCCGAGATCGCCGCGATGACCGAGCGCATCGTCAAAAAAGCCAAGGAATACGACCGCGACACGGTGCCTGGCAACTACGCCACCCTCAGCTCACCCTGCCCCAACTGCGGCGGCGTGGTGAAAGAAAACTACCGCCGTTACGCTTGCACCGGGGCCGATGGCCAAAGCGACGGCTGCGGCTTCTCGTTTGGCAAAACACCGGCTGGCCGCACCTTTGAGCTGGCCGAGGTGGAGCAATTCCTGCGCGACAAAAAAATCGGCCCACTCGATGGTTTCCGCTCCAAGGCCGGTTGGCCCTTCACCGCCGAGATGGTCATCAAGTTCGACGAGGAAACCAAGAACTACAAGCTTGAATTTGACTTTGGCGACGACAAGAAGGGTGAAGAAACCGGTGAACTGGTCGACTTTGGTGAACAAACCAGCCTGGGAGCCTGCCCCAAATGCGGCTCGGCGGTGTTTGAACATGGCAAGAATTACGTCTGCGAAAAATCTGTGCCCACTGAGGCCCAGCCGACACCCAGCTGCGATTTCAAGACCGGTCAGATCATCCTGCAGCAACCCATTGAGCGCGAGCAGATGACCAAGCTGCTGGCCAGTGGCAAAACCGATCTGCTGGACAAGTTTGTTTCCATGCGCACCCGGCGCGCCTTCAAGGCCATGCTGGTGTGGGACGCGACCGCCGACAAGGTCAATTTTGAATTTGCGCCGAGCAAGTTCCCGCCGCGCAAAACCGCCGCTGCACCATTGACACGGGCTGCAGTTGCTACTAACAACGCAGCTACTAGCCGAAGTGGGACGGGGGCTACAGGCACAAAAAGCTTAAAAGCGGCGGCATCTGCCAGCAAACCTGCAGCCAAGAAGCCAGCCGCCAAGGCCGCCACCAAGACAGTGGCCAAAGCACCGCGCAAAGCCCCGGCAGCAGGCACCGGCTCCACGCCGAGTGCAGCGCTGGCCGCGGTGATTGGGTCTGAGCCGATTGCCCGCGCCCAGGTCATCAAAAAGCTGTGGGACTACATCAAGGCTAACAACCTGCAGGACGCCGCCAACAAACGCGCCATCAACGCCGACGCCAAGTTACTCGCGGTGTTCGGCCAGCCGCAGGTCAGCATGTTTGAGCTGGCGGGGATTGTGGGCAAGCATTTGGGCTGATAGCGGCTGTCGCCTGACCAAGGTGGTCACAAGCGTGACCACCTTCCTTGGCACCTTTCAATCAGGGCACCTTCCGCACGAACCACGCCACTGTCCAAAGGTCGTGTAGAGTAATACCTGTCACTAACTACTGTGAGGTGCGTCATGACTGCAACCGTTGCGCGGCCCATGTCCGTCAAGCTGGATCCGGAAACGCGTGGCCGCATGGACTGCTTGGCCCAGTCACGCAGGCGCACCACGCACTGGCTGATGCGCGAAGCCATCCAGCAATACATTGAGCGTGAAGAATAGCTGGAGGCGTATCGACAAGATGGCATCGCAGCCTGGAAGGCCTATCAGGCCACCGGACAGCATGTCACCGAGGAAGAAGCGGACGACTGGCTGGCCAAGCTTGAGGCTGGCCAGGACGTGGAGCCGCCCGCATGCCACGTTTGATCTGGTCGCGGCCAGCGCTGCTCGATATGCAAAGGCTGCACCGTTTTCTGGCTCCAAAAAGCCCAGAGGCTGCTAAACGCCCCGTGACGGCCATCCGACAAGGTGTCAAAACGCTGGCCCTGCAACCGGGCGTAGGCCGACCCGCAGAGGAGTTTCCTGCAGATTACCGGGAATGAATGATTGACTTTGGCGACAGCGGCTACATCGCGCTGTACCACTTTGACGGCCAAACCGCCGTGATTCTGGCGCTGAGGCACCAAAAAGAGCTGGTCTACTGATCCAGCCACTCACAAATCGGCTGCCACTGCGCCAAATCGCGCGCCACGCGCTCGGGGGCCAGGTCGAAGATGGTCAGGCCACGGGCGGCAAGTTGCACGTAGTTTTGCGTGTTGCGCAGCGTGCCCAGCACCGGCAGGCCGGTGGACTCGACGAACTGTCTCAGTTGCTCGGCGGCGCGGGTGCGCTCATCGACGCGCATGCCGACGATGCCGATCTGCGTTTTGGCGGCCTGACTGCTCTCACGCAGTTCGTCCAGAAAGTCTTTCGTGGCAAAGATGTCAAACACGCTGGGTTGCAGCGGCACCAGCACCTTGTGCGCCAGCTTCAGCACCTCTTTAAGGCGCTTGCCGTGCAGCCCGGCGGGCGTGTCCAGCACCACGTGGGTGGTGCCTTTGGGCGGCTTGGCCAAGTTGTCGCGGTCCAGTTCCCAGCTGGTGATAGGTCGCGCCGTATCGGGCCGCAAAGACAGCCACAGTTTGCAGGACTGCTGCCGGTCCACATCACCGAGCATCACCCGCTGGTTGCGCGCGGCAAAATAGCCCGCAATCTGGGTTGACAAGGTGGATTTACCCACGCCACCTTTGGGGTTGGCGACCACAACAACCGGCATAAAAACTCCTGATTCAATAGCTGTTAGCCCTTATGAATAAAGGGCTGGAGGCACAAAAAGCTTGTAAGCTGCAGCTTACTCGTCTTCCCCACCCATCAGGCCGCCAAGCAAGCCGCCGCCCAGCAGCGTGCCACCGATGGCTGCGCCACCCAGTACCGACCCCTGCTCGGACGAGCGCCCGCCCGCTGCCGGGGCAGAGGCAATGATGCGGTTGGCCAGGCGGGACAGCGGTAACGACTGCAGCCAGATCTTGCCGGGGCCGCGCAGCGTGGCAAAAAACAGGCCCTCGCCGCCAAACAGCGCCGACTTGATCTTGCCCACGTACTGGATGTCAAAGTCCACACTCGGCTGATACGCCACCACACAACCGGTATCGACACACAACGTTTCGCCCGGTGCCAGCGTGCGCTCCATCAGCGTGCCACCGGCGTGCACAAAAGCCAAACCATCCCCTTCGAGCTTTTGCATGATGAAGCCTTCACCGCCAAACAGCCCTGCGCCCAGCTTCTTTTGCAGCGCAATGCCCAGCGAAACGCCCTTGGCGGCGCACAAAAAAGAGTCCTTCTGGCACAGCAGTGTGCCGCCAAGCGCGCGCAGGTCCATCGGCACGATCTTGCCGGGGTAAGGTGCGGCAAAGGCCACGCGTTGTTTGCTGCTGGCGGTGTTCAGGAACACGGTGGTGAACAGGCTCTCACCGGTCAGCAGGCGTTTGCCTGCGCCCATCAGCTTGCCAAACAGGCCGCCCTGTTGAGCGCCGTCGCCAAACACCGTGTCCATCTGAATACCGGCCTGCATGTACATCATCACACCCGCCTCGCCCACGGCGGCCTCGCCGGGGTCCAGCTCGACCTCGACATACTGCATCTCGGTGCCAAAAATCTCGTAGTCCACCACATCCATTGCCATCATGACCTCCTGAAAACGGCTGCGCCACACGGCCAACCTGTGCCCAACGATAGCAAGATTTTGCTGCCTTTCAGTAAATTCGCCGCAGTTCTTGGCGCTGCCTCACCGGTGACACCAAAATGTCATTAAAGTGTCGTACTCTGGCGCGCTGGCGCAGGGATAGCTTGTCACCCGGCCTGACTTTTTTTCATCAACCGCAAAGGACTCACCATGAAATTCCGCTTTTCTCTGATGGCTGCCAGCATCGCTGCGCTGGGCCTGGCTGGCTCGGCGCTGGCACAAGAAAAAACCCTGCGTCTACTCACCTGGGACGGTTATGTGCCCGCCGACGTGGTGGCGCAGTTCGAGAAGGAAAGCGGCTACAAGGTGGAGGTGACGATGTCCAATAACGAGGAGATGATCTCCAAGTTGCGCGCCACCGGCGGTGCCGGGTTTGACTTGGCCCAGCCGTCGCAAGACCGTATTGCCGGCCCGCAAGCTGAGTTTGGCATCTACAAACCGATGGACTTGAGCAAGCTCAAGAGCGAGCTGTTCATCCCCAGCATGCTGGAAGCCACCAAGAAAAACACCACCCTGGCCGGCAAAGTCTATGGCCTGCCGCACATCTGGGGCACCGACGGCCTGGTGGTCAACACCCAACTGGCCAAGATGGCCGACTACCCCGACCTGTGCAAGGCCGAATTCAAGGGCAAGGTGGCTTACCGCCTGAAGCGCCCGACCCTGCTGGCGTTTGCCTTTGCCTCGGGCAAAGACCCGTTTGCCCTGTACAACGACCCCAAGGCCTACGGTGCGCTGATGGACGAAGTGGGCAAGACACTGATCGCCTGCAAACCCAATGTCAAGTTCTACTGGGACAACAAGGACCAGCTGCTCAACGGCATGCGCGCCGGTGAAATCGTCGGCGCCATGATGTGGGACACGGGTGGCTGGAAGCTCAACGGCGAAAAGGCTGAAATGCAGTTCATCGCCCCCAAATCCGGCGCCCTGGGCTGGATCGACACCTTTGCCATCCCCGCCAAAGGCAAGAACGACGCTGCGGCTTACGCCTGGATCAACTTCAACATGCGCCCCGAGATTGCGGCCAAGGTGGCCGGTGTGGCGGGCAACTTCACCGCCTCCAAGGGTGCTGACCAGTTGATGGACGCCAAACTCAAAGCCCAGTTTGCCGCCAGCTTCCCTGAAGCGGCGCTGAAAAACGTGAAGTGGTACCCGGCGGTGCCTGCGGGCCTAGAAGAGATTGAAGGCCGCGTGCTGGACCGCATCAAAGCCGCAAACTAAGCAAGTCATTGCGAGCTTGATGGTTGTCATTGCGGGCTTGACCCGCAATCCATGACCGCCGTGCATGGATGCCGGGTCATAGCCCGGCATGACAAGGCAGCTTTTTCAGCTAACACACCCAGTTTTCCCTCTTGACACATCCCATTCCCGATCCAATCTTGGCCACAGCCGGCAAAGCGCAGCCTGACCTGCAAGCCAGCCACGTAGCCAAGCACTACGGTGCTTTCCGCGCGGTGGACGACTTGTCGTTCTCAGTGGCACGTGGCAGTTTTTTCTCCATCCTCGGGCCGTCGGGCTGCGGCAAAACCACGCTGCTGCGCATGATTGCGGGCTTTCTTGAAGCCGATGCCGGTGAGATTCACATTGGCGGCAAAGCCATGAATGGCGTGCCGCCCAACAAACGCCCGGTGAACATGGTGTTCCAGCACCTGGCGCTGTTCCCGATGATGAGTGTGGGCGAGAACGTGGGCTATGGTCTGGCGCGCCGGGGTGTAGCCAAGGATGAGATCCAGCGCCGTGTGGGTGACATGCTGGAGCGTGTCAGCCTGCCTGGTGCGCAGGCCAAGCGTGTCGATCAGCTCTCGGGCGGGCAAAAACAACGCGTGGCGATTGCCCGCAGCCTGGTACTCGAACCTACTTTGCTGCTGCTCGACGAGCCGCTGGGCGCGCTGGACTTGAAACTGCGCGAACACATGAAGATTGAGCTGAAAGCGCTGCAAGCGGCTTTTGGCACCACCTTTGTCTACATCACCCACGACCAGTCCGAGGCGCTGGTGCTCAGCGACCATGTGGCGGTAATGAACCATGGCCGTTTTGAGCAGGTGGGCACACCGCAGCAGCTTTACTACGAGCCGCAAACGCCGTTTGTGGCCGGTTTTGTCGGCGCCAATAACCGCATCCCGGGCCGCGCCACCGAGGTCAATGGCAGCACCGTGACGGTCACCAGCGCATCCGGCCTGGTGATGCCTGCGCGCGCCATTGGCAGCATCGCACGTGGCGATGCCGTGGAGGCGTTTGTGCGCCCCGAAGTGGCGCGGTTGGCGCGCCAAGCTTCGGTCTTGAAAGACGCCCGGCTACCCCATTTCAGCGCTCACGTGGAGAGCCTGCTGTTTGACGGGGCCAACTCGGCGGTGCTGCTGCGCGAAGCCCAGTCCAACACCGAGTTCCGCATCGCCCTGCCGCAAACCGGTGAGTTTGCCGACCTGAGAGTGGGTGAAACCGTGGCCTTTGGTTTTGACCCCCAGCGCGCCGTCGCTTTTGCCGCAGACACCACGGCCAACGAGCATGTCTTCAGCTGACACCTCAAATCCGTCGCGCCAGACCGCGCGGCTGATGCTGATGCTCTTGCTGGCACCGGCGCTGCTGTGGCTGCTGGGGCTGATCGTGCTGCCGCATGTGGAACTGGGCATTTTGTCGATGCGCGCGCGCGTGGCACCGCGTGTGTACGAGCCCAGCCTGGCGCAGTTCCGCACCTTTTTTGAAGAGCCGCTGTACTGGCACACCTTCATGCGCACCGCGCTGATGTCGATTGCCGCCACGGCCATCACGCTGCTGCTGGCCTTTCCGATTGCCTGGACGATTGCCAAGCTGGTGCGCGGCCAGTCCAAATCGCTGCTGTTTGTGATGTGCCTGATTCCGTTTTGGGTGAGCGAGACGGTGCGCACGCTGGGCTGGATGATTTTGCTGCGCGAATCGGGCGTTTTGCCCGCGCTGCTGGTCAGCCTGGGCATGACCCCGGCGCCCGTGGAGATGCTGTACCACGACGCCACCATCCTGGTCGGGCTGGTTTATACGTCGATGTTGTTCATGGTGATCCCGCTGATCAGCGCGCTGGAGAGCCTGGACGACTCCCTGATCGAAGCCGCTTACGACCTGGGTGGCAACGGCTGGTCGATCCTGCGGCAAATCGTCATTCCGCACGCCGCGCCGGGCATCGTGGCGGGTTGTATTGTGGTGTTCATGTTGACGCTGGGCAACTACCTGACGCCGACGCTGCTGGGCGGCAAAAGCTCACAGTGGTTCACCGAGCAGATCTACACCCAGTTCATCACGCGCTTCAACTGGGAGCAGGGTGCGGCGTTTGGCTTTTTGCTGCTGGCCCTGAGCACGGCGATTGTCTGGGCGGGGTTGAAGCTCTCCGGACAGAAGTTTGGCGAAGTGATGCAAAGGTCATGACTTTGTCTTGCCATCCCTACAACACTTCTGAAACAGGAGCTACTAGCCCTTATTGCAAAAGGGCTAGAAGCCATTTTGATGCTCAAAACGTGAGGACTCCCCGGTGATTGCCTCGCTGCCCCGCCCGCTCTGGCTGCGCGCCAGTACCGTGGTCTACGCGGTAGCCTTTTTCGCCTTTTTGTTTCTGCCTTTGGTGGTGGTGGCGGTGTTTGCTTTCAACGACGCCCCCTACCCGGCCCCGCCGTGGCGCGGCTTCACACTCGACTGGCTTGTCGGCCATGATGGCTCGGGCCGCACCGGCCTTTTTGCCGACACGGCCATGCTGGGCAGCATCTGGACCAGCGTGGTGGTGGCCTGCTGGGTCACGCTGATGTCGGTGCTGGTGGGCACGGCGAATGCGTTTTTGATCGAGCGCACCCAATTCCGTGGCAAGCAGGCGCTGAGCCTGTTGATGCTGGCCCCGCTGGTGATTCCGGGCGTGATTCTGGGCATCTCGATCCTGGCGTTTGCCAGCCGCGTTGCCAATCTGGCCGATGATGTTTGGGGCCTGGAGCTGGAATTTTTGCGCCCCGGGCTGCCGTTGGTGGTGCTCGGGCAGTTCTCGTACATCGTCTCGATTGCCACCCTGACCATCACCGCACGCCTGAAGCGCTTTGACATCACACTGGAAGAAGCCGCCTACAACCTGGGCGCGTCGCGATTGGCGGTGTTATGGACCATCACCCTGCCGTACCTGAAACCGGCGCTGATCGGCTCGGCGGCGATCTCGTTCCTGATGAGTTTCGAGAACTTCAACACCACGCTGATGCTGGTCGGCTCCGACTCGCCGCTCACGGTGATGATGTATGGCCGCATGCGCGAAGGTGCCACGCCGGTTCTCAATGCGGTGAGTCTGCTGCTGATGGTGGCCTCCGCCGTGCTGGCTTTGACGATGATGCGGGGCTCCAAATCAGCCAGCTGAGAACAGGCTGGCAGGCAGCAGCGCCTGTCCTGACCCTGCTGCGCCAAACTTGCCCGGCGCAGCAGAACCCTGCAGCCAAGGGCATCAGCCGTAGCGGTACGGCGGACCGGCCTTCTCCATCGCAGCGTTGTAGTTCTTCAATATCTGGACAACCTTGGCTTTGAGCGGGCTTTCTTTGGCGATTTCGTCCCAGAACTTGCGCCCTGCCGCCTCCACCGTTTTCCATTCGGCGTCCGGGATGGTGGTGAGTTTCATCTTCTTGCCCTCCACACGCAGTTTGGCCTCGCCACCCCAATACCAGTGCTGACGGTAGTAATGTGAGCTGTCAAAAGCCAGACGAATCAGCTGTTGCAGATGCGGTGGCACTTTGTTCCAGCTGGCCATGTTGGCGTAAAAAGAGCCGATCCAGGCACCCGAGATGTTGTTGGTCAGAAAGTTGCCGGTCACGTTGGCCCAGCCCACGGTGTAGTCTTCGGTGATGCCTGACCAGGCCACACCGTCGAGCTCGCCGGTCTGCATGGCCACTTCCACGTCTTCATAAGGCAGTGTCACGGGGATCACGCCAAATTGCTTCAGGAACCGCCCGGCGGTGGGGAAGGTAAAGATCTTCTTGCCCTTGAGGTCTTTCAGGCTGGTGATCGGTTTTTTGGTGGCAAAGTTGCACGGATCCCAGGAGCCGGCGGAGATATGTTTGACCCCCACCTTGGCGTATTCAGCCTCCCAGATTTCGCCCAGACCCCACTGGTGGAACAGCACCGGCACATCCAGGCTGTAGCGGCTGGCAAAGGGGAAATAGCCGCCAAAAACGGTGACCTCGGTGGGTGAGGCCATGCTGTCGTCATCAGACTGCACACAGTCGATGGTGCCGCGCTGTAACGCCCTGAACAGTTCACCGGTGGGCACCAACTGGTCGGCGTACGAGAGCTCAATCACCATTTGCCCGTTGGCCGCCTTGTTGAAAGCATCAATGGCCGGTTTGATCACGTGCTGGCCCAAAGTGGCCCCCGCATAGGTTTGCATGCGCCACCGAATGGGTGCCTGCGCGTGCACAGCTGGCGCGGCGAGCGACATCGCGGCAGCGCCTGCCAGTCCCGCATTTTTGACAAAATTTCGCCTTGAAGCCATGTCCATCTCCTGTCAACGGTAGGGCATCAAGCCCTGGTTAGCGCCGCTCCATGCCCGGCTGGCACAGAACTAACGATTTGCGCCGTCATCAGTTGCCGTACACATAGGTCGGCAGCCAAAGAGCAATCTGCGGGAAAGCCATCACCAACACCAGCGCCAGGACCATCAAGCCAACAAAGGGCCAGATGGAGGCGTAGATATCGCGAATCGTGATCTGCGGCGGTGCCAGTGCCCGCATCAGAAACAGGTTGTAGCCAAACGGTGGAGTCATGTAGGCGATCTGGCAGGTGATGGTGTACAACACGCCGTACCAGATCAAGTCAAAACCGAGCGACCCCACCAAAGGCACATACAGCGGTGCCACGATGACCAGCATGGCGGTGTCGTCCAGAAAGGTACCCAAAACCAGGTAAGACACCTGCATCAGGATCAAGATGCCCCAGGGGCTCAAGCCCATCTCGCCGACAAAAAACCCCTCGATGGCCTTGACCGCGCCCAGGCCATCAAACACCGCGCCAAAACACAGTGCCGCCAGAATAATCCACATGAACATGCAGGAAATGCCCAGTGTTTGCCGTACCGAAACTTCAAACACGGCCCAGGTCATGCGACGCCTGAAAATGGCTGCCGCCAGGGCGGTCAATGCGCCAATGGCCGAGCTCTCCACCAGGCTGGTCCAGCCCTTGACAAAGGGCACCATCATGGTGGCAAAAATGATGACTGGCAACAAGCCCGCACCAAGAAGGCGCAGCTTTTCGGCCATGGGAACCTGGCGTTCATTCGGGGGCAGCGCCGGTCCCAGGCCGGGATTGATCTTGCAGCGAATCACAATGTAGGCAATAAAAATACCCGCCATCATGAGCCCCGGCACCAGCCCGGCCAGCCACAACTGCCCCACGGGTTGGCGGGCAATCATGGCGTACAGCACCAGCACCACGGAGGGCGGAATCAGGATGCCCAGCGATGAGCCCGCCTGAATCACCCCCGTGACCATGCGTTTGTCATATCCCCGGCGCAGCAGTTCTGGCAGGGCGATGGTCGCGCCAATGGCCATGCCCGCCACCGACAAACCGTTCATGGCAGAAATCAGCACCATCAAACCAATGGTGCCAACCGCCAGGCCGCCGCTCAAGCCCCCAAACCACACGTGAAACATTTTGTAGAGGTCATCGGCAATCTTGCTTTCAGACAACACGTAGCCCATGAAAATGAACATGGGCAAGGTCAGCAGCGGATACCACTTCATGAGTTTGATGGCTGAGGCAAAGGCGATGTCCACACCACCCACGCCCCACAGCAGCATGGACGAGGCCGCGCCCACAAAACCAATCGCAGCAAAGACCCGTTGCCCGGTAAAGAGCAACAGCATCAGCGACGAAAACATCATCAGCGCAATCATTTCGTAAGACATCACAGATCCTTGTCCTGAATGCGGGCGATGTCTTTGATCAGCTCTGAAGTCGCCTGCAGAATCATCAGCACAATGGCAAAACACATCACTATCTTGATGGGCCACATGTAGGGGCGCCACGCCGTGGAATTGGTCTCGCCATATTGCAGGGCATAACTGGTGCTGCCCACGCCGCCATACAACATGACGCCCAGATAAAACAGCAAAAACAGGGCGGTAAAAGCATCCACCCAGGCTCGCGTGTGGGGCGACCAATCACCATAAAACAAGTCCATGCGGACATCGCTGCCCATTTGCATGGCGTATGGGCCCCCCAGAAAAAAGTAGGCCGTCATCACAAACTGCGCCATTTCCAGGGTCCACAAGGCGGGCTCCAGCAAAACTTTGGAAGCCGAGGAATAGATAAGGATGCCAATCAGCACAAACAGCAGGTACATCGTCAAACGCCCGATGCGATAGTTGAAGACGTCGACCGCGCGCACATAGGCCCGGAGCCAACTGTGCATGTGTTCTTTGACTGGCATCGTTTACCCACTTTCAGGTGTTGGTTTCTCCATGCGACTCGGCTCAGGCTTCAAGTCACTTCGGCCCAGTTCAAGACAGAACACGCGGAACGGCTGACCGATTTGCCGTGAGCCCGACCGCGACATCCCAATCATCAAAATGCCGTTTCTCCAAGCGTCAAGCAATTGCCGCGCCAGCATGGATACCCGTCCAGGATTTGCTGGGGCAATTTCCCGGGGCAAGGGCGGCACAACCCGGGGTTGCAGATACTTGGGCATGGATTTCGTCAACCTTCCCCTTTTTGCAGCATCGGCCCTGGTCTTTCTCAGTGTCTTGGGCGGCGTGTTTTCGCAGCGCATCGGGGTGTCGTTCCTGCTGGTGTTTTTGCTGGCGGGCATCCTGGCCGGTGAAGATGGTTTGGGTGGCTACCGTTTTGACGACTACCGAACCAGCTTTTGGGTTGGCAATCTGGCATTGGCCGTGATCTTGCTGGATGGTGGCTTGCGCACCACGTTTGCCACCTTCCGGACCGGGCTCAAACCCGCCACCCTGCTGGCCACGGTGGGCGTGGTGGTGTGTGCCGGTGTCACCGCGCTGGCCGGAGTGGTTTTTCTGAATCTGGACTGGGCCAGCGCCTGGTTGCTGGGTGCCATCGTCAGCTCCACCGATGCGGCTGCGGTGTTTGCCCTGCTGACCCGATCCGGCGTGACGCTTAACGAGCGCGTGGCAGCCACGCTGGAGATCGAGTCGGGCATCAATGACCCGATGGCCGTTTACCTGACGCTGTTTTTCATCACTTTGGCGGGGGCCAGCACGCCGGACCTCTCGGTATGGCTGTCAGGCGGCTGGTCGTTTCTGCAGCAATTTGGCTGGGGCGCGGTTTTGGGTGGCGCGTGTGGGCTGGCCATGGCCAGATTGTTGAGGTATCTGGCCTCGCGTGACGCAGGCAGTGGGGTTTTGGCGCTGATGGTCGGTGCCGCTGGTTTGTCGGTGTTTGCCGCCACCGGCTTGCTGGGGGGCTCGGGTTTTCTGGCGGTTTACCTGTTTGGCCTGATTCTGGCCAATCTGGCCCAAAAGACCATTGCCGCCATCCTGGCCGCGATGGACGGCTACGCCTGGCTGGCGCAGGCGGGTATGTTCCTGCTGCTGGGCCTGCTGGTGACACCGTCGCTACTGTTGCCGTCGGTGTGGCCCGCGCTGGCGGTGGCTGCGGTGCTGATCCTCATCGCCCGGCCGCTGGCGGTCTGGCTGCGCCTGTATCCGATGCATTTTGCGTCCCGCGAGATCTGGTTCGTCTCCTGGGTGGGTTTGCGCGGTGCAGTACCCATCGTTCTGGCGCTGTTCCCACTGCTGGCTGGGCTGCCGCAGGCTGCGCTGCTGTTCAACGTGGCGTTTGTGGTGGTGCTGGTGTCGCTGCTGGCGCAGGGCGCCACCATTGGTATCGTGGCGCGACGCTTGGGCGTGGCCATGCCGGACCCGGCTGACACCACACAGGTACGCGCGGTTTTTCGCGACTTCGCCTTGATGCCAGGCGTGCAGGTGGGCCAGGTTTGTGCGTTCTACGGCCTGCCATCACCCACTGATGCCAGCCAGACCTTGGCGGACTGGATGGGCGCCGAATTGCGCCGACCACCCGTGGTAGGTGACGAGGTTCAGCTCGGTAGCGCCACCTTGGTGGTGCGTGCCATCCGGAACGGGCAGATCGACGCCATCGGCCTGGGTCTGAATGAGGCCGCGCCAGATTAGCCGATGCTGTTGATGCGGCGGGCCAGAGAAACCGAGTTCATGCCGCACTGCAAACGGATATTTGATGCGATAACATCAAACATCACTCAGGAGCCTGCATGCGAACCACCCTCGACATTGCCGACGACGTTCTGTTTGCCGCCAAAGAACTCGCCCGGCGCGAGAAAAAGTCGCTGGGCCAAGTCATCAGCGAACTGGCGCGGCGCGCCTTTGCCACACCGGGTGGCACGGATGGGCAACCCAGCCCAACTCTTGCACCGCCAGTGTCTGAACGACTGGCCAGCTATGGCATCCACCCCTTACCCAAGCGCGGGGGCATCGTCACCAATGAACTGATCGACCGGCTGCGCGACGCAGAGGGCATCTGATGCGCGCGCTGCTTGATGTCAACGTGCTGATTGCACTGCACGACGCGGACCATGTGTTTCACACCCGCGCGGCTGAGTGGCTGGAAGCACACTGCGTGTCAGGCTGGGCCAGCACGCCGCTGACGCAAAACGGTTGCCTGCGCATCATGAGCCAGGCCGCTTACAGCAATCCGAAGCCTATCCCGCTATTGGTGCAGATGCTGCAAAGCTCCACAGCCGCGCCTTGGCATATGCTGTGGGCCGATGACATCAGTATTCTGGACGGCCACCTCTTCCGCCACAGTCACATCCACAGCGGCGGGCAGCTCACTGACCTGTATTTGCTGGGGCTGGCCGTCAAGCATCAGGGCTGCCTGGTAAGCTTTGATCAGCGTATTCCTTTGAGCGCGGTGCACGGCGCAACACCTGAACACCTGGTCATTTTGTAGAAAGCAAACCATGCCCATCATCACCGAACCCCAGCAGCAAGCCCTGCTGCAAGCCGCCCGCGCCGCGCAGCGCATGGCCTATGCCCCGTACTCCAAGTACCCGGTAGGTGCCGCTGTGCTGGACGAGCAGGGTCGTTTTCACGCGGGTTGCAATGTGGAAAACGCCGCTTACCCCGAGGGGTTGTGCGCCGAAGCCGCTGCCCTGAGCGCGATGGTGCTGGCGGGTGGCAAGTGGGCACAGGCGGTGCTGGTGGTGGGTAACGGTGGTAAAAACCATAGTGCCTGGACCACACCCTGTGGGGGCTGCAGGCAGAAATTGCGTGAATTTGGCGACGCTGATCTGCCCATCCTCTGCGCTAACGATCAAGCCACCGGACCCAGCTACACCCTGGCGCAGCTGCTGCCCGAGAGCTTTGGGCCGGATCATTTGGGGACCGCATGAACAAACATTTATCCAGGCACAGCCAGACAGGCAGCGGGCCAAATATCGGCCTGTGTTCAGGGTTGCCAACATGAACGCGCTTGACACCATTCGCCAGCGCGCCGGGCCGTTGCAACCGCGCATTGCCGTGGTGCTGGGCTCGGGCTGGGGCGGCTTGACTGAGCACATCACGGAGGCGGTTGAGATCCCATACACCGATCTGGCAGGTTTTCCGCAGCCGACAGTGGCCGGGCACAGCGGCATCTTGTGGCTGGGGCGCATCGGCGCGCAGACGGTGGCGGTGATGAGTGGGCGCAAACATGGCTACGAAACCGGCGCGGTGGATGGCATGGCGCTGCCGCTGCAGGTTCTGAAAAACCTGGGCTGCCACACGCTGGTGCAAACCAATGCGGCTGGCAGTGTGCGGCCCGACATGCCGCCGCAAAGTCTGATGCTGATCACCGACCACCTGAACCTGCCACAACACTCGCCACTGGTGGGTGTGGCGGGCAACGATCGGTTTGTGAGCATGGTCAATGCCTACGATTCAGAGCTAAATCGGCTTGCAGCCCATATAGCAAAAGGGCTAGGCACTACACTTTTTGAAGGGGTGTATGCCTGGTTTCTGGGGCAGCAGTTCGAGACCCCGGCCGAGATTCGCATGGCGCAACGGCTGGGCGCCGACGCGGTGGGCATGAGCACGGTGCCCGAGACGATTTTGGCGCGGCATCTGGGGATGCGGGTGTTGGCGCTCTCAATGATCACCAACTTTGGAGCGGGCATGTCGTCTGAACTTTTGAGCCACACACACACCCTGAGCCAAGCACAGGAAGGCAGCGCGCGGGCCAGCCGTCTGCTGGCCGACATCATTGACGCGATTGAATAGAACCATGACCAACACTTCCAACCCCGCACCTGTTTCACCCCACAACCTGGCCGAAAGCGCCCGCACGGCGCTGGCCTGCCTGGACCTCACCAGCCTGAACAAGAACGACACCGAGGCCGACATCGCCAAACTTTGCCAACGCGCCCAAGGCCCGACTGGCCCGGTGGCGGCAGTGTGTGTCTGGCCACGGCTGGCGGCTTTTGCCCGCGCGCAACTGCCCACGCACATTGGCGTGGCGGCCGTCGCCAACTTTCCGCATGGCAACACTGATGTAGCCGCTGCGGTGCAAGACACCAAACAAATCGTGCAAGCCGGTGCACAAGAGGTGGACGTGGTGCTGCCCTACAAAGCGCTGATGGCCGGTGATGAGGCGGCGGTGACCCAGCTGCTGACCGCTGTGCGCCAGGCCTGCCCCGGGCTGGTGTTGAAAGTGATTCTGGAAACTGGCGAATTGCAAACCCCGGTGCTGATTGCGCGTGCCAGTCAGCTCGCGCTGGCCGCCGGGGCCGACTTCCTGAAAACCAGCACCGGCAAAACCCCGGTCAACGCCACCCCGGAAGCAGCACGCGTCATGCTGAGCGCCATCGCAGCCAGCCCGGCTGCCAAAGATCATGTGGGTTTTAAGGCTTCAGGCGGCATCCGCACTGTGTTGGAAGCTATGGTTTATGAATCACTCGTGCAGCAGATTCTGGGTGAACAAGCGCTGAACGCCAAACGTTTTCGCATCGGTGCCAGCAGCTTGTTGAACGACATCGAAGCGGTGTTGAACCCGTCTGCCGCCCCTGTGCAAGCGCCCGCCAGCGGCTACTGAGCGCCACCTTGCTCAATAATGCCTGGCTCGCTTAACCGCGAGCCCATCCATGGATCAAAACACCAGGAGACACACCATGACCACGCCGTCCGTCACGCTGCTTTCCACTTTGTCTTGCACCGCCGCACTGGCGCTGAGCCTGACTGCCCTGCCAGCCGCCGCGCAAAAAGGACCCTTCATGCTCTCCAGCCCCGACCTGGCCATGGGCACCTTTGACAACCAATTTGTGCTGAACGGTTTTGGCTGCAAAGGCGGCAACGTGTCGCCCGCACTCGTTTGGCAAAACGTGCCGCCGGGCACCAAATCATTGGCGCTGCAGGTGTTTGACCCCGACGCCCCCACCGGTGCGGGCTTCTGGCACTGGACGGTTTACAACATTCCGCCCACCACCACCTCGCTGCCGCAGGGCGCAGGCAATGCACCGGCTGGTTTGCCCGCCCCGGCCTATGGCGGCGCCACCGACTTTCTGGACACTGGTGCGACGGGGGTCAATGGCAACTACGGCGGCCCGTGCCCACCCATGGCGGACAAGCCGCACCGCTATATCTTCACGCTGTACGCGCTGGCGGTGGATGACCTGGCAAAAGCCGGTGGCATCCCGAAAACCGGCACCGCATCGCTGTATTCCTTTGTGCTCAACAAGGGCCTGGGCGACGCGATGATCGAAAAAGCCAGCTTCACCGCCACCTACGGCCGTTGAACACCATGCCCATGCTGGCCCAGGAAATCATCCGCATCAAACGCGACGGCCGCACGCTGGGGCGCGCGCATATCGACAGTTTTGTCAAAGGTCTGGTCGATGGCTCGTGGAGCGAAAGCCAGGCCGCAGCGCTGGCCATGGCGATGTTTTTGCAAGGCATGAGCCGCGAGGAGATCGTGGCGCTGACGCAGGCCATGACGCACTCCGGGCGGGTGATGGACTGGTCAACAGCCAACCTGAGCGGCCCGGTGCTCGACAAACACTCCAGCGGCGGTGTGGGCGACAAGGTGAGCCTGATGCTCGCGCCTCTCGTGGCGGCGTGCGGCGGCGTGGTGCCGATGATTTCGGGCCGGGGCTTGGGCCACACCGGCGGCACGCTGGACAAACTGGGCAGCATCCCTGGCTACAACTGCACGCCGGACGTGGCCACACTGCACCTCGCCTTGCAAAGTGCGGGCTGCGCCATCATCGGCCAGACGGCGGACCTGGCACCGGCCGACGGCAGGCTGTACGCCATCCGCGACGTGACGGCCACGGTGGAATCGGTGCCGCTGATCACCGCCAGCATCCTGTCCAAAAAACTTGCCGCTGGCTTGCAGGGCCTGGTGATGGACGTGAAGGTGGGCAACGGCGCGTTTGCCGCCTCCATGGACATGGCCACCACCTTGGCTGAGTCGCTGGTGAGTGTGGCTACGGGTGCTGGCCTGCCCACGCGCGCCTGGGTCACCGACATGAATCAGGTGCTGGGCACCACCGCCGGCAATGCGCTGGAGGTGATGGAGGCGGTGGCTTTCCTCAAAGGCCAAGCCACTGACCCGCGCCAGCTTCTGGTCACCCGAACCCTGAGCGCCGAGCTGCTGGTGATGGGTGGCCTGGCGGTGGACGAGGCCGATGCGCTACAGAAAGTAGATCATGTTTTGCATAGCGGACGAGGGCTGGAACAGTTTTCTCGTATGGTTTCGGCGTTGGGCGGCCCGACCGACTTTGCTGAGCGCCCAGCGCACTATCTGCCTGCAGCGCCGGTGACGTTGACCGTGCCCGCATCACGCAGTGGCTTTGTCACCGGCATGGCCACGCGCGACATCGGCCTGGCCGTGGTGGAACTCGGCGGCGGTCGCCGTCAGGCCAGCGACACCATCGACCCACGCGTGGGTTTCAAGCATGTCGTCCAGATTGGCCAGCCCGTGCAGGCCGGTGAGCCGCTGGCGGTGGTGCACGCCGCTGATGCTGCGTCTGCAGAGCGCGCGCAGCAGGCTTTGCTGGCGCTGATCCACATCGGTGACCTGCCGCCCGCGCTGACACCGGTGCTGGTGAAACGCATCACGGTCTGAGCGTCAAATTGGCTTGTAGCCCAATTGCAGAAAGGGCTGACAGCTACTCTTTTTGAGCTAGCGCAGAGACCGTTCCGGTCACATATTCAGCTCATGCAAGTGGCTCGCCCCGGCTTGATTCCGCTAAATCAGCGTTGGCAATTGCGGAATCTAAAGCCCTTAGAGTTGGCATCCAAGGCCGTCAATTGCGGCATCAAGCGGTGTTTTGATGCCGCTCCTGGCGGGTGGCCAAGGTGCGAACAGCTTTGGCGTGAGATGGCATCTGCCGTGGCAGTAGCCCCTGCAAAGCCTGCGGGTTGGCACGGGCGCCGCTGTTGAGGTAGTCGGCCAGCAGCACCTGGCGCACCTCATCGGTCGGCAGGCTTTGGCTCAGGTACTCAAACAGCGCGTCGACCAACACCTCGGGCGTCAGCCGGTGGGTGGCGCCCAGGCGCTGCCACAGCGCATCTGACAGCGCCCAGAAGCGCCAGAACGGGGAAGGGCCCGACCCCGACGTGACAGCTTCCGGGGCGCCCGAAGGCTCGTCAGCCGCAACCCGCCTGGCGTTGACCGCGGGATTTTCCGAGGGGGAACCGAGCAGCAGCGCCAGCGTCTGCGCAAAACGTCCGGAATTGGCCAACACATCCCAATAACGCGCAAAACGGGTGAAGCGCTGCAGCGTCGCGGCTTCGACCACGCCAGTCTGCGACACGGTGTAGGGCGGATCAAACGCATAGACCATGCCGTGCGTCTGCGTATGGCGGGTGATGGGTGTGCCGCGCAGGCGCTTCAAGATACCCAATTGGATCTCATGCGGGCCAATGCCCAGCAACCGGTCAAAGCCGTCGGCAAAGCTTTGCAGCGTCTCGCCCGGCAGGCCAAAGATCAGGTCAGCGTGGATATGCGCGTGGCTTTGGGTCAGCAGCCAGCGCAAGTTGGCCTCGGTGGCGGCATTGTCCTGGCGGCGAGAAATGGTGTGCTGCACCACCGCGTTGAAGCTTTGCACACCCACTTCGAGCTGCAACACGCCGGGCGGAAACTGCGCCAGCAGCAATTTCAGCCGCTCGGGCAGGTGATCGGGGATGACTTCAAAGTGCAGAAACAGCGGGCCACCATCAGCCGCCAGCTTGTCCAGAAAGAACTGCAGGATGCGCGCCGAATGGTCAATCTTCAGGTTGAAGGTGCGGTCCACAAACTTGAAGTTGCGCGCCCCGCGCTGGTACAAGGCCTGCAGCGCCGCCAGTACCCGGTCAAGCGCAAATGCCCAGGCGGTTTTGTCGAGCGAACTCAGGCAAAACTCACATTTGAACGGGCAGCCGCGCGAGGCTTCCACATACAGCAGGCGGTGGGCCAGATCGGTTTCGCTGTACTCCAGATAGGGCAGTTCAATATCCGCCAACTCGGGTTGTTCGCCGGGGATGACTTTCATCAACGGCTTGGGGCCGTCGATCAGCGCACGGCACAGTTTGGCAAAACTCATATCGCCCCAGCCGGTGATGACAAAGTCGGCCAGCCCGGTGATGGCTTGCTGATCGGTCTCGTGACTGACTTCCGGGCCGCCCAGCACCACAGTCAAGTCAGGCCGCATGACTTTGAGCAGGCGGATGGCCTCGGTGGTCTGCGGCACGTTCCAGATGTACACGCCAAAACCGATGATTTGCCGCTGCCGGAAGGCTGAGCGGCTGGCAAGTTGCTGACCCGCTACCTCTCCCGCCGCCTCAGCCGAAGCCACAACATCTGCCCCCTGTTCAGGCGCATCATCCGGCAAGGCAGGTGACCCGTCCAACGTGGCCAGCAAATCCGCCACCACCTCCTGCGCGAGGCGCGAAATCGTGTACTCGCGCAGCACCGCCTGAGAACGCAGCCCCGCGCCGCCATGCCGGTCCAGGTTGGCCAGCAAGTAACGCAAGCCCAGCGATGCATGGATGTAGCGCGCGTTCAGCGTGGTCAGGATGATGCGCGGAGCGGTACAGGGTAGCGGTGCCATTTATACGAGATTTATGCCTGTAGACCAATCAATATAAGGGCAAGCAGCTATGACAAAAATAGTAAAAAATAACGGCTTATTATGTCGACACGCCATATCGTGCAAGTCACCGCCGTCGCAGTGCCAGCGCTGGATTGTGCCGCCGCATCCGCATCACAGCTCAAAGCGCCGCCGTCGCCACATCCATCCACACCACACCCGGTTGCTTTTCAATCACGATGTGGTGGCCGTCAAGTCGGTAGGTCAGTTGGCAATGCAGTCGCGGGTTGGACAACACGGCGGGGTTCAAGACCACATAGTTGTGCCCGGGCGCATACCGCACCGAAGCGGTCACCAGCCCGGGGTGACCCTCGTGGTGCAGGCGGGCACCGAGCGACTGGGTAAAGCTGTAGTCGGTTTTATGCACCAGGCCGGGGTGCTGGGTGGTCAAGGGCCGCAAGTCTAGCAGCGCTGCGTCACACATCACGTCGTACAGTTTGCGCTCACCCACCACCTTTTCATGCTGAAACCCGGCATCAGTCAGGAACCCGTTGAACCAGTGGTAGGCGGTCTCGTAAACGGATGTTTTAGCCGAGTCGCAACCGTACCAGACACCAAACGCCCCATCCGAAAACCGGCTGGTTTGCCAGTGTTTGAACGGCCAGCCAATCGCGTTGGCCCAGGTGGCGTCTTCAAACGGCCGGTGAATCACCGGGGTTCGGGATTGATACGGCGGCGGTTTGACCTCATCTTCCACCTGCTGCGCCAGCGCCCACTCGGCGGGGCTGCTGGTCAGGTCATCAAACAGGTCTTGTGACGAGCCGATCGACACCACATTGCGGATCACGCTGCGGTGCACATCGGTCAACGTGAGGTGGGCAAACAACGTGTCCATCAAACCCCGCGCGAGCGATCCAGATAGGCGCGCACCATCAGAAGGCCGGCAAAACCCCAACTCTTCACCACCTCCACCGGCGTCAGGTTGTCAAACGCCTTGTTGCGGGTGGACATCCAGCGGTAAGCCAGGTCGCGGTTTTGCGGGAACAACAAACGCAGGTTTTTGTGGATGCCCAGCAGGTGGCCCACGCGCTCAAACTGGTCGCGGCTGGTGCCGATGGGTTCACCCTTACGGTAACGCGTGAGCGCAGCGCGGTTGCTGGTGGCAATGCCCAGCAGCGCCGCCTGGTCCTCGGTGGGCAGCGCCCAGTGGTCCAGCAGGGTCATCACCATTTTGGCCAGCGCGCCCCGGTCTTGCGAGACGGCGGGTTGTGGCTCAAGGACAGCTGTCATGTTTAGGCTCCTGTGTGGCTGGCGATTGAACGGGGGGAAAGGTCACGTTCACGAACTATTAAAACATAATTTGTATGAATAGTCACAATTCAAAGTTTAACGTACGTGCCGTTCAACCACCATTGCCCCTGCGGTACCCAAACCTATACTGATCACATGCCCCGTCAGCCTGTCCACCGCTTCTGGAGATCACCCGCTTTACCCTTTGTGGAAAGCCGCATCGCCAACGACTGCGCTGCCTGTTATGCACCCCATTCCCACAACAGTCTGTCGATTGGTGCGGTGGATGGCGGGCGCAGCGTGTTGCGACACAGCAATGTGAGCCAACCCTTGGCGCAGGGCGATGTGGTGCTGATCCCCGCCGGAGAAGTGCATGCCTGCAACCCCGAAGAAGATGGCCGGTGGAGCTACCAGATGCTGTATCTGGACCCAGCCTGGGTGCGCGATGTGGTGGGTGAAATGGGCCCGTTTGATGCACTGGTTCTCACCCACTTACCAGCGCACACCGCGCCGCAGCACCTGCACACCCGGCTGACCAGCCTGAACACCTGTCTTTTTGGAGCCGCTTCTCTGCAAGACAAGGAAGCGGCGCTGTTGCTGTTTGTCGGGGATTTGTTCGGGTCGCAGCAGACCAAACGCCTGACCGGCAAGCCGGATTCAGCCCGCCTGCGTGACGTTCAAGCCATGATCCAGGCGCGGTGTACCGAGGCGCTCACGCTGAATGAGATGGCTGCCCACGCCTGCCTGAGCCGCTATCACTTTGTGCGGGCCTTCAAACGCACGGTGGGTATAACCCGCATGCGTGGCAGCTTGACCAGCGCATTGAGCGCGCCCGCAGGCTGCTGGACCAGGGCATGGGCCTGGCCGAGACGGCGCTGCACCTGGGCTTTGCCGACCAAAGCCATTTTCAGCGCGCCTTCAAGCAGCGCGTGGCCGCCACGCCGGGGCAATACCAGCGCAAGATTCTTCAAGACTGAACCGCGTCAAGCTGCGAAGCTGCGTTCATTCAAGTGAATGGACGGAGACAGCACATGACGGTATGGCAACAGTTTTTGATGATCGCTGGTCTGCATTTTTTAGCGCTACTCAGTCCGGGGCCAGATTTTTTTCTGATTGTGCGCAGCGCGCTGGTGAATGGCACGCGAGTGGCCAGCGGGGTGTGCGTGGGCATTGCGCTGGCCAACGGGCTTTACATCGCGCTGGCCATCAGCGGTGTGGCCGCACTGCAAGAAATATCCGGACTGATGACCGCACTGACCTGGGCCGGCTGCGCTTACTTGGCTTGGCTGGGTTGGCGCTTTCTGGGGGTTCGCGGCTCCGCACAGTTACCCACTGCAGGTGGCCCCGCAGCTCGACGCAGTTCCTGGGGGAAAGAATGCCGCGTGGGTTTCCTCTCAGGTATTCTCAACCCGAAAAATTCACTCTTTTACGCCAGCCTGTTTTCGCTGGGGTTTGGCCCGGCTACGCCTTTGACCGTGCAACTGGCCTACGGTACGTGGATGTTTGCCGTGGTGCTGCTTTGGGATCTGGTTATTGCCCGTGCCGCAGATCACCCGCCGGTGGTAAGGCACTTCATGGCCCATGTGCGCAAAGTGGAGCGCGCCACAGGCGTGATCTTGCTCAGCCTTGCAGCTGGCATCGCTTGGTCAAGGTAAAGCGGCAGATCAATCCTTGCCCGGATGTGTCCCGTCGATGTACAGCCAGCGGCCGTCTTCGCGTACAAAGCGGCTGATCTCGTGCAGGCGCGCGCCGCGCCCCTGGTCGCGCAGGCGGGCGATGAACTCCACCACGCCCGCGTCACCCGTCATCTCGGCGTGGCGAATGTCCAGCTCCAGCCATTTCACCGGCGGCAGCTCCAGCTCACCGGGCGCGGTGCTCGGGTGCCAGGTGGCCAGCAGGTAGTCGATCATCCCCAGGCCATAGGCGCTGTAGCGCGAGCGCATCAGCGCCTCGGGCGTGGGCGCATGCATGCCCTCGCTCAGACCAGTGTGCCAACGGCCACAGCAGTCAGCGTAGGGCTTCCCGCTGCCACAGGGGCAGGGTTGGGTGGCGGAGCGGGGGTTGGTTTTCACATCGCTCAGTGGTGATCAGGCTCCACGTCTTCCCAGCCGGTGATCATGGTCTTGATGTGCGCGGTGGGGGTGTGACCGGTGGTGGTCAGGTAGACGTGCACAAAGAAGAACACCAGCATCATGAAGGCGCCCGCCGTGTGCGCGTAGGCCACCCATTGCAACGACAGCCAGGTGTCCACCCCGGCAGCCGGCCAATACGCCCGGAACAGGTACAGCAGGCCAGAGCCCCAGATCAGCGGCGACACCGCTGCCAACAGCGCCAGATAGGCCAGGCGCTGCAACGGGTTGTGTTTGCTGACCTGCGTCTTTTTGAACGGGTGCGGCGCGTTGTGGAAAATGCCCCACACGTAATACACCACCATCGCGTCCACTTTTTTCAGGGTGGGCAGGTATTGGCGCCACTCACCGGTGGTGAACTGCCAGAAGATGGTGAACGCCCACAGCGCCAGCAGCGCCCAGGCGGCATAGGTGTGCACATCCACCGCCTTGGCGAAACCCAGCCAGCTGTAGTTGCCATGGATCTCAAAGCCGGTGATGAACATAATGATGATCATCAGCGCCTGTGACCAGTGCCAGAAGCGCTCGAAGCGTTTGAACAGGTAAATGCGGGTGGGTGGCGCATCAGCCACGCCCGTGGCCGTGGCCGTGCCCGCGACAGTGTTAGACATGGTGTTTCTCCTGGGTACGGGCGGGTTTGATAAAGATGCGGAAACCGGCGTGCAGCATGGTGCCGACAATGGTGCCCAGCACCGCCAGCCAGCCTATCCAGTCGATCCACTTGTTGCTGTCGCGCCCGGGCACGTAAATGCCGTCCAGACCGGCCAGACGGCCATCCACCTTGTGGCATTCGATGCAGGGCACAGCCTTGTCTTTGGGCGCCACCATGTGGGTGATGGGCCAGAGCATTTCGGTCTCGATAAAGCCATATTTGCCGCTATAGGGTTCACCAGTGGCCTCGGCACCGGCTTTCAGGGCCTTGGGCCAGTCAAAGTTGTACCAGAAGGCGGTGTCGTCCGGGGTAGCGGTGTGCGGCACCAGCAGCTTTTTGTACTCGGTGTCATAGGGCTGTTTACCCTGGAAACGCTTCACCGGCCAGATGCGGGCCTTGGGGTCTTTCGAATCACCATGAAAGGTGTTGATCTTGACCACGCCACTGGGGTCGATGGTGTCGGTCTGCAGGGTGTAAGTGACTTTGCCGTTGAACCACACATAGTCTGGCACCACGTTGTTGCCAAGTTCAAAGGTGCCCTTCTTGCTGTCGTAAATATTGTGGCCGTGGTCGTCTTTGACCACATAGGGCTTGCCGTTTGCATCTTTCTTGCCGGCCTGGGACCAGTCCCACTTCATCTTGGTGGCGACACCGCCGCGGGCAAATTCCGGCACGTGGCAGGTCTGGCAGGCCAGCTTGTCGGTGTGGCTGTTGAGCACTTCCATGTTCAGCGCGGGCTGCTTGTGCGGCTTGTTGCCGTGGCAAGACTGGCAGGTGGAGGTGCCGCGCGCGTCTTTGTCACCACGCACGTTGGGGCCGTGCGGGTCAGACGCGGTCATCTGGATGCGGCTGCCTGAGATCACGTGGCCGTCTGACTGGTGGCAGGTGCTGCAACTGAAGCCCTGGCCGCCCTTGTCTTTAGAGGCCATGTGCACGTCAAGATTTTTGTCGGCGCTGTTCAGGGACGAGTCCAGGTCACCGTGCTTGACACCGTCACCGCCACCACCGTTGTAGTGACAAGTGCCACAGTTGTCGGTGCGGGTTTTACCCACATGCTGGCTGACCTTGGCCAGATCGATCGGGCCAAAAAACTTGCCCGAGCCCATGGGCCATTCGGTTTTGACGGTGGGCACATTGCCTGCCAGACCGGCGGGTTTTACATAGTCACCGCTGTTGTGACACACCAGGCAATCAACCTTGTTTTCGTCCTTGAAGTCAAAGCTGGCGTCTTTCCAGCCGTAACCGATATGGCAAGAGTTGCAGAAGGCTTCGTTAGACTTGTCGCCAATGCAAAAACCATTCAGCATGGTTTTCTTGCCCAGCTTTTGCCCGGTATCTGGGTTGGTGTACTCCCAGGTCCAGTGGCGGGTGGCCATGAGCTGCTTGGACGCCTCGGTATGGCAGCTCAGGCAGGCCTTGGTGACCTCCTCGCCGCTTTTGAACGGGCCAGCCAACTCTTTGAATTTGGTGTGGTCGGCGGTCGACGGCTTGCTCTTGCCACCGGTCTGGCCAGATTCTGCTGCCGAGGCCATCAGGCCACCGCACGCCAGGCCCAAGGCCAATAAGGCAAGGCCAAGTCGGTTCTTCATTGTGTTTCCTCAGTTTTTATATGCGAGTTCGCTTATTTGGCGAACTCGCATTTTCAATAAACCTTCGTGGAAAACCTTGAGCTAAATCAATAACAGGGTAAGCACCTAACTGGCACGCGGCGTCAGTTCCGAAAATACCAGAACCCGGCGTTCACCCACTCGGTCAACTGGCGCACAAAATCCGGGTTTTTGAGCCCGCTCTGCAGCACGGAAAAAGCCAGCTCATCGTGGTCACATAGCGCCACCACGGCATCTTTGCATGCAGAACCAAACTCAAAACGCTCGCCTTCGACGTAACACACGCCTTGCACCAGCGTCTCATCCACATAAAAACAGCGCAGGCCGCCAGTGCGCACCAGCGGCTGCTCTTGCAGCATGTTGATCAGCTCGGCGGCGTCCAGTGACTCGTCCAGCGCCTGCAAATCCAGCGCACATTTGGTCTTGGAGAAGTAACTGCCCGCAAAGTCCGCCAGCAGCGTGTCGTTGTCCAGCACACTTTGCAGGTGCGCCTTGATGCGGGCAAAGTCGGCCGGGTTGATCTGACCCTGGTGCTGGTGAATGGGGCGGTGCGGGTCGGTCAGCAGGTGCTGAGCCAGGTCCTTGTCGATCACGTAGTCGGCCAGGCCGCTGAGCATGTCGCAGGCCGATTTTGCGCGAAAACCCACAGAAAAACTCATCGACTCTTCCAGCGTCACGCCCTCGTGCGGAAAACCTGGCGGAATGTAGAGGATGTCACCCGGCAGCAGCTCGGTGTCGATGATGGCTTCAAACGGGTCTGTGTGTAACAGCGCCGCGTGCGCGGAAAACTGTCGGTGGTTACCCACGTCACCCACGCGCCAGTGCCTGCGGCCCGAGCCCTGGCAGATAAACACGTCATATAAATCAATGTGTGGGCCCACGCCGCCGCCGGGCAACGCGTAGCTGATCATCACGTCGTCCAGCCGCCATTTGGGGATGAAGGCAAACGGCTTGACCAGCTCGGCCACCTCGGGTGACCAGTGGTTCACCGCCTGCACCACCAGCGTCCAGCCCGTGTCGCCAAAGCGCTCGAACGACTCAAACGGGCCGAACTCGGCCTGCCACTGGTCATCTTGCTTGTAGACCATGCGCGATTCGACCTCGGCCTCGCAGGCCAGCCCGGCCAGGTCGTTGGGGCTGATCAGGTCAGCCCAGGCCTTGAAACCCTGGCGGATCACCACCGGCTTTTGCTGCCAGTAGTGGGACATGAAGTGTTCAAGGGAGAAGTCAGAAAGATGAAGATTTAACATGCGCGGGAGTATCGCACCGGGTGGTTTGCATTTGTATCGGCAAGTTGTCAAATGTCAAACAGAACACCCTTGCCAGCCCCATAATTCACGGCGAATCATCTCAGGGACGGAACCGAAACGATGGCGACTTTGATACCCGCGCTGGGGGCATGTGTGTCACGCATGACCTCTAGCGAAAAGCGTCTGGCCCAGCGGCTGGAGGACAAGCTCGATGGCAACTACCTGCTGTGGTACGACGTACCGGTGGGCCCCACGCAGTCGCACCCCGACTTTGTGGTGATGCACCCGCGCCGTGGCCTGCTGGTGCTGGAGGTGAAAGACTGGAAACCCGCCACCATCGCCCAAGCCGACAAACACACCTGGACCATCGTCCCCGACGGTTTGCCCAAAACCGTGATCAACCCGCTGGAGCAAGCCCGCCAATACGCGCACCAGGTGGTGGATGCCCTCAAGCGCGACCCGCAACTCACCCAGCCCGACGGCCCGCACCAGGGGCAAGTGGCGTTCCCCTGGAGCTATGGCGTGGTGCTGACCCACATCACCCGCAAGCAGTTCAAGGCGGCCGAGCTGCAGCACGCCATCGAACCCCACCGCGTCATCTGCTCTGACGAAATGCTGGACGCCGTGGACCCCGAAGACCTGCAAAGCCGCCTGTGGGGCATGTTCCCCTACATGATGCGCGGCGTGATGAGCCTGCCCATGCTGGACCGCGTACGCTGGATCATGTTCCCGCAGGTGCGCGTGCAGGTGCAGGGCGCGCAGTTTGACGACACCGACACCCAGGCCGACCTGCCCAGCATCATGCGCGTAATGGACCTGCAGCAGGAGCAACTGGCGCGCAGTCTGGGCGACGGCCACCGCGTGATCCACGGCGTGGCCGGCTCGGGCAAAACCATGATCCTGGGTTACCGCGCCGAATACCTGGCGCGGGCTGGCACGCCGGCCAGCAAACCGATCCTGATCCTTTGTTACAACGAGCCGCTGGGCGTGAAGTTGCACAGCGTGATGGAAGCCAAGGGCCTGAGTGAGCGCGTGCATGTGCGCCACTTTCACAAATGGTGCCGCGACCAACTGGTGGCCTTTGGCCAGACCCTGCCCGCTTTCAACATGCCGGTGGACTTGAAGATGCTGGAGATGGTGCAACGCGTCATCACTGCGGTGGATCGCAAACAGATCCCCAGCGGCCAATACCAGGCGGTGCTGATCGACGAAGGCCACGACTTTGCGCCCGAATGGCTCAAGCTGGTCACGCAAATGGTGGACCCCACCACCAACAGCCTGCTGGTGCTGTACGACGATGCCCAAAGCATTTACGACCGTGCGCGTGCCAAACAATTCAGCTTCAAAAGCCTGGGCATCCAGGCCCAGGGCCGCACCACCATCCTGAAAATCAACTACTGCAACACCCAGCAGATCCTGCAGACCGCCAGCCTGGTGGCGGCTGATCTGTTGACCGCCAGCGACAAAGACGACGACGGCATCCCCCTGGTGAAACCCATCAGCTGCGGGCGCGACGGCGAGGCGCCGCTGATCATCAACCTGCCCAGCCTGCGCGACGAAGCCTACGCCATAGCCGACAGCCTGCGCACCGCCCACAAAGAAGGCCACGCCTGGGGCGACATGGCCATCTTGTGCCGCGACTGGAACACCATGGACCTGTGCGCCGGCGCGCTGCGCCAGCGCGGGCTGCCGTACAGCGTGCGCAAACGCGCGGGCGATTTCCACCCCGCTGCCGACCACATCCACGTGATGACCATGCACGCCAGCAAAGGCCTGGAGTTCCCGGTGGTTGCCCTGCCCGGCGTGGGCCACATGCCTGCGGCTGGTGAGGACGAAAAGGATGAGGCGCGGCTGTTTTATGTGGCGGCTACGCGGGCGACGCAGAGGTTGGTTGTGGGGGTGGGGGGTGATAGGGGGTTTGGGGCGAGGTTGGGATGAGCCGCCAACACTGCTTGAAAACGCACGGCGAGGCGGAGGATGACGCAATGCCGGTTTCTGTCGAGGTGATCAATGATGGCTCGGGCCTTTCTTCACAGAGTATCCAAAAGAAAAGTGTTGCCCGGAAAACGTGGGTAACAGTCGGCGGAAAGAGAATTGATCTTTTGAAATTCCATGCCGACTCTGGTCTTGCTGGACAGGTTTCGTACAGAGCTTTTTGGCAGCGAGTGCGCGGCCTGCGATTGAGAAACATGCTCGACGAGCAGTCTTTAGCAGATGGTTTAACGATGCTGCAAACAGAGTGGATCACCTTTTATGGCGGTGGTAGGCGTAGAGCCGTGCTGTACGTGGGTGATGCCTATCCCGAGCAGTCTGGGATGTCTTTTCCAAGCCTGACTGCCTTTTTGCGAGCGATTGGCAGATACGAAGACAAGTCCATTGTTTGGTCGCGTGTGAAAAGTGGCTGGAATCTTGATTCCGCAGTCTCGACACCGGTTGCATTCGCCTCTAAACGGTGTGGCCTCATTTATAAAATTGAACGCATCAAGTCTGGCGAACGGTATGTGGGACTGACATTGGGAACTATTGACCAGCGCTGGGGTTTCCACTTGCGCTCATCCCAGCGAGGCGGAACAACAAAATTGGCACGCGCCATTCGGAACGACGGTGCTGACGGGTTCAACTGCGCTGTAGTTGAGGATGGCATCACCGATCTTGACGAATTAAGTCGGCGAGAAAAGTTTTGGGTAGAAAAGTTAGGCGCTCTTGGGCCCAAGGGACTCAATACCGCAGTCCCCGGCGGTTTGGGCGGCCCGGGTGGCAAAAGAACAGTAGTCAATGGTGAAGTTTTTCGTTCACGCGAAGAAGCTGCCCAAATTCTCAGCCAACGGACAGGACTTGCGTCACACGTCGTTTTATCGCGATTGATCAATGAGCGACCCCTCCCAAACAAAGCCCGGAAACACAGCAGGCATCCCGAAGCTGGTTCAAACCTATTTCGCAGATGGCTATCTCTGTTGAAGCGGTACCCCGACATGATTGAGTCGCGATGGATAGAAAGCTACGACAACTTCAAAGCAGACGTTTTCCCACATGACCCCAGCGCCAATCTTGTGCGAATCGATGACAAGCGCCCATGGGGTTCTACAAATTTTGAGTGGATGAGCACCCAAGAAAAAGTTGACCGACACCACGGAAAGTCAGTCGTCATTCGAGGGGTCACCTTTCCTTCCCTAAAGGCTGTGGCGAAGCACTTCGCTATCGGCGTAAGTACATTGAAGAATCGAATTGGAAAACAGGGAATGACCATCGAATATGCGGTCGAAATCCCGTTAGCGCCCACATCCTACAAAAGCAAGGGTGAGGAAATATTGGTTGACGGACTGGTTTTCCGATCCCAGCGGCAGGCGATATTGCACATCGCTAAAACAAAGGGGCTCACTGAGCACCAAGCAAAATACCGATTCAGCGTTGGTCGTTACGACTCAACGTAAGCCGGAGTTTGAATCTGAGCTGGAAATGCCAAATCGTTTCCTACGATTACTGTAGCTACGGATACCTTTTGCCAAGAGCAATGGGGCCAGGCTCGCATTTCTGCCGTGTTCAGCTACTGCATGGATTGAAGAACTCAATTCGGCAGCCGTCCATATTGCATGCAGCACCAAAAAGACTTCCCAGCCGTGCGCTGACACGGTTGCGAAGGATTGGGATCGTGTTCGACTTGGTGAGGAAAAAACCGCCTCACTCGCGTCGCTGCTATTGATGCGACCAGTCACCGCTATTTTAGCAATAGCTTCTAGCGCATATTCCACAAGGGCTACAGCCCTATTTGGCTTGTAACTCATACCCCGTACTCCGCCCCCCACCCTCCAGCCTACGGAGCACGCCACGCGCCAGCAGGTCGTTGATGTCGCGCAGTGCCGTGTCTGCGGAGCATTTGCCAATGGCTGCCCATTTGGCGTTGGTGAGCTTGCCTTCCATGCCGTCCAGCACACGGTTCAGCACCAGCGTTTGCCGCGCGTTCATGGGGGTGCCTGCCCAGCGTTGCCAGAACTGGGACTTCATCAGCACACCAGCCAGCATGCCATCAGCACCCTGCACGGCGCGCAGCAGGCAGGCCAAAAACCAGTCCAGCCACGGCGTGACGTCCAGCGTGCCGCGCTGGGTGGCTTCTAGCTGGTCGTAATACTGTTTGCGCTCGCGCTGTATTTGGGCGCTGAGGCTGTAGAAGCGCTGGGCTGTGCCCTCGGCACGCGCCAGCGCCATGTCACCCACGGCGCGGCTGATGCGGCCGTTGCCGTCGTCAAACGGGTGCAGGGTCACCAGCCACAGGTGGGCCAGACCGGCGTGGATGAGGGTGTCGCCCGCGGGGGCGGCGTTAAACCATTGCAGAAAAGCTTCTGTTTCTGCGGGTAGTGCGGTGGCAGGCGGCGCCTCAAAGTGCACTTTTTCTCTGCCCACGGGGCCGGACACCACTTGCATGGGGCCTGCTGCGTCGTTGCGCCAGGTGCCCACCTGGATGCGCATCCGGGGGCTGTAGCCGGTGGGAAACAGGGCCGCGTGCCAGCCAAACAGGCGCTCTGCGGTGAGTGGCTGGGGTTTCAACCTTACAGCGCAGGTGCGCGTAGCTACCGGGTACAGTGCCCAAAACTTACAGGAACCCTCTATGACCAGCGCTATGTACACCCACTCGGTTCCTGTCTTCAAGCAGATGCTGACGGCTTTGAAAACCATTCTTGCGCAGGCAAGCGAATACGCTGGCGCGAAGTCAATCGAGCCCGACGCCTTGCTGCAGGCGCGGCTGGCGCCCGACATGTTTGCGCTGGTCAGGCAGGTGCAGATTGCCGCCGATTTCGCGCGTGGTATCTCGGCACGGCTGGCGGGGGTGGAGGTGCCAAAGTTGGAAGGGCAAGAGAAGAGCTTTGCCGATCTGGATGCGCTTTTGACGCAGACCCTGGCCTTTTTGGACAGCGTGAATGCTGCGCAGTTTGAAGGCAAGGAAAGCGCTGAGATCGTCTTGCGCCCCGGCACGCAAAAGGAGAAAAAACTCAATGGGCAGGCCTACTTGGCGAACTATGGTTTGCCGCAGTTCTTCTTCCACGTGACGACCGCCTACGACATCCTGCGCCACAACGGCTTGGCCATTGGCAAGCGCGATTTCATGGGCGTGTATTGAAGGCAGCCGGGGAACGTGCAGGCGGCAGGCTCACAGTTTTTTTTGATAGCTGCTCGCGCATATTACAAAAGGGCTAGAGGCCATTTGCACATCCAACCTCAGCGCTTGAACCCGCCCTCGCGCGGGCTGCGCACTGCTAACGCAAACGCTGTGTCCATCGTCGCTCAATAGGGTTACAGCGTCACGTAGCCGCGGGCGGCCAGGTAGGCTTTGGCATCGTCTCAAGCCCCCAGAGGCCTAACACAAGCCCGCGCTACCCTTGCCACAGCATCGACACCGGCCCCGCATGCAGCTTTTCATCAAATGGCGTGATGCGGTCGTGGTCGTGCAGCACCAGGCCGTGCACAAACTTGTCCCCCACCGCAGCTTGCAATTGGCGCAGGCCGCGCAGGTCTTGGGGGCGCACGGTGGCGCTGGCTTTGACTTCGATGCCGATGATGCGCCCGCGCCGGTCTTCCAGCACCAGGTCTACTTCGTCTTGCTCTTTGGTGCGAAAGTGCGAGACGCGCACGCGCTTGTCTGACCAGGTGATGAGCTTGAGTATTTCAGACACCACAAAGTTTTCCAATAAAGGGCCGTAAGTGGTACGGTCTTTTTGCAACTGGCTGGCCGTGGTATCGCGCAGCGCAGCCAGCAAGCCGGTGTCCAGAAAGTGCAGTTTGGGTGTTTTGGTGAGGCGGCTGACGGCGTTGTGTGACCAGGGCGGCACTTGGCGCAGCAGAAACAGCCGCTCGAGGATGCCCACATATTTTTGCGCCGTGGGGGTGGTCAACCCCAGAGCCGCGCCATAACTGCTGTGGTTGACCAGTTGCCCGGCATGGGCGGCCAGCACGTCAAGCAGGCGCGGCATGCGGTCAAGCTGGTCGATGTTGGCAATGTCACGCACGTCGCGGTCCAGAATCAGCGCTACGTAGTCTTGCAGCCAGTCCTGGCGGCGGCTGGCGCTGGTACGGCGAAGGGCTTCGGGGTAGCCCCCTTGGAGCACGCATGCCATCAAATCGTCAGCTACCAGCGGGCTGACCACGCCCGGCAAATCGGCACCGTCAAACAGGCGGTCCAGCAGGTTGCCCGGGGTGCCCGCCAGCTCGGCCTGTGCGAAAGGCAGCAGGGTGATCACTTCAAGCCTCCCCGCAAGCGAGTCTGCCACCAAGGGCATGGCCATCAGATTGGTGGAGCCAGTGAGCAAAAATCGGCCCGGCGTGGGGTCTTTGTCCACACTTTCCTTGATGGCCAGCAGCAGGTCTGGCGCGCGCTGCACCTCGTCGATGACGGCTTGCTTCAAGCCACGCACAAACCCGGTGGCATCTGAGCGCGCCGCAGCCAAAGTGGCAGGATCATCCAGCGTGATGTAAGGGCGATCTGGGCTGGCATACAGCCGGGCCAGCGTGGTTTTGCCCGCCTGCCGTGGGCCAACCATCAGCACCACGCGCGTGTCTTGCAATGCGGTTGCGATCTTGCCTTGCACATAACGGGTGATAGCTGGGGCAGATGCTGCTGGGGTAACGCGGGTCATGGTGTGAAGTTCAAGTCTACAAATACTGACGGATTAAAACTCAAAGTCTGGCTAATGTAAATTACAAATCTGTCCAAGTGAAATGGAAGTCCCGTTTACTTCAATCTTTTTTGTCATATTAATAGCTGCAGACCCTTATTTGACAAGGGCTACAGGTCATTTTTTGCATAAGCCCTTGATTCCACCTCCTGGGCGCGTGCCCGCTCACCACCGCTACACCACCAACCTTGAATGCCCAACGCCGCCACCCTTCTCCACGCAGATCTGCGCCGGGATGCGCTCTTTCATAGCTTCTACGTGGCTGATGACGCCGATCATCTTGCCGCTGGCGTTGAGCGAGTCCCAAGCGGTCAGCTGACGCGAATTGCTCGGCTTCACCTTTCTCATCACACTGTCAATAGTATGATCAAGCGTACAAAGTTTCACTTTTTGGGGGCCAACCATGTCAAACATCAGCGCCAACGACCTCAAAACCAAGGGCATCGCCGCCATTGAATTGGCGCTCAGTAGCGCGCCAGAGGCCATGGTGTCGGTGCGTGGCAAAGACCGGTTTGTGGTGATGGACATCGCGCATTACCACTACCTGCGTGAGTGCGAACTGGATGCCGCGCTGGCGCAAACCCGTGCCGACCTGACTGCAGGCCGCGCGGTGCAAGAGTCGCCAGAGGCGCACCTGGCCCGCCTGGACGCGCTGTGAATTTGCCCAAACTGCCTTTTGCTCTGGTCTTTACAGAGCAGTACAACCGCCGGGCGGCGCGGTTTCTAAAGCAGCACCCCGAGCTACGCCAGACCTACCTGAAGACTTTGCAGTTGCTGGAGGCCAACCCCATGCACCCTTCGCTGCGCTTGCACGCGCTGCGCGGCAAGTTTGAGGGGCTGCATTCGGTGTCGATCAACCTGTCTTACCGCATCACGCTCGAGCTGGTGATTCAAGACCAGCAGATCATCCTGGTGAATGTGGGTGACCATGACGCGGTGTATTGATGCTGCCACTGTCACGGGCTTGGGCCACTGCGCTTGGCAGCAAAAGTCACTTTATATTTGATAGCTGCTTACGCATATTTTTATTGGGCTGGAGGCCAATTTGACTACTGACTCAGTAGCGCCATCAGTTCCCCCAACCCGATCGCCTGCGCCCCATGTCTCAGGGGAAACGATTCAGTGCCGGGGTACACCACATAGCGCTGGGTGATCTGCAGGTCATCGCAGGCAATGGCAAAGCCCTTTTCGGGGCTTGGGGTCATGGAGCGTTTGATCTCGATGGCCATCTCGGGCTGACCACCGCGCCCCAGCACCAGGTCAATTTCGGCGCCCACCTGGGTGCGGTAAAAATGCGGTACACGCTGACTGCCAGCGGCCTGGATCAGGTTGTCGATGCAAAACCCCTCAAAACTCAAGCCACACACCGGGTGGCCCAGCAGGTCGTCCAGGGTTTCCAGCGCCAGCAGGCCGTGCAGCAGGCCGCTGTCACGCACATACACCTTGGGCGACTTGACCAGGCGTTTGCCCAGATTGCCGCTCCATGGCTGCAGGCGGCGCACCAGTTGCAGGTCCACCAGCAGGTCGATGTAGCGGTCGATGGTGGGGTTGGCCACACCCAGCGCGCTGGCGATGCGCGCCTGGTTGAGCACGCTGCCCTGGTTTTGCGCCAGCATGGTCCACAGGCGGCCAATGGTCTCGGCAGGCAGGCGCGGGGCAAACATGGGCACGTCGCGCTCCAGGTAGCTGCGGATGAAGTCGCGCCGCCAGTCCAGGCTTTGGGTGTCATCGGCTGCCAGCAGGCTGTCGGGAAAGCCGCCGCGCAGCCACAGGGTGTTGGGCGGGATGCCTGCGCTGGCAGCCTCAGCGGTATTGATGGGGGCCATGTCCACATAGGCCGCCCGCCCGGCCAGGGTTTCGCTGCTTTGGCGCATCAAGTCCAGCGCGGCCGAGCCCAACAGCAGAAACTGCCCCGCGCGTTGCCCGGCTTGCCGGTTGTCGTCGATGATGCCGCGCAAGACTTCAAACACGCCCGGCGCGCGGTGGATCTCGTCCAGAATCACCAGCTTGCCCTGCTGGGCGCGCAGGTAGCTGTCGGCGTCTTCCAGTTTGAGCCTGTCGGCCGGGCGCTCCAGGTCCAGGTACACCGCGCCGCTGGGCCAATCTTTGGCCAGGATACGCGCCAGCGTGGTTTTGCCCACTTGGCGCGGCCCCAGCAGCACCACGGCGGGGATGTGCTGCAGTTTTTGACGTACGGTGGTTTCGAATTGGCGATTTATCATCATTGAAATTTTAACTTGTATTGTTATTTTTTCAATATTAAATGATGAAGCTGCATCTCTTGTGCTGGTGCAGCAGTTTGCCGTGCGTGGTGTGCTTCTGACCGCCAGTCAGTCCTGAGTTCATAGCATCAAGCCATTGATTTGATTGGGCTGGATGCCAATTTGGCTAACTATTTGGCAACCGCCTGCGCATGCGCCACAAACTTTCCGCGCTGTAAATCGCCAAAGCGCCCCAGATCAGATAGAAGCCGATGGCGCGCGTCGGCTCAAAGGGCTCACCGAACAGCCACACGCCCAACAGCATCTGCAGACTCGGTGATATGTACTGCAACAGACCCATGGTGGCCAGCGGGATGCGCCGGGCTCCGGCGGCGAATAGCAACAAGGGGATGGCGGTCAGCGGCCCGGCCAGCAGCAACCAGCCCAGGGTCACCGGGTCGCCCTGCACCAGCGCGCCTTGCCCGTTCCAGGTCCACCACCCCAGCAGCGCCACGGCCATGGGCAGCAGCAGCAAGGTCTCCAGGGTCAGGCCTTCCAGCGCGCCCAGTTTGGCCACCTTGCGCAGCAAGCCATAGGTGCCAAACGTGCCTGCCAACACCAACGCCACCCAGGGCAGACGGCCCGCCTGCACCGTGAGCCACAACACGCCGCTGGCCGCCACAGCCACAGCCAGCCACTGCACCGGGCGCGGGCGTTCATGCAAAACGGCAAAACCCATCGCCACATTGACCAGCGGCAGGATGAAGTAACCCAGACTGGCATCCAGCACATGGGCGTTTTGCACCGCCCACACATACACCGACCAATTGGCAGACAACAGCAGGGCCGACAGCGCAAACGCCAGCAGCACACGGGGTTGGCGAGCCACATCGCGCAACCAGGCCCAGCGCTTGAGCACCAGCAGCACACCCATCAGGAACACAAACGACCACACCATGCGGTGCATCACCACCTCAAAGGCATTGACCTGGGCCAGTTGCTTGAAATAGATGGGGAACAGGCCCCACGCCATGTAGGCCAGTGCGGCGTAGAGCAAACCAGGGTTCATTGATCGGGGGGGCCCATGTCACAGGCGTTGGCGGGAGGTGTCAGAGTCTAGTGGTTGCGGCTTGACTGGCGCGGCGCACAATAGCTTTTCAAAGAAAGCTACTGAATGCGCCGTCGCCACTTGATCCCCCTTGCCCTGTGCCCCCAGCTTTTGCTGCCGTTGGGCGGTCTGGCCTGGGCTGCACCCGTTGACACCCCCGAGCCGCCTGACGACGAGCCGCAGCCGCAGCCGCAATTCAAGGTGTCTGCCGCGCTGTTGCAGCAAGCCGTGGCGCAACGTTTTCCGCTGCGCTACCCGGTGAAGGGGCTGCTGAATCTGGATCTGCAGGTGCCGCAGTTGCAGCTGCTGGCGGCACAAAACCACCTGGCTGCCGAGATATCGATCGACGCGGCAGGCCCGGCGCTACAGGGCAGCCACCATGGCACACTGGCGCTGGATTTTGCGCTGCGTTACGAGGCCAGCGACCTCACGGTGCGCGCCCACCAACTGCGTTTCAAACGTCTGACTATGCCCAGCCTGCAGCCCAGCGTGGTTGTGCTGCTCAACACCTACGGCCCGGCGTTGAGCGAACGTTCCCTGCGGGAGGTGGTGCTGCACCGTCTGCAGCCGGAAGACTTGGCGTTGCCCAACAGCTTGGGGTTACAGCCGGGCAGCATCACCGTGACGGATGCCGGCCTGGTGATTGGTTTTGTGTCGAAGCCGCTGAGCCAGCCGTAACGTTGCGCGCCGGGGGCGCCCGCCGGGCATGACGTCAATATCCGTCACAACCCAGCCGCGTCCGCCTCCGCCTCTGGCCACAGCTGTGGGAATAGAAAACGAAGTGCATGCTGCGGCAACCCAAAGCGCACCTTGCCTTGCGGCGAGTCAGACTTGAGCAGGCCGCGCTTGACCAGCGCCCCTAACGCATCGGTAGCGCCCCGGTCGCTCATGCCCAGCATGGACTTGAAATCACCACGCGCCATGTCTTCACCACTCAAAAACAGGTAATGCAGTGCCCGCAGCGACTCCTGGCGCACGCCCTGCTTAACCACGGTGGACTCAAACACCAGGCAGGCCTCGATGCGCGCTTTCATGGTGGCAAAGTCCAGCATGCTGCCCATGAAGCGGACTTGGTCCAGACAGGTGTCGAGCACATAGCCCACCCAAGCGATCAGGGCCTGTTCACACAGGTTGCCACGCCCATCGAGATCGCCCCGGCGCAGGCTGTCGGCATCTGCCAGCAGGGCGTAGTAACGCTCGGTGCTGCGGGCAAAACCGCGCAACGGCGACCACAAGCCACCGGTGTAGCCCAGGGCACTGAGCAGAGTGTGGGTGTGCAGGCGCATGACGCGACCATTGCCGTCCACAAACGGGTGCACCCAACCCAGGCGCTGGTGCGCGCAGGCCATGGCCACCAACGCCGCCTCGCCACGGCGCACGCCACCATAAAAGCTGGCCCAGCGTTGTAAAAAATCAGGCACGCTGGCATGGGCCGGCGCCACATGTTGACCCACCTGCACGTCTTGCTGGCGCAAGGCTCCGGGCTCGATAGGCGCTTGTTCTGGGGTCACCAGGTCTGCGGCGGGGAGTCGGCCAAACAGTTCGCGGTGCAAGTCCAGCACTGCGCCTGCCGAATACAGCGCGGCGGCACCGTCTGGCCCGCTGTAGCGTTGTTCCAGCGCTTGCTCGGCCTCAATGTGCGCCACCGCCAGGCGCTGTTTGGCGGCCAGTACCGCATCGTGGGAAAAGTCCTGGCGCAAGGCTTGATCAATCTCACGCGGACGGGTGTGCTGGCCCTCTATCCGGTTGGTGTAGTACGAATTCATGTTGCGCAGCAGGCCACGCAACTCCGTCGGCACGCGGGTGCCCGCCAGCAGGGTGGCCACGCGGGACAGGTCATGCGCCTTGGCCAGCAGGGGCTCCAAACGCGCATCGGACGGGATCAAGGGCTCAAATTGGTGGGGTTCGCTGTACATGCCGCTATTTTGCCAAGATTGCAGACTTTGTAAACTATTGTTTTATTTAACAAATTATTTGTTTATGCCAACATTTATGCCAACTTGAACGCATGGCTGTGAGCCGTATTCCGTAAAATACGCATCACTTTCTGAGCCGTATTGCTCAATATTCGCCTGACACTGCGCAGGCCACCACTGCCGCTGCTACTGAACCCTGACCCTATGCCCCACGTTCCCCACGCCCCCCATGCGGTTTCCCGCCTGCGCACCGAGCGCCTGGCGCGCGCGGTCAAGCCGTTTCGCGCGCGGGGCGGCCCGGCCGAACGTTGCCCGGGCTGCCGTGTCATGTTCAGCCACTGCCTGTGCGGCTTGCGCCCGGCCGTGCCGACGCGCGCGGGGATGTGCCTGTTGATGGCCGACATCGAACCGCTTAAACCCAGCAACACCGGCTGGCTGATTGCCGACGTGGTGGCGGACAGCTTTGCCTACAGTTGGGCGCGCACCGAGGTTGACCCGCGCCTGCTGGCGCTGCTGACCGACCCGCAGTGGCAGCCCTATGTGGTGTTCCCGGGTGAGTTTGTCACGCCGGATCGGGTGGTGACCGCCCTGCTGCCCGACATTTCCGTTGCAGGGCAGCCAGCCAAACGCCCGCTGTTTGTGCTGCTGGACGCCACCTGGGCCGAGGCAGGCAAGATGTTTCGCAAAAGCCCGTACCTGGCCCAGTTCCCGGTGCTGAGCCTGCACCCCGAGCAGCTATCCACCTACCGGCTGCGCCGCTCCAGCCGCGGCGACCACTTTTGCACCTCGGAGGTGGGCGCGTTGTGCCTGGCGCTGGCCGGAGAGGTGCACGCCGCCGAGGTGCTGGCCACCTACCTGGACGTGTTCACGCACCACTACCTGCAGGCCAAAAACCAGCAGCCGCCGGACCTGGACGACGCAGCGCACCAGCGGCTGCGGGACTTGCGTGCGCCACCCAGCGACAATCGCGCCCTTTGAGAACCGCCCGATGACCCCAGACCCTACCCCGCCAACTGTTGCCACCCCCACGGAGATGTGTCCGTCGTGCGCGGGCATCCAGCAAAACTGGCGCCGCGCCCGCGGCCATGCCGAGCTGGTGCAGGGCGGCCACCGCACCGTGGAACACAAACACGGCACAGTGACCATCACACGTTACCGCTGCGAGTGCTGCGGCACGGTGTGGGAATACGAGAACAACAAATGCAACCGCCACGCGGGCTGGTCGGTGCTGGTTCGGTAGCCAGGCCTAGTTCCACCTCTTTCGATAGCTGTTAGCCCTTTATTGATAAGGGCTGGAGACCGATTTGGTACTTAACTGCTTGGTCGCACCCGCCGAAATGTCGGGTTGATGCGCCGCCACCCCAGCAGCGCATGTTGCCCCTCAGCCAGCGGTGCCACGCCGTGGTACCCCAGCCGCGACGCCCCACCCCAGACCACCGCGGAAAATCGTCAAACAGGTCCATGGGATTCAGATGCGCTCTGTTAGTCATAGCGACTGACGCAATAGGCAAAAGGGCTAGCGGCCAATTTAACCCATAACTTGTGCCGTTGGCCAAATCCAGCCGGGACGTGTATCGCGTCAGCCCCGCACCAGCTCAAACGCCCCCAGCGGATGCGCCTGGCCGTTCAGCATCACCTCAACCTTGTGCAGCCCAGGGTAGTGTTTGCGGGTGGTCATCTCGGCCAGTGACAGCTTTTTGGACAGCGTGGCGGTTTGGCCCGGTGCCAGGTCCAGGGTGCTCAGCTTGAACACCTTGGCGCGGGTCTGGCCGTTGGCCTTGACGTAATGCACCGCCAAATCCACCAGCACACGTTGCGGCTGGTTTTGCGCGTTGGTCACCTCAAAGCTGATCTGCACCGCGCCGCCCATCGTCGCTTTGTCCGGCGTGATGTGCGCGTTGCCCACGCTTACCTGGGCGGCAGCGCCAAAGCCCAGCACCGTCAGCGCGCCACTGTCCCCGCGTTTCACCGCCGAGCGCAGCGCGTGGCCAACGATCCAGGCACGCTCGGGGCTGGCATCCTTCAGCCACAGTTGGGCCGTGCGGGTCAGCACCTCCGGGTGGTCCTTGCCAAGGTCGTTGAGGTTGTTGGCCACCGAGCGGCGCACGTACAGCTCCGGGTCGTCCTTGAGCAGGTCCAGCAATGCCAGCACCGGTGCCGGGTCAGCCTGAAACTGGCGCAGGCGCGGCGCCCAGGGCAGGCGCGGTCGCGTACCTTCCGACACCAGCCGTCGCACATGTTTGTTCGGGTCGGTCGCCCACTCGCGCAACTGGCGCAGCGTGGCCTCAGGGTGGTGCATCAGGTAGGGTCGGATGCTGAATTCGGCGGTGAAACGCTGCGTTAGCGCGTGCTGCGCTTGCATCGACAGCTCAAAATGGCCCAAGCCGTAGTCCGCCACAAACACCGTGTGCGGCAGGTACAAAAAAGAGCCCAGCGTCAGCCCGGTGTCGCGGCCATGCGGCTGGTCGATGGACTGCATCAGGATGGCCAGCGCTTGGGTGTAGTCGTCTGGCAAAAAGCGCCGCAAGACTTGAGCGATCTTCTTGCCGCGCGCCATCAGCCCCAGCGCCTCATACCCGTCCAGCACCTCGCGGCCAAAGCCGGTGCTGTCAAACGCCGGGTGAACGGCCTGGACCATGGCGGCAATGGCCTGCGGCACGTCAGCACCGTATTGCTTGATCAGGGGTTCAGCCATGGCGGGGAAAGGTGATCATTGGGCGACTTTGGGGGCAAGGGTTGCGGAATAATGTGCAATATAGACAGTTTTTAACCCCGCCAGCGCCACCCAGTAGGGTTTCAACCAGGAGCGCCCGGGTAACCGCCGCCAGCGGGCCTGACAATCCAGCTCCCCCACCTGCCAAGCCAACCCCGCATGAAACCACCCGCCAGACTGTTGTCCCTTCTTGAAGAGGGCCTGATCGACAGCGTGGTGCGCCAGCTCATGAGTGGCAAGGAGGCGACGGTGTTTGTGGTGCGCTGTGGCACGGAGACGCGCTGCGCCAAGATTTACAAAGAGGCAACCAATCGCAGCTTTCGCCAGGCGGTGGACTACACCGAAAACCGCAAGGTGAAAAACTCACGCTCCGCCCGGGCCATGGCCAAGGGCAGCAAATTTGGCCGCCAGGAGCAAGAGGCCGCCTGGCAAAGCGCCGAAGTCGATGCCCTATACCGCCTGGCCGCAGCCGGTGTACGCGTACCCAAGCCCTACAACTTTTGCGACGGGGTGTTGCTGATGGAACTGGTGACCGATGCCAACGGCGACGCCGCCCCGCGCCTGAATGACGTGGCTTTCACCCCCGAGCAAGCGCTGCAACACCACGCCACGCTGATCAAGGAAGTGGTGCGCATGTTGTGCGCTAGCGTGGTGCACGGCGATTTGTCCGAGTTCAACATTTTGCTGGCGCACGCGGCTCTGGCGGATGGCGGCGCTGGTATCGACGAGCCGGTGATCATCGACCTGCCGCAGGCGGTAGACGCAGCCGGAAACAACCACGCGCAGCGCATGCTGCTGCGCGACGTGGGCAACCTGCGCGACTTTTTTGGCCAGTTTGCCCCGGCACTGTTGGACACGCAATTTGGCCCGGAGATGTGGAACCTGTACCAGGCTGGGCTGCTGAGCAACGAGTCCGTGCTGAGCGGCCACTTTGAGCGCTCCCATGCCAGCGTGGACATGCAGGCCGTGCTGCGCGAGATTGATGACGCGCGGGCGGAAGACGCGGCGCGGCGGCTACGTATGGCTACGGCGGCCTGAGGCTGTTCACGCCCTCTCTCTGGGTGAGGGCTGGCGCCAGGGCCGCGGCAGATACTCATGACGCAAGCTGCAGAGGTTTTTGTTCGCCAGCGCTGTGGGTGGCAGCGCGCGCTCTGGTTCACCACCGTTCAACAGCCGGACCCCAAAGATGCTCCGAAGCCCGTGAAAGTCTCAGGCCGTGTGGGGTTTGGCGGCGGGCCGATGTCGCAAAGCGCTGCGCGTCTGAGGCCCGCCGCCAAACCTCACATGGCCCACCACAAGGGCCAGCACATCAAAGAATGCACCCGGTATTCAGCCAGCAAGTCAATTCAAACTGCACGCGCTCGAATCATCGAACCCGGTCTTAACGCGGCGCCGCATCCAGCACCTCGGCCGGTGCTGGCGCAGACGCTGGAGCCACCAGCCCGGGCATGGGCACGGCGGTGGAGGCCGAAACGGCAGACTCCGGGGCACTGGCGGGCAGCGCCAACTGCGGCGGTACCGACTCCGTTGGTTCGCTGGCCGCCGACGCAGGCTCTTCAGGAATCTCTGCTGGCTCGACCGGTGCCGGGGCGGTCGGGTGCACTGGCGTCGGTGGCGGGGCGGGCTCGGCAGGCAGCAGACCGTGCACCCAGTCGCGCAAGCCTTTGGCCAGCTGGCTGAAAAAACCCTCGGGCGGCGCCTCAAACTGGGCGCTCGGGTCAATCAGCCGGGCCCGCAAGGCCTGGGCCGTGACCTCACCGACGATCGGCAAGGCGCTGTGCGCGCCCTGGCCCCAATAGTCGCTGCGCAGGGTGATGCGGCCATCGTTAAAACCCACCCAGGCACCAGCCAACAGTTGCGGGTGCATCAGGATGAACCAGCCGTCTGTGTTGTTCTGGGTGGTGCCGGTTTTGCCAGCCACGTCGGCGCGGATGCCGTAGCGGTTGCGGATGGCCACGCCGGTACCCCGGTCGATGACACCACGCATTGCGTCGAGCAACTGGTAATTGGCCTGGGCTGACAGGGCGCGCTGCGGCTCGGCTGGTGCAAACTCGGCCAGCACCTCGCCCCGGCGGCTTTCGATGCGGGTCACCAGCATTGGCGCCAGATACTGGCCGTCATGGGCGATGCTGCTGTAGGCGCTGACCATTTCTTTGAGCGTCACCGGGCTGGTGCCCAGGGCCAGCGAGGGCACGGCTTCCAGCGGGCTCTCGTTCACGCCCAAGGCGCGCGCCAGCCGCGCCACCCGGGCCGGGCCCACGCTTTGCATCAGCTGCGCAGTGATGGTGTTTTTGGAATAGGCCAGCCCGTCGCTCAGGCGCATCGGCTGGTTGCTGGGCGGGCCGCCGTCGCTGGGGCGCCAGACCTCACCACCGGGCAGTTCAATCTCCACCGCCTGGTCCATCAGGGTGTCGTCTGGGCGGGCGCCATTCTCGAACGCGGCGCCGTAAACAAACGGCTTGAAGGTGGAGCCGGGCTGGCGCCGCGCCTGCGCCACATGGTCAAACGGCTCTTGCGCAAAGTCGCGGCTGCCGACCCAGGCGAGCACCTGCCCGCCACGCGGGTCCAGCGCCAGAAAACCTGCCTTCAGCCGGGTTTTCTGCGTGCGCAGTTGGCGCATGAAGCTGGTGTCTTGCAGCAGCGTGATCAGCGCCAGCGCATCGCTTTGGCCTGCTTTCTGCGCGTTTTGAAACTCCGGCGACTCGCGCACCAGCGTCTGCACCAAGGCGCTGTCCGGCCCCCAAACGCTGCGCGGCTGCCAAGCGGCGTCGGCCAGCGCCTGCAGGCGGCGGCTCTGGCGCTCCAGCGCCCGGTTGGCCAGGGTTTGCAGGCGGGCGTTGAGGGTGGTGTGCACCACCAGGCCGTCGGCGTACAGGTTGTAGCCATTGTCATCAGCCCAGGCAATCAGCCACTTGCGCAGGTACACGGCAAAGTGCGGCACCGGGCCGGTGGCTTCCACCTGGCGTTCAAAGTCGATGCGCAGCGGGCGTTTTTTCAGGCTTTCAAACTGTGCGGCATCCAGCTGCCCGCGTTTGACCATCTGCGCCAGCACGGTGTTGCGCCGCAGCAGCGCTCGCTCGGGGTTCTGCACCGGGTTGTAGTAGCTGTTGCCCTTGAGCATGCCGACCAGGGTGGCGCTTTCCAGCAGGCTGAGCTGGTCGGCCGATTTGTCAAAGTAGGTGCGCGCCGCCATCTCGATGCCGAAGGCGTTGTAAAGAAACGGCACGGTGTTGAGGTAGGTCTCCAGAATCTCAGGCTTGGTGTACAGCGCCTCGATCTTGAACGCGGTGATGGCTTCTTTCAGCTTGCGCGTGAGGGTGGGCGCGCGGCCAATCTCTTGGGGAAACAGGTTGCGCGCCAGCTGCTGGGTCAAGGTCGAGCCGCCCTGGCGGTTGCCCGAGAAGGTTTGCAGCGTGGCCGAGGCGGTGCGCCGCCAGTCCAACCCGAAGTGCTCGTAAAAGCGGTGGTCTTCGGTGGCAATCAGTGCCGTAACCACACTGGGCGCCATGTCCTTGAGCGGCACCCAGACCCGGTTGGCCCATTTGAATTCGGCCAGCAGTTTGCCGTCGCTCGACAGCACCTGCGCCGGTAACTCCAGCTTGGCCTTGCGGATGTCGCTGATGGCCGGGGTGAACGGGATCAGCAGCAGCACGTAGGCCAGCAGCAGCGTGGGCAACGCAACCATTCCCCAAACCAGCTCTCGCCGGGTCGGGCGGCGCAGGCGACGCCAGCGCTCAATCACAAAAGGGGGAAATCGGGAGGAGATGGACACACCAGAACCAGTGGGCATAGACTGCCAGGAAGCCGAATTATCCGCCGCATGTAACAGCCCCCACAGGATGCCCCATGACCGACCTCTCTGCTTTTGCCATCACCCAGAAATGGCCCGCCCGGCACCCGCAGCTTCTGCAGCTCTACTCGTTGCCCACCCCCAACGGCGTCAAGGTGTCGATATTGCTGGAAGAAACCGGCCTGCCTTATGAGGCGCATCTGGTCAGTTTTGAGACCAACGACCAGTTCTCGCCCGAGTTCATCGCCACCTTTCCCAACAACAAGATCCCCGCCATCATCGACCCCAACGGCCCGGGCGGCCAGCCGCTGGCGCTGTTTGAATCTGGCGCGATTTTGTTGTACCTGGCCGAGAAAACCGGCCAGTTCCTGCCCACCGACCCGGCCAAGCGCTACGAGACCATCCAATGGCTGATGTTTCAGATGGGTGGTATCGGCCCGATGTTTGGCCAGTTGGGCTTTTTCCAAGTGTTTGGCGGCAAAGACTATGACGATAAGCGCCCGCGTGACCGCTACGCCGCCGAGAGCCGCCGCCTGCTGGGGGTGCTGAACCAGCGTCTGGCCACGCGCACCTGGGTCATGGGAGACGACTACACCATCGCCGACATGGCCATCCTGCCCTGGGTGCGCAATTTGATCGAGCGTTACCAGGCGGCCGATCTGGTGGGTGTGGCCGACTTTGCGCATGTGTCGCGCGCGCTGGCCTCCTTTGTGGCGCGGCCCGCCGTGGCGCGCGGGCTACTGGTGCCGCAGCGCGCTAAGTGACTCAGGTCACCGTGGCGGGGGAAATACCACTTGTATGATCGAAATCTTGAGTTATTTTCTGGAGATTGACCCGATATGAACGCCACCACCGCGCCTGCTGCCGCACCTGCCGCCGCCCACGGACGTCTTGAACACATGCCGGTTTCCATGTTTTCCATCGTCATGGGGCTGGCCGGTACCACCATTGCCCTGGAAAAGGCCGAGCACCTGTGGGCCTGGCAGGTGTCTCCCAGCGTGGTCATGCTGACCCTCACGGCGCTGGTGTTTGTTGCCATCAGCCTGGCCTACTTGGCCAAGTTTGTGCTGCACCGCCAGCATGTGGTGGCCGAGTTCAATCACCCGATCAGGCTGAGCTTCTTTCCCGCCATGTCGATCGGCATGCTGTTGCTGGCCATTGCCTTCATGAGCCACGCGCCCGGTGTGTCGCTGGTGTTGTGGGCGGTAGGTGCCACGGTGCAACTGCTGTTCACGCTGGCCATCCTGTCGAACTGGATGCACCATGAAAAGTACCAGGTGCAGCACAGCAATCCGGCCTGGTTCATTCCCATCGTGGGCAATATTCTGGTGCCCATTGCCGGTGTGCCGCTGGGTTTCCAGGAGGTGTCGTGGTTTTATTTCAGCGTCGGGCTGATGATGTGGACGCCGCTGCTGGCGGTGTTGTTCAACCGCTTCTTCTTCCACCCGATGATACCCACCAAGCTGCTACCCACGCTGTTCATCCTGATCGCACCACCTGCAGTGGGTTTTATCTCTTGGGTCAAGCTGCACAACGGCGTGGTGGATGACGCCGCGCGCATCTTCTATTACTTCGGCCTGTTCATCACCCTGCTACTGCTTTCACAGTTCAGGTACTTCTGGAAACTGTCTTTTGCCCTGCCGTGGTGGGCCTACTCGTTCCCCATGGCCGCCATGACGATTGCCACCTCGGTGATGCTGGAAAAGGTTGGTGGCACCTTTTTTGCCACGCTGTTCCCGGTGCTGTTGACCGTGCTGGTGCTGCTGGTGAGCATGATCAGCGTGCGCACTGTGATCGCCATGAAACGCGGCCAGATCTGCGTGCCCGAATAAAGCCACCTCAAACGGCACTCGCCAGTCAGACCGGCGAAATATATACTTGATAGCTGCCAGCCCTTTACCCATAAGGTCTGGCAGCTATTTTTACTTGAAAACCCGGGGGAAGAAAAGCAGGCTTTTCGCACCAGAAACCTGTCCTAAATGCTGTCAAGTCCATAGAATCCGAGGTTGCGTGCGGGACGGCCCCGCAACAGCGGTGTAGCGAAACCACGAAGGGCTCAAACATGACAGACTTTGACGAATCTTCCTTTGGCACGCGCAACGAGCGTGACCCCCGGCTTGTCAGCCATCTCACGCGCAATACCTTTGCCATGGTGCTTGCCGGTGGCCGCGGCAGCCGCTTGCGTGAACTCACTGACTGGCGCTCCAAACCCGCTGTGCCCTTTGGTGGCAAATTCCGCATCATCGATTTCACGCTGTCCAACTGCGTCAACTCCGGCGTGCGCCGGGTCGGTGTGGCCACCCAGTACAAGTCGCAAAGCCTGATCCGGCACCTGCAACTGGGCTGGAGCTTTCTGGACGGCCGTTTGGGCGAGTTCATCGAGATCATGCCCGCGCAGCAGCAGGTGGACGAGTCACATTGGTACCAGGGCACGGCCGATGCGGTGTTCCAGAACCTGCGCGAAATCCGCCACGCCAACCCGGAATATGTGCTGATTCTCTCGGGCGACCACATTTACCGCATGGACTACGGCCGCCTGCTGCTGGGCCACGTCGAGCGCAAGGCCGACATGACCGTGGCTTGCATCGAAGTCCCGCTGAAAGAGGCCAGCGGCTTTGGCGTGATGTCGGTCAACAGCGAAGGGCGCGTGGTCGAGTTCCAGGAAAAACCTGCCAACCCGCCCGCCATGCCGGGTAACCCGGACATGGCCATGGCCAGCATGGGCATTTATGTGTTCAACGCCAGCTTTTTGTTCGAACAGCTCAGCCGCGACGCCGACGATCCCAAATCCAGCCACGACTTCGGCAAAGACATCATTCCGCATTGCGTCAAACGCTACCGCACCTTTGCGCAAAATTTCGCCGAAAGCTGCGTGCAAGAGCCCGGCAAACCCGCCTACTGGCGCGACGTGGGAACGCTCGACGCCTACTGGTGCGCCAACATGGACCTGGTACAGGTCACACCCGAACTGAACCTGTACGACGAATCCTGGCCCATCTGGACCTGGCAGGAGCAGCGCCCGCCAGCCAAATTTGTGTTTGACGACGACACCCGTCGCGGCAGCGCGGTGGACTCCACCGTGTCAGGCGGTTGCATCATCAGCGGCGCCACCATTCGGCACTCGATGCTGTTCTCAGGCGTGCATGTGCACAGCTACTCGCTGGTGGAGGACTCGGTGATCCTGCCCAACGTGCAGATTGATCGCAACTGCATCGTCAAAAAATGCATTCTGGACCGGGGCTGCCATTTGCCCGAAGGCACCCAGATTGGTGTGGACGTTGAGGCCGACCGCAAACGTTTTCACGTCTCCGAGAACGGCATCACCCTGGTCACGCCAGCCATGCTGGGGCAAAACAAGGGATTTATCCGCTGATCACAGCGCTTCGTTCATCACGCAAAAAAGGCCCGGCTGCATCGCAGCGCGGGCCTTTTGTTGGTTGGATGGGCCAGATTTACTTGGCGACCACGCGCACCATTTCCAGGCACTTGTTGGAGTAACCCCACTCGTTGTCGTACCAGGCCACCAGCTTGACAAAGGTGCCATCGAGCGCGATGGAGGCGTCCGCGTCAAACACGCTGGTACGGGTTTCGCCACGGAAGTCGGTGGCTACCACCTTTTCGTCGGTGTAACCCAGCACGCCCTTCATGGCGCCTTCAGACTGGGCCTTGATTTCGGCACAGATCTCGGCCATGGTGGTGGCGGTGTTGAGCTCGCAGGTCAAATCGACCACACTCACGTCGCTGGTGGGCACGCGGAACGACATGCCGGTGAGCTTTTTGTTGAGTTCAGGAATCACCACACCCACCGCTTTGGCCGCGCCGGTGCTTGAGGGAATGATGTTTTCCAGAATGCCGCGGCCGCCGCGCCAGTCTTTGTTGCTCGGGCCGTCCACGGTTTTTTGCGTGGCAGTGGCAGCGTGGATGGTGGTCATCAAACCACGCTTGATGCCAAACTTGTCGTGAATCACCTTGGCCAGCGGGGCCAGGCAGTTGGTGGTGCAAGACGCGTTGGAGATGATGGCTTGACCGGCATAGGTCTTGTCGTTCACGCCAAACACAAACATCGGCGTGTCGTCTTTGCTGGGTGCCGAGAAGATGACCTTCTTGGCACCAGCGGCCAGGTGCTTTTCGCCACCCGCCTTGTCCAGGAAGATGCCGGTGGATTCGATGACGATGTCGGCACCGACTTCGCTCCATTTCAGGTTGGCCGGGTCGCGCTCTTGCGTCAAGCGGATCTTCTTGCCGTTGACGATGAGCGTGCTGCCCTCCACCGACACAGCGCCCTTGAAGCGGCCATGCACCGAGTCGTATTGCAGCATGTAAGCCAGGTACTCAGGTTCCAGCAGATCGTTGATGGCAACCACTTCAATGTCGTCAAAGCTCTGCAAGGCGGAACGCAACACGTTGCGGCCAATACGGCCAAAGCCGTTGATACCAATCTTGATCGTCATACATTTTTCTCCGGAAGTTAAGAAAACCAACCTGTGGCTTGCTCGGCGCTCTGGGCCGGCGCGGTCATGTTTCAAGCGGGTCAGCGCGCATTTTACCGGCCACAGGCGGCGCTGGGAACAGGCCCGGTACGGTTCAACTCGATGGGGCTTTGTTCCCTCGTGTTCTGGGAGAGGCTCAGGGCGAGGGCTAGCGCCGCCTTGGGCTATGCTTTGCACCCGCATCACCACCACTGCCCAGCACCATGAGCCTGCTTTTTTCGCCCCTGCATCTGCCTTCGCCGCGCGGCGGCATCACCCTGCCCAACCGTCTGGTGGTGGCACCCATGTGCCAGTACCAAGCGGAGAATGGCTGCGCCACCGACTGGCATTTGATGCACTGGGGCAACCTGCTCAACAGCGGTGCGGCCCTGTTCACCATCGAAGCGACTGCTGTGCTGCCCGAGGGCCGCATCACGCCGAAATGTTTGGGCCTGTGGGACGACACCACCGAGGCCGCGCTGGCAGACCACCTGCAGCGTGCCCGCGCCCTGGCACCGCCCACTGCCGTGTGCCTGCAACTGGCGCACGCCGGGCGCAAGGCCTCCAGTGCCGTGCCGTGGGAAGGCGGGCAACTGCTGACGCCAGCACAAGGCGGCTGGTTACCTGTCGGGCCATCGGCCTTGCCCCATTTGCCCACCGAGGCACCGCCGACCGAGATCAGCGCAGCGGAACTGGTGCGCATCCGCGAAGCGTTTGTGACCGCCGCCCAACGCGCCCAGCGCATGGGTGTGGAGGCGGTTGAATTGCACGCAGCGCACGGCTACCTGTTGCACCAGTTTTTGTCACCCTTGGCGAACCAGCGCAGCGATGCGTATGGCGGCGCGTTCGAGAACCGCATCCGTTTTCCGCTGGAAGTGTTCAAGGCGGTGCGCGCCGCGTATGACGGGGTGCTGGGCCTGCGCCTGTCGGCATCCGACTGGGTGGAGGGTGGCTGGGACTTGCCCCAGAGCGAGGCCTTTTGCCAGCAGTTCAAGGCAGCGGGCTGCGACTTCATTCACGTGTCGTCCGCTGGCGTTTCGCCACTGCAAAAGATCTCGCTGGGGGCTGGTTACCAGGTGCCGTTTGCCCAAGCCATCCGCGCCAGCTGTGGCATGGTGACCACCGCCGTGGGGCTGATCACCGAGCCGCAGCAAGCCGAAGCTGTTTTGCAAGCCGGTGATGCCGACCTGATAGCGCTGGCGCGGGCCTTTTTGTATGAGCCGCGCTGGGGCTGGCACGCCGCGGCCGCCTTGGGTGGCACGGTACAGGCCAACCCGGTGTACTGGCGCTGCTTGCCACGCGAGGCGCAGGCAGCTTTTGGCAAGGTGTCGGTGGGCATGCGGTAAATCGCCCCATGCAAGGCCTGCACCTCACCGCTGACCTGCACGACTGCGCCTGTGAGGCGCAGTGGCTGCTGGATGCCGCCGCGCTGGGCACCCGGTGTGTCCAAGCGGTGGACCGGTCTGGCCTGCTGGCGGTGGCCCAGCTTTGTCATACTTTTCCTGCTTCAGCCCAAGGGCCAGGCGGGGTGACAGCTACTATCTTGCTAGCGGAATCGCATTTGTGCGTGCACACCTGGCCCGAGCAGCGCGCGGTGACGCTGGATGTGTATGTGTGCAACTTTGGTGGTGACCACTCGGCCAAGGCGCAGGCGCTGCTGGATGAATTGATCAACCTGTTCCAGCCGGAGACGGTGCAGAAGCACCGCCTGCAGCGCGGCACACTCAAGGCCGCTTCTCAAACACCAGCGGGCTGCTGAGCAGGGGCACATAGTCCGGGTTGTAGGTGCCGCCCTGGGCATAACTGCGTGCCGCGTCGATCAGCGTCGGCACATCGCCCACCAGATAGGTGTCTGCCGCCGGGTTGCTGCGGTGCACCGAGCGGTCGGTGATGACCTCGCCCTGACTGTACGGCTGCCCGTCCAGATGCGTGAAGGCTTGCGCGTTGTCGCGCAGGTAGGTGAAGTTGACCGGGGCGGCAGCAAACACGTCTTTGCCCAGGTGGTAACGCTGGCTCACCACCACCTGGCGGTAGCGCGCGGCACCGGCCAGTGCATCAAGCTGCGGCGGGTAGAGCAGGGCACCCTGCACCACGCCTTGGCCATCCAGGTGCTCGCCGCGCGCGGTCAGCTCACGCATCAGGCGCTGGCGCAGCGCTTGCGATGCGGTGAACGCCTGCGGGCTGCGGGTGTTGATGCTGGGCCAATCGGCGGTGTAGCCGCGCGCCGCGCGAATGGTTTGCGCCAAGTAGCGCTCAATGGCGCCCGGCATGTCGCCATACAGGCTGGCCCCCACCACGTTGTCCAGGAAATGGCGCAGTTCGCCCTTGCCCTCACCCCGGTTGAATGGGTCGCCCATGCGGGCCTGGCCGGGGGTGGCGTGCGACTCTGCGCTGGCGTGTGACTGGTAGCCCAGGTAGTCCATCTCTTTCCAGCCTGCCGCGCCCGGCCACTTGCGGGCCATGGCCCAGGTGCTGTCGACCGTGTTGCCGGTGCCCGAGGTGAAGCTGGGCGCCTGTTCGGTGCGCACCACACCGCTGTGGCAGCCAATGCACTGCGTCAGCTCCTGCGGGGTTTGCGGGCGCAGCTCGCCGCGCGCGTCTTCAATGTAGCCCGCCAGGTACCAGCCCACGCCGTTGTCCACCCAGCCTTGCTTGGCATGGCCATAGACCGGCAGGCCTTCTTCTTTCTCGCCGGGGCGGAAGTCGGCATGGTGAAAGTCTTTCCACTTCATCATGTAGCGCACTTCCTTGACGCGCTGCGAGCGGGTGCCGGGGAAGCGGCTGATGTCGGCTCGGGTGCCGTCGGCGGCCACGTCCACATAGTGCAGCGGGTGGGCAAATTCGGTGCCCACCGGGTATTCACCCCGGCGCAGCGGCACAGTTTGCGCCTGGCCAGTGAACGTCTGGCCATCGGCCGGGGTCAGCCGGTCCTGAATGGCGCGCGCCACCAGGTCCAGATTGCGCTGGTAAGTTGACAGGCTGAACTGCCCGCTGGCGTCCTGCATGAAGGTTTGCGGCAACCGGATGTAAATGCCCGAGACGCTGCCGGTCATGGGGGTGAAGATGCCATAGGGCATGAAATTGACCGCGCGCCAGCCGGTGACCCAGCCCGCTGAGTCCTTGAAGAAGCCGCGTGATGCCTCCTGGCTGCGCACAAAACCATCGCCTTGCGCGGGCAGGTCAGCCGGGGCCAAGCCGGGGAACAGCCGCATCGGGTGGTTGATGGCGCCGTCCCAATTTTTGGGGCTGCCCGGGCGCTGGGCAAAGGCAGCTTGCCAGTTGTCTTGCCGCACATAGCGGGCCATCTCGGAACCATTCCAGGCCTGCGGGTCGTGCCCCAGCGCGCGCACGGCGGCCAGCAGTTTTTCAGGCTTGAGGGTGTTTTCCCAGGGGTTGGCGGCTGACAGCGGATCAAACGGCTGGTGCGGCGCAAAGCTGTACTCCAGCTGCAAGTTGCCCAAGCGGGCCTCGGCCCCGGCCTGCGGCAGGTTGTTGCCCAGGCCCAGCTCATACACGCCATTGGTGTGGCAGAACTGGCAGGCGTTTTGCGCGCCGTGCGAGGTCTCGATGTAACACTGCGCCGGAATGTGCGCGTACGGGTTGTCAAACTGCACGGGGTTGAAGAAATCACCCAGCAAGGCATGCGTAGCGGTGGCGTCGGCAGGTGTGGCCCCCTCCAGAACAGTCACGCACGCAGACAAAACCAAGGCTGCACCGGCAGCACCCGCCAGCGGCCAGGCCAACCGTTTCACCATTGAATGTTTCACCGTCTTCTCCCTCTCTATCCATGCTTTCGAAACCATAGCTGTCAGCCCATACGGGAAAAGGGCTAGCCCATGAAAAGACTAGCCCTTTTTGACGCGGAGCCGTTGCGCTTAGCGAATGGCTGGCATCCCGCCCAAATAACCTACCGGCGCGTTGAACTTGTCGATCTTGGCAGACAACGCGGTCTTCAGGTCAGCCGGTACCGATGACGGCAAGTCACCCCAGTGCTGGTTGTTGGCCATGATGTAGCCGTGGCCGTTCAGGTTGTCCAGCACCTGCAGGCCGGTGTTTTCAGCACCCGCGGCCGAGCTCATGATGCGGGTAAGCTTTTTGGTGTCCACGTTGTAGGCCCACAGGTAGTTGTTGACGTGCATGCCGGAGTCTTCGCCAATGAACAAGGTGCGCATCTTGTCAGAGAAGAACACGTTGTCGGTGTTGGCTACCTTGCCCTCGGCAGCGGTGTTGCCTTTGGCATCTGGCGTCTTGATGGGTTCACCCATCAGGGCGGGTTCCACATACATGTTCACCGCCACGTAGTCAGAGGCAATGGCCGCGCCCTTGGCATCCATCTGGCCGCCCTTCATGTCCAGGCTGTAGGTGGCACCCGCGCTGTTTTTGGCCAGACGGATGTGGTCGGTCGGCTCGCCGGTCATGCTGGTCATGCTGTCGCGGATGGACGAGATGGCCATGTACAGGCGCTTGTCTTTGGTATTGACCGTCACACCTTCCATCTTGGTGAACTCGGTGGTGGCACCCATCAAGGCGGCCATGCGGCGGGTTTCCAGGAAGGCGGCAGCCTTTTCCTGACCCGGGTTGAGCTTCAGGCACTCGTCGGCGGTGGAGCCGGTGCGCACGCGGGTGTAACCGGCGTCACAGGTGCCGTCTTTGGGCTTGACCGCGGAGAAAATTTTGTAGAACGAGCTGCTGTCAGCCAGCGCCTTGACCTCTGCGCTGTTGCCATGGCCCAGCTTGACCCATTTGAGGTTGGCGCGGCCACCGCCCTGGTCAGAGGTTTGCTCCCACTTGGCGGCATAGATGGTGCCTGCGTCGAGCTTGCCCGGCTGGTCAGCCACAAACATGGCCATCAGGCCGTGCGTGCCGTCGTCACCAAAGTACACCGTTTTGCTGTCGGGCATGATCTTGCCCATTTCCCAGGTGCCACGGCCCATGGCGTAGTGCTTGGTGACCTGGGTGCTGCCATCTGGTTTGACGGCCACCTCGTTCAGATAACCGTAGTGGTAGCGGTTGGCCAGCTTCTCGCCCTTGAAATACAGGTCGGTCATGGCTTGCAGACCGGCGGAGGTTTTTCCGTGGTCTTTGGTCAGCGGATTGAACTGCAGGTCGTAGTCTTCTTCAGAGCCCAGGTGGGTGTTCCACGGGGTTTGCGATCCAAAGCAAGGAATCCACAGGCCGCCGACGCTGGAGAAGTCGATGGGGCGCTGTTTGACCAGGCTCATCTGGCCGGAGCTGTTTTGCTTGAGCTCAGACAGCACCATGCCCATGGGTGCGCGGGCGTGCCAGTCTTTCACCTTGGCACCCACCGAGCCGTCAGACAACAGCCAGTCGTACTCGAGGTGTGTCACCATGAACAGCTTGTCACCCACTTGCAGCAGGCTGTTGGCGTCCGGCGTTTCGGCCACCAGGGGTTTGCCCTTGGGGTCCATGATGGGTTCCATCTTGTAGTTGTAGAGCTGACCGGACGGGTGCATCTTGCCAGCCACTTCGCTGGTAGCGTCTTTCACCGAGAACAGGGTGTTGTAGCTCAGGGGATAGGTTTTGACGCTGCCATCCACATAGGTCACCTTCACCGACGACTCGGTGTAGGTCTTGCTCATTTTGTCGATCTCGGTCGCCGCAGGGGCTGCGGTTTCGGTGAAATCCACACTCTTCACGGCGGCCATGCTGGCACCGTCGTTGGTGGCACAGCCACCCAACACCAGCGCGGAGGCAGTAGCCACAGCGCTCAAGGCAAAAATCGCTTGACGAGAGAAAGACATAAAAGCTCCTGTGAATTGAACCGCTGGATTGTTGGGCGCGAATGTGTCAATTTGTTGACAATAGTGCGTTGACTGAATGACAGGGTTTTGTCACACACGCATCACAAATCAGGATCAAAATGGGCGGTTTTTTTCTACCCACTGGTGCCATCGCCCTCATGCCCAACCCACTGATCGCCACATGGCGCCTGACCCGCCTGAGCACCCACCTGCTGGGCGGCTTGCTCACCTTGCGTTGGCGCTTTCCTGGCTGGACAATGGCCCGTCAACAAGAAGAGATTCAGACCTGGGCCCATGCTGCACTTGGGCTGCTAGCTATAGAGTTAAGAGTGATTGGCCAACCCCAAGGCGCAGGCGCCATGTTGCGGGCAGCCAACCATGTGTCGTGGCTGGACATTCTGGTGCTGCAAGCCGCCGGACCCAGCCGCTTTGTGGCCAAGGCCGAGGTGCGCCAGTGGCCGCTGATGGGCCGGCTGGCCGCCAACGCCGGCACGCTGTTCATCAGCCGCGAATCCCCGCGCGACGCGCTGCGGGTGGTGCACCAAATGGCCGAACATTTGAAAGCCGGTGAAACGCTGACCATCTTCCCGGAAGGCACCACCAGCAACGGGCAGCAGGTGCTGCCGTTTCACGCGAATCTGTTTCAGGCGGCGGTGTCGGCCGACGCACCGGTGCTGCCGACGGCGCTGCAGTTTGTTGACCGGGCCAGCGGCCAGCTCAGCCTGGCACCGATTTACATCGACGACGACACCCTGCTGCAATCCATGTGGCGCACCGCCAGCCACCCGGGGCTGCGGGCCGAAGTGCGGTTTGGAGAGGTGCAGCGGCCCAACGGGCGGGACCGGCGCGCGCTGGCGCGGGATGCCCGCAGCGCGGTGGAGGCGCTGCGGGGGTGAAACGCCTCAGTTGCCCAAAAAGTGCTTGCGGTAACGCATCGGCAGGTCGTGGATGCGCATCAGCATCGGCAGGTCGGCGGTGTTGAAGTCTGGGTCCCAAGCCGGCGCGCCGAGCACTTTGGCGCCCAGGCGCAGGTAGCCTTTGATCAGCGCAGGTGGCTCCACCAGCAACTGGTCGTTGAGCTGCTCTACCGGCAGCGGCAGACGCGGGCGTACGTGGTATTCGATCGGTGCCATGTGCGTGGCCTGCAACTGGCGCCAGATGCTGGCCGCCACATCGCCACTGACCACACCGTTGTGCAGCATCGGGATGCTGGCGCAGCCGACCATGGTGTCGAGCTGGTTGCGCACCATGAACTCGGCCAGCGCGCCCCACAGCGCCATGATCACGCCACCGTGGCGGTGATCGGGATGCACGCAGCTGCGACCCAGTTCCACCATGCGTGCACGCAAGGAACGCAGGCGGACCAGGTCAAATTCGGTGTCGCTGTAGGTGCTGCCAATACGTTTTGCCTGCGCCGGGGTGAGCACACGGTAGGTGCCAATCACCTCTTGCGTTGCCTCGTCGCGCACCAGCAGGTGCTCGCAATAGCTGTCAAAAATGTCTACATCGTGGCCCGGCAGGGTGGTGCTCAGGCGCGCACCCATTTCTTCGGCAAAAACGCGGTACCTCAGGCGCTGCGCCTGGCGGACTTCATCCGCGTGACGTGCCCACGATACCTGCAGACCGCCGCGCTCAGTTTTTGCCACGCCGGGCGACGGCTCAGGCTGGCGTAAGTCAGGTCGATGAAGTGACCCCCTGGGCAACGAGACCGGGGAAAAGGCAAATGTCGGATTGGGTAGTTCTCTCATGGTCATACTCCTTGGTTTGCCATGGATAGTGCGGGTATGGGGTGACGCTTTGATGGCGATTCGATGACATCGCCATGACATCGCAGGTGCTCCTGCACATAGACCGGCTGGCCATGCTGCTAACGCAGCGCCAGCGTCTCCCGTATAGTGAAGCCACTTGTTGTTACCCCATGAAGACCCGTTGAATACGCCCCCTGTGACCGACGTACCGCCACGCTTTGACTGCGTGCTGAGGGCCTGGCGCGCCCATGAGGCCGAGCTGCTGGGTTATTTGTCGCGCCAGTTGCACGACGTCAGCCTGGCGCAGGACGTGCTGCAGGAGGTGTTTCTCAAATCCATGCGCGCTGGCCAGGGCTTTTGTACGCTGGACAACCCGCGTGCCTGGCTGTACCGGGTGGCCAAAACCACCCTGGTTGACCACGCGCGCTCCACCAAACCCTTTGTCGAGCTGCCGGATGACCTGGTAGCGCCCTCAGACCAGCGGCCCGCCGTCGACGAACTGGACGCCTGCCTGACGCGCAACCTGGCGCGCCTGATTGATGCTGATCGCGCCATCCTCCAGGCCTGCGACCTGAAGGGCCAGACGGTGCGCGACTTCGCCCAAACCCACAACTTGACCCTGAGCGCCGCCAAATCCCGCCTGCTGCGTGCCCGTCAGCGCCTGCGCCAGCACTTGGTGGCGAATTGCGGCGTGCAGTTTGATACCCGCGGGCAGGTGTGCTGCCATGTCGCCTTGGGGGCCGCATGAGTGCCAGTCACGATCACGGTCATGACCACGGTCATAGCCATGCCCCGGCCAGCTTCAACCGCGCCTTTGCCATCGGCATCGGGCTCAATACCGTGTTTGTGGGCATCGAAGCGTTTTACGGCTGGCAGATCAACTCGCTGGCGCTGCTGGCCGACGCGGGCCACAACCTGAGCGATGTGGCCGGGTTGCTGCTGGCCTGGGGCGGCGCGCTGGCGGGCAAGTGGCGGCCAGACGCGCGGCACACCTATGGCTTCAAACGCGCCTCCATCCTGGCGGCGTTCATCAACGCGGTGCTGCTGCTGGTGGCCATGGGCTCGCTGGGCTGGGAGGCGTTGCACCGGCTGCAGTCGCCCCAGCCCACCCAGGGCTGGACCATGATGGCAGTGGCCGGTGTGGGCATCGTCATCAACACCGCCACGGCGCTGCTGTTCATGCGTGGTAGCCAGGGCGACCTGAACATTCGCGGCGCGTTTTTGCACATGGCCGCCGACGCGCTGGTGTCGCTGGGCGTGGTGCTGGGCGGCGCGCTGGTGCTGTGGCAGGGCTGGACCTGGGTGGACCCGGTGATGAGCCTGCTGATTGCGGTGGTGATTGTGCTGGGCACCTGGGGACTGCTGCGCCAATCGGTGCACCTGCTGTTTGACGGCGTGCCTGATTCGGTGGACCTGCCCGCGGTGCGCCAGCGGCTGCTGGGTTTGCCCGGCGTGGCCGAGGTGCATGACCTGCACGTGTGGGCCATGGGCACCTCCGACGTGGCGCTCACGGCGCATCTGGTACTGACTGACGCAGGCGTTGACAGCGGCGCGTTGCTGCACGCGGCAGAGCATGCGCTGCACGAGCATTTTGAGATTCGCCACGTCACGCTGCAACTGGAATCGCCCGCCTACGCGTTGCACTGTGCGCTGCGTGAGGGTGCTGCCTGCCAGTAAGAGGAATCTTTTTTTGATAGCTGCTAGCCCTTTTTTCTCAAGGGCTAGAGGCTGATTTCTTATATAAAACACCGACCGAAGTCAGCCTGGATGCAGCGCTGGGCTGCATCCTTTTGGCACTTGGCGCGTCTTCTTAAGTATGACCACCCTAACTGCTTCACTTGTCACCCTGCCCAAACGCCAGCCGCTGGTTTTCCTGATGGTTGCCATTGCGCTCTGGCTCGGCCTGTACCAGCTGCTGCTGCCGCTGTCGGAAGCTGCCGTGGCCGCGCTGCCGGTAGACCGGGCCAGCCACTTGGGCGGCGCGCTGCAGTTTTTCATCTACGACACCCCCAAGGTGCTGATGCTGCTGACCGGCGTGGTGTTTGTCATGGGCATGATCAACAGCTACTTCACCCCCGAGCGCACCCGCGCGCTGCTGGCCGGGCGCTCGGAGGGCGCAGCGAACGTGATGGCTGCGTCGTTGGGCATCGTCACCCCGTTTTGCAGTTGCTCGGCGGTGCCGCTGTTCATCGGTTTTGTGCAGGCCGGCGTGCCGCTGGGGGTGACGTTTTCGTTTTTGATCTCGGCGCCGATGGTGAACGAAGTGGCGCTGACCCTGCTGTTTGGCCTGTTTGGCTGGAAGGTGGCCCTGCTGTACCTGGGCCTGGGGCTGAGCGTGGCCATCGTGGCCGGCTGGACCATTGGCCGCTTGAAGATGGAAGCGCATCTGGAAGACTGGGTGCGCGACATGCCCAAGATGTCGGCCAACTTCGAGTCGGGTGAGGTGACGCTGGCGGACCGTATCGACGGCGGGTTTGCTGCGGTGCGCCAAATTGTGGGCAAGGTCTGGCCCTACATCCTGGCCGGTATTGCCATTGGCGCGGGCATCCACGGCTATGTGCCGCAGGATTTCATGGCCAGCTTCATGGGCAAAGACGCCTGGTGGAGCGTGCCGCTGGCGGTGCTGATTGGTGTGCCGATGTACACCAACGCAGCAGGCATCATCCCCATCGTGCAGGCGCTGCTGGCCAAGGGCGCGGCCTTGGGCACGGTGCTGGCGTTCATGATGAGTGTGATTGCGCTGTCACTGCCCGAGATGATCATCCTGCGCAAGGTGCTCAAAGTGCGCCTGATTGCCACCTTTGCAGGCGTGGTGGCCACCGGCATACTGATCGTCGGTTTTGTGTTCAACGCGGTGCTTTAAACAAATAACAGGAGACAACATGACAACACTCGCAACCCGCCTGGCAGGCAGCCTGCTCGCCACCCTGATCACCCTGCCCGCGTGGGCGGTGGAGGTGGTTTTCCAGCCGGTGGCGCCCGATGTGTACGCCTACATTGGTGACTTGGAAGGCCGCACTTATGAGAACGAGGGCCTGAACGCCAACATCGGCCTGGTGGTCACCCCGGCCGGTGCGGTGATGATCGACAGCGGTGCCACCGCACAGGTGGCCGCCAAGATTGAAGCAGCGGCCAAAAAGGTCACGCCGCAGCCCATCAAATGGGTCATCAACACCGGCGGGCAAGACCACCGCTGGCTGGCCGACGGCTATTTTTCAGCCAAAGGTGCTGAGACCATCGCCCACGCTAACGCCCAGGCCGACATGAAAGCCCGCACCGCTGAGCATCTGCAGGGCCTGAAAGTGCTCAAAGAGCGGCTGGACGGCACCGTGCCGGCGCTGCCCACCCGCTGGGTCACCGGCCCGGACACGCGACTGGAGCTGGGCGGCACCGTGTTGGAACTGAAACACCGTGGCGGCGGTCACACCCCGGGCGACATGCTGGTCTGGCTGCCGCAAAAAAATGTGCTGTTCACCGGCGACGTGGTTTACGTCGAGCGCACGCTGGGCCTGCTGGAGCCCAGCAACAGCAAAAATTGGCTGGCGTCTTTTGCAGTGATTGACGAGCTGCAACCCAAAGTGCTGGTGCCCGGCCACGGCAAAGTGACCGACGTGGCCACCGCCCGCGCCCACACCCGCGACCTGCTGCTGGCCCTGCGCGCCCATATGAAAAAAGCCGTGGATGACGGTGTGGATGTCAGCGCCGCCGTCAAGAGCTTTGACGCCAAACCCTTCGCCCACCTGAAACACGCCGACGTGTGGATTCCCCAGTTGGCCAACCGCACCTATCTGGAGATGGAGCGCGAATAATTTGAGTCAAATCAGGCTCCAGACCTTATGAAACAAAGGCGAGCAGCTATTATTTTTTTAGAGGATCTCATGGACATCAAAGTACTCGGCACCGGCTGTGCCAACTGCAAAAACACCCTGTCACTCATCGAACAAGTGGCCAAAGACAAAGGCGTGGCCATCACCCTGAGCAAGGTCGAAGACATCAAGGACATCATGGGCTACGGTGTCATGAGCACCCCCGGCGTGGTGATCAACGGCAAAGTGGTGCACGCCGGTGGCGTGCCCAGCCGCGACAAAGTGGCGCAGTGGTTCGCTGCCTGATCGCTTTTAGCGACGCTGGGCGTGGTGCGTAACAGTCGATCTCGGTGCGGCAGACGAATCGTGTTTGGCTAACCATGGCTAGGGTTTCCCCGTTTGGATTGTTGAGTTGGCGCAAATAGCATAGACGGTGCCACCTTTTGTACTCAAACAATTCATTGGAGATGCACATGCAACCTATCCATCAACTACGCCGTCGTCAATGGCTGCAATCCACCGCCATGGGGGTGGTGGTCTTGACAAGTGGCTGCGCTTCCCTATCTGGCGTGGCTAAACCACGCGTGGTGGTCGTCGGAGGTGGCTGGGGCGGCTTGGGCGTGGTGCGGGGTTTGCTGGCAGCGGGAGCTGCCGATGTGACGCTTATCGAACCCAACGAGTCCTTCATGTCTTGTCCGTTAAGCGCGCACTACATTGTGGGGCTTCAGCCGGCCTCGGACTTTCAACGCAGTTACGTTCGGGTGGACCAACTCGGCGCACGGCGCATTCGCGAGCGTGTGCTGGAGATTGATCGGGCTAAACAAATGGTAGTCACGGGGACTCAACGCCTGCCCTACGATTTTCTGGTCCTTTCGCCAGGTGTGGACTACATGGAGGACGGTATTCAAGGCTACGCCGAAGCCCGCTCGCAACTGCCAGTGGGATTTCGTGCATTTGAGCAAATGGCGGTGCGCAAGCAGGTCGACGAGTTTCTCGTCAACGGAGGCAACTTTGTCATCAGCGCGCCGAAGCCACCCTACCGCTGCCCACCTGCGCCCTATGAACGCGCTTTCCTCATCGCAGAGCAGATGAAGCAACGCGGTACCAAAGGAAAAATTCTCCTGATCGATGCCAACCCAAATCCCATGCCGATGCCCATCGCCCAACCCATCCTGAAAGGCATGAAAAGCTTGTACGCCAACCAGATCGAGTACTTGCCCGACACCTCGATTGACGCGGTGGATATGGGCAAGCGCCAGCTCGTCACCTCGTCAGGAGCTGTTCCGTTTGCGCACGCCAATCTGGTGCTGCCGATGCGGGCACCAGCTTTAATCCGTCAGGCGGGTCTAGGCGAACGCTGGGCCAATGTCAAGCTGCCGAGTTTTCAAAGCCAAGTTGACGATCGCGTTTATGTCATTGGTGACTCCCAAGGCTCGCCCTTGCCCAAGAGTGGGCACGTGGCCTTTGGCAGTGGCCGGCAGGTGGCCGAGGCCATCGCAGAGCGCATTGCTGGCAAGAGCCCGGTGAACCCAACCGGCGCAGTTGATTTGCCATTGGGCATATGTTGGGCCAACGTGACACACAAGGAAGCGATCAACATCAACGTCTCGGCAACCGTGGTACCGGGCGAAGCACCCAAACTCAAGTTTTCTGTAGACCCTGAGCACAACGCCCGCTCGGCCACTGCTGCCATGAGCTGGGGCAATGGCATGTGGAAGGCTATGCTGGGTTAACTGTTTCACATCAAGCAAATCGTCCGCTAGCCCATATCAGGCAGGCGCCTGTAGCTACTTTACAAATAGCACTTCGGTGCCGGCGGGTTTCTGGCATCTGTGTTTTTTGCGTCGTTGGGCCTGGCGTTCAAGTTCGCAGCGCTGAATGACTATGCGTTCGTCATCGCGGTGCTGGCTGTTGCCATTGCCTCCAAGGTGGCGGCCGGCTGGTGGGGTGGCCGGATGATCGGCATGTCGCAACAAGTATCTGGAAACGGGTGCCATGTAGTTTCTGTGGCTTAGAAATCCACATCGGGGCAGGGGAAAGCCTCTCTGTGAAACATCCGTGGTTAAGGCAACGAAATTTGAGCGCCACGCCGCTGGGTCGTTTGCTGCCAGACTCACCCCCGCTCGTACCACCCCTTGCTGCGGTTCACCACGTTCACCACCAGCAGCATCACCGGCACCTCGATCAGCACCCCCACCACCGTGGCCAGGGCCGCGCCGGAGTTGAAGCCAAACAGGCTGATCGCCGCAGCCACCGCCAGCTCGAAAAAGTTGCTGGCACCGATCAGCGCCGACGGGCAGGCTACCGAATGTTTTTCACCCACCGCGCGGTTCAGCCAGTAGGCCAGCCCGGAGTTGAAAACCACCTGGATCAAAATCGGCACCGCCAGCAGCGCAATGACCAGCGGCTGCTTCAAAATGGCCTCGCCCTGAAATGCGAAGAGCAGCACCAGCGTGGCCAGCAGCGCGGCAATCGACCACGGGCCGATCTTTTCCATGACCGCGTCAAAAGATGCCTGCCCTTTGGACAGCAGCGCTTTGCGCAGCCACTGCGCCAAAATCACTGGGATCACGATGTACAGCACCACCGACACCAGCAGGGTGTCCCACGGCACGATGATGCTCGACAAGCCCAGTAAAAACGCCACCAACGGCGCAAAGGCCACCACCATGATGCTGTCATTCAGCGCCACCTGGCTCAGGGTAAACAGCGGGTCGCCATTGGTCAGGCGGCTCCACACAAACACCATGGCGGTGCAAGGCGCTGCTGCCAGCAGAATCAGCCCGGCAATGTAGCTGTCAATCTGGTCCGGCGGCAGCCAGGGCGCAAACAGCTGGCGGATGAACAGCCAGCCCAAAAACGCCATGCTGAACGGTTTGACCAGCCAGTTGACAAAGAGCGTGACGCCAATGCCTTTGACATGCTGGCGCACCTCGTGCAGCGCGCCAAAGTCCACCTTCACCAGCATCGGGATGATCATCACCCAGATCAACGCGCCCACCGGCAGGTTCACCTGCGCCACCTCCATGCGGCCAATGGCCTGAAACACGTCGGGCAGCCACTGGCCCAGCGCGATGCCAGCCACGATGCACAGGGCCACCCACACCGTCAGGTAGCGCTCAAAAACGCTCATGGGCGCGCCCGCAGCGCGTTTGGCGGTGACTTCACATGGGGCGCTCATGGGGCGTGCTCAGTCGTGGCGTGCCGAGCCAATGTCTTGCAGCTCTTTAAGCAGCGACAAGCGCGCCAGCTTTTCAAACGGCAAGTTCAAAAACAGCGAGATGCGGCGCTGCAGCACCAGAAACGCGTCGGTAAAAGCGTGGTCAATGTGCTCGGCCGAGCCCGTGGCCGCTGACGGGTCAGGAATGCCCCAGTGCGCCGACATGGGCTGGCCCGGCCACACTGGGCAGACTTCACCAGCGGCTTTGTCGCAGACGGTCAGCACAAAGTCCATCTCTGGCGCGCCGGGCTTGGCGAACTCAGCCCAGTCTTTGCTGCGCAGCTCACCCACCCGAAAGTGGTGGCGCTGCAGCAGCTCAATGGCCTTGGGGTTGACCTGGCCCGCCGGGGTGCTGCCCGCGCTGAAGGCGCGAAAGCGCCCGGCCCCCAGCTGGTTCAGCAGGGCTTCCGCCATGATGCTGCGCGCTGAGTTGTGGGTACAGATAAAAAGCACGTTCATCACATGGTTAGGCATGGCAAAACTCCTTGGGGTGGCGGGGTTGGAAACATCGGAAAGCAAAACAGGTTTGGCCGGGTTGGCATCGTGGCCGGGCGCAGGCGGCTGATCGCAGACGGGTACATCGCAGCAATTCAGGCTCAGGTAAGCGACCAGCGCGTTCATGGTGGCAAATGCCGCGCGATAGATCAGGTAGCGGCCGTCGCGCTCCTGGGTGATCAGCCCGGCAGCGGTCAACTCTTTCAGGTGAAACGACAGTGCGGTGGGCGACAGCGCCAGCACCTCGGCCAGGCGCCCGGGCGTCATGCCCAGCGGGCCCATCACCACCAGCTGGCGAAAAATCTGCAGCCGTGAGGCCTGTGCCAGCGCGGTCAGCGCTTGCAAAACTTCTGGCTCGGTCATGCCACCACCTGCTGCTGCGGCCGGGCGGTGGGCAGCGCCAGGGTGATCAACCAGCAGGTGATGAGCATTAGCGCCGAGCCAATCAAAGCCCACAGCAGCCCGCCCCACTGGTACAACAAGCCCGACAGCAGTGTGCCCAAAAAGCGCCCCAGCGCATTGGCTGCGTAGTAAAAGCCCACGTCTTCCGCCGCTTTCTCCGAGCCGGCGTAGGCCAGGATCAGGTAGGAATGTACCGACGAATTCACCGCAAACGCAAAGCCAAACACCCCCAGGCCGCCTACCACCACCCACTCCAGGTTGGGCAGCTGAAGTACCACCGCCACCGCCAGAGCTACGGGAACAATAGCTAATAGCGCAGACCACATGCGGGCTGCAGGCACTTCTGACGTTAAACCGTCGACACTGCGCCGCACCAACTGGGGGGCCAGGGCCTGCACCAAGCCGTAGCCAATCGTCCAGGTTGCCAGAAAGCCACCCACCATGGTGAAGGTCCAGCCCACCGAATACAAAAACACCGGCACGCCCACCACAAACCACACATCCCGCGCGCCAAACAGCGCCACCCGTGCAGCGGCCAGCAGGTTAATGGCGCGGTTTTTGGCAAACAATTCTTTGGCAGATTTGGAGGCCCGGCTTTTGCCCATGAGCGGCGGCACAAAGCGCAGCACCCCGGCCAGCACCAGCGCCAGCAGGCCCGCCATGGCCCACAGCGCATGCTGAAAACCCAGCGCATCCAGCAGCAGGCCACCCAGAAAGAAGCCAAAACCTTTCATGGCGTTTTTGCTGCCGGTAAACCACGCCACCCACTTGAACAGCTGGCCTGCACCCTGGTTTTTGGCTTGGTCGGCGGTGATTTTGATGGCTGACTTGCTGGCGGTTTTGGTCAGGTCTTTGGCCACGCCGCAAATGCCCTGCGCCCCCACCACCCAGGCCACCGACATGACCGCTGTCCAGGCGGGATCAAGCATGGACAGCAAGGTAAAGCCGGCGATTTGTGTCAGCAGCCCCACGGTCAGCATGCGCTGGATGCCGTAGCGCGTGGCTAGCCAGCCGCCAATCAGGTTGGCCAGCACACCGGCGGCTTCGTACAGCAAGAACAAAAACGCCAGCGTGAACGGCGAGTAGCCCAGCCGGTAAAAGTGCAGCAGCACCAGCATGCGCAGCGCGCCATCGGTCAGGGTAAAGCCCCAGTAGGCGGCGGTGACGATGGCGTAGTTGCGCGTGGCGCTGGCGCCAGCCGTGTGGGAGGTGGTCATACCGTTGTCATCCCGCTTTCATGGTTCGGAATGGCTGCGTTGCCATGTCAGTCAAATACCTTGCTGCTGCATGTGGCAGGCCAGGTCCACCATGCGGGTGGCGTAGCCCATTTCGTTGTCGTACCAAGCGTAGACCTTGAGCAGCGTGCCATCTGTCACCATGGTCGAGAGGCCGTCCACGATGCTGCTGCGGGTGTCACGGGCGTAGTCGGCACTCACCAGCGGGCGCGGCTCGTAGCCCAGAATGCCCGCCAGCGGGCCGCTGGCGGCAGCGGCGGCAAACAAGGCGTTGACCTCTTCTGCCGAGGTTTCCCGCTGCATCTCAAACACGCAGTCGGTCAGTGACGCGTTCAGCGCAGGCACACGCACCGCGTGGCCATTGAGCTTGCCTTTGAGTTCCGGGTAAATCAACGTGATGGCGGTGGCGCTGCCGGTGGTGGTGGGGGCCATGTTGACCATGGCGCTGCGGGCGCGGCGCAGGTCTTTGTGCGGTGCGTCCACCACCAGATTGGTGTTGGTGGGGTTGTGCAGGGTGGTGATCTGGCCGTGGCGGATGCCAATGGCTTCATGCACCACCTTCACCACCGGTGCCAGGCAGTTGGTGGTGCAGCTCGCGGCGGTCACGATGTGGTCACGCGCCGGGTCGTACAGGTGGTGGTTGACACCCACCACCATGTTCAGCACCCCGCCCACCTTGACGGGTGCAGCCACGATTACGCGCTTGGCACCCCGGTCCAGGTGGCCTTGCAGGGTTTCGGGCGTCAAAAACTTGCCGGTGCATTCCAGCACCAGGTCCACGCCCAGGTCACCCCACGGGATTTCGGCCGCTGTGGCGTGGGACGAAAACGTCAGCTGCTGCGCACCGATATGCAGGTGGTCAGCACCATCGGCGGCGATGTCGGCGCGCCAGCGGCCCTGCACCGTGTCAAAGGTGAGCAGGTGCGCGGTGGAGTCGGCACCGCCTTTGAGCTCGTTGAGGTGCACCACCTCCAGCCGGTTGCCTGCGTGCGGGTCGTCTGCCGGGCGCTCGGCGGCCCCAAAAGCGGCGCGCAACGCCAGGCGGCCAATGCGGCCCATGCCATTGATACCAACTTTCATGCGAGCTCCTTCAAACGATTCGGGTTAATACTTCAATATTTGTTGAACTATAAAAGTACTTTGTGACGAATGCATGACAGGCCCTTGCTTCCGACAGGCAACGACCGGTTTGACATGCCATTGACATCAAAACGTCACAGCGAAAACGTAAACTCCTGATATGAACAACGGCACATTCCTGGCAGCCATCGATCTGGGCTCCAACAGCTTTCGGCTTGAAATCGGACACTTTGAACATGGGCAGATCCAGCGCGTGGACTACCTGAAAGAAACGGTGCGCCTGGGCAACGGTTTTGACGAAGACCGCAACCTGTCGCTGGAGGTCATGACCCGCGGTTGGGACTGCCTGGCCCGGTTTGCCGAGCGGCTGGCAGGCTTCGGGCCTGACCAGGTGCGCGCCGTGGCCACACAAACGCTGCGCGAGGCCAAAAACCGCGACGAGTTCTTGAAGCGTGGCTCAGAGCTGCTGGGTTTTCCCATTGAGGTGATTGCCGGCACCGAAGAGGCCCGGCTGATCTACCAGGGTGTGTCGCACCTGCTGCCGCAAAGCCCGGAGCGCCGGCTGGTGATCGACATTGGCGGGCGCTCCACCGAACTGGTGCTGGGCCGCGGTACCGAGCCGCTGCACACTGCCTCGTACCGGGTGGGCAGTGTGGCCTGGTCACTGAAGTATTTCCCCAAGGGCGAGTTCACTGAACAAGCCCTGTACCGTGCAGAAATTGCCGCGCAGGCGGTGCTGGACGAGGCTTTGTCCAGCTACCCGCGCCACCAGTGGGATGCCGCTTATGGTGCCTCGGGCACGGTGGGCGCGGTGGCCGACATTTTGGCGCTGTCAGGCTGGCCGGCCGAGCAGATCACCCGCGAGGGGCTGGACTGGCTGATCAAATGCCTGTTGCGCGCTGGCAGCGCCCACCTGGTCCAACTCGAAGGTTTGAAAGACGATCGCCGCGCCGTGCTGGGCGGCGGCGTGAGCGTGCTGCGCGGGCTGATGGACTTGCTGCACATCGACACCCTGCAGGTGGCCCAAGGCGCGCTGCGCCACGGCGTGCTGCTGGAAATGGTCGAGCGCGAGGCGCATGCCACCGACGCGCGCGACGTGTCGGTGCAGCGCCTGGCACAAAAATTTGCGGTGGATGCCGCCCAAGGCCAGCGCGTCAGCCAGACCGCAGGGCACTTGTTTACACAAGTGGCGCCGCCAGATCTGCCGCGGCGCGACACCTTGCTGCGCAAACTGCGCTGGGCCGCTGCGCTGCATGAGATCGGCATGACCATCTCGCACAGCGACTACCACAAACACGGCGCCTACATTCTGGAAAACGCGGATACGGTGGGCTTCAGCCTGCCCGAGTTGCATCGCCTGGGTCTGCTGGTGCTGGGCCACCGAGGCAAACTCAAAAAACTGGATGCCGACTTTGAAGAATCGGGTTTTGTGATGCTGCTGCTGGCGCTGCGCCTGGCCGTTATCCTGTGCCACGCTCGCCAAGACCCGCAAGACGAGAGCATGGCGCTGGCCTTCAATGGCAAACGCCAGCGGTTCACACTCACCGTGGACGAGGTCTGGGCCTGTAACTACCCCCAGTCAGCCCACCTGCTGCGCCAGGAAAGCGTGGCCTGGCTACGCATGCCCTGGAGTTTTGAGCTGGTGGTGCAGTAACGCTGCCTCAAATCAGCTCGGGGCTGATCACACTCAGCAGGTGCACACGGAGCTCTTCCTCACGCTGGCGGCTGCGCAGCCACCACACAGCACCTTTGCGGATGTCGCACGCGGCCTCGTCCACGCCCAGCAGGCGCGCGGCAATCTGCCCCAGCATGGGCTGATGGCCCACCAGCAGCACGGCGCCTTTGTGCGGCGGGCCGTTTTCAGCCGTCCACTGGATAAAGGCCAGCGCTTCCTCGGCACTGGCTTCAGGTGCCAGTTCGTCACGGAACTTGAACTTGCGCCCCAGCGCACGGGCGGTTTGCTCGGCGCGGCGCGCCGGGCTCACCAGCACGCGGGTGCTCTCGGGCAACTGGCGGTCGAGCCACTTGGCCACGCGGGCGGCCTGGCCCTCGCCCTTGGCAGTGAGCTGGCGCGACAGGTCGTCACAGCCCGGCTCAGCCTCATGCGCCTGCGCGTGTCGCCAAAGTATCAAATCCATAGCTGTCAGTCCTTATGCAGTCAGGGCTTGGCGGTATAAAGTGCCATCAACTTGTTTTGCGCACCAAGCGCCGCCTTGGCCTTGCCCGTGCTGCGGGCGGGCGGCACCTGGTGGTAGCTGCCGTCGGGCGCCATTGACCAGGCGTCCACATGGTCATGGAGGTACATGGTCAAACACTCGTTGACAATGCGCGCGCGCAGCGTTGCATCTTCTACCGGCCAGGCCAGCTCCACGCGGCGCAGCATGTTGCGGTTCATCCAGTCGGCGCTGGACAGGTACAGCGCTTCCTCGGTGCCCGTCTGGAAGTAAAACACCCTGGAGTGCTCCAGAAAACGGCCAATGATGCTGCGCACCCGAATGTGGTCGGTGAAGCCGGGGCGCTGGGCCGGCAACATGCAGGCGCCGCGCACGATCAGATCCACCTCTACCCCGGCTTGAGAAGCGCACACCAGCGCCTCCATCAGCTTCTCGTCGGTCAGGCTGTTCATCTTCAGGGTGATGCGCCCGGGCACGCCTTGCGCAGCGGCCTTGGCCACCTTGTCGATCCAGTCGATCAGGCCGCGCTGCAAGTGAAATGGCGCCATGATCATCTTGCTGAGCTTGGGGATGCGGCTCTGGTTGGCCAGCAGGCCAAACACGGTTTCCATGTCGGCGGTGAGCTTGGGGTTGGCGGTGAGGTAGCTCAGGTCGGTGTAGAGGCGCGCCGTTTTGGGGTTGTAGTTGCCGGTGGACAGGTGCGCGTAGCGGCGGATATTGCGGCCCTCGCGGCGCGACACCAGCAGCATCTTGGCGTGCGTTTTCAGGCCAACAATGCCGTACACCACCTGCGCGCCCACATATTCCAGCTTTTCGGCCCAGTTGATGTTGGCTTCTTCGTCAAAGCGGGCTTTGAGCTCCACCACCACGGTGACCTCTTTGCCGCGTTGCACCGCCTGGTGCAGCAGCTCCATCAACACCGAATCGGAACCGGTGCGGTAAATGGTTTGCTTGATGGCCAGCACCTGCGGGTCCATCACCGCTTCGCGCAGGAAGGCCAGCACGCCGTCAAAACTCTCGTACGGCTGGTGGATGAGCACATCACCCTCGGCCAGCTGCTCAAAAATGGGGGTGTTGGTGGACAGCTGCAACGGAAAGCTGGCCTCATAACGTGGCCACAGCCACTTGGGTTGGTCAATCAGGTCAATCAGCTGATTCAGGCGCACCAGGTTCACCGGGCCGTGCACCCGGTACAGGGCAGACACCGGCAGCTCAAACTGGCGCAGCAGCAGGTCGGCCAAATGCTCGGCACAGCCCGCCGACACCTCCAGACGCACGGCCTGACCGTAGTTGCGGTGCACCAGACCCTGGCGCAGCGCGGTGCGCAGGTTTTTGACGTCTTCTTCGTCCACCGACAAATCCGAGTGGCGGGTCACGCGGAACTGCGAGAAGTTGCCCACCACACGGCCCGGAAACATGTCTTTGAGATGCGCGCGGATCACGCTGGAGATCGACACAAACAGCGTGCGCTTGCCCGCGAGCGTGTCTGGCAAGCGGATAAAACGCGGCAAGCTGCGCGGCACCTTGACAATGGCGATGTCGTTCTCACGGCCAAAAGCATCGTGGCCCGACAGGTGCACGATGAAGTTCAGCGACTTGTTGGCCACCTGCGGAAACGGGTGCGCCGGGTCCAGCCCCACCGGCAGCAGCAAGGGGCGCACCTCACGCTCAAAAAAAGATTTCACCCAGCGCTGCTGCGCCTGGGAACGCTCGCCGTGCGGAATGACGCGCACGCCCTCTTTGGCCAGCGCGGGCATCAGCACCTCGTTGTACAACGCGTATTGCTCTTCCACGAGCAGGTGCGCAGCGTGGCTCAGCGCCTCTTGGGCCTGCGCGTCAATGGCGCTCAGGGCGGCTTTGGGTTTGGCCAGGCTGGTATACAGCGCAGCACGCACCTCAAAAAACTCATCCAGATTGGAGGAGACGATGGTGAGGTAACGCAGGCGCTCGAGCAGCGGCACATCGGTCTTTTTGGCCCAATGCAACACCCGCGCGTTGAAGGCCAGCAGGCTCACGTCGCGGTCAAGCCAGCTGGTGTCCACCGGTTTGGGGGCTGGAAGCGGTTTGGCTTTGACCTTGACCTTCGCTTTGGCGGGAGCCGGGACGGGGGCAACGGGAACCGGTTCGGCGATGGGGGTTGGGGCGGTATCAGTCATGCGGGCCTGGGTGGGTTATCGTCAAAGTGTGGCAGTGCGGTATGTCATTTTGATGACAACAGTGTGTCGCTGGCAAGCGGGCTTGCCCTCAAGCCGTGGCGGTGAATGCCCGATGAAATTTAACCGTGCCTTGCGGCGTGGCGTCATCAAACGGCAAGGCGAGAAAATATTCCTGCGGAATGCCTTCATGCATCAAGCCAGGGATATTTCTGAACCCAAAGCGCTGGTAGTAATGGGGATCACCCACCAGCGCGCACCCTTTGGCGCCCATAGCTTTCAGGTCTGACAGGCCTTCATGCATCAGGGATTTTCCAATGCCTTGGCGCTGGTTTTGCGGCCACACAGATATCGGCCCAAGGCCATACCAGTCGGCGCTGCCATCCGACATGGTGAGGGGCGAGAAGGCAATATGCCCCATCACCTGGCCACCAGACTCTGCCACCAGTGAAATGGTCAACGCTTCGGCTTGGCGCAACGCGTGGATGATGAATTGCTCGGTGTGCTGGCTGATGGCCAGCGTCTGGAAGGCGGCGATGGTGACTTCTGAAATGGCGTCGATGTCAGAAGCTGTTTCATGGCGGATGATCATTTTGAACCCCCTAATTCTGGCGTCCAGCTTACCTGAGCAGGCTGTTTGGTGCAATGGCTTGGCACGCGACCTGTCAGCCGCATCATGAGCCACTCAGCCTGACCAGCCGTGATGGTATTGATCGTGGCTGACAGGAAAATCATGGACGATCCCCACAGCATCAAACATGCATTGCACAGCGGCGACAACGGGCGCGTCGTGGGCTACGACAACCAGCACGGCTACCATCACCGCCACTATTTTGGGACGGTGGAAACGGTTGATACCAAGGTGCTTCCCGGTCATGGGCAGATGAAGGAAGTCAGGGCCTGTGCTGCCAGCTTCCGCCTTGAGGCCTGGGTGATGTAGGGGCGCTGCTTGCCGCCAGTCAACGCGAAAAGTGCCTGTGCGCCTGTCACGCCGTATGCCCCAGCGTGAAGGCTTCCTCAAACACCGAGTAACCCGCCCAGTCGCTATGCGCAAAAGCCAGTCGATCATGGGCAAGCGTTGCGTTAGAACTTTTTGATAGCTGCTGACCCTTTCTCAATAATGTCTGGATGCCAATTTGACCATTTTTCCTGGGCACAGGCACCGCCATCGCATGACCATAGCGGATGATGTCGATGCGGGTGACTTTGGCGGCCAGATCGGGGTGCGGCACTGACAGTTCGGCCACGATGGCATCGCGCCAGTTGGCCCAGGGCGTGTCCAGCAGCATCTGGCGGCCAGACAAACCCAGGTCGCCGAGCGCGCGGTAATGTGTCAACACGGTGGCACCGGGCACGGTTTGCAGGCGCTGGTGGCTGGCGTCCACGTAGCCCAGGCCGGGGGTGGTCTGCGGGCTGCCGTAAATGACGCTGTCCCAACTCGGCGGCGCGCCGGGGCGGTCGTCCAGCGCGGCGCGGATATGGATATTGGCCACCAGCCAGGGGGCGTACACCGTTTGTGCGGCAGCTTCACGCAGCCAGTCGGGCGGGTTTTGCACCACGCGCGCAGCCACAAAGATCGGCAGCGCCATGATGGCGCGGCGAGCCTGCCAGCGCTCCACAGTTTGGGTGCTGGTGTTGAAGGCGTCCACCTCGACGCCGTGTTTGACGTTGGCCATGCGCAGCACCACGCGACCGGTGTGCAGGCGGCTCTGCAGCGGCGCGGCCAGGCGACGGGTGAGCCAGGCATTGCCTTCGGGCCAGGTGAGCAGGCCATCCGATTCCTGCGTTTCCATACCTGGCGCGGAGAAACCGTGGCGGCTGGCAAAGTAATGGATGCCCGCCCAGGCCGACACCACGCCGATGCCCGCGCCGTAATCGTCGCGGCAGCAGTAGTCCAGGTACCAGCGCAGGTGCGGGTCAGTCAAGCCTTGCTGACTCAGGTAAGAATCAAAGGTGATAGCTGCTAGCCCTTTCTGAATATGGGCTAGAGGCCGATTTCTTATAGGAACATTCCAGCGGGCCAGTTGCTGCAACTGTGCCACCAGAGCGGAAAACTTCTGGTACTGCGCCAGCGTTTGCGCGCTGACGCCGTTGAGTGGCAGCAGGCCTTCTTGCCAGCTGCCATTGAAATACAGCCGCTCTTGTGGGCTGTGGCACAGGTGGCGCTCGTCATAAACCCAACGGCCAGCTTGGCGCGTGCGCAGGCCAAATTCTTCCAGCAAGTCTTGCACCTCGGGCGCATCGTCGCTGGGCACGGGCAGGTAATGCGCGCCCAGCGGGCAGGGTAAGCCGCCCACCGTGCCACCGCGCGCGTTACCGCCGGCCTCGTCTTCCAGCTCCAGCAGGGCAAAGTCTTCAATGCCTTTTAGTCGCAAGGCCCGTGCAGCTGCGAGACCGGCAACGCCTCCCCCTGCAATGAGCACGTCGGTACGCCGGGTGAGGCTGGGTGCGGGCCAAGTGCTGGCGCTGGCGGATTGGGCCGCTGGCTGCAGCAGGTGGCCGCGCGTGTGGTCTATGCCGGTGAAGCCGCCCTGGATGTGCGCCGTGCTGCTGACTGGCTGGCAGCCCAGCAAGGGCAGCGCGGCGCCCATGCCGGACAGCAGGAAATGACGGCGATCTAGTTGCGCCAACGACATGCGGCACTGCTCATACGTTTGGCATCTGGCCTACCTGCAATACCTGTCGAGCCCATGCGGGCAAGTCCGGTGCCAGGACCGTTGTTTTCTGACCCCGACAAGTTGCCACCAGCAGGGGTGGGCTGATGTCATCGGGCGATGTTGTACCTGTGTCATACAACAGTGCCAGATCTGCCAGGCGGACGGCGTGAATCAGGTTTTGAAGAGTTCGCGGATATCGGCTGAGAACACGCTGCGCAGGCACGCCATGCCCACCTTCGCGCACGCGGCCCAACACACGTGGCAACAGCCGCTCTGGCTCATCCAGGCAGACCACCAGCAGCACAACCCCGTAGCTGTGTTGCTGCGCCGCACGGTACAGGGTGGACTTGCCCGCACCGTTGGGGTCTGCCAGCAGGTAAAGCTGTGCCACTGCGGCGCTCACAAGGGGGTCTGTGCGGCCATCGCCCGGTTGCTCAAAACCACCTCACGCACCTTGTCGGCCAGGCTGCCCTGGCTGCTGGCAGAGGTAAACCGGGCCTCGATATCGTCCAAGGTGGTGTCGATGTGTTTTTGCCGAGCAGCTGCCTCATACTGCTCTATGGCTTCACGGGCCTCTTGCACGGTCAGGCCGCTGTGCTCTACCACGCGCCCCAAAGTGGCCCAGTACTCAACCTGCCCGGCAACGGAGCGGCGCATGGGCTGGGCCGCCTCACGCGCCTGCTGGACCAGTGAACTCGACAACTTGACAGATGAAAAACTGACGGCAGGTGTGTTCATTGAAAATTCTCCTTTTTGGCGCATTTTGCGCCAAAACGCACTATTCTGTAAAAACTAACTCTCACGCCGTCGGCGTGCCCGTCAGGCCTGAACCGCCTCTGAACCCTCATCACCTCGCCTGCGGCGCCGGGTAGCTCACCCGCAACACCTCAATCTCATCCACCCGGTCGGGCATCACCAGCTTGAGCACATCGCCCTCATGCGCTTTGAGCAAGGTGCGGGCGATGGGGGAAATCCAGCTCACTTCACCGGCCGCGCTGTTGGCTTCGTCAATGCCGACGATCTTCACTGTGCGCTGCACATCTTCCTCGTCCACATAGGTCACCGTGGCACCGAAGAAAATTTGCGTGTGGCCATGGTGCAGTGCCGGGTCGGCCACCACGGCAATTTCCAGGCGTTTGATCAGGAAGCGGATGCGCCGGTCGATCTCGCGCAGGCGTTTTTTGCCGTAGTGGTAGTCGCCGTTCTCGGAGCGGTCGCCGTTGCTGGCGGCCCAGTGCACCACCTCGACGATCTTCGGGCGCTCTACCTCCACCAGCTCTTTGAGCTCGGCGCGCAGCGTGGCAAAGCCTTGCGGGGTGATGTAATTTTTGCCCCCGGCGGGCAGTGGCGGCAGGCGCAACTCGTCGTCGTCATCGTTGTCAGTTTCTTTGGTGAATGCCTTGCTCATGCTGTGTTTGCCCCGCTGTGATGAACGCCCGGAAAACCCCCACAATGCAGCCATCATGGTTCATGTTCTCAATTTCGACACTGTAGCTGCCTGCGCGCCCTGGCAGCCGATCAACGACCAGGTGATGGGCGGTTTGTCCAGCAGCCGCTTCAGGCTGGACGCTGAAGGCTGGGCGGTGTTTGAGGGCGAGGTTTCGCTGCAAAACAACGGCGGTTTTGCCTCGGTGCGGGCCGCCACACGGATTCTGGCGCGTACCGGCGCGGCGGGTTATGCCCTGAGTGTGCTGGGTGACGGCAAGCGCTACAAGTTCAACCTGCGCACCGACGCCGCGTTTGACGGCCTGACTTACCAGGCCAGTTTTCAGCCGCCTGCGGGTGTCTGGGCCGAGGTGAGCGTGTTGGTCGCCAGCATGACGCCCACCTACCGCGGGCGGCTGGTGCCGCGCGCGCCACGGCTGCAGCCGGAGCGGGTGTGTCAGGTGGGTTGGATGATTGCCAACGCGCAGGCCGGGCCGTTTGCGCTGGGCATCCGTTCGGTGGCGGTGTTTTAACCACCCTTCAGTGGGCGACGCGGCCCCACTCGGCCTCGTAAGTGGTCACCAGCACCTGGTTGGACAGGCGGTTCACCTCAGCAGGCAAGCGCGCCATGTCCAGCGGAAAGTCAAATAAAGCGGGCAAACTCTGTAAATTCAGGAACCGCAGCCCCGCTGGCAGACGGGTCGGCAGCCGATATGGCCTGCGGCTGGCCACCACAAAGCCCCATTCGCCAAAACTCGGCACATGCGCGTGGTACGGCGTGGCCGTCAAACCCACTGATTCGATGGTGCTCACCACGGTCCAGAAACTCTGTCGCGCCACCAGCGGCGAGGTGGTCTGGATCACCGCGTAACCACTGGCGGCCAGGTGTTTGTCCAGCAGGGCGTAAAAAGAATTGGTGTACAGCTTGCCGATGTTGAAGTTGGTCGGGTCCGGGAAATCCACCACGATCACGTTAAACACCTCGGGCGTTTGTTCCAGCCAGCTGAAGGCGTCGGCATTGACCACCTTGACCTTGGGCGACTGCAGTGCTTGCGCATTGAGAGCGCTGAGCACTGGCTGGGTGGTGAACAGCTGGCTCATGGCCGGGTCCAGCTCCACCAGCGTGATACTTTCCACGCCCGCGTATTTGAGGATTTCGCGCACGGCCATGCCGTCGCCACCGCCCAGCACAGCCACCTTTTTGGGCGCGCCCAGCGCTGCGTAGCCGGCCATCACCGGATGTACCAGCGCCTCGTGGTAGCGGTATTCGTCGCTTTGGGCAAACTGCAGGTTGCCGTTGAGAAACAGCCTGTAGCCCGCGCGGCCCTCGCCCGGCGCGTGGGTGACCACAATGCGCTGGTAGGGCGTGGTCTGGGCGAAAACCGCACGGTCCTGGTACAGCTTGTCTTCAGCCCAGGTGGTGAGGTGGTCCGCACCGGCCATGCCCGCCGCCAATGCGGCCAGCGTCAGCCCACAGGCAGTGGCGTGGGCGGCAAACTGGCGCAGCTCAAAGCGAAACAGCCATAGCGCCCACACCGCCACACCCGCGTTCATCAGGCCAAACAACAGCCCGGTGCGAATCAGCCCGAGCTGCGGCACCAGCACCAGCGGAAACGCCAGCGACACCACCAGCGCGCCCAGGTAGTCAAAGGTCAGCACCTGTGATACCAGGTCTTTCAGTGCCACGTTGCGCTTGAGGATGCGCATGACCAGCGGAATCTCCAGCCCCACCAGCGTGCCCACCAGCAGCACCAGACCGTAAAGCAGCCCGCGAAACGCACCTGGAACGGCGGCGTTAGCGATGAATAACAGAGCTGGAAGCGCTCCGCCAATCAGGGCCACCAGCAGTTCGATGCGTAAAAAATGCGCAGGCAACTGGCGCTCGAAGAACCGCGACAAATACGAACCGACACCCATGGCAAACAGGTAGGTGCCGATGATGGTGGAAAACTGCAGCACCGAGTCGCCCAGCAGGTAAGACGCCAGCGCCCCCGCTGCCAGCTCGTACACCAGCCCGCAGGCCGACACCACAAACACGGACGCCAGCAACGCCACCTCCAGCGGGCGCGGGGTGGCGCCTGGACGGGCTGCAACAGGAGACGTGTCAGTCATGCTGGTTTATCTGGTTTTAATAGCTGCCAGCCCTTACTGTATAAGGGCTGGAGCCTATTTTGGTGCATCAACGTGGGCAAGTGGCAGGCGCCTGGGCGGCCAACCGACGGCTAAGCGGTGTGCCGCACAGATGGCGCTGATTGTCACGACTATCCTAATGCTCTAAGATTTTGTCGGGCTTCACGGATGTAGATCGGTGAAGGGGAACGAAAACCTGCGCGCCCTGCCGATCAGCGGCAATTTACCCACAGCACGGTTCAACCAATGGAGGTGTCACCATGATCTACAAGTTCAAATCCCAGGCTGCCGCAGATGTCATCATGCTTCAAGCCAATGGCGAGCAAATGCTGTCCATCATTGGCAAGGAACGCGCAGCGCAGGGCATCATCACCCTGGCCCAGATTCCTGCGGCGATTGCGGCGCTGCAAGCAGCGATTGAGGTGCATGAGGCCGCCGAAGCCAAGCGCCGGGAGCACCCGGGGCTGGTGGTGGAAGTGGAAGGCGACAGCGTCATGCTGCGCCAGCGCGCCACACCCTTCATCGATTTGCTCAAAACCAGCGCACAGGCGGGCAAGGATGTGGTTTGGGGCGTCTGAATTCAGATAGCGGGTTTTGAAGTGCTGCCCGGCACCGCGTCACGCTCCTGGCGTATCGGCGCCGTCCAGGCTGACTTGCGTACCAGCTTGCCCTGCCAACATGCGTTCGATGTGATCCAGGGAGCCAATCACAGCCCGCTTGCCGGTGGCCATAACGAAGGCGCAGGCCGCCTCCACTTTGGGGCCCATCGAGCCTGCCGCGAAGTCGTGTGTGGCAAGAGCCTGTGGCGTGACCTTGCCAATGGCACGCTGGCTGGGCAGACCCCAATCGAGATACACCGCTGCCACATCGGTAGCGATGATCAGGCAGTCGGCACCCAGTTCGCGCGCCAGCAGACTGCTGCACAGGTCTTTGTCGATCACCGCCTCGATGCCGTGCAGGCTGTGGCCATCCGCTGCCTTGACAACCGGAATGCCACCGCCACCGGCTGCGATGACAAGCGCCCCATGTTCAAGCAGCAAGCGGATGGACGGCACACCCAGTACCCGCCGTGGCTTTGGTGAGGCAACCACACGCCTGAAGGCACTGCCATCGGGGGCGATCGTCCAATGCTTCTCGGCCACCGCGCGCTCGGCCTCGGCCTGCGTGTACACGGCACCGATGGGCTTGGTCGGGTGCGCAAAAGCGGGGTCGTGCGCGTTGACCTCAACCCGTGTGAGCAGGGTGACCACCGCTCTGGACGATGGCAGCAGGTTGGCCAGTTCCTGCTCCAGCAGGTAACCGATCATGCCATCGGTCTGCGCGCCCAGCACATCGAGTGGATAGGCCGCCACGTTGGTGTAGGCGGCGGCCTGCAATGCCAACAAACCCACCTGCGGCCCGTTGCCGTGCGTCAGCACCAGAGCATGCCCGGCAGCCACACCGGCGATCTGAGCGGCAGCACGGCGAATGTTGTCGAGCTGGTTTTCAGCCGTGGGGGGTTCACTGCGCCGCAACAACGCATTGCCACCCAGGGCAACGACCAGTTTCATCGTCCGAGCGTGGCGACCAGCACCGCCTTGATGGTGTGCATGCGGTTTTCGGCCTGTGTGAAAACGATGGACGCATCAGACTCAAAGACCTCATCGGTGACTTCAATCTCACTGAGGCCGTACTTCTCATGCACTTGGCGACCCACCTCGGTATCCAGATTGTGAAAGGCCGGCAGGCAATGCATGAACTTGGTACGCGCTTTGCCGGTGGCCTGCATCAATGCCGTTGTGACCTGGTAAGGCATCAGCTGCGCAATGCGTTGCTTCCAGACCTCTTCGGGCTCGCCCATCGACACCCAGACGTCGGTGTACAGGAAGTCTGCCCCGGCCACGGCCTTCAACGGGTCGGTCTCCAGCGTGATGCGAGCCCCGGTGCTGCGCGCGAGCTCACGCATCTGCGCCACCAGTTCGGCGGCTGGTTGCAACTCTGCTGGTGCGGCAATGCGCACGTCCATGCCCATTTGTGTGCCGCCTACGAGCAAGGAGCAGCCCATGTTGAAACGGGCGTCGCCCAGATAGCAAAAACTGAGCTCGTGCAGCGGCTTTTCGCCATACTCCTGCATCGTCAGCAGGTCGGCCAGAATCTGGGTGGGGTGTGCCTCGTCGGTTAGCCCGTTCCAAACCGGCACATTGGCAAACCGCGCCAGTTCAGCGACCACACTTTGATGAAAGCCGCGGTACTCAATGCCGTCGTAGAAGCGCCCCAACACGCGAGCCGTGTCCTTGAGAGACTCTTTGTGCCCCAACTGTGAGCTCACTGAATCCAGGTAGGTGATGTGGCCACCTTGGTCGTGCACCGCTACTTCAAAGGCGCAGCGCGTGCGGGTAGAAGGTTTTTCAAAGATCAGCGCAATGTTCTTGCCCTTGAGTTGCGGGTACTCGTTGCCCACCGCCTTGGATCGTTTGAGCTCGGCTGCCAGGTCAAGCAGAAAACGAATACCGCCAGGAGCAAAATCCTTGAGCGCCAGCAGGCTGCGGTTGCGAAGGTTGAAGGCCATGGGGAGTCCAGTCTGGTAAGTTGAGGTTGCGCGGGCAACGCCTAGACGGCGTCACGCTCGATGGGGCAAGACATGCAGTGGCTGCCACCCCGGCCACGGCCCAGTTCGGCACCCGAAATGGCTATCACTTGCACCCCGGCATTGCGCAGCAAGGCATTGGTATGGGTATTTCGGGCGTAGGCCATGACCACGCCGGGTGCCAGCGCCAGCAGGTTGTTGCCGTCGTCCCACTGCTCACGCTCCACGGTGTAAGCATCGCCCCCCGTGGCGACAGTGCGCAGCCGGGGCAAGCCCAGGGCTTCTTTCACAACCGCCAGAAAGGGCTGGGGCTCGGTGCACACATCCAGACTACCGGCCAGCTTGCCCGGTCGCAGGCTGTGCACGCGGATGGTGTCTACCAGTTCCGGAAAGTAGGTCACCAGGTCCACGTCGCAAAAAGTAAACACGGTGTCCATGTGCATGGCGCCGCGCGACTTGGGAATTTGGGCAGCCAGCACCCGGCTTGCCGCGCCGGTTGCGAAAAGTGCGCGAGCAAGCTGGCTCACGGCCTGCGGCGAGGTGCGCTCGCCCATGCCGATCAACACGACACCTTTGCCCAATGGCATGACATCACCGCCCTCCAGCGTGGCCTGACCATGATCGTGGTCGGGGTCACCCCACCATTCGGTGGCGTGGCCGGCAAAAGCCGGGTGAAACCGATAGACCGCGGCGGTGAGCAGTGTCTCCTGCCGGCGCGCCGGCCAGTACATAGGACACAACACCACGCCGTTACCGATCCAACAACTGCTGTCCCGTGTGAACAACGTGTTGGGCAACGGTGGTAACAAAAAATCGGCCTGATCGGCATACCGCGCCAGCAGGCCCCCGGGCTCAAACGGCAACTCGGCCCGCGCCAGGCCGCCAAGGAGGTGTTCGGCGAGCCGAAGCGGCGGCAACGCTTCCAGCCAGGGGCGCAACTGCTGCGCCAGTTCCGGGTCAATGAAATTGGCATTGAGCTTGCGGTCAAGCAGCCAGTCGCGGGCAACCGGGTTGCCCAGCGTCTGCGCCAGGAGTTCCTGCAGTTCAAGCACCTCCACATGACGCTCGCGCATGGCCTGGGTGAAAACGTCGTGGTCGGCCTGGGCCTGCTCGACCCATAAAACGTCGTCAAACAACAAAGCCTGGCAATTTGCCGGCGTCAAGCGCCTCTGCGCCAGGCCGGGTCGGCATACCAGCACCTTGCGCAGGCGGCCGACTTCCGATTGGATTCCTATGGACATATGGATACCTTTTTAAAAAAATGGGGTGTGCAAGACCATCATCAAAGGCTCAGGCGCCCCGTGGCCAACAGGGCTGCAGCCACCAGCGCCAGCACCACCAGCACCGCCAGGACAGTCCATTCGTGCCCCTGGAATGGCTGCTCGCTGCGTTGCCGCTTGGCCAGCAGATACACCACAGCACCCGGCGCATACAACAAGGCGCTGAGTAACAAATATTTGAAACCGGCGGCATACAGCAGCCACAGGCAATAAACGGTGGCCAGTGCCGCCACGGGAACATCGCTGCGATGGTGAGCGCCACGCGTTTCCTTCGCCACACCTTCGCCGCGCCATGCCAGCACCAAGCCATAGGCCGCGCTGAACAGGTAAGGCAGAAGAATCATCGCGGTCGACAGGGAAATCAGCGCCAGGTACGACGCCTTCGAGAACAGCGTCAGCAGCAGGAACAGCTGCACCATGCCGTTGGTCAACCACAGTGCGTTGGCCGGCACACCCTTGTTGTTCTGTTGGGCAAGCCAGACCGGCATCACGCCGCCACCGGCCGGGGTGAAAAGTGACTCTGCAGCCAGCAACATCCAGGCCAGAAAACCACCCCCCACGGAGACGATCAGGCCGACGTAAATCAGCACGGCACCCCAGGTGCCCACCGCTCTTTCCAGCACACCCGCCATCGACGGATTCTTCAGCACCGCCAACTCGGGCTGCGCGTAGACGCCCAGTGACAACAGGGACACCGACATCAGCAACAACAGGCAGATCAGATAACCGATGACGGTGGCCCAACCGACGTCTTCCCGCTTCCGGGCCCGGGCCGAATACACACTGGCACCCTCAATGCCGATGAACACCCAGACGGTCACGAGCATGGTGCTTTTCACCTGATCGAGCACCGAGCCCAACTTGGCATCACCCCAGAAATTGAGCCGGAAGGTGTCCATCTGAAACGCCATGGCCACCAGGCCAATGAACAGCAGCAGCGGGACAACTTTGGCCAGTGTGACCACCGCATTGAGCACCGCAGCGCCTTGAATACCGCGCAGCACCAGCGCATGAATCACCCACAGCACCACCGAGGCGCCAAGGATGGAGGCGAGCGTGTTGCCTGTGCCAAACGCCGGGTAGAAGTACCCGAGCGCGCCAAACGCAGCCACCAGGTAACCGACATTGCCGATCCAGGCGCTGACCCAATAGCCCCACGCCGAGTTAAAACCAACGTACTCGCCAGACAGCGCGCGGGCGTAGGCGTAAACGCCGTTGTCCAACTCGGGCTTGCGCAGCGCCAGCATCTGGTACACGCGCACCAGCAGAAGCATGCCGATACCGGTGATGCTCCAGCCGATCAGAATGGCCCCAGCACCCGCACCGGCCGCCATGTTTTGCGGCAGACCAAAAATGCCGCTGCCGATGATGGAGCCAACCACCAGCGCCACCAGCAGGCCCAAGCCGAGCTTGCCAGGCTCTTTGTGGGGGGGCAAGGCGGTTGGTTGCGTGTTCATGGCGGGTGGGCTCCGGTGAGGACCGGGAAACACGTGCGCTCCCTGGGTCTTGACCTCAGATTAGCGGTGTCGTCACGCCTGATCTGTGCGACAACGTACCCAATTGCGCAACCGGCAAAAGCGTTGTCAGCCCGGGTGGCCGCCTTCACGCCGCCCATAGTTGGCGGTTAACCTGAAAGCCTTCTTTCATGCTTCAGGGTGGTATGGCCACCATGAAAGTCAGGCAGGAATTCAGCGCTGCATGGACACTACAAAGGGGGAGATAGGACGTCGGCAGACAGGGCGCTGGCAGGGTTTGGAACGGCGGGGTGCGTTACAGCCAGCTGCTCAATGCGCATCAACTTAAATAGCTGCCAGCCCTTGCTCCATAAGGGCTAGAAGGTGTTTTGACATATAAGACTTGCCTCGCAACGTTCAACCGACCAGCTTGGCGGAGCAATCAACGCCGCTACAGCGCGCAACCCGGGCAGCTGCTTCTACCCATGTATCGCCGCCGCCACAATGATGCAGATACCCAGCGACATGGCCGCTACCACCAGCGCCAGTGCACGGTTCTGCTTTTCGACGATTTCTTCCCACAGGTTGTAGGGCGTGAGTTTGTCGATGATGATGAAACACAGCCAGAAGATGACCACGCCCAGCAGCGCGTACACCACCGAGCCCAACAACAACCCTGGTTTCAACGCTTCAAATCCCATGGGAATCTCCTTGAAAGAAAACGAGATGGACGGCGGATCGGGTCCGCCATGACAAACCAGGGGTGCAGGCGACCGGTTGAGAAGCACCGTGTCATTTGTGCCCACCGCCGCTGGAAAACCCGCCAAACGAGCCGCCTGAGCTGCGCGCGCCACTGCTGACCCCCGACGTGCAGTTCTCCACCGCCGGATCGCAGCGCGAACACCGGCTGATGATGATGGACAACAGCATCAGCAGCAAGAAAATCACGATCAGGGTGCGTAGACTCATGGCGGCATTGAAGCTGGCCGGGCCCGCATCGCTGCGCTGCAGCAAGGTCTTTTTGTCTTCCAGCTTGAAGGCGGTGGCGACTTTGTTGCTATCGATCTTGCTTCCCACCGACCACACCACCTCAGCGGGCGACTGCTCCATCGACAACACATGGGCGCCGCTGGCGTAGTCGCGGTTGGCGGTGCGTTGCCCGCGTTCTACCCGCCAGTAAAACTCGCCCAGCGCGTAGGTGGTTTCGGCGTTGTAAGACTCCTTGAGCGCATAAAGTGTGCCCAGGTAGGTGGCGGCAGGCGGGTGCGCGCTGACCACCGGCGCGCCGGTGGCAGGCTTGACCACACTCCAGCCCTCGGTGGAGTCGACCAGAAAGATGAAGCCGCGCTGGGTGTTGTAGAGCAGGTACTCTTCCCAGCCAAAGTGCTCATCCGGGTCAGCGGGGTCGGTGCCAATGCGGTGCTGAAAGCCCACCACCTGCCAGGCCACGCCCTGCAACTGGCCCATGCTGCCCAGCGCGATCAGCGGCTGCACCGGCTCGTCCTGCAGCGCATGTTTCAGTTCACCGCCAATGCCGCTGCTCAGGTCGATGAGGCTGCGGCACGACGGGCAGGTGATGCTCTGGCTGCTCTGCAGCGCCACCGTCACGCTGGCGCCGCAATTGGGGCAATTGAATTGGCGGCCTTGCTCGTTTTTGGCCACGTCTTCGCGCAAGCCAGTGAGCTTCAGGTCAGCCAGCAGCACCGGCTGGCCAAGTGTCACGGTGGGCGGTTGGGTGCTGTAGTCGATGCTGAGGATGCTGAGGATGCTGGTGCCGCCGTCAGCCTGACTTGCCTGGCCTGCTGTGTCTGCGATGTCCGATATGTCCGCCGTTTGGGTGCCCAAGTTGCGGCCGATCATGCTGCCACTGGCCGTGGCTGGATTGCCCTTGGCCTGCGCGCCCGCCGCACTGCTGGCGCCCTGGCTGCGCAGCTCCACCAAGTCAAACGGCTGGCCCAGAGCGGGCAGGTGCGGCAGCTCGCCCTGGGCGGCCAGCAGCATCACGCTCTGGTTGGAGGCCACACTGAAGTTCTGCCCGTTGATGGCGGTGGTGGCACCCACCCGAAAACGCGCCGCCGGGGGCAATTCGCGCGACTGCGGCTGCCCAACCGCCCACACATAGGCGCCGTTGTCTTCGCTCAGGTAGGCGCTGCTGCCATCACCCAGCAGCGCGTGCCACTCGGTCCAGGTGCCCTCAGCGTATTTGTATTGCAGCCGCCCAACCAGCGTGAAGCCTTGCCCGCGCCAGCTGCCCGCAGTTTGCAATTGCAGCGGGCTATGGTCGTCAAACAGCTCGGCCATCTTGCCGATGCGTTTCAACACCTCGCCGTCACGCACCACCGTGCTCTGGCAGTAGCCGCACACCGCGTGGGTGGACTGCGCGCTGGCAAAGGTCAAAGGCGCGCCGCAGCCGGGGCACAGGGCGCGGTAGGACCGCTGGGTGTTGGGACTCGCGATTGCCAAAGTGTGACCCGAGGACTGGGTGGTAGGGCGTTATGCGGAGGTCAAGGAGGAGCCCGAAGGGCGGGGGACACGGAGCATAACGTCCTACCGCCCAGACCTATTTACACCAATTTCTTCAACAACTCCGCCTTCTTGGCATCAAACTCGTCCTGCGTCAGGATGCCCTTGCCCTTGAGTTCACCCAGTTTTTCCAGAGTGGCCATCACGTCTTCGGGTTTCACCCCCACCGCAGTGGCAACCGCAGGCGTCGCCTGGGTGCCCAGGCCCTGCAGCCCGGCGGACAGGTTTTGCGCCAGCACCTGGCCCAGCGCCACACCGGCGCCCAGGCCCATCGCATCACCGGCGATGCCGCTGCCGCCACCACCGCCTGCTGCGCCTTCGGCAAACTTCGGAATGGCCTGCGCGGTCTGGTACTGCATGAATTTGCCCATGTCGTTGCCGACCATGCCCATGCCGATTTTCTGGTCCATGATTTTTTGCAGCTCTTCGGGCAGCGAGACGTTTTGCACCGTCATGCCTTCGAGCTTGAGGCCGATTTTCTCGAACTCGGGCGCCAGTTGCCGCGTCAACGCCTGGGCAAAACTCAGCTGGTTGGCGGCCAGGTCCAGAAAGGCGATGCCGCTGCTGGCCACCGCGCTGCTGATGTTTTGCAGCACCAGCCCGCGCAGCTGACCGTCAATGTCCTGGGTGGTGTAAATCTCTCGCGTGCCGGAAATTTCGGTGTGGAACAACTTGGGGTCGGCCACGCGGAAGCTGTAGTTGCCGAAGGCACGCAGGCGCACCGCGCCAAAGTCGGCATCGCGGATGGTGATGGGCTGCGGCGTGCCCCACTTTTGGTCCACCTGCTGGCGGGTGCTGAAAAAGTACACGTCGCTTTTGAAGGGTGACTCAAACAGTTTGTCCCAGTTTTTGAGGTAGGTCAGCACCGGCAGGGTTTGTGTGGTGAGCTTGTAGGTGCCGGGGCCAAACACGTCGGCGGCTTTGCCTTCGTTGACAAACAGCGCCATTTGGGACTCGCGCACCACCAGCGCAGCGCCGGTCTGGATTTCCATGCCCGCCATCGGGAAGCGCCAGGCCAGCGTGCCGTCGTCCCCCTCGGTCCACTGCAAAACGTCAATGAACTGTTTCTTGATGAAGTCCATGAGGGCCATGTGCTGCTCCTGATGTGGTGATGCCACAAGATGATACACAGCGGATCCGGCTTGAGGCAGGCGTTCGCGCAGCAAAACAACTTCATATCACTTCTGCGGGCAGCGCGGGGCACCGTTGCCACAAAGACGCTTTCTGCGGCTGGTGCTTTGGTGGCCGGACAGCACCGACAGCAACATTCGTTTTATTCTGACCTGATGAGCCTACGCCCACCCGAAGAACCCCCTGCCCCTTACGTGCCGCCGCCCTCCGAGGCGCCCGCCAGGGACATTGCCCAGCTGGGCTGGTCAGCCCCCGGGCGCTGGTTGAAGCTGGGCTGGCATGACTTGGCGGCAAACCCTGGCATCAGCCTGTTTTTTGGCGTGGCCTTCTGGGCCATGGCGCTGGCACTGACAGAAGTGTTCCGCAGCCAGCCCGAATACACCATGACGCTGGTCTCGGGCTGTCTGCTGGTGGGGCCTTTTCTGGCACTGGGCCTGTACGACGCCAGCCGTCGGCGCGAACAGGGTCTGCAGCCAGACTTTGTTGCTTCGATCACCTGCTGGAAGGATCATCTGCGCAGCCTGAGCCTGCTGGTGGGGGTGCTGATCGTGCTGGAGCTGTTGTGGGGCCGCGCATCGCTGGTGGTGATTGCGGTGTTTTTCACCACTGGCATGCCGTCGTCGGTTGGCATCGCGCAAGCCGTTCTGAACCCGCAGAACCTGGAGTTTTTGATGGCCTATCTGATGGTGGGCGGGGTGTTTGCCACCCTGGTGTTTGCCACGTCGGTGGTGTCGATTCCGATGATTCTGGACCGCGATACCGACGCCATCACGGCGGCCATCACCAGCATTGAAGTGGTGCTGAACAACACCGGGGTGATGCTGTGGTGGGCCGCGCTGATTGTGGGCCTGACGGCAGCGGCGATGCTGCTGCCGTGGTCGCTGGGGCTGTTGCTGGTTGGGCCGCTGCTGGGCCACGGCAGCTGGCACGCGTATCGGCAGTCGGTGCGCTGGCGGGCGGCCCCTTGAGCTGGGCTATGCTCGGTGGGGCCTGGAGGTGTGTCGCGTCCGGGTGTTGTCCACTTGCCCACCCCGATGCCCGTGTTAGTCCTGTCTGATCCCGAAGCCCATGTTCTCAAGGCCCCCGCCATGCTGCTGGCGGCTGGCCGCGGCGAGCGCATGCGCCCGCTCACCGACACCTGCCCCAAACCCTTGCTGCAAGTGCAGGGCAAGCCGCTGATGCAATGGCATCTGGAGGCGCTGCTGCGCGGTGGCTGCCAGCAGGTGGTGGTCAACACCGCCTGGCTGGAAGAGCAGATTGTTCACACGTTTCATAGTCATTTTGGCAAAACCCCAAGTCCAGGCCTCCAGCCCTTATCCGATAAAGGCGAGCAGCTATTTAATACAGAGTGCCTGACGCTGCACTACTCCCGTGAAGGATGTGACTTTGGTGCAGCACTGGAAACCGCTGGCGGCATCTGCCGGGCGCTGCCGCTGCTTTTCCCTACGCACAGCGCCGCCTCCGATGTGGTGTTTTGGGTGCTGGCTGCGGATGTGTTCACACCCGGTTTTGTCTTTGCCCAGGCGGCGGTAGAGCGTTTTGAAACCAGCGGCCAATTGGCGCACCTCTGGCTGGTGCCCAACCCGGCGCACAACCCGCGTGGCGACTTTGGTCTGGACGCGGCCACGGGTTTGGCCCTGAACCTGCCCAAAGACGATCCGCAGCCGCGCTACACCTATTCCACCATCGGCCTGTACCACCGCGCTCTGTTTGCGCCACCGTGGTGCGACATCGCGCCTGGCAACCCGCAAGGCATCAAAGCCGCGCTGGCGCCGCTGTTGCGCGCGGCCATGGACCGGGGCCGGGTGAGCGCCGAGCTGTACCAAGGCCCCTGGACCGATGTCGGCACACCGGAGCGGCTGGCGCAGCTGAACGCATGAAGTTGGGTCTGCCAGCCTTCTGACCTGGGTATCTGATGACCCATACACCAGAGGAGGCCAACGGTCGGCCCCTGATTTTGATACCACATGCGCCACCACATAAACCCAATCCAGCTATCATCACAACATGATCGTGATTGATACCAACGTTTTTGTCGGAGCCTGTATGGGTACCGGTGCGTCCGCCAGAGTGATTGAGCTCTGCCTGCTGGGTCAAGTTGCCCCCGCCATGGGCTCGGCGCTGCTCATGGAATTTGAAGATGTGCTGAGCCACACCGCACTGTTTGAAGGTTGCCGCCTGAACGCTACCGAGCGCGAGGAGTTGCTGGACATTTTTCTGGCGCAGGCCAAGTGGGTCAAAACCTACTTTTCCTGGCGACCCAATTTGCGCGATGAGGGCGACAACCATGTGCTGGAGCTGGCTGTGGCCTGCGCTGCTTCGCATATCGTTACCTGGAACACGCGCGATTTTTCTTCGATGGAGCTTCGCTTTCCGCAGCTTAGCATCGTGACGCCCCCTGATTTCTTGAAGGAGACAACCGCATGACCGCACTGACCTTGCGCCTACCCGACCATAAACATGCCCGCCTGAAAGCCATGGCGGAGCAGCGCGGCATCAGCCTGGCACGCATGCTTGATGAACTCACCACCCAAGCGCTGGTTGAGTTTGATACCGAAACCCGCTTCATGGTGCGCGCCAGCCGGGGTGCCCAGCGTACCGAGCGCGGCATTGAACTGTTGAATAAAGCCCAAGGTCAAACCGCATGAATACTTCCCTCTACGCCCAACGCCGCGCCGCCCTCGCCAAAACCATCGGCCCTGGCGGCATCGCCATTCTGCCGACCGCACCCGAGCAGCAGCGCAACCGCGACAGCGACTTTTTGTTCCGTCACGACAGTTATTTCTATTACCTGACGGGTTTCACCGAGCCCAAAGCCTGGCTGGTGATCAGCGGTAACGGCAAGAGCACGCTGTTTTGCCAGCCCAAAGACCTGGAACGCGAAATTTGGGACGGCTACCGCCTGGGGCCAGACGCCGCGCCGGAGACACTTGGCGTGGATGCCGCGTTTTCGGTGGCTGAGCTGGACAAACAGCTGCCCGCGTTGCTAGACGGTGCCGAATCCGTCTGGTACCCGTTTGCCACCCACACCGGGCTGGAGAGCCGCATTGACGGCTGGCTGGGCCCGCTGCGCGCACGGGTGCGCTACGGCACCTTGTGCCCGCAGCAGCAGCGCGACCTGTGTGGCCCGCTGGACGAGATGCGCCTGATCAAGGACGCCCATGAGCAGGACGTGATGCGCCGCGCCAGCGACATCAGCGCCGGGGCCCATGTGCGCACCATGCAGCGCTGCGCCGCCATGCTGCGCGCCGGGCAAGAGGTGCGCGAATACCACCTGGATGCTGAGCTGCTTCACGAATTCCGCCGCCACGGCTCGCAGTACCCGGCGTATGGTTCCATCGTGGCCGCTGGTGCCAATGCCTGCGTGTTGCATTACCGGGCCGATGCCGGTCGGGTGCAGAACGGCGAGCTGGTATTGATTGATGCCGGTTGTGAGCTGGACGGCTACGCCAGCGACATCACCCGCACTTTTCCGGCCAACGGCGTGTTTAGCGGCCCGCAGAAAACGCTGTATGAGCTGGTGCTGGCCTCGCAGGAAGCCGCAATTGCTGCCACCAAAGCTGGGGCACGCTTCACCGATCCACATGACGCCACCGTCAAAGTGTTGGCACAGGGGATGCTGGACGTGGGCCTGCTCGACAAAAATACCGTCGGCACGCTGGACGACGTGATTGAAAAACGCGCCTATTTCCCCTTCTACATGCACCGCACCGGCCACTGGCTGGGCATGGATGTACATGACTGCGGTGCCTACACCGAGCCGGGCGAGATCGGCCAGGTCAGCGAACGCAAGGACGCGCTCACCGGAGAAACCATCAAGAACCGCCCGGCGCGCATTTTGCGCAGCGGCATGGTGTTGACCATCGAGCCCGGCATCTATGTGCGCCCGGCGCCCGGCGTGCCCGAGCCCTTCCACAACATCGGCATCCGCATTGAGGACGACGCCATCGTTTCTGATGCGGGTTGTGAACTCATCACCCGTGGCGTGCCGGTGGGTGTGGCCGAGATTGAAGCGTTGATGCGCAGCTGATGGGCACCCCACCGACCACCTCGCGTCACTTGAGAAACTTTTAGTTTGATAGCTGCCAGCCCTTTACCAATAAGGGCTAGAGCACTATATTTCATATATTTACCAAATCTGCCAGCATGACCCATCGCCACACCCCCGAGAGCATCACCGCTTTTTTCAATCAGCATGGCATCTCGGATGTGGAGTGCATCTTTGCCGACATCTCCGGCTACCCGCGCGGCAAGCTGATGCCTGCCAGCCGCTTTGCTGCCGGGGCCGAGCTGCGCATCTGCCAAGCGATTCCGATGCAGGCGGTCACCGGCGAGTATTCGTACAACCCGGTGTTCCCCGACAGTGATCCCGATGTGCGCATGGTGCCCGACTACGACACGCTAACCCTGTCACCGTGGGCCAGCCAGCCGCGCGCAGTGGCGGTGCACGACTGCCTGGAACTCAACGGCGAGTTGTGCACCTTTGCCCCGCGCAGCACCTTGAAACGCGTGCTGGCTGACTATGCCGCGCTGGGGTTGACCCCGGTGGTGGCGCCGGAAATCGAGTTTTACCTGACCGCTACCAATGTGGACCCGGCGCAGCCGCTGCTGCCACCCAAGGTGCGTGGCGGCCGCGCCGAAGTCGGCCAGAGCGCCTTCAGCCTGAACATGCTCAACGAACTCACCCCCTTCTGGGACGAGTTCCGCGCTGCGCTGGTCACCCTGCACATCGATGCCGACACCTGGATCCATGAGGTCGGCCCGACGCAGTACGAGATCAACCTGATGCATGGCAACGCGGTGGCCGTGGCCGATCAGGCGTTCTTATTCAAGTACACCGCGCGCGAAATTGCCTTGAAACACGGCCTGAACGCGGTTTTCATGGCCAAGCCGATATCCGGTGCTGCGGGTAGTTCGATGCACCTGCACACCAGTCTGGTCGATACATCTGGCAGCAACGTGTTTAGCCTGCCTGATGGCTCGGAGAGCCCGCTGTTTGGCCAGTTCATCGCCGGGCTGCAAACCTATGGGCCCGAATTGATGCTGATGTTTGCCCCCAACGTCAACGCCTACCGGCGTTACGTGGCCGGCAGTCAGGCACCCACCAACATGGCCTGGGGCTATGACAACCGCACCACTGGCCTACGTATTCCGGCCAGCAACGCAGCGGCCCGGCGGGTGGAAAACCGTGTGGCCGGGGCCGATGCCAACCCGTATCTGGCCATTGCCGCCACGCTGGCAGCGGGTTTGGCCGGTATCCACGAGCAGTTACAACCTTCCGATCCGCTGGCCAGCAATGGCTACGACGAGGCCCACGGCCTGCCGCGCACGATGGACGCTGCGCTAGACAAAATGCAGCACAGTGCCCTTGCCAAGCAAGCGTTTGGGGCCGATTTTGTCAATGGCTATTGCGCAGTGAAGACGATGGAATACAACCACTATTTGGGCGAAATCAGCGCCTGGGAGCGGCGCTTTTTGCTGCCGCAGGTGTGATCGCGGCGCTTACAGCGTTGTGGTGAGTTTGAAACGCTCGGTGGCGGCCACCAGCGCGCTGGTAATGCCAGGCTCAGAGGCCGCATGGCCGGCATCGTCCACCACTTGAAAGTTCGCTTTGGGCCAGGCTTGGCGCAGTTGCCAAGCGGTGCGCGGTGGGCACACCACGTCGTAGCGGCCCTGGATGATGATGGCTGGCAGGTGCGCGATGCAGTCCATGTTGTTGATCAGTTGGCCTTCTGTCAAAAACATCCTGTTACAAAAGTAATGCGCACCCAGGCGTCCAACACCCAGCGCCACACAGGCGGCACTGAACATGCGGGCCACTTCCGGGCGCGGGAGCAGGTGCAGGCAATTGGCCTCGTAGCGGCTCCAGGCTTGGGCGGCACGCAAGTTTTCCGCCGCATCGTCGCTAAACAGTCGCTTCATATAGGCGCCGAGCAGGTCACCGCGCTCATCTTCCGGGATCAGGCTGACAAATTTGGCGTGTTCGTCCGGAAAAAACAGCGGCATGCCTTGCAAAAACCAGTCAATTTCGGCCTGTGTGCCGAGGAAAATACCGCGCAAGATGAAGCCGGTGCAGCGCTGTGGGTGCGCCTGCCCATAAGCCAGCGCCAGTGTGGAACCCCACGAACCACCAAAAATCAGCCAGTCTTCAATGCCCATCAGTTCGCGCAGGCGCTCGATGTCGTCAACCAGCAGTTGGGTGCTGTTCTGGCGCGCTTCGCCCAGCGGCGTGGATTTGCCTGAACCACGCTGGTCAAACAGCACGATGCGGTAGTGGGCCGGGTCAAAAAACTGGCGGTGGCTGGCTGCGGTGCCTGCCCCCGGGCCACCATGCAAAAACAACACCGGCACGCCTTGCGGATTACCGCTCTCTTCCCAATAAAGGGTATGTAAATCATCGACCTGGAGCCGACCGGTGCGAAAGGGTTTCACTGGCGGGAAGATGGCACCAGGAGCATAGGATTCGGTCTTGTTATCGCGCACGTCGGTCAGATCCAAAGTTTAGAAAATCAGGTTGTCTGTCAGGCAACCAACACAACTGCCCATTGTCAGGGTTACTGTGACAAATATGAAACACGGGTGTTACAGCGGTTGCAGACAAAACCTCGAATCCAACAGCCAGGCGATCGAGTGACACCCTGGCTTTTGTCCTTGAGTCCGAGCCGCCACCCGAACCGGCAAAAGCACGCGCCTACAATTTGTTCCCGTCCTTTCCCCCTACGCAGTGCGGCATCTCCTGGCCGCCAGAAACCCGCATGACCCACAACAGCCCTGAAGAAAAACGCGCACAGTTGCGCCGCGCCGCCCTGGACTACCACCAGCTTCCCACCCCCGGCAAGGTCGCCATCGCCGCCACCAAACAACTCACCAACCAGCACGACCTGGCGCTGGCCTACTCGCCCGGCGTCGCTGCCCCCTGCGAAGAAATCGTCAAAGACCCCAACAACGCCTTCAAATACACCAGCCGGGGCAACCTGGTGGCGGTCATCACCAACGGCACCGCCGTGCTGGGCCTGGGCGACATCGGCCCGCTGGCGGCCAAGCCGGTGATGGAAGGCAAGGGCGTGTTGTTCAAGAAATTCGCCGGGATCGACGTGTTTGACATCGAGATCAACGAAAAGCACGACCTGGACAAGCTGGTGGACATCATCGCCTCGCTGGAACCCACCTTTGGCGGCATCAACCTCGAAGACATCAAGGCTCCCGATTGTTTCTATGTGGAGCGCAAGCTGCGCGAGCGCATGAAGATTCCAGTGTTCCATGACGACCAGCACGGCACCGCCATCGTGGTCGGCGCGGCGATTCTGAACGGTCTGAAAGTGGTCGGCAAAGACCCGGCCAAGGTCAAATTGGTCACCTCCGGCGCCGGCGCTGCGGCGCTGGCCTGCCTGGGCCTGTTGGTCAAGCTCGGCATCTCCCGCGAAAACATCTTTGTCACTGACCTGGCGGGGGTGGTTTATGAGGGCCGCACCGAGCTGATGGATGACGACAAAGCCTACTTTGCGCAAAAAACAGCGGCGCGCACGCTGAGCGAAGCCATTGAGGGCGCTGACGTGTTCCTGGGCCTGTCGGCCGGTGGCGTCCTCAAAGGCCACATGGTCGCCAAAATGGCCGAGCGCCCATTGGTGTTTGCCCTGGCCAACCCCACCCCCGAGATCCTGCCCGAAGAAGTCAAGGCAGTGCGCAGTGATGCCATCATTGCCACCGGCCGCACCGACTACCCGAACCAGGTCAACAACGTGCTGTGTTTCCCGTACATCTTCCGGGGTGCGCTGGATGCCGGTGCGTCGACCATCACCCTGGAGATGGAGATTGCTGCCGTGCATGCCATCTCCGAATTGGCCCAGGCCGAGCAGAGCGAGGTGGTAGCCGCCGCCTATGCGGGTGAGCACCTGGCGTTCGGCCCCGAGTATTTGATTCCCAAGCCGTTTGACCCGCGGCTGATGGTGGTCATTGCGCCGGCCGTGGCCAAGGCGGCAGCGGACAGCGGTGTCGCTACCCGCCCCATCACCGACTTCACCGCCTACCGCGAGCAGCTGCAACGGTTCGTCTACGCCTCCGGCACGATGATGAAAGAGATTTTTACCGCTGCCAAGAAAGCCACGCACAAACGCGTGGCCTACTCCGAAGGCGAAGAAGAGCGCGTGCTGCGCGCGTGCCAGATCGTGGTGGACGAAGGCCTGGCGCGGCCAACGCTGATCGGTCGCCCGGCGGTGATTGCCCAGCGCATCCAGAAATTTGGCCTGCGGCTGGAAGAAGAACTGGATTACGACGTGGTCAATGTCGAGCTTGACGAGCGCTACCGCGACTTCTGGCAAAGCTACCACCAGATGACCGAGCGCAAAGGCGTCACAGTGCAGGCCGCCAAGATCGAAATGCGTCGACGCCTGACGCTGATTGGTGCCATGCTGCTGCACAAGGGCTATGTGGACGGCATCATCTGCGGCACCTGGGGCAGCACCCACCTGCACCTGCACTACATCGACCAGGTGATTGGCAAGCGCGCCCAAGGCAGCCTGAACAGCGCGCAAGACGTGCCCATTTACGCCTGCATGAATGGCTTGATGCTGCCCGACCGGCAACTGTTTCTGGTCGATACCCACGTCAACTACGACCCGACCGCCCAGGAACTGGCCACCATCACCGTCATGGCCGCTGAAGAAATGAAGCGTTTTGGCATGGTCCCGCGCGCGGCCCTTTTGAGCCACTCCAACTTTGGCTCCAGCAACCAGCCCAGCGCAGTGAAAATGCGCCAGACACTGGAACTGCTGCGCGTGCAGGCCCCGTGGCTGGAGGCCGAAGGTGAAATGCATGGCGACCTGGCGTTGGACAGCACCGCCCGCCATGCCTTGATGCCACGCAGCACGCTGGCGGGTGACGCCAACCTGCTGGTGCTGCCCAACATTGACGCTGCCAACATCGCCTACAACCTGCTCAAAGTCACCGCTGGGGGCAACATCGCCGTCGGCCCGGTGTTGCTGGGCGCTGCCAAGCCGGTGCACATCCTGACCGCCAGCACCACCGTGCGGCGCATCGTCAACATGACGGCCCTGACCGTGGCCGACGCCAACGCCCAGCGCTAACCCGCCGGAGCACAAAAGCCGCTCAGCCACCTGAGCGGTGCCTCAATCCCACACAGGCGCTGCTTATTTTTTGAGCAACAGCTTGCAATTTTCTTTCAAATCGTGGACACTCGCGGCCTTGAAGATTCGGGTTTACCCAGGGGTTTATAAGGAAAGTCAGTCCATGGCGCGATTTGAAAAATGTAAGTTGGTGCTCACTGGCTTATTTTTGACTGCGGTCATGGCGATAGCCCCGGTGCAAGCCCGGGCGCCCTTCACGACAGACATCCAGGCGACCATCCGGGTAACTGAATTACCCCGACCGGGCGAACAGATTTACGCGCTGATCCATCAGGGCGGGCCGTTTGCCAGTGAAAAGGATGGCACGGTGTTTGGCAATCGGGAGCGGTTGCTGCCACCTTTCAAACGGGGGTTTTACCGGGAGTACACCGTCCCGACCCCGGGTCTGCGGCACCGGGGAACCCGGCGAATTGTTTGCGGCGGGCGGCCTACCAAGCCCGATGTTTGTTATTACACCGCCGATCATTACGCGAGTTTTCGCAAGATCGTGCCCTGATTTTGAATTGTTACTTTGAACAGAAGAGAGAAGATGAATATGTTACTTGATCAGGCAACCTTCAAGCAGCCGGCCGCACAGGCCGACGTGCCTTTGCGAGGTGTGCGTCCCAACATTGTCCAGTCGATCCGGGCGTTTCGCGTGCCAGACCTTCAGGCCGCAGCGCAGGGATTGGGCCACCATTTTCTGTATGCCAACCTGGCCAACGCCCAAAGCAAGCAGGATGTGCTGGACCTGATCAGCCAGCAGTTCATGCTGACCGTGCAGGTAGGCAAAAACTTTGACTCGCTGTACGACAGCATGACCGACCCGGTGCACAAGTCGGGCCCGCAGCCCGGCTTCATTGCCGTGCTGGAGCACATTCCAGCCAATGCCAAGTTCGACAAGGAAGCGCGCGAACAGTTGCTGGACATCTTCCGCGACACCGCTGACTATTGGGGGGACCGAAAGATACCCTTCCGATGTTTCTATTCTTTTCTGTAGCCCGTTCTGCACACACCAGCCAAGCAGACCGGGCTAACGAGGCTAACAGCAACAATGGCACCCCCCACCCAGGTGGTCAGGCGATTGAAGTTCACACAGAAAACGGCGAAAAGATGCCCACCGACAAATTGTTGGACATTTCGCCCCAGGCGCTGCGCATGAGCAGCCCTTTCAACGCCGGTTACTGGACCACCAACTGATCCACCACCCGCCTGCCCACAAAGCCTGACTTGTCAGGCTTTTTTTATGCCTGCTGAACGGCCAGCGCCAGGGCGATGTACTCGTCCACCGGTACCTCTTCGGCACGGCGCTTCACATTGAACACGCCAGCAAAGTTTTTCGCCTGCAACCATGGCCCCAGCGTGTGGCGCAGCAGCTTGCGGCGCTGGCTGAAGGCCACTTGCACCAGCTCACTGAGCAGCGTCACGTTCACCGCCGCCGGGTTGTCTCGTGGCAGCATCCGCACCACGGCGCTGTCGACCCGCGGTGGCGGCTCGAAGCTCTCCGGCGGTACCAGCAGCACATTCTCCATGGCGTAGCGCCACTGCAGCATGACGCTCAGGCGCCCATAGGCGGCCGTGGCTGGGCGCGCCACCATGCGGTCAATCACTTCCTTTTGCAGCATGAAGTGTTGGTCTTCGATGACGTCAACATACCCCAGCAGGTGAAACAGGATCGGGGTGGAAATGTTGTAGGGCAGGTTGCCAACAACTCTGATTTTTGAAGCACCCAGCCCTTGTACTACCAGGGCAAAATCCACTTTCAATACATCAGATTCGACCACCTTGAGCTGCCCGTGCGTGCGCAGGCGCTGGGCCAGATCGCGGTCGAGTTCAATCACCGTGAGGGCACCGAGCCGCTCCACCAGCGGCTGCGTCAGCGCCGCCAGGCCAGGCCCGATCTCGACCATGGCCTGACCCGGTTTGGGGTCGATCGCGTCCACAATGGCATCAATGATGCCGCCGTCGGTCAAAAAGTGCTGACCAAACCGCTTGCGCGCAATGTGTTTCACGGGCGGTGGGGCCAGGGCGCCTGTTCAGGCATCAAAGGGTCGGCTCACGCAACTCGACGTAGGCGCGGGCGCGCACGTCTTGTGCCCAGGTCAGGTAAGCCTCGTCGAGCTTTTTCTCCCGCAGCATGGCACGCACCGCTTCACGCTGCTGCTCGGGCGTCAGGCTGGCCTTGCGGCGCTCCAGCAACTGGATCAGGTGCAGACCAAAGCGCGACAACAGCGGGTCACTCACCTCACCGGGTGCCAGCCGGTTCATGGTGGCTTCAAACTCGGGCACAAACATGCCCGGGCTGGCCCAACCCAGGTCACCGCCTTGGGCGGCGCTGCCGTCTTGCGAGTGTTCACGCGCCAAGCTGGCAAAGTCAGCCTGGTTGGCCACCACTTGCTTTTTGAACTCGGTCAACTTGCGCCGCGCCTCGGCCTCGCTGAGATTGGCGCTGGGCACCAACAAAATATGCCGGGCATGGCTTTGCGTCACCGCCATGGTCGGCATGCCGGGGCGAATTTTTTCCACCACTTTCAACACATGAAAACCGGCCGGGGAGCGCACCAACTCGGCCACATCCCCCACCGACAGCGGCGTGGTGGCCTGCACAAACAGCTCAGGGTAGCGGGTGGTGCTGCGCAAGCCCAACTGGCCGCCACTGCCCAAGTCAGTGGCATCAGAAAACTCACGCACCAAGGCGGCGAAGTCGTCCCCCTTGCGGGCACGCTCCTGCGCCCGCTGTGCGCGCAACTTCAGCGCATCCACCTGTTGCGCGGTAGCGGTTTCAGGCACAGCCACCAGAATCTGCGCCAGGTTGATCTGTGTGTCGCCAGTGGTGTCGGCAGCTTGCTGCTCGCGCAAAAACTGGTCAATGTCTTGCTCGCTCACACGCACGCGAGACTCGACATCGCGCTCGCGCAGGCGCTGCAACAGAATCTGGTCGGCCAACTGGGCACGGAACTGGCTTACCGACATGCCGTCGCGCACCACACGGCGACGCAGTTCGGCCACATCAAACTGGTTTTGCAGGGCCACCGATTGCTCGGCCTGATCAATGGCCGACTCTTCCACCCGCAAGCCGGTCTCGCGCGCCATCTGTAACTGGGCTTTGCGGTTGATCAGGCCTTCCAGCACCATGGGCAGCAGTTCCCGAATGTCCGTCGGCGCACGCCGCTGCTGCGTCAGTTGCTGGAACTCACGTTGTGCCTCGCGCCGCACTTCCATGTTGGTCACCGGCTCTGAATTGACCACGGCCACGATGTAGTCGGCCTGGGTTTGCGCGGCAGAAGCCACCGGCGCCAGCACCGAGGCAGCGGGAACGCGCAATCCCTGCGCTGAGGCTTGCCAGCTGGCCACAAGCGCCAACAAGGTCACAGTGAGAGTCTTCAGGCGATGGGTCATGGTGGGTCAATCGTAATTGCTGAAACGGCTTGGCTCGCTCACAGGCGGATGCAAGATCTGGTAACCGGGGACATTGTCTTTGAGGGTCTTGAGCGGGTTCACACCCAGGCGCGAGAAGCCGACAAACTCCAGCTGGAACATGATGCGCTGGGTGGCGCTGGCGGTGCTGGTTTGCAGCCGCTCAAACACCACCCGACCCAGCCAGCAACCGGCATCGTATTCAAAACCCAGCACGGTGTTGACCATCTGGGCTTCATTCATGCTGTAGTTCAGCCGCCCGACACTGTACCAGCGGCCTGCGCTTGCCTCTGCGGCACCTGCGTTGCGATTACGCCACAAATCGCCCAGCGGCCATTGCCAGCCCAGATCGATCTGCTCGCTGCTGTTGCGCTGGTAGCGGTAGGCCGCCGTCAAGGTGCGGTAGCTGCCTGGCCGGTAACTGGCACCCAGTGTGGAGCGGATCGAGCGGCCAATGTCAGGGTTGTACTGGATGGTGCCATTGACGTTCCATTGCGGGGTCCAGTTGACCGAGCCGCCCAGCAGCACGTCACTCACCCGGTCGGTCAAGGGCACGCCGCCGGGCAGGGTCACCAACTGGTCATCAAACAGCAGACGCTGGGCGATACCAAAACGCGCGGCTTCAGCACCGGTGTCGGGGTCGAGCAGGCGGCTGGTCACGCCCAGCGTGAGCAGGTGGCTGTCAGAAATGCGGTCATTGCCGACAAAGGCGTTTTCGGTGTAGACGGTGGAGATGTTGAAATCATTGGCGCCCGAGTCGTAATTGGGCAGCAGGCTCTGGTCGCGGTAGGGCGTGTGCACGTAGAACGCCCGCGGCTCCAGCGTCTGACTCAGGGCCCGGCCAAAAAACTGGGCGTCGCGCTCAAACACCAAACCGCTGTCCAGGCTGAAGGTGGGCACCACCCGATTGACCTGGGTGGCGCCGTCGCTCAGCGGTGCGTCAAACTGGTACTGGGTGGCATGCAGCTGCAGTTTGGGCGTGATGTAACCCTGAGGCGCGCGCCAGGAGCGGCTCGCCTGCAACAGCGAAAATACCCGCTGGCCGTTAGCCTGATTGGTCAGTGTGCTATCAGATTGAAACTGCGTGTAATCCACATCTGCCGACAGGTTCAGGCCTGCCTCAGAGGTGCTGGCGTAGCGTGTGGCGATTTGCGGCATACGGTCGTAGGGCGGCACGATCGGCGCGGTAGCGTCTTGCAGGGTCTGCCACTTGAGGGTGCGCACCATGCTGCTGAACGGGCCATTGGTCCAGGACAACCGCGCGTCGTTGGCCAACAGGCGCTGGGTGAGCAGGCTGTTGGCGGCAAACAGCGCCGTCTCGGTGGCGGACAGAAGCTGGGTGCTGGAGCCACCGGCGCGGGTGAAATCGCGCCAATAGTTGTCGTCGCTGACGCGGTTCAGGCTCAGGTTCAAGGCAAAGCCGTTGTCGGCCCAGTCGCTGTCGACCTGGGCCTGGTGGGTGGCGTTCAGGCTCCAGCGCTTGTCGTCGCGCAACTTGTCAGACGGCATCCAGTCCAGCTGCGTGGTGCCCGAGTAATCAGGCTCCAGATAGCGAAACTCCAGCCCCAGATTGACGCCGCGTTTGGTCATGACCGTCGGGGTGACGGTGGCATCGCGGTTGGGCGCAATGTTCCAGTAATAAGGCAGGGCGACCTCAAACCCATTCACATTGTCCAGCCCCAGGGTGGGTGGCAACAGGCCGGACTTGCGCTGGCTACTCAGCGGAAAGGTGAGGTAGGGAATGGGCAGCAGCGGCACACCCTTGAAGCTCAGCAGCGCGCCCTGGGCAGTGCCCTCTTCTTCGGCGTTGTCGATGCTGAGCTGGGTGGCTTTCAAGATCCAGGCCGGCATCCAGTCCGGGCCAGCCTGGCGTTTGCAGGTGGTGAAGGTGGCGTTGTGGATGACAGCGCGCTGGTCGTCCAGAAAATCCAGCCGCTCGGCCTGGCCATGCGCCCCGTTTTTGAGGAAATGGTAGGAGGGCTGGTTGAAAAAGCCTTCAAACGCATCCACCCGCAGCTCCAGCAGCGGGCCTTCATACACATTGCCCGCGCGGTTGATGCGCACCTGGCCGCTGGCACGCGCCAGGTCGGTGGGCTGGTTGTATTCCAGCCGGTTGGCACGCACCACCAAGTCACCTTTGCGCAGCATGGCATGACCTTGCACCAGGGTTTCCAGATCGGTACGACCGGTGATGGTGTCACCCGACACAAAAATAGGCAGCAGGCTGCGCGCCAGCGGGCTGATCGACTCCTCCAGCACGGCGCTGTTGCGCAGTTGCAGCAGCTCCGGTGGCACCTCGCCCTGCGCCAAGGCCAGCGCGGGCGCCAGCAAACCAGACGTCAGCGTCAAGCCCCATGTTGGCCAACGGGCAAGCGCAGCGCCAACCAGAAGGTCACACTTCAGAGAAAACATGCATTACCGGCAGGTTGGGCCATGGGGACGGGTGGGGGCGGGCTAAATCGGATTAGTAGAATCGATTATCCATGAGCGACGCCTCCCTTATCCCAAGCCCCTGCCCAAGCAGCCCGCCAGATGCCACCGGCATCGTCTGGGCCAACCCCCAACGCGGCCAACTGTTTGCGCAGTGGCTGGCTACCACCGCCCCGACGCATGGCCTGCAGCCCAACACCCTGCGCCTGGCCAGCGCGGATGCCAGCTTCCGGCGCTATTTCCGTATCGACACCACCGACGGCAGCCGCATCATCATGGACGCGCCGCCGCAGCAGGAAAACTGCCAGCCATTTGTGACCGTGGCACAACTGATGCACGCCGCCGGCCTGCACGCCCCCGCAGTGCTGGCCTGGGACGAGCCCCATGGCTTCATGCTGCTGACCGACCTGGGCGGCCAGACCATGATGCAAGTCATCGACCCCACCCAACCGCAGGCCAACCTGCCACTGTATCTGCAGGCGGTGGACGCGCTGATCACCTGGCAGCTATCTTCCAAGCCCGATGTGCTGCCGCCTTACGACGAGGCGCTGCTGCGCCGTGAGCTGGAACTGTTCCCCGACTGGTATCTGGTGCAACACAAGGGCCTGAGCATCGACGAGGCCATGCGTTTCACGCTGGACAACACATTCAAACAAATCATCGCCACCAACCTGGCGCAGCCCAGCGTGTTTGTGCACCGCGACTTCATGCCCCGAAACCTGATGGCCCCCACAACCCAAGCCGGGGCGCTTGGTTTATTGGACTTCCAGGACGCGGTGTATGGCCCCATCACCTACGACATCGCCAGCCTGATGCGCGACGCGTTTTTGAGCTGGGAAGAAGACTTTTGCCTGGACGTCACCGTGCGTTACTGGCAAAAAGCACGCCAAGCAGGCTTGCCGGTGGGCGACGACTTTGGCGAGTTTTACCGCGGCGTGGAGTGGATGGGCCTGCAGCGCCATCTGAAAGTGGCCGGCATTTTTGCCCGCCTGACCCTGCGCGACGGCAAACCACAGTACCTGGCTGATGCGCCGCGTTTCATCCACTACATCCGCAGCACTTGCGCGCGTTATCGCGAGCTCAAACCGCTGCTGCGTCTGGTGGACAAGGCCGAAGGCATTGTGGAGCCGGACATCTTTGGTTTTGGGCGTCAGGCATGAAATCGGCCTTTAGCCCTTTTAAATAAAGGGCTGATAGCTATCAAATAGTTGTCTGTTAATCCATCATGCCTCGCTTTTACTGCCCCACCACGCTGACCACTGGTGCCCTGCTGGACCTGCCCGCAGGCGCTGCGCGCCATGTGCAGGTGCTGCGCCTGCAGCCGGGTGACGGCATCACACTCTTCAACGGCGAAACCTCGGGCGAGTTCAGCGCCACCGTCACCCAGATGGGTCGCAGCAGCGTTCAGGTGCAAGTGGGCGACTTTGTACCCACCCAGCGCGAACCCGCTTTGCGCGTGCACTTGGCCGTGGGCATGCCTGCCAACGAGCGCATGGACTGGCTGGTAGAAAAAGCCACCGAGTTGGGTGTGGCGAGCATCCAGCCCCTGATGACCGAGCGCAGTGTGCTGCGCCTGAGCGGCGAGCGGGCCGACAAAAAAGTGGCCCACTGGCATAGTGTGGCTGTGGCGGGGTGTGAACAATGCGGCGGCAACCGCGTGCCGTTGATTCACCCGGTGCAAACGCTGGCGCAGTGGCTCAAAAGCTGGGGTGAGCGCGGTGCGGAGGCTTCAACCGGGTTGCTGCTGTCGTTGGGCGGGGATGCGCGGGGGGTGCGCGAAGCGTCAGGTCAACAGGTTTGCGCAGCGCCCGGTCAACCCCTGATCGCCCGGCAAGTCACCTTTCTGTCCGGTCCCGAGGGTGGCCTGAGCCAGGCGGAAGAAGAGCTTGCCCTGGCTGCCGGTTTCCAGCCCGTCACCCTTGGCCCGCGCGTGCTGCGCGCTGAGACTGCGGCGTTGGCGGCTTTGACGGCGTTGCTGGTGTAGCCGCAGCGTCGGACGGTAGATCGCGATTTAGCGCCGCAAGCGCATGGCTTGGGTCATCTGATGGGTGCTCGAAACCACCTCTGGAAAACGCAAAAATTCGCGTAGTCTGTGAAGTTCTGGCTGATCCAGGTAGGCGGGAAGAGAGTAAAAATCCGCGCTGTCCTGGCTGTCCAGATCAAACCTGGCCAAATCCGTCAAGGTGCCCGCTGCAAGCTGCTCGCCCAGTCGCACGCACAGGTAGCCCAACCCCCAGCGCCCGCTCTGTGTTGCCGCCTGCGATTGGAAGGGCATCAACCCGACCAGCCCAATCTGCCGCACGGCATCGACAATGCTCGGCGGAAGAGCCCATTCAGTCAACAGCAAGCTGCCCAACTCCACCGATGTCAATCCGAGCAGGTCTTGCTCTGCCACGCCCCGCTCCAGCGCGCCTTGGTTCGCCAGAGCAATGGCGGCTTCTGGCGGCAACAGCGCGTATCCAGCCAACTGGCCCAGATAGGACAGCAGAACCTGGGTGGCAAGCACGCCAGGTTCCGGCAAACCCAGCATTTGCGCGAGCTTGAAACACAGGTGGCTGGCACAAGCACTGGCATCCCAGACCCGGTCAAACACCTTTTGCACCTCGGGGCTATCGGCTTTCAGGGATTCGTCAAGCAGATATTGCAAACAGAGGCTGCGAACGGTGTTGGTCCCTAGAAATGTGGCTGCCTGCCCGATGCTGCCCAGAGGCCGGGGCAAACCATAGAGCGGTGAATTGACGGTTGCCAGAATCTTGGCGGTGAGCTGCGACTCGCTCATCATCAGGTCACTGATCTCAGCCGAACTGGCATTGACCAGAAACTCCGGCGACACCAGCTTGTGCAATGCACCCGGTGGCCGGCGAAGGCGCCGCAGTTTCTGCAGGAGGCTGTCGCGTTGCGAGGGAGCCAAGTCCTCGAACCGCACCAGACGAAAGGTGGCCAACGCAGTCGGCACCACAGGCAGCTTAGCGCGGATTGACGTTCCAGTTGACGACACTGGCCTGGCCTGATTAAGCCGCTGGTCGTTTGGCGGACTGACGCGCCTGGTTTCCGGGCGGCCCTGGGTCGGCGTGCCAGACTTCTTGCCAAGAAGATACGCCGCCGCCGCAGCACCCACCAGACCAGCACCGACGATCAAGATGTCCATGGTGGATGGGCCAGGGTCAGGGAAAGCAGGTTGGCAAACATGGCGGACAAGTTGATGACGACGCATAACGCCTTGGGCACGGCATCGCCCCAGTTTACCCAAGGCTGGCGCAAATTCACTCACGCGAAGACAACGCTGATCGCTTTGACAGCGCGGCGGGAGCGGCTACAGCCGCTGATTTGCAGCGGGTAGCAGGGAATGTCTGATCAGCCGCAGATACTGACATTTGCACAGACGGCTCGACGCGTTGCATCGTGAACAGGCCGCGTCCAGCATGGATGAGGGCGCCATGCATGAATACCGCAAGCTTTCCACCGAGTTGGCTGGGTGTTGCCTGAACCGGCCAGAACCTGGCCCCGAAATCGCCTCCAATACCGTTGAAGGCGGGTTGCTGGGTGCCGGGCGCAGGCCTCATTCGCGTGGCATTGCGGGCGGCGCACCGAGTTCAGTGGCGACACTTGAGTGGCAGATAAACCACGCCGTCACCGGTGAGCAAGCCGGAGAACGGTAACCTCACCGCCAGCCTCGTGTCACCACTTTCAAAGAAGGTAACTATTTAATTAGTAGCTATCAGCCCTTACTCTAAAACGGCTAGAGGCAAATTAAGCACACAACTCAAGCTGCAGCGGCCTGCCTCTTTGACGGCAGCCGCCTGCGCCCACTCGCCTTGGCCACAGGCTCATGCGGCAGCACCAGCCGGATCACGCCTTCGCAATCGGCTTGCGACAGATACACCGGCACCGGGTAGTTGGTTTGCGCCTCGCGGCAGGCGGCGCGGGCCAGGGCCGGGATGTCGGCATCCACCAGTGCTGCCAGCGTGGTGGGGATGCCCAGGCGGGTGTTCAAGGCGTCGATGGCGTCCAGGAACTTCAGCGCCAGTGCGGCTTCGGTCTCGGTCTTTTTGCCGACCTTGGCGCGCAGCGCCAACTGGGCCAACTGCGGCTCGATGGCCGGGCGCATGAAGCGCAGCACATGTGGCAGCAGGATGGCGTTGGCCAGGCCATGCGGTGTGTGGTAGCGGCCACCCAGCTGGTGCGCAATGGCGTGCACATACCCCACATTGGCGCGGGTGAAGGCTTGCCCGGCGTAGTTGGCGGCCAGCGCCATCTTCTCGCGCGCTGCCACATCCTGGCCGTTGGCGTAGGCCAGCGGCAGCGCCTCAAAAATCATGCTCACCGCAGACAGCGCCATGCGGTCGGTGAACGCGGTGCGCCAATGGCCAATGTAGGCCTCGACGGCGTGGGTGAGGGCGTCCATGCCGGTGGCGGCGGTGATGTCGCTCGGCAGACCCAGCATCAGATTCGGGTCCAGCGCGGCCAAACGCGGCACCAGGCGGGTGTCGGCCATCACCAATTTGCGCTGGGTGTCGGGGTCTGAGATGACGGCGGCCACGGTCACCTCGGAGCCGGTGCCGGCGGTGGTGGGCACGGCGTAAATGGGCACCGCCGTGCGCAGGCCCTTGAAGTAGCCTGCCAGTTGCACCGGGTGTTTGTTGTTGGCCGCACACAGAGCGATGGCCTTGGCCGCGTCGATGGCCGAGCCGCCGCCAAAACCCACAATGGCGTCGCAGCCCTTGCTTTTGAACAGCGCCACGCCTTGCTCGATCAACGCCACCGGGGCGTCAGGCAGCATCTTGTCAAACACCACATAAGCCGTGCCACCGGCCTTGAGCGCCTGCAGCATGGGCGCCATCAGCCCCAGCTTGGCGACCACCGGGTCAGTCACCACCAGCACCCGCGTGTGATCAAAGTCACAGATGGCCTGGCCCAGGCGTGCACTGGCCCCAGGGCCGACTAGCATCGTGGGTTGCGGGATGGGCAGCAACCGGGTGGCCACACCCACTGTGCGCATCAGCACAGACAAACCCGCCGAACGCACGGCATCATTGAGAGAAATGGTCACCATGATGAACGTCCTTATTTCTAAAATCCACACCGGTCTTAACCCATCGCAAGCTGCCATGATGCCTCGCGTGAGAGCATTCGTGTAGTTGCGCCTCTCCAAACCATTTGTCGCGAAAAGGGTGCCTATGAAAACAGTGATCGGTATCAGCCTGGGAGCCAGTAGCCAGGATTTCGAGTTCAGCACCACTTTTTTGGGTGAAAGGCTGCACGTCAAGCGCCTGGGCACCGATGGCAGCCTGGCCAAAGCCACCAAGCTGGTCAAGTACTGGGACAAGCGCGCTGCCGCCATTGGCCTGGGGGTGCTCAAAGACAGCTACAAGGCAGGCAGCCACCGTTTCATCGAAAAGGACAGCGCCAAACTCCGCTCTGTGGCCACCAAAGCGCCAGTCACCATGGGCGGACCGCTGGGCGACATTTTGCAGGAATGGGCGCTGCGCCATGCCCAAGTGGCGCTGGGCCACTATTTCAACAACGCGCGGGTGCTGTTTTTCTCGGGGCTGCAAAACTACAAGCTGGCCATGAGCATGGCCGAGTACACCGACAACCTGCGCTTTGCCGACCCGCTCAACCAGCTGGGTGTGCCCAAGCTGCTCACCAGCCTGCAGGCGCTGCAGCTGTACGCCAGTGGCGCGCATTACGTGCGCGACTGGAGCCTGCCCGAGGCGCTGTCCAGCGGCCCGGTCAAGGAATGGTCGCGCTTCTTGCTGCGCAAGGCGGTGCAAAAAGCCAGCGTGATCGTGGCCCCGGTGTATGAGATGGATGAATGCGGGCTGGAAGAGCTGGCCGGTAAAACCGTGCTCACCTCCACCGTGAGTGAGGAGCGCATGGCGGGCTTGGCCGCCAAGGGTGTGCACCTGGTGATTGACGGCGCGCCCGTCATTGAAGGCCACACGCTGGGGCCGGATCTGTTCAACGCCATGATCTGCGCCGCCACTGGCAAAGCCCCTGAAGACATTCTGGAAGACGATTACTTGGAAATCATCACCAGCCTGCAGTTGCAGCCACGCATCGTTTACCCCAACGGCTTCAAGCGCGTCAACCGCTTTGCGTTTGTGATCCACCCGCTGTCGCAAGAGTATTTCAAGAAGGTCAAACCGATTGACCTGCTCTCCCAAGTGTCACCGCCGGTGCTGATGAACTCGCTGGAAAAGATCATGGCCTACGCGCCACCGTTTGTGTATTCGCACATCAGCGGTATTCAGTCACCCACCGGCGTGGAGGCCGAAGGCTGGCTGATTTCGGTGGGCGGTACACCCAAAGAGATCATGCGCCACAGCCCCGAGTTCACCTACCGCCGTCTGCTCGACGCCGCCGCCATGGCGCAGCGCTTGGGCGCGCAGATCATGGGGCTGGGCGCTTTCACCAAGGTGGTGGGCGACGCCGGTGTGACAGTGGCCAAACGCTCGCCGCTGCCGATCACCACGGGCAACAGTTACAGCGCCTCTGGTGCCTTATGGGCTGCGCATGACGCCATGTTGCGCCTCAACCTGCTGCCCAAACCGCGCGGCAAGGAGCGCGTCAAGTTCAAGGCCATGGTGGTGGGCGCCACCGGGGCCATTGGCTCGGTGTGTGCGCGCCTCATTGCCAAGGTGGCCACCGAGGTGTACATGGTGTCGCCCGAAATGGCCAAGCTGCTGGCGCTGAAAGAATCCATCCTGCGTGAAACCCCCGACGCCAAGCTGTTTTTGTCGGCCCACGCCGACAAGGACATTGCCGACATGGACATGATCGTTACCGCCACCTCGGGCGCGGGCAAAAAGGTGCTCGACATCATGCAGGTCAAACCCGGCTGCGTCATCACCGATGTGGCGCGCCCGCTGGACCTGCCCGCCAGCGAGGTGGCCAAACGCCCGGACGTGCTGGTGATCGAGTCCGGCGAGATCCAGTTGCCCGGCGAGCACATCCAGATGAAAAACATCGGCCTGCCCAAAGGCGTGGCCTATGCCTGCTTGGCCGAGACCATTGTGCTGGCGCTCGAAGGCCGCTTTGAGAACTTCACCGTGGGCCGCGCCATTGAGTGGGAAAAGGTGCGCGAGATCTACAAGCTGGGCCTCAAACACGGCATGCAGCTGGCCGCCATCAGCGGCGTGAATGGCCCGTTCAGCGACGACGACATTGCCCAGGTGCGCGAGCTGGCACTGGCCGCGCGCGCCCACGCACCAACCCGCACCCGAACCAACGCGCGAACCAAATCGCCCAAAGTGCCTCCAACCGAGGTCAAGAAACGCACCCGCACACCCAGAAAGACCTCCCCAGATGCCGCATCGTAAATTTGAATCCAAAGGTGTCGCCGTTCCCAGCGGCCGTTTTTCGAGGCTGGCGCGTTTTGGCGGCATGGCGGGTGGCATTGCCGGGGGCATGTTGCTCGACGGCGCCAAACAACTCGCCCAGGGCAAGCGCCCCAGCGTGAGCGACCTGCTGCTGACACCCGCCAACGCCATCAAGGTCACGCACCAACTGGCGCAATTGCGCGGCGCGGCCATGAAGGTGGGGCAACTCATGTCGATGGACGCCGGCGAAATGCTGCCGCCCGAGATGGCCGAGATTCTGGGGCGCCTGCGTTCAGACGCGCAGCACATGCCCAACAGCCAGTTGCAGGCGGCGCTCAACGCGCATTGGGGTGTGGGCTGGCAAGCGCGCTTTGCCGAGTTTTCGTTCAAGCCGGTGGCGGCTGCCTCCATTGGCCAGGTACACCGCGCCAAAACCAAGGACGGGCGCGACCTGGCTATCAAGATCCAGTACCCCGGCGTGCGCCACAGCATTGACAGCGATGTGAACAACGTCGCCTCGCTGATGCGGCTCTCAGGCGTGCTGCCCAAAACATTGAACATTGCGCCGATGTTGGCCGAGGCCAAGCGCGAGCTGCACCAGGAGGCCGACTACAAACAGGAAGGCCAGTACCTGAAACGCTTTGCCGAGCTGCTGGCCGATTCGCCCGAATTTCTGGTGCCCAAGCTGCATGCCGACTTCACCACCCAGAGCGTGCTGGCCATGGACTATGTGGACGGTGTGCCGGTGGAGTCTCTGACTGACGCACCACAAGAGGAGCGCGACCGGCTGATGACGTTGCTGGTGGGCCTGCTATTTCGGGAGCTTTTCGAGTTCCGCCTCATGCAGACCGACCCCAACTTTGCCAACTACCGCTACAACACGACGACCAAACAACTGGTGCTGCTGGACTTTGGTGCCACGCGCGAGTTTCCGCCCGAGATGCCCGAGCAATACCGCCGTCTGATGAACGCCGGCCTGGCCGGTGACCGCGAAGCCGCGCGCCGCGCCATGATCGACATCAGCTTCTTCACCGAGGCCACGCCCGACCATTACCAGGCTGCGGTGATCGACATGTTTGAGTTGTCGCTCGATCCGCTGCGCGACAACGCACCGTTTGACTTTGGCAACACCGACATTGCGCTGCGCCTTCGCGACGGCGGTATGGCTATTGGCCAGGAACGCACCTTCTGGCACATCCCGCCCATGGACACGCTGTTTTTGCAGCGCAAGTTTGGCGGCGTGTACATGCTGGCCAGCCGCCTGAAGGCGCGGGTGAATGTACGCGCGCTGATGCAACCCTATCTGTGACATCAGATCGCTACTATTAGTAGAGCTACTTGCCGTTTATAAATAAGGGCTAGAGGTCAATTTCTTATATAACTTCACCCTAACCGGTGAGATCAACATCGTGCGAAACACGGCGGTCAGCCCGGCGACAGCTGGTGTGAAAAACGCAGGATGATGAACTCAGCCGGACGCGCCACGGCCAGGCCCCGCGCGACATTGGCGGGCGCTTTCCAGACACCACGCTGCGCATAGCGGCGCGGCTTGACCAAACTGCGCTTCAAAGTCCAGCAGCGAGGTGATGCGCACCGGCCGACCCGTCAGGTCAACCGGTTCCAGCTGATCCGCCTTGGCGGTGTAACCCACAAACGCGGGCACCGCCGTGACCACCTCCACCGCAGAAGGCGACAACGCTGAGACTTCTTGCAAATAAACACTGGGCGCGGTCCAGGTAGGCATGGGGTGATCCTTTCAAAAGGCGCTGGCGACACAAGGCCGGACGGGGCCACAGCTTTGATACAGATCAAAATATTTCCCAACAAAAGCGCGTCAGTGGCTAGAATTTCCCGACACAAAAACAGGTCGCCACAGCGACCCCGGCAGGTGCCTCATGGCAAACGCACCCGCCGACTCTCCTCGTTGGAATGGTGATTCGCTGATCCGCTTTTTTATCCGCTTTGTTTTCCCGGAGATTCACGCGCCACTTTTCCAATATCTAACAAGGAGAGTTCTCATGGCCAAGAAGGCACTTTGCATCGGCATCAACAACTACCCCGGCACCGGCATGGACTTGCAAGGTTGCGTGAACGATGCCAACGACTGGGCAGCCACCCTGACCGGTCGGGGTTTTGCAGTCAGCAAACTGCTGGACTCCCAGGCCACCAAGGCCAACATGGTGGCTGCGATGAAAAGCTTGATTGGCAAGGCCGCCAAAAATGACACGCTGGTCATCACCTTCTCGGGCCACGGCACCTACATGCACGACAGCGACGGCGATGAGGCCGACGGCTACGATGAAGCGCTGTGCACCTATGACATCGGCACCGAGGGCCCGCTGAATGACGATGAAATCAAGGCCCTGTTCGCCACCCGCAAAACCGGGGTAAGCATTTTGCTGATTGCCGACAGCTGCCACTCCGGCACCGTCAGCCGCGCTGCCAAGTCCGAAAGCAGCACCGACACCCGACCACGCTTCATGCCCATGGGCAACTGGATGTCAGCCAAAGAACTGCCCAAAGCGCTCGCTGGCAAGTTGTCCGTCAGCGTGCTGGCACCCATTGGCGCCTCGCCCCTGCAAGGCCTGTACTCGCGGGTGATGGGCGACGTGCTGATGGCCGGCTGCAAGGAAGGCCCCAACAACTACAGCTTTGATGCCACCATCAACGGCCGGCCCAACGGCGCTTTCACTTACTACGCGCTGAAAACCCTCAAAACCCTCAAGCCCGAGGCCACCTACGCGGACTGGCACAAGGCCATCGTGAAATACCTGCCGTCAAGCAGCTACCCGCAGTCGCCCCAACTGTTCGCCAGCGATACGGCCCGCAAGCGCATCGTATTGGCCTGATTTCCAGTGCCTGCGCCGCGCACCCGGCGAAGGTTGTCACCCGCCATCCAGGAGACTCCCATGGCAGAGCAAATGGTCAAGATTCGCGGCACGCTGGCAGACACCCGGCCCCGCGCCCTGGGCGGTGTCACACCCACGTACCGGCTCATTCCTGGCGCGGCACGCGATGGCGCGGTAGACGAGATCACGGTGGCGGCCAGCACCGTGGTGCGGGTGGAGTTGGACAACGGCTTTGTACTCTGGAGCCGGGTAGATGACCTGACCCACGAATACGGTGCCCTGCCCAGCCGCGATGCGGGTGCCGCCTGGGAGTTTTCTCGGCTGGCCCCACGCCATGCCAGCGGCGGCGAGCGTGGTTTTTTGGGGCTGGCGATCCGGGTGCTGGAGTTTTTTGGCATTGAGCTGGCAGAAAAATCGGCCCGCAAGCTGGGCATTGGACTTGAAGAAAAGCTGCTCGGCAACCACCCACCGGGCTTGTACCGGCTGGATCTGGCCGGCAACCTGGCGCTGAGCGCCGTGGCCGATGCTGAGGCATTGAGCGCCAACAATGGCCCGATGTTGGTGTTTTTGCATGGCACGGCCAGCAGTACCGAGGGCAGTTTTGGCAAGCTCTGGGAGCCCGGCAACACCGAAGGCGCGCGCCTGCGCCAGGCGCTGGCGCCCACTTACGGCAACCGGGTGCTGGCGCTGGAGCACCGCAGCCTGAGTGAAAGCCCCATCACCAACGCACTGGCACTGGTCAAACGCCTGCCAGCGGGTGCTGAGCTGCACCTGGTCAGCCATTCACGCGGTGGCCTGGTCGGTGAGGTGCTGGCCCTGTCAGGCTGCCCGAACCTGACCAACGTGTTGACTGCTGACAGGGTGCGAGCCCTGTTCGCTGCTGACCGCACCCTGGCACCACAGCTGGGCCTGGCCCCGCTGTCAGACGACGAAGCCAAAGACCGCGATGCCGCTTACGAGGCCGACCGCCAGCGCCTGCTGGAACTGGTGGCGCTGATGGCGCAAAAACAGCTGCGCATCACCCGCTTTGCCCGTGTGGCGTGCCCGGCCCGTGGCACCACGCTGGCTTCGGGGCGGCTGGACCGCTGGCTCTCGGTGCTGGACTATCTGGTCAACGCCGCCACGGGCTTTGGCCTGTTTGGCGACAGCCTGGACTTTTTGCTGGCGGTGGTCAAAGAGCGCACCGACCCGCGCACTCTGCCCGGTGTCGAGGCGATGATGCCCGGCTCGGCCCTCACGCGCCTGCTCAACGGCACGCCTGAGCTGCTAACCAGCGCTGATTTGAGCGTGATTGCGGGCGACATCGAAGCCGGTGACGGCCTGTGGAACACCCTGAAAGTGCTGGCCAGCGACTGGTTTTACAAAAATGAGCACGACCTGGTGGTGGACACCAGCTCGATGAGCGGCGGTCTGCCACGCACGGGCGGTGCGGCGCGCCTGCGCCAAGACCAGGGCCCCAAGGTCAACCATTTCCGCTACTTCACCAACGAGGTTAGCGTGCGTTGGCTGGGCACCGCTCTCAGCCGTGGCGACACTGACAACGGTGGCTTTTTGCCACTGACCCTGCCCGCACCAGCGGCACCACGCTGCCAGGCGGCGGTGGTGCGCAGCCGTGCCAACAACAAACCACGCCCGATTGTGGTGGTGCTGCCCGGCACCATGGGCAGCCAGCTGCGCGCCGACGACGACACCGTCTGGCTGGATTACTGGTCGCTGCTCAAGGGCGGCTTGAAGCGCCTGGCCATGGACCGCCCAGGTATCACGCCGGTCGGTCTGGTAGACCAGTTCTACGGCCCACTGGTGGAGTTTCTGGCCCACAGCCACCAGGTGGAACTGTTCCCCTACGACTGGCGTTACTCGGTGCGCCAGGCGGCGGCGCGCCTGGCCGACATGCTGGAGCCACTGGTGGCGCAGGCCGAGCGCAGCGGCCAGCCGCTGCGAGTGGTGGCGCATTCGATGGGCGGGCTGGTGGTGCGCTCCATGATCGCCGACAGCGGCAAAGGCAGCGCCCTGTGGCAGCGCATCACCCGCCTGAGCGGTGCGCGTTTCCTGATGCTGGGCACACCCAATTTGGGGTCGTATGAGGCGGTGCGCTGGCTCACCGGCTTCAACCCCACGCAAACCAAACTCTCGCTGCTGGATATCACCCAAAGCACCGAGCAGATCATTGGCCTGGTGGCACGTTACCCCGGCCTGCTGGAGCTGCTGCCGTTTGCACCGGAAGACCCCGACTTTGCCGACACCAGCCGCTGGGAAGCCCTGCGCCAGGCCGTCTGTGCACGCTGGGAGACCGCCCAGGCCGTGCCATTGCAGGAAGCTGCCACCACCTGGAAGCTGCTGCGCGCCGCCGCCCCTGACCCGCGCTGCATGGTCTATGTGGCGGGGTGCCAGAACGCTACGGTGATCGACTACCAGCTCACCAGCGCCAACGCCTGGTGGCGGCCCGACCAGAAGCGCCTGCAGTTCATTGCCACCCACGAGGGTGACGGTACCGTCAGCTGGCGCTCGGGCCGCCTGCCGGGCGTGCCCACCTGGTACGCCGAAAACACCGCGCATGACGCCTTGTGTGCCCAGGCCAAGGCTTTCCCCGGCTACCTGGATTTGCTGGTGAACGGCCAAACCGCGCTGCTGCCCAGCAGCCCACCCGCCAGAGCCCGTGCGGCGGGTGGTGAAGACCGCTTTGTGCTGCCCGATGCGCCACCCGTGGACGGTATCCCGGCGGCGAGCGACATCGGCAGTTTTGGCTTCTCGGGCAGCGGCCCGCTGACTAAGGAAGCGTCTGAACAGGGGTTGCCACCCATCGAGATCAGCATCCGCCACGGCAACCTGGCTTACGCGCGCCACCCGGTGGTGGTGGGCCACTACGAGGGTTATGCGGTGGTCAGCGCCGAGGCGGTGCTGGACCGCCAACTTGGCGGCGCCCTGACCCGACGGTTGGACCTGGGCGTGTACCCCGGTCCGCTGGGCAGCAACACGGTCTTTTTGAACGATTCCGTCAGCGGCAAACCGGCTGGTGCGGTGGTGGTGGGGCTGGGTCAGGTGGGTGCCTTGAGCCCCGGTCTGCTGGAAGAATCGATGCGTACCGCGCTGCTGAGTTTTGCGTTGGACGTGGCGCACTGGCCTGACACGCGCTTTGGCGAAACTGGGCGCCCGCGTTCGGCGGCGGTCACCTGCCTGCTGGTGGGCACCAGCGGCGGCGGTGTACCCATTGGCGACGCGCTGGAGGCCATGCTTCGCGCAGCGGTGTGCGCCAACCGGCGTCTCGCCGCCCAGGGGCTGGATAGCCGGGTGCTGATTGACCGCATCGAGTTTCTGGAAATTTTTGAGGACATTGCCATCACGGCGGCTGACGCACTGGGGCGCATTGTGCTCAGCGAAGCGTTGGCCAGCCATGTGCGCTGGACCGCCCGCGCGGTGGAAGCCGGGCAGGGTGGCAGGCGACGGGTGCGCTTTGACCAACCGCAGGAGTGGTACCAGCGGCTGGAGATCATTGAAGAAGCCGGCCACCTGCGCTTCATTTTCCCGACCGACCGGGCCCGTGCCGAAGAAACGCTGGCCACCGGGCAGCTGGCGCTGGCGCAGAGCTTTGTACAGATGGCCAGCCAAAGCACCGGACAAAACTCCGAAGCCTCCAAAACCCTGTTCGAAATGCTCTTGCCACTGCGCCTGCGCGAGCTCAGCGCCCAGCAGGGCAACATGGTCGTGATGGTGGACGCCAAAACCGCCCCCTACCCGTGGGAATTGCTGGAAAACCGCTGGGCCACCGGCGAGCGCCCGCCTTCGGTAGCGGCGGGTTTCATCCGCCAGTTCCGCACCACCGAGTTCCGCCAGCGCCCGGTGCATGGTCTGAACACCACCGCGCTGGTGATCGGCAACCCCGATCTGGCCGGCTCTGCCGACTTTGCCGACCTGCCCGGTGCGCGCGAAGAAGCGCGACAGGTGGCCGAGCAGCTCAGCAACAGCGGCTACGAGGTGCTGGACTGCATTGACCAGGCCAGCACGCCGATCATGGAGGCGCTGCACAAAGACAGCTGGCGCATCCTGCACCTGGCCGGACACGGCGTGCACCAGTACCAACGCACCGGCGCGCCCGGGTGCAAGCCGATTTCAGGCATGGTGATTGGTGGCGATACCTTTTTGACCCCGGGCGACATCGCCCAGCTGCGTTTTGTGCCCGAGCTGGTGTTTGTGAACTGCTGCCACCTGGGCCGCGTGGATGGCGCACGCGCTCTGGACCGGCTGGGGCTGGCCGCCAATCTGGGCGAGGAACTGATCCGCATGGGCGTGCGCGCGGTGATTGCGGCAGGCTGGGCGGTGGACGACCGGGCGGGCCAAGTGTTTGCCGCCTCTTTTTACCAGGGCATGCTCGCCGGCCTGGCCTTTGGCGAAGCCGTGCGCCAGGCGCGTGAAGAGGTGTGGACGCGCTGCCCCGATGTCAATACCTGGGGCGCTTACCAGTGTTATGGCGACCCGGATTTCCGGTTTCACCGTGACGGCAGCGTGGTGCAGCAGCACTGGCCCGACTTCGGCACGCCGTATGAGCTGGTCACCGAGCTGGACAACCTGTGTGCCGACCTGCGCGCTGGGGGCGAGACCGCCCACGGTGGCGAGCGTATCGCCAGCCGCCTGGCGCGGGTGCCCAAAATACAGGCCGATCGCTGGCTGGCCCGCGCCGATGTGTGTGCCGCGCTCGGTCTGGCCTGGGGCGAGCTGCGCGAATTTGGGCAGGCGGTGGATTGGCTCAACAAGGCGCTCACCGCCGAGCGCGGCGACTGCCCCATGCGTGCGCTGGAGCAGCAGGCCAGCTTCCGCGTGCGACTGGCGGTGGAGCAATGGCGCGCCAGCAAGCGCCAAAGTGCCGCCAAGCGCGAAGCGTTACGGCTGAACACGGTGGACCAGATCGAAGCCGCCCTGATGGACCTGGACGTCTTGAGCCGCCGCGCGCCCACGGTGGAGCGCTTCAATCTGCTGGGCAGTGCCTACAAACGCCTGGCCTTGGTGGAAACCGACGATGGCAAGCGCCTGGAAGCGCTGACCAACATGGCCCAGCACTACCACCTGGCAATGCAGCGCCAGCGTGACGCCTACGCTTACACCAACTGGTTGGCGGCCACGCTGTTGACCGGGCAGCGCGGTGGCGAGATCACGCTGGACCAGGCCGATGTGTTGCAACACATGGCCGAGATGCAGCGCGAGCTGAACACCCGCCTGCTGGATGATCCAAATTTCTGGGACAGCACCAGCCTGGCCGACCTGAGCCTGAGCCACCTGCTGCTGCAAAGCATCAACCCACCGCGAACACGCGCCAAAGTGTCAGCAGGTGAGGCCGCAGCACCGGTGCTGGCGGCCTACCGTGCTGCCATTGGCCGCGCCAGCAGCCCACGTGAAAAGGCGGCACTGGTGGACAACCTGGACTTTTTACGCACGCTGTGGATGGCACGTGACAAGGTCACCATTGGCATACTCGAGCAACTGCAGGAGAGCCTGTCATGAGCACTCGCGCCGCCAAAACTCCGGCCACAACCCCGGTCGCTGCCCCAGCCAAGAGCCGTCGGCCACGCAAGACCCAGCTGCCAGCCGCCGCGCCAGTTGCGGCTCAAGCGGCAGCAACGCCCCCTTCCATGGCGCCAGCAGCCAGATATTTCCGGCGCAAACGCGCCGCACCAACGGCCCGCGCATCAACGGGTGCAGCACCGCTGGCACGTGGCGAGGTAGACCTGAGCCAGACACCGCTGGAGCAGCTCCGCCTGGCCCAACTGACCCCGCGCACGCTGATTGCGCCCAACTTTCGTGCTTACGAATTGACACAATCCGACCTGGCTTCGCGCCGGGGCATCCACAACGGATTTGACAGCGAACAGCACCTGCGCTCGGCTATCCACCTGGCGCGCCACGTGCTGCAGCCGGTACGCGATGCGTTTGGCTCGTTCACACCCAACAGCGTGTACCGCAGCCAGGCGCTGGAGCGCACCCTCAAAAACAAACCCGCCACCTGGGTCAGCACCAGCCAACATGCACGCGGTGAGGCATGCGACATTGAAATCGTCGGCATGGCCACGCTGGCGCTGGCCGCCTGGGCGCGTGACCATCTGGACGACTTTGACCAGATCATCTGCGAGTGTTACGACCCGCGCCAGGGCCCCAACTCGGGCTGGGTGCACATCTCGTTGAAAGCCCCCGGCCAGGGAGCCAACCGCCGCCAGTGCCTGAGTTATGTGCCCGACGCCAGCGGGCGGCTGGTGTACGTGCCCGGCCTGCAGGCCATGGCCTGACACACACGCGCCTGCTTTGGCTTCCGGCAAGATCCTCACCCTGCTGGTCATTGCCACGCTGCTGGCGGTGATCTGCGCCCAGGTGGTGGCCTGGCGCTACCGGGCCAGCATGAAGCGGCTGATGAAAGCGCCGCTGGGTGCCGCCGGTGCAGCTACCGCTATTGAGCCGCCAACGGCGCCAGCAGCCTTGCCCGCCCCCGCCGCACTGACGCTGGCCGACAACCAGCGCGCCTACCGCCGTCTGATCACGCAGTTCATGCTGATGACCGTGGTGATGGCGCTCACGCGCACACTCATCACGCAGTGGATTGCCGACGCACCCATCAGCTTCAAGACCGTGGCCACACTGGGCGCAGCCTACGCCTGGCCGGTGCTGCCGGTGCTGGCGGTGATGGGCCGCTGGTCACGCTGGCGTTTTGTGGCCTCCATGCTGGGCTGGTTTGTGCTGGCGGTGCTGCTACTGAGCTGGCGCACCAACGAGACCATCACGCTGATGGATATCGTCCAATGGATGGCGTTGGACGTGGGTCTGCCGCTGCTGGTGGTCACGGCGCTGTGTCTGGGCGGGGCCACGCGGGCTGTGGGGCCGTGGCTGGCACCGCTGCTGGTGCTGCTGAGTGCATCGTCACAGCTGGGTGTGGATGTGCTGGCCGCGCTGATCCAGGCGGACAGCCCGATCGTTCATTGGCTGGCGGGCTGGCTGAGTGCTACCGGCGCCTTTGCGCTGTTTGCGCTGCTGCCATGGGTGGTGGCCTGGTGGCCCGCGCTGTGGCTGGGCCGCAGGCTGGCGCAGGCGTACCGAAAGCAGCAGGTGTCGGAGTTGTTTTACCTGTTCACCGCCGTATGGACCATTGCGCTGATCAGCCCGGCGCTGATGGCGATGGGCAGCATGGGCTGGGGCACCCTGGTGTGTTTTGTGCCCTTGTTGTGGATTCCGCTGGGCGCTGCGCTGATGCAGCGTCTGGGCCCACCCGCGCCAGCAGGTCGACCGCCCACCCTGCTGGTGTTGCGCGTGTTCCAGCAGGACGCCAATGTTCAGCACCTGTTTGACCGGGTGATTGAGCGCTGGCGAGTCACCGGCAACACCGTGTTGATCGCTGGTACCGACCTGCTGGAGCGCACCATCGACGCCGATGACATCTTCACCTTCATCGACGGGCGACTGGGGGAGCGCTTCATCCAGAGCCCGGCAGACGTGGCGCGCCGCCTGGCCGAGTTTGAATGGCGCGCAGACGTGGATGGCCGCCACCGGGTGAACGAATGTTATTGCCACGACACCACCTGGCAGCAAGCGCTGACGGCACTGGTGCAAGTGAGTGACGTGGTGCTGATGGACCTGCGCAACTTTGTCGCGCAAAACAAAGGCTGCCTGCATGAGTTGCAGGTGCTCACCCAGGCACCCGACCTGCGCCGCGTGGTGGTGCTGGTCAACGACCGCACCGAATTGCCCCCCGCCCAGGCCGCCACATTGGGCGCGCCCGAGGGCCGTTTTGTCTGGCTCAGCCAACAGGGCACCACACCACTGGCCACGGAGCAGGTGTTGGCCCCTCTGTTTTAATACACAATTAATAGCTACTAACCCTTATATTACAAGGGCTAGAAGCCAATTTTGCTTATAAAACTTACCCGGCAACCGCCAGCATCTGCTTGCTGGTACCCGCTGGCTTGGCACTGTGGGAGGCACCAAACTGGATGTCGCCACTGATCTGCCCGCCTTCTTCAATCACCAATTTGCCGTAGCGAATTTTGCCGGTGACGCGGCCGGTGGCGTAAATCACCAGCTTCTCGCGCACCGTCAAATCGCCATCAAACTGGCCACGAATTTCGGCCAGATCAATCTCGGCCGAGCCCTTGAAGGCACCTGGCTCGGCAATTTCCATCAGGCGGGCGTCCATGGTGGCCTCGACCAAGCCTTCAACAAACAAGGTGTCGCAGTCGGTGATTTCCACGCCCTTGAGTTTGATGTTGGGGCCCACGGTGAGCTTGCTGCCGACCGCGACCGGTGGTGCGCCAGCGGCCTCTGCGCCTTGGTTGGCAGCACTGTTGCTGACGTGTGTGGAGCCACTGGTCGTGACGTTGGTCTGGGCGCGGCCCGGCTCCTGGATGGCCATGGCACCGACCGAGGCGTTCAGGCCGGCCACTTGAGGCAAAGGCACCACATGCCGCCCAGCGGGGGTTTCGTTGTCGCGTTTGTTGAAGAAGTGAGGGGAGATGGCCATGTGATTTCCTTGAAAACTGCAGCTTAAAGCCGCAGCCCCGGGAAGTCGCCACCGCTTTTGCAAGTGTTGTAACAGGATGAATGCCACGGGCCTGTGTGTAACAGCGAACAGTCTGGCATGCGGCAAATCCTTAAATTGGGTCGTGAGCTGTGGGCCTGCTTTTTCGGGCGCAGCGCACCACCCGTGAAACCTCAACTCCAAAATTTCAGGTTTTCAGACCAACTGCCAGGCCACCTGGTCCTGGCGCGCCATGGAGCCGGGCTGTGGGCGATTTGCCTGCAGGTAGCGCAAGGCTCCCCGGTGGTGCGCTGGCTGGCTGCGGCCGTGGTGGTGACGGGCATGGTGCTGCTGTTTCACGCCGTGGTCACCCAGTCGGTACACCAGAGCGGGTTGCGGCAGCAGGCGCTGGCCGTGCACGCGCGAGCGGTACAACGCTGCCAGCTGCTGGCAAAGGCATCAGCCCGGCGCAGCTGTTTGCTGGAACTTGCTGCACGGCCACCCGTAACGCTCAGTTTGCCGGGGGCGGTGTCACGGTGATGCTTTGGCGCAGAAGACCGCCGGCTTGAGCGCCACGGGTGATGTCACCCTGCCCCAGAATACGTGCCTCGCAGGCAGCGCGTTCAGTCCCTTGGTGAACCTCGCAGCGGCGTAGCGCATTGGCTTGGTATTGCCCCGGCTCGTTGCGCAAGGTGCCGCGCTGCGCCTCGGCCAAGGCGCTGCCCGCTTCACGCAAACAGGTGGCGGTGGTCTGGTTCGACTGGCCGCTGTTGCATCTGGCCAAGTCGCGCTGGTAGCGCGCCTCGGCTGACGCGTTGGGTGGGGCGGCCAGCGCGCCGGTAGCGCCAACCAGGGTCGTCAAGACCACCAGGGTAAGTTGCCGCAAGGAGGTAGGGATTTTGGTCATGGGGATTTCCTGAGGGTTGGGTAGATCGAAGACCCGGGCCAAGCCCAGGTGCTGCGCCCTTGAACTCAGGCGCCCCCGCAGACTACGGCGTGGTCCAGCGGCCGTCGGTGCGCTGGCGCAGGTAAGCCTGCGCTGGCCGTGGCTTGGCGCTGTGCTGGGTCTGGCGGGTGCGTTGCCTGCGGCAGAGGCAAAACGCTGGCGCTTTGGCCGGATAGTCAGCCAGAGTTCACCTGAATGCTATGTTAATGATACCTACTAGCCCTTATATCTATTGGGCTAGAGGTCAATTTGGCTTATAAACCCAGCGTCTGCCAGATCTGGTCCACTTTGGCCGTCACTTCGGGGCTCATGGTCAGGGGCTGGCCCCATTCGCGCTGGGTCTCGCCCGGCCATTTGTTGGTGGCGTCAATGCCCATCTTGCTGCCCAGGCCGCTGACCGGTGAGGCAAAGTCCAGGTAATCGATCGGCGTGTTGTCCACCAGCATGGTGTCGCGGGTGGGGTCGACGCGGGTGGTGATGGCCCAGATCACATCCGTCCAGTTGCGCGGGTTCACGTCGTCGTCCACCACCACAATGAACTTGGTGTACATGAACTGGCGCAAAAAACTCCAGATGCCAAACATCACGCGCCGGGCGTGGCCGGGGTAAGCCTTCTTGATCTGCACCACCGCCATGCGGTAGCTGCAGCCTTCGGGCGGCAAATAGAAGTCGGTGATTTCAGGGTACTGGCGCTGCAACAGCGGCACAAACACCTCGTTCAGGGCCAGCGCCAACATGGCCGGCTCGTCGGGCGGTTTGCCGGTGTAGGTGGAGTGGTAGATCGGGTCGCGGCGCAGCGTGATGCGGTCGATGGTGAACACCGGAAACCAGTCCTGCTCGTTGTAATACCCAGTATGGTCACCAAACGGGCCTTCCAGCGCATGCTCAAAGCCGCTTTTGTGGCTTTGGTCAGGGTAAATGTGGCCTTCCAGCACGATCTCGGCGGAGGCCGGCACCCGCAGTTCGCTGCCCAGTGCCTTGACCAACTCGGTGCGACTGCCGCGCAGCAGCCCGGCAAACTGGTATTCACTCAGACTGTCGGGCACCGGCGTGACCGCGCCGAGGATGGTGGCCGGGTCGGCACCTAGCGCCACACACACCGGGTAAGGCTGGCCGGGGTTCTGTTTGGCGTGGTCGCGAAAATCCAGCGCGCCGCCGCGGTGGGCCAGCCAGCGCATGATGACTTTGTTGCGCGACAGCACCTGCTGCCGGTAGATGCCGAGGTTTTGCCGGGCTTTGAGCGGCCCACGGGTGATGACCAGGCCCCAAGTGATGAGCGGCGCCACGTCGCCGGGCCAGCAGTGCTGGATGGGCAATTTGGCCAAGTCCACGTCTTTGCCCTCCCACACCACGTCCTGACACGGCGCGCTGCGTTGCTCTTTGGGGGCCATGCTCCACAGGGTTTTGACCAGGTTGCCCAGGCCGATCAGTTCCTTGAAACCTTTGGGGGCTTCGGGCTCTTTCAGGGTGGCCAGCACATGGCCAAACTGGCGTAACTCGCTGACATCCTTCACGCCCATGCCCATCGCCACGCGCTGGGTGGTGCCAAACAGGTTGCCCAGCACCGGGATGGTGTGGCCGGTGGGTTTTTCGAACAGCAGCGCCGGGCCGCCTGCGTGCAGGGTGCGGTCGCACAAGGCGGTCATTTCCAGGTGCGGCGACACCGGGACACCGACGCGTTTGAGCTCGCCCATTTGTTCGAGTTGGGTGATGAAGTCTCTTAAATCTCGGTAAGCCACAGGTTGTTCTCTGAAAATTGACTTGAAATTGCGGGGTGCAGTGCTCGGTCAGTTAGCTTTAGTCAGCTTTTACCCGCAGCGCACGCCGGGTATCCGACGCCGCTCGTGTCCCCCGGTCCGGGCTGCGCCCGAACCTCCTCCTTGACCTCGCTGCGTCAGATACCCACCGCGCTCTGCTAGCCGCTGTCTCGGCCTTCACGGGGGTGCCAATCCTTTCCAGCGCTGGCTTTGGGCTTGCGGCAAACCCAGCAAATCAACCACCCGGCTGACCGTGTGGTCCACCATCTCGGCAATCGTTTGGGGCTTTTGGTAGAAGGCGGGTAGCGGCGGGAAAACGATGCCGCCCATTTCGGTCACGCTGGTCATGTTGCGCAGGTGCGCCAGATTGAGCGGGGTTTCGCGCACCATCAGGATCAGGCGACGGCGCTCTTTCAGCATCACATCAGCCGCGCGGGTGATCAGGTTGTCGGACAGGCCGTGCGCTACCGCCGCCAGGGTGCGCATGGAGCACGGCGCGATGACCATGCCGTCACACTGGAACGATCCGCTGGCCAAAGCCGCGCCAATATCGCGCACCGGATAAACGTGGTCGGCCAAGGCTTCAACATCCGCGCGCGGCAAGTCCAGCTCTTGCTGCACATTGAGCCAGCCCGCCTCCGACGCCACCAGATGGGTTTGCACGCCACCCAGCTCGCGCAGCACCTGCAACAGCCGCACGCCGTACACCGCACCGCTGGCGCCAGAGATGGCGACGATGATGCGTTTGGGAGCGATGGGTGTCGTCATACGCTAACTTTCAGGGTAGCCCTGCCACCCCAGGCATGAAAGAAGGCTGTCATTGCGGGCCACGACCCGCAATCCATGACTCCCCCTCGGGTCGGGGTCCGGGGCAGGCTTCCCGGGTCCGCAATGCCCACCAAGCATTCGCCATGACAGTTAGCGTGGCCGCAACGCCGCCAGGCGCGACATCAGGTGCTCGCGGGCTTGCGCCATCACGTGGCGCGGGTGCAGTTGCGCGGCGGTAAACACCGGCAGTTCAATCGCGTCGATGGTGTTTTTGACCAGCAGACCCAGTTCGGTGTCACCTTCCATGGCCAGGCGGCGGCTGAAGAACAGCGTGTCGGGGTCTTCCTGGCGGCGCGCCAGCAGCACAAAATCATAGGCGCTGGCGCTGATGGTCAGGTCGGCCGCACCTGGGTTTTTGCAGGCCACAAAGCGACCGTGTTTCCACTCAAAGTCAAACGCCCATTGCGCATCCAGCACGCACAGGCGCAGTTTTTTGCCCAGCAGCATCTCGGTGACATCGGGCGCCAGCTGTTTCGCCAGCGCCAGGTTCAGGCCGGTGACAAACAGCATCGAACCCGGCAGGGCGGGCAGGCGGCCCAGCGCTTTGCCAACGGGTTTGGGCAGAACAAAAGGCGAGGTTTGCATGGGGTAAATCCTTGGAAGGTCTGAAAGAGGTCAGGCGGGGGCCAGCTCGGGGGCAACGGTTTCCATCCCTGGTTTGCCGTACCAATAGCCGTTGCAGGCTTTCTCGGGCATCAGGGTTTGCAGCTCGGCATTGGCCACGTTGGCGGCCAGTTGCCCGGCCATCACCGCCTTGAACAGGGCGATGATGCGCAGCGTGTGGGCAGATTGCGGGCTGATGCGAATCACGTCCACACCCAGTTTTGCCAGTGCGACCACTTCGGGCAACAGGTTGTAAACGCGGGCCGACTGGGTCTGGATGCCGTTGAGCACCAGAAATTCTTCGCTTTCGCGGGTGCGCATCAGCAGGCCGTCCGGGTAATCCATGCATTTGAACTGGCAGTCGTCCTTGGGCAAATTGGCGTGGCGAGCGGTGAAGCAGCGCGCCGAGAAAGCCAGCGGCATACGCCCATAGGCAAACACCTCGGTCTGCAAGCCCGCCGGGCGGCCTTGCTGGATCAGCGCCAGGTCATCACGCCCCAGTTCCAGCGGCAACACCCAGCGCTGCATGCCCAGCGGGGCCATCCATTGCAATGTGGGCAGGTTGTAGATGTTCAGGTGCGGGCCGCCAACAAACGGCACCTTGTTTTCCACGCACCGCACTGCACCCATGTCATTGGCCTCGACCATGAATTCACCATTGTCGGCAATCTTGTGCAGCACCGTCACGTCCGCACCCGATTCGATCAGCACCTGGGTGGATAACACCACCTCTTTGCCCGCATCGCGCAGCTGGCGGGCGATGTCCAGCCAGTCAGACAAGCGCAGCTCGTGACGCCGCGAGCACACGGCTTCACCCAGATAAACGATGTCGACCGCACTGCTGGCGACCGATTCATAAAACGCCAACACCTGCTCGCGCGGCCAGTAGTAAAGAAGGGGACCTAGAGAGAGCTTCATAGTGACGACTGATCTTTTTGATGTGGCATTGCAGGCGCGACCCGCAATCCATGAATCCAAAGGCATGGATTGCGGATCAAGTCCGCAATGACAGCCGGTTGATGTGCGCGCTGTTGAATCTTCATTGGCCTGGCGTGGTGCGTCATTTCCACGGGCGGTGGTACGCGCCCAGCGTGTGTTGCTGGCCTTCGGCGACCTTGTCCAGGTCACTGACCCAGGCCGGTTTGGCGGTGTAGCGGTGCGGGTTGTCGCGGCAACTGTCGATGGCTTGCCGCCAGACTTTGGTGACCTGCGCCACATAAGCCGGGCTGCGCTGGCGGCCTTCGATCTTGATGGCGCGCACGCCCATCGTCATCAACTGCGGCAGCAAACTCAGCGTGTTCAGGCTCGTTGGCTCTTCGATGGCGTAGTAATTGTGGTCATCTTCCACATCAAAACGGCCCTTGCACAGCGTGGGGTAACCGGCGTTTTCGCCGGGGGCGTAGCGGTCAATCAGCACGCCGTTCAGGCGCGATTCGCGGCCCTGCGGGGTTTCGACCCAGCGCACTGCCTTAGGTGGCGAACACACGCCATTGCTGTTGGGGGCCTCGCCGGTGACATAGCTGGACAAGGCACAACGCCCTTCCACCATCACACACAGGCTGCCAAAGCCAAACACCTCGATCTCGATCGGCGTCTTTTCCATGAGTTGCTCCACCTGCACCATGGACAGCACCCGCGGCAGCACCGCGCGCGAGATGCCAAAGTGCTGGTAATAAAAGTCCAGCGCCTCGTAATTGGTTGCCGAGCCCTGCACCGACAGATGCAGCCGCAGCTGCGGCTGATGTTTGACGGCGTAGGCCATCAAGCCGGGGTCAGCGAGGATGACCGCGTCCACACCGCTGTCGGCAGCCTTGTCGACGGCACCTTGCCAGACATCGGTTTTGGCGGCTTGCGGGTAGGTATTGAGTGCCACAAACACCTTGCGGCCACGGTCATGCGCGTAACGGATGCCGGTGGCAATGGCGGCGGCGTCAAAATTCAGCCCAGCGAAGTTGCGGGCGTTGGTGGCATCGCGAAAACCCAGGTAAACGCAGTCGGCACCGTTGTCCACGGCGGCTTTGAGTGCTGGCAGGCTGCCAGCCGGGCACACCAACTCCATGGGCGCGGTAGCTGGCCCGCCGGGCGCAGCAGTCAAAGAAGGGTCAATAGCGGCATTCATAGGCTGGTGTGGTGCGCTGGAGGCAGCGCTGCTGAAGACGAACGGCGGAGGGTAACCACGCGCCGCCGCCCGGCCAATGATGTAGGTCAACCAAGTTTCAAAAAGGCCAGGATCGGCCCCGGCTGGTGTCGGGGAGCTGCCGCAGTTGCGCTCTGGCAGGTGCAGTGCAGTGCTTGAAATTTTGGCCAATGTTGCTAGACTGCGACCTTCGTGGGGGGGTAGCTCAGTTGGGAGAGCGCTACGTTCGCAATGTAGAGGTCGTGAGTTCGATCCTCATCCTCTCCACCATTTTTCTTCAATATCGACAAACACTTACAGTGTTTGTCGTTCAAAAAGGTAGGCCAAGAGTAGTACGAAACGCCCTTACCACTTTTTCTAGTCCCGCTTTTTCTCTGGCCGCAGCGCGAACAAAACCAGTCATCGTCGGGTTTTTTGGGCGATGTAATAGCCGTAACTCACAAAAGCGCGGTACCGCTCGTACAAGGCGATTTCCAGCTCTTCCTCTGCAACGATGGCTTTGGCTGCCTCGGTTGACCCGTGCGTCTGCAAAAAGGTGGCAAAGCGCTGTTGCAAAGGGCGGTAGTAGGCTTGCAGCCAGCAGTGTTCGGGCAGGACAAAATAGCCCAGCGGGGTGTAGCCATTTTTCTCAAGGATGGCCAGCTTCGCAGATGCAGTGGCAACCTCCGGATACTGTGCCATCCAATGGGCTTCCAGCGCGTCGGGGCGAGCGTCGGTCAGCCATGTCAGTTCTGACACCGCCAGGATGCCTGCGGGCTTGAGGAAGCGCCGCCATGTTTTCACGCCACGTTCGAAACCGATGTTGTAAATGGCACCCTCTGACCAGATGGCATCCAAAGATGCGTCCGGGAACGACAAGGTCTCCATCGATGCCAACTCGGTCCTGATCAACTCGGCCAGCCCAAGCGCAGTTGCACGCGCCTGCAAGCGCTCAAGAAACGACGGCAAGAAATCAATGGCCGTGATCTGGGCACCCAAGGCCTTGGCAAGCACGAGCGTCGAGGCACCGGTGCCACACCCGATGTCGGCGATCTTCAGCGACGGGTTGTGGCTCAGGCCAGACAGCTCGATGGCTCTGCGTGTTTGGGCATCGCCACCTGGCCCCTGGCGGTCTCCGTCAAGATGCAGACTGGCAAGCAAACTCAAGTCGTCCAACGCATTTTTCTCCGGTTAAAGGGGGTCTTGTTTCCGTGATGTGAGATTGTCCCTCAAGCGTCGTGCAACGACATGGGTTGATACATGTCAGCCACACATCCCGAAAACGACCTAACGCCCGTCCTCGAATCATCCTCATCAAAACGGGGTTTCATGATCACGTTCACCATCTGAAGGCACCAGCACGGCAAAACAGCCGGATGAATGCGAGCCCCAAACCCGTCAAAATGATGCCTGCTCTTTCACCGTCTGCCCAGGCTTGCATCTTCATGACCACCCACCTCACCCCCCAACTCTCCATGCTCGACCTGGTCTTTGTACGCGAAGGCGGCACGGTGGCGCAGGCGCTGGCGATTGCGCTGCAAACGGCGCAGCATGCCGAGTCGCTTGGCTTCACCCGCTACTGGCTGGCCGAACACCACAACATGGCCGGCATTGCCAGCTCGGCCACCGCCGTGCTGGTGGGGCATATTGCGGGTGGCACGCAGCGCATGCGCGTGGGGTCTGGCGGCATCATGCTGCCCAACCATGCGCCGCTGGTGGTGGCCGAGGCTTTTGGCACGCTGGCCGAGTTGTATCCGGGGCGCATTGACCTGGGCCTGGGGCGTGCCCCCGGCACCGACCGGGCCACCATGCGCGCGCTGCGGCGTGATCGCGCCGAGACCGAGCAGGACTTTCCGCGTGATGTGGCCGAACTGCAGCGTTTGCTGGGCCCGGTGCAACCCGGCCAGGGCATCGTGGCCATGCCCGGCGCGGGCACCAACGTGCCGATCTGGCTGCTGGGCTCCAGCCTGTTTTCAGCCCAACTGGCCGCCGAGCGGGGGCTGCCGTATGCGTTTGCCGCGCACTTTGCGCCACGGCTGCTGCACCAGGCGCTGGACCTGTATCGCACGCTTTTCAGGCCATCCGAAACGCTGAGCCAGCCCTATGTGATCGTCGGCGTGCCACTGATCGCCGCCCCCAGTGATGACGAAGCCGAGTTTTTGGCCAGCAGCACCTACCAACGTATTCTGGGCATCTTGACGGGCGACCGCCAGCGGCTGAAGCCACCACTGGCCAGGTTCATGGCCGCGCTGCATCCGCAGGAGCGCGCCGCCATTGGCGACTTTTTAGCTGCAGCGGTGGTTGGCGGGCCAGACAGGGTGCGCGCAGGTCTGGCCGCCTTGACGCAAGCCACCGGGGCTGATGAGCTGATGCTGGTGTGTGATGTGTTTGACCCCGCACTGCGCCTGCGTTCGCTGGACATTGCGGCAGCCGCCTGCGCCGCTGAACCCATGCCTGCCTGACCCGGCCCGTTGTATGCCCTTGCCATGACCAAAACCGCTCAAACCTATATCCAGACCCTGCAGTTGCTGCCGCACCCGGAAGGCGGTTTTTACCGGGAAACCTACCGCAGCCCGCAAACGGTGACGGTGGCCCGGGCAGCAGATGACCTGCAGGTGCCCAGAAGCGCCAGCACCGGCATCTACTTCTTGCTGGAGCGGGGCAACTTCTCGGCGTTTCACCACATCCGCTCTGATGAGATGTGGCACTTTTACGCAGGCCAGGCGCTGGAGGTGCTGGAGCTGGCGGACAACGGTCACCTGCGCTGCACCCGGCTCGGGCCGGACATGGCGCAGGGCGAGGTGTTTCAGCATCTGGTGCCAGCCAACACCTGGTTTGCCTCGCGCGTGGCTGCGGGTGGTGCGTTTTCGCTGGTGGGCTGCACGGTGGCGCCCGGGTTTGATTTTGCGGACTTTGAAATGGCCGACCGCATGGCGCTGCTGGCCGCGTATCCACAACACCGCCCGACCATCCTAGCGCTGACACGCTGAAGACTGGGCCAGCCAGCATGGACTTCAGCCGGAAAAATGTTTTTGATAGCTACCTGCCTTTTATGTATAAGGGCTAGAGGCCAAAATAGCCCTAAACTTGCGATCAAGATCCGGGCTGGTGACAATGCTCGCCTCATCCATCTTTGCGCTTTCAGCCGCCTCCCATGAACCGAAACCTCTGGCTGCTGGCCATCTGCCAGGGCCTGTTCCTGACCAACAACGTGACCTTCATCGCCATCAACGGGCTGGTGGGCTTCAGCTTGGCGCCGCTGGGCTGGATGGCCACGCTGCCGGTGATGGGCTACGTGGTGGGCGGCGCGTTTTCAACCGGGCTGGTGGCCAAAACACAGGCGCGTTTTGGCCGCAAAACCTCGTTCCAGATCGGCCTGGCTGTCGCGCTGGCCAGCGCGCTGCTGTGCGCCTTTGCCGCGGCCAGCCACAACTTCTGGCTGCTTTGCGCGGCCACGCTGGTGGCGGGTTACTACAACGCCAATGGCAACCTGTACCGCTTTGCCGCGGCCGAGCTGGCTGGCAGCGCTTTTCGGGAGAAAGCGGTGTCGCTGGTGATGGCAGGCGGCTTGATCGGCGCGGTGGCGGGCCCGAATCTGGCGGCGCAAACGCGCACGCTCACCGCCGTACCTTTCATGGGTGCGTATCTGGCGCTGGCCGGAGTGGCGCTGCTGTCGATGGCCGTGCTGGCGCTGATCACCTTTCCGCCGCTGCTGGCCAAACAGGCGGCAGGCGTTGGTCGCCCCCTGGCAGAGATCATGCGCCAGCCCACTTTCATCGTGGCGGCAGTGACCGGGGCGTTGGGTTTTGGCGTGATGAATCTGCTGATGGCCGCCACGCCACTGGCCATGCAGCAGTGCAACTTGGCGTTCAGCGACGCCGCACTGGTGCTGGAGTGGCATGTGATTGGCATGTTTGCACCGGGCTTTTTCACCGGGCACCTGATCAAGCGCTTTGGTGTGCTGCCGATCATGGGCATCGGCGTGATGCTCAATCTGGCGTGTATTGCGGTGGCGCTGTCGGGTGTGGACCTGCACCAGTTTCTGCTGGCGCTGTTTCTGCTGGGCGTGGGCTGGAACTTTCTCTTTACCGGCAGCACCACGCTGTCATTACAAACCTACACCGCGGCTGAGAAAGACCGGGCGCAGGGCGCGCTGAACTTCTTTGTGTTTGCCACCACCGCGGTCAGCTCGTTTGCCTCGGGCGTGCTGGTCACCACGCAGGGCTGGCAGCTGCTCAACCTGGGCTCGCTGCTTCCGGTGGTGGCAACTGGCGCGGCCATTCTGTGGCTGGCGAAACAGCCGATTCGCAAGGGTATGATTTAGGCTGACGGCTTGCTGACACCGTCTGATTTTTATAACTTTGGAGATTCGCCATGTTGAGACGCCATCTGTTGGCCAGCGGCCTTGCTGCTGCCACCCTGCCCCTGTGGACTTCTGCCCAGACGCTTGAAAAAGCCAAGGTCACCCTGGCCGTGGGCGGCAAAAACCTGCTGTATTACCTGCCGTTGACCATCGCCGAGCAGCTGGGCTACTTCAAGGCCGAGGGGCTGGATGTGACCATCGTCGACTTTGCGGGCGGTGCCAAGGCGCTGCAGGCGGTGGTGGGCGGCAGTGCCGATGTGGTCTCGGGCGCGTTTGAGCACACCATCAACATGCAGTTCAAGGGGCAGATGATGCGCGCCTTTGTATTGCAGGGTGCTGCGCCGCAGATCGTGCTGGGCATCAACCCCAAAACCATGCCCAACTTCAAGACCGTGGCCGACCTCAAAGGCAAAAAGGTGGGTGTATCGGCACCCGGCAGCTCCACCAACGTGATGCTGAACTTTGTGCTGGCCAAGGCGGGGCTCAAGCCCAGTGATGTCAGCGTGATTGGCGTGGGCACTGGCAGCGGCGCGGTGGCGGCCATGCGCAGCGGCCAGATTGACGCTATGAGCAACCTCGACCCGGTGATCACCCTGCTGATGCGCTCGGGCGACCTGCAAGTCGTGTCAGACACCCGCATGGTGACCGAATCCGAAAAAGTGTTTGGCGGCCCCATGCCCGCCGGTTGCCTGTACGCGCCGCAAACCTTCATTGACAAAAACCCCGCTACCACCCAGGCGCTGACCAACGCCATGGTGCGCGCCAACAAGTGGATTCAGGGCGCCGGTGCCGCAGAGATCATCAAGGCCGTGCCGGAAGGCTTCCTGCTGGGTGACCGCGCGGTGTACATCGATGCCTTCCTGGCGGCCAAAAAGGCGCTCTCGCCCGATGGCATGATTCCACCCCGCGGCGCCGACACCGCTTTCCGGGCGCTGGCCAGCGTGGACGCCAAACTGGCTGCCGCCAAGCTCGACCTGAACGCCGTCTATACCAACGAGTTCGTCAAGAAGGCCAACGCCAAATACCCCAAAGGTTGACATGACGGCAGCCCTCACGCTGCAGGACGTCGCCTGCACGTTTACCGACAAACATAACCCCGGCCAGCGCTACACCGCCGTCAAAGACGTGACGTTGACGGTGGGCGCGGGCGAGTTTGTCAGCGTGGTTGGCCCCACCGGCTGCGGCAAAAGCACGCTGCTCAACGTGGGTGCCGGGCTGCTCACGCCCAGCACCGGCAGCGTGACCGTATTTGGCGAGCCCCTGAAAGGCATCAATAAACGCGCCGGTTACATGTTTCAGGCCGAGAGCCTGATGCCCTGGCGCACCGCGCTGGCCAATGTGATGGCTGGGTTGGAGTTTCATGGTGTGCCGCTGGCACAGGCCCGCACCCAGGCTGAGGAATGGCTGCGCCGCGTGGGGCTGGGCGGTTTTGGCGACCGCTTTCCGCACCAGATGAGTGGCGGCATGCGCAAACGTGTGAGCCTGGCGCAAACGCTGGTGCTGGACCCCGACATCATCCTGATGGACGAGCCGTTCTCCGCCCTGGACATCCAGACCCGCCAGCTCATGGAAAACGAGCTGCTGGCGCTGTGGCAGGCCAAAAAGAAGGCCGTGCTGTTCATCACCCATGATCTGGACGAAGCCATTGCCATGAGCGACCGCGTGGTGGTGCTCAGTGCCGGGCCGGGCAGCCACCCAATTGGCGACTTTGTCATCGACATCGAGCGCCCGCGCGACGTGGCCGAGGTCAAGATGACGCCGCGCTTCATTGCGCTGCACAAGGCCATCTGGAGCGTGTTGCGCGAAGAAGTGCTCAAAGGCTACCAACAACAATTGCAGGCGGCTTGACCCCATGTGGAAATTTGTAAAACCGCGCAGCGGTAACTTGTGGCTCTGGCAGCTCAGCCTGCTGGTGGGGCTGTTTGTGTTCTGGCATGTGATGACAGTGCCCGGGCTGATCCCGCCAATGATGTTTGACAACGACCGCCAGGCGGCGTTTTTCTTTGGCGAGCCGCTGAAGATGGGTGAGCGCATCTGGGCCTGGTTTGTGACCGATGCAGACATTTATCAGCATCTGGGCATCACCCTGGCCGAGACGCTGATGGCCTTTGCCATTGGCTCCGGGCTGGGCCTGGCCGGTGGGCTGTGGCTGGCGCTGGCACCGATGGCGTCCGCTATTCTGGAGCCCTACATCAAGGCCATGAACGCCATGCCGCGCATCATTCTGGCGCCCATCTTCTCGGTCTGGTTCGGTCTGGGCATGGGCTCCAAGGTGGCTTTGGGTGTGACGCTGGTGTTTTTCATCGTCTTTTTCAACGTCTACCAGGGCGTGAAAGAGGTCAGCCATGTGGTGCTGGCCAACGCGCGCATGCTGGGGGCGGACCAGCGCCAGCTGCTGCGCCACGTGTACCTGCCCAGCGCCACCAGCTGGGTGTTCAGCAGCCTGCACACCAGCGTGGGTCTGGCGTTTGTCGGCGCGGTGGTGGGGGAGTACCTGGGGTCAAGCGCCGGCGTGGGTTACCTGATCTTGCAGGCCGAGGGCAGCTTTGATATCAACACGGTGATGGCCGGCATTGTGGTGCTGACCGTGTTTGCCTTGGCACTGGACAGCCTGGTGGGCCGCATCGAGCACCGGCTGATGAAATGGCAACCCAAGACCGGCGAGACCGAGAAGCTTTAGCGTCAGCGGCACAGCTCGTACCGCCAAACACCTGACGCCAACCGGGCCTGCCACATCATGTCTGCCCCACCCGGCACCTCAAAGCGCAAGATGCACTGGGCGTTGCGCGTCAACCGCCGCAACCGCACCGGCGGTTTTGCCATGCTGCTGGTGATTTTGGGCCTGCACATGGCGCAACAGAACCACGGCCCCTGGCTCTGGCTGGCAATGGTGTCGCAGTTTGTGGTGTACCCGCAGGTCGCTTTTTGGCTGGCCAGCCGGGCTGCCGACCCGTTTGAAGCCGAAATTCGCCACATGCAACTGGACGCGCTGAGCTTTGGCGCCTGGCTGGCGGCGCTGCACTTTCCGCTATGGATTGGCTTTGTGCTGCTCACCGCCACCAGCCAGAACCTGACCCTGTACTTGGGCAGACGGGGTTTGCGGCAGGCTTTGACGCTGTTTGTATTGGGCTGTGGGCTGGCAGGGCTGGTCACCGGCTGGACCGTGGCACTGCAGACCGAGCCGCTGGTGACCACGCTGGCCATTGTTGCCATCTTGTTGTACCAGTCTTCCATTGCGCTGGACAGCCAGCGCCGGTCGATGCGGCTGTTTGACACCAAGCAGCAGCTCCGCGCCAACGAGCAGGCGCTGCAGCAGCAGTTGACTGAAATCCAGAGCCTGCAGGCCGAGTTGCGCGACCAGGCCCGACGCGACGCCCTCACCGGCCTGTTCAACCGCCGCCACCTGGGCGACCTGATGGCGCACGAACTGGCGCGCTGCGCGCGCGACGGGCAGCCCTTGAGCCTGCTGATGATCGACATCGACCATTTCAAGCGCATCAACGACACCCACGGGCACCAGACGGGCGACGATGTACTGCGCGCAACCGCGCGGCTGCTGGCCGAGCGCACCCGCGCCAGCGACCTGTTGTTCCGCTACGGCGGTGAAGAGTTCTTGCTGGTGTTGTTGCCAGCGGATGCCGGGGTAGCCAAAGAGGTGGCCGAGGAACTGCGCGAGCGCTATGCCGCCAGCCCATTGACAGCGGGTGCCAGCCAAGTCACGGCGACGCTGTCCATTGGCGTGGCCACCTTTGCCGACCACGGGGTGACGTTTGAGAGCCTGATTGAAGCCGCAGACCAGGCGCTGTACCGCGCCAAACGCGCCGGGCGCAACCGGGTGGAAGTAGCGTAATTACTTTTTGAGCACCAAACTGGCGGCCCCAATAGGTTCGCGTGCCACCGCTTCCAGCAAGGTTTGAACGTCGCCAAACCCCTTGATGGCTTTCAGATCCTGAAAGTCGCCCCAACGCAAGGCGGCAGGTATGTCGTTGTAAATCTCACGCGGCGCAGCGAAACAAGCGACAGGCACGCTGTCTGCCTCGGTTGGCAAAAGCTTGAAGCCCTGTTTGCCGGGTAACACCAGCGGAACAGCGGGCTCCACCCTGGGATCACTCACAAAACGGTTGGGGAAAATCCGTTGCAATTTGCCATTGGGTGCCTGTGCATAGCAGTACACATAAGCTGGCGCGCTCGTCTTCACCTGGAATGACAAACCATCAGCCGCTGCAGCGCTGGCCAAGGGCTGCAAACTCAGCCCGACTCTGGGTGCAGCAGGACTTGCTGCCGCAGGCGGCGGGGGCACGTCCCGAAAAGGCTGTTCAGGTCGCGCAGGAAACGGACCACTCAAAAATTGCGTGAAAAACGCCAGATCGACCACCGAGCCGTTGCCCATGCCTGACGCCGAACGGTAGGCTGCCACGGCCTGCAGCAGCGCCGGTGTCACTACCCCGTTGGCCGGGCCATCAAAAAATCCCCGGTTACGCAACTGGGTCTGGAAATAGGCGGTCAATTCACCGCCACGGTCCATGCCGATGAACCAATCCTCAATCTCTTCGGCAATCTCTGGGGTACTGGCGTTTGCGCCCAGGCAGGACCAGTAAGGCAATTTGAGCAACCGGCCCATCAACTCTACCGAAGACAGCTCCACCATGTTGCGCAGGGCCTGCGCGGTGCCCTCTGAGCGTTGCAGCGAGGTGCTGAAGTTGATACCCACCTTGGTCAACGTAGCTTGGGCGTCCAGCGCATCACCCTCTTTGGTGATGGAGGTGAGGTTTTTGGAGACCACCCCCGGAATAAGTGCCAGCCGGGCGGTATCCACCATGGCCACGTCAAGCCCCATCACACTGAATTGACGGCTGGTAGACCCGCCGATTCCGAACAGACTACCCAGCGACACACCGCCGTCTGACTGGCGCTTGATCACACCTTCATCCATCTGCGTGATGGAGCCCCGCAGGTTAAAGCGAGGCACCACCGCAAAGGCGCTGCGCTTTTGTGCGTTGGCCATGAAGGCCACGGCATTGTTGGCGTCCTGGCCAAACGCGATCACGTCAATGGCGCGGCTGCGTCGGCTTTGGTCTGAGAGCGCCGACATCATCATGTCACGCGTGCCGGCACTGACCTTCTTGGTTGAGTCAGACAAATCCTCCAGCACCACGCTGACGTCACGCGCGCCGTAATCAATGTAGAGCTTGTCCATGCACCGCAAGGCATCGGAAAAGTTGGTCACGTTGCGCTGGACTGGTGTGGCAGGCGGCTTCAGGGCCGCTTGGGCATCAGCCGCCTTGGGTGGCAAAGGTGCACAGGCGGTGACAACAAGTGTCGCCAGCAAAACAAGTCTGGACTGTGTCATGGCAAAAGCAGGTGGGTGGTTTAGCGGCAGTTGTTGCCGGTCTGGATGATGTCGCCGGTGACGATCACGGTGGTTTCGCGGCGCGCCGAGGTGCCGATTTTTTTGTTGTCTTCAAACACATTGCCAATGGCGATGGTGCAACCATCGCCTAAGGTTTTCACGCCCGTGTCCGACGCACCAGGCTCGCTGTCGGCCAACTTGCTGCGCGCACGCTCGGATGCAAGCGCTGCTTGCTCGCTTTTGGCGCGGGCGATGCGGGCGTTGACGTTGTCGCCAATATCGGCTGAACCCGCTTGGGCTGTCACCACTCCAGTGATAAGGCTCACACCGCACAGAAAGTATCGCGCAAGGTTAGTTTGCATTTCAGCGCCCTTCAACGCCACCAACAATGACCTTTTGTCGCTGCCCGGTACCGGTGGTACTTTGTGTGATGTCGCCGCTAACTTGTGTGTTGGTTGTGATGTTGCCGCCAGCCACGTCGCGCACACTGCCCAAATTGATGGTTTGTGCGGTGCCTTGGGCTTGAGATGCCGTTTGTATCAATTTGCCTGTAACCAGCACATGAGTGCTTACAACTGCGCCAGTGTTCTGGGCGCTGCCAACATTCACCGTTTGAGAGTTTCCATTGCCAGTTGATGCCGCTTGGCTGATGTCGTTGGTGGTAACCACATTGGTGTTCGTCTGGTTGGTGGTGCGCTCCACGCTGCCGACCGAAATGTTTTGATCTGAGGAGGTGACTCCAAACTGACTTTGGGTAATGTTTCCAGAACTGAAGGCTCCGGTAGTCGCATTACCACTGGAGCCCTCCACGCTGCCAATTCGAATGTTTTGGGCTGATTCGCCGTTACCCCCCGAGTTCTGGTTTTGGGTGATGGCCCCCGAACTACTGGCTGAGGTGTTCGCAGTGCCACTGGAATTCTGTACGCTGCCAATTTGAATGTTTTGACTGTTTCTAGACCCGAATGACCCTTGAGAAGTCTGTGTGACCGAGCCGCTCAGCGTTGCATTTGTTATTGCCACTCCGGGACTGCCGCCAATGACGCTACCGACATCCACGGTTTGTGACTGCCGGGACGTCGAACTTGTTTGGTTCACGGTGGCGGCAATAATGCCATTGGTCGACACACTGCCGGCCGCATCCACATTTGTTACAGAGCCAGCGGTCAAAGATTGCCTAGCACCAATGGCGGAAGAGTTCTGAATCTGGGTGACGGCACCTGTGATTGCGCCACGTGTGTTGACCGTGGTGGCTTGAGATCCATTGATGTTGGCTACGCCAATGGTCTGGGCGCCGAGGCTTCCGCTGCTTTGGTTGACACCAGGTCCGCTGATACGTCCATCTGTGCTGGCGGTGCCGACATTGGAACCCGTCAAACTACCCACGCCGATAGTTTGTTGGGTGGTGCCGTTGCCTTGCCGTATTTGATCAACCGGCGCCGAAACCGCACCGCGCAAAGACACATTGTTACCTGTTGATTCGCCTTCGGACCCGGCAATCGAAAGATTTTGGTCGCCGCCACCAGAGCCCGCGCTGGATTGCGTCACGCTGCCTGTCAAACTGCCACTAGTGGTGAGATTTGAAATACCCGAATTGACCGGTGAAGTTGGGGCAACAGGCGGTGCCACAATTCTCGACACACCAGTTCTTTCCGTCAGCAACTGCGTGTTGGAAACACCATCCTTGAGCTGGGCCAGCGCAACGGAAGCGGGCACCAGCAACAAGCCAACAGACAAGCTGGAAAGTCGGAACATCATGGCGCAATCTCCTCACAAGAAGTCGATGGACGTCTCAAGCACACAAGCTTGAGGCCTGAAGTATCGACCGTAACACAAAAGTTTTGATTTATGTCAAAGAAGATTGGTTGAAGCAGTTGGGCCTGCCAATTTTGGGCTCCTGGCATTCAGGCCACCGCCGCCAGCACCTGCGCCACCGCTGCGGTCAGTTTTTTGGCCTACGGCACGTGCTAAAACTCGTTGGGTCCATGCAAGTTGCTCTTGGGCCCAAGCAACCCACACACCATCATTTGCGCCCTGGGAAAAGCTGTGGACAACAGGTTCGTGAGCGGAATGGTGCGGCCCTGACCAATGTAGCCGCAGACCAGGCGCTTTACCGCGCCAAACGCGCCGGGCGCAACCGGGTGGAAGTGGCCTGAGCCAGCCCGGCGATGATGCTCCCCGGTGGTATTGATTAGATAGCAGTCAGCCCTTTTTGGATAATGGCTAAAGACATAAATAGCATGTAACGTTTGCAGCTGCTGGCATCAGCCTGCCAGCATCTGCAGGTCCAGACCCAGCGGCACAAAGTTGTTGAAGTCACGGTCCAACGTCACAAGTCGCCAACCAGCGCACACCGCAAACGCTGCCAAATAGGCATCCATCCACACCTTGGGCGAAGCGCTTGGCAAGGCCGCTGCGTGGCGCCACAAGGCGAACACCCCCGGCGGCTCGTCGCGCACCACGACTTGAGGCAGCGACTGCAGCGCATCCAGCGCCAGCAAGGCGTCGCGGCTGGTCAGGCCAACAGCACCGTAAACGTTCAAAACGGCAGGAGTGGAAGCCAGGCGCAAAAAACTCTGCTGCGTAGCGCGACAAAACACTGCTGGTTCCGCCGGGGTGGCCTGCTGCAAGGCTTGCTGGGCGCGCTGGTGGGCCGGGTGGCTTGTGAACAGGACGGCCAACCAGATGTTGGTATCAAACAGGCAGGTCGGCACGGCGCATATCTTCCTGGGTTTGCGTCTGTTGCTCCAGCACAAGCAACTCTGAGACGCTCATGCGTGTGGCCGGAGCATCCATGCCACACCGGATCACCGGCAGGCCGTTGGCACCGATCGTCACCAGTGAATCGGGAGGTGGGTTGGGGGGCGCTTTGGGTGCCGCCAGCCCCAGCCCCTGTCGAATGAAATCAGCCACCAGATCGCGCAGGGTGCGCCCCTGGATCAGGGCGCGTAACTTGGCCTCGCGCATCAAGTCGTCGGGTAAGTCAAGCGTGGTTTTCATGAAACCAGTTTACCAGCTAGCTGGCAAACCGTAAAGCAAGCCCACCGCAACCAAAAACCCAGTAATGCCAAAGCACGCACAAAACGCTACAACTTAAATAGCTATTGACGTTTTCCTGACAGGGACTAGAGGCCCGATGTATCTCCAACCTAGGCCGCCGCCGCTATCACCTGCGCCACCGCCGCAGTGAGTTTTTTGGCGTACGGCACGTGCAAAAACTCGTTTGGTCCATGCGCGTTGCTCTTGGGCCCAAGCACCCCACACACCATCATCTGCGCCTTGGGAAAACCTGTGGACAACATGTTCATGAGCGGGATGGTGCCGCCTTGGCCGATGTAGCCGCAGGGTGCGCCAAAGCAGCTTTGCGAGGCGGCGTTCACCGCCTGCTCAAACCACGGCGCGCTGCTGGGCGCGTTCCAGCCAGTAGCGCCAGCGGCGCGGTCAAACGTCACTTTGGCCTGGTACGGTGCGTTGTCTTCCAGCAGGGTTTTCAGATCCGCCACGGCCTGCGCCGCATCCACCAGCGGCGGCAGGCGCAAGCTGAGTTTGAACGCGGTGTAGGGCCGCAGCACGTTGCCGGCATTCTGCAAATCCGGCAGGCCCTCCGCGCCGGTGACGCTCAGGGTGGGCATCCAGGTGCGGTTCAGCAAAGCTTGCAGCGGGTCGGTGGTGGTGGGCAACATGCTCTGCGACGAGCCGCTGCAGTCGGCATGCGCCCAGGGAAAACGTTTGTAGATCTCGGCGCCCAGAATATCGGCGGTCAACTGGGCTTGCGCCATGCGCTCCGGCGGCACCAGGCAATGGAACTGCTCTGGCAGCAGACGGCCGGTGGTGCTGTCTTCCAGCCGGTCCAACAGATGCCGCAGGATGCGAAAGCTCGACGGCACCAGGCCGCTGGCGTCGCCTGAGTGCACGCCTTCGGTCAGCACTTCTACCTTCAGCACACCGCTGGCCATGCCGCGCAGGCTGTTGGTGAGCCAAAGCTGGTCGTAATTGCCCGCGCCCGAGTCCAGGCACATCACCAGACCGACATCACCCAGCCGGGGTTTGAGCGCGTCGATGTAGGGCAGCAGGTCATACGAGCCGCTTTCCTCGCAGGTTTCGATCAGGCCGACGATGCGCGGGTGCGCCGCCTGCTGGCTGTGCAGCGCCTGGATGGCAGTGATGGCGGCGTACACCGCGTAACCATCGTCGGCGCCGCCCCGGCCATAGAGCTTGCCGTCTTCATATACCGGCTTCCACGGGCCGAGGTCACTGCGCCAACCGGTGAATTCAGGCTGTTTGTCCAGGTGCCCGTAAAACATAACCGTTTGGCCTGTAGCCCTTGTCTCTTCAGGGCTAGATGCTCTGTTTTGTGCAGCGCCTTGCGAGGCGGCCACTTCAATCAACAGCACCGGCGTGCGCCCAGGCAAGCGGATGATTTCGACCTGCAGCCCGGCCACTTTCTGCGCCAGTACCCAGTCATAGGCGTTGCGCACCACGGTGTCGATAAAGCCGTGCTGCGCCCAGTCGGGGTCAAACATGGGTGACTTGGCAGGGATGGCGATGTAGTCGCTCAACTGGCGCACCAGGTCGTTGTCCCAGGCGGCGCTGACCTGGCTGAGAATGTGCGTGGCGTTCAACACGCTGGTGGGGACAGATGCGTTCATGGTGTGGTTCCTTCAACAAAACAGCAGGAATTGATCATGCCACGAAGCGGGGGCCAACCTAGTTGCGCCGCAATGTCGTCCACAAAGCCGCCAGCACCATCAACCCACCCCCCGTCCATGCCAGCACACTCAAAGACTCACCCAGCCACGCCACGGCAAACAGCGCACCAAAAGCAGGCTCGCTGCTGGTGAGCAGCGCCACCCGGCTGGGTGAACTGTGCCTCAAAGCCCAGTTCTGCGCAAAAAACGCAAATACCGTGCAGCCCAGCACCAGGTACACCGTGGCTTGCCAGAAAGCGGGCTCGATGGGCAATGCGGGCAACCCACCGGGCCAGAGCAGCGCCAGCAGCACCGCGCCCAGGGCGATCACACCCGCCTGCACCGCGGTGAGTTGCAGCGCCGTGGCGCGGCTGTGACGGGTGAGCAGACTGGTTTGGCAGACGATAAATGCACGCAGCACGGCGGCGGCCAGCATCAGGGCGTCGCCCCAACCCATGTTGCCCGTGATACCACCGCTGAGCAGAGCGGCACCCAGCAGCGACACGGCGGCAAACACCACCACGGCCCGCGTGGGGCGCTGACCCATCAGCCACCACTGGGCAAATGGCGTCAGCACCACGCACAGGCTGATCAAAAAAGCCGCGTTGCTGGCTTGGGTGTGCGCCACGCCAAAGGTTTCACACAGAAAAATCGTCAGCAGCAAGCCGCCCAGTGGCAGGCCTGTGCGCAAGGCGTCGCGCCTCTGCCCAGGCGTGCCGCGCCACAACACCGGCGTCAGCAGTACAAAGGTCAGGCCAAAACGCACCGCCAGAAAACCCAGCACCGGGTAAAACACCAGCGCCCCTTTGGCTACGCCGTAGCTGGTGCCCCACACCAGCGCCACGGCCAGCAGGGTCAGGTCAGACAGGCGCAGCAGGTGACGGGATGGTTTCAGGGCCAGGGTGGTCATGCAGGCTTTCAAGGCGGGTAGTTCATGGGTCAGGCGGGTTTTGATGCTAAATTGATTCTTTGATCGTGATAATCGGGTCATTCAGAACATCACCTGTGCGCTAAACACATGAATACCCCGCTGGACAACCTCGCCGATATGGCCGTGTTTGCCCGCGTGGTCGAGGTGGGCAGCTTCTCGGCGGCGGCCCGCCAGCTCGGTCTGACCCCCTCAGCGGTGAGCCGCCAAGTGGCCCGGCTGGAAGCTGCGCTGCATGTGCGCCTGCTGGAGCGTAGCACCCGCAAGCTGCGCCTGACCGAAGCCGGTAGCGCCGCCCACACGCGCTGCCAGACGCTGGTGGCCGCCGCGCGTGAGGTGATGGCGCTGGCCGACACCCAAAGCGCCACGCCGCACGGGCTGGTGCGCATCAGCATCCCCGAGGCGTTTGCCCAGCAGGTGGTGCACCCGCTCATGCCCGCGTTTCTGGCGCGTTACCCCGAGGTGGATGTGCAGTTGATCATCACCGACCGCACGGTGGATCTGTATGAAGAAGCGGTCGATCTGGCCATCCGCATCACCGACGCGCCGCCGCCTGGCCTGGCGGGTCGCCCGCTGATGTCATCGCCGCATCTGGTGTGCGCCAGCCCGCGCTACCTGGCCGAACGTGGCACACCCGCGCAGCCGCGCGATCTGACCCAGCACAGCTGCCTGTACCTGGGAGCCGATGACCGGGACCGCCATTGGCGTTTCCAGAAAAACGGCGACGAGGTCACCGTGCGCGTCAGTGGCCGCTACGTGGCGGACCACAGCGAGGTGCGGCTGGACGGTGCACTGCACCACCTGGGCATCGCCAGTTTGCCCGGGTTTACCGCCGCACGGGCGCTGCAAAGCGGTGCGCTGGTGCGTGTGCTGAGCGACTGGGCCCACGTGACCGACTACGCGGGTACCGCCTGGCTGCTGTACCCGCCCAACCGCTACCTGGCCGCCAAATTGCGCGTGTGGATTGACTTTGTGGTGGCCGCTCAGGCTGCCTGATTTCACATGACAAATCGACCTCAAGCCTTTATATAAAAGGGCTAGCAGCTACTATTTATATAGTATCCGGGTGACACCAGCACCGTAACCTGGGCGACTGCCCTTGCAGGCGCTGGCCAAGGGCAAGCCGTAGAATGAAAACGTAGCCTTGCACACCCACCCATCGGGAGACAGCTTGAACACCTTTGCACCTGGCATGGAACCCTTAAGCGGGCTGGACGGTGCTTTTCTGGCCCTGGAAACCCCGGCCACGCCCATGCACGTGGGCTCTCTGCACACCTTCGAGGTGCCTGCGGGTTACCGTGGCGACTTTCTGACCGATGCCAAAACCATGCTGACCCAGCGCATGGTGCCGCTGTTGCGCAGGCATCTGGCCAACATCCCGCTGCAACTGGCCAACCCGATGTGGGTGCAAGGTGAGGTGGATCTGGAGCAGCACATCGAGCGCATCGTGATTCCGCCGCCGGGTGACCGCGCACAGCTGGAGGCCGTGGTGGCCGATCTGCACGCCGACCTGCTCGACCGCGCCCGCCCGCTGTGGAAGATGTTTGTGCTGGACGGCCTGGCCAGCGGCGAGAAGGCCTACTACTTCAAGATCCATCACGCCATGCTCGACGGCCACTCGGCCGCCACACTGGCCGCAGCGCTGTTTGACACCGAACCGGTGGTGTTGAAAGCCAGCGCCCGCAAGAAAACGACGGCGGCGCGGCAGCCCGGCAGCCAGCCCGGTGCGCTGCGGCTGGTGGCAGCGGCTTTGCGCCGGGACGCCAGCCAGTATGTCAAGCTGGTGCGGGTGCTGCCGGGCGTGGCGCGCACGCTGGCCGGGTTGGCGCGCAGCTCCGGAGGGGAGCCTGATTCCAGCTCGGCGAAGCCAGGCGCTGGCAGCGGCAAAAAGGCTACCGGCCTGACCGGCATGGCGTTTGCCCCGCGCACACCGCTCAATGTAGCCATCACCCGCGAGCGTGGTTTTGCGTTTGATGTCGTGCCGCTGGCCGAGGTCAAAGCCATCGCCGCCGCCTGTGAAGCCACGGTGAACGACGTGGTGCTGACGGTGTGTGGCGGCGCGCTGCGGCGTTATCTGGCACGGCTCGGGCCGCTGCCCAAGAAGTCGCTGATTGCGACGATGGCAATCTCGCTGCGGGACAAGGGCAACACCGACTTTCACACCCAGGCCACGCTGAGCCTGGTGAGCCTGGCCACCCGCATCAAAGACCCGCTCAAGCGCCTGCAGGCGGTGCGCGGCCACACCACGGCCACCAAGGCGGTGGCGCGGCACGCCAAATCGGTGCTGCCCACCGACTTTCCTTCGATTGGCGCGCCCTGGCTGATCGGCACCCTGGCCAACTTGTATGGCCGTGCGGGGGTGTCCGAGGTGCTGCCGCCACTGGCCAATGTGGTGATTTCCAACGTGCCCGGCCCGGCGGTGCCGCTGTATGTAGGGCAAGCGCGCATGACCGGTTACTGGCCAGTGTCCATCGTCGAGCACGGCCTGGGGCTGAACATCACGCTGATGAGTTATGCCGGGCAGCTGTGTGCGGGCTTCACCGTGGCGCGCTGCGCCGTGCCCGATGTGCGCCAGCTGGCCGACGATTTTGTGGCGGCGTATGACGAACTCAAACTAGTGGCGCTGGCCTTGTCAAAGATACCAAAAGTGGCTAAGGCCCCCGTTAATAATGGGAATACTGCTATTTAAGCAGAAGCATCACCAACCCTGCCACACCCCTTTTTTGACCTGCCCGAGCACCCGCGTCCCATGCCATCCGCTACCAAAGTCACCCGCCATCGCCATACCGGCGCGCCGCACCTGTGGCACTCGCTGCTGGAACCGCGCGCGTTCCTGGAGGCAGCGCTGCTGCCCGCCTCGCTGCCGTTGCTAATGCAGGCCCCGCCGGGCGATGGCCACCCGGTGCTGCTGCTGCCCGGCTTCATGGCCGACGAAAAGTCGCTGTTTGTGCTGAAGACCTTTCTGCAACGCAAGGGGTATGACGTGCATACTTGGGGGCTCGGGCGCAACCTGGGTTTTCGCAGCAAACACGCCAGCGCGCTGCCGCAAAAAATCCGCTATCTGCATCATGTGACCGGGCGCAAGGTCAGCCTGGTGGGCTGGAGTCTGGGCGGGGTGTTTTCGCTGTTTGGTGCCGAAAACGCGCTGGACTGTGTGCGTTGCGTCGTCACGCTGGGCAGCCCGGTGAGTCTGGATGCGCAGGGCAGCCAGTCGCCGGGCGTGGTCAAGGCGCTGTACCGGCTGGTGTCGCACCGGCTGGGGTCCAACGCCCACGCCATGGCACCGCGCGCCAAAGCGCTGCGGGAGCACCGCCGCCTGGGCCTGCCGACCAGTTGCCTGTATTCGCTGGGCGACGGCGTGGTGCCGCCGCAAGAAGCCACCATTGATGGCGACGCGGCGCTGCACGAAAACATCCGCGTGCCGGGCAGCCACATCGGCCTGGGTTTTAACGGCCTGGTGCTGGCGGTGGTGGCCGACCGGCTGGCGCAGCCGGAAGAAGGCTGGCAACCATTCAAGCCGACTGGTTTGCTGGCGCGGGTCTGGCGTGTGCTGCCCAAAGACAAAGCCCCTGACCCGAGCTGAACTGATATGCCCTACGCCCCAAAACCTATCCTGCGCCAGTTGGGCGAAGCCGACGCCGCGTTCATCTACTCGGACAGCGAACACGCCAACTCGAATGTCTCGCTGTTGCACATCTATGACCAGAGCACGGCCCCCAACGGCGTGGTGCGCTTCAAGCAGATTCTGGCCCACGTCGAGTCCCGCTTGCACCTGCTGCCGCTGCTGCGGCAAAAAGTGCTGCGTGTGCCGCTGGACCTGGACTACCCGTATTGGGTGGAAGACGAACACTTTGACATCGAGTACCACGTGCGCCACATCGCGCTGCCCAAGCCGGGTGACTGGCGGCAGTTCTGCATCCAGGCCTCGCGCATCCATGCCCGCCCGCTGGACCTGCAGCGCCCGCTGTGGGAGATGTACGTCATCGAAGGGCTGGACAGCTTTCTGGACCTGCCAAGCGGCAGTTTTGCCGTGCTGCTCAAGGTGCACCACGCGGCGGTGGATGTGGCGCATGAGTCGCAACTCACCACCCTGCTGCATGACCTGAGCCCCAACCCGCCACCTGCACCACCGGCACCTCCGTGGTTTCCCCAGTCGCCGCCGAGTCCGCTGGTGCTGATGTGGCGCGCAGGGTTTCACGCGGCCAGCTTCCCGCTGAGGCTGGCGGGCAGTGCCTCCAAAGGCCTGGGGCTGATGGCGCTGAGCATCAAGACCGTGGCCGGTGAGTTCTGGCACCGCCCCAGCGACTTTCCGGCCACCCGTTTCAACACCGTGGTGTCACCACACCGCGTGTTTGACACCCGGCGTTTCCCACTGGAGGACTTCAAGCGCATCAGCCGCCTGGTCAAAGGGGCCAGCATCAACGACGTGGTACTGGCCGTCTGCGCCGGTGGTCTGCGCCGCTATCTGGCACTGCAGGACGAGTTGCCTCTTGAGAGCCTGCTGGCCGCTGCACCGATCAGCGTGCCGAACGGCGACCAGGGCGCGGACAGCTTCTCGTGGGTGCGGGTCAGCCTGCACACCAACGAAGTGGACGCGCTGCGCCGCCTCAAAGCCCTACGCGCCACCACCTCGTCGTCCAACGTCCAGGCCAAAGCCAGCCGCGCGCGTGGACTCAGCGATGCCGCCAGCCATGCCCCTGCGCTGGCCATTGCCGCCACCAGCAAGATGATGCGCGCCGCCTCGGCCCGGCTGGGCGACTGGACACCGTTGGCCAATTGCAGCATCACGCACCTGCCCGGACCTGCTGTGCCGCTGTATTTGCTGGGTGCGCGGCTGACCTACCTGTCAGCCATCATGCCGGTAGCCGACGGCATGGGGCTGGTGTTCTCGGTGACCAGTTACAACGAGATGCTGGTGATCTCGTTCACCGCGTGTTATGAGCAGTTACCTGACCCGGAGGTATTTGCCCAATGCCTGCGGGTGAGTTTTCAGGAATACCTGGAGCTGGCGAGCCCGCGTGATGCCGCAGCGCCACCCGTGCCGACTCCGGCTGCCGAGCCAGCCAAACCAGCGCCTGCCCCACGCAAAAAATCGCCCGCCAAGAAAACCGTCTGAACCATGCGCACCACCGGAGCCTTTCCCATCGAATATGAATCACTGGGTGACCCGGCGCACCCGGCCATCGTGCTGATCATGGGGCTGGGCATGCAGCTCGTGACCTGGCCCGATACCTTTTGCCAGGCGCTGGTGGCGGGCGGGTTCCGGGTGGTGCGGTTTGACAATCGCGACAGCGGCCTGTCGGCACGCGCCACGGGCGGGGGTGCCTTGGGGATGGTCAAGGTCATCGCGGCATCGGTGTTGAAACAGCCGGTACGCATTCCCTACACCCTGCACGACATGGCGCAGGACACCCTGGCGGTGATGGATGCGCTGCAGATCGAGCGCGCGCACATCGTCGGCATCTCGATGGGCGGCATGATTGGCCAGGTGCTGGCGGCAGAGCATCCGCAGCGGGTGTTGAGCCTGACCTCCATCATGTCCACCAGCGGCCACCCGCGTTTGCCGCAACCCAGCCTCAAGGTGCGCCGGGTGCTGATGAGCCGCCCGGCCAACCCGAAGGATCTGGAGTCGGTGGTTGACCACCTGGTGCATGTGGTGCAAGTGATCGGCAGCCCGGGCTACCCGGAACCCGTGCAGGCGCTGCGCGAGCGCGTCAGCCGAGGTGTCAAACGGGCCTACAACCCGGCGGGCACCAACCGCCAGGTGATGGCGGTGATTGCCAGCGGCGACCGCCGACCCTTGCTAAAGAAAATCAACACCCCCACGTTGATCATCCATGGCCGCGACGACCCGCTGGTGCCGCTGTCGGGTGGCCAGGACACTGCGGCCCACGTGCGCGGTGCCAAGCTGATGGTGATCGACGGCATGGGCCACGACCTGTCACCCGCACTGCTGCCGCAACTGGCCCAGGCCATCCTCGCCCATTGCCATGCCGTAGAGCCCTCCAGCCCTTATGCTAATTGAGTAGACTGCTCTTATTTTGGATAGTCCTCGCATTGATCCCTCCACCAACCAACCTGGACCAACACCATGACCCCGACCCTCAACACGCTGAACACGTCATTTGCCATCACCAACGCGCTGCACTTTGCCGAGGCCGTGCCCGGTTTGCCGGTGGCCGATATCCGCACCCCGCTGGCCAGCGCCAGCGTCGCCCTGCAAGGCGGCCATGTGCTGACCTGGCAGCCAGCCGGGCAGTCACCCGTGCTGTGGGTCTCCAAAGCCGCCGTGTTTGCCCCCGGGCAACCGGTGCGCGGCGGCGTGCCGGTGTGCTGGCCATGGTTTGGCGCAGTGCCGGGCAAAGCCACCCACGGCTTTGTGCGCACACGGATGTGGCAGGTGCGCGGCACCGAGCTCGATGCCACCGGCCAGGTCGTACTGCGCCTGGGTATGAGCGACGACGACGCCACCCGCGCCCTGTGGGACCACGCGTTTGACTTGGAACTGGTGGTGACCGTGGGCAGCACCCTGACCCTGGCGCTCACCACCCGCAACACCGGCAGCGCACCCTTCACCATCACCCAGGCGCTGCACACGTACTTTTGCACGGGCGATATCGCCCAGACGGCCGTGCAGGGGCTCGACGGCACCAGCTACTTGGATAAGGTGCAAAACTTTGCCGTCTGCCAGCAAACGGGCGACGTGACTTTCAGCGGTGAAACTGACCGCATCTACACCGACACAGAAGCCGACAGCCTGATTCTGGACGGCGCCGGCGGCCGCAGCATCCGCATCAGCAAACAGGGCAGCGCCTCCACCGTGGTCTGGAACCCCTGGACCGAGAAAGAAAAAACCATGGCCGACATGGCCGCCGGGGAACACCGGCAGTTTCTGTGCGTGGAAACCTGTAACGCCGGGCCGGATGCGGTGGCCATTGCAGCGGGCGGGGCGCATACGCTGGTGGCGACGATTTCGGTGGCGTGATGCACTGAAGGGCAAGCGCTGCCGTGCCCGGGTGTTCGGCGCAGCGCCGCCCTTTGGGGAGCGCCCGCTGTGCAACGCGCCGGACCTGAGGTACGATTTGTCCACCACTACCGTCCGTTGGAAGGGCAAACACCTCATGACTGCAGAAACAATCACCAAGAAGGCACCGTTCGTCATTGAATGGCGCGACGGTTTCAAGATCGGCATTGCGCAGGTGGACCAGGAGCATCGGCACCTGTTCACGCTGGTCAGGGCGCTCAACCTGGAGTCTGTGGATCACACCGTGGATGAACTGCTGGACTATGTGGTCACGCACTTCTCCAACGAGCAAGAGTTGATGGAAAAAAGCGGCTACCCCACCTTTGAGCAACACCTGAAGCTGCACGAAGAATTTGCCGCTCAGGTCGCCGATTTCCTGGGCAGCGACCAAGCCTGGAGCGAGGAGCGCATCCAGGACTTGCGCCGCTTCCTGAACAAATGGCTCATCGGCCATATCATGACCCACGACCTGCGTTTTGGAAAATGGTTGGCCAGCCAGCCAGCCACCAGAGCGCCGGTGGTTCAAGTGGCCAAAAAGCCCAGCGGTTTTTTTGCCCGCTTGTTTGGCAGATAAAGCCTGCGCCAGACTTCAAGCCAAATTGACCGCCATCCCTAAGGTATTTGGGGGCATCTGTAGACTCGCGCCCTTTACCTACACACAGCCCCATGGAATTTTTGACCGACCCAAACATCTGGATTGCTTTCTTCATGCTCGCTGCCCTGGAGATTGTGCTGGGCATCGACAACATCATCTTCATCAGCATCCTGGTCGGCCGCCTGCCGCCCGAGCAGCGGGACCTGGCGCGCCGCCTCGGGCTCGGGTTTGCCATGGTGTCGCGGATTGCGCTGCTGTTTAGCCTGGCCTGGGTGATGACGCTGACCGAGCCGCTGCTGACGGTACTGGCGCAAGAGATCAGTGGCCGTGACCTGATCTTGCTGGGCGGTGGCCTGTTTCTGCTTTACAAGGCCTCACACGAGATTTTCATGGAGGTGGAAGCGCATGAAACCAAGGAAGCCAGCGCCGGGGTGGACAGCGTCAAAGCCGGTGCCGGGCTGTTCTGGGGCACCATTGTGCAGATTGGCGTGGTCGATATCGTGTTTTCACTCGACTCGGTGATCACTGCCGTGGGCATGGTGGACAACATCAGCGTGATGGTGGCTGCCGTGGTGGCCTCGGTGGCAGTGATGATGTTTGCCGCCCGGCCCATCGGCGAGTTTGTCGACAAACACCCGTCCATCAAGGTGCTGGCGCTGGCGTTTTTGACCATGGTCGGCACGCTGCTGGTGGCCGAAGCCTTTGACGTGCATGTGCCCAAAGCCTATGTGTATGTCGCCATGTTGTTCTCGCTGACGGTGGAGGCGCTCAACATCCGGGCGCGCACCAAGCGGCTGGCCCGCGCCTAAAACCGCCCATCTGCCCGCCAGCAGGCCCGGCTCAGAGGCCAGCCTGCCAAAGCGGGCTCAGTGCTTGCCGAGCGTGGGGTAATCGGTGTAACCCTTGGCGCCGCCGCCGTAGTAGGTGCTGCGGTCACCCTCGTTGAGCGCGCTACCGTGACGCAGGCGCTCGACGAGATCGGGGTTGGCGATGAAGGCACGACCAAAAGCCACCAGGTCAGCACCTTCACGCACCGCTTGTTCAGCCAGGGTTTTGTCCATCCCGTTGTTGACCATCCAGGCGCCTTGGCCGCCTGCTGCGCGGTACGCCCGGCGCAGACCGGTGTAGTCAAACGGGCGGTCGGGCAGCTCGCGCGCGCCGCCGGTGGCGCCTTCGATGATGTGCACATAGGCCAGCCTGAAGGCCGCCAATTCACGCACCACGTAGTCAAACAACGGCTGCGGATCGGGGTCAAACGCATCGTTGGCCGGGGTCACTGGCGACAGGCGGATGCCTACCACGCCGGCACCCACGGCGTCGGTCACGGCGCGCACCACCTCTAACAGGAAGCGGGCGCGGTTTTCGATGCTGCCGCCAAAGTCGTCGCGGCGCTGGTTGGAACCGCTCTTCAAAAACTGGTCGATCAGATAACCATTGGCGGCATGGATTTCCACGCCGTCAAACCCGGCGGTTTGCACGGCGTTGCGTGCAGCGGCGGCGAAGGTGTGCACGATGTCAGGCAACTCATAGGCCTGCAGCGCGCGCGGCTCGGAGGTGTCCTCAAAAACTGGCACACCGTCCTTGATCAGCACGGTTTTGGTCTTGGCGGTGATGGCCGACGGTGCCACGGGTGCTGCGTTGCCAGGCTGCAGGCTGGTGTGCGAGACACGGCCCACATGCCACAACTGGCAGACAATTTTTCCGCCTGCGGCGTGGACGCTCTTGGTGACCAGTTTCCAGGCTTCTACCTGCTCTTCGCCATACAGACCGGGCACATCGGCATAACCCTGGCCTTGCTGGCAGATGGCGGTGGCCTCGGAAATGATCAGCCCGGCGCTGGCGCGCTGGCTGTAGTACTCGGCCATCAGCGCGTTGGGTACCGCATCGGGCGCGCGGTTACGGGTCAGGGGTGCCATGACGATGCGGTTGGCCAAATGCAGGTCGCCTGCATTCACGGGGTTGAAAAGGGTGGCAGTGGAGTGGGGCATGGCAGGTTGTCCAAAAGAGAGAGAAGTCATAGATGGGGGCCAAGTCACGCATTGAAAGGCTTGGCCACGTTTTTAAGGCGATTTTCGGCCAGTTGCGCGACGGCATGCAGCGGGTTCATGACTTCGATGCCCTCGCGCAGGGGATAAGGCGCACCCACGGGGGCAATCAATACTTTACGCGTGGCACCCACATCGGCTGCAGCCAAATGAAACCCTTTGGATACCGTGGGCGCAGTAGATCGCTTGATTTCAATCACCCAGGTTTGCCCGCTGGACAAACCCAGCACCAGATCGGCCTCTGCGCCGTGGGCGGTTCTGTAAAAACTGGCTTGTGCCTGGGGAGCGACCGCCAGCAGTTGTTCAATGACAAATCCCTCCCAACTGACCCCCGCCACAGGATGTCCCAACACGGCATCCAACGTTTCCAGACCCAGCAGGGCGTGCACCAGACCGCTGTCACGCACATAGACCTTGGGTGAGCGCACCAGCCGTTTGCCCACGTTGCCATGCCATGGCTGCAGCCGTCGCAGCAGCATCAGATCACACAAAATATCGATATAACGCGCCACCATCTGTCCGCTGACCGCCAGGGATGCGGCCAACTGCGACTGATTGAGCATGCTGCCCTGGCTGTGCGCCAGCATGGTCCAAAAATGCCGCAGCGTGGTGGCAGGTATCTTGGGGCCCAGAGCGGGAATGTCGCGCTCCAGGTAGGTGGCGATGAAGGCATCGCGCCAGCGCAGGCTTTGCGCATCGGTTGTGGCCAGCCACGACAGGGGAAAGCCACCACGCACCCAAAGCGCGTTCAAGGCTTCTGCGGGTGCGTCGGGAGCCAGTGCTTCGCGGGCCTGAAACGGCGTGAGTTCAAGTTGCGCCACCCTTCCCGCCAGGCTTTCACTGGCTTGACGCAGCAACACACCGGTGGCAGAGCCCAGCAGCAAAAACTGCCCTGCGGCCTCGCCCGACCTGCGCCGGATGTCGATCACACCGCGCAGTACCGCAAACAGCTCTGGCACGCGCTGCACTTCGTCCAGGATCACCAGCTTGTGGCTTTGCGCCAGCAGGTACGCCTGCGGGTCGTCGAGCTGCCGCATCACTGAGGGCAATTCCAGATCGAGATAAACGCTGTTGTCATGCTTGGCCATCACAGCCAGTGCCAGCGTGGTTTTGCCCGCCTGCCGTGGTCCCAACAGCACCACAGCAGGAAACTGATTCAGCAGAGTGGCGAGTTCATTTTCGGCAAAACGGACTTTCATCCGTGTAATTTAACATTTTTTTGGTGAAATTACACGGTTAAAGCACTTTGAGGTGCTACCGCGACAGTTTATACACCGAGGTTCCCGCCAGCAGGTTGGGCAGGATGCGCACCACCTCACCGTCCTGGATGCCAAACTGATCCAGCACCTTCAGGCCGCAGGCGCGCGCCAGAATGCCCAGATCGGCATGCGTGCCGACGCGGATGTTGGGCGTGTCATACCACTGGTAAGGCAGACGCTTGGTCACTGGCATGCGGCCTTTGAGCACGCTCAGGCGGTTGGGCCAATGTGCAAAGTTGGGGAAAGCCACCACGCCAAAGCGGCCCACACGCACGGTCTCGCGCAGCATCACCTCGGCATTGCGCAAGTTTTGCAGGGTGTCGATCTGCAGCACCACGTCAAACGACGCGTCCTCAAACATCGACAAGCCCTCGTCCAGATTCAACTGGATGACGTTCACGCCGCGCTGCACACAAGCCAGCACATTGGCGTCGGCAATCTCGATGCCATAGCCGGTACAGCCGCGCACTTTTTGCAGATAAGCCAGCATGGTGCCGTCGCCACAGCCCAGGTCGAGCACGCGCGCACCTTCGGGCACCAACTCGCCAATGCGCTGCATGGTGCTGCTGACCTGGCCATCAGCCGTGTGGTGGGCGTTCATGGCTGGCCCTCCAGTTCATCTGAAATACTCTCAAAATAAGAGCGCACGACACCCATGTAACGTGGGTCATCAAGCAAAAAGGCATCATGACCATGGGGGGCGTCAATCTCCGCGTAACTCACATCACGCTTGTTGTCGAGCAAGGCTTTGACGATTTCGCGGCTGCGTTTGGGCGAAAAGCGCCAGTCGGTGGTGAAGCTCACCAGCAAAAACTTGGCGCTGGCGCGGCCCAGCGCCAGGCTCAAATCGCCACCGTAGGCACGCGCCGGGTCAAAGTAGTCCAGCGCTCGGGTAATCAGCAGGTAGGTGTTGGCATCGAAGTACTCGGCGAACTTGTCGCCCTGGTACCGCAAATAACTCTCGATCTGGAACTCCACGTCTTGCGTGCTGTATTTGTAGCTGCCCACATCCAGGCTGCCCGAAGCGTCGCGCGCCTGTGCCAACACCGCGTCACGCAACTGGCGGCCAAACTTCTCGTTCATCACGTCATCACTCAGATAGGTGATGTGGCCGATCATGCGGGCAATGCGCAGGCCGCGCTTGGGCACCGTGCCGTGCTGGTAAAAGTGCCCGCCATGAAAATCCGGGTCGGTGACGATGGCGCGGCGCGCCACCTCGTTGAAGGCAATGTTCTCCGCCGTCAGGTTCGGCGCGCTGGCAATCACCAACGCGTGGCGCACGCGGTTCGGATATTGCAGCGTCCAGCTCAATGTCTGCATGCCGCCCAGGCTGCCACCCATCACCGCGGCCAGGGTCTGGATACCCAGTGCGTCCAGCAACCGGGCCTGGGCGTTGACCCAGTCTTCGACGGTGACCACCGGAAAGTCGGCGCCATAGACCTGACCGGTATCGGGGTTGAGGTGCATCGGGCCGGTGGAGCCAAAACACGAGCCGAGGTTGTTGACGCCGATGACAAAAAATTTCTCTGTATCGAGCGGTTTGCCCGGGCCGATCATGTTGTCCCACCAGCCCTCGGAATGGGCCTGACCGGCGTAGCTGCCGGCCACATGGTGCGAGGCGTTGAGCGCGTGGCAGACCAGCACCGCGTTGGTCTTGCTGGCGTTGAGCTGACCGTAGGTCTCAAAACTCAGGTCATAGCCACGCAGACTGGCGCCGCTTTGCAGCGGCAGCGCGTCCGCAAAAAACATCGACTCGGGTGTAGCGATCAGTTGCATGGTCACGTGGGGACAATCCAGTTAAAAACCCGGTAGCGCTAGAGGCAAAACCGGGTGGTCTGGCAGCTTTAGCGGTACTTGTTACGCGCCCGCAATGGAAGTCAAATCGGCGCGCTGGCAGTATAGCAATGCGATCTGCCAGCCATGTGTGGCGCTGTGGCTGCAGTTGGCAGGGCCACTTTTTTATACAACAAAATGACCTATAGCCCTTTATAAACAAGGGCTTATAGCTACAAATATGATAGTTTTTGGCAGGGGGTCTGGCGGGTGCGGTCAACAGCCTGAGTTAGCATTCCTGCAAAAAACATATATCCGTTGGCAACCCATTCACGCCACTGGGAGAAAGCCTATGCCCGCTATGGACTTGGATCGCCGCCTGCTTTTGGTTGGTGCGGCCGGTGTGTCGGTGGCTGCATTGGCTGCCTGCCAACAGCCAGAACCGCTGTTGCGGGTGGCAGGCAACGCGTGGGTGGGTTATGCGCCACTGTTTCTGGCCCGCGAGCTGGGCTATTTCAACCACACCAAGCTGCGCCTGCTGGAGTTGCCCTCCAATTCGGCCAGCCTGATGGCGCTGGCCTCTGGCCAGGTGGAAGCCGCAGCGCTGACACTGGACGAAGTGCTGGTGGCGCGCGAAGGCCTGGTGGACCTGCGGGTGATCATGGTGTTTGACGAGTCCGCCGGTGCCGATGTGCTGATGGCACGCCCCGGCATCACCCGCCTGGCGCAGCTGCGCGGCCAACGCGTCGCCGTGGAAGACACCGCCACCGGGGCGCTGATGCTGGCCAGCGCACTCGCCGCCGCCGGGCTGCGGCCAGACGACGTGATCAAAGTGCCGCTGTCCGGGCCGACGCAGGTCAGCAGTTTCGCCAGGCAAGAGGTGGACGCGGTGGTCAGTTTTGAGCCCTTTGCCACCCAGCTGGACCGGCTGGGGGCGGTGCGGCTGGTGGACAGCCGCCAGTTTCCAGGCGCCGTTGTGGACGTGCTGGCGGTCAGGGCGGCGGCCGTGACCCGCTCACCAGTGCAGATCGGGCAGCTGCTTGCGGGGTACTTTCAGGCACTGGCCATGCTGCAAAAGTCGCCAGCGCAAGCTGGTCACTTGATGGCGCCCGCCCTGGGCATCAGCACCGCCGAGCTCACCGCGGCGCTGCAGGGCGTGCGCCTGATGACCCTGGCCGACAACCACGCCATGCTGGGCGGTGCCGCGCCTGGCTTGCGCCCCATGGCGCAGCGGGTGTCGGAACTGATGCTGGGCGCCCGCCTGCTCACCACACCTCCCCGCCTGGACGCGCTGGCCGACGGACGTTTTTTACCTTCTGCCTGACTGGAGCCCCCCCATGCGCCGCCCCCTGAGTCTGAAATGGTCGCTGCCCCTGGGGCTGGCGGTCGTGTTGCTGATCTTCACCGCCTTCGCCACCTGGAACAGCCTGAGCACGCGTCAAACCTACCTGATGCAAATCGGCCGCCAGGACGCGCTCGACCACGCCTCGCACCTGGCGCGCATGGCCGAGCAGGGCCTGCAGACCAGCACCGCGCTGGTGGCCTCTGACCTGGGCCAGATCAGCACCGACCCGCGCCTGGAGGCGGTGCTGATTCTGGACGAGCAAGGCCTGGTGCTGATGTCGCAGCGTCAGGCCTGGGCCGGACTGGCGGCCAAAACCGTGCTGCCCGGCTTTGACGACGGCTGGCGCCTGCAGGTGCTGACCGGGCGCTTGCCGCAGGTGCGCAGCTCGCCGGACGGTCTTCGCATCAGCAGCCTGCAACCGTTTGAACTGCCAGCGGCCAGCCATGAGGTGCGCAGCTCGCGGCGCGGCGTGGTCTTTGTCCAGATGAATCTGCAAGACGCCTGGCAGGAAGCCCGCTATGACGCCCTGCTGTCACGTGCACCGGGCCTGGTCATCGCCATGCTGGTGCTGCTGGTCGTGGGGCTGCTGCTACAGCGATTTGTCAGCCAGCCACTGCAAGCGCTGGCAAACGCCACCAAACGTCTGCAACAGGGCCAGTTGGGCAGCCGCGCCGCCGTGGATGGCCCACTGGAGATTGCCGAGCTGGCACGCGACTTCAACGGTATGGCGCAAGCCATTGAAGACGCCCAACAGGCGCTGATCACCAGCGAAGAGCGCCTCGCCATCACCCTGCACTCGATTGGCGACGGGCTGATTGCCACCGACACGCGCGCCCGCATCACCCTGATGAACCCGGCCGCCGAGCGCTTCACCGGCTGGACGCTGGCGCAGGCGCGCGGGCTGGCCATCTCGGACGTGTTCAATATTGAGAGCGCGCTCACCGGTCTGCCCGCCGAGATTCCGGTGAAGCGTGTGCTCGAAGAGGGCACGGTATTGGGCCTGGCCAACCACACCGTGCTGGTGGCGCGCGACGGCACCCGGCGCGACGTGGCCGACTCGGCCTCACCCATCCGCAACACCCAGGGTGCCATTGAAGGCGTGGTGCTGGTGTTTCAGGATGTGACCGAGGCCTACCGCATGCGCCGCGCGCTGGCCGACAGCGAGCAGCACTTTCGCACCCTGGCCAACCACGGCCAGGCGCTGATCTGGACCGCCGGGCTGGACAAAAAATGTGACTACTTCAATGCTGTGTGGCTGGATTTCACCGGTCGAACCCTGGCGCAGGAGCTGGGCGACGGTTGGGTCGAAGGCGTGCACCCGGACGACCTGGAGCGCTGCTTTTCCACCTATGTCACCGCGTTCGATGCACGCGAATCGTTCGACATGGAATACCGCCTGCGCCATGCCAGCGGCGATTACCGCTGGATTCTGGACCAGGGCAGCCCGCGCTTTGACAGCCAGGGCCGGTTTCTGGGCTTTATCGGGCACTGCCTGGACCTCAGCCAGGTCAAACAGGCCGAGGCCCAGGTGGCGCATCTGGCTTATCACGATGCGCTCTCGGGCTTGCCCAACCGGGTCCTGTTTCAGGACCGGCTGACCCAGGCGGTGGCAGCAGCCCGGCGCAGCCACCGCTTTGGTGCCCTGATGTTTGTCGATCTGGACCATTTCAAGCGTCTGAACGACGTGTATGGCCACGCGCTGGGGGATGCCGTGCTCAAAGAAGTGGCCAGCCGCCTGCAGTTTTACCTGCGCGCCGAGGACACCGTGGCGCGCCTGGGGGGTGACGAATTTGTGGTGCTGCTGCCCGCGCTGGCTGCCGAGGCTGAGGGCGCCGCCACGTTGGCCCGCGCCGTGGCTGACAAGATTCGCCTGGCGCTGGAGGGCCCGATGCTGCTGGACGGCACCACTTACCACACCGCCGCCAGCATCGGTGTCACGCTGTTCCCGAAAGACGACGAATCGGTGGACGACCTGATGCGCGAGGCCGACATTGCCATGTACCGCTCCAAGGAAAGTGGCCGCAACGTCATCTCGTTCTTCCAGGCCGACATGCAGCAAACGGTAACCCAGCGCTATGCCCTGGAGCAAGAGCTGCGTGAGGCTGTGGCGCAACAGTCGTTTGAGCTGCATTTGCAGTCGCAGGTGGACGCCACCGGGCTGGTCACGGGTGCCGAGGCGCTGGTGCGCTGGCGCCACCCCACACGCGGCCTGGTGGCACCTGCCACCTTCATCCCGCTGGCGGAAGAGTCGCGGCTGATCCTGCCGCTGGGCGAATGGGTGTTGCAGCAGGCCTGCGCCGTGATTGCCCGGCTGGATGCCGCCGGGCACAGCCTGCACATTGCCGTCAATGTCAGTCCGCTGCAGTTTGCCCAGACCAATTTTGTGGCGCGCGTGCGCGACATCTTGAGCGCTACCGGTGCCGACCCCACGCACCTGACGCTGGAGATCACCGAAGGCCTGCTGGTGGAACACATGACCGAAACCATGGGCCGCATGGCCGAGCTGGCGAGCCTGGGCATCCGCTTCTCGATCGACGACTTTGGCACCGGCTACTCATCGCTGTCGTACCTGAAGCGACTGCCGCTCTACGAGCTGAAAATTGACAAGAGTTTTGTGCAGGACGTGCCCGACGACCCCAACGACGTGGCGCTGGTCGAGACCATTCTGGCCATGTCGCGGCACCTGCACCTGCATGTGGTGGCTGAAGGAGTAGAGACCGCCGCGCAGTTTGAATTTCTCAAAAGCCGGGGCTGCACGCGCTTCCAGGGCTACCACTTTCACCGGCCGCAACACCACCACGCGTGGTTTGCGGCCCTGCTGGGCCAGGTACCAAAACACTGAGGTGACGGGCACAGCACGACAGCCATGCACCTGGCATCCGTTACGCTCTGGGTCCCGGAGACACCTATGCCCCAATTTGCTGCCAACCTGACTTTTCTGTTCACCGAAGTGCCCTTTCTGGAGCGCTTTGAGCGCGCCGCGCGGGCCGGTTTCACGGCGGTGGAGTTTTTGTTTCCTTACGCCTGGCCGGTGGCCGAGATCAAGGCCCGGCTGGAAGCTTGCGGCCTGCAACTGGTGTTGCACAACCTGCCCGGCGGCCATTGGGAAGCCGGTGAGCGCGGCCTGGCCTGCCACCCGGGCCGCTTCGAGGAGTTTCGTGCCGGGGTGAGCTTGGGCATCCGCCACGCCCAGGCGCTCGGCGTGCGGCAACTCAACTGCCTGGCGGGCATCGCCCCGGCGGGCGTGGGTGATGCGCTGTTGCACCAGACCCTGTTGGACAACCTGCGCTACTGCGCTGCCGAGTTCAAAGCCGCCGGGTTGAACCTGCTGCTGGAGCCGATCAACAGTCACGACATGCCCGGCTTTTATGTGAATCGCACCGCGCAGGCGGTCGCGATTCTGGACGCGGTGGGCGCCGACAACGCCTATGTGCAGTACGACATTTACCACGCCCAGCGCATGGAGGGCGAGCTGGCCGCCACGCTGCAGCGGTACCTGCCCCGTATAGGTCACATGCAACTGGGGGACAACCCGGGCCGCCATGAGCCAGGTACCGGTGAGATCAACTTTCCCTTTTTGTTCCGCCACCTGGACCGCATCGGTTACACCGGCTGGATCGGCTGCGAATACCATCCCGCCAGCCAGACCGAAGCCGGATTGGGCTGGATGCAGGCGCTCAATGGCTGATCGATGTTTCCTGTATTTGTAGCTGCTCACCCTTATTGAATAAGGGCTAGAGGCCAAAAGGGCTTAGAAGCTTCCCAGCAGGGCCCATAACCCCAAGCCCATGAAAATCAGTGCCGAGACGATGTGCACCACACGCAGCGGCACCAGCCGCGTCATGCGCTCACCGAGCCAGACCACCGGCGCGTTGGCCAGCATCATGCCCAGCGTGGTCCCGGCAATCACCCAGTAGTAGGCGCTGTATTGCGCCGCCAGCATCACCGTAGCCACCTGGGTTTTGTCGCCCATCTCGGCCAGAAAGAAGGCGACCACCGTGGTGCCAAACACACCAAAACGCGGCTTGGCGGGGGTGTCGTTCTCGTCCATCTTGTCGGGGATCAGCATCCACACCGCCATGGCAATAAAGGAGCCGCCCAGCACCCAGCGCAGCACGTCCGGGCCCAGCGCGGTGTTCACCCAGGCACCCACGGCCCCGGCCAGCGCGTGGTTGGCTATTGTTGCAACAAAAATACCGAGAACAATCGGCCAGGGCTGGCGAAAACGCGCCGCGAGGATGAGGGCCAGCAGTTGGGTTTTGTCGCCCATTTCCGCCAGGGCGACGATGCCGGTCGAGATGAAGAAAGCTTCCATGAGGGTCTCCGGCCGGAACAAAAACCAATGACTGCACGGCAACCCCGGCCAAAAACGGAGGCGTGCAGTCAAAGGTCTCACCAAAATCCAGTTGCTGGACTCTGCTTGCGCCATGTCTGCCAAGGGTTGGCAAAACAAGTCTGTTGACGCAAGCCCCTCTCAATAAAGAAGGGCGGCTACTCCCCTATGACAGCCCAGATTCTAAGGTGACGGCCAACACACCAAACTGGCGCGCTTTTTGCTTTACTTTGGTGCGTTTTCGTGGAGCCCCTCAATAACGCACTAATACATAGCAAATTTCTCAAAGAGGTTCTCATGGAAGCACTAAAACAGGGCGCAGATGCCTTGTTCATCCTGCTGGGCGGCATCATGGTGCTGGCCATGCATGCCGGTTTTGCATTTTTGGAGCTGGGCACCGTTCGCCGCAAGAGCCAGGTCAATGCGCTGGTGAAGATCCTGGTGGACTTTTCAGTCTCGACCGTGGTGTATTTTCTGGTCGGGTATGGCGTGGCGTATGGCACGCACTTCTTTGTGGGCGCCGAGCAGCTGGCCGCCAAAAACGGCTACGACCTGGTCAAGTTCTTCTTTCTGTTGACCTTTGCAGCGGCTATTCCGGCCATCATTTCGGGCGGCATTGCCGAGCGCGCCCGGTTTTGGCCGCAACTGATTGCCACCGCGGTCATTGTTGGGTTTGTCTACCCATTTTTTGAAGGCATCGCCTGGAACCAACACTTTGGCGTGCAGGCCTGGCTCAAAAGCGTGACCGGCGCAGAGTTTCACGACTTTGCCGGTAGCGTGGTGGTGCATGCGGTGGGCGGCTGGATTGCGCTGCCTGCGGTGATTTTGCTGGGCGCACGCTCTAACCGGTACCGCAAGGATGGCGGCATTTCGGCGCACCCGCCAAGCAGCATCCCGTTTCTGGCGCTGGGCGCGTGGATTCTGACGGTGGGCTGGTTTGGCTTCAACGTGATGAGCGCCCAGACGCTGGACAAAATCTCCGGCCTGGTGGCGGTTAACTCGCTGATGGCCATGGTCGGCGGCACGCTGGCGGCGCTGGTGGCTGGCAAAAACGACCCCGGTTTTGTGCACAACGGCCCGCTGGCCGGGCTGGTGGCGGTGTGCGCCGGCTCCGACCTGATGCACCCGCTGGGGGCGCTAGTGACGGGTACCGTGGCCGGGGCGCTGTTTGTGGTCATGTTCACGCTGACACAAAACCGCTGGAAGATTGACGATGTGCTGGGCGTGTGGCCGCTGCATGGGCTGTGCGGCACCTGGGGCGGCATTGCGGCGGGAATCTTTGGCAGCCAGGCGCTGGGCGGCTTGGGCGGCGTGAGCTTCAGCGCGCAACTCATCGGCACCATGTTGGGCGTGGCCTGGGCTGCAGGCAGCGGCCTGGTGGTGTATGGCGTGCTGAAAATCAGCCTGGGCTTGCGCCTGACCCAAGAAGAAGAGTACGAGGGTGCCGACCTGTCCATCCACAAAATCAGCGCCACCCCGGAGCGCGAGGTCAATTGGTAGACACTGGCCACAACGCGGCCAATACGCAGCCCAACCCGGTGCTCGCGCTGATGTCGCCACAGGGCGCGCGCCAGCCAGCGGCAATCGACGGCGTGTTTTGCTGTCAGTCGGTATCAAACTGCGCCCGGTTGCGGCCAGCATCCTTGGCCCGGTACATGGCGACATCGGCGCGTTGCAAAATCGGTTCCTGAGCACTGTCGCGGTGCGAGAACAAAGTGACACCAATGCTGGCGGTGCAGCGGTGCTCTACGGCCTGACTCAGAGCGCCGGTGTCGCTGAACCGCAGCACATAGGGCTCAGCCAGACTGGCCAAAATCTTTTTGGCGACCGTGCGGGCCTGTGCCGCTGACCCGGTCGGCTCTTCGGCCAAGTCGATCAGCATCACCACAAACTCATCGCCGCCGATTCGCGCCACGGTGTCAACCTCGCGCACGCAGGCGCGCAGGCGCCGCGCCACCTCGCGCAGCAACATGTCACCCAGCTCGTGGCCATGTTGGTCATTGAGCGGCTTGAAGTTGTCCAGATCGAGAAACATCATCGCCCCATAACAGCCGCTGCGCCTGCTGGCGTTGATGGCCTGGGTCAGCCGCTCACTGAGCAGGCGCCGGTTGGGCAACTGTGTCAACGGGTCATAAAACGCCAGCTGCCGCACCTGCTGCTCCATCTGGTGGCGATCGGTCACGTCTTCAAACACCACATAGGCCTGCTCCAGCTTGCCGTCGCGAAACAAGGGCATGGCGCTGACCAGCAGCCAGACGTAGTCACGCTCTGGCACGGCAATGCCCATCATCACGTTACGCACCGGCTGGCCGGTTTTGATCGCGACCGAGATGGGATGCTGCTCACCGGGGAAGTCGCTGCCATCTTCGCGGATAGCGCGCCAGCGCGGGTCGGTGGAGGTACGGCCCTGCAGCTGGTCCATCGTCAAGCCCAGCATGCGTTGCGCGGCCGGGTTGGCCGAGGTGATGATGCCGTCCAGGTTTTGATACAACACGCCAGTGGGCAGGGTCTCAAAGAGGGTGCGGAACATGCCTTCGCTGGCTCGCAGGGCGGCCTGGATCTTCTTGTGCTCGATGGCAATGCTGGCCAGGCGCGCCGACTGCTCGATCAGGGCAATGTCGAGCGCTGACGGTGCATGAATCTGGCGGTGGTAGATCGCAAAAGTACCCAGCATCTGGCCGGTAGACGACACCACCGGCTGAGACCAGCAGGCGCCAAGCCCTGCGCGTTGGGCCAGTTCCTTGTAATCGGCCCAGTAGGGGTGGGTGGCAATGTCTTCCACCACCACCCGCTCGCCGGTGGCGGCTGCCGTACCGCAAGAACCCCGACCCAAGCCGATCTCGGCACCAACCAGCGCCTGGTTATAGAAATCGGGCAGGCTTGGCGCGATCACTTCACCCAGGTGGCGTCCATCGTCACTGAGCCGGAGAATGCTGCACAACATGGTCGGGTGGAGTTGCTCCACACCCAAAACTATGGCCAGCAGCAGGTCAGGCAAGGCGGCGTCGCTGGCCATCAGCTCCAGGATGCGGCTGCGAAACTGCTCGTAACGCTCGGCCTTCTTGACGGCGCTGATGTCGGTGTGGGTGATGACCACGCCACTGTGCTTGTCAGACCCCAGTGGCCGCACCATCATGGTGAACCAGCGCTGCTGGTCTGGCGAGTGGCAGGGGTAGTCCAGACTGAAATGCGAGGAGCGTCCGTCCAGCACCGCCTGGATGCCGTCCTGCGCCAGCGTTGCGCCCAGGCTGACGCGGTTGTCATCCAGACCACACGCACTCAGGTAGTTGGTGCCCACATCGGTGTGCGGCGCCAGCTGGCCAGGGCGGCTGCTGTTGTCCATGGAGAACTGCCGCCATTGCTCGTTGACGGCAAGAATGGTGCCGTCGCGGTCAATGACGGCAATCTCGGCAGCCACCGAGTCCAGAATCACGGTTTTGAAGGCTTCGCTTTCTTTGAGGGCGCAATCACGCTGCGCCAGGGCGTCGAGCATGGTGTTGAACTGGCGTGCCAGCTGCGCGGCCTCGTCATGGCCAGGCACCTCGGCGCGCACCAAGGCCTGGCCCGATTCAACCGCGCTGGCCACTTTGGAGATGGCTTCCAGACGCCGCGTCAGCAAACGGCTGACCACAAGCGAAAAAGCCGCCGCCAGGATGACACCCACCAAGGCATACATCAAGCCATCACGGGTGACCTCGGCCAGGCGAGCCTCCATCGACGACCCCGCCATGCCGACACGCACCCAGCCGATCAGCCGACTATCGAGCATCACCGGGCTGAAAACGTCCACCAGGTGACCGCCTTGCTGGCGCACCTGCAGCTGTGCGGCGGTGGGCAAGTCGGTCAGGTACTGCCCACGCCGCTCGGCTTCGCTGTGGGCCAGCACTTGACCACGGGTGTCAAGCACCATGGCATAGCGCAGGTCCGGGTAGTTGGTCAAGCCCAGCACAATCTCTTGCAGGCCACTCACGTCTCGCGCGGCCAGCCAGACCGACCCCACTACCGCCACGCTGCGGGCCATGCCCACCGCCTGGCGCGACTGCTGCTCCAGCACCGCCTGCTGCTGGCGACGCGCCAGGTCCCAGACAAAGGCGCCCATCATCAAGGCCACGGTCAGCACCATGCCAGTCACCAATTGGCGGCGCAGGGTGCCCAACAACCAACGTTGCAAAGTGGCCAGCATCACGGTTGCCCCACCGGGCGCACCAGTTGCTCAAAGCGGCTGACATAACGCGCCACCACCTCATAAGTGGCGTCATCCGCGCTCTGGAAACGGGCCGTGGCCATGCCCGCCAGCACGGCCTGCCCGGCCGCTGTGTGCGACAGGCCGAGCAGGCCCGACAACACCTGTGCCCGCACTGGCTCAGGCACATCATCACGCACCATCACCGAGTTGTTGACCAGGGGTTCGGTCTCCCAGATCACCTTGAGCTGGGCTGCTTCTTGCGGGTGGTCACGCAGGAACAGCCGCCACGGCGGCGGCCAAGTGGCGCCAGCGGCCGCCTGCCCCAGATAAACGTTCATGATGGAAGACTCTTGCGAGCCAACATACACATTTTGGAGGTCGCGCTGCACGTTGATGCCCTGGGTGTGCAAGAAGTACTGCGGCATGACACACGCTGCCAGCGCCGTGTGCGACGGGTAGCTCACCACCTTGCCTTTCAGGTCGGCGGGCAGGCGGATGCCACTGTCGCGACGCACCACAAAAATACCCCTGAAGTCGCTGGCATCACCAGCCATGGCGATGACGCGGTAGCCATGTTTCATGGCTTGCAGCGTCTGCCAGGGGTTGGGTAGCAAAAAGGCTGGCTCACGCGCAGCGTACTTTTTCTCGAAGCTTTGGTAGTCGCGCGAGGCTTCCAGCTCAAGGCGGGCACCGGGCAGTTGGCTGTTGAGCTGGTCCACGAGCGGCTGGTATGCCACCGTTAGAAGCTGCGGGTTGTACAGCGGGTGCACCGCCAGGCGATACACCGGCACCGCCGCATTGGCTGGCGCAGCGCTGTACTGCAGCGGTGTTTCCGGTGGCGCGGGGCGACAGGCTGCCAGCAAGGCGACCGCCCCCACCAGGACCCATTGACCCATTTGACGCAAGGTTCTCATGTGCTCTCATCTGTTGACCCAGCCGCCGTGGCCGCTTGCGACCACTGTAGCACCGCCTTCCAAAGTGCAAAAGTGCCATATAAATAATATAACAAATCACCCTCTAGCCCTTATGTATATTGCCTAAATAGCTCTTTTATGAGGAGCAACTCAGGGCTGTACCAGCAGGCTGGCGGGCACCTGCAACAGGCTCGCGTTGCAGGCTGCTAAGCTTCAGCCATGCACAAAAAATCTGACACCTCGCCCACACCATCCATCGGGGCGCACCCCATCAACCTCGGCTTGCAGGGCGGCGGCTCGCACGGGGCTTTTACCTGGGGGGTGCTCGATGTGCTGCTGCAAGACCCGCGCATCCACATTGAAGGCATCAGCGGCACCAGTGCCGGTGCCATGAATGCGGTGGCACTGGCGCATGGCTTGGCGCAGGCGCAAGGGCGCTCTCGCGTTGCCGCCCATGAAGCAGCGCGCGAGTCGTTGGCCAGTTTCTGGAACGGCATCGTCGCCATGGGTGCGTTGGGTCAGGCGCAGCGCGCGCCTTTCGATTTGATGTTTGGCCTGGCCGGGATGGACAGCTCGCCCACCGGGCAATGGGCCGACGCCATGGCGCGCGCCTGGTCGGGCTCGATGTCGCCCTACCAGAGCAACCCGCTGGACATCAACCCTTTGAAAGACTTTGTCGAACGCCAGATTGACTTTGAGCGCCTGGCGGCATTCACTGACCTCAAGCTGTTTGTGGTGGCCACCAAAGTCAGCACCGGCAAGGCCGAGGTGTTTTCGGGCAAACGCATCACCGCCAATGCGGTGATGGCCTCGGCCTGCCTGCCCATGATGTTTCAGGCAGTGGAAATCGAGGACGAGTTTTATTGGGACGGTGGCTACGCGGGGAACCCGGCCATCCACCCGCTGATTTACCAGTGCGACAGCCGCGACATCCTGCTGGTACAGATCAACCCGATCAAGCGCGACAAGTTGCCCACCAGTGCCGTTGACATCCTGGACCGGCTTAACGAGATCACCTTCAACGCCGCACTGATGGCCGAGATGCGCGCCATCGACTTTGTCAAACGCCTGCTGGCGCAGGGCAAACTCGACCCGGCGCATTACAAAGACGTGCTGCTGCACCGCATTGACGGCGGCGAGGTGCTGGAGCAATTGGGCGCCGCCACCAAGCTGTCGACCGACGCGCAGCTCATTCACGCGTTGCACGAGCTCGGGCAAAGCCATGCCAGCCAATGGCTGGCCCTGCACGCCGCAGACCTGGGCGTGCGCTCAGGCGTGAACATTACCCACGATTACCTGGACGATCTGCGTGTGCCGGTACGCCCCGAACGGCGTGGCCACGCCAGTTAAACCGGCGGGGTTCGATTCAAAGTGGTGTGTTTTGACAGCGATGCCTAGCGTGTGGTGGCTGGCTTTTGCGGTTGGCTTTTACGTATTGCGGCTGGTTTTTGCAAATGGCAGGGCGACCGGGTCAGGTGCGTGCGGTTTTGGGTAGCAATC
>MTEI01000002.1 GCA_002083775.1 Rhodoferax ferrireducens | reverse complement strand
GTTGACCGAGGCATCAAGGACGAGCTCCTAAAAATACATGGCCAGCTCAAATGACGGCAATCAGTCTGACACTGACGTCAGTTGTGCAGCGGAAGTGGCCACACGAAAGTACAAATAGCCCACCTTGAACTTGTCATTAAGTCGGCTAATTCAAGCTGGCAAGCGACCTAAGAGGATTCTTGTTGACTCCAATCATTACTTTGCGAGAACGCTTGTTGTCTAGTAAACAGTCCACCGCTTCTTGCAGCTGAAGTTTTAGCTGGGCAAGAATTATTGAAGGGGCCTGTAGTTTAATAATTTTTTTCAGGCGATTATTTAAGGTGATAATTTGTCGATACTGCTGATTAAAGTCGGAAGCTTCAAATTGGCCTTCAATAAGTGGGCCAAGCGGGCGCAAGTCTGGTGCAATTACAGGTAACGCATCAAGCATCATCCACTCGGGTTTAATGTTATTCTTTTTAAACATTTCAAATGCCAATAAGCGCTTGACATTTTTTCTATTTATATTTTCCGACCCGGTAACTCTGCTGGAGCGCTGAATTTCATATTCAATATCGATATTTTGCAACAAATCCTTAACAGCTTCCGCGCCCATTTTTGCCTTGAATTTATTGCCGTATTGTGCAATCAAGTCATCGAAATCATCTTCGCTCAAGATACTATATTTCTTTATAGGTGTAACACCAGGGTCGGTAACGATATAAGCTTCAAAATACAATACAAGCTCAATATCACTTAACGTCATATCGAGTACGAGACCTAAAAAGCTTGGAAGAACTTTGACAAACCATATATTGGCACAGGGCACGACAAGCTCGATATGAGCCATTCGCTCACCGCGTAAACTAGAACGATTTACTTCAACATCACATTTTTCACAAATGACGCCACGGTTCTTTAAGCCCTGATATTTTCCACAAAGACATTGATAATTTTTTGTTGGTCCAAATATTCTGGAGCAAAACAACCCATCGCGCAAAGGCTCTTCAGTTTCAATGTTTATTAACTCTGAGCGCTTTATTTCACCAAATGACCAGCGGCGAATCAATTCAGGCGAAGTCATTGTGTACTTCATTGAACCCGAATAGTTGGTTGCATTAAATTTTTGAAATACATCTAGAAGAGGAAATTCTTGCGATTCCTTTTCAAAAGATTTAAACAACTCATTTAAACTAATTAGTTTTTCCATTTCAAAATTCTCCCTTTACGTCCGTATGTCAATCGTCATTTTTTCTGGTGCTGTCCTAGTATTCTAGGCTTTCAATTGGCGCTTCTTTGCAACCAAGTCGCCAACCTCAAAGCGGAGCACGGTCTCAACATGAAAGGAGGTTTTCGCGCTAGACCTTAACCATCGCCTCATTTGCGTAGAGTGGACTACAGCCACCTTTCAAATGTACATATTGCATTCGCTAAAGAACTATGCGGACAAGCATGGCGTCTGTTATTCAAATGAGGGCTATTAAATTTCCGTGCCACTGCTTTACGACCCCTAGGCACATCTGTAAAGGATGGCAGTGGGCAAGCTGGCGAAGTTAATGAACCGCGTCGAACGGAGGCCGGACTGGACCGCCAGAAAGCAGACTGTCGTGTGCACCCGCAATCAGCCTGAACCTGACACCCAACAACGCATCCAAACATGTAGAAGGCGGGTGGTGGGGTTGTCGGGCGCAGGCCTCATTCGCGTGGCGTGACAGTTCGCGCGCCAAGGCTGGCAGCGAAACACGCCAATAGGAAAACCCAAGCCTTCACCCGCGAGCAAGCCGGAGAACGGCAACCCCACCGCCCGCCTGGCGGCAGATCAAAGTTATATAGATTATTGGCCTCTAGCCCTTATAGATAAAGGGCTAATAGCTATCCAGTCAATAGCGCCAAGAGCCTACCAAGCCGAACATCGGCAGGCCAGCCACCTCAGCCAACAACCACCGCAGCGCCTTCCCCCATCGGCGCAATCGCACCAATCTCATACACCGTCTCACCCGCCGCACGCAGGGTGGCAGCGCAGGCGGCAGCGTTGGCGGTATCAATCACCACCACCATGCCAATACCGTTGTTGAAGGTGCGGTTCATCTCGAAGTCGTCGATACCGGCGGTTTTCTGCAGCCAGGCAAACAGCTCGGTTTGCGGCCAGCTGCCCTTGACCAGATGCGCGGCCGTGCCTTTGGGCAACACACGCGGAATGTTTTCCAGCAGGCCGCCGCCGGTGATGTGCGCCAGCGCTTTGATGGGGTGCGCCGCAAGCGCCGCCAGCACGTTTTTCACATACAGGCGGGTGGGTTCCATCAGCGCTTGTTTGAAAGGTTTGCCGTCCAGCATGGCGGGGGCGTTGTCCCCAGCGCGCTCGATGCACTTGCGCACCAGGCTGAAGCCGTTGGAGTGCACGCCGCTGCTGGCAAGGCCCAGCACCACGTCGCCGGGTTTCACATCGGCGCCGGTCAAGATTTTGGACTTTTCCACCGCACCCACGGCAAAACCGGCCAGGTCGTATTCGCCCGCCGGGTACATGCCGGGCATTTCGGCGGTTTCGCCGCCAATCAGCGCGCAGCCGGACAGCTCGCAACCCCTGGCAATGCCGCCCACCACGGCGACAGCGGTGTCCACGTCCAGCTTGCCGCAGGCAAAGTAGTCCAGAAAGAAGAGGGGTTCTGCGCCTTGCACCAGCACGTCGTTGACGCTCATGGCCACCAGGTCGATGCCCACGGTGTCGTGCATTTGCCACTCAAACGCCAGTTTAAGCTTGGTGCCGACGCCGTCGGTGCCGCTCACCAGCACCGGCTCCTTGTAGCGCTTGGGCACTTCAAACAGCGCGCCAAAACCGCCAATACCGGCCAGCACCCCTTCGCGCATGGTTTTTTTGGCTAGCGGCTTGATGCGCTCCACCAGCGCGTCGCCAGCGTCAATGTCAACGCCAGCGTCTTTATAAGAGAGGGCGGTGGTGGGGGTGTTGGAAGTGGTCATGGGTGGGTTCAGTCAGGCTAAAAGCCGGGAGTGATCGGGTAACTTGTGGTTGGGCCAGTCCGCAAAGCCGGGCCCTATAGAATTTGGCCAGATTTTAAGGGTACGGCCCCCCGCCGATTTCTCAACCATTTGATGCAATTCACCTCCACTCAGAAAAAGGCTTCGGCCTGGGTCGCGCTGTTGATCGGCGTGATGCTGCTGCTGTGGTTGCTGGCCCCGGTGCTCACGCCCTTTGTGGTGGCGGCCATCCTGGCTTACGCCCTCACCCCGGTGGTGGACTGGTTGGACAACCTGGGCCGTGGCCGCCTGCCACGCGTGGTGGCGGTAGTGCTGGTGGAGCTGGTGTTTTTGGCCATGCTGCTGTCCATTGCGCTGCTGATCGTGCCCATTCTGGTCAAACAACTGCCGCAGCTGCGCGAGCAGGTGCCGCCGTTGCTGGACCAGCTCAATGTTTTTTTGGCACCCAAGCTGGCGGCGCTGGGGCTGAATGTGTCGCTGGATGTGGCTGGAATACGTGCATTTTTGATGGAACACCTGAGCGCCAATCTGGAAGACGGCGTGAGCCAATTGCTGGCCTCGGCCAAGATGGGCGGGAGTGTGGCGCTCTCTATTTTGGGTAACGGGGTGCTGATTCCGGTGGCCCTGTTTTACTTTTTGATGGACTGGCGGCGCTTCATAGGCATGTTGCTGAACCTGGTGCCACCGGGCACACGCAGCGTGGTCAACAGCTTCACTGCCGAGGCCGACGGCGTGCTGGGCCAATACCTTCGCGGGCAGATTTTGGTGATGATGGTGCTGGCGGTGTATTACAGCGTGGGCCTGGCGCTGTTCGGGTTGGACCTGGCGCTGCCCATTGGCGTCTTTACCGGGCTGGCCATTGCCATTCCCTACGTGGGCTTTGGGCTGGGGCTGATTCTGGCGCTGTTGGCGGGTTTTCTGGAGTTTTCGGCGCAAAGCGGCCACGTCAGCGCGCTGGTGATGGTGGCGGTGGTATATGGGCTGGGCCAGCTGGTCGAGAGTTTTTTCCTGACCCCGCGGCTGGTCGGTGAGCGTATTGGTCTGCACCCTCTGGCGGTGATTTTTGCGCTGCTGGCGTTTGGTCATTCGTTCGGGTTTGTTGGCGTGTTGATTGCGCTGCCATTGAGTGCGGTGCTGTTGGTGGCCATACGCCGCGCGCGTGACACCTATCTGAACAGCGCCCTGTACCGCGACTCATGATGAAACAACTGGTGCTGGACATGGGCCTGGCCAAGGGCCCGAGCCTGAGCAATTTTTGCGCGGGCCCCAACGCGGCGGCGCTGGAGCACCTGCAACTGTGGCTGGGTCAGCCAGGCAGGGCGGGCCCACCACGCTCACCGGTGCCTACCTATTTGTGGGGCCCAAGCGGCTGCGGCAAATCGCACCTGCTGCGCGCCCTGCGTAGCGCCTTGCAGGCGCAGGGCCAGCGCGTGGGTTGGCTCGATGCTACTTTATCAATAGCTGACGAGTATGACTCTACTTGGTCTGCGGTGCTTTTGGACGATGTACATGCATTTGATGCGGGGCAGCAGCAGGCGGCATTCAACTGGTTTGTGAACGCCCAGACGCAGCAGATTGCCGTGCTGGCCGCCGGCAGCTTGCCCCCGGCCGACCTGAAATTGCGCGACGACTTGCGCACCCGCCTGGGCTGGGGCCATGTGTTTGCGCTGCAAGCCCTGGATGAGCCGCAGCGCCGCGAGGTGCTGCGCGCCAGCGCCGAGGCGCGCGGTGTGCTGCTCCCCGACGAGGTGATGGATTTCATGTTGACGCGCTTCAGCCGGGACCTCGGTAGCCTGATGGAACTGCTTGACCTGATGGACGGTTACGCCCTGCAAACCCAACGCGCCATCACCATCCCACTGATCAAAACCATGATGGATAACGCATGAAATTGGCTTTATTTGACCTGGACCACACCCTGATACCCTTCGACTCGGACTACGAATGGGGCGTGTTCACCACCGCGCTGGGCTGGAACGACGCGGCAGACTTTGCCGCCAGAAACGACGCCTACTACCAGCAGTACAAGGCCGGCACGCTCGATATTCATGACTACGTGCGTTTTGCCACCCGTGCCATCTGTCAACAAGGCGCTGTAAAATCAGTAGCTGCCCACGCAGATTTCATGAGGGCTGTGGTGCAAAAAGCCATACAACCGCAAGCCATGCAGCTGGTGCAAAGCCACCAGGCAGCGGGGGATGCGGTGGTCATCGTCACAGCCACCAATGAATTTGTCACCCGCCCCATTGCCGCTGCTTTTGGTGTGCCCGAACTGATTGCCATCAACCTGGCGCGCGACCCGGCCAACGGCTGGTTCACCGGCGAAATTGAGGGCACGCCGTCCTTCCGCGAAGGCAAGGTGGCGCGTGTGCAAGAGTGGCTGGCCAGCCGCCAACTGAGCTGGGAGGACGTGGAGAGCACGTTTTATTCAGACTCCATCAACGACCTGCCGCTGCTGGAGCACGTGACCCACCCGGTGGCCACCAACCCCGACGCCCGCCTGCGAGCCATTGCCAACGCGCGCGGCTGGCGCATACTTGAGCTTTTTAGAGACTGACCTGTATACAAAAGGTGTCATGGCGGACTTGATCCGCCATCCATGCAATGGCAACCGTGGATCCTGGATCACGTCCGGGATGACAGCCAGAAATTGACAAACCACCAACAACAATGATCAAAAGATTCATCGACAAACTTCTGGGCAAATCTGCCCCTGTCGCAGCCCACAACCCATTTGGTAAACGTGCCGAAATTGGCCCTGAAGTCCACGGCATCAACCCGGCTTTGGTGGACGAACGCGCCAACAACGTGGTGCGTACCCTGAAGGCGGCCGGTTTTGAGGCCTACATCGTGGGCGGCGCGGTGCGCGACCTGATGCTCGGCCTGGCCCCCAAAGACTTTGACGTGGCCACCAACGCCACGCCCGAGCAGGTGAAAAACCTGTTCCGCCGCGCCTTCATCATCGGGCGGCGCTTTCGCATCGTGCACGTGGTGTACGGGCGCGGGCGTGAGCATGAGGTGATTGAGGTCTCCACCTTCCGTGCCTATCTCGACAATGCGGCCGCTGAGCAGGTGGCCGGCAATGAAAAAACCAGCAAGAGTGACCTGGCCGGCATGAAACACGCCGTGGACAGCACCGGGCGGGTGCTGCGCGACAACGTCTGGGGCCCGCAGGACGAGGACGCGGCGCGGCGCGACTTCACCATCAACGCCATGTATTACGACCCCGAGACGCAGATCGTGGTCGACTACCACCACGGCATGAAAGACGCCAAGGCGCGCGTGATCCGCATGATTGGTGACGCCGCCACGCGTTACCGCGAAGACCCGGTGCGCATCATCCGCGCGGTGCGTTTTGGTGCCAAATTGCATGGCCTGGGCTTCAAACTTGACGCCAAAACCGCCGCACCGCTGGTCAACAGCCAGAAGCTGTTGCTGGAGGTACCGCAAAGCCGCATGTTTGACGAAATGCTCAAGTTGCTGCAAACCGGCCACGCCCTGGCGTCCATCGACAAGCTCAAGGAGTTGGGCATGGCGCGCGGCATTTACCCGCTGCTTGATGTGGTGGTGGAGCGTGCCGAGCAGCCGTTTGTCAAGGCGGCGCTTATGGATACTGACCGCCGCGTGGGCGAGGGCAAGCCGGTGGCGCCGAGCTTTTTGCTGGCCTGCGTGTTGTGGGCCGATGTACGCGACGGCTGGGCCAAGCGTCTGGCGGCGCGCCAGCACTCGCACCCGGCGCTGATGGACGCGATTGACGACGCCTTCAACGCGCGTATTGGCGATGTGTCCGGGCGTGGCAAGCTCGGTGGTGACATGCGCGACATCTGGACCATGCAGCCGCGCTTTGAGAAGCGGGTTGGCAGCGCCCCTTTTGGCCTGGTGGAACAACCGCGCTTCAGGGCGGCGTTTGACTTCATGCGCCTGCGTGCCGAAAACGGCGAACTGGACGAAGTGCTGTCTGACTGGTGGGAAGAATTCAGCCTGGCCGACGACAACCTGCGCCAGGACATGGTGGACGAGGTCAAGCTGGAGCAACAACAGCGGCCCAAACCCGCCCGCGTGCCGCGCGTGCACAAAGTGCCAGCGCGTGGTGCTGAAGAACAGGCTGATGCTGCCGCTTCGGCCCAAGACCCTGCTGGCAGCGACGCTGCGCACCCTGCCACCGACGCCATGGATGCGCCTAAAAAACGCCGCCGCAGGCGCCGCAGCCCCAGCCGCGGTGCGGGCGAGAATGCGCCAGGGGGGGCAGATGGTGGCGAGCCTGCAGTTCCCAAGCCTGATGCGACATCCTGAGTTGTCTGGCTTGACCAGATGAGCGAGGCTGGCAGCCCCGAGGTGCTGGCTTATGTGGCGCTGGGCGCCAATCTGGGTGATGCACGTGCCAGCGTTTTAGCCGCTGTCGACGCGCTGGGTAAGCTGCCTGGTACGCGCCTGGTACGCGCCTCCAGTCTGTACCGCACGGCGCCGCTGGAAGCCAGTGGCCCGGACTTCATCAATGCCGTGGTAGCGCTGCAAACCACTTTAAGCGCACCTGAACTGCTGACGCAACTGCAGCAACTGGAAAATGCCCAGGGTCGCCAGCGGCCCTACGTCAACGCGCCGCGCACGCTGGATCTGGATATTTTGCTGTACGGGGATGCAGTGATCAACAGCCCTGTTTTGCAGGTGCCGCACCCGCGCATGTTGCAGCGCGCTTTTGTACTGGTGCCGCTGGCCGAGATTGCCCCGGGGCAGGTGAGTGCCGCGCAGCTGGCGGATGTGGCTTCACAGCGCATGCATCGGCTGTAAATTCGTCGTTTGCCCGATCAGAGGCGGGCTGAGCGCGCGTTACCATTGTCAGATGTCAAAAATTTGGGTGCGTCGCCCCGTCGTTTGGAGATATTCATGAATCTACAAAACCTTCGCCTGGCGTCCAAGCTGTGGCTGTCTACCGGGTTGATAGTGCTGGGTATTGCCCTGGTGGTGGGCTACACCGCGCTGCAATCGGTCAGCGACCGCGCCCAGAGTGCCGTCGAACTGGACAAGCTGAACGTCCGCGTGAAAGAAGCAATGCGCTGGGCCGCCTTGTCACAAAGTAATTCCGCCCGCACCCAGGCCTTGATGCTGAGCGCTGATCCGGCGCTGGAAGCGGGACTGAAAGATGTCATTGCCGAGACCTCGGCGCAAATCAGCAAAATCCAGAAAGCCATTGAGGCCGAAGACCTGACAGCGCAAGACCGCAACCAGCTCAAAGCCATTGCCACCAACCGCAAGGCTGTGCTGGATGCACGTGCCATTGCCATGAAGCAGCGTGCCGAGGGGCTGCAAGAGGAGTCGGTGGCCACCATTGGCACGGTGTTTCAGCCTGCCATGGACGCGTATCAGAAGTCGCAGCGGGATTTTGTGGCTATGCAGGAGCAGAGTTTCGAAAGCACCCGTGCGCGTTATGCCGAACGCGCCAAGAATCTGATTTTGATGGCCAGCGGCCTGATGCTGCTGCTGTTGCTGTTGATCGTGGCCGGTGCGGCCTGGCTGATCCGGTCGATCCGTCATCCTTTGACGGTAGCCAATGAACTGGCCGCCAAAATCGCCCAGGGTGACCTGAGCATGACCATCGACACCACCCGCGGCGACGAGTTTGGTGACCTGATGAAGTCGCTGGCCCGCATGAGTGCCTCGCTGGGCGCCATGGTCAACCAGGTTCGCCAGAGCACCGATAGCATCGCCACTGCCAGCGCTGAGATCGCCCAGGGCAACAACGACCTGGCCCACCGCACCGAGCAGACCTCTGGCAACCTGCAGTCCACCGCTTCCAGCATGGACCACCTGACGCAAACCGTGCAGATCAGTGCCGACAACGCCCGCCAGGCCAGCACCTTGGCTGCCAATGCCTCCAATGTGGCGCAACGTGGCGGCCAGGTGGTGCAGCAGGTGGTGACCACCATGGAAGACATCAATACCAGCAGCCGCAAGATTGCCGACATCATTGGTGTGATTGATGGCATTGCCTTCCAGACTAATATTCTGGCGCTCAATGCCGCCGTGGAAGCAGCGCGTGCCGGTGAGCAGGGCCGCGGTTTTGCCGTGGTGGCGTCTGAGGTGCGCAGCCTGGCGCAGCGCAGCGCCGAGGCGGCCAAAGAGATCAAGATGCTGATCAATACCTCGGTGGACAAGGTGGCCTCAGGCACGCAACTGGTGTCGGACGCCGGTGCCACCATGAACGATATCGTGTCGTCGGTGCGCAAAGTGGCTGATGTGATTGGCGAGATCACTTCCGCCTCGGGCCTGCAAAGCGCCGAAATTTCGGGCATCAACCAGGCCATTGGTGGCCTGGATCAGATGACCCAGCAAAACGCGGCGCTGGTGGAACAAAGCGCCGCTGCCGCCGAGAGCCTGCGCGACCAGGCCGACCAACTGGCGCGCGCCGTGGCGGTGTTCAAGACCGATGGCCGGGCCTTGGCGACGATGCCGCAACGGCCCACGCGGGACATCACACCGCGCCCGCAAGCTCTGGCTTACAAGCGCCCCACGGCTTTGGCCAGGCCGCAGGCCAAGGCAGCTTTGCCAAGTGCACCGGCTGCGAAGAAGTTGGCTGCCCCAATCAAGGCAGCAGGCGGCAGGCCCATGGCCAACCCACCCACTTTGACCAAGCCGGTGTCGGTCAAGCCCGGTGTGGCTCTGAAACCCGCGCCCGCCAAAGCAGCGGCAGAGTCAGACTGGGAAACCTTTTAACGCTCAGGCGACTTCGGCAATCATCTCGATCTCGACGCAAGCCCCCATCGGGAGTTGCGCCACGCCAAAGGCGCTGCGGGCATGCGCGCCTTTCTCGGCGCCAAACACTTGGCCAATCAGTTCGCTGGCACCGTTGGTCACCAGATGTTGCTCGGTGTAATCCCCGGTGCTGTTGACCAGCGACATCACTTTGACAATGCGCGTCACGCGGTTGAGGTCGCCTACAGCGGCATGCAACGTGCCCAGCAACTCAATGGCGATGCTGCGTGCGGCCAGCTTGCCTTCATCGGTGGCCATGTTGTTGCCCAGCTGGCCGACCCAGGCCTTGCCGTCTTTCTTGGCAATGTGGCCGCTCAGAAACACCAGGTTGCCCGTTTGCACAAACGGCACATAAGCCGCTGCCGGAATGGCGATGGGAGGCAGGGTGATGGCCAGTTCGGTGAGTTTGGCGTAAATGCTCATGGTGGTCCTTTATATAAAAAATTGGCCTCTAGCCCTTTAGATATAAGGGCTGATAGCTATGAAAAAAGTTAAAAATCAAGCTGGCAACAACCCCAGTCGTGCAGCTCAAAAGCTGTGCAGTTTAGCGTCGGGTGTGTCTTGCGGCGTGCAACTGGTGCCGTGGCAGCCTTCAATGTCTTCGGTGGGAAGCAGCTGCGGCAGCAGAATCTCACCGGTTTGGTCGTTGTAGCCCACATTGCGCAAATGCAGGGCTAGCGCGGCATCCATGGCGTTGGCATGCTGTGCAAACCACACGCCCAGCTCATCGGCCATCTGCCGTACCACGGCCAGATGCCCCGCGTTGCCACGCTTCAGGCCTTCGCGCATGACCTTCAGCACAATCTGATGCTGGGTGGTGTGGCAGTTGTTGGCAGCAAAGCCGGTGTCTAGCATCCAGCGGTCTTCACGGGCGAAGTGCGCATCCGTATGGTCTACCATCGTCTGCCACAGCGGCATCAGGTCAGTATCGGGGGCGTTGACCACTTCGGCCAGAATGTTGACAAATTCGAGGTGAGTCTCATCCATGACCTGCATTCCCAGCGCGAAGGTTTCGGACCATTGCAACACGGCCATGACACATCCTTTCAAAAATAGCAAAGCCGCGAGCATAGGCAAGTTTGGGCCAAGTGCTTTGATGCATGTCACAAAGAGCGAAGCCAAGCTTGTGTCAGTCGACCGTCAGTTATTATTGACCTGCATCAACACTCTTTTTGCCCTGTGAATTTACATTGCGGTTTGCAAAAAAAGATCCAACCAGTTTTGGGCTGGGTCACATGCATATTGAGGAGCAACTCATGTTTCAGGTACGAATCCATGGCCGTGGCGGTCAAGGCGTGGTTACAGGCGCCGAGATGTTGTCCATCGCGGCTTTTTTGGGTGGCAAGCACGCGCAGGCCTTTCCCAGTTTTGGCTCTGAGCGCACCGGCGCACCCGTGGTGGCGTTCTGCCGTATGGACGACAAAGAGATCCGCCTGCGTGAGCCCATCATGCAACCCGACGCCATCATCATTCAGGACCCTACGCTGTTACACCAGGTGGATGTGTTCAGCGGCCTCAAAAAAGACGGCTACATCCTGATCAACACCACCCGCAGTTTCAGCGAGATGGGGCTTGAGGAATTTGTCAAGGGATTCAGGCCTGAGCGTCTGCTGATCGTGCCGGCCAGTGAACTGGCGATGAAACACGTGGGCCGACCCGTGCCCAACGTGCCCCTGCTTGGCGCGTTTGCCGCTTTGGGCGGGCTGATTTCGCTCGATGCGGTGCTGAAGGCGATTGACCAGAAGTTCTCTGGTATGGTGGCCAAGGGCAACCAGGCTGCTGCCAAAGAGGCATTTGATATCGTGATGGCGCAGGAAGAAAAAGCCAAGGAGACCAACCATGCTTGAACAATGCGAAGGCTCGCATGCCGTAGCGCAGGCGGTGGCACTCAGCCGTCCTGAAGTGATTTGCGCCTACCCGATTTCGCCGCAGACGCACATCGTCGAAGGCCTGGGTGAGCTGGTCAAATCCGGCGCACTCACACCCTGCGAGTTCATCAACGTCGAGTCCGAGTTTGCTGCCTTGAGCGTGGCCATCGGGTCATCGGCTGCCGGGGCGCGCTCCTACACCGCCACCGCGAGCCAGGGGCTGCTGTACATGGCGGAGGCGGTTTACAACGCCTCGGGCCTGGGCCTGCCGATTGTGATGACGGTGGCTAACCGGGCCATTGGCGCCCCCATCAACATCTGGAACGACCACACCGACAGCATGAGCATGCGCGATGCGGGTTGGCTGCAACTGTTTGCCGAGACCAACCAGGAGGCGCTGGACCTGCACATCCAGGCGTTTCGCATTGCCGAAGAGTTGTCGCTGCCGGTGATGGTGTGTATGGACGGGTTTATTTTGACGCACGCCTATGAGCGGGTTGACATGCCTGACCAGGCGCAGGTGGACCAATTCCTGCCCCCCTATGAGCCGCGCCAAGTGCTGGACCCGAACGATCCGGTGACGATTGGCGCCATGGTCGGCCCCGAAGCCTTTACCGAGGTGCGTTATTTGGCCCACGCTAAACAGATGCAGGCCCTGGATCTGATTCCGCAGGTTGCTACAGAATTCAAAGCCATTTTTGGCCGTGATTCGGGTGGGCTGATCAAAACCTACCAGACCGAAGACGCTGACACCATCGTCATCGCCCTGGGTTCGGTGCTGGGCACCATCAAGGACACGGTGGACGACTTGCGCGCCCAGGGCCACAAGGTGGGTGTGCTGGGCATCACCTCGTACCGACCATTCCCCATTTCTGCCATTCGCGACGCCACGGTGCGCGCCGAGCGCATTGTGGTCATTGAAAAATGTTTCGCCGTTGGCATTGGTGGCATTGTCTCGCGCGATGTGCGCAGTGCCGTGCGCAACCGCCCGCAGCCGGTGTACACCGTGGTGGCCGGTTTGGGCGGTCGCCCGATCACCAAGGATTCTGTGAATAAATTGCTGGTCCAGGCCATGGCAGACAAGCTTGAGCTGCTCACTTTTTTAGACCTGGACTGGGCAGTGGTCAACCGCGTGCTGGAGCGTGAAAAAGCCAGTCGTCGCTCTGGCCCGGTGGCCGAAGGTGTGCTGCGCGACCTGGGCACCGTCGCCTCAGGCGCAGTCTGAGGCCTTGCGGGACAGACCAAGGCTACACGCAGTGAGCTTGCTCTGTCCTCAACATATTAGAAGCTTGCGGGACAGACCAAGGCTACACGCAGTGAGCTTGCTCTGTCCTCAACTGATTAGGAGACAAGATGGAACAGTCAACAGTCAAGTTTTATCAGACCGGCACTTTCACCGTAGGCAATCGCCTGCTGGCACCCGAGCAGCGCAGTGTGCAAGCCGGTGCCCAGCGTTACAACTCGCTCAACTCCGGCCACCGTGCCTGTCAGGGCTGCGGCGAGGCGCTGGGCGCACGCTACGCCATTGACGCCGCCATGGCTGCCACCAAGGGCCAGCTGATTGCGGCGAATGCCACCGGTTGCCTGGAGGTGTTTTCTACCCCTTACCCCGAAACCTCGTGGCAAATGCCCTGGATCCACTCGCTGTTTGGCAATGCCGCTGCCGTGGCCACAGGCATCGCGGCCGCCATGAAAGCCAAGGGCCGCAGCGATGTGCGGGTGGTAGCGCAGGGTGGTGACGGTGGTACCACCGACATCGGTTTTGGCTGCCTCTCGGGCATGTTTGAGCGCAATGACGATGTGCTGTACATCTGCTATGACAACGAGGCCTACATGAACACTGGCGTGCAGCGCTCCAGCGCCACGCCGCCAGCCGCGCGCACCGCCACCACCATGACGGTCGGCCCGCACCCGGGCAACGAGTTTGGCCAGGGCAAAAATGTGCCGCAGATCGCCATGGCGCATGAAATTCCCTACGTGGCCACTGCCACCGTGGCGGATTTGCGTGACCTGGAATACAAGGTGACCAAAGCCATGACGATGCGTGGGGCGCGCTACATCCACATTTTTGTGCCGTGCCCACTGGGCTGGGGCGCGGCCTCGCACGACACCATCAAGCTGTCGCGTCTGGCCGTTGAAAGTGGTGTATTCCCGGTGTTTGAGGCCGAGCGTGGCGAAGTCACCGGGGTGCTGAAAATCCGCCGCCAAGTACCGGTGGAAGATTATTTGCGGCCGCAAAAGCGTTTTGCCCACTTGTTTGGCAAACACCCCGATGTGGCCACATTGACCCGGCTACAGGCGCGGGCTGACCGCAACATCCGCCGTTTTGGCCTGCTGGAAACAAATTAGTTAGGGAAAAGACCATGCAAAAACCTTTTGCCATCACGCTTGATGTCGGCAGTTCGCTGGCCAATCACACCGGTTCCTGGCGCACCTCGCGCCCGGTCTACCTGAGCCGTATTCCGCCCTGCAATCACCAGTGCCCTGCTGGCGAGAACATCCAGGCCTGGCTGTTCCACGCCGAGTCTGGCAACTACGAAGCCGCTTGGCGCACCCTGGTGGAAGACAACCCGTTTCCAGCGATCATGGGCCGGGTGTGTTACCACACCTGCGAAGGTGCCTGCAACCGCGGCCAGTTGGACGCTGCCGTGGGCATCAATTCGGTCGAGCATTTTCTGGGTGACCAGGCCATTGCGCAAGGCTGGAAGTTTGCGCCGCCCGCAGCAGCCACGGGCAAAAAAGTGCTGGTGGTGGGCGCTGGGCCTTCGGGCTTGTCGGCCGCGTACCAGTTGGCCCGCATGGGCCATGCGGTGACGGTGTTTGAAGCGGGCCCGCTGCCCGGCGGCATGATGCGCTTTGGCATTCCGCAATACCGCCTGCCGCGCCAGGTGCTCGACGATGAGGTTCAGCGCATTGTGGACATGGGTGTGGACATTCAATACAACACCAAGGTCACCGACGTGTTGCAGGTCAAGCAGGACTATGGCTTTGACGCGGTGTTTCTGGCGGTGGGAGCCCACATTGCCAAGCGCGCCTACATTCCGGCGGGCGATTCGGCACATGTGCTGGACGCGGTGTCGGTGCTGCGTTCCATGGAGGGTGAAGACAAACCCCTGCTGGGGCGCAAGGTGGTGATTTACGGCGGTGGCAACACCGCCATTGACGTGGCCCGCACGGCCAAGCGCCTGGGCGCCACCGAATCCATCATCGTCTACCGGCGCAACCGCGAAAAAATGCCGGCGCACGACTTTGAGGTGGAAGAAGCGCTGCAGGAGGGTGTGCTGATCAAATGGCTGTCCACCATCAAGCAGGCGGGCGAGTCGTCCATCACCGTGGAAAAAATGGCGCTGGATGACAAGGGGTTCCCTCAGCCCACTGGCGAATTTGAAACCCTGGAAGCCGATTCGGTGGTGCTGGCGCTGGGCCAGGACGTGGATTTGTCGCTGATCGACAACGTGCCGGACCTGGTGGTGCAAGACGGTGTGGTGCAGGTCAACGCGCAGATGATGACCGGACACGCCGGCATTTTTGCCGGTGGTGACATGGTGCCGGCCGACCGCAATGTCACCGTGGCTATTGGTCACGGCAAGAAAGCGGCCCGCAACATCGACGCCTGGCTCAATGGCCAGGCCTACGTGCCCGCGCCCAAACACAGCGTAGCGACTTACGACAAGCTCAACACCTGGTACTACAGCGACGCCCCCAAAACCGTGCGCCCGATGCTTGACATCATCCGCAGGCAATCCACCTTTGAAGAAGTGCAGGGCGGGTTGGATGAGAGCAATGCCTTGTTTGAAGCGCGGCGTTGCCTGTCATGCGGCAACTGCTTTGAGTGCGACAACTGCTACGGTGTGTGTCCCGACAACGCAGTCATCAAGCTCGGCCCGGGTAAAGGGTTTGAGTTCAATTACGACTATTGCAAGGGTTGCGGTATCTGCGTGTCGGAATGCCCCTGCGGTGCCATCAAAATGGTGCCAGAGGACATCTGATCGGCGCAAAATGGCACTTGGTATGGCTTTGAGAAGGAGTACATCATGTTCAAGCACATTCTGGTTCCGGTAGATGGTTCAAGCACATCGCAGGTGGCTGTGGGTAAAGCGACCGAACTGGCCAAGGCATTTGACAGCACGGTCACGGTCATTTACGTGATTGATCCCTACCCGTTCACTGGCGTTGGGACCGATTTCGCCTACGGTCAGGCCGAGTACCTGAGTGCTGCCACCGCCGAGGCCAATGCCGCCGTCCATGCGGCTAAAGACAGTTTTGCAGCGGCCGGTGTGAAGGTGGACACCTCAGTGGTGGAGGCGCACACCGCCTGGCGCGGCATTGTCGAAGCCGGTGAGTCGCTGAAAGCTGATCTGATTGTGATGGGCTCGCATGGCCGTAGCGGCCTGGAGAAACTGGTGCTGGGCAGCGTGGCCCAGGCGGTTTTGTCACACACCAAGCTGCCCGTGCTGGTGATGCGCGACTAAAAAAATAGCCCCTTGCGGGGCTGTGAGTTTCAACATTGAGGGCCTTTGCAGGCCCTCAAGTTTTTTCAGCTTAACCGCATTGGCCGACGTAGCCGCATGCGGTGCAGAAGTCGCAGCCATCCTTGTGGATCACGGTGGGGTTACCGCACTCGGGGCAGGGTTTGCCGGCCATGGTGTGGCTGGCTTCCTTGGCCTCAGGTGTGTCGAGCACACCCATATCGCGCAACGGGTAGCCTTCTTCATTGAGGATGCCCAGCATGGCGTAGCGGTGAATGATCAGGCGGGCAATATAGGCCACGGTGGACGGCCAGACCTGCTGGCGGCGCTCGTTGTTGGGCAGGCCCGGCACAAAAGCCATGAAATGACCCAGCGGCTCGGCGTAATTCAGCAGCTTGCGCAGCTTCATGCCGATCCAGGCCGGGTCGATCACACGCATGTCCAGGCTCAGCAGGCGCGCCAGGCCGTCCATGGCTCTGGGGTAGTTGCCGCTGAAACCTACGGCGCAGGGGCGGGTGACCACACCACCGTCCGGGCTGGGCAGATTCACTTCTTTCAAAGTGACGGTGAAGGCTTCGCTGGTGGCCGGGTTTTCCACGTCCACCGCCCAGGCCAGGGTGCCCGAGGTGCCGGTTTGTGGCTCACCACGGCTGAACATGGCGTCGATCACCGGCGTGTAGGCGGGCAGCTTGGCGTCAGGGCTGCGCAGCTTGGCGTTGGCGGCCACCTGCTCACAACGCCAGCGGATAACGGCTGCCGTGGCGGCTACCACGCCAGGGAACTTGCGTTTTTCACCGTAGGGCGGGAAGGGCATGTCAAAGGCGTGCTCTTCGCTCACTGTTGCCAGTGCGTCGAGCTTGAGCTGCAACCAGGCTGGGTCGTTGGCGCGCAGGTCCATCGACAGGGTTTTGGCCAGGGCGCCCAGGCCGCGCGGCTGGTCAGAGCCGTTGACCCAGACTTCAAAGGGCTGCGGTGCGCTGCCTTCGTCGGGTGCGAGTTCCCCGATGAACAGTGCAAAATCGCCAAACGGGTGGTGCACCATGAAGGTCCAGGCGGTGTTGCCACCCGGCAACTGCGGGCGACCTGGCCAGCGCAGGCTTGACAGTACCGGTGCGGGCAGGCGATCCAGGGCCAGGCGGTGGTTGGCGCTGTCAATCTGCAGCGGTTTGGCGATGGTCGGTGCGCTGGGTGTGACGCTCAGCACCGAGCCCAGCACGCTGTTGGGGCGGTAAGTGGCTAAACCCTTCAGGCCGGATTTCCAGGCCGCGGTGTACAGGTCCTGAAAGTCTTCGTACGGGTAGTCAGCTGGCACGTTCACGGTTTTGGAGATCGCGGTGTCAACATACGGCGCGACTGCGGCCACCATTTCTTCATGTGCCTGGGCGCTCATTTCCAGCGCAGTCACAAACGCGGGGGTCAGAGGCGCGTGCTCGCCCTTGAGGTGACGGTACAGGCGCCAGGCGTGGTCTTCCACCGCGTATTCCTTGAAGCCGCCGTCGGGCATGCGCTTCTTGCGGGTGTAGGTCCAGCTGAAAGCGGGCTCAATACCGTTGCTGGCGTTGTCGGCAAAGGCCAGGCTGATGGTGCCGGTGGGGGCAATCGACAGCAGGTGCGAGTTGCGCAGGCCGGTCTTGCGAATGCGGTCTTTCAGGCTGGCGGGCAGGCGCGAGGCAAAGGTCTGACCGCTCAGGTACAGGTCGGCATTGAACAGCGGGAAGGCACCGCGTTCTTGCGCCAAATCGCTGGAGGCGGCATAAGACGTGTCACGCATCAGGATGGAGATGCGCTGGGCCATGTCGCGGGCCGGTTTGGTGTCGTAGCGCAGATTCATCATCACCAAGGCATCACCCAGGCCGGTAAAGCCCAGGCCGACGCGGCGTTTGCTGTTGGCCTCGGCTTGCTGCTGGGGCAGGGGCCAGACGGTGGCGTCCAGCACGTTGTCGAGCATGCGCACGGCCACGCGTGCCACATCGGCAAAGGCTGCTTCATCAAAGCTGGCCTCCTCAGTGAACGGGTTGCGCACAAAACGTGTCAGGTCGATGGAGCCCAGGCAGCAGCAGCCGTAGGGCGGCAGCGGCTGTTCGGCGCAGGGGTTGGTGCTGGCGATGGTTTCGCAGTAAGACAGGTTGTTGTCGCGGTTGATCTGGTCCAGGAACAACACGCCCGGCTCGGCGTGGTCGTAAGTGGAGCGCATGATCTGGTCCCACAGCGTGCGCGCCTTGAGCTTGCGGTACACCCAGGTGCCAGTGTCATTGTTTTGAAAAGCGCCGGCGTCTTTTTGCGGTACGCCCGGTTCTGCCCGGTGCACCAAGGCAAAGTCAGCGTCGTTTTGAACGGCCAGCATGAACTCGTCGGTAACACCGACCGAGATGTTGAAGTTTTTCAGGTCGCCTTTGTCCTTGGCGTGGATAAATTCTTCAATGTCCGGATGGTCACAACGCAGCACACCCATTTGCGCCCCGCGGCGTGCGCCAGCGGACTCCACGGTTTCGCACGAGCGGTCAAACACGCGCATGTAGCTCACCGGGCCGGACGCACTGCTTTGGGTGCTGCCCACCCAGGCACCACGCGGGCGGATGCGCGAGAAGTCATACCCCACACCGCCGCCGCGGCGCATGGTCTCGGCAGCTTCGGTGAGGGCGGTGTAAATGCCGGGGTGGCCTTCTTCTACATGGGCAATCGAGTCGCCCACCGGCTGTACAAAACAATTGATCAGCGTGGCCGACAGGTTGGTGCCTGCTGCCGACTGAATGCGCCCGGCGGGCAGGAAGCCCGCTTGCAAAGCCTCCAGAAACTTGCCTTCCCACATCTTCTGCTGCTCTGGCAACTCGACGCTGGCCAGGGCACGTGCGACACGCTGGTTGACGTCGGCAATGCTGCGCTCGGCACCCTTGCTGTATTTTTCGATCAGCACTTCTTCGCTGATGGGCTGGGGGGGGAGTGACAGAATTGTTTGAGCTTGCTCAGGGGTGTGAAGTGCCATGTGTTGGTCCTAAAAAGTGAGCGCTGAAGATAAGGATTGATTGACGTTGAACGACCTGGTTGTCTATGCCGCTGCCCGTCAAAACCAGTACCAAACACTACATCTAGTGTTTGTGAGGGCAAATGTTACCACCTATGGTGTGCATTTTATGTAAGCGTTTGTACGGATGGAAAAGCATTTTTGCAGGAACCGACCCGTCGAACGCGCTTGCGTCACCGCAATGGACGCAGCACGGGTCGGCCTGGGAGCCGCCCGTGATGGACAACTCAGGCTACAGCCTTGGAAGGTGCGGACTTGATCAACAGTTTATGGATCAACCGAAGATACACCAGGATTGTTTTGCCTTGCACCCCCACCAGCGGCACCAACAGCACAAAATAGACCCATGAACCAACGGTCATGATCTTGGGCATGATCAGGCCGAACTGGATAAAAAACATGCCAAAAACGAACAAGGCAACGCCAGGGCAGATCAGTGCGAAAGCACCAGCATCGCTTTTGGACCCACCTGCGTAGTCGGCAAAGTAGTTGAGCCGTTTCATCACCGCAAAGCCGATCATCCCGAAAAGAATCTGCAGCGACAGGATGATAGTGGTAAACAGCATCATGCTGGTGGGATGCGCGGTATTGCCAAAACTGTGTGACAGCCCCATGGACCAGCGGATCCAGGTGATGCCCAGCAGCGTCAGGATCGGGATCATGATCCACAAACTACTTGAGGCCTGTGGCTGGATGCCATGACGCAAGATGGCATCAAAGCCGAGCACGATTTTCACCACCAGCAGCAAAACAGCGGCGCTGGCAAAGAAGATGGACAGCACCATGGCAATGGCGTTGATCTCATGGTGGTGACTCATGGCACCGGGTGCGGCCAAGCCCACCGCAACCATGGCCAGTGCGAAGATCGACACCATGGGCGCCAACGAATTGTTGTCTGAGAAGTCAAACTGGGCGTTGACAAACAGCCGGGTGAAGTACCGCCCGAGAATCTTCAGCGCAGACACGCCCACGGCCAGAAAGGCCGCAATCGCCACGGGAAAGAGCCACTCCACCACGCTCCAGAGGTGGGGCACAAACACAGCGCCCAGCACAAAGCCCACATTGATGGTCATGGCCAGGGTCAAAGGCACTGCCATCAGGCTGATTTCAGCATTGGAGACCAGCATCTTCTGATAAACCTGGGTCTGGCGAAACAGTTTGAACTCACGCAGGTTCCACAGCAGCAACCAGACGTGCAGCATGGCAAACAGCGCGATCAGCAGCAGGTCCAGGCCAATCAGGGCCGATTGCAGCGGGTTGTCACCCGCCGTCAGACGGGGCCACAAATGGTCGAAGGTGACCATAGGCGTGTCCGGGTGCGGCAGCATGAACAGCGGATAGATGAAAAATGACACCGACAAACCCCCAGCGCCCAAAGCGGCCAAAAAATACATGGGGGTATAGCGGTCTTGAAGCTGACTGACCAGCATGAGTAAACCTCCGTGGGTGAAACGATGAACACGTTGTGCCAGGCGCGAAGGCGCTGTGTGCCCTTCGTCTGCCTGTCAACATACCGCCGGGAGTATATGGAGCGTCAGTCTTGGATGCCTTGAGAATTCTCAAGGCTCAGATCACGCCTTCAAACATCATCACGCTCACGGTGTCGCCAGCAGCCACGTTGCCCTGGTGGTGGTGCAACACAATCAGCCCGTTGGACTGCACCATGGAACTGAGTACCCCCGAGCCCTGGTTACCGGTGATGTTGACCTGCAGCGCGCCGTCTGCCGCTGTGCTGACGATGCCTCGCTGATACTCGGTGCGACCCGGCTTCTTGCGGATGGGTGTCAGGCTTCGGGCCTGCAACAGCGGCAAGGCGCTGGCACTGCAGCCCATCATCTGACGCAGCGCCGGGCGCACAAAGGCCAGAAAAGTCACCATCACCGCCACCGGGTTGCCAGGCAGCCCAAACAGGATCGCTGAGCCCGGCGGATTACTCTCAAGTTCAGAGCTACTGGCCCTAACGGAATAAGGGCTAGAGGCCAATTTATCTCTGAATATCTGACCAACGGCCATTGGCCTGCCCGGGCGCATGGCGATGCGCCAAAAGGCCACATCGCCGAGCTGTTTCATCATCGCCTTGGTGTAGTCGGCTTCACCCACACTCACCCCGCCGCTGGTGATGATGGCGTCGGCCTGCCGCGCCGCCTGTTCAAACGCCACTTGCAAGGCAGCGGGTTCGTCGCGCACCACACCCATGTCGATCACCTCGCAGCCCAAGCGGGTCAACAGGCCAAACACGGTATAGCGGTTGCTGTCGTACACCGCGCCTTCGCGCGGCGGCTCGCCCAGGCTCAGGATCTCGTTGCCGGTGGAAAAGTAAGCCACCTTGAGGCGCCGCAGCACCGGCACGGTTTTGATACCCAAACTGGCCACCAGCCCAAGTACAGCGGGGGTGAGTAGCTCCCCTTTTCGCAGGGCTGGTTGGCCCTGCAGCAGGTCTTCACCCAACAGGCGGAGGTTATCGCCGGGTCGGACGACGCCTGCAGGAATGGTGATGCAGTGCGCCGGAGTAGTCTCCAGGGTGACAAACTCCTGTGGCACCACCGTGTCCAGGCCGGGCGGCATCACCGCACCGGTCATGATCTTGAGGCATTCGCCAACCTGTACCGTGCCCAGCCAGGCCTTGCCCGCCAGCGCAGTTGCAATCACTTTGAGACTCAAGCCCTTGTCGGGACTCAGTTGAGTGCCATCAAAAGCATAGCCATCCATGGCCGAGTTGTTGTGCGGTGGCACGCTGATGGGGGAGATGATGTCTGTTGCCAGTACCCGGCCCAGCGCCTCGAACACCGTGACCTGTTGCACCTCGGTCACCGGCTCGACCAGTTTGGCCAGAAAGGCGTTGACGGTGTCGGCGCTCAACGCCTGCGGGTCGTAGCCTGTCAGCTCGGCGGCGATCTGGTCCAGGGTTTTCATGCGGTGTGGTTCTCCAGCTGGTGCAGTTCGGTCAGGGTGTTGGCGTTGAAAAAGGCTTGCGGATGATCGTTAGGCTCATCGAAACGGACCAGCGCTGGGCTGTGCCCGGTACACCAGTCTTGCACCTTGTGGCCGCCCTGGTCAAGAAAGTGGGTGAGGCTGGGCAGCAGGCTGGTGCGCATCAGGCAAAACACCGGTTGTAGGCGCAGGTGCAGTTGGCCCTGCGCATCTGGCTCGGGTGCCATGGCCAGCGCCAGATTCGCGCTCTGGTGCTGCAGGGCGGTAGCCAAGCGTTGCGGCAGATCCAGCGGGAACAGCGGCGCATCGCAGGGCACCGTGAGCAGATAGGGTGTCTGGCAGCGCGTCAACCCGGCTAAAAACCCGGCCAGGGGGCCTGCAAACGTCGCGTCGGCATCGGGCCAGACCGGCACACCAAAAGCTGCAAAGTCGGTCAGATGGCGGTTGGCGTTGATGGCCAGCGGCCCGACACCGCCACCTGCGCGCAACCGGCCCAGCGCGTGCAGCGCCAGCGGCGTCCCGCTGAAAGTCTGCAGCCCCTTGTCGAGCCCGCCCATCCGCGAGCCGCGCCCACCCGCCAGGATCAGGCCGGTGATGTTGTGTGGGTCGACAAGCGTGGGGGCCACGTTCAGCCGCCGATGTAACTCATCTCGATGCGTTTGACCGGCGGGCCGGTGTCCGGCCCGAGCGCCTGGCGCTGTTCGGAATAGTTGTCGCGCCGGCCCTGCCAGATATGGCCGATGGCATTGGCCAGGTCGGCGTCGGTCGCCTCTCCGCGCAGCAGGCTGCGCAGGTCATACCCTTTGTCGGCAAACAGGCACAAATAGAGCTGCCCTTCGGTGGACAGGCGGGCCCGGTTGCAGTCGCCGCAAAACGCCTGGGTCACGCTGCTGATCACACCGATCTCGCCCAAGGCCGGGTCAAATCGGCCATCGGCACCGGCATAACCCCAGCGCTGGGCGGTTTCGCCGGGCTGGCTTGGTGCCAGCGGCACCAGCGGCAACTCGGACTGGATCAGCTTGATCACCTCGGCAGAGGGCAGCACGTCGTTCATGCGCCAGCCGTTGGTCGCACCCACGTCCATGTACTCAATGAAACGCAGCACCATACCGCTGCCCAGGAAGAATTTGGCCATTGGCAAAATCTGCTGATCGTTGGTACCACGCTTGACCACCATGTTGATCTTGATCGGGCCCAGCCCTGCGGCACGGGCCGCGTCAATGCCTTCCAGCACATCGGCCACCGGAAAGTCCACGTCATTCATGGCACGAAACACCGCATCGTCCAGCGCGTCCAGGCTCACAGTGACACGTTGCAGACCGGCCTCTTTCAGCGCCTGCGCCTTGCGCGCCAACAGCGAGCCGTTGGTGGTCAGGGTCAAGTCCAGCGGCTGGCCTTCAGGGGTGCGCAGGGTGGCCAGTTGCGCCACCAGCACCTCCAGATGCTTGCGCAGCAGCGGCTCACCGCCGGTGAGGCGGATTTTTTGCACGCCATGGGCCACAAATTGACGTGTCAGGCGGGTGATTTCTTCAAAGCTCAGCAAGGCCGAATGCGGCAGGTAGGCATAGTCCGCATTGAATATTTCCTTGGGCATGCAGTAGTTGCAGCGGAAATTGCACTTGTCGGTAACGCTGATGCGCAGGTCACGCAGGGCGCGACCACGCTGGTCGGCCAGCAGGCCACGGGCAGTGATGCGCTGGTTAACTTGAAGAGCAGCCTCCGGCAAGGCCAGGGCTTGGGGGCGATGGTCTTGCAGCGGGATGACGCGGTGCGGTTGGGGGTCGGACATGGGAGGCTGGCTGGAATGCGGAGTCAGAGGGGAGGGCTTTTGTCTGCGCGTTTGGTGATGTTGGGATTTTGTCACGTGAGTCGGCCCATGATTGGCGCAGGGGTGTGATTCAAACTGATGTGCCGTTTGTGTCCGAGAGATGTAGGGGCAAAGGTGAATCGCTTGTGCGTCTCCAATCAGCCGGGTGATGCGCTTTGCTGCGTGTCCTCCGGCCTTCGGCCTCCCCCTTTACCTCCGCATAGCGCATCACCCGACTGATTCGACGTAGTTGTGGGTGGGCTGGCAGGGGGATTCATGATCAGCCCGGTCTGACTCAACGGCCATTCAAAACGAGTGACTTTGCAGGAGTGGTTCCCCCCAAGAGCAGCCAGGCGCGGTGATTGGGTTATGCGACCGGGCTTCGGGGTGAAAGGCGCGCGTCTACAGTCGTAGGCGTTCTGATTCTTCCGTTTCGCGCGTGTTTTTACCCCGAAACCGCATGCGCATGACCCAGTCGCCGTACCGGGTTTAACGTGAAGCGTTGGGGTTTTGAGGGATGCCACAACAGCTTTTGAATCGCCCTATTGGCAAAGTGGCCAGCCAGCCAGCAAGACCAGCCCAAACAGACGCTCGGCAACAAAAAACCCGCACAAGGCGGGTTCTTGAAGGGATAGTGCGGCAGACAACCGCGCTGAAAGGATGGTTGCTTGCTGGGGGTTAAACCAGCGTCACTTCCACACGGCGCGCTTCAGCGGCCGGGCCATCGGCCTGAGTTTGTTCGGGCTTTCTCAGCTCAACCATGTCTTCAGTCACACCGGCAGCAGTCAGCAGGTCTCGTACGGCGACAGCGCGTTGTTTGGCGAGTTCGGCGTTCATGACCGGGTCGCCACTGGCATCATGAAAACCGCTGATCAGGACCTTCTTGCCGCCGGCCACGCCTTTGACGATATCAGCCAGAGCTTCAGTACCGCCCGCAGCCACATCAGCCTTGCCAGAGGCAAAGTAGAACTTGACCACACCGTTGTCGACCTTGACCGATGCCTCATCCGCCATCACAGCAGCCGGTTCAGCGGCAACAGGAGCAGCAGATGGTGCCACCATGGCCGCTGGCTCAGGCGCTGCGGCAGGCACTTTGCCACCATGAAACTGCATCATCACCGGCACGATCAAGAGCGCCACGATGTTGATGATCTTGATCAGCGGGTTCACAGCCGGGCCGGCGGTGTCCTTGTAGGGGTCGCCCACGGTGTCGCCTGTCACAGCCGCTTTGTGAGTTTCAGAACCCTTGCCGCCAAAGTGACCGTCTTCAATGTACTTCTTGGCGTTGTCCCAGGCGCCGCCGCCGGTACACATGGAGATGGCCACAAACAGACCGGTGACGATGGTGCCCATCAGCAAGCCACCCAAAGCAGCGGGGCCAAGTAGCAAGCCGACCAGAATCGGCGCCACCACCGGCAGCAGCGACGGGATCATCATTTCCTTGATGGCGGCCGTGGTCAGCATGTCAACGGCTTTGCCGTACTCGGGCTTGGCGGTGCCTTCCATGATGCCCTTGATCTCGCGGAACTGGCGACGCACTTCCACCACCACGCTACCTGCGGCGCGGCCAACCGCTTCCATGGCCATGGCACCAAAAAGGTACGGGATCATGCCGCCAATGAACAGGCCGATGATGACCATCGGGTCGCTCAAGTCGAAGGTGATGTGTTGTCCATAGGCTTCAAGCTTGTGGGTGTAGTCGGCAAACAGCACCAGCGCAGCCAGACCGGCAGAACCGATGGCGTAGCCTTTGGTCACGGCCTTGGTGGTGTTGCCCACGGCGTCCAGCGGGTCGGTGATGTCGCGCACGCTTTTCGGCATCTCGGACATTTCGGCAATACCACCGGCGTTGTCGGTGATGGGGCCGTAGGCGTCCAGCGCCACCACGATACCGGCCATGCTGAGCATGGAGGTGGCTGCAATCGCAATGCCGTACAAACCAGCCAGCGCGTAAGCGCTGTAAATGGCCAGGCAGACAAACAACACCGGCCAAGCGGTGGAGCGCATCGACACGCCCAGGCCGGCAATGATGTTGGTACCGTGACCGGTGGTGGAGGCTTCAGCAATGTGCTGCACCGGTTTGTATTGGGTGCCGGTGTAGTACTCGGTGATCCAGACCAGCACGCCGGTCAGCACCAGGCCCACGGTACAGGCGCCAAACAGGCTGCCTGCGGTGATGACGTGGCCATCAGCCAGTGTCAGCGCTTCGGGGAACAGGCTTTGGGTCACAAAGTAGAAGGCAATCAGTGACAACACGCCAGCCACTGCCAGGCCTTTGTACAGCGCAGGCATCACATTCTTCATGCCCGGTGAGGCTTTGACGAAGAAGCAGCCGATGATGGAGGCCACGATCGACACCGCACCGAGTGCCAGCGGGTACATCACCGCGTTGTTGCCCGCACCTGTGATGAGCAGGGCGCCCAGCACCATGGTGGCGATCAACGTCACGGCGTAGGTTTCAAACAGGTCAGCAGCCATGCCGGCGCAGTCACCCACGTTGTCACCCACGTTGTCGGCAATCACGGCCGGGTTGCGCGGGTCATCTTCGGGGATGCCAGCTTCGACCTTGCCCACCAGGTCAGCGCCTACGTCAGCGCCCTTGGTGAAAATACCACCGCCCAGACGGGCAAAAATCGAGATCAGCGACGAACCGAAGGCAAAACCGATCAGGGGGTTCAACTGCGCTGCGGTAGCCGTGCCTTCAGGCACCAAAAACCAGTAAAAACCGGCCACACCTAGCAAGCCCAAGCCCACCACCAGCATGCCGGTGATGGCGCCGCCGCGAAAAGCCACGTCCAGCGCCGGGCCAATACCCTTGGTGGCGGCCTGCGCGGTACGCACGTTGGCGCGCACCGACACGTTCATGCCGATGAAGCCGCAAGCGCCCGAAAGCACCGCACCCACCACAAAACCAACCGCACTCATCGAGTCCAGAAAGATGGCGATCAGCACCGCCAACACCACACCCACCATGGCAATCGTCTTGTATTGACGTGCCAGATAAGCCGCAGCACCGGTTTGAATCGCGGCTGCAATTTCCTGCATGCGCGCGTTGCCTGCGTCCTGGGAAAGAATCCAGCTACGGGCCCAAAAGCCATAGCCGACGGCGATCAAGCCGCAGATAAGCGCCAGAATCAGCGCAGAGTTGCCTGTCATATCAAAGTTCTCCTGAAGTTGCTTCGCGAGGAAGTGGTGCAACGCAAGCGGCACCACCGCTGCGTTGCTTCCTCGCCCCCAAACACCGGTAAGGTGCTGTAGTGGCGGTTGGCCAACGCGCAGACTGTAACGCCAAAAATGGAGATTTTTATGACTCGCAAGTGGCACGTCAGTAAAATCAGAGCTAATCGGGAATGTCCCTGATTCAACCTCAACAGCACCTAAACCATGTCCTTAGATAACGTCACCCCCGGCAAAAATGTTCCTGATCAGTTCAACGTGATCATTGAAATCCCGATGAACGCCGACCCGGTCAAGTACGAAGTCGACCACGAAACCCACGCGATTTTTGTCGACCGTTTCATGAGCACGGCCATGCATTACCCCACCAACTACGGGTACGTGCCGCAAACCATCAGCGGTGACGGCGACCCGGTGGATGTGCTGGTGATCACCCCGGTGCCGCTGATTCCGGGCGTGGTGGTGACCTGCCGCGCCATCGGTATCCTGAAAATGGAAGACGAAGCCGGCATGGACGGCAAGGTGCTGGCCGTGCCCATCGACAAGATCCTGTCGCTCTACACCCGCTGGCAAAAGCCCGACGACCTGAGCCCGGTGCGTCTGAAAACCATCGCCCACTTCTTTGAGCACTATAAAGACCTCGAAGAGAACAAATGGGTCAAGATTCTGGGCTGGGAAGGCCCGGAAGCCGCCAAGCAAGAGATTCTGGAAGGCATTGCCAATTACCAGAACTCCCTGAAAAAATAAGTGTTTTCGGCCTCCAGCCCTTACAGGGTAAGGGCTGTAAGCTACTGAAAGTATAGTTATCAAGCGTCTGCATGTGGTGTCACAGCAGGCGCTTTTTGCTGGGTGTCTTCTTTGGTTGGGGCTGTTTGGCTGGGCGAGCGCTTGTCGCAATGCCGTACCCGCCTAAACTTCATGCGCGGTTAGTGCGCCATGTGCTGAATGAAAGGCTGGCAATATGAAGTTGGTACGTTATGGCCCGGTGGGCCAGGAAAAACCCGGTGTGCTGGACGCGCTGGGGCGGGTGCGTGATGTGAGCGATCTGGTGGCGGACATCGGTGGCGCAGTCTTGCTGCCAGACAGTCTGGGCCGCCTGCGTGCCGTGGACCTGGCCCGCCTGCCGCTGGTGCCCGGTATGCCGCAGCAGGATTTGCGCCTGGGGCCCTGCCTGGCGAAGGTGGGCAAGTGCATCTGTATCGGCCTGAACTACGCCGACCACGCGTTGGAATCCGGAATGCCGGTGCCGCCCGAGCCGGTGGTGTTCAACAAGTGGACCAGCGCCATCGTCGGCCCGGATGACGTCGTACAAATCCCGCGCGGCTCACTCAAGACCGACTGGGAGGTGGAGTTGGCGGTGGTCATCGGGCAGGGCGGACGCTACATCGACGAGGCCGATGCCATGAAACACGTGGCCGGTTACTGCGTGATGAATGACGTGTCCGAGCGCGACTTTCAGCTCAACCGCAGCGGCACGTGGGACAAAGGCAAGGGTTGCGACACCTTCGGCCCTTTGGGGCCATGGCTGGTGACAGTGGACGAGGTGCCTGACCCGCAGACGCTCAAACTGTGGCTGGAGGTGGATGGCCATCGCTATCAGAACGGCAGCACGGCGACCATGGTTTACAAGGTGCCGTTCCTGATCAGTTACCTGAGCCGGTTCATGAGCCTGCAGCCGGGGGATGTGATTTCAACGGGCACCCCGCCGGGTGTGGGCATGGGTCAGAAACCGCCGGTGTTTTTGCGCGCTGGGCAAACCATGCGGTTGGGTGTCGAGGGGCTGGGCGTGCAAACTCAGCAGGTGGTGCAGGGGTAGCAGGCACTTGTCTGCCTCGGTGATTGCGGGCCGCAGGCCGACGTGGCACTCAGCTCCGTTCGTGTCCCCCGCCCTGCGGGCTCCTCCTTGCCCTCGACGTGCACAAGTCTGCACCGCCAAAGTTCCCAGACGCTGGCAGTTACAGACCTGAGATCTCATCGAGTGGCAGCGGCCTTGAACGGGCTCCGGCCTTCCAATTCGCCCACATACTGCCCAATCCCTTCGCGTTCCTGCGTCAAGAAGTTGTCCACCGCCGCAAAAAATTGTGGATGCGCCAGCCAATGGGCGCTGGTGGTGGTGACGGGCAGCAGGGCGCGGGCCAGCTTGTGTTCACCCTGCGCGCCACCTTCAAAACGCTGGTAGCCGTGTTCGATGCACCATAACAAAGGCTGGTAATAACAGGCCTCAAAGTGCAAACAATCCACCCGCTTGAGCGCACCCCAATAACGCCCATAGGCCACGCGCCCACTCTGACCAGCACCCGCCTGGCCAGCCAAGCCGGTGTCAAGCAACGCGCCTGAACCGTCAGAGGTTTTAATGTTCTTTTCACCTCCAGCCCCTATGCAGCTTGCGTTGACAGCTAGCAAACTTGATGCAATGGGTTCACCGTTCTGTTCGGCGACAAACAGCACCCAGTCCTCGGGCATGTCGCTTGCCATGCGGGTGTAGAACGCGCGGTTGAAGTAAGGCGGATTGCCGTGCTCCAGGTAAGTGCGCTCATAACAACGGTAGAAAAAGTCCCAGTCCGCCTCGGTGATGGTGTTACCTTCAAGCACCCGAAAGGTCACACCAGCCTCAGCCACCTTGCGCCGCTCCTGGCGGATCTTTTTGCGCTTCTCCTGCGACAGGCTGGCCAGAAAGTCGTCAAAACTGGCGTAACCGCTCGGGCTGTTGGACCAGTGGAACTGGATGGTGTGGCGCAACAACATGCCCGCCTGGGTCAGCGCCGCGACATCGTCGTCGCTGGCAAACAGCGCGTGCAAGCCGGTCAGCTGGTTGGCCGCGCACCAGTCCAGCAGCTTGGTCACCAGCGCCCGGCGGTCTTCTGGCGTGCGCGCCAACAGCCGGCTGCCCGGCACCGGGATGAAGGGCACGGCGCACACCGCTTTGGGGTGGTAGCTCAGGCCATGCTGGTGGTAGGCGCGCGCCCAGCCCCAGTCAAAGACAAATTCACCCCCGGAGTGCGACTTGATGTAAATCGCACAGGCGGCCTGCAATTCGCCGCCGCGCTCGAGCAGAAAAAACCGGGGCGTCCAGCCCGTGGCGGCGGTGGCGCAGCCGGTGGTGTGCAGGGCACTCAAAAATGCGTGGCGCATGAAAGGTGTCGGCGCGCTTTGCGTCAGGAGCAGCGCATCCCACACGCCAGCGTCCACCTGCAGGGGCGAATCCAGCACCCGAATGACATAATCATTTGCGACTGACCCGTGTTCTTTTTCCATCATTGCATCGACCTTTTCATGACGCTCAAACTCTGCATTGCCCAACTCAACCTGGTGGTGGGTGATCTGGCCGGTAATTCGCAAAAAATCATCCAGGCGGCGCAAGACGCGTACCAACAAGGCGCACGTCTGGTGCTCACGCCTGAGCTGTCCATCTGTGGCTATGCCGCTGAAGACCTGTTCCTGCGCGGCGCTTTCATCGCTGCCTGTGATGATGCCGTGAAAGCCGTGGCCGCCGCGCTGGCCCCGTTGAAAGACCTCGCGGTGGTCGTGGGCCACCCGATGGGCGGCGACAGCCGCACCAAATCGGTCGCGGTGCAGCAGCGATTCAACGCTGCCAGCGTGCTGCGCGAGGGTCAGGTGGTGGCCAATTACGCCAAACGTGAGCTGCCTAACTACCAGGTGTTCGATGAGCGCCGTTACTTCACGCCGGGGCAGGAGGTGTGTGTTTTTGAGGCTGGCGCGCCGGGCGCCACGCTCAAGGTGGGCCTGCTGATCTGTGAAGACGCCTGGTTTGAAGCCCCGGCGCGGCAGACGCGCGATGCTGGGGCCGAGCTGCTGGTCGTGATCAACGCCTCGCCATTTCACGTCGGCAAGGGGCTGGAGCGCGAGCAGATGATGCGCGAACGCGTGTTGGACTGCGGCCTGCCGCTGGTCTATGCGCACCTGGTGGGTGGGCAGGACGAGGTGGTTTTTGAAGGCCATTCGTTTGCTCTGCACGCCGATGGCACGTTGGCCGCCCGTGCCCCGAGTTTTATAGAAAATAGCCTTCTAGCCCTTATAAATAAAGGGCCATTAGCTATTAAAATTACGTCAACGATTGCACCGGAACGCACCGCTGACGAAGACCTGTGGGACGCACTGGTGCTGGGCGTGCGCGATTACATTGGCAAAAATGGTTTCCCGTCGGTGCTGCTGGGGCTTTCTGGCGGCATCGATTCGGCGCTGGTGCTGGCGATTGCGGTGGACGCGCTGGGCAAAGACCGGGTGCGTGCGGTGATGATGCCCTCGCCGTACACGGCAGACATCAGCTGGATTGATGCGCGTGACATGGCGGCGCGCCTGGGCGTGCGTTATGACGAGTTGTCCATCGTGCCCGAATTCGAAGCCTTCAAGGCCACGCTGGCGGGTGAATTCAAGGGGCTGGCGGAAGACACCACCGAAGAAAACATCCAGGCCCGCATCCGCGGCACGCTGCTGATGGCGCTCTCCAACAAGTTTGGCAGCATCGTCCTGACCACCGGCAACAAGAGCGAAATGGCCACCGGTTATTGCACGCTGTATGGCGACATGGCGGGTGGTTTTGCCGTGATCAAGGACCTGGCCAAAACCACCGTGTTCCGTTTGGCGCGCTGGCGCAATGAACATGACCCGTACGGCACTGGAACTGAGCCGATCCCCGAGCGCATCATCACCCGCCCGCCGAGCGCCGAGCTGCGCCCGGACCAGACCGACCAGGACAGCCTACCGCCCTACGAGGTGCTGGACGCGATTCTGGAGCGCTATATGGAAAACGACCAGAGCATCGAAGCCATCATCGCCGCCGGGTTTTCGCGTGCTGACGTGGAGCGCGTCACGCGCCTGATCAAGATCAACGAATACAAGCGCCGCCAGTCGCCAGTGGGCATCCGGGTCACGCACCGCAGCTTTGGTAAAGATTGGCGTTACCCGATCACCAACCGCTTTCGCGCCTGAGCGTGTTTGTCATCATGCACAATCAAGGTGCATGCACGCCGCACTGCGGCTGAGCCAAGATTTCTACTGACTATTTACCAACGAGGACATCCATGAAGCAAATTACCGCCATCATCAAACCGTTCAAGCTCGAAGAGGTGCGTGAGGGTCTGGCCGAATGCGGCGTGACCGGCCTGACCGTGACCGAGGTGAAAGGTTTTGGCCGGCAGAAAGGGCACACCGAGCTGTACCGTGGCGCGGAATACGTGGTCGATTTCCTGCCCAAGGTCAAGGTCGAAGTGGTGGTGAAAAGTGAAGACGTGGAGCGTTGTGTGGACGCCATCGTCAAAGCCGCCTACACCGGCAAGATCGGTGACGGCAAGATATTTGTGACGCCCATCGAGCGTGTGGTGCGTATCCGCACCGGTGAACTGGATCAGTCCGCCATCTGAGGCAGTGTTTCAGGCCCGCCAACTGCGCTTGGGCGCGGCTGGCGCATTCACCAGCTGGGTGCCTGCCAGCGCGTCATGCCAGAACTGCCTGCGGGGATGAAAGCGGCTCAAAATGGCCCAGACAGCCACCCAGCCCAGAGTGATCACCGTGGTTTCACCCCCCGAGAGTTCAAACCATCCGGCCACCAGCAAGGGCGGCAGCAACCACACCCAGCTCCACAGGTAGCGCACAACGGCGCGGCCCTGCGTCAAGGGCTGGCCCTGCAGATCAACCACCTTGATGCGCCAGGTTTTCATGGCCAGAGTCTGCCCTTTGGACCATAACCAGCCAAAGTAGATGCCAAAGACCACAAAAATGAAGGCCTGCAGCGCGTTGCGGTTATCCATGGCATTTTTCGTCTGGCTCAGCGCGCTAAACAGGTAACCGGCGATGAACACCACACCAAACAACAGAATGCCCTCATACAGCCAGCACGACATGCGGCGCCACAGGCCGGGTGTTTCCAGATCGGTTGAAGGCGTGGTGGAGGGGGTTGGAGTCGTCATGGAGAGCGGGCCAGAAGGAGCGCCCGGGTGTGCCGAATAAGCCCGAAAATGTACCTGATTTTCGGAACTCGTCGTTGCGGCACCCGGCCTGATGCCATAATGCGCGTTGCAAATTAAAGCAAACGGGTCAAAGTCTGGCGAATTATTCTTAACGCTTGTGGCTTTGGTCTTAAGTTTCAATGCAACGCCACAAGTGTTTGCAAAGAAGCACCCAAGGTTTTTCGTCAGAGAAATTCACAAAGGTTCATCATGGAAATATCCAAAGCCGAAACCAGTTCGGTATCTCATACATCTTCCGCCGCCCACAGCAAGACCGCCCACGATTCGGGCGTGCAAGAGTTGCGTGGTGCAGAAATCCTGATCAAGGCCCTGCAGGCCGAAAACGTCAAGTACGTCTGGGGCTATCCCGGCGGTGCCGTACTGCACATTTACGACGCTGTTTTCAAGCAGGACACCATCCAGCACATTCTGGTGCGCCACGAGCAGGCGGCCGTGCACGCGGCTGACGGCTACGCCCGTGCCACCGGTGAAGTGGGTGTGGCGCTGGTTACCTCGGGCCCCGGTGCCACCAATGCGGTCACTGGCATTGCCACCGCTTACATGGACAGCATTCCGATGGTGATCATCAGCGGCCAGGTGCCCACTGCAGCCATCGGTATGGACGCTTTTCAGGAGTGCGACACGGTCGGTATTACCCGCCCGATTGTCAAACACAACTTTCTGGTGAAAGATGCGCGCGACATGGCCGAGACCATGAAGAAGGCCTTCCACATCGCCCGCAGCGGTCGCCCGGGTCCGGTGGTGGTCGATATCCCCAAGGACGTGTCCTTCAAGAAGGTGCCTTATCACGGTTACCCCGACAAGGTGGAAATGCGCTCTTACAACCCGGTGCGCAAAGGCCATGGCGGTCAAATCCGCAAGGCGTTGCAACTTTTGTTGGCGGCCAAGCGGCCCTATATCTACACCGGTGGTGGTGTGCTGTTGAGCAATGCCACGGCCGAGTTGCGCCAACTGGTTGACATGCTCGGTTACCCGGTCACCAACACGCTGATGGGCCTGGGTGCATATCCGGCCAGCGACCGCAAATTCCTGGGCATGCTGGGCATGCACGGCACCCTGGAAGCCAACAGCGCCATGCAAAACTGCGATGTGTTGCTGGCCGTTGGCGCACGTTTTGACGACCGGGTGATCGGCAACCCCAAGCATTTTGCCCAGAACGAACGCAAAATTATCCACATTGACATTGATCCGTCGAGCATTTCCAAGCGGGTGCGGGTCGATATTCCGATCGTCGGGGACGTCAAAGAAGTGCTGACGGAACTGATTGCCATGATCAAGGAAAGCAGCGTCAAGCCCGACGCCAACGCCTTGGGTGCCTGGTGGGACACGATCGAGGGCTGGCGCAAGCGCGATTGCCTGAAATACGACCACGGCACCAACGATGTGATCAAACCCCAGTATGTGGTGGAAACGCTTTGGAACATGACCAAGGACGCCGATACCTACATTACCTCGGACGTCGGGCAGCATCAGATGTGGGCGGCACAGTATTACCGCTTTGACGAACCGCGGCGTTGGATCAATTCAGGCGGTTTGGGCACCATGGGCGTGGGCATTCCCTACGCCATGGGCATCAAACTGGCCAAACCCGAGAGCGAGGTGTTTTGCATCACCGGTGAAGGCTCTGTGCAAATGTGCATTCAGGAACTGTCCACCTGTCTGCAATACAACACGCCCATCAAGATTGTGTCGCTGAACAACCGTTACCTGGGCATGGTGCGCCAGTGGCAAGAAATCGAGTACTCAGGCCGCTACAGCCACAGCTACATGGACGCGCTGCCCGATTTTGTCAAGCTGGCGGAGGCTTATGGTCACGTCGGCATGCTGATTGAAAAAGCCTCAGATGTTGAAGGCGCCCTGCGTGAAGCACGCAAGCTGAAAGATCGCACCGTGTTCATGGACTTCCGCACCGACCCCACCGAGAACGTGTTCCCGATGGTGCGTGCAGGCAACGGCATCACCGAAATGCTGATGAGCGCCGAAGACCTCTAAGCTGTTTTTTTACTTCAACCTAACTAGACAAATCTATTGCTCGCCAAGTCCACACATTACCGTGTGCGGAGGAGGGTGGTGAAAGCGCAAGCTTTTGCGTTGGCGAAATGAGGCGTCATTCACTATGAAACATATTATTGCTGTTTTGCTGGAAAACGAAGCCGGTGCCCTTTCGCGCGTGGTGGGCTTGTTTTCTGCCCGTGGTTACAACATCGAGTCGCTGACTGTGGCCCCCACGGAAGACCCCAGCCTGTCGCGCATGACCATCCAGACCGCTGGTTCGGAAGAAGTCATTGAGCAGATCACCAAACATCTGAATCGTCTGATTGAGGTGGTCAAGGTGGTTGACCTGACCGAAGGCGCTTACACCGAGCGTGAACTGATGATGGTCAAAGTGCGCGCTGTAGGCAAAGAACGCGAAGAGATGAAGCGTATGGCGGATATCTTCCGTGGCCGCATCATCGACGTGACCGAGAAGAGTTACACCATAGAGCTGACCGGTGACCAGTCCAAAAACGATGCGTTCTTGAGCGCGATTGAGAGTGGTGCCATTTTGGAAACCGTGCGCACTGGTGCCAGCGGCATTGGTCGGGGTGAGCGGATTTTGCGAGTTTGAATTTTTTACAATGGAGAGATAGATGAAAGTTTTTTACGATAAAGATTGTGATCTGAGCCTGATCAAAGGCAAAACAGTTGCCATCATCGGCTACGGCAGTCAAGGCCATGCACACGCGCAAAATCTGAACGACAGCGGCGTCAAAGTTGTGGTTGGTCTGCGAAAAGGTGGCGCTTCATGGGACAAGGTTGGCAAAGCTGGCCTGAACGTCATGGAAGTCAACGACGCAGTCAAAAGCGCTGACGTGGTCATGATTTTGTTGCCTGACGAACAAATCTCTGAGGTCTACACCCAGAACGTCGCGCCCAACATCAAGGCTGGAGCCTCGCTGGTCTTTGCCCATGGCTTCAACGTGCATTACAACCAGGTGGTGCCCCGCGCCGATCTGGATGTGTGGATGGTTGCGCCCAAGGCACCTGGCCATACCGTGCGCAACACCTACACCCAGGGTGGCGGCGTGCCACACCTGATCGCGGTGCACCAAGACAAGAGCGGCAAGGCGCGTGAACTGGCTCTGTCGTATGCGATGGCCAATGGTGGTGGCAAGGCCGGCATCATCGAGACCAACTTCAAGGAAGAAACCGAGACCGACCTGTTCGGTGAACAAGCCGTGTTATGCGGTGGTGCGGTGGAACTGATCAAGATGGGTTACGAGACCTTGGTGGAAGCGGGCTACGCGCCGGAGATGGCCTACTTCGAGTGCCTGCACGAGCTGAAACTCATTGTTGACCTGATTTATGAAGGCGGCATCGCCAACATGAACTACTCGATCTCCAACAATGCCGAGTATGGCGAGTATGTGACTGGTCCTGAAGTCATCAACGCCCAGAGCCGTGAAGCCATGCGCAACGCCTTGAAGCGCATCCAGAATGGTGACTACGCCAAGATGTTCATTCTGGAAGGCCGTACCGGCTATCCCAGTATGACGGCACGTCGCCGTAACACGGCAGATCATCAGATCGAGATTGTGGGTGCCCAACTGCGCGCCATGATGCCCTGGATTGCCAAGAACAAACTGGTGGATCAAACCCGCAATTAGTAGGCGGCTAGATCATGACAAAGGCCACCTCGGTGGCCTTTTGTTATTATGGAAAGACTCAATAGGCCGCTGGAATGGATGACGCCCACAACTCTGATTTTGCTGAACTCGAAGCGCCGCTCAAAAAGCGACGCAAGGGCATCTACGTTTTACCCAACCTGTTTACCTTGGCGGCGCTTTTTGGCGGTTTTTATGCCATTGTGATGGCCATCAATGGTCGTTTTGATCTGGCCGCCATTGGCGTTTTTTGCGCCATGATTCTGGACAGTCTTGACGGTCGGGTGGCGCGCATGACCAATACCCAGAGTGCTTTTGGTGAGCAGATGGACTCCTTGTCAGACATGGTGTCTTTTGGCGCTGCGCCAGCCTTGATCAGTTACGTCTGGGCGCTCAAGGGGCTGGGTCGTTGGGGTTGGCTGGCGGCTTTTGTTTATTGTGCCTGCGCGGCATTGCGATTGGCCCGCTTCAACGTCAATACCACCGTGGTGGACAAGCGGTATTTTCAAGGTCTGCCGTCCCCCGCAGCAGCAGCACTGGTGGCTGGCCTGATCTGGGTGGCCACCGATTTGGAAATTCCTGGTGCCAGTCTGGCCTGGCCAATGTTCGCTTTGGCGCTGTACGCTGGGCTGACAATGGTGACCAATGTGCCGTTTTATAGCTTCAAAGACGTGCGTATGAAACGCAGCGTGCCGTTTGTGGTGATTGTGCTGATAGCCATCGCCATTGCGCTCATCAACATTGACCCCCCCACGGTGTTGTTCGGTATTTTTGTGGTTTACGGCCTGAGTGGTTACGTGGTTTACTTTTGGCGCAAGGCCAAAGGTATTCCCACCAGTGTCATCAGTACCTCAACTCAGGAGCCTGAAGAGCGCGGTCTGCACGATTGACCTGCCTATAAAGTGAACCTGTTCACGCCTTTGAACGGCTGACCTATGGTACATTGCACCCATGCAAAAGCTATCTCTAGCCCTACTACCGACACCCGACGGGTGGCGTTGTTAGCGCTTGATTGCCTCAACCCCAAAAAGCCCGTATGCCATTCGCAACGGGCTTTTTTGTTGGCATGAACAAATTTCAGTTGCGAATTCATTGAGAACTTAGGAGAAGCGATATGACCGATAAGTTAGTGATTTTTGACACCACCTTGCGCGATGGCGAGCAGTCTCCCGGCGCCTCCATGACCCGCGATGAGAAGCTGCGGATTGCCCGTCAGCTCGAACGTCTGAAAGTTGACGTGATCGAAGCCGGCTTTGCTGCCAGCTCCAATGGCGACTTTGAGTGCATCAAGGCCATTGCCGAGGTCATCAAGGATTCGACCGTGTGTTCGCTGGCGCGTGCCAGTGACCGTGATATCTCGCGGGCTGCTGAGGCTCTGAAGCCTGCCAATTCCGGCCGTTTGCACTTGTTTTTGGCGACCAGCCCGCTGCACATGGAAAAGAAATTGCGCATGACGCCGGACCAGGTGTTTGAGCAGTCCAAGCTGGCGGTACGTTTCGCCCGTAACCTGATGGGTGACATCGAATTCAGTGCCGAAGACGCTTACCGGTCTGATCCGGACTTTTTGTGCCGGGTGTTTGAAGCGGTCATCAACGAAGGTGCCACCACCATCAATGTGCCGGACACTGTGGGTTACGCCATTCCGGAACTGTATGGCAACTTCATCAAGGACCTGCGCGAACGCATTCCGAACAGTGACAAAGCCATCTGGTCGGTACATTGCCACAACGATCTGGGCATGGCAGTGGCCAATTCTCTGGCGGGTGTGAAGATTGGTGGTGCGCGCCAAGTGGAGTGCACCATCAATGGCTTGGGCGAACGTGCCGGCAACTGTTCGCTGGAAGAAATCGTCATGGCGGTCAAAACGCGCAAAGACTATTTTGGTCTGGAACTGGGTATTGACACCAAACACATTCTGGCAGCCAGTCGCCTGGTCAGCCAAACCACCGGTTTTGTGGTTCAACCCAACAAAGCCGTGGTGGGTGCCAATGCTTTTGCCCACGCCTCAGGGATCCACCAGGACGGTGTGCTCAAGGCGCGTGACACCTATGAAATCATGCGCGCGGAAGATGTGGGCTGGAGCAACAACAAGATCGTGATGGGCAAGCTCAGCGGTCGCAATGCCTTCAAGTTGCGCTTGCAAGAACTGGGCGTGACGATGGACAGCGAGTCTGAAATCAACAATGCGTTCATCAAGTTCAAGGACTTGGCAGACCGCAAGAGTGAAATTTTTGACGAAGACATCCTGGCGCTGGTCAGTGAAGAAAACGTGGCACAAAGCCACGATCGCTTCGGTTTTGTGTCACTTGCGCAGAGCAGTGAAACCGGTGAACGCCCACACGCCCGAATTGTCATGACCATGGACGGCAAGGAACTCAAAGGCGAGTCGGATGGCAACGGGCCAGTCGATGCGTCGCTGAAAGCCATTGAGTCGCTGGTGAAAAGTGGTGCCGAGATGGTGCTGTATTCGGTCAACGCCATCAGCGGCTCTACCGAGAGCCAGGGCGAGGTGACGGTGCGCCTGCAAAACAGCGGCAGAGTGGTCAACGGCGTCGGTGCCGACCCGGATATTGTGGTGGCTTCAGCCAAAGCCTATCTGAGTGCACTCAACAAATTGAGCAGTCAAGCCGATCGGGTGGCGGCACAGGGCTAAACAGACCGAAAAGGTTTAAGAAAGTCTCGCAAGTACTTGGTACTGCGAGACTTTTTCAGTTTAAACTTCGACCATCTGTTAAGCGCGGTCAGGAGCCTTGGTCATGACAAATTTTCTAAATGGCACTCTGGGCAGCAAGTCTCGCAGCGTGCTGTGTCTGCTGGGCCTTTTCGTCTCTCTGGCGCTGGCTCCCCTGGCTGTTTCCCAAGCGGCTACCAGCAAGGGGCGTGTTGCCAAGACCTATGTGGTCAAGGCGAAAGCAGGTAAATCCAAGAAAGTTGTGGTTCAGGCCAAGCGCAAGGTGGTGGTTGCATCTGCCCGAAAAAAGGCGGCATCCCGCGCCAGAGTGGTTGTGGCAGCCAAACCGTCTTTTGGTCAGATGGCGGGGCTGCATGACACCTCGGATGCGCTCAATCTGAAATCCAGTGTGGCGCTGGTGGTTGACCAACAGACCAACGAGGTGCTCTACAGTAAAAATGACAAGGCGGTTTTGCCTATTGCCTCGCTGACAAAGTTGATGACCGGGCTGGTGATCAGTGAATCGCATTTGTCTATGGATGAGATGATCGACATCACCAACGAGGATGTGGACACCGAAAAAGGCAGCAGGTCGCGTCTGCGCGTGGGGAGTTCCCTCACACGCGGCGAGTTGATGCATCTGGCGTTGATGTCCAGTGAAAACCGCGCCGCCCATGCGCTTGCCAGAACAGCCCCTGGCGGGATGGTCGCTTTTGTGGCGCAGATGAATGCCAAAGCGCGCGCGCTTGGCATGATCAACACGGTGTATGTCGAGCCCACAGGTTTGTCTAGCAGTAACCGCTCAAGTGCCCACGACTTGGTGAAACTTGTTGATGTGGCGCACCAGCATCCAGTGCTGCGCGATTTGACAACCTCTCCAGGTTATGAGGTGTCGGTGGGCAGCCGCATGCTGCAGTTCAACAACACCAACCGGCTCGTCAAAAACCCCACCTGGGACATCGGCCTGCAGAAGACGGGTTATATCTCCGAGGCTGGTCGCTGCTTGGTCATGCAGGCGAGTGTGGCGGGCCGTAAACTGATCATGGTTTTTCTGGATTCTGCCGGCAAGTTGAGCCGCTTGGGCGACGCCGAACGAGTCCGGCATTGGCTGGAGTCCACCGATAACGCTGTTTCAGTCAAAGCGGTCCCGGGAATCAACGGCGGCTAGTCTGGCGCGCGCAGACGAATCGGCCACGCGCCATGTTCCAGATCTACAGGGATTGGTAACCCAGGTTTTTTGAGATTTCTGCAGCGGTTGCCATCAGTTTTGATAGCCATGCTTCGTCAAGACGACTCGCAGGGGCTGATATGGACAGTCCAGCGACCAATCTTTTCTGGTCGTCATAAATGCCTGCGGCCATACAGCGCACACCTAGTTCAAGCTCTTCGTTATCGGTTGCGTAGGTTTCGCGGCGCACCTTGCTCAATTCTTTTTCCAGTGCGGGCAATTGGGTCAGACTATTTTTGGTGTGACCGGATAAACCGGTCCGTGTGGCATAGGCGCGAATCTTTTGGGGATCGTCCGAAGCCAGGAATAGCTTGCCCACCGAGGTCAGATGTAAGGGGGCCCTGCCACCAATCGCCCGAATCACCTGCATCCCTGATCGCTCGCTGTAAGCGCGTTCAACATAGACGATTTCATCACCCTGGCGCATGCTCAAATTCACGGGCTGCTGCGTGATACGGTGCAGTTCACGCATGGGCTCCAGCGCAGCATCGCGTACATTGAGCCGATTTTTGACCAGGTTGCCCAGTTCCAGCAAACGCATGCCCAGCCGGTAATTTCCAGCCTGCGGACGATCCACAAAACGCCCGGTGGCCAGATCGTTCAGGATGCGGTGCGCGGTAGACGCGTGCAAACCTGCTTTTTCGCTGATTTCCTTGAGCGACATGGCCTCTTCACGAGAGGCCAGAATGTCAATCAAAGTGAACATCCGCTCGATGACCTGCACGGTGGGTAATGAAGCAACTCCCGGATCTGCCTTGCGCATACAACTCCCTACAAAAAGTGAGGAGATTTTATCTTATGAAATTCGCGGTATGGTTTGCCAAGTTCCGTTCAACATCAGTTCATACGGTTTGAAGTGGGCTTTGTAAGCCATTTTTTTGGAAGATTCAATCCAATACCCAAGGTAGAGATAACGCAGTCCCCGCGCCTGGGCCTGCCTGATCTGCCACAAAACATTGAAGGTACCCAGGTTTTGGCCGGATTCAGGCGCGTAAAAGGTGTAAACCGCAGATAGACCGTTGTGCAATTGGTCAATGATGGAAACCATTTTCAGTTCGCCAGACCCTTGATCTGTAGACGGCTCACGAAACTCCACCATCCAGGAGCGCACATTGGATCGCACCAGAAAGTCGGTGTACTGTGTTTCGTCATCGATATCCATGCCGCCACCCGGATGGCGGGATTTTTGGTACCGCTTGTACAACGCATAGTGCTCGCCAGAAAAGGTCGGCTCGATCACGGTGCAAACCAGCGATTCATGACGTGTCCAGGCGCGCTTCTGGCTTCGATTGGGTTTGAAGTCTGCGACTGGCAGTCGAATCGACAGGCAGGCACTGCAGCGGTCGCACTGGGGGCGATAGACGAATGAGCCACTGCGTCTGAAACCATGCCGGATCAACACATCGTAGTTGGCGGCATCAATGGCCTCACTGGGCGCAGCAACTTGTGACCGGGCCAACTGTCCTTCCAGGTAACTGCAAGGGTAAGCCGCGGTCGTGTAGTACTGAATGTCTGTGACAAATCGCTGTGAGTGGTTCACGTTGTGACAGGTGTGGAAGCCAGAAGACCATTCCAGTATACGGGTGAGAAAGACCAAACCGGCGATGCCTCACAGCGTGCCTTGGCCACCTGATCAATGAACACCGCTCTTGGGATTTCTGCAGCACCCATGGAGGCCAGATGCTGGGTGTTTTGTTGACAGTCTATGTGCCGCACACCAAAGCCGCGGCACATGGCAACCAATGCCGACAGCGCAATTTTTGAGGCGTCTGTCGCGTGGTGAAACATCGATTCTCCAAAAATAGCGCGCCCCAAGGCGACAAAATACAAGCCGCCCACCAATTCGCCGTCCACCCACGTCTCCACACTGTGTGCCAACCCGGCTTGATGCAGGCGAATGTAGGCTTGCACCATGGTTGGCACGATCCAGGTACCAGACTGACCCGCCCTGCCATTGCCTGCACAGGCATGGATCACCCGGTCAAAGGCCGAGTCCACCCGAATTTCTGAAGTTGGCGACTTGACAAATTGTTTGAGGCGTTTCTTCAGCGAGGCATGTAGTCGGAATGCAGACACGTCCAGCACCATTCTGGGCGCGGGGCTCCACCACAACACAGGTTGCCCCTGGTTGAACCAAGGAAAAATCCCGGCTCCATAGGCGCGAGCCAGCGTTGTTACTGACAAATCTCCCCCAGCGCAAAGAAGTCCGGGGACATCGGAGTCGTGCCCCCAGGCTTGGTCAACATCAGGAAAAGCATCGCCGATTTCAATCCACAACAAAGGCGGGTGGTTAGCATTCATCTGATCGAACGCCCAAACGCGTCGCCCATGCCACCGTGATTGGGCTGAAAAAAAGCGCGATGGTCACCGCAAGGCGTGATCGCTTGGGCGGAAAACAGGCCGGGACCCATTACAATGACTGGGTCGGGGCGTAGCGCAGCCTGGTAGCGCATCTGGTTTGGGACCAGAGGGTCGAAGGTTCGAATCCTTTCGCCCCGACCAATCAATTCTCGTGATCTCTGCCCGTAGCTCAGTTGGATAGAGCAACAGCCTTCTAAGCTGTGGGTCGGGGGTTCGATCCCCTCCGGGCAGACCATTGAAGCTGTTGCCCCTAGCATTCCAACAAATCAGTTTGCGGCTTCCAAGCCGTTTTTGAAGTGGGCCAACATGCGTTGCTGGCACAGCGTTGCATCCCGCAAGCGCAATGCTGCCATTAAAGCCCGGTGTTCTTTCAGCGACTCTTCCACGCGGCCGTACTTCAGCAGCGAGTTATGCCGGTTGAGTTTCATGACCTTACGCAGGTCGGCCACCATCTGGTTGCGCCAGCGGTTGTTGGCAATGTCCAGCAGCAGCATGTGAAACTGCTCGTTGACGACGAAAAACTGTTCGCGGTTGAAATGCCCTGGTTGTACCGACTGCTCTAGCGTGTCGTGCAGCGTCTGCAACTCCTGCAACTGAGAATCGCTTGCTTTCTGCGCCACTGCAGCGGCGGCGTCGGATTCAAGTAGCCCCAGCAGGTGGTAAACGTCTTGCAGGTCGCGGTCCGAGACTTCGGTCACATAGGCACCACGGCGTACCTTCATGGTCACCAGCCCTTCGGCGGCCAGTACTTTGAGTGCTTCACGCAGAGGTGTGCGGCTGATGCCATACGCCTCGGCAATCTTCAGTTCGTCGATCCAACTGCCCGGTTCAAGCTCATGGCTGAAAATCCGCTGACGCAGCAATTCAGCCACTTCTTCGTAAAGTGCCCGAGGTGCTAAAGAGAGTGCGGCCATGCCGGAAATTGTAAGGTGGGCGGAATTTTTTGTATCAATAATTATAAATAACGTAAACTCTCGCGGTTGTTTTTCGCCCGCACCATGGCATGTTGAGCGGTGCTGGTATACCGTATGCACTTCCGACTGGAGTCAACCCACATGACACAAAAAATCCCCGAATTCCAAGCCGCTGATCTCCAAGCCTGGACCAAAGCCGCCGCCAAGTCAGCCCCCAATGGCAACGTTGACGCGCTGAACTGGCAAACGCCGGATGGCATCAGCGTCAAACCGCTTTACACCGCTGAAGACACGCAGGATTTGGCCTACACCAACACCTTGCCCGGTTTTGAGCCCTATGTGCGCGGTCCGCAAGCCACCATGTATGCGGTGCGCCCCTGGACGATTCGCCAGTACGCCGGGTTTTCCACCGCTGAAGAGTCCAATGCGTTTTACCGCAAGGCGCTGGCTGCCGGCGGGCAGGGCGTGAGCGTGGCGTTCGATCTGGCCACGCACCGGGGTTACGACAGTGATCATCCGCGCGTGACCGGCGACGTGGGCAAGGCCGGCGTGGCGATTGATTCGGTGGAGGACATGAAGATTCTGTTTGACCAGATTCCGCTGGAGAAGATCAGCGTCTCCATGACCATGAACGGTGCCGTATTACCGGTGCTGGCGGGCTACGTGGTGGCCGCAGAAGAGCAGGGTGTGAGCCAGGAGTTGCTCAGCGGCACCATTCAGAACGACATTCTGAAAGAGTTCATGGTGCGCAACACCTACATCTATCCGCCCGAGCCGTCGATGAAGATCATTGGCGACATCATCGAGTACACGGCGCATCACATGCCCAAATTCAACTCGATCTCGATCAGCGGTTACCACATGCAGGAAGCCGGTGCCAACCAGGCGCTGGAACTCGCCTTCACGCTGGCCGACGGCAAGGAATACGTCAAAACCGCCATTGCCGCAGGCATGGATGTGGACGATTTTGCCGGCCGCCTGAGCTTCTTCTGGGGGGTGGGCATGAACTTTTACCTGGAAGTGGCCAAGATGCGCGCCGCGCGTCTGTTGTGGTGCCGCATCATGAAGGGCTTCAACGCCAAAAAGCCCAAGAGCCTGATGCTGCGCACCCACAGCCAGACCAGCGGCTGGAGTCTGACCGAGCAAGACCCCTACAACAACATCGTGCGCACCACCATCGAGGCCATGGCGGCTGTTTTTGGTGGTACCCAAAGCCTGCACACCAACAGCTTTGACGAAGCCATGGCGCTGCCCACCGAGTTCAGCTCGCGCATTGCCCGCAACACCCAGCTCATCATTCAGGAAGAGACCCATATCACCAGCGTGATCGACCCATGGGCGGGTTCTTACATGATGGAAAAGCTCACCCAAGACATGGCCGATGCCGCCTGGGCCATCATTGAAGAAGTGGAAGCCATGGGTGGCATGACCAAAGCCGTGGACTCCGGCTGGGCCAAGCTCAAGATCGAGGCCGCCGCGGCACAAAAGCAGGCCCGCATCGACTCTGGCAAAGACGTGATTGTGGGCGTCAACAAGTACAAGCTCAAAACTGAAGCGGCCATTGAAGCGCGCGACATCGACAACGTGGCCGTGCGTGAGTCGCAAATCGCTCGCCTCAAAACAATCAAGCAAAAACGCGATGCAGCCCAGGTACAGCAAGCGCTTGAAGCTATTGAAAACGCAGCAGCTACCGGCACCGGCAACCTGCTGGATCTGTCCATCAAAGCCATGCGCGCCCGCGCCACCGTGGGTGAAATCAGCGATGCCATGGAAAAATCATTCGGCCGCCATCGCGCCGATACGCAAAAGGTGACCGGTGTGTACGCAGCCGCCTATGACAGTGCCGAGGGTTGGGATCAACTCAAAAAAGAGATTGCCGATTTTGCTGACGCGCAAGGCCGCCGCCCGCGCGTGATGATCGCCAAGCTGGGCCAAGACGGCCATGACCGGGGTGCCAAAGTGGTGTCCACCGCGTTTGCCGACCTGGGTTTTGACGTAGACATTGGCCCGCTGTTCCAGACCCCCGAAGAATGCGCCCGCCAGGCGATTGAAAACGACGTGCATGCCGTGGGTGTCTCCACACTCGCCGCCGGTCACAAAACCCTGGTGCCGGCCATCATTGCCGAGCTGAAAAAGCAGGGCGCGGACGACATCGTGGTGTTTGTTGGCGGGGTGATTCCGCGTCAGGATTACGACATGCTCTTTGAGGCGGGTGTGAAAGGCATTTACGGCCCCGGTACCCCGATTCCGGCCAGCGCCAAAGACGTGCTGGAGCAGATCAAGAAGGCCCTGGCCGAATGAATCTGGCATTGATATACTGTATTACCGTATTTCAATCTGGAGTTGATCATGGCTGTTTCCGTTCGCATGGATCCATTGCTTGAAAGTGAGCTGGCACAAGCGGCCAAGCGCCGTGGCATCACCAAGTCGCAATTCATCGTGGAGGCGGTTGAGCGCGCGCTGGGGCGCAACAACCCAGGTGAGCTCTATCTCAAGGTGATGCAGGACATGGCCAGCTACACCGTGGCTGCGCCGGATGGCGCATCGGCCGAGGCACTGTCGCCAACCAAAACGGCCATTCAACAGTCTTTGCGAGCCCGGCACGCCCGGGGGCAAGCTGATTACGCTGAGTATCTGAAGGCCAAAGGTACGGCTGCCGGAGGCGCTGCGTGATCGTTGCGCTGCTGGATGCGGGGCCATTGATCGCACTGTTTGACACTCAAGACCCGCACCACGCACGGTTTCGCATGATGTTGACGCAACCCGAAGTTCCCTTGCGATTGCACACCACCTGGCCCTGCGTGACAGAAGCCACGCATCTACTGGGCGCACGTGAGCGCATCGGTCTTCTGCGCTGGGTGAGCGCGGGTGGCGCGCAGATTTTTCCCGTCGATGTGGCAGACGTGATGGACATGACCGATTGGATGCTGCGCTACACCAGCGAGCGCACCGAGATGGACTTTGCCGATGCCAGCCTGTATTGGGTAGCCATGGAAACCGGTATCACGCGCATCATGACGCTGGACGTGCGCGATTTCTCGCGCTATCGGTTGCCTGACGGGCGCGCTTTTGAAATTATGTGAAATATGGCTCTAGCCCAATATCCGTCTGGCCTGATAGCTCCTGAAATTGCAGTGAACACGATCACAAAAAACACTTTACCGAGTGGCCTGCTGCCAGCCATCGTGCAGGGGCAGGCCCAACTGCAGCGCCGCGCCATGGCCAAAGCCATCACGTTGCTGGAGTCCACCCGTGCCGACCACCGTTTGCAGGCGGATGAGCTGCTGACCGCCTTGTTGCCGCACACCGGCAAATCGTTTCGCCTGGGCATCAGCGGCGTGCCGGGGGTCGGCAAATCCACCTTTATTGAAGCCTTGGGGCTGCACTTGATCGGCCTGGGGCACCGGGTGGCGGTGCTGGCAGTGGACCCGAGCAGCAGCGTGGGCGGAGGCAGCATTCTGGGCGACAAAACCCGCATGGAATACCTGTCGGTGAACCCGCAAGCCTACATCCGCCCCAGCCCCAGCAGCGGCACGCTGGGCGGCGTGGCCGAAAAAACCCGCGAGGCGATGCTGGTCTGCGAAGCTGCCGGTTACGACGTGGTCATTGTTGAAACCGTGGGCGTGGGGCAAAGTGAGACCACCGTGGCCAACATGACCGACATGTTTGTACTGATGCAGTTGCCCAACGCCGGAGACGATTTGCAGGCCATCAAAAAAGGCGTGATGGAGCTGGCTGACCTGGTGGTCATCAACAAGGCGGACCTGGACGCCCATGCCGCCACCCGTGCCCAGGCGCAGATCACCTCCAGCCTGCGCTTGCTGGGCCTGCATGGCAACCCGGACAACGCGCACCACAACGAACAGATCTGGCACCCGCAAGTGATGCAACTCAGCGCGCTGCAGGGCACCGGCGTCGATGCGTTCTGGGCCAAGGTGCTGGAATTCAAACAGCTTCAGGCCACCAACGGCAAGTTTGCGAGCCGCCGCCAAGCCCAGGCGCTGGCCTGGATGTGGGAGCGTATTGACGCCGGCCTGAAGCAGGCGTTCCGGCAACATCCGGCCGTGCAGGCGCTGTTGCCCAAGCTCACCCAAGAGGTTCTGGAAGGCCGCCTGGCCGCCTCCACTGCAGCACGAAATATGCTCTCAGCCCAGATACCATAAGGGCTGACAGCTATCAAAGTTTTCTTTTTCTCCTTGAATTTTCCCTGACCTCCGAGATATCAACCATGCACGACATCATTCAACTCCTTGACAAAAAGCGCGAACTCGCCCGCCTGGGTGGCGGCCAAAAGCGTATCGATGCCCAGCACAAAAAGGGCAAGCTCACCGCCCGCGAGCGAATCGAGATGCTGCTCGATGAAGACACGTTTGAAGAATGGGACATGTTCGTCGAGCACCGCTGTGTGGACTTCGGCATGGAAGACAACAAGATTCCCGGCGACGGTGTGGTCACCGGTTACGGCATGATCAGCGGGCGTCTGGTGTTTGTCTTCAGCCAGGACTTCACCGTGTTTGGCGGTGCCTTGAGCGAAGCCCACGCCGAAAAAATCTGCAAAATCATGGACCAGGCCATGAAGGTCGGCGCACCGGTGATCGGCTTGAACGACTCGGGTGGCGCACGCATCCAGGAAGGCGTAGCCTCCTTGGGCGGTTATGCCGACGTGTTCCAGCGCAATGTGATGGCCAGCGGCGTGATCCCGCAGATCAGCATGATCATGGGCCCGTGCGCTGGTGGTGCGGTGTATTCACCCGCCATGACCGACTTCATCTTCATGGTGAAAGACTCCAGCTACATGTTTGTGACCGGTCCTGAAGTGGTCAAGACCGTGACGCACGAGGACGTGACCGCCGAAGAACTGGGCGGTGCCGTGAGCCACTCCACCAAGAGCGGCGTGGCCGATCTGGCGTTTGAAAACGACGTCGAGGCGCTGCTGATGCTGCGTCGCCTGTACAACTACCTGCCGCTCAACAACCGCGAAAAACCCCCGGTGCGCAAGAGTGGCGACCCGGCTGACCGGCAAGACTTCAGCCTGGACACGCTGGTGCCTGACAACGCCAACAAGGCCTACGACATGAAAGAGCTGATCACCAAGACGGTGGATGACGGTGATTTCTTTGAACTGCAACCCGAATACGCCAAGAACATCATCATCGGCTTTGGCCGCATGGAAGGCCAGACCGTTGGTTTTGTGGCCAACCAGCCACTGGTGCTGGCGGGTTGCCTGGATATCAAGAGCAGCATCAAGGCGGCGCGTTTTGTGCGTTTTTGTGATGCGTTCAACATCCCGGTGATCACCTTTGTCGACGTGCCCGGCTTCATGCCTGGCACGGCGCAGGAGTATGGTGGCATCATCAAGCACGGTGCCAAGTTGCTCTTTGCCTACGCCGAATGCACGGTGCCCAAGATCACCCTGATCACCCGCAAGGCTTATGGCGGCGCTTATGACGTGATGAGCTCCAAACACCTGCGAGGTGACGTCAACTTTGCCTGGCCCAATGCCGAAATTGCGGTGATGGGGGCCAAGGGCGCGGTGGAAATCATCTTCCGCGAAGACAAGGGCAACCCAGAAAAGCTGGCGGCCAAAGAGGCAGAGTACAAATCACGTTTTGCCAACCCGTTTGTCGCGGGCGCACGCGGCTTCATTGATGACGTGATCCAGCCGCATGAAACCCGCAAGCGTATCTGCCGCTCGCTGGTGATGCTGCGCGAGAAGAAGATCGAGAACCCGTGGCGCAAACACTGCAACATTCCGCTGTGATTTCCATGACCACGTGTACTTGTCGCGCTGGCGCGGGCTGTCCGGGCGCTTTGCTCCGTGTCCCCCGCGCTGCGCGCTCCTCCTTGACCTGCGCAAAACGCCCGGACAGCCCACTCCGGCTGGTCCACGGGCATTCCGGCGTGAAAGACGAATTCCAATCCTGCCGAGTTCTGAAAGTAAGAAAACCATGTTTACCAAAATTCTGATTGCCAACCGCGGCGAAATCGCCTGCCGCGTCATCCTCACCGCCCGCAAGATGGGCATCAAGACGGTGGCGGTGTATTCCGAGGCTGACCGCGACGCCCGCCATGTGGCGCTGGCCGACGAGTCGGTGCTGATTGGCCCCGCGCCCAGCCGCGACAGCTACCTGGTGGTGGACAAGATCATTGCCGCCTGCAAAGCCACCGGTGCGCAGGCAGTGCACCCCGGCTACGGTTTTTTGAGCGAAAACGCCGGGTTTGCCAAGCGCGTGGAAGAAGAGGGCATTGTCTTCATTGGCCCCAAGCACTACTCCATTGCCGCCATGGGCGACAAGATCGAGTCCAAAAAGCTCGCCGGTATTGCCGGTGTGAACTGCATTCCGGGTGTGAACGATGCCATTGACACCGCTGAAGAAGCGGTCGAGATTGCCAAGAGCATTGGCTACCCGGTCATGATCAAGGCCAGCGCAGGCGGCGGTGGCAAGGGTCTGCGCGTGGCGTTCAACGACAAGGAAGCCTTTGAAGGCTTCACCAGCTGCAAGAACGAAGCCCGCAACAGCTTTGGTGACGACCGCGTGTTCATCGAAAAATTTGTTGAAGAGCCGCGCCATATTGAAATCCAGCTGATTGGCGACAGCCAGGGCAACGTGGTCTACCTGAATGAGCGCGAATGCTCCATTCAGCGCCGCCACCAGAAGGTGATTGAAGAGGCACCCAGCCCGTTCATTTCTGATGCCACCCGCAAAGCCATGGGCGAGCAAGCTGTGGCGCTGGCCAAGGCCGTCAAGTACCAGAGCGCCGGCACGGTGGAGTTTGTGGTCGGCAAGGACCAGAGTTTTTACTTCCTGGAGATGAACACCCGCCTGCAGGTGGAACACCCAGTCACAGAATGCATCACCGGGTTGGACCTGGTGGAACTGATGATCCGGGTGGCGGCGGGCGAGCCGCTGCCCCTGACCCAGGCCGACGTCAAGCGCGACGGCTGGGCCATGGAGTGCCGCATCAACGCCGAAGACCCGTTCCGCAACTTTTTGCCCTCCACCGGGCGCTTGGTCAAGTTCCAGCCGCCCAAAGAAAGCATGTTTGCCTCCGACGTGTCGCAATGGCACGGCGTGCGGGTGGACACCGGCGTACAGGACGGCGGCGAGATCCCGATGTATTACGACTCGATGATTGCCAAGCTCATCGTCCACGGCAAAGACCGCCTGGAAGCCATTTCCATGATGCGCGAGGCCCTGAACGGCTTTGTGATTCGTGGCGTGTCGAGCAACATCCCGTTCCAGGCGGCGCTGCTGGCGCACCCGAAGTTTGTGGCGGGTGATTTCAACACCGGGTTCATCGCCGAAAACTATGGCAAGGGTTTCCGCGCCGAAGACGTGCCGCATGCCGATGTGGAGTTTCTGGTGGCATTGGCCGCCTTTGTCAACCGCCGTTACCTGAGCCGTTCCAAGGCCATCACTGGCCAGTTGGAAGGCCACGAACTGCGCATCGGTGACGACTTTGTGGTGGTGACCATCGGCCAGCAAGGCAATGGCACGTCCTACCCGGTGCACTTTGCCGAGTTCAATGACAAAACCCGCTCAGGCCGAATGATTGTCGGGACCAATAGCTATGAGATTCATAGCGAGTCAAAGTTTGGCCAGGTGCGCATGATGGGCACCTGCAACGGGGTGCACTTTTGCGCTCAGGTGGAGCGTGGTACGCCGAAAAAGCCGCTGGCCATTCGCGTCATTCACAACGGCACCATGCTGGATGTGATGGTGTTGCTGCCGCGTGCCGCAGCCCTGCACGCACTGATGCCCTACAAGGCGCCGCCGGACATGAGCCGCTATGTGCTGTCACCCATGCCAGGCCTGCTGGTAGAAGTGGCGGTGCAGCCTGGTCAGAAAGTGGTGGCTGGCGAGCGGGTGGCAGTGATTGAAGCCATGAAGATGGAGAATGTGTTGTTTGCCACGGCAGATGGCGTGGTGGGTAAGGTGCTGGCCAACAAGGGTGAAAGCCTGGCGGTGGACCAGCCGATTGTGGAGTTTGCATAAGAAAACAGGCTCTAGCCCTTACGCAATAAGGGCTAGTAGCTCTATTTTTAATATCACTTTTTTGAAAAAGAGGTCACCATGAGCCAAACCGTTCGTCCGTTCAAAACGCTGGGTATCCAGCAAATCGCCATTGGCGCTACCAGCAAGCAGCGCCTGCAAACGCTGTGGGTGGACATGCTGGGGCTGGAACTCACGGGCAGCTTCAAGAGCGACCGCGAAAACGTGGACGAAGACATTTGCGCCATGGGCAAAGGCCCGTTCAAGGTTGAGGTGGACCTGATGCAGCCGGTGGACATCGAGAAAAAGCCCGCCGTGCACGCCACCCCGCTGAACCATGTGGGCATCTGGATTGACGACTTGCCCAAAGCCGTTGAATGGCTCACCGCACAGGGCGTGCGTTTTGCGCCGGGCGGCATCCGCAAGGGCGCTGCCGGGTTTGACATCTGCTTTTTGCACCCCAAGGGCAACGAAGAGTTCCCGATCAGCGGCGAAGGTGTGTTGATTGAGATGGTGCAGGCACCGCCAGAGGTGATCGAGGCGTTCGCCAAACTGGCGGGGTAAGACATGGATGGCGGATCAAGTCCGCCATGACAGCAAGCATGTCAGGTCTTGCGCCTGGCTCGGGCGCGGGCCAAGGCGGCTTCGATCACGGCGCGTTTTTTGTCCAGCACCACCGCGTCGGTGTGCTGGGAATGGTCTTCCAGGTCGGCCAGCTTCATCCGTGCTTTCTCTTCAAGCCTTTGGTCGTTCTCGCCCCCGTCCCGCTTGACCCGGTAACTATGGAAGGCATAGCGGTCGCGAGCCTGATCAGCATCCGCTGGTGACCACGCCGCCCAGCCGGTGGCACTGCCTGAGGCGTTTTCCACCAGGATGCAGTCCACCGGGCACACCGGCAGGCACAGTTCGCAGCCCGTGCAGTAGGCTTCCAGAACGGTGTGCATGAGCTTGTTAGAGCCCACAATCGCGTCCACCGGGCAGGCCTTGATGCACAGCGTGCAGCCAATGCACCAGTCCTCATCGATAAACATCATGCTGCGCGGGGCCTCCAGACCGTTGTCCGGGTTGAGTGGCTTGACGTGCTGGCCGGTGATGGCCGCCAGCCGTGCCACACCTTGGGCACCACCGGGCGGACACTGGTTGATGTCAGCCACACCAGCCGCCACGGCTTGCGCATAGGCGGCGCAGTCCGGGTAGCCACAGCGGGTGCATTGGGTTTGCGGCAGCGCCGCCAGCAATCGCGCTGCCAGATCGGTCATGCCAGGCGGGGGGCGGCCTTTTTGCGGGCGGCAGGCTTGGCGGCCCTGGCAGGGGCGGCTGCAGCTACCGCTTCAGCCACAGGTCCCACAGGTGCCACCGTTACCACGGCCGCTTTCGTGGCAGCTAGGGTGGCGGCAGGCGCTTTGACCCGCTTGGCCGCCGCTTTGGCAACGGTTTTGATTGGCTTCTTCGGTGCGGCAACGGTGGCAGCAGCCACCGGCGCAGCTGCCACAGGCGCGGCCGATTCAGCACTGGCAGCAACCGCTACGCTGGCGGGCAGGGTCGGCGTGCTGGCCACCGGCTGAGGCTGATAACGCAGGATGAACGCCTTCACCTTCGGGTAGACCATTTCGCGCCAGCGCCGCCCGGCAAAAATACCGTAGTGGCCCGCACCTTCCACCTCGTAGTGCTCCTGCATGGCCTTGGGCACGCCGCTGCAAATGCTGTGCACCGCTTCGGTCTGGCCGGAGCCAGAGATATCGTCCAACTCACCCTCCACGCTCAGCAGCGCGGTGGTTTGGATGTCTTGCGGGCTCACATGCTCGATCTGGCCGTCCACGCCGCGCACGTCCCAGGTGCCGTTGACCAGCTTGAAGTCCTGGAACACGGTCTGGATGGTCTGCAGGTAGTAATTGGCGTCCATGTCCAGCACGGCGTTGTACTCGTCATAGAACGCCCGGTGGGTTTCGGCACTGGAGCGGTCGCCCTTGATCAGGTCCTGAAAATAATCGTAGTGGCTGCGGGCGTGGTTGCTGGGGTTCATGGCCACAAAGCCTGAATGCTGCAAAAAGCCCGGGTACACCTTGCGCCCGGCACCGGGGAAGCGGCTGGGCACGCGGTAAATCACGTTGTTTTCAAACCAGCTCATCTTCTTGTTCATGGCCAAATTGTTGACCTTGGTGGGTGACTTGCTGGCGTCAATCGGGCCGCCCATCATCACCATGCTCAAGGGGGTGAGCTCGCCGCGGCTGGCCATCAGCGACACGGCAGCCAGCACCGGCACGGTGGGCTGGCAGACGCTCATCACATGGCAGTTGCCGTACAGTTTTTGCACATGGCGGATAAATTCCTGCACATAGTTGACGTAGTCGTCCAGGTGGAAGTCACCCTCGCTGAGCGGCACCAGACGCGCGTTGGTCCAGTCGGTGATGTAGACCTTGTGGTCTTTGAGCATGGTCTTGACCGTATCGCGCAGCAGCGTGGCGTAGTGGCCTGACAGGGGTGCCACGATCAGCACCGCCGGCTGGTCTTTCAGCTTGGACAGGGTCGCAAGGTCATCGGTATAACGCTTGAAACGGCGCAGCTCGCAAAATGGCTTTTTCAGCTCCACGCGCTCATGGATGGCCACATCGACACCATCCACATCGGCGGTGCGCAGGCCGAATTCGGGCTTTTCGTAGTCTTTGCCCAGGCGGTGCATCAGGTCGTAGCCGGCCGAGATACGCTGCGCCAATGGGTGTTGGCCCCATAGGGAAAGCGGATTGGCGTAGATCTTGGCAGCGGATGCCGCCAAATCGGTCAACGGTTCTATCAATGAGCGTTGGGTTTCATAAAACTTGTAGAGCACGGCGTCCCCTTTAGAATGAAAATGTTGCAGTGCAATATAGCAGGACTGGCCGAAAAATACATCAGTTGAATCACCAAGATGACAAAGAAATGACCGCAAACCCACCCATCACGCGCCTTCTTTCCAAAACTGAGCCTTTGCCCGTGCTTTTTCTGGGTCACGGGAGCCCCATGAACGCGTTGCCCGGCAACAGCTATTTCCAAAGCTGGCAGGCACTGGGTTCGCAATTTGGTCTGACATGGCCGCGCCCGCGACTCATTGTGTGTGTATCAGCGCACTGGCTGACCGACGGTTGGTGGCTGACTGCCATGGCGCAGCCCAAAACCGTCCATGACTTTGGTGGCTTTCCCAAAGTGCTGTTTGAGCAGCAGTATCCGGCACCCGGGTTCCCCGAAGCCGCGCTGGCGTTGTCGGAGTTTCTGCGCCAGCCGCACAACCAGCAGCCGCTGCAACTTGATGAGCACACCTGGGGCCTGGATCATGGGGCCTGGGGTGTTTTGAAGCCGATGTTCCCGGCGGCTGACATTCCGGTGATCCAGCTCAGCATGGATGTCCGCCGCCCGCCTTCTGAACATCTGGCTCTGGGCCGGCAGCTTGCCCCGTTGCGAGAGCTTGGCTTGTTGATAGTGGCCAGCGGCAACATCGTGCACAACCTGGGCACCATGCAAGGTGATGCCCGGCCGGATCAAACTTTTGACTGGGCCCGTGAATTTGATGACACCATCACCGGGGTTCTGCAGGTGGGCGATCTGCAGGCGCTGCAGGATTTTCAGAAACTGGGAACGATCGCCCGCCTGTCACACCCCAGCCACGAGCACTTTTTGCCACTGCTGTATGCGGCCGCGGCCGCCAGCCTGGGTGAAAAGCCAAAGTTCTTCAATGCTGACTTTCAGGCGGCCTCCATCTCGATGCGCTCGGTGGTCTGGGGTGATCGTTAAAGAGGGCCGTCATGGCGTCCCCGGAGCAAGGGCCTGCTGCGTTTTATCTGGCCAGCCGTTTTGCCAGCGTGCTGAGTGCGTCGTATGCGGCACCGGCATCGGCGTTCCACTGGCTCACCGCCTGGCTTTGGCGCGCCACCAGCGCCGCATCGCCACGGGCTGCCGGGCCGGTCAGGGCGGCCTGGGGCCCAAGCGCCACGATGTTGTTGACGGCGTTGTGCAGCAGGGTGGCACGCAGGTGTGGTGCCAGTTCAGCGGGCATGCCGCTGTGCTGCCACAACTGCTCGGCCAGATCCTGCAGCACCGGTAAAAAGTTGGTGGCAAAAACGGCACCAGCGTGGTAGAGCAGTTTGTGCTGCGCCTGCAGCATGAAGCACTGGCCGCCAATGCGCTGGAAAGCCGTTTGCAGGCTTGGCAGCGCCTGGGCGTCCCCTTCCAGCGCGCAGGGTGTGCCCGCGAATTGCGTCAGCGCCAGTTCTGGCCGGGCAAAACTCAACAACGGGTGCGCGCTGGCCACCTGCCAGCCCGCTTGGCGCAGGGGTGCCAGTTCGTCCGAGCCCAGCGCGCCGCTGCAGTGGAAAGCCAGGGCCGGGCGCAGGCCTGCGGTGCACGTCAAAGCCGCCAGCGCTTCAGCCATCGGGGCGATCTGGGTGTCGGGCACCGACAGCATCCAGACATCAGCCTGTGGCAAAGCGCCCAGGTCTGTGGCCGCCCAACCTGCGCCGATGACATGTTGCGCCACCTGCGCGCTGGCGGGCGTGCGGGCCAGCACCGCCTGGATGCTGAACACCCCAGTGTCATGAAACAGCCGCCCCAGCGTCTGGCCAACGCGGCCAGCACCGATGATGTTGAGGCTGGTCATGTCAGGTATTGACTCATAAAAAAATAGCTACCAGCCCTTACAGCATAAGGGCTAGGCAGCTATTTCTTATATAAGCTTGAAGATCAGACCACTTTGGCGATGCAGGCGCAGACGTAGTCAATGTTCTTGCTGTTGAGTGCCGCCACACACATGCGGCCGGTGTCGGTGCCGTACACACCAAACTCGTTGCGCAGGCGCACCATCTGGTCTTTGGAGAGGCCCGAGTAGCTGAACATGCCGATCTGCTGGGTGATGAAACTCATGTCCTGCTGCACGCCAGCGGCCTTCAGGCCGTCGACCAGCTTCTGGCGCATGGCCTTGATGCGCACGCGCATCTCGCCCAGCTCGCCTTCCCACAGGGCGCGCAGCTCGGGGTTGTTAAGCACACCGGCCACGATGGCGCCGCCGTGGGTGGGCGGGTTGCTGTAGTTGGTGCGAATGACGATCTTGAGCTGGCTCAGCACGCGGGCGGCTTCTTCCTTGTTGGCGCACAACACGCTCAGGGCGCCGACGCGTTCGCCGTACAGGCTGAAGCTCTTGGAAAAAGAGGTGGAGACAAAAAAGTCCAGTCCGGCGTCGACAAACTTGCCGATCACCGCCCCGTCTTCCGCAATGCCGTAACCAAAGCCTTGGTAAGCCATGTCCAGGAAAGCGGTCAGGTTTTTCGCCTTGACCACGGCAATGACGTCGTCCCACTGCGCCGGGGTGATGTCGTAGCCGGTGGGGTTGTGGCAGCAGGCGTGCAACACCACCACGGTGCCGGGTGCGGCGGCGTTCAGGTCGGCCAGCATGCCGGGAAAGTCCAGGCCACGGGTTGCGGGATCGTAGTAGCGGTAGCTTTCCACGGTGAAACCGGCGTTGGTGAACAGCGCGCGGTGATTTTCCCAGCTGGGGTCAGAAATCAGCACCTTGGCATCGGGGTTGAGGCGCTTGAGAAAATCGGCGCCAATTTTGAGGCCACCGGTGCCACCCAAAGCCTGAATGGTGGCTACGCGGCCATTGCGGACGGGCTCGCTGTCGGCACCAAACACCAGGCCTTTGACGGCAGCGTCGTAGGCGGCAATACCGTCGATGGGCAGGTAGCCACGGGCGGTGGGCTTGTCCATCATGGTTTTCTCAAAGGCCTGCACGCACTGCAGCAGGGGCAGCTTGCCGTTGTCGTCAAAGTAAACGCCTACACCCAGGTTGACCTTGGCAGGGTTGGTGTCGGCGTTGAATTGCTCGTTGAGACCCAGAATCGGGTCGCGGGGGGCCATTTCGACAGCAGAAAAGAGTGACATGAGAGGGTCCTGTGGAGTGGGGTGAGGGCGCAAGACCAGCCTGTGGCCGGACAACCCGGCATTTTACTGACAACTTGGACCCTGCCCAGACCCTATCCCGGCGCTGCCTGGCCGGGGGTCAACACACGCTCAAGAGCCGGTGGTCTGGCTGGGTGCGATGCTGCCCTGCACGGCGCTGGTCTGGCCCTCGGCACGGGTTTCATCGTAAGACGTGGCCACAAAGGCCACAAAACCCACGGCCATCACGGTGGCACCAACGAGGGTGAGGTACTTGGTCACGAATTCATTCAGATCAGAGCGCATGGTCACCTCGAAGAAGGGATTGAAAAGGAATTGAACTGGTTGGTTGCGTTGGTTGACGCTAAAAGTCAAAAAGTTACCAACGAGTTCAATTTTCCAGATATCGTAATCACACGTTGCTATCAGGGGTATTGCTCGACGAACGGCCCGCTGGCCTTTCAGGGCGCTGCGGGTCTGAAAGAAACGATGGTCATCATGCGGATTCGTCCAACGCGCTTTTTGAAATAGAGATGTTGGGCACAAGTTGACACGCTGGTGTTTGCCCAATCAGCCGGGTTTGACATGAAACGTTGACTTTGACAGCGGGAGAGACCACAACAGTTTGGATCGCATCCACTGCCTGCTTGCCTGAACGGAGTTGGATAACATGCTCGGTTGCCTCCAACCGATTGCACCCACCCCATGTCCGCGCCCACACCGATCACGCTTGTTCCTTCTGACGATGCCGAGCACATCCGCACCGGCCAGTTTGTCAGCTTTCCGGGCTCGCCCTTTGAGCTGTACCAGCCGTACCCACCTGCCGGTGACCAGCCCGAGGCCATCAACCAGCTGGTAGAAGGTGTGGAAGACGGCGAGGTGTTCCAGACGTTGCTGGGTGTCACCGGCTCCGGCAAAACCTTCACCATGGCCAATGTGATTGCCCGGCTTGGGCGGCCTGCTATTGTTTTTGCACCCAACAAAACGCTGGCGGCGCAGTTGTACAGCGAGTTCCGCGAGTTTTTCCCGAAGAACGCGGTGGAGTATTTCGTCAGCTACTACGACTATTACCAGCCCGAGGCCTATGTACCGCAGCGCGACTTGTTCATTGAAAAAGACTCGGCCATCAACGAACACATCGAGCAGATGCGCCTGAGCTGCACCAAAAGTGTGCTGGAGCGGCGTGACGTGGTGATCGTCGCCACCGTGTCGGCCATCTACGGCATTGGCCAGCCTGAGGCGTACCACAAGATGGTGATGACGCTGCGCGCCGGTGACAAGATGGGCCAGCGCGACATGATTGCGCAGCTGGTGCGTATGCAGTACCAACGCAACGACATTGATTTTTCACGCGGTGCGTTTCGGGTGCGCGGCGACACCATCGACATTTTTCCGGCCGAACACTCCGAGATGGCGATCCGGGTCGAGCTGTTTGACGACGAGATCGAGAGCCTGCAACTGTTTGACCCGCTGACCGGGCGCATCCGCCAAAAGATTCCTCGCTTCACCGTCTATCCCAGCAGTCATTACGTGACGCCGCGCGAGCAGGTGTTGTCTGCGGTCGAAGCGATCAAGCTTGAACTGGCGGCCCGCATCAAGGAGTTCGTGGGCCAAGGCAAGCTGGTGGAAGCGCAGCGTATCGAGCAGCGCACCCGGTTTGACCTGGAAATGCTCAGCGAGGTTGGCCACTGCAAGGGCATCGAAAACTATTCCCGGCATCTGAGTGGTGCCGCCCCTGGTGAGCCACCCGCCACGCTGACCGACTACCTGCCCAAAGACGCGGTGATGTTTCTGGACGAGTCGCACGTGTTGATTGGCCAGTTTGGCGGCATGTACAACGGCGACCGCTCGCGCAAGACCACGCTGGTGGAATACGGCTTCAGGTTACCCAGCGCGCTGGACAACCGGCCGCTGCGCTTTGAAGAATTTGAGACGCGTATGCGCCAGGCGATTTTTGTCTCCGCCACGCCCGCGCAATGGGAAAAAGACCACGCCGGTCAAGTGGTGGAGCAACTGGTGCGCCCGACCGGTCTGGTTGACCCCGAGGTGGAAGTGCGCCCAGCCACCAGCCAGGTGGACGACGTGTTGCAAGAAATCCGCATCCGCGTCGACAAACACGAGCGGGTGCTGATCACCACCCTCACCAAACGCATGGCCGAGCAGCTCACCGACTATTTGAGTGACAACGGCGTCAAAGTACGCTACCTGCACAGTGACATTGACACGGTGGAGCGGGTCGAGATCATCCGCGACCTGCGCCTGGGCACCTTTGACGTGCTCGTGGGCATCAACCTGCTGCGTGAAGGGCTGGACATTCCCGAAGTCTCACTGGTCGCCATTCTGGACGCCGACAAGGAAGGTTTTTTGCGCTCCGAGCGCTCGCTGATCCAGACCATTGGCCGTGCCGCGCGCAATGTGGAGGGCAGGGCGATTTTGTATGCCGACAAGATCACCAACTCCATGGAGCGCGCCATGGGCGAAACCCAGCGCCGCCGCGCCAAGCAGGTGGCGCACAACCTGAAAAACGGCATCACGCCGCGCAGCATCATCAAGGAAGTGCGCGACTTGATCGACGGCGTCTACAGCGAAAAGGCCGGCAAAGAGGCTGAGAAGCTGGAGCGCGACGCTTTGCAGCGTGCGCAGGTGGAAGAGATGAGCGAAAAAGACATCTCGCGCGAGATCAAGCGCCTGGAAAAACTCATGCTCGAACACGCCCGCAATCTGGAGTTTGAAAAAGCTGCGCGGGTGCGTGATCAGCTGGCTATTTTGAAAGAGCAGGCCTTTGGCGCGGCAGGCACCGACAACATTGCGGGCGTCATTCCCCTGAAGGCTTAAGTATCAAATTGGCCTCTAGCCCCTATAGGTAAAGGGCAGTTAGCTATGAAATTTAGTAAATTTCCGCAATAACCTTAAAAAAATACCAATCAGTCTATTTATCCGACTACAGCGCTAGGTTTTTGATATACTTGACTCAATTAGTCGGCAAAACAGCTGGCTAGTCATCAACCGAAAGTCAGGAGCTTGCCATGCGTCTCACCACCAAAGGCCGTTTTGCGGTCACTGCGATGATTGATCTGGGGCTGCGCCAATCTGCTGGCCCCGTTACCCTGGCAGCGATCAGCCAGCGCCAACAAATTTCTCTGTCGTACCTGGAGCAGCTGTTTGGCAAGCTGCGCCGCCATGCGCTGGTGGAGTCCACCCGCGGCCCCGGCGGCGGCTACACGCTGGCCAAGTCCGCCGACAACATCACCGTGGCTGAAATTATCACCTCGGTGGACGAGCCGCTGGACGCCACCCAATGCGGCGGCAAAGGCAACTGCCTGGGCGAAGGCCACCGCTGCATGACACACGATCTGTGGGACTCACTCAACGTCAAGATGGTCGAGTTTTTAGACTCGGTCAGCCTGCAAAAGCTGGTGGACGAGCAATTGGCCAAGGGTTTTGAGCTGGAAGAAAAACCCACCCTCAAACGCGCCATTTCCAGCATGCCGATCCAGCCGATGCGGGTGAATGCGCCCAACTCGGTGTTCGCGCTGGGCAATGCCTTCTCCAAAATGTAAGTTAACGTCAACCTGCCAGAGATTTACCCATGGACAGCACACCGCACTTCCCGATTTACATGGACTACAGCGCCACCAACCCGTGCGACCAGCGCGTGGTGGACGCCATGATTCCCTGGCTTCGCGAGCATTTTGGCAACCCCGCCTCGCGCAGTCATGCCTGGGGCTGGGAGGCTGAAGCCGCCGTAGAAACTGCGCGTGGCCAAGTGGCCGCGCTGATTGGCGCCGATCCGCGCGAAATTGTCTGGACCAGTGGCGCGACAGAGTCCAACAACTTGGCGCTCAAAGGCGCAGCGTACTTTTACCAATCCAAGGGCAAACACATCATCACGGTGAAAACCGAGCACAAAGCCGTGCTCGACACCTGCCGCGAACTGGAGCGCCAAGGCTTTGAGGTGACCTACCTCGATGTGCAGAGCGATGGCCTGCTGGACCTGGAGGTGTTCAAAGCCGCCATTCGCCCGGACACCATCCTGGCCAGCGTCATGTATGTGAACAACGAGATTGGCGTGATTCAGGACGTGGCGGCTATCGGTGCCATTTGTCGCAGTCAGGGCGTGATTTTTCATGTGGACGCGGCACAGGCGACCGGCCGCGTGGCGTTTGACATCAGCCAGATGCCCATCGACCTGATGAGCCTGACCTCGCACAAGACCTACGGCCCCAAAGGCATTGGCGCGCTGTTTGTGCGCCGCAAACCACGCATCCGCATCGAGGCGCAAATGCACGGTGGCGGTCATGAGCGCGGCATGCGCAGCGGTACCCTGCCCACGCACCAGTGTGTCGGCATGGGTGAGGCTTACCGCATTGCCAAAGAAGAGATGGGAGCAGAAAACGTGCGCATCCAGGCGCTGCATGATCGCATGCTGGCTGGCTTGAAAGATGTGGAGCAAGTGTTCATCAACGGCCACCTGACGCAACGCGTGCCGCATAACCTGAACATGAGCTTCAATTATGTGGAAGGCGAATCGCTGATCATGGGCATCAAGGGCCTGGCGGTTTCCAGTGGCTCGGCCTGTACCTCGGCCAGCCTGGAGCCCAGTTACGTGCTGCGCGCCCTGGGCCGCAGTGACGAATTGGCCCACAGCAGCCTGCGCATGACCATTGGCCGCTGGACCACCGAGGCCGAGATTGACTACGCGGTGGACACCATCAAGCTCAACGTGGCCAAACTGCGAGAACTCAGCCCGCTGTGGGACATGTACAAAGAAGGCATTGATATATCCACCATCCAGTGGGCAGCGCATTAGAGGTGATGTCATTGCGGGCTTGACCCGCAATCCATGGATCCCGGATCGAGTCCGGGATGACATCCAGAGTTGGAAACATTGACCTAACAGGAGAATCAAAATGGCATATTCTGAAAAAGTGGTGGACCACTACGAAAACCCCCGCAACGTTGGCTCGTTTGACAAGGGCGACGACTCGGTTGGCACCGGCATGGTGGGCGCGCCCGCTTGCGGTGACGTGATGAAGTTGCAGATCAAGGTCAACGCCGAGACTGGCGTGATTGAAGACGCACGCTTCAAGACCTACGGCTGTGGCTCGGCGATTGCGTCCAGCTCCTTGGTGACCGAATGGGTCAAGGGCAAGACGCTGGACCAGGCCGCTGCGCTGAAAAATAGCGAGATTGCCGAAGAATTGGCCTTGCCACCTGTCAAAATCCACTGTTCGATTTTGGCGGAAGACGCCATCAAGGCAGCAGTCAGCGACTACCGCCAAAAACACACTGACGCACAAACGGCTTAACCCCCCTCTTCATCGCCGCGCCGGGCCCGACCTGGTGGCGGCGAGGCACTGAATCAGAAACCTCAAGACATCATGGCTATTACGCTGACAGACAAGGCCATTTCGCAGCTTGCCCGCTACCTGACCAAACGTGGGCAGGGCGTGGGTGTGCGCCTGGGCGTCAAGACCACGGGCTGCTCCGGCATGGCTTACACGCTTGAATACGTGGACAGCGTTGGCGAAGATGACATGGTGCTCGAAGCCCCGGGCGTCAAGATCATTGTGGACCCCAAAAGCTTTGTTTACCTGGACGGTACCGAGCTGGACTTTGCGCGCGAAGGGCTCAATGAAGGGTTCAAGTTCAACAACCCCAAGGAACGAGACCGCTGCGGCTGTGGCGAGTCTTTTCGGGTGTGAATCTCCAATCTGACGACTTCACGCTGTTCGGGCTTGAACAGCGCTTTGGTCAGGATCGCGCGGCAATTGATGCGCGCTGGAAAGACCTGCAGCGCCAGGCGCACCCTGACAAGTTTGCCGACCAGGGTGCTGCTGCCCAGCGTGTGGCCATGCAATGGTCGGTGCGCATCAACGAGGCCTACCAGCGCCTGAAAGACCCGCTCAAGCGTGCCGCCTACCTGTGTGAACTGCACGGCGCGCCGGTCAACGCTGAAAACAACACCGCCATGCCCGCCACGTTCCTCATGCAGCAAATGCAGTGGCGCGAAGAGCTCGACGATGCCACCAGCACCCAGGCTCTGGAGCAAATCAGCCTGCAGGTCCAGCAGGCCAAGCGTGAGATGCTTCAAAAAATAGAGCGTTTGATGGACGACAGTCAGGCGTTTGCCGAGGCTGTTGGCCAAGTTCGGGCGCTGATGTTTGTTGAACGCTTTGAAGACGACGTGAACAAGCGGCTTGACCAGATCGAAACCTGAGCCACCGGCCCAACGGGCCTTGCACCCTTTTACATACCATGGCGCTATTACAAATTTCTGAACCCGGCCAGACGCCGAACCCGCATCAGCGGCGCATTGCCGTGGGCATTGACCTGGGCACCACCCATTCGCTGGTGGCCTCGGTGCGCCACGGCGTGGCCGAATGCCTGCCGGACGGCGAGGGCCGGGTGATCTTGCCCTCGGTGGTGCGTTACCTGCCCGGTGGCGGGCGGCAAATTGGCTGGGACGCGGTGGCAGCTGAGGCAGACGACCCGGTCAACACCATCGCCTCGGTCAAGCGGTTCATGGGCCGTGGCCTGAAAGATGTGGCGCTGGCTGGCAAGTTGCCCTACCAGTTTGTGAACCACCCCGGCATGCTGGGCCTGCAAACTGTGCAGGGTGAAAAATCGCCAGTCGAAGTGAGTGGCGACATTCTGGCCACGCTGCGTTACCGCGCCGAAGACACCTTCAATGACGACCTGTACGGTGCGGTGATCACCGTGCCGGCCTATTTTGACGACGCGCAGCGCCAGGCCACCAAAGACGCCGCGCAATTGGCTGGCCTGAATGTGCTGCGCCTGATCAACGAGCCCACAGCAGCGGCCATCGCCTATGGGCTGGACAACGCCGCTGAAGGCGTCTATGCGATTTACGACTTGGGTGGCGGCACGTTTGACATCTCCATCCTGCGGCTGACCCAAGGCGTGTTTGAGGTGGTGGCCACCGGTGGCGACTCGGCGCTGGGTGGCGACGATTACGACCACGCGCTGGCTGACTGGGTGCTGGCACAGGTGGCCGAGCCATCGGCAAGCGCTGCCAACGTGTGCAGCAATCTGGGCGCAGAGCCCCAGTGCGCCGCCAGCTGCGCCAACTACGGCACCGCCAACACCCGCAGTCCGGCCGACAAAGCCGCCCTGAAAGCCGCCGCAAGGGCTTGCAAAGAAGCGCTGACTGCTACAGAAACCGTCACATTCCATGCAGTTTTGACGGGGGCTACAGTCACTTTTGACGTGAAACGTGCCGACTTTGACGCTGCCACACAGGCGCTGACCGCCCGCACCCTGAGTGCAGTGCGCAAGGCGCTGCGTGACGCCAAGCTCACCGTGGACGAGGTCAAAGGCGTGGTGATGGTTGGCGGCTCCACCCGCATGCCGCAAATTCAAAAAGCCGTGGGTGCGTTCTTTGGCCAGCCGCCGCTCAACAACCTGAACCCGGACGAAGTGGTGGCGCTGGGCGCTGCCATCCAGGCCAATCAGCTGGCGGGCAACAACCCAGGCGGTGACTTGCTGCTGCTGGATGTGATTCCCTTGAGTCTGGGCGTGGAAACCATGGGCGGCCTGGTCGAGCGCATCGTGCTGCGCAACGAAACCATCCCCACCGCCAAGGCGCAAGACTTCACCACCTATGTGGACGGCCAGACCGCTTTGGCGCTGCATGTGGTGCAGGGCGAGCGTGATCTGGTGTCTGACTGCCGCAGCCTGGCGCGTTTTACCCTGCGCGGTATCCCGCCCATGGCCGCTGGTGCGGCGCGCATCCGCGTTACCTTCACCGTTGATGCCGATGGTTTGCTGAGCGTGTCAGCGCTGGAGCAGCTCAGCGGGGTTGAGGCGCACATCACTGTCAAGCCGTCTTACGGGCTGGGTGATGAGCTCATCACCCGCATGCTGCAAGACAGCTTTATCTCGGCCGAGAGAGACATGTTTGTACGCGCTGTGGTGGAAGCCCGCGTCGATGCCGACCGCATGATGCTGGCTACCCAAAGTGCGCTGGACGCCGATGGTGACCTGCTTGACGCAACCCAACGCAGCGAGATTGAGCAACTGATTCGCCAAGTGCGCGCCGCCTGCGATCTGGAAGACCCGGCCGCCATCGAAGCCATCACCGCCATGCTGGCCAAGGGCACCGAAGCTTTTGCGGCCCTGCGCATGAACCGCGGCATACAGCGTGCGTTGTCCGGTAAAAATATAGAAACCGTCTAACATGCCCACCATCAAAATCCTTCCCCACGCTGAATATTGCCCCCAGGGCGCTGAAGTGACTGCACCTGCAGGCACCTCCATCTGCGAGGCGCTGCTGGAGCACCACATCAACATCGAGCACGCCTGCGAGATGAGCTGCGCCTGCACCACTTGCCACGTGATCGTGAAGCAAGGGTTTGAGTCTTTGGCACCGTCTGAGGAAGAAGAAGACGACCTGTTGGACCGCGCCTGGGGCCTGCAACCCCAGTCTCGCCTGAGCTGCCAGGCGATCCTGGCGCAAAAGGATCTGGTGATTGAGATTCCCAAATACTCCATCAACCACGCCAAAGAAAACCACTGAATTCAGCGGGCTGACCATGCGCCAAATCTTCCTCGATACCGAAACCACCGGCCTGTCTGCCGACAACGGCGACCGCATCATCGAGATCGGTTGCGTGGAGATGGTCAACCGCAAGCTCACCGGCAACAACCGCCACATCTACGTAAATCCGGGGCGTGACAGCCATGAGGAAGCGCTCAAGGTGCACGGCATCACCAGCGAATTCCTGCGTGACAAACCCAAGTTTGAGGAAGTTGCCGACGACCTGCTGGCCTACCTGACCGGTGCTGACGTGGTTATCCACAACGCACCGTTCGATTTGGGTTTTCTGGACATGGAGTTTGGCAAGGTCGGCCACCCGAAGGTGCGCAGCGTTGTTGCCAGCGTGACCGACACCCTGGTCATGGCCAAGGAGTTGTACCCGGGCAAGCGCAATTCACTCGACGCCCTGTGTGACCGCCTCGAAGTGGACAACTCCGGCCGCACCCTGCACGGCGCGCTGTTGGACGCCGAACTGCTGGCCGACGTCTTCATCAACCTCACGCGCGGGCAAAACGTGCTGGTGATGGACGACAGCTCGGCCGTTGATGCGGCAGGCAACAGTGCGCCAATGATGGACTTGCGGGCTTTCAACCTGCAGGTACTTGTTGCCAACGATCAGGAACTGGCTGCCCATGAAGTCGTGTTGAAACAGATCGACAAGGACAGCAAGGGCAAAACGGTTTGGCGGGTGCTGGAGCCGGTTGCAGCGCAGTGATCCGGCTGCCGACTGTTTGAATCGGATTGCCGGGGGCTGACTCAAGTGCCCCAGGGGCAAAGAGCCAAGCGCCACCAAGCCGGGCTCAGGTGTTTTCATGAGAATTTTCAGGTGATTACCTCATGTTCAAAGTGCCATCACATCACTACGATTTGTTGAACAGGGAAAGTGCGGCTGCGGCATAGGCACCAGCAGAAGCAGCCGTCAGCGGATCGACCGTCGTTGGAGATTGGCAAACATGATGAAGCTCTCAACAAAAAGTCAACTGAGTCTGGTCACTCTGATGTTGTCGTCAGTTTTGCCGGCACCAGACCACCTGATGGTGACCAGCGCCACGCACAAGTTGGTGCCCTGAGCCATCTTTCCGGTGTATCGCCAGCCGCTAAACCATTGCGTGAAGTTTCCAAATGGCACTGAATCACTTTCCATGGCGCTCGCTCAAATCCAGGGTGACCTTGCTCAGTGTGGTCCTGTTTGTCATCAGTATCTCCTTGCTGGCTTTTTTAGCCAGTCGCATATTGCGTGAAGACCTGCAGCGGATGTTGGGTGAACAACAGCTCTCTAAAGTGTCCGGAATGGCTCTTGAGATCAATGACCGCCTCAGTGAGCGTCTCCAGTCGCTGGAATCCATTGCCAAGCAGATTACGCCCGCTCTTCTGGCCGATGCGACGGCATTGCAAACCTTGCTCGAACAGCGCCCTTTGCTACAGATCCTGTTCAACGGTGGTGTTTTCATCACTGACGTGGATGGCACGGCAATTGCCGATGTGCCGTTGTCAGCGGGGCGTACGGGCACCAATTACATTGACCGGGAATCGGTGTCGATTCCGCTGAAAGAGGGCAAAACAGTGATTGGGCGCCCCGTCATGGGAAAGAAGTTGGGGGCGCCCATCTTCAGTATCACCGTGCCCATTCTTGACAAACGGGGCAAGGTGCTTGGCGCGATGGTAGGTGCGATCAATCTGGGTAAATCCAGCTTCCTGGACCAAATTGCGCTAACTCACTATGGGCAAACTGGTGGCTATTTGCTGATCTCCCGACAGCACAACCTGATCGTCACGTCCTCCGACAAAAGCCGCATCATGCAGCCAGCGCCGGCACCAGGTATCAATGCCATGCACGACCGCTACCGGCAGGGCTACGAGGGGTATGGCGTGGCCGTCAACTCCCGCGGCGTACAGCAGTTGTCGGCTGCCAAGACCATCCCGGTGGCGGACTGGTTTATTGTGGCCACCTTGCCCACTGGGGAAGCGTTTGCACCGGTCGATGCCATGCTGCGGCGCCTGATGTTCGGAGCGCTTGCCCTGACCCTGCTGGCCGGGGCACTGATCTGGTGGCTGATGAACCGTTTGTTGCATCGCCAACTCGCCCCGATGCTCTCCGCCAGCCGAGCGTTGAGCAAACTGGTTAACAGTGGCCAGCCTGTTCAGGCGCTGCCGATTGAGCGCCAGGACGAGATTGGCGAGTTGATTGGCGGCTTCAACCGATTGCTGGACACGTTGTTGCAGCGTGAAAACGCGCTGCAAAACAGCGAGAAGCAATACCGCGCACTGCTTGAGAACCTGTCGTCGGGCGTGGTCGTGCACCGGCCGGACACCTCGATCATGCTGTCCAACGCGATGGCCGCTTCCATGCTGGGATTGACCGAAGACCAGATGCTGGGCAAGGTGGCCACTGACCCGGGCTGGCAATTTTTGCATGAGGATGAAACCCCCATGTCCGTGGACGACTACCCGGTGAACCGTGTGCTGGTGTCCGGCGTGCCTCTGCAAAATTATGTGATTGGTGCGCACCATGCTGATCGCACCGATTCAACCTGGGTGCTTTGCAATGCCTTCCCGGTGCGCGACAACGATGGCAAGATGCTGCAAGTGGTGGTGACATTCACCGACATTACCCAGCTCAAACAAGCTCAGAGAGCCTTGCAGCGCAGCCAGATCATGATGGAGCGCACAGAGAAAGCAGTGCGTTTAGCCAGCTTTGAGTGGGATGTGGCGACCAATACCGTGACCTGGTCGCCCGAGATGTTCCGCATTTTTGGCCGTGACCCGGCCCTGGGCACACCGAACCTGCAGGGGCAGGCTGCGTTGTACACACCGCAATCCACGCAACAGTTGTATGCCGCGGTCAACCTGGCAGTGTCAGAAGGCACACCGTATGAATTGGAGCTGATGACGGTGCAGCCGGACGGCGAGTTGCGCCCCTGTTTCGTGATGGGCTTTCCGGAGCGTGACGAGAGAGGACGCGTGGTCCGGCTGGCTGGTCTGGTGCAGGACATCACCCAGCGCATGCGCGAGGAAGAAAAAATCCGCCTTGCCGCCAGCGTTTTCAGCCATGCCCGCGAAGGCATCACCATCACCACCGCGTCTGGCACCATTGTCGACATCAACGACGCCTTTACCCGCATCACCGGCTACAGCCGTGAAGAGGTCATCGGCCAGAACCCGCGCGTCCTCAAGTCCGGTCGCCAGGACGCGGCCTTTTATGCCGCGATGTGGGGTGATTTGACCGGGCTGGGCCACTGGAGCGGCGAAGTCTGGAACCGGCGCAAAAACGGCGAGGTGTATGCCGAACTGCTGACCATCAGCGCGGTTCGCGATGCCCAGGGCATCACGCAGCAGTATGTGGCGCTTTTCTCCGACATCACGACCATCAAGGAACAGCAAAACCAGCTCGAACACATCGCCCACTTTGATGCCCTGACCGACTTGCCCAACCGCGTGCTGCTGGCCGACCGTCTGCAACAGGCCATGGCACACGCGCAGCGTCGGCAAAAGCAGCTGGCTGTCACTTACCTGGACCTGGACGGTTTCAAGGCCATCAACGACCACCATGGCCATGAGGCGGGTGACCATGTGCTGGTGACCCTGGCGCATCGCATGAAACAAGCCTTGCGCGAGGGCGACACGTTGGCCCGGCTCGGCGGTGATGAGTTTGTGGCGGTGCTGATCGACATGGAGGACATGGCGGCCAGTTGGCCCATGCTCAACCGTTTGCTGGAAGCTGCGGCGCAGCCGGTGCAGTGGGACGACCTGACCCTGCAAGTTTCTGCCAGCCTGGGGGTCACTTTTTACCCGCAATCGCAAGACATCGACGCGGATCAATTGCTGCGGCAGGCTGACCAGGCCATGTACCAGGCCAAAGTGGCCGGAAAAAACCGCTACCAAATTTTCAATGCCGTGCAAGACCGTGACTTGCGCGGGCACCACGAAAGCCTGGAGCGCGTTCGTCTGGCGCTGGAAAACCGGGAGTTTGTGCTGTACTTTCAGCCCAAGGTCAACATGCGCAGCGGCCAGGTGATTGGGGCAGAGGCCCTGATCCGCTGGCAGCACCCCGAGAAGGGGCTTCTGGCCCCGGCAGAATTTCTGCCGGTGATTGAAGACCACGCACTGGCAGTGGACGTGGGTGAGTGGGTGATAGACCAGACCCTGACGCAGATGGCGCAGTGGCAGGCAAACGGGCTGAATCTGGCGCAAGTGAGTGTCAATGTGGGTGCGCGCCAGTTGCAGCAGGGCGATTTTGTGGATCGTCTGAAACGCATTCTGGCCAGGCACCCGCAAATCAACCCGGTCCATCTGCAAATGGAGGTGCTGGAAACCAGCGCGTTGTCTGACATGGCGCAGGTATCCCAGGTCATTGAGGAATGTGCCCAGATGGGGGTGATGTTTGCGCTGGACGACTTTGGCACCGGCTACTCCTCCCTGACCTACCTGAAACGCTTGCGTGTGGCCCTGCTGAAGATCGACCAGAGCTTTGTGCGCGACATGCTGGAAGACCCGGATGACCTGGCCATTTTGCAAGGCGTGATCGGCTTGGCCGCAGCTTTCAAGCGGCAGGTGATTGCCGAAGGTGTGGAAACCATCGAACACGGTACCGCCCTGCTGCACCTGGGCTGCGAATTGGCCCAGGGTTACGGCATTGCCCGACCGATGCCGGGTGCGGACATCCCCGCGTGGGTTGCCGCCTGGCGGCCCGATGGTGCCTGGTCTGAGTTCAATTCTCTTGACGATACGGTACCAAGCGTTGGCTGATGGGGCTGCCTGAGCCTTCTGCGGTTTTTTTTGACCACGGATCTTCCGCCATAATCACGCCCGCTAGAGGTGCCACCCGGTTGCGGTGGCTGAGAAATACTCTTAGGGTCAATTCAGCGGTAGCTTGTGCATTTGGCCGCCGGATTCGGGATGCGATGCTAGGCGCAAAGCGCGTGATGTGGCTCTGCCACATGAGCGATTTGCAACAACGCAGCGCGCCCGAAGCTGGCGAGTCAAATGTGCAAGATATTGCTGAACTGACCCATCACCTGATCTGGGTCGTGCCAGCGTAGGAAAGCGTTAACAAGCGTGCCGGGCTTGTGCCCTCCAGATCACCCTGTAACCCGTGTTTTTTGTGGGATCTGTCTGTGACCAATCAACTTCAAGCTTCTGACCTCTGGGCCGATGTGCTCGCCGTGCGCGCGCAGCGCCCGCTGGTGCATTCCATCACCAACTTGGTGGTGATGAACTACAACGCCAACTTTCTGCTCGCCATGGGTGCCTCACCGGTGATGGCGCACGCGCACGAAGAGGTGTGCGACATGGCCGCCATCGCGCAGGCGCTGGTGCTCAACATCGGCACGCTGGAGCCATACTGGATCGAGAGCATGCGTCGGGCGCTGGAGATTGCAAATAAGCGAGGCATCAAAACCGTTCTGGACCCAGTCGGGGCGGGGGCTACCAGCTATCGGAACCAGAGCATATCAGCCCTGCTGGCGCAAGCCAACCCGTCGGTGATTCGCGGCAACGCGTCCGAGATCATGAGTGTGGCGGGGGTTGCCGTGCAGACGCGCGGAGTCGACAGCGGCGCGGCGGTAGGTGATGCGTTGCAGGCGGCGCGTGACCTGGCGGCCAGCACCGGCGGTGTGGTGTGTGTCAGTGGCGAGGTGGACCATGTGCTGGACGCCAGCGGTCGCCACGCCAATTTGTCCAACGGCCACGAGTGGATGACGCGCATCACCGGCGTGGGCTGTTCTGCCACCGCGCTGGTGGGTGCGTTTTGCGCGGTGCAGCCCGATGCCTGGCGCGCCACGCTCGCAAGCATGGCGTACCTGGGTGTCGTCGGTGAGGTCGCCACCGAACAGGTGCAGGCGCAGAGCGGCGGCGTGGGCAGCCTGCAGATCGCGCTGCTGGACCAGTTGCAACTGATGGATGAAGCCACGTTCAACTCAAGGCTAAAAATGCAGATTAGCCCTTGTGTTTAAAGGGTGAGTAGCTATCAAATGACGAGTATTTCAAATCCCGTGCAACGCCAGCAGATGCGAGATATGTTGCGTCTGTATCTGGTCACCGACCAGCTGGCCTTACGTGGCCGCAGCCTCACCGACGTGGTGAAACAGGCGGTGCAGGGCGGCGTGACCTGTGTGCAGCTGCGTGAAAAAACCGCCAGTACACGCGACTTTGTGGCGCTGGCGCTGGCCCTGCAAAGATTGCTCAAGCCGCTGGGTGTGCCGCTGGTGATCAACGACCGTATTGACGTGGCGCTGGCCTGTGGCGCGCAGGGTGTGCATCTGGGTCAGTCGGACATGCCGGTGGCGCTGGCCCGGCAACTGCTGCCGCCCGAGGTGTTTATTGGCCTGTCGGTGGAAAACCTGGACGACGTGCGTCGCGCGGCAGGTCTGCCGGTGGACCATCTGGGCGTGAGCCCGGTGTTTGCCACCCCGACCAAAACCGACACCGCGCCGCCCTGGGGCCTGAGCGGCTTGCAGCAGGTGAGAGGCATGACCGATTTGCCACTGGTGGCGATTGGCGGCATTCATCTGGGCAACGCTGCTGCGGTATTACAAGCCGGGGCCGATGGCTTGGCGGTGGTTAGCGCGCTGTGTTCGGCAGACGACCCGCATGTGGCGTCGCAGGCTTTTCGGGCCCTGTTTGCGTGACTGGGAACCTTGGGTGCACTGCAGTCAACGTCGGTGCTACAGCGAGGTGCTACAAAATCAATGAGGCACGACCCAACTGGATATGACCCATTGATTTGATTTACTTTCCAAATGAGGTTGACGAGCCTTGACCCCGGCACTGGCTCCACAGTTAGGGCTGCTTGGTTCCCCACCTGACCCGGTTGGCCGCTTTACCATGCGGGAAGGCCCGTCAGCGCATATTGTAAAGGCTCAGGCCTCGGTCAGGTCTTTGACGGCAGCTTCAGCCGCATTGGCCATGACGGATTTGATGCCGTTTTCCATCGAGGCGGCCGAAGAATACATTTCGCTGCGCCCAATCACCTGGCCGTTGCTGGCCTTCAGGTTGAAGTAGGGCTCATCGGCTTTGGAGGTGGCGCGCTCAAAACGTGCCTCCAATGCGCCGTTTTTCTTGCAAGATTCCACGCCAGCGATGGCGCTGGCCTTGGTTTCGTACATCTGGCTGGTCAAAATGGTCTGCCCGTTGCCTGCTTTCAGATTGAACATGAACTTGCCGCTCTTCGATTGGGTGATTTCAAATTTTCCAGCCATGACTTTTCTCCGGTTTTTGAAGTGTGGGTAATTGGTGTTTGCCGCAGTGTGCGCAAGGAGTGCGCCGCCCGGCAGTGTCAAGTCTAGCGCCGCGGCAGACCCTTAGAATCGCCCGATGTCCTACCTTGTGCTCGCCCGAAAGTACCGCCCCCGCAACTTCACCGAGATGGTGGGGCAGGACCATGTGGTGCAGGCGCTTTCCAACGCGCTGACCACCCAGCGGCTGCACCACGCCTACATGTTCACCGGCACACGCGGCGTGGGCAAGACCACGGTGTCGCGCATTTTGGCCAAGTCGCTCAACTGTCAGGGCGTAGATGGCACTGGCGGAATCACCGCCAGCCCTTGCGGTGTCTGCCAGGCGTGCACTGATATTGATAGCGGTCGGTTTGTCGATTACACCGAGTTGGACGCGGCTTCCAACCGCGGTGTGGACGAGGTTCAGGCGCTCTTGGAGCAGGCGGTTTACAAGCCGGTGCAGGGCCGCTTCAAGGTGTTCATGATCGATGAGGTGCACATGCTCACCGGCCACGCCTTCAACGCGATGCTCAAAACGCTGGAAGAGCCGCCCGAATACCTCAAATTTGTGCTCGCCACCACCGATCCACAAAAAGTGCCGGTAACGGTACTTTCTCGCTGTTTGCAGTTTAATTTGCGCCCCATGGCGCCCGAGACCATCCGCGAGCACCTGCAAAAAGTGCTGCAGGTGGAGCAGGTGGCGGCCGATGTGCAGTCGCTGCGCCTGCTGGCACGTGCCGCGCGCGGCTCCATGCGTGACGCGCTGAGCCTGACCGACCAGGCCATTGCCTTTGGTTCCGGTGCCCTGACTGAAGCCACGGTGCGCCAGATGCTCGGCAGTGTGGACCGCTCGCACGTGTTTCGCCTGATTGACGCGCTGGCCCAGGGTGACGGCAAAACGGTGGTGGAAACCTCTGAAGCGCTGCGCCTGAATGGTTTGAGTGCGGCCTCCACCCTGGAAGAGATGAGCGCCGTGTTGCAACGCATGGCGGTGCTGCAAGCCGTGCCCGGCATGGTACTTGAGGACGACACCGACCCCGAGCAGGCTGAGTTGCACCGGCTGGCTGCCCTGATGCCGATGGATGAAACCCAGCTGCTCTACAGCATCTGCCTACATGGCCGCCCTGAATTGGGCTTGGCGCCGGACGAATACGCCGCGCTGACGATGGTGCTGCTGCGGCTGCTGGCTTTCAAACCAGCCAACTCGCTGCAAGCGGTGGCTGAAAAAAAAACACTGAAAAACCTGCCGGCAGCGCCTGAGTGCGTGCCACCAGCACCACAAAGTTCAGCGGCTGCTGTGCCGCGGGCGGTTGCGCCAGTGGCCCAGGTTGCGGTGGCTGCGCCGAGTGTCCATGAAGAAGGTGATGCAGTAAATCAGGCTCCAGCCCCCGTATCTCTTGGGCCAGCAGCTCCTGAAATTAAAGCAACATCGGCTTTGCCGGACGGCCAACGTCTGGCGGTCAGAGAATCGCCAGAGCCTGCAGCGGCAGCCAAAAAGTTTGAACAAAATCAGCCTCTAGCCCAATTGGAACAAGGGCCAGAAGCTACAAATATAGAAGCATTTCCGGTGCGTGTGCAGGCCGACTCGCCGGGTGATGCCGCCGCAGCCGACAAGCCACGCACGGTTGACACCACCCCGGAGGGCGATTTCTGGCACGCCACCGTGCAGGCGCTGATTTCGGCTGAGGCCATCAACGCCATGGCGCGCGAGCTGGCCTTGCAGTCACAACTGGTGGCGCGTGACAGCGACGAATGGCTGCTGCGGGTGGAGCGCGAGTCGCTCAACCAGGCTGGCAGCCGCGACCGCCTTGTGGCTGCGCTGGCTGGCGCAGGCCACCCGGTGCGCCTGATGATCGAGGTGGGCCGCGTGACCGACAGCCCGGCCAAACGCAACGCCGCCGCAGCGGCAGAGCGCCAGCTGGCGGCTGAAAAAATCGTTTTTGATGATCCGTTCGTGCAGTCGATGATGCGCGAGTTTGCGGCGAAAATCGTCCCAGGCAGCATCAAGCCGCTCTAGTTTTTGAAAACCAACCCAAGGAACCCCCCATGTTCAACAAAGGACAACTCGCCGGCTTGATGAAGCAGGCGCAGGCGATGCAGGAAAACATGAAAAAAGCCCAGGACGACCTCGGCAACATTGAAGTGAGTGGCGAGTCGGGTGCCGGTCTGGTCAAGGTCACCATGACCTGCAAGCATGAGGTGCGCCGCGTCACCATTGACCCCAGCCTGCTGGCCGATGACAAAGACATGCTCGAAGACCTGGTGGCGGCGGCCTTCAATGCTGCCGTGCGCAAGGTGGAAGAAACCACCAACGATAAGATGGGCAAGATCACCGCCGGGATGCCCGGTTTGCCCGGTGGCATGAAGTTTCCCTTCTGAGGGTGGCTACTGCGCAAGCGTGATCCGTCGTTGGGCGGTGCTCGCAATCCTCACGTACATGAAGTACGCTCCGGTTGCTGCGCTCCGTCCGCCTAGGCTGACGCTTGCTCGCTACGCCCGCTTTGCCTGTGGCCAATACCGACTATTGAATGAGCAATTAATTACCCATGTCCGACACCAATGCGCTTGAGGCGCTGATCCAGTCGCTGCGCTGCCTGCCGGGCGTGGGGGTGAAGTCGGCGCAGCGCATGGCGTTTCATCTGCTGCAGCACAACCGTGCCGGGGCACAGGGCTTGGCGCGGGCTTTGAACGAGGCCACGCAGACCATTCAGCACTGCGAGCGCTGCCACACCTTTACCCAGGCCGAGGTTTGCGCCACCTGCCTGGACGAACGGCGCGACGCCAGCAAACTGTGCGTGGTGGAAACCCCGGCTGACCAGTCGGCGGTGGAGCGCACCGGCGCCTACAAGGGGCTGTATTTTGTGTTGATGGGCAAGCTCAGCCCGCTTGACGGCATCGGTCCCAAAGACATCGGCCTGAAAAAGCTGTTTGACCGGGCGCTGGACGGCAGCGTGCATGAGGTGATTCTGGCCACCAACTTCACCGCCGAGGGCGAGGCCACGGCGCATGTCATCACTGAAGGGCTCAAGGGCCGCGGCCTGCAGCTCACGCGCCTGGCCCGCGGCGTGCCGGTGGGCAGCGAACTGGAATATGTGGACCTGGGCACCATTGCCCACGCGCTGGTCGACCGGCGCTGACGCACGCAAGGAGTTGGCATGGTGTCTGCCTCTTTTACCCTGGCTTATTGGTGTGTGCTGATTGCTGCGCTGCTACCGATGGTGTGCGCGGGCATCGCCAAGTGGGGCACCTTCACCACGCCGCCGCAAAAAGGCGGCTTTGACAACGCCAACCCGCGCGCCTGGCTGGCGCGCCAGAGCGATTGGCGTGCGCGTGCCAACGCGGCGCAAGCCAACAGCTTTGAGGCCTTGCCGTTTTTCATTGGTGCGGTGGTCATCGCCCACCAGATGGGGGCTTATCAGGCCCGGCTGGATGTGCTGGCCGCCTTGTTTGTGCTGCTGCGTGTGGTCTACATCCTGCTGTATGTGGCCAACCAGGCCAGTCTGCGCAGCTTGGTGTGGGTGCTGGCCTTGGGCATCAACATCGGCATTTTGTTTGCCGGCTACCGCTAGGCGGTTGTCCAAGCAGCCGCCGGGCGATGCACATCGCCTGGCCGAAAGCGCTTAATGCTCAGTCAACGGTTTGCCTTTTTGGCCGGTGCCACTTTGCGCTTGGCGGCAATGGCCTGCTTGCGCACCGGAGCCTTGGCGGTTTTCTTGTTGCTGGCCTTGCTGCCAGTGCGCTGGGCAATGCGGGTGGCCTTGGCCCGCGCGGGCAGGTACAGCACCACTTTTTGTCCGGCCTTGAAGGCGGCCGAGGCGCTGAGTTTGTTCCATTGGGCCACATCGTCCACATTCAGGCGGTAGCGGCGGGCCAAAGACGCCAAGGTGTCTTTTTTTCCGGCCTTGACGGTGGTTCGGCGCAACACCACCTCGGGGGCAAGAGTCAGATGACCGTTGTCTGCCACATGGTTGCTCACATCCAGTAGCACGCTGGTGGCACGGCGCACCAGCAGCGTGGAGCCTGCCCGGATCAGCATGCGGCCTTTGATGTTGTTGACCGCCCGCAACTCGTCCTCTTGCATGCCTACCCGATTGGCGGCGTCGGCGGGCTTGAGCGTGGTGGGGGCAATCCAGGCGGTCCAGCTCGCCGTTGGGCCACCGCCATAAGCCTCCAAGTTGGCCTGAAAGATCTCGGCGTTGTCCCAGGGCAGCAGGATTTGCGGCGTGCCCGCCGCCAGCAGCACCGGCTTGGAGGCCGAGGGGTTAAGCGCGCGGAAATCATCCAACGGCACCTCGGCCAGCTTGGCGGCCAGGGTCACGTCAATGTCGCGGCGGATGTCGACGGTCTGAAAATACGGGTGGTTGCCCACGGCGGGCAGGGTGATGCTAAAGCGCGCCGGATCTGCCACGATGTTTTTGACAGCCTGCAGTTTGGGCACATAAAACTGTGTCTCCATGGGCATCTTCAGGTCGGTGTAGGCGGTGCCCAGGCCCAGCTTTTTATTTTTGCCGATAGCCCGGCCGACACTGCCTTCACCCCAGTTGTAGGCGGCCAGCGCCAGATGCCAGTCGCCAAACATGCCATACAGACGCTGCATGTAGTCCAGCGCGGCGCGGGTAGAGGCCAGCACGTCGCGCCGATCGTCGCGAAACATGTTTTGTGTCAGGTCGAAATGTTTGCCAGTGGCCGGCATGAACTGCCACATGCCCGCAGCTCGCGCGCTCGACACTGCTTGCGGGTTGAAAGCGCTCTCGATGAATGGCAGCAATGCCAGCTCGGTGGGCATGTTGCGCCGCTCCAGTTCTTCCACAATGTAGAACAGGTATTTGCTGCCGCGGTCGGTCATGCGCTGCACATAGTCAGGCCGGGAGCTGTACCACTGCTCGCGGTCACGCACCAGCTCGCTGTCCAGGTCTGGCATGGCAAAACCCAGGCGGATGCGGTCCCACATGTCGGCAGGTGGCGTGAGTGCATGCACCGGTGCCATGGTCAGCGCGACGCTGGGCAGGGCGCGCAGAGAGCCGGTGGGGTACACCGGAATCCGCAGCCCGGGCGACGGGCTATTGGACTGAACGCCCGGCGCGGCAGATGGGGTGGCCAGCGCGTAGGGGTCGTTCTTGTCGCTGTTGGGGGTGATAGAGGTACTGGCGCAGCCCGCCAGCCAGACACTGAGCAGCAGCGCTGCCAAGTTCAAAAAAGGTTTCAAAACTGATTTTTCCAGGTTCGCAGTGCCGCAAAAACGCCCACAGGGTCGAGCGCGTCAGGGTCAAATTGCCGCACAGCACGGATCACACCCGCCAGGTGCGTCCGCAAAAAAGGGTTGATGGCTTTTTCCAGCCCGATACTCGAAGGCAGGGTGGGCCTATTTTGCTCGCGCAGCGAACGCACCTGATCCTGGTAGGAAATAAGTGCTTGGTTGTCGGGCTCCACGGCGCGAGCAAACACCAGCCCGCTGGCGGTGTACTCGTGCGCACAGCACACCCGGGTGTTGTCGGGCAAGGCGGCCAGCTTGCCTAAAGACACCAGCATTTGCGCCGGGGTGCCTTCAAACAGGCGCCCGCTGCCTGCACTGAACAGGGTGTCGCCACAGAACAGCAGCGGCGCCTGGCCGACAGGTTCAGCATAAAAAGCGATATGGCCAGCGGTATGGCCTGGCACATCGATCACCTGCAGGCGCAAACCCAGCGGTTCTATCACGTCACCACCGCGCAGGCGCTTCAATGGCTCGGGCATGGATTCAAGCAGCGGGCCGAACACCTGGGCACCGGTGGCATCGCGCAGGGCGGCCACGCCGCCGGTGTGATCGTTGTGGTGGTGCGTGACTAGAATCGCCTCGAGTCGAAGGCCCAGGCGTTGGATAGCCTCAAAAACTACATGGCTATCGCCAGGGTCCACCACCAGAGCACGCTGTCCGTCGTGCAGCATCCAGATGTAGTTGTCGTTGAAAGCAGGCAGTGGAATTAAGTTCATGACCGGTCAAATTATAGGGATGCATGATTGGCTAGCCACCCCGCCAGGGCAGTACCTGCTGGCGTGTGAGCGCGCCCAGATGGCGCAGGCGGTGAGCGATGTGTTCGGTTTTCATGCGCTGCAGCTCGGGCTGCCTGAGCTGGATGCGCTGGAGGCCAACCGCATGCCGCACCGCTGGCTGGCCACCCAGTCGCCCGCCGAGGTGCATTTGAGCCCGCGCGGGGCGTTTGCCACCAACTTCTTCGCGCTGCCTTTTCCTGCCAACAGCCTCGATCTGGTGGTGATGCCGCACACACTGGAACTCACCGCCGACCCGCATGGCGCGCTGCGCGAGGTGGAGCGGGTGCTCATGCCCGAGGGCCGCGTAGTGATTTGCGGCCTGAACCCGGTGAGCCTGTGGGGCTTTCGCCAACAGCGTGCCCACTGGTACCGGCGGCTGGGCAGATCCAGCCTGTTTTTGCCCAACGAGGGCGAGTTCATCGGCTACCTGCGCCTGCGTGACTGGTTGCGGTTGCTCAATCTGGAGATTTTGGATGGCCACTTTGGCTGCTACCGCCCGGCACTTTCCACCCAACACTGGCTGCACCGCTTCAACTGGATGGACAAGGCCGGTGCGCGCTGGTGGCCGATACTGGGGTCGGTTTATTTTCTGGTGGCGGTCAAGCGGGTGCGTGGTGTAACCTTGCTCAACCCGGCCAAAAAGCCTGCCCTGCGGCTCTCCATTGCTCCTGTTCCTGTAGCTAACAGCACAGGTAATATAAGGGCTACAAGCCTGGACTCGGGGTTTTGCCAAAAAGATCCACAAATCAAACCAAGTGAACAAACCCAGTGAACAGCATTGATATTTACACCGACGGTGCCTGCAAAGGCAACCCTGGCCCGGGTGGCTGGGGTGCTTGGCTGAAGTCTGCCCAGGCCAACAAAGAGCTTTGTGGTGGCGAACTGGGCACCACCAACAACCGCATGGAAATGATGGCCGTGATCGAAGCCTTGTCGGCGCTCAAACGCCCCTGCAAGGTGACGTTGCATGTCGATAGCCAGTACGTCCTCAAGGGCATGACCGAGTGGCTACCCGGCTGGAAGGCACGCGGCTGGAAGACTGCCACCAAGGCCCCGGTGAAAAACGTGGATTTGTGGCAGCGGCTGGACGTCCTGGTGAACGGTGGCGAGCATCAGATCGAGTGGCGCTGGGTGCGTGGCCATAACGGCGACCCCGGCAACGAGCGCGCCGATGCGCTGGCCAATCGCGGCGTGGAGATGGCACTGCAACAGCGCTAGTTCTCAGCACAACGATGGGGCCATCGTTGTGCTGGCGTAGCCTGTACAAAACGCACGGCATTGGCAGATGCCGTGTCAGTCAGGCGGGGTAGACTGCCAGCCCATTGCTGCACAAGGAGAGATCGGTATGTTGAATCTGATGTCAATGACGATTGCCCGGCGGTTGACCCTGTTGATCACCAGTGCCCTGCTGGGTGTTGTGGTATTGGCAGGTGTGTTTTTGTGGTCAGAACACGATCTGGTGCTCGACGAGCGCCAGGCCGGTGTGCGCCAGACAGTGGAGCTGGCCCACAGCGTGCTTGAGCACTACCACGGCCTTGAAACAAATGGTTTGTTGACCCAGCCAGAGGCCAAATACCAGGCGGCAGCGGCTGTGCGCAAAATGCGCTACAGCGGCAGCGAGTACTTCTGGATCAATGACATGCAGCCCAAAATGGTGATGCATCCCATCAAGCCCGAGCTGGACGGCCAGGACGTCTCAAGCATGAAAAGCCCCACCGGGCAGGCCATTTTTATTGACTTTGTGAAGCAGATCCAAACCGGCGGCGACGGTTTTGTGCCCTATCTCTGGCCCAAGCCCGGCGAAACCGAGCCAGTGCAAAAAGTCTCTTACGTCAAGGGCTTTCAACCGTGGGGCTGGGTGATTGGCTCGGGCGTGTATGTAGACACGGTGAACGCGGAAATCTGGGGTCGGGCGCTGGGCTTTGCCGGTGGCACCTTACTGCTGGTGGGGCTGTTGTTTGCTTTTGGCACACTGATCTCGCGCAGCATCTTGCACCAATTAGGCGGCGAGCCCAGTTACGTCAGCGCCTTGACCGAACGCATTGCCCGCGGTGAGCTGGGGGGGAAGATCGACCTGAAACCGAATGACACCAGCAGCATGCTGTTTGACATTGGCGCCATGCGCGACACCTTTGCGACCATTGTGCGTGAGGTGCGCGAAGGCTCCGAGAGCGTGGCCACCGCCAGCGCCGAAATCGCCCAGGGCAACCACGATTTGTCAGCCCGCACCGAGAGCCAAGCCAGCGCGCTGGAGCAGACCGCCGCCAGCATGGAGCAACTCAGCGCCACCGTGAAGCACAACGCCGACAGCGCCGCGCAAGCCAGCCAGATGGCAGTGCAAGCCAGCAGCGTGGCCGCCCAGGGCGGGCAGGTGGTGGCGCAGGTGGTGGACACCATGCGTGGCATCAACGAGGCATCGCGCAAGATATCGGACATCATCAGTGTGATTGACGGCATCGCCTTCCAGACCAACATCCTGGCCTTGAATGCCGCCGTGGAAGCTGCCCGCGCGGGCGAGCAGGGCCGTGGTTTTGCCGTGGTGGCCAGCGAAGTGCGGTCACTGGCCGGGCGCAGCGCCGCCGCCGCCAAAGAAATCAAGACCCTGATCAACGCCAGTGTGGCGCGTGTGGAGCAGGGCACGAGTCTGGTCGACCAGGCCGGCAGCACCATGGACGAGGTGGTCAGCAGCATTGCCCGGCTGGTGGATGTGGTGGGCGAGATCAGCGCCGCCAGCCGCGAGCAGAGTGCCGGTGTGGGCCAGGTGGGTGCGGCCGTCACCGAGATGGACCGCGTCACACAGCAAAACGCCGCGCTGGTGGAGGAGATGGCCGCCGCGGCCAGCAGCCTGAAAGCCCAGGCCGGTGACCTGGTGCAGACCGTGGCGCTGTTCAAGCTCTAAGGTTCTTGGGTCAAGGTGTTGGATTTAACCGACACCACGCGGTTGAACCCAGTGCTACCTTCTCGCCTTTATTGACCCCGACGAGCCAACCATGCCCAAAACCCTGATCGAACCGTTCCGCATCAAAAGCATTGAACCCATCCGCATGACCACGCCGCTTGAGCGTGCGCAACTGCTGGAAGCCGCCAAACTCAACGTTTTCAAATTGCACGCCGAAGACGTGCTGATCGACTGGCTGACCGACTCTGGCACCGGTGCCATGTCCAGCCGCCAATGGGGCGCCATCATGGAAGGCGACGAGAGTTACGCCGGGGCGCGCAGCTTCTACCGGCTGGAGAAAGTCATCCAGAACATCACCGGCATGAGCTTTTTTGTGCCCACCCACCAGGGCCGTGCGGCTGAAAAAGTGCTGTTCACCGCCGTCTGCAAAAAGGGCGACGTGGTGCCCAACAACTGCCACTTCGACACCACCCGAGCCAACCTGGAGTACCTGGGCATTGAGGCGCTGGACCTGGTGATTGCTGAAGGCCTGCAACCCGCCACCATCCACCCGTTCAAGGGCAACATCGATCTGGAGCGCGTTGAAGCGCTGCTGAAAACACGCGGCGAGTTGATCCCCTTTGGCATGATCACCGTCACCAACAACACGGGTGGCGGGCAACCCGTGTCGATGGCCAACATCCGCGCCTATGCCGCGTTACTCAAGAAATACGGCAAGCCCTTCATCATGGATGTGTGTCGTTTCTCGGAAAACGCCATGTTCATCAAGAAACGCGAGCCGGGGTATGAAAACACGCCCATCAAAACCATCGTTCAAGAGATGTTTAGTTACGCCGACGGTGCCACCATGAGCGCCAAGAAGGACGGCATGGTCAACATCGGCGGCTTCATCGTGCTGCGCAGCGAGGAGTGGATGGACGCGGTGCGCAACGTGTTGATCATGACCGAAGGTTTCCCCACCTACGGCGGCCTGGCCGGGCGCGACCTCGAAGCCTTGGCCGTGGGGCTGGAGGAGGGCATGGACGAAGACTACCTGCGCTACCGCCTGCGCACCGCCGAATACCTGGGCGAGCGCCTGGAGGCGGCGGGCGTGAGTTTTGTCAAACCCACTGGCGGCCACGCCGTCTACATCGACGCGCGCACTGTGCTGCCGGACATGCCGGTGGCACATTACCCGGCCTGGGCCTTATGCAACGCGTTGTACTTGGAGGGCGGGATTCGCGGTGTGGAAATCGGCTCAGTCATGTTTGGCAAACGCCTGGCGGACGGTACCGAGACCTACCACAGCATGGAACTGGTGCGCCTGGCCTTCCCGCGCCGCATGTACACGCAAAGCCACTTTGACTACGCGGCCGAAGTGATTGCCGAGGTGAAGGACAAGGCGGCGTCGATTCGCGGCGTGAAGATCACCAAACAGCCGCAGTTTTTGAGGCACTTTACTTGTGAGTGTGCTTGGGTGTAGGTTTGGAAAGTTATATGTCTTTTTTGCCTCTAGCCCTTTTGATATAAGGGCTGGTAGCTATATCAGGCATAGCAATCAAGTTGACGGGGCAGCGTCGCACTAGCGCACTTAATGCCGCGTCAGATCCAGAATCAGCTTGCCCAGCAGGCTGATCACCAGTACCAGAAACAGCCGCCGCAGCCAGTGGTTGCCACCCTTCATGGCGAGATGGCTGCCGACAAACGAGCCGGCAATCATCGCCACCGCCATCGGAATGGCCAGCTGAAAGTTCACAAAACCAGCCGGAATAAAAAACGCCAGCGCGCCCAGATTGGTGGCCATGTTCACGACCTTGGCACATGCGGTGGCACGCATGAAATCGAAGTGGAAGACCCGCACAAACAGGAAGATCAGGAAACTGCCCGCGCCGGGGCCAAAAAAGCCTTCGTAAAAACCAATGACCGTGCCTATCAGCACACCGCGAACCTTGTCGCGTCGCGTCACCGGGATGTTGGCATCCTGCTTGCCAAAGTCTGGCCGGAACCAGGTGTAGATCAGCATCACGAACAGCAAGAACACCACAAAAGGCTTGATCCAGGCGTTGGGCAGCGCGGCAATGGCGCGTGCGCCCAGGTGTGCGCCACAAAAAGCGGTCGCTGCCATCATCAGCAGCAGGCCCCAAGGCAGCTTGATGCGACGTGCGTATTGCGTTGCCGCCGTCGCCATGCCTGCCACCGACGCACATTTTTCTGTGGCAAACAAGGTGGCGGGTGCTGCGGCCGGAAACAGGGTCAACATGCCTGGAATCAGCACCAGCCCGCCCCCGCCGACCAATGCACTGAGCATGGCCGCCACAAAGGTCAGCGGCAGCAGGAAATAGAGTTCGGTGATCCACATGCGCGTTACGTCGAAACCTCAACAATGACCGGGCCGAGTCCCGGGGAAAACTCTACAAACATTATCGAAAGCTGTATTAAAAAATAATTACAAGGTGGCATTATCTACCATGGGCAAATGAAGCAATTTAGATACAAATTCGGCCTCTAGCCCTTTATTTATAAGGGCTAAAAGCTATCAAAAATGATGGTTCAACCAACTGATGGGAGCGCAACCAGCATCCGCAAAGTGAGAGGCAGCGCACACCCTGGTGCGATAGCCAGCCCGGCTGGCAGCGCTCTATACTCATTTGGCAGTGCGCAAGGCCTGCATTTTTTGCGTCAAGGTGACGTCGAACAACCATGGTCAAACTTCTCATCATCATCGTCGGCGTTGTGGCGGTTTTCTGGATTGCCAAACTTGCGCTGCGTATCAGTTTCAACTTGGCAGCTGCGCGGTCGCCCTACACGCTAAAACGTGATCAGGAACAAGACACCGTTGAAGATGCCGACTGGTTTGGCAAGACCGGGCTGGACGACGCCACCGAGCGTGAATTGCCTCGTTATCTGCGCCGCGAGCTGGGCGAATATTTGGACGAGCCCGGCTGCCTGACGGCAGCCGATCTGCGCTATCTGGGCATCCACACCGACGCACGCGGGTCAGCACACTTCTGGTCCATGCCCGCGCGCCACAACGAGCAGTCGTTTGCCTACGCCCAGCTCGACGACAACGGCGAAGTGGTTTGCCTGGGCTGGGGTGACTGGCAGCCAGCGGGTTGACGACGGGGTGGCGACATTGCACGGGTGCTGAGCAAAGAAACCGGCCTGTGGATCAGATCGACGCTGTAGTTGCCATCGTTTGGCCAGAACAATTGACGATACATAACCTTTTTCGCCGCTCGTGGACAAGCTCTACAAACCGTCGTTCCTGAAAGAGTTGAAGCTCAGGATGGCAGCACAGTTGCCAAGCTTTACCGAGCGCCGAGTTCCGCTGGATCACCCGCTTCGAGACGTTTTTGCTGGCGCACTGCTGTACTCGTGTCCCGTTCGCCCAGGAAAGGTGCTGTGGCTTTGGTGGACGCTTGGTGCCGGTGTCGAGCGCTGCTTCGACGTGCTGCTGGGCTGGAGCCCCGGGCCTGAAGACCTTCCGCATCCCGGCAAACATGACCAGCGGGTCTACGCCCTGCGTGGCCCCGCGGAGGAACTGCCTGCTGCAGCCATCCACCTTCAACAGATCCTGGGCGAGGCTGCCATCGGTGGGTTCACTATCGCCACCCCTTGGGATCAACTTCTTGCGGTAAAGGCCGCTGCGCCAAAGCGCGAACACGATGCCGCCATGAAAAAAGCGTACACCGAGGTTTTGGCGCTGTCTGACGACCAACGTCGCCAAGCAGTACGCATCGCTCTTGGCGACGTATTCAAGTCCCTTCTTTTCGTGATGCCGACGTTTATCAAGGTTTTGCAAGCTACTGAAGTTGATGCCACGCCCGAGCCGAGCCACTTGCCCATGCAGCCGATTTCAGATCAACACGTACTGAACTACCTGCGTCTTGAAGAGGACGACAGCACGGTTGAGCTCTTGCAGCCTGGCAGCGTTCGCTACGTTGGGGGGCATCAAGAGCCGTCCGGCGTCTTTCACTACTGGAGCTATCCCACAGCCAATGGTGTGGCTTGGGCGGCGTTCAGTCCCGGCATGAGCCTTGGCCTCTGCGAAGACCCGCCTCAAGCCATCCTGAAGGCAACTTCTGCGCGCGGGGATCACAAGATGCGCAAGGTCAAGAAGCAAGCTGCCGCATTGCCGCTCGCAATGCGGACCAAACCCGATCGCGCCGTCTGGGTTGCGTTGGCGGATCTGCCTGCCTGCCACTACCACCAAGCCTGGCAAGAGAACGCTTCCTTCGATTCGGCGCTCAAACACTACGGTGCCAAGGTCATCAACGACAGTTCGGCTGGGCCCGGAACCCGACTTTTCTACATTCAACTCACCAGTGGCCGGTATGCTTGCATCGAATCACGGCGTGACTTCCCGCAAACGGTCATCATTTCGTTGGAAGTTGACACACGCAAGGCAGGCAAGAACTCTGGTGGAAAGGTTTACGTTCGTGACATTGAGGAAATACTGGGTCCGATGGGCGGCTTATTCAAGATGCCTACCGCCAATCTGTACATCGGCTGGCGAGTTGAAGAGGGTGCTTGACCCCTTGGCTGGACCAGCAACAGCCATGTAGCCAGCCCGGTGGATGCGGTCAATGTGTACTATGAGTAAAAATAGCCTCCAGCCCTTATCAATCAAGGGCTGGTAGCTATCAAAAGTGATTGTTATCCCAACGCCTCACTTTGGCGCGTTGAGCCTTTTCACCCCGGCCACAAACCGCGCCAGCGTGGTGGACAAGACCCCGCTCAGGATCATCACCTCAATCAGCTGAAAGCGCCCGCGCGTGGCCATGGCGTTATCCAGCGCGCACTTGAGTTCGGCGCGGGTGTGTACCCGCACGCCGTCGCCGCCCAGGCCGCGCGCCATGTCGGCAAAACCCCAGTCGCCCAGGTCGTTGAAGCTGGATTCGGGCTGAAAGGTGCGCAGCATCTCCCAACTGGCGTTGTTGAACAGCAGCACGATCGGGTCCCAGCCGTAGCGTTTGCAGTTGCCGAGCTCCCAGCCGGTCATCTGGAAAGCGCCGTCGCCCACCAGAATCAGCGGGCGCTCGCCGGTGGCGGCTTGCAGGCCCAGCCCGGCGGGCACGCCAAACCCCATGGTGGCGTAGTAGCCGGGGGCCACCAGCGCGGTGTGGGCGATGTCCATGGCGGTGAACAGGCAGTCGCCCATGTCGGAGGCCATCGGCATGGTGCCGTGCTCCATCATCAGGTCATTGACGGCGGTGGCGATGTCGGTGGGGGTGATGCTGGCGCTGTCAGCCAACAGGTGGCGCGGGAAAACCTGCGGGGTGATCTCAAACGCCTGGTCTTGCGTGCCCACGCGCGCCAGCATGCAGTCCACCAGCGCGGCCAGCGGCAGGTTGGCATAGGTGTGGTAACCGATGTTGACCTGACCGTTGAGCGCCTGGATGGTCTTGCGCATGTCGATCTTGGTCTCGGACACGGCAAAGTTGGTGTCGCAGATGATTTCGCCCAGCAAAAACAGGCCGTCAGAGCTTTCCACGCGCTGCGTCACTTCGGGGAAACCGGCGACACCCATGTAGGTGCCCAACAGCGGCGCGTTGTGCTCGGTGAGCAGGCCGCGGCCCATGAAACTGGTGACCACCGGCAGCCCCAGGCGGCGCGACAAGGTGGCCACTTTGTCCTCCAGCCCATAGCGGCGCACTTCCACACCGGCCATCAGCACCGGCGAGGTGGCGCGCGCCAGGGTTTCCAGAATTTCATCCACACAGGCGCTCAAAGCATCCGGGTCCACCGCAAACGGCGCCTCTGGCAGCACCTCGGCACAGGGCACGGCCACCATGTCGCGCGGGATTTCGATGTACACCGGCTCGGAGTGGCGCAGGCAGCTTGCCAGCACGCGGGCGATGTCGGCCGGCGCGCGCGCCGCATCGTCCAGCCGCACCTGGTCGCAGGTGATTTCCTTGAAGATGTGAAACTGGCTGTCCAACGTTTTGGCCTGGTGGTGCAATAGCAGGCCCGAGCGCGATTCACCCTTGCCTGGCCCGCCGGATAGCACCACCAGCGGCGACTTTTCCGCAAACGCGGCGGCTACCGAATTGATCATGTTCAGCGCGCCCGCGCCGTAGGTGACGGCCGCCACGCCCAGGCTGCCATTGATGCGCGCCGCTGCATCCGCCGCAAAACCCACGCCGGGTTCGTGGCTCATGGTGTAGAGCGGCAGGATGTTGGACTCTTCAATGATGCGGAAGTAGGGCAGGGCAAAGTCGCCGGGGATGCCAAAAATCTGCCGTGCCCCGTGCCTTTTGAGCGCGTGTAGCAGTTGTTCGGTGAGGTTCATGGGGGTGGCTCCTGGGTAAAGGTGGCCCGATTATCCGGTTTGGGGCTGTGCTGATCGCCAAAACTTAATGGCTGTCGCGGCCCGGTTTCCCCAGCGTTTGGTGGCCCAAAATACCGGCCGCCAGACCGATGCAGTCGGCCAGCCAGTCAGCCCAGTCGCCTTGGCGCCAGCCGGTCAACCATTGTGCGCACTCAATACCGGCACCAAAAAGCAGCAGGCCAAACACCAACACCCGCAGGTGCGCCGGGTAAGCCCTTCGGCCCAAAACAGCCAGCGCCGCAAAGCCCAAGGCGTGTTGGGCTTTGTCCCAGAAGTGAAAGTCGGTGGGCAACTGATGCACCGGGACCAGTGACAGCCACACGGTTACCAGAACCAGCGTCCAGAAGGCGGCCCGCCAAAGCAGCCTAATCGTCATCACCATCCGGGATGACGGCGTCGGCCACCGCACCCACTGCCTTGGCCGTGACCGATACACCCGTGGCCACCACGGTCACCGCCGCATCGGCAACGGCCACGACGGCACACGCTTGCACCGCCAAGACGGCGCTCATAACCGCAGCCCAACGCAGGCCCATGATCAGATGCGTTTTCATGTAACCAATTATCTGTGTTGGTTCAGACCAACTGCGGTCCCGCAAGGGTAGCAGTTTTGCACAGCTCGTTCAACGCCGCGCTGCCGGTGCCGCCGCAAGGGTTTTGCGCTTTGTCACTGGCGCTTTCCAGCGACACGCCAGTGACTTGAGATGTGGGCACAACGGTCAGCCCACCACCCCAAGCGGGTTAACCTCAAATGCGTTCGAATATCACCGCAATGCCCTGGCCGCCGCCAATGCACATGGTGGCTAACGCATATTTACCGCCAACACGCTCCAACTCATACAAAGCTTTCGTCGCAATGAAAGCGCCCGAGCAGCCAATCGGGTGACCAAGCGCGATGGCACCGCCATTCACGTTGGTTTTGGCAGGATCAAGGCCAAGTGCCTTGCTGACAGCAATCGCCTGCGCTGCAAAGGCTTCATTGGCTTCAATCACATCCATCTGATCAAGCGTCATGCCAGCCTTCTTGAGGGCCAGTTTGGTTGCCGTGATCGGGCCTTCGCCCATGATGTCATTGGGCACACCCGTTACCGCATACGCCACGATGCGAGCCATCGGTTTTTTGCCAGCCTTGGCTGCCACATCGGCAGAAGCCAGCACAAAGAAAGCGGCACCATCGTTGATGCCCGAGGCATTGCCAGCCGTCACCGAGCCATCCTTCTTGAACGCTGGCTTCATCTTGGCCAGGGTCTCCATGGTGGTATTGCCTTTGACGTGTTCATCGGTGTCAAACACCACGTCGCCCTTGCGGGTTTGCTGGACGATCGGCACGATCTGCGACTTGAAACGGCCTTCGGCGATAGCGGCTGCGGCACGGCGCTGTGACTCACAAGCCAGGGCATCCTGCTCTTCGCGCGAGATATTCCACTTGGTGGCCAGGTTTTCTGCCGTCATCCCCATGTGACCGGCACCAAACGGGTCGGTCAGAATGGCAACCATCAGGTCGATGGATTTGGTGTCGCCCATGCGCGCACCCGACCGCATGGCTGGCAGCGTGTAGGCACCGCGCGACATGACTTCAACACCGCCACCGATGCTGTAGTCGAAATCGCCCAGCATGATGTTCTGTGCGGCGGTCACGATGCCTTGCAGCCCAGAGGAGCAAAGACGGCTGACCTGCATGGCAATGGAGTCCATCGGCATGCCAGCCTGAATAGATGCCACGCGCGACACATAGGCATAGCGACCGTCCGTCGGGATGCAGGTGCCAACCACCGCGTTGCCAATCAAGGCCGCATCAACGCCTGAGCGGGCAATGGCTTCTTTCATCACCAGTCCGGCAAGTTCCGGCGGCTCCATGCTGGACAAAGCACCGCCAAAGGTACCGATGGCAGAACGCACAGCGCTCAGAACGACAACATCCTTAGTCATGGGGAATCTCCTAATTTAAATTGAAATGCCGGGCTGGAAGGCTAACAGCCTGGACTGCAGCGCTTCAATCGTATCAGTCTCGATGCAGGAACTCGGATGCGGCAAAAAAAACTTGGGATTTACAGCCGGCCGAAACGCCGCGCGGGTGACTATGATGGGTGTTAACCAACGTGGTTGCATTCATCAGGAGAAAAAATATGCAAGTCCAGATTCATACCGATAACCACATTGAAGGCACTGACGCCATGGTGCAATGGGCCAGCAGCACCATCACCACCGCCCTGGCGCGGTTCAGTGGCCAGATCAGCCGGGTTGAAGCGCATTTGAGTGACGAAAACGGCGGCAAGAAGAACAAGGAAGACAGCCTCCAGTGCACGCTGGAAGTGCGCCTGGAAGGGCATCAGCCCCTGGTTTTGAAACACCAGGCCTCCAATCTCAACCAGGCCATTGAAGGTGCCGCAGAAAAAATGGGCCGTCTGATCGACAGCACCGTGGGCAAATTGACCCGAACCTGAGTCAAAACGGTGCCGGGCTCACAAAACGCAGGGGCTGCATGCTGACAGGGTGACGTAGCGCAAGCTCGGTGGCATGCAGCAGCAGGCGCGCGGATCGGGCTGCCACGGCAGGTGGCGCGTAAAGCGCGTCGCCCCAAATAGGGTGGCCAATGGCCCGCAGGTGCACCCGCAACTGGTGCGAGCGCCCGGTGAGCGGCTCCAGTCTCAGGCGGCTGCAGTGGGTGGCCGGGTTCACTTGCATGACTTGCCAGCGGGTCTGGCTGGGTTTGCCCAGACCGGCATCAATGATTCGCCGGGGGCGATTGGGCCAGTCCAGGGCAATGGGTAGATCGATGGTTTGCCAGTCGTCGTCAGCGCCGGTGGCGGGTAAGGTGCGCAGCCCATCCACCACGGCTTCGTAGCGTTTGTAAACGCTGCGGCTGGCAAAGGCGTTGTTCAAGACGCGCTGCATGTCTGCGCCTCTTGCCATCAACAATAACCCCGATGTGCCCATATCCAGCCTGTGGACAATGCTCGCATTTGAGTAGCGTTTCTGGACCCGCGAAGACAGGCAGTCCTGTTTGTCGTCACCCCGACCTGGCACGCTCAGCAAGCCTGCCGGCTTGTCCAGCACCAGCAGAGCTTCGTCCTCATAAACGAGTGAAAAGCCGGCCTGGTCAGTTGAGGGCACAGCCAGCGCCCAGCAGCTTCTGAACCGTGTCGCACAGTTCTTCGATGTCATTGGGCTTGTGGATCAAGGCTTTGGCTCCAGCGGCTATGGCGTCGCGTTCAATGTCAGGCGTGACATACCCCGAGGCCAGCGCCATGGGCAGATCGGGCCGCAGCGCTGCCACATCGCGAATCAGGTCAACGCCGCTGTAACCGGGCATGTTGAAATCCGTGACCAGCAAATCTGCCTGGGTTGGGTCGGCACGCAGCGTTTCCAGCGCCAGCTTGGGGTTGGTGAAGGTGCTGACAACGTAGCCACGCCGCGTCAGCACGCGCCGCACCAAAAAGACCAGCGCTTCGTCGTCATCCACATACATGACTTTCTGGCCGGTGCCAACAGACTTGGTGGATGGCGCCGGGGCAGAGGTCACGGCCCGGCCCGGCTGCGCCGCTTCGCTGTTGAAAGGAAAGTAGAGCGTGAAGGAACTGCCTTGGCCCGGCACGCTTTGCACGCGCACGCTGCCCTGGTGCGCGCGCATGATGCCGTGCACCACGGACAAGCCCAGCCCGGTCCCTTGCCCCACCGGCTTGGTGGTGAAGAACGGCTCAAATACCCGCTGCAACACATCTTCTGACATGCCCGCGCCAGTGTCGCTGACGGTGAGTTTGATGTGTTGCCCGCGCAGGCCGTTGCGCCGCTCGCCACTGTCGTTGCGGCGGCGCAGGCTGTAGTCCAGCTCCACCCGGATCGTGCCCTTGCGTCTGCCAATGGCATAGATGGCATTGGTGCACAGGTTGAGCAAGACTTGCTCGATCTGCGTGGCATCGGCCATCACCGGGGGGGTGTCGGGCTTGATGTCCATCACCAGATCGACCTGCGGCGGCAAGGTCACCTTGAGCAGCCGGGTGGTCTCCATCACCACATCAGCCAGTTGCAGCGGCACACGGTGCGGTGGCTCGTTGCGGCTGAAGGTGAGGATCTGGCGGACCAGATCACGCGCGCGCCGCCCGGCCTTGTCGATCTCGGACAGGCTGACAGCCACCGCAGAGTCCAGGTGGGCGTCTTCACGGGCCAGTTCCACATTGCCCAGAATGGCGCTGATGATGTTGTTGAAATCATGGGCAATACCACCCGCCATGGTGCCAATGGCCTGCATCTTTTGCGACTCGCGCAGTTGTGACTCCAACTTGGTCCGGTGCGCCTCCATCTTCTTCTGCGCTGTCAGGTCGTGGGCAAAAAAGGTGACGATGTCACCGTCAGGGTGGTGTTCAAACGACAGACTGATGTCCAGCGGAACTGTGTCACCCTCGGTGGTGATGCCGGACATTTCGCCCAGCTGGGCGTGGCTGGTGATGTCGCTGTAGGACAGCGCACGCACGGCATCGGGCAAAAATTCGACCAGCGAGCGCCCCAGCGCCTGCTCTGGCGGGCAGCGAAAAAGTGTCGCCGCCGTGGGGTTAAAGACGATGATGCGCTGCAGACGATCCACACAAATGATGGCATCCAGCGACGAATTGATGATGGCCGCCAGATGCGTCTTGCTTTGCAGGAGTTCGGTATTGCGCTGCTGCAGCGTGTCGGCGCTGGCTTGCAAGGCACTGCGCTGGGTCAACAAGGGCCCCTGGTCGATGATGGCGCAGATGAAGGTGGTGCGCTCTTCTTGGTTGGAGTCGATGCGCGAGATATGCAGGTCGCCAGTAATGATGCCGTTGGAGGCGCCATCAAATCGCAGCTCGTTGAGCTCGCAGGCACCGTCGAGCCGTGCTGTGGCGAAACCTTCCTGCAGGGTCTTCAGATCATTGGCATTGACCAGCGGCTGAAAATACGTCAGCGGCGGATCACTCTCTACCGGGCGCAGCAGGGCCAGCGCGCGGGCGTTGTTTTCAAGAATCTGGCCACTGTCATCCACCACCATCAAGGCCAGCGGCACGTTTGAGAACAGCGTGACAAAGCGTTCATACGCACCTTCTGCCGCGCTCTGGCTGAAACGCAGGGCCTTGTTCTGGATTTCCAGCTCGGACTGGTAGTGGCGCAGATCGTCTACCAGCCGGGCGGTTGACACGCCACCGCCCGCAGGCATCTCCCGGCGCTGTGGCCCACCCAGCCGTCTCTTGACAGGCGGTTTGTCACCCGCCTTGTGCATGTCGGCCCGAAGAGGTTTCCTCATGCGCACCCGTCAAAAGACAGCCGGGCATGGACCGCGGCTATCCAGAAACTCATGGCCGGATCAACGCGGGGCGTTTTTCAGCTTGCCGCGCACCGGTACCACCGTCACCACGGTCGGACGCACAGCGTCTGCTGACACGGGCTTGGGCGGAGAGGTGTCCTTCTTGGGCTTTTTCACCATTTTTTGACTTTGCTGACCTTTGGCCATGACGGTTCTCCTGGGTTGATTGCCCGCGCGCCATCAGGGCGCGAAGTGTCTGGATTATCTGCGGACCACGGCCGTGCCGGGGTCAAAGTCTGCCGCTTTCAAGGGGCTGTTTTTACTGATGAAAGCCCGCAAAACGTCAGCATCCACAAAGCCGGTGTTGACGAAACTGGGGTGGCTGGACAGCTTGGGGTAGCCGTCGCCACCGCTGGCCTGAAAGTTGTTGATGGCCAGGCGGTAGGTTTTGCTGGGCGCCAAGTCCTGGCCCGCGATACGCACCTGGCTGGCCATGCCCGCCGCAATGTCAAGCGCCACGCCGGCAAACTGCGGGAAAGCACCCGAGCCGGCCGTCATTTTGGCGGCGGCATTCAGGTAGTCAGCCAGTTCCTGGCCGGTCAAATCGACCACACAGACGGTGTTGCCGAAGGGTTGCACCTTCAGCACGTCTTTGTAGGTGATGACGCCCGCACCCATGGCGTCACGCACGCCACCGGCGTTGACGATGGCCAGGTCAGCGCCGGTCTTGTCCATCATGGCCCGGCCAATCAATACACCCAGGTTGGTGGGCTGTTGACGCACCACTTTGCGGTCGCCTTCCAGGCGGGCGTCGGTGACGCCAATTTGAATGGCCAACTTTTCCTGGCCAAATTTTTGATAGGGCGTCAGTAGCGCTAGCATGTCCGGGTTTTCGGCAATGGCGCTGGTGTAATGCACCAGGGTGGTTTTGCCGTCGGCTGACTTGACCGGTTTTTTCAGGTTGATCGGGATCAGCGCGTAGCTGACCAGCTTGAATTCACCGTTGCGGTATTCAAAGTCGGCCCGCCCCACATACTTGCCCCATTCATGGGCCTGCACAATCCAGGCGCCGTTCTGGCGGTCTGGCTGGCAGGCAGCGCCAGGCACGTAGGCGCGGTCCAGCACGTTTTCGGCCTTCATGCAGGCCGGGTTCTGGGTGTGGCCGCCCACCACCAGGTCAATGCCGGGCACGGCGCGAGCCATTTCCACGTCGCCCGCGGCCCGGTTGCCGTGCTGGCCGTTTTCATAGTGACCCATGTGGGTGGCGGCAATGACCACGTCGGCTTTGGCGCGCAACTCCGGCACCAGTTTGGCGGCCTCGGCAATCGGGCTGCGGAAGTCGAGGTGTGCCACGTTGTCGGGGAGCGCCAATTTGCGGGTGTCTTCGGTGGTCAAGCCCATCACGCCAACGCGCAGGCCACCCAGGTTGAACACCTGGTAGGGCGCAAACATGCGCTGGCCGTTCTCATAGATGTTGGCCGAGAGCATGGGAAACTGCGCCAGATCGCGCTGCATTTTCAGCACGGCCAGTGGCTTGTCAAACTCATGGTTGCCCACCGCCATGGCCTGGTAACCCAGCAGGTTCATGCCTTTGAAATCGGGTACTGCGTCTTGCAGGTCGGACTCAGGCACGCCGGTGTTGACGTCGCCACCGTCGAGCAGCAGGGTTTGCCCGCCTTGCGCAGCCACCTCGCGGCGAATGGTGTCGATGACGGTTTTGCGCGCGGCCATGCCGTATTCACCATCGCTGTTTTGCCAGAAGTGGCCGTGGTGATCGTTGGTGTGCATCACCGTCAGGCGGTAGGTCTTGTCGCGCTCGACGCCTTGTGGGGGCAGCATCGCGCACCCTGATAGAAGCATGACCAGACTCATCGACAAAACAACCGGGCTCGATCTCAGGGGCATGACACGACTCCTTGGTGTTACTGATAACCAGCGCAATGTTTATATAAGAAATATGCCTATAGCCCTTATTCAATAAGGGCCTATAGCTACGTAAAAAATAGCTTTAACATTAGATGGTCTGCAACTTTTCAAGTGCCAGCTCCAGGGTTTTGGTCCTTTTGGCGAAGCAGAAACGCACCACCTGTTGGTCAAACCCGTTACCGTAAAACGCCGACAGCGGAATGGCCGCCACCCCGACCTCTGCGGTGAGCCACTTGCAAAACTCGGCCTCGCTCAGGTCATTGATAGCGGAGGTCTCCACGCATTGGAAGTAAGTGCCCTCGCATGGCAGCAGTTTGAAGCGGGTTTGGGCCAGACCAGCGCGAAACAGGTCCCGCTTTTGCTGGTAAAAATCCGGCAGGGTCAGGTAGGGCGCCGGGTCGGCCATGTAGTCGGCCAAGGCGTATTGCACCGGCGTGTTGACAGTGAACACATTGAACTGGTGCACCTTGCGGAACTCGGCCGTCAGCGCGGCGGGAGCGGCGACATAGCCCACTTTCCAACCGGTCACGTGGTAGGTCTTGCCAAAACTGGAGATGACAAACGCCCGTTCTGCCAAGCCCGCAAAACGGGCAGCGCTCTGGTGCAACTGGCCGTCAAACACCATGTGCTCATAGACCTCGTCACTGATCAGCAGCACGTTGGTGGGGGCCAGCACAGCTTCCAGCTGCTGCATTTCGGCCGCCGTCCAGGTGGTGCCGCTGGGGTTGTGCGGGGTGTTGACAACAATGGCTCGGGTGCGCGGGGTAATGGCGGCGGCGATCAGGCCAAAGTCCGGGCGGAAGCTACCGGGGGTCAGTGGTACCCGCACCGCCACACCACCTGCCAGTTCGATATTGGGCACATAACTGTCATAACATGGCTCCAGCACAATCACCTCATCTCCCGGATGGACGACAGCGAGGATGGTGGTGAGGATGGCTTGGGTTGCCCCTGCCGTGACGGTGATTTCACTCGCAGCCGAATAACTGCGGCCATAGAGTGCTTCTAATTTTGAAGCAATGGCGTCGCGTAGCACGGGCACACCGGCCATCGGCGGGTACTGGTTCAGCCCTTGCTGCATGGCCCGGGTGACGGCATCCACCAGCCGTGGGTCGCAATGGAAGTCCGGAAAACCCTGACCCAGGTTGACAGCGCCTTTTTCAGCCGCCAGGGCCGACATCACGGTGAAGATGGTGGTGCCGACGTTGGGCAACCGGGAAACGAGGGGTGGGCAGGACATGGTTACAGCTCGTAGTCATTGATGTGGCCGGTCATGGCGCGGGCCACCAGGTTGCGGTCGAGGCGGCTGCTGAGCAATTCGGCAAAGTGGTAGACAAACTGGCGCAGATACGCACCACGTTTGAAAGCCACCCTAGCCACATTCTGGCCAAACAGGTGCCCGGCTGGTTTGATCACCAAGGCGCTCTTGCTGCCTTCTTCCAGCACGTCACGTACCGACATCTCAGCCGCAATACCAATGCCCAGCCCCAGGCGAACATAGGTCTTGATCACGTCCGAGTCAATGGCTTCGAGCGCAATGCGTGGCGCCAGCTTGCGGGTGGCAAAGGCGCGGTCGATTTTGGTGCGGCCGCTGTAAGACGGGTGGTAAGTGACCAGCGGCTCTTTGGCGATGTCTTCCAGGGTGATGTGCGCCTTGCCAGCGAGCGAATGCCCCGCAGGCAGCACCAGCACATGCTGCCATTCATAGCAGGGCAGTGTGACCAGGTCCTCAAAATTGGCCAGTGATTCGGTGGCGATGCCGATTTCGGCCACCTCATCGAGCACCATGCGTGCCACCTGTTCGGGTGAGCCTTGGTGCAGGCTGATGTTCACCTTGGGAAAATTCTGGCGCAGTTTGGCCACCGGTTCGGGCAGAAAGTACCGCGCCTGCGTGTGGGTGGTGGCAATCGACAGGGTGCCACTGTCACCCAGGCAGTGTTGCTCCCCAATGCGTTTGAGGTTGCCCACCTCACGCATGATGACGGCGATGCTTTTCAGCACCTGCTGACCCGGCTCGGTGACGCGCTTGAGCCGCTTGCCATGGCGCGCAAAAATCTCGATACCGAGCTCGTCTTCCAGCTCGATGATGGCTTTGGATACCCCTGGTTGGGAGGTGTGCAGCGCCTTGGCGGCCTCTGTCAGATTCAGGTCGCGGCGCACGGCCTCTTGAACAAAGCGGAATTGGTGCAGGTTCATGGCGTCGTTTCCCCTCTACCTTCGCAAGACCAGCCAGCCAAACGCGGTGAGCGACAACACCGAGTAGATCAGGCCCGGCAGCGCTGCGGTGAGCCAGGGTTGCCAGTTTTGCAGGTTACCCATGTAGCCAAACACATTGTTAAGTAAAAAGAAGCTGATGCCCGCCATCACACCGCCAAACACATAGGTGGTGATGCCGCCAGCGCGAAAGTGCAGGTAGGCAAACGGCAGCGCCAGCACCACCATCACCAGGCAACTCAGCGGGTAAAAAACCTTGCGCCAGAACTCAATCTCGTAGCGCTGGGCCGTCTGGGAATTGGCCTGCAGGTGCTGGATGTACTGAAACAGATCAATGGTGTTCATGCGTTCGGGCTTGAGCAGGGCGGCTGACACCATTTCCGCGCTGATGCTGTTGGGCCAGCGCAGAGAGGGCTGGGTAGCCCGGTCGATTTGCGCACTGGTGCCGTCTTTGATGGCAAACTCGGTGCGGTCAACCTCCGACAGTATCCAGGCGTCATCGCCCTGAATTTCGGCTGAACCGGCCTGCGTCATGGACGCCAGAAACCCCCGGTTGTCAAACTCGAAAATGCGAATCTTGCGCAGGCTGCCATCGGGCGCGAGCTGGCCGACATTGACGGCGTAAGTGCCATAGGCCTGCTTTTCTTTCAGCCAGGCACCGGTCTGGCCGACCGAAATGTGCCGCGTGTAGCGTGCCTTCAGAAGCTGTGCAGCGCGGTCCGCCGCTGGCGAGGCATAGTCGCCAATGGCAAAAGTGAGTGCCACAAAAGCCAGGCCCAGAATCAGCAAGGCTTTCAAGGCGCGCCAGGGGTCCAGTCCGCTGGTGCGCAAAATGGTGTATTCGGAGCTTTGCGCCAGCCTGGCCATGACATAAATGGTGCCGATCAGCACCGCGATCGGCATCAGCTCATAAAGGTGGTTGGGAATCAGCAGCAGCACATACAGCAGGGCGCGAACCAGGCTGTAGCCGGCGTCGGCAAACTGCCCCACGGCCTTGACTTCGTCGACAAAGTCGAAGAAAAAAAACAGTGACAAAAAACCCAGCACCACAAAGCCAATGGCACTGATCACCTCGCCATAGAGCAGCTTGCGAAGCGTCTTCATGGCGCAGTTCCTGGGGGTGACGCCGTGCGACCGACGAGGTTGCGCCAGTGCCAGTTGTTATGCCCCCTGGCCAGCCACAGCAGGGCCAGCAGGGCCACACTGCCGTGCAACAGCAGCATGAACGCGGTAAAAGACAATTTGCCCGATGAGATCCAGTTCTGCCCCAGGTTCAGCAGGTTGTGATAGGCCACAAAGGTGAACATGGCAAAAAACAGGTTGACGTTTTTGCTGACCCGCGGGTTGACGTTGGAGATGGCCACACCAATGATGACAAAGTTGATGCTGGCCAGCAGCAGCCCGAAACGCCAGGCCAGTTCGCCCAGGTTGGCGGGTGTGCGGTTTTGCAGCAAGGTGAGTGTGGGCAGGTTGTCGACCGGTGTGGCCTGGCTGATACCTGCCACTTTGGCACTGACTTGCACACCATAGACCTCGAAATCGCTGATTTTCAGATCTTGCTCGCCGATGGTGCGCTCCAGCCGCTGACCGCTGCTGAGCACCAGAAATTGCCCTTGTGGCAATAGTTCAATGCGGCCATTGCGTGCCGAGGTCACCGTTTCCTTGCCGTTTTCGGTGGAGGCAATGAACACATTGGAGCCAGAGACCTCGCCGGTGGTGTTTTTCTCAACAAAAAATACCCGTGCACCGTTGCTTGACTCCTGAAACTGCCCTGGCTCCACCCGGTCCAGATCACCGCGTTGTTCATACTGGGTGCGCAAAACCTCGATGCGTTCTTGCGTCCAGGGCAGTACCAGCAGCGCCAATGCCGCCACCACGGCAAAAATTGGCCAGGAAAAACGCAGCAGCGGCGGCACCAGGCTGCCCAGCCCTTTGCCACTGCAAAACCAGATGACCATTTCACTTTCGCGGTACATCCGCGACAAAGTGGCCATGATGGCGATGAACAGGCCCATGGTCAGCAAAGTGGGCATGTACCCCAACACGGTGTATCCCATGATCAGCGTCACATCCGACGGGTTGAAGGTGCCGCGCGTTGCCCGGCCCAACGTGCGGATCAGCGTCATGGTCATGACGACCGTGACCAGCACCACCAGCGTGGCGCCAAAACTGCGGGACAACTCTTTGCGTAAAGAGGAATGGAATAACATGGCGCTAAAGGAAACTCGCGATTATGAACTTTGCTCTCAAGCCCCTCGATCTCCGCAGCCTCGGCGGCGAGAAAACAGACGCATTATTGGTTTTTTTGACCACCTCTTTCAAGCCTGACAAGGACGCGTTGTCAGGCTGGATCGCCAAGGTGTTGAAGTCGGGTGACTTGGTGCCCAAAGCTGGGCAGATGCTGGACATTTTCCGCCCGGACGGTTTGGCGTGTTCACGCCTGGTCTTGCTGCATCTAGGTGAGGGTGGGGCAGCCGATGTGCGAAAAGCTGTGACGGCTGCTGCCGGGCTGATCAAAAGCGCCAAGCCCAAGGCCTTGACGCTGTGTTTTGCGCAAACCCTCACGGCGCAGGCGCTGCGCGTGGCGGTGACCACGCTGGCGGATGTCACCTATGTTTACACCGCGACCAAATCGAAGGCGGAGGGCCGCTCTGTTCAAAAGGCGGTGTTTGTGCTGCCAGATGCCCCCTCTTTGCAGGCGGATTTTGACCGGGCTGTGGCGGCTGTAGCCGGCATTGAGCTGGCCAAAGAATGGGGCAATCGCCCCGCCAACCACGCCACACCCACACATTTGGCGCACGCGGCACGTGATTTGGCCAAGATGCCCAAGATCAAATGCGATATTCTGGGCCCCAAGGAAGTGGCCAAATTGGACATGGGCGCCTTTCTGGCGGTGGCGCAAGGCTCTGACGAGCCGTTGCGATTCATCGTCTTGCGCTACAGCGGAGCTGCCAAATCGTCGGCACCGGTGGTGTTGGTGGGCAAAGGCATCACCTTTGACAGCGGGGGCATTTCCATCAAACCCGCCGCCGAGATGGATGAGATGAAGTTTGACATGTGCGGCGCCGCCAGCGTGCTCGGGGTGTTCCGTGCGCTGGCCGACCTGCAGCCCGCAGTCAATGTGGTGGGCTTGATTGCGGCCTGTGAAAATTTGCCAAGCGGTCGCGCCATCAAGCCGGGCGACGTGGTCACCAGCATGAGCGGTCAAACCATTGAAATTCTCAACACCGATGCTGAAGGGCGACTGGTGCTGTGTGACGCGCTCACTTATTCAGAGCGTTTCAAACCGCGCGCGGTGGTCGACATTGCCACACTCACGGGCGCCTGCGTGATTGCCCTGGGCGCTGTGCGCAGTGGCTTCTTTTGCGCCGATGAGGACCTGTCCAGAGCCATGGTGACGGCTGGCGAGTCGTCGCAAGACCTGTGCTGGCCGATGCCGCTGGATGAGGACTATGCCGATGGTCTCAAAACCAATTTTGCCGACGTGGCCAACGTGGCCGGGCGCCCGGGTGGCGCCATCACAGCCGCCAAATTTTTGCAAAAATTTACCGCCAAGTTCCCGTGGGCGCATCTGGACATTGCCGGTACCGCCTGGAAAAGTGGCACGGCCAAAGGGGCCACCGGGCGACCGGTCGGCCTGCTGGTGGACTATCTCATGGCACTTGACCCGCAGGGCCACAAGGCGTGACCCAGGTTGCGTTTCACTTCAACGTGGACAACCGGCTGCATTACAGCTGCCGACTGGTGCGCAAGGCTGTGGCCGCAGGCACATCCATGGTGGTCACTGGCTCACCCGACGTGCTGGACCAGTTCGACCGGGATCTGTGGGCCTTGTCTGCCACCGACTTCCTGCCGCACTGCCGCTTGACTGACGCGCCAGCACGGGTGCAAAAATCAGCCGTGCTGCTGTGTGAGGACCTGATTGGGGTGCCTTCGCGCGACATCTTGCTGAATTTGGCAGAGCGCACGCCCACAGGTTTTGAGCAGTTTGACAAGGTGATAGAAGTGGTGACCGCCGACCCTGTGGAGCGCAGCCAGGCCAGGCTGCGCTGGAAGCATTACGCCCAAGCAGGGTTGGCATTGACCCAGCACGACCTTGGCCCCAGGACCGCGCCATGAACACGCCCAGTCGCCAACTTCCCCGCTTTATCCCGACCCTGACCGAGGTGGTTGACCCGGCCAGCCTCAACAGCACGGCTCGGCAGACCAAGCCGGATGTGGAGGCCCTGATCGGGCGGGTGCAGCGCCAGGTGCAGCCGATCTTTGAACGCAGGCTCCAGGAAGAGTTTGAGCGGCTGGTGCGCACGCTGGTCGCCAGGCAATGGGATGATGTCAGCGGCAAGTTGCAGGCCGAGATGGACATGTTTGTCCGGCAGGCGGTGATCGATGCGCTGGGCAGCCAGAACCTGCCTGAACCCCCAGATTCGCACAGTTAAGGTGCATAAAACTCGGGTTTCTTGGTGAACACCCTAGGAAATTGGCGTAAAAATTGCTGTATTGTTCGCGTTGCTGAATTATTTGATTCACAATTATTTTTTTAACCTGGAGTTGTCTATGCAAATGAAATTGAAATTGACTGTGGCCGCTGCTCTGGCTGCTGCTGCTGGTGTTGCTTTGGCTCAAGACATGGTCGTCAAGATTGGCCACGTCGCCCCCATGTCAGGTGGCCAGGCCCATTACGGCAAAGATAATGAAAATGGCGTGCGCATGGCCATTGAAGACCTGAACGCTCAGAAGGTCACCATTGGCGGCAAAATGGTCAAGTTCGAACTGGCTGCCGAAGATGATGCGGCTGACCCAAAACAGGGCACAGCAGTTGCACAAAAACTGTGCGACGCCAAGGTTTCCGGTATCGTTGGGCACCTGAATTCGGGTACAACCATCCCCGCTGCCAAGATTTACAACGACTGCGGTATTCCTCACGTCACCGGCGCAGCAACCAACCCCAGCCTGACCAAGCCCGGCTACAACACCACCTACCGCATCATTGCCAATGACTTGGCACTGGGCGGTGGCTTGGCCGCTTATGCTGCCGACACGATGAAACTCAAGAAGTTTGCCGTGATTGATGACCGCACTGGTTACGGCCAACCTCTGGCCGAGGTGTTCATGAAGGACGCCAAGGCCAAGGGCATCGAAATTGTTGACCAGCAGTTCACCACCGACAAAGCTGCAGACTTCATGGCTATCCTGACGCAAATCAAGTCCAAGAAGCCAGACGCGATCTTCTTTGGTGGCATGGACGCGCAAGCCGGGGCGATGCTGCGCCAGATGGAGCAACTGGGCATGTCCAGCGTCAAATATTTTGGCGGTGATGGCATTTGTACCAATGAGTTGATCAAGATTGCAGCCGGTGCCAAGACCCTGGATGGTGTGATTTGCGCTGAAGGTGGTTCTTCGATTGCCAAGATGCCAGGTGGTACGGCTTGGAAAGCCAAGTACGACGCCAAGTACCCCGGCCAGTTCCAGATCTACAGCCCGTACACCTACGATGCCACGTTTGTGCTGGTCGACGCCATGAAGCGTGCCAACTCCGCTGACCCCAAGGTGTACATCCCCTTCATCACCTCAACCAACCTGAAAGGCGTGACTGCCAACATCGCGTTTGAGAAGTCGGGTGAAATGAAGAACCCGTCGATGACCTTGTCGACTTACAAGGACGGCAAGAAAGTCGCGCTGAACTGATTGGCTCGTTGCTGACGAAAAACCAACTTCGGTTTGATGCCAGCCGCTCAAACGGCTGGTCGCGATGTTGGGATAGAGGTGGGACGTGATTTACACGTCCCATTTTTTTTGGGTATGGCATGAGGCAGGGTCACGAAGCACTGGCGCTGGCCGACATGATTGGGCTGGACGTGTGCCTGGCGGTGGTGGATGTTTATGTCGCCGAATTTGCCGACAGCAAATACCGCCCATGCCTGCTGTTCAAAGAAATGGTCGCCGCTGGCCGCCTGGGCCGCAAAACGGGGCAGTGCGTTTAAAAGTATATATTTGATAGCTGTTAGCCCTTTACGAATAAAGGATAGAGGCTATTTTCATCATATTTTTCTGGCATCAAAAGCTTATCATGCCGGGCCTGACCCGACATCCATGACGCCAGGCGTAGGGGTGGCGGATTGCGTCCGCCCTGACAGCCCATCTCAGTGCAGCGACAATCCAGCTCCTTTTTGTTACTTTGCCGGGTTTGTGCCCGGCCATTTTTTTGCATGTCTGAATCCATTGAAGTTGAAGTCCGTCCCGCCAAAGAGCGCGACGCCCAGGCCATTGCCCAAATCCAGGCGGCTGCCAGCCAGGCCGCATTCAAGGCGCAGTTTCCCGGCGAGCCGATGCCGGAATTTGATTCGTTGAAAAAAAGCCAGAGTTATTGGCGAGAAGCCATCGAGTTTGGCGACCCGCAGGTGCTGGTGGCGGTGGCGGGCGGCGAGGTGGTGGGGTTTGTGGGATTTGACCGCTCCCGCGACCCGAAAACGCCCGCCACTCTGGGCGAAATCTGGGCGCTGTTTGTGCGCCCCAGCCACTGGGGTAAGAGCGTGGGCCTGGCACTGTGGGACGGCGCACGTGACGGTCTGGCCGAGGAAGGCTGCACTAAAGTCACCGCCTGGGTGCCGCTGGGTTACGAGCGCGCGCTGCGCTTTTTCGACATGGCCGGCTTCAAACGCGAGATGACCAGCATCAAAACCGTGCTGGTGGGCCTGACGCGCATTGAAGAAATCCGGTTCAAGCGCGATTTAAAGTAATTGCCGTGCCGGACAGACCGCAGTGATGGCCGGTCTGTCCCCACCTGCTCAGATGAGGCGGCGCAGCACCACGCTGCCAATCGAGTAACCCGCCCCAAACGAGCAGATCACGCCTACCTCACCTGCCGCAATGTCGCCATGGTGGCGGTGGAATGCGATGATGGAACCGGCCGAGGCGGTGTTGGCAAATTCATTCAGGATGACCGGTGCCTCTTGCGCGGTGGCGTCGCGGCCCAGCAGACGCCGTGAAATCAGGTGGTTCATGGACAGATTCGCCTGGTGCAGCCAGAAGCGGCGCACGCTGTGTGGTGCCAGGCCGTGCGTGGCCAGGTGCTGGCTCATGTGCTCGGCGGCCATCGGGCAGACCTCCTTGAACACCTTGCGGCCTTCTTGGTAAAAAAGCTGGTCGCGGTCGTCCGGGTTGCGGTCTTCGCTGCGCGACATGAAGCCGGCGTTGTTGCGGATGCTGTTAGAAAACACCGTTTTCAATTGCGTGCCCAGCACCTCAAAGGCACCAGCGGGTGCGGTATCCAGCCGCTCCACCAGGATGGCAGTGCACACGTCGCCAAAGATGAAGTGGCAGTCGCGGTCTTTCCAGGCCAGGTGTGGCGAGGTGATTTCGGGGTTTACCACCAGCACCGCGCGTGCTGAGCCGCATTTGACGGCGTTCACCGCCATCTCGATGCCAAAAGTGGCCGACGAGCAGGCCACGTTCATGTCAAAACCAAAGCCGTTGATGCCCAGCGCCTGCTGAATCTCAATGGCCATGGCCGGGTAGGCGCGCTGCATGTTGGCGGAAGCGCAGATGACGCCGTCGACATCGGCGGCGGTTTTGCCGGCACGCTGCAAGGCATCAAGAGCTGCGGCAACGCTGATCTCAGCCATCAAGGAGATTTGGCTGTCAGGGCGCGGCGTCAGGCGCGGGCGCATGCGGGTTGGGTCCAGCACGCCGCTCTTTTCCACCACATAACGCTGCTGGATACCAGACGCTTTTTCAATGAACTCCACGCTGGAATGCGGCACGGCAGCACGGCTACCTGCTGCAATTTCAGCAGCGTGCGCGGTGTTGTCCAGGTCCGCAAACTGGTTGAAGGCGGCCACCAGCTCCGCATTGCTGATGGTGAAGGGGGGCACATACAGCCCGGTGCTGCTGATACAAACGCGATGCATGAATGATCTTTCTGAAGGCGGGACAGGTCCCATTGCACATTGCCGGGCGCCATTATCGAACTTGCCGCAAGCGAGTTGGCTAAAGCTCATCAACGACAATGCGTGCCGCGACTTTCGCTGATGTTCAGACCTTGGAGTGTTTCAGATGGCCAGTAGCCTGCTTGTTTTGTTGGACGACATTGCCACTATCCTGGATGATGTGGCGCTGCTCACCAAGGTGGCGGCCAAAAAAACCGCCGGTGTGTTGGGTGACGACCTGGCGCTGAACGCCCAGCAGGTGGCCGGGGTCAAAGCCGACCGCGAGCTGCCGGTGGTGTGGGCGGTGGCCAAGGGCTCGTTCATCAACAAGGCGATTCTGGTGCCCAGCGCGCTGCTTCTCAGCGCCGTGGCGCCTTGGGCCATCACCCCGCTGCTGATGGCGGGCGGGCTGTTTTTGTGTTTTGAAGGCTTCGAGAAGGTAGCGCACAAGTTTTTGCACAGCAAGCAGGACGCCGAAGCCGAACATGCGCAACTGCTCCAGGCCCTGAGCGACGAGTCGGTCGACGTGGTGGCGCTGGAAAAGGACAAGATCAAGGGCGCGGTGCGCACCGACTTCATCTTGTCGATTGAAATCATCGTCATCACCCTGGGCACCGTGGCGGCGAGCCCGTTTTTAACGCAGGTGAGTGTGCTGGCTGGCGTGGCGGTGCTGATGACCGTGGGCGTTTACGGCCTGGTGGCGGCGATTGTGAAGATTGACGACCTGGGCCTGTGGCTCACGCTGCGCCCGGGTCAGCCCGGCTGGCAACACGCGCTGGGCCGTGGCCTGGTGAGCGCTGCACCGCTGCTGATGAAAACCCTGACCGTGCTGGGTACGCTGGCCATGTTTCTGGTGGGTGGCGGCATTTTGGTGCACGGCTGGCACAGCGTGGGCGCGTGGCTGGAAAGCATCAGCCACTTGGCGGGGGTGGCGGCGCCGGTGGTGTCGGCGGTGCTGAGCGGGATGTTCGGGTTGCTGGCGGGTGGTGTCGCTTTGGCGGGGGTCAAAGTGGTGACCTGGGCCAGGTCTTTTTTATATAAGAAATAGACCTCTAGCCCTTATTCAATAAGGGCTAACAGCTATCTTTACTGGAGTAATACCAGACTCACACCTCGCCGCCAAACTTTTTGGTGAGGTTGGCAATGTACTGCTCCACCATCTTCTCAAACTCGCCCTGCACTGCGGGTACCACAATCATTTTCACCATGCTGGGCAGCGGCATCATGACCTCACCTTTGATATGCAGCGTCAGATGGGTGGACTTTTTCTTGTCAACAATCTTCCAGCTTCCTGACACCAGGGCATTACCTTCACCTTCGACCGGGGTCCAGACGACGGTGCCTTTGGCCGGGTGGGCCACGTATTTCGAGGCGTAAATGGTCTGCAAAATGAATTTGGACACGCCGATCTTGGCCATCTCCCAGCGGTAAACGCCGTCGCCCAGATCCACCAACTTTTCCAGCTTGGGGAAATGGCTGGCAGATTTGGGTACATCTGACAGCAGCTCAAACACAGTGTCATAGGGGGCTTTGACCCCGAATTCGTAGCCCAGATCCAGGTTGACGGTGACGGCCATTGGCTTGCTCCAGTAAGTGATTGTTGTGGTGCCAGGGCGCTGCGACTTGCTGCAGATGGCTGCCGCACGGCACGCCCTTTGCCAAATGATAGCCCGGCACGTAGGTCTGGTCGCTCGGCCGCGGTCAGCGCCTGAATTTCCGCCCGGAATGACGCCACAATCTGCCGGTGCCCAAAGAACCCGATGCGTCTGTGACCTTGCTGCTAGCCCCGATGGAGGGGCTGCTGGACTTTGTGCTGCGCGACATCCTGACCCGGGTCGGCGGTGTGGAACGCTGCGTGTCTGAATTCATCCGTATCACCGACACGCTGTTGCCCGAGAGGGTGTTTGAGCGTTTGGTGCCCGAACTGACGCAGGGCGGCCATACCGCCGCTGGGGTGCCGGTGCGCCCGCAACTGCTGGGCTCAGACCCGGCTTGTCTGGCCGACAACGCCGCCCGCCTGGCTGGCATGGGGCCGCACGGCGTGGACCTGAACTTTGGCTGCCCATCGCAGGTGGTGAATCGGCACCGGGGTGGCGCTGCGCTGCTGGACGAGCCTGAACTGCTGTTCAAAATTGTTTCTGACGTGCGCCGCGCGGTGCCTGCACAGCAGCCGGTGTCCGCCAAGATGCGCCTGGGGCTGCATGACGATAGACGTGCTGAAGAATGCGCGCTGGCGATTGAAGCCGGAGGTGCCACTGAGTTGGTCGTGCACGCACGCACCAAATTGGACGGCTACCGTCCCCCAGCATATTGGGAGCGGGTGGGTGACATCCGCCAGGTGGTCAAGCTGCCGTTGGTGGCCAATGGCGAGATCTGGACCGTAGCCGACGCGCAGGCCTGCTTGTCGGCCAGCGGCTGCAGCGCCCTGATGCTGGGGCGTGGCATGGTCGCCAATCCAGGTCTGGCGCTGGCGATTCTGGCCGACCAGGCTGCTGGCGCACCGGACGCCCGGTCCGGGGTGCAGGTGCCAGGCCAGGGCTCTAGCGACAGCGTGCCACTGTCTTGGGTGCAACTGTTGCCGCTCATCGTCGATTTTTGGCGTCTGGTGTGCCAGCATTTGCGGGTGGACCAGCGTACCGGGCGGCTCAAGCAGTGGCTCAATCTGTTGCGCCGGGTGTACCCCCAGGCGCAGCGGGCGTTTGACGCCGTCAAGACGTTTCACCGCCCGGTGGATGTGGATGCCTGGCTGGCTTTGCAGATGACGGGGCTTGAATCTTGCATTGGTGGCACCATGTCAACTGGGTCTGCAGCGCGGGAAGCGGCTCGATAGAATGTTTTCATGAGCACAAAAATCCCAAAAATCATTCCGCAACGTCCTGCAAAACCTGAAGTTGATGACACAGACGGCACGGTCGTGCTGGAGCGGCGTACCCAGAAGACCAAACCGCCCAAGCTTTACCAGGTGGTCATGCTCAATGATGACTACACGCCCATGGAGTTTGTGGTGATCGTGATTCAGGAGTTTTTTGGCAAGGATCTGGAAACAGCGACCCAGATCATGCTGAAAATTCACCTGGATGGCCGGGGGGTGTGTGGCGTTTACTCGCGTGACGTGGCTGCCACCAAGGTCAATCAGGTGATGGAAGCGGCCAACAAGGCGGGCCATCCCTTGCAATGTGTTGCAGAACCGTTGGATTCGTGAATGGTTGAATCCCTGCAGAGCAGCCCTGATTTCAAATCAGATTACAGTTGACCATCGAACCTAAGCAAACAAAGGAACACCATGATTGCCCAAGAATTGGAAGTCAGTCTTCACATGGCGTTTGTGGAAGCGCGCCAACAGCGCCATGAATTCATCACGGTCGAGCATTTGCTGCTGGCCCTGTTGGACAACCCCAGCGCTGCCGAGGTGTTGCGCGCCTGCTCTGCCAATGTGGATGACTTGCGCAAATCGCTGGTAACCTTCATCAAAGACAACACGCCGCAAGTGGCTGGCAGCGACGATGTGGACACCCAGCCCACACTGGGTTTCCAGCGCGTCATACAGCGCGCGATCATGCATGTGCAGTCCACCGGCAGCGGCAAAAAGGAAGTGACTGGTGCCAATGTGCTGGTTGCCATTTTTGGCGAGAAAGATTCGCACGCGGTTTATTACTTGCATCAGCAAGGTGTCACGCGTCTGGATGTGGTGAACTTCATCGCCCACGGCATCAAGAAAACGGATCCACCCGAGCCTATCAAGTCGGGTGAAAGCCCGGCCGAGTCAGACGACGCTGCTGCTGAAAAGAACGACAAGGCTTCGCCGCTGGAGCTTTACACGCAAAACCTCAACCAGTTGGCCAAAGACGGCAAGATCGACCCGCTGATCGGGCGCGACTATGAGGTGGAGCGTGTCATCCAGATCCTGTGCCGCCGCCGCAAGAACAACCCGCTGCTGGTGGGTGAGGCGGGCGTGGGTAAAACCGCGATTGCCGAGGGCCTGGCCTGGCGTATCACGCAAAAAGACGTGCCCGATATTCTGGCGGAGTCGATTGTGTATTCGCTCGACATGGGTGCGCTGCTGGCGGGTACCAAGTACCGCGGGGATTTTGAGCAACGGCTCAAAGGTGTGCTCAAGGCGATGAAAGACAAGCCCAACACCATTTTGTTCATCGACGAAATCCACACGCTGATTGGTGCGGGCGCCGCCTCTGGCGGCACACTCGATGCCTCCAACTTGCTCAAACCTGCGCTCAGCTCGGGTGCACTTAAATGTATTGGTGCAACCACTTTCACTGAGTACCGGGGTATTTTCGAGAAAGATGCTGCCTTGAGCCGCCGCTTCCAGAAGGTGGACGTGGTGGAACCCACGGTCGAACAAACCGTGGACATCCTCAAGGGCCTCAAGTCCCGCTTTGAAGAGCACCACAGTGTGAAATACGCTCTGGCAGCGCTGCAGGCTGCTGCGGAGCTGAGCGCCAAGTACATCAATGACCGGCATTTGCCTGACAAAGCGATTGATGTGATTGACGAGGCGGGCGCTGCGCAACGCATCTTGCCCGCATCCAAGCGCAAAAAGATCATCACCAAGACCGAGGTTGAAGAGATCGTGGCCAAGATTGCCCGCATTCCCCCAGCCAATGTGTCCAACGATGACCGCGGCAAGCTGAAAACGCTGGAACGTGACCTGCGCAATGTGGTCTTTGGTCAAGACAAGGCGCTTGACATGCTGTCCTCAGCGGTCAAGATGGCGCGCTCGGGCCTGGGCAAGGGCGACAAGCCCATTGGCGCCTTCCTGTTCAGCGGCCCCACAGGGGTTGGCAAAACCGAAGCCGCCAAGCAGCTGTCCTACATCATGGGTATTGAGCTGATTCGCTTTGACATGAGCGAGTACATGGAGCAGCACGCTGTCAGCCGTTTGATTGGTGCGCCACCCGGCTATGTCGGTTTTGATCAGGGTGGCCTGCTGACGGAAGCGATTACCAAAAAACCGCATTGCGTGCTATTGCTTGACGAGATTGAAAAGGCGCACCCAGCCATCTTCAATGTTTTGCTGCAGGTGATGGACCATGGCACCCTGACCGACAACAACGGGCGCAAGGCTGATTTCCGCAACGTGATCATCATCATGACCACCAACGCGGGCGCCGAGACCATGAACAAAGCTAGCATCGGCTTTACCAATCCGCGTGAAGCCGGTGACGAGATGGCCGATATCAAGCGATTGTTCACGCCGGAGTTCCGCAATCGGCTGGATGCAATCGTCAGTTTCAAGGCGCTGGACGAAAACGTGATTTTGCGGGTGGTTGACAAATTCCTGCTGCAGCTGGAAGCCCAACTGGCCGACAAAAAAGTGGAAGTGACTTTCACCGACAAGTTGCGCAAACATCTGGCCAAGAAGGGCTTTGACCCGCTGATGGGTGCCCGGCCGATGCAGCGCCTCATTCAGGACACCATTCGCCGAGCTTTGGCCGATGAACTGCTGTTTGGACGTTTGATGGATGGCGGGCGTTTGACGGTTGACCTGGACGACAAGGATGAGAGTAAGACCGAGGTGTTGCTGGACATCACGCCTTTGCCGAAGAAGGAAGGTAAATCCAAGCCCGAGCCACAGGAGGCAGCGGTCGGGTAGTTGTCCAGAGGTGTTTTGCTCAAAACCGGTACAGGCCCAGCGCGGCCCGTACCGGTTTTTTTCTTGGGTGGGACAACCAAGATGTCAAAAAAAAGGGCTGGTCTTGCGACCAGCCCTTAAGGGATCCCTGAACCTGATGGTTTCGAAAGGACCCGAGGAGACAACTTGTTGAAACCCTGAGTTTCCAGATTCCGTACTTTTATAAGTATCTCAGGGTTTTCCCTTGATCATTAGAGGTACGCATTTATTTTTCGTGTCTTGTTTACCTGAAGCAAACAAGATGCCAATCAGCGCTTTTTAGCAGCTGGCTTGGCAGCGTTGACCGCGGTGTTGGTCATGGCCGTGAAGTTGGATTCGGCAACATCAGTCGCTTGCTTGACAGCTTTTTGGACCGATTCCAGCGCGTTGGTCGCAGCAGCGACAGCGCTCTTCATGACGGCCACAGCGGCTTCAGAACCTGCAGGTGCGTTCTTTGTCGCGCTATCGAGCATGCCGGTGAACTGTTGTTGTACTTGAGATGCCTGGCCTTCCATGGCCTTGGTCATTTCGCTGGTGGTGCCTGACGCGATTTCGTACAGGTGACGGCTGTAAGCAGCGGTCTTTTCAGCCAGAGGTTGCATCAGGCCAGATTGCAGAGCCATCAACTCTTGCGCGTCTTTCACGCTGAGCAAGGCCTTGGCGTTTTCGCCAGTTTCAGCCAAGGCAGCTTTGGAGGCAGCCATGTTCAATTCAACAATCTTCTCAACGCTTTCGAAAGCCTTGGAAGTCAGGCCCAACAGGGTTTCCATGTTGGCTTTTTGTGAGGCCAGGACTTGTTCTACGGTCATCATCATCTTCAAATCTCCATCAGTTAAATAAAAAATGTATCTGCGCCGTCACTGAGTCTGGCTCGGTGTATGTTGCAGTGCAGCATGAACGAATTATAGGGAGAAGTTTGGTGAGTGCAAGATATTTTTGCTGCATTGCAACAAATTAAGCTGTCTTGCCTAACAGGCAGCTGTATCAATCAGACGACACAATATTGCGATGGATGCTTTTTACTCGGATCACTTTGTCTTGCCCTTGCCCGATGGACACCGATTTCCCATGCAGAAGTACGCCATGCTGCGTGACGCAGTGCAAGCGCAGTTGCCACGGATCGTCTTGCGGGAAGCGCCAAGAGTGACTGATGAACAATTGGCGCTGATACACAGCCGTGAATATATCCAGACCATCGCCACCGGGGAAAACGCTGCGCCTGTCATGCGGGAAATTGGTTTTCCGTGGAGCCCGATGATGGCTGAACGTGCGCGCAGGTCCGTAGGCGCAACCGTAGCGGCAGTCCAATCTGCCTTGAAGCAAAGTATGGCTGCAAACCTGGCAGGCGGCACGCATCACGCGTACGCTGACAAAGGCGGTGGTTTTTGTGTTTTTAACGATGTAGCGGTGGCCCTGCGATGTGCTCAGTTGAACGCGCTTCAGTGCGGTCTCCAACCCTTGAAGGTGGCCGTGATCGATTTGGATGTGCACCAGGGTAACGGCACGGCGCATATATTTCGCGATGACCCGAGTGTTTTTACCCTGTCAATGCATGGTGAGAAGAACTTCCCATTCCGCAAAGAAGCCAGCGACCTGGACGTTGGCTTGCCAGATGGTTGTGGGGATGATGATTACTTGGCAGCCATGGACCAGGCTTTGCAGACACTCACCGAGCGTTTTGCACCGGGACTGGTGATCTATCTGGCGGGCGCAGACCCATTTGAGCGCGATCGTTTGGGTCGACTGAAATTGACCGCCCGTGGCCTTCAAGCACGCGATGAACGACTGTTTGCCTGGTGTGGCCAGCATCAATACCCGGTGGCCTTTGTCATGGCTGGGGGGTATGGCGTGGATATTGAAGAAACGGTCCAACTTCAGCTCAACACCTATCGCGTGGGTTTGGCCTATTGGCAGCAGGCACAGTTGCTCAAAATCGCCAACAATCTGTTCTGAGAAAAAAACCAACAGGAGACAGACTATGGGCACACCCGCAGCGCCAGCGCGAACTTACCCGGACAAACCCGGTGACGTCTATTTATTTGCCACCTGCCTGATTGACCAGTTCTCCCCGCAGGCGGGCCTGGATGCGGTCCGCCTTCTGGAGCGCGAGGGCATTCGTGTGCATTATCCGCAGGCACAAACTTGTTGCGGGCAGCCAGCGCACAGCAGTGGTTACCCTGATGAAGCACGCGCCGTGGCCTTGCATCAGTTGAACCTGTTCAGCCAGCCTTGGCCGGTGGTGGTGCCTTCGGGGTCTTGCGGCGGCATGATCCGCCTGCATTACCCGCACTTGTTCGTCGATGACCCGGTGCTTCACGCCAAGGCGTTGGCTTTGGCGGAGCGGGTTTTTGAATTGAGCGAGTTTCTGGTGCATGTGGTCAATTTCAACCATGAAGACCAGGGCATGGACTGCACAGTGGCGCTGCATACGTCCTGCCACGCGCGTCGGCAGATGGGCTCTCACGAGACCAGCGCAGCCCTGTTAGATACGCTCAGCCACGTCAATGTGCTGGAGCAAGTGCGTATTGAGGAGTGCTGCGGTTTTGGGGGCACATTTTCGCTGTTGCATCCGGAGATCTCGGAGGCCATCGTGACCGACAAGGTGGCCAGCATACGGGACACCGGGGCGCAAAGTGTGGTGAGCGCAGATTGTGGTTGCCTGCTCAACATCACCGGCCGGGCTGCCAGGCAGGATGAACTGCTAGGTATCAGCGAGCCAAGCTTGCCTGGCGAGCACCTGGCCAGTTTTTTGTGGCGCCGTACCAATGCCATTGCCGGAGCTAAATCATGAGCGCGCGTGACAATATTTTGGGTCGGCTGCGCGCCGCACCCGTGGCACAGACACAGTTACAGCCTGATGTGGCCAGCTGGTTTGACCACTATTCACGCAAAGAACACAGCACGCAACGTATCGCCCGTCTGCGCTTGGCCCTTGAAGCGGTCAAAACTGAAGTGCATGATGTGACGCCTGCCAATTGGGTGGCGGTGCTTCTGAAAATTGCCGCGGACAAACGTCTGAGGCATTTGTTGATTGGCTGCGCAACACCGCACGGCGATGCTTTGGCTGCTTGCGCACCTGATACGCTGGACATTGTTCGTTATGACCAACCCATTGAGGCCTGGCAAGACCAACTCTTTGACGGCGTCGACGCATCACTGACGCTGGCCCGCGGTGCCGTGGCCGAGACGGGAAGCCTTATTTTGTGGCATACCCCCGCCGAGCCCCGGCTGATGTCGCTGGTGCCCTCACTGCATTTTGTTTTGCTGGAGGCAGACACCATCCACACGGACCTCTATTCAGTCATGACCAATGAGGGCTGGGCAACGGGTTTGCCGACCAATGCGCTGCTGATCTCTGGTCCGTCCAAAACAGCGGATATTCAACAGACGCTGGCCTATGGTGCCCACGGCCCGCGTGAACTGGTGGTGTTGTTGCGGCATCCGCAAGGAGGTGCCGTATGAACAAGGTGATCGCCATCAACCCGACGCAGGATTTCAAGGCGCGCAGCCGCCAGGTGCTGGACAACCCTGCGCAGCGCAAGAATTTTCGCGGTGCCATGGATTTTTTGCAGGCCAAACGGCGTGCCCAGTTTCCAGATCAGGAAGAATTGCAGGGTCTTCGGGAACTGGGCTCACAGATCCGGCGCTACAGCCTGGCAAATTTGCCACGTTTGCTAGAGCAGTTGGAAAGCAATCTGATTGCCCAGGGTGTGCAGGTGCACTGGGCACAGACGCCTGCCGAAGCGAATGCGATCGCCCTTGGCATTGCCCGTCGTGTGGATGCCAAACGCATCATCAAAGGCAAATCGATGGTCAGCGAGGAAATTGGCTTCAACCATGCCATGGAGGCGGCGGGCATAGAAGCGTTTGAGTCGGATATGGGTGAGTACATTGTCCAACTGGCGGGTGAGGCGCCATCTCACATCATCATGCCGGCTATACACAAGACCAAGCAGGATATTGCACGCTTGTTCGCAGACGAGGTGCCAGGCGTGACCTACACCGAGGATGTGGATGCGCTGATTCAAATTGGCAGACGGGTGTTGCGGCGCAAATTCGCCGATGCCGACATTGGTTTGTCTGGCGTGAACTTTGCTGTTGCTGAAACTGGCACTTTGTGTCTGGTGGAAAACGAAGGCAACGGACGCATGTGCACCACGGTTCCTCGCGTGCACATTGCCATCACCGGCATTGAGAAGGTGGTGGAAAAGCTGGAGCATTTGCCACCCTTGCTCAGTTTGTTGACCCGCTCAGCCACCGGGCAGCCGGTGACAACCTATGTGAACCTGATCAGTAGCCCTCGCAAGCAAGGTGAAAAAGACGGACCGCAAGAGGTGCATTTGATTTTGCTGGACAACGGTCGCACACAGGCCTATGCCGATGCAGAACTACGCGCCACGCTGCAATGCATTCGCTGTGGGGCCTGTATGAACCATTGTCCGGTGTATGCGCGCATTGGTGGGCACGCCTATGGCACAACTTATCCTGGGCCGATTGGTGCGATCGTGTCACCGCACATGCTGGGTCTGGAATCAACTTATCCGCTCGCATTTGCGTCCACACTCTGCGGTGCCTGCAATGAAGTATGCCCGGTCAAGATTCCGATTACGGATATTCTGGTGCGTTTGCGCAACGAGGCGCAAGCCCGGCCCGAAAGCGACGACGCGTCATTGCGGGGTAGTGGCGCTGCGCGCCGCACTACGGTCTCTGCGGTGTGGCGTGTCTGGTCGCAGGTTTACAGCAAACAGGGCTTGTACAAGGTGGCCTCTTGGTTCATGAGCCGGGGCAGGGCGCTATCACCGTCGGAGCAGGGTGCCTGGACACGCAGCCGCACGCCTTTGGTACCAGCGCCCAGGCGGCTGCGTGATTTACTCAAAGATCGTCCAGAGTAAAAATTTATTTCAATTTTTTATTTCCAACTTGTTCAAAAATTCTTATGACTCAAACTCCTGACTCCCGCGCTGATTTAGTCCAGGCTGTCGAGACTGCCATCACCTCCCGCATGTCAGTACGGGCGTTTACACCTCGTGAAGTGCCGCACACGCTGTTACAACATTTGCTGGAGGTCGCTTGCCGGGCTCCCTCGGGGACCAACACTCAGCCTTGGAAGGTCTATGTTTTGCGGGGCGCCAGTCGGGACGCATTAGTGGCCAAAGTGTGTGTTGCGCATAACGCCATCCGCGCCGATCCGGCCCTGTCAGCAGATTTTCGCGAGGAATATGACTATTACCCGGAAAAATGGGTCAGTCCCTACATTGACAGGCGTCGCGAAAACGGCTGGAGCCTTTACAGCCTGCTAGGCATTGGTAAGGGCGACAAAGACAAGATGCACGCACAGCATCAGCGCAACTATCACTTTTTTGATGCGCCTGTCGGGCTGATGTTCACCATCGACCGGGTGATGGGGCGGGGTTCGTTGCTCGACTACGGCATGTTCTTGCAAAGCTTGATGGTGGCGGCACGTGCGCACGGTCTGCACACCTGTCCGCAAGCCGCCTGGAATGGCTATGGCAACATCGTCAAGTCCCATATAGGTGCCAGCGCTGATGAAATGCTGGTGTGCGGCATGGCCTTGGGTTATGCGGACACGTCTGACCCGGTCAACACTTTTCACACACCCAGAGTTGCCGTGAATGAATTCACGAAGTGGCTTGACTGACAGCAGTTGTCTCGCTTGGTCGTGGCTTAAAGTGTTGCGCTGGTGCCTTGAGGGTTTGATGTCTTTTAGAAATGTTTGCAGCGCCAATTCGTTGCCCTATTTAAATCCGCTTAGAATTCCCAGCGGCAAGGCGGTTTCGGTTAACAAGAACTGATCTGTGAGAGACAAAAAGCCATTTGCGCAAAGCAGCACAAGGCTTGTAGCAAAAAATTCGTGAACGCCAATTTTCCTAAGAGGTAGGTTGTGAATAAAACAGAACTGATTGATTTCGTAGCGTCTGACGCTGACATTCCCAAGGCAGTTGCCGCGCGGGCGCTTGAATCCACCATTTCGGCAGTCAAGTTGACCTTGAAGAAAGGCGGCTCAGTCTCGCTGGTCGGTTTTGGTACCTTCGCTGTAGGAAAGCGGGCGGCACGGGTCGGCCGCAATCCCCGTACCGGCGCGTCGATTAAAATCAAGGCAGCCAAGGTTCCCAAGTTCCGGCCCGGCAAGGCATTGAAAGATGCCATCAACTGAATTTAGTTTTCGGTGGGGTGATTAGCTCAGTTGGTAGAGCGGCGCCCTTACAAGGCGTAGGTCGGCGGTTCGAGCCCGTCATCACCCACCACCCATGCAAAGGCGAACTCTTAGTTCGCCTTTTTTGTTTGCTTGCAGGAGAGTTTTCACATGTTCGACATTTTTCGCAAACACACCAAAATCATGATGGTTTTGCTGTTTTTGCTGATCATTCCCTCATTTGTGCTGTTTGGTATCGACGGCTATCAGAAGATGAATCAATCAGACACTGTGGTCGCCAAAGTTGGTGCTGTTGAAATCACTCAAGCACAATGGGATTCAGCGCACAAAAATGACGTTGATCGCCTGCGGGCCTCCAGGCCGGAATTGGACATCAAACTTTTTGATTCTCCGCAAGCACGCTATGCCGCATTGGAACGGCTGGTTCTTGATACGGCTATGCGAGTTGCCGCCGAAAAATCCAGTCTGATCACAAGCGACGCCCGGCTGGCACGGTTTCTGCAGGAAGACCCTACCATCGCCTCGCTACGTCAACCTGACGGCAAACTCGACATGGAGCGCTACCGCCAACTGGCAGCAAGCCAGGGGTTGACCCCGGAAGGCTTTGAGAACATGGTGCGCCAGGACATTTCCAAACAACAGGTTCAGGCGGGCGTCGCACAAACCGGGTTTGTGGTGGCTGCACCGGCTGACGTGGCGTTAAATGCCTTTTTTGAGAGACGTGAAATTCAGGTCGCAAACTTCTTGGCCAAGGATTTCAAAGCCGCAGTCAACCCGTCAGATGCAGATTTGGAAGCGTTTTACCAAGCCAATGTATCCACTTTCAAAGCGCCTGAGCAGGCCAAGGTGGAATACGTTGTTCTGGACATGGACGCGGTCAAAAAAGACATCAAGGTTCCTGAAGCCGATCTGCGGTCTTATTACGATCAAAACGTGGCCAGGCTCAGCGGCAACGAAGAGCGGCGTGCCAGTCACATCCTGATCAACGCACCCAAAGATATGCCTGCAGACCAGCGCGAAAAAGCCAGAGTGCAAGCTGAAGCCCTACTCAAAGCAGTTCGCGCGGCACCCGACAGCTTTGCAGATACAGCAAGGAAAAATTCTCAGGATGCAGGTTCGGCTGCAAACGGGGGAGATCTGGAATTTTTTGGCCGTGGAGCCATGGTCAAGCCTTTTGAAGATGCTGTTTTTGCCATGAAAAAGGGGGGTATCAGTGATCTGGTGGAGTCAGATTTTGGATACCACATCATCCAGTTAACTGATGTCAAAGAACCAAAAACTCGAACTTTTGAAGAGTTGCGTCCCATGATCGAGGGCGATCTGAAAAACCAGCAAGCTCAGCGCAAATTCGCTGAGGTGGCAGAAATTTTCACCAATACGGTTTACGAGCAGTCAGACAGCCTGAAACCGGTGGCGGACAAACTAGGACTTGAAGTGAAAACTGTTGACGCGTTGCAGCGTCAGCCTGCGCTGGGAGCTGCCGGTGTTCTTGCCAGTGATAAGTTTCTGGCTGCCCTGTTTATGGCTGACAGCATTGAGAAAAAGCGCAACACTGAAGCTGTAGAAACAGCTGTCAACCAGTTGACAGCGGGGCGGGTGTTGGCTTACAGCCCTGTGAAGACGCTGGCCTTGGCAGACGTTCGCACACTGGTGCGTGACCGCGTGATTGAAGCGCGTGCATCAGAGCTTGCTCGCAAAGAGGCTACGGAAAAACTTGCGTTATGGGAGAAAGAACCTGAGAAGGCTGCACTATCTGGGGCACTGATTGTGGCGCGTGACCAACCACAAAACCTGCCCGCCCAGATTGTGACTGCGGCGCTTAAAGCCGACGCCAAAACAACACCGGTATGGCTGGGTGTTGATTTAGGTTCGACGGGCTACTCTTTAGTTCGCATCCTTAAAGTGGTGCCGCGTAATATAGCCAGCCAGCCCACTGTCGCGCAGGACCGTGAACAGTATGCGCAGTGGTGGGCTGCTGCTGAAACCGCTGCCTACGCCGCTGCACTGAAGGAACGGTTAAAAGTTGAGTTTCTGATACCTCAGCCCCCAGCTAATGTGGCGGCCTTGCCATAGTCTGAGGTGCTCTGAGCTGATCCGCTTGAGATATAATAGTTGACTACGGTGGCTGTAGCTCAGTTGGTAGAGTCCAGGATTGTGATTCCTGTTGTCGTGGGTTCGAGCCCCATCAGCCACCCCATAAACAATACAAAAAGCCTGCTATCTGCAAGTAGCAGGCTTTTTGTTTAGGCGAGACAGTTAAGGTGGAATGTAGGACATCGAACGCCAACTGGCTTTTTTGGCCTCTTTGGCGGGTTCAGTTACATCGATTCAGTCAAAACGATAGGTTGGCGCGGTTAAAATATAAGGCTTCGGAGCGGTGGATGAGCGGTTTAAGTCACACGCCTGGAAAGCGTGCGGGGAGTTAAATCCCCCGGGGGTTCGAATCCCCCCTGCTCCGCCAGATAGTAGAAAGAATCCCCTGTAAATCATTGATTTACAGGGGATTCTTTCATAATTGCGCCCGTTTTGCGCCGGAGGTGGGCGCGTTTTGTGCCGACTTCTCCAGAGATGCGGTTTTTGAGATAAAACGTACTTTTAACTGAGTTCTAGCCAGAAACTTTCAGCGATGCCTTTGGCCCGTGCTCTATTCTCCGAACCAACTTAACCCTGCGAAGCACCGGGCTTATCTTGTCCCAGTCAGGTAACGATCGCTACCGCAACACCGCAGTTCGGCTTGGACTTATTGGGGACGTCGTTCGACAACCCCAGCAGGGTCTTGGCCGGATCGCCTGTGATGCCCGCCTCCACATTGGAGACGCGGCCACGTTCAAGTCCTTGAGCGATCTGTTTGCCTTTCATCCAGGCCCTCAGCCCTCAGCACTTCCGGTTCTGTGTTTTGCAGTGGGCAGCGGAACTTGCCAGAGATTTCCGCTGCACGGACCTTGAAGGTGACCGCGCCACCTAGCGGGCCAAAGCACGAGCAACTGCAAGGGCGGTGAGCGGGTGATACTGCCCGAAATACATCGGCGGCACCACCAGCGACGGCTTGACGAATTCTTTGACTGCCTGGATCGCGCCCCGCACGCTGTACTCTGTGGTGAACACGATCCCGTTGGGAATCTCGACAAACTGCCCGAGGAAGGCGAAGTTCTTTGACCCCACTGGTATTACCGCAGGCCGATCGCCCCGGGTTCTACTGAGAAACTGGCTGATGCAATAGGGCAGCAGACAGGGAATGCAGGTGGCGGTGTCGAGGATCCCGTTCTTCTCCTCTTCGTCCCGGTCAAACTGCAGGTGGCCCAACAACTCTTCCAGGATCTCGCGACCGGTGCACTCTGACATGGTCTTCTTCACGAATGTGCCGAGCTGGTCGCTACCCAGTGCCGTTACCCAGATGACGCAGGTATCGGGGGACTGGTCGGGGAACAAGGGCTGGCGGTACGTGTGCAGGTGCAGGATCCACGGCGATGCGGTGAGAGGCAGCGGGCTCTGACGACCCATCTGGCGCTCCACCAACCACTCGAACTTGCGCTGGAACAATCCGCCGCGGAATGTGACGGTGAAGGTCATCATCGTCGACTGGGCGGTGTCGCGCAGGAACTGCTCGGGGCGGCCGAAGTCGGGCTGCTTGGCGGCAATTTTCTTCCATAGCGTCCATGCTCCGCCCAGGTTCTGCTCACCGACGGCGGCTTTGTCCACCGGGCGGTCGTGGGCGCCGAACGAGGCGTTGCTGACCATGGAGCCGATGGTCAGGAAGACGCGGTCGGTGTCGCGCACCTCGATGGCGGGCTTGGGCTTGCCGCTGCCGGTCTCGAGGTGGATGCGCTCAATCCACCTCTGCTGGCCGCCGGTGTTGATTTTGAAGTCGACGTCCGAGATCCGGCAGTTGTAGTGGACATTGACGCCTTTCCTTTGCATGAAGCGCAGGGCGGGCAGGATGAACGAGTGGAAGTTGGTATAGCGGGTACGTTCCAGAGCGACCATCGTGTCCATGTTCGGCATCTCGTGAAAGAAAAGGTGCATGTAGCGCTTCATCTCGACGGCTGAATGCCACGGTTGGAAGGCAAAAAGTGCCCGCCACATGTACCAGTAATTGCTGGTGAAAAAGGCTTCGCCAAAAATGTCCGTGATCTTGGCGCCGTCTGGAATCAGGAACTCGGGTGTGGCCAGAAGTCTTGCCATCTTCAATTTTTCAGCCGTGTTGAGACCCAGGTGGTAGCCGGTGTCCTTTTTGCCGTTCTCATGCAGAAGGCGAACGACGGTGTGAACCCTGCACTCTTCACAGTTCTTCTGATAGTCCTGCAGGCACGATTCGTCCTCGTTGTATGGAATGATGGACCACAGTTCTTTGGTGCAGGGGTAAACCTTGTCCTCAAACATGCGACTGCCCTGCATGACATACGCCGGTTGATCGTTCACCATCATCTCCGAGGCATCACAGCTGCCGCCCACCAGTTCCTTGTCGCCCTGTTGCTCAAAGATATGGATGTGGGATGGATCAAAGCCTGCCTTCTGGATCAAATACATCGCAGCGGAAATCGAGCCCAAGCCGAGACCATTGAGATAAACGTTGGCAGAAGAATCTTCTTTCTTTTTCATGGGGATACCTTTGTTTCTTTTCATCTTCGCGACAAAAATCATAAAAAAATGGCGTCGACGAAATGGGGTCAATCGCCCGTGACGAGCCCGAACTCACGCAGCAGCGCCCCGATCTGGGTCTTGTCTAGCTTGTTCATCAGCAGGTTGCGCACGAACGCGGGTCCCGGGATGTCGAGCTCTTTGCCGTCGCGCAGGCGACCGGTAGCGCCCAGCAGGCTGCGGATGTCGTAGGTGGAGTTGAAGACTTCGGGCACGCCGCGCTCGACATTGAGCAGGGTGTAGACGGCTTCCATCGGTGTGCGCACCGAGTACTCGGTGGTGAAGATGCAGTCGCGCTCTCGGGACTCTGCGAACTGGCCTATGAAGGCGAAGTTCACCGCGCCAGCAGGCACCACGTCCGGGCGATCACCCGCCTGGCGTGGCATGAAGAAGGCCGTGACGTACGGCATCATCACCGGCACAGTGGTGGCGCCGGTTGCCGCCATTTCCGGGATATCCTCGACCGGTACGCCAAGATGGTAGAGCCATTCCTGGGTGATCTCTTCGCCCGTGCAATCCTGCATCGGCTTCTTCACGTAATCACCGGGTTGCTCGACGAACAGCGCATAAACCCACACCACGATCTGGTCCTTGGGTTGGTGTTTGAAGTGCGGCTGGCGGTTCACGGTCCAGCTCAGCAGCCAGGATGAGTCTTTGGCGGTCACGATACCGCCTGTCACCACCTTGCCGCTGAACGGATCACGCTTGGCGATCTTCTGGATGTACTTCGGGAGGCGCTCATCGAGCGTGGTGACGGTGGCCGACTCCCATTTGGTCTCGGGGATGTGCGAGCCAAACACCTCCGGGTGCCCGAATGCCGGATCCTTGGCAGCGATGCGGCGCCAAAAATCCCAAGCCGGTGCCGGCCCTGTCTTGAGTTTTGCCGGTGTGCGGTGGTTGCCGTTGTCGGAGTTTTCGGTGAGTGATCCGATGGTCATGAACAGCAGGTCGTTGGGGCCCAGATCGACACCACCTTCAAGGCCGGCTTGGCGCCAGTGGATGCGACAGGCCTGCTTGCGCCCGGGGGTGAGGTTGAAGTCGATATCGGTGACCTCGGTGTGGTAGTGGAATACCACACCATGGTCGAGCAGCCATTTGACCAGCGGCAGCACCAGCGATTCGTACTGGTTGTATTTGGTGAACTTCAGCGTGGAGAAGTCCGGCATCCCTTTGATTTGGTGGATGAAACGGTGCAGGTACAGCTTCATCTCCAGCGCCGAGTGCCACTCCTCGAAGGCAAACATGGTGCGCCAATACAGCCAGAAATTGCTGCCGAGGAATTCCTCCCCGAACACCTCGTTGACGCGCTTGTTCTCCATCTCTTCGCGGGTGGCCAGAAAGAGCTTGACGATCTCTTTTTGCGCCAATTCGCTGAGTGTGAACAAGCCGTCGGTATGCGCGTCCTCGCCCCGATTCATGGTGGCACGCTGCAAAGAGGAGTTTGGATCGTCCTTGTCGAGCCAATAGAACTCGTCGAGCACGCTGGTGCCTTCAGTCTCCAGTGACGGGATGGATCGGTACAGGTCCCACAGGCATTCAAAGTGTTCTTCCATCTCGCGGCCGCCGCGAATGATGAAGCCTTTTTGCGGCTCGTTGATGCCGTCCAGCGCGCCACCGGGGAGGTGCTGCTGCTCCAGAATGGTGATTTGCTTGCCCGGCATCTGGGCGTCGCGGATCAGGAAGGCTGCGCCTGCCAGTGCCGCCAGGCCCGAGCCGACAAACCAGGCTGTTTTGTTGTCGACGCCCTCTGGTTTGCCCGGGCGGGCGAAGGCCTCGTAGTTGCCATTGCTGTAATACATGCAGTTTTCCTTGTGAAATGTGGCAGCCGCCCCCATGCGGCTTTGGGGTGAGCGAAATAGGGCACCGCGTTGGGTGACGCGGGCCAAGGCGGGAGACGCTCTGACAGGGGGAGATGGTCAGAGAAAAAGTGTGGCTTCATGGGGTATCCAAGTGCGCCACTGTGATCGCCCAGACGTTGGCCGTCGGTGCGATAGGCCACGCTAGGGGTGCCTAGCTAAATGGCATACTGACTGGTGCCAATTACCATTCCTCAACGCCATCCTGGCATCATGAAAACTCACCACCCCCTGCTGACAGCTACGCTGTGTCTGGCGGCCTGCGCTGCGGTCAACGCCCAGCCGCAGGCCATGACTTTTGATGACGCCTGGGAGCGCGTCAAAAACGGCTCTGACCAGTTGGCCGCAGCGCAAGCCGCTGTGGACAGCAAGCGCCTGCAGGTTCAGGGGCTCCAGGGCTTGGGTGGCCCGGTCGTGAGCTTGTCAGCGGCGGCTTATGCCTATAACGCCAATCTTGATGTCGACCTTGACCCGATCAACCAGAGGCTGACGCAGCTCAGCCAGCACTTGCCGATTCCCCTGCAAAATTTGCCCATTCCGCTGCCTGTGCCGCAGTTTCCTCCCAGCTATACCTTCAACCGGCATGACACCGGCACCACCCAATCCGTCACGGCCGTATGGCCGATTTATGCCGGAGGCGCCAGCGACGCGGTGCGGGGATTTGTCGCCGCCCAGGGCAGCGAAGCGCTTGCCGACGCTGACAAGACCAGCCATGAACTGGCCACCCTTTTGGTTCAGCGCTATTTTGGCGCGCAGCTTGCTGGCAAGGCGGCGGTGCTGCGGCAGACGGCGCTGGACGACATCCGCCAGCATGACGCGGCCACCGCCAAAATGCTCGCGGCTGGCGTGATCTCGCGGCTGGAGCGGTTGCAGGCGCAGGCGGCCTATGAGGAAGCCAGACGCAACGCTCTCAAGGCGCAAGACGATGCGGAACTGGCTTTGATTGCGTTGGCCCGCGCCGTCAAGTCAGACGGCAGCGTCAAGCTCGCAACCCCGCTTTTTGTCATCACGCAGCCGATTGAGCCGCTGCCCCATTTTCTGGACCAGGCCCTGCTGCGGCACCCGGGCCTGGCCAAGGTGAACGCAAAAAAATTGCAGGCTGAGCAACTGCATCAAGGCCAGGAAGCGCTTCGAAAACCGCAAGTTTTTGCCTTTGGCCAGCGCGAGCTGCAAACCGGCAGTGCCAACTGGATCGGCGGTCTGGGTCTGCGCTGGACGCTGTTTGATGCGGTTGACCGAGATCTACTGGCCGCCGCATCCAACAAGCAGATTGAGCAGGCACAGCGCAGCGAAGCCCAGGCCCGCAGCGACATTAGCCTGTTGGTTGAAAAAAATTGGCGCAGCGTGGAGCAGACGCGCCAGCAGTTTTTGGCCACCGCCACCGGCGTGGCGCTGGCGCGTGAGGTGTTGCACCTGCGCACGGCGGCACTGCGTGAAGGCACCGGAACGGCGCTAGAGCTGATGGACGCCGAGGTCAACCAAGCCAAGGTGGAAACGGAACGCGCTCAGGTCGCCTATGACTACGTGATGGCGCTGGCCCGGTTGCTGGAGAGTTGTGGTTTGTCGGAAGAGTTCAGCCGCTACATCGCCCGCGCTGACGTAACAATGGATGGACCATGAACAAAAAAAGTATCGGTATTGCTGTTGCCGCAGCCGCCGTGGTGGCCTTGCTGGCTTACGGCGTTTGGCGCGCCTCGCAGCCGGCGCCCGCAGTATTTCAGGGCCAGATGGAAGCCCGGGAGACCGACATTGCACCCAAAGTCACGGCCCGTATTGCCCAGGTGCTGGTTGCCGAGGGCGATCAAATTGCCGTTGGCGCCACGCTGATGCGCACCGACAGCCCCGAAGTGGCCGCCAGGCTGGCGCAAGCCATCGCAGCGCAGCAAGCGGCGCAGGCTGTGGCTGACAAGGCACAAAACGGCACCCGCCCACAAGAGCTGGAGATGGCCAGACTGCAATGGCAGCGCGCGCAGGCTGCTGCCGACCTCGCCCAGACCTCACTCAGGCGCGTTGACGGCCTGGCCCGGGAAGGGCTGGTGGCGGCGCAAAAACGCGATGAAGCCGACGCCAACTTCAAAACCTCGCGCGACCAGGCGGCCACCGCCAAGGCGCAGTACGACATGGCGCGCATCGGTGCCCGCCCCGAGGACAAGGCGGCGGCCAACGCGCAGGCGCGCCAGGTTGCCGGGGTGGTGGCCGAAGCCCAAGCTGCCAAAGCCGAGACCGAACTCAAAAGCCCGGTGGCAGGCGAAGTCGCCAAGGTGCTGGGCAAGGTTGGCGAGCTGTCGCCGCAGGGCGTGGCGGTGGTGACAGTGGTCGATCTGAAAGACCAGTGGGTGGTGCTCAATGTGCGCGAAGACCACTTGCAGCGCTTTGCCAAAGATGCCGAGTTTGACGCCGTGCTACCGGCACTGGGCAACAAGACTGTGCGTTTCAAGGTCTTTTATAGCGCCGCGCTGCCAGACTTCGCCACCTGGCGCGCCACCCGCGCCGGTCAGGGCTTTGATGCGCGCACTTTTGAGGTCCAGGCCCGGCCCGCCGTCCCGATTGAGGGTGCGCGCCCGGGCATGAGCGTGCTGGTTCAATGAGCCGTTTGCTGCGCGACTGACCATGGGATTGCTTCGGGCCTTCGCCAACAGCGCGCGCCGCGAAGCCGTCTGGCTCAAAGGCAACCGCTGGGATCTGGCGATGATTTCGTGGGTGCCGTTGCTGGCCGTGGCGCTCCTTTGGTGGACGTTTTCGGCTGGCCTGCCCAACCGCTTGCCCGTTGGCGTGCTGGACCAAGACCACTCGGCCTTGTCACGCCAACTGATCCGTTTTCTGCAAGCCACGCCCGGCCTGCAGGTGGTGCGACCCTATGACAACAGCACCGAAGTCACCCAGGCCATGCGCCGCGCCGAGGTCTATGCCGTCGTCAGCATCCCGCCCGACTTTGCCCGCAGCCTCAAGCAGGGCCGCGCCGCGCAGGTCACGCTGCTGCACAACGCCCAGCTGGGCACGCATTCAAGCCTGATCCAGCGCGATGTGCGTAACGCCGTCGGCACGCTGTCGGCCGGCATCGAGCTGGCGGCGCGCCAAAAGCGGAGCGAGCCAGCGCTGGCCACGCTGGTCTCAATGGAGCCGATCAAGACCAGTTTGGTGACGCTGTTCAACCCCTCGCTCAACTACGAGCAGTTTCTGGCCGCTGCGCTGATTCCCGCGCTGCTGCACATCCTGGCAATGACGGCCGGTGCCTGGGCGGTGGGCCGCGAGCTGCGTGACCGCACCGTGGCCGACTGGCTGGGCCTGCACGCCAGCTGGGGCAACACGGCTGCGGCTTTGCTGGGCAAATTGCTCTGGCCTTTGCTGGGTTTGGGCATGGTCGGCACACTGGCCATGCTCTGGCTGACACTGGGCCGTGGCTGGCATCCGGCGGGCTCGCTGGCCTGGGTGCTGCTGGCCCTGTGGGCCTTTCTGGCGCTGTCGCTGGCCATGGGCGCGTTGGCGTCAAGCGCCTCACGGTCGCTGCGCACGGCGCTGTCCACCACGGGCTTCATCACCGCGCCCGCGTTTGCCTTTGGCGGCGTGGGTTTTCCCTTGCAGTCCATGCCGGTGCTGGCGCGCGGCTGGGCCGAGGTGCTGCCCTACACCCATTACGTTCGCCTGCAAATGGAACAGTTGCAAATGGCTGCACCCCTGTCTTATTCGGCTATAACCCTTGCAGTTACTGCGTTAGTCGCTATTATTTTTGTTTTATTGTGCGCGCCCTTGCTGAACCGCTGTGCCAGCCAGCCTGACACCTGGGGAGGCCGTTGATGCAGGCGCAAAACAGCGTCTGGCGGGCCTGGATGGGCACGCTCAAAGCCATTGCCGCCGACAAAGGCGTTATGCTGCTGATCGCGATTGCACCAGTGATTTACGGGTTTTTCTACCCCTGGCCGTATGCAGAGCAAACCGTCACGCGCGTGCCGGTGGCCGTGGTGGACCTGGACCACAGCAGCCTGTCGCGCCAGATCACGCGTTTTGCCCAAGCCAGCCCACGCATCGACGTGCGCATGGTCATTGGCGACGAGCAGCAGGCCCGGCAAGCCTTGTGGCGCGGCGACATCGAGGGCTACGCCCTGTTGCCCCGAGACCTCAAGCGTGATGTGTTGCGCGGCAGTGCCGCCGTGGTCACGGTCGAGGCCAATGGCAGCTACGCACTGCTCAACAAGGCGGTGTTGTCTGGCTTTGCCGAAGCCGTTGGCACCGTCTCGGCGGGCGTGGAAATCAAAAAACTCCAGGTCAGCGGCCAAAGTGCGCCGCAAGCCCAGGCCAGCCGCAACCCCATCAGCACCCAGATGGTGGCCCTGTTCAATCCAACCGAAGGCTACGGCAGCTACGTGGTGCCTGCGGTTGCCTTGCTGATCATCCAGCAAACGCTGTTAATGGGCGTGGCCATGCTGGTCGGACTGTGGGCTGAAACCGGCCAGCACCGCGCCGACGCGGCAACCTGGCTGGGCCGCATCCTCGGGTTTTCAACCGTGGGCTACCTCAGCGGCCTGCTCTACTTTGGCTGGATTTTCTGGGCACAGGATTTTCCGCGTGGCGCCAACACCGGCGGCGCCCTAGTGTTGCTGGCTTTTTATATACCGGCCATCTGCACGCTGGGCGCGCTGCTGGGCGTGTGGTTTGGCAACCGCGAAAGGGCCTTGCAGGTGCTGCTGTTCACGGCTTTGCCGATGGCGTTTGTGTCAGGTTTTTCATGGCCGGCAGAAGCCCTGCCGGAGTTGCTGCAAACCCTGCGCTGGCTGTTTCCGAGCACGGCAGGCATCCAGGCGTCACTCAGGCTGAACCAGATGGGCGCGCCGCTGGCCGATGTGGCAGGCTACCTGCTGACTCTGGCGGCTCTGACCACTTCAGCCGGTGGGCTTTTGCTGTGGGTGGCTCGCTCGGCAAAATCCTGAATATTGGACATCAATTTTTTACCAAACTCTGATTTGCTCAGAAGTGATCAAAATCAGCGGTCCGTTGGCAAGATGATCGAGAGGTTGGTGAAGGCGATTCGCGAAAACACCGGCTTGTCGCAAACCCGTTTTGCCAACCTGATTGGGCGGCATCGAACTGGCCGCGCTCGCGTCAGTGATGACAGGGGTTCTGTTTTTTCGTTTGCGTTATTTCTGCGTTTGAATCATCTTCATCGCAGAAGCCACCAATGCAGACACTTCTGTCATATTGCTCGGTACGATCAGCGTGGTGGTGGCATCAGCGGCGACCCGCCCGTAGGCGTCCACCGCCTTTTCTGCCACCTTGAGTTGTACTGCCAGTTCACCACCGGGCTGGCGAATGGCAGCAGCTACCCGCTCAATAGCTTGGCCGTTGGCTTCCGCCACGGCAAGGATCGCAGCAGCCTCACCTTGGGCATTGTTGATGGCGGCCTGCTTTTCACCTTCGGAACGGGCAATAAATGCTTCGCGCTCACCGGTGGCAATGTTGATCTGCTCTTGCCTGCGGCCTTCTGAGGCGGCAATCAGCGCGCGCTTTTCCCGCTCCGCGGTGATTTGCTGCTGCATGGCATGCAAAATTTCCTTGGGCGGGGTCAGGTCCTTGATTTCGTAACGCAGTACCTTGACACCCCAGTTCAGCGCGGCCTCATCAATCGCCTGCACCACTTGCGCGTTGATGATGTCTCGCTCTTCAAAGGTCTTGTCCAGCTCCAGCTTGCCGATGACCGAGCGAAGCGTGGTTTGTGCCAGCTGCGAGATGGCAACGATGTAATTGCTGGAGCCGTAGCTGGCACGCATGGCATCCGTCACCTGAAAGTACAGAATACCGTCGACCTGCAACTGTGTGTTGTCACGGGTAATACACACCTGGCTGGGGATATCCAGCGGAATTTCTTTCAGTACGTGTTTGTAGGCCACCTTGTCGATGAAAGGCATCAGGAAATTGAGCCCAGGCGTCAGCGTGCCGTTGTATTTGCCCAGGCGCTCCACCACCCAGGCATGTTGCTGCGGCACCACTTTGATCGATTGCCAGATGAAGATGGCGGCAATGGCGAAGAGAATGACAGCGAGTTCCATAAGAGGCTCCAGAGTGAGTTAATTCAAGCTTTTTTCAGTATCAGACGACTACCAACCACTTCAACAATGCGGTAGGTGCCGCCTGACGCGGGTTCGCCAACTGCCAAACTCGCGTCCCAATGTGCACCACGATAGTGCACGCTGCAGCTGCCGTCGTCCTGGAAACTGGCTACATGCACCGTTTCACCGATATCCATATTCACGTCATGGTTGGCCTGAGCCGGTGCCACCGGTGCTTGCAGCTTTCTGAGGCGCCGCCAGATCAGAACGGACCCACCGCCCACCAGCGCCGCCGTTACCCATTGCCAGCTACTGTCTACTCCAGCATGCGCTGCCAGCGCGGCGGCAGTCAAGCCTGTGGCAATCATCAGCAAATAAAAGGTACCAGTCACCAGTTCTGCGGCAACCAGAGCCCCCGCAGCAAACCACCAGAGTGTCGAGTCAGCCATCGTGGTTTCCTATAGTGTTGTGACCTCGCCATTTTCAGTTGAAAGCAGGGCGCGGTCATCAAATTGGCGCTGTTAGTCCTTACACTTCGCGCCAATTTGTTCAATTAGCGTGCGTCGCTGGAGCCTGTCATGAAATTCCGCTTTCCGATCGTCATCATCGACGAAGACTACCGTTCTGAAAATACCTCCGGCTTGGGCATTCGCGCCCTGGCGCAGGCCATTGAGTCGGAAGGTTTTGAGGTGCTGGGTGTCACCAGCTACGGTGATTTGAGCCAGTTTGCCCAGCAACAAAGCCGCGCCAGCACGTTTATCCTGTCGATTGACGATGAGGAATTCACGCCCGGGCCGGATCTGGACCCGGCAGTGCTGAACTTGCGGCATTTCATTGAAGAAGTGCGGCGCAAAAACCTGGATGTGCCGATCTACATTTATGGCGAAACCAAGACCAGCCGCCATCTGCCCAACGACATTCTGCGCGAACTGCACGGCTTCATCCACATGTTTGAAGACACGCCCGAGTTTGTGGCGCGCCACATCATCCGAGAGGCTAAAAGTTACCTGGAAGGGGTTCAGCCGCCGTTTTTCAAGGCCTTGCTGGACTATGCTGAAGATGGCTCGTACTCTTGGCATTGCCCGGGCCACTCCGGTGGCGTAGCTTTCCTGAAAAGCCCGGTGGGCCAGATGTACCACCAGTTCTATGGCGAAAACATGCTGCGTGCCGACGTGTGCAACGCGGTCGAAGAACTGGGCCAATTGCTAGACCACGACGGCGCCATTGGCAAGAGCGAGCGCAACGCGGCGCGAATCTTCAACGCCGACCACTGCTTTTTTGTCACCAACGGCACCTCTACCTCCAACAAGATGGTCTGGCACCACACCGTGGCGCCCAACGACGTGGTGGTGGTGGACCGCAACTGCCACAAATCCATCCTGCACGCGATCATCATGACCGGCGCGATTCCGGTGTTTTTGAAGCCGACGCGCAACCACTTTGGCATCATCGGCCCGATCCCCAAAAGCGAGTTTGAGCCCGCCGCCATCAAGGCCAAGATCAAGGCCAACCCGCTGGTGAAAGAGCATTTGCCCGACATCAACGTCGATGAGATCAAACCACGGGTGCTGACGCTGACCCAATCCACCTACGACGGTGTGCTCTACAACACCCAGACGGTGAAAAACATGCTCGACGGCTATGTGGAAAACATCCACTTTGACGAAGCCTGGCTTCCGCACGCGGCGTTTCACCCGTTTTATGGTTCCTACCACGCCATGGGCAAACACCGCCCACGGCCCAAACACGCCATGGTGTATGCCACGCAGTCGATCCACAAGCTGCTGGCCGGTATCAGCCAGGCCAGCCACGTGCTGGTGCAGGACTCGCAAACCGTCAAGCTGGACAAACATTTGTTCAACGAGGCATATCTGATGCACACCTCCACTTCGCCTCAGTACAGCATCATCGCCAGCTGCGACGTGGCGGCGGCCATGATGGAGCCACCCGGCGGCACCGCGCTGGTAGAAGAAAGCATTGCCGAAGCCTTGGACTTCCGACGTGCCATGCGCAAGGTGGATCTGGAGTACGGCGACGACTGGTGGTTCAAGGTCTGGGGCCCGGACAAGCTGGTGGACGAAGGTATTGGCCGCGCCGATGACTGGATCATCAAAGGCGAGTCACGCACCAACAAGGGCGGCGTCAACTGGCACGGCTTTGGCAAGATGGCCACCGGCTTCAACATGCTGGACCCGATCAAATCGACCATCGTCACACCCGGCATGGACCTGAATGGCCGGTTTGCCAAAACCGGCATCCCGGCCTCGGTGGTGACCAAGTTTTTGGCCGAGCATGGTGTGGTGGTGGAAAAAACCGGGCTGTACAGCTTTTTCATCATGTTCACCATCGGCATCACCAAAGGCCGCTGGAACAGCATGCTGACCGCGCTGGCGCAGTTCAAGGACGATTACGCCAAGAACCAGCCGATGTGGCGCATCCTGCCGGAGTTTTGTCTGAAACACCCGCGCTATGAAAACATGGGCCTGGCCGACCTGTGCCAGCACGTGCACCAGCTGTATGCCAAGTACGACATTGCGCGCCTGACCACCGACATGTATCTGAGCGACTTGGCACCCGCCATGAAACCCAGCGATGCCTACGCGCACATTGCGTTGCGCAAGACCGAGCGGGTGGAGATTGACCATCTGGAGGGCCGCATCACGGTCGGCTTGGTGACGCCGTACCCGCCCGGCATTCCGCTGCTGATTCCGGGTGAGGTGTTCAACAAGAAGATCGTGGACTACCTGAAGTTCTCACGCGAGTTCAATGCGCAGTGCCCAGGGTTTGAGACCGACATCCATGGCCTGGTGGAAGAAACTGGCGCTGACGGCCAAGTGCACTACTTTGCGGATTGTGTCAAGGCCTGAAAAGGCCTTGACGTACTATACTAAATATAGCTATTAGCCCTTAGTGGGTAAGGGTTAGAGCCGTATTTTCCTTAAGAACCGGTCTCAACCACGGCCACAGCCGTCTGGCTCACGCCGCAGTCCACATAAGAAATTTGCCCGGTCATGCCCGAAGCCAGGTCGCTGAGCAAGAACGCCGCCACGTTGCCAATCTCGTCAATCGTCACATTGCGCTTCAGCGGCGAGGCGGCGGCTGAAATACCCAGCAGCTTGCCAAAATCTTTGATGCCGCTGGCGGCCAGGGTTTTGACGGCGCCGGCGCTCAGGCCGTTAACGCGAATGCCGCGCCCACCGACAGCGTCTGCCAGGTAACGCACCGACGATTCGAGCGAGGCTTTGGCCAGGCCCATGGTGTTGTAGCTGGGCACCACACGCACGCCACCCAGGTAGGTGAGCGTTAGCAGCGAGGCAGTGTTGTTCAGGTAGGGCAGGGCCGCCTTGGCCATGGCGGGAAAGCTGTAGGCGCTGATGTCGTGCGCAATACGGAAGTTTTCACGCGTCAAACCGTCCAGAAAATTGCCGGCAATGGCTTCGCGCGGGGCGTAGCCAATGCTGTGCACAAAACCGTCAAACTTGGGCCAATGGGCGGTCAGGTCGGTGAATAACTTCTCGATCTGGGCGTCATCACCCACGTCGCAGTCAAAAATCAGCTTGGAATCAAAATCAGCGGCAAATTCGGTGATGCGGTCCTTGAAACGCTCACCCACGTAGCTGAAAGCCAGCTCCGCGCCTTGCGCATGGCAGGCCTTGGCAATGCCGTAAGCGATGGAGCGGTTGGACAACACGCCGGTGATCAATAATTTTTTGCCTGTCAAGAATCCCATATCAACCTCTTTATATTTAGCTACTGGAAAGCACTGCAGAGCCCCTGTTTCTGCAGGGCAGTCGCTTCAAAGCCATCAACCCGGCAAATGAAACGGCAGTGACAGATGATGCAGAATTGTCGCATGCGTCGTCTTCTGTTTTTGCTGTGTGTGGCCTGGGTGAACCCGTCGTGGGCTGCACATGGTTACGCCCTATGGGGCAATTTGAAATATCCAGCCGGATTTGGCCACTTTGATTACGTCAACGCCGCAGCGCCCAAAGGTGGCGAACTGCGGCTGGTGAGCAATCTGCGCGTCTCCACCTTTGACAAATACAACCCGTTCACCATCAAAGGCTCGGCCCCGGCGTATTTGTCAGACCTGATGTTTGACAGTCTGCTCTCTGGCGCGCTGGATGAAACCGGTTCCGGTTATGGCCTGCTGGCGCAGGATGTGACCGTGGCCCCGGATGGGCTCAGCGCCACCTTCACCCTTCGCCAAGAGGCGCGTTTTCACAATGGCGACCCGGTGTTGGCGCAGGATGTGGTCTTCAGCTTCAACGCGCTGATGGGCCCTTACAGCTCTCCGGCCTATAAAACCATGCTAGACGACGTGGCAGGCTTGGAGGTGCTGGACGACCATACGTTGCGCTATCGCTTCAAAAAACCCAACCGCGAACTGCCGCTGACGGTGGGCGGTCTGCCGGTTTTCAGCCGGGCCTGGGGGGTGGAGGGTGGCAAAGCCAAACGTTTTAATGAAATCGTGACCGACATCCCCATTGGCAGCGGCCCTTACAAAATAGGTTCGGTACGTTTTGGCAAAGACATCACCTATGTGCGCGACCCGGGCTACTGGGCCAAAGACCTGGCTGTGCGCCGTGGCACCGCCAATTTCGACCGCATCACCGTCAAGATTTACAAAGACGCCACGGCGCGACTGGAGGCACTGAAGGCGGGTGAGTTCGATTTGATGCGTTTTTTCTCGGCCGGTGACTGGGCGCGGCGCGTGAATGGCAAGCGCTTCGATACCGGGGAACTGGTCAAAAAAGAATACCGGCACAGGCTGCCGACCGGTTTTCAGAGTTATGTGCTCAACACCCGCCGTGAATTGTTCAAAGACGTGCGGGTTCGCCAGGCACTAGGCTTGGCCATGGACTACGAGTGGATGAATCGCCAGCTGTTTTACAACGCCTACCAACGCGTCAACGGCCTGTTTGGCAACACCGATTGCGCGGCCAGCGGTGTGCCCAGCCCAGACGAATTGGCCTTGCTGGCACCCTGGCGCACGCAATTGACCCCAGCCGTGTTTGGCCCTATGACCGTGCCGCCGCGTACCGACCCACCTTCGTCGCTGCGCGCCAATTTGCGCCAAGCACAGGCCTTGTTGAAGGCGGCGGGTTGGACGTTTCGCGATGGCGCCTTGCGCAACGCCCAGGGACAAGCCTTTGCGCTGGAGTTTCTCGATAGCAATGAAGGCAGCGCCCGTGTGGTCACGCCCTGGGCGCGCAACCTGGAAAAACTCGGCATAACGCTCAGCTTCAGGCCGGTGGACTTTGCGTTGTACCAGCAGCGGCTGCAAAAGTTTGAATTCGACATGACCTCGCTGGCCTACGGCGGCACGCACAACCCGGGGCAAGAATACGCCGACCTGTTTGGCTCCAAAGCCGCCGATCAGGAAGACTCCGGCAACATGTCCGGCCTGAAAAGCCCTGCCGTAGATGCGCTGATCAGCCACATGACCGCTGCGAAAACCCAGGCGCAGCTGTTGCCTGCCTGCCGCGCGCTGGAGCGCGTGATTGCGCACAGCCATGTGCTGATTCCCCAGTGGTCAGCCAGCACACATCGCATGGTGTTCAACAACTGGCGCCTCGATCAACCCACTGCCATGCCGCCCTACGCGCAGGGTGAGGGTTGGGCCATAGATACCTGGTGGGCTAAACCCAAAGCGCTGTAAACCATGCTGAGTTACATCCTCAAACGCCTGTTGCTGATGATCCCGACGCTTTTCGGGGTGCTGCTGATCACTTTCATGGTGATCCAGTTTGTGCCGGGCGGCCCGGTCGAACAGTATTTGGCCGAGGCCAAAGCGGGCACCGGCAAGGGCGCGGTGGCGGAAGGGGGCGGCTTGAACTACCGGGGGGCGCAGGGCGTCGACCCCAAACGCATTGAGCAAATCAAGGCGCTGTATGGTTTTGACAAACCCGCGCACGAGCGTTTTTTCCAGATGCTGGGGCAATTCGCCCGCTTTGACTTGGGCAAGAGCTTTTTCCAAAACAAAAGTGTGGCAGATCTGATGTGGGAGAAGTTGCCGGTCTCGATCAGCCTGGGGCTGTGGACTTTCTTCATCAGTTACCTGATTGCGGTGCCGCTGGGCGTGGCCAAAGCGGTGCGTGCCGGGTCCAAGTTTGATCTGGTGACCACACTGCTGGTGCTGGTGGGTTACGCGATCCCCGGATTTGTGCTCGGGGTGGCATTGTTGGTGATTTTTGGTGGCCAGTTACAGTGGTTTCCGCTGCGTGGCCTGACCAGCAGCAACTGGGACGAACTCACTTGGGGCGCCCGTGTGGTGGACTATCTCTGGCATATCGCGCTGCCGGTCACGGCGATGGTGCTGGGCAGTTTTGCCGTGACCACCATGCTGACCAAAAATGCTTTTCTGGAGGAAATCCGCAAGCAATACGTCGTTACTGCCCGTGCCAAAGGCCTGAGCGAGCGGCAAGTGCTGTGGAAACACGTGTTTCGCAACGCGCTGATCCCCATCGTGACCGGTTTTCCGGCGGCGTTCATCGGGGCATTTTTCACCGGCTCGCTGTTGATCGAAACCTTGTTCTCGCTGGACGGCCTGGGGCTGCTGAGTTATGAGAGCGTGATCCGGCGTGATTACCCGGTGGTGCTTGGCACGCTGTATTTCTTCACATTGATCGGTCTGGTCACCAAGCTGATCAGCGATTTGTGTTACGTTCGGGTGGATCCACGTGTCAAATTTGACTGAGCCTGCCGCCAAGTCGCCCAGCCCGGGCAAGCGCGCCTGGCAGCGCTTCAAACGCAACCGGCTGGGTTTCTGGAGCTTGGTCCTTTTTTGCATGTTGGTGCTCTTGAGTTTGTTGGCCGAGGTCATCAGCAACGATCGGCCACTGCTGGTGTCTTACCAGGGTGAGTTGTATGTGCCCATCGTCAAGGACTATTCCGAAAAAACGTTTGGCGGTGACTTTGATGCCAACACCGACTACCTTGACCCGTTCATCCGCGAGCGGCTGAGCAGCAATGGCAACTGGGCACTGTTTGCCCCCAACCCTTACGGCCCCAAAACGCTGAATTACTTCGCCAAGGCGCCCAACCCTTCGGGGCCGTCCGTTGACAACTGGCTGGGCACGGATGACCGGGGTCGTGATTTGCTGGCGCAGCTGATCTATGGCTTTCGGGTCAGCGTGTTGTTTGCGTTGGCGCTGACGCTGGTAGGCACGGTGCTGGGCATTGTCACCGGCGCGATTCAGGGGTTTTTTGGTGGCAAGACCGATCTGGCTTTCCAGCGCTTCATTGAAATCTGGGGCTCCATGCCCGAGTTGTACCTGTTGATCATTTTCAGTGCTGTATTTGCGCCTAGTCTGGCGCTTCTGCTGGTCTTGCTGAGCCTGTTTGGCTGGATGGGCCTCTCAGACTATGTGCGTGCCGAGTTTCTGCGCAACCGCCAGCTGGATTACGTGCGGGCGGCGCGCTCGTTGGGGGTGAGCAACTGGCACATCATCACCCGGCACCTGTTGCCCAACAGCATGACGCCAGTGGTGACGTTTCTGCCGTTTCGCATGAGTGGTGCCATTCTGGCGCTGACCTCGCTGGATTTTCTGGGCCTGGGCGTCCCACCCGGCACCCCGTCGCTCGGGGAACTGCTGTCACAGGGGAAAAACAACATCGACGCCTGGTGGATTTCACTCTTCACCTTTGCGGTGCTGGTGATCACGTTGCTGCTGCTGACTTTCATGGGGGATGCGTTGCGCGACGCGCTGGACCCGCGCAAGGCCGACGTATGAGTCAACCCGCCTCTGCCACACGCCACCGGACCGCCGTGCCGACCAACACCGTCGAAAACGCGGGTCAGGGCGCCATCGCCTTGGCGAAATCACCGCTGTTGAGTGTGCAAAACCTCTCGGTGTCTTTTGCTGACCATGCTGTCGTGAAAAACATCAGTTTCTCAATCGCTCGGGGCGAAAAACTGGCGCTGGTGGGTGAATCCGGTTCCGGCAAGACAGTGTCCGCGCTGAGTTTGCTGCGCCTGACGGCGAATGCCAACATCAGCGGCCAGGCCCTGTTCGACGGGCGTGACCTGCTGTCGTTGCCAGAGCGTGACCTGCGTGCGATTCGTGGCCAGGACATCGCCATGATCTTTCAGGAGCCGATGACAGCATTGAACCCGCTGATTAGTGTGGGTGACCAGATCGCCGAAGTTATTACGCTAAAACAGGGTCTAGCCCTTGCGCAGTCTGGGCTAGCAGCTATTAAATTGTTGGCAGAGACGGGTATCGATGATCCGCAGCGGCGTTACCGGGCCTACCCGCACCAACTCAGCGGCGGGCAACGCCAGCGTGTCATGATTGCCATGGCGCTAGCCTGCCAGCCCAAACTGCTGCTGGCAGATGAGCCCACCACTGCGTTGGACGTGACCCTGCGCGGCCAGATTTTGGATCTGCTGGACCGCTTGCAGCAACAGCGCGGCATGGCGGTACTGATGATCACCCACGATCTCAATCTGGTGCGGCGGTTTGCTGACCGGGTGGTGGTCATGGAACAAGGGCAAATCGTCGAGCATGGCACGACGCAAGCCCTGTTTGACCAGCCGCAACATCCTTACACCTGCCGCCTGATGGCCAGCCGCCCCGAGCGTGATCCATTGGCAGATGTGCCAGCGTCGGCCGAGTCACCCCCCGTCATGCTGGCAAAACGTCTGCGTGTCAGTTACCCGACGCCTTTGCCAGGCCTTCGCGGCTGGTTCAAGCACGGTGAGTTTGTCGCCGTGCATGGTGCAGACTTCACGCTGGCTTGCGGCCAGACGCTGGGCGTGATGGGTGAATCCGGCTCTGGCAAATCCACTTTGGCACTTGCGGCGCTGGGCTTGCTTCCTTTTCAGGGCACTTTGGCCGTGGCTGGTGCCAGTTGGGGTCGTGATGCCGCCAGCAACAAGGCACTGCGCCAGCAGGTTCAGGTGGTGTTTCAGGATCCGTTTTCTTCGCTGTCGCCGCGCCTGACGGTGGAAGAAATTGTTGGCGAGGGTTTAGGGGTGTTTGAGCCAACGCTGTCGGCGAGTCTGCGGCGTGCCCGTGTTGTGCAGGCGCTACAGGACGTCGGGCTGGATGCGGACACCACCGGCTCGGTCACGACCTTGCTTGGACGTTACCCGCATGAGTTTTCGGGCGGGCAGCGCCAGCGGCTGGCCATTGCCCGGGCGCTGATCATCGGGCCGAGGGTGCTGGTTCTCGATGAGCCCACCAGCGCTCTGGATGTCACGGTGCAAAAGCAGGTGCTGCAACTGTTGCAACGCCTGCAGCGCGAGCATGGCCTGAGCTATTTGCTGATCACGCATGATGTGGCGGTGATTCGCGCCATGGCCCACTCGGTGTTGGTGATGAAAGGCGGCGAGGTGGTTGAGGCGGGCCCGGTGCAGGCGGTATTGACCGCTCCAAAACATGCCTACACCCAAATTTTGGTGCGTGCTGCCGATTAAAGCGTTCAAAATCAAAGCTTTCTGACGGATTTTCAGATACAATCCGTCGCTTCACGACCAAACGGGCGAGTCACTTCCGCCCGTTTTTTTTGGTCGATCGTTTTTGGCATCCTGTCGGCTTGATCTGGGGTTTTGGTGGCGCTTAAAGAAATTGTTGAACAAACCGTCGTCGGCTTAGGCTATGACTTGGTGGAGATTGATCGCTCTGCCGGTGGTTTGCTGCGCATCACCATTGATTTGCCCTGGACGCCGCCGACCGGCGGTGTGGCAGTCCCAGAGCAGTTTGTCACCGTAGAAGATTGTGAAAAAGTCACACGCCAGCTGCAGTTTGCGCTGGAAGTTGACGCCATTGAATACAAAAGGCTGGAAGTGTCTTCGCCGGGTATTGACCGGCCGTTGCGCCACCAGCAAGATTTTGAGCGGTTTGTCGGCCAGGTGGTGGACATCACGCTGAAAGCGCCTTTGGGTGCTGCGGCGGCTGGACAGGTGAGCGCCAACCGCAAAAAGTTTCGGGGTGTGCTTGAGCGTGCCGAGCAGATGCCCGGTGCAGATGCACCTGGCTTGGGTAACTGGCAAATCGTCTGGCGCGATGAGCCAGACGTCAAACCCGGTGCCCGGGTCAGCAAAAAACGGCCGTTGGCGCCGCTGCAGGCCTTGGGTTTTACGCTGGATGAACTGCGCGACGCCCGGTTGGCACCGATCGTCAGCTTCAAAGGTCGAGGCCATTCCGTCGTGGATGGTGCCGACAGCGGCACAGTTGAATTGAATTGAAACAGGAGAGTCATGGCATGAATCGCGAAATGTTGATGTTGGTGGACGCCATTTCACGTGAGAAAAACGTGGAACGTGATGTGGTGTTTGGCGCGGTAGAAGCCGCGCTGGCGCAGGCCACAAAGAAACTTTACGCGGGTGATGTCGACATTCGCGTGTCGCTGAACCGTGATACCGGTGTGTATGAGACTTTCCGCCGCTGGCATGTGGTTCCCGATGAAGCCGGGCTGCAGTTGCCTGATCAGGAAATTCTGCTGTTTGAAGCGATTGAGCAGATTCCGGACATCGAAGTCGACGAATACATCGAGGAAACCATTGAATCCGTGCCGATAGGCCGCATTGGCGCCATGGCCGCCAAGCAGGTGATTCTGCAAAAAATTCGCGACGCCGAACGCGAAATGTTGCTCAACGATTTCATGTCGCGAGGCGACAAGATTTTTGTTGGCACCGTCAAACGCATGGACAAGGGCGATTTGATCGTCGAGTCCGGCCGCGTGGAAGGCCGCTTGCGACGTGGCGAGATGATTCCGAAGGAAAATTTCCGCACTGGCGACCGTGTGCGCGCCATGATCATGGAGGTGGACTTGAACTTGCGCGGCGCACCGATTGTGTTGTCGCGTTCGGCGCCAGAGTTCATGATTGAGTTGTTCCGCAACGAAGTCCCCGAGATCGAGCAAGGCTTGCTGGAGATCAAGTCCTGCGCTCGCGACCCGGGTTCGCGGGCCAAGATCGCCGTGTTATCACATGACAAACGCGTCGACCCCATCGGCACCTGTGTGGGTGTGCGTGGCACGCGTGTCAACGGTGTGACCAATGAACTCGCTGGTGAGCGCGTCGACATTGTGTTGTGGAGTGAAGACCCGGCGCAATTTGTGATTGGGGCGCTGGCACCCGCCAACGTCACCAGCATTGTGGTGGATGAGGAGCGTCACGCCATGGACGTGGTGGTGGACGAAGAAAATCTGGCCATCGCCATTGGTCGGGGCGGCCAGAACGTACGCCTGGCTTCCGAGCTGACTGGCTGGAAGATCAATATTCTGGACGCTGCCGAGTCTGCACAGAAACAGGCCACAGAAGTCGATGCCAGCCGTGCCCTGTTCATGGAAAAGCTCGACGTCGACGAAGAAATTGCCGACCTGCTGATTGCCGAAGGCTTTATCAGTCTGGAGCAGGTGGCCTATGTGCCTCTGGAAGAAATGCTGGAGATCGAGAGTTTCGACGAGGACACAGTCAATGAACTGCGCACACGTGCCAAGGATGCCTTGTTGACGATGGAAATTGCCAACGAAGAAAATGTGGACAAGGTGGCCACCGAGTTGCGTGATCTGGAAGGCCTCACTCCCGAGCACATCAGCAAGTTGGCTGAGCACGGCATCCATACTCTGGACGATCTGGCAGATCTGGCAGGGGATGAACTTACCGACATCACCGGGCAGTCTGAAGAAGTGGCCACGGCGATGATCATGAAAGCGCGCGCGCACTGGTTTTCCGGTGATGCAGCGTCTCAAACGTCTTGAATTATGAAAACAAAATTTCAGTAACGGCCGATGACTGCCCTCAGGGCCGAGTCTGCCGAAACCAAAGGTTACCCCACAAATGTCCAGTATGACCGTCGCCGAGTTTGCAAACGAACTCAAAAAATCCACCGGCACCTTGCTTGAGCAATTGAAGTCGGCTGGCGTGGCTAAAGCAGCCCCGAACGACACCCTCACCGAGGCCGACAAGCAGCGTCTGTTGGGATACCTTCAGACCGCCCACGGGACGGCATCGGCCGAGCGCAAAAAAATCACCCTGGTCAAGAAGTCGACCACGGAGATCAAGCAGGCGGACGCCACGGGCAAAGCTCGCACGATTCAGGTGGAAGTGCGCAAGAAGCGCACCTTTGTGCGTCGCGACGAACCGATGGAGGCTGCTATTTCGGCACCCGTACAGGAGCACGACGAAGAATCTCACGACAGTGAGGAGTCTCTGATCGATCATGGTGAACTGGCACTTCGGGAAGAAGAAGCACACCGTCAGGCGGAGTTGATTCGCCGTCAGGAAGAGGAGTTGGCAGAGCGTCGCCGCCAGCGTGAGGCGCAGGAGGCTGCCGCGCGCGAGGCCGCTGAATTGGCTGCTGCCCAGGCAGCCCAAGCGCTGGCCGAACTGCAAAAGGTGCAGGCACAAGCTCGGCAAGATGTTGAGCAAACGCAAGCAGTGTCTGCACAGACCGAAGCTGCAGAGGCGGCCATCGCCCACTCCAAAGCAGCCGCGATGGAAAAGGCGGCAGCAGAACAACAGGTTCAGGCCAAAGCCAAGGAACAGGCCGCCACCGAGTCCAAAAACCGTGCTGCCGAAGAGCAGGCACGCGCTGTGGACCTGACCGAACGGCGCCGCAAGGCCGAAGCTGAAGCTGCTGCCATCCGTCTGATGATGTCGCAACCTGGCAAGAAGTTGCCGCCCAAAAAGGAAGAGCCTCCCAAGCCAGCTCCCGAGCCGGTCAAGGCAGGAATCAAAGGCACCTTGCACAAGCCGGCCGGAAGCCCCGCTGCCAAACCGGCTGCACCTGCCACACCCGGCACTGCCGCCGCCGCAGGTGCAGGCAAAGAAGTCAAGTCGGCCAAGCTGTCCAGCAGCTGGGCAGGTGATCCCGCCAAGAAAAAGGGGATTCCGACCCGCGGTGACACCGGCGCAGGTGCCGGTCGCAGCAGCAACTGGCGTGGCGGACCACGTGGCCGTCGTGGCAGCAATGATCGCGACCGTGATGACCACCATAACCAGCCAGCACAGGTCGAAGCCCGCGTGCTTGAAGTGCACGTGCCCGAAACCATCACCGTGGCTGAATTGGCCCACAAGATGGCGGTCAAGGCCTCTGAAGTCATCAAGCATTTGATGAAGCTGGGCCAGATGGTCACCATCAACCAGCCTCTGGACCAGGACACCGCCATGATTTTGGTGGAAGAAATGGGTCACAAAGCCATCGTGGCGGCGCTGGATGATCCGGAAGCCTTCACCGATGATGAAGTGCAGCAGCAACAATCCGAGTCGTTGCCACGTGCGCCGGTGGTCACCGTCATGGGCCACGTCGACCACGGTAAAACGTCTTTGCTGGACTACATTCGCCGCACCAAGGTGGCCTCTGGCGAAGCGGGTGGCATTACCCAACACATTGGTGCCTACCATGTGCAGACCGCTCGCGGTATGGTGTCTTTCCTGGATACCCCGGGCCACGAAGCGTTTACCGCCATGCGTGCCCGTGGTGCCCAGGCCACCGATATTGTGATTCTGGTGGTGGCTGCTGACGACGGTGTCATGCCACAAACCAAGGAAGCCATCAAACACGCCAAGGCGGCCGGCGTACCCATCGTGGTCGCCATCACCAAGGCCGACAAGCCGGATGCCAACCCAGAGCGGGTCAAAAACGAACTGGTCGTGGAAGATGTGATTCCGGAAGAATTTGGCGGCAGCTCGCCGTTTGTGGCCGTCTCGTCCAAAACCGGCATGGGCATTGATGCCCTACTGGAACAAGTCTTGCTGCAAGCCGAAGTGCTGGAACTCAAAGCCCCGGTGGAAGCCATGGCCAAGGGTCTGGTGATCGAAGCCCAGTTGGACAAGGGCCGCGGCCCAGTGGCCACCGTCCTGGTCCAAAGCGGTACGCTGAAAACTGGCGACGTGGTGCTGGCTGGCCAAACCTTTGGCCGCGTGCGTGCCATGCTGGACGAAAACGGCAAATCCATCAAGTCGGCCGGGCCATCCATCCCGGTTGAAATCCAGGGCCTGACCGAAGTGCCGCAAGCCGGTGACGAGTTCATGGTGCTGTCTGACGAGCGTCGCGCCCGTGAAATTGCCACCTATCGCGCTGGCAAGTTCCGCCACACCAAGTTGGCCAAGCAGCAAGCCGCCAAGCTGGAGAACATGTTCACCGACATGACCGCTGGCGAAGTGAAGATGGTGCCGATCATCGTCAAGGCCGACGTGCAGGGTTCGCAGGAAGCGCTGGCGCAATCGCTGCTCAAGCTCTCTACCGACGAGGTCAAGGTGCAGATGGTCTACACCGCTGTGGGCGGAATCAGCGAGTCTGACGTGAATTTGGCGATTGCTGCCAAGGCGGTCATCATCGGCTTCAACACCCGTGCCGATGCCGGTGCGCGCAAGCTGGCCGAGAACAACGGTGTGGACATCCGTTACTACGACATCATTTATGACGCCGTGGACGATCTGAAACTGGCCATGTCGGGCATGCTGACACCAGACAAAAAGGAAGAAATCATCGGTACCGCCGAGATCCGCCAGATTTTCAAGGTGTCCAAAATTGGCACGATTGCCGGTTGTATGGTTACCGCCGGTGTGGTTCGCCGCACCGCACGGTTGCGCCTGTTGCGTCAGAACACGGTGGTGTACACCGGCGAACTCGACTCGCTCAAGCGTTTCAAGGACGATGCCAAGGAAGTGCGCGAAGGCTTCGATTGCGGCTTGAACATCAAGAACTACAACGACATCCAAGAGGGTGACGTGCTAGAGTTCTTCGAGATCCGCGAAGTGGCGCGTACCCTGTAACCTAAGCAGAGCCAACCGTGCGCCAAAAAGCAGCTGCCCCCAACCGCGCCTTCAAGGTCGCCGACCAGATCCAGCGCGATCTGACCGAACTGATCGCGCGCGAGTTGAAAGACCCGCGTGTAGGCATGGTCACGATCCAGGGTGTGGAAGTCACGCCCGACTACGCCCACGCCAAGGTGTTTTTCAGCCTGCTGGCCGGTGATGTGAAGGCCTGTACCGAGGGTTTGAACCAGGCAGCGGGCTTTTTACGCGCCGGTTTGTTCAAGCGTCTGCATATCCACACCGTGCCAACGCTACATTTTGTGTTTGACCAGACGCCTGAGCGTGCGGCTGATATGAACGCGCTGATTGCGCGAGCGGTCGCCTCGCGCGTCAAGGACGACTGACCCAATATGAACGCGCCACGTGCACGGGTTGCCAGGCGCCCCGTGCATGGGGTGCTGCTGTTGGACAAACCACTGGGTTGGTCCAGCAACGATATTTTGCAGAAGGTGAAATGGCTGTTGCGCGCCGAAAAAGCAGGTCATACCGGCACGCTGGACCCGCTGGCCAGTGGCGTGTTGCCGCTGTGTTTCGGTGCAGCCACCAAATTCAGCCAGTTGCAACTGGAGGCCGACAAAAGTTATGCAGCGGTGCTGTGCCTGGGTGTCAAAACCAGCACGGCAGATGCTGAAGGTGAGGTGATTGAAACGCGGCCTGTGGCGGTGTCGCCAGAGGATGTGGCACGGGTGGCGGTGCAATTTACCGGGCTCATCAGCCAGGTGCCGCCGATGCACAGCGCCTTGAAGAAGGATGGCAAGGCGTTGTACGAATATGCCAGAGCGGGCATCGAGATCGAGCGCGAGGCGCGCCAGGTCAAAATTTATAAGCTAAATATGGCTCTAGCCCTTACAGATAAAGGGCAGACAGCTATAGAGTTGGAAGTGACCTGCAGCAAGGGAACGTACATACGCACCCTGGGTGAAGACATCGGCGAGGCTTTGGGCTGTGGCGCGCACCTGAGCGCGCTGCGCCGGGTTGCTACAGGTGGCTTTACGGCGGCGCAGTGTGTCACGCTGGCAGATCTGGAAGCCATGACTGAAGGACAGCGGCTGGCGTGTTTGCTGCCGGTGGCGTCTCTGCTGCCTGATCACACGGTGGTCATGCTGGATGACGAGAATGCGGCCAGGTTTTCCAACGGCTTGCCGCGCCGGGGCACGTGGCCTGATGCGGCGCAGGTGGCGGTGTATGCAAAAAATGGCCAGGTGCTGCTGGGTACAGCGCAGGTGGTGGCCGGTGAATTGATCCCCGGTCGGCTGCTGAGCCCGATCGACATTGAACAGATGAATCCAGTTATTTAAGAAAGTGAACCATGGCTCATAAACAAATCCGAAACATTGCGATCATCGCCCACGTTGACCATGGCAAAACCACCATGGTGGACCAGTTGCTGCGCCAGTCCGGCACTTTTGCCGAGCACGAAAAAGTGGTCGACACGGTGATGGACAACAACGCGATTGAAAAAGAGCGTGGCATCACGATTCTGGCCAAAAACTGCGCCGTGACCTGGGAAGGCACCCACATCAACATCGTCGACACCCCGGGACACGCCGACTTTGGTGGTGAAGTCGAGCGCGCCCTGAGCATGGTTGACGGTGTGGTGCTGCTGATCGACGCGCAAGAAGGCCCGATGCCGCAAACCCGCTTTGTGACCAAAAAGGCCCTGGCCCTGGGCTTGAAGCCGATTCTGGTGGTGAACAAGGTCGACAAACCCGGTTCGCGCCCCGATTTCGTCATCAACGCCGCCTTCGATCTGTTCGACAAACTCGGTGCCACCGACGAACAGCTGGATTTCCCCGTGGTATATGCCTCGGGCATCAACGGCTGGTCGTCGCTGGTGGAAGGCGGCCAGGGTGAGCAATGGGGCCCGGACATGTCGGCGCTGTTCAACACCATTCTGGACCATGTGCCGCACCAGCAAGGTGACCCGGCTGCGCCGCTGCAACTGCAAATTTCTGCGCTGGACTTTTCGACCTTTGTCGGCCGCATCGGCGTGGGGCGCATCAGCCAGGGCACCATCCGCCCGATGATGGACGTGGTGGTCATGGAAGGCCCGGACGGCAAGGCCGTCAAAGGCCGTGTCAACCAGGTGTTGACCTTCCAGGGGCTGGAGCGCGTGCAGACCACCGATGCTGGTCCGGGTGAAATTGTGCTGATCAACGGTCTGACCGACATCGGTATTGGTGTCACTATCACCGACCCGACCAATCCGACACCACTGCCGATGCTCAAGGTCGATGAGCCCACCCTGACGATGAACTTCTGCGTCAACACCAGCCCGCTGGCTGGCCGCGAAGGCAAATACGTCACCAGCCGCCAGATCTGGGACCGCCTGCAAAAAGAACTGCAACACAACGTGGCGTTGCGCGTCAAGGAAACTGACGAAGAAGGCATCTTTGAAGTCATGGGCCGGGGTGAGTTGCACCTGACCATCTTGCTGGAAAACATGCGCCGCGAAGGTTTTGAGCTGGCTGTGTCCAAGCCCCGCGTGGTTTTCAAGACCATCGACGGCGAAAAATACGAGCCTATTGAACTGGTAACCGCTGATATCGAAGAAACGCACCAAGGCGGCGTGATGCAGGCTTTGGGCGAGCGCAAGGGTGAACTCTTCAACATGGACCCGGACGGTCGCGGCCGGGTTCGCCTGGAATACCGCATTCCTGCGCGTGGCCTGATCGGTTTCACCAACGAGTTTTTGAATCTGACGCGTGGCACCGGCCTGATCTCCAACATTTTTGACTGCTACGAGCCGCATAAGGGCGACATCGGCAGCCGCAAAAATGGTGTGCTGATCTCCATGGACGACGGTGAAATCTTCACCTACGCGCTGGGCAAGCTGGACGACCGCGGTCGCATGTTTGTGCGCGCCAACGATCCGGTCTATGAAGGCATGATCGTCGGTATACACAGCCGTGACAACGATCTGGTGGTCAATGCCACCCGTACCAAGCAGCTCACCAACTTCCGTGTCTCGGGCAAGGAAGACGCGATCAAGATCACCCCACCCATCGAGCTGACGCTGGAATACGGTGTGGAATTCATTGAAGACGACGAGCTGGTCGAAATCACCCCCAAGAGTGTGCGCCTGCGCAAGCGCCACTTGAAGGAAAGCGACCGCAAAAAGGCCAGCCGCTCGTAATCGCTGATATTGAAGCTCAGCCACAACCGGGCCGTGTTGCTGATGGTGGCGGTGACCCTGATGTGGTCCACCGCCGGTGTGGTGACGCGCCATCTGGAGCACGCGCAAAAGTTTGAAGTGACCTTCTGGCGCAGCCTGTTCACGGTACTGAGCCTGCTGGTTATCCTGCCGCTCATGCAAGGGCGGGGCGTGTTTGCCCGCATGCGCCACGGTGGTGCGGCGCTGTGGATTTCCGGATTGTGCTGGGCTGGCATGTTCACCTTTTTCATGGTGGCGATCATGCTCACGACCGTGGCCAACGTGCTGGTCACCATGTCGCTCACCCCTTTGCTCACCGCGTTGGCATCCCGCATCTTCATCGGCCACCGTGTACCCACCCGTACTTGGGTGGCGATTGGCGTGGCTGGTTTTGGCATTGCCTACATGTATGCCAGCCAGTTGGGGCAGGGCGTCAGCATGGCGGGCACGCTGGTGGCACTGTGTGTACCAATTTCCGGTGCCGCCAACTGGACCGTGACCCAACACTCCCACGCCCAGGGGCACGATGTGGATTTGATTCCTGCCGTGCTGATTGGCGCGGTGTTGTCGTCGCTCATCACCTTGCCGCTGGCCTGGCCGTTTCAAGCCTCCGGCCACGACCTGGGCTTGTTGGCTGTGCTGGGGCTGGGGCAACTGGCGATTCCGTGTGTGCTGGCCGTGGTGTGCACCAAGGTGTTGAAAGCCCCTGAGGTGGCGCTGCTGGGCTTGCTGGAAGTGATTTTTGGCATTTTGCTGGCTTGGGTTGGCGCGGGCGAAGTGCCCGGCCATGATGTGTTTGTGGGCGGCACGCTGGTGATTGGTGCGCTGGTGGCCAATGAAATTGTGGCGTGGAGGGGCAGGGCATGAAGATGGGTGTGAACGCTGTGGCGAGTGAAGTGTTGACGGAAGTCCGTGGTCAGGTCGGGTTCATCACCCTGAACCGCCCCAGCGCCTTGAACGCGCTGAATTTACAAATGATCCGCGACCTGACGACTTGCCTGTTGGCTTGGCGCGATCATGCCCAGGTGCAAGCGGTGGCGATTCGTGGCAGCAACAAAGTCGGGCCGTTTGGCGCGTTTTGCGCAGGGGGTGATATCCGCTACTTTCACCAGGCCCTGTTGTCTGGTGACCCCAGTCCAGAAGATTTTTTTACTGAGGAATACACCCTCAACCACCTGATTCACACCTACCCGAAGCCATATATCGCCTTCATGGACGGCGTGGTCATGGGTGGCGGCATGGGTATCAGCCAAGGAGCCTCGCACCGGCTGGTCACGTCTCGCACCAAAATCGCCATGCCCGAGACCCTGATTGGTCTGTTTCCGGATGTGGCAGGTGGCTACTTTTTGAGCCGCTGCCCGGGCTTTACCGGCGAGTGGTTGGCCTTGACTGGCAGCACGCTGACCGCTGCACAGGCCATCGCGCTGGGTTTGGCAGATCATGGCCTGGACGTGGCGCAGCAAGCGTCAGCCTGGGACGCTTTGGGCCAGATCAACCCGGCGGGCCCACTGCAGATGGCGCAGTGGGTAACTACATATTCAATAGCTGTCAGCCCAGAGGGAATAAGGGCTAGAGGCCAAATTGATCAATATTTTTCAATGGATTCGGTGACCAGCATCGTGCAAGCGTTGGAGGCCGATGTGTCAGACTGGGCGCAACAGACCGCCGCGCTTTTGCGTCAGCGCTCACCGCTGATGCTGCACGTGACACTGGAACAAATCCGCCGCGCCCGCCATTTGAGTTTGGCTGACGACTTGCGCATGGAGCGTGACATGGTGCGGCACTGCTTCTTTCCACGCCATTTGGGCCGCAGCGGCGCACAGACGGAAACCGCCGAGGGTGTGCGTGCGCTGGCAGTGGACAAAGACAACGCGCCCAACTGGCAGCCAGCCCGCATTGAAGACGTCACGCCCGATAGGGTGCAACCGTTTTTTAACAGCCCCTGGCAGCCGCACTGTCACCCGTTGCGCGACCTGTCCTGAAAATGGGGTAGCCAAATCCACGCGATGGCAGGCACTGTGGCTACAGGCTAAATCCTGGGAGTCTGGGCGGCAGAGCGCTCTGCCGCCCAGACTCCTAGCGTTGGCGTGACTTCATCGCCCGCTCCACCTCGCGCTTGCCTTCGCGGTCCTTGATGGTGTCGCGTTTGTCGTGCTCGGCCTTGCCCTTGGCTAGCGCCACCTCGCACTTGATCTTGCCAGCTTTCCAGTGCAGATTGATGGGTACCAAGGTGTAGCCCTTTTGCTCCACCTTGCCGATCTGCCGTTTGATTTCCTCGCGGTGCATCAGCAGTTTGCGCGTGCGTTGTTTGTCCGGGGTGATGTGGGTCGAAGCGGTTCCCAGTGGCTGAATTTGCAGCCCGATGATGAACAGCTCGCCGTTGCGGATGACCACATACCCGTCGGTCAGCTGCACCTTGCCTTCGCGTAGCGATTTCACCTCCCAGCCTTCAAGCACGATGCCGGCCTCAAACCGCTCCTCAAAAAAATAGTTGAACGCGGCTTTTTTGTTGTCAGCGATGCGGGTTGATGTGTCGGGTTTTTTGGCCATGAGGGAGAGCTTGAGTGGGAATGAATGCGAACCAGGCTTGACTACAATCCCGCGCAAAACTCCATTCTATGAAAACTGTCAAAAAGTCCGTTTTAATCTGGTACAGCCCCGCAGAAATGTACCGACTGGTGGTGGACGTGGCGGCCTACCCGCAGTTCCTGCCCTGGTGCGACAAGGGCAGAGTGGTTTCGCTGGAAGAAAACGGCATGGTGGCCGAGATTGGTATCGCTTTTGGCGGCATCCACCAGACCTTTACCACCCGAAACGCGCATGTGGTTGACCAGCAGGTGATCATCAAGCTGATCAACGGGCCTTTTTCCAAACTGGAGGGTGAGTGGAATTTTGTCACCCTGGGTAACGAGCAACGTGCCTGCCGGGTTGAACTGGTGCTGAGTTATGGCTTTGACACGACCCTTGGCAAATTGGTGAGTCCGGTGTTTGACAAGATCGCCAGCAACATGGTGGACGCGTTCATCAAACGCGCCAAACAGTTTTACGGCGAGTAGGCGCAGCGCCATGCAGGTTTGGGTGGTGTATGCGCCGCAGCCGCGCCAGGTTGAGGAAGTGGCCTTGAACTTGCCAGCACCCTGTAGCGTGCTGGATGCGCTTCGCCGTAGCGGCCTGCTTCAACGTTATCCCGAGATCGATACGCCAGAGACTTGGGTGGGTGTCTGGGGCCGCCTGGCCAGCTTGCACCAGGCTTTGCGTGACGATGACCGGGTGGAGGTTTACCGGCCGTTGCGCGTCGACCCGAAAGTGGCCCGGCGTGAGCGTTTTGTAAAACAAGGCGCGCGAACCACCGGCCTGTTTGTCAAAAAGCGCCCAGGCGCCAAAGCTGGTTATTGAGACCTGCGCGGCTGGGCAGGCTGCTTACTTGCAGTCCGCGTCGATGATCGACTGAATGCGCTGGGCTTCAGCGGCACGGGTGGTATCGTCCAGAATTTCGCGCTCGCCTTGTTGATTGATGCGCGAAAGCCGAACACCCGAGTCAAATCCCGCCTTGGCCTGTTTGGCGCGTGCGCAGTTGTCGGCGCGGGCTTTGGCCACACGCTCTTCTTCAGCCTTGCGTTTGGCAGCCTCTTCCTGTTCGGCTTTTTTCTTCTTTTCAGCCAAATCTTTGTCGACTCCACTGATTTTGGGCGCGCTGGCGGCTGGCTGTGCAACTGTTGCCGCATTGGCAGGCGCGGCGTCAGCGTTGTCCTGAGTAGCCAAGGGTGTTAACACCCTGGGAGCCCCGGGCCGCTTGAGGATATTTTTGTCTGGCACAGCGGGTGGCGGCGCGCGGTCACTGAAGACCTTGCGGCCGTCTTTGTCAAGCCATTGCCACTGGGCCAATGCCCCGGTAGACAGCAAAATGGCGGCAACAAGCCCTATGGATCGGATGATTGAGTTCATGGGCGTCAAGTTTATGTCAGCCTTCACCTGACGTGAGGTTTTCAGTGCCATATCGCAACAGGTCCGCCCCGACCAGGGTGTCAAACGTGCAAATAGTCGTCAGATCCAAGGTGATGCGGCCCAGATACAATTGACGATTTGGAGCTTTAACCATGCGCCTGATTGGCAAAGCGCTCACCTTCGACGATGTTTTGTTGGTGCCAGCGTACTCCCAAGTCCTTCCCAAGGACACTTCCCTCGCCACCCGTTTCACCCGCCAAATCGCCCTGAATCTGCCCCTTGTGTCTGCCGCCATGGACACGGTGACCGAGTCGCGCCTGGCGATTGCCATCGCGCAAGAGGGCGGCATTGGGGTGGTGCATAAAAATATGACTGCCCAGCAGCAGGCCGCCAAGGTGGCACGCGTCAAGCGCTACGAGTCAGGCGTGCTGCGTGACCCGGTGGTGATCACCCCGGACCACACCGTGCGCCAGGTGATGGCCTTGTCTGAGCAACTGGGTGTGTCCGGCTTTCCGGTGATTGACGGCGGCAAGGTGGCTGGCATCGTGACCGGGCGTGACCTGCGCTTCGAGACGCGCTACGACTTGCCGGTCAGTCACATCATGACGCCGCGTGACAAACTGGTGACTGTGCCAGACGGCACCACGCTGGCCCAGGCCAAGGTGCTGCTGAATCAGCACAAGATCGAGCGTTTGCTGGTGGTCAACGACGCCTTTGAGCTCAAGGGCTTGATCACGGTGAAAGACATCACCAAACAAACCAGCTTCCCCAATGCCGCGCGCGATGCCTTTGGCAAACTGCGCGTCGCGGCGGCCGTGGGCGTGGGCGAGGGCACCGAAGAACGCGTCGAACTGCTGGCCCGCGCCGGGGTTGACGCCATTGTGGTGGACACCGCGCACGGCCACAGCAAGGGTGTGATTGACCGTGTGCGCTGGGTTAAGCAGAATTTTCCGCAGGTGGAAGTGATTGGCGGCAATATTGCTACGGGCGCTGCCGCTTTGGCGCTGGTGGAAGCCGGAGCCGATGCGGTCAAGGTCGGTATTGGCCCGGGCTCCATCTGCACCACCCGCATCGTGGCCGGTGTGGGCGTGCCGCAGATCATGGCGATAGACAGCGTGGCCACCGCCCTGCGGGGCACCGGTGTACCGCTGATTGCCGATGGTGGTATCCGTTTCAGCGGTGACATTGCCAAAGCCATTGCTGCCGGGGCGGGCACGGTGATGATGGGCGGCATGTTTGCCGGTACCGAAGAAGCACCGGGCGAAGTGATTTTGTTCCAGGGCCGCAGTTACAAAAGCTACCGCGGCATGGGTAGCATTGGTGCCATGCAGCAAGGCAGTGCCGACCGCTACTTTCAAGAGTCGAGCAGCGGCAACCCGAATGCCGACAAACTGGTACCCGAAGGCATCGAAGGCCGCGTGCCCTACAAGGGTTCGATGGTCGCCATCGTCTTCCAGATGGCCGGTGGCCTGCGCGCCAGCATGGGCTACTGCGGTTGCGCCACCATTGAAGAGATGCAGAACAAGGCTGAGTTTGTCGAGATCACCACCGCCGGCATCCGCGAAAGCCATGTGCACGACGTGCAGATCACCAAAGAAGCGCCTAACTACAGGGCTGAATAGGCTCACCCCCAGGCTGCGCGCACTTCCCCGACATTGGCATAGCCGATGACGCAAGTCGCTGCGCCACCCCTCTTGCAGGGGGCAACACCAGTGGCCCGGCAAAGCCGGTTCCACGGTGTTTCTGGCTAAGACAACCATTTTCCGGAGCTATCTGATGCACCAAAAAATACTGATTCTTGACTTCGGCTCCCAGGTCACCCAGCTGATCGCACGGCGTATCCGCGAGGCACATGTGTTTTGCGAGGTGCACCCGTGCGACGTCACCAACGACTGGATTCGCGCTTATGCGCAAGACGGCCAGCTCAAAGGCGTCGTCCTGTCAGGCAGCCATGCCAGCATTTACGAGGAAAGCACCGACAAGGCACCACAAGCGGTATTTGAGTTGGGTGTGCCGGTGCTGGGCATCTGCTACGGCATGCAAGCCATGGCGCATCAGCTCGGTGGTGTGGTCACCAGCGGGCACCAGCGCGAGTTTGGTCATGCCGATGTGCGGGCGCACGGCCATACCGTCCTGCTGGACGGCATTCAAGACTACGCCACGTCCATGGGCCACGGCATGTTGCAGGTGTGGATGAGCCACGGCGACAAGGTCACCGAGCTGCCACCCGGTTTCAAGCTGATGGCCAGCACCGACAGTTGCCCGATTGCCGGGATGGCTGACGAAGAGCGGCGCTATTACGGTGTGCAGTTTCACCCTGAAGTGACCCACACCAAGCGTGGCGCAGCCATTCTGGAGCGTTTTGTGCTCGACATCTGCGGCACCCGGGCCGATTGGATCATGGGCGACTACATCAGCGAAGCGGTGGAGAAGATCCGCGCCCAGGTCGGTGACGAAGAAGTGATTCTGGGCTTGTCGGGCGGTGTGGATTCGTCGGTGGCCGCCGCGCTGATCCACCGCGCCATTGGCGACCAGCTCACCTGCGTGTTTGTGGATCATGGCCTGCTGCGCCAAAACGAAGGCGACATGGTGATGGACATGTTCGTCGGCAAGTTGCACGCCAAGGTGGTGCGTGTGGACGCGGCTGATCAGTTTTTGGGGCATCTGGCGGGCGTGAGCGACCCAGAAGCCAAGCGCAAGATCATTGGCCGCGAGTTTGTAGAGGTTTTTAAGGCTCAAGCCCTTGCCCTGACTGCTTCAGATGCTACCAAAAAAGGGGCGAAGTGGTTGGCCCAAGGCACCATCTATCCTGACGTGATCGAGTCCGGCGGTGCCAAAAACAAGAAGGCCGTGGTCATCAAGAGCCACCACAACGTGGGTGGTCTGCCAGAACAGCTGGGCCTGAAACTGTTGGAGCCCCTGCGTGAACTGTTCAAGGACGAGGTGCGCGAACTGGGTGTGGCGCTGGGTCTGCCGTACCACATGGTCTATCGCCACCCGTTTCCCGGCCCGGGCTTGGGCGTGCGGATTCTGGGCGAAGTCAAAAAAGACTACGCCGACCTGCTGCGCCGTGCCGACGCCATCTTCATTGAAGAACTCAACAACTTTGTCGATGAGGCCACTGGCAAAACTTGGTACCAACTCACCAGCCAGGCTTTCACCGTGTTTCTGCCGGTGAAAAGTGTGGGCGTAATGGGCGACGGCCGCACCTATGACTACGTGGTGGCGCTGCGCGCCGTGCAGACCAGCGATTTCATGACCGCTGACTGGGCTGAATTGCCCTACGCGTTGCTGAAAAAAGTGTCCAGCCGTATCATCAACGAAGTGCGAGGCATCAACCGCGTGACGTACGACGTGAGCAGCAAACCACCGGCCACCATCGAGTGGGAATAAGCCGCCAACCCTAAGCCGGACGAGCCGCTTGGCGGCGGCAGTGAACGGTAATAATCACGGCATGTACCTGTCCCCGCAGTTCGCCACCCAAGACGCCGCACACGCCAGTGCGCTGATTCGCGATTACCCGTTTGCCAGCCTGATCTCGGTCGATGACGAAGGCCTGCCGTTTGTCACGCCCATGCCGTTGCATTTGATCGAGGAAGCCGAGCGCTGGCTGCTGCTGGGCCACTGCGCCAAAGCCAACCCACATTGGCGCTACCTGCAGACGCGGCCTACCGCGGTGGTCACTTTCATGGGGCCGCAGGCTTACATGAGCCCCAGCGTTTACCCCGATCTGGCGCGGGTGCCGACCTGGAGCTACCTGACGGTGCATTGCACGGTGCGGGCGCGCCTGATTGAACACTTTGACGACAAAGATCGGCTGCTCAAACACCTGATACACGACCATGACCCCGCTTACGAGCAGCAGTGGCGTGGCCTGGGCGACGACTACCAGCAGAAAATGATGGCTGGCATGGTGGCGTTTGAGCTGGAAGTGACCAATTTGCAATGCAAACTCAAGCTCAACCAGCACCGGCCGGAGTCGCACCAAGCCATGCACGCTGTGTATGAAGCCGGTAACGATGACCAACGCGCCCTGGCTGAATGGATGGTGCACCTCGGGCTGATCGGGGCTGCCAAAGGGGAGTCGTGATGCGCGGCATATTTGGACTCATCGGTCTGTTGGCGGCACTGGTGGTAGCGGGTGTTCTGGTGCGACAGCAGTTGAAAGCCACGCACGCGCCTGTGCCCGCCTTGCAAGTACCCATCACCGGAGGTGACGCGGCCCAAAGCGGCACCGACAGCAGCGCTATGCCGGCATCTGGCACACTAGCCCAGCCAAGCCAGCAAGTGCAACAGCAGTTCAAGCAGGCGCTTGACAACGCCATGCAGCCGCGGCCCCTGCCCGCCGACGACCAACCGTGACCGCTGCTGCCAACACCCCAGATGTCACCGATGCGCAGTGGATGCAGGCTGCACTGGTTCAGGCACAAGCCGCTGGATCTGCAGGCGAGGTGCCGGTGGGCGCGGTGGTGGTGCAGGGCGGACGCATCATTGGGGTAGGGCGCAACGCGCCCATTCACTCGCATGACCCCACCGCCCATGCCGAAATCGCCGCCCTTCGCGCGGCAGCGCAGCAGCAAGGCAACTACCGGCTGGACAACTGCGAGCTGTTTGTGACCCTGGAGCCCTGCACCATGTGTGCGGGCGCCATGCTGCACGCCCGCTTGAAGCGGGTGGTATTTGGCGCGACTGATCCCAAAACGGGTGCAGCCGGCTCGGTGCTGAATGTTTTTGCCGATGCACGCTTCAACCACCAGACCCGGGTCACAGGCGGTGTGATGGCTCAGGCGTGTGCTGACCTGCTGCAGAACTTTTTCAAGCAACAGCGCGAACATCAGCAGGCTGAGCAATGGCAGGCGGGCAGGGCGCTGCGTGACGATGCCCTGCGTACGCCAGAGAGCCATTTTGCCAACCTGCCCGCGGTGCCGAGCATCTCGAGTTACGTGAATGATTTGCCCAGCCTGGCGGGCTGGCGGCTGCACTACCTTGATGCTGGACTAACCAACGCGCACGATACCAGTCTGTGTCTGCATGGCCCGGACACCTGGAGCTACGCCTGGCACAGCCAATTGGCGCGTGCAGCCGTTGAAGGCAAGCGCCTGATCTGCCCGGACCTGATTGGCTTCGGCCGGAGCGACAAGCCCAAAAAGGCGAACTGCCACACCCTCGGCTGGCACGCGCAGGTGCTGCTGGAATTGGTGGGTCGCCTCGATCTGCAGCAGGTCAATCTGATCGTGTCGGAAGATGCCTTGCCGTTGGCCCGTGCGCTGCAAAGCCTGGCGCCCGACAAAATAGCCGCCATTGAAGTGCGCCAGCCTGCTCCACTCAACCGTCAGGCCCAAGAGGCGCCCTATCCAGATAATGGCCACAGGGCCGGTCCGCTGGCCTTGTCATCGCCGAAAATTGCTCCAAAATCCAAGCGCAGCTGAATCACCCAATTCATGAAGAAATACATCTATATCTACTCCCCTTCAGGCGCTGTGCGTGACAAGGTAGCTTTCAAGCGCGGCATCAAGCGGCTGCAAACCCTGGGGCACGAGGTAGAGGTAGATGTTGACGCTCTGACCAGCCACCAGCGTTTTGCCGGTGATGACGCCACCCGGTTGGCAGCCATCCACCGCGCGGCGGACAGCGGCGCAGATGTGGCGTTGATCTCACGCGGCGGGTATGGCCTGACCCGTCTGCTGCCGGATATTCGCTTTAAGAAGATCGCCAAAGCCATCGACAAGGGGCTGCAGTTTGTCGGTATGAGCGACTTCACCGCGTTTCAAAGTGCCCTGCTGGCTAAAACCGGTGCCATCACCTGGGCTGGACCCGCCTTGGGTGAAGGCTTTGGTGTGGAGGGCACGCCTGACGAGATCATGGAGGCGTGTTTTGACGATATGCTCTGCGGGCAAGGCGAGGGTGCGGGCTGGCGTCAGGCACGCAAGTCTGTAGCGAATACTTCAAAAGATATAGCTACTAACCCTGAGGATATAAGGGCTGAAGGCAGTTTTGACATACAAGATGCAGTGTTATGGGGCGGTAACCTGACCGTGTTGACCACCTTGCTAGGCACGCCGTATTTCCCCAACATCAAGGGCGGCATCCTGTTTCTGGAGGATGTGGCCGAGCATCCTTATCGGGTTGAGCGCATGCTGACGCAGTTGTTGTATGCCGGTGTGTTCAAACGTCAAAAAGCCGTGGTGCTGGGTCAGTTCACCGATTTCAAACTCACCCCACACGACCGTGGCTTCAACATGGGTACCGTGGGGCAGTGGCTGCGCCAGGCCATCAAGGCACCGGTTCTGACCAACCTGCCTTATGGCCATGTTCAAACCAAAGTGCTGTTGCCAGTAGGTGCCAGGACCGACTTGAGTGTTAATTCACGTGGCGCCCTCCTTGTTTGGGGGCATGTTTGATGGCTTGGCGGTAGTTGACCTAAACTCACGCCACAACAATGGGAATTCATCGGGAATGAGTGTTCAATCCACCGTCGTTTTTGCCGATCTGTTTGGGAGCACGGGTGTCTTCGAGGCCCTGGGCAACTCGAAGGCAACCGAGTTGGTCACGCAAGCAACGGCGTGGATCGCCCAACGCTGCAGCGCCCACGGCGGCCGGGTGGTCAAGTTTCTTGGTGACGGCGTTCTGATCATTTTTGAAGACAGCACCAAGGCGGTGCTTGCGGTGATGGATCTGCAGCGCTCTTACCAGCAGTTGCTGGGGCGTATGCCACCCAAGGCTTACATGCCGCTGCGCATCGGCGTGGCCCGCGGCGGCGTTGAACTGGTCGCCGACGATTGTTATGGCGATGCCGTCAACATTGCGGCGCGATTGAGCGAGCTCACCGGCCCACATCAAATATGGGTCAACAGCGAGGCCATCATCGATGGTTTTGACCTGCCTGACGAGCGCTTCAGGCTGCTGGGTCCGATTCACATCCGGGGCCGTGCCGAGTCTTGCAAGGTTTTTCAGGTGGAATGGCAAGAAAACCAGGGTTCCGAGCAGTTGACGGTGCCTGCAGGTTTTGATCAGTCCAGCCGATTTGGCGGCAGAGACGTGCTGGGTGCGCATATCGAGTTGACCTGGCTGGATCAAAAGCAGTCGTTTAACGCCTTCGATCTTCCCATCCACATCGGTAGAACGCACCAGGTAGAGTTTGTGGTGACCGATGCCCGCGTGTCACGCACGCATGCCCGGCTGGATTGGCGCAACGGCAGTGTGGTGTTGGTCGACCTGAGTTCCTATGGCTGTTGGGTGCGGTTCGCTGGCACTGGCTCAGACCTGTTGCTGCGGCGTGAGGAGTGTGTGCTGCACGGTCATGGCGAAATTTCATTAGGAACTTCGTTCAGCGACCCCAGCGCGCCGGTGGTTGGTTTTGCGGTGTCGTAAATCGGCTGTTTGATCCAACGCTTTCCGATCCTTAACTTAACATAATATACATCGTATCTACTGTTATTATTAAAACGCCGGGACGGTTAACACTGAGTATCAAAAATCACCGCTCAAGTGCTTGAGTCAAGCCCGGCTTGATCTACCATTCCCTACTTGTTCCATCCTGAAAGGTAATTACCATGTTGAAAAAGATAGTTGGTCTGGGTGTGGTAGCCATGTTGACCTTGACTTCGCCAGCACAAGCGCAAGGCAGTGACACAGAGATGTTGCTGTATTGCGGCATCACCATGGTCAAGCCCATGACCGAGATCACCAAGTTGTTTGCCAAACGCGAAGGTGTGCGGATTTTGGTGTCGCAAGGTGGATCAGAGGATTTGTACCAGTCCGCCAAGAAGACAGGCACCGGTGACTGGTATTTGCCTGGCGAACCCTCGTATCGGGACAAGCACCTCAAGGAAGGTTTGCTTGGCGATTTTGTCAATGTGGGCTACAACCAGCTCGCTATGGTAGTTCAAAAAGGCAACCCCAAACAGGTCAAGTCCGATCCCCAGGAGTTTCTGCGCAAGGATCTGAAGGTCATTTTGGGCAATGCAGAATCTGGCAGCGTCGGCCAGGAAACCAAATCGGTGCTGGATGGCATGGGCATCTACCCAAGTGTGGTGAAAGCCAGCGTGTTCTTGGCACCTGATTCACGCAGTCTGATGAATGCCATGAAAAAGGGCGACGGCGATTTGACCCTGTCATGGCGAGCCAGCGTCTTTTTTGGCGATCTATCCACCAAGCTCGATGTGATCGATCTGAGTCCCAAAGTGGCCAAGCCACAAGCCCTGCTGCTGAACCTGTTGAAGAGCAGCAAGAACCCCGAGCTCGCTCGCAAGTTCATGGCGATGGCCGCCAGCGAAGAAGGTCAAGCCATTTTCCGCACCCACGGATTCCTGGACAACAAAACAAGCGTGGCCAATTGACGTTTCTGTGTGATCGCCATACGGGGTCACCAGAGACCCTGTATGGATCCCCCGGGTCACACACCCTCAATAGGGTTCGTAATTCAAACGTCTGGAGGGGCGCGGCAAGGCTGGCATGCTGAGCTTGGAAGACTGAACCTCCTTGGCCTGCCCCATGGTTGGCGCGAACGCAGCGCCCTCACCTGCATCAAAAAACGCAATCGAGTGTTGTAACTGGCCCGCTTGGCCAGACAGTTCAACCGCCGTTGCAGCCAACTCCTCTGCGGCAGCAGCGTTTTGCTGCGTTGCCTTGTTCAGTTGCCCCATGGCGGCACCAATCCGGGTCACCGACTCGCTTTGCTCGCTGCTTGCCGCGGTGATTTCCTGAACCAACTCGCTGGTTTTACGGATGGACGGGACGATTTCATCCAGCAGGGTGCCCGCCCGCTCTGCTGTAGAGACACTGCGGGCCGCCAGTTCACCAATTTCCCGCGCTGCATCCTGACTGCGCTCGGCGAGTTTGCGCACTTCGGTTGCCACCACGGCAAACCCGCGTCCATGCTCACCAGCGCGTGCGGCCTCAATGGCGGCATTGAGCGCCAGCAGATTGGTCTGGTAGGCAATGTCATCCACGATGCCAATCTTGGCCGCAATCTGTTTCATGGCCTGGACGGTTTGCGTTACCGCAGAACCACCGTCAGAGGCTTCCCGTGTGGCCTTGGTCGCCATGCCATCGGTGATCCGCGCGTTATCTGAATTCTGGGTGATGGATGCGCTCATGTGTTCTATGGACGCGCTGGTCTGCTCCACATTGGCCGCCTGCTGGCTGGCCGCTTGTGACAGTGACTGCGCTGTTGCGCTGACCTGGTTGGCGGCATTGCTCAAGGCATCTGCGGCTTCACGCACTTCGCCAATCACCGTGCCCAATTGCTCGGCGGTTTGGTTGCCAGCGTCCTTGAGTTTGCCAAACAGGCCCTGGTAATTGCGCTCCAGCCGGAAGTTCAAGTCGCCACGCGCCAGGGCTTCCAGCATTTTGGCCACGTCACCCAATCCCACCTCGCTGGTTTGCATCAACTCGTTCATGCTGCCAGCCAGAGTGGCATAAATGCCGACCTTGCCATCCAACGCAATGCGCTGCGAAAAGTCACCCTGTGCCGAAGCCTGCACGGCGTTGGACAGCTCGATTTCGATGGCCACATCCATGGTGCGGTCATACCATTCCACCACGGTTCCGATGCGCTGGCCTGCCTCATCCAAAATCGGGCTGGCTGCCAGGGCAAAGTGCAAGGTCCCGATCTGCACCTGCGTGCGCTCGGTGCCCCGCAGGCTGTCCAGCCAATGGCTCCGTGAGCCGGTATGGAGGCGAAATACGTCAAAACTCTGGCCGAGCAGCACGTTGGCATCAAACCCTGAAAGCGCTTTTCTGAGCTCGGGCTGATTGCGCTGCATCATGGCTTTGATGGCGTCGTTCATGAACAGAATGTCATGATGCACATCCGTGATCATGACATTGGTGCTGGCCTTGTCCAGCGCGTTGACGACACGCAGGTTGGCAATGGCGGCCTCGGCGGCAGCCTGCATTTTTTCCCGCGCGGCGTTGGCCACCTCGGTGATGCGCCGTTTCTGACCCACCAGGTCTGGCATCACATGGCCAAAACTGCCCACCGCGTACTGTTCCAGTAAATCAACCAGTTCAAAGGTCAATTTATTCTGCGATGCAGACAAATCATTGATGGCTTGGGCCATGGCGCCGTACTCACCAGGCAACTGGGCCACAGCAATCACATGGTCAACCACACCCGCATCCTGCTGCTTCGCCATTTCGAGCTGTTCGGACTGAAACCGCAACAAAACTGCATGCATATCGCCAAGCGACTGCAAAACATCCGCAGTTTCATCACTGCCAACCGGCACTTGCGGTACTCGGCGCAAGTCGCCTTTGGCAATGTCCTGAAGATGCTGGCGAATCGACAACAGACCGCTGTGCGTATTCAGGAAGAAGCAATAGAACAGGTAGGCTGCCACCAGCAAGCTCAGTGCGACTGCCACCACCGACCACAACAGGGCCTGCTCAATGCGCTGCAGCCGCGCCTGCAACAGCGTATCGATGACCCCGAGCGTGCGATCGACCAGCGCATAGAGTTCGGTCAGGCGGACACTAGCGTCCTGGTAATAGTCCGCTGCAATCAGCGTGTCCTTTTCCAGAATGACGTTGTCATTGGTGGTTTTGATCAACTCCTTGAGACTTTTCAGCACCGCTTCGGAGTTCACTGTGGTCTTGAGCGACGCGTCGTGGTCATAGGCCTCGGTAAAGGCTTCGGCTATCCGGTCCGACCCCACTTTCAGCCGGGCAAGACGATCAGCCAGCAGCAGCAAGCGGCTTTCTTCGCGCAGCGAAATCAGCTCGGTGGCCAGGCGGCGGGTTTGCGACGTGGCCACGATCAGCTCGGCCGACTCCAAAACCACGGCACGTGCCAGGTGAAATGATGCCACCTCAGGGTCGAGGATCAAGTTGGAACTGTTGCCGACAAAGTTGACCAGTTTCAAGGCCGCCGACACACCGGGTGCGGAACCACTGGAGACCGCATCGCTCTTGGTAGACAACTGTGCCTGAACCCCTTTTTGCAAGGCCTCGAAGCCCTGCCCTGTTTCCAGACTGACACCCACGGCCGCGTCAATCTGGGTCATGGCGTCCATACGGGTTTTCAGCGCCGCATGCGCTTTGTCGAGGACGCCAGGATCGATCGCCTCACCCGCCCCGATCCGGTCCTGAATGGCTCGCATGTCTTGGGCGGCCTGCATCAGGGGCATCAGGGTGCGCAGGTAGCTCACACCCTTGGTCTCTGTCACGGTGAAGTTACGCTCTGAGATCGAGTTGCCGAAAAACAAAAAAGCCAAAACACCGATCGGCAGCAAAAAGCATGCGGTGATCAACAAGGCCTTGTTGGCAAAGGTCAGCTTGGCCATCAGCCGGATTCCGGCAGACCAGATACCGCTGAACGCGACAGACTCTGAGGGGGCTTCTGACTTTGGTTTGGTGTTCTTGGGTGTCATTCGTGATTCTCCGGAAGGCTGGCGCGAAGAGATTATGCCCCGGCCTTGCCCCGACCCTGCCCGGGTTCGGCCGTTTTTCCACGACGCTGACGCCCGTTTTTACCAGCTTCCCTTGGGCTGGCGGCCCCGGATAAAGGCGGCGATGATTTGGGCCGCGTCCTCCCGGTTGGCCTTGTTGGCAAAGTCCAGCGCGCTCAGGCCCAGGTCGTTCTGGAGCATCGGATCGGCACCAGCTTCCAGCAGCAGCTTCACGGCCTGCGGTGTGCCGTAGTGGGCGGCCATCATGAGTGGCGTGGTGCCGTTGGGTGAAGCGGCATCGATGTAGGCGTTTTCTTCCAGCAGCATGCGCATCACGTCCAGATGCCCTTTGGTGGCAGCGTAATGCAGCGGCGCCCAACCGGGTTTGTTGACGTCGGCATCCTTCTCGATCAGCATACGGCACAGTCTGGCGTCTCCGGCCAGCGCTGCCAGCATCAGCGGGCTCTCATCAGACGCATTGCGCACCTCGACTTTGGTGTGTGGCCAGCGGACCAGCACGTCAATGACCTTGGCCGCCTCGGACTTGATGGCCAGAATCAGGGCTGGCACGCCAGCCGGACCAACCGTGTTGGGATCAAAACCCCGCTGCAGCAGGCTCGTCACCTCCGAAGCGTCGTCTTGTTGGATGGCCGCAAAGAAATCATCGTAAGAACCCGCCTGAGTGGATGAATAGCCAACTAAAACAAGGCAGTAAACAATTTGTTTAAAGTATTTTAAGAGGTTTGAAAAGTGTGTTTTCATGCAGATATGACTCCGGCAAAGAGCCGCTCGAAGTTGCGACCGGTCACGCTGGCGATCTCCTCCACTGCGACACCGCGCAGCTCCGCCAGCTTCTGCGCCACCAAGGGTACATAAGACGGATTGTTGGTTTTGCCACGGTACGGTACGGGTGCCAGGTATGGGCTGTCGGTCTCGATCAGCAGCCGGTCCATGGGGACCTGCACCGCCACATCACGCAGGATCTGTGCACTCTTGAAAGTCAATATGCCCGAAAACGAGATGTAAAACCCCAAATCCAGCGCCGCCTTGGCCACGCTCCAATCTTCGGTAAAGCAGTGAAATACGCCGCCAGCGCTGCCTGTTGAGCCATCTTCACCCTCCTCTCGCAACACGTTCAGGGTATCTTCCGATGCACTGCGGGTATGTATCACCAGCGGTTTGCCCAACTGGCGCGCAGCCCGAATGTGCACACGAAAGCGCTCGCGTTGCCAGGCCATGTCGGCCACACTGCGGCCGTTCAGCCGGTAATAGTCCAGACCGGTTTCACCGATGCCCACGACCCGTGGCAAGCCGCCCAATGTCAGCAAATCGGCCAGGACAGGTTCACGCACACCTTCGTTGTCGGGATGAACACCTGCAGTCGCCCACAAATTGTCGTGCTGCAAGGCCAGTTGGTGCACACCGTCAAATTCTTCCAGCGTGGTGCAAATGCACAGCGCGCGGGTCACCCGGGCTTGCGACATGGCTTGCAAAATGGCAGGCAGGTTGGTAACCAGCTCCGGAAAATTCAAATGGCAATGGGAGTCCGTGAACATGCGTCAGTCAGATGGAAGACCGCCCTGCGGCCGGGCGGCGGGATTCAGATGGTCTGGGTCTGGCGGTCAGACGCCATTTGCCCGCCCAGAAGCTCTTCGATCTTGAGCTTGAGCGCGCGTGCATTGTCGTCTTTGGGGAAGCGGATGCCGACACCTTGCGCGCGGTTGTGCGACGCCTTGGCGGGCGTCACCCAAGCCACTTTGCCGGCAATCGGGTAGCGCTGCGGCTCATCTGGCAAGGAGATCAGCACATAAACCGAATCACCCAGCTGGTAGTCGCGATTGGTCGGGATGAACATGCCGCCTTCGGTAAACAGCGGGATGTAGGCCGCATACAAGGCAGACTTTTCCTTGATGGCCAGTTGAATCACACTGGGACGCGGGGTGCCCGGGGAGACGTGCATAGAGTTCATGCCTTCAAGTTTAGAGCCAATTGCGCCTGGCTGACCAGCGCTTCCTGCATCAGGCCGGCATTGAAAGGGTGTTCCACCGTGCGGCGGGTCTCGCCCAGCGACTTGCCCCAGGCTGAGAGGCTCGCCCAGGAGCCACCTTTGGGCAGATCGGCGGGCTCAAAAAAGCGCGGCGGTGCACCAGCGCGCACGGCCAGCAGGTCGTGACAGATTTTGTGCAGCGCGTCCACCGTTTGCGCCGGGGTCCAGTCCTTGAACACGCTGACATCGCCGCGCTGCACCGCCTTGGGCAAGAGGCTCCAGCGTTCGCTCACCGGCGCCATCATCAGCGCGTCTGCCGGGCGGCCGCCCGATGCGCGCAGCAGCACACGGGCCTGGGCGGCAGGCAGGCCTTGCGCCTGCAGCCAGTGCAGCGCGCTGGGTTGATCGGGCCAGAGCATGGTGTGGCCCAAGCAGCGGCTGCGAATGGTGGGCAGCAGCAGGTGGGCGGCATCGGTGGCTAGGGCAAATTTCACGTCTCCGGCAGGCTCCTCCAGGGTTTTGAGCAGCGCGTTGGCGGTGAACACATTCATGCGCTCAGCCGGAAACACCAGCACTGCCTTGCCACGGCCACGGGCGCTGGTGCGCTGTGCAAACTCCACCGTATCGCGCATGGCTTCGACGCGAATCTCTTTGCTGGGCTTGCGCTTCTTGCCATCGATTTCAGACTGGGCTTTTTCACTGAGCGGCCAGCCCAGGTCCAGCAGCACGGTCTCCGGCATCAGCACACACAGGTCGGCATGGGTGTGCACATCGATGGCGTGGCAACTGGCGCAGACGCCGCAGGCGCCTGCCGCCGTGGGCCGGTCACACAGCCAGGCACGCGCCAGCGCCAATGCCAGCGCGTACTGGCCCAGGCCAGACGGCCCGGCCAGCAGCCAGGCGTGGCCACGCTGCGCCAGCAGGCTCTGTGCCTGCGCGGCAATCCACGGGGCCAACGCGGTGGATGTTGGCGCGGCTGACGGGGACGCGGCGTTGTTCATGCCAACCAGCCTTTTTGCTGCACCGCTTGCAGCACGTCGTGCCAGACGATTTCACGCGGGTGGTCAGCGGCAATGCGGGCGAAACGGCCCGGGTCGGCCTGCAGGCGTTGCGCGTAGCCCTGGCTGACGCGGCCAAAAAAAGCGGCGCTTTGCGACTCAAACTTGTCCGGCACACGTGCCCCTGCCAGCCGCTGGGCGGCAATCTCGGGGTCAAGTTCAAACCACAAGGTCAGATCAGGTTCACGAACAAAATCACCCTCTAGCCCTTGTGTGGTCTGGACCAGTTGCTCCAGATACAGGAGCGTCTGCCAGTCATAACCACGGCCGCCGCCCTGGTAGGCAAAGGTGGCGTCGGTGAAGCGGTCGCTGATGACCACCTCGCTGCGGGCCAGGGCGGGCTCAATCAGTTGCTGCAGGTGATCGCGCCGGGCGGCAAACACCAGCATGGCCTCGGTCAGGGCGTCCATGGCATCGCTCAGGATGATGGTGCGCAGCTTTTCGGCTAGCGGCGTGCCACCGGGCTCGCGGGTGAGCGTGACCACCCTGCCCTGCGCTTCAAAGGCACGCGCCAATGCGGCCAGGTGGGTGGATTTGCCAGCCCCGTCAATGCCTTCAAAACTAATGAAAAGTCCGCGCTGTGTCATGAATCAATGCTATATAAAAACGAGCTCATCGCCCAAGCTGGTATTGGGCTACAGCCCGATTATGTGCCTCAAGCGAATCGCTGAACTGGCTGCTGCCATCACCACGCGCCACAAAATACAGCGCTTTGCTCTTGGCGGGTTGGGCGGCGGCCAGCAACGCCGCCTTGCCGGGCATGGCGATCGGCGTGGGCGGCAGGCCGCCACGTGTGTAGGTGTTCCAAGGGGTGTCGGTCTGCAAGTCACGGCGGCGCAGGTTGCCGTCAAACTTGTCGCCCATGCCGTAAATCACCGTGGGGTCGGTCTGCAACATCATGCCAATGCGCAGCCGGTTGGTGAACACCGAGGCAATCATCGGCCGGTCGCTGGCCTGGCCGGTTTCTTTTTCAATGATGCTGGCCAGGATCAGCAGCTCGTCGGGGGTTTTCAGGGGTGAATCGGCCGGGCGGAGTTGCCAGGCGGCGTCCAGATGGCGCTGCATGGCGTGTTGGGCGCGTTGCAAGACGCCCAAGTCGCTACTGCCTTTGGTGTAGGTGTAGGTGTCGGGGTAGAAACGGCCTTCTGGCGCCACGCCAGGCAGGCCCAGCTTTTGCATGATCAAATCAGGCGCCAGCCCTTGTGTATCGGGGGTGAGCTGCTCTGCTTTCAAGAGCGATTGGCGGAACTGTTTGAAGGTCAGCCCCTCCACCAGAGTGACAGCGCGTAGGGCTTCTTCGCCGCGCACCAATTTGGCGAGCAAGCTGCGCGGGGTGACTTCGCCCTGCAATTCGTAGCTGCCGGCCTTGATCTGGCGCGACTCGCCCGAGACGCGAAACCACCAGTAGAGCAGTTGCGTCGAGGTCTGCACCCCGGCATCGACCGCGTCTTGCGCTACACCGCGCGCGCTGGTGCCGGGCTCAATAGCCAAGTCAACCACCGGCGTGCGCAAGGCCAGAGGCTGGTTGACCCACCAGAACCCCGCGCCGCCCGCTGCCAGGACAAGAATAAAAACGAGACCAATGAGACGCCGCACAACCCTCCTGCCTTCCCCAAAATGAACACCGCATCATAATGCGCGGCATGCAAAACCAACTTCACGGCGTAGCCCCGCTGACACATTTAGGGCTGATTCGTGCGCAGGGCGAAGACGCTGCCAAATTCCTGCATAACCAGTTCACCCAGGACTTTGTGCTGCTGCAAGCCACCGAGGCCCGGCTGGCTGGTTTTTGCAACGCCAAAGGGCGCTTGCAGGCCAGCTTTATTGGCTTCAAACGCCGCTCGGACGACATCCTGCTGGTGTGCAGCCGCGACATTCTGGCGGCCACGCTCAAGCGCCTGTCTATGTTTGTGCTGCGCAGCAAGGTCAAATTGAGCGACGGCAGTGCCGACTTTGCCCTTTACGGGCTGGCGGGTGCGGCCCTGCAAAGCGCTACAGCATCAATAGCTGACTACCCAGTCAAAACATGGGCCAAGACCGATTTTGATGAAGTTTCTTTGATCAACATGTACCCGGCAGATGGCTTGCCACGTGCACTTTGGGTGGCACCTGCTGGCCGCGCCGCACCGGCAGGCGCAGCCCTGTCGCCCGCGTTGTGGGCCTGGAGCGAGGTGCGCAGCGGCATCGTCACCGTGACGCAGCCGATCTTCGAGGCGTTTGTGCCGCAGATGGTCAATTACGAATCGGTGGGCGGTGTGAACTTCAAAAAAGGCTGCTACCCCGGCCAGGAGGTGGTGGCGCGCAGCCAGTTTCGCGGCACTTTGAAGCGCCGCGCCTACTTGGCGCATGCCGAGGCACCGATGCAAGCCGGTGACGAGGTGTTTTTACCCGCTGACAATGGCCAGCCCTGCGGCACCGTGGCGCAAGCGGCGGCGGCACCAGCCGGTGGTTTTGAGGCCATTGTGTCGATGCAGATCAATGCGTTTGAAGCCGGTGGTGTGCGGCTGGGCAGTGTGGACGGGCCTGTGTTGACGCTGGCACCGCCACCCTACCGTTTGCTGGAAGACATCTGACTGACTTCGAAATTGATATTAAAAATATAGCTACCAGCCCTTTACCAATAAGGGCTAGAGGTCTAAAAGATACTTAATTCTCAACCTCGGCATGCACCCGACCTGCCTCGATGGTGATGACACGCTGGCAGCGCGCCGCCAGCGCTTTGTCGTGCGTGACCAGCACCAGCGTGGTGCCCAGCTCGCGGTTCAGGTCCAGCATCAGTTCCATCACCGTATCGCCGGTGGCAAAGTCCAGACTGCCGGTCGGTTCGTCCGCCAGCAGCACGGCGGGCTTTACCACAAAGGCGCGGGCCAGCGCCACGCGCTGTTGCTCGCCGCCAGAGAGCACCTTGGGGTAATGCCCGAGCCGTTGTGACAGGCCGACGCGGGCCAGCAACTCGGTGGCGGCGTGACGTGCGTCGCGCCGGTTGGCCAACTCCAGCGGCAGCATCACATTTTCCAGCGCCGTCAAATTGCCCAACAGCTGGAAGCTCTGGAACACAAAACCGACCTTCTGCGCCCGCAAGGCGGCGCGCTGGTCTTCGGTCATGGCAAACATGTCCTGCCCCGCCAATTTGACCGTGCCCCGGCTGGGCACATCCAGCCCGGCGATGATCGACAACAACGTGCTTTTGCCCGAGCCGGATGCACCGACAATGGCCACTGTTTCCCGCTGGTTCAACTGGAAATCAATATCACGCAGAATGTCGAGCGTGCCGGTCGAGTCGGTGACAGACTTGAAAACGTGTTCGACCGAAATAATGCAATCTGACATGGGACCTTTTTTGAACTTGAACAATGTGAATCGCCGTCACTGTATCGCGTTGGCAACAATGCTGGCTCTGGCAGGGATTAGCGCCGCTGCAGCACAGCCTGGAAGCATGAACATTCCGATACGCAACACAACCATTTTGGTACTGGGCGACTCGTTGAGCGCCGAATATGGCCTCAAACGCGGCAGCGGCTGGGTGGCACTGCTGGAGCAAAAACTGGCTGCTGAAAAGATATCCGCCAAGGTGGTCAATGCCAGCATCAGCGGCGACACCACCACAGGTGGGCGCGCCCGGCTACCCGCGCTGCTGGCAAACCACCACCCTGCCCTGGTGGTGATCGAACTCGGTGCCAATGACGCACTGCAAGGCCTGCCACTGCGGTTGACCCAGGACAACCTGAGCGCCATGGCACAAGCCTCACAAAAAACCGGGGCCAAAGTGCTGCTGGTGGGCATGCAGGTGCCGCCCAATTACGGACGGGATTACACCGAGCGCTTTGCCCGGATCTACACGGAGGTCGCCCAGGCGCAAAAAACGGGCCTGGTTCCGTTCATGCTCAAAGGCGTGGCTGATGTGCCCGATAGCCTGAAGTGGTTCCAGGCCGACCGCATTCACCCACTGGAGGCCGCTCACCCGGTCATTCTGGGCAACATCTGGCCGGAATTGAAGAAAGTGCTGCGATGAGCCTGACCCCGATAGCCGCTGCCGAGTTGATCGACCGGCTGGGCGAATTCGATGCTGTGATTGATGCCCGCAGCGAAGACGAATTTGCCTATGACCACCTGCCCGGCGCGGTGAACTGGCCAACGCTGAACAATGCCGAGCGCATCCAGATCGGCACCCTGTACAAACAGGTCAACCCGTTTGAGGCGCGCAAGCGTGGCGCCGCCATTGCCGCGCGCAACATTGCCGCGCACATTGAGCGCGAGGTGATCGACCAACCCAAAGACTGGAAACCACTGGCCTACTGCTGGCGGGGTGGCCAGCGCAGCGGCGCACTTTCCCTGATATTGAGCCAGATCGGCTTTCGGGTGACGCTGGTGGAAGGTGGCTACAAGGCGTTTCGCGCTGCCATGCTGCAAGACATCGACCGCATCGTGCCCACCCTGCACTTCCGGGTGGTGTGTGGCCCCACGGGTTCGGGCAAAACCCGCTTGCTGCAGGCGCTGGCAGACCAAGGCGCGCAGGTGCTGGACCTGGAAGCGCTGGCCAATCACCGCAGCTCGGTGCTGGGCGCGATTCCCGGCGTGGCGCAGCCCAGCCAAAAGCGTTTTGACATGCTGACCTGGGAGACCTTGCGCGGTTTTGATCCGGCCAGGCCGGTGTTTGTGGAGAGCGAGAGCAAGAAGGTGGGCAATCTGTCGGTGCCCACGACGCTGGTGGAGGCTATGCGCCAAAGTCCGTGCCTGAACCTGCAGCTCTCAGATACCCAGCGGGTGGCGCTGCTGATGGAGGATTACGACCACCTGGTGCGTGATGTGGACTTTTTGTGTGACCGGCTGGCGGTGCTCAAAGAACTGCGGGGACGTATGGTGGTGGAAGGCTGGATGGCCCTGGCGCGTTCAGGGCAGTTGCCGCAAGTGGTGCAAGACCTGCTGACCCAGCATTACGACCCGGCTTACATGGCGTCGATGCAGCGCAATTTTGTCTTGTTCAAAGATGCAATAAATATAGCACCTGAAGACCGTTCTATGGGGGCTATGGCTGATTTAGGCACTCAAATTCTGCAGAAGACCTGAGTGCCAGGCTGACACCAGGCGTCAGGTCAGACCGGTTGTCCTGACTCGTCTGTGGGTGCGGTGGGCTCGGCAGAATCGTCGTCAGGCGCTGGATCACCCACCTTGCGCTGGGCTTTTTCCTTCAGCTTTTCTTCTTTTTTCTTCTTTTTGGCCAGTTCTTTCTGACGCTTCTCGTAGCCGTAATTAGGTGTTGCCAATGTAGTCTTTCAAGTTAAGAGCGTCATTTTAACTGCAGGCCTCAGCTGAGTAAATGCAATGCGGCCGCCAGGTCGGCACGCAGGTCTTCCACCGCTTCCAGGCCGATGGAAAACCGCACCAAGGTGCCCTGCGCCAGATGATCGGGCCAGTGCGCTCGCATGCTGGCCAGCTGGTACGGCATCACCAGGCTGACCGGACCACCCCAGCTGTAGCCAATCTCGAACAGTTTCAAGGCATCACAAAAGGCGTCCACCTGCGCCTGGCTGTAGTCGGACTTGAAGATCACACTGAACAGGCCTGCCGCCTTGCCCGGCCCGCCTTCACACAGCACCTGCCAGTGGCGGTGCCCCGGTGAGTTGGCCAGCGCCGGGTGCAGCACCTGGGCAAATTCAGGCCGGGTATGGCACCACTGGGCCAAGGCGCGGGTGGTTTCGTCATGGGCGGCATATCGCAGTTTCAGGCTCGGCAGGCCGCGCAGCACCGCTTCCGCATCGTTGGCACCCACACCCAGCCCCATGCGCATGTGGCACAGCTTGAGCTGCATGTGCAATGCTTCGTCGCGGGTGATGACGCTGCCCATCAGCACGTCGCCACCGCCATTGGGGTATTTGGTCAGGGCGTGGATGGAGATATCGACCGCCAATGGTGTTCTGCCGCCGGGCTGCAGGTCAAACGGGGCAAACGCCAGGCCTGCGCCCCAGGTGTTGTCCAAGGCACAGAGCACGCCCGCTGCCCTGCAGATGCGGACCTGCTCCAGCAGGTCAGGAAACTCCAGCGTGACCGAACCGGCCGCCTCCAGCCACACCAGCCGGGTTTTGGGGCTGATTTTGGCCGCCAGGTCTTGCGGGTTGAGCGGGTTGTAGAACTGATGGCTGATGCCCCAATGCCGCAATTCCCCTTCGGCCAGGGCTTTGTTGGGGCCATAGACGTTGTCGGGGATCAGCACCTCGTCGCGGGAGCGCAGCAAAGCCAGCGACACGGTGGCAATCGCTGCCAGGCCACTCGGCACCAGCAGGCACTGTTTGCCGCCTTCCAGAGTGCACAGCCGCTCTTCCAGCGTGTAGGTGGTGGGTGTGCCGTGCAGGCCGTAGGTGTAGGCTGATTTGTCCTTCCACTCAAAGCGCCGCATGGCAGCCACGCTGGGAAAAAACACCGTGGAAGCTTTGAAAACACCCGGCTGAGGGGCGGCAAAACCGGCGGGCGGCACATAGCCGTGGTGAATCAGATCTGTGCTGGAAACCGGCATGACGCCCTCGCTAAAAATTCAATAAGCCTTTTGAATCAACCCGTTACGATCAAACGCTCCACTTTTGGATGAGCTGTTCGGGGCGCATATTGTCATAGCCCTCAAAGGGCTGGTGGATCCACGGGTTGGTGGGCAGGTAGTCCACGCAGTAGTCGGGCGTGAAGGTAGAGATAGCCTTGGTCCAGATCACCGCGCTGCGCAACTCGGTGATGGGTTGGTAATTGTTTTTCAGCAGCTCAATGACTTTATTCAGCGTGTGGCCAGAATCCGCCAGGTCGTCCACCAGCAGCACCTTGCCAGCGATCTGGCCCTTGGGGGTGGTGATGTAGTGGGCAATATCCAGCTGCCCTTGCACCGTGCCGGCTTCCGAGCGGTAGGAGCTGGTGGACATGATGGCCAGCGGCTTGTCAAACACCCTTGAAAGCACATCGCCCGGGCGCATGCCGCCACGGGCCAGGCACAGGATGGTGTCAAACTGCCAGCCCGACTGAAACACCTTGATGGCAAGTTTTTCGATCAGGTTGTTGTACTCGTCGTAGCTCACATACAGGTGTTTGCCGTCTTCTGTCAACATGAATTTACTCCTGAAAAAGTAGCTCCTTACCCAATGGATATAAGGGCTAGAGGCCGATTTCTTATATAAAGTCTAAGCTGCGGCAGTGCCCGCTTTGCGTATCAGTCTGCCAAAAACGGGTGCCGCATCATGATGGTGTGGTCGCGGTCCGGGCTGGTGGACACCACATGGATCGGCACGCCGGTTACCTGCTCAATACGCTGCAGATACAGCCGTGCGGCGGTCGGCAGCTTGTCGTACTGCGTCACGCCCACAGTGGTGTCGCTCCAGCCTTCCATGCTCTCATAGACCGGGGTGCAGCGGGCGATGTCGTCAGCACCCATGGGCAAAATGTCGGTGAGTTCGCCGTCGAGCATGTAGCCGGTGCACAGCTTGAGTTCTTTCAGGCCATCGAGCACGTCGAGTTTGGTGATGCACAAGCCAGTCAGGCCGTTGACTTGCGCCGAGCGTTTCAGCAGCGCCGCATCAAACCAGCCACAGCGGCGGCTACGCCCGGTGGTGACGCCCTTTTCAGCGCCCACGGTGCTCATGTGCCAGCCGGGTGTGCCTTCCACTTCCCAGTCCAGCTCAGTGGGGAACGGGCCGCCACCCACGCGGGTGCAATAGGCTTTGGTGATGCCCAGCACGTAATGCAACAAGCCGGGGCCCACGCCCGAGCCCGCCGCCGCGTTGCCAGCCACGCAGTTGCTCGACGTGACAAACGGGTAGGTGCCGTGGTCCACGTCCAGCAGCGTGCCTTGTGCGCCTTCAAACAGCAGGTTTTCGCCCTTGAGGTGGGCGTCGTTCAACTCGCGAGACACGTCGGCCATCATCGGTTTAAGCAATTCGGCGTGGCGCATGGCCTCGTCATAGACGGGCTGGAACTGCACCTCACCGTCTTGCATGTACGGGGCCAGCACCGGGCCGAAGTCGAAACTGCGCGAATTCAGGTAGGTGGTCAGCACGTGGTTGTGCAGATCGAGCAGGTCGCGCAGTTTGCTGGCAAAACGCTCGGGGAACTTCATGTCCTGCACGCGCAGGGCGCGGCGGGCGATTTTGTCTTCATAGGCCGGGCCAATGCCGCGGCCGGTGGTGCCAATTTTCTCTACCCCACCTTGCTCGCGCGCGGCTTCTCGGGCCACGTCGAGTGCGGCGTGAAACGGCAGGATCAGCGGGCAGGCTTCACTCACACGCAGGCGCGAGCGCAGTTCCACACCGACTTTTTCCAGCCCGGCGATTTCTTCAAACAGCTTGGCGGCCGACAGCACCACACCGTTGCCGATGTAACACTTGACGCCCGGGCGCATGATGCCGCTGGGAATCAGGTGCAAGGCGGTTTTGACACCGTTGATCACCAGCGTGTGGCCGGCATTGTGGCCACCCTGGAAACGCACCACACCCTGGGCGCTCTCAGTCAGCCAGTCCACCAGCTTGCCCTTGCCCTCGTCGCCCCATTGGGTGCCGACCACCACCACATTACGTCCTTTGATTGCTGTCATGTTGCCTCAATTTGTTTCACTCAGATGGCTTGCACAAGCCATTGCCCGGCGGCTTCAATCAGCTCGCGGTCGCAATGGAATTCATCAACTTCACTCTCATGGCCCGGCAACACACACACCACCACCTCGCCGCGCGAGCGCAGTGAGGCAATGGCGGCGGCCAGCATCGGCTCGTTGCGCCAAGGCGCGCGGATGGCCGCTTGCAGTGGCCGCGGGTTGACCGCGCTGACCAGCGTTTTCAGGTCCAGACTGAAACCCGCTGCCGGGCGGTTGCGGCCAAACACTGCGCCCACCTGGTCATAACGCCCGCCACGGGCCAGCGCGCCTTGGGCACCCTGCGCGTAAACCGCAAAGCGGGCACCGGTGTAATACGCATAACCTTGCAGGTCAGCCAGATCAAAGGTGACTTGAACGCCCGGCAGATGGCTCGCCAGCTGCTTCAGATTCTGTAGTGCTTCAGCCACGCCAGATAAGGGCGGGAGGGCTTTTTCAGCCTCATCCAGCACGGTAGCGTCGCCATACAGTTGCACCAGCGTCAGCAGGCCCTGGCGAATTTGCGGGGGGAAATCGCGTGTAAGTGCCGCCAGCTCGGGGCTGTCTTTGGCCGCCAGTGCGGCATACAACAGCGCGAGTTGCGAGGCACTCAGCGACAGGCCCGACAACATGGACTTGACCAGACGGGCATCGGCCAGGTCGACGCTGGGGCTGTTCACCCTGGCCGCGTTCAGGCAACCCAGCGCCAGGGTCAACACCTCGACGTCGGCTTCCAGACCGGCATGGCCATAAATCTCGGCACCAAACTGCAGCGGCTCACGGGTGGCGTGGGGTGCAGCAGGCAAGGTGTGCAGCACCGGACCACAATAACAAAGCCGGGCCACACCGCTGCGGTTGAGCAGGTGCGCATCAATGCGGGCAACCTGTGGCGTACTGTCAGCACGCAGCCCCAACATGCGGCCAGAGAGTTGATCGACCAGCTTGAAGGTTTGCAAGTTCAGCGCCATACCGGCACCGGTCAACAGCGATTCAAGATGCTCCAGCAGCGGCGGCATGACCAACTCGTAGCCATAACAGCGGGCTGCGTCCAGCAGATCTCGACGTAATTCTTCGATGTGCCGCGCTTCAGACGGCAAGACATCGGCAATGTGATCCGGCAGGACCCAAGCAGACATGTGATTTTTGGGGGGCTGTTAAAAACTGAATTCTACCGGGCGAATGCAGGCACCTGGTTCAAGCCAGCCACCAAATCAGCAACAGGCCCAGCAGCAAACTGATCAGGCCGAAAAATCGCAATTGACCGTCAGTGAGGCGCAGTATCTGGGCAAACGTCTGCCGCCAGGTGGAGGGCGACACAAACGGCATGAAGCCTTCCACCAGCAACACCAGCCCGATAGCCAGCCAGAACGTGGTGCTGTTCAGGCCGGCCTCCATGGCTATTTCTTGGCGTTGGCAGGCGCTGGCACACCGCCGCGCATGGTCTTGAAGAAGTCAGAGCTGCTCGGGTCGAGCACCATCACGTCGCTCTTTTTGGAGAAAGTCGCCTTGTAGGCGTCCAGACTGCGGTAGAACTGGGCAAACTGCGGGTCGCGGCCAAACGCCTCGGTGTAGGTGCGCGCAGCTTCTGCATCGCCCTCACCCTTGATCTTCTGCGCGTCACGGTAAGCGTTGGCCACCGTCACCTCACGCTGGCGGTCGGCATCGGCACGGATCTTTTCGCCTTCGGCAGCGCCGGTGGAGCGCAATTCATTGGCCACCCGCTTACGCTCGGCCTCCATGCGGCGGTACACCGACTCGGTGATCGCGTCCACATAATCAACCCGTGTGATGCGCACGTCCACCACGTCAATGCCCCAGGGCTTGGCACCACGCACCTGGCTCAGCACCTCGTTCTTGACGTCATCCATCAGGGCTTCGCGCTTGAGTGACAACAGTTCTTTCACAGTGCGCTTGTTAATTTCTTCCTGAAACGCGTTGCGCACCACCCGATTGAGCTGGCTGGCACCCGCGGCCTCGTTGGTGCCCACGTTGCGGATGTATTCGGTGGGCTCAGAAATACGCCACCGCACATACCAGTCAATCACCACGCGCTGCTTTTCAGCGGTGAGTACCGGCTCGTCGTCGGTGCTGTCGAGTGTCAACAAACGCTTGTCGATGTAAGAGACGTTCTGGAACGGCGGCGGCAGCTTGAAATTCAGGCCAGGCTCGGTGATGACTTCCTTGATTTGGCCCAGGGCATACACCACGCCGAACTGGCGTTGGTCTACCACAAACAGGGTCGAACTGGCCAAGGCCAGCAGAAGCAACAGGGTCGAAAAAATAAAACCTAAGCGATTCATCAGTTAACTCCTAGCGGGTATCGCGCGTACGGGCACGAGCAGCGTCGCGGGCACGGGCATCGGCAGCACTTATGGTGGTGTCAGCAACCGGGGTGCTGGGCACAGGCGTTGGCACCGCGGTCATGCCGGTCACTTCCTGCGAGACTTGCCCGGTCATCTGGATGAGTTTGTCCAGCGGCATGTACAACAGGTTAGAGCCTTGTCTGGAGTCCACCATCACCTTGGTGACGCTGCTGTAAATTTGCTGCATGGCGTCGATGTACATGCGGTCGCGCGTGACCTGGGGGGCTTTCTGGTACTCGGCCAACACCGATTTGAAACGCTGCGAATCACCTTGCGCCTGCGCCACGATACGGGCTTTGTAAGCGTCAGCCTCTTCTTTCAGCCGGGATGCTGCACCCACCGCACGGGGAACCACATCATTGGCATAAGCCTGCGCTTCGTTTTTGGCACGCTCACGTTCCTGACCGGCTTTGAGCACATCATCGAAAGCTGCCTGCACCTGTTCTGGCGGACGAACACCGCCCTGCTGCAGATTGATACCCACTACCTCGATGCCAACCTTGTAGCGATCCAGGATTTTTTGCATCAACTCACGCACCCGCGGCGCGATCTGGTCACGCTCGTCAGACAAGGCACTGTCCATGCGCATCTTGCCCACCACTTCACGCACCGAGGTTTCGGCAGCCTGCACCACCGCATCGGCCGGGTTGCGGCTCTCAAAGAGGAAGGCGCGCGCATCGTTCAGTCGGTACTGAACTGCAAACTTGATCTCAACGATGTTTTCGTCTTCGGTCAGCATGGCCGATTCGCGCAAGCCGGTGGCCTTGATGATGGTGTCACGGCCCACGTCCACCGAGCGGATCTGGGTCACAAATACCAACTCATGGCGCTGTACCGGGTAAGGCAAGCGCCAATTAAAACCCGCACCCACGGTGCTGTTGTACTTGCCAAATTGCGTGATGACGGCCTGTTGACCTTCCTGGACAATGAAGAAACCGGTGCCCAGCCAGATCAGGACTGCCACGCCTGCGATCAAACCTGCACCAATGCCAGCCGTTTTCATGTCGGGCTGAAAGCCGCCTGGGCCACCCTTGCCACCACCTGCGTTACCGCCGCCAGGGCCACGTCCACCCGGTTGGGTGTTGCCAAAAAGGCCACCGAGCTTGCGATTGAAATCGCGCCACAACTCGTCCAGGTCCGGTGGACCCTGGGTTGCGGCACCCCGGGGTTGACGCTCCTCATTGCGTGGTGGCTCTGCCACGCTTGGCTCGGGCTTGTCAGCCTCGCCCCCAGCATTGTCGGCAGGTTTGTCATCACCGCGCCCCCAGCGTGGGTCATTGAGATTAAACATCCCTTGAAGGCGTCGCGGCAAAAGCGCCAGGCTAAAGGTGGGTAATTGAAGTTTCATCGCAGCAGCTCTTATCGAATAAGGGTTGATTGTGCCGAATCAGGCGCCAGCCTCATGATCTTGAGGGAAATCTGGGGCACTCACGGTGGCCGGACGTCTGGCAACGACGGTATCGGTGAGGCGTTGCCGCAGTCCGGCGACGCCTTCGCCGCCCTGGGCGCTGAGAAAGAGGCGCGGCGTCGGCACACCGTCCAGGTCGTAAACATCTTGCAGCGCTAACGGCCGACGCACATCGTCCAGTGCATCAAGCTTGTTGAAAACGAGGATTTGAGGAATGTCAGCGGCGCCAATTTCTTTCAGCACGGACTGGACTTCAGCCATTTGATTCAAATAAGTGTCGCTTGAGCAATCCACCACATGCAACAGCAGATCGGCGTCCACCGCCTCTTGCAGCGTGGCCTGAAACGCGTCAATCAAACCGTGCGGCAAATCACGAATAAAGCCAACCGTATCAGAGAGCGAAATCATTCGCCCGACATCGCCCAGATATAGCTGCCGCGTGGTGGTGTCAAGCGTGGCAAATAGCTGGTCTGCCGCATAGGCCCTGGCTTTTACCAGCGCATTGAACAAGGTGGATTTGCCAGCATTGGTGTATCCCACCAGCGAGATGTTGAACGTGTCACGACGGTCACGCTGGCGGCGCTGGGTATGGCGCTGCCGTTTGACCTTGACAAGACGTTCTTTGATGCGCTTGATGTTGTCACCAATCATCCGGCGGTCAAGTTCAATCTGCGTTTCTCCAGGGCCGCCACGCAGACCGATGCCGCCACTTTGCCGCTCCAAATGTGACCAGCGGCGCACCAGACGGGTGCTGAGGTATTGCAGACGTGCGAGTTCAACCTGAAGCTTGCCCTCGTGACTGCGCGCACGCTGCCCAAAGATCTCCAGGATCAGCAGCGTCCGATCGTTGACCGGCAATTCCAGGTGCCGCTCCAGATTGCGTTGTTGCGCTGGACTCAGACTCTGGTCAAACAGAATTTCCTGGACGCCAAACTGCGTCGCCAACAATTTGATTTCGTCTGCTTTGCCGCTGCCGATGAACAGTGCGGCATCTGGTGCACGGCGCTTGCAGGTCACCCGCGCGACAGGCAACAGGCCCGCCGTTTGGGCCAGCAATCCAAGCTCTTGCAGCTCTACGTCAAAATGTGGGAGACCAAAATCGACACCCACCAGCAAGGTGGGTGCTTTATTGCTTTCAGGCGGTGGCAGGTTGGTCACCCTCAGTGGCAGAGAAGTTGACCGCACGCCCCGGCACTATGGTTGAAATGGCGTGTTTGTAAACCATTTGGGTCACTGTGTTGCGCAGCAAAACCACGTATTGGTCGAATGATTCGATCTGGCCCTGCAGCTTGATGCCGTTCACCAGATAGATGGATACAGGAACGTGTTCTCGACGAAGCGTGTTGAGAAACGGGTCTTGTAACAATTGGCCTTTGTTGTTCACGATATTCTCCGTGTTCGGATAATTAAAGAAGAGAGCACGATACCACAGCGACACGCCGCATCGGCTTCAGAGCGCAGATACCCACAATAAATATGTCACTGCAACCTGACACTTGACTCAGTCAGCCTTGTCGGCAAACGGATTGGCAGATGTTTTGAGTTCAATGCGCAAGGGTGTTCCGACCAGATCGAACGCCTGGCGAAAACGGCCTTCCAGAAAGCGCTTGTAGGCGTCGGTGACATGTTCGAGTGAATTGCCGTGGACCACAATGATGGGTGGGTTCATGCCGCCCTGATGGGCGTAACGCAGTTTGGGCCGGTACATGCCAGAGCGTTTCGGGCTTTGAAACTGAACTGATTCCAATAGCAGGCGTGTCAATACCGGCGTGGACATCTTGCAATTCGCTGCCTTGTAGGCCTGAATGATGGAAGCCCACAAAGGGCCCAACCCCTGGCGCTTCTGCGCAGAAATCAGGTGCATGTTGGCAAATTTCAGAAACGCCAGCCGCGTCTCGATGGATCGCTTTACCAACTCACGTTGGTAATCATCCACCGCGTCCCATTTGTTGACGGCCAATACCACGGCTCGGCCATTTTCCAGAATGTAGCCGGCAATGTGGGCGTCCTGATCGGTGACCCCTTGCGTGGCATCAATCAGCAGCAGCACCACGTTGGCTGATTCGATGGCTTGCAGGGTTTTCACCACGGAAAACTTCTCGATGGCTTCAAAGACCTTGCCACGGCGCCGCAAACCGGCAGTATCAATCAACTCGAATTTCTGCCCTTCGCGCTCAAACGGCACCGAAATGGCATCACGGGTGGTACCAGGCAGGTCAAAGGCGACCAGACGCTCCTCACCGAGCCAGACATTGATCAACGTCGACTTGCCCACATTGGGGCGGCCAGCCACCGCGAGTTTGATCACACCGGGTGCCGCTTCGTCCTCTTCGACGCCCTCTTCAAGATTCAGGGGCTTGAGAGCCAGATCAAGCAAAGAGCGGATGCCCTGCCCATGTGCCGCGGAAACCGGCAACACGTCGCCCAGGCCCAATTCATAAAACTCAACCAGTTGAGCACCCTCAAGCATGCCTTCGGCCTTGTTGGCAACCAACAGGCAGGGCTTACCAAGGCGCCTGAGGTAATTGGCAATGTCATGGTCTTGCGCCGACACGCCGCCCCGCGCGTCCACCACAAAGATCACCACATCGGCTTCTGCCACGGCTTGCCGGGTCTGTTTGGCCATCTCTTTGTAGATGCCACTGGTCGCGTCCGGTTCAAAGCCACCGGTATCAATCACGATGAACTCATGCCCCGCGTGTTTACCGTTGCCGTAGTGACGATCACGCGTCAGCCCGGAGTAATCTGCCACGATGGCATCGCGCGATTTCGTCAGTCGGTTAAACAGCGTTGACTTGCCCACATTGGGGCGGCCCACCAGGGCCAAGACGGGTTTCATAGCAGGGTGCCAGTCAGAGGCTATTCGGGCTGAAAACCGAACACGCTGCCATTGCGGGAGACCGCCACCAGCGTGGTCCCGGCCACTGCAGGGGTGGCTGCCAAGCCTGAACTGTCTGTGGACTGTCGGGCAAGCGCAGTGCCATCTACACGCGACATGAAATGCAGCAGGCCCGTGCTGTCGCCCAGCACAACCGATCGACCCAGCACGAGTGGTGCGGTCAGTTGTCGGTAGCGCAAGCGGTCTGAACTCCAGGCTTGCGTTCCATCGGCCAACCTCCAGGCGATCAGCCTGCCATCGTCTTCCACACCATACACTTGCTGGTCATCCCCGTGCAGGCCCACCGCACCAGAGGCAGAGTGCTTCCAGACAACGCTTCCCCGGTCTGTATTGACACAACCAACAGCGGCCTGGAAAGCCCGCACGCAAACGACATTGGCGGCACGGCTGACACCCGAAACCAGGTCCACCAGACGTTCAATGTCGTTGGTGCCGCGAGGGGTGGCAATGGGCGCATCCCACACCACACTGCCGTTGAGCGGATTGAGCCCAACCAGACGACCGGTCAAACCAACCACCAGGGTGTTGTTGACTGCCACTAGCACCCCTGCTTGGCGCAAGACCAAGGCCTCCCCAGGTCGCTGGTTGGCCCACAGTTTTTTTCCACTCAGGGCGTCAAAGGCAGATACCACCCGGTCCGCACCCAGGACAAAGACGCGTTGTCCGGCCACCAAGGGGGCGGTGAAGACCTGACTTGAGAGGCGCGCGCGCCAGAGTTCACGTTCACCCTCCATCGTCACCAGTTCATTGGTGCGGGTGACGACCGCGGTGTAGCGCCCGTCACTGCCAATCCCGGCGGCAATTTGTGCCCCTACATTGTTGCGCCACAAGACAGCACCGGTACGGGCATCCATCGAGGTCACGACCCCGTCAGAGCCAGCCAGGGTGACCATCGTCGCAGTGGCATGCACAGAGAGGGGAAAGTCGATTTTTCCGACCTGACCTGTCCAGGCTGTGCGAATGCCCAGCAGCGCCGGATTGGCACCCAAGTCCGCCGGACGTGGTGCGTTGGAGCCACTGGCGCAGGCGCCGAGCACACCGACCAGTAGCGCGCTCAGGCCCAGCTTGACGAGCCTGCTCAATGGGGAATGGGACATCATGGCTTACTTTCCTTGCGCGGCATCACGCGGCGTATTGCTCTGTACGTCAACACCCAAAGCATTGAGCTTGACTTCGACCAGACGGCGATATTCCGTGCGGGGTTCAAAAGACTTGAAGGCCTTTTGATACTGTTCGATGGCCTTGGCGGCGTTTCCTTGTATCGCGAAGACATCTCCGGTGCGGTCAGCCACCAGGGCTTCAAAACCGGCAGGAAAGGTGCCACCAAGTTGGTTCAGCGCACCATCAAAGTCTTTGGCGTCCATCAACAGCCCGGCCAGCCTGAGTTTCGCCACCGCCTGATAACCAGCGTCTGACGACTTTTCAGCGACCCAACCCAGCGCTGCCTTGGCGGCATCCGGTTTGCCTGACGTGGCGTAGTGTTTGGCAGCCAAAAGCCCAGACTGTTGCGCATACGTGGTGGAAGCAAACCGCTCTTTCATGTCAGAAAAAACACGGTCAATCTTGGCCGTATCACCAGACTGGATGGAGCGCTCCACCTCGTCGAACAGGGCTGCGGCCTGATTGGCCTGACTTCGTTGCCAATAGTTGTAGAAATTCCAGGCGGCAAAAGCCGAAAGAACGGCAATCAAGGCCCAAGTGATGGCATTGCCGTATTGCTTCCAGAAATGCTTGAGTTGGTCAAGCTGTTCCTGTTCTTCAAGATCCAAATGATTTGCCATGTCGTGATTCGCTAAACGCAGGATTGTAGGGTTGGGGCCCAGGTGGCCAGATCAGCCAGGGGACAGGACATTTGTGCAGCGGCAGCATCGCGCAGGGGTTTGACCGTGACGTGTTGCGATGTCACCTCCTGTGCACCAAAGATCAGGGCATAACGCGCACCACTGCCGTCAGCCCGTTTGAACTGGCTTTTCATGCTGCCCATGCCATCGGCTGAACTGGTGTGCATTTGTACGCTGATGCCCGCCATGCGCAAGGATTGAAGCGTTGACAGAACCAAGGGCATCGCCGCAATGTCGGTCACGATCGCGTAGGCATCCAGCGGCACAGCAGAACCAAGGCATCCGGCAGTTTTGGCCAATTCCAAAACACGGTCAACGCCTAAGGCCCAACCGACCGCGGGGGTCGGTTTACCGCCCAGCTGTTCAAACAAATAGTCATAACGTCCACCCGCGCAAACCGTGCCCTGCGATCCCAAACGATCGGTGGTGAACTCAAAAACCGTCAAGTTGTAGTAATCCATGCCACGCACCAGCCGGGGATTTACCGTGTAAGCCACACCATTGGCTTCCAGGATGGCTTTCAGGGTGTTGAAGTGGGCCAACGATTCATCGCCCAAAAAGTCCAGCAGTTTGGGCGCCGCGTTGACCAGGCTTTGCATGTGCGGATTTTTGGTATCCAGAATTCTCAGCGGGTTGCTGTGCAGCCGCCGACGCGCCTCTTCATCGAGCAATGCCATATTCTGCTCAAAATACGCGATCAGGGCTTGGCGATGCGCCAGACGTTCTGGCGGCTGGCCCAGGCTATTGAGTTCCAGCCGCACGTCGGTCAACCCGATCTCGGCCCACAGCGCCGTGGCCATCAAGATCAATTCGGCGTCGACCTCGGCCCCGGGAAATCCAAGCGCCTCGGCACCAATCTGGTCGAACTGCCGGTAACGACCCTTCTGTGGGCGTTCGTGGCGAAACATCGGGCCCATGTAATACAGGCGCTTGCCACCGTCATACAAAAGACTGTGCTCGAGCGCCGCACGCACAACACCAGCTGTTGCCTCCGGGCGCAGCGTCAGTGGATCACCATTCAGCCGGTCATCGAAGGAGTACATCTCTTTTTCGACAATATCCGTGACCTCGCCCAACCCGCGGATAAAAAGCGGCGTGCGCTCCACAATGGGCGTGCGAATATTGCGATAGGCAAAACGGGCCATCAAGCCGCGAACTTTGTCTTCAAACCATTCGACCGTGGCTGAATCTGGCGGCAACAAATCATTCATGCCTTTGACGGCAGTCAGTTTGCTTACTGTGGGGATAGATACTTTGTCAGTCATGAACGCAATAGTCAAACTTTGGCCGCAGCATTGGCACCAAAGCGCTTTTCAACATAGTCTTCAACGATGGCCTGGAACTCTTGGGCAATGGCGTCGCCACGCAGGGTCAGGCGCTTTTCACCATCAATGAAGACCGGCGCCGCAGGTGCTTCACCAGTACCGGGCAAGCTGATACCGATATCGGCCTGCTTGCTCTCGCCAGGGCCGTTCACGATGCAGCCCATGACGGCAACCTTCATCTTTTCGACACCCGGGTACTTGCTGCGCCATACCGGCATCTGCGCCCGCAGGTACTCCTCAATGCGCTGTGTCAGCTCCTGAAAGGTTGTGCTGGTGGTGCGACCGCAACCAGGGCAGGCCGTCACGCTTGGTACAAAAGAGCGCAATTCGAGCGCCTGCAATATCTCTGCAGCAATCACCACCTCCTGCGTCCGGGATTCACCAGGTTGCGGTGTCAAAGACACCCGAATGGTGTCGCCAATGCCTTCCTGCAACAAAACCGATAGCGCTGCAGCTGAAGCGACCGCCCCTTTGGTGCCCATGCCAGCCTCGGTCAAGCCAAGATGCAGGGCGTAGTCACAGCGTTTGGAAAGTTCCCGGTAAACCGAAATCAGATCCTGCACACCACTGACTTTGCAAGACAGAATGATCTGGTTCGGGTCCAGCCCCAATTCCACAGCCTGCTGGGCAGAATCCAGCGCGGAGGTAATCAGGGCTTCATACATCACCGGCTTGGCACCCCAGGGCACCGCGCGGCGACTGTTTTGGTCCATCAAATCAGCCAGCAAATCCTGATCCAGGCTACCCCAATTGACGCCAATGCGTACCGCCTTATTCCAGCGCACAGCGGCTTCTATCATCAAACCAAATTGCCGGTCGCGCTTATCGCCTTTGCCAACATTGCCGGGATTGATCCGATATTTGGACAGGGTCTGTGCACATTCAGGAAACTCGGTCAGCAAACGGTGGCCGTTGTAATGAAAGTCACCAATGAGGGGCACGTCTATCCCCATTCGGTCAAGCTGCTCGCGAATATGCGGTACTGCCTGAGCCGCCTCTGGGGTGTTGACCGTCAGACGAACCATTTCAGAGCCGGCAAGCGCCAGTTCCTTGACCTGGATGGCGGTACCAATCACGTCAACCGTATCGGTATTGGTCATGGATTGAATGCGCACCGGGGCATCACCCCCTACTGTGACGATTCGGCTGCCCCAGACCACCTTGGCCTGACGGGTTCTTTTGCCTTGCGCGTTGGCCTCGGCAACAGGCGTGGGAGTATTCATCACTTCACCTCAAATCGGGCAACATTTTCTCGGGCCAGCGGCGTCAGGTCAAAAGGCTTGCCGCGCACAGACACCGACACCACATCGGCTCGCCCAACAATCACTGACAGGGGCAATTGTCCCGTGACTCGAATCACCTCACCCTCAACAATGGTCTTGCGCAGCTTGGGTTGACCTGCGGCATCGGTAACTTCAATCCAGGATTCCCCTCGGCCACTCAACTCCAGCACAGCGGGCAGGGCCGGTGCTGCAACACTCTGCGGTGCAGCCAGAGCATTTGGCAACAAGACAGTGGAATCGCTGGCTGAAGCAGCCGGGCGGTCAGCAGGCAACGGTGTGGCCAACTCGACAGCAGGAGATGCCACAGATGGACTGAGTGAAGAATCAACGTCACTTGCCACCGTTTGGGCTGGCTCAGCGCTCAGCTGTTCAGTAGCCGCAAGCTGCGGTGAAGCCTCTGTGGCAACAACGGCGTCACCCTCTAACACCGAGGCCTCAGGCCAGGCAAGAATCGCCGCGATCGCCACCACCAGGAATAACACCACCAAGCCAAGTGGGGTGGAGATTTGCGTCAGCACACCTCTGTGAGACGCTGGCCCCGAATCTTTGAAAGCGGTGTTCAAGTCGCTTTCCTTTGTTCTGAAAGGCGTTGCGTGCGGCTCAGGCAGACTTGCCATGATCGGTGTGGGATCAACCTTCAGGGTGCGGCAAACACTGAGCGCCAGTGAACGCGCAAACACCATATCAGGCAACTGCTCAAACCGGCCAGCCTCCAGAGCCTCCAGCTTTCTGACCGGCACTTTCAAGGCCACCGCCAACGCAGCGATGTGCAGCCCCTGTGCTTCGCGAACCTCCCTGAGCATGGCACCCGCCTTGACCGGCGATCTATCCATGGCTGTTGTCTGCAAATTGTCATCAAGACCTTGGTCACTCATCAAACGCTCCACGCTGGTACAACGCCGCTTGTTCTGACTGGGGAAATCGTTTCACCAGTTGCATTGCCAACTGGTTCATGGCTTCAAGGTTTGCCATGCGCCGCTCAATCTTGATGCCGAGCCAAAGTGATTCAGCGTTTGCCAAGTCGGTGTTGTTCAATCTGCGGATATAAAACTGCGCCCGCACATATTCTTTGCGCTGGAAAAGCACGTTGGACAGGTTGTACCCTGTCACCGGGTTGCCAGCGTCATATTCGTAAGACTTGATCAGACTCGCCTCAGCCTCGGGCAGTTGGCCTGCCTTGATCTGGCAAAGACCCTGGGCCATGTGTGTTTTTGCACGCTCACGGTACAGCGGATTCGCCAATGCCTGATTGAAATAGTCCATGGATTGCAGATAGCGACCATCCTGGCACTTCAGCCACCCCATGTTGTGCAGCACATTGCTGTCACGCGGCTTGAGCGAGAGCGCTTTGTTGAAGCTCTCTTCGGCAATGCCGTAATCATTCAGACGCATATAAATCAAGCCGCGCAGGCTGAAGGCGTCCGAATAACCCGGATCAATTTGGATGGCTTGCTTGATTTCATCCAGCGCGATGGTTGTTTTGCCCTGTTCCAGGTAGCCCAAAGCCAGCTCTACCCGGATGCGTGCCCGCTTGCGTTCGGCAGATTCATCTGACTCGGTGATGATGTCGTCCTGCATGGCACGGGCTTGACTCGATCCACCAGGGCCGGCGCAACCACTCAGCGTGATGCTGCCAGAGAACACGCAAATGGCAAGAAAAAAGTCAAGACGACGTGTCAAGATAGTCTTCATCGTGGCTTTCATGGTCAGATTTTTGCATCCACCGCAGAGTGTGAGGGCAGCTCGACCCTGCGTTGCCGGGCAATACGCACGGTGACGCGAGTCCGGTCAACCACATCACCAGCGAGTTGTCCGCAGGCTGCATCAATGTCATCACCTCTTGTCTTGCGGACGGTGGTGGTGATCCCAGCCTCGCTCAATATCCTGGCAAACGCCAGAACTCGCTCCGGTTTGGAACGATGCAAACCAGATGCTGGAAACGGGTTGAAGGGGATCAGGTTGAATTTGCACCAGGAAACCGAGTGGCCATAGTACTTCACCAATTGCACCAGCTCGCGTGCCAGCGCGTCACTGTCGTTCACATCATCCAGCATGCAGTATTCGAACGTGATGAAATCTCTGGGCGCATACGCCAGATAACTCACGCAGGCGGGCATCAACTCTTCAAGCGGGTGCTTGATGTTGAGTGGCACCAAATAGTCACGTAGCGCGTTGTTGGGAGCATGCAGCGATACCGCCAGCGCCACCGGGCATTCCAGCCCCAGCAAATCCATCTTCTTCACCAAACCAGATGTCGACACGGTGACGCGGCGGCGTGACAGACCGTACGCATGGTCGTCCAGCATCATTTTCAAAGCCGGAACCAGCGCCGCATAATTTTGCAGCGGCTCACCCATGCCCATCATCACAGCATTGGATATGACCCGTTCGTCACGTTGGAGGCGCTGGCGTAAAAAATGCTCGGCAAACCACAGTTGCCCGATGATCTCGCCAGTGGTCAAGTTGCGACTGAAGCCCTGGTGCCCGGTTGAGCAGAACCGGCACCCCATCGCGCAACCTGCTTGGGTAGAAATACACAGCGTACCGCGATCATCTTCCGGAATGAACACAGACTCAATCACATTGCCACCGCCCACATCAAACAGCCATTTGATGGTGCCGTCGGCAGACACATGCTGCGACACCACCTCCATGGCTTTGACGCAGGCAACACCCTTGAGTTTTTCACGCAAGGATTTCGCCAAATCGCTCATGTCGTCAAAATTGGCACATCCACGTTGGTGGATCCAGCGAAACAACTGAACGGCGCGAAAGCGCTTTTCGCCCAACCGCTCGCACAGAGCGGTCAGGGTTTCAAGATCAAATTCAAGCAGATTGACCGGTGAGCCAGGAACCAGCGTGAATTCACGCCGCTTGGCCTGGGCGTGAAGTTCATCGTGGGACAGGTCAGCGGTCATGCCGGAGATCAGCGTGAGAAAACATGCATGCCGGGGAAGAAGAAGCCCACTTCAACACAAGCGGTCTCGGCGGCATCTGACCCGTGCACAGCGTTGGCGTCAATACTGTCGGCGAAATCAGCGCGAATGGTGCCAGGAGCGGCCTTCTTGGGATCGGTAGCGCCCATGAGCTCACGGTTCTTCAGGATGGCGTTTTCACCTTCCAGCGCCTGGATCATCACCGGGCCCGAGATCATGAAGCTGACCAGGTCCTTGAAGAAAGGGCGCTCTTTGTGCACAGCGTAAAACGCTTCAGCTTCGCGCTGGGACAAGTGCGCCATTTTGGAAGCCACGATCTTCAGGCCAGCGGCCTCGAAGCGGGCGTAAATCTGGCCAATCACGTTTTTGGCAACAGCGTCGGGTTTGATGATGGAGAGAGTGCGTTCGATAGCCATGTAATTACCTCTTGAAATAAAAATTTTTTGGTCGCTTGACCAAAGCCCTTGATCTTAACCTGAGCCCGGTTGGCCTGACCCCTGAGCGGGTGGGACTTATCTGCCCCGCCCGCCTGCGCGGCGTGCAGCACCTGGGCCACCTGAGCGCTTTTTGCCGGCCTCCTGGCGCTGCCTGGAAAAGCTGTCGGCACCGATATAACCCAATGAAGTCTTCAACGGATCAGGCTGTTGCGCGGCGGCCTGCCCCTGTGCCGTAGACCGATTGGCGCCACGCACCGGTTTGCCAAGGCCGCGTCCGGGCGCATCAGCAGCGCCGCGACCGGGGCGGCTGCGTTTGTCCTGCGGGGCAGACGTCGTGGTTTCCCGTGGGTTGGCGCCTTGGGCCTGCGCCGCGCGTGTCAGCAAACGAATGTCGGCATCGTCGAGTTCCACCCAGGCGCCGCGTTTGAGCCCCCGCGGCAACACCATTGAGCCATAACGGATGCGGATTAACCGGCTGACCGCATGTCCCACCGACTCCAGCATGCGCCGCACTTCCCGGTTGCGCCCTTCGGAGATGGTCACCCGGTACCAGCAGTTGGAACCTTCACCGCCACCATCTTCGATGGCGCCAAACTGCGCCATGCCATCGTCCAGGCGCACGCCGTCCAGCAGTTTGTGCTTTTCTTCCTGCGTCAGCGCGCCCAGCACCCGCACCGCGTATTCACGCTCCAGGCCAAATCGGGGGTGCATCAGGTTGTTGGCCAGTTCCCCTGAGCTGGTGAACAGCAGCAGCCCTTCGGTGTTCAAGTCCAGACGGCCCACGGACTGCCATTTACCCTGAAACAACTTGGGCAGCTTGCGAAACACCGTGGGTCGATTCTGCGGGTCGTCATGGCTGACCACTTCACCCGCAGGTTTGTGATACGCGATGACGCGCGCAGGCGGCGGGGCAATCTTGAAGCGAATAGGTTTGCCGTTGACTTTGACATGGTCGCCAAACTGAACACGCTGGCCAATATGCGCAGGTTCGTTGTTGACGGTAATGCGCCCTTCCAGAATCAATTGCTCCATCTCCAGGCGCGAACCCATCCCTGCCTGGGCCAGTACCTTGTGCAGCTTGGGTGACTCGGGTTGGGGTGGCAGAACCCGTTTGAGTACCGCTGCGTCGGTATTGCTTTCTGCCGCGTCAAAGACACCAGAGACGACATCTTCGAAACGGATGATGTCAGGGAGAGCTTCATGAGGCGTCTGGAGCTCTGTGGCGTGTTCGGTCATGGTGTGTCCTGTTCAGGTGCGGGGGCAAAAGGTTGGGCGTCAGAGTCCGAGCTGCCGGACCAATCCAGTTCGGCGGTCCCCATATCGGGCACTGTGATGACTTGAGCGCCAGGCAACAAGTCATTGGCCGGGGTTCTCATTTCCTGGACCAACATGCTTTCCAGTGCGTCGGTCGCCCCGGTGGGCGACGCCAGCAGTGGCAACTGGTCCAGTGAATCGAGCCCGAGGTCATCCAAAAAATGTCGCGTGGTGGCAAAAAGTGCAGGCCTTCCAATGGTGTCGCGGTGTCCGATCACCTCGACCCAACCCCGGTCCTCCAACTGTTTGAGGGTCAGCGAATTGACCGTGACGCCACGGATACTCTCGATATCACCCCGCGTTACCGGTTGTTTGTAGGCAATGATGGCCAGAGTTTCCAGCGTTGCCCGGGTGTAACGCGGTGGCTTTTCCGGGTGCAGGCGATCCAGGTACTCGCGCATCTCCGGGCGGCTCTGAAACCGCCAGCCGGTGGCTACCAGCACCAACTCCAGACCGCACTCTGACCAGTCGGACTGCAGGCCGGCGAGCATGGCATCGATCGCGGCGGCGGTCACTTCGTCACCCAGCAGGACGCGCATATCCCGCACAGGCAGAGGCTGCTGCGCACAAAGCAGGGCCGTTTCCAGGATGCGCTTGGCATCCACCGCGTTCATGTTTGGCAAATTCCGGTCAAAACACACCTGTTTGGTGTGGAAAAAAAGAGTTGGAAGACGTGATCAGGACCGACAAGTCATCGGTGGCACGTTAAACGCACTGCATGGCAGGCTAAAAAGAAACGCTATTGTAATTGAGGCCCCAGTCTGCCAGCGCAGCCGAGAAATCCAACGGTAGGGGCGCCCTGAAAACCAGAGACTGCCCGGTGACAGGGTGATCAAATGCCAGTCGGGTCGCATGCAAGGCCTGCCGTTGCATACCAGCGGCCAGAGCCCCACCGTAAACCGGATCAGCCACCAAGGCATGTCCAATGGCGGCTAGGTGCACCCTGATCTGGTGCGTTCTGCCGGTATGCAGGGTGCATTTGAGCAAACATCCTTTGTCCACACTGGCCAGACACTCAAAGTCGGTCTGCGCCGATTTGCCCGCGTGGATGGCCAAGTCAACCACGGCCATGCGCAAACGGTTGCCTGGATCTCGCCCAACTGCGGCGTCCACTTGGCGCAGTGTGGGCCCCCGCCAAGCCACGTGTGCCAATGCAAGGTACTGGCGTTTGACAGTACGTGCAGCAATCGCCTGGACCAGCGCGTCCATCACCAGCCTGGTGCGGGCCACCACCATCAGACCGCTGGTGTCCTTGTCGAGCCGATGCACGATCCCGGCACGTGGCAAGTTAAACGCCTGGGCGTCATGGCCTAGCAGGCGATTCATCAAGGTGCCGCTCCAGTTGCCAGGTGCCGGGTGCACCACCAATCCGGCGGGTTTGTTGATGACCAACAAGTGTTCATCCTCGAAAACAATGGCCAATGGCAGGTGCTCGGCCTTGAAAGCCTGGCTTTGCGGCGTTGGCCGCAGCTCAATCTGCCCGACATCACCCGCCTTGACCTTGCCCGACGCTTTTTGGGCCACTCTGCCATTGACGAGCACGCCACCCAGGTCAATCAACTGCTGCAAGTAGCTACGCGAAAACTCGGATACCAGATCGGTCAGCGCCACATCCAGACGCATGCCATGGTGTGCCGGGCCGAAACACAATGCCCGCAACTCAGCCTCTACCCCACTCTCTTCAGCAAGCTCGCTGTCAAGCCCCAAAGGGGGGATCGATATAATTTGATGACTGTTTTTCAAGAAAGCTGTCCTACATGCCTGATGCCAAATTATCCGCTGCTCGCGTCTTCTCCCTTGCGTGTGGCGTCCTGTTGTTAGGTGCCTGCTCCACCACACCGGTTGATCCCACTGCGGGCTGGAGCCCCAACAAAATTTACGCAGAAGCCAAGGACGAGCTCAGCAGCGGTGCCTATGACAAGGCCGTTCCCCTGTTTGACAAGCTCGAAGGACGTGCTGCCGGCACGCCCCTGGCGCAGCAGGCCCAGCTCGACAAGGCCTACGCCCAGTTCAAGAATGGCGAGCCGGTGCTGGCCGTGGCCACACTGGACCGCTTCATGAAGCTGCACCCGGCCAGCCCGGCACTGGATTACGCGCTGTACCTGAAGGGCATCATCAATTTCAATGACGACCTGGGACTGTTTGCTTTCCTGACCCGGCAAGACCTGTCGGAGCGGGACCAGCAAGCTGCCAAGGAGTCTTTTGAAGCGTTCAAGCAGTTGATCACCCGCTTTCCAGACTCCAAATATGCTGCGGACGCCAGCGCCCGCATGAATTACATTGTCAACTCGCTGGCCGAGTCTGAGGTGCATGTGGCGCGTTATTACTATGAGCGTGGTGCTTATCTGGCGGCCATCAACCGGGCGCAGACCGCCATCACCGACTACCAGGGTGTGCCAGCGATCGAAGAGGCGCTGTTTCTGGTCGTCAAGTCCTACGACAAGCTGAACATGACCGACCTGCGCGATGACGCCCGGCGTGTTCTTGAAAAAAATTACCCCCAGTCGCCCTATTTGACCCAGGGCTTCAAAACCAAAGAACAGCCCTGGTGGAAGTTTTGGTGAGCGTATGAGCACCAAGGGTTATCGGGTTACCGCTTCGACCGGTATCCATAAAGGCGATCGGGATTACCAGCAAGATCAGGTCAGCCTGATCAGCCACCACCATGTCAAAGGCTGCGTGATGGCGGTTCTGGCTGATGGCATGGGCGGACGCAGCGGCGGCCGCAAAGCTTCCGATCAGGTCATGATGACGGCAAAACAGCTGTTTGACCGTTATGCTCCGGCCGCGGATGATGCCGTGGCGATGCTCAGCCAGCTGGTGCTGGAAGCCCACATGGTGATCAAACTCACCGCTATTTCCACCGAGGAAGAACCACACAGCACCATTGCGGTGTTTGTCATCAACCCGGACGGCAGTTGTCATTGGGCGCATGCGGGCGATTCACGCATCTACCACTTTCATGACCGGCAGCTGATCAAGCGCACCAAAGACCACTCGTACGTGCAAACGCTGGTCAACAAAGGTGAGTTGACCGAGGAGCAGGCCAACTTTCACCCGCAGTCCAATATTTTGATGGGTTGCCTCGGCACCGAGAAAGAGCCGCCAATCAACGTGCATTCCATCGACAGATTACAACCAGGCGACACGTTGATGGCCTGCAGCGACGGCCTGTGGCATTACTTTACCGAGGCGGAACTTGGCTCGGTACTGGCCACCCTCTCAGCGCGAGAGGCCAGCGAATTCCTCATTGACAAGGCGCGCGTACGTGCCAAGGGCAGTGGCGATAACCTGTCTCTGGTGATTGTCAAGGTTGAATCCGCAGCTGCTGCCGAGGCGCAGTGACCCTGCTCAACGGCGCTGCTGGCTTGCCAAGTCAGCGCGGCGTTTCGGGTGATAAGGCTGGTTTTGGCGCCTGGGGCTGATCAGCCAGCTTGGCCTCAATGCGCTTGAGCGCAGCCAGTGCCCTGGTTTTGCGCTCCAAGTCGTTCAACACCAGTTCCTGGTGACGCAAGTCGTCCAGCGCCAGGCGGCGTACCTTGCGGGCTTCACGCAAACAATCAGACACCGCAAAACGACTGTAGCAAACGCCCTCCGCTTGCAAAAAAATGGCTTCTTGGGCCGCGCGCTCCTGCCCGATGCGCTGACGCTCGGCGTCAGCATCCAGCGCGGCAGGCGACGGCGCCAGCTCTTGCGCGCCAGCCAAACCCAACCAGCCCCACAGCAACAACCCGCCCCAGTGTCTTGATGTCATGTTAGCCGCGTGTCCACAGTACGGCGCTCCAGCGCCAAAAATTCACCGGTCTGCATCTCCTTGATGCGCGACACGGTGCGGGCAAACTCGTTGGCAAGCTGCCCCTCGGTGTACAACTGATCAGCAGGCACCTCTGCCGACATGATCAGGTTGACCCGCCGATCGTAAAGCACATCCACCAGCCAGGTAAACCGGCGCGCCTCGGCGGCCATGCGCGGCGGCATGTATGGCACATTGCTCAGCAACACGGTATGGAACTGGCTGGCCAGCTCCAGATAGTCGTTTTGCGAGCGTGGCCCACCACACAAGGCTTTGAAGTCAAACCAGACCACACCGCCAGCGCGTCGGCGCGCCTGGATCGTCCGAGCCTCGATCTGCAGCAACGGGTCTTGGTCTTGCTGCTCGGCCAGCCGCTCGAACGAATGTGTCATGGCCGCGTCTGCTGCCGGGCCCAGCGGGGTGTGATAGAGCTTCAATTGCTCCATGGTGAGGCCGCGGTAATCGGTGCCGTTGTCGACGTTGATCACCTGCAGCTCATGCTTGAGCATCTCAATGGCGGGCAGCAGGCGGTCGCGGTTCAGGCCGTTGGGGTACAGGTCGTCAGGTTTGAAGTTGGAGGTGGTCACCATGCCCACACCGTTTTCAAACAACGCTTTCAACAGGCGGTGCAGGATCATCGCGTCGGTGATGTCCGAGACATGGAATTCGTCAAAACAGATCAGCCGGTACTTGTCTGCAATGCGTTTGGCCAGCCGGTCCAGCGGGTTCACCGTACCCTGCATGGCTGCCAACTCACGGTGCACTTCGCGCATGAACTCATGAAAATGCAGCCGCGTTTTGCGTTTAAGGGGTACAGCGCTGTAGAAACAGTCCATCAGAAAGCTTTTGCCACGCCCTACCCCGCCATACATGTACACACCACGCGGAATAGGCGGGCGGTTGATGAGCTTTTTCAGCGCGTTGGAACGTTTTTCCTTGAAATGCCCCCACTCACGGGCACAAGTTTGCAACGCCTGGACCGCGCGCAGCTGCGCCGGATCGGTGCTGAAACCACGCGCCGCAAGCTCTTCCAGATAGATCTTTTTGACGGTCACAGCGTTACCGGTTAGTATATATTTTATAGCTACTAGCCCTTATAGAATAGGGGCTAGAGGCCATTTTCATCATCAATCAGAAGTTGAGAGTGCGTTTGTCCACGGCCAGCGCAGCCTCTTTGGTGGACTCGCTCAAGCTCGGGTGCGCGTGACAAATACGGGCAATATCTTCGGCGCTGGCACGGAATTCCATGGCCACCACACATTCGGCGATCAGCTCGCTGGCCATGGGCCCGACGATGTGCACACCCAGGATTTCGTCGGTTTTGGCGTCCGCCAGCATCTTGACCATGCCGGTGGTGTCACCCAAAGCGCGCGCCCGACCGTTGGCCAGAAACGGGAAGGTGCCGGCCTTGTAGGCTACGCCATCGGCCTTGAGCTGTTGCTCGGTGCGGCCGACCCAGGCGATCTCGGGGCTGGTGTAAATCACCCAAGGGATGGTGTTGAAGTTCACATGTCCGTGCTGACCGGCAATACGCTCAGCCACCGCCACACCCTCTTCTTCAGCCTTGTGCGCCAGCATCGGGCCACGCACCACGTCACCCACCGCCCAAACGCCGGGCAGGTTGGTCTTGCAATCACCGTCCACCACAATCGCGCCGCGCTCATCGAGCTTCAGGCCGACCGCTTCCACGTTCAAACCGATGGTGTTGGGCACCCGGCCAATGGAGACGATGAGTTTGTCCACGTCCAGCGTCTGGGCTTCGCCCTGAGCGTTGGTGTAGGCAATGCTCACGCCCTTTTTGCCGGTCTTGATCTCGCCAACCGTCACGCCCAGCTCGATCTTCAGACCCTGCTTGTCAAAGGCTTTTTTGGCTTCCTTGGCGATTTGCGCGTCTACCGCGCCCAAAAAGGTTGGCAGGCCTTCCAGAATGGTCACCTCAGCACCCAGACGGCGCCAGACCGAGCCCATTTCCAGACCAATCACGCCCGAGCCGATCAGCCCCAGCTTCTTGGGTGCCGCGCCGATGCGCAAAGCGCCGTCGTTGGACAAAATCAGCTCTTCGTCAAACGGCGTGCCCGGCAACGCGCGGGCGTTGGAACCGGTGGCAAGGATGATCTGCTGGCCGACGAGGCTTTCTTCAGCCGCACCGGTGACTTTGATCTCGTAACCACCTTGAGACGCGGAGGTCGCGTCAGAAGCGACGGCCTTGACGAAAGACGCGCGGCCATGAAAGAAGCTCACCTTGTTCTTTTTGAACAAGTACAAGATGCCGTCATTGTTCTGCTTGACCACCGTGTCTTTGCGCGCCACCATTTTGGCGACATCCATGCTCAGGCCCTTGACGGTGATGCCATGGTCGACAAAGTGATGGCTGGCTTGCTCATAGTGCTCTGAAGATTGAAGCAGTGCCTTGCTTGGAATACATCCCACATTGGTACAGGTGCCACCCGGTGCTGGGCCACCTGCGGCGTTTTTCCACTCATCGACACAGGCCACGTTTTTGCCCAACTGGGCGGCGCGGATGGCGGCAATGTAGCCACCAGGGCCGCCACCGATCACGATCACATCAAATTGCTTGCTCATTTTTTTACTTTCTAAATGCCACAACTAACCGGAACGCCAACAGCTTGAATAGCTCCGTCAGCGACTAGCGGCGTGTGTTGGGTGTGCAACGCAGCGAGGACTTGGGGTTTTGCCAAATTAAGGAGGAGGCTTGGGGCGCAGCCCCAAGCCGGGGGACATTCGCGGAGTTGCATACCCAATACGCGCCGCGGGTTAAAACAAACTGCTTACCCCAGCTGAATGTTTTAGATGTCAAACAGCAGACGAGCCGGATCTTCCAGCGCTTCCTTCATCGCCACCAGCCCGAGCACAGCCTCGCGGCCGTCGATGATGCGGTGGTCATACGACATGGCAAAGTAGTTCATCGGGCGCACCACCACCTGGCCGTTTTCCACCATGGCGCGGTCTTTGGTCGCGTGCACACCCAAAATGGCGCTTTGCGGCGGGTTGATGATGGGGGTGGACATCATCGAGCCGAAAGTGCCGCCGTTGCTGATGGAGAACGTGCCGCCGGTCATTTCTTCCATGCCCAGCTTGCCGTCACGCGCCTTGGTGCCGTATTCGGCGATCTTCTTCTCAATCTCGGCAAAGCTCATCTGGTCCGCGTTGCGCAAAATCGGCACCACCAGGCCACGCGGTGAGCCCACCGCAATGCCAATGTCAAAGTAGCCGTGGTAAACGATGTCGGTACCGTCCACCGAAGCGTTGAGCACCGGGAATTTTTTCAGGGCATGCACCGCCGCCTTGACGAAAAAGCTCATGAAGCCCAGTTTGACGCCGTGCTCCTTCTCAAACCGGTCTTGCATGCGCTTGCGCATGTCCATCACCGGGGCCATGTTGATCTCGTTGAACGTGGTCAGGATGGCGTTGGTGCTTTGCGACTGGATCAAACGCTCAGCCACACGGGCACGCAGGCGGCTCATCGGCACGCGTTGCTCCGGGCGGCCTGCCAACTGCGCTGCCAAGTTGCTGGCCGGCGCCGCGACTTGAGGCAATAAAGGCACTGCAGCCCTTGCTGGCACCGCTGCAGCAGCTATAACTTTAGCTGCGGCCACGGGGGCGGTCGCGCCACCTGCGACGGCGGCCAGAACATCCCCCTTGGTAACGCGGCCGTCTTTGCCACTGCCCGCCACCGAGCCTGCAGCCAGCTGGTTGTCGGCCATCAACTTGGCCGCCGCGGGCATGGCCACGCCAGCCATGGACGCGCTGGCCGGTGCCACAGCGGCTGCGGCCGCTGGTGCAGCAGCGGCGGCCATTGCCAGGGTAATGGGCGCCACGGCGGCACCCACCACGCCTTCGGTGTCGATACGGGCGATCAGCTGCTCTGCCGCCACGGTGCCGCCACCGGCTTCGATGATCTCAACCAGCACACCCGCTGCGGGGGCAGGCACTTCCATGACCACCTTGTCGGTTTCAACTTCGATCAGGATCTCATCCACGGCGACGGCGTCGCCCACTTTTTTCTTCCACTGCAACAGGGTGGCTTCGGCCACGGATTCAGACAGTTGCGGGACTTTGACTTCTACGAGTGCCATAACAATTCTTTCAATAAATACTTGAGGGGGGCGCTTGGCTGGGGTTCAGGCAAGCTTATTTGGTCAGGACAAAGCCCTTGAGCTTGCCGAAAGCGCCTTCCACCAGCGCCTTTTGCTGCTCCTGGTGCAAGTGGGCATAGCCTACCGCCGGCGATGCCGACGCAGCGCGGCCGGAGTAGCCGAGCTTTTGACCCTCAAGCATGTTTTCGTGAATGTAGTGCTGCACGTAGAACCAGGCTCCCTGATTTTGCGGCTCGTCCTGCGCCCAGACCACCTCGGTGGCGCCGGGGTACTTCTTGAGCTCGGTCGAAAATGCCTTGTGCGGGAACGGGTACAACTGCTCCACGCGGATGATGGCCACGTCCTCCAGCGCCTTTTCCTCGCGCTTCTTGTTCAGGTCGAAATACACCTTGCCCGAGCACACCACCACGCGCTTGACCTTGTCTGACTTGAGTGTCTTATGGTCAGGGATGATGGTCTGGAAGTTGCCTTTGGTGAACTCGACCAGCGGTGAGGCCGCGTCTTTGTTGCGCAACAGCGATTTGGGTGTGAAGATGATCAAAGGCTTGCGCAAACTGCGAATCATCTGGCGGCGCAGCACATGGAAGATCTGACTGGCCGTGGTCGGCTGCACCAGCTGCATGTTGGTATCGGCCGCCAACTGCATGAAGCGCTCGACACGGGCGGAAGAGTGCTCCGGCCCCTGCCCTTCGTAGCCGTGCGGCAGCATCAGGGTGATGCCGTTGACACGGCCCCATTTCACCTCGCCGGAGGCGATGAACTGGTCAATCACCACCTGGGCACCGTTGGCAAAGTCGCCAAACTGGGCTTCCCAGATCACCAGCGTGTTCGGGTCGTTGGAGGCGTAACCATATTCGAAGCCCAATACCGCTTCTTCAGACAGGATGGAGTCGATGACGGTGAACGGGGCCTGGTTGTCTGCCACGTTTTGCAATGGAACATAGGTACCGGTGTCCCACTTTTCACGGCTCTGGTCGTGAATGACGGCGTGGCGGTGGGTGAAGGTGCCCCGGCCACAGTCTTCGCCCGACAGGCGTACCGGGTAACCACTGGCCACCAGCGAGGCAAAGGCCATGTGTTCGCCCATGCCCCAGTCCACCGGAACATCGCCCCGGCCCATGGCCGCGCGATCGTCGTAGACCTTTTTCACCAAGGGGTGTGGGTTCACACTGGCCGGAATGGTGGTGATCTTGTCGGCCAGGCGCTTCCATTCGGCCATCGGAATGGCGGTATCGCAGGCGTCAGTCCATTTTTTGTTCAAAAACGGTGACCAGTCCACGGCGTACTTGCTTTTGAAGTTGGTCAGCACCGGGTCCACCGTGTGGCGGCCAATGTCCATGGCGGCGCGGTAGGCCTTGAACATCTGGTCGCCCAGATCGGCGCCCAGGCCTTGTGCGGCCAGCTTGTCGGCGTACAGCTTGCGTGTGCCGGGGTGTTGGGCGATCTTCTTGTACATCAGCGGCTGCGTCAGCGCTGGGGTGTCCTGCTCGTTGTGGCCGAGTTTGCGGAAGCAGATGATGTCCAGCACCACGTCCTTGCGGAACTCCATGCGATAGTCCAGCGCCCACTGCATCGCCATGACCACGGCTTCAGGATCGTCGCCATTGACGTGCATCACTGGGGCCTCGACACCCTTGACGATGTCGGTGCAATACAGCGTGGAGCGGTAGTCGCGCGGGTCAGAGGTGGTAAAGCCGATCTGGTTGTTGATGATCAGGTGCACCGTGCCCGCCGTGGTGTACCCACGGGTTTGCGCCAGCGCCAGGGTTTCCTGGTTGACACCCTGGCCGGCAAAAGCGGCGTCGCCGTGCACCAGAACGGGCAGCACTTGGCGGCCAGTCGGGTCGGCGCGGCGGTCCATACGGGCGCGCACTGAGCCTTCCACCACCGGGTTGACAATTTCCAGGTGCGACGGGTTGAATGCCAGGCTCAAATGCACCGGGCCGCCGGGGCTGGTCACGTCCGAACTGAAACCCTGGTGGTATTTGACGTCACCCGCGGGCAGCGCCTCGGGAGCGGTGTGGTCGAACTCGGCAAACAGGTCAGCGGGCATCTTGCCCAGGGTGTTGACCAGCACGTTCAGGCGACCGCGGTGGGCCATACCGATGACGATTTCTTGCACGCCACGCGCGCCAGCCTGCTGGATCAGTTCGTCCATGGCCGCAATGAAGCTCTCGCCACCTTCCAGCGAGAAGCGCTTTTGGCCGACGTATTTGGTGTGCAGAAAGCGCTCCAGGCCCTCGGCGGCGGTCAGGCGGTCCAAGATGTGTTTTTTCTTCTCGACATCAAAATTGGGCTTGCTGCGCACGCTTTCCAGCCGTTGCTGCCACCAGCGCTTTTGCGTCTGGTCAGTGAGGTACATGAATTCGGCGCCGATGGTGCCAGCATAAGTTTCACGTAATGCATTAAGAAGATCACGTAAGGACATGACTTCTTTACCAAAAAACGTATTGCTGGTATTAAAAACGGTTTCAAAGTCTGCATCTGAAAAGCCGTAAAACGCCGGGTCGAGCTCGGGGATGTTTTCACGCTCGGTGCGCTTGAGGGGGTCCAGATCGGCCCAGCGGGCACCCACATTGCGGTAGGCGGCAATCAGCTGTTGTACGGCTACGCGTTTGCGGCCAAGATCAGAATCCGGGCCCGAGGCCACCACCACTCTGCTGCCGCCTTGCTTGGCGCGTTCGGCAAAGGCATTGATGACTGGCTGGTGGGGTACGTCGCGGGTGTTGCTGCCGTCCACCGCAGGCACGTGCTGCAGGGCATCGAAATAGTCACGCCAGGTGTCGGGCACGCTGCCGGGGTTGGCCAGGTAGTTTTCATACATCTCCTCAACGTACGGCGCATTGCCGCCGAAAAGGTAGGTGTTGGCCTGATAGGCCTGGTAAACCGAGTTTGTCTCACTCATATGTTTCGCTGACTTTCACTCCCCTTCAGGGAGCTTTAGCTGGTTAAAGCTAGGGTTAGTTAACCTCCCGCGTCACGGCTTGACCGTTTGGCGGATGCGACTGTGGCGATGGAAGGGCCGTTGCGAAAAGGAATTGTGCCACCCCGAGGGTGGCACAAAACTTACAAAACCTTGATTTTTCTCAAATCAGGCGGTGACCAGATCTTTGATCTGCTGCAGGGCTGCCGGGTCGTCCATGGTGGTCAGGTCGCCGGGGTCACGGCCTTCACAGACCGCTGCAATGGCCCGGCGCAGGCACTTGCCGCTGCGGGTTTTGGGCAACACAGTGACAAAACGCACCCGCGCGGGCCGCGCCACAGCACCCAGGTCGCGGTCCACTAGCTTGAAGACTTCAGCCTCCAGCGCATTGGCACTGGCGTCATCGGTCACCAGTGCAGAATTTTTCAACACCGCGAAGGCCATGGCCACCTGGCCCTTGAGCTGGTCGGCCACCCCCACCACCGCCACCTCGGCAATGTTCGGGTGCGCGGCAATGCTTTCTTCGATCTCACGGGTGCCCAGGCGGTGACCCGCCACGTTGATCACGTCGTCGGTGCGGCCCAGGATGAAGTAGTAACCGTCGGCATCACGAATGCCCCAGTCAAAAGTGCTGTAGACCAGCTTGCCGGGCACGCTCTTCCAGTAGGTGTTGACGAATCGCTCGTCATCGCGCCACACGGTTTGCATGCAACCGGGGGGCAGCGGGCCTTCCACAGCCACCACACCCTTTTGATTCGGGCCAGTGAGTTCTTCGCCGGTCTGGTCGTCGAGCAGCTTCACGTCGTAACCGTAAACCGCTTTGCCGGGTGAGCCGAACTTGGTGACGGCTTTTTCCACGCCGTTGCACAGCGACAATATTGGCCAGCCGGTTTCGGTCTGCCAGTAGTTGTCGATGATCGGTTTGCCCAGGCCAGCGCTGATCCACTGCGCGGTAGGTTCGTCGAGCGGCTCACCGGCCAAAAACAGCGCGCGCAAGGACGACAAATCGTACTTGGTGAGCAGCGCGGGGTCTTGTTTCTTGAGCACGCGCACGGCGGTGGGCGCGCTGAACATCACGGTGACCTTGTACTTTTCGACCAGGCTCCACCAGATGCCGCCGTCCGGACGGGTCGGCAGGCCTTCGTACATGATGGTGGCCATGCCGCCAATGAGTGGGCCATAAATGATGTAGCTGTGGCCCACCACCCAGCCGATGTCGCTGGTGGAAAAATAGGTCTCACCCGGGTTGCCGGCATAAATGTGTTTCATGCTGGCCGCCAGTGCCACGCAGTAGCCGCCGGTGTCGCGCTGCACGCCCTTGGGTTTGCCAGTGGTGCCGCTGGTGTACAGCGTGTAGCTGGGGTGAGTGGCATCGACCCATTCACACTCGACCACGGTATTGAGATTTTTCTCGCGCAGCGGTGCCCACAGGTGGTCACGGCCGGCCACCAGGTCCATCGGGGCCATGCCGCGATCGACCAGCAAAACCGCTTCGGGTTTGTACTTTGACAGGCGCAGCGCTTCGTCCAGCAGCGGTTTATAAGGGACCGGTTTGCCACCACGCGAACCGGCATCGGCACTCACCACCACCTTGGGTTCAGCATCTTCAATGCGCGACGCCAGCGAACCCGAGGCGAAACCACCAAACACCACCGAGTGAATGGCGCCAATGCGGGTGCAGGCCAACATGGCAAATGCCGCTTCAGGGATCATCGGCATGTAGATCAGAACCCGGTCACCCTTTTGCACGCCCAGCTCTTTCAGAACTGCAGACATTCGTTGAACTTCCGCGTGCAACTCTTTGAAAGAATAGACTTTTTCCTGATTGGTCTCGGTCGATACAAAGATCAGGGCAGCCTGATCAGGGCGGGTTGCCAAATGCCGGTCCACCGCGTTGTGGCACAGGTTGGTGATGCCACCCACGAACCATTTGGCGAACGGCGGGTTGCTGTAATCACAAATCTGCTGCGGGGGAACCTTCCAGTCCACCAACTGCGCTTGCTCACCCCAGAAACCGTCGCGGTCAGTCAGGGAGCGCTGGTGAAATTCGGCATAGTTGGTCATGGCTTGAGTCTCCGGTGTTGGTGTTTGAACTGAATTCATAATTATGAACTGTCAACTTGCTGTACCCTGACTGAACGTCTGCGCCAAGGCCCGCAGCCCGATCTGAGAAGCTATATATTCAGTAGCTATCCGCCCTTTATCTATAAGGGCTATAGCCTTATTTAATCAAATTCTGGATAACTTTGAACTGCGGGTGTTCGGCAGAGCGCAGCCACTCAAAAATGACCATTTCGGTCGTTACCAGTTCGGCACCTGCGCCCGCCAGCCGGTCAAATGCGGCATCGCGGTTGCGCTCGGTACGCGAACTGCAGGCATCGGTGACCACCCACACCTCAAACTCGTCTTCCAGCAAATGCAGCGCGGTTTGCATCAGACACACATGCGCCTCGCAACCCGCAACGACGATGGCGCTGCGTTCGGTGGGTGTGTTGGAGGGCTTTTGCAAATGTTTGGGCAGGCTGCGCGCATTGCCAGCGGGTGGTTTCACGGGGGGGCGCAACCACTCGCCCAAACCTTCCTCAACGCCACTGAACTGCATTTTGGCCAACGTGCGTTGGCACAGCGCTTTGAGTTCGGGCGCGTTGTCACCCAGCTTGGACGGATTTTGCTCGGTGCCGATCACCGGCACCTGCATTAGCTGTGCGGCTTGCGCCAGCCGCAGCGCATTGGCCAGCACCAGCGGTGCTTCAAAAATGGCGGGCATCAGCCGGGCCTGATAGTCCACCAGCACAAGTTGAGAGAGTTCAGCATCCAGCAACATAAGCGTCCTTCAAAAATCAGATGACAGGCGACTATTAAACCGCAGGCCACACTCTGTTGCTGCGCACCGAAGGCTTTTGAACCCGACAAGCAGCGAGTATTTTTCAGGTCTGTGTGACTCCCATTTGGCCAGATTCTTGGAAGACTCCTTATAAATCAAAGCGTTAGGGAGCAATTCAAGAATTCACTTTGATCGTAAAAGCATTGTCACAAATGAAGTTTTGCTGGTATGCTCGCGCTCATGCGTTTTTTACCCCTTGTCTTCAGCCTTATCGTCGCCAGCGTTGCACATGCAACACCGTCCGAGGCGCCCGAAGAAGTGGGCCAGATGCTGATCACCCTTCCAACGTCGCAGCAAGTTCAGGCCGCCAGCCAGGCCGTTGGCACCAAGGCAGGTGAGTTGGTTTCTACAGCGCTCGGGTTTCTGGGTGTGCCTTACCGCCGTGGGGGCACTTCGGTCGATACCGGGTTTGACTGCAGCGGACTGGTCAAAACGGTTTACCAAGACACACTGGGGCTGGTTTTGCCGCGGGTGGCTTCACAGCAAGCGGCCAGCACCGAAAAAATTGACCGCAAAGAACTGAAACCGGGCGACCTGGTGTTCTTCAACACCATGCGCCGTGCTTTCAGCCATGTGGGTATCTACATTGGGGACGGCAAATTTGTTCACGCCCCCAGAGCGGGTGCCGAAGTGCGTGTCGAAAGCCTGAGTGTGGCTTATTGGCGAAAACGCTTCAACGGCGCGCGGCGGGTGCTGGCTGGAGAAGAGGCTTATCCTGTTGACGACTCCCCTGTCGCGGGCAATACCTATACGCCGACACTGCGCTGACAGCGCAAGCCCAACCTCGTAACGCGCCATACCTGGCGCTGATCACCGTACCGATCCTTCTGGACCTGGCCCACACTGGTTTCAGGCAAAAGTCGGCGATGCCTGGAGACGGTTGACAAACCCGCTACCATCCAAAGCGAAGATGCGCCGCAAAGGCGCCATCAGATCTGCTCTAGTTGCTGGGCAGCATGGTCCAGCACAGCGGCAAATGCGTTGGCCTGCTCGGGCGACAGCGCCTCGCCAGACAAACGCAGGCGCATCGCCAGTTTCAGGTTCTCGACGGCGCGCATCACTTGCGGCGGCTTGCCACCTCGGGCACCCGGGTTGTCCACACTGCCGTTCATGCGGGCCAGCATGGTGTCCGCCAGAGCGCGATTTTCTTCGAGGAAGACCTGGCCCGCGTCAGTGATGGCGTAGCTTTTGCGCCCACCCGCCTCTGCGCTTTCGCTTTGCAGGTAGCCCTGCTCTTCCAACAGGGTCAGGGTCGGATAGACGGTGCCGGGGCTCGGGCTGTAGCTGCCGTCAAGCCGGTCTTCGATCAGCTTGATCAGTTCGTAGCCATGGCTGGGCTTTTCGCCGATCAGATGCAGCAAGACGAAGCGCAGGCCCCCATGGCTGAAGATGCGGCCACGACCGCGTTCACCGCCGCCACGGCGACCGGGAAAACCTTCGCCGTGTCTCGCACCCCGCCCGCCGCCGAGGCCCTCGCCGTGCTCTGTGGATCGCATTTGGTAGTTGAAATGTCTGGAATGGTGTTGCATGAGTAGCTCACTTTGTTTAGATGTACATATGATATATCTAAATACAGTCTAATTAAGGCAAAATCACGGCTTTACACCAGGTTTACAAAGACACCCTCCATCAGGCGCAAACGGATGGACGGATGGATGGATGCCCTGAGGGTTGGCAGTCTGATCCCTCCGACCGGCGAATCACTAGACAACCCAAGCTTAGCCATAAAAAAGCCGCGCAGCCCTTATCGGATGAGCGCGGCTAGCTACTGAGTTAGTAGCTTTGTCAGGCGGTCAACTCACTTGCGCGCTGGCGGTACGTCGGTGCAACTGCCATGCGCAATCTCAGCCGCCATGCCGATGGATTCACCCAGTGTCGGGTGCGGGTGGATGGTCTTGCCGATGTCGATGGCATCCGCGCCCATTTCAATCGCCAGCGCTACCTCACCAATCATGTCACCCGCATGCGTGCCGACCATGCCGCCGCCAAGGATCTTGCCGTGACCGTGGGCTTCGGGCGAATCATCGAACAGCAGCTTGGTGACGCCTTCGTCTCGGCCATTGGCGATGGCACGGCCTGAGGCGGCCCAGGGGAACAGGCCCTTTTTAACCTTGATGCCTTGCGCCTTGGCCTGGTCTTCGGTCAGGCCGACCCAGGCCACTTCGGGGTCGGTGTAGGCCACGCTGGGGATGACGCGGGCGTTGAACGCGGCAGCAGCCAGTTCCTTGTTGCCCTGCAATTCACCGGCAATCACTTCGGCCGCCACATGCGCCTCATGCACCGCCTTGTGCGCCAACATCGGCTGGCCGACCACGTCGCCAATCGCAAAGATGTGGGAGATGTTGGTGCGCATCTGGATGTCAACGTTGATGAAGCCGCGATCTGTCACCGCCACGCCGGCTTTGTCGGCTGCGATCTTTTTGCCGTTGGGTGTGCGGCCCACGGCTTGCAACACCAGGTCGTAGGTTTGTGGTTCGGGCACTTTCACGCCCTCTTCTGCCGCGGCAAAAGTGACCTTGATGCCTTCTGGGGTGGCTTCTGCGGCGACGGTTTTGGTCTTCAACATGATGTTGTCAAACCGCGGCGCGTTCATCTTCTGCCAGATCTTGACCAGGTCGCGGTCCGCGCCTTGCATCAGGCCGTCGAGCATTTCGACCACGTCCAGACGCGCGCCGAGCGTGCTGTACACCGTGCCCATTTCCAGGCCAATGATGCCGCCGCCGAGGATCAGCATGCGTTTGGGCACGTCTTTCAGGGCCAGCGCGCCGGTGCTGTCGACCACGCGCGGGTCGTTGGGCATGAATGGCAAGCGCACCGCCTGGCTGCCGGCGGCGATGATGGCATTTTTAAAGGCGATGACCTTTTTGCTGCCGGTTTTGTCCTGACCGCTACCGCTGGTTTCTTCGACCTCGACGTGGTTCGGGCCAGCAAAGGCGCCGTAACCTCGCACGATGGTCACTTTGCGCATCTTGGCCATGGCGCCCAGGCCGCCGGTGAGTTTGGCGATCACCTTTTCTTTGTGGCCGCGCAGTTGGTCGATGTTGACAGTGGGTTTGCCAAAATCGACACCCAAGGCTGCAAGGTGGCTGACTTCGTCCATGACCGCTGCCACATGTAACAGCGCTTTGGACGGAATGCAACCGACGTTCAGGCACACGCCCCCGAGTTGGGCGTAGCGCTCGACCATGATGACTTTCAGGCCCAGGTCTGCGGCGCGAAAGGCAGCGCTGTAGCCGCCGGGGCCGCCACCCAGCACCAGCAGGTCGCAGTCCAGATCAGCTGTGCCGGCAGAACTTGCGGCGGCAGGGGTCGCGACAGGGGTTTGCTTCACTGCTGTTTGTGTAGCTGCTAGCCCTTGTTCTAGTTGGGCTGGAGGCGGATTTAGCTTGGATTCCTCAGCCGGTGCGGTAGGTGCCGGTGTTGCGCCCTCCTCAGCTGCTTGCAGCGCCAGCAGCAGTGAGCCTTTGGAGACTTGGTCGCCGAGCTTGATCTTGAGTTCTTTCACGACCCCGGCGTGGCTGCTGGGGATTTCCATTGAGGCTTTGTCGGACTCCACCGTGATCAGGCTCTGGTCGGCCTTGACGCTGTCGCCGGGTTTGACGAGCAATTCGATCACCGTGACCTCGGAAAAATCGCCGATGTCGGGGACGTAGATATCGATCAGTGCCATGTTGGTTCTTTCTGTGATCTGAAATAACTGTGCGTTATGCCTGTGCTTTTGTGTGCTTTGGTTTTAACCCGCAGCGCGCGTTGGCCATCCAACTCCGCGGCTGTCCCCCGTTTTGGGCTGCGCCCAAAACCCCCTCCTTGATTTGGCAAAACCCCAAGTCCACGCTGCGTCAGATGCCCAACGCACGCCGCTAGGCGCTGTCATGGAATTGCATCGTCAAGGTGGGGTTGGCTCCGGGAGTTAGAGCAAAACTCTCCGGAAATCACCCAGGATCTGGCCCAGATAGACGTTGAAGCGCGCGGCGGCTGCGCCGTCAATCACGCGGTGGTCCCAGGTCAGGCTCAAGGGCAGCATCAGGCGTGGCTGGAAGGCCTGGCCGTCCCAGACTGGCTCGATGGTGGAGCGGCAGACACCCAGAATCGCCACCTCGGGGGCGTTGATGATCGGGGTGAAATACCTGCCACCGATGCCGCCCAGGCTGCTGATGGTGAAGCAGGCACCGGTCATCTCGGCCGGACTGAGCTTGCCGTCGCGGGCTTTTTTGGCCAGTTCGCTCATCTCGGCGCTGATCTGGTAGATGCCTTTTTTGTCGGCATCCTTGATCACCGGCACCATCAGGCCGTTGGGTGTGTCGGCGGCAAAACCGATGTGGAAATACTGCTTGTAGATCAGCGCGTCGCCGTCCAGGCTGCTGTTGAAGTCGGGGAACTTTTTCAGGGCGGCCACGCAGGCTTTGATCAGGAAAGCCAGCATCGTCACCTTGACGCCCGACTTCTCGTTTTCCTTGTTCGTGGCCACGCGGAACGCTTCCAGGTCGGTGATGTCGGCGTCGTCATGGTTGGTGACGGCCGGAATCATGATGGCGTTGCGCAGCAGGTTGGCACCGCTGATCTTTTTGATGCGGCTCATCTCCTTGCGCTCGATGAGTCCGAACTTGGCAAAGTCGACCTTCGGCCACGGGATCAGGCCCAGCCCGGCACCGTCGCCACCGCTGGCTGACTTGGCGGCTTGCACTGCTTGCGCCACCTGCGCGGCCTGGCTGGCGGCAATGGCGCTGGTTTGCACTGCAGCGCCCATGACCGAGCGGGTGAAAGCTTGCACGTCGGCGTCGGTGATACGACCCTTCAGGCCGGAGCCTTTGACCTCGGCCAGTGGCACACCCAGCTCGCGGGCAAATTTGCGCACGGAGGGCGACGCGTGCGGCAGGCCCAGCGGCACGGTGGTCGGGTTATGCGCGGGGGCTGCCAACGCTGCGGCTGGCACCCCAACTGCAGCGGCAGTTGAAGGATGAGCAGCTGCAGTAGTTGTAGCTGCCTGCCCTTGATTGATAGGGGCTTGAGCCTGATTTGACGTAGAAAGTTCAGTGGTTGCTCTCACCGCTGCCTCAGCGCCTGCAACCACTGCTGTAGCAGCGGGTGCGGTGGCAACAGCAGGCGCAGCGCCCTGCAAAATCAGCAGCAAGTCGCCGATATTGACCACGTCGCCCAGCTTGACCTTGAGTTCCTGCACCACGCCAGCAGCGCCCGAGGGGATTTCCATCGATGCCTTGTCTGACTCGACGGTGATCAGGCTTTGCTCCAGTTTGATGCTGTCGCCAACCTTGACCATGACCTCGATCACCGTCACATCCTTGAAGTCACCAATGTCGGGCACGCGCACTTCCACCAGGCTACTAACTACGGAATCAGGAGCACTTGGCGCTTGTTCGACGGGGGCTGCAGGCACATTTGGCACTTCAGCGGGTGCGGCGGCAGCTACTGTTACAGCGGATGTAGCAGCGGATGTAGCAGCCTGCCCTTGTTCCGCTTCGGCTGGAGCCGGATTTGATGCTGATGTTTCGTCTGCGGCTTCCAAAAGCAGCACCAGCGAGCCTTGTTTTACCTTGTCGCCCAGCGCAACTTTCAGCTCTTTCACCACCCCAGCGTGGCTCGACGGAATTTCCATCGAGGCTTTGTCAGATTCCACCGTCAGCAGGGATTGCTCCGCGCGCACCGTGTCGCCGGGCTTCACCAGCAGCTCGATCACCGTTACTTCGTCGAAGTCACCGATGTCGGGCACTTGAATTTCAATAATTGCCATGTTGTGTCTCCATATTCAATCGGGAATCACAGCGCAGTCATTGCGGGCTTGACCCGCAATCCATGGATGCCGGATCAAGTCCGGCATGACATTCACTATGCCGTCCAAACTCATGCGTACAGCGGGTTGACCTTGTCAACATCGATGCCGTATTTGGCAATGGCCTCGGCCACACGCGCCACCGGCACGGTGCCGTCTTCGCTGAGCGCCTTGAGTGCCGCCACCACGATGTAGTAGCGGTTGATCTCGAAGTGCTCACGCAATTTGGAGCGGAAATCGCTGCGGCCAAAGCCGTCGGTGCCCAGCACCTTGTAAACGCGCCCCGCTGGCATGTAGGCGCGAATCTGTTCGGCATAAGCCTTGATGTAGTCGGTGGAAGCCACCACCGGGCCGCTGTGGTCCTGCAACTGCTGGGCCACAAACGGCAACACCGGGGTGTCGGTCGGGTGCAGCAGGTTGTGCCGCTCGGCGGCCATGCCGTCGCGCGCAAGTTCGTTGAAGCTGGGGCAGCTCCACACATCGGCCGTCACGCCCCAGTCCACCGCCAGCAGCTTTTGCGCGACAAAACTCTCACGCAGGATGGTACCCGAGCCCAGCAGCTGCACGCGCGGGTTGGCAACACCTTCCACACCGGGTTTGCACAGGTACATGCCTTTGATGATTTGCTCTTCGGTGCCTTCGGTCAGGCCGGGCATGGCGTAGTTTTCGTTGAGCAGGGTCAGGTAATAGAAGACGTTGTCCTGCTTCTCCACCATGCGTTTCAAGCCGTGGTGCAGGATGATGCCGACCTCATGCGCAAAGGTCGGGTCGTAACTGATGCAGTTGGGAATGGTGCCCGCCAGAATGTGGCTGTGGCCGTCTTCGTGCTGCAGGCCTTCGCCGTTGAGCGTAGTGCGCCCGCTGGTGCCGCCCAGCAAAAAGCCGCGCGCCTGCATGTCACCCGCTGCCCAGGCCAAATCGCCAATGCGCTGGAAACCGAACATCGAGTAATAAACGTAAAACGGCACCATGATGCGGTTGCTTGTTGAATAGCTGGTGGCCGCCGCAATCCAGCTGGCCATGCCGCCGGCTTCGTTGATGCCTTCCTGCAGGATCTGGCCCTTGACGTCTTCCTTGTAATACATCACCTGGTCTTTATCGACCGGGGTGTATTGCTGGCCAGCCGGGTTGTAGATGCCAATCTGGCGGAACAAGCCTTCCATACCAAAGGTGCGGGCCTCGTCCACCAGGATTGGCACCACACGCGGGCCCAGTGCCTGGTCACGCAGCAGCTGGGTGATGAAACGGACATAGGCTTGGGTGGTGGAAATCTCGCGCCCAGGTGCAGTTGGCTCCATCACGCTCTTGAAGGTCTCGATGGATGGCACGGTGAACGATTCGTCTGCCTGGGTGCGGCGGTGCGGCAGGTAGCCACCCAGCGCCTGGCGTCGCGCGTGCAGGTACTTCATCTCGGGCGTGTCGTCGGCTGGCTTGTAAAACGGCAGGTCCGCCAGCTGGCTGTCGGGGATCGGGATGTTGAAGCGGTCACGGAAGACGCGGATGTCGTCGTCGGTGAGCTTTTTGGTCTGGTGCACGTTGTTTTTGCCCTCGCCACTTTTGCCCATGCCAAAACCCTTGACGGTCTTGATCAGCAGCACGGTTGGCTGGCCCTTGTGGTTCACTGCGGCGTGGTAGGCGGCGTAGACCTTTTGCGGGTCGTGGCCACCACGGCGCAAAGCCCAGATGTCGTCGTCGCTCATCTTTTCCACCATCTTGGCGGTAGCGGCCGAGCGGCCAAAGAAGTTCTTGCGCACAAAGGCGCCGTCGTTGGCCTTGAATGCTTGGTAGTCGCCATCCAGCGTGTCCATCATCACCTTGCGCAGGGCACCGTCCTTGTCGCGCGCCAGCAGCGGGTCCCAGTTGCCGCCCCACAAGAGTTTGATCACGTTCCACCCTGCACCGCGAAAGTCGGCCTCCAGTTCCTGGACGATCTTGCCATTGCCACGAACCGGGCCATCCAGACGCTGCAGGTTGCAGTTGATGACGAAGACAAGGTTGTCGAGCTTTTCGCGGGCAGCGACACCGATGGCACCCAGGCTTTCCACCTCGTCCATCTCGCCGTCGCCGCAAAACACCCACACTTTGCGGCTTTCGGTGTTGGCGATGCCACGGGCGTGCAGGTATTTCAAAAACCGCGCCTGGTAAATGGCCATCAGTGGCCCCAGGCCCATGCTCACGGTTGGGAATTGCCAGAACTCGGGCATCAACTTGGGGTGCGGGTAGCTCGACAAGCCCTTGCCACCGGTTTCCTGGCGGAAATGCAGCAACTGCTCTTCAGAAAGACGGCCTTCCAGGTACGCGCGGGCATACACGCCGGGTGCCACATGGCCTTGTATATAGAGGCAGTCGCCGCCGTGGTCTTTGCTCTCGGCATGCCAGAAGTGGTTGAAACCCGCGCCAAACATGTGTGCCAATGAGGCAAAAGAGCCAATATGCCCGCCCAAATCCCCACCATCTTCAGGGTGATGGCGGTTGGCCTTGACCACCATCGCCATGGCATTCCAGCGCATGTAGGCGCGCAAACGCTCCTCGATCTCGATGTTGCCGGGGCAGCGTTCTTCCTGCTCGGGCTCAATGGTATTGACGTAGCCGGTGTTGGCCGAAAAGGGCATGTCCAGGCTGTTTTGCCGGGCGTGCTCCAGCAGTTGTTCCAATAGGAAGTGGGCACGTTCGGGCCCCTCGCTCTCGATGACGGCGCTTAGCGCGTCCATCCATTCGCGGGTTTCCAGGCTGTCCGCATCGATGGCGGCGCGGTTGTCGGGTTGTGCTGACATGCGTGTCTCCTGTAGGGTGGCCGGAGGAATGTTAGTGGGTTCGGCCTTTTTTGTCGCGAGCGGGATTCTAGGGGTAATTTCAAGGCATTTCAAATAGCGTTCATACTATTCATAATGTGAAATTATAAGCATCGTCGGCAACCGCAAACGCCCTACACTTCCAACCATGCCACTGCCTTCATATCTGGACACCGTGAACCGCCCCCGGCTCGCCCCGGCGGCCCGGCTGCGGTTTTGGTGGAAAGGGCAAACCGCCCAGCGGCAAGACCGCTTGGCCATGCTGGCGCCGTTGGCTGCGGTGTTGCTGTTTCTGGTGGTGATCCTGTCGGCCTTTGCCTATTTGCGGTTTGAGGAGATCGCCCGTGAGCGCGAGGCCATTCACCGTGATGTGGAATACACCCAGCAGCGCCTGCGGCTGCGCCTGCTGGAGCAGCAGGAACAGCTGATGCGGTTTGCCCGGGAAATGGCGGCGCGTGAAATCACAGCCGATGATTTTCTGGCGCGGGCCGAAGCCTTTGCCAACCTGTTCCCCGAAGTGCAAAGCCTGACCTGGATCGACGACACCTACACCACGCGGGCCAGTTATGACCCTGGCGGCGTGGTGGTGCAGTCGACCAGAAAAAACGCCCTTGCCCGCAGCGAGGATGAAGACACCATCAGCAATTTCCAGCTGGTGCGCGACGTGCTTTTGCCCATCTACTCCAGTCCGCGCAAGAACGACCGGGGCCCGACCCAGGTGCAGTTGCACCTGCCACTCATTGACAAAACGCGTTTCAAAGGCGACCTGCTGGTCACCTACTCGGTGGATGCGATGTTTCGTTACGGTGTGCCCAATGAGGTCACCTCCAAGTACGCGATCTCTTTTCTGGACGCCGACAACAAGCTGCTGGCGGGCACCAGCCTGCTTGAAAAAACGTTGAGCCGCAGTTTCCTGCCCTGGGCCAACCCGGTCAACGCCTATCAGTTGCCGGTATCGCCCGTGGGCAATGGCCTAGCGATTCGCGGGCAGGCTTACCGCACCTCGCTGGGTGTTGTCGGCAGTGGCCTGTTCTGGCTGGTGATGGTCTTGAGCGCAGTCACCGCCTGGCTGCTGCTGGCCAACTGGCGTCACACGCGTCGGCGCATCCAGGCACAGGATGCGCTGGTGCGCGAAACCGCTTTTCGCCGGGCCATGGAAAACTCCATGCTCACCGGCATGCGGGCGCTGGACATGCAGGGACGCATCACCTACGTGAACAAAGCGTTTTGCCAGATGACCGGCTGGACAGAGCGTGAACTGGTGGGGTTGACCGCTCCCTTCCCCTACTGGCCCCGGGAAGACTACGAGATGCTGAAGAACCGGCTGAAAGAAGAATTGGCCGGACTCATTGACCCCAGCGGCATCCAGTTCCGTGTGAAACGCAAAGATGGCGAGATTTTTGAGGCACGTTTGTATGTGTCGCCCCTGATTGATGCCTTTGGCCAGCAAACCGGCTGGATGACGTCGATGACCGACATCACCGAGCCCACCCGGGTACGCGAGCAATTGGCCGCCTCACATGAGCGCTTTACCGCCGTGCTGGAGGCACTGGACGCCTCCATCTCGGTGGCGCCACTGGGCAACAACGAACTGCTGTTTGCCAACAAACTCTACCGCCTGTGGTTTGGTTCTGAGGCGCATGGCCATTTGCAACTGGTGGCCGAGGCGGGCGTGCCCACCCTGACTCACAGCGACGAAACCCAGGACACAGTGGACGCGTTTGCCGGTTTGCCCACCAACCAGTTGTCTGAAAAAGAAGCTGAAAGTGCCGAGATTTACCTCGGCAGCCTGGGCCGCTGGCTGGAGGTTCGCACCCGCTACATGAGTTGGGTGGATGGGCGGCTGGCCCAGATGGTGATTGCCACCGACATCACCTCGCGGCGACTGGCCGAAGAACAGGCCGAGGTTCAGGCGATCCGTGCCCAGGCGTCAAGCCGCCTGATCACCATGGGCGAAATGGCTTCCAGCGTGGCGCATGAGCTGAACCAGCCGCTGACGGCCATCAACAACTACTGCAATGGCATGGTCTCGCGCATCAAGGCGCACCAGATCACCGAGGACGAATTGCTCGGCGCGCTGGAGAAGACCGCTCGCCAGGCGCACCGTGCCGGGCAGATCATCCAGCGCATCCGATCTTTTGTGAAACGCAGTGAGCCCAACCGCACCATTGCCAGTGTGGCCACCATGGTGGCCGAAGCCGTGGAGCTGGCCGAGATCGAACTGCGCCGACGCAACGTGAAGCTGACGCAATACGTCGCGCCCAACCTGCCCAACGTGATGGTGGACCCGATCCTGATCGAGCAGGTGCTGCTCAACTTGCTGAAAAACGCCGCTGAGTCGATTGATGCCGCGCAGAAACCCACCGCCCTGCGGTTGGTGAAATTGCGCGTGGCATTAGAGATGGTTGAGGGCAAATCGGTGATTGAATTCAGGGTATCGGACTCTGGCCACGGCATTGCGCCTGAAGTCATGGCCCGGCTTTACGAGGCGTTTTACTCCACCAAACCCGAGGGCATGGGCATTGGCCTGAGCCTGTGCCGCTCGATTGTGGAGTCGCATCTGGGCAGAATGAAAGCCGAGAACCTCTACAATGGCGACACCGCTATTGGCTGCTGTTTCACCTTCTGGATACCCAACCCGGACCCGCTCTCAGTTGCCACCACCAAGCGCCCGGAACAACAAGGATTTCAGGTACTGCCATGAGTCTCATCCCCAAAAAAGGCACGGTTTACGTTGTTGATGACGATGAGGCCGTGCGCGATTCACTGCAATGGATGCTGGAGGGCAAAGACTACCGGGTGCGGTGCTTTGACTCGGCCGAGTCTTTCCTGAACCGTTACGACGCGCGTGAAGTCGCCTGCCTGATCATCGACATCCGCATGTCGGGCATGACCGGGCTGGAGCTGCAAAGCCGCCTGATCGAAGCCCGCTCACCGCTGCCTCTGGCCTTCATCACCGGCCATGGCGACGTGCCCATGGCGGTGGACACCATGAAAAAAGGCGCCATGGATTTCATCCAGAAACCGTTTAACGAAGAGCAACTGGTGCCGCTGGTGGAGCGCATGCTCGATCAGGCCAAAGAGTCGTTTGCCGAGCACCAAAGCTCGGTGGCCCGTGACGCCCTCATGGCGCGCCTGACGCTGCGCGAATCCCAGGTGCTTGAACGCATTGTGGCTGGCAGGCTGAACAAACAAATTGCCGACGACCTGGGCATCAGCATCAAAACCGTGGAGGCGCACCGCGCCAACATCATGGAAAAGCTCAATGCCAACACCGTGGCTGACCTGCTGAAAGTGGCCCTGGGCCCCAATGCCGTCAAAGCCTGACCAACACGTTTTCTTGTTCTGCTATTTTTAAAATAGCTACTCACGCCCGCCCCAACTGGACTAGCGGGCTTTTTTATTGATGGATTTCAGATGAACACACCTGCCCACAGCGCCCAGATCATTGACGGCGTGGCCCTGTCCAAACAACTGCGCCTGAATGTGACCGAGCGCGCCCGCGCCCTGAAAGCACGCGGCATCACGCCCGGCCTGGCGGTGATTTTGGTTGGCGACAACCCGGCCAGCCAGGTGTATGTGCGCAACAAGGTCAAGGGTTGTGAAGACTGCGGTTTTCACTCGGTTATGGAAAAGTACGACGCTGACCTGTCTGAGGCCGAGTTGCTGGCGCGCATCGCCATCCTGAATGCCGACCCGGCCATCCACGGCATTCTGGTGCAGTTGCCGGTGCCCAAACACATTGATGCCACCAAGGTGATTGAAGCTATTTCACCTGCCAAGGACGTGGACGGTTTTCACGTCGCCAGCGCCGGGGCGCTGATGACCGGACTGCCCGGTTTCTGGCCCTGCACGCCGTATGGCTGCATGAAGATGCTCGAATCCATTGGTTATGACCTGCGCGGCAAACACGCGGTGGTGATTGGCCGCAGCAACATCGTGGGTAAACCGATGGCGCTGATGCTGCTGCAAAAAAGTGCCACCGTCACCATCTGCCACAGCGCCACCGCTGACCTGAAAGCCATGACGCTGCAGGCCGACGTAATTGTGGCGGCGGTGGGCAAGCGCGATGTGCTGACTGCCGACATGGTCAAACCCGGCGCGGTGGTGCTGGACGTGGGCATGAACCGCAACGATGAAGGCAAGCTCTGTGGTGACGTTGATTTTGCGGGCGTGCGCCAGGTGGCGGGTTACATCACCCCGGTGCCGGGTGGGGTTGGCCCCATGACCATTACCATGTTGCTTGTCAACACCCTTGAATCCGCAGAACGCGCCGCTACTTGAACACCATGACCAATCCCCTGCTCTCTTTTGACGACCTGCCCCGCTTCGACGAAATCCGCCCGGAGCACATCGAACCCGCACTGGAGCAACTGCTGACCCAGGCCAATGAGGCGCTGGAAACCGTGACGGCTCCCGCGTTTGAAGCCAGCTGGAACATGATGGCCAGCGTGCTGGATGTCGCCACCGAGCAGTTGTCACGCGCCTGGGGCTCGGTGAGCCACCTCAACAGCGTGGCCGACAACCCTGAGCTACGTGCCGCTTTTAATGCAGCGTTGCCCAAAATCACCGAGTTTTACACCCGCCTGGGCGCGGATGAGCGTTTGTTTGCCAAATACAAGGCCATTGACCCGGCCACACTCACGCCCGAGCAGCGCCAGGCGCACAAAAACGCTCTGCGCAACTTTGTGTTGGGTGGCGCGGAGTTGCAAGGCGAGGCGCGTACCCGTTTTGCAGAAATTCAGGAGTTACAAGCCGCCGCCAGCCAGAAATTCAGCGAAAACGCGCTGGATGCCACCGATGCCTTTGCCTACTACGCCACGCTCGAAGAACTGGACGGTGTGCCGCACGACATCGTGCAAGCCGCCCAGTCTGCGGCGCAGGCCGAGGGCAAAGAGGGCTACAAGCTCACGCTCAAACTCCCCTGCTACCTGCCGGTCATGCAGTTTGCCAAAAGCAGCGCCCTGCGCGAAAAGCTCTACCGCGCCTATGTCACCCGCGCATCGGGTGAGGCCGACGAGGCCAGCCAGAAGTTTGACAACTCGGCGCTGATCAACGAACTGCTGAGCCTGCGCCTGGAAGAGGCCAAGTTGCTTGGCCACGCCAACTTTGCCGCTCTCTCCGTGGTGCCCAAAATGGCTGAGTCGCCTGAGCAGGTGATCACTTTCCTGCGCGACCTGGCCGGCCGCGCCAAACCCTTTGCCGAAAAAGACCTGGCCGACATGCGGACCTTTGCCGCTGAGCACCTGGCATTGAGCGACCCGCAAGCCTGGGACTGGCCGTATGTGAGCGAAAAGCTCAAGGAAGCGCGCTACGCTTTCAACGAGCAGGAAGTCAAACAATACTTTCCGCTGCCCAAGGTGCTGGCCGGATTGTTCAAGATTGTCGAAACCCTGTTTGAAGTGCAGATCCGCGAAGACCACGCGCCGGTGTGGCACGAAGACGTGCGCTTTTACCGAATTGAACGCGTCAGCACTGCGGCAGGCGACGCTGCCGCCACGCTGGTCGGCCAGTTTTACCTGGACCCGACCGCGCGCAACGGCAAACGCGGTGGCGCCTGGATGGACGACGTGCGCGCGCGCTGGTTGCGCCCCGACACCCACACCCTGCAAACCCCGGTGGCGCATCTGGTGTGCAACTTTGCCAGCGGTGTGGCTGGCAAACCCGCGCTGCTGACGCACGACGATGTCACCACCCTGTTCCACGAGTTTGGCCACGGCCTGCACCACCTGCTGACCCAAGTGAACGAGCGCGATGTGTCGGGCATCAGCGGTGTGGAGTGGGACGCGGTGGAGCTGCCCAGCCAGTTCATGGAAAACTTCTGCTGGGAATGGGATGTGCTGAAAAACATGACCTCGCACGTCGATACCGACCAACCCCTGCCGCGCGAGTTGTTTGACAAGATGCTGGCCGCCAAAAACTTCCAGAGCGGCATGCAGACGTTGCGCCAGATCGAGTTTTCGTTGTTTGACATGCTGCTGCACAGCGCCCATGATCCGGCGCTGGACATCATGCCGCTGCTGCAACAGGTGCGTGCTGAGGTGGCGGTGCTACAGCCACCCAGCTGGAGCCGCACCGCACACACCTTCAGCCATATTTTTGCGGGTGGTTATGCGGCAGGTTATTACAGTTACAAATGGGCCGAGGTGCTGAGCAGCGACGCCTACGCCGCGTTTGAAGAAACCGCCGGGGCGGACGGCTTGCCCAGCCTGGAAACCGGCAGACGTTACCGCCAGGCGATTCTGGAAGCTGGTGGCAGCCGCCCGGCCATCGAGTCGTTCAAGGCGTTTCGCGGTCGCGAGCCCACGCTGGACGCGCTCTTGCGGCATCAGGGGATGGTTCAAACCCGTTGAGGAGGTCTTATGTCAAACGTTCAACCGCACGCAGATTTATATGGCAAAAAAGCATTCCAGCCCTTATACGGCTTGGGCAGCGTGCTATGTATTTTGGCATTGACTGCGCTCATCCAGACGCCTGCCCAGGCGCAGACGCTGTACCGCATCGTCGGGCCGGACGGGCGCATCACCTTCTCTGACAAACCACCCGCCACGCCCACTGCGAAGGTCACCCCGCTGAGCGCGGACGGCAAAGACACGGGCGCTGCCAACGCCAGCCTGCCGTATGAACTGCGCCAAGTGGCCAGCCGCTACCCGGTGACGCTGTTCACTGGCAAAGAATGCGCGCCGTGTGACGAGGGCCGCACCCTGTTGCGCAGCCGCGGCATCCCGTTCACCGAGAAAACCATCAACAGCAATGAGGACGCCGAATCGCTCAAGCGCCTGGCCGACACCACCTCACTGCCACTGCTGACCATTGGCAGCCAGCAGATCAAGGGGTACTCTTCCCCGGAGTGGACGCAATACCTGAACGCGGCAGGCTACCCCGAAAGCAGCAAGTTGCCCGCCAACTACCGCTACGCCGAGCCCAGTCCGCTCGTCGCCGTGAAAGCGCCTGAAGCTGTGGCCACACCCGCTGCAGCCGCACCGACACCTCCCCCAGCAGCAGTTGCACCCCCGCCACGCGCCAACGCAAACAACCCGGCTGGCATCCAGTTCTGAGCCCGGCTGCCGCAAAAAAAGCCCCGAATCTTCGAGACGGGGCTTTTTTGGTTGCGACGCCGGTTCGCGCCAGCTTGGCAAGGTTCAGGCTGGCAGAGCGATCTGGTGGTCCACGCTGTAGAGGTAGTCGTTGAAGATGTGCTCGGCGGTCAGCAACTGGTAGCTGCCGTCGGCGTTTTTGCGCGTGGTGTCTTTCAGGCGGTAGGTGTAGTGCCCACAGGTCCAGAGCTTGAAGTTGCGCATCTGCGTGCACAGGCAGGTTTTGTCCATGACGTGGATGTTTTTGCCGTCCGGGTGCAGGGCCAGTTCGCGGTTATAGGCGGTGATGTAGGCACAGTTGCCATTGCCGTCGAGCAAATAGCCATACGACTCGCAGTTGGGCCGGATGCCGTCGCCAATGGCGGGCGAGCCTTTGAGCATGCGCATCGGGTAGCCGGTGGGCGAGATGGTGTTGACCACAATATCGTCTTCATTGGCCGTGTAGTAGTCTTGCTTCACATCAGCAGGCAAGCCACATTCTTCTGACACGGTGAAACGTGTCGCCACCTGCACAGCAGCTGAGCCACTTTCAAGAAACGACACCGCATCGCTGCCGGTAAAGATGCCGCCAGCGGCAATCACCGGGATGTTCAGTTCTTCGTCTTTCACGAACTTGATGACCTCGGCAATGATCGTCGCCAGGTCGTACTGCGCCCAGTCCAGCCCAAAACCCAGGTGGCCGCCAGCCAGCGGGCCTTCCACCACCACAAAGTCGGGCTTGCGGTCCAGGCGCGCGTTTTTGCGCAAAAACAGTTGGAGCGCACGCACGCTGCTGACGATGATGCCCAGCTTGGCGTCACGAAAACGCGGGTGGTCGGCAATCAGGCCAAACGAGCCCAGGTGCAAACCGGCGCTGAGCGTGATGCCGTCAATGCCGGCATCCAGCGCCGAATTCATGCGCACTTGCAGGGTTTCACGCGGGCCGTTCATGGTCAGCTTTTCCATGCAGTTGACAAAAATCAGACCATCGCCTTTTTTGGCTTCCATGGTGGCGCCAACGTGGTTGCGGGTGGCTTCGGCCAGAATGTCCAGGTCAAACTTCACGTCTGACTTGTCGGCATTGAGGATGTTGTGGCGGTACAGCCGGGTCTTGTCCTTGACAAAGCTGGTGTCAAAGCGGCGGTCAGACACGTCATTGACCATGGCGTCCGAGATGTGGCCAATGCCACCCAGGCGCGCGGTTTCCAGCGCCAGCTCGGCCGTTGAGATATCAACACCCATCCCACCGACCATGATTGGCACGTATTCTTTTTGGCCAAACTTCAGACGAAAGTCGTCAACACGTTTCATGAAAATCCTTGAGGCAACGGGCGTCTTCGGCGGCGGATCATATTGACAGGCAAGCGGGGAAGAGGCCCGAAAAACAGCTGGGTGGGATAACCCGGCGATCCTTCAATTCTACCCGCCCACCTCAGCGCATCCGGCCCGGCTTCAATACCCATCATGGCAATGTATGCTTCTCAAACACCCACTTGCAGCGCACTTTGAAGGGCTGACATCACGCTGACACAGAAGCACCCCACAGCCTCAAAGCACCGGGTGAAAATAGCTGAAAAACATCACCCCAAAACATGACCAACCTTGCCCCGCCCCAACCCGCGCCGCTGCCCCTGACCGGCGTGCGCATCCTCAGCCTGAGCCTGAACCTGCCCGGCCCCGCCGCGCTGCAACGCCTGCGCCAGATGGGTGCCACCTGTCTCAAACTGGAACCACCCGCGCCTGCAACGTCAACCGGAACAGGCGTCGAATCCGGCATCACCGGCGACCCGATGAGCCTGTACAGCCCGGCGGCCTACCGGGTGCTGCATGACGGTATTGAAGTCCAGACCATCAACCTCAAAACCGACGCTGGCCAGGCAGCGCTGCACACCGAGCTGGCGCAGGCTGATGTGCTGATCACCTCTTTTCGCCCCAGCGCCTTGACCAAGCTGGGGCTGGACTGGGCCACTCTGCACCCCCGCTACCCCAAGCTGAACATGGTCGCCATCTTCGGCGCACCGGGTGTGCTGGCCGACCTGCCCGGCCACGACCTGACCTACGTGGCCGAAAACGACCTGATCACCGGCCTGGACCTGCCCGCCACGCTGTATGCCGACATGGGCGGCGCGCTGATGGCCAGCGAAGCGGTGTTGCAAACCCTGCTGCTACGGCGCCAGTCCGGCCATGGCAGTTTCATGGAAGTGGCTTTGTCAGACGCCGCCGCACACCTGGCCTTGCCGCGCAGTTGGGGCGCCACGCTGCCCGGCACGCTGCTGGGTGGCGGCCACGCCGGTTACCGGGTGTATGCGTGTCTGGACGGCCGGGTGGCGCTGGCTGCGCTGGAGCCGCACTTTGCCCAGTCGCTGTGCCGTGTCATGGGGCTGGCGTGGCGCGGGCTGGACATGATGCTGGAAGAAAGCATCCATCAGGCGGTGGCCCAATTCGTGGCCGGGCACACGCGTGAGGCGCTGGAAGCGCTGGCCGGGGAGCATGACATTCCGCTGCATACGCTCTGCTAAACATAGCTACTCACCCTTTAATTTAAAGGGCTGTAGGCCAATATCACCTATAAAACTTGTTCGATGCCCTGATCAATCATCCGGTCGCATCCGGCTGATGACCCAGCAGGCCACGGCAATCAGCAAAATAGCGCCGGCCTCGTACAGCAGATTGATCGGGTCGGATTCTTTACCCTGCAGCACAATCAGGCGGCTCAGCGCCGTCATCGCAATGAACAGGGGCAAGATGATCAGGTTGCGCTGTCGGACATAAAACGCACCCAGCATGCCCAGCACCTCGGCGTAGATGAACATCAGCAGCAAGTCCTGCAGCGCCACCCGCCGGTTCTCGATCAGCGTCCAGATTTCCTGGCCCATGGCGATCACCGTGAAACCGGCGATCAGGACCAGGAATACCTTTTCAGAGGCATCAATCAAACCCTTGATGTTCATTTTTCTCCGATCACTTCAGTTCAAACTGGGTGCCAGCGTGGGGCCCTTAGATTTGGCGATGCATACGCCATGCCGCGCTTGAATGAAATTATTGACGGAAACAAGAAACCTCAATAAAGCCCTTGAATCAAGGGCTTTGGGACGGCAAGGTTCATGACTTCTTGTAAATCAGCGCCACCGCGCGCGCTTCCATGGCCTGGCCAAGCCCCACCGGCCCCATCTTTTCAGCGGTCTTGGCTTTGACGTTGATCTGGTCTGCGGTCAGCCCCAGCGTCTGGGCAATGTGGGCGCGCATGGCGGGAATGAACGGCATCAGTTTGGGGGCTTGGGCGATGATGGTGCTGTCGATGTTGCCGATCTCGTAACCCGCCTCGCGCACGCGCCGGGCCGCCTCGGTCAGCAGCACGCTTGAATCCGCGCCCTTGAAGCGGATATCGGTGTCAGGGAAATGGGTGCCGATGTCGCCCAGCGCCGCAGCGCCTAGCAGCGCGTCGGTGATGGCGTGTAACAGCGCGTCCGCGTCGGAGTGGCCCAGCAGGCCCAGGTGAAACGGCACCTCGACCCCGCCCAGGATCAGCTTGCGCCCGGCCACCAGCGCGTGAATGTCCCACCCTTCTCCGATTCTGAAATTCATGCGCTTGGTCCTTGTCTGTTTCAGTGTTTCTGCTTGGGCGGTATTTTCCTCGACGAAATCGGCACAAACCGTGATTTGAGCAGCGCGTCAGGCTGGCTTCGGCCAATATTTTCAAGGCCATGGGCTAGCATTGCCGCATGCTGAATGAATTGATCGACGCGCTGCGCCTCCAACTGAGCAACCAGATGGTCAGCGGCGCGCTGGCGCTGGGGCTGGTGGGGGTGATTGCCGCGTCGCTGCGCAAGATTCCGGGCGCGTTGTGGGCACAGTTCAAGCGCGCCATCATCGTCACCGCCACGCTGGACAGCCGCAACGATCTGTTTGAAGCCTTCATCGCTTGGCTCAACGACCAGCGTTTTGGCCAGCAAAGCCGATTGTTCACCGTGGTGCAGGCACCACCTGCCGTGGCCGAAGACCCGGCGCAGGCGGACGACACACCGCGCCTGCGCTACAGCCCGTCGCCCGGTTTTCACCTGTTCTGGTTCAAAGGGCGGCTGATGTGGATGCAGCGCGAGATTGCCATGAACCTGCAAGTGGTGGAAACCATCCACCTCGGGGCGCTGTTCGCCAGCCGCAAGCTGATGGAGGAGTTGCTCGAAGGCGTGGCGCGCCACGCGGGTGAGCGGCGCGCCAACCGGCTCACGCTCTACACGGTGGACCGTTTTGGCGATGAGTGGCGCATGGCCGACAGCAAACCCCGGCGCAGTCTCGATTCGGTGGTGCTGGACGCGGGTGTGGCCAAGCTGCTGCATGACGACATTCACGAGTTTTTCACGCGGCGCGAGTGGTATGCGCAGATGGGCATTCCGTGGCGGCGCGGCTATCTGTTTTTTGGCCCGCCCGGCACTGGCAAGACCAGTGTGGCGTTTGCGCTGGCGGGTGAATTGCGCCTGAAACTGTGCGCGCTGTCGCTCACCAACCCCAAGCTGACCGACAACGTGATGGCCGATTTGCTGCAGCGCACGCCGCCGCGCTCGTTGATTCTGATCGAGGACATTGACGCGTTTTTCAACGCCCGCGAGAAGCAGGACACACGCATCCAGATCAGTTTTTCAGGCCTGCTCAACGCCATTGACGGCGTCGGCGCCCAAGAAGGCCGCGTGGTGGTGCTCACCACCAACCACCGCGAGCGGCTGGATGCAGCGCTGATCCGCCCCGGGCGCATTGACCTGGAAGTGGAGCTGGGCAACGCCACACCCTCGCAGCTCAGGGGTTTGTTGCTACGCTTTTATCCGGATGCCGTAGATCGCATCGAGAGACTGGTGGCAGATTACCCGCCACGTTTGTTATCACCGGCGCAGATTCAGCAGGTTCTGATTGCGGCGGATAGTCTGGAGGAAGCGGAAGCGGCGTTGCGCGGGTTGTTTGCGCCTGTTGCAGAAGCGGCGCCCGCCAAAACCACCCGTTAACTGGAAACGCGCCCCCGCGACACCAGCACCGCCTGCGCCAGTTCAAAGTCTTCCGGGTAGGTCACCTTGAAGTTTTGCGCACTGCCCGGCACCAGTTTGGGGGCCAGGCCCATGGTCTCAATCGCACTGGATTCGTCGGTGACCGCATCCCCCGCCAGTTCTAAAGCTTCGAGCAAACTGCCAATGCGAAACATCTGTGGCGTTTGCGCCAACCACTTGTCGGCACGTGGCAAGGTGGCCGCGACCCGGCCCGCCTGCGCTGCTTTCAGCGTGTCGGGTAGCGGCAGCGCCAGCAGGCCACCCACCTCATCCGACAGGCAAGCATCGAGCAGCTGATTGATCTGTTCCGGGGTGATCAGGCAACGCGCGGCGTCGTGCACCAGCACCCAGTCATGCGCCACCGCACCCTCGGCCAGCAGCGCATTTAAACCATTAAAAACGCTTGCAGCCCTTGTAGAACCTCCGCAGGCAGCTATCAGAAACGAAGTATTTTCAAACTGCGGTGCCTGAAAAAAATGATCGTCCGGTGACACCACCACCAGCGTCTGGTCGATGCGCGGCACCTCGGCAAAGGCGGCCAGGGTGTGCATCACCATCGGTTGCCCGACCAGCACCTGGTACTGCTTGGGTCCAGCGGCACCCGCGCGTGAGCCGGTGCCCGCGCAGGGAATGAGGGCCCAGCAGCGTGGTGTGGCGGTAGGTGTGAGGGTGATGTCGGTGAGTTCGGTCATGGTGTGGCCCGCATTCTAGAATCCATAGCAACACACCCTGCCAATCCTTGCGCAGGGTTTTGGCGTTTTTGCCGCAAACAAGTGCGACAGCCAGGCAAGGCGACACAACGACGACTCGGATGGTTTATTCCATTTTCAAATCATTTGTGTCTAGGCGCGCAGCCGCAGGCAGTGCTGACGCACAACAAGGCGAAGCAACAACGACACGGATGATTTAGAAATGGAATTGGACATGGACTTACCCAAACTCACCCCTGGCAAGCGCTTCACCCTGCCCCGCCCAGTCGGCTCGGCAGACGCGCTGCTATTGGCGCAACTGGCGCTGCGCGACAAAAAGAGCGGCAAGGTCACGGCCATCGTCACCGCCGACGCCACCGATGCACAGCGTCTGATCGACGAGATGGCGTTTTTTGCGCCCGACTTGCGTTGTGTGTTGTTCCCGGACTGGGAAACCCTGCCTTTTGACACCTTTTCGCCGCATCAGGACCTGATCAGCGAACGCCTAGCCACCTTGTGGCGCATCAGCCAGCATGACCGCGACACCGGCGCCGATGTGGTGCTGCTGCCCGCCACCACCGCACTCTACCGGCTGGCGCCGCCGAGTTTTCTGGCCGGCACCACGTTTCACTTCAAGGTGAAACAAAAGCTCAACGAGTCCAAACTCAAGGCGCAGCTCACGCTGGCCGGCTACAGCCATGTGACGCAGGTGGTCAGCCCCGGTGAATACGCGGTGCGCGGCGGGTTGATTGACCTGTTTCCCATGGGCTCGCTGGTACCGTACCGGGTGGATTTGTTTGACGACGAGATCGACAGCATCCGCACCTTCGACCCCGACAGCCAACGCAGCCTGTACCCGGTGCCGGAGGTACGCCTGCTGCCCGGGCGTGAGTTCCCGATGGACGACGACGCGCGCGCGCGCTTCAGAAGCCGCTGGCGCGAGCTGCTGGAAGGCGACCCCACCCGCAGCCGCATCTACAAAGACATGGGCAACGGTGTGGCCACGGCGGGCATCGAGTACTACCTGCCGCTGTTTTTTGAAGAAACAGCCACGGTGTTTGACTATCTGGGCGATGCGGCCACAGTGGTGTTGCATGGCAACCTGGAACCCGCCTTCAGCCACTTCTGGCAGGACACACGCGAGCGTTACCGGCTGGTGCAGGGCGACCCGGAGCGCCCGGTGCTGCCGCCCGATGCGCTGTTTTTGAGTGCCGAGCAGTTTTACGCGCGGGTGAATCAGCATGCGCAGTTGGCGCTGCGGTCGGCCGATTCGAGTACTGGATTGCGGGTCGAGCCCGCAATGACAGAAAAGGGGCCAGCACAGTCAGACCTAACCGCTTTGAACCAGGCTGTCATCCCGGACTTGATCCGGGATCCATCTTCGGCTGATTCCAAAGCACCGTATGCAGTGGGTGGATTGCGGGTCAAGCCCGCAATGACAACCACGGGGAGCCGTGACGATGCCAGCGCCTACGTCGAATTCGACGCCTTGCCCCCCATCACCGTCATCCGTGGTGCCGACGACCCGCTGGCCAGCCTGAAGCGCCATATCCGCAACACCCAGCAACGCGTGCTGGTGCTGGCCGAGAGTGATGGGCGTCGCGCCAGTTTGCTGGACTTTTTGCATTCCAGCCAGTTTGACCCGCCCGCGTTTGACTCCTTGCAAGAGTTTCTGAGCAGCGACGAAAAGATCGGCATTGCCACCAGCAGCCTGGCCACCGGCTTCAGCTGGCTGGAAACTGGCGTCGACTTTGTCACTGAGACCGAGCTGTTCGCCGCCAGCCCGACCACGCGCCGGCGCAAAAAGCAGGAGCAGGTCAGCGATGTGGAAGCGCTGATCAAGGACCTGAGCGAACTCAAGGTGGGCGACCCGGTGGTGCACAGCGCCCACGGCATCGGCCGTTACCGGGGCCTGATCAATCTCGACCTGGGTAACAAATTACCCAATGGAGATAATGAGATACAAGAGTTTCTTCATCTGGAGTATGCAGACCAGGCGACGCTGTATGTGCCGGTGAGCCAGCTGCAGCTGATCAGCCGCTACACGGGGGTCAGCCCGGACGAAGCCCCGTTGCACAAACTCGGTAGCGGCCAGTGGGACAAAGCCAAACGCAAAGCCGCTGAGCAGGTGCGCGACAGCGCCGCCGAGTTGCTCAACATTTACGCCCGTCGCGCCGCACGCCAGGGCCACGCCTTCCGCTATAGCCCGAACGACTACGAAACCTTTGCCAACGACTTCGGTTTTGAGGAAACTGCTGACCAGAAAGCGGCCATCCACGCCGTCATCCAGGACATGATCAGCCCCCGGCCGATGGACCGGCTGATTTGTGGCGATGTGGGTTTTGGCAAGACCGAAGTCGCCTTGCGCGCCGCCTTCATTGCCATCACCGGTGGTAAACAGGTGGCCTTTCTGGCCCCGACCACGCTGCTGGCCGAGCAACACTACCAGACGCTGGTGGACCGCTTCGCCAAATGGCCGGTGAAAGTGGCCGAGATGAGCCGCTTTCGCTCCGGCAAAGAAATCACCGCCGCACTCAAGGGCGTGGCCGACGGCACCATCGACATCGTGGTGGGTACCCACAAGCTGCTCAGTGAATCGACCAAGTTCAAGGACCTGGGCCTGCTCATCATTGACGAGGAACACCGCTTTGGCGTGCGCCACAAGGAGCAGATGAAAGCCTTGCGCGCCGAGGTGGACGTGCTCACCCTCACCGCCACGCCGATTCCGCGTACGCTGGGCATGGCGCTGGAGGGCTTGCGTGATTTGAGCGTGATTGCCACCGCGCCGCAGCGCCGCCTGGCGATCAAAACCTTTGTGCGCACTGAAGGCAATGGTGTGATCCGCGAAGCGGTGCTGCGCGAACTCAAGCGCGGCGGGCAGGTGTACTTTTTGCACAACGAGGTGGAAACCATCGAGAACCGCCGCGCCAAGCTGGAAGAGTTGTTGCCCGAAGCACGCATTGCCGTGGCCCACGGCCAGATGCCCGAGCGCCAGTTGGAAGCGGTGATGCGCGACTTTGTCGCCCAGCGTTACAACCTGCTGCTGTGCTCGACCATCATCGAGACCGGCATTGACGTGCCCACCGCCAACACCATCGTCATGAGCCGCGCCGACAAGTTTGGCCTGGCGCAGCTGCACCAGTTGCGTGGCCGCGTGGGCCGCAGCCACCACCAGGCTTATGCGTACTTGATGGTGCCGGATCTGGAAGGCCTGACCAAACAGGCCACCATGCGCCTGGACGCGATTCAGGCGATGGAAGAACTTGGCAGCGGCTTCTATCTGGCCATGCACGATCTGGAGATCCGCGGTGCCGGTGAGGTGCTGGGCGAGAACCAGAGCGGCAACATGCTGGAAGTGGGTTTTCAGCTCTACAACGAGATGCAGAGCGAGGCGGTGCGTTGCCTCAAAGCCGGCATCGAGCCAGATCTGCTCAACCCGATGAACGTGGCCACCGACATCAACCTGCACGCCCCGGCGCTGTTACCCGATGACTTCTGTGGCGACGTGCACCTGCGCCTGAGCTTCTACAAAAAGCTGGCAACCGCCAAGACGGCCAACCAGATCGACGCCCTGATGGAAGAAATCATCGACCGTTTTGGCAAGCTGCCCGCGCAGGCGCAAACCCTTATCGACGTGCACCGCCTGCGGGTGCTGAGCCAGCCTTATGGCGTGACCAAGGTGGACGCCGCGCCGGGCGCCATCACCATCACCTTCAAGAAAAACCCGCCAATCGATGCCATGAAGATCATTCAACTGATCCAGAAAAACAAACACATCAAACTGGTGGGGAATGAGAAGCTACGCATTGAACGTGCGCTACCGGAGGCCAAAGAACGCGCGCAGATGGTGCGCGACGTGTTGAAGAACCTCGGGCAACCAGTGGTCGAAATGGCCTCTAGCCCTTGATAGATAAGGGCAGATAGCTATTGTTTTGAGATTTTAGCGCGGATGTAGGCGAGGGCTTCTTCCACCTGATCCACCAGGATCAGGCACAAATCGCCCTCGCCCAGCTTGTCCATGGCGGTGTCGATGGCCCGGAACTCACCGGTGATTTCAAGCACATGGCGTGTGCGGGTAGCACCTTCCAGGCCTTCGCGCAGCAAGCCGATCACCTCGCCATCGTCACGGCCACGCTGGCATTGATCCTGGTACAGCACCACTTCGTCAAAGGCCTGACCCAAAATTTGCGTCTGCTGGCGAATGTCTTCATCGCGCCGGTCCCCGGCGCCACTGATGACCACCGAGCGATGTTGCGCCGGCAAGGCTTGCACCGCTTGCACCAGCGCGGTCATGGCGTCCGGGTTGTGGCCGTAATCGGCAATCACCGTGGCACCCCGGTACTGAAACAGGTTGAAGCGGCCCATGGCGTTGTCACTGTCATTGACAAAACTGGCCAAGGCCTGGCGCACCCCCTCCCAGTCCAGACCCAGCGCCCACACCGCCGCCACGGCGGCGAGCACGTTTTCGACCTGAAAACCAATGCTGCCGCCAAGCGTGATTGGCACCTCAGACAGGGGCAGGCGCCATTGCTGGGCCCCGTGTTCGGCCACCAGTTCGCTGTCCTGCACGTACACCGCCCGCTGGCCCAGTGCCAGGTGGGTGGCCATCACCGGCAGCTGCCGGTCCAGTGCGAAATAGGTCACTGTGCCAGCGCAATGTTTGGCCATGACCACCACCGCCGGGTCAGCCGCATTCAGCACTGCCGTGCCGTTGCTGGCGATGTTTTGCACGATCACCCGCTTCAAGACCACCAGGTCTTGCAGGGTGGTGATGTAGTTCAGCCCGAGGTGGTCGCCACTGCCAACATTGGTCACCACCGCCACATCGCAGCGGTCAAAGGCCAAGCCCTCGCGCAGCATGCCGCCACGCGCGGTTTCCAGCACCGCCGCATCCACATCCGGGTGCTGCAACACATTGCGCGCGCTTTTCGGGCCGCTGCAGTCACCGGTGTCGATCCGCTGCCCGGCAATGTAGACGCCGTCAGTGTTGGTCATGCCCACGCGCAAGCCGCTCTCGCTCAAAATGTGGGCAATCAGCCGCACGGTGGTGGTTTTGCCATTGGTGCCGGTCACCGCCACCAGCGGAATACGGCCATTGCTGTGGCTGCCAAACATCTCTTGAACAATGGCCTCACCCACCGCCCGGCCCTTGCCAAACGACGGCGCAATGTGCATGCGCAGGCCCGGTGCGGCATTCACCTCCACCACGCCGCCGCCACGCTCTTCCAGGCTGTGATGGATGCTGTCGGTGACCATGTCCACACCACAAATGTCCAGTCCGACCATTTTGGCGGCGGCCACCGCGCGAGCCGCCACTTCAGCGTGCACATCGTCGGTCACGTCGGTGGCGGTGCCACCGGTGGACAGGTTGGCATTGCGGCGCAGCGTGACGCGCTGGCCCAGCGCCGGCACCGACTCGGCGCCAAAACCCTGATCCGCAAGGCAGGCCAGGGCGATGTCGTCAAACCGGATTTTGGTCAGGGAGGTGGCATGACCAGAACCGCGCCGTGGGTCGCTGTTGACACTGTCCACCAGCGCGCGCACGTTGTGCACGCCGTCGCCCACCACGTGGGGTGCCTCACGCCGGGCTGCGGCCACCAGTTTGTCACCCACCACCAGCAAGCGGTAGTCGTGGCCGGGCAGGAAACGCTCCACCAGCACCTGGCTGCTGAATTGGGTGGCGGTCTGGTACGCCGCGGCCAGTTGCTCGCGGGTGCTGATGTTCACCGTCACGCCTTTGCCCTGGTTGCCATCTTTGGGCTTGATCACCACCGGCAGGCCAATCGCCTGGGCGGCCGCCCAGGCATCGTCGGCACTGTGCACCTGGCGGCCCAGAGGCACCGGCACGCCGGCGGCGGCCAGCAGCTTTTTGGTGAGTTGTTTGTCCTGCGCGATGGCCTCGGCAATGGCGCTGGTGGCATCGATCTCTGCCGCCTGAATGCGCCGCTGGCGGCTGCCCCAGCCCAGCGCCACCATGCTGCCTTCGGTCATGCGTCGGCATGGAATGCCGCGCGCCAGGGCGGCGTCGACAATCGCACCGGTGCTGGGGCCCAGGCGCACGTCTTCATCCAGATCGCGCAACTGCGTTAGCGCCTGCTGCAGGTCAAACGGGCTGTCATCCAGCGCCGCCTGGCACAAGGTCTGAGCCAGTTCCAGCGCCAAGCGGCCCACCGCCTCCTGGGTGTATTCCACAATCACCTGAAACACCCCAGCCTCCAGCGTGGGCGTGGTACGCCGGTAAGTGACCGGGCAGCCCGCCTGGGCCTGCAAGTCCAGTGCGGCGATGCCGAGCACATGTGCCAGCGGCACTGGCGCGTCCTGCCCGACCGGCTGCAAGGGGCTGATGGACGGAAAACGCTCACGCAGACCGGGCTCGAAGCCGGGCACGTCGGTCATGCTGGCTTCAGCCGGGTTACAGGTCACCACCACTTCGATGGCGGTGCGCTGGGTCCAGAGATTGGGGCCGCGAAGGGCTCTGATGCGGGATAACTTCATGACATCACGGCGTGAGAAGGAATTTGGAAGGTGCGCAGACCGGCGCCTATCAGCTCGGGCGTCATGCCAAGCGCCCAGGTGGTGGCGGCGGCGGCCAGCAGAGCGTGCAGCTTGTCGTCTGGCCAGGCGGGCAGCGTGGCCAGCGGCAGACGCGCCACCGTGTCCAGCCCTTGCGCCAGCACCAGATGGCTGTCTTGCAAAAACACCACTTGCCCCCCCGCTGTTTGGTGCGCCGCCAAAGCTTCTACCGCGGGATCCAGGGCATAAAAAATCACCTGGCCGTCACACAGCGGCGCCATCTCAGCCACCTGCGGGTCGGCAGCGTTGAGCACGGCCGTGCCGTGCGGCAGGATCACGTCCACCTGAGTGCGCATCACGGTGTACAACTTGTCAGCGTGGTCGACGTAAAAGTCGGACAGCGCCGCAAAGTCGCCCACATCGGTCACCACGCCCACGGTGCATTTGTCATATGCCAAGCCATCACTCAGGATGCCGCGTGGCGTATGCTCAAACACGGCTACGTCCAGCGACCGGTTCATCAGCAGGTTTTGCCCGGCGTCCCAATGGGCGCAGTCGCGGGCGTCCACCCGGCGTGCGCCCAAAAAGAAGCCGTCGCGGCAGGCCAGACCGACTTTTTGCGACTGGATGTACAGCATCCAGCTCACCAGCCGGGCGATCAGCGTGGTGTGCTGTTGACCGGTGATGCCCACCAGCTTGATGCGCCCGGTGTCACCTGGCTCAAACATGTGCGCCATGATGGCCTGGCCGATGGGCCGTGGCAGCCCGCTGGCGGGTTTCAGGTGCGCCAGCAGCCCCGGGCTCGCGTTGACTTCCACCACTGCCGCGCGTTGCTCCCCAATGGGTCGCGAGGCATCTTCGAGCACCATGTCCACCCCGGCAATGTCCAGGCCAACCACGCGCGCCGCCAGTGCGGCGGTGGCCGCCACACTGGGGTGAACCTGGTCGGTGACATCAAAGGCCACATTGCCATTGCGCTGGATCAGCACCTTGTCACCAGCGGCGGGCACCGAATAGGCGGTGAGGCCCTGGCGCTCCAGTTCCAGAATGATCTCTGCCGCCTCGTGCGGCTTGAGTTCGTTGAGCGGCGCGTCTTCGGTGACACCACGGCGCGGGTCGGTGTTGATCTGGCTGTTGACCAGTGCAATGATGTCGGACTGACCGTCGCCCGTGACCCAGGCCGTGTCGCCACGCGCAACCGCCACCACTTGCTTGCCCACCACCAGCAGGCGGTGTTCGTTGCCAGGGATGTACTGCTCGACGATGACGTTGTCGCCACCTTTGCGTTTGGCCAGGGCAAAAGCTGCATCAATGTCCTTGCGGCTGCTCAGGTCCAGCGACACGCCGCGCCCATGGTTGCCGTTGTAGGGCTTCACCACCACCGGCAGGCCAATGTCTTGGGCTGCTTCCCAGGCGCCATCGGCGGTCTGGACGACCTGCCCCTCGGGCACCGGCACCCCGGCGGAGCGCAAAAGCGACTTGGTCAGGTCTTTGTCACCAGCGATTTCTTCGGCAATGGCGCTGGTGTGATCGGTCTCTGCGGTCCAGATGCGGCGCTGGCGTGCACCGTGGCCAAGCTGCACCAGGTTGCCGTCGGTCAAGCGAATGTGCGGGATACCGCGCTCGGTGGCAGCTTCCACAATGTGCGCGGTGCTCGGGCCCAGGCAGTGCACGTCCACCAATTCACGCAGGCGGGCCACGGCAGCGGTCATGTCAAAGGGGGTGTCATGGATGGCGGCGTGCACCAGATCAAGACCCTCGTTCAAAGCGGCGCGGCCCACCTCTTCCTGCCGGGTGCGAAACGCCATCTTGTAAACACCACGCACCGAGGTCTGGCGCGTTTTGCCAAAACCGGTGCGCATGCCGGCCATGTTTTGCAGCTCCAGCACCACATGCTCCAGAATATGCCCGGCCCAAGTGCCTTCTCGCAAGCGCTCCAGAAAACCACCCGGCTCGCCGATTCCGCAGCGATGCACCGCCAGACCGGGCAGCCAAGTCGTCAAACGCTCATAAAATCCAGGCAAGGTGTTGGAGGGATAGTCCTCCAGGTCGCCAATGTCAACCCAGGCCTCAATCACGGGGCGGTAGGTCCAGATATTGGGACCGCGCAAGTGAGCCACACGCAGCAATTGAATGGTCTTCATCGATATGAGTTTTATAAGGTCGGCCGTTAGGAACAGGTGCCGAATTTTCAGTTCATTTGCTTGACAACCACCCCTCTTGCAGCAGGAAAAGCATAAATATTTTGTAAGCAACGGCAGCCTTCCCACTGCCCCAACATTGGCCCCCATGACCCCCGACCTGCTTGCCCCCGATCCTGCGTTGCATGACATTCCAGCCCCGCTGCGCGCTGAAGTGGCGGCACAATTGGAAACAAATGAGAGCATGCTGGCGGCTCTGGTGGCCGACCTGGACGATCAATTGCACTTTGTTCAAGGCCTGGTGCTGGTCACCGGCCAGCGCCTGCTGAGCCGGTCACCCGATGGCACTTGGCACAGCTGGCCGTACCGCAGTGGCCTGACCCTGAAGCTGCATGACCACGCGGGGGTGGGCCATCTGGAACTGATGGACACCCAGGCGCGCCTGGCCGCCTGGCGCTTCACGCTCACACACAACCTGCACGCCACCCGGCTGCTGGACCAGTTCCAGATTTACCAGACCAGTTTTGAGACCGGCCAGCCACCGCAGTTGCCTGAGGGCCACCGCTGCCCGAGCTGCAAGGCACCGCTGGAGCCGGACCAGGACGAGTGCCCGATCTGCACCAAGGTCATCCACACCCCACCCTCCACCTGGACGCTGTTCAGGTTGTGGCGTTTTGCCAAACCCTACAAAGGGCAATTGCTAGCCGGCCTGGTGCTGACACTGCTGGGCACCGCTGCCAGCCTGGTACCGCCGTATCTGGCCATGCCGCTGATGGACGAGGTGTTGATCCCGTTCCAGAACGGCCAGCACATTGACCCGATGCTGGTGGCCACTTACCTGGCCGGGCTGTTTGGTGCAGCGCTGCTGGCCTGGGGCCTGTCCTGGGCCAAAACTTACATCCTGGCGCTGGTGTCCGAACGGATTGGCGCCGACCTGCGCACCACCACCTATGACCACCTGCTGCGCATGTCGCTGGAATATTTTGGCGGCAAGCGCACGGGGGATTTGATGTCGCGCATTGGCAGCGAGAGCGACCGCATCTGCGTGTTTTTGTCGCTGCACCTGCTCGACTTTGCCTCCGACATCCTGATGCTGGTGATGACGGCGGTGATCCTGATCTCGATCAACCCCTGGCTGGCGCTGGTCACGCTGGTACCACTGCCGTTTATTGTGTGGATGATCCGCTCGGTGCGGTTTCGGCTGCAAACGGGTTTTGAGAAGATTGACCGCGTCTGGTCAGCCGTGACCAGCGTGCTGGCCGACACCATTCCCGGTGTGCGGGTGGTCAAGGCCTTTGCCCAGGAAGACCGCGAATCTGCGCGTTTTCGCGAGGCCAACAAACAAAACCTGGCGGTGAACGACAAGATCAACAAGATCTGGTCGGTGTTTGCCCCCAGCATTTCGCTGATGACCGAACTGGGCCTGCTGGTGGTGTGGGGTTTTGGCATCTGGCTGGTGTCCAAATCCGAGATCACCGTGGGCGTGCTGATGGCCTTCATCTCGTATATCAGTCGCTTTTACGGGCGGCTGGATTCGATGAGCCGCATTGTTTCGGTAACCGAAAAGTCCGCCTCGGCTGCCAAACGCATTTTTGACATTCTGGACCATGTCTCCAGCGTGCCGGAGCCCACCCAACCGGTCAAATTGGCGCGTGTTAAAGGCCGCATTGAACTGACCGATGTGAGCTTTCGCTACGGCAACCGCGAGGTCAACAAAGGCATCAACCTGACCATCCATCCCGGTGAAATGATTGGATTGGTGGGCCACAGCGGCTCGGGCAAAAGCACGCTGGTGAACCTGATTTGCCGCTTTTACGACGTGTCTGAGGGCTCGATCAAGGTTGATGGTGTCGATGTGCGCGCCTTCCCGGTGGCCGACTACCGCCGTCATATCGGGCTGGTGCTGCAGGAGCCATTCCTGTTTTTTGGCACCATTGCCGAGAACATTGCCTACGGCAAACCGCACGCCAGCCGTGCCGAAATCATTGCCGCTGCACGCGCCGCGCATGCGCACGAATTCATCCTGCGCCTGGCGCAAGGTTACGACTCGATGGTGGGTGAACGCGGTCAGGGCCTGTCAGGAGGGGAGCGCCAGCGCATCTCGATTGCCCGGGCGCTGCTGATCGACCCGCGCATCCTGATCCTGGACGAAGCCACCTCGTCAGTCGACTCCGAGACCGAAAAAGAAATCCAGAACGCGCTGGAAAACCTGGTGAAAGGCCGCACCACCATCGCCATCGCCCACCGGCTCTCCACCCTGCACCGCGCCGACCGGTTGGTGGTGATGGACCATGGCCGCATTGTGGAAGTGGGCACGCACGATGTGCTGATGGCCGCCCAAGGCGCCTACTACAACCTGTACCAGGCGCAGGCGCGCAACATGGATGTGGACATGGACGATGAGAAAGACCGCCGCCAGGACGACCAATGAACACCAGCACAACCCGAACCGCCGTGGTTACCACCCCTTTCCAACTGGCGCGCAACCCGTTTGGCCGTCTGGTACTGACCACGCCCGATGGTGAAGTGGTGGAAGGCGTGCTGCCCGTGCGCGCCTTCCCGATCCAGTCGCCCGAGGTGGGTATCTCGTTGCTGCACACTGACGGCCACGAGGTCGCTTGGGTGGAAGAACTCGCAATGCTGGCCGAGCCCGCCCAAAGCCTGATCCGCGAAGAACTGCAGACCCGTGAGTTCATGCCCACCATCTTGAGCATTGACAGCGTCACCAGCTTTTCAACCCCCTGCACTTGGCACGTCAAGACCGACCGCGGTGACACCAGCTTTGTGCTGCGCGGTGATGACGACATCCGCCGGGTCGGCCCGACCCTGCTGCTGGTCACGGATTCGCATGGCATCCAGTTCCTGATTCGCGACGCCGCCAAACTCAGCCGCGAAAGCCGCAAGATTTTGGACCGGTTTTTGTGATCACTTCAATAACATCCGGTAGGCTGTATAAGAAATATGCCTCAAGCCCTTGCATCGATTGGGCTGGTAGCTCTACTTAGGGTAGCAACTGATCCATGACCATCAACCTCATCCTTGCGCTACTGGCCCTCACCGCCGCGCTGTTGATGCGCCCGTGGCGGTTGATGTCGGGTGCCACACGGCTCACGCCAATGCTGGCGGCGCTGACGCTGATCCCCTGGCTTTGGGCCATGCCCACGCTGCACAAGATGCCGTTGCAATTGCAGGGCTCGGGCGCCTGCCTGCTGGCGTTGATGCTGGGCTGGCCGCTGGCCGTGCCGGTGTTGTGTGTGGTGGGCGTGATTGCCGCGTTGATCTCGCCCATGGACTGGGAAACCGCGGTGGACCTGACCGTGTGGCTCGGCCTGGTGCCCGCCACCCTGGCGCTGGGGCTGGGCCTGGCAGTGCGCCGCTGGATCGGACCGCACCTGTTTGTCTATATTCTGGGTCGCGCCTTCATCGGCACCGCATTGTGTGTGTTTGCCGCCGGCTTGCTGGGTCAACTGGTGGGCCACACGCTGCCTGGCATTGAAGATGATTTGAGCGTGGTCGCCCACTGGCTGGCCGCCTGGGGCGACGCGTTTTTAACCGGCATGTTTACCGCCATCCTGGTCGCCTTCAAACCCGAATGGCTGGCCACCTGGTCTGATCAGCTTTACCTGAAACGCCAACCCTGAGCGCCCTGGCCCTCTGCAAATTTATCGCAAAATCAACCTCTAGCCCATATAAATAAAGGGCTGGTAGCTATAGAAAACATATCTTTTGATCAAGATGCCACATACCGAATTCGCCCCCGGCCTGATGATGGCCGGTATCACCCCGCCACTGGCATTGAGCGATTTCAAGCTCATCGCCTTTGACATGGACTCGACCCTCATCAACATCGAGTGTGTGGACGAACTGGCCGATGCGGTGGGCATAAAGGCCGAGGTGTCGGCCATCACCGAAGCTGCCATGCAAGGCGAGATCACCGATTACAAAGACAGCCTGCGCCAGCGCGTGGCGCTGCTCAAAGGCGTGACGCTGGCGCAGATTGAGCAGATTTACACCGACCGCCTGCGCCTGAACCCTGGCGCGGAAGAACTGATCACCGCATGCAAACAAGCCGGGCTGAAGGTGCTGCTGGTCTCAGGCGGCTTCACCCATTTTTCTGACCGCTTGCGCGACCGGCTTGGCATAGATTACACCCGCGCCAATGTGCTGGAAGTGGCTGGCGACACTCTGACTGGCCGCACATTGGACCAAGCCTGGGGCGATATTTGCGACGGTGACGAAAAACGCAGCATGCTGCTGCAAACCTGCGCCCAACTTGGCATCACGCCTGAGCAGGCCATCGCCGTGGGCGATGGCGCCAACGACCTGCCGATGATGGGCGTGGTTGGCCTGTCAGTGGCTTTTCATGCCAAACCGGCGGTGCGCGAGGCGGCCAACGTGTCGATCGAGTCCGGCGGACTCGACCGGTTGCTGGAAATCATCACAAGCTGACTTTCAGGGCTGCAAGCTCGACGTAACGCACAAAAAATTGCTCATTGCGGGCCAGACCCGCAATCCATATCCAGCAACCATGGATGCCGGATCGAGTCCGGCATGACAGATACCGAGCCTCTCCTTAAACAGGTTCCGGCACGCTGGGCAGCCCCGCCAGGGCCATGGCGAGTTCGCTCTCGTCGTAAGTTTCGTCGGTCAGTTCACCGGCAAAATACTTTTGATACGCCGCCATGTCCAGGTGGCCGTGGCCGCACAGGTTGAACAAAATCGTCTCCGACTTGCCTTCCGCCTTGCAGCGCAGGGCTTCCACAATCGCGCCCCGGATGGCGTGGTTGGCCTCGGGCGCGGGCACGATGCCTTCAGAGCGGGCAAACATCACACCAGCCTCAAAACACTCCACCTGGTTGTAAGACACCGCTTCCAGCAGGCCGAGTTGCTTGCAATGCGACACCATCGGCGCCATGCCGTGGTAACGCAAACCACCCGCATGGAAACCCGGCGGGGTGAATTGGCTGCCCAGCGTGTGCATCTTGGTCAGCGGGGTCATCTTGGCGGTGTCGCCAAAGTCATAAGCGTATTTGCCGCGCGTCATCGACGGACAGGCTGCAGGTTCCACCGCCACAATGCGCGGCTTGGGGCCACCGCGCAGGCCGTGGCCAATGAACGGGAAGGCGATACCTGCAAAGTTGGAGCCGCCACCGGTGCAACCCACCACCACATCGGGCCAGGTGTCGGCCATTTCCATTTGTTTCATGGATTCCAGGCCGATGATGGTCTGGTGCAGCAGCACATGGTTCAGCACCGAGCCCAACGCGTATTTGGTGTCGTCGCGCTGCACGGCCAGCTCAACCGCTTCAGAAATCGCAATACCCAGGCTACCCGGGTGATCGGGCCGCTTGGCCAACACCGAGCGGCCGTACTCGGTTTCCATCGACGGTGACGCCACGCAGCGCGCACCATAGGTTTCCATCATGGCGCGGCGGTAGGGCTTCTGGTCATACGACACACGGACCTGAAACACCTCGACCTCCATGCCATACAGCTGCCCGGCAAACGCCAGCGAGGTGCCCCACTGCCCGGCACCAGTCTCGGTTACCAGGCGCTTGACACCCGCTTCTTTGTTGAAAAACGCCTGTGGCACGGCGGTGTTGGGCTTGTGGCTGCCCGCCGGGCTGACGCCTTCGTACTTGTAATAGATCTTGGCGCAGGTGCCCAAAGCCTTTTCCAGACCATGCGCGCGGTACAAGGGGGCCGGACGCCACAGGCGATAGACATCGCGCACCGGCTCGGGAATCTCGATCTCGCGCTCGGTGGTCACCTCTTGCATGATCAGCGCCATCGGAAACAACGGCGCCAGGTCGTCCGGGCCCACCGGCTGCATGGTGCCCGGGTGCAACACCGTGGGCAGCGGCTTGGGAAAGTCGGCCTGCAGGTTGTACCAGGCCTTGGGCATCTGGTCTTCGTTGAGTAAAAACTTGGTCTGCTTGCTCATGCTGGGTCCTGGTTGGTCAAAAAATGAAGGAACGGGAGGCTGTCACGCGATGTCAGCCGCCAAATTGTGCACCAAGAAACCCCTGCTGCCGACCCGGCTTTACCCCCGAGACACACCGACTTCACGCAACTTCAAACCCGTGCCAGAGAATAGGTTTCAAGGGTAAACCCTTAGCTCTAACCAAAGGAAAAGTCATGAATCTCAACGCACAACGTCCCTGGATCACCCCGCTGGTCACTGGTATCTTTTTACTGATGGCTGTCACCGGCAGCCTGATGTTTTTCCACCTCGACACTGGCCTGAACAAAGCCGCACACGAATGGCTCGGCTGGGCCATGGTGGTCGGTGTGGCGCTGCATCTGGCCCTCAACGTGAAGGCGTTCAAGCGTTACTTGACCAATACCACCGGCCGCTGGGTGCTGGGGGCCTGCACGGCAGTGCTGGCCTTGAGCTTCATTCCGCTTGGCGGTGCAGCCGGTGGCAAGCCGCCATTTGCCGCACCGGTGCAGGCGCTGGCCAAAACATCCCTTACCACCGTGGCTGAGGTTGCCGGTGTGAATGTGGCCGAAGTGCGTGCCCGCCTCAGCGCTGCAGGGGTGGCCAGCCAGAACGACACGCAGAGCATTCAGGACCTGGTCGGCACCGATATGGGCCAACAGATTCGCACCCTGGGCAAGGTGTTTGCGGCCAACGGCACGGCTGGCGTACGGTGAATTGACGCACATCAAAGTGAAGAGGACGCCGATCTTTTATCCTCGCGGCCTGCCTTGCGCTAGCATTTAAAATCGCGTCCTTTCAATACAACCGTAGATCACTCAACATGACCCATGTCGTCACCGAAGCCTGTATCAAGTGCAAGTACACCGATTGCGTTGACGTTTGCCCCGTGGACTGTTTCCGCGAAGGCCCTAACTTCTTGACCATTGACCCCGATGAGTGCATTGACTGCGCCGTCTGCATTCCTGAATGCCCGGTTAATGCCATCTACGCCGAAGAAGATGTGCCAAAAAACCAGCGCCACATGACCAAGATCAATGCCGAGCTGGCGCTGCTGCCGAGCTGGAAAACCATCACCAAGCGCAAGGCGCCGCTGCCTGAAGCTGAAGAGTGGAAAGACCGCACCGACAAGCTGTCGCAATTGCAACGCTGAAGTTCTCATACTGACACACCGCCGTGATTGAAACTGACGCACTGGTCATCGGGGCCGGGCCGGTCGGTTTGTTCACGGTCTTTCAGTTGGGCCTGCAAGGCATCGCCGCCCAGGTGGTGGATGTGCTGGACGAACCCGGTGGCCAATGCGCCGCGTTGTACCCAGACAAACCCATTTACGACATTCCCGCTGTGCCGGTGTGCACAGGGCGCGAGCTCACACTCAACCTGTTGCAACAGGTGTCGCCCTTCCAACCGGGCTTTCACCTGAGCCAACAGGTCAGCACCCTGGCGCGGCAAAGTGACGGGCGTTGGCTGGTTGGTACCAGCGCCAACACGGGTAACCCTCAGCACCTCGGACAGCTATTTCTGGCGCGCACGGTGGTCATCGCGGCGGGTGTGGGCGCGTTTGTTCCGAAAGAATTGAAGCTGGAGGGGCTGGCGGCTTTTGCCGGTCGGCAGCTTTTTTACAAACTCGGCGCCCAGCCGCTGGCGGGCAAAAACGTGGTGATTGTGGGTGGCGAAGACGACGCCGTGGCCAACGCCATCGCCTTGGCCCAACCCGGCCCGCAGCAAGCCCGCAGCGTGACTTTGGTGCACCGGCGCGATGTGCTGCAAGCCAGCCCCGATGCCTTGGCCGAGTTCGCCGCGCTGCGCGCTGCCGGGCGCATCCACTTCCAGGCGGGGCAAGTCACCGGCATCCATGTGGCTGATGACCAGTTGACTGGCATGCTGGTCAACACCCCGGAAGATTTAACGTTGACCCTGCCGCTGGACGCGTTGCTGGTCTGCCAGGGTATCAGCCCCAAGCTCGGCCCCGTGGCGCAATGGGGCCTGGCCATGGAGCGCAAACAGCTCACGGTGGACACCGCCACCTTTGCCACCAGCGCGCCCGGCATCTTTGCGGTGGGTGATGTGATCACCTACCCGGGCAAGAAAAAGCTCATCGTCAGCGGCTTTCATGAAGCCACGCTGGCCGCTTTTGCGGTGGCTGCGCTGCTGCACCCCGATGCATCGGGCGTGTTGCAGTACACCACCAGCAGCGCGCTGCTGCAGCAACGGCTGGGTGTTTTGCCGGTGGCCTGAGCTTGATCCATGGCGCGTTGACAGCGCTTTGGTTTGCTTTTGGTCACTGACCTGATCAAACATTTGATATATCTTTAATAGCTAATATTCCATATGGATAAAGGGCTAGAGACCTATTTCTTATATAAAACTGAGCGAGCCCGCTGCTCGCCAAATCCGCGTCTAAAATCCAGCCGTGCCGTTTTCTGACGGCGCACACGCTAGGGGTGTTGGCCTGCAGTTAACGCGGCAGGCCGACTGAGAAAGTCCCTTTGAACCTGATTGAGGTAATCCTCGCGCAGGGAAGCCAGTCTGACCATGGGTGTTGCCGCCTTCTCTGGCAACGGTTACCCGTTTTGGATGTCCGCTTGCCTGCCAACTTTTTGCATGGAGCAAACGGATGGCAAATTCACACAGTTCTCACCACACCGCCTCGACGCATGCGTCGAATCCCACGCACTCGGCTGCGCCACCCGCCAGATCCGGCCAGGCGGTCAATTCCGCCCTGACCCCTGTCAGCCCCGCCGAACGCGTCTTTCAGTGGAACGACCACGCCTCACTGTGGTTCAGCCTGGGCGTGGGCCTGCTGGTGATGCAGATTGGCGCGTATCTGGTGCCGGCAGTCGGCAGCCGTGACGCGGCGATAGCGATCGTGCTGGGCTCCCTGGTCGGCTCGGGCCTGCTGGCCTGGACGGCGCGGCTCGGTTGTGAAACCGGCCTGTCCAGCGCTGGGCTGATGCACGCCACCTTTGGCAGCAACTTTGCCCGCCTGCCGGTGCTGCTGAACATGGCACAGCTGATTGGCTGGACCACTTTCGAGTTGGTCATCATGCGCGACGGCACGGCGGCCATCGGCAAGCAATCCTTCGGGTTGGAATTGAGCGGCTTTGGCGGCATCGCGCTGACCACGCTGCTGTGGGGGGCTGTGCTGGTGGCGTTGCTGGCCAGGTCCATGACGAAACTGGTGCGCAAACTCATCAGCCGCGTGGGCCTGCCGCTGGTGGTGGCCTCGCTGATCTGGCTGACCTGGCAATTTGGCAGCCAGTTGCAGGCGCAGGGTTTTGACGCGTTCTGGGCACGCCAAGGTGACGGCAGCATGGGGATGCTGTCGGCCATGGACCTGGTGATTGCCATGCCGGTATCCTGGCTGCCATTGGTGGCAGACTACGCGCGCCACGGGAAAAACGGCCGCAGCGCCATGAGCGGCACCTGGCTGGGTTATGCGCTGGCCAACATCTGGTGTTACGCGCTGGGCGTGCTGGTGGTGAGTGTGGCGCAACCCGATACCGATTTGGTCACTGCGCTGCTGATGGCCCAAGGTGGCCTGCTGGCACTCAGCCTGATTCTGATTGACGAGATCGACAACGCTTATGGCGACGTGTATTCCGGCGCGGTGTCGGGCCACAGCCTGCGCTCGCGCTGGAGCATCCGGCAATGGGGCCTGAGTCTGGCCGTGGTGTGCACGGGCCTGGCGCTGGTGCTGCCGATGCATAGCCTGGAGCCGTTTTTGCTGATACTGAGTTCGGTGTTTGTGCCGCTGTATGGGGTGATTCTGGGGCGGCTGGCCACCGGTTCGCCCGCCCTTGGCTTGACTGACCGCAAAGTGGATTGGACAGCAGCGGGCCTATGGCTGACGGGCATAGCGTGCTATCACTTGTTGGCTAATTTGGCGCCGCAATGGGGTTCTGCCCTGCCGACGCTGGCCCTGACTTTCACGCTGGCTTGGCTGACACGCCCGAACGCAACCGCTGCTTTGCGTGAGGTGCGCGCATGAACATCGTCATTTTGGGCGCGGGACTGATGGGCCGAATGCTGGCGTGTTCCCTGTCGGGGGCCGGTCACACCTTGCGTGTTTTTGAAGCGCGTGATGCCGACTCGCGTGGTGCCGCCGCTTTTGCAGCCGCCGCCATGCTGGCCCCGCTGGCCGAGTCGGCCATTGCCGAAGACTTGGTGGTGCGCCTGGGCCAACACGGCCTGGCACGCTGGCCAGAGCTGATTGGCGCGCTGGAGACACCAGTTTTCTTCCAGCGCGACGGCACGCTGGTGGTGTGGCACCGCCAGGACGCACCCGATGCCCAGCGCTTCAGCCAGCTGCTGGCCGCCACCGGCGAGCGCCTGCCGGACCTGCCCCGCCCGCAAACGCTGGACGTTGCCGCGCTGGAGGCGCTGGAACCCGGCATGGGCGCGCGTTTTGCGCAGGGCCTGTTGCTGCCCAGCGAAGGCCAGCTGGACAACCACCAACTGATGGACGCGTTACTGGCGCAGATGCAGCGCCTGGGTGTGGCGCTGCACTGGAGCAGCCCGCGCCGCCCGGAGGACTTCAACCCCGGACAGACCGGTGAGCCCGACTGGGTGCTGGACTGCCGTGGCCTGGGTGCGCAGCCGCAGTGGCCCGAGCTGCGCGGGGTGCGTGGCGAAATCGTCACCCTGCACGCGCCTAACGTGAGGCTGTCGCGCCCGACCCGGCTGATCCACCCGCGTTACCCGATCTACATCGCGCCCAAGCTGGACGGCTACTTTTTGGTCGGTGCCACCGAGATCGAGACCGACGACACCTCGCCGATGAGTCTGCGCTCAGCCCTCGAATTGCTCAGCGCCGCCTATACCGTGGACAGCGGGTTTGGTGAGGCGCGCATTGTGGAGCTGGTGGCGCAGTGCCGCCCGGCCTTGCCGGACAACCAGCCAGCAGTGCGCTGGCTGGGCGCGCGCACGCTGCAGGTCAACGGGCTCTACCGCCACGGCTATTTGATCTCGCCCGCTTTGCACGATATCGTGCTGGAACTGGTCAACGCTGGTTCCTCACCATTGGCCGTGCAGCTGGGCCTGCCGCTGGAGCCCGCGCCGTGAAAGTGCTCGTCAATCAGACGCTGGTTTACCTGAACGACGGTGCCACGCTGGCGGATGCGGTGGCCGCAGCACCCGTGCCGCCACCGTTTGCCGCTGCCGTCAACCGCCAGTTTGTGCCCAAAACCAGCTACCAACAAACGCCGCTGACCGAGGGTGACCAGATCGACCTGATCGCGCCGGTGGTGGGTGGCTGACAACCGATCCAAGCCATACCAACTTTCATGGACTCTGACCACCCTCGGGACATGAAAGTTGTTTCACGTTGGCGCATCGAAGAAGGCTGTTTTGGCGGACAACGACCCATCATCCCCAGCTCTTCCATGGCCCTTCCATGGGTCGTGGCCCGGGGCAGGCGCCTCCAATCCGGGATGCCAGCCGCGCAGTTTCACCACAAAAAACACTTTTGATTCTCATGACACCTCTTGACCCCACCCCCGACCCACTCCTCGCCGACCCGCTGGTCTTGTATGGCGAAACCTTCGCCAGCCGCCTGCTGCTGGGCACCTCGCGCTATCCCTCTCCTAGCATCTTGCAAGCAGCTGTGCAGCGCGCCCGGCCCGCCATGCTGACCGCCTCTCTGCGCCGCCAAAACCTGGGCAGCACTGCCACCCCCAACCGCTTTTGGCAGCTGCTGGCCGATCTGGCCGTGCCGGTGTTGCCCAACACCGCCGGCTGCCACAGCGTGGCCGAGCTCATCACCACCGCACACATGGCGCGCGAAGTGTTTGCCACAGACTGGATCAAGCTCGAGCTGATTGGCGACGACTACACGCTGCAGCCCGACACGCTGAACATGGTGGCCGCTGCCAGCCAGCTTATCCACGACGGCTTCAAGGTGCTGCCCTACTGCACCGACGACCTAGTGTTGTGCCAGCGCCTGGTGGATGTGGGCTGCCAGGCGCTCATGCCCTGGGCCGCGCCGATTGGCACCGGCAAAGGCCCGATCAACCCCTACGCCTTGAAGACGCTGCGCGCGCGCCTGAAGGTGCCGATGATTGTGGATGCGGGTCTGGGGTTGCCGTCCCACGCGGCGCAGGTGATGGAATGGGGTTTTGACGGCGTGTTGCTCAACACTGCCGTGGCGCTAGCGAATGACCCGGTGCGTATGGCCGGTGCGTTTGCCGCCGCCACCCTGGCCGGGCGTGACGCCTTTCTGGCCGGCACCATGACCGAGAAAGACGCGGCAGAACCCAGCACTCCGGTGCTGGGCATGCCGTTTTGGCATCAGGCCTGAGCGCCAAACACCCGGCACACCATGAACGCAAAACACCACGAGCAAGCCCGCACCATCGTCCAGGCGCATACCCATCTGGCGCTGAACCCTGGCGCGGTGGATCGGCTGGAGCGACCAGACATCTACAGGCGGGTAGCAAACCACTCCGATGATCTAGAGACCCACATCGCTCCAGCTGAACCAACGAAACACCCCAGCGTTTACCCAGCGGTTTGGACCGCCTGCCTGGCGCTAGACTTTGCCCCAGATGACGCCCGCTGCATCGCCCAAGCCTGGCAACGCCAAACCGAGCGCACCGGGCACTTTGACCCCGCAGCTTGGCCTACTGAGGCACAAGACTTTGACCTGCCGCCCTGGCCGCACCCGGACGCCTTTGCCCCCTGCCCGCTCCAACTCGGCTTGTACGCGGTGGCGCCCAACACCGCTTGGGTGGGCCGTCTGGCCCGCGCCGGCGTGCCCACGGTACAACTGCGGTTCAAATCCGATGATACTGATTTGATAGCGCAAGAGGTAAATGCAGCAAGGGCTGCAGTGCAAAATACCTCAAGCCGGCTGTTCATCAACGACCACTGGCAAGCCGCCATTGAAGCCAATGCCTATGGCGTGCATCTGGGCCAGGAAGACCTGGCCACGGCCGACCTGGGTGCCCTCCGCGCCGCTGGTCTGCGGCTGGGCATCAGCAGCCATGGCTACGCCGAGATGCTGCGTGCCGCCGCGCAGCGCCCCAGCTACATCGCTATGGGGACAGTGTTTGCCACCACCCTCAAGCGCATGGCCACCCCGCCGCAAGGCGTGGCTCGGCTCACGGTGTACCAGCGGATGCTGCGGCACATCCCCACCGTGGCCATTGGCGGCATTGATCTGGCGCGTGTGAATGCGGTGTTGGCCAGTGGTGTCGGCTCGGTGGCGGTGGTGCGGGCGCTGATGGGGGCTGACGACCCCGAGGCTGCGGTGCGCGCGTTTCAGAGCCGCTGGCCCTGATGCCATTTCCAGATCAATCCGACACGTTGTTGCTTCGCCTTGCCGCGCGTCTGTCCTGTCTGCGGTTTCGCGCCTGGTGTCGTATCGATCTGGAGACGGAATGTTGCATCACAGCAGCCGCATCGGCAGCGGCGCAAAGCTGTGGTTCAGCGGGCCGCTGCCGTGTCCGGTTTTCACCGTGGCCCCGGCTTGTAACGCCTGGCGGATGTACGTACGCGCCGCCCGCACCGCGTCCACCAGGCCCTGGCCCAGCGCCAGATGTGCCGCAATGGCGCTGGACAAGGTGCAGCCGGTGCCATGCGTGTTCGCGGTGTGGATGCGTGGCCCATGCAGCCAGATCGGCTCGGCGTTGGGCATCAGCAGCAGGTCGGCCACATCGTCCCCAGCCAGATGGCCGCCTTTGAGCAGCACGGCGCGCGCGCCCTGCCCCAGCAAGGTTTGCGCAGCTGACAGCATGTCCTGCTGGCTGCTGAGCGTGCGCCCAACTAATAAACCAGCCTCATCCAGATTGGGCGTGATCACCGCCGCACGCGGAAACAGCTCGGCCACCAGCACTGCAATCGCCTCGTCGGTGATCAGCTTGGCGCCACTGGTGGCGACCATCACCGGGTCAAACACCACATGCGGCAGGTTGTGGCGCGCCAGCGCCTGTGCCACGGTGCGCACAATCTCCGGCGAATGCAGCATGCCAATCTTGACCGCGTCCACGCCAATGTCTTCCACCACCGCGTCGATCTGGTCGCGCAGCATCTCGGGTGGCACGCCGTGGATGGCACGCACGCCACAGGTGTTTTGCGCGGTGAGCGCGGTAATAGCCGTCATGCCAAAACAGCCCAAGGCGGCAAAGGTTTTCAGATCAGCCTGGATGCCAGCGCCGCCACCGCTGTCGGAACCGGCAATGGAGAGCACGCGGGGGTAGTGGTGAATCAGTTCAATAGTCATAGTGGTTGGCCCTGATGCTGTATGGGCTAGCAGCCTATCGCACCCAAAAAATGGAAACCAAAAAAAAGCCAACCGCTGCCCAAAAATCAAGCGCTTCGGGTTGAATTTTCAGTAACTTGTAGAGTTATAACTGTCTTTTCCACCCTGATGCGACGTTTGGATGGACTCTGGTCGTGCCTAGCTCATTATGGAAAGGTTCAAACGTTTAATGAGTCAATTCACCAGCAATCATCAAGTCAGAATTTGACCACCCACAGATCGCAAATAGAAAAAACCGCACTGCCATTGAGATAGTGCGGTTTCTTTAATTGGTGGGATGTGCGGGGGTCGAACCCACGACAAACGGATTAAAAGTCCGCTGCTCTACCAACTGAGCTAACATCCCAATACATGACAGATTAAATCCGCCAAGCCTTAAATTATAGTCAATTTTTCAGCCTCAACATTCAATTTTTGCAGCCAATTCGTTCAAGACATACCCAGCTGCACAGTGTCCAAAAGTCGCCGTCACCGTAACCAGTGAGCCAAAGCCATGGCAGTTGAGTGAGCCGTCGCTACCAACACTGCATGAGGCATCCGGGGGCGCCACTGCTTCCCTGCTGAAAACACACACAACGCCGATTTTTTTTTCGCCACGCGGCGCACCAAACTCCTTGCGCAGTTGGTACCGCACTTTGGACAAAAGCGGGTCATGGGTGACCTTGGCCAAATCCTCGACACTAACCAGATGCGCATGTCGTTTTCCTCCCGCAGCCCCTGAGGTGACGAACACGCGTTTGTGCTTGATGGCCCAATTCGCCATGATCAGCTTGACAGGCCATTGGTCGCAGGCATCGATGACCGCGTCCACGCCAACTGGCAATACATCAGGCCAGTTTGTGGGTGTTGCAAATTCATCAATGCATGTGACTTGGCAGTCGGGTGCAAAAGAATGAATGCGGTCCCGCATGGCCAAAACCTTCGATTGCCCCAAAGTGGCTTGTGTGGCGTGAATCTGGCGGTTGATGTTGGATTCGGCAACGTGGTCCAGGTCAATCAAGCTCAGCTTGCCGACACCGCTGCGCGCCAAAGATTCTGCAGCCCATGACCCCACACCACCAATGCCCACCACAGCGACATGAGCCCGTCTGATTTGTTGCGCCCCAGTCGTGCCAAAGAGCCGGTTCAAGCCACCGAATCGACGATCCTCCAACATGTCTGCGGTTGGCAACTGACAACTATTTCAGCGTGGCCAAGCGTTCTTTGGCTGCAACAGCGGCCTCGGAGCTTGGGTAGGCTTTGATCAAGTCAGTGAAGGTCTTGCGGGCGCCTTTGGTGTCTTTCAATTCAAGCTGGCAATTGGCCACCGACAAAACAGCTTCCGGGGCGCGGAAATGCTCCGGATTTTTGGCAATCAGCGTCCGAAAATTGGTCATTGCCTCTTTGTAATCACGGGTGGCGTACTGAGCGTTACCCAACCAAAACAGGGCAGTCAGCGCGTATCCACTGTTGGGATAACGAGACAAAAAACCGGCAAATAGCGCTTGCGCCGCATGGAAGTCGCCCTTGCGAAAAACGGCGAGAGCTGCCTCATAGTCCTGCTTTTCAGCTGGACCGACCGAAAACTCTGCACCGTCCACAGTCACCTTGGCAGGCTCCAGCTTGGCAAGGCGCTCCGACAAACCCTGCAAATCATCTTTGTAGCGTTGCTGAAGGTCTGCCAGATCTTTGGTGAGCTTTTCATTGCTGCCGCGCAGCGAGGCAACGTCAGATTTGAGCAACTCCATTTGACGTTGCAATTCCAACAGACCACGACCCATCCCAGCGTTTTCATCTTTGCTGCTGGACTGAATCTGGTCGGCATCAACGCGAAGTTTCTCTACACGCTGGCGCAAATCCAGAATGGCCTTGCGGGCCTCGTCGTCTTCAAAGAGCCCGGCCTGACTCGAGGAGGCAAACAGCAGGCCTGCTACGAATACAGCCCGAGTCGTCAATTGGCGAACCTGCATGACTGTCACCCGTTTCATTGGTATCTGATTTCAGCTCGGCGGTTCATGGAATAAGCTGACTCGTCGTTGCCCACCACAGCAGGCTTTTCTTTGCCGAAACTCACCGCTTCCATTTGGTTACGAGGTACACCCAACACGGTCAGGGCGCCAACAACCGCTTCGGCACGCTTTTGGCCCAGCGCAAGGTTGTATTCGCGGCCGCCTGTCTCATCGGTATGCCCCTCAATGGCCACCTTGCGGCTCGCCTGACCCACGATCAGCCTGGCGTTTTCTGAGATCAAGGCCTGGTATTCAGGTTTGATGACGAAACTGTCGTAGTCAAAATAGACAATGCGTTTGGCAGATGGCAGGCTAGCCTGTGTTCCCGACTGACCCAAATCTACGGGCGCGACACCGCCACTTTTGATGCCGGAGGTGCCATCAGAACCTGCTGCACCCGACACCGGATTGGCCGTGGCATCGGCTACCGGAACATCATTCAAAGGCACCGTGGAGCCACAACCGACCAAAAACGCACTGAGCGTCAAAGCAAATACCAAACTCTTCATCAAAAACTCCTAAAAATCACTAGTTCAAAAAAGGGCCCCAATGCGGCTCGCGAATGTCACCGTTCTGCCCATTAAGCCGGGCCTTGACTTTTCCATCCAAGGTGGTGGTCATCAAGGCCTCTTTACCTTGAAATTGTGTGGCGTAGACGACCAACTTGCTGTTGGGCGCAAAGCTGGGGCTTTCATCTGCCGATGTTTCTGACAGAGACCGCACATTGTCACCGTCAATGTCCATCACATGCAATTTGAAAGCGCCCCCCACTCGAGAAATATAAGCCATCCACCGACCGTCTTGGCTGATGGTTGGCGAAATGTTGTAAGTACCTGTGAATGTCACGCGCTGCACGCCTTGCCCAGTTGTACTCACTTTGTAAATCTGAGGAGAACCACCACGGTCACTGACGAAAAAGATGCTTCGGCCATCCGGCGAAAAAACCGGTTCTGTGTCAATGCTGTTGGACTGGATCAAGCGGCGTGGCTCACCTCCCGCTGCACTCAACAAAAACAGTTGTGATCCACCGTCCCGGCTCAGCGTGACTGCCAGCGTCTTCCCGTCGGGTGACCAAGCTGGCGCGCTGTTGGAACCTTTGAAATTGGCGATCAAACGGCGTTTACCTGTGCCTACGTTGTGAATGTAAATGACAGGCTTGCGCGACTCAAATGAAACATAAGCCAATTGATTGCCATCCGGCGACCAGGCTGGGGAAATGATCGGCTCCGGGCTAGCCAACGCAGACTGAGCGTTTTCCCCATCAGAATCGGCCACCCAAAGCTGGTGCCGCTGGCCGGATTTAGTGACATAGGCGATGCGAGTAGAAAACGCGCCCTTGTCACCCGTGAGTTTTTCATAAACGTAGTCCGCAACCCTGTGGGCAGCCAAACGGGCGTCAGACGCTGCCACCGCAAAACTCTGCCCACCCAGGTCTTGTCCTTTGACAACGTCCCACAACCGGAAGCGCACGTCAAGACGACCATCTGCCAAGGAGGTCACGCTGCCAGACACCATCGCATCTGAACCCGCCTGGCGGAAGAGCGACAAATCGGGCAAGGAAGTTTCATCCAAGGCACCAGGCGTAGCGTTGACCGCACGAAACTGCCCGCTTCGTTCCAGATCGGCCTGGACGATGGCAGATATCTTCTGGACGGAGTTGGCCTGGCCCTTAAACGGGACGATGGTGAAGGGCACCTGAGTCAAGCCGACGCCTGAAACTTCGACGCGGAATTGGGCGAAGGCGGGCACACAAAATATGGCCAAAAGGTAACCAATCAAGGTCAAAAAAAATGAAGATCGCATGCAAGTAGTACGTTTAGTGAAGGTGTTACGTCCCGGCCGCTGGATAGCGTTCAAAACTTCAGTTTACACAGCGCTCACGTGCATTTTGAAAACTGCCCGCATCATGTCGGCTGCCGAATGCTCGCTTTGCAAAATCTGGCCCGCTCGGGAGGCGCGCTGGGAGTAGCTGGGGAAGTCGCGCTTGATATCGTTGACGGCTTTTAGCAGACCTTTGGGTGACAAATCGCCGGTTGCGACCCCCGCATTGTGCTCCAACACAACACGGGCCAGCCAAGTATTGGCAGTCACAACAACCGGACAACCGGCGGTCAGTGCGTCCAAAGTCACACCGCTAACCCGATCCTGAAAATCGTCAACGGAGTAGGGTTGTACGCTGATAGCACCTTTATACAGCGCACGGTAGTCATGCGGCGACAAAGTGTCACCGATCAGTTTCTGGTTCGCATAATTGGAGCGTTTGAGCCGCTCAATCTGAAACAAAACATCGGCACCATGTCGGGCCTGATGTGACGCTGAGGTCTGAATCCAGAAGGGCCACGATACATTGTTTTTGGCCAGTTCTTCGACCAAATCAGCGATCCGGTCAAATCCTTTGTCGATGCGCGCTGCACCCGCAAAAAGAAGGTGATCGAAAGTGTGTGACGGAAGTGTCAGCAATTCCTGCGACGCGCGAGGATAAGCGACTGTCTTGGCTCGGAAACCCAACGCTTTGAAAAACGCAGTTGTCGATTCCGTTGAGCACAAAATCTCCAAATATGGCTGACGTCGGGCGATGATCGCCAATTGTTTGGCTTTGGCTGCTTTGGCACCCAGCCAATGCACGTACAGGTACACCTTATCAGGAGGAATTTTCCCTTTTGCCGCCCAATTCAGGAGAACAAGATCAGTCGTCCCCGCAGTAGATAACAGGACCTTGCCCGGTTCGCCCAATAGACGCCTAAACAGAAAATAACTTTGCATTCTTCGCATTGAGCGGGAAAAATAGGGTTTGATCTCCCCCTTAGCTTTCCAAAATGCCCCACTTTCTTTACCAGCCCAGATGCGGACTGACTCCACCGGAGCCGCTTGCGCAATGGCTTCCACAAGGCTGTAACAATGACCGGTGTAACTGTTGAGGGTGGGCTCAATGATGTTGAGAGTCATAGGTCAGTCACTCGTTGCCTGGCTGGGTCAGCTGCCACAGTTTGATGTGTCGGTAATAACTGCCCTCGGCATTGGCGATCGCTAGGGCAAGCCCGTGCCCCCCGTCCAAAAACCCTGCTTTGAATATATAAGTTCGGATGAACGCCCACATCCCGTGACTGACCGCACCCAACACCGTGGATCTTTTGCCTTTGGTCAAAGCCTGCTGTGCAGACGCGGAGGAATAACGATCGATTTTGGTCAGCACATCTGAAAAGCTGCGATGACTGTAGTGAAGCAAAGCATTTTTGAGTGGCTGTGCAGGTCCGTCATGAATCAGCTTTTCATGCACCAAGTCATCAGAAAAACGGGCAGAACCCCGCATGAACAAACGATCAACATAGTCTGGGGTCCAGCCAGAGTGTCGAATGAAGCGGCCACAAAACCAGGAAGAACGGGGAACGCTATAACAGGTTGCAGCATCGGCCTGGGAGATGACCTGCAAAATTTCTTGACGCAATTCAGGCGTGACGCGCTCATCCGCGTCCACCGACAGTACCCAGTCACCAGTTGCCAAAGCAAGTGCACGGTTCTTCTGGGGGCCAAAACCCGGCCAATCATTTACAACCTGCACAATTGCCCCAAGACGACTGGAGATGTGCGCGGTTTCGTCGATACTGGCGCAATCTAAGACGATACATTCGTCAGCAAACGTCAAGCATTTCAGGCAGTCCGCGATGTTCCCGCTTTCGTTGTGGGTGATGATGATGACTGATAGTCTCATGAACTCAATATTGTAGGTTTTGGGCAATCAAAGATTAAAAAATCAAAATAAGTTTCGTGGAATAAAGTCATTTAAGGTCGTCTATTATATTTTTTAATTTTTTAAAAACATCCTCAGGACAAATACGTGACATACAAGAAATCGAGCTTTGACATACAGCGGTATTATTGACAATCAGATCACATGCGCAGTTATCAGCGCAAATTAATTCATCTTGTGAATAAATAGGTGCGACCTGTCTGATAGAGTTACCCACGCCAAATATACCCAAGATTGGAATCCCCAAACCCGATGCGAAATGGAGCGGTCCAGTATCTCCGCTTATGAATATTTTAGAACGCTTCAAAATACTTAAAAATAACCTCAAACTTGGAGCAGAAGGTAGCGTTTCAGCATGCGGAAGCAGTGATTTTAGTTGATCAAGCAGGTTTTGTTCGCGCTGATTAGGGCCGGCTGAAAAAACTAGTCTAAATCGCTCTTGAAGTGCTAAATTATATAATTCTTGCCAATGAGATATAGGCCAATCTTTTTTAGCTTGAGATGTCGAAATATGACAGAGTATAATATTCTCTGGTACCAATGCAGATGCTAAGTCAACTTCACAGTCATTAAAACCTACTTCGATTTTAAGCTGACTGGGTCTCTTTATATTCCATGCTCTAAGCAATTCAAAATGTAAATCATAGTAGCTGGCATTGGGATTTTGTGGACTAACTACTTTTGTATAGCAAAGCCATTGCATTAATTTTTTATACTGCGGCTCCATAAAACCCAAACGATCTTTCGCACCACATAGATAGCTCAATAACGCACCACGATCGTTACCACCAAAGTCAACGGATCGATCAAATTTTTCACGACGCAAAGCTTGAATAAACGGCAATGATTGTTTTAATTTAAACTGACCTCTCTGACGCGGCATCGCCCACACCTTGCTGATCCACGATAAATTTTCAAGGAGTGGAGCCACCTCGACAGCAACCAATACATGTAACTCAACATTAGGCATCTGCGTTTTCAATGCCTTGAGAGCAGGCGTAAGAATAACGGCGTCACCAAGATATTTGAATTGTATGGCTAAAACTTTTAACGGTTTTAATATAATTAATTCTGACAAAAGAATCTACCCCACCTTCTATACTGCAAAAATATTCCAACCAACCATAATCGAGGATCCGTCAAAATAAATTTTAGATACAAAATATTAGTATCTAAAGCTCACTCTGATTTCGTAAGCGCAATTTACTTATTGGCTGATAGGAGCTCATCAAGACACCTGCTAACACACAATAAAATTTTCCTTCACCAGCATCTAATAACAACGAATTAAACATAGAACCAACAACAATCGTCAAGGTAAGACCACGAAAAGCATATCCTTGGATATATCGATATTTTCCATTAGACTCAAATAGATAAGTTAATCGCCACGGAATAAGAAAAAAACCAATTAAAAATAAGAATCCAAATACACCTAGTTCCTGTCCAGTTAACAAGAATTCATTGTGTGGGTTCGTCACATGCGTTGATAGGGTATTTTGACTTTCAGCCAAATGACGATAATTGATCTCAAAGCTTCCAGTGCCACCACCAAAAATTGTATTTTTCTGAATTAGAGTCAAAGTGTTTTTATAAAACTCCAGTCTCAAACCGGATGATGTAAGCGCTTGATCTGGTTGATGACTCAAAATTTCCTGTTTGATCTCCATCAGACGATTTTTGGGCAACTCGTCGCTCAGCAGAGCGATGATCGTAATTGCTACCATCAAGGCCGTTAACCATCGAATCGATTTCCAACCCCATGTTTCCCAGCAAAACCAGACGAACAGGACAGACATAATAATCTGTCCAGATCGACCATTGACTAAAAATATCACATTCAAGGCGGCGAGCAAGCTAACTCCTATCCAGATCCAACGCTTTAGATCCGATGAATTTACTGCCAAACGGAGTGTGAGATACATGGTGAATGCCATAAAAATATTATGTGCGATTCTTCCCTTGAAGACGAAGTAGCCTTGTCCAATATCCTTGTGGGGTACGACACCTAACCATTTTAAATATGAAATAGCCAATACCATGATCATACCTGCCAGAAAAGCTTTGAGTGCAAGACTCCTGTATTTTTCCAGTGTAAGCACACTAATGATAAGTGGAATATACAAAAGCTTGTGATATTTTAGCCACCAAGTTGTCCGCATTTCCCAAGATGCACTGGAATAGAACATTCCAATCCCGTACAGTATAAAGAACGCGATGGATACAATCGCCGCGGGATGCGACATGATCAATTGAAATTTTTTCTGATAGTTTCCTGAGAGAGCCCACACTATTACAAATAAACCCATCGATAAGCTCATAAAAGCCGTTGGTAGTGCAATACTAAAACATGCAAATATAATTAAATAAATCTGAGCTTTTTCAGCATAAACTAAGTATCGATTCTGCTTCATTTATTTTTTGTAAGCGTGAAGTGTTTTTTACTCAATTCCAAGCCAAGTAATTTTTCCAGCTTCATCACCCAGCGATGTTTCAGTTCTCTTTGAGTTGGTTGATAGCTAACATCTGGAATATAATTTTTTTCAGCTTCATTCATCAGCCAATCGTAGACAATAGCAGGATGTTTTCCTAAAAAGTGACCAAGCGCCTGAGGATCGATTTGATATCCGTTGAAGAGAGGATGATCGTGACCCCAGTATTTTCCGACGCGTTGGTTTTTGGCATGCATCGCGGCGATACTTCTGACATGGCCATAGTGGTAAATGGGTGCCCCTACCAGGGCCGCTTTTGGATAACGGCCTCGGCTGTTTTTATTCATTACTACCCAATAAAGACCATCCGGTGCAAAACTCCGGATGGTATTGCGGATGATTCGGCATTCTTGGCGATACCAAGCTGGGCTCTTTGCCAACCATTCCGGGCTACCAAAAAAGTGGTGGTAATCAAATGCCAGTGCTTCGACCTCAGGATTATTCAGGTTGTTTTCCATCGCAGCACGAATTTTCGGTAGATCGTCTTCGTGAAGGACTTCGTCACCTTCAAGGTAAAAGGCCCAGTCGCCAGTACAGTTATATTGCGCGATCATCTTTTGCTGTGCATAGACAAACCCGCGATCCTGCATTTTTTCATTCCAAAAACTAGGAATGATGACGATCTTTTCTGAGTTAATCGCTTTGATGCGGTCCAATGTGTCGTCTTCACTGTTACCCACCGCGATAACAAATTCATCACAAAGGGGCAATGCCGAGCAGATACTCTCAACAAAAGGGTACCCTAACAAAGTACCATTTCGAATAAAGGTAAAAAGACTAATTTTCATATCGGGTACTGTTTTCAATGGTGGCAGGCCAATGGAGTTTCATCAGCGCCAACTACCGAGCCTCTTGCAGTTGGTCAGCCACCCCAAACTGAATGTGATGCAACTGCGCATACACCCCATTCCTGGCCAGCAATTCACCATGGGTCCCGGTTTCGACGATCTCACCCTTTTGCAGCACAACGATGCGGTCAGCCTTTTCGATGGTCGATAAGCGGTGTGCAATCACCAAAGAAGTGCGCCCTTGCATCAGAGTTTCCAAGGCCGCTTGCACGTGCCGCTCCGATTCACTGTCCAAGGCTGAAGTGGCTTCGTCAAGAATAAGAATGGGCGCGTTTTTGAGAATGGCGCGTGCAATGGCGATGCGCTGACGTTGGCCGCCAGATAGTTTGACACCGCGCTCGCCCACCAGCGTCTGCAAGCCCTGCGGCATCTCACGTATGAACTCCATCGCGTGTGCGGCTTGTGCCGCGGCGATGATTTCCGCCTCGGGCACTTCACGCATCTGGCCGTAGGCGATATTGGCAGCTACGGTGGTATTGAATAACACCACTTCCTGGCTGACCAAAGCAATATTGGCTCGCAGGTTTGAGAGCGATAACTCCGCAAGGTCATACCCGTCCAGCGTGATGCGTCCGCTATCCGGCAAATAGAAACGCGGCACCAGATTGGCCAGCGTGCTCTTGCCGCTGCCAGACGCCCCCACCAGCGCGATAGCTTGCCCTGCGGGGATGTCCAAGCAGATGTCGCGCAGTGCCAGGCGGTCGTCTTGCTGATAGGACAGACTGACGTGTTCACAAGCCAAACGACCTTGGGCGCGGCCGATGTCGGTCTGCCCGGTGCTGTTTTCGCCAGGGGTGTCCAGCAGTTCAAACACGCTTTCCGATGCCGCCAATCCGCGTTGCAGATGCTCACTCACGCCTGTCAGCCGTTTGATCGGTGCCGTGAGCATCAGCATGGCGGCCAAGAACGACAAAAACCCGCCAACCGTGGTTTCATCCGCAGCAGATTGCAAGGTCGCCAGGTAAACAATCCCGGCCAATGCCACGGAGGCAATCATCTGCACGATGGGCACATTGCTCGACGCCGCCATCGCTTGCTTCATGTTGTAGCGCCGAACCCAGTTGACCTGGTCGCTGAAACGACTGCGCTCGTAGGACTGGCCGCCAAACAATTTGACCACTTTGTGTGCGGCGACACTTTCTTCGATGACCTGCGTGATATCGCCCATGGCAAGCTGCGAGTCGCGGCTGGCATTGCGCAAACGGGCGTTGATGAATTTCAGAATCACCGCGATCACTGGCACCATGACCAAACTGAGCAGGGTGAGTTTCCAGTTCAAATAAAACAGCCAGCCCAGCAATCCAACAATGATGATGGCGTCGCGGACAACAACGGTCACCACATTGGTTGCCGCAGCAGTGACCTGCGCCACATCGAACGTCAGTTTGGAGATCAGGTTGCCCGTGGCATGGTCGTCGTAAAACGGCGTTGGCAGTGTCAACAGTTTGTGAAACATCTCTTCACGCAAATCCATCACCACCTTGTTGCCCACCCAGGCAATCGCGTAGGTTCCCATGAAAGAAGCCACGCCGCGCACGAAGAAGATTGCCAGAATGATCAGCGGTGCCAACTTGATCACGGCGTTGTCTTTTTCAATGAAGGCGCCGTCCAGCATGGGCTTGAGCAAGGCCGGCAGCAGCGGCTCAGTAGCCGCCGTGATGGCCATGCCCAGGATGGACAGGGCAAAGATGCGCCAATACGGCTTGACGTAGCCGAGAAGACGCATGTAAAGCTGCGTACTGCTGAGCTTCATGGGGTTGACCCTGACATGACGGACGCCAATCTGTGCCGCGGGGATGGATGAAGACAAGCGCTCACAACAACACAATATCGTATTGTTCCTGCCCCATCGCACCTTCGCTTTGCAGCGACACCGGCTTGCCGATGAACTCAGAGAGCCCCGCCAGATGCTGGCTTTCTTCGTCCAGAAACAGCTCGATAACCTTGGGTGAGGCGACCACGCGGAATTCTTTCGGGTTGAACTGGCGCGCCTCGCGCAAAATCTCCCGAAAAATGTCGTAGGCCACGCTGCGCGGGGTTTTCACCATGCCTTTGCCCAGGCACAAGGGGCACGGCTCGCACAACATGTGCGCCAGCGATTCACGCGTGCGCTTGCGCGTCATCTCCACCAGGCCCAGCTGAGAAAAGCCACCACACATGGTTTTGACACGGTCACGCGCCAGCTGTTTGCGCATCTCGGTCAGCACCGCCAGGCGGTGGTCTTCGCGCTCCATGTCGATGAAGTCCACCACGATGATGCCGCCCAGGTTACGCAGGCGCAGTTGCCGGGCAATGGCTTGAGCCGCTTCCAGGTTGGTCTTGAAAATGGTGTCGTCAAAATTGCGTGCACCGACAAACCCGCCGGTGTTCACGTCCACCGTGGTCAGCGCCTCGGTCTGGTCGACGATCAGGTAGCCGCCGGACTTGAGTTCCACCCGTCGACCCAGCGCCTTGGCGATGTCTTCATCGATGGAATGCAGGTCAAAAATCGGTCGCTCACCCTTGTAATGCTGCAGTTTTTGCGCTGCGGCAGGCATGAATTCCACGCCAAATGCCTTCAACGCTTCAAATTGCTCCAGCGAATCCACCCGGATCGACGCGGTGCGCTCGCCCACCATGTCGCGCAGCACGCGTTGCAGCAGACTCAGATCTTGGTGCAGCAGGGAACCGGCTGGCAGCTTGGAGGCTGCCTCGCGAATACGTTTCCAGGCCCTGCGCAGGTAGGCAATGTCATCACTCAGCTCCTGATCGCTGGCGTCTTCGGCGTTGGTGCGCAAGATAAAGCCACCCCCCAGGTCGCCCACCAGGGTCTGCACACGTTGACGCAAAGCGTCACGCTGCAGCGTCGGAATTTTTTGCGATACCCCGATGTGATCATCCTGTGGCAGAAACACCAGCATGCGTCCTGCGATGCTGATCTGGGTGGACAAGCGCGCGCCCTTGGTGCCAATCGGATCCTTGATCACCTGCACCATCAGGCTCTGGCCTTCAAATACCTGTTTTTCGATCGGAATCTGCGCCGCTGCCGCGCGTGCTGTGGAGATGGTGTCGCCCTCGGCGGGCGGATGCCAGACGTCGGCCACATGCAAAAAGGCCGCCCGCTCCAGGCCAATGTCGATAAAAGCTGACTGCATGCCCGGCAGCACACGCGCCACTTTGCCCAGGTACACGTTGCTCACCAAACCGCGCTCCAACGCGCGCTCCACATGCAACTCTTGCAGCGCGCCGCCTTCGACGATGGCCACGCGAGTCTCTTGCGGCGACCAGTTGATCAAGATGTCTTCTTGCATTTTATATAATAAATATGCCTCTAGCCCTTATGTATAAAGGGGTACCAGCTATAAAAGTATTAGCATTCAAAACCGAGTTGACCCAGCAACTGGGCAGTCTCAAAAAGGGGCAGCCCCATGATACCGGTGTAACTGCCGCTGATACGAGAGACGTGCGCCGCCACCCTGCCCTGCACTGCATAGGCACCGGCTTTGCCCATTGGCTCGCCGCTGGCCACATAAGTCTGGATTTGTTGAGCGCTCATGGGCGCAAACGTCACCCGGGAGACCGATACGGCTTGCACGCGCTGGTCGCTGGTGCCCAGCGCCACCGCCGTCAACACCCGGTGCGTCTTGCCGGACAGTGCCGTCAACATGCGTGTGGCATCGGCCAGGTCAGCGGGTTTGCCCAAAATCACCCGACCCATCGCCACGGTGGTGTCGTAGCACAACACCGGTGCACCCGGCAAGCCACGACGCTGCAGGCGTTGCAGCGCGGCGTCCAGCTTGAGCTGCGTGACGCGCTGCACATAGGCCAGCGGGGCCTCGTGTGGCAACGCCACTTCCAGGCTTTCAGCGTCTTCCTCCGCACCGGGCAGCAACAGCTCATGCGTGATGCCCAGTTGATCCAGCAACTGCCTGCGACGGGGGCTTTGGGAGGCCAAGTAAACAAAGTTTTTCATTCTTTTATTGCCGTGTCCAATTCACTCTCGGTGATACGGGTGGTTGGCATTGATCGACCAGGCACGGTACAGCTGCTCAACCAGCAGCACCCGCACCATGGCATGCGGCAGCGTCAAGTCTGACAGCCGAATGCGTTCATGCGCTGCCTGCCGGAAAGCTGGGTCCAGCCCGTCCGGCCCGCCAATCACCAGCGCCACGTCACCGCCGGACAACTGCCAATCTTTGAGCTTGCCCGCCAGCGCCAGGGTGGTGAGCGCCGTGCCGCGCTCGTCCAGGGCCACGATGCGGCAGCCTTTGGGGATGGCGGCCTCGATGCGGGCGCGCTCGGCGGCAAAAATGGTGTCCAATGATTTTGAGGCTCGCGGCTCGGTTTTGACAGCCTTGAGTTCGACCTTGATCTCGAACGGGAAACGTTTGGCGTAGTCATCCCACGCAGTCTGTGCCCAGTCCGGCACGCGCTGGCCCACGGCCACGATCAGCAGACGCACGCTAAGTTCCGCGGTGGAAAAGCGGCCACGCATCGACGGCACAGGCTGTCATTGCGTGCCCCGACCCGCAATCCATGATCCCAATGCCATGGATCCCGGATCAAGCCCGGGATGACAACCACAACATAAGGGTTGGCATGACAAACCCTCGTCATTCACGTTAACGCTTGGTCGGCTTGGTGGCTGATTTTTTGGCCGCTGGTTTGTCGGGAGCGTTCACCACCAGCGTCCTGATGCGCGGCTTGGCCACAACTTCAGTGTCTTTTAGGCCTCTAGCCCTTGTCGGTACTGCCTTGGCAGCTGCTTTTTTGGCAGCAGCGGCTTTGGCCTCTTCCTGCTTTTTCAGCTGCGCTTTGGACGGGAAGGCGTCCTCCACACCCTTCTTGGCCGCGCTGGAGCGGCGCAAGCTGGATTCAGGTTTGGCCGCGCGCGCTGGCTGCGTCGGCGCTGCAGGCAGCTTGGCGGCTTTGGCGACCACGGGTTTGGGCGCACCCAGCTTCAGGCGCACCGGCTTTTCGCCCCACAGCTCTTCCAGGTTGTAGTAGGTCCGGTAGGTGGGCTGCATCACATGCACCACGGCCTGGCCGCAATCGACAATGATCCACTCGCCGTTGGCCTCACCTTCGACGCGCGGTTTGGGGAAGCCAGCCTCGCGCACCGCATCCACCACACTCATGGCCAGCGCCTTGGTCTGGCGGTTGGAGGTGCCCGAGGCGATGATCACCCGCTCAAACAGCGACGACAGTTCCTCGGTGTCAAACACCACAATCTCCTGCGCCTTGACGTCTTCGAGCCCGTCCACAATCGCGCGCTGCAGTTTCTGCACGTCTTTTTTGCCCTCTGCCTTGGCGACAGGTTTGGCAACGGGCCGGATCACTGGCTTGGTGACGGCACGCTGACGCTCTTCGGCTTCGGCGGGCGTGGCTGCCTCGGCAGCCGCCCTGGCGATTGTTTTGGCCGCCTTGGCGCTGGTTTCGGCCGCGTTCGCTATGGTTTTGGCGGCTGATTTGGCAGGGGTTTTGGCGGTGCGTTTGGCAGCAGTCGGGGCGGAAGTTTTGGTAGTCATCAAGGGATAAGGTAGAGGTGGTGGGCGGCAATATAACGCGCAACGCTCTCGCCCACCAGGGCCGTCACGTTTTGGTGGGTGGAAATGGCAGCCCGGATGTCGGTTGCACTGAGGGCCATCTCTGGCATTTGCAGGTGGAAAAAGCGATCAGGATAAGCCGCTTCTGCATCAAAAACGGCTCTGGCCCCCGTTGAAAAAGGGCGATCAGCTACACATATTGTAGCTGATTGAAGAAGCTGCTGCCAAGCATGCCAAGTGGTCAGTGCTTGCGCCTGATCTGCCCCGATGATCAGGAACCATTCAGCTTCAGAATACTCGGTACGCAACTCGTTCAAAGTGTCGATGGTGTAGCTGGGCCCGCTGCGCCGAGTTTCTCGCGCGTCCACCACCGCCTGCGGTAGCTCGGCAAACAGCAAACCGGCCATGGCCAACCGGTGCTCGGCAACGGTCAAGGGGCGCGGCTTGTGCCAAGCCTGGCCGGTGGGAATGACGCGCAACTCGTCCAGATGCAACTGCTCGATGGCTGCCCTAGCCAGCGCCAGGTGCGCCAGATGTGGCGGATCAAATGCGCCGCCCAAGATGCCGATGCGCTTAAACGCTGCCTCGGACGCGCTCAAACCCAGTCCCGGCGCACCAGAAATTGCTCGGTCAACGCTGCCTCGGGTGAACCCGGCTCGGCCTGGCGCTGGTACGACCAGCTCACCAGCGGCGGCATCGACAGCAGAATCGACTCAGTACGCCCGCCCGACTGCAGGCCAAAGTGCGTGCCGCGGTCCCACACCAGGTTGAACTCCACATACCGACCGCGCCGGTACAGCTGAAAGTCACGCTCGCGCTCGCCATACGGCGTGTCTTTGCGCAGCTGCACGATCGGCAGATACGCGCCCAGAAAACTGTCGGCCACCGCCTGCATCATGGCCAGGCTGCGTTCAAAGCCGAGTTCTTGGAAGTCGTCAAAAAACACCCCGCCCGCGCCGCGCTGCTCGTTGCGGTGTTTGTTGCAAAAGTAGTCGTCGCACCAGGTTTTGAAACGCGGGTATTTATCTTCACCAAACGGGGCCAATGCGGTTTTGCAGCTCTGGTGAAAGTGCACCGCGTCTTCTTCAAAACCGTAATACGGCGTCAAATCCATGCCGCCGCCAAACCAGCACACCACCGAGCCATCGCTGGCGGTGGCCGAAATCATGCGCACATTCATGTGCACCGTGGGCGCATACGGGTTGCGCGGGTGAAACACCAGCGACACACCCATCGCCTCAAACGGCACCCCAACCAGACCCGGCCGGTTTTGTGTGGCAGATGGCGGCAGGCTCGGCCCGCTGACATGCGAAAAGCCGCACCCGGCGCGCTCAAACACCGGCCCGCCTTCCAGAATTTGCGTGATGCCCTGCCCTTGCAGCTTGTCGCCCGGTGCTTTTTGCCAGGCATCCGTCAGGAAGGCGCTGCCGTCAATGTCTGCGATGGCCCCGGTGATGCGTGCCTGCAAACCGCGCAGATAAGCGCCGACCTCGGCGGTGACGCTAGCAGGGTTGGCCACCTCCGCCGTCATGCTGCTGCTCCTTTGATAGCGCGGTGCCCAATGTCTGTGCGGTACTGCATGCCATCAAAGCGAATGCCTGCGGCCACTTCATAAGCGCGCTGCTGCGCCAGGCGCACGTTGTCGGCCAGCACGGTCACACACAACACCCGTCCGCCGGAAGTCTGTACCTGCCCGTCCACCAGCGTGGTGCCGGCATGGAACACGCAGGCATCCTCCACCGCTTTGGGCAGGCCGGTGACCACGTCGCCCTTGCGCGGCTGCAGCGGGTAGCCGTGAGCCGCCAGCACCACACCAAGCGCGGTACGGCGGTCCCACTGCAGTTCGATCTGGTCAAGCTTGCCGTGCGGGCCGGGCTCGGTGGCGGCCAGCATCACATCGACCAAGTCCGTTTTCAATCGCATCATGATCGGCTGCGTTTCGGGGTCGCCCATGCGGCAATTGAATTCGAGGGTTTTGGGCTTGCCTTGGGCATCAATCATCAACCCGGCGTACAAAAAGCCAGTGAACGGAATGCCGTCTTTTTCCATGCCGCGAATCGTCGGCAGAATGATCTCTCGCATGGCACGCGCATGCACATCGGGCGTGACGACGGGTGCCGGTGAATACGCGCCCATGCCGCCCGTATTGGGGCCCTGGTCACCGTTGAGCAGGCGCTTGTGGTCCTGGCTCGTGGCCAGCGGCAATACGTTTTTGCCGTCCACCATGACGATGAAGCTGGCTTCTTCGCCCGCCAAAAATTCTTCGATGACGACGCGCGCACCGCCAGCGTTGTGGCTCACGCCCAGGGTGTTGTCCACCAGCATGAAGTCCACGGCATCGTGCGCCTCGGCTGAAGTGGTTGCCACCACCACACCCTTACCAGCGGCCAGGCCGTCGGCTTTCACAACGATGGGCGCGCCTTTGAGGTCGATGTAAGCGTGCGCCTCGGCCGGATCGCTGAAAGTTTCAAACTCGGCGGTGGGAATGTTGTGGCGCTTCATGAAGGCTTTGGAAAACGCCTTGGAGCTCTCCAGCTGCGCGGCAGCTTGCGTGGGCCCGAAGATGCGCAGGCCGTGTTTGCGGAACTCATCCACCACGCCAGCGGCCAGCGGCACCTCGGGGCCCACCACCGTGAGCGCTATCTTTTGCGCAGCAGCCCACTCCCGTAGTTGCGGCACGTCGGTGATGTTGACGTTTTCAAACAGCGGATCCAGCGCAGTGCCACCGTTGCCGGGTGCGACGTAAATCTTGTGGGTTTTGGGCGACTGTGCCAGCTTCCAGGCCAGGGCATGTTCGCGGCCACCGCCACCAATGACGAGAATCTTCATAGGTCTTGGGGTTCGAGTTCGGCGTTGTGAAACACCGCTTGCACATCGTCCAGGTCTTCAATCGCGTCCAGCAGCTTTTGCATACGCGTGGCATCGTCGCCAGTGACCTCGATCGGGTTTTCCGGACGCATGGTCACCTCGGCATCGTCAGGCGTCAGGCCAGCAGCCACCAGCGCGTCTTTGACAGCTTCAAACTCGGCCACCGGCGTAATGACTTCAATGGCACCATCGTCGCCGGTGATCACATCATCCGCACCGGCCTCCAGCGCCACTTCCATCACCTTGTCTTCACTCACGCCCGGGGCAAAAATGATCTGGCCGCAGTGTTTGAACTGGAACGCCACCGAACCCTCGGTACCCATGTTGCCGCCAAACTTGGAGAACGCGTGCCGCACTTCGGCCACGGTGCGCACCTTGTTGTCGGTCATGGTGTCGACGATGATGGCTGCGCCGCCGATGCCGTAACCTTCGTAGCGGATTTCTTCGTAGCTGATGCCATCCAGCGTGCCGGTGGCCTTCTCAATGTTGTACTTGATGCGGTCGGCCGGCATGTTGGCGGCCTTGGCACGTTCTATGGCCAGACGCAGGCGCGGGTTGGTCGACAAATCACCGCCACCCGCGCGCGCCGCCACCGTGATCTCACGGATGATGCGCGTCCAGATCTTGCCGCGCTTCTCGTCCTGACGGCCTTTGCGGTGCTGAATATTGGCCCATTTACTGTGTCCTGCCACGGGAAATCCTTTAAAAATTCGTTACGCTATTAGGTCGATTGTACTTTTTGAGGTGGATATGCCCGAACCGATCCTGATTGCCCAGCATGGTCAAACCCAGTGTTTTCTGCAGCCTGACAAAGCCAACCGCCACGGCCTGATCACCGGCGCCACCGGCACTGGCAAAACCATCACCCTGCAAACCCTGGCTGAAGGTTTTGCCAATCTGGGTGTGCCAGTGTTCATGGCCGACATCAAGGGCGACCTCACCGGTATCTCGCGCCCCGGCAGTTCCACGCCAAAACTGACCAAAGTCCTGAAAGAACGGGGGCTGGATGCTCCTGAATACGCAGCGTTCTCGACCACCTTGTGGGACGTGTTTGGCGAGCAGGGCCACCCGGTGCGCGCCACCGTGAGCGACCTGGGCCCGCTGCTGCTGTCGCGCATGTTGAACCTGAACGAGACCCAGGCCGGGGTGTTGCAGCTGGTGTTCAAGATTGCCGACGATGCCGGTTTGCTGCTGCTGGACATGAAAGACCTGCGTGCCATGTGCCAGGACGTGGGTGACAACGCCTCAAGCTACACCACCGAATACGGCAACATCAGCGCCGCCAGCATTGGCGCCATCCAGCGCGGGTTGATGCAGATTGAGGAGCAAGGCGGCAACAAGTTCTTTGGTGAGCCGATGCTCAACATTGACGACTTCATGCAGACCGACAGCGCGGGCCGGGGAATGATCAACATCCTGGCCGCCGACAAGCTGATGAACTCGCCACGGCTGTACAGCACCTTTTTGCTGTGGATGCTGAGCGAATTGTTCGAGACCCTGCCCGAAGTGGGTGACCTGGACAAGCCCAAGCTGGTGTTCTTCTTTGACGAAGCCCACCTGCTGTTCAACGATGCACCCAAGGTGCTGATCGAACGGATTGAACTGGTGGTGCGGCTGGTGCGCAGCAAGGGCGTGGGCGTGTATTTTGTGACGCAAAACCCGCTGGACATCCCCGACAGCGTGCTGGCACAGTTGGGCAACCGGGTGCAACACGCGCTGCGCGCGTTCACCCCGCGTGACCAGAAAGCGGTCAAAAGCGCCGCCGACACCATGCGTCCGAACCCCGGGCTGGACATTGGCGCCGCCATCACCGAGCTGGCGGTGGGCGAGGCGCTGATCAGCTTTCTGGACGAGAAAGGCCGCCCCTGCCCCACCGAGCGGGTGTACGTCTTTCCACCAGCCAGCCAGATCGGCCCGATCACCGCAGAAGAACGTCAGGCCCTGCTGCGCGACTCCATCGTCGCCGGTGTCTATGAAAAGACGCTGGACCGCGACTCTGCCTTTGAGAAACTCAAGGGCCACGTAGCGGCTCGCGCCGGGCAGGCCGAAGAACAAGCCAAGGCCTCACCGGCCAAATCCAGGGGTGCTGCAGCTGAACCCGCCGCTGAAGAAGGTGGCAGCTTGCTGGATAGCCTGGGCTCCGGCCTGGGCAGCCTGCTGGGTGGCGGCGGTGGCCGACGCACCTCGGCCGGTGAGCAACTGTTCAAGAGCGCCGCCAGCTCCATTGGCCGCGAAGTCGGCCGCCAGATCATCCGGGGTGTGCTGGGCGGTATTTTTGGTGGCAAACGCTGACCGGATAATCGAGCAACACTCTATCTACTGAAGCCACTCATGAATTCAAACGATCCTTTCGTTCACGTTGTCGACCACCCGCTGGTTCAGCACAAGCTCACCCTGATGCGCCGCAAAGACGCCAGCACCACCAGTTTTCGCACCCTGCTCAACGAGCTGGCCATGCTGATGGCCTATGAGGTCACGCGTGACATGCCCACCCAGGAGGTGGAGATCGAAACGCCGCTGGAAACCATGACCGCCAAGATGATTGACGGCAAGAAGCTGGCGCTAGCCTCCATCCTGCGGGCTGGCACCGGCCTGCTGGACGGTTTTCTGGCGGTGGTGCCGGGCGCACGCGTGGGCCATGTCGGCCTGTACCGCGACCCGGCCACGCTGCAGGCGGTGGAGTATTACTTCAAGATGCCCAAAGACATGCCCGAGCGCGATGTGATTGTGGTGGACCCGATGCTGGCCACTGGCCACTCGGCGATCGCCGCCATCACCCGCATCAAGGCGCTGGGGCCACGCTCCATCAAGTTTGTCTGCCTGCTGACCTGCCCTGAAGGCGTCAAAGCGCTGCGCGCGGCGCACCCGGATGTGCAGATCTTCACCGCGGCCATCGACCGCCAGCTCAACAGCCACGGCTACATCCTGCCGGGGCTGGGCGATGCCGGTGACCGGATCTTTGGGACGCAGTGAGATTGTGATTCTTTTTGGCAGTGCCCCAAGTTCAAGCCTCTAGCCCCTGATCAGTAAGGGCTAGTTACTCCGACAAGGTTGGCACGTAAAAAGTCTACAAGCTGGAAATATCGAAGTAAGCAACAGACTCGTCTTTTGCGCGGTTTGGCCACTTTTTTGCGCAGCTCCGCGCGATTTGCGGCCATGTTTGGGCGAAAATCGCGCACCGTTTATCAGGGTTTTCCCTGATATTGCCTATGGAAGTTGCTGCCACTCGGACCACAAGAGCCGATCGGCACCGACAACCGCCTTGGCAACACCCCGTCAAGCGCCCCGGCGCTCCTTTGAACACGCTCTACATAGAGCTTGCGCCGGTCAGGCGCGCCAATGGTTATGGATTCATGCCGCTGCCTCGCCCCAGCTACCTGCTGATTGATCTGCTCAAAATTGTGGCTGCCCAGTGCATTGTGTGGCATCACCTGGCGGCTTATGGCCCGCTGTCTGATGCCGCTGCCCAGGCCGCGCCAGAACTGATGGGCTGGCTGTACGAGGATGCCCGTATGGCAGTCCAGATTTTTTTGGTTGTGGCGGGTTATCTGGCCGCACGCAGCCTGGGGCAAGGCAGCCTGCAAAGCCAGGGACTGCTCGCCACATTGGGGCAGCGTTACCAGCGGCTGGTGTTGCCTTTTTTGGCCGCGCTGCTGATCACGATGCTGTGCTCGGCTTGGGTGCGCCCGTATCTGGACCGTGATCTGGTGCCCGATACGCCGAGCCTGGGTCAGTGGCTGGCCCATGCCAGCCTGTTGCACAGCCTGCTGGCGGTGGAGTCACTGTCTGCCGGCGCTTGGTACGTGGCCATCGACTTCCAACTGTATGCCCTGCTGGCGGCGCTGGTGTGGTTGTCGCGGGGCCATTACCGGGTGTCTGCTGCCTTGACGGCGGCTTTGGCCGCAGCCTCGCTGGCCTGGTTCAACCTGGATGCGGACTTTGACATCTGGGCCGTCTATTTTTTTGGTGCCTACGGTTTGGGCGCACTGGCCTGGTGGGCCAGGCCGCAGGCGCACAACAGCCGTTATGCCCAGTTTTTGTACTTGGGCACGCTGCTGGTTGGGATGGGTTCACTGATGCTGGCGTTTCGCGAACGCGTGGCGCTGGCGATGCTGGTGTCCAGCATTCTGGTGGTTTTTGGCAGTAGCCAGTTGCCTCTGCCGAGTCGGGTGAGCGCGGTGGTGCAGCAACTGGGCAACCGTTCTTACGCCCTGTTTCTGCTGCATTTCCCTGTGCTTTTGCTGGCCAATGCGCTGTGGGCTGAACTGGGCCTGCACGACGGCAGCGGGGCGTTGGTCTGTCTTGGCGCTGCCTGGGCTGTGAGCTTGTGGGCCAGCTTTGTCTTTTTTACCCAGGTAGAGCAGCGCCTTGGGCAATGGCTGACTGGGCCGCGTGCTGTCGCTGCCGCGTCTGGCAAGTTGTAAGCTTTTTGGAAAACCCCAAGTCCAGGCCTCCAGCCCTTTACAAATATGGGCCAATAGCTATATATTTATAAGCATTCTTGCAATCAACAGGCTGCCGCTGGTGGCGGATTCAAAAAAGGATGTGCGCCATGCTTGACAACAACCCGCAGTTCAATGTCGTGACTCAGGCTTTCCCCCACATCGGCGTGAAAATCAAGGAATATTGGGGGCAAGCCAGTTTTGTGCCCTACATGGAAGGCTTGCTGCACGGCACACGCGAAGGCACCCGGCGCGGTTTTCAGGCCGACGTGCTGATGGCGCTGCACCATCTGGCCGAGCAACACAAGGCCGCTTATCCAAACTATGTGGTGAGCGATGACTTTTGGGCCTACGTGGAAACCAAGCCGACGATGCCTGCGCTTTAGCCCGCTGGGGCAATGCTCTCGGCGTAGTCATACAGCGCACCCAAAATGGCTTCGCCGCGCTCATCGGCGGTTTCAGCCAGCGCGTCGAGCTGGTCGAACAGAGCGGTCAGGGTGAGGGCACCGCCCTCACCTTCGAGCAAGCGCGCGGCGCGGTGGGCTTCCCAGGCGGCGGCCTCCTCGGGCGACAGACTGGCGGGAAAGTTGCGCGCACGGTAGCGCCACAGCAGCTCGGTCAGGCGAGCGTCGTCAAACACCGGGCGCGCCTTGGCGAGTTGCTCGGGTGGGCTCAAACGCAGATCGTTGAGGCGGCGGCGATCCGCGTTGCCGATGAAACCACCATACAGGTCTTCGTCCACATCCACTGGGCCGCTGGCGTCGCGTTTGAACACCTCGGCCCAGATGGCGATCATGTCAGGCAAATCGCGCGCCTTTAACGCGTTGTCGAGCTGCGCCGCCACGTCAATGCCCCAGCGCTGCGCCATCGGCTCGCTGAGCACTTTGAGGTTGCTCATCACCATCGGTGACTTGTTGATGTGCACGGATTTGATGGGCAGGCGGGTCATTCCCTCGGGCAGGTCAGCCGCTCGGGTGAACAGTCGCTGTTGGATCTGCGCGGCGTTCAGGCTAGCCAACTCGCTCGGGTCTTGCGACAAATCCCAGGCCAGCAGCTCGTTTTTGTTGCCCGGATGCATGGCCAGCGGCCACATCAGCGCCAGGCAGCCGCGCTCGGGCGCAAACATGCCGGAAATGTGCCAAAACGGCCGCGCGTTTTTCAAGGTGGCAGGCAAGCCCAATTCCGAGAGCACGCGGTCTTTTTTGTGCAGGCCAAAACAGAAGTCAAACAGCCTGGGCTGCGCGGTTTTGATGAGGCGCGCCAACGCGATGGTGGCGTGCACATCGCTCAGCGCGTCGTGGGCGGCTTCGTGAGCCAGGCCGTTGGCAGCTGTCAGGTCGGTGAGTTTGAAGCTGGGTTTGCCGTCCGGCTTGGTCGGCCATTGGACGCCGTCGGGACGCAACGCGTAGGCAGTGCGCACCACGTCCAGAATATCCCAGCGGCCGCAGTCATTTTGCCACTCACGCGCATAGGGATCGATCAGGCTGCGCCAGAACATGAAGCGGGTGATTTCATCGTCAAAACGGATGGTGTTGTAACCCACGCCGACCGTGCCCGGAAAGCTGAGCAGTTGCTCGATCTGCGCGGCAAACTGGTATTCGGGGAGGCCTTTGGCCAGGCATTCCTGCGGCGTGATGCCGGTGATCAGGCAGGCCTCCGGCTCGGGCAAAAAGTCGTTGGCGGGCTGGTTATACAGCATCACCGGCTCGCCCAGCGGGTTCAGCTCGGCGTCGGTACGGATGGCGGCAAACTGTGCCGGGCGCGTGCTACGGGTGTTGGCACCAAAGGTTTCATAGTCGTGCCAGAGGAAGGTGTGGGCCATGAAGAACAATCAGGAGAGTATCAAAAAAATAGCTGTCAGCCCTTATATGTAAAGGGCTAGAGGCATAAAAGACCATTATTTTCGGCGTGCCGAACTGACCCCGGGCAGTTCGGCCACCAGGCCCAGCACCTTGTGCAGACGGCCCGAATCCGACACTTCCACGGTGAAGGTCATCCACGCCGTGCCCTTGATGGACTGGGTCTGCACACCAATCACGTTCATCTTTTCTTTGGTGAAGACTTCAGAAATATCGCGCAGCAGGCCCTGGCGGTCGTGCGCCTGCACCGCCACATCCACCGGAAACACCGAGCCGCTCACCGCCTGCGCCACACCCCATTCCACCTCGATCAGGCGCTCGCCGTTTCTGGCGACCATCTCGCGCAGGTTGCTGCAGTCTTTGCGGTGCACGCTGACGCCTTTGCCACGCGTGACAAAACCGCAGATGGCATCCGGCGGCGCCGGTTTGCAGCATTTGGCCATCTGCGTCATCAGTGAATCCACGCCCACCACCAGCAGCCCACCCTTGGTCGGGTTGTCGCCCGAGCGCGGTTTGCGCAACAGCGGCGCCTCCAGGTCTGGTGGCGGGTGTTCGGCCGGGCGCAGCAGTTGCTCGATGGTGCGCAAAGAGAACTCGTCTTTGCCGACGTCTTCAAACAGCGTGTTGGCGTTGTCAAAACCCAATTGCACCGCCAGGTCGTCGAGCTTGAGGGCGGTTTTGCCTTCGCGCTGCAGCAGTTTCTCCACCGCCTCACGGCCTTTGGCGATGGTTTCGTTCTGCGCCAACGCGTTGAACCAGGCGCGCACCTTGGTGCGGGCGCGGTGGCTCACCAGGTAACCCAACTCGGTATTGAGCCAGTCGCGTGACGGGCCGCCTTCCTTGGCCACCGACACCTCCACTGTCTGGCCGTTTTTCAGCGCGGTGTTGAGCGGCACCATGGCGCCATCGACCCGCGCGCCACGGCAGCGGTGGCCCAGATCGGTGTGCACGGTGTAGGCAAAGTCCACCGGCGTGGCGCCTTGCGGCAGCTCGACGATGGCGGCATCTGGCGTCAGCACGTAAATGCGGTCGTCCAGCAGGTTTTGCGTCTGCACGCCCGACATATCGCGCTCCCATGCCAGCAGCTGGCGCAGCACAGCGATCTTGGCGTCGTAAGCACCGGTGGCCGAGACACCCGCGTAACCCTTGGCACCGGCCTCTTTGTAGGCCCAGTGCGCTGCCACGCCGTTTTCCGCATGATCGTGCATGGCCTGGGTGCGGATCTGAATCTCGGTCGGCAAGCCATCCGGATCCCGCACCACCGTGTGCAGCGACTGGTAGCCGTTGACCTTGGGCTTGGCGATGTAGTCGTCAAATTCTTCGGTGATGGGCGTGAAATGGTCATGCACCCAGCCCAGAGCGCCGTAACACTCGGGCACGCTGGCCACCACAATGCGCAGCGCACGTATGTCGTACACCTTGTCAAAGCCGAGCGATTTGCCACGCATCTTCTTGACAATGCTGTAGATGTGTTTGGGCCGCCCCGACACCTTGGCGTTAATGCTGTTGGCGTTCAGGTCACGCTCCAGCTGGCTGCGCATGCGCTCCACATGCGCCTCACGCTCGACGCGCTTTTCGTCCAGCAGGCGCGCCACCTGTTTGTAAGTGTCGGGCTCCAGAAAACGAAACGCCAGGTCCTCCATCTCCCACTTGATTTCCCAGATGCCGAGCCGGTTGGCCAGCGGCGCAAACACCTGCAAAGCTTCCGAGGCCACGCCTTCAGGTACCGGCAATTTGCTGGCGGCGAAAAAGCGCAGCGTTTGCAGCCGCGAGGCCAGCCGCAGCATCACCACCCGCAGATCACGCGAGAAGGCCAGCAGCATCTTGCGCACGTTTTCGGTCTGCACGGCAGCGGCTTGCTGTGCTGCCGGGGTGTCGCTGGCGGCAGTGGTTTTGGCCGCCTTGGCGGCTTTGGCCTGGCGCGCCTGGCGTTGCACGCGCACCAGCTTGGTGGTTTCCATCGCCAGCGCGGCAAAGTTGTCGCCAAAGGCCTTGGCAATCACCTCTTGTGGCTTGTTCAGGTGGTCGCAGGTGTACACCAGGTAGCTGGCGGCCTGCATGGCCTCAGAGCCGCCAATGCCTTTGAGGATCAGCGCCACCGCATCGGCATGGGCCAGCGTGTTTTCGCCGGTGTCCAGGGTTTCGGTTGAGAGCAGAGGCTCGGCGAAGGCGCGGGCGCGCGCCAGGGACTGTGGGAGTTCGGGCAGGGTTTGCGCAATGGCTGCCACCACCGGCAGCACCGGTTTGGCAACCTTGACAGGCGCCACCTCTAAAACGGAGCTTTTCATGAAAAAACGTCTGACCTTGTTCTCTTGTCGTTAGCGCTTGCAGCCCGGCGGGGCTCAGCCCAGCAAAAAAGACACCACCGCGTCCACCTGGTCGTGCGCCACAAAGGTTGGGGCATGGCCGACACCGGCAAACTCCACCAGTCGGGCCCTCGGGCCGCGCTGGGTCATGGCCTGGGCCGTAGCGCTAGAGAGCAAATCAGAATCTGCGCCGCGCACCAGCAACACCTGCGCGGTGATCTGGTCATAGGCCTGCCACAGCATCGCCTCGCCTTGGGCGGCCGACTCGGGGGTGACTGCCTTGAACGGCTCGGCCAGCGCTGGGTCGTAGCGCAGCGTGAGCCGCCCGGAATCGTCTTCCAGCGGTTTCACCTGCGGGCGCGTCAGCGCCAGCCACTGCTCGGGGGTGTGCGGGCCAAAGCTGCTGGCAATAGCCCACAGCGCGTCAGCCGCCTGTTGCTCGGTGTCAAACACCTGCACCTTGCCCAGATACTCGCCAATACGTTGTAGAGCCTGCCATTCAATCACCGGGCCCACGTCGTTGAGTACCAGGCGGCGCACTTTGGCAAACGCTGGCAATTCGGGCTGGCCTGCCACCACCAAGCCAATCAAGCCGCCCATGCTGGTGCCAACCCAGTCCAGCGTGGTGGACTGCAATTGCGCCAGCAGCGCCAGCATGTCTGCGGCGTAAAACGGAATCTGGTAACCCTGCGGGTCTTTGAGCCAATCACTTTGGCCACGGCCAGCCACGTCCGGGCAGATCACCTGAACTTGGTCACCCCCCTGGTCGCACAGCGCCTGCGCCAACGTGTCGAAGTCGCGCCCCTGGCGGGTCAGGCCATGCACACACAGCACCACATGGCGGCTGGCGGGGTTGCCCCAGCGCCAGTAAGCCATGCGGTGGCCGCCCTGGGCGTCGGGGCAGTGGATAAATTCGAGGCTGGGGTCTGACATGGTGGTGGCGTCCCTGGATAATGCCTGCATCCTAATTCAAACCAGGCAGGCACCCGGCACCGGCTTGGCTCAACCCACCTTTTTTTGGAGAGAACCCATGCTCAAAGGCAAAACAGCGCTCGTCACCGGCTCCACCAGCGGCATCGGTCTGGGCATTGCCAAGGCGCTGGCCGCGCAAGGTGCCAACATCGTGCTCAACGGTTTTGGCGATGTGGATGGCCCCAAAGCCGAGGTGGCTGCGCTGGGTGTGCAGGTGGCCTACCATGGTGCTGACATGAGTAAACCCGCCGAGATCACCGAGATGATGGCCTTTGCCGCCGCGCAGTTTGGCCGGGTCGATATTCTGGTCAACAACGCTGGCATCCAGCATGTGGCGCGCATCGAAAAATTTGCGCCTGAACGTTGGGACGCGATCATCGCCATCAATTTAAGCAGCGCCTTCCACGCCACGCGCCTGGCGTTGCCCGCCATGCAAGCGGCGGGCTGGGGCCGCATCATCAACTTGGCGTCGATCCACGGCCTGGTCGCTTCAGCAGAAAAATCGGCCTACGTGGCGGCCAAACACGGCGTCGTCGGCCTGACCAAGGTGACTGCTCTGGAAAACGCCACCACCGGCATCACCTGCAACGCCATCTGCCCCGGCTGGGTGCTGACACCGCTAGTGCAAAAGCAGGTAGACGCCAAAGCGGCGGCGCTGGGCATCTCCAACGACGAGGCCATTGGTGTCTTGCTGGGTGAAAAAGAGCCCTCCAAACAGTTCACCACGCCCGAAGAACTGGGCGCCCTGGCGGTATTTTTCTGCTCACCAGCCGGTAACAACGTGCGTGGTGTGGCCTGGAACATGGATGGCGGCTGGACAGCGCAGTAAGCTCAGCCACCAGAGATGCTATTTTCAGCATAGCTACTCACGCTTATTGGATAAGGGCTTGGAGCCGATTTGACTTGTAAACATGCCGCTGCCCTGGAACCAAATCAAATCCTGCGCCCTAAGCTTCGGCCGCACCTGGGCTGCCGCGGCGTTTGAGGATAGCCAGGGCAAACCGTTCTGGATTGACTTTTTCGAGATCTTCGACATCACCAAGCGCGGTTTTCCAAAACCTGCCATCGTCTGCAACTTGGCCTGGTTTCGTGTGCAGATGCTCGCCTGTTGCAATGCCCCCTGAATCGAGTAGTGACTTTGCCATGCCAGTCGTTTTCCGCTACAAATCGTTTCGATTTTTCTTCTATTCCAACGAAGGCAACCCGCGAGAGGCCATGCATATCCATGTGCGAAACGCTGAGGGTGAGGCAAAATTCTGTCTCACGCCAACTGTTTATCTGGCTGACAGCGATGGTTTTGACGCCCGCACGCTACGTGAGCTGCACGAGATAGTCACCGCCAATTTGCTACTCATTGAAAGGATCTGGCATGAACATTTCGCCTAAATCGGTTCGTTTCGATGACGACAACCTATGGGTTGGCCTGTCTGACGGGCGCACCATCGCCGCCCCGCTGGCCTGGTTTCCGCGCCTGCTGGAAGCATCGCCCGAGCAGCGTTTGCAGTTTGAATTGAGCAAAAGCGGTTTGCACTGGGAAGCCCTGGACGAAGACATTTCCGTTGAAGGCCTGCTGGTTGGGCAAGCAAACATCACTCGGCGCGGTGTACAGCAGGCCGCCTGACGGTAACGCCCACAAGCTGCAATGTGGCTGGCTACCGGTCAGCACAATGAAACAGAAGTTGGTCAGAAGCTATAGTAAGCGTAGCTACTAGCCCTTTATAGAAAAAGGCCAGAGCACTATTTTCCTTGTAAGTACTGCAACACCCCCTGCCCCACATGCGCGCCGCTGGCCAGGCAGGCGGTGAGCAGGTAGCCGCCCGTTGGCGCTTCCCAGTCCAGCATTTCACCCGCGCAGAACACACCCGGCAGCGCTTCCAGCATCAGCTCCGGGCTCATGGCTTCAAACAACACGCCGCCAGCGGTGCTGATGGCTTCGTCGATGGGCCGGGCGGCCTGCAGTTTGATCGGCAAGGCCTTGATGGCAGCGGCCAGTTGGGCCGGGTCGTGCATCTGCTCCTTGGTCAGCAATTCATGCAGGATCGCCGCCTTGATGCCGTCCAGGTGCAGACGGCTTTTGAGGTGGCTGGAGAGCGAGCGGGTGCCGCGCGGGTGCGACACCTCGGCCAGCACCCAGTCGGCCGAGCGGTCAGGCAACAGATCCAGCGCAAACGTCACCTCACCGCGGGCGATGATGTCATCGCGCAGCAGGTGCGAGGCGGCGTAGATCAGGCTACCTTCGACGCCGGTGGCAGTGGCCACAAACTCGCCCCGGCGGTGAAAACCAACGCCATTGGCCGTGGTCAGCGAGATGGCCACCGATTTGAACGGTTGCCCGCCAAAGTGGCTGGCAAAGTGCGCGCTCCAGCCGCCCAGCACGTCAAAACCGCAATTGGCCGGCAGCAGCGGCGCCACCGCCACCCCCTTGTCGCGCAGCCACGGCACCCAGGCGCCGTTGGAGCCCAGGCGCGCCCAGCTGCCACCGCCCAGCGCCAGTACCACGGCGTCAGCCGGAACTTCTTTGGGGCCTTCGGGCGTCTCGAAATGCAGGCAGGTGCTGCTGTGGCTGTCGGCGCACCAGCCGGTCCAGCGGTGGCGCATGAAAAATTGCACGGCGGGCCCGTTGCCCGGGTGGCGCATTTGGTGCAGCCAGGCGCGCAACAAGGGGGCCGCCTTCATGTCCACCGGAAACACCCGCCCGGAGCTGCCCACATAGGTTTCCACACCCAGACCCTGCGCCCAGGCGCGCACACCGTTGGCGTCAAAGGTCTTGAAAATGGCTTCCAGTTGGGCGCGTCGCTGCCCGTAGCGCGCCGCAAACCGGTCTGCCGGCTCCGAGTGGGTCAGGTTCAGCCCGCCCTTGCCCGCCAGCAGGAACTTGCGCCCGACGCTGGGCATGGCGTCATACACACTCACAGCTACACCGGCCTGCACCAGCGCACTGGCGGCCATCAAACCGGCGGGTCCCGCGCCCACCACGATCACATGCTTCATGGGTCAAACAACTTTCTTAGATGATTTCTGTCACAATTTCGATATTCGTCACTCTTAATATTCAACAGGAAAAATCATGGCCAGTGAATTGATCAAACATGTGTCCGACGCTTCTTTTGAAGGTGATGTCCTTCAAGCCGGCCTTCCGGTGCTGGTGGACTACTGGGCCGAATGGTGTGGTCCCTGCAAAATGATTGCGCCGATCCTGGACGAAGTATCGGTCGCTTATGAAGGCAAAGTTCAGATCGCCAAAATGAATGTGGACGAAAACCGCGACATTCCTGCCAAGTTTGGCATTCGTGGCATTCCGACCCTGATGTTGTTCAAAAATGGCCAACTCGCTGCCACCAAAGTGGGTGCCATGAGCAAGGCACAACTCACCGCCTTTATCGACCAGCAATTGGTTTGAGTGATTTTTGTTGCCGGGTCTGACCCGGCCAGCGCGTTCCCGGTGCGTCAACCCGGGATATTTCCTGTCATAATTCAGCGGCTTGCCGATTCCCACCAAGGGTATGGCAAAGTCTTCGGCAGAGGCTCATGCGACTTCAACACGACAAGTCCAGCCGCCAACCCTCCCCCGTTTAGCTCCTCCCCCTCTTTCACAGCGTCATTCCATGCATTTAAATGAACTCAAGGCACTGCATGTGTCAGAAGTCCTCAAGCAAGCCGAAGATCTTGAGATTGAAAACACCGGGCGCATGCGCAAACAGGAGCTGATGTTTGCCATCATCAAAAAGCGCGCCCGCGCTGGTGAGCAGATTTTTGCCGACGGCGTGCTGGAAATCCTGCCCGACGGCTTCGGCTTCCTGCGCAGCCCCGACACCAGCTACACCGCCAGCACGGATGACATCTACATCAGCCCCAGCCAGGTGCGCCGCTTCAATCTGCACACCGGCGACATGATTGAAGGCGAGGTGCGCACACCCAAAGACGGCGAACGCTACTTTGCCCTGAACAAGCTGGAAAAAGTCAACGGCGGCGGCCCCGAAGAAAACAAACACAAGGTGATGTTTGAGAACCTGACGCCACTGTTCCCCAACAAGCAAATGCGTCTGGAGCGCGACATCAAGGGTGAAGAAAACATCACCGGGCGCATCATCGACATCATCGCGCCCATCGGCAAAGGCCAACGCGCCCTGCTGGTGGCACCGCCCAAGAGCGGCAAAACGGTGATGATGCAGCACATCGCCCACGCCATTTCGGCCAACTATCCCGAAATTCACATGATGGTGCTGCTGGTGGATGAGCGCCCCGAAGAAGTGACCGAAATGCAACGCACCGTCAAGGGCGAGGTGATTGCTTCCACGTTCGACGAGCCTGCGGCGCGCCACGTGCACGTGGCCGAAATGGTCATTGAGCGTGCCAAACGTCTGGTCGAGCTGAAAAAAGACGTGGTGATTTTGCTGGACTCCATCACCCGCCTGGCGCGCGCTTACAACAACGTGGTGCCCTCCAGTGGCAAGGTGCTCACCGGCGGTGTGGATGCCAACGCCCTGCAACGCCCCAAGCGCTTTTTGGGCGCCGCACGCAATGTAGAAGAAGGCGGCTCGCTGACCATCATTGCCACGGCATTGATCGATACCGGCAGCCGCATGGATGAAGTGATTTTTGAAGAGTTCAAAGGCACGGGCAACTCAGAAATCCACCTGGACCGCCGCCTGTATGAAAAGCGGGTGTTCCCGTCAATCCAGCTCAACCGGAGCGGCACCCGCCGCGAAGAATTGCTGCTACAGCCCGAAATTCTGCAAAAAACCCGCATCCTGCGCCAGTTTTTGTACAACATGGACGAGATTGAATCCATGGAGATGGTGTTGAAGCAAATGAAGGCCACCAAGAACAACAGCGAGTTCTTCGACATGATGCGCCGGGGTGGCTAAAAATATAAGCCCCACGCTTGTCACTTCATGTACTGCGCTGCCCCCCGAGGGGGCCAGCCTTGCTTAAGGCGGCCCGGCGCTGCGGCTAGTCTATAATCAGAGGCTTTTCGCGATAAGTACGAGCGGCTTTGAATTGCACATCGGGTTTGTGCAAGGGCTGACGCGGCTAACGCAACTGATGGAGAACACATGAAAAAAGGCATTCACCCCAATTACCGCGAAGTTTGCTTCCAGGACATGTCCAATGGTTTCAAATTCGTCACCCGCTCTTGCGCCAGTGCCAAAGAGATGATCACCATGGAAGACGGCCGTTCGCTGCCCTTGTACAAGCTCGACACCACCAGCGAGTCACATCCTTTTTACACCGGCACACAAAAATCCGTGGACAACATGGGTGGCCGCGTTGAGCGCTTCCGCAACCGCTTCGGCAAAACCGCTGCCAAGTAAGCACTTTTTGCGCTCTGCCAAAGGCAGCCGGGTCATACCGAGCTGCCTTTTTCTTGTGCGCCAGTTCTCCATGCCCTTCCCCGCCTCCACCCATCGGCCCATGTTGTGAACCAGCCCACCCCAGCCATCGTTGCGCAGGACGCGGTGCGGCGTTTGCCACGCGCAGCACTTTGGCTGTTTTGCGTCGCCTATGTGTTACCCGGTTTTTTAGGACGCGGGCCATGGAAGCGTGAAGACATCACCGCCCTGGGCTATATGCTGGAACTGGCCCGGGGCACAGCAGACTGGTGGCATCCCACCTTGGCTGGCCGTGTCCCGGAAGTGGATGCCCTGTTTCCCTATTGGCTAGGTGCCTGGGCCATACACATGGCGCCCGCCTGGCTGACCGCCGACTGGGCGGCGCGGCTGCCGTTCATGGTGATGCTGATCATGACGCTGATTGCCACCTGGTATGGGGTGTATTACCTGGCACGTAGTCCGCTGGCCCAGCCGGTGGCGTTTGCCTTCGGCGGCGAGGCCCAACCTACAGACTACGCCCGGGCCATTGCCGATGGCGGCCTGCTGGCCTTCATTGCCTGCCTCGGGCTGGCGCAGCTGGCCCATGAAACCACCCCGGCGCTGGCGCAACTGTGTTTTGTCGCCCTGCTTTTTTATGCCACTGCCTCGCTGCCCTACCGCCATGTCACACCGGGCTTGGCCGCTGTGGCTGGTTTACTGGGCCTGACACTCTCTGGCGCACCCAGCATGGCTTTGGCATTGGGCCTGGGGTGTGCCGCCATTTATCTTCTGGAGCCACAAGCGGCATCTGACCGGCGCCCACGTCAAAAGCTGCGCGCCGCAGGTCTCTTAGGCATCACGTTGCTCTGTGCCTTGCTGGCCTCTGCGCTGGACTTGTGGCAATGGCGGATCCACCTGCCTGGTGCCGATTGGGCAGAATGGCAAAGCCTGGGCCGCCTGTTTTTATGGTTTTCCTGGCCAGCCTGGCCGCTGGCGATCTGGACACTGTGGCGCTGGCGGCATCAGCTGCTGGGCGCACGTTTGAGCAGTCGGCATTTATGGTTGCCGCTTTGGTTTGTGCTGGTAGCGGTCGTTGCCACCCTCACCACCAGTTCGGCGCAACGTTCCTTGCTGCTGTCGTTGCCGATGATGGCCGCTTTGGCTGCGTTTGCCTTACCGACGCTGGGCCGCAGCGTCGGGGCCCTGATTGACTGGTTCACACTGATTTTCTTCAGCGGCTGTGCCCTGATCATCTGGGTGGTGTGGATTTCGATGCAAACCGGCGTTCCGGCACAACCTGCCGCTAACGTGGCACGGCTGGCGCCCGGCTTTGTTCACAGCTTCTCGGTACTTCCTTTTTTGATAGCTGTCGCTGCAAGCCTGACCTGGGCCTGGCTGGTGAAATGGCGGGCAGGTCGACACCGTGCCGCACTTTGGAAGAGCGTGGTGCTACCGGCTGGCGGCGCTGCCCTGTGCTGGCTGCTGTTGATGACACTGTGGTTGCCGCTGCTGGACTTTGCCCGCAGCTACCTCCCCTTGGTGCAGCAAGCGGCCATCGTCCTGCCAGCCAATCCGCGTTGTGTGTCAACTCTGGGCCTGAGCCGCAGCCAAACTGCTGCCTTCGCGTTTCACAGCCAGATACCTCTCAAACCCTCTGAAACCGGTGCCAATTGCCCCTGGCTGATTGCTGACGGTGAAGATCCACGCACCACGGCGGGCTTCGTGCCTGGCAAGCCGTGGCTGCTGCGTGCCACCATTCGACACCCCGCCGACCGGAATGAAAAAGTTTATATCTTTGAGCGTCAAGCGCCCTAATCGGCGTCACGCAGACGCACCGCCGGGAAGGTGATGCGAAATTTGGAACCCCGTCCCATCTGGCTCTCAACCGCCAGATGAGCGCCGTGGCGTTGCGCCACATGTTTGACAATCGCCAGCCCGAGGCCGGTGCCGCCCGTTTCACGGGAGCGGCTGCGATCAATCCGGTAAAAACGCTCCGTCAGGCGGGGTATGTGTTCTGGTGCGATGCCAGGCCCTGAATCGACCACTTCAAACACCGCCTGACCCTCAGGCAGGCGGACAAATCGCACACCAATCTGGCCGCCGGGTGGTGTATAGCGAATCGCGTTGCTCACCAAATTGCCCATGGCGCTATGCAGTTCTGCCGCTACCCCGGCAATCTCACCCTGGAATTGGCATTCGAAATTCAATACGTGCAGGGGTTCTGTGCTGGCGCTGATAACGTGCGTCAGCGCGCTGGCGTCTTGTGACAGTTGGCGCATCAGCGTCGGCACCGAACTCCAGGTGTCGACGCCGGGTGTGGGGCTGCCCTCCAGCCGGGAGAGCATCAACAAGTCGTTCACCAGACTTTGCATGCGTTGCGCCTGCTGCGCCATCAGCGCTAGGTAGCTCTCCCGCTCTTCGGGTTCGAGTTCCAGCGTTTGCAAGGTCTCAACAAACCCCGCCAAAACGGTCAAGGGGGTGCGGATTTCGTGCGACACATTGGCCACAAAATCACGCCGCATGGCTTCAGCCTGCTCAACCGCCGTGACATCCCTTGAGAGCAACAACATGCGGCCACCACCGTAGGGGTAAAGCTGTACCGACAGGCGAATCGGGCGTGTGGGCGTACTGTCACGCCCGGGCATGATCAGTTCCCGATCAAAACTGCGGATGCTGAGGTATGACGCAAACCCGGGGTCACGCACCAGATTGACAATGATCTGCTGCAGGTCACGCCTGGCGTCCAGACCAAAATGCGACGCCGCCGTCTGGTTGCACCACTCGATGCGGCAGGTGTCGTCGAGCAGAATCACCCCATTGGGAGAAGCCTGCAAGGCGGACAAAAAATCCTGCAGGCGGTTGTCGCTGTCCTGAATGGTGCGGTCCTTATCGCGCAGCAGTCGCTGGGCCCGCTCCAGCACCTCTCCCCAAACACCCGACCTTAAAGGCAGCTCGGGTGCACGCTCCGGCGTCAGCCACGCCAAAACCCGCGCCGCGCGCAGCGCATCCAGAATAAACCAGAGTGAGCTACCAAGTAGCGCACCCCACAGGGCGTCCATCCAACGACTTTGGCCGGGTAAACCCAGCCAAAAACCCAACCCGGCTCCCAGCAGCTGGAAACCGAAAAACGCGAGGACGCGAAAAAACATCAATATCGATCGTGCATCGGTGCTCAGGCCGCAGAAGATGTGGTTGCTATACCCTGAGTGGTGATACGGTAACCGGCACCACGCACGGTTTCTATCATGGCGGCGGCACGCTCGCCCAAGGCTTCGCGAAGACGCTTGACATGCACATCCACCGTGCGTTCTTCAATAAACACATGGTCGCCCCACACCTGGTCCAACAGCTGTGAACGGCTGTGCACACGTTCAGCGTGGGTCATCAGATAGTGCAACAGCTTGAATTCGGTCGGCCCCAGCTTCACCGGTTGATCGTCAAACGCCACCCGGTAAGTGGCAGCATCCAGGCTGAGCAGCCCCATGGTCACCACAGTGGCCTCTTGTTCGGGCGAACGCCGGCGAAGCACAGCGCGAATGCGGGCCAGCATTTCCTTGGTAGAAAACGGCTTGGTAATGTAGTCATCGGCACCAGCATCCAGGCCGGCCACGCGGTCAGGTTCGTCTCCGCGGGCGGTCAGCATGATGATGGGCACTTCTTTGGTGCGGGGATGGGCGCGCCAGCGCTTGGCCAGCGTCAAGCCCGACTCGCCGGGCAGCATCCAGTCCAGCAAAATCACATCAGGCAACACCGCATCAAGCTCAACTTGTGCGGTCACGCTGTCCATCGCCCAAATCGGTCGAAAACCGCTGTGGCGCAAATTCACCGAGATCAGCTCCGCAATCGCGGGCTCGTCCTCGACGATGAGCACAGCGGGCACACGCCTCATTTCACCACCAGCTCGATCTCGTCCATGGCGGCATGCCGAACGTCTGCGCCTTTGACGATGTAGATGATCAGCTCGGCAATATTCTTGGCATGGTCGCCGATTCGCTCAATCGCCTTGGCCAGGAACAGCAAGTCCAGGCTTGGCGAAATCATGCGCGGGTCTTCCATCATGTAGGTGATCAGTTTGCGCACAAAACCGTCAAACTCACGGTCAATCAGGTCGTCTTCTTTCAGAATAGCCACGGCAGCGATGGTGTCGAGCCGGGCTAAGGCGTCCAGCGCCTTGCGGAGCTGGCCGGAGGCCAGGTCTGATGCCACCCGCAGTTCCAGTGACGGGAGCGACCGCGGTGCGCCACTGCCAATGATCGAGAGCACCATGCGGGCAATTTTCTCCGCTTCATCACCCACACGCTCCAGATTGGCGGTGGCTTTGGAGATGGCGATCAGCAACCGCAAATCGCGCGCTGTGGGCTGGCGCCGGGCAATGATGCTGGAAAGCTCGCGGTCGATGTCCACTTCCATGGCATTGACCTTGGCTTCAGCCGCCACCACCTGCTGGGCGACCTCGACACTGAACTGTGACAGGGCGTAAATAGCCTGACGAATTTGGGACTCCACCAAGCCACCCAACTCCATCACGCGCGAGGAAACCGCACCCAGTTCGCTGTCAAATTGGGACGACAAGTGTTTTTCAGTCATGGGAATACCTCAAAATGGACTAACCGAACCGGCCAGTAATGTAATCTTCAGTTTCCTGGCGGTTTGGCTTGAAGAAAATTTGTTCGGTCGCACCAAACTCGACCAAGTCACCAAGATACATATAGGCGGTGTAATCGCTACAGCGCGCCGCCTGCTGCATATTGTGGGTGACGATGACCACCGTGTAGTCCTGCTTCAGTTCGATGATCAGTTCCTCAATCTTGGCAGTAGAAATCGGGTCCAGTGCCGAGCACGGCTCATCGAGCAAAATAACTTCTGGCTTGATGGCCACACCGCGGGCAATACACAGCCGCTGTTGCTGCCCGCCTGACAGGCTGGCACCATTCTGCTTGAGTTTGTCCTTGACTTCATTCCAAAGCGCCGCTTTGCGTAGCGCCCACTCGACCCGCTCTTCCATGTCGGTGGCGCTGAGGGACTCAAACAGCTTCACACCAAAAGCGATGTTGTCAAAGATCGACATGGGAAACGGCGTGGGCTTTTGAAAAACCATGCCCACCTTGGCACGTAGCAGGGCCACGTCTTGCTTGCTGGTCAAAAGGTTCTCGCCATCCAGCACCACTTCGCCATGCGCTTTCTGTTCTGGATACAACTCAAACATGCGGTTAAAAATGCGCAGCAACGTTGATTTGCCGCAGCCCGACGGACCAATGAAGGCCGTCACCTTGTGCTCGGGAATCTCCAGATTAATGCCTTTGAGCGCATGAAACTTGCCGTAATAAAAGTCCAGGTTCTTGACGGCAATCTTGGTTCGCTCGTCTTTCGCAGCCAAAGTTGTCATGTTCATCGAATAGCCTTTGTATGTGAGTTTGAACTTGCGTTCAGAGTTTGTTTCTGGTGAGCACGCGGGCCAGAATGTTGAGGCCCAGCACCGCCAATGTGATCAAGAACACGCCTGCCCAAGCCAATTGCTGCCAGTTTTCATACGGGCTCATGGCGAATTTGAAGATCGTCACTGGCAAGCTGGCCATGGGCTCGCTCAAGGACGAGGTCCAGAACTGGTTGCTCAGCGCGGTGAACAGCAGCGGCGCAGTTTCGCCTGCAATACGCGCCACTGCCAGCAAAATACCGGTGACCACACCGGCGCGTGCCGCGCGCATGGTGATGCTCAGAATCACCTTCCACTTGGGCGCGCCCAGCGCGTAAGCCGCTTCACGCAGCCCCGGTGGCACCAGTTGCAGCATGTTCTCGGTGGTGCGGATCACCACTGGAATCACGATCAGCGTCAGGGCCATGATGCCAGCGTAGCCCGAAAACGATTTGAACCGGGTCACAACCACCGCGTAAACAAACAAACCAATCACGATCGACGGGGCTGACAACAGAATATCGTTGACAAATCGCGTCACGTTGGCCAGCCAGCCCTTGGTGTCAAACTCCGCCAGATAAATGCCTGCCATGACACCAATCGGTGTGCCGACAAACGTGGCCAGCGCCACCATCAGGAACGAGCCGTAAATGGCATTGAGCAGGCCACCCTCATCGTTGGGTGGCGGGGTCATCTGGGTCATGGTGGCGATGGTCAGTCCGGCCGTACCCAGGCGAACGGTTTCCCACAAGATCCAGAACAGCCAGAACAGGCCAAAAGCCATCGCTGCCAGTGACAACACCAGGGCGACAATGTTGACCTGCTTGCGGCTGGCGTAGCGGCGCGCACGGGTCTCAGCCAGGGCTTTGGCCTGCAGCAAGGTTTCACTGGTGCTCATGTCTTGGCTCCTTCACTCTTCCTGAGCTGTGACAGCAGCAGCTTGGACAGGGTCAACACTACAAAAGTGATGAAAAACAATACCAGCCCCAAGTACATCAGTGAAGCCTGGTGCAGGCCCTCACCCGCCTCGGCAAACTCATTGGCCAGCGCCGAGGTGATGCTGTTGGCAGCCTGAAACAGGCTCAATGAATCGAGTTGGTTGAAGTTACCAATCACAAACGTCACCGCCATGGTCTCGCCGATGGCGCGACCCAGCCCCAACATGATGCCGCCCACCACACCGGCCTTGGTGTAAGGCAACACCACCGTGGAAACAACTTCCCAAGTGGTGGCCCCCAGCCCGTAGGCAGATTCCTTGAGCAGGGTGGGCGTGACCTCAAACACATCGCGCATCACCGCAGCAATAAACGGGATGATCATGATGGCCAAAATGATGCCGGCCGACAAGATGCCGATGCCCACCGGCGGGCCAGAAAACAGCGCTTCCAGATAAGGAACGCCTTTAAAAATCTTTTGCAGGGGTTCCTGCACATAGGTAGCCAGAATCGGGCCAAACACCAGCAGGCCCCACATACCGTAAACAATCGACGGAATGGCTGCCAGCAGTTCGATGGCGGTGCCCAATGGCCTTTTCAGCCAGGCTGGCGACAATTCGGTCAAAAACAGCGCAATGCCAAAACTCACCGGCACGGCAATCAGCAGCGCGATTAACGACGTCATCAGCGTGCCATAAATCATCACCAGGCCACCAAACTCCTCTTTGACAGGGTCCCAGGTGGCAGTGGTCAAAAAACCCAGCCCGTATTTGCTGATGGCTGGCCAGGCACTGATGGTTAAAGAAACCAAGATAGCGAACAGCAAGCTCAGCGTCAGCCAGGCCGCACCTTTGGCCAACCAGCCAAAGATACGGTCTGCCATCGGGCCGGAGCGTGCCGTTTTGACAGGAGGAGGATTCGTCATGACGCGCGCTTTGGGTTGGGATGAAGGGGTCTGCATCTCTTGCGCAGAAAGTGTAGCTGACACGTTGAATTCTCCTGCTGTCTAGACTGACACGGGGACTAAGCGCTTACTTGATCGCGACCGGTTTACCGGAAGCGTCTTTCACATTGGCCCATGTCTTTTCAATGGTGGCCACTACCGAGTCAGGCAGCGGCACGTAGTCCAGGTCAGAAGCGGCCTTGTCGCCGTTCTTGAAAACCCAGCTGAAGAACTTGAAGGCTTCAGTGGCGTTGGCGGGTTTGTCTTGCACGTTGTGCATCAGGATGAAGGTGGCGGTGGAAATTGGCCATGTGCCTTTGCCAGGCTGGTTGACGATCAGTTGGTAAAACGACTTGCTCCAATCTGCACCAGCCGCTGCCGCCTTGAAAGCTTCTTCACTTGGCTCAACAAACATGCCGTCCTTGTTTTTCATCAAGGCATAGGTCATCTTGTTTTGCTTGACGTAGGAATATTCCACGTAGCCGATCGAATTGGACAAACGGTTCACAAAAGAAGCCACGCCTTCGTTACCCTTGCCCCCTGCACCCACCGGCCAATTGACGGCCGTGCCCTCGCCCACCTTGGTTTTCCACTCGGGGTGAACATTGCTCAGGTAGTTGGTAAAGTTGAACGTGGTACCCGAGCCATCAGCACGGCGTACCGGGGCAATGTCGGCATCAGGCAGCGCCAGACCTGGGTTCAGCGCTTTGAGCGCGGGGTCGTTCCACTTGGTGATCTTGCCAAGGTAAATGTCACCCAGCACCTGACCGTCGAGCTTCAGCTGCCCAGGACCAATACCCTTGACGTTGATCACCGGCACCGTGCCACCAATGACGGTAGGAAACTGGAACTGACCCTTCTTGGCCAACACGTCGTCGGTTTGCGGCATGTCGGAGGCACCAAAGTCCACCGTCTTCGAGTCGATTTGTTTGATACCGGCGCCAGAGCCCACCGACTGGTAGTTCACTTTCACGCCGGTGGCTTTGTTGTAATCAGACGCCCATTTGGCATAAACGGGTGCCGGGAAGCTAGCGCCAGCGCCTGTGATTTCCTGCGCGTTGACCGCGCCAGCGCCGATGAATGCCACAGCCGTGGTGGCCAAGACTGACTTGAATGCATGTTTCATCATGAAAAACCTCTCGAAGTTAAAACTAAAAACCAGGAACAACCGCTTGCACACAACGGAATTTAAGACATGAATATGTCAAGAACGTGACAAAGTCCAGACCTCTGGCCGTGGCTTTGGCGTTTCACGCGCTTGTCACGCGAGCGTCATCAAAATCACGGCTCTGCTGCGCTAGGCTTCGGGGTATGTAGAAACGCGTTATACGAGCGTTTTGCAACGGGTCGCCGTTGAGCGCCCTGCATCCACAACATTTCCGAGAAATATCCGACATGCTTGCCATCAAAAAAGCCCGCAAAATCATCGAAGCCAACCCGAACGACGCTGCGTCGCAAACCATTGCCGCGTTGGTGCTCGCACTTGAGAGCGCCAGCACCATTTCCGTGACGGAACTCTATTCACTGGATGACAAGCGCTTTGCATTGGCCCTGGAAATCTTGGACGAATGGCGCCTGGACAGGCACTACGCCAGCAAATTGCGACTGCTTGACACCAGCAACCTCGCGCAAGAGTTGACCACCCCCCCGGCGCAGCCAACAGCTAGCGCAGACCAACCAGCATCAACCAACCCAGCCGCCTGAAAATTCATTTTTTAATAGCTACTAGCCCTTATGGAATAAGGGCTAGAGCCAAAAAATGCTTATAATAATTCATTTCGGTTAACCATTGCCTTTGCGGCTTCAAGCGCATCTCTGGGGCATCGTCAGGCGGGTAAATATCCCTTTTTTTCGCTTGTTTGTCACCCATCTGACACAACATTGCCATACCACTGACACGCAGCTGCGTCACCATACCGCATTCCAACTGCGGAGCGTGACATGCAACATCTGCCCAATGCCACTTTTTTCCGTGCTGACGCGGCCCTTGGCCCAGCCCATTGGCGCACCGCAGGGTGGCTGACACCACCAACGGCTGACGAGATCATGGCCAATGGCGCGGAAGATCTTTCAGATTCCGGGAAAAAAAGTTACCGCGCCATCTTTATTTCTGACCTGCACCTGGGCACACCCGGCTGCCAGGCCCAGGCGCTGCTCGATTTCATGAAGGCCAATTCCAGCGACTACCTGTATCTGGTGGGTGATATCGTGGATGGTTGGCAGTTACGCCGCCGCTGGTACTGGCCAAGTTTGCATAACGATGTGGTGCAAAAACTGCTGCGCAGGGCGCGCAAGGGTTGCCACATCATTTATGTGCCTGGCAACCACGACGAATTTGCGCGGGGTTTCTTTGGCCACCAGTTCGGCGGCATTGAAGTGGCTGACGACGCGGTTCACCTCACCGCAGACGGCAAACGCCTGTGGGTCACCCATGGTGACGCCTTTGACGGCGTGATCCAGTGCGCCAAATGGCTGGCTTACCTGGGCGACAACCTGTATGAGTTCACCCTCAAGCTCAACCGCTATCTGAACCATTGGCGCGCGCGACAAGGCTTGCCCTACTGGTCTTTGTCGGCCTACCTCAAGCACAAGGTCAAAAAAGCCATGATGTATGTGGCAGATTTTGAAGAGGCGGTGTCGCGCGAAGCGCTGCGGCGCGGTCACCAGGGCGTGGTGTGCGGCCATATCCATCGCGCCGAGATGCGCGATATCAACGGCATCTTGTATTGCAACGACGGCGACTGGGTCGAAAGCTGTACCGCACTGGTTGAACACCACTGCGGCCGCCTGGAACTGGTGCACTGGGCCCCAACGCAAGCCGCTCCAAAGCAAGCCGACAGCGCCGCCGTTTGCCAAACCGCCTGATTGGCCTCACCAGGCTGTCACGGACTTGTCACACGATTTACTTAAAGTGGCAGGTGGCCCTCAGTTCAACCTCCAAGCGATTAACATGCTTCAACCCTCGGCGTCTCTTGCCCCTCCCGTGATCCGACTCGTCTGGCAGAGGGACGCAGGTTCAGAAACCGGGCAACAGGATCGCACTCTGAGTTCTCTTGAGGTCAGAAAAGGCCGGGGGCCCTTGGCATCCTTGCTGCGTCGGCAACTGCTGCACCCGGTCTACCAGCCGATTGCCTTGCTGGAAGACGGCAGCATTTACGCCCATGAAGCCTTGATCCGGGGGCCCGAAGGCACAGCCATGCACACCCCCGACACCCTGCTGCACGCGGCTGAACTTGAAGACTTGAACTTTCCGTTTGAAAGCCATTGCGTGCTGGTGGCCATGACACGTTGGGGTGGTCTGCGGGAGGCAGGGCGGCTGTTTTTGAACATCAGCGCAGACGCGCTGCTGAAGGCACTCAAATATTGTGAGTTGGACGGGCTGGTTGCTTTGGCCAATCAGCTGGGGATTTCGCCCCGCATGCTGGTATTGGAAATCACCGAGTACGAGCGTGTGGCCGACATGGACGAGCTCGCACTGGCTGTGCAGGAGGTTCGAGCTGCCGGTATGGCGCTGGCGCTGGACGATTTTGGTGACGGGCGCTCCAGCCTGCGCCTGTGGTCGCAGCTCAAGCCAGAATTTGTGAAGATCGACAAATACTTCACCAAGGGCATCAGCCAACACGGCGACAAGCTTAAAACCATCCAGGCGCTGCAACAAATTGCCGCCATTTTTGGCACGGCATTGATCGCCGAAGGTATTGAAACCGAGGACGATTTGCGTGTTTTGCACGACCTGGGCATCCCGTATGGGCAAGGTTACCTGTTGGGGCGCCCTGCCCAACTGCCGCGTGCCCAGATCGAGCCCAAGGCCCGGGTGACCCTGCGGGATCGCACGGTCGCGGTATTTCCTGAGATGCGGCGCACCGCCAGCGCGGGCTCCATCAGCCGGCTGGCAGTCATCAAAGCACCCCATGTGACGCTGACAACCACCAATGACGAGCTGGCGCGTGTTTTTTATGAACACCCCAAACTGCATTCGGTGGCGGTGGTGGATGCCACCCGCCCGGTAGCCATCATCAACCGTTTTGGGTTCATGAATGAATACAGCAAGTTGTATTACCGCGAAATATGGGGCCACAAATCGTGCATGATGAATGCGAATGCGGAACCCCGCGTGATCGAGCGCAACCACAGCGTTGACGATCTGGTGGGCATCCTGACCTCTGAAGACCAACGTTATCTGGTAGACGGCTTCATCGTCACCCAAAATGGCCGCTACGAAGGCATGGGAACTGGCGAGCAATTGGTGCGCTCAGTGACTGAGACCCGCATTGAGGCTGCGCGCCACGCCAACCCGCTGACCTTTTTGCCCGGCAACATCCCCATCAGCCAGCACATTGAGCGGCTTCTGGCCAGCGGTGTGGGGTTTGTCGCCTGCTATGCCGACTTGAACAATTTCAAACCCTTCAACGACCAATATGGCTACTGGCGCGGCGACGAGATGATCCGCCTGCTGGCCGCGCTGTGCCAGGCGCATTGCGATCCGCGGCGCGATTTTGTGGGCCACGTCGGGGGCGACGACTTTATTTTGCTGTACCAAAGCGACAACTGGCAGACGCAATGTGAAGCCATCATTGCCGAGTTTGGCCACCAGGCCAAGGCGCTGTTTGACGATTCAGCCCGCCAAGCGGGCGGCATCCAGGCAGAAGACCGTCATGGCGTGCCAAGATTTTTCCCGCTGACCACGCTCTCCATTGGTGCGGTGGTGGTGGACCACCAGGAATTCACCAACGCGGAACAGGTGGCGTCGGTGGCAGCTCGCGCCAAACACGATGCCAAAACCAGCGACAAAGGTCTTCACATCCGCTGAACCTCCTGACCCAGCATGGCCCGGGTGACCAGTGTCACGCCGCCTTGCGTCACATGAAAGCGCTTGGCGTCTTCTACCGGGTCCAGACCGATGAGGGTGCCCTCAGGCAGGGTGCAATTTTTGTCGATGATGCATTTTTTGAGGATGCAGTGCCTGCCAATCTGCACGTTGGACAACACCACCGAATCTTCCACCAAGCTGTAACTGTTGATGCGCACATCTGAAAACAGCATGCTGCGCCGCACCATGGCACCACTGACGATGCAGCCACCGGCCACCAGCGAGTCGATGGCCGTGCCCTGGCGGCCCGGCTCGTCAAAAACATACTTGGCGGGCGGGCTTTGCGGCTGCCAGGTCCAGATGGGCCAATCGTTGTCGTACAAGTTAAGGTGCGGTGTGACCTGCACCAAGTCCATGTTGGCCGCCCAATAAGCGTCCAGACTGTGAAGATCGCACCAATAGGCAGGTTTATCCAGATCACCGACCCGACTGTCCAGGTAATTCTGGGCGTAGACGCGGTGCCGATCCAAACAACGGGGAATCAGATCGTTGCAAATGTCGTGGCTGGAGGTGGCGTCATCGGTGTCAAGCTGCAACTGGTCATACAAGAATTGAGCGTTGAAGACATAGATGCCCATACCAACCAGCACAGTCGCCGGGTCGTCTGCAACGGTTTGGCCGGGGTGATGGCGCATTGCCACAACGCGCTGCGTCGCGTCAACCGTCAAAGCGGTAAAGCGTTGGGCGTCGGCGGCAGGCACCGCCATGCAGGCCAGCGTCACGTCAGCTTGGCGAGCCACATGCGCCGCCAGAAGGCGACCGTAGTCCATGCGGTAGATGTGGTCACCCGCCAGGACCAACACATAGGCCGGTGAAGCCCGGCGAATCTCGCGCAGATTCTGGTAAACCGCATCGGCACTGCCGCGGTACCAATGTGACGCGTTCACCTGCTGCTGTGCCGGCATGATCTCGATGAACTCACCCAGACGGCCATCCAGAAAACTCCAGCCCAGCTGCAAATGCCGGATCAGGCTTTGCGCCCGGTACTGCGTGGCCACGCCAACACGACGAACGCCGGAGTTCACACAGTTGGACAACACAAAATCAATGATGCGGAACTTGCCCGCAAACGCCAGCGCCGGTTTGGAACGCCAGTCGGTCAACTCATGCAGGCCGGCTGCACGACCACCTTCCAACACCATGGCAAAGGTGTTGCGGGTGACCTGGCTGACAAAGCGGGGTTCACGCCCGCTTCGGGTGGGTACGCTGGGCTCCGGGTCAGTGTCCATGGCTCGTCTCCTGTCAGTTGGCAAACACCGGAAACGCCTTGTGTCAGCGCAGTGCCAGCGCCATGCTGGGCAATCGGAACTGGTTGGCCACATCTCTGAGCCCGCCAGCCTGATGCTGCAGGTTTTTCGCCGCAGCCGCTGATTCTTCGACCACCGCTGCATTTTGCTGCGTGAGTTGGTCAAGCTGCCCGACCGCCTCGTTGATGCTGGTCATGACGTTGCTTTGTGTCACGCTGCCCACATGGATTTCGCCAATGGCCTCCGACACGCGCTGGACCGAGTCAACAATGCCAGCCATGGTTTCACGGGCTTGCTGAACTTTCAAAGTGCCAAGTTTGACCTTGTCTGCTGATGCGCCAATGAGCGCCTTGATCTCGCGGGCCGCCACCGCTGAGCGGTTGGCAAGCATCCGCACTTCCGCCGCAACCACAGCAAAGCCGCGTCCCTGCTCGCCCGCTCGCGCCGCCTCCACAGCGGCATTGAGCGCCAAAATATTGGTCTGAAAGGCAATGCCATCGATCACGGCCGTGATATCCACAACCTGGCGTGACGAGGCGCTGATGTCTTCCATGGTCTGCATCACCTCTGACATGACTGCGCTGCCATGCGTCGCCTGCTCGCTGGCGGTTGTGGCCAGCGACTCACCTCTTCTGGCAGCTTCCAAAGAGGTCTGCATAGTGGCGGCAACCTCCTCGATGGCTATCGCCGTTTGCTGCAAATAGGACGCTGCGGTCTCGATCCGGCTGGACAAGTCCAGATTTCCAGCGGCAATTTGCGTGGAGCCCTCTGCCACGCTGTGGCTGGCACTTTGAACTTGATGCACCAGCGTGTGCAAAGAGGCCTGCATGCGACCCAGGGCAATCAGCAGCAGGCCAGCCTCATCGCGGTCATGCCCATCTATGAGATGGGTCAAGTCCAGTGAGGCAACGCGGTCAGCGGTGTCCACTGCCTGCTGAATGGGCACATTGATGCTGCGAACCAGCCACAGCGACAAAACGGCACCGAGCAGCAAGGCACAGGCACTGAAGACCACCAATCCTGAACGCGCGGTCAGGCTCAGGCTGCTGATGTTCATCGCCGTCGCATCAATACGCGTGCGCTGCGCATCACCGAGTTGGGTGACGGCGGCCTGCAGCTCTTTGGCAGCGGGTGTGAATTGCCCGGCGTAGACCTTCTCGATGCGCGCAGTCAGCCCGCTGTCTCGCGCTGCTGTGAGTTCCTGGAGCGCTTGGGTAAAGGCTTTGTTGGCAGCCAGCATGTGGGCCAAGGTGGTCCGGTCATCAGAGCTTGTCAGCTCGCTGTCCAACTGCGCCAACAAGGCAGCAACGTCATTGGCGGTTTGATTGATCTCGGGTGCCAGGGCGTCGCCAACTTGAGGCTCAGAACTTAACGCCAAAGCCTTGGAACGCGCTACGTTGATCAGAATGTGGCGCTGCAAATCTGCGGCCAGTCGCTCGGTCGCCATGACCTCGCTGACCATGCCTTCGGTGTTGCTGGAGACGCGTTGCAACGACCAGAACCCGATGGTCGAGCCCAGCATGGCCACCGCCAGAACCAGTGCGAGAACAACGGCAATCTTGCGTGAAAAAGAGCCCGTAGACCCCAATGAACGCGTGACATACCCGTGTGACATGGACAACCTCACATTCTGACTGATCGGCCTGCGCTGACTGTGACAGCACCAAAGCCACCCCAGAGCCAACAAAAAGGCTGAAAACCACCACGTTGAGCCATGATGGAACCCAGCCTATTTTGAGTCATCCAGGTTTCGCTTGTGTGACAACCAGGCCTGTACGCGGGCAATCACCCAGGGCGGGTCATCCAGCGGCAAGTCGTGCCCGGCCCAAGGGTGCATTTGTAACGGACAATGCCAGGCAGCAGCCAGCGATTGCGAACACTTGAGGCTGACAAGCTGGTCACCAGCACTCGCCAGCAGCAGGGTCGGCGTCAAGGCTGTTGCAACAGGTGCAGAAAATCGGGCGGCCGCCAGCAACTGGTTCAGCGCGTTGTGGCGAGACACCGGGTTGGCACGGCGCAACGCCACCCAGGCGGGCAGCACCGAGGTATCGCAGCGCTGGCTGGTGAGTCGCAAAATGGCCCGCTCAATGTCTTCGGGTGTTGCGCCAGGACTGACAACGCGCAGCAGCGTGGCGTAATTGGCTGGTTTGAGCCGCTGGTAGAAAGGGTTAAAGGGCCGCATGCTGGTGTTGATGAGCACCTGCGCGGCCACTTCTGGCGGACAAGCCTGCGCCCACGCCACCGAAACCATGGCACCCAAAGACATCGCCAGCACCTGGTAAGGCGGCGCAAGTTGCCGCTGAACCAGCTGCGCACGGCAGTCAGCCACCATCTCTGCCACCCGGCGCGGGCTGTTTTGCTGGTTCAGGCGCCCATTGCCCCTCATGTCCAGAGGCACCACCAAGTCATGCGGAAAAGCCTGCTCAAACTGCCCCACAAAACTGCCCCAATGACGGCTCTCCCGGGTCAGTCCGCGCAAAAAAATCCAGGTGGCCATGGTTCGTCAGTACCAATCTTGCAGGGCTTGGGCATGGTGCTGCGCCCGGTTTTCCGGCGTGGGCAACCACAAACGGTGGCCACAGGCCGCACGCGACAAAAACTCCAGCAGCAACTGGTGCTGACGCAGCACACGCTGCTGACGGTGCTCGATCAGCGGGTTGAAGATGCCATGACGCGAAAACAGTTGACGCGGGTTCTTTTTAACCCACAGCCAGGAACCCATCTCCAGCGTCAAGGGTAAAAACACCCGCTGCGGCTGGGCGCAAGCCTGCAGGTACAAGTGGTCCCAAATATCGCCATGGGCCAGGTACTGCAGGCTTTGCGGCTCGATCACATAGCGGTGGTAGCTGTTGGACTGGACAAAAATGTTTCTCAAGGCCTGAATTTCGGCCAGATGCGTCATGGGCGCACGCTTGTGCGCAAAAGGAAACCAGACCCGGTCCCGCGCGCCAAAGCCGGAGTGGCAGTCCACCGAAACACTGAAATCGCGTGTGAGCAGCTCGGCACTCACCACTTCACAAAGGGCCTGATTTTCAAGCTCCATCACGCCGTCCCGTGGGCCACGATACCACGGCAGCCCTGAGCTGATGCGCTGCCCACCCACCAAAAAAGGCACCGGTTCTTGCGCAGTGACAGGTGCGTTGCGCATCAGATCCACGCCGTTGGGGTTGGCACGGGTGCCCAGCGCCATACCGCCAGGGTTGACGATGGGCATGAACACCAGTCGCACCGTCTCAAGCTGCCGGTGTAGCGCGCTGTCCCACTGCAGCCGCATCACCAGGCTGTGCAGATGGGCCATCACCACTTCAGCGCCAATGCGCTCCAGGCCATGCACGCCGCCAAAATAGCCCACTCCTGGCACCTGCGGACTGGAGTTGCCCAGGCTGATGGCGTACACAGGGTAGGTGCCGCCACCGGGCAAACTCGCCCGGCATACCACGCGCGCATCCAGCCAGCTCGCGCCCAGTTCGATGATGCGCTCCAGCGCATCGAGTTCGGGCAGGTCAGGCGCGCTCACTGGCAGAGTAAGCCATCAAGGTGTCGTCGGGTCAGCATGGTGGACCAGATTACGGCAACTGCGTGTCAAAAGCGTGACAGTTGATGGCGTGTACGCTACGGCGGGCTGTCACAAAAAATTCATGGCACCTTGATAAATTCATGCCAGATTCACTACTTGGCAGGTTTCAACCATGCGCATGAAAGCAAACTTCTTTCGCCTTGTGGCCATACCCGCCTGCCTGGTGTGGGGTGTCTGGGAGTTGATTTCTTTACAGCGTGCCCGCCTGCGTAGCGGCCCCCTGGCGCAACTGTTCAGACTTTCTTGACCCGAATGTGCCGGCTTTCCAGGTGTTTGAGCACCAGGAAAGTGACCACCCCGATGAGCACGGCACCACCCAAAAAAGCCCCGTAGGCCACCGGCCAGGGAATGCCCTGCGTCATCATCGAAAACTCCGACATGCCCCCCATGCCCGCCAGAATATTGATGGGTGTAAACACAACACCAAACACCGTCAGCTGGTTGATGCGCCGGTTCTGGTTGATGTTGATGAAACCGATGGTTGCATCCATCAAAAAATTGATTTTGTCGAACAGGAAAGAGGTGTGGCTGTTCAATGATTCAATATTGTGCAAAATTTGCCGGGCGTCCTCCATCTGTGACGTTGACATGATTTTGCTGCGGATCAAAAAATTGATGGCGCGCTGGGTGTCCAGAATGTTGCCTCTGATGCGGCCATTCAGGTCCTCTTCCTCGGCAATATCGCCCAGAATGGCAGCCGCTTCACGGTCGGTGATCGCCTCACTGAGCACCTGGCGACCCACCTGGCCCAAGGTGGCATAAATATCTTCCAGCGAATCGGCCGAGTATTCAACGTCGGCCCCGTACAAGTCGAGCAGCACATCGGTGCAATCGGAAACATAGCCGGGCTGCGTCAAGGTACGCCTGCGCTGCAGCCTGAAAACCGGCAGTTCCTGGTTGCGCAAGGTAAACAGCACCCCCTGGTGCAGCACAAACCCAACCGGCACGCTGCGAGACTTGCCCTCACGGTCCAGCAAAAAATTGGAATGCAGGTGAATGTCGCCGTTTTCTTCAATCCGGTAGCGAGAACTGGCCTCCAGGTCGGTCACATCATCGGGGTCTGAAAAAACCAGCCCGAAATGCAAGCCCACAAAGTTACGCTCCGCCTTGCTGGCGCCCAGCAGATCGATCCAGATCGGCTGCAGGCCCTCCAGACTTTTTCTGCCCTCGACGGCAATTTGCCGCAGGCGCCCTTCCACCAGCACAAAGGCGTTGATTTGGCTCCCGGTGAATGCGGGCTCGCGGTTGCCCACCAGTTCTTCCCGCAGGGCATCGGAGATTTCCCACAACACGTCGTTTTGCCGCGCGGGCGAAATTTGCGCCCACAGCAACAAGGCCTCGTCTACCGGCAAAGCCTCCAGAACACTGCCAATCTCACTGGCGGGCCACTGGGCCAGCAGGTTCTGCAACTCTGCCAAGTGTTGGCGCTGCACCAGGGTCTCGACGATGGCTTGGCGTGGCGTGCTCTGGCTGTGGACCATGCTCTCGACCCACTTCTGCTTTTTGAGCAGCTCGGATACTTTGTCTGCGGGACCCGTCATGCTGCCCGCTCCTTGACAGATTTCAACCTCGGGTGTGTCGCATGAATTCGCTGTTCGGATCCTTGATCAGGCAGCGGTAGGGAATGGACCAATCGTGCTGTGGAGCGGCAGACTTCAGCGCGGCGGTTTTGCTGTCTTCAAACTCCGCTTGCACTTGCTGGCACAGCGCGTCCTCAGGGCCGTAGCGGCGATGCAACTTTTGAAACAGTCGATCCAGGTTGTTCAGGTGCCTTGTCATGTTGACTTCAACCTTTGCGTCAGTAAAAACAGCGCCATGTTACCCAGCAGACGGCTTGCCAAAACGAGAGATCAAGAAACCATTGACCCAGGGCAACAACTTGAAAAAAACCTCTGCTTGGCGGCCAAATTGACTGGCGCTGTCATCAAACTTTCACATTTGAAGCGTAAGCACCATCCCGCCTGCAACCTCTAGGGCCGGTCAGGTACAGATTCCAGGGACCGTTTTGAATGCTATGCTGGCAACCGTCAAAAAAATCACAACAACCAACATGCAAGATGGAACGCGCCTGGCGGCGGTGGATTTGGGCTCTAACAGCTTTCGCCTTGAAATAGGTCATGCCGCTGCCGGCCAGTTTTGCCGGACAGACTACCTGAAAGAAACGGTGCGTCTGGGCAATGGGCTGGACCACCAATCACGGCTGACGCCCCAAGCCATGCAAAAAGGTTGGGACTGCCTGGGCCGCTTTGGTGAACGGCTGTGCGCCTTCGCCCCGCAAGCTGTCAGCGCTGTCGCCACCCAAACCCTTCGCGAAGCCCACAACCGCGACGACTTTCTCAGCCACGCCAGCACCCTGCTCGGCTTTCCCATCCAGACCATCTCAGGCGACGAAGAGGCGCGCCTGATCTACCAAGGCGTGGTGCAAGCCCTGCCCGACGCCCCTGAGCGTCGTTTGGTCATCGACATTGGTGGTCGCTCCACCGAGCTGATTGTGGGCAACGGGCGTTGCGCGCAACAGATGGCGTCTTACCCGGTGGGAAGCGTCATCTGGTCAATGCTGTATTTCCCTGACGGTGACTTGCGCGCCGACGCTTTCGATCTGGCTGAGCAAGCTGCCCGCGCCGCATTGGCACCGGCCATGGCGTTTTGTGCACCACACCAATGGGATGTGGCCTATGGGTCGGCGGGCACGGTGAATGCGGTGGTGGATGTGCTGGAGGCCGCCGGCTGGCCACCGGGCCACGTCAGCCAGGAGGGCCTGGACTGGCTGCTGGACAAACTGCTGCTGGCGCAGCGCGCCGGGCCACTCGGCATGATGGGGCTGCGGGAAGACCGCAAAGCCATCATTGGCGGGGGCTTGAGTGTGTTGCGGGCGCTGTTTGGCCTGCTGGGCCTCACGCGCCTGGAGCAGTCGCTGGGCGGCTTGCGCCACGGGCTGCTGATGGACCTGATGCGCAACCCAGCCTGACCGCCTTGTTTGCGGATCAGGTGTTGGGCGCTGCCCTACCCCGCAGCGCCTCATACAGTCCCGAGTGGTTCAGCAGCACATCCAGAATCCCGCGCAACACAATCGGTGAGTTCAGCGCCTGGGTGCTCATGACGGTGTGCGCGTCATACGACTCGATGATGGCGTTTTGCAGCTCGGTGTGCAGGTCGGGTGAGTTGGCAAACTGCTCTTTGGTGTTGTTGGCGGCTTGCTGCTGCAGCGTTTTGGACTCGCTGACCTTGCCCAGCAGGGTGCCGTTCACATAACGCAACTGGTCCTGCTCGCTGGTGTCGTCGCCAAAAAGGTCATTGAGCTTGTTGATCAGCTCGGCCATGTACACCTTTTGCTGCTCTTGCACACTGCCGCTGCCTGCTTCAGTGATGGGAGCCAGCTTGGGGGTGTCGCCCGGGCCCAGTGGCAAGCTGCGCGCGCCCTGGTCTTTCAGGTGATGGTGGGTCAACACCACCTTGGACAAGTCGATGCCTTCGCGCTCCCGGCCAAACTCCAGCAGCGGCAGCAGCCGCTTGTAAAACATCGCGCGCTTCTCAATCCCGGTGTTGCCGTAGTCAAAGATTTGCGACAAAAAGGTGTACAGCCGCAGGTAGGCACCCATGTCACCCTTGAACAGCACCAGCGCGTCCAGTTCGTCCTGCGCTGCTTGGGTTGCGGTGGTGCCGGGCTTGGTTTTGGCTGCTGCCAGTGCGGCCTGAGCTGCCTTGTAGCGCTTCATCAGCCGGTCTTGCACCGGCTCCAGCGCCTTGATCAGATCACTCTGTTTGGCGTTGGGGTTCAGCTCCGCCTCGACCACCCGGTCCACCTCAAAGTCGTCATAGTGGCCAGCGGCATCCAGCTTGGCGCGCAAGTTGTAAACCAGGTTCGGGTCAGTGGTGGCGCTGAGTTCTGCGGTGGTGTGGTACGCCTTGAAAGAGGCCAGCACTTCGGCGGGGTCGTTGACAAAGTCCAGCACATAAGTGGTGTCTTTGCCCGGGTGGGCGCGGTTCAGGCGGCTTAAAGTCTGCACCGCCTGAATGCCAGCCAGGCGTTTGTCCACATACATGCCGCACAGCAGCGGCTGGTCAAACCCGGTCTGGAACTTGTTGGCCACCAGCAGGATTTGGTACTCATCGCCCTTGAAGGCTTCGCGGATGTCGCGGCCTTTCAGATTGGGGTTGAGCAGCTTGCTGTTCTCGGTGACAGGTTCGCTGTCGGTGTCTTTGTCGATCACCTCACCGGAGAACGCTACCAGCGTACCGATGGCGTAGCCGTGGGCCTTGATGTAGCTCTCCACGGCCAGTTGCCAGCGCACCGCCTCCAAGCGGCTGGCGACCACCACCATCGCTTTGGCTTTGCCGCTCAGCAGCGGTGCCACAAACTCGCGGAAGTGCTCCACCACCACCTGCACCTTCTGGGCGATGTTGTACGGGTGCAGCCGCACCCAGCCCATGATGCCTTTCATGGCGGCATTGCGCTCGACGGCTTTGTCGTCCAGCTCGGCACCGTTGTGGGCCAGCTTGAAGGCCAGGCTGTAGGGTGTGTAGTTCTGCAGCACGTCAAGGATGAAGCCTTCTTCAATGGCCTGGCGCATGGAGTAAACGTGAAACGGCTTGGGCACATTGTCCGGAGCCGGTTTGCGGCTCGGGTCGGGCCGGGTGCCAAACAGCTCCAGCGTCTTGTTTTTGGGGGTGGCGGTGAAGGCCACAAAGGTGATGCCACCATCATCGGCACGGCTGGTCATCTGCGCGGCCAGGATGTCTTCGGTGCTGATTTCGCCGCCGTCGCTTAGTTCTTTCAGCTCTTCGGGACTCAGCACGGCCTTCAGTTTGCTGGCGGCTTCACCGGTTTGGGAGCTGTGGGCCTCGTCGGCGATCACCGCAAAGCGTTTGCCCTGGGTGGCGGCCAGTTTGCGCACGGCCTCCAGTGCGAAAGGGAACGTCTGGATGGTGCAGACCACAATTTTCTTGTCACCCGACAAGGCTTCGGCGAGCTTGCCGCTTTTGCTGCCGTCCTGGTTGGTGATGGTGGCCACCACGCCGGTGGTGCGCTGGAAGTCAAACAGGGCTTCCTGCAACTGCGCGTCGATCACGTTGCGGTCAGACACCACCAGCACGGTGTCAAACACCTTTTTGTTGGCCGCATCATGCAACTCGGCCAGAAAGTGGGCGGTCCAGGCAATCGAATTGGTCTTGCCGGACCCGGCGCTGTGCTGGATCAGGTATTTGGCTCCGGGGCCATCGGTCAACACCGCTGCCTGCAGCTTACGCGTCACATCGAGCTGGTGGTAGCGCGGGAAGATGATGGCCTCGATCTGCTTTTTCTTGTCGCGCCGGGCGATCAGGTAGCGCCCCAGAATCTCCAGCCAACTCTCACGCGCCCAGACCTGTTCCCACAGATAGGCGGTGCGGTGCCCACCGGCCGGGTTGACCGGGTTGCCCGCCGCACCGTCATCACCCAGGTTGAAGGGCAGAAACACCGTGGCCGGGCCAACCAGCTTGGTGACCATCGCCACCTCTTTGTTGCTCACCGCAAAGTGGATCAAGGCCCCGCTTGGGAAGGACAGTAGCGGTTCAGCCGCCTGACCCTTGGGTTTGGGGTGGCGGTCAAAGCGGTATTGGTCGATGGCGTCGCCAATGCTTTGGGTGAAGTCGGTTTTGAGTTCTACCGTGGCTACCGGCAGGCCGTTGAGGAACAACACCAGGTCGATGCTGTTTTCGCAAAACAGGGAGTAGCGCACCTGGCGCACCACGCGCAGGCGGTTGGCGGCATACCGGGCCAGGATGTCTGGGTTGATGGCCAGCGCCGGTTTGAACTGGGCCAGGCTCAAGGGGGTTTTGAGGCCCAGCAGCTCCAGGCCGTGGCGCAACACGTCCAACGTGCCGCGTTGGTCAAGCTGGTCACGCAGGCGGTTCAGCAGGGTGTCTTCAGCTTTGGTTCCGTGGTTCTTGACCAAGGTGTCCCAGGCTTTGCGCTGGGTGGCTTGCACCCAGCCCAGCACGTCAGCAGGGAACAGGGCGCGGGCGCGGTCGTAGCCTGCGGCGTCACCTTCGGTCCCCGGCGGCGCGTAGAGCCAGCCGCGGCTGGCCAGGTGGTGGCAAATTTCGGACTCGAAGCTGATCTCTTTGTGCAGGCTCATCGGCCACTCCCTCTATTGTTTACTCTGGCCGGTGACAGCGACCTTGGTTTGTGCGTTCGACTCAGGCAAATGCCAGCATCAAATGTCCCACTGGTTCGGCGGCTGGCCGCACCTTGATCTCGATGTCGTAACCGAGGCGGTTCAGGCAGTCCATCAGCTTGCGCTCAGACAGGTTGGTGAAGTCGCCACGCAGCATGGCCGACACTTTGGGCTGAGGGATGCCCATGCGCTCGGCGGCAGCTTTTTGGGTCAGGCCCAGCTTGCGCATGGCCTTGGTGATCTCTATCACCAAGCCGGATTTGATCTTGAGTTTGTCGGCATCGGGCAGGCCTAGGTCGGCAAACACATTGCCCGAACCCATGTCAATCTCGATACCGTCGATGGTGCGCAAAGCGGTTTTCTTGGTCATGTCATAACTCCTTGGCCAGCGCCTCAGCCACCTTGAGCCGGGCGCGGATGATGTCCATATCCTCTTTGGGTGTCTCGATGCCGCGTTTGCTTTTCTTGCTGAAGTAATGCAGCACAAACACCGCCTGAGCAAACTTGACGGTGTACACCGCTCGGTACGTGCCGTCCTGATCGTCTTCCACCAGCTCCAGCACGCCTGCGCCGCCAAAACCCTTGAGCACCTTGGCTGCATCGTGCTTGTCGCCGCGCTGGGCAAAGTCCAGCGCATGCCCAAAGAACTTGCGTACATCTAGCGGCAAAGCCATCAGGTCTTTCTTGCTGGTGCCGATCCAGGCGAGCGGTTTGTCCTTGGTAGGCATGGCGAATGTTACCTGAAAAGGTATATTTTGTGTGGGGGACTCAAAGACTGGAAAGGATGGTCGGCCTGGATTTAATTGCCTAATTGGCCTGTAGCCCTTATGAAAAAAGCGCTAGCAGCTATTGAAATCATAGTTATCACACCGCGCCCCGCACGTCGATCTGGCCGGTGACGGCGGCGGAGATCAGCGCGGTGCGGCGCTCTTGCAGCAGGTCGATGGCGCGTTGGGCTTCGGTGGTGAGGGTGTCGAATTTTGACATTTCCAGTTGGAGAAAAGCTGCGATGACCCTTTGCTCCGCTAAAGGCGGGAAGCAGCCGATAACCTTGAGCAAGTTCTGAATAGAAAGTCTGGGCAAGCCTGCGCCTTTGACGAACGACTCCACTTGACTAACAACGACATTGGATTGACAGAGGTAGTTCAGGAAAAATGAGTCAAGTGAACTGTTGTCAGGACGGATGATGATCAACGACGAAGCCACCACGAAATCTCTCTCTTCCATTACGACGACTGTTCGGCCGATCGTGCCGTCCTTACTAAACAGAACGTCGCCGACAAGCGGCTGGCAGCCGGATCGAACCATAAACTCGAAACTCGTTGTGGATGTCCTTAAGCAGCTATCGAAGTCAATCGAATCGTCGCCAACATCTTTTGTGGAAACGAACGGGTATACGCCGTTCTCTGTTTCTGGCGAAACGTGTGCTCCGTCTGTAATTGTGTCGGCAAAGCGCTTGATAGAGGAAACGACCCAATGCTCCGGCACATCCCCCAGCCATTCGATACCGGACGGCTTCATGGGGACATCGGGGTTCAGGCCCCGGGTGACGGCGTGGGAGATGACGGCCTGGCGCTTTTCTTTCAGCAACGCCATCAGCTGCCGCTGCTCTGCTACTAACGTATCAATCTTCGCGGTTTCGCGGTCGAGGAAGGCGGCGATTTGGGTTTGCTCGCTTGGCGCTGGCAGCGGACATTGAATGTTTCCAAGCAGTTCCAAATTTAGGCCGTCGCGCAAGTCACCGCCCGCCATATTGCGAATATTTTGGTAGTTCGCGTCCAGCCACCAGAAGAGAAAGCGGGCGTCGATTGCGCAACTTGGAATGATTGCTGCCATCGACTGGTTGCACGTTGAAGGAATGCCCAGTTGGGCAACCATGCCCTTGGTCTTACCCTGACCTGCTAGCGCCATCACGAGAGCACCCTTTGGGATCCATTTCGCGCTGCTATTGGCGAAGGCTTCCTCGGAAATAAAGGTTGAAGGCTCAGTTATCAGACGGTCATTGACCGCACCAGAGTTCAGCCACGGAATCGTGCCGTTTTCCCAGTAATCGAGTTTGGTCTTATCTGGCGTACCACCTGAGTAACGGCGAGTAAGCCATCTTGCACTGCCAACATTCCAATGCCCCGGCACCTCCCCCAACCACTCCACGCCACTGTCCTTGTACTCCGGGTAACGCGGAAAACTCATGCTTCACCCTCGCTGGCACTCAGCCCAGCAGCGATCAAGTCGCGCAGAAGTGTTTGGTCAGCAATGTTCAGCCGATTGACGGGCAGGTCGGTTCCCGGCTGGTAGATGTCACTTTGCTGGAACTGATACTTTGACACGCTGCTGCTCCATCAGTGCTTTGACTTGGGCCTGAATCTGCAGCGACGGGCTGGGGCGGTAACCTTCAATTTGCATGGAGACGCGCACCGCCTGGTCAAGACGTTTCTGGAGTTGCTGCGTGACTTGCATGGTGTGCCCCCGATCAAGAAGTAACCCACCGGTTTGAGGGTGCGCTTGCGCGCGGCGCCCGGGTGGGTTTTGTTGGGGTCGATTTTAACAATGCGTGCCTGTTCAGCCACCGTTTGTGCCCGGGAATAGCGCATCAAGCCGTCAACCCGTTGATCATGGTCAGGATGCGGTCGGTCACACCTTTCAGCTCCGCATCAATCTCGGCCAGCGGTCGCGGTGGCTTGAAAACGTAAAAGTGCCGGTTGAACGGAATTTCGTAGCCCACCTTGGTCTTGTCGGTGTCGATCCAGGCATCGGGTGCATGGGGCAACACCTCACGCTTGAAATACTCGCCAATGTCTTGGCTAAGCGGCACGTTTTCTGTGTCGCGCAGGCTGGCGTCGGCCACCGGTTTGCCTTTGCCCTTGCCTTTGCTGCCCAGCATCACGTTGCCAGCTGCATCCCGCTCGGGACGCTCGACGGTGATGGTGTGGTAACCAAAGGCGTCGTTGTCAAAAATGCGGCTGATCGGCACGGTGCTGCCGTCCACCGTGCGACTCACTTCCTTGAAGTCGCCAAACAGGCGGGTGATGTCCTCGATGTGCTCGGGGCTGAGTTCCTTGCGCTTGGAACCCAGGCTCTTGCGCATCTTCTGCCAGAAGCTGCTGGCATCGATCAGTTGCACCTTGCCTTTGCGCGCCTGCGGTTTGCGGTTGCTGACGATCCAGACATAGGTGGCGATGCCGGTGTTGTAGAACATGTCGGTGGGCAGGGCAATGATGGCCTCCACCAGATCGCTCTCCAGCACGTAGCGGCGGATTTCGCTCTCGCCACTGCCCGCGCCGCCGGTGAACAGCGGTGAGCCGTTCAGGACGATGCCGAAGCGGCTGCCACCATCAACCGCCGGGCGCATTTTGGCGATCAGGTGCAGCAGAAACAGCAGCGAGCCGTCGCTGACGCGTGGCAGGCCAGGGCCAAAGCGGCCGTTGTAGCCTTGCTGTTCGGCCTCTTTGCGGATCACGGCCTCGATCTTCTTCCACTCGACGCCAAAGGGTGGATTGCTGAGGGCGTAGTCAAACACTTTGCCGGGCAGGCCGTCGGCGGACAAGGTGTTGCCAAAGATGATGTTGGCAATGTCCTGGCCCTTGATCAGCATGTCGGCCTTGCAGATGGCGTAGGACTCGGGGTTGAGTTCCTGGCCGTACATGACCAACCGGGCATCGGGGTTCAGGCTGGCCAGATGTTCACCGGCCACGCTGAGCATGCCACCGGTGCCAGCTGTCGGGTCGTACAGGCTGCGCACGACGCCAGGTTGGGTCAGCGCGTGGTCGTCTTCAATGAACAGCAGGTTGACCATCAGGCGGATGACTTCACGCGGGGTGAAGTGCTCACCAGCAGTCTCGTTGGACAGCTCGGCAAACTTGCGGATCAGCTCTTCAAAGACGGCGCCCATTTCGGCGTTGCTGACCACGCTGGGGTGCAGGTCGATGGTGGCGAATTTCTCGGTGACCATGTACAGCAGGCCGGACTTGGCCAGCTTGTCGATCTGGGTGTGGAATTCAAAGCTCTCAAAAATGTCACGCACCGCCGGGCTGAACGCCTGCATATACGCCCGCAGGTTTTCACCAATGTGGTCCTGGTCGCCCATGAGCTTTTTGAGATCCAGCGGCGAGGTGTTGTAGAAGAACTGGCCGGACTTGCGCAACAGGAACGGCTCAGGATTCAACCCGGCCTTTTCCCGCAAAGACTTCTCGGCCAGCACCTCGGCCTTGGTGGGCTCCAGCACACAGTCCAGGCGGCGTAGCACGGTAAAGGGCAGGATGACCTTGCCGTATTCGGATTGTTTGTAGTCGCCGCGAAGCAGGTCGGCGACCGACCAGATGAAGGAGGAAAGATTGGGGTTGGTGGTGGCCATGGCGTCAGGGTGCCGCGTGTCAGTTGGCGATGCGGTGTAGCGTTGTCAATTCAAAACAAGCCGAAAAAAGAAAACCCCCAAGTAAATCAATCACTTAGGGGTTGGTTAGCGCGGTCAAAAAAACCGTCTGCGAGGGTAATTACATGTGGTCAATCATGACTTGGCCAAAACCTGAGCAGCTAACTTGCGTTGCACCGTCCATCAGGCGGGCAAAGTCGTAGGTGACCTTTTTGCTCTTGATGGAGCGTTCCATCGAATGGATGATGGCGTCAGCCGCTTCGATCCAGCCCATGTGGCGCAGCATCATTTCAGCGGACAAGATTTCTGAACCGGGGTTCACATAGTCCTTGCCAGCGTACTTGGGCGCGGTGCCGTGGGTGGCTTCAAAACACGCCACCGAGTCAGACAGGTTGGCACCGGGGGCGATGCCAATACCGCCCACTTGGGCCGCCAGCGCGTCAGACACGTAGTCACCGTTCAGATTCAGGGTGGCGATCACGCTGTATTCAGCCGGGCGCAGCAGAATCTGCTGCAGGAAGGCGTCGGCAATGCTGTCCTTGATGGTGATTTCTTTGCCCGTTTTCGGGTTTTTGAACGCGCACCAGGGGCCGCCGTCGATCAGTTCAGCACCAAACTCTTTTTGTGCCAGGCCGTAAGCCCAGTCGCGGAAGCCGCCTTCGGTGAACTTCATGATGTTGCCCTTGTGCACAATGGTCACGCTGGGCTTGTCGTTGTCGATGGCGTATTGCACGGCTTTGCGCATCAGGCGCTCGGTGCCTTCGCGTGACACGGGTTTGATGCCGATGCCCGACGTGGCGGGGAAACGGATCTTGGTGACACCCATTTCCTCTTGCAGGAACTTGATGATTTTCAGCGCCTTGGGCGACTCGGCTTCGAATTCGATACCGGCGTAGATGTCTTCCGAGTTTTCGCGGAAGATGACCATGTTGGTCTTGTGCGGCTCTTTCACCGGGCTGGGCACACCTTCAAAGTACTGGATCGGGCGCAGGCACACATACAAGTCCAGTTCCTGGCGCAGCGCCACGTTCAGCGAACGGATGCCACCGCCCACGGGGGTGGTCAGCGGGCCTTTGATCGACACCACGTATTCGCGCAGGGCGGCAAGAGTTTCTTCGGGCAGCCAGACATCCGGGCCGTAAATCTTGGTGGATTTTTCGCCAGCATAAACCTCCATCCAGTGGATCTTCTTGGCACCGCCATAGGCTTTGGCCACCGCGGCGTCCACCACCTTGATCATCACCGGGGTGATGTCAAAACCAGTACCGTCACCTTCAATGAACGGGATGATCGGCTGATCAGGAACGTTCAACGAGTAGTCGGCGTTGACGGTGATTTTTTGGCCTTCTGAGGGAACCTTGATGTGCTGGTACATTGGACTATGTCTCCGTGAATGGATCAAAAAAACGGTCCACGCGCCAGGGCATGAACCGAAAAAACATTCTAGTCGCAATATTTGACCCGGAACTGTCAACGCCTGCACACCTCCAAGCCACTTCTGAAACTCTGACACCTGGCGCTGCCACCCTACCGGTGGTTTGCACGAAAATGCACCCATGAAGACCCTACTCATCACCCTCACCTGCTGGCTGTTGGCCAGTGTCGCCTGGGCGCAAGGCGCGCCGCAGCTGGACTTGCCACGCACCAAGCTCAGCGCCGGCATGTATTTGATTGACACCCAGGTGGCGGCCACGCCCGCGCAGCGCGAAATTGGCCTGATGCACCGCAGCGCCATGCCGCAGGGTGAAGGCATGTTGTTTGTGTTTGAGCGCCCTGGCGAGCAGTGCTTCTGGATGAAAAACACCCTGCTGCCGCTCACCGCTGCTTTTGTGGCGGACGACGGCACCATCGTCAACCTGGAAGACATGAAGCCGCAAACGCTGGATTCGCATTGCTCCAAAAAGCCGGTGCGTTATGTGTTGGAAATGAACCAGGGCTGGTTTGAGAAAAAGGGTATCAAAGCGGGCATCAAGCTCGGCGGCGCGCCATTTGCCGAGAAGTGACCCTGCGGCCTGATCACGCACCAGCCCTGAAGTTTGCTGCATGTGCTGCCGCTTGACCGCGCTGAACATCCACGCGGGTAAGTATCACCAAGCCCAGCAGAAACAAAACCGAGGTACCCAGAATGGCCAAACGCTGGTTGCCATCGGTGACCCAGGTGATGATCCCGTAACTAACTGGCCCCACCACACTGGCCAAACGGGTGGCAAAACTCCACAGGCCGTAAAACTCCGCAGCCTGCGCGCGCGGCGCAAGCAGGCCAGCCATCGCCCGGCCAGCCGACTGGCTGGAGCCCATGCATAGCCCCGCAATGGCTGCCGCCCACCAAAAATCAGCTTTGTCCTGGCTGGTGGCAGCGAGCACGCAGGTCAGAACCCAGCCCACCAGCGTCAAACCCAGGGCCAACTTGTGCCCTACCCGGTCTTGCACGTAACCCCAAGAGAAGGCACCGGCAGCAGCGGCCAGATTCAGGGCAAAAATGAGCAGCATGGTCTCTTGCGGTTTGAAGCCAATCACCTGCTCGGCGTAGATGGCGGCCAGGGTAATGGCCACCGCCACGCCAGCCTGATAGGCCACGGCGCAGAGCATCAGCGTCACAAAGTCCTGGTAAGCCCGGGCCTGCTGCCAGGTCTGGCGCAAGCGCCGCCAGGAATCGGCAAACCCACCGTGTTTCAAGGGGTCAGGCTTGGCCTGCGCTCGCTCCTTGAGCAGGGCAAAGGTCACCAGCGCCGCCAAACCGTAAATCACCGCCGTGATCAGCATCGTGACAGGCACAAACTGCGCCGCTTGATGCCCTTGCGCTTGCGCTAGAAGCACGTAGGACAGACAAATTCCCAGCGTCAACATACCGCCCAGATAACCAAAACTCCAGCCCCAGCCACTCACCTTGCCCATGGCCTCGGGGCGCGCCAGTTCCGGCAAAAAGGCCGCTGTCAGGGCTTCGCCATAAGAAAAGAAGGTGTTGGAGATGACGATCAAAACCACCGCCAAAGCCACATCACCCGGACCGACCCAAGCCAAAGCCAGCGTGGACACCACACAGCCCAGAGTAAACACCATCAGCAAGCGTTTTTTATTGGCATGTTGATCAGCAAAAGCACCCAAGGCTGGCATGCTCAACATCACCATCAGGTGCGACGCACTTAAGGCCAGGGTCCATGCCAGCGTGGCCCAAGGCTCACCCCCGGCTACACCACCCACAAAGTAGGCAGCAAACACGGCGGTGATCACCACCGTGGTGTAGCCCGAGTTGGCAAAGTCGTACATGGCCCAGCCAAACACCTCACGTTTGCGAACGCCGGGATTGAGGTGCGATTGAGAGAAAAGAGCCATGCTGCCGACGACTTTTGGTCAGAAAAAAAGGGACTCGAGCCAACACCCGAATCCCTGGTGGGTTTCAACCGAGGTGTTCACGGCTCGCTGGGAGCTCGGTAACACTGCGGCAGCCCGCTTAAAGTCAGGCAAAGTTGGCTTGCGCAAACGACCAGTTCACCATCTTGTCGAGGAAGGTTTCGACAAATTTCGGGCGCATGTTGCGGTAGTCGATGTAGTAAGCGTGTTCCCACACGTCCACGGTCAGCACCGGGGTATCACCCGTGGTCAGCGGGGTGCCGGCGGCACCCATGTTGACGATGTCCAGCGTGCCGTCAGCCTTTTTCACCAGCCAGGTCCAGCCGGAACCAAAATTACCTACCGCTGATTTGACAAACGCTTCACGGAAAGCCGCGTAGCTGCCCCATTTGGCGGTAATGGCCTCTGCCAGCGCACCGGTGGGCTCGCCGCCGCCGTTGGGGGTCATACAGTTCCAGAAGAAGGTGTGGTTCCACACCTGCGCGGCGTTGTTGTAAATGCCGCCGCTGGCCTTTTTGATGATGCTGACCAGGTCCATGGTCTCGAACTCGGTGCCTTTTTGCAGGTTGTTGAGGTTGACCACGTAGGCGTTGTGGTGCTTGCCGTGGTGGTATTCCAAGGTTTCTTTGGAATAGTACGGGACCATCGCGTCAATGGCAAAAGGCAGGGCGGGCAAAGTGTGTTCCATGGATTCCTCTGGTGTGGGTTGCGAAAAATCAAATTGTAGGAAGTTTCATGGCCTTTGGTCGGTCACGGTCAATTCAACCGCGCCATCCATCAGGGTAGCGGTGATGGCCTGCCCGGCGTGCGTTTGCGCCTTGCGGGTGATGGCGTGGCCAGCATCGTCGCTCAGCCAGGCGTAACCGCGTTCCAGCACCAGATGCGGGTCAAGCAGACCCAGGCGTAGCGTGGCGCGCTCCAGCCGCTGGGTGCGCGCCTGCAGGCCGCGTTGCAGCGCCAGCGGCAGCTGCTCAGCCATGCGCTGCAGCTGCTGACTGCGCCACAGCAGGCTATGGCGGGTGGCACTTTGGAGGGATTGTGCGCAGCCGCTCAGGCGCAGGCGCTGGCCCGCCAGCCGGTTTGACGGCCGCCCGAGTCGGGCCGCAGTCGTGTCCAGCTGCTGGCTTTGCCGATCCAGATGGCGGTAGAGCGCGTCTTGCAGGCGGCGCTGCACCCCATCCAGCGCGCCCAGCCAGGCCTCGCGCGGTTGGGCCACCAGCTCGGCGGCTGCGGTGGGTGTGGGTGCGCGCAGGTCGGCCACAAAATCAGCAATGGTGAAATCCGTTTCATGGCCCACGCCGCAAACAAGGGGCACCGGGCTTTGGGCAATGACTCGGGCAAGCGCCTCGTCATTGAACGCCCACAGGTCTTCCAAAGCGCCGCCGCCGCGCACCAGCAAGATCACATCCAACGGCGGTGGGGCCGCCACACCGCGCGCCATTTTATAAGGAAAATCAGCCTCTAGCCCTTGTTCTGATTGGGTGAGTAGATACAAGTTTGAGAGCGCGTGCATCAGCTCGGCAGGTGCCTGCGCGCCCTGCACCGAGGCAGGTGCCAGCACCACCGGAATGTGCGGCACGCGCCGCTGCAGCGCGGTCACCACATCATGCAAGGCAGCGGCACCCAGCGAGGTCACCAGCCCGATGGCGCGCGGCATCACCGGCAGCGGGCGTTTGCGGCTGGCCTCAAACAGCCCCTCGGCTTCGAGCTTGGCCTTGAGTTGCAGAAACTGCTCAAACAGGCTGCCAAGGCCGGCGCGGCTCATGGTCTCCACAATCAGTTGCAAATCGCCACGCGGCTCGTAGACGCTGAGTTTGCCGCTGACTTCTACCAACTCGCCATCACGCGGGGCAAAGTCCAGACCGGTGGCGGCACGTTTGAACATGGCGCAGCGCAGCTGGCCACTGGCGTCTTTCAGGGTGAAGTAACAGTGCCCGCTGGCTGCGCGTGAAAAGCCCGACAACTCACCGCGCACCGTCACCGGGTTAAAGCGTGCCGCCAGCGCATCGGCAATGGCCCGGCACAACGCCCCCACTTGCCACACTAAGGGTTTTACCGATGTGTTTTTTGTGTCAAACATGACTCAACCCCCTTGACAAACGCTGCGAGTCAACTTTTGCCAATGCAAGTCGTCCACAATTTTTGGCAAGCACCCACGGCCCAAAATAAATAGCGATGCATCGCGCGAGTTTGTAAAAGATTGTTGATTTCATTGGTTTTTTTGCTGCCTGTTTTGTCATCAATGTGTCAGACTCCAGTCTGCATGCGGCTTGCGGCCACTTCTACCGGGGGTTCTCCACAAAGTTATCCACAGAAATTGTGCGCAGCGGGCAGCCCTTTGCCTCACAAAACGGTCAAAAGGCTGGGCCATAATTGACCGGCTAACCTCATCAGCGGAGTCCCACTTTGTTTTCCATCATACAAGCCGCAGGCTGGCCGATTTGGCCCTTGATTGCCTGCTCCGTCCTGGCGCTGGCGCTGGTGATTGAGCGTTTCATCAGCCTCAAACCGTCCAAGGTGGCTCCGCCCAACCTGCTGGACGAGGTCATGGCCGTGACCCGCAACGGCGTGCCCGGCCCAGACGTGATCACCCAGCTGGAAAAAAATTCGGCGTTGGGTGAGGTGCTGGCCAGCGGCTTGCGCACCCTGACCCTGAACCCGCGCTGCAGCGACGAAGAATTGCGCGCCATGATGGAAAGCAGCGGCCGCCTGGTGGCGCACCGGCTGGAGCGCTACCTGAGCGCACTGGCAACCATCGCCTCGGCTGCGCCGCTGATGGGCCTGTTTGGCACCGTGGTCGGCATGATCGAAATTTTTGGCTCGCAGGCCCCCGGCAGTGCCACCGGTGGCAACCCGGCGCAGCTGGCACACGGTATTTCGGTGGCGCTGTACAACACCGCATTTGGCCTGATCGTGGCGATTCCGGCGTTGATATTCTGGCGCTACTTCCGAGGCCGGGTGGATGAATACCTTCTCACCCTGGAATTGGCTGCTGAACACCTGGCCCGCCACCTGATCAGTTTGCGCAAATAAGCTATGAATTTCCGCCCCCGCCCCAAAGATGAGCCTGAGATTAACCTGATCCCGTTCATCGACGTGCTACTGGTGATTCTGATCTTTTTGATGCTCTCCACCACCTACAGCAAGTTCACCGAGCTGGAGCTGCGCCTGCCGGTGGCCGACACCGAAGCCCAGCGCGATTACCCCAAAGAAGTGCTGGTAGCGGTCAGCGCCGACGGCAATTTCAGCGTCAACAAGCTGCCGGTATTGGGCCGCAATGTGGCCGACCTGGCCGACGCCCTGAAGGCGGGTGCCAAAGCAGGCAGCGAATCGGTGGTGATCATCTATGCCGATGCCACCGCGCGCCACCAATCGGTGATCACGGTGATGGAAGCCGCCAAACGCGCCGGTCTGTCGCAAATCACCTTTGCCACCCAGTCCTCCAGCGCAGCCGGGGGCAACTGAGCTGGCTTACCGCCGCCATGCCTGAGCCAACTGCCACACCCGCGTGGCAACAGACGCTGCTGCGCGCCTGGACGCAACGCGGGCTGCTGGCTTGGGCGCTGTGGCCGCTGTCCGTGCTGTACGGGTTGCTGGTGGCGGGCCACGCCTGGTTGTACCGCTTCGGGCTGCTGACCGCCCAGCGCGTGGCCACACCGGTGGTGGTGGTGGGCAATGTGGTGGCCGGTGGCGCGGGCAAAACCCCGGTGGTGATGGCGCTGGCCGAGCATTTGAAGCAGCGCGGCATTCGGGTGGGCATCATTTCACGCGGCTACGGTCGCAGTCTGACGGGCTGCCATGAGGTCACCGCCCAGCGCCCGGCGCAGCAGGTGGGTGACGAGCCTGCGCTGATGCACCGGCGCACCAGTGCCCCGGTGTTTGTGGCCGAAAAACGCGTGCAGGCGGCGCAGGCGCTGCTGGCGCGCTACCCCGGCACCCAACTCATCTTGAGCGATGACGGCCTGCAGCACCTGCCGCTGCACCGCGACCTGGAGATTGGTGTGTTTGACGAACGGGGCGTGGGCAACGGCTTTCTGCTGCCCGCCGGGCCCTTGCGCGAACCCTGGCCGCGCCGCCTGGACCTGGTGCTGCGCTCGGGCACCGAGCCCGCGTTTGAAGGTTTTCGTACCCGGCGTCAACTGGCTGACTTTGCTGTAACGCAAGACGGCCAACAGCTGCCACTGGCTGAACTGGCCAGCTGTGGGGAGCCGCTGCTGGCACTGGCAGCCATTGCCCAACCCGAGCTGTTTTTCAGCATGCTGCGTGACAAGGGCCTGCGCCTGGCGCACACCCAGGCGCTGCCAGACCACTATGACTATGGTAGCTGGTCAGGCAATCAGCATAAGGGCTACAGGCTGATTTGTACTGAAAAAGATGCGGTCAAGCTGTGGCCGTTATGCCCCGACGCGCTGGCGGTACCGCTCCAAGTGGTGTTGCCCGATGATTTTTGGGCCGCCTTTGACGCCCATGTTGACGCCCTGCTGGCGCGTGCGCCACGGCCCTGAGACGCTATCATCACGCCATGGACACACGACTACTTGAACTGCTGGTTTGCCCGGTCACCAAAGGACCGCTTGACTACAACCGCGAGACGCAGGAACTCATCTCGCGCAGCGCCCGCCTGGCCTACCCGGTGCGCGACGGCATCCCGATCCTGCTGGAAAACGAAGCGCGCACGCTCACCGACGAAGAACTCGGCCTGTAAGCCGACTCAGCCCGCAGCCCGGCGACGCTGCCCTGATCCGCCGGCTTTATTCGACCTGCAACCCCACCCCGCCGTGACCTTCACCGTTCTGATACCCGCGCGTCTGGCGTCCACCCGCCTGCCCAACAAGCCGCTGGCCGACATTGCCGGTGTGCCGATGGTGGTGCGTGTGGCGCAAAGGGTGCTGACCCTGGCGGGTGTCACGCCGCGTGTGGTGGTGGCCGCCGACAGCTTGGAGATCGTGGCGGCCTGTCAGGCGCATGGCGTGGCCGCCGTTCTGACGCGGATGGACCACCCTTCCGGCTCCGACCGGCTGGCCGAGACGTGTGACCTGCTCGGCCTGCAGGATGACGAGATCGTTGTCAACGTGCAAGGGGATGAGCCCTTGATCGACCCGGCGCTGGTGGCTGCTGTGGCTGATTTATTGCAAAAAACGCCGCAAGCCCATATGAGCACTGCGGCACACGCTATTGATTCGGTAGCAAATTTTCACAACCCGAATGTGGTCAAGGTGGTGCTGGACGCAAACCACATGGGCCTGTACTTCAGCCGTGCACCCATCGCCTTCCCGCGCGACACGCCCACCGAGCTGCCGCGCCACGCCCAACCGCTGCGCCACATCGGCATTTACGGCTACCGGGTGGGATTTTTGCGCCAGTTCCCCAAGCTGTGTCAGGCGCCCATCGAGGTGACCGAGTCACTGGAGCAACTGCGCGCGCTGTGGCACGGCTACCGCATAGCCGTGTTTGTGACAGAGCATGCGCCTGGCGCAGGGGTCGACACGCCGGAAGATTTGGCACGCGTGCGGCAGCACTTTGCCAGCCTGGCCACCTGATTTGGCCGCCTGATGTAAGCCGTGACACAGCCCGCCCGTGATATTCTCAAGAGCTGATATTTCCACCCCAAAACCCTCCCGAGGACACGCATGAAACTGATCTTGTTGGGCGCACCTGGCGCTGGTAAAGGCACGCAAGCCACCTTCATCTGCCAGAAATACGGCATTCCGCAGATTTCCACCGGTGACATGTTGCGCGCCGCCGTCAAGGCGGGCACCCCGCTGGGCGTGCAGGCCAAGACCATCATGGACGCGGGCGGCCTGGTCAGCGACGACCTGATCATCAACCTGGTGAAAGAGCGCATCACCCAGGCAGATTGCGCCAACGGCTTCCTGTTTGACGGCTTCCCGCGCACCCTGCCGCAAGCCGACGCGATGAAAGCCGCTGGTGTCAAGCTGGATTACGTGCTGGAGATCGACGTGCCGTTTGACGCCATCATTGAGCGCATGAGTGGCCGCCGCTCACACCCAGCCTCGGGCCGCACTTATCACGTCAAATTCAACCCGCCCAAAGTGGCTGGTGTGGACGACGTGAGCGGTGAGCCACTGGTGCAGCGCGCTGATGACCAGGAAGAAACAGTGAAAAAGCGCCTGGAGGTGTACAGCGCCCAGACCCGCCCGCTGGTGGACTATTACAGCCAGTGGGCTGCCGCCGAGCCCGCCGCCGCCCCCAAGTACCGTGCCATCAGCGGCACTGGCAATGTGGATGACATCACGGCACGCGCTTTTGAAGCGCTGGCCAGCTAGAGCAAGTCCCGGCTCTCAAGAAACACCCGGGTTTGACCCGGGATCCATGACCTTGGAGCCATGGATTGCGGGTCAAGCCCGCAATGACCGCCGCTTTTCATGCACCGGGATGGCTGTCCAGTCAATCTGGTTAAAAGGCTAGCGGCACTTTTCAGGCTTCTAGCGCCAGGCCTGAGAAAACTCTTTGATGACACGCTCAAGGTGCGAGCGCATTGCGGCTCGCGCTGCGCCGGGGTCGCGCGCCAGCAAGGCATCAAACACTTGCTGATGCTCTTGATGAAAGGACTCGCGCAGCGCCACCGTGTGGAAATGCTGATCCATTTTGGCCCACACGGGACTTTTGGCCTGGTTCCACATGGCGGTGACCATCTGGAGCAAGACGCTGTTGCCGGTGGATTTGGCAATACCCAGATGAAAACGCCTGTCTGCGGCAATGTTCGCTGCTTTGTCGCCGACATACAGGCGCATGTCGGCCAAGGCTTCAAAAATCTCGTCAAGGTCGCTGTCTTTGCGGTTCTCTGCGGCCACGGCGGCGATTTCAGACTCGATCAGACTGCGCGCCCTTAACAACTCGAACGGGCCAGGCCCAGCCTCTGGCATGAATGCGGATGTGCCGAAGGCACGCAAAGGTGGTTGGACCAGATACGCCCCGGAGCCGCCCCGCACCTCCACTGTGCCCTGCAACTCCATGGCGATGATCGCCTCGCGCACCGAGGTTCGGCTGACTTCAAACTGGTCAGCCAGGGCGCGCTCGGACGGAAGCCGGTCGCCGGCCTTGAGCCCGCCCTGCGCCAGCATCTCGCCAATTTGCCTGGCAAGTCGCAGGTAGGGACGATCAACGTTCGCGTCCTCAACAAGTTCGGCCCCTTGCACTTCGGGTGCTAATGTTTCCAGCCTCATATGTATGCCTATCCAAGTAATGACCACGCAGAGCGAACGCCTGAGGCCTTCAGAATATTAGCAGTCCTGCAAGAAAGCCCTTTGGGTGAGTGGCATTCAAGACATCAACCGCCTCCGATGCCCCTCACAAAGCTGTGTTTTGACTCGTATTTTGCCAAAGTCAACGGTATTTTTGACTCAACTGGTCTAACCAATAGTTTATTTGGTACACCAAACAGCCCTCTAATGGTTTACCACTAGACCATTAGTGGAAACCAGTCGTATACTTTTCTGTGTCCCGCCCGTAAGGTTGCGCTGCACTCTCCCAGGTGGCCTTGACAAGACGCTGGCGCCTATTGAAGTTGGAACACCATGAACACCCATACTGCGGTTTCTGCACCTGCACTGACGCGATTTGCGCAAGACCTGCTGTCAACAGCGGGGGTGTCAGATGCCAAAGCGGCCACTGTGGCGCGGCTCCTGGTGCTGACCGACATGATGCAGCGCCATACCCACGGTGTGGCGCTGATTCCCCTCTACCTTGACCAGCTTCGCAACAACCTCATGGCAAAAGATGGTGAGCCCGAGATGGTGAAAGACACCGGCGCCACCATCGTCTGGGACGGCCACTACCTGCCTGGGCTCTGGCTGGTGGACAAGGCATTGAACCTGGCGTTTGAACGCGTGCCAGAGCTTGGCGTCGTCACCTTTGCCATCCGGCGCAGCCACCACATCGCTTGCCTGGCGGCGCTGGTCAAACAAGCCACTGACAAGGGTTACGTGGCCATTTTGGCCACATCGGACCCCAGCGGCAAATTCGTGGCGCCCTTTGGCGGACGCGACCCGGTGATGACGCCCAACCCATTCGCCATTGGTTACCCGGGTACCCAAGGGCCGGTGCTGGTGGATATTTCAGCCTCCATCACCACCGTCTCGATGGCCAGAACCAAAGCCGCTGCTGGCGTGGAGTTTGACTATCCCTGGCTGATGGACAACCAGGGCAACCCGACGACTGATCCGCGGGTGCTGGAACAAACCACGCCGCGCGGTTCGCTGATGTTGCTCGGCGGTGCCGAATACGGGCACAAAGGCTTTGGCCTGGCGCTGATGGTGGAGGCATTGACGCAGGGCTTGTCCGGCCAAGGCCGCCTGGATGCCCCGAATCGCTGGGGTGGCAACGTTTTTCTGCAGGTGCTGGACCCGCAAGCGTTTGCCGGCACCGACAGCTTTTTGTCTCAAATGGATTTCATTGGTGATGCTTGCCGTGCCAGCAGCCCAGCCAAAGACGGTGGCATGGTTCGCCTGCCAGGTGATCAGGCCGCCCGCAACATTGCACGCGCTCAAAGTGAAGGCATCCGGTTGAGCGAGGCCACGCTGGGCAAGCTTGCCGCATGCGCTGAAACACTGGGCGTGGCACCACTGTTGGCCGCCTGATCGTGGTCACAAATGCTGGCATCTCAATGATGAGGGAAACGATGGTGAACCATGCTGGGCATTGAACCGACATCCGACGCTGCGGGCGATACCCTTAGCAGCAACCAAGCTCACGTGACCATCGTTGATTGCGATCACGCCTCGGTAGACATCGAACGAGCCGTGCTTGCAGACCTGTGCCCGGATGTTCCCTGGTTGCACTGCAAGACTGAGGACGAAGTGATTGCCCATTGCGCCAACAGCGCAGGCCTGCTCATCATGTACGCGCCCATGACGCGACGTGTCATGGCGCAACTGCCCCACTGCAAGGTGATTGTCCGGTACGGGGTCGGCGTCGACACGGTGGACCTGGCCGCTGCGGCTGAGTTGGGCATCGTCGTCAGCAATGTGCCGGATTACGGCACCCAGGAAGTCTCTGACCATGCCCTGGCCATGATGCTGTGCCTGACCCGCAAGATTGCCTACGCCAGTTCACGGGTGAAAAACGGGCAGTGGGATTTTCGGCTGATGCGCCCCATTCACCGGCATGAGACCCTGTCGATTGGCATCCTGGGCATTGGTCGCATTGGCAGCGCCATGGCGCACAAGACGCATGCGCTGGGCATGAAAGTGCTGGCGCATGACCCTTTTGTCGACCCAAAGAGTTGCGCTGATTACGTCGAATTTGTCAGTCTTGAGGACTTGCTGCAACGCTCTGATGTGGTGTCGGTGCACTGCCCGCTCAACGACAGCACGCGCTATGTGCTCGATGAGACCCGACTGCGCCTGATGAAGCCGACGGCGTATCTGATCAATACGGCGCGTGGTTCCATCGTGGACGAGGCGGCGCTCAACAGCATGCTGGAGGCCAAGCTGCTCGCCGGCGCAGCGCTGGATGTGCTCAGCTCGGAGCCAGGCTCTGCCGTGCATCCACTGTTCAAACATGAAAATTTCCTGGTTTCTCCGCACATGGCCTGGCACTCGGAAGAGTCGGCACAGGAACTTAAACGCAAGGCGGCCGAAGAGACCCGCCGCGTCTTGCGCGGTGAAGCCCCGCTGTACCAAGTCAACAAATTCTAAGGAGTGATGTGATGAAGAGCATTCAATACAAGGCCACACAGCAGGTGGAAGTCGCCGACAAGGGCGTACCTGAACTTGGCGCGGGCGAAGTCCTGATCAAAGTGGCCTATGCCGGGGTTTGCGGCTCGGACATGATCATCTACCAAGGTGCGCACCCGCGTGCCAAGGCCCCGCTGGTCATGGGCCACGAATTCTCCGGCACCATCGTCAAGGGTCACAGCACCCTGGCACCTGGCACTCCGGTCACGGTTTACCCGCTGGTGAGTTGCGGCACTTGCGCACCGTGCAAAAACGGCTACGCCCACGTCTGCAACACCCTGCGACTGATTGGCATCGACTTTGACGGCGGCATGGCCGAATTTGTCAAGGTGCCTGAAGACAAGGTGATGCCCATCCCGGTGGGCTTCTCGCTCAAGCTCGCGGCCTTCATTGAACCCGTGGCGGTGGGTGTGCACGCTGTGGGCCGTTCGGGTTACAAACCCGGCGACAGCGCCGTGGTGTATGGCGCAGGCCCCATTGGCCTGTGCGTGGCGGGTTGCCTGCAGTACTTTGGTGCCTCCAAGGTCATGGTGATCGAAGCCAACCCGAACCGCCTGAAAGTGGCGAAAGAACTCGGTTTCATCACCGTTGATGCGACCAAGGACGACATCCGGGCCAGAGTGCTCGAAGAGACCAACGGTCGCAATGCCGACCTGACGTTTGACTGTGCCGCACACCCCAGCGTACACACCACCATTCTGGACGTGTTGCGAGTGCAAGGCACCAGCGTGGTGGTTGGTTCCTACAAAAAGCCGCCGGAAGTGGACCTGCTCAAAGTCGAATTCAAGGAACTCACTCTGGTTGGCACCCGCGTGTATGAGCGGCGCGACTTTGAAGTGGCCATCGCCATCCTGCAAAGTGGTCGCGTCAACTTTGAGCGTCTGCTTACCGTGGCCCCCCCAGAAGAGGCGCCGGAGCAGTTCCGCAACCTGCTGTCAGGCAACACCGACGCCATCAAGATGCTGTTCGAGCTTGAGGCGCAGGCCTGAACACAACCCGCATCGCCAAATTCATCCGAAGGAGCAGACATGCTGGATATCTTCAGCCTCAAGGGCAAGGTGGCCCTCTTCACCGGCGCCAGTCGCGGGCTCGGAAAAGCCATGGCCGTTGGCCTGGCCCAAGCGGGTGCCGATGTGGCTGTGGTCGGACGCCATCATGATCAGGATGTGCTCGACCAGATCACTGCAACCGGCCAACGCGCCCAGTTTTACGCCTTCGATCTGGCCAACATCGACGGCATTGCCGGCCTGGTGGCACAGGTCAAGGCCGACTTCGACCGCATCGACATCCTGGTCAACAACGCGGGCGTGCAGAGCCGCCACAAGGCCGCCGAGTTTCCGCGCCAGGACTGGGACTATGTTGTTGGCGTCAACATGAGTGCGGTGTTTTTCATGTGCCAGGAAGTCGGCAAACTCATGCTGGCGCAGGGCAAGGGCAAGATCATCAACATCGCCTCGCTGCTGTCGTTCCAGGGCGGGTTGACTGTGCCGGCTTATGCGGCCAGCAAAGGGGCGGTGGCGCAGTTCACCAAGTCGCTGTCCAACGAATGGGCCAGTCAGGGTGTGAACGTCAACGGCATTGCACCGGGTTACATGGACACCGACATGAACACCGCGCTGCTGGCAGACGCCAACCGCAGCCGTCAGATTCTGGAGCGTATTCCAGCGGCGCGCTGGGGCCGCCCCGAGGACATGGTGGGTGCTGCCGTGTACCTGGCCTCCAACGCGTCCGACTATGTCAACGGCACCATCCTCACCGTGGATGGTGGCTGGATGGGCCGCTAGCGAACCAGCCCGCCGCACTGTCCCGAATGCACCAGAACGGTTTTTGATCGCCATTCGTACAAAAAACTAGGAGAGTTGGAAATATGTCTGAATTGTCCAAAGCAAATCCAGCGGAGCGCCTGTTGCGATGGCTGATGGTTCTGATCATCGGCTCCATGACGACGCTGGTGTTCCTGAATGTTGTACTGCGCTATGGTTTTAATTCAAACCTGAGCATTACCGAAGAAATCGGGCGTTATCTGTTTGTCTGGTTGACCTTCCTGGGTGGCATTTCGGCGTTCATCCGCAACCGGCACGTTCGGGTTGACAGCTTTCTGCGCCTGATGTCGCCAAAGCTTCAGCACGTTGTCGGGATCCTCAGCAATCTGGCCATGCTGGCCTGTTGCATCCTGATCCTCATCGGCGGCTGGCAACTGACCAAATCCAACATGAGTAACTATCTGCCCATCAGCGACCTGCCGGTGGCGACGCTGTACTTTGCCAGTGTGCCATTCAGCGTCATCGTCGGCGCCCTGCTGCTGCTGCGTTTGTGGCGCCAGATTGCTCATTCCGGCCAAGGAGCATCCCAATGACTATCGCCATCTTTTTGGGCACGCTGCTTGGCTGCATTTTTTTGGGCATTCCAGTCGCGTTTTCGCTGCTCTTATGTGGCCTGGCGCTGATGTTCCAGCTGGACATGGTCGACTTTCAGATCATGACGCAGTATCTGATCACGGGTGCCGACAGTTTCCCGCTGCTGGCGATTCCGTTTTTTGTGCTGGCAGGCGAGTTGATGAACGCCGGCGGCATCTCCAAACGCATTGTTGACTTGCCGCTGAAACTGGTTGGCCACAAAAAAGGTGGTCTGGGCTACGTAGCCATCATTGCCTCGGTGTTGATGGCCAGCCTGTCGGGTTCGGCCGCGGCCGACACCGCAGCCCTGGGCATGGTCTTGTTGCCGATGATGAGGAAGGCTGGGTATGAGCCGGGTGACTCCGCCGGCCTGATCGCCACAGGCGGCATCATCGCACCCATCATTCCGCCATCCATTCCTTTCATTATCTTTGGCGTGGCCAGCGGGGTGTCCATTTCCAAACTGTTTCTGGCCGGTATCGCGCCCGGCATCATGATGGGTATGGCGCTCGCTTTGGTCTGGTGGTGGCGGTCCAGCAAAGCCAACATGGTCATGGCCGAAAAAGCCACCAAGCAGGAGATCTGGCAGTCGGTGAAAGAAGGCTCATGGGCCTTGCTGTTGCCGGTCATCATCGTTGGTGGCTTTCGCAGCGGCGTCTTCACGCCCACGGAAGCCGGAGCGGTAGCGGCCGTCTACTCACTGTTTGTGGCCCTGTTTGTGTACCGGGAAATGAAGGTGCGTGACCTGTTTGAGGTGCTGTTTGCAGCAGCTGAAACCACCGCCATCGTGATGCTGCTGGTGGCGGCCTCTGCGGTGTCGGCCTTCCTGATCACCATTGCAGAGGTGCCACTGATGGTGGTGGACCTGATGCAACCGCTGGTGGATTCACCCACCACGCTGCTGCTGGCCATCATGCTTTTCATCATGATCGTTGGGATGGTGATGGACCTGACGCCCACGGTGCTGATTCTGGTGCCGGTGCTGATGCCACTGGTCAAGGAAGCCGGCATCGACCCGGTTTATTTCGGCGTGCTGTTCATCCTGAACTGCTCGATTGGTCTGATCACACCACCGGTGGGCAATGTCTTGAACGTGATTACTGGCGTTTCGAAGTTGCCGTTTGAGCAATGTGTCAGGGGGGTGTTGCCGTATCTGGCGGCCATGCTCAGCTTGCTGCTGTTGTTCACCCTGTTCCCGGCCCTCATTCTGGCCCCGCTCAAATGGATTTCATGAGCCGGGTTTTCTGAATCTTTTCGTGAGGTATCGGCGCTGGCGCCTGATGCCTTGCGACTGGATGTGTTTGCACCTTGTTGTTTCTTTAATCGAGGAGAAGTGAAATGAAGTTGAAAAATGGTTTGTTTGCATCGCTGTTGGCAGTGGGTCTGATCGCCGGGGCAGTGGGCACAGTCAGCGCCGACACGTTGCGCTTTGCGTCAGAGGCACCCCGCACCGATACCCAGTCGATTGCCGGTCAGCGCTTCAATGAGTTGCTCAAGGCCAAGACCAATGGCGCGCTGGACATCAAGATTTTTGCCGACAGTTCGCTCGGTGCGTTCCAGGCGGCGATTGCCGGTGTACGTGGTGGCACCATCGACATGGCCATTTCCGGCTCGGCCAATTACGGCGGCATGGTGCCGTTGCTGGGGATTTTCGACATTCCCTTCATGTTCAAGGACACCGCACACGCTTACCGGGTTCTGGACGGCAAAGTGGGCCAAGACATGCTTGACAAGCTGGACGCTTTCGGCATGAAGGGCCTGGCGTTCTGGGACAACGGCTGGCGCAACATGACCAACAACCTGCGTCCAATCACCAAACCCGATGATCTGAAGGGCATGAAAATGCGCACCACGGGTAGCCCGGCGCATATTGAAGCCTTCAAGCTGCTGGGCTCGAACCCGGTGCCGATGCCACTGGCCGAGTTGTACACCGCGCTGGAAATGAAGACTGTGGATGCGCAAGAGCACCCCATTGGCGTTCTGTGGTCGGCCAAACTGTATGAAGTGCAGAAACACCTGAGCTTGACCAACCACGCCTACAGTGCCCTGATTTTGGCCATGAACAAGGCCAAATACGACGCTCTGCCGCCAGCCCATCAAAAGGCTTTGGTCGAGGCAGCCCGTGAAGCCGGTCAATACCAGCGCCAGCTCAACAACGACGGCACGGCCAAGATCGTTGCTGACTTGAAGAAGGCCGGCTTGCAAGTTGTCGACAAGGTTGACGGTGGCCCGTTCCTGGAAGCCACCAAGCCAGGCCGGGAGACCTTTGTCGCCAAGTTTGGCGGCGCCGATGTCATCAAAGCCATTGACGCTGCTCGCGACGCCAAGTAATTATTGCCATTGAGACCACAGCCGCCACCCTCTCCCACCGGCGGGGCGTGGCGCGCTGTTGCTGAAGATAACTGTCCTGACCCGGCAGCAGGGGCCCACTCACCCAGTTAAGGAACTGAAAAATGATTTTCGGAAACATCAAAGATCTGGAGACCAGCTTTGCCTGGCTGCCAACGCCACTCAAGACCGCTGTCGAGCACCTCAAGACAACGAATTTCGCCTCCCTGCCCGCTGGCAACTACGAGTTGCAGGGCAAGGACATGGTTGTTCAGGTCATCGACATGATGACCCGACCGTTTGCAGAGACCCATCCGGAAGTCCACCGCGAGCATATTGACGTGCAATTTCTGGTGCATGGTCACGAAAAGATTGGTGTGGCCACCGACACCGGTCACAACCTGGTGGGCAAAGACATGTTGGCTGAGCGCGATTTGCTGCTGTATACCGGTATGCAAGACGAATCCACCCTGACCATGACGCCCGGCACTTTTGCCGTTTTCCTGCCCACCGATGTGCATCGCCCGGGCTGTGCGGTTGACGCGCCTGAGGTGATCCGCAAGGTGGTGGTCAAAGTGCGTGTCGCCCTCCTCGCCTGAAACAGACCATGAAGACCATCCATTGGGGAATGATCGGCTGTGGTGCAGTGGCCGAGGTCAAGAGCGGGCCGGGCTTCTACAAAGCCACCCACAGTGCTTTGGTAGCCGTGACCAGCAGCGACACCAAGCAGGCGCAATCGTTCGCTGCGCGGCACGGTGTGGCCCGGGCCTATGACAGCAACGAAGCGCTGTTGGCTGACAGCGGCATAGATGCCGTCTACATTGCCACACCACCGTCATCGCACAAACCGTTGGCGCTGCAGGCGGCCAGGGCTGGCAAACATGTCTATGTCGAGAAGCCGATGGCCATGCGATTTGAAGAATGCCGCGAAATCGTCGATGCCTGCGAGCAACAAGGTGTGCGCTTGTTCGTCGCGTTTTACCGTCGGGCCATGCCGCGTTTTCTGAAAGTCAAGCAATGGATCGACAGTGGTGCCATTGGTGCGGTGCGCAATGTGCGCGCCGTGCAGCATCAGCCCCCGGCCCAGGAAGATTTGTCCCGCGACACGCTGCCTTGGCGCTTGCTGCCAGAAGTATCTGGGGGCGGCAAGTTCCTCGACATGGGCATCCACGAGCTCGACCTGTTCGACTTTTTGTTTGGCCCCATTGCGCAAGTGCATGGCATCGCCAGCAACCAGGGTGGTTTGTACGATGTGGAAGACACCGTCACTGCCACCTGGCGGCATGCCAGCGGTGTGCAGGGTTATGGCTCATGGTGTTACGTGTGTGGGCAATTCGAGGATGCCATTGAAATCGTCGGCGCCAGCGGCACCATTAGTTTTGAATTTTTCTCCGACAAGCCACTCAGGCTGGTCAATGCAGAAGGCGAACAACTGGTTGACATTGCCAACCCGCCACATGTGCAGCAACCGTTCATCCAGAGCATGGTCGACGACCTGAATGGCCTTGCACCCTGCCCCGGCAGTGTAGAAAGCGCGGTGCGCTCCAGTTGGGTGGCCGACACCGTTTTGCACAACTATCGCCTGCAAAAGGGCTACTGAGCCCGTTCCCCGCAACGAAACCCTTGGAATCCACCATGCCACGCATTTCCTTTGAAGACCTGAAAGCCCAGTTCAAGCGCGTCCTGATCAAAAAGGGCTGCGACGAAGCTTCGGCCGACCTGTCGGCGCAACTGATGACCGAAACCAGTTGCGACGGCGTCTATTCACACGGCGTCAACCGCTTTGCCCGCGTGGTCGAGTACATCGACAAAGGCTATATCGACCTCAAAGCCAAACCGGCCAAAGTGGAGGGCATGGGCGCTTTTGAGCGCTGGAGCGGCAACCTGGGTCTAGGCAACGTCAACGCCAAACTGGCGATGGACCGCGCGATTGAGTTGGCCCGTGAGAACGGGATCGGCTGTGTCGCCATGGCCAACACCAACCATTGGCTGCGCGGCGGCAGCTACGGCTGGCAAGCGGCAGACGCTGGCTGTGTCGGCATCTGCTGGACCAACACCCAGCCCAACATGCCGGCCTGGGGCGCACGTGACCGGCGCATCGGCAACAACCCCTTCATCATGGCGGTGCCGCGCGAAGGCGGTCATGTGGTGGTGGACATTGCCATGGCGCAGTTCTCTTATGGCCAGATGGACAACAAGGCCTTGCGCGGGGAAATGCTGCCAGTGCCGGGCGGTTATGACGAACAAGGCCAGTTGTCGTGTGATCCGAAAGAAATCGCCAAGACCTGGCGCGTGTTGCCCATTGGTTACTGGAAAGGCTCGGCTCTGTCGATTGTGCTGGACCTGGTGGCCACGGTGCTTTCTGGCGGACGTTCGGTGGCCAACATCGGCAAAATGTCCAGCGACGAATACAGCCTGTCGCAGATGTTCATCGCGCTGGATGCCAAACGCATCGCGGGTGAAGACTATCTAGCCGCAGCGGTCAACGAGGTGATGGACAACCTGCATGGCTCGGTACCTGTCGATGCATCACAACCGGTGCGCTATCCCGGCGAGAGTTCGCTGGCCATCCGCCGCGCCAACCTGGCCAATGGCATTCCCGTCGATGACGGGGTGTGGGCCAAGATTCAGTCACTTTGAAATTAAGGAATTGTCATGCAAACACGCGCTTGTGTTCTCCACGCTCAGGAAGACGTCCGCATCGAAACCTGTGAGGTCGGCGACATGGGGCCACAACAGGTCTTGGTCCGGATCTGCGCCGGTGGCGTCTGTGGCTCCGACATCCACTATTACTGGGAAGGTGGTATTGGCACCATCCGCGTCACCGAGCCGATCATCATGGGCCATGAAGTGGCGGGTATCGTCGAGGCCGTGGGCGCCAATGTCACACGGGTGCACCCCGGTGACCGCGTTGCTGTCTGCCCCAGCCGCCCCTGTGGCAAGTGCAAGTTTTGTCTGGACGGCGAGCAACAGCATTGTCTGCAGATGCAGTTTTTCGGCAGTGCCATGCGCAAGCCACACACGCACGGCGGCTTTCGCGACCGGTTGATCGCCGAGGACTACCAATGTGAGCCCATGGGCGACAAGGTGTCGCTGGGCGAAGCCGCCTGTACCGAACCGCTGGCCGTGGGTGTGCATGCGGTCAATCAGGCAGGTAGCCTGATGGGCAAACGGGTGCTGGTGACTGGAGCCGGTCCGATCGGTGCCTTGCTGATTGGCGCAGTGCGGGTGGCGGGTGCCCGCGAAATTGTGGCTACCGACATCTCCGAAGCCCCACTCAGGACCGCGCTGGCCATGGGCGCCCAGGTCGCCATCAATGTCGCACTGGAACCCGATCGCCTGATGGCTGATTATTCGGCCGACAAAGGTTATTTCGACGTGGTGTTCGAGTGCACCGGCGTGGGCGCCGTGCTCAAACAGGCCTTCCCGGTGCTCAAGCCACGCGGCACGATCGTCCAGGTGGGTGTGACCGGCAGCGCTGACATCCCGATCAACGCCCTGGTTGGCAAGGAGATCCGGCTGGTTGGCACACACCGCTTTCACCACGAATACGCCCAAGCTGCGAGCCTGATCCGTGAGCAACGCATCGACGTCAAACCGGTGATTACCGCCACCCTGCCCATGGAGAAAGTCGCCGAAGCCTTGACCATTGCCCGCGATCGCTCATCGCAAATGAAGGTGCAACTGAGTTTTGCCGACTAGCCAGATTGCTTGAAGGCCATCACCGCCTGATTGCGCAGGGTGCGCAGCAACGAGAGCTCTTTCTCGTCCACCACCAGCCCACCCTTTTGTGCCTTGTCAGCGTAGATCATGCCAAAGGGCTTGCCTTTGAGGAGCAGCGGCAGGATCAGGAAGGTGGGCGCGTTGTAAGACTTGCTGTACCAGGCCGGCAGTCGCTGCACGATGCGGGGATCGCTGGCGTCGCTGATCAAGGTGTCGGCCGCCTTGCTGCAGATGGTGGCAAACAGGTCCGGCGTGCCGTTGGGATGCAAGGGCACATGGAACTGCTTGACCACGCTTTCCACACCAGCGCCCAGCCCGAAGCGACCGGTCAGGGTGTCGGTCTTGGGGTCGCGCATGCAAAAGATGATGCGGTCAAATTCCAACGCCCGGTACATCGCCTCCAGAATCATCCGCAGCACGTCGCTCAGACGAAAGTCTTCCACCATGGCATTGGTGATGTCCTGGATGCCTGCGGCCAGCGTCTGTGCCCGAAAGTCCGATCGGGCTGACACCATCGGGGAGGCTGATTCTGGCACCGGCGCCTGCACAGAAGCCGCCGCCATGGCGGTTGTCTGCGCAGGCAAGACTTGCGTGGCGTGCAACTCGTTGGAGATGATCGTGTCCACCTCGGTGTCAGCCCGGGGGTCGCCAACCTGTGGCAGCGCCAAGTCAACTTTTTGATTCAACAAACGCGCAGCCAAAGACTCCGGGCGCACGGTGATCTCCATGGCCTCTGCCAATTCCACCAGCTTTTTCCGCGCTGTGGCAGTGGCGGCCTGAACCTGGTCGGCAGACACGCCCAGCGTCTTGCTGTAGATTTTGGTCACCTGGGCCAGACGCGCGTCCACCACCTTGGCATCGGTGTGCAGCATGGCGTCGGCCATGTCATTGGCGGCGCGGGTATTCCAGCGCAGACGCACCTGTGGGTCTTTGGGGGGCTGGTTGGGCGGGTCGCCCGAGGGTTTGACGATGCAGCGCTGAATGCTCTCCGGCAAACCCCACGCCTTGGACACGCCCAGGCCCAGCGCTTCGAAACTCAGACCCAGCACGCGGGTGGAGGCCGCATCTTCGCTGATGGGGTCGCGCGGCGCACTCACCAGATTGCGGATGGCCACCGCTTCCTCCGGAAAATAAAACTGCGACAACATGCGCCCCAGACTCTGGAACAGGGCACCAATAAAAGCCTCTTCACTCTCGGCTTGGGTCGCGCCCAATTCGGCGGCAATGGAGCCCGCCATCAAACCGCGCAAAAACTCTTCTTTGAGCAGGTGGGCATTGGTTTTGTCCTGCATGTGCTCCAGCAGAACCAGGCTCAGCGACATGTTGCGAATGCCGTTGAAGCCGACCAGCGTCACCGCCCGCGATACCGTGCCCACGCTGCTGCCGCGCGCGTAATGGGCGCTGTTGACCAGGCGCAGCAATTTGTTGGTGAGTGCCACGTCTTTCAGGATCTCGTTGGTGACACTGCCAACGCTTTCCTTCTCGGAGCTGGCCATGCTCTGAATGCGACCAATCGACTCCGACAGCGCCGGAAAGTCGCTCTTGTTGCGCATGCGGCGCAACAAAAATTCCAGCGTGCTGTTTGGCTTGCCCGAGCCGGTTGGCTCCTCACTGGCCGGTGCTTGCCGGAACTTGCCAGACCAGGCCAGCAACTCGTCCAGAAAAGCCTGCGCACTCGGAAAACGCTGAGTCGCATCAAACGCGCAAGCGCGCAACAGGGTGCCGCGCAGCGCATCGTCCAACCGTGCCATCAAGTCGGGTGGAAACACCTGCGGCTCGGACGCGATTTTTTGCAAAGCTTGTTGCAGGTTGCCGCGTTCGCGGATCTGCTTGCCCCATAACAGCTCAGCCAGCATCAGGCCCGCGCTGTACACATCCATCAAGGGTGTGATGGTCTCGCCGCGCACCGCTTCCGGGGCCATATAGGCGGGAGTACCGGCCACCTCGTCCAGCGGCTGCGTAGCCGCCTGCACGCTGATGCGGGCAGCAATGCCAAAGTCCATCACCCGGGCGCGGCCACTGGCATCCATCAACACGTTGGAGGGTTTCAGGTCACGGTGCACCACACCGCTGGCGTGTGCGGCCACCAGCGCACCCAGCACATCCTGCATCACCGCTACAGCCTGAGGTGGTGCCAGAGCACCCTGCTGGGCCAGCTGCTGCGCCAGCGTCAGACCGGGCACGTATTCAAACACCAGGTAGGGCTGGTTGTCCTGCACATCGGCTTCAAATACCGGCACGATGTTGGCGTGGGTCAGGCGGCTCACGCTGCGCGCCTCCTGCAGCCACTGGTTCACCGCACGGCTGTCCTGCTGGGCGGCGGGTTTCATCAATTTGATGGCCACCTCGCGCTCCAGACGCGGGTCAAAAGCCAGCCAGACCTGCGCCTGTGCACCTTGGCCAAGCACACGCTTGCGTTCGAAGCGCCCGATCATGCTGCTCATACGCGTTGCGCCAGACCCAATGTGAAGAGCGGCAACAGGGCCCGACAGCCCCGACCTGGCATCATCACCATGCTGACCAACCCAACAGGCATGTTCGCTCTATTTATACGACTAAAAGTGACTCCAGACCTTATGGATAAAGCGCTAAGCGCTATTATTTTATGACTTATTTTCAAGATAATTCTCGCTTGGGCCAGTGAAAACAACGACATCACGGATCATGCCAAATTTGTAACAGCGTGTGAATACCCGGGTGAAAATGGCTGTGCTCGTCGGCAACGCACGCAACAATCGCGTTTGTTACAAATCAAGTGGACCATAGTATGGCAACAAATTCCCGCGTTGACAAAATCCTGGTGGTCGACGACGACGCGCGCATTCGCGATCTGCTGCGCCGCTACCTGACGCAGGAAGGCTTCGAGGTGCTGTTGGCTGAAGACGGCCGCGCCCTGACACGTGTGCTGGGCCGCGAGCCGGTCGACCTGATTGTGCTGGACCTGATGATGCCCGGTGAGGACGGTTTGTCGGTGTGCCGACGATTGCGCGGCGCCAATGACCGCACCCCCATCATCATGCTCACCGCCAAGGGCGAGGACATTGACCGCATCGTTGGCCTGGAAGTGGGCGCCGATGACTACCTTGGCAAACCCTTCAACCCGCGCGAACTGCTGGCACGCATCCACGCGGTGCTGCGCAGGCGCCCGCCCACCGAGGCGCCCGGCTCACCCTCGGCAGACAAAGCGGTGGTCAAGTTCGGACCGTTCTCTTTTGACATGGGCGCGCGCACCTTGCACAAAGACGACGAAGAACTGGCCCTGACCACCGGCGAATTCGCCATGCTCAAAGCGCTGGTGCGCCACCCGCGCCAACCGCTGTCGCGCGAAAAACTGGCCCAATTGGCCCGCGGGCGTGATTTTGAGCCGTTTGACCGCAGCCTGGACGTGCAGGTGTCGCGCCTGCGCAAACTCATTGAGGTAGACGCCGCCGCACCGCGTTTTATCCAGACGGTGTGGGGCGTGGGTTACGTGTTCATTCCTGACGACAGTGAGTGACCCGACCATGCCTGCCCCGCTGGATGACAGCGGGCAGCCCAAACCCAAGCTTGGCATCAGCCTGTTTTGGCGCACTTTTTTCCTGCTCGGTCTGCTGCTGGTGGGCAGCGTCCTCGCCTGGACGCAAATCCTGCAGGAGATGGAACTGGAGCCGCGCACCATTCAGACGGCCAACCAGATCGCCTCGGTGGTGAACCTGAGCCGGGCGGCGGTGATGCACGCAGATGCCATTGCCCGTGTGTCCCTGTTCAAAACCATGAAAGACCAGGAACACCTGATCATCCGCTTGCGCGAGCCCAAGGACGTGTTTGAACCGCTGGCAGAGGGCTACCTGAACCGCCATATGGTGGCGCAACTGCAGTCGCGGCTGGGACCTGACACGGTGGTGGCAGACAGCGTCAACCAAGTGCCAGGCCTGTGGATCGGGTTTTCTATCGACAAGGACCGCTATTGGCTGCAAACCGACCGCAACCGGTTTGACCAGCCCACGGGCAGAACCTGGACCGTCTGGCTGCTGACCGCGGCCGCCCTGTCGCTGGCTGGTGCCGCCGGTATTGCCCGCCTGATCAACCGTCCGCTGAAAGACCTCTCAAGAGCTGCCAGCCGGGTGCGCGAGGGCGACTTTGCCGCCACCGCCCTGGACGAGACGGCCGGCACGCAAGAAATTCGTGCGGTCAACTACGGCTTCAACCGCATGACGCGCAAGCTGGCGCAAATTGAGCAAGACCGCATGGTGATGCTGGCCGGTATTTCGCACGACCTGCGCACCCCGCTGGCCCGGCTGCGGCTGGAAACCGAGATGAGCGTGCCCGACACGCAAGCGCGCGAGGCGATGGCGGGGGATATCGCCCAACTTGATGCCATCATTGGCAAATTTTTGGACTATGCCCGCCCGGGCGACATGCGCCTGAGCCCGGTGTCGCTCAACGACACGGTAGAGGCCTGTCTGGAGCCGCTGCGCAAGCGCCGCGACATGGAGTTCAAGGTAGCGCTGCAAGACCATCTGGTGGTGCTGGCCGACCCGGTGGAACTGCAGCGCGCGCTCGGCAACCTGCTGGAAAACGCCGCGCGCTATGGCAAAACCGAAGGCACCAACCTGGCGCGGGTCGACATCTCGGCGCGCTACCGTGACAACAAAGTACTGCTGCGTCTGCGCGACCACGGCTGCGGCGTGCCAGTGGACCAACTTAAGCAATTGACCACACCTTTTTTTCGCGGCGAATCAGCGCGCACGTCGGCCAACAGCACCGGGCTGGGTCTGGCCATTGTCGAGCAGATCATTGCGCGCATGGGCGGCGTGTTTGGACTGACCAACGCCACCAGCGGCGGCCTGTGCGCCAACATCGTGCTGCAGCGGGCGGGCAACTCAGCGCCAGCCTGAAGCTGTCAGCGCGCGCGACTACTGGGTTTGCTGGCTTTGCGACCGTTACCCGTGTCACGCGGGGGCAGCCCGGTGTGCTGGGTGAGCAGGCGGCCTTTGACCGGCTGGGCTGCTTTGGCAGCGGGTTGCGCGTCGCGGGGTGCGGTTTTGGCGCCGGGCGGGGACGAGTTCTTTTTACGCGCGCTCTGGTAACCGTCATCGCCCAGCGGCTGCCAGGTCGGAATCAGGTGGTGTTTGCCGTTGCCAATCAAATCTGCGCGCCCCATCGCCTTCAAGGCCTCACGCAATAAGGGCCAGTTGCTCGCATCGTGATAGCGCAAGAAGGCTTTGTGCAGGCGGCGGCGCTTTTCGCCGCGCACCACGTCCACGGTTTCGTCATCGCCCTGCACGTCACGGCGCACACCGCGCAGCGGGTTGCGGCCGGTGTGGTACATGGCGGTGGCAGTGGCCATCGGGCTGGGGTAGAAGGTTTGTACCTGGTCGGCGCGAAAACCGTTTTTCTTCAACCAAATGGCCAGGTTCATCATGTCTTCGTCGGTGGTGCCGGGGTGGGCGGCGATGAAGTACGGGATGAGAAACTGCTTTTTGCCCACCTCTGCGCTGAACTTGTCAAACAGCGCCTTGAACTTGTCATAAGAGCCCATGCCGGGCTTCATCATTTTGGACAGCGGGCCGGATTCAGTGTGCTCCGGCGCAATCTTCAGGTAGCCGCCCACATGGTGCTGCACCAGTTCTTTCACATATTCGGGACTTTGCACCGCCAAGTCATAACGCACGCCGGAGCCGATCAGGATCTTTTTGATGCCTTTGAGCGCACGGCCACGGCGGTAGATTTGCACCAGCGGGTGGTGATCCGTGCCCAGATTGCTGCAGATGCCGGGGTAGACGCAGCTGGGTTTGCGGCAGGCGGCTTCGATCTCGGGGCTTTTGCAGCCCAGGCGGTACATGTTGGCCGTGGGGCCGCCCAGGTCAGAAATGGTGCCGGTGAAGCCTTTGACCTTGTCGCGGATGTCTTCGATCTCCTTGATGATCGAGTCTTCCGAGCGGCTCTGGATGATGCGACCTTCATGCTCGGTGATGCTGCAAAACGTGCAGCCGCCAAAACAGCCGCGCATGATGTTGACCGAAAAACGGATCATTTCCCAGGCCGGGATTTTGGTGGCGTGGTCATGGCTGCCGTTCTCATCGGCGTAACTCGGGTGCGGGCTGCGCGCATACGGCAGGTCAAACACGTAGTCCATCTCGGCGGTGGTGAGCGGAATAGGCGGCGGGTTGATCCACACATCACGCGCCGTGGCACCTTCGCCGTGCGCCTGCACCAGGGCTCTAGCGTTGCCGGGGTTGGTTTCCAGATGCAGCACGCGGCTGGCGTGGGCGTACAGCACCGGGTCGGCCTTGACCTGCTCGTAACTCGGCAGGCGGATCACGCTGCGGTCACGCGGGGGCACTTTGAGTTTGCCGGTGCCGGTGGACAACGCGGGGTTGGCGTAAAACCTCAGCGGCTGGGCAATCGCTACAGATCCTGAAACCTCAGCATTTTTCAAGCCCAATTGGCCTCCAGCCCTTATATCATATGGGCTGATAGCTATATTAATTGCAGCGTCCTGCGTACCGGCAGCGGCGGCATCTTCCTTGGCGCAGCTGCTGCCCTGCTCCGCCGCCTGCTCGGAGGTGGTCTGGTAGGGGTTGATGTGGGATTCGATGCGGCCAGGCTCGTCCACGCTGGTAGAGTCGATCTCGAACCAGCCCAGGCGGCTGGCATCATCCGACCGGCGCACAAAGGCGGTGCCGCGCACGTCGGTGATTTGGTCGATCGGTTCGCGTGCGGCCAGACGGTGGGCCACTTCCACCAGCGCGCGCTCGGCGTTGCCGTACAGCAGCAGGTCGCATTTGGCGTCCACCACGATGCTGCGCCGGACTTTGTCGCTCCAATAATCGTAGTGGGCAATGCGCCGCAAGCTGCCTTCAATGCCACCCAGAATGATGGGCACATCCTTGAACGCCTCGCGGCAGCGCTGGCTGTAGACGATGGCTGCGCGGTCCGGCCGCTTGCCACCCACGTCGCCAGGCGTGTAGGCGTCATCGGTGCGGATTTTGCGATCGGCCGTGTAGCGGTTGATCATGCTGTCCATGTTGCCGGCGGTCACACCCCAGAACAAGTTGGGCTTGCCCAGCACGCGGAAAGGTTCGGCGCTTTGCCAATCCGGCTGGGCGATGATGCCGACCCGGAAACCCTGGGCTTCCAGCATGCGGCCAATCACCGCCATGCCAAAACTGGGGTGATCCACATACGCGTCGCCGGTCACCAGCACGATGTCGCAGCTGTCCCAGCCCAGTTTGTCCATCTCGGCGCGGCTCATCGGCAGGTGTGGGGCCGTGCCGAAGCGCGCCGCCCAGAACTTGCGGTAACTGGTTAGCGGTTTGGCCGCGCGCGGGAAAAAAGACACGTCAACAGGGGCGTTCATGCACAACTTAGGGGGGGTGGGAAGCGACAGAGTGTAAGGTTTTGGGCTTGTCAACACGGCCAGCAGGGGCAGCGTGCTGCGCTGCAGCAAACTCAACCCTTCAGCAATGCAGGCGCTTTGCCAGCCATTGGAGGACACGATGCTGGCCGTTCAAGACCTCGTCACCAGCCGGTGACTCACTGGCTGGCGGTGCCCACCACGCCAAACTCGACCGGCATCTTGGTATAAAACAAGCGGATGTTTTCCTGGCTGAGCAGTTCAAACAGCGCGCTGACTTCTGCCTCAGACAAAGCAAAAGTGATTTCAACCGGCTGGTCCGCCAGTTCAAAAAAGTGCGCGGAGTGCAGGCGTTTGTCATGCCCCAGCCCTTCAACGGCGGCAATCACCGTGCCACCGGCAATACCCAGATGTTTGGCCGCCTTGAGCAACCACTCCGCCAGCGGCAGGCAGTGGTTGCGCCGGTCTTGCTGGGTGAAGAAGGTGACTTGGTAACCGTTCATGAGGACCTCCATGCTTCAACTTGCCCAGTTTCAGGACAGCGCAGCCACCGTGGCCATGCCCAGAAACGTCATGGCCAGCGAGCCCAGCACGTGCGCGGCAATGGTGGCAAACGCCCAAAACAAGTTGCCTTGCTGGATTTGCGTCACCACCTCGGCCGAAAACGTCGAAAACGTCGTCAACCCACCCAAAAACCCGGTGATCACCAGCAAGCGCCACTGCGGCGACAGCTCCACGTGCAGGGCGAAATACGAAATCGCCACACCAATCAGGTACCCGCCCACCAGATTCGCCACCAGCGTGCCGGGCGGCAGCGACGGAAACAGGCTGTTGAGCCGGGTGCTGAGCAACCAGCGCAGCACCGCGCCAAGCGCAGCGCCCAAGCTGATCGGAAGAATTGAAGTCATCAAAAAAGTCACCCCATAAACCGCGAATTTGGTCAAATCTTACTCTGGCAGCCTGGCTGCGGCGCAGCGTTGATCCGCGATTGTGATTGCGCGCACTGGCCAGCCCTTGCGGTGGTATCAACACGCCCCACAGCAAGGGCGCCAGCCGGGCTTACTTCCAAATTGGTTGCTGTACAGTTGGGAAAAAAGTAGACAACTTCCGCCGCGAAGCGGCTTTTTCAAGGGGCTTTGATGTCTATGTCGAGCAAGTCAGGTTCCCTTCGGCTGTCACACCGCATGATGTTGGCCTTTGGATTGATCCTGCTGATCCTGCTGTTTCTGACCGGTATTGCCATGCAGCGCGTTCAAACCATGAGCAGCGCACTTGATGCGGTGGCTGGAACGGGTGCGCAGCGCAGCCAGGCAGTCAGGGGCATTGAGCGAAGTGTGGCCAGTTACGGCACCACGCTGCGCATGATGGCAGCAACGATGGACAACGCCAACGCCAAAGGCTACACGCTGCTGACCGATGTTTTTAAGAGTTTCAGTGACAGCAAGGCCAAAGCGCGAACCATGATCGCCGACCCTGCGGGTCTGGCGTTACTCGATGAGGTTGAAAAGCGTGGTGCCGCCATGCAGGAATTGCTGGCGATGGCAGTCAAGGAAAGTGGTGATCGCGGCCTGGACGCCGCCGGTTTCAATATCCGCCTGTTGTTCACCTCGGACTTGTCCAAGTGGATTCAACAGCTTGAAGCGTGGACGACCAGTTCCGAGCGTCTGACCGCTTGGGACGAAGAACAAAGTCGCCTGACAGCCCAGAGTTCGGCCGGTCTGGGTGCCTCTACACGGTGGATCCTTTTGATAGGCGCCGTGATCGCCCTCCTGCTTGCGTCGAGCCTGGGCTGGTGGATCACCCACAACGTGACGCAGGGTGTAGAACAAGCGGTCAAGGCAGCGCGTCGCATGGCAGACCATGATTTGTCCGAGCCGGTGCAAACCCAGCGTCGGGATGAGATCGGGCAGCTTCTGCTGGCGCTGGAAGAACTGCGCTGCAAGCAGGGTGCGCTGGCTTTTGATGTCGTACAGAGCTCGCGATCCATCCTGCAAGGTGCCAATGAAATTTCGCAGGGCAGCACGCAACTGGGCACACGCACCGAGGATGCGGCCGCCACACTGCAGCGCGCCGCCGAAGCGATGCAGACCTTGGTCACCTCCGTCGAACAGACCACAGCATCTGCGCGCAACGCCAACCAACTCGCTGACTCGGCCCGGGACGATGCCGCCCATGGCGAGCAAGTCGTGGCCGGCGCGGTGTCCATCATGGCCGACGTCAATGCAGCCTCGCGGCAGATTGCCGACATCATTGGCCTGATCGACGGGGTGTCGTTCCAGACCAATATTCTGGCGCTCAATGCCGCTGTGGAGGCGGCCCGTGCCGGAGAACAGGGGCGCGGTTTTGCCGTGGTCGCCACCGAGGTGCGCCAGCTCGCCAGCCGAAGTGCCCTGGCCGCCAAGGACATCCGAACGTTGATCCAGGACTCGCAGTCCAAGGTGGAACAGGGCTCGCAACAGGTGATTTTTGCCGGTGATTCGACGCACAAAATCAGCGAGTCGATCGGCCAGGTCTCGCAAATGATGGGCGTCATCCACCACGACACGGCCACCCAGTTGCAGGCCATCACCGAAACGCGTGAAGCCATGCAGGGGCTGGAAGACGTGGCACAACAAAATGCCGCCATGGCCGAAGAGGCCAGTGCCGCGGCCTACTCGCTCACCGAACAGGCTACCCGACTGCTGGCACTGGTTGAAAAATTCAAACTTGAACCGGAGAACGCCCCCGGCATGGCGCACTGACCTGGGGCGCGCCCGGCGCCCCACGGCTCAGCGTACTGACAGCACCAATCCCTCGCTGGCACTTTGCTCGCCCAAGGTGAGCACCCGCATCACTGCGCGCACCTGATCGGGCGTGACCAGCAAGTCGGCCTGCCCGGCCAGATGATCGCGCAGGTTGGCGTAATAGGCCAAGTAGTTGCCCGGCGGGTTGGGTGACTCGTGGCGTACCGACACCGGTGCGGCCACACCTGGCAACGTGGCCATATGCAGCACTTCACCCGGACTGGGGTCGGTGCCCCAATCACTTGGCGTGCCCAATTGCGGGCGCTGGCTGGTTTTCAGCGTGTCTTCCTGCGTGTCGAGACCAAATTTGGTGAAGCTGCCGGTGGTGCCGTGCACCGCCCAGCGCGGCCCCAGGTCGGCCACCAGCGTGCTGGCATGCAGAATCACCCGCAGGCCGGCATGCACTGTGTCGTAGCGCAGCACGGCATGAAACCAGTCGTTCACCTCGGAGCCGTCGCGCAGGCAGGCCAAATCCAGACTGATGGCATCAGGCAAGCCAAACAGTACCAGCGCCTGGTCCACCAGATGCGAACCCAGGTCAAACCAAAGGCCCGAGCCGGGCAGATCTTCCTCGCGCCAGCGGCTGGGCACCACCGGGCGGTAGCGGTCAAAGTGCGAGTCCACCTGCACCACGCGCCCGAGTTCGCCACTGGCCAGCACCTGCTGCAGCGCCAAAAAGTCGCTGTCCAGCCGCCGATTCTGAAACACCGTCATCACCCGGCCCTGCTGCGCCGCCACCGCCAGCAAGTGTTCGGCGTCCGCCAGCGTGACAGTGCAGGGTTTGTCCACCACCACATGTTTGCCCGCCTGCAAGGCAGAGAGCGCCAGCGGGTAATGGCTGTCGTTGGGCGTGGCGATCACCACCACATCGATGCTGGCATCCGCCAACACCTCTTGCGGCGTGGCCACCACCCGCACCGCAGGCCAGTCGGCGTGCACGGCGTTGGCCCGCGTGGAACAGACGCAGGCCAGTTGCAGGCCTGGCACCCCGGCGATCAGTCGGGCATGAAAAATCTTGGCGGCACTGCCATAACCCAGCAGGGCCATTTGCACGGGGGAAGAAGATGTCATGGTGAAAATTGGTTTGAAATGTTGTTCAACGGGGCGCACCGCCATGCCGCGCCCGGGACGCGGCACGGTGCTTTTTCCAGACCAGCAGCAGCGCCACCAGCACCAGCATGATCCCCAGCCCAACCAGTGCACCCGTGCCGGACAGCGCCTGGGTCAGGCCAGCGGTCACCTCGTCCACGCTGAAAAAGCTCAGCACCAGCGTGGACACGATCAACAAGGACAACACAAGCATCATCTCTGGGCACCCTCCTCAAAAAACGGTCTGACAAACAGGCTGATCATCCCCGAAAATACCGCACCGGCGCAGAGCCTGCGCCCCAAAATTTCAGCCACCATGCTCCACTTTTTGCCACCCCCTCTGCTGGGCGCCCTGGCCGGCCTGCTCATGCTGCTCAACATCCTGCTGTGGGTGCCGATCCTGCTGGCGGTGTCGATTGTCAAGCTGCTGCTGCCCTTCAAGGCGGTGCGGCTCTTGATCGACCCGCTGCTGCTGCGCATTGCGGAGGCCTGGATTGCCGGCAACAGCTTCTGGATGCGCCTCACCCAAAAGCTCGACTGGGAAGTGAGTGGCTTGCAACCCTTAAGCCCGCGCCAGTGGTATCTGGTGGTGTGCAACCACCAGAGCTGGGTGGATATTCTGGTGCTGCAGCACGTGCTGAACCGGCGCATTCCGCTGCTGAAATTCTTCCTGAAAAAAGAGCTGATCTGGGTGCCCATCATGGGCCTGGCCTGGTGGGCGCTCGAATTCCCCTTCATGCGCCGCCACAGCGAGGCTTACCTCAAGCAACACCCCGAAGCGCGCGGCAAAGACGCGGCCACCACCCGCGCCGCCTGCGAGAAATACGCGCTGGTCCCCACCAGCGTGATGAACTTCCTGGAAGGCACCCGTTTCACCCCAGCCAAACAGCAGCGCCAGCAGTCGCCCTACCGGCACCTGCTCAAGCCCAAGGCCGGTGGCATCACCCTGGCGCTTGACGCCATGGGCGACAAATTTGGCGCGGTGCTGGACATCACCATCGTCTACCCCGATGGGCGCCCCACCTTCACCCAACTGCTGATGGGCGAGGTGAACAACGTGGTGGTACGGGTGCGCACCCTGACCGTGCCACGCGCCCAGCCGGTAGAAGGGCAAACGCCCGAACAGGCGCTGCGCGAAACCTGCCAGTTGTGGGTGAATCGTCTGTGGGCCGAGAAAGACACCTTGATCTCGCAGATACTTGCAGATAAAAACCGGCTCCAGCCCAAATAACATATGGGCTGATAGCTATTTTATTTGTAGTAAACCACCGCACCGCTTTATGACTGATCTCGCTTTTTCCCCCCACCTGTTGGACCTGGTCCTGATCGTCACGGTGGCTGAATTCATCGTGCTGGGTCTGGTGAACAGCCGCGCACGCCGTGGGTTGCAGTGGCCAGACCTGGCCATGGCGCTGGCACCGGGCTTCTTTTTGATGCTGGCTTTCCGGCTGGCTCAGCCGCAGTCCTTGACCGTGCCCACGCTGCTGTGCCTGTCTGCAGCCGGCTTGTTGCACGCGTTTGACTTTTACCGCCGCCATGTGGCCATAGGCGCACCGAGCAGCAGCAAAACCAAAGCGTGAGATAACAGCAACCCGCTAACGCAGATGTTTGCGCATCTTGGCCTTGAAAGCCTCAGAAATGCTCAGGCCTCTGGACCCGGGAACCAGTTCAAAGCACTCACCAGCCTGCAGGCTGCCTGGCTCTTGCACTGCCAGATAAAAGCCGCAACGGCCCTGCTGCGCCATGGTTTTGGCGGCGGTATTGAAACCCATGGCCGCGTTGAACTTGAAACACGGCTCCCGCGGCTGGGTCACACGCAGGGCACAGTTGGGAAAACGCAGCACATCACCGACCCACACCTCTTGCTCCAGCAGACCAGACAAGCTCAGGTTCTCGCCCAAGCTGCCCCATGGCAGGGTGGGGTCGATGTCGGCGAGCCCGGCCCCAGCACGTGCGGCCTGCCACAACGGGTAGTGTTCCGACGGGTAGGCATACACCGCCTTGGCCAACCCGCCGTGTACTGACGGGTCTGCCTGTTCATCGCCCATCAGACCCAGCGGTACAAGCGTTACCGCGCCAGTCACCGCCTGTTTGTGAAATGCCGTGAGCAAGGCGCGGCCGTGGATGTTGACGCGCCGGGCGCGGGCCGTCTGGATGCTGATGAGTTGGGGCATGCTGGCGTTCTGGTGAGGCTGCAGGGAGGAGACCAGCGCATTTGGCGGACAATTGCGACCCAGCGTTCTTTGACCCTCTGTCACCCACCATGCTTGCACTGCTACTGCGCGGACTTTACCTGTTTCAACTGATGACGGGCGCCCTGCTGGGGACATACCTGGCCATGCTGTCTGCCGAGCAAGGTACTGGGGTGATAGCGCTGCTTTGGGTGCCGCTGACGGCTGCCTTGCTGCCACTGGTGACGCAATTTCTGGTGATTCTGACTTCGATGCTGTTGTCCAGAACGCCGGGCCTGGGCATGGCCTGGTGGGGGCTGATTTGGCGCGAATTCAGTTCGGCAGTCATCATTTTCATGCTCCGCCAGCCCTGGCCGCGCCAGCCCAACACCGTCCTTTTGCCGCCAGGGGGCGCGCCGCGGCGTGACCAGGTACCGGTGGTGCTGGTGCACGGCTATGTGTGCAACCACCGCGTCTGGGACACCCTAACGCAGGCGCTGCACAGCGCCGGGCACCCGGTCATCGCCGTGGACCTGGAGCCGGTGTTTGGCTCGATTGATGATTACGCGCCGGTTCTGGAAAGCGCTGTCACCCGCTTGATGGCGCAAACCGGGGCCAAACAGGTGGCACTGGTGGGCCACAGCATGGGCGGGTTGGCCATACGCGCCTGGCTACGCAGTCTCAAAGGGGGTCAACTCAAGCGTGTGGCACGCGTCATCACGTTGGGCAGCCCGCACCAGGGCACCAACATCACCCACGGTGCGCCCACCCTGAACGGTCGGCAAATGCTCTTTCAAAGCGACTGGGTGCAGGCCCTGGCCCGCAGCGAAGACGATCAGCGCCGCGCTCTGATGCACATTGCACTGAACCTCAACGACAACATTTGTATTCCGCAGCGCCAGCAGGTGCTGCCCGGTGTACCGGTGACTGAATTTCATGGCATCGGCCACCTGGAGATGTGCCTGAACCCCAAGGTGATCAACTGGACCTGCCAGCAGCTGTCCAGCCTGGCGCCAAAAGGACGCCCAGCATGAGGGGCATGACCAACTATTCCGACATGAAAGACGGCGACCTGGCCAGGTTGGGCCAGTCGCGCCCGCTGTCGCTGGGCCAGTTGTTCTGGGCCTTCACCTGGCTGTCACTGCAGGGTTTTGGCGGCGTGCTGGCGGTGGTGCAGCGCGAACTGGTTGACAGAAAACGCTGGCTCACACGAGAGCAGTTTGTGGAGGAATGGGCGGTAGCGCAAGTGCTGCCCGGCGCCAATGTGGTGAATTTGTCGCTGATGGTGGGCGACCGTTACTTTGGCTGGCGCGGCGGGCTGGCGGCCTTGGCCGGGCTGCTGACGTTTCCCGTGCTGATTGTGTTGGCGCTGGCAATGCTGTTTGCCGGTGTCTCAGACCAGCCGCAGGTGCAGGGCGCCATGCGCGGCATGAGCGCGGTGGCCGCAGGCATGATCGCTGCAGCCGGTTTGCGGCTGTTGCCATCTTTAAAGAAAAATGTGCTTCCAGCCCCCGTCCAGTGGGCGCTGATAGCTCTTACTTTTATAGCTATTGTCTGGCTGCGTGTGCGCCTGATCTGGGTGCTGGCGGTCCTGGGCGGGCTGGCAGCGCTGTGGGCCTACCGGCAGCTTGGGCCAACTGGCCCTAGCCCGCGCCAGGGCGGGCCCGGCCAGGGTAAACCTAAGGGCCAGCCATGACGATCGACCTGAGCGCAGCCGACTGGCTGATGCTGCTGACGCACTTTCTGTCGCTGTCGTTGTTGGCCATTGGCGGTGCGGTCAGCACCCTGCCCGATATGCACCGCATTCTGGTGAACCAGAACCACTGGCTGCTGGAGGGCCAGTTCAGCGCCTCGGTGGCGCTGGCGCAGGCGGCGCCAGGCCCCAACGTGTTGTTTGTGGCACTGCTGGGCTGGAATGTGGGACTGAACGCCAGCGGCGCCCCGGCGGGCAGTTCGCTGGCCTGGGCTTACGGCTTGGCCGGCATGACCGTGACCATGCTGGGCGTACTGGTGCCCAGCACCACCCTGACGCTGGTGGCATCGCGCTGGGCGCATCAAAACCGTGAGTTGCGGTGGGTACGCGCTTTCAAACAAGGCATGGCGCCAGTGGTGATGGCGTTGCTGATGGCCACCGGCTGGATTTTGAGCACCGGCCTGGACGCACCAGGCGCCCATTGGCCGCTGTGGCTGGTGTCGGTTGTGAGCGCGGTGGTGGTTTGGCGTACCCGCTTGCACCTGCTATGGTTGCTGGGAGCGGGGGCGCTTCTGGGCTGGTTTGGCTTGGTCTAAGATTCGTTGTTGTCTTGTTTCAGGTAGTTGCCATGTTTCAAAAAGTACTCCTCCAACTCGGCTTGTTGCTGAGTCTGTCGGTCGGTCTGGCCCAGGCCCAGTCCTCTGAGCCCGAAATGCTGCTCTACTGCGGCATCACCATGGTCAAGCCGATGACCGAAATTGCCCAGCAGTTTGAAAAACAGGCCATGGTCAGGATCAAGATCGCCCAGGGCGGCTCCGAAGATCTGTACCAATCGGCCAAGAAAAGCGGCCAGGGTGACTGGTACCTGCCTGGCGAGCCCTCTTACCGCAACAAACACCAGGCTGAAGGCATCTTGGGTGAATTTGTCACCGTGGGTTACAACCAGATGGCCATGATCGTGCCCAAGGGCAACCCGAAAAAGGTGCAGCCCGACCCACGCGAAATGCTGCGCAAAGACTTGCGAGTGATTCTTGGCAATGCCGAATCGGGCAGCGTGGGCCAGGAGTCCAAGACCGTGCTCGACAAGTTGAATATCTACCCCAAGGTGGTCAAGGCCACCGCTTTCCTGTCGCCCGACTCCCGCAGCCTGATGAACGCCATGCGCAAAGACGAGGCCGACCTGACCATGAGTTGGCGCGCCACCGGTTTTTTTCCTGAAAACGCCGCCAAGCTGGACGTGATTGACCTCGACACCAAAATTGCCAAACCCCAGGCGTTGCTGCTGATCATGCTCAAAAGCACCAACCAAGTTGCGCAGGCCAAGGCTTTCATGACCCTCACCGCCTCCGAGGAAGGCCAGGCAATTTTTCGCAAGTATGGTTTCCTGGACAATAAAACCGCTGTAGCACGCTGACGCCCTGATCCTGACTGGCCTGCCCGCCACCACGCGCCCACCCAATTCTCATCATTCATGAAACTCAGCCAACTCAGGGCCACTGGCGGTACCCAATCTGTGTCAACGCTCAACACCTCCATGCGCCTGCTGGTGGGGGTGAGCGTGTTGTGTCTGGCCCTGGTGTTTGGTCTGCGCGGGTACTTTGACCACCGCGAGCAACAGATCCGCCTGCGGGGCGACAACGAGCGCGCCCGGCTCTTTGTGGGCGAGGAGATTGTGCGCAGCATCCGCGAGGTAGAAAAAGATTTTTACCGCCTGGCCGTCACCCAGAATGAGTTCGGCTTTGCGCGCATCCACCGTGAAATCAACGAGCATCTGGACAAATTGCAACGTGATCTGAACGTGCTTGAGAGCGGGGGCACCACCCAGCGGCTGATGCAGCTCAACATTGACGGGCAGGACGAAGTCACGCGCGAGGCCACCTACCGTCCCGATATGCGTCAACAGGCCGTGGTCATGGAACTGATCGAAATTGGCCCGCAGATCGGCCAGATCAGACAGCGCACCCAAGACTTGTTGCAATTGCTGACCAAACGCTGGCAAGCCATGGAATCTGGCCAGGCCAAGCTGTTTTTGAGCACCGAAGAAGATGTGATGTTGGCTCTCAAGCAAATTCCGCCACAGTTTGAGCGCCTCAACGAAAACGCCAACCGCCTGTTTCTGGAGGGTGACCAACGCCTGCGGGCGCTAGAGAGTGACCTGAACCAGCAAAGCGCCAAACTGCGTCAGTTGGAGACCGTGCTGATCTCCCTGGTGGTGGTGCTGGGCGGTACCCTGGTGCTGCTGTTCCTGCGCCGCCTGGCCCTGGCCCTGGAAGACACCCAGCGCGCCCGTGACGAAACCGAGTACCAGCGCGAGCAGACCGCCACCATTCTGGATACCCTGGCCGATGGCGTGTACACCACCGACCTGGATGGCACCATCACCTACGTCAACGCCGCAGCAGAGCGCCTGCTGGGCTGGCGCGCGAAAGACCTGGTGGGCCGCAACGCACACGACGCCCTGCATCACAGCCACCCCGACGGCACACCTTACCTGGCCTCAGACTGCCCGCTCAATGACGCGCTTCGTGCTGGCAACACCCATCATGGCGAAGACTATTTTGTTCATCTTGACGGCCACTGCATTCCGGTGTCTTACGGTGCCAAGCCGCTCAGACTCAAGGACGCACTGGTCGGCTCGCTGCTGTCGTTCCAGGACATCACCGAACGCCTCGCCGCCCAGGCGCAGATCCGGCTGCAGCAAGCTGCGCTGGACGCGGCTGCCAACGTCATCCTTATCACCAACCGTGCCGGGCTGATTGAGTACGTCAACCCGGCCTTCACCCGCACGACCGGTTACAGCGCGGCAGAAGCGCTAGGGAAAACCACGCAGATTCTCAAGTCTGGCGCGCAGGACGCCGACTTTTACCAGAGCATGTGGCAAACGCTGATGTCCGGCCAGGCCTGGGAGGGTGAGCTGAGCAACCGCCGCAAGAATGGTGAGATTTATCCCGAGCAGATGACGGTGACCCCCATCGCCGAAAACGGCGAGATCACGCATTTTGTGGCCATCAAACGCGACATTTCCGAGGAAATCCGCACCCGTACACGCCTGAAACTGATCGAATCAGCCATTGCCGAGACGGATCAGGGCATCCACATCATGGACGCATTGCCACACCCTGAGGGGCCGCAGATCCAGTATGTCAACGCAGGTTTTTGTCGCATCACCGGCTTCAGCGCCGAAGAGTGCGTGGGTTCCCACGCGGGTCTGTTGCGCACCAGCAAAACGGACCCAGCGAAGGTGCAAAGAATCCTGGCCACGATTGCGCTGGGTGAGAGCATCACCATCGAAATGGACTACCAGCGCAAGGACGGCACGCCCCTGGTGGCCGAGCTGCACCTCTCGCCGGTGCACAACGACAATGGTCAGATCACCCATTACATTGGCCTGCTGAACGACATTGGCCTGCGTAAACAGGCCGAGACAGCCCTGCGTGACGCGCGTGACCAGGCGCTGGAAAATTCACGCCTGAAAAGCGAGTTTTTGTCGACCATGAGCCATGAGATCCGCACGCCGATGAACGGCATCATCGGCATGACCGACCTGCTGCTCGACACCACGCTGGACGACGAGCAGCGCGAGTTCACCGGCATCGTTCGCGACTCGGCTCAGGCGCTGCTGGTCATCATCAACGACATCCTCGATTTCTCCAAAATCGAGGCTGGCAAGCTCGACATCGAGATCACCGAGTTTTCACTGGCGCAGGTGCTGGGCAGCACGCTGGAGCTGCTGGGTACCCGCGCCCGCGAGAAGTCCCTGACGCTGAGCAGCGTGATTGACCCCACCTTGCCCACCCTGCTCATGGGCGACCCGGTGCGTTTGCGCCAAGTGCTGCTCAACATCGTGGGCAACGGTATCAAGTTCACCCAGAAAGGTGGCATCGCCATCAGCGTGCAGCGTGAAATCCAGGCCGCCGAGCCAACATTGCGCTTGGAGGTGACCGACACCGGCATCGGCATCGCGCCGCAGATTCAGGCCAAGCTGTTCCAGTCATTCACCCAGGCTGACAGTTCCACCACCCGCCAGTACGGCGGCACCGGTCTGGGGCTGGCCATCAGCCGGCGGCTGGTGGAACTGATGGGTGGTCAAATCGGCGTGACAAGCCAGCCCGGTCACGGCTCCACCTTCTGGCTGACACTGCCCCTGGTGGCCGCCGAGAGCGCGGCACCCTACTGGATTGACGACACACTGCAGCAAGCGCTGCCCCTGCTCACGTCGCAGGCACCGATGGCGCCAGTGGCCAAGCCCGTGGAAAACGCGCCGATGATCCTGCTGGCAGAAGACAACCCGACCAACCAGCGGCTGGCGCAGGTTCAGATCGCCAAACTGGGCTACGCCTTGCAAACCGTTGACAACGGGCAGATGGCGGTAGACCTGCTGGCGCGCTCAAGGCGGGGTGAGGCGCCCGCTTTTGTCGCCGTGCTGATGGACTGCCAAATGCCGGTGATGGACGGTTTTGAGGCCACAGCCAGCATTCGCCGCGCCGAGCGCCCAGGCGATAGGCGCCTGCCCATCATCGCCATGACGGCTAACGCCATGCAGGGCGACCGTGAGCGTTGCCTGTCAGCAGGCATGGACGACTACGTGAGCAAACCCATCCAGATCAACACCTTGCGCGATGTGCTGAAGCACTGGGCCGGGACCCCGGCGGCACCCGCTGGTGAAGCTGTCGCACCGGTTTCAGCCAGCGTGTTGCCCGAGGATGGCGCCCTCCCCCCAGCCGATGCCAACGCCGAGTTGATCAACCTGAGCTTGCTGGAAAGCTATTTTGGCGACGATCCCCAGACCGTGAACAAGCTGCTCAACCTGTTTCATCACACCACCCAGACCTTGATGGCCAAAATGGCCGATGCGGTGAGCCAGCGCAACGCGCCGGTGGTGGACGCCCTGGCCCACGAGCTGCGAGGCTCGTGCGGCAACATGGGCATGGACCGCATGACCCGTCTGGCTGGCCACCTGGAAGCCCAGGCCGACGCGCTGGATTGGCCAGGCATCGACAGCTCGCATCAACAACTGACACAGGCTTTTGACGAGGTGGTGGCCATGATCAACCAGCGCCAAGCACCTGCCCTGCCCCCACACCATGCTTGAAAGAACCCCACCCACCATGAAAAAACGCCTTCTCCCGCTGCTATGCTGCCTGATGGGTCTGGTCGGTCTGGGCGCGCATGCCGAAACGATCGGCGAGGTAAGCACCACCTTCAAGCTGCTCAGCCCCAACGACAAGGTGGTGGTGGATGTGTTTGACGACCCGGTGGTGGAAGGCGTGTCGTGCTACCTGTCGCACGCCAAAACCGGTGGTTATGCCGGTGCGCTGGGGTTGGCCGAAGACACCTCAGACGCTTCGGTGGCCTGCCGCCAAGTGGGGCCGATCAGCTTCAAGGACAAAGTGGACAAGCAGGACGAAGTGTTCAACGCGCGCTCATCCTTCCTGTTCAAACACGTGCGGGTGGTGCGCATGGTGGACGTGAAACGCAACACGCTGGTGTACCTGGTGTACTCGGACAAGCTCATAGACGGCAGCCCCAAAAACAGTGTGACGGCGGTGCCGGTACCGGCCAGCCAGCCGATTCCGGTGAAATGAAGCGGAACTGCAAGCAAGTCAATGCGCGCTCTGGGATGTCATGCCGGACTTTGATCCGGTGGCCATGCCTCTGTTAACCAACCTTTTGGCTTATAGCCCTTATAGGTAAAGGGCTGATAGCTATTGTCTTTGCGTCATTTTGCAGCGCTTGAGCGCTGGCGCAGCGCCTCGTACAGGCACACCCCGCTGGCCACGGAGACATTCAGGCTCTCCACCGCGCCGCGCATCGGAATGCTCACCAACTCGTCGCAGGTTTTGGCGGTGAGCGCTCGCATGCCATCGCCTTCGGCCCCCAGCACCAGCGCCACCGGGCCTTTCAGATCAGCCTGGTACAGCGTGCGTGGTGCCACGTCGCTGGTGCCGATGATCCAGATGTTGCGCTCCTTGAGTTCGTTCAAGGTGCGCGCCAGGTTCGTCACCATGAAGTACGGCACCGTTTCAGCAGCACCACTGGCCACCTTGGCCACCGTGGCGTTGATGCCCGCCGCATGGTCCTTGGGCGCAATCACCGCGTGCACACCCGCGCCATCGGCCACCCGCAGGCAGGCGCCCAGGTTGTGCGGGTCGGTCACGCCGTCGAGCACCAGAATCAGCGGCTGCTGGCGTTCGGCCAACGGCTTGTCAGCGTTGGCAGCTTCCAGCTGCTCCAGCAGTTCGTCCAGTGAGGTGACTTGCACCAGCTCTTGCACCCGCGCAGCCACACCCTGGTGGCCGTGGCTGCCAGCCAGCTTGGCCAGGCGCATGCCGTCAGCCTCAATCAGGCGCACACCGGCCTCGTTCACCCGGTCGATGAACTGGCGCATGCGCGCGTCGCGCCGGGTCGGCTCAAAAAAGATTTCGACGATGGATTTTGGTGCGGTTTTTAAACGCACACCCACGGCATGGAAGCCGAACAGGACTTTGGGATTTGACATGGCCCAATTATCGCTGGCAGGTTTCTGCCAAAAACAGCGCCATTCATGCACCAAATTGGGAATCAACTACAGTGCAGGGTTTTCCCGGTGCCGCAAGGCCAACGGGCCTCTTTTTTAGACTCAAACTTGGTGATTTATGGCTCAACTCTCCCCCGCTGGCATTCAAGCCGTTCAAGACATCGCCCAGCGCCACGGCTTCAGCTTTGACGCGGTGCAAAGCATGCTCACCTCGGTGATCAACGGCAATGGCAGCATGGCGCAGTTCAGCCATTACGAATTTGGGGGCTCCGGCCAATGGATGTCGGGCGGCATGACGATGATTGGCGACATGTTCAACAACCACCTCAAGGGCCGGGTGGACAACCTGTGCTCCGAGCTGTCACGCCTGATCTCCAACCAGCCCGATCTGATGCGCAGCGGCAGCTTCCAGAGCCAGACGCAAAACGGCAACACGGTTTACAACAGCTTTGGCGGTTCGTCTGGCGACAACAACAACCCCAATAGCCTGTTTGTGGCCGAGCCCGCGCAAGCCAACTGGTGGGGCCCGGACCTGAAATGGCCCAACAGTGCGGGCGGCCAAAACGGCATGCGTTACGCCTGGTTTTCGCAAGCGCGTCGCCTGGCCATCGAGTCCAACGGGCAAGTCATCATTTATGACACGCTGGACCACAACATTGGCGGGGTCTCGCAGCAGCAAAGCGGTGGTTATTCGGTGACGTTCTCCAGCCAATACGGTTATGTGGATCTGTCGCGCCTGCCTGTCATCAGCGTCAACGGCCAGCCGCCTTTGGCCCCGGCACAGCAGCCCGCACCAAGTTACGCGCCCAGTTACAGCAGCAACAACAACCAGAACAGTTTTGCACCGGCCAGCAATGCAATGGCTTCGTCAGGTAGCGACACAGATATTTTTGCCAGCATCGAAAAGCTCGCCGCCCTGCAAAGCCGGGGCATTTTGAGCGAGCAGGAATACGCGAGCAAGAAGGCTGAATTGCTGAGTCGCCTTTGATTCTTTAACAGTTTGGAGCGCAACTTTGGGGCAGGTTCAAACCCAGACCTACCCCAGCATTGCGACCATCTCAATTTTGGGTGCGACCGACTGCACCATCTTCTGAACACCATGCCCCGGGTTGGACTGCCGACTGGAGATGATCAACCCCATGCGCTCCAACAGGCCAATATCTTTGGTGATGGCTGAGCGGTTGCGACGCAAACATTGCGTCAATTCGTTGATGGCCTTGGACTCCCGCATCACCTCGGTCATGAGCCGACGACGCGCGTCTGATAAGACGTTGAACATGCGCTGCATGTCTTCAAACGAAATGGTGACCTTGCCATCAAAAGCCTGGCGCTGATCAGCGCGCCGTGCAGCGTCTTTGGCGCGTGCAAAAAAACTGTCCAGATCATCCATACGGATAACAACTTTAGGGTTGATGTAGGCCAGGTTGTAGCGGGTCACCACGGTTATACCGTTCTCTTGGTATCCCCAGACCTCATAGCTCAGAATTCCAACACCAGACTTCGGCTTAAGCCCAAAGCGTTCATGCTCAAGAAGTGCTTCTTTCGGTGTCTTTGTCATGGTTCACATCGTTGCAGATGTAACCAAGAATAGCCCATCTGAGACATTTTTAACCGATCACCCCAACGCCCCCCGCAGCGCCCGCGCCGCATCCAGATGCGCTTGGCGGGCTTCGGGAATGGCGCGGCCCATCTTGATGAATTCGTGCACCACGCCACGGTACAGCTCAAGGTCCACTGGCACCCCGGCAGCGCGCAACTTGTCGGCGTAGGCCAGGCCTTCATCGACCAGCGGGTCACATTCGGCCAGACAGAGCCAGGCCGGGGCGACACCTTCCAGGTCATCGGTCAGCAGCGGGGCAAAGCGCCAGTCGTCGCGGTCGGCCTCGCTTCGCAGAAACAGCTTGAAGAAGTAATCAATGTGGGCCACTTCAAGCAAAAATTCGTGGCCAAAGGTTTTGTGTGCATGCTAATCCTGCCGCGCGGCGCAGCCGGGGTGGATGAGTAATTGCAGCGTCTGTGGCGTGCCCGCATCGCGCGCCTGCAGTGCGCCAGGTGGCTCAAACTGCGATACAGGCTGTCGTGGGCTTGAGTGGGTGCAGCGGCAATTTGCCTGCGCGGGCCATGCGGTCCAGCACGCTGTGCATGGCGGGGTGAGCAGGCTGCTCGGGTTGCGGTGGTGAGGCATGGGTAGGCCAAAGGATACAAGTGAATTGTCGACAGTCCATGTCTTGGTAAAGTGGCGCTCTTTCCAACTGCGGGGCTGCCATGGCACTGATTCACTACATCACCCAGATCCAGTTTGACTATGGTGCTATCAAATTGTTATCGCAGGAGTGCGCCCGCGTAGGCATCAGCCGCCCGCTGATCGTGACCGATGCGGGCATCAGGGCCGCTGGCCTGCTGCAGCGGGCGCTGGATGTGATGGGCGCGATGCCCTTGGCGGTGTTTGACCAGACACCCTCCAACCCGACCGAGGCCGCCGTGCGCGCCGCGGCCAGCGTTTACGCCGCCCACAGCTGCGACGGACTGATTGCGCTGGGGGGTGGCTCCAGCATCGACTGCGCCAAGGGTGTGGCCATTACCGCCACGCACCCCGGGCCGCTGGCGGGCTACGCCACCATTGAAGGCGGCTCGGCCCGCATCACCGAACGGGTGCCCCGATGATTGCCGTGCCCACCACCAGCGGTACCGGCAGTGAGGTGGCGCGCGGCGCCATCCTCATCGTGGACGGCGGTCGCAAACTGGGTTTTCACAGCTGGCACTTGGTGCCCAAAGCCGCCATCTGCGACCCCGAGCTCACGCTGGGCCTGCCGCCACTGCTGACCGCCGCCACCGGCATGGACGCCATCGCCCACTGCATGGAAACCTTCATGGCCCCCGCTTTCAACCCGCCCGCTGACGGCATTGCGCTGGATGGTCTGTGGCGCGGCTGGGCGCACATTGAGCGCGCCACGCGCGATGGCTCTGACCGCGACGCGCGCCTGGCCATGATGAGCGCCAGCATGCAGGGTGCCATGGCGTTCCAGAAAGGGCTGGGTTGTGTGCATTCGCTCAGCCACAGCCTGGGCGGTGTCAACCCGCGCCTGCATCACGGCACGCTCAACGCGGTGTTTTTACCCGCCGTGATCGCCTTCAATGCCAGCGCTGAATCACTCCAAAAAGAGGAGCGCATGACCCGCATGGCAAAAGCGATGGGGCTCAATAAGTCTGATGAGATCGGCCCGGCTATCCAGGCTATGAACGCCCGCCTGGGCTTGCCCGGCGGCCTGGCAGAGATGGGCGTGACCGAGGCCATGTTTGACGCGATCGTCACCGGCGCGCTGGCCGACCATTGCCACACAACCGGCCCGCGCCTGGCCAGCGCGCAGGACTACCGCGACATGCTGTTGCAGTCGATGTAACGCCCTTCTCAACAAAGTCATGACCAATTTGAACCACCCCGCCATCGTCCTTTTCGCCCACGGCTCACGCGACCCAGCCTGGCGTTTGCCGCTGGAAGCCATCCTGGCGCGTGTGCAAACGCAGCACCCGGGGCCATGCCGGTTGGCGTTTCTGGAGCTGATGCAGCCGTCGCTGGCGGATACTCTGGCCGATCTGGCTGCGCTGGGTTGCCGCCACATTCGCATCAAACCGCTGTTTTGGGCGGCGGGCAAACATGTCAACCGCGATCTGGTGGACATCGTCGAGGCCTTTGCGCAAGGCCAGTCTGAAGTGTCCGTCGAGGTGGCACCGCCGCTGGGTGACGACACGCAAATGCGTGACGCCATTGCTGCCTGGGCACTGGGCAGCAGCCCTTTACATGCTCAAATCGATATAAACAAATCACCATAAAGTAGTTTGAAATATAACGACTGGGCCGTAAAGTGCGGCCCATGTTTGACATTGCGCTCGTTCTGGCTGGTTTTTTGGTAGGCATCGTGGTCGGTTTGACCGGGGTGGGCGGCGGCTCGCTGATGACGCCCCTGCTGATCTTTGTGTTTGGCGTCAAGCCTTACATGGCGGTGGGTACCGACCTGCTGTTTGCGGCGTTTACCAAGCTCGGCGGCACGGTGAAGATGGCGCGCACGGGCCTGGTGCCGTGGCGCGTGGTGCTGCACTTGAGCGCAGGCAGCATCCCCGCCGCGCTGCTGACCCTGTGGGCGCTGAAAACCATCGGCCCGGCCGACCCCGCCGTGCAGCATTTGATGACCTCCACGCTGGGTGTGGCGCTGCTGCTCACCGCTGCCGCCACGCTGTTCAAGGCGCTGCGCGGCAAAGCCGCCCCCAAATCCATTGCCGCCGGGCAGGAGGCGCAAGCCTTCAGCGCCCGCCACTGGAGCCTGCCGCTGCTGTTTGGTGCGGTCATTGGCACGTTGGTTTCGCTCACGTCCGTCGGTGCCGGTGCCATTGGTGTGACGGTGCTGATGCTGCTCTACCCGATGCTGCCGCTGCCGCGCATTGTGGCCGCCGACATTGCCTACGCCGTTCCGCTGACGCTGGTTGCCGGGCTCGGGCATGCGTCGCTGGGTTCAGTGGACTGGCCGATGCTGGGCTTGCTGCTGGCGGGCTCGCTGCCGGGCATCTGGCTTGGGTCACATTACATGACGCGGGTGCCGGAGCGGGTGATTCGCGCGCTGTTGTCAGTTTTGCTGGCCTATGCCGGCACCAAGCTGATCGCCATCTGATGCACAACAAGTTTCTCTTTTTATAGCTGCTAACCCTTATCTTATAAGGGCTTGAGCCCGATTTACCTCTTATGTACCAATACACCGATTTTGACCGCCATTTCATCCGCAGCCGCGCCGCGCAATACCGCGACCAGCTGGAGCGCAACCTGCGCGGTGAACTGACCGACGATAACTTTCGCCCGCTGCGCTTGCAAAACGGTTGGTATGTTCAGCGTTATGCGCCAATGCTGCGCGTGGCTGTGCCTTACGGCGAGCTGGCCAGCCGCCAGTTGCGCGCACTGGCCAAAATCGCCCGCGAGTTTGACCAGCCCAGCGCCGAGGTGTTGAACCATGCGTTGGACACGCAGGCCGAACTCGGCACAACGCACCTGCCGGTGGGCTACGGCCACTTCACCACGCGGCAAAACGTGCAGTTCAACTGGATTCCACTGGCCAAGAGCGCTGACGTGATGGAACTGCTGGCCAGTGTCGACATGCATGGCATCCAGACCAGCGGCAACTGCATCCGCAACATCACCAGCGACGCGTTGGCCGGCATTGCGCCTGACGAGCTGATCGACCCGCGCCCGTATGCCGAAATCATGCGCCAGTGGAGCACGCTGCACCCCGAATTTGCCTACCTGCCGCGCAAGTTCAAGCTGGCCGTGACCGGCGCACTTGAAGACCGCGCTGCCACGGCCTGGCACGATGTCGGCCTGCAGTTGCTGCGCGACGCTGACGGTCAGGTCGGGTTCAAGGTGCAAGTCGGTGGCGGCATGGGCCGCACGCCAATGATTGCTCGCACGCTGCGCGAATTTTTGCCGTGGCAGCAGATCCTGAACTACCTGGAGGCGGTGGTGCGCGTCTACAACCGCTGGGGTCGGCGCGACAACCTGTACAAAGCGCGCATCAAGATTCTGGTCAAGGCCGAAGGTGAGCGTTTTGTGAATGAGGTCAATACCGAGTACCAGGCCATTCTGGACCACGACGGTGGCCAGCACACCATTCCGCAATCGGAGCTGGACCGGGTTTCAGCATCATTTCAGCCTGTAGCCCCTATTGGTATTGGGCTAACAGCTACTGAAACTGTAGTTGCCGATATCTCCCCCCAGGAGCAAACCGCCTACCAACGCTGGCTGCAGCAAAACGTGCAGCCGCATAAAAACCCGGCCCTGCGCGCTGTCACGCTGTCATTTAAGCGCCTCGGCTTCGCCCCGGGCGATGCCACTGCAGACCAGTTAGATGCCACCGCTGACCTGGCCGAGCGCTTCAGCGCGGGCGAAGTGCGCGTCACACACCAGCAAAACCTGCTGCTGCCCTGGGTGCGCGTGGAGGATTTGCCCGCGCTGTGGCAAGCGGCCAAGGCGTTGGGCTTGGCGCGCGCCAACATTGGTTTGCTCACCGACATGATCGCCTGCCCCGGCGGCGACTTTTGCGCCCTGGCCAATGCGCGCTCCATTCCGATTGCCGAATCCATCACCCAACGCTTTCAGGATCTGGACGAGTTGTTTGACCTGGGCGCGGTGAACCTGCACATCAGCGGCTGCATCAACTCCTGCGGCCACCACCACAGCGGCCATATCGGCGTGCTGGGCGTGGACAAAGACGGGCGTGAGTGGTACCAGGTGTCACTCGGCGGCTCGGACGGCAGCACGCTGTCGGGCCAGGCGACGCCCGGCAAGGTCATTGGCCCGTCGTTTGCCGCCAGCGAGGTGGCCGACGTGGTAGAGGCACTGCTGGATACCTACCGCAACGCCCGCCGCATTGGCGAGCGTTTCATTGACTGCGTGCGTCGCCTGGGCCATGAGCCGTTCAAGGCCGCCGCCAACGCCGCCCGCCACGAAACGCGCGATGCCGGGCAGGTGGTCCACGTGCACCTGGCCACGGCCGACGCGCTGACGGATTGACCGCGATGACTGTTTGCAATCACTCAAAAAATGCACGCGGGCCACTCACTGGCAAAAAATGCACGCGGGCCACTCACTGGCAAAAAAAGCACGCAGGCCAATCACTGGCTGTCATTGCGGACTTGATCCGCAATCCAGGCCCCGGCATAACCGACTCGCAGGACCGCCCCCTTCTTTTCCACCAGTGCCTCAACCCATGAATAAAACTATTGAATTAATAGCTGCCAGCCCAGAAGGAGAAAGGGCTACAGGTCTAAATGTCTTGCAATTGAGCAACAACCACGATCCCGCCACCTTGGTGCTGGCAGGTGTGCAGCGCATCGAGCTGGCCTTCCCCAAATTCACCGATGGCCGCGCCTACAGCCAAGCATTTCTGCTGCGCCGCAGGCTGGGTTTTACCGGCGACTTGCGCGCCACTGGCGATGTGCTGGTGGACCAGTTGCAGCAAATGCAGCGCAGCGGCTTCAGCAGCGCCGTGCTGCGCGCCGACCAGGACCTGGCCACCGCGCAACGCCAGCTGGACCGGTTTGAGGCGTTTTACCAGGGCGACGCGCAGCATCTGCAACCTCTGTTTGCCACCGGAGCCGCCACATGAACGCCATCAGCCTGAACGCTCGCGCTTCGGCCGACTTTGATGCCAAACTGGCGCAAACCAGCGCCCTGCTGCAACAAGCTGCGTCAGATTACGCGCCCAGCCAAGCCGGTGCCGCGCCACGCATCACCCTGGCCTGCAGCCTGGGCGCTGAAGACATGGTGTTGGCGCATCTGGTCAACACCTTGCAGCTCAACATCGACATCTTTGTGCTGGAAACCGGCCAGTTGCACCCCGAAACACTCGCCTTGTTGGAGCGCCTCAAGACCAGCTCACACGCCCCGGTCAAGGTTTTCACCCCCGTCAACGAAGCGGTGCTGCAGTTTGTGGCGCGTGAGGGCGCAGAGGCCATGTACAAAAGCATCGACCTGCGCAAAGCCTGCTGCGCCATCCGCAAGATGGAGCCGCTGAGCCGCGCCCTTCAAGGCAAAGCCGCCTGGATCACCGGTCTGCGCCGCGAACAATCTGGCGCGCGCTCCGAGGTGCCGCAGATCGACACCTCGGACGCAACCCGCGTCAAGTTCAACCCGCTGGCCGACTGGACCTGGGGCGATGTCTGGCACTTCATTGCCATCAACCATATCGACTACAACCCGCTGCATGACCAGTTTTACCCCAGCATCGGCTGCGCGCCTTGCACGCGTGCTATCAGCTTGGGTGAAGACTTTCGCGCCGGGCGCTGGTGGTGGGAAGACGAAGCCGCCAAGGAATGTGGCCTGCATGTGTCTGCCAACGCCGGACAACCACCAGTCATGGCGGACCCAATCCCCCATCCATGACTTCCAAAACGCATCACCCAGACAGCCTAGCCCCATGAACACCCGCACGCCACCCGACTTATTGCAACCCATGACCACCCACCACCGCCCCGACCATTTGAGCAACGCGCACCTGGACGCACTGGAAGAAGAAACCATCTTTATCCTGCGCGAAGTGGCCGCCGCCTTTGAGCGCCCCACCCTGCTGTTCTCCGGCGGCAAGGACTCGCTGGTGATGCTCAAGTGCGCAGAAAAGGCCTTTGGCACCCCAGCCACCGGCGGCAAGATTCCCTACCCGCTACTGATGATCGACACCGGCCACAACTTCCATGAAGTCACCGATTTCCGTGACTTTCGTGCCAAAGAACTCGGTGCCGACTTGATCGTGCGCAGCGTCGAAGACTCCATGGCGCGCGGCACGGTGCGTCTGGCGCATCCGGGCGAAAGCCGCAATGTGCACCAGTCTGTGACGCTGTTAGAGGCGATTGAAGAGTTGCACTTTGACGCACTCATTGGTGGCGCCCGCCGCGACGAGGAAAAAGCCCGCGCCAAGGAGCGCATCTTCAGCCACCGCGACAGCTTCGGCCAATGGCAACCCAAAGACCAGCGCCCGGAACTCTGGACGCTGTTCAACACCAAGCTGCAACCCGGCGAACACTTCCGGGTGTTCCCGATCAGCAACTGGACCGAACTCGACGTGTGGCAATACATCGCCCGCGAACAGATCGCCCTGCCGTCGCTGTACTACACGCACCAGCGCGAAGTGGTCGAACGCAAGGGCCTGCTGGTACCGGTGACCGAACTCACGCCCTTGAAACCCGGCGAAGTGGCCGAGTTGCGCGATGTGCGTTTTCGCACCGTGGGCGATATCACCTGCACCTGCCCGGTAGAAAGCCTGGCCGCCACGCCCGAGCAGATCGTGCTGGAAACCCTGGCGGCTGATGTGAGTGAACGCGGGGCTACGCGGATGGATGACAAGACTTCGGAGGCGTCGATGGAGAAGCGGAAGAAAGACGGGTATTTTTAATTGCCATGGCCACGGGACATCTGGATTCTTGAAATGACAAACTGCCAAAGAAAAGTTGAGCCCCTGACAGGCTCGCGATATCGCGTCAAACCCGGCGCGGCGACCGGGGCATGTGCATGCGGTTTTGGGGTGAAATCACGCGCGAAATGTAGGCCTCAGGTCGCTACCGACTGTAGGCGCGCGCCTTCCACCCCAAAGCCCGGTCACATACCCCGATCACCCCGCCTGGCGATATCGGTGACAGTGAATGCAGAAACCAGTAGCCAATAGCCAATAGCCAATAGCCAATAGCCAATAGCCAATAGCCAATAGCCAATAGCCTGACAGCGTATCCAGCCAAACGACTTTTCCCAACCCGATGAACAACTTTCACCCCATGACCCCAGCAGTGCCTAGCGGCGTGCGTTGGGTGTCTGACGCAGCGGAATTAAGGCGGAGGCCCGTAGGGCCGGGGGACATCCGCGGAGTTAGATACCCAATGCGCGCTGCGGGTAAAACCAACACACGCCTGACGAACGGGTATTTGAAGTCTGACACCAAATAGAACTTGCCATAGATCATTACCATGAACACTACAACTAACATAGCTACTAGCCCAATAAAGAAAAGGGCTACAGGCCAATTTGACCAACAATCCGCCCTCAAGTTCATCACCTGCGGCAGCGTCGATGACGGCAAAAGCACCTTGATCGGTCGCCTGCTGCTCGACAGCAAAAGCGTGCTGCAAGACCAACTCGCAAATGTCTCCAAAAGTGGCCAGGCTGACTTGGCCCAGTTCACCGACGGCCTCAGCGCCGAGCGCGAACAAGGCATCACCATCGACGTAGCCTGGCGCTACTTCAACACCGCTGAGCGCAAATTCATCATCGGCGACGCGCCCGGCCACGAGCAATACACCCGCAACATGGTCACCGCCGCCAGCAACGCCGACGCCGCTGTCGTGCTGGTGGACGCCACCAAACTGCCCTGGGCCACCGCACCCGACACCGTGCCACCACCCTCCGACCAAGGCCACGGCCTGCTGCCGCAAACCCGCCGCCACAGCCTGCTGTGCCACCTGCTGCGCGTGCCCAGCATCGTCTTTGCCGTCAACAAACTAGACGCACTTGAAGACCCCACCCAGCCGGAAACCGCTGGCTATGCCACGCGCGCCTTCAACCACATTCGCAGCGCGCTCGAAGCCTTTGCCCTGGAAGCGGGCATCGAAGTTGCCACCATCGTGCCCATGTCCGCCCTCAAAGGCCACAACGTGGTCGACGCCGTTGACGGCTGGTGCGGCTACCACGGCCCCAGCCTGCTGGATATTCTGGAACTGCTGCCAGTGACCCCTGCAGACAACGAACTGCCGCTGGCTTTTCCAGTGCAGTGGGTCGAGAAATTTTCATCCTCTGCCGACACCTCCCAAGGCCGCCGCATCTTCTGGGGCCGCGTGGCCAACGGCGTCGCGCAAGTGGGTCAGCAGATCAAAGTGTTACCCAGCGGGCAGACCGCCACCGTGGCGCAGGTGCTGACCACCACGCGCCAGCCTGGCAGCGTGCAAGCTGGCCACAGCGCTGGTGTGGTGCTGGATCGTGAAGTCGATGTTTCACGTGGTGATTGGCTGCTGGCGCTGACGCCACCTGTACCGACCGCTATGGTTTCCGACGATGACTTTGGTGATACACCCAGCGCCACCAGCCTGCCACCCAGCCGCGAGATCAGCGCCACCGTGGCCTGGATGGACGACGAGCCGCTGGTTGCCGGGCGGGTTTATTGGGCGTTGCATGGCCACCGCTGGGTCAAGGCACGGGTCAAACGCGTGGTGCACCGGCTGGCCATCAACACCCTTGCCGAAGAAAACGCCGACACCCTGCCCGCCAACAGCATTGGCCACATCGAGCTGCTGCTGCAGGAGCCGATTGCCGCCATGCCGTTTGCCCAGTCACGCGTGCTGGGCTCGCTGGTGCTGGTGGACACCGCCAGCCACCGCACCGCAGGCGCTGTGCTGGTGAATTGACACGTGACCCCGGTTTAACCAGGTTGGGCGTGGGAAAATGCCGGTTTTTAACCACACGGTGACTGGCACCAACATTGCTAGTTCATCCGTGCAAGTCGGCCCAGTTGGCCGATGGTTTTCCGCCCGACTCGTCAGCCTTTTGAGACCCACGCATGTCCATTCACGCCGCCCTGAACCACGTCACCCACTACTCGTATGACCGGCTGGTCGCCCTCGGGCCCCAAGTAATTCGCCTGCGCCCGGCGCCACATTGCCGCAGCAAGATCATCTCGTACTCGCTCAAGGTCGAGCCCGAAGGCCATTTCATCAACTGGCAGCAAGACCCGTTTGCCAACTACCAGGCGCGCCTGGTGTTCCCGGACAAGACCAAAGAATTCAAGGTCACCGTCGATGTGGTTTTGGACATGGCGGTCTACAACCCGTTTGACTTTTTCCTCGAGCCCGAGGCCGAAGAATTCCCCTTCACCTACCAGCCCGAGCTGAAGCAGGAACTGGCCCCCTACCTCACGCCCGACCCGGTGACGCCGCTGTTGCAGGCCTACCTGGACAAGATCGACTACACCAAGCGCCGCAGCGTGATCTTTCTGGTGGACCTCAACACCTCGGTGCACCATGCCATCAAGTACACCATCCGCATGGAACCTGGCGTGCAAACGCCCGAAGAAACGCTGGAACTGGCTTCCGGCTCCTGCCGCGACTCGGCCTGGCTGATGGTGCAACTGCTGCGCAACTGCGGCTTGGCCGCGCGTTTTGTTTCCGGCTACCTGATCCAGCTCAAGCCTGACGTGAAGGCACTCGACGGCCCCAGCGGTACTGAAGTTGATTTCACCGATTTACACGCCTGGTGCGAGGTGTACCTGCCCGGCGCAGGCTGGGTCGGTCTGGATGCCACCTCTGGCTTGCTGGCTGGTGAAGGTCACATTCCGCTGGCCTGCACACCGCAGCCTTCCGGCGCTGCACCGATTGAGGGCGGCGTGGACGAGTCTGAAGTTGAATTTGCCCACCACATGCAGGTGACGCGTATTTACGAATCTCCCCGCGTCACCAAACCCTACACCGAAGAACAATGGGCCGACATCATGGCCCTGGGCGATGCCGTGGACGCCGACCTGGCCACCAGCGACGTGCGCCTGACCATGGGTGGCGAGCCCACTTTTGTGGCAGTGAGCGACCGCGACGCACCAGAATGGAACACCGACGCCCTCGGCCCGACCAAGCGCGGTTTCGCCACCGAATTGGTGCATAAGTTGCGCAAAGAATACGGTGAAGGCGGTTTTCTGCATTACGGCCAGGGCAAGTGGTACCCAGGCGAGCAGTTGCCGCGCTGGGCGCTGAACATTTATTGGCGCGCCGATGGTCAGCCGGTCTGGTCCAACCCGGCACTGTTTGCCGACGAACGCGTTACCAGCCACTACACCAGCGAAGACGCGCAGCGTTTCACCAGCGTACTGGCGGGCAAACTGGGGCTAACCGACAAATACATGCAAACCGCGTTTGAAGACAGCTGGTACTACCTGTGGCGCGAACGCCGCCTGCCGGTGAATGTGGACCCGTTCAACTCCAAACTCGACGACGAGATGGAGCGCGCCCGCCTGCGCCGCGTTTTCACGCAAAAACTCGACACCCCCGTCGGCTATGTGCTGCCGGTCAAGGTAGCGGGTTACGACGAAGTATTTGGCGCTGCCTGGACGACAGGCCCCTGGTTTTTGCGTGATGAACGCATGTACCTGATGCCGGGTGACTCCCCCATGGGCCTGCGCCTGCCGCTGGATTCGTTGCCGTGGGTCAGCGAGGCCGATTTCCCCTACATGATTGAGCAAGACCCATCGACCTTGCGTGGTGACCTGCCGGTGTACGCCGATCTGGCCGCGCGTTACGCGCCGAGCCAAATGGCACCCGACTACACCACGACTACCAGCGGCCCCAGCCACCGCCCCGGCAAAGCTGGTCTGGCACTGGGTGCTGCGCGCCGCGCCTCTGCTGCGGCTTCCGCAGCGGGTACCGCTACTGCGTCAACCAACTTGCCGTTTTTGGCCGGTTCCCTGCCGCCAACAGAAGCCACCCGGCTGATCCAAAACCCCACGGCCTTCGCCAGCCACACCAGCACCGCCAGCCACGCGCAAAGTGCCTTGCAGTCCGAGCCAGCCGACTTTGTCGACGCGCCTCAAACCAGCGAGGATGCCCGCATCCCTGAGCGCAAGGAATCCGCCCACTGGATCACCCGTACCGCCCTGTGCGTAGAAGTGCGTGACCCGCGCCGTGCCAGCGGCCCCAAAGCCGAAGCGGTGGGTGACAAATCCAGCGCCATCTACGTTTTCATGCCGCCGCTGGAGCGCCTGGAGTATTACCTGGACCTGCTGGCCGCCGTGGAAGCTACTGCGCAGGAGCTGGGTGTGCAGATCGTCATCGAAGGTTACCCGCCGCCGCGCGACCCGCGCCTGAAACTGCTCAGCGTCACCCCCGACCCGGGTGTGATCGAGGTCAACATCCACCCAGCCAACAACTGGAAGGAACTGGTCTACAACACCGAATTCCTCTACAACGCCGCGTTCGAGTCGCGCCTGTCTGCCGAGAAGTTCATGACCGATGGCCGCCACACCGGCACCGGCGGTGGTAACCACTTTGTGATGGGTGGCGCCACACCGTCCGACAGCCCGTTCCTGCGCAAGCCGGAATTGCTGGCCAGCCTGCTGCTGTACTGGCACAACCACCCGTCTTTGAGCTATTTGTTCAGCGGCATGTTTGTTGGGCCGACCAGCCAGGCACCACGCGTGGACGAAGCGCGCAATGACCAGTTGTATGAGCTGGAAATCGCCATCGAGCAAATCTACAAGAACCGCGAAATCCACGGCCAGTCCATGCCGCCATGGCTGATTGACCGCACCCTGCGCAACATCCTGATCGACGCCACCGGCAACACGCACCGCAGCGAAATCTCGATCGACAAGATGTACTCGCCCGACTCGGCCACGGGTCGCTTGGGCCTGCTGGAGTTGCGCGCGTTCGAGATGCCGCCGCACCCGCACATGAGCAGCGTGCAGCAGTTGCTGCTGCGTGCGCTGATTGCCCGCTTCTGGAAAACGCCGTACCGCGCCCCCGCCACGCGCTGGGGCACCGAGTTACACGACCGCTTCATGCTGCCGAAATTCATCGAGATGGATTTCCACGACGTGATGGCAGAGATGCGCGAGGCTGGTTTTGCGTTTGACGACAGCTGGTTTGCCCCGCACGTGGAGTTCCGCTTCCCGCTGATCGGCTCGATCTGCTCTGCAGGTATTGAGCTGACCCTGCGCAACGCGCTGGAGCCGTGGCATGTGATGGGCGAAGAAGGCGCACCCGGCGGCACCGCGCGCTATGTGGACTCCTCCCTGGAACGCATTGAAGTGCGCGTGACCGGCATGAACGAGAGCCGCTATGTGGTCACCTGCAATGGCCGCGCCATGAGCCTGCAGCCCACCGGTGTGCAAGGTGAATATGTCGCCGGTGTGCGTTACAAGGCCTGGAACCCGCCGAGCAGTTTGCATCCGAGCATTGGGGTACACGCGCCGCTGACCTTTGACATTGTGGACACCTGGATGAAACGCTCTTTGGGCGGCTGCCAGTACCACGTGGCGCACCCGGGCGGCTTGAGTTACCAGAGCCTGCCGGTCAACGCCAATGAGGCCGAAAGCCGCCGCCTGTCACGCTTCACCGCTGGCGGCCACACACCAGGTGAGGTGAACGTGCCACCCGCCACCATCAACGTGCCCGGCAGCCGCGAGTTTCCATTCACGCTGGATTTGCGCCGCAGCTAGCTTGTTCTGGCCTTATTGCCCTTTTTGGCCATAGGGTCTCATGTTGAGCCAGTCTCATTGAACGCGAAGGCTTTGCAACACTGCGCTGATGGAACTACCAGAAACCGATAAGAAAGGTTCCCAGCCTGAAAGCGACACAGCCATCGCGCGATCGCTCACCCGGCGCTACGCGGTCGCTTTGTTGCTGGTCGCCAGCTTGGCAAGCGCCGCCTGGCTCAGCCTGAAATGGGTCATTTCGGAGCAAACCAGCACCGCAGCAATTGTGAATGTGAGTGGTCGCCAGCGCATGCTCAGCCAGCGCACAGCGCTGTTCTCCAACCTGTTGCGCACGGCCCCGGCCGCGCAACTGCCTGCCATTCGCGCCAACCTGGAAGAAGCCATTGCGTTGATGGCGCGTTCACACAGCGGACTCGTTCAGGGTGATGAAACGATGGGCTTGCCGGGCCGTTTGTCACCAGCTGCGCGTGCGCTTTATTTTGACGGCCCTCAGGCGCTGGACCTGCAGGTTAAAGCCTACATCAGCGCGGTGCAGCGCCTGCTGCAGCGAGCCACATCGCCCGCGCAGCCAGACGACCCTGACCTCGCCTTTGTGACCCAGACGGCAACGGGCCCCTTGCTGCAAGCGCTGGACAACATGGTTTTGCTGCACCAACAGGAGGGTGAAACGCGGGTCTCCCAACTGCAGCGCCTGGAGACCCTGTTCTGGCTGCTGACTCTGCTGTTGCTGGGGCTGGAGGCGGCGCTGATTTTTCGACCTGTGACCCGTTATGTGCAACGGATGATCGGACAGCTCCAGCTGGCCAACCTCAAACTGCAGCGCCAGCAAGACCAACTGGCAGATCTGGTGCAACAGCGCACCCATGAGTTGCAACTGCGCGCTGATGCGCTTGCCGAAAGCGAGGAAAAGTTCCGGCTGATCAGCACCGCAGCCGATGAAGCGGTGCTGATCATCGGACCCGACGACAAGCTGGTCTATTGCAACCCGGCGGCGGAGCGCTTGTCCGGGTATTCACAACAAGCGTTGCTGGGGCAAGCCATTTACCAGACGCTGATGCCCGCCTACCTGCGAGACAACGCTGACATTGGGCCAGTCCATTCGCAGGCCCCACAAGCCAATGCCCTACCTGGCCGACACATGGATGCGATGGCGCGGCGCCAGAACGGCTCGGAGTTTCCGGTCAGCATGTCGCTGTCATCCATCCAACTCGGTCAAACCTGGCACACCTTGGCCATCTTGCGCGACATCAGCCACCAAAAACGCGTCGAGTCCGAGCTGCGCATCGCCTCCACAGCCTTCAATGTCCAAATGGGCATGGCCATCACTGACGCCAAAAACGTGATTTTGCGGGTAAACAAGGCGTTCACCGACATCACCGGTTACCGCCCCGACGAGGTTCTGGGGCGCAACCCCAACCTGTTGAGCTCCGGGCGGCATGACAAGGCTTTCTACCAGACCATGTTTGAGAGCATTGCCCAAACCGGCATGTGGGCCGGCGAAATCTGGAACCGGCACAAAGATGGCGGTATTTTCCCGGAGTGGCTCACGGTCACCGCGGTCAAGGATGAGGCGGGGGTCATTACCAACTATGTGTCGGCCTTCAGCGACATCAGCGAACGCAAGGCTGCCGAGAACCAGATCCGTAGCCTGGCTTTTTATGACCCGCTGACCGACCTGCCCAACCGCCGTCTGCTCATGGACCGGCTGGAGCTGGCCATGATGGTCAGCTCACGCACCAACCAATGCAGCGCCTTGCTGTTCATTGATCTGGACAACTTCAAAAGCGTCAACGACACCCTGGGCCACCACGTGGGTGATGACCTGCTGCGCCAGGTGGCCAAACGCCTGAGTGCCACGGTCCGCAGCAACGACACCGTGGCACGTCTGGGGGGTGATGAATTCGTGATCATGCTGGAAAGCCTTGGTGACAACGCCAGCGATGCCGCCCAACAGGCTGACACCATTGGCCAAAAGGTTCTGGCAACGCTGGATCACGACCTTGAATTCTCGGGCGTGCGCTTCCACTCCACCGCCAGCATTGGTGTGGCCATGTTTTGTGGCTTGGGTGAGAGCATTGACGAGCTGCTCAAGCGCGCGGATTTGTCCATGTACGAGGCCAAGGCCGGTGGCCGCAATGCGTTGCGGTTTTTTGACCCGCAGGTGCAGGCCGCCGTGGAGGCCAAGGCCGCCATGGAAGTGGCGCTTCGCCTGGCCATTGAGCAAGGGCAGTTGGTGGTGTACTACCAGTTGCAAGTGGATGCGCGGGGTCTGCCGGTGGGTGCCGAAGCCCTGGTGCGCTGGATGCACCCGCAGCGCGGCCTGGTGTCACCCCTCGAATTCATCGACCTGGCGGAACAAAGCGGACTGATCCTGCCGCTGGGGGCCTTTGTGCTGGACACGGCCTGTCAACAATTGGCCACCTGGCACCGCGACCCCGAGTTGGCGCACCTGACCCTGGCGGTGAATGTCAGCGCCAAGCAGTTTCACCAGACGCATTTTGTCGACGAGGTGCTGACCACCCTGCTGCGCACCGGTGCCGACCCCAACCGGCTCAAGCTGGAGTTGACTGAGAGCTTGCTGGTGGACAACATCAACGATGTCATCGTCAAGATGAAATCGCTCAAAACCCTGGGGGTGGGCTTTTCGCTGGATGACTTTGGCACCGGCTACTCGTCGTTGGCCTATTTGAGTCGGCTGCCACTGGATCAGCTCAAGATTGACCAGGGGTTTGTGCGTGACATGCAGACCAGCGACCAGGCGGCTGCCATTTGCGCCGCCACCATTGGCCTGGCGCACAGCCTCAAGATCAAGGTTGTGGCTGAAGGCGTGGAGACCGAAGCCCAACGCTACTTCCTGAGCGACTTGCACCATTGCGATATGCTGCAAGGCTACCTGTTCGGCAAACCCATGCCGATTGATGATTTTGAATCTGCTGCTATGAGGCTTATTGCGTGATTTCCCGCCCCCTTGACCCTGGTGAAGCGTTTTTCTTCCTATCTGACCATGTGTCGTGCATGAACTTTGTGGTGCTGGCAGAGCGCACGGGCACCCTGCCCGTTGCGCAGCTGCGCCGCGCGTTGGCCACGGTACAAAGCGAGCACGCACTGCTGCAAACCCGCATCAGCTGGACCGAAGAGACCGGCCTGCGGTTTGAGCCCGCACCTGGCTCGGCGATAGAGTTGCTGTGCCACCAGAGCAGCCTGAATAGCTGGCACAGCCTGATCGAGCAGGAGCTGTCGAACCTTTTCGCGCCAAATACGGCCCCGTTGATGCGCTGCCTGTACATTGAGCTGACAACCAACGCTGCGCCAGACAGCCCCCAGGGTGCCTGCGTGCTGGCACTCACTTTTCACCACTCCATTGCCGATGGCCGATCCGGCACCGAGATCTTGCGCCGCCTGCTGAGCCTGATGGCCAATGAAAATGCCACCGCGCCCGCCGCCTCAGTCACCCACCTGCCGTCCATGGCCGAACTGATGCCTGCGCGCTATCGCTGGGCTGAGCAGCCCGAGGCCGCCAAACAACTGCGCACCGCGCTGATCACCGATTACCGTCGCTTTGGGGCGCTGCCGGCCATTCCCTGGCTGGCGGCCGAGGCCACACAGCGCATCCCCCGGCTGATCCGCAGGCAACTCGATGGGGCGGCGAGCCAGCGCCTGATTGCGCAGGCCCGCGCCAACGGCACCACCGTGCATGGTGTCTTGTGTGCGGCGCAGTTGCTGGCGCAGTACCGTCTTCAGACCGACACCACCCCCACCGCCTACTTTTTGTCATGCCCGGTGGATTTGCGTACCCACCTGGAGCCTGCGCCGCCCACCAGCCCCACCGGTTTTTTCACCTCGCTGATCTCCAACACCTTCCAGATCGGCCCCGACACCGAGTTGTGGGCGCTGGCGCGCGAGATCATCAGTCAGACGCGGCTGCAAATCGCGCGCGGCGAAGGCCACCTGCTTTACCACCTGTACGGCATGGACGGCTCGCCGCTGCCGCCCCAAGCGCTGGAGCCGTTTCGCAAAAAAGCGCTGGCCTCCTTGCCCAACACCATGATCAGCAACATTGGCCGTGTGGACCCGGTCGTCGATGACCCGGCCGTCAACGCCATCTCGTTTGCGCTATGCCCCATGCCCTACCAAACCTTGTTCACCGCCGCCAGTTCGTACAACGGCCGCCTGATGCTCAACGTGGGTTACGACGCTGCCCGCTTGTCTGACACCACGGCGCAGACGCTGGTACAGCACATCCATGAGACCTTGTTGACTATAGATGAAAATGCCGTCTAGCCCTTATAAGGTAAGGGCTAGCAGCTCTACTTTTTGATTTTTGAAGAGGCCCCCACTGCCCGCGTGTTGCGCTCAGTTGGCAGGCTTCACGGGTTGGGCCCACGCCTGCAGCGCGGCTTGCACCTGCGCCACCACCGGCGCCCAGTCGTTGCCTGTGGGCTGACGCCACAGCCGCATCACCTGCGGGTACCAAGGTGAATCGGTACGCTCCTCCAGCCAACGCCAATCGGTCATGAAGGCCGGCAGCAGCAACCAGCAGGGCTTGCCCAACGCGGCTGCGAGATGGGCCACGGCGGTATCCACACTGATCACCAGATCAAGTTGCTCGATGGCGGCTGCGGTGTCGGCAAAGCCTTTCAGGTCAGGTGCCAAGTCCGTCATTGGCTGCGTGGCCTGAAAACGCTTCACCTCGCGCTCGCCGTTGCCTTTTTGCAGGCTGAAAAACTGCACCCCGGGCACGCGCCACAGCGGCGCCAGCGTCTGAACACTGGGCAAAGAGCGTTGGGCGTCATTCTCAAACGCCGGGTTGCCGTGCCAGACCAGCCCCACCCGCAGACCGGGCCGGGGGCTCAGCTGGTCGATCTTCTGGCGCCAATACACCAGACGGTCCGCCGGTGCCTGGAGGTAGGGAATGACTGCCGGAATGGCGTCGAGCCGGGTGCCCGAATACAGTGGCAGGCTCATCACCGGCACCCAATAGTCCCAGTCGCTGGCGCTGGTGTCGTCATCCATGGCAAAGACATCGCCCACGCCGTCCAGCGTTTGCAGCAAGGGCTTCAGATCAGGGTGGCTAAGCACGTCCACCTGGGCTGCGCCTTGCGCGCGCAACACCGCCACATAACGACAAAACTGGATCATGTCGCCAAAACCGGCCTCACACATTACCAGCACCACGCGGTCTTGCAGCGACTGGCCTTTCCAGCGGCGGCAACGCAGGCGCTCTTCGGCGGGGTGGTACCAGTCCCTGAACTCCAAGTGATGCCAGCCCTCTTCAAAACGTCCCTTGCGCAGCAGCAGGCAGGCCAGGTTGAAATGGGCCGCCACGTGTGCCGGATCAAGCGCCAAGGCTTTGCCGAGCATGGTTTCAGCCTCATCGTCTCGGCCATTTTGGGCCAGCAGCGCTCCCAGGTTGCACCATGTGCCGGGCAGCGTTGGGTCCACCAGCAAGGCCTTGTGGTAGGCCGCTTCAGCAGCATGAAAAAACTTCAGCTCGGCCAGCGTGGCACCAAAATTAAGGTGGATGCGTGCGTTGTCGGGCTGCAATTCAATGGCCAGCTCATAGTGGCGCACCGCTTCGCTGACGCTACCACGGCGGTCCAGCAGCCACGCCAGGTTGGCGTGGGCCTCGGCCAGACGGGGGTCCATGTTGAGGGCTTTGACCAACAAAGCTTCAGCCGTATCAAAATGATCCGCCTGCATCTCGCTGCTGCTTTGGGCAAAGAGCTGCTCGGCCTGTTCTTGGGATGTGTTCATGATGGCGCTAATGTAAACGCAAGGGCTTTCAGGCAGAAACCCATCTGCCGGTTCCAACAAACGCTATTTTGACACCTTGAAAAGCAGGGGCCCACCGTCGCACAGGCCGTCCGAGAGCACCAGCACCTGGTAATCCTGTGGGGTCTCGGCCAGCACGGTGAGCCCTTCTGGTTTGATCTCAGCGTCACAAAACCGCTGTTTGACCGCACTCAGGTCCAACCGGGCCAGCAACTTGGGGCTCACCACACGGGTGCCAGGCATGCCGTCCCAATGGAACACCGCCCAGCCCACGCTGGCGCTGTCACCATCGTCGTCGGGGCCGGCCAGCAGCAGGATGCCGTCGGACACAGCCACCATGTCGCGAATGCCCCGGTGTGCACCCAGCGCCAGCCGGGTGACTTGCGGCTTGACGTCGCCCCCTTCAAACAGCGCCTGGGCGTCCACCGCCAGGGTCAAGGCGGTACCGTCGATTACCGGGCCACGAAAACCAAACACCAGCCGCCCACCCTGCAGCGCCAGGCCTTCAATATTGATGCCCTGCTGCCCTTTTAACAGGGGTGCCTTGGGCGGCGGCTGGGTGCCCAGGCATTTGCGCTCGCCCAAAAACGCCTGCAATTCAGGCAGGGTCTGCATGATGTCCCACAAACGCCCAGTATCTGCGGCTTGGCTGGGCGCGGCACGACCACTGACCGGGTCCAAGGGCAGGCGCAGCACATGGCGGCTACCGGGGTTGTTGGCGCAATCGGTGCGTTTGACGGCGTGCGAGCCGGTGATGTAGAGGTAGCGCCCATCGCCGGCAGCGGCTTCGGCGTCCAGTTCCTGCTGGTCACCAGCAAACTGCAGCGGTTTGGCGTCGGGCCGCAGCGTGCTATCGGAGAGCGTGGCAAATCCGGCCTGGGTGCCTTCGTCAAACACCACCAGGCAAATACGCTGCTGGTTGCTATTGACATGGCAGGCGATGCCGCTGGCCGACTGGCGGGTTTTCTGCAGCTTTTTGGCTTTGACATCAAAGGTAAAACCGTCGCCGCTGTCCCAGATGGTGTCACTGGGGGCGACCACCGTTGCGGCCTGGGCGGCGGTTTGGGCTACGGTTTGAGCGCCCGCCACGGCGCTGAGCCCCAGCGCTACCGCTGCTGCCAAAATCGCGCCGCGCGTGAAAGCTGCTGACTGCACCAAGCAGTTCTGGGCATCAGGGGTGTGGATCAGGTTCATGGCAAATGCTCCATGGTTAAACCGCCGCTGCGCAAAATGCGGGTCGCCACCGCCTGGCGCAGCACGCCCGCTTGTGGCACCACCAAGCTTAAGCGCTGTTTGGCGCGGGTGATGCCGGTGTAGAGCAGCTCGCGGGTCAAGACTGGCGCAACCCGGTCTGGCAGCACCAGCGCCACCCAGTCGAATTCAGAACCCTGGGATTTGTGCACCGTCATGGCAAACACCGTTTCCACCGCATCCAGGCGGCTCGGCAGCACCCAGCGCAGGCCCAGACCATTGTCCTGGCCGGGTGTGGCAAACGCCACGCGCAGCCCGCGCGCAGTGGGCAGGCACAGGCCGATGTCACCGTTCATCAACCCCAGGTTGTAGTCGTTGCGCGTCACCATCACCGGCCGACCCGCGTACCAGCCATCCAGCGGAAAACCCAAAGCCCGGGCGATGTGGCGGTTGAGCGCCAGCACGCCCCACGGGCCTTCGCGCAGCGCGCACAGGGTTTGAAACCGGCTCAGGGTTTGCAGCAGCGCCAGCGCCTGCGCATCACTGCAGGTTGCCGCCTCAGTTTGTAGGGTTTGCAGGCTGGCCAGGGTGGGCTGCCAACCTGCGCGCACCAGCGCTGCCAGGTCTGCATGGCTGCCTGGGCCAGGCTGCAGCCGTGTCACGCTGGGGAGCTGATCAGCGCACCAGGGCGGCGTGCTTTCCCACAACGCTGTCACCGTCTGTTTGTCCCCGGCATTCACCGCGCTGGCCCACTGGCCAATGAGGCTATTGGCTGCAAAGCGGTGGCTGTGGCGCAGCATCACCGTTTGCTGGGCCAGGGCTGAGCCCGTGCCACACCAGGCGCTGACATCCTGAGCGGTGGTCTGTTGAACCCACTGCGCGGTGGCCGGGCTGTAGCCACCCGCTTGCGCACCTTGGCAGAGTTGCCCCATGACGGCGCCCGCTTCCACCGAGGAGAGCTGGTCCTTGTCGCCCAGCAGGATCAGACTGGCCGAGAGTGGCACTGCCTGCATCAGGCGGGCCATCAGTTCCAGGTCAATCATCGAGGCTTCGTCCACCACCACCGCGTCCAGCGCCAGTTCGGGCGCGGGTATGGCTTGCACGGCTGCGCGCACCTGCAGCAGCTTGTGCAGGGTTTGCGCCTGGGTCGGAATATGCGCCTGCATGCTGGCTGGCAGCTTTTTGACCGCCTGGGCAATCGACTCACCCAGGCGCGCCGCCGCCTTGCCGGTGGGTGCGGCCAGCGCGATGCGCAGCGGTCGCGTGGCTTGCGACTGCAATAAAGCCAGCAGACGCACCACGGTGGTGGTTTTGCCAGTGCCCGGGCCGCCGGTGATCAGGGTAAAACGACCCCGGGCGGCGATGGCGCAGGCCACTGTTTGCCAGTCGGGGGCCACCGCTGTCACAGCAGGTATCTGCATGTAGGGTGGTTCGGGTGCAGGACTGGCCGCCATGCCAGACGGTTCAGCGCCGGGCCAGGGCGCTGGCGCAAACAAGCTGTCCAGCGCCCTGGCCAGGCCGTCAGGTACCGCACACGGCTGGGCCAGCCGCGCCAGGATCGATGCGCGGATGCTCTGCTCGGCCTGCCAGTTGCGCCGCAGGTAGAGTCGCTGGTCGTCCAGCACCAGCGGGCTGGCGTGGCCTTGGGTCCAAGGCAAGCTGTCAGCGGCCTGAATCAGATCGTGGGGCAACGCGTCTTGCAGACGAGCCTCCCAACCCAGCGCCAGTACGCCGCTGTGGCGCAGCACATCCAGATCCAGGCAGGCGTGGCCGCGACCAAACTGGTGGCTGACCAGCGCCGCCAGCCAAGCATGGTGCGCGTTGTCACTGGGCTGGGCTTGCTGCAGGTATTGCGCAAACGCCAAGTCCAGCGCACTCAAAGGCAAAGTCTTGGCAGCCTCCAGCCAAACAGCGGCGCTCATGGCAACCCCTCCGAACCCAAGGCGGCGTCCAGCGCCAGCACCAATTCGAGCGGCAGCCGCAGGTGCAGCAAACCGCAGCCGGGCTGGTCAATGCCACGCAAAAACAGGTACAACGCGCCGCCCAGATGGACTTGCGGGTCGTAAGCTGGCAAGCGGCTTTTCAGCAGTCGGTGCAGCGCCAGCAGGTACAGCGCCGCCTGCACGTCATAGCGGTGGCCGAGCATCGCCTGCTGCAACTGGGCGGGCAGGTAGCCAGGCAGGCGGTTGGATTTGTAGTCCAGCACGAAATAACGCCCCTCATGCAGCAGCACCAGGTCCATGAAACCGGTCAACATGCCTTCCAGCTGGCGGCGCTGCAGCGGCGGGCGCGGCTGGGTGGGCCAAATGTGGCGGGTGATCAGCGCGTCCAGCGGCTGGCTGCCCAGGCAGTGCACCGGCAGGCTGAAACCCATCTCAGGCCATAGGTTGGGCGCGTTGATATTCCCTAAATTAATAGCTGTCTGCCCTTTTTCCATAAGGGCTATAGGCATATTTGACGTGATAACTTGGCGCACCCAGCCCGGCAGCAAGGCGCGGTGCTCGACGCTCAAATTGTGCCGCTGGCTTTGCCGCGCCAGCAGGGTTTGCCACTGCGTAGCCAGCACGGCGTGCGCGTGGCGGGGGTCAGCTGCTTCTGGGTCGATTGCAGCGGGCCAGCCGTGGGTGGCCTGCCATTCCAGCAGGTCGTGCAACAGCGTGCCGTATCGGCTGCCCGCGGGGAAGTCGTTGTAGAGGGGGGCTACGGTCAGCAGATCGGGGGCTGGCGTCAAAACTGGATCCCGGATCGCGTCCGGGATGACAGCCAAACCAAAGCCAGACTCTTCAGCTTGGCTGTCGAGTTGCGCGTCCTGCAGTTGCTCGTCGCGCTCGCTTTGCGTCGGTGATGCGCCGGATGCCGCTGGGCCGTGCGGCAAGTCACGCGTCAGGGCGCTGAAGCTGGCGCTCCACCAGCGGCTGCGGATCAGGCGTTGCGGTACGCGGGCGGGCCTGAACGTTTTGACCTCGGCCACCGGCTGGTAGATGACCTCATCCGGCTCAGGCGCGGTCAAAACCGCAATGTCATCCCCGGCCCAAGCCTGCAGTTTGTCCCACAGATCATCCGGCGCGCTGCGGTTCAGCAAGGCTGACAAGGCACTTTTGACCTGCGGCGTTTTGCCGTCCACATCGCCCTTGACCTGCGCCACACCCAGCCACAGCGCCTGTTTGGCGCGGGTCAGCGCCACATACAGCAGGCGGATGTCTTCGCTCAGGCGCTCGACATCCGGGCGGCCACTGTCCTTGTCCTCGGCGCGGTACAGCGAGACAAACGGCAAAAACACCAGCGGGTACTCCAGCCCCTTGGATTTGTGCAGCGTGACCACCTGCACCAGATTGGCATCACTTTCCAGCCGCAGTTGCGCAGCCTCGCCGCTGGCTTGTGGGCGGCGCAACTGCTCTTCCAGATACCGGATCAACGCGCCCTCGCCTTGCACCTGCAGGCTGATGGCTTGCAGCAATTCGCCCAGGTGCAGCAGGTTGGTCAACGCCCGTTCGCCGAGCGTCGGGTTTTGCAGCAGACGCTTGGGCAGGCCCTGGTCGTGCAACAGGCGATACAGCATCGGCAAAAAGCCCTGCGCGCGCCAGATGCGCTGCCACTGCAAGAACTGCTCGACCAGCGTGTCCCAGGCGGCTTCGTCAGCAAACAGGGCATCGAGCTCGCCCCAGGCCAGACTCCAGCTCGGCGTGGCCAGCGCAGCGCGCACCAGCCGGTTTGAGCCCGGGCTGGCCACCGCACGCAGAATGCGCCACAGGTCTTTTGCCTGTTGGCTGTCATAGACGCTGTTGCGCTCCGACAAATACACGCTGCGCACGCCGCGCTGCGACAAGGCCGTGCGGATGGCCGCCGCTTCAGTCCAGTTGCGCACCAGCACCGCCATGTCGCCACTTTGCGCCGCGCCACTTTGTAACAGCGCCACCATCTGGCTGGCGAATACGGCAGCCATCTGGCTCAACACCTCGTCTTTGGTCGGGGTTTTGGCAAATGGCAAATGCCAGACCGTCATCGCTTTCTGTGGCTGCCTGGCGACTTGCAGCGGCACCACCGACGGATTGCAAGCGACCACCGGCACAAACGGCACGCTGCCAAACGGCTGGCTGGCGCTGCCAAACACCTGGTTCACCGCCGCCACCACGCCCGGTGTGGAGCGGTAATTGCCCGGCAGGTTGTAGATGCCCTGCGCCTGCTCACGGGCGCGCAAGTAGGTGGCCAGATCGGCACCGCGAAAGCTGTAGATGGCCTGCTTGGGGTCGCCAATCATGATCAGGCCGCCGTCGGCGCCTGGCACGGCAAGCACATCAGCCCGGGTATCACCCAGCGTTGTCGAAGAGCCCGATCTCTTGGTGTCATGCCGGGCTTGATCCGGCATCCATTCGACTGAAGCCATGGATTGCGGGTCTGGCCCGCAATGACGATCCATTGAAAACAGGCTACAGCCCTTATCCACATTGAGCGAGCAGCTATAAATTTTGCTCAAGCTGCCAAACTGCCATGGATCGGTGTCCTGAAACTCGTCGACCAGCGCCACCGGGTACTGGGCGCGAATGGCTGCTGCCAGCCGCCCGTTTGGCGCCTGCAGCGCGTGGTACAGGTTTTGCAGCAGGTCTGAAAAGTCAAACTGCGCGGCCTGCGCCTTGGCGCGCTGGTAGGCACGGTGCACCTCTTGTGCAGCATGGGCCAGCAGCCCGGTGACCACGTCGGGCTCGGCGGCCAGGTGGTCCGACAGCGCCTGCAACTGCGCAAACACCGGCCAGTTTTGCGCTGCGGCCCACCCCTTGGCAACCAGCGTGGGGGTGGTGAAACGGGCCAGTGTGACCGGGTCGATCTCGCCGCCGTCGCGCCAGTCGGCCATCTGGGCCAGCCAGCCGCCGAGCCAGTGGGGGCGGTAGTTTTTGAGGGTTTTGGTAGCCGCCACATCCTGAATGGCTTGCACCACATCTGCTGCCCAGGCCTGCCGGGCTGGCGCTTCCAGCACCTCCCGCTGTTGCTGCCACACGACCCAGCGCGCCAGCAACACATCGGGTGGCACGGGCGCCTCAAACTCTTCTTGTGGGGCACGTTCGGACTCGCGCCAAAGGGTTTTGAGCTTGTCGAGCAGCGCCTGCGGCGTGTCACCCACCGACTTCAGGGCCGCCAGGGCGCTCGTCTCCAAGCCGTAAAACCAGTGCCGCCAATAGTCTTGCGTGGCAATGAGTTGCAGGCGCTCGCCGTCTTCGACGCGGTTCTGGGTGAACAGGCTGGCGCTGTCAAAGGCATGCGTTTTGAGCATGCGGCTGCTCCAGCCGTGGATGGTGAAGATGGCTGCGTCGTCCATCCACTGCGCCGCCAAATCGAGCCGCTGGGCGCACAGTGGCCAGTGCGCGGGCGCGATGCTGCCACGCAGTTCACGCAAAAAATCATCCACCTTGGGCGCGTCGCCGGTCTGAAAGAACCGGGCTGACAGCGCCAGGCGCTCGCGGATGCGTTCACGCAGCTCGGCGGTGGCGGCTTCGGTGAAGGTCATCACCAGAATCTGTGGCGGAACCAGGCCAACGCCCAGGCTGCTTGAGCCCGGTGTGTGACCCAGCACCAGCCGCACATACAGCGCCGCCAGCGTCCAGGTTTTGCCAGTGCCAGCCGAGGCCTCGATGAGTTGCAGGCCGCTCAAAGGGAGCGTCAACGGGTTGAGCGTGCGCTGGGTGCCCGTCATGCCGGCACGATAGTGATGCTGGCTGGGTAAGCCAGCGGACGGGCTTGCGCAATGGCTTGCCGGGCCAACTCGGCCGATGCGATCCAGCCCTTGGACTCGGCATAGTTCAGCAGGGCTTGCGTGCTCAACAGCACACAAGGCTTGGCGAGTGCACTGGCGTTGCGCATGAACCAAGCGTCTTCAAACACCACCACCGGTGGCTCGCTTGAGCCCTGCAACTGCAGGTCAATCAGCAGGCTCTGAATCGACAACTCACCCACATGGCGCGGCATCTGGTAGAGCGGATCGGCCAGCCGTTTGGCGCGCACGGTGATGCCCACCTGCGTGGCAAACGTTTCAATGTGCGCTGCATGGGCGTTATAAAAGGCCAGCAGCCTTTGTGCCTCCACAGAAGCGTCGGGCAACAACCCGCGGTCAACGGATTCTTCCCGGACGACATCGGTTAGCCCCAAGCGAAAATGGGTCAGCAATCCAAGCAAATTGCCTGCAGCCAGCGAAAACAGCGGGCCAGCATCGGCAATCAGGATTCGGGTCATGCCGGGATCACCCCTCCGGCTGATCGTCCGCGCTTCTTGACCGGGGGCGCGGGCTCAAGCAGGCAAGCGTCCAGCGCCTGCTGGGCTAGTTCCAGCTGGCGGTTGGCGTCCGATGGCGATAGCCGGGGCAGCGGCAAACCTGCTTGCGCCAAGCGTTGCAGCACATATCCCGCGTCTGGCAAGCCCAGCTGTTGTGCCGCTTCCATGATGGAGATCTTGGCAGCGCTCACCTCCAGCAAGACACGTGTGGCCGGGTCCATGGCAGGCGCGGCGCGCTGCTCTTGCTGTCCGAGCGAAGCGAACAACGCCGAAACCAGTTTGTTGAGCGAGCCGCCATGCCTGGCCACATAGGCCTTGGCGTGGGCCAGATCATCAGCATCCACCTCAAATCCAATTTTTGCTTTGGGCATGTTTCACCTCACTGATCACACAAATTTACCCATGATTATGGGGTAATTTAGCCACTTAAACCCCATCAACTGCGATTTGTACGGCACAGCGTCATGATTCACTTGTGGTCGCCTGGGAGATGTTAGCCAGCAAGCCGCCATACAGCAGCTGCGCCCAATGCGGCAGGTCTGTGGCCAGATCGTCATAGCTGGCAAACGCACGCTGCAAATAGGCTGACTCGGCTAGCTCTCCGCCCCACTGACCGCCTTCAAAGGCTTCGCGAGCAACCTCAACCGGGTCTTTGGCGGGCTTGCCAGCAGCGACCAGCGCCTGGTTTTGCCGCTCGGCCAAAAGCCAGGCCCAAGCGGTTTTGCAGGCTACGGGCAGCGGCTGCGCCCAAGCTTGTGTATGAGCCTGGGCCAATTGACCCAGCGCCGCCATTGCGGCAGCGGCGCTCATGGGCGGAAGCACCACCTGGCCATCCACTCCGAGTTGCACGCTGGTCATGGTCAGGCCGCTGGCGCAGGCCGCCAAGTGCCGCACCCACAGACCTGCCAGCACATGCAGGCGCGCGGCCACCGCCGCGTTTTTGCCCTGCAACACCGCGCCGGTACGCTCGGCCAGTTGCAGGCAAGGCGCGTGGGGGTCGTTGGCGTCTTGCGACCAAACGCCGCTGAGCGTGTCGGTCAATTGGCAAGTCAAACGCATGGATTGCGGGTCAGGCCCGCAATGACCGCCATTAATTTTTGCCAAGAGAGCCGACGGGTCTTCCTGGACCTGCGGCAGCACCAGTTCAACCGGCAGTGCAGCCAGCGCCACCGGGTAACGCTGCAACCAGGCGGCGCGTGACTGCAGCACAGTCTGCGCCTTGGCCATCAATTCATCAGCCAGGCGGGTGCCAAAACCGGCCAGCGGCAGGGTGCCCGCCAAGTGCAGGCTGCGCAGTGCCGCCGCATCCCCTTGCGCCTGCAGCAGCGCGGCACCGGCTTGGTGCTGCTGCAAGGGGTTCAGGGCAAAGGGTTCGTCTTCTTGCTCCAGCTCTTCCAGGCTGTCAAATTCCACCTGCAGCCGGTTGCGGAAAAACACATCCACCGGCTGGCGCAGCAGGCGCTGCAGGTCGGCCAGCGTCAGGGTGGGTGGTCGCACGGCGACTTCTGACGCACGGGCATCTGCGCCCCTTGCCTGAATCAGTACGCTTTCCATAGCTACTTGCCCATTATTCATAAGGGCTAGAGGCCGAATTTGTTCCCAATCGGCGTCAAAGGTCTGGTAGGGTGAGTCGGCCTCAAAGTAGGCTTCCGAGAACGGCTGCAGTGGCTGCGGCTGCGCTTGACGCTCTGGCGACCAGCAGGCGTTGACCACATCCAGCAGCTGCGCCACCAGCACCGACGGCGGGCGAACGCTGTTGTCTGCCGCGCTGTGGCCTTGCCAGCTGATGTAGAGGGTTTGCCGGGCCGACAGCAGCGCCTCCAGAAACAGGTAGCGGTCGTCCTCGCGGCGGGAACGGTCACCGGCGCGCCAGCTGCTGGCCATCAGATCAAAGTCGAGCGCGGCCTGCACCCGTGGGTAGGCACCGTCGTTCATGCCCAACAGGCCAATCACCTTGAACGGGATCGAGCGCATCGGCATCAGCGTACCAAACTGCACACCGCCACCAAAAAAGCGCTGCTGCAAACCCGCCTCGGCGATGTTGGCCAGCCAGTGCTCGCGCACCACTTCTAGCGGTAGCGGGGTGTCCAGTGCAGCGTCTGCGCAGGCCTGAAGCCACACGTCCAACGGGGCTAACAAGCGCTCGATGGCGCGCTCATCGGCATCGTCTGCCGGGGAAAAAAAACGCTCGACCAGGGTTTGCAAGGTATCGCCCCACTCGCTGGGCGACTGTTCACGCTGCAGCGCAGGCAAGGTTTGCTCGATGGCTTCAACCCAACCCAGTAGGCCAGCGACCAATGGCGCATCCAGACCACTCAGCGCGGGCTGACCCAGGATGTCGCACCAGATGGCGCTGTCTGGTGTTGCGGAACTGTTTCCCAGCGCATACCCCAGCAGCAGCCGACGCAGGCCAAAGGCCCAGGTGTTTTGTTCCAAACCTTGCGCACCAGCAGGCAAGCCCCAGGCCAGCCGATGCGTGGCATCCAGCCCCCAGCGCACCCCGGCGGCAGCCAACCAGTCTTGGATTTGGCGCACGGCGGCAACATCAAGCTTGAAGCGCTCACGCACCGCCGCCACTTCAAACAGGCTCAACCAGTCGGCCAGCGACAGGCGCGAATTGGGCAGGTTCAGCAGTTGTTCCAGCGCCTGCACCAGCGGGCTCTGGCGCGGCGTGGTGTCGGCCACTGAATACGGAATGTGGCGCGGCTGCCCGGGTGTGAAGCGGCCAAACACGGCGTGGATGTGCGGCGCAAAGGCTTCCATGTCGGGCACCATCACCATCACCTCACGCGGCTGCAGGGCGGCGTCAGCCTCCAGCCAGGTCAGCAGGCGGTCGTGCAGCGCTTCCAGCTCCCGCTGGGCGCTGTGGGCAGTAACGAAGATTAGCGACCCATCGTCGGGCTGATCTTGCGGCAGCTCCGGCGGCGGCGTCAGATTGAAGATGGCTGACTGCAGTTGCGCCAGTTGCGTGGCCGTGGCTTCATCCGGGGCCGGGTCCACAAACACGTCAACGCGGCTCCAGTGCGCGTGGTAGCGCTCGGGCGCATCAAACCCGTCGAGCAGGTGCAAATAATCCCGCCCCTGTTTGCCCCAGGAGGCCAAGAGCGGCTGGGCGGTGGCGGCAGGTGCCAGACTGATCGCTGATCCAGCCCCAGGCTTGCCCTGCTGCCTGCGCCGCACCTGCGCACGCAGCGCGGCGTGGCCTTCGACAATATCGCCCCAGAAGTACTGACACGGGTTTTGCACCAGCAGCATCACCTGGCACACCTGACCCAGCGCTGCCAGCGCCTGCACCACCTGCATCGGCAGCGACGAGATACCAAACACCATCAATCGGTGCGGCAAGCCAGTCGGGCGCTGACCGCTATTTTTTTTAGAGCTTACCCACTGCGCCAATGCCACCAAAAACCGCTCATGCACACTGGCGCGCGACGCCTCTGCCAGCTCGGGCCCCACATCGGCACGTATATCGCGCCAAAGTTGCGCCTGCCAGGCATGCTCGGGCGGCAGTGCCTGTGGCGCCCCGAGCGGCCCGCACAACTGGCCCAGCCCCTGTGCCCAATCGGCCAGCCAGTCGGCGCGGTAGCTCTGGTAGCCGTCCAGCACGTCAGCCAGCTGCTCGGCCAATTGGTATAGCTTGCGCGCCGGGTTGTCACCCGACAGGTAACGCTGCAGCGGCGCGTACACCGGGTTGGCCGCACACAATTCCGGCAGCAGGCGCACCAGCCGCCACAACAACGCGGCCTTGTCAAACGGCATGTGTTCGGGCACCGCATCGGGCCCCAACACCGCGCGGTACATCTGCCACAGGTAGCCGCTGGGCAGCTCCATGCGGGTGGCGGCGCAGATGCCCAAGGCGCTGTCGTCAGCCAGCGCCAGCTCCAGCCAGTGTTTCATGCCGTTGCTTTGCAGCAGGATGACCTCAGCCTCCAGGGGGTTGAGCGGGTGCGCCGCCACGTAATTCACCAACAGGTCGCGCAGATCTTCCAGCCGGTTGCCGTGCAACACCATGAAGCCGCGTGGCGGGTTGGGGTCAGCGGCCGGTTGACCTGGATGCTTCATCAACGGCGATCTCAGTGGCTCTGTCGCCATCACATGCCGACCGGCCGGTCGATTCAAAGTCCAGAACAGCGACGGTTTCCATGCTCAGCGCAGCCTGCGAATCCGGGGGCTGTTGGTCCAGCCTAAGGCTTCCTGAATGACGCGGCAATGTGGATTTTTTGGTGCTTGCCATGGCCATGGATTATGACCACCGCTGCCACCTGCATAGCCTCACGCAAGTACACCCAGATTGGCTGATCTTTTTCACGTCACGCCATTGCTGTCGCTCGCGGTGATGAATTGCTCTCCTCCAGCGCCAACGCCTCAAATGCCAGGTTGAGCTGCCGGCTTATTTGATCCAAACCCACGCGTTGAGCACAGTGGGCGTCCAAGGTTGTTGTATTAGATTGCGCCAGAATCTCTTGAGCCAGCACATGCACCTGCTGGTGCAACGCTTCGATACTTTGAAACAAAGGCAGGTGACCATAACGCACCGAGCCACCGCCCTGACACCACTGACCGAAGCCGCATTTGGTGCTGTCCATCGCAATGGGGACACCCGTCATGCCAGCATCCAGCTGGGCGAGTAGCGCGTCCATCCAGACTTTATGGCTGCGGATGGATGTCAGGAGTGGCAGGTCGACCAAAGAAGTGTCTCTTGGCGGGCGCGTTTTCCAGACTTTGGCCTCGTTCCATTGGCGAGTCCAGCTTGCAAACTGGGCCGCCGGCATGGGGCGTGCTATGCCATACCCTTGTGCCAATTGGCAACCCAGTTGCAGCAGCACATCGCCATGCTCAAGCGTCTCGACGCCCTCAGCAATCACCGGACGATTGAACGCATGCGCCAATCGCACCACGCTGTCCACAATGCCCAGGTCATTGGGGTCTTCCAGCATATCGCGCACAAAGCTCTGGTCAATCTTGATCACATCAAATGACAGGCTCCTGAAATATGACAGCGACGAGTAGCCGGTGCCAAAGTCATCGAGCGCAAAGCGGATGCCCAGAACACGGCATTGCTGCAACACCTTGGAGGCGCTGATCATGTCGCCAATGGCGGCCGTCTCCAGAATTTCCAGCTCCAAATGCTGCGGGTTGACTTGTGGGTATTGCTTCAGTGCCTCTTGCAAATACGCAACAAAGCCATCTTCAAGCAAATGGTCGGCACTGATATTGGCACTGAAAACGCCATGGATGCCAACCTCTTGCCACCGGGCAATCTGGTGCAGCACCTGTGTGATCACCCACTGTCCCACGGCAAACTCCAGTGGCGTACCGCTGAGCAGCGGCAAAAATTCAGCCGGTGACTGCAATCCGTGCTCGGGGTGCTGCCAGCGTATCAACGCTTCGGCGCCCATGACCTCGCCGCTGGCAAGATTTACCTTGGGTTGGTAATAAAGAACCAGCTCGCCATGGGCCAGCGCCTGCGTCAGTCGCTCCAAACGCTCCTTGTGATCCTTGATCAAGCGATCTTGCTCGGAGTCAAACAGGTGATAGCGGTTTTTGCCAGCTTGTTTGGCGGCATACATGGCCTGGTCGGCATGGCGCAAGAGGGTGTCGGCATCGGCATCATCCAGCGGATACAGCGTGACGCCTATGCTGGCTGAAATCAAAGCTTCGGTGTCACCCAGTTGCACCGGCTGGGCAATGGCCTGCAGTACGCGGCTGAGGATGCGGTGGCTTTCCTCTTGCTGATGCATATCAGAAAAGAGCATCACAAACTCGTCGCCTCCCAGGCGTGCCAGCGTGTCGTTTTCACGCAAAACTCCCTGAAGGCGACGGGATATTTCGATGAGCAACAAGTCTCCACGGGCGTGGCCAAGCCGGTCATTGATGTCCTTGAAGCCATCCAGGTCAAGCATGCACAAGGCCAGCGTACTGCGGTCACGCCGGGCACTGGCCAGTGCCACCTTCAGGCGATCGGTCAGCAGGCGCCGGTTCGGCACACCAGTTAAAACGTCGTAGTTGGCAATGTGGGCCAGCTCGGTTTCGTGCGTTTTCATGGGGGTGATGTCAATGAACACGGCCAGGTAATGCAGCAGTTTTCCAGCCTCGTCGCGCACCGCCGTGATGGACAAAATCTCGGCAAACACCTCACCGCTTTTGCGCCGGTTCCAGAGCTCACCACTCCACTGGTCGTGTTCGGCAAGCATCCGCCACATCTGAGTGTAAAAGTCGGGCCCCTGTCGGCCTGAACTCCAGATTCTGGGCGTTTTGCCTAGCACATCTTCTGGTTCGTAACCGGTGATGCGGCTAAAGGCCGGGTTGACATCCACAATCACGTTGTCGGCATCGGCAATCATGATGCCTTCGTAACTGTTGGCAAACACGCTGGCACCCATGCGCAACTGTTCACGGGCTTTGCGCTCGGCGCTGCTGTTATAGATGTAGCCGTGCCATAACGTGCTGCCATCGCTTTGACGCACTGGGCTGGCATGACCATGAACCCATTGCAGCTTTCCCCCCGGCAAGCACACCCGGTATTCCTCCACCCACGGCGTCAGCTGCGCCGCAGACTGGGCAATACTTTGCAACACCCTGGGTACATCGTCAGGGTGAACAATATCCCTCAATATGGTGTCGTCCTTGAGCACCTCTTCCGGTGTCACACCGTAAATCGCCTTGAATCCGGCGCTGGCAAACGGAAAGTACGCGGTGCCATCGGCCCGCTGGCAATATTGGTAAATGGCACCTGGCACATGAGCGGCCAACTTTTGAAAACGCTCCAGCGAGGCCCGGCGCTCTTCTTCCGCCTTGACACGTGCCGTGATGTCTCGGCCAATGCCCAGTACGCCGATCAATCGGCCGCTACGGTCGTGAAGCGGCGTTTTGATGGTTTCCAGCAATTCGCTATGGCCGTCGCTGGCAAAGGGCACGGTCTCTTCGTTGGTATGGGCGGCGTTGGTGTTGATCACCATCAAGTCGTTGGCGCGGAACAGGTCACCCAGCTCCTTGGAGACAAAGTCGTAGTCGGTCCTGCCAACAATATCGGACGCCTTGTGGCCAAAAAAGCTTTCAAATCGATCATTGCAGGCCAAGTACCTGCCCTGTGGGTCTTTCAGCCAGACCAGATCGGGCTGGGCGTGCATCAGCGTTCGCAATATGTCGTGCTGCTGCTCCAGGGCCTGCTCCAGCGCGCGTTGCGCCGAAATGTCGCGTGACACGCCCAGCAGTGCCGGCAGACCGTTCCAGCTGCCATGCACGATACGGGTGTCGACCATCAATTCAGAGCCATCCGCCCGCAATAACGGCAGGGGGCAGGACTCGCGCTTGCCTTGGAGCATGTCGCTAACAATGGCCCAGGCCGATGCATGCACCCGCTCGGGGTGAACCGTCAACACCGACTTGCCCAGCAGATGTTCGTCGTAACCCAATTTTGTGTAGACCACCGGGTTGACATAGAGGATGTCACCTTGGGGGTTGAGCACGAACACAAAATCTTGTAGCGCCTGGAAAAAGCCCTCCAGGTTCTGGCGCTGGTTTTGCGCATCCTCCCGCGCCATCAGTCGCTCAACGGCCAAGCTGAACTGTTCGGCCAGGCTTTGAAGCAAGGCAATGGAGGTAGGTGGCAAACGCAACACATGTTTGCTGGCCAGGTTCAAACAGGCATGTCCCCGCCCGGCAACGGTGATGGGCAAGATAACCAGTGCCGTGATGCCTTCTGCCTGTATGGCTGGCTGATGAACCAGACCGGGGTCGGTGCAGACGTCTTGCGGCTCAAAGCAACTGCAGACCATGGCCCCCGCGGCAATGACGGCCACCCGCGGGTCGCCGGGTTCAATTTTTCCGGAATCAGCCAGAAATGTCTCACTGAGCCCGCGGCTGGCAAGCAGGTCAAAGCCGCCGTCGCCGCGCTGCCAGTACAGACCGCCACCGTCCAGATCCGACAGGCTCAGCACGGTATCGAGCATGGTGGTGATGAGGGTCGGACGATCCGGGCTTTGCGCCAGTACCTCAAAAAACTTCTGCTGCAAGGTTGTGTATTCGGCCTGCCGCTGGCGATCCGTGATGTCGGTCAGTACGCCGATGCGCTGGTTGGCATCCGTGTTTGCGTGGCGTTCCAGCACCTGGCTTTGCAATTCAAACCACTGCCAAGTGCCATAGGCATCAATCGTGCGGAAAACAACCCGCTGCGCTTTGTCTGTTTGCGGGCGCTCCAACAATTCATGCAGACGACCAAGGTCTTGCGGGTGAACATGCTGGAGTTGAATATGGCGTGCCAGGCCTTGGAGGCTCAATTGTTGAACGATGTGAGCAGGCATATCGAAAGCACCTGATGACGCTATTTGCAGCTAAGTTTTTTATCCTAACGGTCGGGTAGGGACCAGTTTTGATCTCAATCAATAGTGCGTTGCATTGAGGCAACAAGCGTTCGGCGACACCGGTCAGGGCTTTGGCGGTAAGTATTTTTTAGCTTGCAGCCACCACCAAGCCATTGCCGGTCAGATCGGTGAACAGTATTTGCCGCTGCTCGTTCATCGAAAAACTGCCCGCGTCGAATTCGCGGCGCAAAGACACGGGTTTGTGACCAAACATCAGATCGACCGCCCCTTCCACACCCACGCTCACCTCAACGCGGGCCGTCAGGGCCAGTTCCAGCTCGTGTTCAAGGGTCTGCTTTTCAGCCAGCGATGCGCCCCAGACCTGCACCGCATGCTGACGCGAGGCCTTGACGCGCTCCAGCAAATGCTTGGGGTCGCCAATGGCTTTGAGCTGCTTGACCAACTTGTCCAGGTTGGCCTCCACCGCTTTTTCAGACTCGATGCGCGCCAGCAGCGCAGCATAGCGGGCTTCGAGCTCAGGGTTGGTGCCGACCACCACTTTGGTGGTGCCAGCCTTGTTTGAGCCGAGCAGCGGCACCCGCAGCAGCAGCGCTGCGGCCGTGGTACCACCCACCAAACGACCACGCTGCGGCGAATTGCTGCCGATGATGATCTGGTTGAGCGAATGCATGTCGCAATCAATGACCATGTCGCCAACAGCGATCACTGTACCGGCGGTGATGTGTGCGCCCTCGGCAAAACGCGCTGTCACCGAGCCACCGGCATGCAGCTTGGCATGAGCGATCAGACCGCCGGACACCTGAATATTGCCGCCCGCATCGAGCAGCCCGCCATCCACCATGCCATCGACCACAATATCGCCGCTGGCTTGCACCTTCATGCCCTGTGTCACCTCGCCCGCGACGTGCACCGTGCCGTCAAAATGGATGTTGCCCGTGGCCATGTTGACTTCTTTGAGGCGCAATATCGGCTCGACCATGACCCCGGCAGTGACCAGCACCGGCTGACCGCTGACCGATGCCACCAGCACATTGGCATCGTCACTGGCGGTTTCAACACCCTCGAGCTTGGGCGCAAAACCAGCATCGTGCCCCGCCAATGCTGCCAGCACTTGGCCTTTGACGGTTTTGCCCGGCACACCTGGGGTGGCCGGCGTGCGCCGCATCAACGCGGCGCCAACTGCGACCACGGGAATGTCGCCGTGCTCACGGTAGTCAATCAGCCCCTGCTCGTTAAGTTTGGGGGCGCGGTCAACGGTGTCGGAAATCAAGGCTTCAAATATGGCATCGTGGCCGTCCTGTGGCACCTGACCACGGGCGACCACCAGCGCGCTGCACACCCCGGCCTGGCAGGCTTGCGCCACGGCGGCATCATCCATGCCAAAGCTCACGCCAGCGTGCGCCAGAGCGGTCAACACGTCGGGCACACTGGCTGGTTTGCCACCGCGCGCAGCGGTGATGTTCAGCGTGGCAGCCATGTCATCCAACTCGATGTGCACTGCCAGCGTGGCATCCACGCGGCGCGCCACTTCAAGACCAAACGGGGTTTGTTGCACATTGCACAGGTTGACGGCGTTGCTGATGGCGGCTTCATCAAGCCAACAGTCACCAAAACCCTCCTGAATCAGCAGTGCGTGCAGCAGGTTGGCGTCGACAGGCAGGCGGTCAGGCAGCGGCTGGGACAGCAAAAGCACCTTGCCATCTGCTTCATTCAAGGTAATTCCAGGTAGGTTCATGTCGTAAGTATCATTGTTTTTGCCACCCGCCAAGCGCCCAGGTGCCATGGATGAATAGGCAAAAATTGGCCGTTAGCCCTTATGAATAAAGGGCTGACAGCTATTAATTTTTTAGAGCGAGCTGCCATCTCCGCACCATGTATTGCGGGTCAAGCCCGCAATGACCGCCATCTTTCATGCGCCGCCGGGAGGACTGCTCAGCCATGGCAGTCAAATGAGTTGATTGGCAAGTACCACCGCCAACACCACAACCACCACGGCGAGGGCCAGCACACGTTTGCGGTTGACCTCCACGCGGGCAATAAGCTGGGTGTTTTGCTCGGCCAAAGAGCCGATCAGCGCGCTGGACTCCAGCATCTGCTGGTGCAGCTCGGCCACCGACACCTCCAGCTGCGTCACCTGTGCCTGCAGCGCCATCACGGTGGGCGCGGCCTGCGCGGCTACCGCGCCAGTATTGGGCGGGGCAACGGTGACAGGCTCCTTCTTGCCCACAGATTTCCAGAGTTTTTTAGCCCCCTGCGCCACGATGGGTGCGGACTCGATCACATCGCCCCAGGGCACCATTTTCAACACCGAGAGCCAACCAATAGCCATGCCAAAACCCTTTCAAAACGTCAGATTCATCCAGCGGACATCTTCGCACAAGCGCCAGGCCAAAGCGGCAGGCGGGTGAACTTGATCTGATACGCTTAAACCCATGCCTGCCAATGCCTCCCACACTTCTTCCATGCAGCCCGGCGTGATCGTCTTGTTGCTCTCGCTGTTACTGGGCATGCAGCCCATCACCACCGACCTGTACCTGCCAGCCCTGCCCGAGCTGACCGCCGAATTGTCTGCCCCCATGGCGCAGGCGCAGCTGACGCTGACCGCCCTGCTGCTGGCGTTTGGCGGCTCGCAACTGGTGTGGGGGCCGCTCTCAGACCGCTTTGGCCGCCGACCCATTTTGCTGATAGGTCTGGTCGCCTATGTACTGGCGTCGATTGCCAGCAGCCTGGCGCCCAGCATGGGCTGGCTGATTGTCTGGCGCACGCTGCAGGGCGTAGCCATGGGCGCGGGCGTGATGTGCGCCCGCGCCATCGTGCGCGACCTCTATTCACCCACGCAAGGGGCCCGGGTGATGAGCAAGGGGCTGAGCGGCCTGGGGGTGATCGCCTGCATGAGCGCACCGCTGGGCGGCCTGCTGACCGAGTGGCTGAACTGGCGCTTTGCGCTGCTGGCGCTGGGTGTGTTTGCCGCCGTCACGCTGGCGGTGGTGGCGCTGCGTTTTGAAGAAACCGTGCAGCACAAAAACCCGCAGGCACTGCAGCTGCCCACCCTGCTGGCCACCTGGCGCAGCATTCTGGTCAACCCCACTTTCTGGGCGTTTTCAGCGCTTTCGGCCTGCTCTTATGGCGGCTTGTTCACTTTTTTGGCGGCTTCGTCGTTTGTGTTCACCGGTGTGCTGGGTTTAAGCAAAACGCAGTACGGGCTGGTGATGTTTGTAAATTCTGTGGCCTATATCGGCGGCACCTTCATCTGCCGCCAATGGCTGCCGCGCTTTGGCGTGCGCCGCGCGGTGGCGCTGGCGGGCATCTTGTCCATCACCGGCGGTACGCTGATGGCGGCACTCAGCTTGATGGGCTGGATCAGCGTCTGGAGCATCATGCTGCCGCAAATGCTGTTCATGATCGGCCACGGCATCCACCAGCCTTGCGGCCAGAGTGGCGCCGTGGGGCCCTTCCCCAAAGCCGCTGGCGCCGCCTCAGCCGTCAATGGCTTTTTGATGATGCTGTGCGCCTTTGCCATGGGCGCCTGGCTGGGTGGCCACATGGACGGCACCGTGTTGCCGCTCACCCTGGGCGTGTGGTTTTGGAGCGCACTGATTGCGCTGTCGGCCTGGACGCTGGTGCAACGGCATGGGTAAGAAGCTTGCCGAAAACCTGGTAACCAGCCCCTCCTAAAGCGTCAGCACGGTGCAGCCGGTGGTCTTGCGCGCTTCCAGGTCACGGTGCGCCTGCTGCACGTCTTCCAAGCCGTAGCGCTGGTCGATGTGGATCTTTACCTGGCCGCTGACCACTACCGCAAACAGATCATCGGCCATGGCCTGGGTGCTTTCCCGTGTGGCGATGTGGGTGAACAGCGTTTGCCGCGTCACATACAACGAGCCTTTGGGGCCGAGGATGCCCGGCGCAAACGGTGCCACGGGGCCGGAGGCGTTGCCAAAGCTGGCCATCAGGCCAAAGGGGGCAAGGCAATCCAGCGACTTGTCCCAGGTGTCTTTGCCCACACTGTCGTAAACTACCTTGACGCCTTGGCCAGCGGTGATTTCCTTGACCCGCGCCAGAAAATCTTCTGTAGAGTAATTAATAGCAAACTCTGCCCCATTGGCAAGGGCTAGAGCACATTTTGATGCTGAACCTGCGGTACCAATCAGGCGCAGCCCCATGGCTTTGGCCCACTGGCAGGCGATCAGGCCCACACCCCCGGCGGCGGCATGAAACAGCACAAAGTCACCGGCTTGCAGGCCGCCCTGGGGCTGGGTGCGTTTGAGCAGGTATTGCGCTGTCAGGCCCTTGAGCATCATCGCCGCGCCAGTCTCGAAAGGGATGGCATCGGGTAGCTTGCAGACGTTTTTGGCTGGCATCACGCGCAAATCGCAATAACTTCCGGGCGGCTGGCTGGCGTAGGCGGCGCGGTCACCCGGCTGCAGATGCGCCACGCCCTCACCTACCGCCTCCACCACACCAGCGGCTTCCATGCCCAGGCGCACCGGCAGTTGCATCGGGTACAGGCCGCTGCGCTGGTACACGTCGATGAAGTTCAGGCCGACGGCGTGGTGGCGAATGCGGATCTCGCCCGGGCCGGGCTCACCGACCATGACCTGCACCAGTGTGAGTTGCTCCGGGCCGCCGTGCTGGTCGATTTGGATGGCGCGAGAGGGTTGCATCGTCATGAAAAGTCTCCGGAAAGAAATAGGGTGGGAGATATTGCCATGAATCCAGGCCCCGCGTTTTGCTGCGAAAATTGGATCGTTCATCATCCCCACGCATGTCTTGCACCGCACTCCCCTTGTTTTCACACTTTTTTGAACGCCTGGCCTGCGCCACCGGCTGCGGCCTGAGCATATGAGCCACCCCCGCGTGACCCCCACTGCCGCGCTGCTGCTGACCTTGCCGCCGGTGTTGTGGGCGGGCAACGCGGTGCTGGGCCGGGTGATTGCCGACATGGCTTCACCGATGACGCTTAACCTGCTGCGCTGGTGCATTGCGTTTGTGCTGCTGCTGCCGCTGGCCGCGCCGGTGCTGTACCGCGAGAGTGCGCTGTGGCCCAACTGGCGGCGTTTCATGGCCTTGTCGCTGCTGAGCATTGGCGGCTACAACGCGCTGCTGTATCTGGCGCTGAACACGTCCACACCCATCAACGTGACGCTGGTGGGCTCCATCACGCCGGTGTGGATGCTGCTGATCGGGCGGCTGTTTTTTGCCAAGGCCATCAGCAAGCGCCAATGGCTGGGTGCCGCTTTGTCGATCAGCGGGGTGATGCTTGTGCTGAGCCGCGGCCAGCTGGAAACCTTGCTGCAGGTGCGGCTGGTGCCGGGTGACTTCTACATCATGCTGGCCTCGGCCGCCTGGGCCTATTACAGCTGGATGCTGGTGCACCCCACCTCAGAGCCCAGCAGCATCCGCACCAATTGGTCGGAGTTTCTGATGGCGCAGATTTCGCTGGGCCTGATCTGGTCAGGCTTGTTTGCCGGAGCCGAATGGGCCCTGGGGTTTGGCCGGTTTGTGCCCAGCTGGCCTTTGGCAGCCGCTTTGCTTTTTATAGCGATTGGGCCGGCCTTGCTGGCTTATCGCGCCTGGGGCGCGGGCGTGTCGCGGGCCGGGCCATCGGTGGCGGGCTTTTTCATCAACCTGACGCCGCTGTTTACCGCCGTGTTGTCCGGGCTGTTTCTGGGTGAGGTGCCGCACCTGTACCACGCGCTGGCGTTTGCGCTGATTGTGGGCGGCATTGTGGTGTCGTCGCGGCGCTGATTTTTGGCCAAACGACGGCTTGTTGACCTGCGGGGCGGACTATCACCGGCGGCGCATGAACACAAAAATCCCCAATATCACCAGCACCGTGCCCGCCGCCACCCAGCCGGTGAACGGTTCCCCCAGAAGCAGCGCCCCCATGGCGATGGTCGACATCGGGCCGACCATGCCAGTCTGCGCGGCCAGCGAGGCACCGATGCGTTCGATGGCCATCATCACCATCAGCACCGGTGCGGCGGTGCACACGGTGGCGTTGAGGATGGACAGCCAGATCACCTCGGGCGCCACTAGCGCGGCAGCCATGGGCCGCAGCAACAGAAACTGCGCGATGCACAGCCCACACGCCACCAGCGTGGCCAGCCCCACGAGGCGTAGCGAGCCGAGGCGCTTGACCAGTTCACCGCTGAAGCTCAGATACAGCGCATAACTCACCGCGCTGCCAAACACCAACGCCGCACCCAATGCCGCGTCGGCACCCGCCAGACTGATTTCGTGACCAAACACCAGCAACACACCCAAATAACTGATGCCCATGCCGAGCGCCTGAAAACGCGTGATGCGGCGCTGGTAGAGCACCAGCCCGAGGATCAGCACCAGCGTCGGGTTGAGGTACAAGATGAGCCGCTCGAGTGAGGCGCTGATGAAGGCCAGCCCGGCAAAGTCCAAAAAGCTCGCCAGGTAGTAGCCAGAAAAACCCAGGCCAAGCACGCCCAGCCAGTCGTGCCGGGTGAGCGGCGGTTTGCCACGGCTGGACCACCACGCCATCACCGCAAAAATCGGCAGCGCAAACAACATGCGGTACATGATCAGCGTGACCGCGTCCACGCCGTAGCGGTAAGCCAGCTTGACGATGATCGCCTTGCCACTGAAAGCAATCGCCCCCAGCGTGGCAAGCACCAGACCACTCACTATCTTTTCAGGAGCTACCTGCCCTTTATGCATAAGGGCTAGAGGCCAAATTCTTATGTAAATGACCTAAGCGCACAACCAGCGTCGCAGCATGAAAGAAGAAGGTTGTCATTGCGTCCCCGGATCGGGTCCGGGGTTTCAGCACCCGCAATCCATGCAGTCTGAAGTCATGGATGCCGGGTCGTAGCCCGGCATGACAATTTTGTTCTTTCACGTCAATCTTCAACAAACGCTTTTTCACGCCCGCGCCGGATGGCGGGCAGCAACACCACCGCCAGCATGACCACGGCGGCCGCCAGCAGCCCGGCTGAGAGCGGCCGGGTCACCAGCACACTCCAGTCACCACGCGACAGCAGCAGCGCACGGCGCAGGTTTTCTTCCATCATCGGCCCCAGGAAGAAGCCCAGCAGCAGCGGCGCGGGCTCCAGCCCGAGTTTGATGAAGCCATACCCGATCACGCCAAACAGCCCCACCATCCAGACGTCCCAGGTGTTGTTGTTGGTGCTGTAGACGCCAATGGCGCAAAACAGCACGATGGCTGGAAACAGCCAGCGGTACGGCACGCTCAGCAGCTTGATCCACAGTCCGATCAGCGGCAGGTTCAGCACCACCAGCATGGCGTTGCCGATCCACATCGACGCGATCAGGCCCCAGAACAGCTCGGGGTTGCTGCTCATCACCTGCGGGCCGGGCTGGATGTTGTGGATGGTCATGGCGCCCACCATCAGCGCCATCACGGCGTTGGGCGGAATGCCCAGCGTGAGCAGCGGGATGAACGAGGTTTGTGAACCGGCGTTGTTGGCCGCCTCGGGCGCGGCCACACCGCGGATATTGCCCTCGCCAAACGGCACTTCGCCGGGCTGTAATTTGGTTTTTTTCTCGATGCTGTAGGCCGCAAACGCCGACAACAGCGCACCCCCGCCGGGCAAAATGCCCAGCACCGAACCAATGCCGGTGCCACGCAACACCGCTGGCAGAATGCGTTTGAAGTCTTCACGGGTGGGCATCAGGCCATGCACTTTGGCGGTAAACACCTCGCGGTGGGCTTCTTTCACCGACAGGTTCGAGATGATTTCGCCATAGCCAAACACGCCCATGGCAATCACGATGAAACCGATGCCATCACTCAATTCGGGAATATCAAACGCAAACCGCGCCACGCCTGAGTTCACATCCGTGCCGACCAGGCCCAGCAGCAGCCCCAACACAATCATTGCCACCGCTTTGAGCAGCGAGCCCGAGGCCAGCACCACCGCGCCAATCAGCCCCAGCACCATCAGCGAAAAATACTCAGCCGGGCCAAACTTGAAAGCCACCTCGGTCAGCGGCGCAGCAAAGGCCGCCAGAATCAAGGTGCCGACACAACCCGCAAAAAACGAGCCCAGCCCGGCAGCGGCCAACGCCGGCCCGGCCCGGCCCTTTCGCGCCATCTGGTAACCGTCGATCACCGTCACCACCGAGCTGGCTTCGCCCGGCAAGTTCACCAGAATGGCGGTGGTGCTGCCACCGTACTGCGCACCGTAATAGATACCCGCCAGCATGATCAAGGCCGACACCGGTGGCAGCGCATAGGTGGCTGGCAGCAGCATGGCAATAGTGGCCACCGGGCCGATACCGGGCAACACCCCGATCAGCGTGCCCAACAGGCAGCCGACAAAGGCGTACAGCAGGTTGATGGGCGTGGCAGCCACCGCAAACCCCATGGACAAATTGGTCAGCAAATCCATATTGGCGGCCTAACCTGCCCCAAACGCTGGCCACACGGCAAACTGCAAATTCAGCAGCAGTACAAACGCTAGGTAGCAGCCCACGGCCAGCACGCTGGCCAGCCACAGGCTTTCTTTCAGGCTGAAGCGTTCACCGGCCATCCCTGCCACTACCGTCACGCCATAAATCGCCACCATGAACCCCATGGCTGGCCACCCGATGGACGGCAACCCGCCCAGCAACACACCAAACAGCAGGTTGCCCGCGACGATGAAAAACAGCGGTTTCCAGGCCCAAGGCCCTATCCCCTCCCGCTGCTCGGGGCGGCGCCGCGCGCCACGCAGCGCGATGACCAGACCCAGCACCGCCAGCAACACCCCCAGCATCAGCGGAAAGTACCCTGGACCCATGCGGGCGCTGGTGCCCGAGGTGTAACTGGTCGCGCCCCAGGCAAACGCCGAGCCCACCAGCGCCAGCAGCGCACCAGCGTAAACGTCTTTGTCCTGTTGACCCTTCATCCGACCGATACCGTGGTGTTAAAGATCAATGGTCGGATGACGGGGTGCTGGAGAGCACTTCTTCGAGCACCGTCAGGCCCTCGGTCACGCGCAAGGCACCGGCCAAACGCAGCGGTCGCATGCCGTCGGTGATCGCCTGGCGCTTGAGAGCGTCCGAATTAGGCTCGCGTGTGATCTGCGCCTTGAAAGCCTCGGACACCACCAGCAACTCGTACAAGCCCATGCGACCGCGAAAACCCGTCATGCGGCAATCCACACAGCCCACAGGTTTGAACGGTTTGTAGCTGCCGCTAAGCTGCCAGGGTTTGACGGCTTGCTCCAGCGTCTCACGCGAAGCCGTTGGGTCAGCCACCTTGCACAGCGGGCACAAGGTACGCACCAGTCGCTGCGCCAATACACCCAGCAGAGTGGCGTTGATCAGATAAGACGGCACACCGAGTTCCATCAGCCGGGTGATGGCGCTTGGCGCGTCATTGGTGTGCAGGGTACTGAATACCAAGTGCCCGGTCAACGCGGCTTGCACCGCCATCTCGGCGGTGGCCTGGTCGCGGATCTCACCCACCATGATGATGTCCGGGTCCTGGCGCATCAGGGCGCGTAGCCCCTCAGGGAAGCCAAAATCCAGCTGCGTCTGCACCTGGGTCTGATTGAAAGACGCCTCTATCATCTCGATCGGGTCTTCTACCGTGCTGACGTTCACCTCTTCGGTGGCCACGCGTTTCAGGGTGGAATAAAGCGTGGTTGTTTTGCCTGAACCCGTGGGCCCGGTCACCAGGATGATGCCGTTGGGGCGTTTCACCAGCGCCTCCCAGCGCTCGGCGTCGTGCCGGGAGAAACCTAAAGCGTCGAGTTCCTTGACGGTGGTTTCCGGGTCAAAAATCCGCATCACCATCTTTTCGCCAAACGCTGTGGGCAGGGTCGAGATGCGCATTTCCACCTCGGCGCCACCAGGGTTGCGCGTTTTGATGCGCCCATCCTGCGGGCGGCGCTTTTCCACCACGTCCATGCGGCTGAGCAGCTTGATACGCGCTGTCATGGCGGTCAGTACCCCCATCGGCATCTGGTACACCGGGTGCAACACACCGTCGATCCGGAAGCGGATCACGCCCTGCTCACGCCGGGGCTCCAGATGGATGTCGCTGGCGCGCTGATCGAAGGCGTATTGCCACAACCAGTCCACCACCTGCACCACACTCTGGTCATTGGCATCCAACTGCTTGTTGCTTTTGCCCAGCTCCACCAATTGCTCGAAACTGGAGCCGACATTGCTGCCCGCCTTGGCTGCCGCCCGCACCGACTTGGCGAGCGCAAAAAACTCCACCGTATAGCGGTGAATGTCCTGCGGGTTAGCAACTACACGGCGCACGCTGCGCCGCGCCTGACGCTCCACCTCGCTTACCCAATCGGTCAAGAACGGTTCCGCAGTGGCCACCACCACTTCTTGCGCGGTCACTTGCACCGGCAGAATCTTGTGGCGTTCTGCATAAGCCGGGCTCATGGTGTCGGCCACCTTGCCCACATCCACCTTGAGCGGGTCAATGCGTAAATAAGTCAGCTTCACGTGCCCGGCCAGCCACTGCGTGAGCAACTCCAGGTCCATGGGTTTGTCGTCCACCGCTCGGCGCACCGCCACGCTGGCCAGGCGCAGCAACGGGTGCTGGGCGCTTTCAGCTTGCGCGCAGCGGGTGTGGATGCGTTGCGCTTCCTGGGCGGTGATGGTGCCGTCGGCTTTGAGCCATGACACGAGGCTGCGCCAGTCCAGCGGGCCGGTATGGGACTCTGAGCGGTGTTTGGTGGGGGTGGTTGGTGTCATGGCAGCATCGGTTTGAAGACGCGCACCCACTTGGTGGCGGGCAAGCCCCAGCGGGCCTCAATGACGGCGGCGCGTGCCATCAGCACCTCGCGCTTGGGGCGGCTGGGGGTGTGCTGGGCCAGCACCACGGTGTTGCCTTCGCGGGTGGGTTTGAAGGCCCACACCGCCTCTTTACCAAACGCTGCCGACATTTTTTCGACGCTGCGCTCAAAACTCGAAGCGCGGCCAAAAAGGTTGACGGTCATACAACCCTCAGGCGTCAGCAATCGACGGCAATGGTTGTAGAACGGCAGGCTGTCGAGCACCGGCGCCGCCGCTTCGCGGTCGTACAGGTCCACCTGCAACGCATCCAACGTGCCCCACCATGTGGGGTTGAGGATTTCCTGCGCCGCATCGGCCAGAACCACACGCATCATCGGGTTGTCGGCAGGCAGCTTGAAGTGATTGCGGCACATCGCCAGCACTTGTGGGTTGAGTTCAATCGCGGTGGTTTGCATGTGCAACTCTTTGGCGCAGAACTTGGTGAGCGACCCGGCACCCAAACCCAGTTGCATCGCCTGGCGGTCTTTCACCGAATCGGGCTCAACAAACAGCAGCCAGGCCATCATGCGCTGCACGTATTCATGCACCAGGCCCACGCTGTCTTCCAGGTACATCGAGCCCTGAATCCACTCGCTGCCCAGGTGCAGGTGCCGAATGTGACTGTCGTCGGAAAAGTTGACTTCCGGTAGGTTGGGGCTGCGTTTTTTCAAGATGCCTGATTATCCCCAATCAAACCTCTAAGATGCAGCCCTTTAATCAGAAAGGGCGAACCGATGAAGCTTGAAACCCTGGCCATTCACGCAGGCTACACCCCCGAACCGACCACCCACGCCGCAGCGGTGCCGATTTACCAGACCGTGGCTTACGCCTTTGACGACACCCAGCACGGCGCCGACCTGTTTGACCTGAAGGTGGCGGGCAACATTTACAGCCGCATCATGAACCCCACCTGCGGCGTGCTTGAAGCGCGGATGGCGGCGTTGGAGGGCGGCGTGGGCGCACTGGCGGTGGCCTCGGGCATGTCAGCCATTCACTATGCAATCCAGACCATTTGTGAAGCGGGTGACAACATCGTGTCGGCTTCCACCTTGTACGGCGGCACCTACAACCTGTTCGCGCATACCTTTCCGCAAATCGGCATCCAGGTGCGTTTTGCCGACTACCGCAACCCGGCTTCGTTTGCCGCCTTGATTGACGACCGCACCAAGGCCATTTACTGCGAATCCATCGGCAACCCGCTGGGCAACGTCACCGATCTGGCCGCCTTGGCCGAGGTGGCGCATGCCCACGGCATTCCGCTGATTGTCGACAACACCGTGCCCAGCCCAGCCCTGTGCCGCCCGTTTGAGCACGGGGCTGACATCGTGGTGCACTCGGTCACCAAATACCTGGGTGGGCATGGCACAACCATTGGCGGCGTGATTGTGGATTCGGGCAAGTTCCCCTGGGCTCAGCACGCCAAGCGCTTCAAGCGCCTCAACGAGCCGGATGTGAGTTATCACGGCGTGGTCTACACCGATGCGTTTGGCCCGGCAGCCTACATTGGCCGTGCGCGCGTAGTGCCACTGCGCAACATGGGCGCAGCGCTCAGCGCCATGGCCGCGTTCCAGCTGTTGCAAGGTATTGAGACCCTGGCGTTGCGTATGGACCGCATCTGCGACAACGCCTTGAAGGTCGCCACTTACCTGCAAGCGCATGACAAGGTGAGCTGGGTCAATTACGCCGGTCTGCCCAGCCACCCGGACCACGCGCTGGTCCAGAAATACATGGGCGGGCGCGCCTCGGGCATCATCAGTTTTGGGCTGAAAGCCGCTGACAGCCTGGAAGCCGGCGCACGTTTTCAGGATGCCTTGACGCTGTTTACCCGGCTGGTGAACATTGGCGACGCCAAATCGCTGGCCTGCCACCCGGCCTCCACCACGCACCGGCAACTGAACGCCGAGGAACTGGCCAGAGCCGGCGTCAAACCCGACATGGTGCGCCTGTCACTGGGCATTGAACATATTGATGATCTGACGGTCGACCTGGAGCAGGCCCTGGCCGCCGTTTGACGACAGAAAAAGGAACCGAAAAGGCTGGTGAGGCGTTAAAGCGCACCAGCCTGCCTGGCGGTACGGTCGCCTACGAAACCAAAGGCAAAGCTCAATGCGTCCTGCAGGGAATCGTCCATCACATGACGTTCCGTCTCTGTCAGGTAAAACATCATGTCCACATCGTGGCGAAGGTAACGCGCAGGCAACCGGTTGAGTGCCACACAGGCCACGTCGGCCAACATGTCGGCACTGAACTCTGGGTAGGACCCGGCCATTTTGGCCACCGCCTCAAACACAACTCGCTCGAAATAGTTGTGAACCTGTTCAAAGTTAATGATCATAAATAGGGTGTTGAAAGGTATTTGACCCATCCAGACCGCCCTGCTTGGGGCCCCCGGACCACGCGGACGACTATGCTTTTCAACTGTACATGAATTTTGGCGGGCCAACTGATGTTCCCAAGCTACAAAACATGTAGCATGTCTGAAATTTACGATATAGTCACGGTTTTTTAGGCTGAAGCAGCGGATATTCGTGTGGGATCGCGAGTTCAATCACGCTGACACATTCGGCAAGAATTTAACGCCTTAAGGAGAAGCACCATGAGTACAAAAGAAAATGCTGCCATCGGCCAGTTGCTGAGTTTGCTTGAGTCACGGTATGCGATCCGTGTGCTTTGGGCGCTCAAAGATGGTCACCCACAGACCTTCCGTCTGCTGCAGGACAGTGTCGGCGGCATCACCCCCAACACCTTGAACACCCGCATCAAGGAAATGCGCGAAGCCGGTCTGATGGACCACGGCAGCAACGGCTACGTGGTGACACCGCTGGGCGCCGATTTGCTCAAGCGCATGGGCGACATGTCCGCCTTCGCCACCAAATGGGTGGCGGCCCAGGCCAAGAAAAAAGCCTGACCGGTTGCGCTTTCAGTCCCTTTTCAGATTTCAATGACCCGAATTTCATGATCACTACCCCCTCAGGACTCCAATACGAAGACGACGTTGTCGGTGAAGGTGCCATCGCTGTCGAAGGCCAACGTGTCACCGTGCATTACACCGGCTGGCTGTTCATGGACGGCGTCCAAGGCACCAAATTCGATTCCAGCAAGGACCGCGGCACACCTTTTGTTTTCAACCTGGGCGCTGGCGCCGTCATTCGCGGCTGGGACGAAGGTGTGGCCGGTATGCAAATAGGTGGCACCCGCACGCTGATCATTCCACCCGGCCTGGGCTATGGTGCCCGCGGTGCGGGTGGCGTGATTCCCCCGCAAGCCACGCTCAAATTCGTCGTGGAGTTGTTGAAGCTGTCTTGATCCACTCGGTTTACCAGCATCCGGGCACCTACAACAGGTGCCCGTTTCGTTTGTGTCAAGCCATCTTTCCATCTCTGTTGCCACAGTATCTGAATATTTTTGCGTTTGACTCTTGAAAAGATGAGCAACGCCGCCAACTCATCACATCGTTATTTCAAAACCCGCCTCACCGCATGTCTGACTCAACAACTCAACCACCCCATGCGGACATGTCCGCGCCCCCTGCTCCCGCAGTTGATTCCCAGACCCTCCAGGAAACCACCGCTGCCATGGCCAATTACGAAGCTGAAGCCCTGACCAAGTGCCAGACGGATCTGGCTGAATTGCAGGCCAAGAGTGCCGAACTGGCCGACCAATACCTGCGCGCCAAGGCCGACGTGGAAAACGCCCGCCGCCGCGCCGAGGACGAAGTCTCCAAAGCCCGCAAGTTTGCGCTGGAAGGATTTGCCGACAGCCTGCTGCCCGTGGTGGACAGCCTGGAGGCGGGTCTGGCCATCAAAGACGCCAAAGTTGAGCAAATCCGGGAAGGTGCCCAAGCCACCCTGCGCCAGTTGCTGGCGGCACTGGAGCGCAACAAGGTCATCGCCGTTGACCCTGCTGCTGGCGCCAAGTTTGACCCGCATCAGCACCAGGCCATCAGCGTGGTGCCTACCGAGCAGGAAGCCAACACCGTGGTCACCGTGCTGCAAAAAGGTTATCTGATTTCCGACCGCGTTTTACGCCCGGCACTGGTCACCGTGGCAGCGTCCAAATAAACCCGTTTTCCGGCTTGAATTCACTCAAGCTGTCCACAAGTTACACACATCTGACTATTTAGGAGTTCACCATGGGAAGAATCATCGGTATCGATCTGGGCACCACCAACAGCTGCGTCGCCATCATGGAGGGCAACACGCCCAAGGTGATTGAAAATGCTGAAGGCGCGCGCACCACCCCGTCCATCATTGCGTATCAGGAAGACGGCGAAGTGCTGGTGGGTGCCTCAGCCAAACGCCAGGCGGTCACCAACCCGAAAAACACCTTGTACGCCGTCAAGCGCCTGATTGGCCGCAAGTTCACCGAGAAAGAAGTGCAAAAGGACATCGACCTGATGCCCTACAAAATTGCCGCTGCTGACAACGGTGACGCCTGGGTGGAAGTGCGTGGCAACCGCATGGCACCCCAGCAAATCAGCGCCGATGTGCTGCGCAAGATGAAGAAAACCGCCGAAGACTACCTCGGCGAAGCCGTGACTGAGGCGGTGATTACCGTGCCGGCCTACTTCAATGACGCACAACGCCAGGCCACCAAAGACGCTGGCCGCATTGCCGGCCTGGAAGTCAAACGCATCATCAACGAACCCACCGCCGCTGCCCTGGCTTTTGGCCTGGACAAGAACGAAAAGGGCGACCGCAAGATCGCCGTGTATGACCTGGGTGGTGGTACTTTTGACATCTCCATCATCGAAATCGCCGATGTAGATGGCGAGAAGCAGTTTGAAGTGCTCTCCACCAACGGCGACACGTTCCTGGGTGGTGAAGACTTTGACCAGCGCATCATTGACCACATCATTGCCGAGTTCAAAAAAGAACAAGGCGTGGACCTGGGCAAAGATGTGCTGGCCCTGCAGCGCCTGAAAGAGGCCGCTGAAAAGGCCAAGATTGAGCTTTCGAGCAGTGCCCAGACCGACATCAACCTGCCCTATGTGACGGCTGATGCCTCCGGCCCGAAGCACCTGAACATCAAGCTGACCCGCGCCAAGCTCGAATCGCTGGTGGATGAACTGATTGAACGCACCATTGCCCCGTGCCGCACCGCCATCAAGGACGCCGGTGTGAGCGTGGCCGACATCCATGACGTGATTCTGGTTGGCGGCATGACCCGCATGCCCAAGGTGCAGGAAAAGGTCAAGGAACTGTTTGGCAAAGAACCGCGCAAAGACGTGAACCCTGACGAAGCTGTGGCTGTGGGTGCGGCCATTCAGGGCCAGGTGTTGTCAGGTGACCGTACCGACGTGTTGTTGCTGGACGTGACCCCGTTGAGCCTGGGCATTGAAACCCTGGGTGGGGTCATGACCAAGATGATCACCAAAAACACCACCATTCCGACCAAGTTTGCACAAACCTTCTCGACCGCTGACGACAACCAGCCGGCGGTGACCATCAAAGTGTTCCAAGGTGAGCGTGAAATCGCCGCGGGCAACAAGCTGCTGGGTGAGTTCAACCTGGAAGGCATTCCGCCCTCACCACGTGGCTTGCCGCAGATTGAGGTGTCGTTTGACATCGACGCCAACGGCATTCTGCATGTGGGTGCCAAAGACAAGGGCACCGGCAAGGAAAACAAGATCACCATCAAGGCCAACTCCGGTTTGTCTGAAGCTGAAATTCAGCAGATGGTGAAAGACGCCGAGCTCAACGCCGCAGACGACAAGAAAAAACTCGAACTGGTGCAAGCGCGCAACACCGCTGAAGCCAGCATGCACAGCGTGAAGAAGAGCCTGACCGAATACGGCGACAAGATCGACGCGGCTGAAAAAGAGAAGATCGAAGCCGCCATGAAAGAGCTGGAAGAGGCTCTGAAAGGCGACAACAAGGCGACCATTGAGGAAAAGAGCACCGCCTTGATGACGGTGAGCCAGAAGCTGGGCGAAAAGATGTACGCCGACATGCAAGCCAAGGAAGCCGCGCAAGCCCAACCCGAAGCGGCTGCGGGTCAATCCGCTGGTCCGCAAGGCGGCACTGCTGCACAAGACGACAATGTGGTCGACGCAGAAGTGAAAGAAGTCAAGAAGCCCTAAGCGCTTGGGCTTTCCCACTGCTGTTCGCACAGGCAACACGCGCCGCGTTGATCACCGAAAGGGACCAACGCGGCGTTTGTATTGAAACCAGGCACGAGTAGACCATGTCAAAACGAGATTACTACGAGGTTCTGGGCGTTCCCAAAAATGCCTCAGACGAAGAGATCAAAAAGGCTTATCGCAAACACGCGATGAAGCACCACCCTGACCGCAACCAGGGAGACTCGGCCAAAGGGGCCGAGGAAAAATTCAAGGAATCCAAAGAAGCCTACGAAATGCTGTCAGACCCGCAAAAACGTGCGGCCTACGACCAGCACGGCTTTGCTGGGGTGGACCCGAATATGCGTGGCGGCCCGGGCGGGGCTGAAGCCTATGGCGGTTTTGCCGAGGCGTTTGGCGATATTTTTGGCGACATGTTTGGCCAGCAACGCGGCGGCCGCGCCGGCGGTGGCCGCCAGGTCTACCGCGGCAGCGACCTGAGCTACGCCATGGAAGTCACGCTGGAAGAAGCGGCCAAAGGCAAGGATGCGCAGATTCGCATCCCGAGTTGGGACAACTGCGATACCTGCCACGGCACCGGCGCCAAACCCGGCACCCAGGTCAAATCTTGCAGCACCTGCAGCGGCACCGGGTCGGTGCAAATGCGCCAAGGTTTTTTCAGCGTGCAGCAAACCTGCCCGACCTGTCGCGGCACGGGCAAGGTGATCCCCGAGCCCTGCCCGGCCTGCCACGGACAAGGCAAGATCAAGAAGCAAAAAACCCTGGAAGTGAAAATTCCGGCAGGTATCGACGGCGGCATGCGCATTCGCAGCGCAGGCAATGGCGAACCCGGCACCAACGGTGGCCCACCGGGCGACCTGTACATCGAAATCCGCCTGAAAAAGCACGACATCTTTGAGCGCGACGGGGACGACCTGCATTGCTCGGTGCCGATCAGCATCGTCACGGCCACGCTGGGCGGCGAGATTGATGTGCCGACGCTGGCAGGCAAGGCCGCCATCGACATCCCCGAAGGCACGCAAACCGGCAAACAGTTCCGGCTGCGCGGCAAGGGCATCAAGGGCGTTCGCTCCAGTTACCCGGGTGATCTGTACTGCCACATCATCATCGAAACACCGGTCAAGCTCACCGAGCACCAGCGCAAACTGTTGCGCGAGCTCGACGAGTCGCTGAAAAAAGGCGGCAGCAAACATTCACCCACCGGTGACAGTTGGACGGACCGGTTGAAAAGTTTTTTCAGCTGAGCCCGATCACCACCACGGCCAGTCAATCTTTCAAAATCATGCCATGCAGCCACTTGTTGACTGCGTGGCATTTTTTTCGGCGAAACGACCATCAGGAGAACCCGCCATGAGCGTTACCATCACTTTTCTGGGCGGCGCAGGCACCGTCACCGGCTCCAAATACCTGGTGCGCCATGATGGAAAAAGCCTGCTGGTGGACTGCGGGCTGTTCCAGGGCTACAAACAATTGCGCTTGCGCAACTGGGCACCGTTACCGGTAGCACCGGATCAGATCGACGCCGTGCTCTTGACCCACGCGCATCTGGACCACAGCGGCTATCTGCCACTGCTGGTGAAAGAGGGCTTTGCCGGGCACGTTTTCGCTACACCCGGCACGCGGGACCTGTGCAAGATTCTGCTACCCGACAGCGGCCACATCCAGGAAGAAGACGCCGAGTTTGCCAACCGGCACAAGCTCTCCAAACACGACGTCGCCCTGCCCCTGTACACCCGGCAAGACGCGCTGAACGCCCTGCCACACATCAAAACCCATGAATTTGGCAAAACCTTCAGCCCGGTGCCTGGCTGGAAGGCCACGTTTTCACCAGCAGGCCACATTCTGGGCGCAGCCAGCATTTTGCTGGAGGTGGCTGGGCGGCGCATTTTGTTCTCCGGCGACATCGGCCGCCCGGACGACCTGATCATGAGCCCGCCAGACGATGCCCCGCAGGCCGACACCGTGCTGATCGAGTCCACCTACGGCGACCGTACCCACCCGGTGGAAGATGTGCTGGCCGAGTTGGCCCCGGCCCTGCAGCGCGTGGCCAAACGCGGTGGCGTGGCGGTGGTACCGGTGTTTGCAGTCGGCCGCGCCCAGGCTTTGTTGCACGCGATTCATTTGCTAAAGCTCAAGGGCGATTTGCCGACCTCGCTGCCGGTTTTTCTGGACAGCCCGATGGCGGTGCACACCACCCATTTGTTTGAAGCGCACCTGGGCGAACACCGCCTGAGCCATCAAGACGCACGCGCCCTGACCCACAACGCCACCATGATCAACAGCACCGACGAGTCACGCGCATTAGCCAGCCGCCACGGGCCGATGGTGATCCTCTCCGCCAGTGGCATGGCCACGGGCGGGCGCGTGTTGCACCACTTGGCGCACTACGCGGGCAACCACCGGAACATGATTATTCTGACCGGCTACCAGGCACCCGGTACGCGCGGTGCCAGCTTTGCCAGTGGAGCCAAGACGGTGCGCATCCATGGCCGGGATGTGGAGGTGAACGCCGAGGTGGTGCAACTGCAGTCAGCCTCCGCCCATGCAGATGCCAACCAGCTGCTGGCCTGGCTGCGCACCATGCCCCAGGCACCCGATCAGGTATACGTGGTGCATGGCGAGGCTGGCCCGGCAGATACATTGCGTGGTCGCATCAAACGTGAACTGGGTTGGCGGGCGATCGTGCCCGAGGCGGGTTCGACCTGGCCAACGTGAGCCTGTCGGTTACTCTTTCGCCGCTGTGACGGTAGGGCAGCTGGTGCTAGGTTTTATTAACCGCTTCAATGATCTGTAGGCTACAGGGCAGCTTCAGTTTTTATGCGCTGCGACATCGAACGGCAGGGCGACCATCTCAATTTACTACAACTTAAATAGCTATCAGCCCATACTGAATAGGGGCTGGAGGCCAATTTCTTGTACAACTTACAGCAACCGCTGCCGCGCTGCAGCGTACTCACGCTTGAGCTGGGCGATGAAATCAGCGGTGCTTTGTATCTGGGTCACTGCACCAATACCCTGACCGCAGCCCCAGATATCTTTCCAGGCCTTGGACTTGTCACCGCCAAAATTCATGGCACTGGGATCGCTCTCGGGTAAATGCTCCGGGTCCAGCCCGGCGGCGCGGATGCTGGGTGCCAGGTAGTTGCCGTGCACGCCGGTGAACAGGTTGCTGTAGACGATGTCGTCCGAAGTGCCGTCGACAATCGCCTGCTTGTAGGCCTCTGCCGCACGCGCTTCATGGGTGGCAATGAAGGCAGAGCCGATGTAAGCAAAGTCGGCGCCCATGGCTTGCGCTGCCAGCACCGCGCCGCCGGTGGCAATAGAACCACTCAGCGCCAGCGGGCCGTCAAACCACTGGCGGATTTCCTGCACCAGGGCAAACGGGCTCTTCACCCCGGCGTGCCCGCCCGCGCCTGAGGCCACCGCAATCAGGCCATCTGCGCCCTTTTCAATCGCCTTGTGGGCGTGTTTGTTGTTGATGACATCGTGCAGCACGACGCCGCCATAACTGTGCGCGGCGGCGTTGATGTCTTCGCGCGCGCCCAGACTGGTGATGATGATCGGCACCTTGTATTTGACACACAGCGCCATGTCGTGGTCCAGGCGGTCGTTGCTTTTGTGAACGATCTGGTTGATGGCAAACGGTGCGGCGGGTTGCTCGGGGTGGGCGCGGTTGTGGGCGGCCAGGGCCTCGGTGATCTCGATCAGCCAGTCTTCCAGTTGCGCAGCAGGCCGGGCGTTCAGCGCAGGCATGGCACCGACCACCCCGCTGGTGCACTGGGCAATCACCAATTTCGGGTTGCTGATGATGAACAGCGGCGAGCCAATCACCGGGAAGAGCAAGATATTCAGGGGTGCGGGCAGACGTGACATGGGGTGACCAAATTTATAGAAGAAATTGGCCGCTAGCCCTTGTCCATAAAGGGCGAGTAGCTCTATTTTTTGATTGAGCAGCAGAGCTGCTTTTCAACATTAACGGTTGAAGCCGCCACACCGTGCCTGACCTATGGACGCCGCCACAGCCAGGCCCTATGGCAGCTGCTTGACGGCCTGGCCGCAGGAATCAGCGGCGGGCAGCAACCCTGAAGGTGTCAGAACTGCTCCAGCGCCAATGCCGTGACACAAGCCGCACCTTCCACAATACTGTCGCGCAGGCCGGGGACCTTGGTCATGATGTGGTCGGCGTAAAACCGCGCGGTGGTGATCTTGGCCTGCATGAAGGCCACGTCTTCCCCGCGTGCCAGGGCTTCCTGCGCCACCAGCAAGGCGCGGCCCATTTGCCAGCCGGCCATCAGGTTACCCGCCAGCATCAGGTACGGCACGCTGCCTGCAAACACATCGTTGGGGTGCGCCTTGGTGTTCCCGGCCACAAAGTCCACCACATCAATGAACGCCAGGCGCGCAGCCGTCAGGCGTTTGGCCATCACCAGCGCGTCTGGCGTGGCGGTGGCAGTCAGGGCAGCCTCGGTGGTTTCAATCTGCAGCGCCAGCGCTTTGGCGGTCTGGCCACCGTCACGGGCGGTTTTGCGGCCGACCAGATCATTGGCCTGGATGGCCGTGGTACCTTCGTAAATGGTCAGAATTTTCGAGTCGCGGTAATACTGGGCGCAGCCGGTTTCTTCAATAAAACCCATGCCGCCATGCACCTGCACGCCCAGCGAGGTCACTTCCTGGCTCATTTCGGTGCTGTAGCCCTTGATCAGCGGCACCATGAATTCATAAAAGGTTTCGTTTTGTTGCGCCACCTCGGCGTCCAGACAGTGGTGCGCGGCGTCATACGCGGCAGCAGCCACGCTGGACAAGGCGCGGCAGCCCTCGGTGTAGGCGCGCATGGTCATCAACATGCGTTTCACATCCGGGTGGTGAATGATCGGGCCCGCTGCTGGCAGTGAGCCGTCCACCGGGCGGCTCTGGATGCGGTCTTTGGCAAACTGCACGGCTTTTTGATAAGCGCGCTCGGCAATCGCAATACCCTGCACACCCACGCCGTAACGTGCGGCGTTCATCATGATGAACATGTATTCCAGGCCCCGGTTTTCCTGGCCCACTAGGTAACCGATGGCACCGCCGTGGTCGCCAAACTGCAGCACGCAGGTGGGGCTGGCTTTGATGCCCAGCTTGTGTTCGATGCTGACACACTGCACGTCGTTGCGCGCACCCAGGGAGCCATCGGCATTGACCATAAACTTCGGCACCACAAACAGGCTGATGCCCTTGACCCCGGCCGGTGCGCCGTTGACGCGCGCCAGCACCAGGTGGACGATGTTCTCTGCCAGCTCATGCTCACCCCAGGTGATGAAAATCTTGGTACCCGCAATTTTGAAGGTGCCATCTGGCTGCGGCTCGGCGCGGGTGCGCACTGCTGCCAAGTCGCTACCGGCTTGCGGCTCGGTCAGATTCATGGTGCCAGTCCACTGGCCATTGACGAGTTTTTCCAGGTAAACGGCGTTCAGTTCCGGCGAGCCAGCGGTGAGCAGCGCCTCAATGGCGCCGTCGGTCAGCAGCGGCAGCAGGGCAAAACTCATGTTGGCGGAGTTTTGCATCTCACCCACCGCCGAGCCAATGACCTTGGGCAGGCCCTGGCCGCCAAACGCCACCGGGTGTTGCAGACCTTGCCAACCGGCTTCGGTGTACTGCTGAAACGCCTCCTTGAAACCGGGGGTGGCCGTGACCACGCCATCTTTCCAGCTGGTGGGGTTCTGGTCACCCGCCCAGTTCAGGGGCTCCAACACACCTTCGTTGAACTTGGCCGCCTCCTCCAGCACCGCCTGGGCGGTATCAAAACCTGCGTCTTCCATGCCGGGCAGCTGCTGAATCTGGTCAATACCGGCCAGGTACTGGATGTTGAACAGCATGTCTTTCAGGGGGGCGGCGTAACTCATGGTTTGTCTCCGGAAGGTTGGTGATCGCGGCGGCTTTGAAGTGGCCGACTGGCATAAAAAAAGGGCATCCCGCGGATGCCCTGGCTTGCGGTTGACCTTACAGGGCGGCGACCAGTTCCGGCACGGCCACAAACAGATCAGCCTCCAGCCCGTAATCCGCCACGCTGAAGATCGGTGCCTCGGGGTCTTTGTTGATGGCCACGATCACCTTGCTGTCCTTCATGCCCGCCAGATGCTGGATGGCACCGCTGATGCCCGCAGCAATGTAGAGCTGGGGGGCAACGATCTTGCCGGTCTGGCCCACTTGCCAGTCATTCGGTGCGTAACCGGCATCCACGGCGGCGCGGCTGGCACCGACAGCGGCACCCAACTTGTCGGCCAGCGGAATCATGACTTCGTTGAACTTTTCCTGCGACCCGAGCGCCCGGCCGCCACTGACGATGATCTTGGCGGCGGTGAGTTCGGGGCGATCGTTCTTGGCGATCTCGCTGCCGACATAGGTACTGCCAGCTGAAGCAGTCACAGGCGATATCGTTTCAATAGCTACCGGCCCTTGTGCGGATTGGGCTGCAGCATCAAACGCTGTGGTACGCACGGTGATGACCTTGACGCTGTCAACGCTTTGCACGGTGGCAATCGCGTTACCCGCGTAGATAGGGCGCTCAAAGGTGTCGGCACCGATGACCTTGGTCATATCGGAAATCTGGCCCACATCAAGCTTGGCCGCCACACGCGGTGCAATGTTCTTGCCAGACGCAGTGGCTGCAAACAGGATGTGGCTGTAGCCACTCGCCAGCGCTACCACTTGGGCGGTGACGTTTTCAGCGATGCCGTGGGCCAGGGTGTCGGCGTCCACGTGCAGCACTTTGGCCACACCGGCAACCTGCGCAGCGGCTGCCGCCACGGTTGCGGCGTTGCTTCCTGCCACCAGCACGTGCACATCGCCACCGCATTGGCTAGCTGCAGTGACCGTGTTCAGGGTGGCGGGCTTGAGGGAGATGTTGTCGTGTTCGGCAATAACGAGAATGGTCATGAATTAGCTCCTGAGAATGCATCGTGGCGGTTCCCCGGCTGTCATGGCGGACTTGATCCGCCATCCATGGATCCCGGATCGAGTCCGGGATGACATCCGGGGCAATGATGGCCGGGTGGTTTAAATCACCTTGGCTTCGTTTTTGAGTTTGGCAACCAGCGCGGCCACATCGGGCACCTTGATGCCGGCACTGCGTTTGGGTGGCTCGGTGACTTTCAGGGTCTTGATGCGCGGCGACACGTCCACCCCCAGGTCTGCGGCCTTGATCACCTCCAGCGGCTTTTTCTTGGCCTTCATGATGTTGGGCAGGGTCACATAACGCGGCTCGTTCAGGCGCAAATCAGCCGTCATGACGGCGGGCAAGGTCACCGCCAGGGTTTCCAGGCCACCGTCGATTTCGCGGGTGATGCTGGCTTTGCCGTCCGCTACCTCGATCTTGCTGGCGCAGGTGACCTGGGGCAGGTCCGCCAGGGCGGCCAGCATCTGGCCCGTCTGGTTGCAGTCGTCGTCAATAGCCTGTTTGCCCAGGATGATGAGGCCAGGTTGCTCTTTGTCCACCAAGGCCTTGAGCAGCTTGGCGACGGCCAGCGGCTGGAGTTCTTCAGCACTTTCGACCAGGATGGCACGGTCTGCACCGATGGCCATGGCGGTGCGCAGGGTTTCCTGACACTGTGTCACGCCGCAAGACACCGCGATGATTTCGGTGGCAATGCCCTTCTCTTTCAGGCGCACCGCTTCTTCGACAGCGATCTCGTCAAACGGATTCATGCTCATTTTGACGTTGGCAATGTCTACACCGGTGTTGTCCGACTTGACGCGGACCTTCACGTTGTAGTCCACCACGCGTTTGACTGCGACCAGGACTTTCATAAAAACGTCTCTCCAAAGTAGGTATTAAAAGCTCACAAACCACCAGGCACACGTCAAACCAATTGACGTGCACGTCAACTTCAACATTCTATGCGGCCCCATTCGCCAGTTGGCTCGCGCGGACCACGATTAGGGAAAGCACTCACAATAGAACGACCGTGCTTTTTTATTATAGACAGGGTGCCAAGCCCTGTCAGACAGCGCGCTGATGGACCACGCGCTGCGGGAAGGGAATTTCAACATGGTGCTCACGCAGCAGCCGCAAGATCTCCAGATTGATCTCCGAGCGCAGGTTGTCACTGCCGTTCTCGGGGTCGCTGATCCAGTAGCCCAGTCTGAACTCCAGCCCGTCAGCGCCAAAGGCCATCAGCGCCACCGCCGGGCCAGGCTCTTTGAGCACCCGTGCGCTTGAGCTTGCGGCCTGCATCAGCAGGCGGGTCACCAGATCCGCATCGCTGTCATACCCTACCGACACATTGGTGGACTGCCAGACCTTGGGGTCAGCCAGCGAGAGGTTCTCGACCCGGCTGGTGATCAGCATCTCATTGGGCACGATCGATTCACGGCCGCTCAGCGAGCGGATCACCGTGTAACGGGCGTTGATCTCGGTGATGACGCCGCTGAAGTTGTCCACCTGCACCGTGTCACCAATGCGCATGCTGCGCTCGGCCAGAATCACAAAACCGCTCACGTAATTGGCCGCCAGCTTCTGCAAACCAAAGCCAATCCCGACACCCACCGCGCCGCCCAGCACCGACAGCGCCGACATGTCGATCCCCACGGTGGACATCGCCAGCAGCAGGCCCACAAACATCAGCAGCGCCTTGGCCGCATTGCTGAACGCTTTGCGCAGACTCAGCTCGCCGCCGGTGGCATGGCGCAGCAGCTTGGACTCGATGGCCGAAGAAATCCACAGTGTGATGATCAGCACCAGCCCGGCGGTGAGCGAGCCTTCAATGATCTTGCGCACCGACAGTTCGCTGGCACCCACTTTCCAGCTGATCTGGTCCAGCTCTTCCATCACGATGGGCAGCAAGCCACTGACCCAAAGCACCATGGCCAGCCAGGCGACCCAGGAAATGGTGCGCTCCAGGAAGCGGATAAAAGGTGTTTCGGTAAACGCTGCCTGCAACACCTTGACCCCGGTTCGGATCACCAGCAGCGATATCAGCACCGGTATGGCGATCTTGAACGCCACCAGCGGCATCGTGGTGGCCAACAGCTTGCGCGCCAGGTAGGCCAGCACCAGCCACAGCGCCGGGAACAACACGCCGTCGACAATGCGCCGGCCAAAGGTGATGCTGTTGACGTCACGGCTGGCAAAAGCTTTGGCAGCGCCGCTGGCCAGTAACCAGGCCAGCAGCGCACAGGCCACCAGCACCGCCAGTTCTATCAGGGTGCTGGTCTGCGCCAGTGCCGCCAGCCAGGTGTCAAGTTCGTCTGGACTGGCCTCAGACATCCGCCATGACCCGAATGTGCGCCTCCACGCTGCGCGCCAGCGGGCTCATCACATAACCGCCTTCCAGGCAGCTGATGACGCGCCCCTGCGCATGGTGGCGTGCCACATCCATGATGCGGCTTGTCATCCAGGCATAGTCGCTCTCCACCAGACCGAGCTGACCCATGTCATCCTCACGGTGCGCGTCAAACCCGGCGCTGATCAGGATCAGCTCAGGCTGGAACTCTTCCAGGCGCGGCATCCAGGCGGCTTCAATCATTTCGCGGATGTCCATGCCTTTGGTGTAGGCCGGCACGGGCAGATTCACCAGATTGGACGCGTTGGAGTGTTCCCAGTCCAGCGGGTAAAACGGATGCTGGTAGAAGCTCACCATCAAGATACGGTCGTCGCCCTTGACGATGTCTTCGGTGCCGTTGCCGTGGTGCACGTCAAAGTCAACAATGGCCACACGGTGCAGGTTGTGCCGCTCCAGCGCGTATTTGGCGGCAATGGCAATGTTGTTGAAAAAGCAGAAACCACCCGCCTTGTCACGGCAGGCGTGGTGGCCCGGCGGGCGCACCGCGCAAAAAGCAGTTTTCATCTCACCGGCCATCACCGCGTCGACCGCGTCGGTAGCGGCACCGGCGGCATGCAGCGCCGCCGTCCAGGTGTGGATGTTGATGCTGGTGTCGGGGTCAATCTGCAGGTGCTCGGCGCCACCTGCGGCAATTTCTTCCTTCAGTTCGGCATTCAAGCCGCGGATGGCCGCCACATACATGCGGCCGTGGGCGAGTTCGATGTCTGAAGTGGAGGCCGGTGTGGCTTCACGCCGGTCCAGCGCCACGTCCAGGCCAGAAATCAGCAAGCGGTCATCAATGGCATCCAGCCGCTCAGGGCATTCCGGGTGGCCGGGGCCCATTTCATGTTTGCGAAAGCTAGGGTGTGTAAAGTATCCGGTCATTGTCATACGCGGTCGTCTCCTCGGTTTGTTTTTTGATAAGGTTACCTGATGGATATACAAGCAAAGCTTACAGCCCTGGTCGATCAGCTTAACACGGTGATTGTGGGCAAGTTTGAGCAAACTCAAGATTGCGTGGCGTGTTTACTGGCCGGAGGCCACCTGCTGATCGAGGACGTGCCCGGCGTCGGCAAGACCACGCTGGCCCACGCTCTGGCGCGCACTTTTGGGCTTGACTTCTCACGCGTGCAATTTACCGCCGATCTGATGCCCAGCGATTTGCTGGGTGTATCGGTGTTTGAGCGCGGCAAGGAGGCGTTTGTGTTCCACCCTGGCCCGCTATTTGCCCAGGTGCTGCTGGCCGACGAGATCAATCGCGCCAGCCCCAAAACACAAAGCGCCCTGCTGGAAGCGATGGAAGAAAAGCAGGTCACGGTAGAGGGTGAAACGCGCCCTTTGCCAACGCCTTTTTTCGTGATAGCTACACAAAACCCGATGGACCAGGCAGGTACCTACGCCCTGCCTGAGTCGCAGCTGGACCGCTTTTTGATGCGCATCTCGCTGGGTTACCCAGACCGCGCTGCTGAGCGGCTGCTGCTCAGTGGGGCCGACCGGCGCGATCTGGTGGAAGCCCTGCCCAGCCTGCTGACCCCGAACGAGTTGCTGACCCTGCAACGCCAAGTGCTGGCCGTGCACGCTGCCGACCCGCTGTTGGACTATGTGCAGGATTTGCTGGCCGCCACCCGCTCAGGCCGTTGGTTTGTGCAGGGCCTGAGCCCGCGCGCCGGCATTGCCGTGCTGCGGGCCGCCAAGGCGCGCGCGCTGCTGAGTGGGCGGGCGTATGTCGCACCAGATGATGTGCGCGCCATCTTGCCGCAAACCATTGCCCACCGGCTGATTCCCACCGGCGACGCGGGCCGAGGCGCCGTGGAGCAGGTGCGCGCCATGCTGGACGCGGTGGCTTTGCCGTAATGGCCGCCACCCAAAGTACCGCCAGTGACGCTGCCTTGAGGGGGCGCACCCGGTGGCCTGACCAAGCCGCCACTGCAGGTGCTCTGGTCTGGAACCCCGTTGCATTGCTGCGGGCGCGATTTGCCCGCTGGTGGCAGTCGCGTATGCCGCTGGCCGACAGCGTGACGCTGACGCAACGCAACGTCTATATCCTGCCGACCCGCGCCGGGCTGATGCTGGGGCTGACGCTGGTCGTACTGTTGGTGGCGTCGATCAATTACCAGCTCAACTTGGGCTACCTGCTGACCTTTTTGCTGGCGGGTTGCGCTGGCGTGGCGATGCATGTGAGCCACGGCAACCTGCGCGGCGTGACTCTGTCTTTAGGAGCGCCTGACCCAGTCTATGCGGGGGCTCAAGCCCAATTTGGCATCAAGGTTTTGAACCCCGCCAAGCGCCAGCGTTATGCCCTGGCGCTGGCCGTGGCCGACTCCGGGCAGTGGGTGCCCACCGATGTGGCACCACAGGGCAGCGCCAGCGTGTCTCTGGCCTGGCAGGCAACGCAGCGCGGGCTGCACCCCTTACCTACGTTGAGTGTGCAGACGCTGTTTCCGCTGGGCACGTTTCGGGTCTGGACGCTCTGGCGGCCTGCGGCGCAGCTGCTGGTGTACCCGCAACCCGAGGCCCGGCCGCCGCCGTTGCCTGACGGCAGTTTTGGTGATGACCACGGCCCAACCCGCACCGCACCGCGCCACCATGGTGAGCCCGACAGTTTTCGACCCTATCGGCGGGGCGACTCCTTGAAAAACATCTTGTGGAAAAAAGCCGCCAAGACGGGTGAACTGGTCAGCCGTGACAGCGTGGCGGCGCAGCAGCATGATTTGTGGCTGGACCGCTCACTGACTGCTTCGAGTCACCCGGAGCAGCAGCTTAGCCGCTTGTGTGCGTGGGTGTTGCGGGCGGATCAGCTCGGCTTGCGTTACGGCTTGCGGCTGGGCGGGCAGGATATTGCGCCGGACCATGGCCCGATTCATTTGCAGCGCTGTCTGCGTGCGTTGGCTTTGGCATGAAACTCCCCGCCGCCCTGACACACCTGCCGCGCGACACCCGCGACACGTTGTTCATGCTGGTCGTGATCGGCTGGGTGGTGGCACCGATGCTGGGCGAGCTGCCGCTGTGGTGCGGTGTTCTCACCGGTCTGGTGATGGTGTGGCGGGGTGTACTGGCCTGGCGCGGTCAGCCCTTGCCAGGCAAATGGTGGCGCTTCGGACTGCTGGCTGTGGCGGTGGCGGCCACGCTGATCTCGTTCAAAACCTTGCTTGGGCGTGATGCGGGCGTGACGCTGGTGGTGGTGTTGCTGGCGCTCAAAACCCTGGAGCTGCGCGCCCAGCGCGATGCGTTTGTGGTGTTTTTCCTCAGCTTCTTTCTGATGCTGACGAACTTTTTCTACTCGCAATCGCTGCTTACCGCTGCGGCCATGCTGGTGGCGCTGCTGGGGCTGCTAACGGCGCTGGTCAACGCGCACATGCCGGTGGGGCGACCGCCGCTGTGGCACGCAGCACGTATTGCCGGTGGCATGACGCTGCTGGGCGCACCGATCATGCTGGTGCTGTTTTTGCTGTTCCCGCGCATGGCACCGCTGTGGGGTCTGCCGGGTGACGCGATGACTGGGCGCAGCGGGTTGTCGGCTGAAATGACGGTGGGCAATATCGCCAGTCTGGCGCTGGACGACAGCGTGGCCATGCGCATTGCCTTTGAGGGCGAGCCGCCCGCGCAGAGCGATCTGTACTTTCGTGGCCCGGTGCTGTCCAACTTTGACGGCATTCGCTGGCGGCCCAACGAGAGCTTTGGCGTGCTGCGCAGCGCTGACGCGCAACTGCAGGTGAGCGGTCCGGCAGTGCGGTACCAGGTCACGCTGGAGCCGAACCAGCGCCCATGGCTGCTGACGCTGGACGCCACACCCACCGCGCCCGAGCTGCCCCAAGGCAACGCTCGCATGACGTCTGAGCTGCAATGGCTGCAAGGCCGCAACGCCACCGAGCTGCTGCGCTACCGGGCGACCAGTTACCCGCAATTCAGCCACGGCCCGCTCAAAGCCCATGCCAGTCTGACGCCATATCTGGCGCTGCCCGAAGGCTTCAACCCGCGTACCCGCGCGCTGGCGCAGGAGCTGACTGCGTCGGTGCCACCCGGTGGTGCGTGGGGTGAAGCGCTGGTGCAAGCCACGCTGGAGCGGCTGCGCACCGGTGGCTACGTTTACACGCTGGAGCCGGGCCTGTATGGCCGCGACAGCGCTGATGAGTTCTGGTTTGACCGCAAGGCCGGGTTTTGCGAACACATTGCCGCCAGCTTTGTGATCCTGATGCGCGCCGCCAACGTGCCCGCTCGGGTGGTCACTGGCTACCAGGGGGGTGAACGCAACCAGGTCGACGGCTTCTGGACGGTGCGCCAGAGCGACGCCCACGCCTGGACCGAGGTCTGGTTGTCTGGCCGGGGCTGGGTGCGGGTGGACCCAACCTCGGTGGTGGCACCGTCGCGCACCGGCAGCTTCAACCGGCTGGAGGCGCCTCACGGGGCCATTGCCAGTGCGATTCTGGGCACGGTCAACCCGCGTTTTGCACTCAACTTGCGCGCTACCTGGGAAGCTGTCAACAACCGCTGGAACCAGTGGGTGCTGAACTACACCCAGGCCAGCCAGCTCAAGCTGCTCCAAGACATCGGGTTCGAGTCGCCCAGTTGGGAAGACCTGATCTACCTGCTGTGCGCGATTGTGGTGACGGTGAGCCTGGCGGGCGCTGGCTGGAACGCCTGGGAGCGGCATCGGCAAGACCCATGGTTGCGGCTGCTGGCGCGTGCCCGCAACCGCCTGCTGCGCGCCGGGCTGACGCTGCCGGAACACGCCACACCGCGCCAACTCGCCCAGCAACTTGGGGTACACGACGCCAAACAGGTCCCCACCCAGCCCGATACCGAAACTGACGCCCAGGCATTTGCCAACTGGTTGCTGCGCCTGGAAGCTGTGCGTTACGCTGCAGCAGCCGAGCGTGGCGCCTTGCAGCGCCAACTGACGATACTTCGGCGCGAACTCCAGCAATTGCGCTGGGGCGCCTGACATGCATGCTTTTTCATGACAAACGACCGTCATGGCGGGCTCGATCCGTAATCCATGCAGTCCGACGTCATGGATGCCGGGTCGCGGCCCGGCATGACATCCGGGATGACAACATCGTTTTTCCACCTTCAATCAACCCTGCCCTTTGCCCCCAGCTCACCCGTTTCAATGAAGTTTATCGCACCATTTTTGATAGCTATCAGCCTTTTACCCATAAGGGCTGAGGCCATAAATCACGCCACTAAAAAGAAAGTTGTCAAACCAGCAGCCAGTGCCACCCTGCCCGGCCCCAGTTACGCGCAGCGCCAAGACGCTTGGCAGTTTGCCGACGACTTGGCCGCAACGCGTGACCTCGACCCCACCTGGGTACGCCAGACGCTGGCGCAGGCCAACTACATCCCCGCCATTGCCAAGGCCGTAACACCACCACCGATGGGTGTGCCCAAAAACTGGCAGGTCTACCGCAGCCGGTTTGTGGAACCCATCCGCATCCGGGCCGGGGTGGCTTTCTGGCAGGCGCACCAAGCCACACTGTTGCGCGCCCAGGCCGAGACCGGCGTGCCTGCCGGGATCATTGCCGGGGTGATTGGTGTGGAAACCATCTACGGCCAGCAGATGGGCAACTACCGCGTACTGGACGCATTGGCCACCCTGGCGTTTGATTTCCCCACCAGCCACCCGCGCGCGGCAGCGCGCAGCACTTACTTCAAGGGTGAACTGGCACAGTTTCTGAGCATAATGGCGCGCTCCGGCACCGACCCCACCGCCTGGCGCGGCAGCTACGCCGGGGCCTTGGGGCTGCCGCAGTTCATGCCCAGCAGCTGGCACACCTATGCCGTGGATTTTGACGGCGACGGCAAGGTGGACCTGTTCACCAGCCCCGGTGACGCCATTGGTTCGGTGGCCAACTACTTGAAAGCGTTTGGCTGGCAGCCTGGTGTGCCCACGCATTACCCGGTGCGGTTCGATACCACCCGGCTGGACCTGCCCAACCTGATGGCGCCCGACATCTTGCCGACCTTCAGTGTGGAGAGTTTCCAAGCCAAAGGCGTGGTGCTGGAAGATGCTGCGTTGCACCACGCGGGCAAGCTGGCCTTGATCGAGCTGCAAAACGGTGATGCACCGCCCAGTTATGTGGCTGGTACCGAAAACTTTTACGTGATCACCCGCTACAACTGGAGCAGCTACTACGCCATGGCCGTGATCGAGCTAGGCCAGGCGGTGCAGCAAGCCGTTGCCCAAAACGCGGTCACCGAAGCAGAAAGTCAGCCAAACACCGAGCCCAGCACCCGCCCCTGAAAATGATGAATTCAATAGCTGCTAACCCTTATGGCTAAAGGGCTGGAGGCCAATTTGGCTTACAAATCAGAACATCAACCACAAGCCGACTGCACCGGTGGCCAGCAAGCCCAGGGTGACTGGCAGCATCACCCGGCGCAGCTCGGCAGAGCCCAGCACCAGAACCATGACGCTTTTGGTCAGCGTGTTGGCCAGCACTGCAATCACCACCGCGCGCGCTCCCAGCTGCAGGCTGGCCGGGTCTAAACGGGCCAGGTCGGCCATGGCCAGGGTGATGGCGTCCACATCGGTGAGACCGGCAATGGCCGAGGCCAGGTACACCCCCGCATCGCCAAAATACACCTGCGCCGCGCGTGCCGCCAGGACCACCACCCCAAACAGCAGGCCAAATTTGATAGCCTCGGACAGTTCAAACGGGTTGCTGCCGGGCTTGACCTCGCCGCGCGCCTGCTGTTTGCTGATGCGCCACAGCCAGGCCACCGCCAGCAAACTGGCCACGCTCAGCACGCCCAGCACCCCAAACAGCTGTTGCCCCAGCTCCCAGCTGATCAGTGCGGTCATGATGGCGACCCGCACCAACATCACCGTCCAGGCCAGCAAAATGCCCAGTGCCAGCGCGGGCGCTTCGGCGCCGTCTTGCTTGCTGCGGCGGGCAAAGCCCAGCGTCACCGCGGTGCTGGAAGCCAGGCCGCCCAAAATACCCACCAGGCCAATGCCATGCTCGGTGCCCACCACCTTGATGACCAGATAGCTGGCGAAGTTCAGCGCCGAGATCAGCACCACCATCAGCCAGATCTTGTAGGGGTTGAGCGCATCCAGCGGCGGCGGGCCATAACTTTCGTTGGGCACCAGCGGCAAGATGATCAAGGTCACGATGGCAAATTTGAGGGTCGCCTCGACATCGTCCGCATTGATCTGGGTGGCCAGCCGATGCAGCCACTGTTTGAGCGCCAGCAGCAGCGCCATGACCACCGCAATCGCGCTGGCCAGCTGCAACTGCCCGTGCGCACACAGCAGACCCAGCAAAAACGCCAGCAGCGCCGACACCTCGGTGGTGATGCCGGTGTCACCGCGCCGGGCCGTCATGACGTACTCACTAACGATCAGCAGTGCCACCGCGCCAAAAATCAGCAGCGCCCAAACGCCCATTTTCAGCGTGGTGTCGAGGTAACCGGCCAGCGCCCCGCTGAGTGAAATCAGCGCAAAGGTGCGCACGCCGGCACCGCCATCCGCCGTCTTGTTGCGCTCGCGCTCAAGACCCAGCAAGGCGCCCAGACTGATGGCCACGGCAAAGCTGATGGCCAGACGGGTGTCGTTCATGGGTTATGTGTCGGCTGAACCGAGCGGTTCAGGCCACCACCACACCTTCAAACACCGGGTAAAGCTCGTCCACCCAGGCTTCCACCTCGTTGGCACCAATCTGCAAGAACGCCATGCACTGTGGGCCAAACTGCGACCATTCGCGCTGGTCTTTCAGGCCCTCATGGCCTGCCACCAGATGGTCGGCAATGGCCGCAATCGCCACCAGCTGGCGCACCTCATCGGGCACGCTGGCATCATGCAGCACCGCAAAGTCATGGTGCAAGCGCACCGCATGCACCACCCGGGTCGGCAGACGCCAGGTTTTGGCCACGATGGCGCCCACCACCGCGTGGTCGGTGCGGTGTGCAGCGTTTTCGGTTTGCACAAAGGTGCGGTCCCGGCGCGCCATGGCTTCAACCAGGGTACCGCTGTAGCCACGCACGCCTTGCAGCATCACCGGAATGCCGACATGGAAAAACAGCCCGCAGGTTTTGGCCATTTCCACGTCCACGCCATACATCTGCCGTGCAATGTGCGCCATGGCCAGTGAACGGCGGGTGGAAGACTCCCAAAAATGCTCGATCAAGGTCGGGTTGATGCGGATCGCGTTGCGCAGCAAAAAGCCCGTCAGGATGGTGGCCGTCGGCTTCACGCCGAGCATGGCGATGGCCTGTGCCACCGAGTTCACCGGCTCGCGCCGCGCGTAGAGTGAGCTGTTGGCCGTTTTGATCAACGCCGCGGCCATGGCCACATCACCGCCGGCAATCTCTGCCACCTGGTGCGGGTTGGGGTCAGCCTGGGCCAGCTCGGCTTGCAACTGCACCAGCAACTGCGGGCAAGGGGGAATAACAATGTCTTTGACCGGCCCGGCGTCACGGGCGGCATCGAGTTCACGGTTCAGATCTTGGATCGGCATGGGGCAAAACTCCTGTCCCCCATTATTGCCACGAAATCACGCGAACGCGTCACGTTCGGGTGCGATTCAAAGTGGTGTGTTTTTGACAGCGATGTCTCGCGTGTGGTGGCTGGCTTTTGCGTTTGGCTTTTGCGTATTGCGGCTGGCTTTTGCAAATGGCAGGGCGACCGGGTCAGGTGCGTGCGGTTTTGGGGGGCAATCACGCGCGGGGCTGATGTCTCAGTATGCCAACACCTCAGACGCGCGCCTTGCCCCCCAAAGCCCGGTCACCTGACCCAATCACCCAGCCCGAGGCGTGTGAGTCATCGCGAGGTACTTTTAAGAGAAAAATGCTTCTAGCCCTTTAGCAGTATGGGCTAGCAGCTATAAATTTGAGTCAAAAGGTGTACTCAAGGCGCTTGATACATCAGTCAACCAACTCGCCACTGAAGCCTGAGCGGTTACTGTGCGCGACACATTGCCAGACGTTTACCCTTGCCTTTGCCTTCAGACCGCCTGCCTTCCCAACAACGTTTCGGGTGTGGTGATTGGGTTAGGCGACCGGGCTTTGGGGCACAAGGCGCGCGTCAACGGCCCTGCGCGTACCACCACCCCAACCCCGCGCGTGATTACGCCCCAAAACCGCATGCGCCTGACCCGGTCGCCGCACCTTCTATCCCAGCCGAAAGCCACACTGACAAGCCACAGCCGCCAGCCACAGTAACAAGCCACAGCCACCGATCCACACCGTCAGTCAACGCCCGGAAATGGCACCCAAAGCCAACACATCAGCAGGGCAAGCCCGCGATCCGCGCCACCACCCCACTTTGAATCCGTCACGTTCTTGTTTCAAGCCACGGCACGGCGCTGATCGGTCAGCTTTTGTCCGCCAAGCAACTGCTGCTCCAGGGCCTGGGAACTCAGGGGGCGCGAAAAGAAATAACCCTGCAGCTCGTCACAGCCCAGCAACTGGAGCTGCCGCAGCTGCTCTGCCGTCTCCACCCCTTCCGCCACCAGCCGCAAGCCCAACGCGTGCCCCAGCGCCACGATGGAGCGCACGATGGCCAAGTCCGCCGGATCGTCGAGCATGGTCTGCACGAAAGACTGGTCAATCTTCAGCTCATCAATCGGGAAGCGCTTGAGGTAGGCCAGGCTGGAGTAACCGGTGCCAAAATCGTCAATCGACAGTTGCAAGCCCAGTGACTTGATGGCGGTGAGCTTGTCGCGCGCCGCGACCGGGTCGGTCATCAGGTGCGACTCAGTGATCTCCAGCACCAGCCGGGTCGGGTCACAGCCATGGCGGCCGATGCATTCCTGCACCAGGCTGACCAGATCGGGGTCGGCCAGCTGCGCCGCCGACAGGTTGATGGAGATGTCCAACTGGGTCAGACCCAAGGTTTCCCAATGCGCTTTTTGCCAGCATGCCTCGTTCATCACCCAGCGACCAATCGGCTGGATCAGGCCGCACTCTTCGGCCACGGGTATGAAGATGGCGGGCGAGATCGGGCCCAGTTCGGCGCTGTGCCAGCGCAGCAAGGCCTCGACACCCACCACCTGCAGGGTCTGCCCATCCACCTGCGGCTGGTAGTTGAGGCTGAACTCACCGCGCTCCAGCGCCAGACGCAAATGCTGCTCGAGCGTCTGGCGCTCGCGAATGGCGGTGTCTATCGACACATCAAACACCCGCGCCGTGTCGCGACCCGAGGTTTTGGCCTCGTACATGGCGGCATCGGCGCGGCGCATCAGCTCCACCAGGTCATCGCCGTCAGTGGGGTAAATGGCAATACCCACACTGCACGACACATTGAGCTCGTGCCCCAGCACCTGATGCGTTTGGCGGATCAGCGGAATCAGGCGCTGTTCGGCCTGCCAGCGGGCCTGGGCGCCGTCTTGCAGATGCCGCAGGATGACCACAAATTCGTCACCGCCCAGTCGGCTCACCAGATCGCCGGCGCGCACGGCCTGCTTGAGCCGCTGCGCCACCGACTGCAGCAAGCCGTCGCCCACATGGTGGCCGAGTGTGTCGTTGATGGTCTTGAAACGGTCCAGGTCAATGAACAGCACCGCCACACATTCCCCGCTGCTGCGCGCCTGTCGCAAAACAGTACCCAGCGTTTCCACACACAGCGCGCGATTGGGCAACTCGGTCAACACATCGTGGTGCGCCAGAAACTTCACCCGCGCCTCGGTACGTTTGCGGTCGGTGATGTCGATGGCAATGCAGATGTAGTGCGAAATTTCTTCCTGGCGGCTCGATTCGCGCACTGCCGAGATCATCAGCCAAGCCGGGTAAGTCTCACCATTGCGCTTGCGCAGCAGCACCTCGCCCTGCCACTCGTTGCGTTTCTGGATGGTGCGGGTCATGTCCGTCATCACAGCGGCTTCCATCGCATCGGCCAGATCGCCTGCTGTGTTGTGCGGCTGATGGCCCAGCAGGCGACCCAGATGCTCGCCCACCACCTCGTAAAAGTCGTAAGACGTGGCGCGGCAGTAGGCGCGGTTGACGCTGAGCACCCGCTGCTGGCTGTCCATGATGATGATGCCTTCGCTGGAGGCCTCAAACACCTTGGCCCACAGCTCCATGCGCTGCTCCATGATTTTCAGCACGTTGATGGGGGTGAAGGTGGTCAGCACCGCGTCCTGCCCCTGAAAGCTCAGCCGCCGTGCCGACAGCACCGCCCACGACGACTCGGCACCGCCGAGCCAGCGCACCTCGAACTCGTCAATCTGCTCGCGGTCCGAGAGCTGCTGAAAAAACCGCGAGCGCACACCCGGCTCCAGCCCTTTGAGCCAGGGGTCGGTGGTGCAGTTTCCCAGCCAGGGCCGGGCCGCCTCGTTGGCGTGCAGCACCCGATGCTGAGGAATGGAGGTGACCATCATCGCCACCGGGATCGATTCCAGCAGTTCGGCCTGTGCCCGTGCGGCACGCGCGCTGGCGGCCAACTCTTCACGGGCGCTGCGGTCCTGGTCCAGTTGCGCCAGCATGCTGTTGAAGGTCTGCACCAGGTGACCGATTTCATCCTGGCTGGCCCACTGCGCACGCAGGTTGTAGTTGCCGCTTTGGCGCACATCGTTGGCCACACTGGCCAATTGCTGCAAAGGCTTGGAAATCAACCGCGCCACGGTGTACACCACACTCAGAATGGCCAGCAGCAGCGCCAGCGCCGTGCCCAGATGCAGCCACATCTTGTGAAACAGCGCTCTGACGCGGGCTTGCAACAGGTCGTGCAGCGACTGTGACGATGCACCCCAGGCCAGATTCAGGGCGTCCAGCACGGCACCATAGGTGGCGGAAATGGCCTGGCGGTCTTGCCGTTGCACACCTTCCCCAGAGGCCTTTTGCACCTGACCCAACAGCTGACCCAGCTGATCGTCCAGCGCCTGCTGGTGCGGCAGCAGCGCCGCCTTGAGCGCCGGGCTGCCCGCCGCGTAGGCCTGGCTGTAGTCCGAAGCAATACCCTGGCGGATGGCATCCAGCCGCCCGGCCAGGATCAGCAGCGTGGTGCCTTGCAGCGACGAGGCCACCCCGGTTTTCGGGGTATCTTGGCCAACGGCTTGGGCGGTATCAAACAGCACCTCCACCAGTTCGGGAAAACGCAGCACCACCAGCGACATGTTGTAGTAGCTGTCCAGATCCGGGTCCAGGATCAGGTTGGACTGGTTGCCTACGGTGGTGATCAGGGCGCGCGCATAGACGATGGTGGGTTTGAGCGCGACGGGCAGCGGCTGCCCCGTGCTGGCCGGAGCGCCAAGACTGTCCACAAAGGCCTGGCTGTCGGCCTGAGCAGAGAGCATCTCGTCTTGCAAGGCGCGCTGTGACGCCAGCCGGTGCCGCGCCGCTGTGATGTCTGCCTGGTTCAGGCTGGGTGTACCAACCTGCGGCATCAACACATCCCGCACGGCGTTGGTGTAGCTCACGCCCACCAATTCCTTGCGGGCAAAGTCGATGGCCAGGTATTTTTCGCTGATCAGGATACCCGAAACAAAGATGACGGCAGTCAAATCCAGCAAGTAAATCAGGGTCAGTTTGCGGCTGACGCTGAGGCGGCCCAGCCAGGCGGCAATGGGCTCCAGGATCGGGCTGATTTGCGAACGCATCGCCAGCCGTTCCCCCTAGACCGGGGTGGGAATCAGGAAGTCGCGGCTGATGTGGGCGCCCAAGTCATTGACCCGGTCCAGAAACTGCGTCAGATAAGCGTGCAAACCCGTGGCCAGAATCTCGTCGATGCGACCATATTGCAGCTCTGAGCGTAACTTGCCCGCACGCCGCTGGGTCTCGGTGGACTGGTCGTTGGCCACCATCTTCAGGTTGCCCACCACTTCGTTCAGGCAGGCATGCAGACTGCGTGGCATGTCCTGGCGCAGGATCAGCAACTCGGCCACACGCTCGGGCTTGATCACGTCACGGTAGACCTTGCGATACACCTCAAAACCGCTGACGCTGCGCAAAATGGCGCTCCAGTGGTAGAAGTCGTACTCTTGGTCTTTCTCGTTGGCGGTGCCATAAAAATCGCTTTCCACGGCGTGAAACTTCACATCCACCAGGCGTGCGGTGTTGTCGGCGCGCTCCAGAAAGGTGCCCAGGCGCATGAAGTACAGCGCCTCGTCCATCAGCATGGTGCCCACAGTCACACCGCGAGACAGATGCGAGCGGAACTTGACCCAGTCAAAAAACTGCGCCGGATCTTCCTCAAACTCACCATCCTTGACTTTGCGTTTGACTTCCAGCCAGGTCTGGTTGAGCGTTTCCCAGACCTCGGTGGTCAGCGCACCGCGCACAGCACGGGCGTTTTCTCGCGCTGCGGTCAGGCAGGACAAGATGGAGGACGGGTTGCTTTCGTCCTTGACCATGAAATCCATCACCGCTTTGGCCCGGACATCACCGTGTTTGGCCTTGTAGGGCGTCATCAGTTCACTGATGGACAGCAGCCCTTGCCAGCCCGCCAGGGCAACCGCTTCGGATTGCGGCAACAGCGAGGTTTGGTAATTGACATCGAGCAGGCGCGCGGTGTTTTCGGCACGCTCGGTGTAGCGGTTCATCCAGAACAGATGGTCGGCGGTTCGTGACAGCATAAATATCTTTCTTGGGGAGCGTTGGCGGTCAGTTCGCTAGGCGGCAGAGGCATCGTCAGTGCTGGACGAACTTTGCGTCTGCGTCTGCGCTTGGGCTGCATGGGCGGCCGCCGAGCGGTCGTCTTCCAGAATCCAGGTGTCCTTGGTACCGCCGCCTTGCGATGAATTCACCACCAATGAGCCCTCTTTCAGGGCTACGCGGGTCAGACCGCCAGGCACCATTTGCACTGTTTTGCCACTCAATACATAGGGGCGCAGGTCAATATGGCGCGGGGCGATGCCGCTTTCCACAAACGTCGGGCAGCTGGACAGGCTCAGCGTCGGCTGGGCGATGTAGCCGCTGGGGTTGGCCGCCACGGCTTTCTTGAACTCTTCCACCTCGGCCTTGGTCGAGGCCGGTCCCACCAGCATGCCGTAGCCGCCGGCGCCATGCACCTCTTTCACCACCAGGTCTTGCATGTTGGCCATCACGTAGGCGAGGTCGTCCTTGTTGCGGCACATGTAGGTGGGCACGTTGTTCAAAATGGGTTTTTCACCCAGGTAGAACTCGATCATCTTGGGCACGTAGGGGTAGATCGACTTGTCGTCTGCCACACCAGTACCGACACCGTTGCAGATGCTCACATGGCCCGCCTTGTACACATCCAGCAGACCGGCGCAGCCCAGCGTGGACTTGGGGCGGAACACGGTGGGGTCCAAAAAGTCGTCATCGACCCGGCGGTAGATCACGTCCACGCGCTGGGGGCCGCGGGTGGTGCGCATGTAGCAGAAGTTGTCCTTGCAGAAAAGGTCTTGACCTTCCACCAGTTCGATCCCCATCTGTTGCGCCAAAAAGGCGTGTTCAAAATAGGCGCTGTTGTACATGCCGGGGGTCAGCACCACCACGGTGGGCTCGGCGGTGGTGGCCGGGCTGCTCTGGCGCAGGGTTTCCAGCAACAAGTCGGGGTAATGGGCAATCGGTGCCACACGGTGCATGCTGAACAGGTCGGGGAAGAGGCGCATCATCATCTTGCGGTCTTCCAGCATGTAGCTCACGCCGCTGGGCACGCGCAGGTTGTCTTCGAGCACGTAGTACTCGCCCTTGCCCTGGGCATCCGGCGCGCGCACCATGTCGATACCCGAAATCTGTGAATACACCTGGTTGGGCACGTCCACACCCATCATTTGCGGGCGGAACTGGGCATTTTGCTCGATCTGCTCACGCGGGATGTGCCCGGCCTTCAGAATCTCCTGCTCATGGTAAATGTCGTGCAGAAAGCGGTTCAGGGCGTTGACGCGTTGTGTCAGACCGGCTTCGAGCGTGCGCCATTCGTTGGCGGGCACGATACGCGGAATCAAATCGAACGGAATCAGCCGCTCGGTACCGGCGCCGTCCTCGTCCTTGTCGCCATACACCGCAAAGGTGATGCCGACGCGGCGGAAGATCATTTCAGCCTCTTCACGCCGCTTGGCCATCATGTCGCCAGGCTGGCGTGCCAGCCACTCGTCGTAAATTTTGTAGTGATCGCGGATTTGTGCTCCATGGGTGAAGAACTCATAGGGCAACTGCGTGTACATCTCGTCGAATTTCTGCATGAATATCTTCTCCTGTTCAAAGGATAGCAAGCTTTGGGCCAATTGCCGGGCTGTGGCGATCTATTCGTCTGTTCAATTTTTCAATTACTTCCTGCGGTGAGAACGCAAGCGGGTGATGGCCAATCCCAAGCTCAAGGCTGGCCCAGATCCGCCACCCTCTGATGCCTCCAATACCGTTTGTCTACGTCCCGTTGGCAGACAACCGCCTGGGCTTGCCAGGACTGCCAAGTCATAGCACCACAATGGGGCGTCGCCACCACCTGCGCATCGTGCAAGGCGTAACGCACCAAAACAGGGCCCGCCGGATGCCCAAAACGGTTTCTGTAGCCTGCCTGCACCAGCGCAAGGCGTGGGCGCACCGCATCCAGAAACAGCTCACTGCTCGATGAGCGGCTGCCATGGTGCGGTACCAGCAGCACATCGGCGCGCAGGCTGGCGGCTGGCAGTCTCTGCACCAGTTGTGCTTCTTGGGCCTGCTCGATGTCACCCACCAACAGCGCCGTCTGCTGATCGTTGGTGATGCGCAGCACACAGCTCATGGCATTGGTTGCTTTGACCACGCCGTAGTCTGTCGCCTGCGGATGCAAGATCTCAAACCTCACGCCGTCCCACACCCAGCGCTGACCGGCCACACAGCGCGTGGCGGGGCGCAGCGCCTGCAAGGTGTTGTCGTCTTCGATGGAACTGAGCAAAAGCGCTTGCGGCTGCGTGTGCAACACCGCTTGCGCACCGCCGGTGTGGTCGCTGTCGCGGTGGCTCAGCACCAGCGTGTCCAGGCGCACGCCCAGGGCGCGAAGCAGGGGCACCAGCACGCGCTGCCCAGCGTCGCTCTCGCTGCCCAAACGCGGACCGGCGTCAAACAGCAGCGCATGGTGGCGGGTGCGTACCAGCACCGCGCTGCCCTGCCCGACGTCTGCGGCCAGCAGCTCAAACTGGTTGACCGGTGGCCGGGGCGCCTGCCACAACATTACCGGCAGCAGCAGCGGCAGCGCCGCCAGGCGCAGGCTCCAGGGCACACGTACCGCCAACAGCACTCCGCCCAGCACCCCCACTGCGCCGGCCCACACCGGTGCTTGCGGCATCGACAGCACCGCCCAGGGCCAGCCCGCCAGTATTTGCAACAGCGCACTCATGACTTGCACCGCCCAGGCCGCCAGACTCCACACACCCGGCACCCCCACCCCCAGCATGGCCAGCGGCGTCACCAGCAAAGTCACCCACGGAATCGCCAGCGCATTGGCCAGCAGCCCCACCAGCGACACCTGGCCAAACAGCAGCAGTGCCAGCGGCGTCAGCGCCAGCGTGATCACCCATTGCTCGCGCAATAACGCGACAAATCTGCCTCCAGCCCTTTTATCTATTGGGCTGTCAGCTCCAGAATCAGAAGCAAACAACACCCCCACCGCCACAAAACTGAGCCAAAAACCCGCCTGCAGCAGCGCCCACGGGTCCACCGCCACCACCACCGCGCAGGCCAGCAGCCACACCTGTGGCCACGGCCAGCGCCAGCCCGCCAGGCGCAGGGCACCCACTGTGGCCAACATCAACAGCGTGCGCTGCGCAGGCACGCCCCAACCGCTGAACAGCGCGTAAGCACCGGCCAGCAGCACGCCACCCATGAGCGCGGCGCTGGGCGCGGGAAGCCACAGGCACAGGCGGCCCGAGCGCCGCCAAAGCCAACCCACCAACGCCGCCGCCAACCAGGCGAACATGGTGATGTGCAAGCCCGAGATGCTCATCAAATGGGCCACACCCGTGGCGCGGAACACATCCCAGTCGGCGCGCTCGATGGCGCCCTGGTCGCCGGTGACAAGGGCCGCCACCACCCCCGCCGATTGCGGCGCGGGCACGGCGGCAAAAATTTGCTCGCGCACCCGCTGGCGCAAGCCATCCACCGGGTGCTGCCAGGTCAGCCCCAAGCGTTGCGGTGGCAGGTCGTTGCGCCCGGTACGCACATAACCGGTGGCCTGCACGCCCTGCTCCCACTGCCACAACGCATAGTCAAACCCATGCGGGTTCACGCCGCCATGCGGTGCTTTGAGGCGCACCGTCATCTGCCAGCGCTCCCCGGCCTGCACCGGTCCGCTCGCGCGCTGCCCTGCGTCAGTGGAATCACCCGCGGTCTCGCCCTGACCCCATGCCCCGGCGTACCAGGCGAGTGCCAGCCGCTTTGGCAAGGTGACACTTTGGCCGTCCAGCTCAGCCGCGACCAGTACCAACCGAAAGCGTGTGCCACCTTCAAACGGCTGCGGCAAACCCGCCACCACGCCCGTCACCCGGATGTCTCGCCCCTCCAGCGCCGGGTTCAAGGCGCTGGCCACAAAGGCGCTCGCCCGCCAACCGGTGGCACCAAAGGCCAGCAACGCAGCCACCAGCAAGGTGCTGATAAAGCGAACCGAATCCGTGAACAATGGCTTGAATCTAGCACCAAAAGCTCTGCTAAATATAGCTATCAGCCCATACAGAATAATGGCTACAGGCATAAAAAGCATATAAGCCACAGCAGACCACAGTTCAGCTTGCTGCAACTGCAAGGCACTGCCAGCCACAACACCCAGCAACGTCGGCGTCATGGCCCGCTGTCGCAGCGCCGGTGCGGCGGGCAGGTGGGTGTCAGGCGCAGGCATTTCCCATGCTAACCGGCTTCAAATGCACGCTAGGGGTTGGGTGTGAGTCAAAGTGTTGTGTTTTGACATCGATGCCTCACGTGTGGTGGGTGGTTTTTGCGTGTGGTGAGCTTTGCGTTTGACGGCTGGCTTTTGCAAATGACAGAGCTGCTCGGACCACAGATGACGGATTCCTGGGGTGGGTACCCGGTGCACCCGCTTTTTGGATGGCACAAAACACACCGACTCAAACGCTGGATGCCCGTCACAACGCCTGCACCGCCCCCGGATCAGGCCGTGCCAGCCAGGCAGCAAATTCGTCCGCCAATTGCGCACTGGCCGATACCGCAGCCGTCCATGCCTTCACCCGCCCGGCCAGGTCAGCACCGTAATGGGTGAAATCGGTTCGATCCGGCAGCTTGCCGTTGGGCAGGGTGGTGACCCAGTCCGGGTTGGGCGCCAACACGATCATGTTGTCCAGAAACGGTGTGGCGCGGTGGCGCCAGCGCAAATGTTTGTCCAGCCAGCCGGGTACCACGCTTTTCTGAAAGTGCGGGTAGATCACCAGTCCCCCTGGATTTATTGGGTCTTTTTGACCTCCAGCCCTTTTACCATAGGGGCTAGCAGCTATTGAGGATGTAGCATTGCGGGCTGCGGCCCAGTTCAGGTGCAGGTGGTAGTCGGTCACGCCGCCGTCCCAGTAGGCACCACTGGGAGCACCGGCAATGTCATGCACGGCTTGCAGCACAAATGGAATCGAGCAACTGGCCTGCATGGCGGGCAGAAAGTTGGCGGCGCTCAAGGCCACCTGGTGCGTTGGGTAGTCAGCGGCGTCAAAGGGCAGCGGCGCCAGCGCTTCGTGGGAGCCATCCAGCCCTGGCAAGCGGCTGGAAAACACCACCCGCTCCAGCCACATCCCCAGCGCCCGGCGCGCTGCCAGGTTGCTGACAAACGCAGCGGCATACCCGGCGGCGGTGCGCCAGCCATGTTCACGCGCCAGCAGCGCCCGCCCGCGCGAGGTGATCACATGCAAGCGAAAACGCGGGTGCTGCAACACCTCATCCACGCGCCCGCCATAAAACGCCTGCAGGTTTTGCCCGAACAAAGCGCTGACGCGTGCTGCAGCCGGGCGCTTTTCACCCGGCTGCAGCGCATAGTTCTGGTGGATGTAGTCATGCGCCAGCCGCTGGAAGGCAGTCACCGGGTCGTTCAGGCAGGCGGTGGCCATGCGCCAGGCGCCAATGGAAGCCCCCACCAGCGCCACAGGCTGGCTGGACTCAGGCAACCACTCACCAAAGATGAACTGGTCCAGCGGCCCCAGGATCAGGCCCTTGGGGCCACCGGCCGCCGCGGGCATGGCGGCAACATGGCTGCTGCGCAAACCGTGGCGGGCCACATGCGCCAGCGCGGTGGGGCCGGCATAAATCTGCAGCGCCTTCATCAGGCGCAACCTGTCGGGCGCGTGGGCGGGGTCTTGAAAAGTGGCGGCATCGTCTTCGGGGCGTTTGTGCCAAAGCAAAAGCTTGAGGCTACCGCAAATTTTTACGCCCCCGGCACCTTCAAACCGGCAGATGGCGGGAGTAACATCATGCGCGGTCACGTCGCCACCCGCACCTTGCGCGCCTGGGCCACCATAACAATCATTGAAACAGGTGACTCCTATGAAGATGGGTATCAGAGTACCGTTGGGTTTCGCGGTGGCGCTGGGGCTGATGTTGATCGCAGGCATTTCAGGCATGTATCAACTCAATGGCGCTGTGAAGGAGTTTGAAAACGGGGTGCTACAGCATGTGGCTGGCAGCAAAAAAGGTGCAGAGGTCGCCTCGGGGTTTTCAACCGCCATCCAGGAATGGAAAAACGTGCTGTTGCGCGGCAAAGACCCCGCCAGCCAGGACAAATATTGGGCCGCCCATCAACAGGCCATGACCCAGGTTGACAAGGACATCCAAACCCTGTCGGGTCTGGTGGCCAACGATGCACCCGCCCAAAGCCTGGTCGCCCGACTCGGCACCGAAATGCAGCAAGCCCGCGCTGGTTACCTCACCGCCTTTGCGGCCTACCAGGCCGAGGGCCAAAATTTTGCTGCCGGTGACAACGCCGCCAAAGGCGTTGACCGGGCTGCGGCAGCCACGTTGAAACAGGTGCTAGAAGCCCTGAGCGTGGCCGAGGCCGCCGGCGCCCAGCGCGCGCATGACCGGGCCTGGCTGGCCACCTGGCTGTCAGTCGCGTTCATGGTGGCGGTGGCGGCAGCGGCCATGCTGGCTTCCGTCTGGCTGACCTGGAAGCAGACCGTCATTCCCCTGCAGGCCGCCGCCGACCTGGCGCATCGCGTGGCTGCGGGAGACCTCACCACCCAGGCCACCGTGGTCATGGACGACGAGGTGGGCGAGCTGATCACGGCCATGCACGGCATGCAGGCCAGCCTGGTCAACGTCGTCAGCCATGTGCGCCAAGGTGCCGAGGCGGTAGCGACCGCCAGCACCCAGATCGCCCAGGGCGACATCGACCTGTCGGCCCGCACCGAATCGCAAGCCAGCGCCCTGGAGCAAACCGCTGCCAGCATGGAAGAGCTCAGCACCCGGGTCAAACAAAACGCCGACAGCGCCCAGCAAGCCAACCGACTGGCCCTGAGCGCCAGCCAGGTGGCCGAGCAAGGCGGCGCGGTCGTGGCCGAAGTGGTGGACACCATGCGCGGCATCAACGAAGCGTCTCGCAAGATCGGCGACATCATCAGCGTCATTGATGGCATCGCTTTCCAGACCAATATCCTGGCGCTGAATGCCGCCGTGGAAGCAGCCCGCGCCGGTGAACAGGGTCGCGGTTTCGCCGTGGTGGCCAGCGAAGTACGCAGCCTGGCCGGGCGCAGCGCGGCGGCCGCACGTGAAATCAAAACCCTGATCAACTCCAGTGTGTCGCGGGTCGAGCAAGGCAGCGCCTTGGTGGATCAGGCCGGCATCACCATGCAGGAGGTGGTGAGTTCAATCAAACGCGTGACCGACATCATGGGCGAGATCAGTGCGGCCAGCCTGGAGCAAAGCCATGGCGTGGCGCAGGTGGGTGAAGCCGTCACACAGATGGATCAGGCCACCCAGCAAAATGCGGCGCTGGTGGAAGAAATGGCCGCTGCCGCCAGCAGCCTCAAGGCCCAGGCACAAGACCTGGTGCAAACCGTTGCCATGTTCAAACTGGGTACCAGCGAGCCAAGCCAGTCGCGGCTGGTGCAACTGTCAACTTCAGCCGCCGTGCCCGCATAACGAGCCCGCTACCGCTGGCTAAATCAGCGGGCGGCCCGGTTCCTGCAGCGACCAATCAATCGGGTCCTGCTGCAGCACCAGGTCAATATCCAGCCCCATCACCTCGGCCACCAGCGACGGAAAGCTGACCGTCATGGCGTTGTCGCCCAGATGGGCGTGGCGCACGCGGGCGCGCCAAATGGCCAGATGCACCACGCCAGCCATCGGCTCGAAAGCGTCTTTGTCAAACGGCGCGTGGGCGTACAGCAAGGCGTCATGGATCAGCGGCGGCAAATGCCATTGGCGCGCCAGCCAGGCGCTGACTTCGGTAAAACAGAAGCCGAACTCGCGCCGCTCGGCCCGCCAGCGCTTGAGGTCCAGCGGCTTGGCCCGCTCATCGAGCGCAATGGCCTGCGTCATGGCCGCGCGCATCGCCAGCTCGCCCACCGCATGAATCAGCCCGCAGGTGAAGGCCGCCTGCTGGTTTTGCCGCAGCAGACCGGCCAGCGAACGCGCCACCTTGGCGCAGTCCAGGCTGTAGGTCCAGAATTTGGTGATGTCAAAGTCGGGCCCGCCCTGAAACGCCGACACCGAGGCGGCTGACGCCACCATCGCCTGCACCTGGCCCAGGCGCAACACCGCCAGCGCCTCGCTGATGCCATGCACCTGGCCAGTGAGTTTGAAATAGGTGGCGTTGGCCGCCTGCAGCAGACGCATCGCCAAGGCAGGGTCGGTGCTGACCAGCTGGTCAATACGGCGCAGATCCGGCTCGGGGCGCGACAGCTCCACCAGCAGCAGCGCCACCGCTTTAGGCCGGCTGGGCATGACAAAACGCGACGACAACAGGGCTGCGGGTTCCATGGCGCCTAGTTCCCGAGGCCCTTGAGTTTGGCAAATGCGGATGACATAGCCGTCGATTGTGGCGCATGCGCCGCCCCGGCGGGCGCCCCCGGGGCACGTTGGCGTTGCTGGGCCGTGGCGCCCTGGAAACGGTTGTCACCAGCTGCAGCGGCGCGTGCCGGTGCGGCACCCAGTTTCATGGTCAGCGCAATGCGTTTGCGCGCCACATCCACTTCGACCACCTGCACGGTGACGATGTCACCGGTTTTGACGACTTCGCGCGCATCGTTGACAAACTTGTGCGCCAGCTGGCTCACATGCACCAGCCCGTCCTGGTGCACACCCAGGTCAACAAACGCACCAAAGGCGGCCACGTTGCTCACCGTGCCTTCGAGCACCATGCCCTCTTTCAAATCACGAATATCTTCCACACCGTCATTGAAGCGCGCCACCTTGAAGTCCGGGCGCGGGTCACGGCCAGGCTTTTCGAGCTCGGCCAGGATGTCTTTGACGGTGATCACGCCAAACTGCGCGTTGGCAAACAGCTCGGGGCGCAAGGTTTTGAGCATGTCGGCGCGACCCATCAGCTCGGTCACCGGCTTGCCGGTTGTCGCGATGATCTGCTCCACCACCGGGTAAGTTTCCGGGTGCACACCGGTCATGTCCAGCGGGTTGGCACCACCGCGGATGCGCAGGAAACCCGCACTTTGCTCAAACGCCTTGGGCCCCAGCCCGGTGACTTTGAGCAGATCCTGGCGGCTGGCAAAGGCGCCATTGGCCTCGCGCCAGCGCACCACGGCCTTGGCCACGTTGGCGCTCAGACCCGACACGCGACTGAGCAGCGGCACGCTGGCCATGTTCAGGTCCACACCGACCGCGTTCACGCAGTCTTCCACCACCGCGTCCAGCGTTTTGGCCAGTTCACTCTGGTTCACGTCGTGCTGGTACTGGCCCACGCCGATGCTTTTGGGGTCGATCTTGACCAGCTCGGCCAGCGGGTCTTGCAGCCGCCGCGCAATGCTGGCGGCACCGCGCAGGCTCACGTCCACGTCCGGCATCTCTTGGCTGGCGAACTCACTGGCCGAATAGACAGAGGCACCGGCCTCACTGACCACTACTTTTTCAATAGCTACTCGCCCTTGATCCGTAGGGGCTAGAGGCTGTTTTGACATCAATTTGATGAGATCGGCGGCGAGTTTGTCGGTTTCGCGGCTGGCGGTGCCGTTGCCAATGGCGATCAGGTTCACGCCGTGTTTCTCGCACAGTTTGGCCAGGGTGTGCAGCGAGCCATCCCAGTCTTTACGCGGTTCGTGCGGGAACACGGTGCTGGTATCCACCAGCTTGCCGGTGGCATCCACCACCGCCACTTTGACGCCGGTGCGGATACCGGGGTCCAGCCCCAGCACCACCCGCGGGCCGGCCGGTGCGGCCAGCAACAGGTCGCGCAGGTTGTCGGCAAACACCTTGATGGCGACCTGTTCAGACGCTTCGCGCAGCTTGGCAAACAGGTCGCGCTCGGTGGACAGGCTGAGCTTCACGCGCCAGGTCCAGGCGACACATTTGCGCAACAAATCGTCGGCCGCGCGGTTTTTGTGGCTCCAGCCCAGCTTCAAAGCCATGCGTCCTTCGGCCAGCGACACCACCTGGGACGCTCTGGTTTTTGTAACTGCTGGCCCTTGATCTGCTTGCGCTATCGGGTGATTTTCATTGACATTCTTGACTTGAGGCGCCTGCCCTGGAGGGCGGGTCGAGCCCGCAATGACAGACGTAACCGGCTCGGGCAACACGAGCTTAGCCTCCAGAATCTCCAGACCACGCCCCCGGAACACCGCCAACGCGCGATGCGAGGGCACCCGGGCAATCGGTTCGGCGTAGTCAAAATAGTCACGGAACTTGGCCACCTCGGGCTGGTTCTCGTCCTTGCCCGCCATCAGCGTGCTCTTGAACAGGCCGTTGCGCCACAACCACTCGCGCAGGTCCTGCACCAGCGCGGCGTCTTCGGCCCAGCGCTCGCTCAGGATGTCGCGCACCCCGTCCAGCACCGCCTGCAGCGTGGTGAAGTCGTCACCGGCTTCAGTTTTGTCGGCGTGCACAAAAGCTTGCGCCTGCACCATCGGGTCCAGCGCAGGGTTGGCCAGCAACTGGTCGGCCAACGGCTCGATGCCTGCCTCGCGCGCCATCATGCCTTTGGTGCGGCGTTTGGGTTTAAAGGGCAGGTACAGGTCTTCCAGCTCCTGCTTGGTGGCGGCGGCGCTCAGGGCGGCCAGCAGCGCGGGTGTGAGCTTGCCCTGCTCGTCGATGCTTTTGATCACTACCGCGCGCCGGTCACGCAAATCGCGCAGGTAGGCCAGGCGCGCGTCGAGTTCGCGCAGTTGTATATCGTCCAGGCCGCCAGTGGCCTCTTTTCTGTAACGGGCCACAAAAGGCACGGTGGCACCACCGTCCAAGAGTGCCACAGCGGCGGCCACCTGATGTGGCTGAACCCGGATTTCCTGCGCGATCTGCGCGATGATTTTCTGCATAACTGACGATCACACCGCCCCGGCGGGCAGCCCCAAACAAACAGGTTCGCGAGTGTGCCACATGGCATCACGCTGCTTTGCAGGCGGGGTGCGATTCAAAATGGTGTGGTGGCGAGGACCCTCGGGCTTGTCCTATTGAAGCGTTGACTTGGGGAGCCAGTCCGGGGCATTGGCTGACGCTCGGATTGATGGCTATGGCTTGTCGCTGTGGCTGGCGGCTGTGGCTGGCGGCTATGGCTGTGGCTGGCGGCTATGGCTGTGGCTTGTCAGTGTGGCTTGCGGCTGGGATAAATGGCGCGGCGACCGGGTCAGGCGCATGCGGTTTTGGGGCGCAATCACGCGCGGGGTTGGGGTGTTGGTACGCGCAGGGCCGTTGACGCGCGCCTTGTGCCCCAAAGCCCGGTCGCCTAACCCAATCACCGCGCCCGAGACGTTGTTGGGAAGGCAGGCGGGGGAAAGGCAAAAGTAAAGGCAAGGTTCTAGCGATGCGTCGCGCACGGCAACCGCTCAGGCTTCAGCGGCGAGTTGGTTGACTGATGTATCAATCGTCTTGAGTACACCCTTAGACTCAAATATATAGCTGCTAGCCCATACTGCCAAAGGGCTAGAGGCATTTTTCTCTTAAAAAATCTCACGATGACTCACATGCCTCGGGCAGGGTGATTGGGTCAGGTGACCGGGCTTTGGGGGGCAAGGCGCGCGTCTGAGGTGTTGGCGTACTGAGACATCAGCCCCGCGCGTGATTGCCCCCCAAAACCGCACGCACCTGACCCGGTCGCCCTGCCATTTGCAAAAGCCAGCAATCAAACGCAACAGCCATCACACGCAACAGCCATCACACGCAACAGCCATCACACGCAAAAGCCACCACACGCAACAGTCACTCGCCACGCGTAACGGATCGATGTTCAAAACCGTCAATCACACCCCCGAAGGCGTGGCGCACGTCGCAACTGCGGGATGAAGATACCCGCCAGCCTGCGCAAGTCGCCAATGCGCAACACCCGGCCCCGGGGCGCCCCATTGCTGACTTTGCCGCCAATGCGCCTACATTGGTCATCAAAACACCGGCAAATCACGATTTGATAGCAGTTCAAGCAGGTTCAACAAGGCTTAAAAACATGATTTGCATCAATGTTATTGCTATACAAATTGAACTTTCTTCGTCAAAATTACTTACTTTACTGGTATATTGAATTCATCGTTGCGACTTTTGACCTCCCCACGGAACTGCCAAAACGGCCCTCTTACCCAAAGTAATTTGTGAATTCTGTCCCTCCCGATGACATCCGCAATCGCATGTTGGTGGCACGCCTGCCCACCATGCCGCAGATTCTGATCAAGCTGATCGAGCTATGCCAGGCCGATCAGGCGGGTATGGCTGAACTGGCCAAGCTGATTGCCAACGATGCGGGCATGACCAGCCGGGTTTTGCGTGTGGCCAACAGCGCAGCCTACCAGCGGGGCGGCCGCAAGGTGGGCCTGCTGCCGGCCTTGTCGGTGCTGGGCTCTGACCTGGTGAAGTCGCTGCTGATCAGCGAATCGGTGTTTCAGACCTTCAACGGCTTCCCCCACATCAGCGGCTCTGACCTGCGCGCTTTCTGGAAACATTCCCTCACCGCGGCGGTGCTGGCGCGTGATTTGGCCAAAACCACCAACTACCCGCTGGTAGAAGAGGCCTACCTGGCTGGCCTGCTGCACGATGTGGGCCGGCTGGCCCTGCTGGCTGCCGCGCCCGACGTTTATGGCTTCAATTTCCAGCTGGCGGACAACGAGAAACTGTGTGAGGCCGAGCAGCAATGCCTGCACCTGTCGCACGCCGAGGCCGGCGCCTGGCTGATCGAGCGCTGGGAAATGGACTCGTTCCTGGCGGATGCCGTGCTGTACCACCACGAAGTGCCCGCCCGGGTGATGACAGCCCATCCGCTGATCCGCATCGTCCACCTGGCGCATGTCCTCAGCGACCATCCGCCTGGCACGCCCTTGCCTGCTGACACCGGCGCCATCTGCAAGATCAGCGACGCCGATCTGCTTGATATTTACCAGGGCTGCGAAGCCCAGGTCATGCTGGCCGCCGAGCACCTGGGCATCGACCTGTCGGGCTTGGCCGAACTGCTGGCGCCGGTGGCGGCAGCTGCCCCGGTGGCGGCGCACAACCCGGCGCAGCAGCGCCTCACGGAAGAAATTCGCAACCGCGCCCTGACCGCCGAGCTGGGCCAGGTTTTCGCCCAGCAAAAAGGTGACGTTCAATTGCTTGACAGCGTGCGGCAAAACGCCCGTATCCTGTTTGATCTGGATGACGCTGCGGTTTTTCTGCTCAGCAGCAATGGCCGTTCCCTGGTGGGCGCATCATTCGGCGAGCAGCGCCAGCGGCTGGCGGACTTCCCCATCAGTCTGGCCGGTGGCGGCCTGACGGATGCGGTGCTGAAAAAACATCTGGCGTTTCTGGAGCGTGGCCGCAGCAGCCTGACGCTGGCTGAAGAACAGCTGCTGCGCGCCTTCAACACCCCTGGCCTGCTGTGTTTGCCCCTGGTGGCGGGCACGCGTTGCCTGGGTGTGCTGATGGCCGGGGTGGAATCATGGCGGGTGACTGAACTGCGCCGCCAGGACAAATTCCTGCTGGCTTTTGGCGCCCAGGCCGCCAACGCGCTCGATGCTGCCACCCGCGAGCGCGGCGAGCTCGACCGGCGCATCGCCTCGCTGCAAGAAGAGCACCTGAAAAATTCACGCAAGATCGTGCATGAGGCCAGCAACCCGCTGGCAATCATCAAGAACTACCTCGGCGTGATGGACGACAAACTGGCGCGCCAGGAGCCTCTGGGCAGCGAGCTGAGCATCATCAATGAAGAGATTGACCGCGTTGGCAGCATCATCAAGGAGTTTGCCAAGGTGGCACCACCCGCGCCAGACGAGACCATCGACATCAATAAAGTGGTGGGCGATATCGTCCGGCTGTTTCGCGAGAGCAAGTTTTTGCCGCCCTCGGTGCAGATCTCAGCGGTGGTGCCCGACGAGCCGAGCGAGATTTCTGGCACCAGCGGTGTGGTCAAACAGATTTTTGTCAACCTGATCAAGAACTCGGTGGAGGCCCTGCCGCAGGGTGGCCGTATCGAGGTCATCAACAACGGCATCACCCAGCGCGCTGGCGTGGCTTACTTTTCGTTGCTGATCAAGGACAACGGGGCTGGCCTGCCAGAACAGGTGCAGAACAAGCTCTTTTTGCCGGTCCAGAGCACCAAGGCGGGTGACAACCGGGGGTTGGGCTTGAGCATCGTGCATGGCCTGGTACAGAAGTTGCAGGGTTCGATCACCTGCAAGAGTTCCGCGCTGGGTACAAGCTTTGAGATTCTGCTGCCTGCGCGGCACGTCAAAACACTGGTTCAATGAGCAACTTCAGTCCGATGCAATGGGATTTTGCGCTGGCCGCACGTGGCCTGCAGCCAGCCCAACTCATTCAAACGCCGCCTCGGCTGCTGCTGGTAGACGACGAGCCCCGTCTGCTGGAGAGCCTGTGTGAGTTGCTCAAAAATCGTGGTTTCGTGCTGGTGACCGCCAACAGCGGCACCGAAGCCATTGCCTGCCTGGTCAGCGAGCCGTTTGATCTGGTCATCCTCGACCTGCGCATGCCCGACATTTCGGGGCAAGAGGTCATGGACTACATGAACGTCCACAAGATCGATGCCAACGTGATCATCACCAGTGGCGACAGCGGCATTGACGCGGCCATCGGGGTGCTCAGGCGCGGCGCCTACGATTACCTGCGCAAGCCTTACCCGCGCGAGGAGCTTCTCAAAGCGGTGCAGAATGCCCTGCAGCAGCGTCGGCTCGAAGCTGAAAACAAGCAGATCGCCGCCAAACTGGAGAGCTCGGAGCGCATTTACCGCTGCTTGGTCGACAGCTCGCCCGACATCATCTTCACGTTGAATCACCAGGGCCTGCTGACTTTTGTCAACCACCGCATCCAGCCACTGCTGGGCTTCATCGCCGAAGACCTGATTGGCAAACATTACGCCGAGCTGGTGCATGCGCGAGACCTGGAGCGTGCCAACTATGTCTTCAGCGACGGGCAGCAACAGCAGCGCTGGTCGCGCAACATCGAGCTGCGCCTCAAATCCTGCCACGCTGACGATGAAGGCCGGGTGTTCAGCGTGGAGCTGATGAGTGTGTCGTTCTCAGCGCCAATGGTGTCCAACGAAGGGGCCCCGCTGAATCTGGAACAGATGGGCATCTATGGCGTGGCGCGCGACATCACCGACCGCAAACGCGCCGACGAGCTCATCGCCTACCAAGCCTATTACGACGTGCTGACCGACCTGCCCAATCGCGTCCTGTTCAAGGACCGGCTCAGTCTGGCCCTGCTGCAAGCCAAGCGCAAAAAAGTCGGGCTGGCGGTGATGTATGTCGACCTGGACCGCTTCAAGGTCATCAACGACTCACTCGGCCACCAGTTGGGCGACGAACTGCTGCAGCAAGTCACGCTGCGCCTCAAAGCCTGCCTGCGCCACAGCGACACCCTGTCGCGCTTTGGCAGTGACGAGTTCAATGTGGTGCTGCCCGAGCTCGACTCGATCCAGGACCCAACCCGGGTGGCCCAGGCGTGTCTGGTGGCCTTGCGCGCGCCTTTTGAGCTCGGCGGGCAAATCATCCACATCACGGCCACCATCGGTGTAGCCGTGTACCCCAAGGACGGCGAAAGCGTCGACGACCTGATCCGCAACGCCGACCTGGCCATGCACGCCAAAAAGTCGCAGGGGCGCAATGGCTACAAGTTTTTCGAGCTCTCCATGCTCAACCAGAGTTTTGAGCAGATCTCGGTAGAAAGCGGTTTGCGTCTGGCGCTGTTAGCCGGCGAGCTGGAGATGTATTACCAGCCGCAGGTGGACGTCAAGACCGGCAAGGTGATGGGTGCCGAGGCGCTGATGCGCTGGAACCATCCGCAGCGCGGCTTTCTGGGGGCGGGCGCGTTCTTGCCGTTTGCCGAGGAAAGCGGCTTGATCATCGCCATCAGCGACTGGATGCTCGAAGCCGTCTGCCAGGACCTGCTGGCCTGGAACACCCTGAGTGACGAGCGCCCTTACCTGTCCATCAACCTGTCACCGCATTACCTTGACCGGGGTGATTTCTACGACAAGCTCAAGGATGCCTTGGCGCGCTATCAGATCTCGCCCTCGCAGTTGGAGGTCGAAGTCACCGAGAACATCTGCATCCGCAACCCGCAGGCCGCCATTGACCAGCTTCACAAGCTGTGCCAGCTGGGTGTGCGGGTGGCCATTGACGACTTTGGCACCGGTTATTCGTCGCTGTCGTACCTGCACCGGTTCCCGATCCATGTGCTCAAAATCGACCGCTCGTTTGTCATGCCCATAGAAGACGACTCGCTGCAGTTCCCGGTGGTGCTGGCGATCATCTCCATTGCCAAGGGCCTGGGCCTAAAGCTGGTGGCCGAGGGTGTCGAGACCGAAGTGCAAAAGCGCTATCTGGAACACGCCGGCTGCCAAACCTTCCAGGGCTATTACTACCACCGGCCGATGCAACAGTCGGCATTGATGGGCTTGCTGCACAGCCAGCAAGTGCATTGACCGGCTGGCGGCGTGACAGCGCCGCTTGGCCGGATAACGTACACATGCCCTTGCCAACAGCATTAACAATCGCTTACCATTTTTTCCGGCGTACACCTGCAGGTGGGGCAGCCTGAGCCGAAAATGGTTCATGAAGCCAACGCCGACGCGCAAGCGGCATCTTTTGCATGCATCACGCTCCCAGCCCGTCAACTGCGCTTCTTGAAGGGACTGTTGTGAACCTACTGCCCGAAGACATCCACCAACGCCTGTTGGTGGCCCGGCTGCCCAGCCCGCCACAGACGCTGATGCGTTTGATGGTGTTGTGCCAGTCTGACGATACCGGTATGGGAGAGTTGTCTGAGCTGATTGCCAGCGACCCCGGTTTGGCGGCCAAGGTGCTGTCGGTGGCACACAGCGCTGCCTACTACCGCGCCGACACCAAAAGCCTCACCCTGTTGCAAGCCGCCAGCACCCTCGGCATGGCGCTGATCAAGGTGCTGGTGATCAGCGAGTCGGTGTTCCAGACCTTCAACGCTTTTCGCCAGGTGGGCGCGCTGGATCTGCGTTATTTCTGGAAGCACAGCCTGGGTGTGGCGGTGCTGACCCGCGCCCTGGCAGACCGCCAGGGCAGCGTCAACTCCGAAGAAGCCTACCTGACCGGCTTGCTGCATGACGTCGGCCGTCTGGCGCTGCTCGCTGCTGTGCCTGAACGTTACACCGAACTGTTTGGCATGCCCGACGACGCCAGTCTTTTGGCCCAGGAGCAGCGCACGCTGGGCATCTCGCATACCGAGGCCGGCGCCTGGCTGCTGGAACACTGGCACCTGGGCGGCGACATGGTGGAAAGTGTGCGCTACCACCACAGCGACGACAGCCGCCTGCAGGACATGCAGCCACTGACACAAACGGTCAATTTGGCGCATCGCCTGGCCAACTTATCGCTGGAGCTGCCCCAGGAAACCCCGCTGTGGGCCGCCCGCCAGGGTTTGAGCCTGGAAGAGATCACCGCCCTGTTGCAAAAAACCGAGTTGCAGGTAACCCAGATCGCGCGCGATCTCGGGGTGGACATCGCCGGTGCCGAAGCCCCGCAGGCCCCGGGCCAGGCCATTACCCGGCCGCAACCGCTGGACGCGGCGCAAGCCGAACTCGCCCGCGACGTGCTGGACCGCAGCGTCCTCAACGAAATGGCCATGACGCTGATCAACCTGACCAGCACCAACGCCGCACTCACGTCTTTGCGCCAGCACGCCAGCGCCCTGCTGCAACTCGAAGACGCCATGGTCATGCTGGCCCGTGACAACCAGCAGACGCTGGTGCCGGTGTCCATGAACGAGCGCCACCTGGCTGCCACGCCGCTGTCGTTTGACGTGTCGTTCGACCCCTCTTTGGCGCAGTGCGTAAGCCAGCGCAAGGTGGTATTTGCCAAAAACAACGGTGCACCGCGCAGCCCGCTGTTGGCGGTGATGGGCGCCAGCGAAGTGCTGCTGCTGCCACTGTTGACCGCTCAGCACTGTTTGGGTGTGCTGGCCGCTGCCGTGCCGCCGGAGCTGAGTCACCATCTCAAAAGCCAGTTGCCCACCTTGCAGTCGTTTGGGGTGTATGCCGGGCTGGCCCTGTCGCGCAGGCGTCAGGCCGACAAAAACCGCCCGGCCCAAGCCATGTCGGCCAAGGAAGCGCAGCAACTGGAACTCAAGCGCGTGGCGCAAGCGGTGAACCTGCTGGTGGAGGCACTTTCCAAGGCGGATCAAGGCACCCCCATGGGGCCAGTAGATTTGAGCCTGGCAGTGCGCGACACGGTGCAACTGCTGCAGCACCGGCAACTCATTCCCGGCAACATCGAGGTCAACTCCGAGCTGCCCAACCGCGCCTCCTGGGTGCAAGGCTCGGTGGGCAGGATCAAGCAGGTTCTGCTGATTTTGATCAAGACCGCCTGCGAAGCCATGCCAGACGGCGGACAAATTGTGGTCAACGGTGGCGTGCTGGTGCAGCGTGAAGGCAGCGTGTATACCGCACTCACCATCACCGACAGCGGCGCCAGCCTGAAAGAAGCCATTCAGGCCCAGTTGTACGAGCCCATGCATACCGCAGGCCGGGGCGAAGGCGACAAGCCGAGCTTTGGCTTGAGCGTGGTGAACGATTTGGTAGACAAAATGGGCGGGTACCTCAAGTTCAGCGCCAGCGCCGTCGGCACCCGCTTCGACATTCTGCTGCCCTGCGCCCGAAACCCGTCGGTTTAGGCTGCCTCAAGCGGGGCGCAGCATCTCCAGGTGGGGAATGCCGTCTTCCAGGTAGTGCGTACCGATATCCACAAAACCGTGTTTGGCATAAAAGTCGGCCAGTTGCATCTGCGCACCGATACGGATGGCCTGCGGCCCCCAGACCTGGCTGATGGCTGAAATGGCTTGCGCCACCAGCACATGCCCCAGACCCTTGCCGCGCGCGCTTTGGCGCGTGAGCACCCGCCCGAAACTGGCCTCTGGAAACTTCACCCCGGCCTCAAAACAGCGCGCGTAAGCCTGCAACTCGCCATGCTGCACACCCAGCAAGTGCATGGCTTTGGGGTCAGCCCCATCCATGTCATGAAAAATGCATTGCTGCTCCACCACAAACACCTCGCTGCGCAGGCGCAGTGCCTCGTACAACTCAAACACGCGCAAATCTTCAAAGGCCAGCAGCCGCCAAACCGGCGCCTGCGATGCTGCCCCGCCATGACCCAACACACCGCTGCCAATTGACCAAAGCTTGAACGTCACGATGCCACCTCCTGCCTGAGCGCATAACCAATGCGCGGAAAATGCACCCGCACCACCCCCGCGCGCGGGTCTTCGCGGCGCAGCGTGTAGTGCTTGTGCGTGGCTTCCACCAGCACACCCACGGTGGGTTCGCTGCCAAAACTCTCGGCAGCCACACTGACCAGGCTGCCCAGTGGAATGCCATGGTCGTCCTGAAATTCTGAGTCATTTTGGCCTCCAGCCCTTATGACTGCTGCACTGACAGCTATGGCTTCAGTAGCTGTCAGGCGACTCATTTCGCCATGGCCATAGGCTTCGATGCGGTCCATCCAGCGCAAGACCGTAGGCACCGTGTGCAAGATGGAGGCCAGCCCCGGCACCTGGGTGCGGGTGAACCACAGCGGGTGGTAGGCCGCAAAGTCGGCAATACAAGGCACTTTGCCCAGCAAAAACGCCTGCCCCTCCAGCAAGGACGCCAGGCGCTGCAAGTAGGCGCGGTAGGCCACGGTCGCATCCAGCGGGCGCGGGCGCGCCAGCCCGGTGGCCATGGCGGAGCGGTCGGCGGCAAAGTCTTTCACCACCTGGGCGGGCAAGCCGTCAAACAGCTCGGCCAGCCCGGCTTTTTGAAAGTTGTAACCCATGGCGGCCCAAAACAGCGCGCTGTCTGCCCACTGCGCCAAAATGTCGGCCAAGGCGGTGTTGACCTGCGCCGGGTACAGGCTGTGGGTCGGGGCCAGTTGCTCCAGCACTTGGCAGATCAGCGTGGTGTCGCAGTACATGTCGCAACCGATCTGCAACACCGGCGTTTTGCGGTATCCGCCGGTGAGCGCCGTCAGATCCGGCTTGGGCATGATCACGGGAATGATCACCGACTGCCAGGCGAGTTGTTTGAAACCCAGCACCGCGCGGATTTTTTCTGAAAACGGTGACATCGGGTAATGGTGCAGGATCAGCATAGTTGGACCAGTTGTTTGCCAAAATTCTTGCCTTTAAGCAGCCCCAGAAACGCCTCGGGCGCCGCCGCCAGGCCCTGGGCGATGGATTCACGCGGGCGCAGTTGGCCGGTGGCCACCAGCATACCGAGCTCTTTCAACGCCTCGGGCCACACCTCCAGGTGTTCCGTGACGATGAAACCCTGCACTTTCAGGCGGCTCACCAGAATCAGTGCCGGGTAGCTCATGGGCAGTGGCGCGCCGTTGTAGCCGGCGATCATGCCGCACACAGCGATGCGGCCAAAAGCGTTCATGCGGGTCATGACCGCGTCCAGCACCATGCCGCCCACGTTCTCAAAGTAGCCGTCAATGCCGCTCGGGCAAGCCTCTTTCAAGGCCTTGGACAGGGATGCCGCGTCCAGGTGTTGCTTGTAGTCGATACAGGCGTCAAAACCCAGCTCGTTCACCGCATAAGCACATTTGTCGGGCCCACCGGCGATCCCCACCACGCGGCAGCCACGGGCCTTGGCCAGCGCCCCAAACGCACTGCCTACGGCACCCGTGGCGGCACTCACCACCAGGGTATCGCCCGCTCGGGGCTCAATGATTTTCACCAGGCCATACCAGGCAGTCACGCCCGGCATACCGACCGCGCCCAGGTAGGCTTGCAGGGGAATGTGGCTGGTGTCCACCTTGCGCAGCGCCCCTGGCTCGCTGGCGTTGACCACGCTGTAGTCTTGCCAGCCGCCCATGCCGACCACTTTGTCACCCACGGCAAACGCCGGGTGGCGCGACTCGGCCACCTCACCGACCGTGCCACCCAGCATCACCTCGCCCAGCGGCTGCGGCGCGGTGTAGCTTTTGGTGTCGTTCATGCGGCCGCGCATGTAAGGGTCCAGGCTCAGGTAGTGGTGGCGCACCAGCACCTGGCCGTCTTGTAGCGCGGGCGTGGGCTGGCTGACCAGCTTGAAGTTACTGGCTACGGCTTCGCCCAGCGGGCGGTTATCGAGCAGGATCTGGTGATTGAGTGGCATGGCAAGGGGTCTTTCGAAGAAATAATAGACTACATAATAAATAGCTGTCAGCCCTTTATGGATAAGGGCTGGAGGCCAATTTTTTATATGACTTCAGACATCCGCCTGGCCCAGTACCCGGTTAAGACCGTGCACACCTTTCGCCCCCACGGGCAGGCGCTGGATGTACTTGAAGGTGCCGGTGGCGTGCGCGCAGGCTTTGCCGTGCTCGTCAAACACCGTGGCCTCCGTAAACGCCAGCGTGGCGGTGTGGTGCTTGAGCGTGCCGCGAGCCACGAGCGGCCCGTGCGACGGGCGCATGAAGCTGGTTTTCATCTCCACCGTGACCACGCCAGTGCGCCCTGGCGAAGCACGTGCGGCCATGGCCATGGTCACGTCCAGCAGCGTCATCACCACGCCGCCGTGGGTCACGTTGTAAGAGTTGAGGTGTTCGGGCCGCGCGGTGAAACAGATCTCGGACTGGCCATCGGCAAAAGCCGTGAGCACAAAACCCAGGTGGGTGACAAACGGAATTTCAATGCCAAAGTCGGTACCCGGCACGCTGATGGCCATCATGCGCAGCCCCGCAGGCAGGCGCTGCTGCCACCGTCCACCACCAGGAACTGGCCGGTGATGTGTTTGCCCGCGTCACTGGCCAGCAGCAGCACCGCGCCTTTGAGGTCTTCGTCATCGCCCAAACGCTGCAACGGCACGCTGGCCGCCAGGTGCTCGGCGCCCAGGCGCTCCAGCGTGTCGGCCGTCATCTGGCTGGGGAAAAAGCCCGGGCACAGGGCGTTCACATTGATGCCATGCGGCCCCCACTCGCACGCCAGTGCGCGCGTGAAGCTGATCAGCGCGCCTTTGGAGGTGCTGTAGGCCAAGCTGCCCTGCTCCGGCACATGGCCGCCCAGCCCTTCTACCGCCGCCAGGTTGATGATGCGCCCGCCGCGCCCGATCATGCTGTGCCGGGCCACCAGCTGGCACAGCAGGAAGGCGCCGCGCAGGTTCAGGTCCATCACCTGGTCCCACGCCTCAACCGGATGCTCTTGCGCCGGAGCACCCCAGCTGATACCGGCGTTGTTGACCAGAATGTCAATATCGCCCATACGCTGCAGCGTCTCGGAGACCAGTTTTTGCAGGTCAGCCTCTACCGCGCAGTCGGCGGCCACCCAGCGGGCGTCCAGGCCAGCGTCTTGCAGGTCAGCGCAGGCAGCCTCCAGCGCGTCGGCGTGGCGGGCGCACAGCATCAGGCGTGCACCGGCCTCGCCCAGCGCGTGCGCCATCTGCAAGCCCAGCCCACGCGAGCCACCGGTAATGAGGGCAGTTTTACCGGTTAAATCGAACAATTGGTGAATGGTGCGGGGCATATCAGGAGGCCTTTCTCATGGCCTATTTTGCAGGAAATATCGCATCCAACACGCCAGCGGCACCCATCTGCGCCGCAGCACCCTGGAAGCGACGTGTTTGACGCCGCGCTGTTACTGCGGCGGAACGATGACCACGGTGCCATTGGGCACTGTCCGCACGCCTGAGGTGCCAGTGGCACCGGTGTTGCCGGTCGCGCCCGTGCTGCCCGTTGCGCCGGTGTAACCGGTGTTACCGGTATTGCCCGTCGCACCGGTTTGCCCGGTAGCGCCTTGCGGACCTGCCGGACCGGCGGGCGCTGAAATGCACCCGGCCAATGCGAAGGAGATGGCCGCAGCCAAGAGTAGTTTTGAAGATTTCATGAGGGTTCCTTTGAGTTGACAGATTTGCCGCCTGGCCGTGTCCACCAGCAAATACCAGCAAAGAAGTTGCAGTGCATCCAGTGGATAAGCAGCAGCGGCAGGTCAGATTACGTCGTGCACACCAAGGTGTCGGTACGGTGAAACACACATTCGGTGTGTTCGCAGCCGCACCGACAGGAGCGCCAGCAAAGGCCACAGTCGTTCTTTGAATTACACGAGTCATCCATGAACAAATTGTTGAGACACATCTTCGCCGTGGCCAGCGTGACACTGGCCACCCAGGCTTTTGCACAGGTCACTTTTTACGAGCAGGACAACTATCGCGGCCAATCTTTCAGCACCCAACGCCAGGTGCGCGACTTTTCACGCTTTGGTTTCAACGACCGGGCGTCATCAGCCCGCGTGACCGGCGGGCGCTGGGAGGTGTGTGAAGACAGCCATTTCAACGGCCGCTGTGTGGTGCTGCGCCAGGGGCGCTATGGGTCGCTGGCCGACATGGGGCTGAACAACCGGGTGTCGTCGGTGCGTATGGTAAGCAGCAACACCCGTGTTGATGATGATCGCTACGCCCCCATGCCCATCGCCCAGGCACCAGACTTTCGCCGCCGTAACAACGAGCGGGTGTACCAGGCGCGTGTGACCTCGGTGCGTGCGGTGGTTGGCCCGCCGCAACAGCGCTGCTGGATCGAGCAGGAGCAGGTGCCAGCCGAGCAACGCAACTCGAATGTACCGGGTGCCGTGGTGGGTGCCCTGCTGGGCGGCGTGCTGGGGCACCAGGTGGGCGGTGGCAGCGGTAAAGACCTAGCCACCGTTGGCGGCGCCGTAGCGGGTGCAGCCTTGGGCAACCAGGTAGGTCGCAACAACGCCCCGTTGCCCCCACAAACGCGCGACGTGCAGCGTTGTCGTGAAGTCCCCAGCCAGGCAGCGCCCCAGTTTTGGGACGTGACCTACAACTTCAGGGGCATAGACCACCATGTCCAGCTGACCGCCCCGCCAGGCAAAAGCGTGACGGTGAACGCACGCGGCGAGCCGCGCGAATAAAGCCCCGGACAGCGCCACCTTATTCAACTTTCAGGAGAACACCATGCATCAAAAAACATTCATGAACATCGCCTTGGCTCTGGCACTGGCTGCCACAGGCAGCGCCTTTGCCCAAGGCAACAGCCGCCACGATCGTGGCAACAACAACGATTGCCGTAACGGCAACTGCGTGCTGCCAGACCAGCGCCAGCGCCCCAGCCCGAACGCCCGCCAACCCATTCGGCCGGACGTTCAGCAACGCAACTTCGACCGCAACCCGCCGCAGCGCTACGCCCAGCCGCGTTATGACCCGCGCCAGCGCATGGACAACGACTGGCGACGCGACCATCGCGGTGCCGGTCCAGATCGCTCTTACTACCGGGGCGACCGGCTGCCGTTGCAGTACCGCAGCAGGCAATATGTGGTGAACGACTGGCGCGGTCACCACCTGAGTGCGCCTCCGCGTGGTTACCACTGGGTGCAAAACGGCGGTGACTACCTGCTGGTGGCCATCACCACCGGCGTGATCCTGCAACTGCTGCTGAGCAACTGAGCATGAACCTTCACATCAGCCTGACCCCGCTGATTTCGCTGGTTGCCGGCATTTTGATCTTGACCATCCCGCGGCTGCTGAACTACATCGTGGCGATTTACCTGATCGTGATCGGGTTGATTGGGCTGTTTGGCACTGGGGCGCTGCGTTAAAGCGCCGCATTGATCACCAGCACCAGCAACGCCAGGTTAAACAGCACCGCCAGGCCGCGCTGCACCATGCTCAGACGGCGCACGGCCGGGCTGGTGAAACTGGCGGAGGCGGAGCGGCCCAGTACACCCGTGGCCACCGACACATCCAGAAAGTCCTGGTAGTTGGGTGTGCGGCCATTGGCAAATGTCAATACCGCCGGGGTACCCTGCACCTGCGCAAAAAAGTAGCTCTGCGCATATTGCAGCGCAAACACCACCTGGGTAAAGGTCCAGGCCGTCATCCAGGTCAGACCAGCCAGCACCAGGTGCCCGGTGCGTTCTGGCCCGGTCAAATCGCGCGCCTGCGATAACTGGGCGACGATGGTCACCAGGCTCATCAACACCAGCGCCAATGCCACCCCCAGCGCCAGCTGCCAGCCGTCTTGCTGCAACACCGCCAACACCCGCGCGCTGGTGCGCGGCTTGCCAAAAATCTGCCAGGCCGAAAACAGCAGATACACCCCCGCCCCCACGTTCCAGCCAATGATCAGCTTGGGCAGCCAGGGCTGCGCCGCCTGCCCGGGCACGATCCAGCCCACCATCACGCCCAGCAACAAACAGCCCCAGAATGCCGGGCGCGACAGCACCACCCGCAGCGCATACGGCACGTTGGTTGCAGCAGTTTCAGACGGTTGTGTCATGGCGCGGGGTAGGTGTAATCCATACACTGGCGCTCCAGCCGGATGGCCCCCAGAAAGGGTTTGATGGCGGCATGATCGGGGTGGTTTTGGTACGCCTCCAGCGCCTCGGCGTCCTCAAACACCGCGTTAAGCACCAGGTCGTAAGTGGCTTCATGGCCCGGCTGGGCAGTGGCCACCTCAAAGCGGTGGATGCCGGGCGTGAGGCTGGCGCAGGATTCGAGCAGCACTCTGGCTTTGGCAATATTGGTGGCCTTGTCCGCGCCTTCTGCGTGGTCTTTGAGTTTCCACATGACGATGTGTGTGAGCATTTGAGTTCTCCGAAGAATGGATTTTGCCCGGCAAAGGCCCGCGACTGACAAGCTGATGACTCAGCCCAGGGTTTGCCGAACGGCGGGCAGCGCCACTTGATTCATACCGGACGCGCCTCAGACAGCACCTTGGCCCGAAACTTGACTGGCAAATCACCCGGCGTCAGCACATCTACCGGCACACCCAGCAAGGTCTCCAGCTCAAACTGCAGGCCACCCAGGTCAAAGAGTGTGGTGCCGGGCAGCGGGTCAACCAGCAAATCCAGGTCTCTGCCGTCCGCATCGTCATCACGAACCACCGAGCTAAACACGCGCGGGTTGGTGGTTTGGTAACGCGCGGCAGCCAAGCGGACAGCTTGGCGTTGCAGTTCCAGGGAGGCCGATGGTTTCATGGCGTTGGAGGTTCCGTTTGGCTAGAAATAGTAACTGAGCGCGCCAGATTCAGCGCCAGCAGGCGTTTGAGAATTTCGTCGTCAGGCATCGCGGGGGCGTAGTCGGGCCAGTTGTAGGCGGCGGCAACGGCGGCGTCGAGCTGCTGGTGCGCCATGGTCAGCCAGGCGGGTTTGGCGTTGTAAAGGTTGGTGAGGGTGCGCTTTTGCAGGGCCTTGAGGTCTTGTTCACTGATGCCGGGTTTGGGTTCGATGCGGTCCGGGTAGGGCGAATGGTCCATGCCGAGCGGCGTGACTTCGGGCACCTTGTGCGTCCACTCGGGCGGGTTCAGCCAGTTTTCTCTGAGGTCGTTGAGTTTTTTCGCAGCGGTGGCGATGGCTGTGGCGTGAGTTTTCAGGTCGTTGCGTTTTGGGGTCTCAATACCGTGCGCGCTGCCTTTTGTGGGTTGACCCGGCGGAGCTGGCTCGGATGCCGGGGGCTCATACGCGTTGCTTTTTAAAATCGCCCCCGACATCCGAACCACCCCCGCCTCGGCGTCTGTAGGTTGCATGGATTCGTTGGATGAATTCAGTATGTTATTTGTAGCTACTTGCCCTTTATCTGTAAGGGCTAGAGGCATATTTTGCTTATAAATGTCGGCGGGGATGATTGCGCCGCTGGGCAGGGTTTCGGTGCGCTGGTGGGCGGTGTCGGCGGGCGTCAGGCCTGCGGGGAAGGGGAAGGTTTCGAAGCAGGTGGTGGGGGTGTAGCGCGGGTCGTTACCTGCGCCCAGCCACGTGCACATGCGGAGCGACCAGAGTTCGTGGAAGCGGCTGTGCAAGATGCCGAACGTGGTGTCGTCGGCGCGGGCGATCGCGATCACGGTCTGATGCGGCCAAATACGCTCTGGTAGCCAAACAAACATCCGGTGCTTTGACACCTGAGAGGTAGCGATATATCGCGAAATATGCTTGGTCGCAATACGATAGTCTGTTCCGGATCGACCGTGTAGCCACCACTTTTTACGACGGCTGTCGTCCCGGCTTTCCTCGCGCATCGGCTTTACATACCTGACGACGTGCTCGAATGGCTCCTCATAAAGCGCCGCTGTGTCTTCGCTTCGTGAATCGAAATCTACGACCCACAAGCCACGGCTGTTGGAAGTGATGTCCTTGCCATTGCTGAGCGGCCGAATGACATCGGCGCTGCTTCGGCCATTGGGGTTTGGGCGGCGCAACCAATTGACTGCTTCGGCGTAGGCGATCTCAAAGTCACCAACGAGAACCGGCCCTTGAAAAGAAACCCCTTTGTTACAAATCAATGGTCTAGCAACAGTCGTATCTGTCCCGCCTGCCCCGGCAGTGACTGACAAGTCAGTATGTATTTTTGAGACGACTTTCCCGTCAAGCAGCGCATCCTGGGCCGAATCACCAAAAGCGATAAGAGACACCCGTACAGCGGCACCTTCATTCACCCAGCCTTGGTCACTCCATGCTTCATAAATACGTGTCGTCTTCTCGATGGCATCAAGTACTGCCCTGTTTTTCCCACCCCGAATGGAGTTTGTCGCTACTAAACCTGCAGCATTTAAGCCTGCACCGCCAAGGGCTGTACGCGCTTTCTCGAACCAATAACAAACCAGGTCCGCACCACCGGGCACACGGCCCTCGTAGGTTTTGCGCAGCGTTGTCGTGTACTCGTCACCCAACTCGGAGCGCATCTTTTTATCGCCCAAAAACGGCGGGTTGCCGATGACGATATTGGCTTTGGGCCAGGGGGCTTCGGTAACGGCTGGGGCTGCCAGGGTAGGTGCGTCCCGCAATCCAGATGGCGCAGGCGTGGATCCCGGATCGAGTCCGGGATGACAGTCAACTGCAGCGCTGGGATGGCCGTCAACTGCAGCGCCTGGAGGACCGTCAACTGCAGCGTCGGGATGACCGGCAGTAGCTTCACCCTCACCGCTCAGGGGCGTGGGTGGCGCGGATGTCGCAGCCGATTTTAAAAAGCAACGCGTATGAGGCTGCGGCATCTGCGCCGCCCACGCCCCGGGTTCAACGTGGGGCGGCTGAGTGGCATCTGAAGGCATGGATCCCGGATCGAGTCCGGGATGACCGTCAACTGCAGCGCCAGGATGACAGGCAGCGGGGAAACTCAGCAGCGCGTCGCGGCACTCGATGTGGTCCAGCGGCTCCAGCACGGGGTTGGTCTTGAACTCGTAGCCGTGCGCCATGCGCCACTGCAGCTCGCCAATCCACACCGTCACGCGCGCCAACTCGGCGGCGTATTCGTTGAGCTCGATGCCCAGCACGTTGTGCGGGCCGGTGACCAGATCGGCCTCGCGGTCCAGCCCGAGCGCGGCGGCGTCCAGGTGGCTCTTGTGCTCGATGTCTTTCAGCGCCTTCAGGCCCAGAAACAGAAAGTTCCCGCTGCCGCAAGCCGGGTCAAGGATGCGGTAATTGGCCAGCTCGTCGAGCCAGCCGACAAAACGTGCTTTGGCATCACGGTAGGCCTTGTCGCCCTTTTTGGTACTTTTGGCCTGCAGCCCTTTTAAATCCTGGGCTACCAGCTCCCATTTTTGTAGTAACGGGCGGCGCAGAACAGGGTCAATGATGCGGTCGATGGTGGCGGTGTCGGTGTAGTGGGCGCCGAGCTGGCTGCGTTTGGCGGGGTCCAGACCGCGTTCGAACAAGGTGCCGAAGATCGACACGTCGATGGCGCTCCAGTTCAAGCCGGCGGCGTTGCGCAGCTCGGTCACGTCCAGAATGGTGAGCTGCGGCACGTCGATGCGCTTGAACAGGCCGCCGTTGAACCAGGCAATGTCGTCCGCGCCAAACATGCCACCCTCCGCCATGGCTTTGAACAGGTCCGCCAGCGCTTGGGTGAGCTTGGCCGGGGTGATGGCGCGGTTGCTGACCAGGCGCTCAAACATTTGCCCGGGCAGCAGGCCCACGTCTTCGGCAAAGAAGCAGAACAGGCATTGGGTGAGGAAGTGGGCGACGCGGTTGGCGGTGGCTTCGGGGTCGGTCACGGCACCGCGGCGCCGCAGGCCCTCAGCCAACGTGGCAAAACTCTTGGCCGCCGCCTCGGTGATGTCGCGGTTGGTGACTTTCGGTTTGAAACTCTCGGGCGCGGTCCAGATGCGGCGCAGCAGCGCCAGCTTGTCGGGCTGGTCCAGTTCATCGAGCAGCACGGTGTGCGTCTGGCTCGGGTGGCCGGTGAACTGGGTGTGGATGCGGATCGTCAGGCGGTCAGACACCACCAGAATCGGCGGGTTGGAGAGCGCCAGGCTGTAGGTCAGCAGTTGTTTGAGGGCCGCGTCCAGATTTTTGCCAGGGGCCTTGTTCTCCCAGGCGAAGACGCCGCGTTTGAACACGTCGGCATAACCGGTTTTGCCACCAATGACCGCGCTTTTTTCCTCAAACCGGTAACCGTCCGCACTACCGGGCTTGGGCACGGCGAGCAGCTCACACAGGTCCAGAAAATGGCTTTGCGCACCCTGCTCTTCGTTGAGCGCGTAGGCCGGGCCGGGGATGCCGCCGGGCGCGCCCCATTTGGAGATGAAATCTTGCGGTGTCATGGGGCCTGTTTTTGAATGACGTTCAAGCGCGAAGGTTGCGTTCAGCTTCCCAGCCTTTGCAGGCGAGCCCGACGATGCGCGGCACCGGGCGGGCACCGGTGCGGTACTGGCTGACGGTACGCCGCGTCAGGCCGATGGCGTTGGCGGCATCGGTCAGGCTCAGGTGATTAGCATCCTGCCAGCGGCGAAAGTTGACGTTTTCCGCCATGCCAGCCTGCTCCAGCGCCATCTCAATCAGCCGGTCCGAGTCCAGCGAGGCACCACAATCCCACTCCAGTGTCCAGCCAAAATCCGCCACTTTGGCGGTGGCGAATTCGGCTGGGTCTTCCAGCGCTGCAAAGGTCTGCAGGCGGCTGGCCAGATCGGTCAGGTTCACACGCAACACACGGCCATCGGAATAAGTGGCGGCCAGCACCATGTTTTGCTCTGGCACGACTGATTCAAGGCGGGCAGCTTGCTTTTTCATGACTCACCTCTTTCTGGGGTCGTTCATCTTGGTCCATTCGGCTTCAACGACGGCGGGGTTGTCCAGAATCCAGCGGGTGGCCTCGGCCATCACTTTGGCTGGCACGCCAGAGTTGATAACGCTGCCGTCGATGGCCACCGAGGCTTTACCGTCGGCGTGCATCACATGGGCGTGTATCGGCGGGTGGTCGTCACAATGGACTTTGATGATCCATCCATCACCGGAATAAATTTTGCCCATGGGAAATTATAGAGAAATTGTTTCTCTATTTAGCGCATTGGAGTCCATCTCTTTTGGGCGATGTCAAACCAGTTCCACGCCCAGATGCTGAAAGTGCCGGTCCAGTGTGAGCACGGCAACGCGGTTGCGGCGGGCACAGGCGGCGATCAGAGCGTCGGTCAAAGGAATCTGCAAGCCCTGCGCGCGGGTTTCACGCAACGCCAGCCCGGCGCCGAGCCAGTCGGCGGCAGTGATCTCCAGGCAGGCGACGTTGGCCAGCAAGAAATCAAGCTGCGCCTGTTCCTTGCGGCCCTTGGCACCCTGAAGCAGTTCAGCTTGGGTCACGCCGCACATGGCAGCTTCGTCATTGGCCAGCAAGACCGCCACTTGGTCGCCCAGCGTGCCCTGCGGTTGACGCAAGAAGTCGATCCAGGCGCAGGTATCCACGAGCACCTGTTTCATGATGCTGCCACATTGCTGTTTGGAAGGGGCGTGACATCCAGTGAGCGCAGTTCACGCCAGTTGTCTTCGAGCGGCACCTGGCCGCGCAGAGCCAACAGTTTTTTCACGCGGGCCTGGCGAACATAGTCCTGAACAGCCTGCCGCAAGGCTTTGGCGGGTGATGTCTCGCCAGTGGTTTGCATCAACTGATTCATCAGTTGATCATCAATGGTGATGGTGGTGCGCATCGACTTCTCCAAATTTTTGCATCAGAGAAGAATACCACCGGCATCACCAGGTGGCAATACGTCGCATCACAACACCTCAAACACCCCGCAAGCGCCCATGCCGCCGCCGATGCACATGGTGACGGCCACGCGTTTGGCACCCCGGCTTTGGCCTTCGATGAGGGCGTGGCCGGTGAGGCGCTGGCCGCTCATGCCGTAGGGGTGGCCGACGGCGATGGCGCCGCCGTTGACATTCAGGCGCGCTTGGTCGATGCCGAGCTTGTCGCGGCAGTAGATCACCTGCACAGCAAAGGCTTCGTTAAGCTCCCACAGGTCGATGTCGTCCACCTTCATGCCGAGTTTGGCCAGCACTTTGGGGATGGCAAACACCGGGCCGATGCCCATCTCGTCCGGCTCGCAGCCGGCCACGGCAAAGCCCAGAAATCGGCCCAGCGGCTGCAAACCACGGCGCTCAGCCACGGTCTCGTTCATCACCACCACGGCACCCGCGCCGTCTGAGAACTGGCTGGCGTTGCCCGCGCTGACCAGGCCACCGGGCAGCGCCGAGCGCAAATCCTTGATGCCCTCAAAAGTGGTGCCGGGGCGGATGCCTTCGTCCTGGCTCACGGTCACTTCCCGGGTGATCAGGCCCAGCGTCTTGTCGGCCACACCCATGGTCACAGAAATCGGGGCGATTTCTGCCGTGAACAGGCCCGCTTGCAGCGCGGCGCTGGCGCGCTGCTGGCTGGTGGCACCGTACGCGTCCATGGCTTCGCGGCTGATGCCGTAGCGCTTGGCCACAGTTTCGGCGGTTTGCAGCATGGTCCAGTACAGCTCGGGCTTGTGCGCTGTGAGCCAAGGGTCGGCAATCATGTGCATGTTCATCTCTTGCTGCACACACGAGATGTTTTCCAGCCCGCCGGCCACGTAGATATCGCCCTCACCCGCCACGATGCGTTGCGCGGCCAGTGCGATCGTTTGCAGGCCTGAGGAGCAAAAGCGGTTGATGGTGATGCCCGGCACGCTCACCAGGCAACCGGCGCGCAGCGCAATCTGGCGGGCGATGTTGTTACCGGTGGCGCCCTCGGGGAAGGCGCAGCCCATCATCACGTCTTCCACTTCGCCAGCCTCCAGCCCGGCTCTTTGAATGGCGTGCTGCACCGCATGGCCGCCGAGCGTGGCGCCATGGGTCATGTTGAAAGCGCCCTTCCAGCTCTTGGCAAGTGGTGTGCGGGCGGTAGAGACGATCACGGCAGAGGTCATGGTGTATTCCTTAATTAATAGCTAATTGCCCTTGTTGCATAAGGGCTAGAGCCTGATTTCTTATATATTTTTACTTTGCGCGACAAGCTCTTGCAAGAGCGGCGCGGGCTGCCAGAAGGCGGCATCGTCCAGCGGGTTCTGTGCAAAACGCTGCATGGCCGCCACCACGTTGAACAGGCCGACTTCGTTGGCATATGCCATCGGGCCGCCCCGGTGCACCGGGAAACCATAGCCATAGATGTAGACGATGTCGATGTCGCTGGACTTGTTGGCAATACCGTCCTGCAAAATGCGGGCACCTTCGTTGACCAGCGCATACACCAGCCGCTGCACGATCTCGTCGTCCGATATCTTGCGGGGCGTGATGCCGAGACTGGCACGGTGCTCTTCAATCATCTGCACCACCTGCGCGCTGGGCACCGCGTCGCGCTTGCCGGGCACATAGTCGTACCAGCCAGCACCGGTTTTCTGGCCGAAGCGGCCCTGTTCACACAGCAGATCGGCGGTGCGGCTGTATTTCATCTGCGGGGCTTCCACATAACGGCGCTTGCGGATGGCCCAGCCGATGTCGTTGCCTGCCAGGTCGCTCATGCGAAACGGGCCCATGGCAAAGCCAAAGCGCTCCATCACCTTGTCCACCTGCGCGGGCGTGCAGCCTTCGTCCAGCAGGAAACCGGCCTGGCGGATGTAGTGGTCCACCATGCGGTTGCCGATGAAACCGTCGCACACACCGGAGACCACCGCCGTCTTCTTGATTTTTTTCGCCAGCGCCAGCACGGTAGCGAGCACGTCATGGGCCGTTTTTTCACCGCGCACCACTTCCAGCAGTTTCATGATGTTGGCCGGGCTGAAGAAGTGCAGGCCCACCACGTCTTGCGGCCGCTTCGTCAGCGCGGCGATGTGGTTCAGATCCAGCGTGGAGGTGTTGCTGGCCAGGATGGCACCGGGTTTCATCACGCGGTCCAGCTCGCGGAACACGGCTTCTTTCACACCCATCTCTTCAAACACGGCTTCGATGACCAGATCGGCGTCACTCAGGTCGTCATAGACCAGCGTGGTGGTCAACAGCGCCATGCGCTGCTCGAACTTGTCGGGCTTGAGCTTGCCTTTTTTGACCTGCGACTCGTAGTTTTTGCGGATAGTGGCCAGACCGCGCTCCAGCGCCTCGGGCTTGGCTTCCAGGAGCTTGACTGGCACACCGGCGTTCAAGAAATTCATGGCGATGCCGCCACCCATGGTGCCCGCGCCGATCACCGCTACGGATTTAATATCACGCAGCACAGTATCCGCGGGGATATCAGGCACTTTGGATGCTGCACGCTCGGCCAGAAACAGGTGTTTGAGCGCGCGGTGCTCGGGCGTCCACATCAGGTTCAGGAAGGTGTCGCGCTCAAAAGCCATGCCATCGGCAAACTTCTTCTGCGTGGCGGCTTGCACCGCGTCGATGCATTTGAGCGGAGCCGGAAAGTCCTTGGCCATGCCTTTGACCATGTTGCGGGCGAACTGGAAGTAACCGTCGCCCTGCGGATGGTTGCACGGCAGGTGACGCACCAGCGGCAGCGGGCGCAGGTTGGCCACGTCCAAGGCAAAAGCCAGCGCCTCGGCCAGCAGCGTGTCGGCGCTGGCGGCCAGTTTGTCAAACAGCTTCTGGCCCGGCACTGCAAACAGCAGCTCACTCTTCACCGGCTCACCGCTCACGATCATGTTCAGCGCAGGCTCCACGCCCAGCGCCCGCGGCAGGCGCTGCGTGCCGCCAGCGCCGGGCAGCAGGCCCAGCTTGACCTCCGGCAGCGCCACCTGGCAGCCGGGCGCGGCGATGCGGTAATGGCAACCCAGCGCCAGTTCCAGCCCGCCGCCCATGCACACGCTGTGCACGGCGGCGATCACAGGCTTGGTGGCAGCTTCCAGCGCCAGAATCACGCTCAGCAGGTTGGGCTCCTGAAAGGCTTTGGGTGAGCCGAACTCGGTGATGTCGGCCCCGCCTGAGAAGACCTTGCCAGCGCCGGTGATGACGATGGCTGTGACAGCATCGTCCGCCAGCGCCCGCGCCAGGCCATCGGTCAGCGCCACCCGGGTGGCCAGACCCAAGCCGTTGACTGGTGGGTTGTTCAAGGTAATCAAGGCCACGTGGCCTTGGAGGGTGTAGTCAACAGACATCGGCTTTCCTTTAAAAATAGAACGAGCGTGCTTTTATTGTAGGAAGTTTGGCCCGGGCGAAGCCTGCGGGTGAACCCTTGGTTGACCCGCTACCCCAACCTTCAGCCGGGGCAACGAATCAACTCAGTCGAGCGCGATCTCCAACAATGGCACCCCAGTCAACTCCGCCAGCGCCTGCACCACCAGTTTGTGGTCTTCCCGCTGCGGCAGGCCCGACACGGTGACGACACCGATACAACCCACACCTTCCACAGCGATCGGGAAACTGCCGCCATGGCTGGCGTAGTCACGCGGGGGCAGGCCCATCTTGGCTTCCAGCGAGTTGCCGTCTTTTTGCAAGGCCAGCCCGGTGGCGTACGAGCTGCGGTTGACCAATTCGACGGTATTGCGTTTGCGCCGCGCCCAGTCGGCGTTGGCGGCCGCAGTGCCCGGCATGGCGTGGAAAAAGACGGTTTCACGTGCCAGCCGAACCTCGATGACCACGGCCGCAGCGCGCGCCTTGGCATAAGTGCGCAACAGGCTCCCCAACACCCAGGCGGTTTCCTCGTCAAAGGCTTTGAAGCGCAGTCTGGCTTCTTGCAGCGCGATGGTGGCCAGGTCTTGGTTGATATCCATGGTGTTTCCTCATAAAAACAGTCGCAAAGTTGCCAGAAAGAGTGCGTCAAACCGCTACAGACACACCCACCTTTTGTCCCGCCTGCACAATTTCGGCCCAGGTGGTGGCGTCGATGGGGATGCCGTCCACCTGGCGCTGTGCCCGGCAGCGGCGCTCCGGGTCGCCGGCAATCTGCACCGACTCAAAACCAGCTGCCACCGGCCCGGCCTGCAGCCAGTCGATGAAGGCCAGCGCCTCCTGCTCAAAAACTGCCTGGGTGCCTAACTTGGCCGGGTCCAGCAGGACGGTCAGCATGCTGTTGACGATGGCGTACCCGCAGGTGTCGGACGCCGCGTTCAAGGTGCCGCCGCCGGTGAGAGCGCCACCCAACAGCTCGCAGGCCACCGCCAGGCCGTAACCTTTGTGCTCGCCGAACGCCATCAAGGCACCAAACAAACCCTGGCTTTGGGGCACCACCACCACACCCGGATTGGTGGTGGGCTGGCCGTGTTCGTCAATCAGCAAACCGGGCTCGACCTGTCGGCCTTCGTTGTGCGCCACACGCATCTTGCCCTGGGCGACGCGGCTGGTGGCAAAGTCCAGTACAAACGGCTCGCGCCCCTTGAGCGGCACACCAATGCAGCACGGGTTGGTGCCATAACGGGCGTCCGCGCCACCAAACGGCGCCACCATCGGCCGCGCCCACACATTCACAAAATGCAGCGACACCAGGCCCTCTGCCACGGCCATTTCGGCATAGTGCCCAATGCGGGCCAGGTGGTGGGCATTGGCCAGCGTCATGATGCAACTGCCATGGGTTTTGGCGCGAGTGATGCCCAGCGCCATGGCCTGCTCACCAAGCACCTGGCCGTACCCGCGCTGGCCGTCCAGGGTCAGCAAAGTGCCAGTGTCGAGCACGATGCGTACGCTGGTGTTGGGCTTCAGGCTGCCCTCCAGCACCGCCGCCACATAGCGCGGCAACATGCCAACGCCATGGGAGTCGTGACCGCTCAGGTTGGCCAGCACCAGGTGGGCCGCGACGATGTCCGCCTCGTGGGCGGTGCTGCCAGCCGCTATTAGAATAGCAGCTACTTTCCCACGTAAATCATGGGCTTGAAGGGTTTTTGTCATTTGAGTTTGGTTTCCAGAAGAACTTGACTTCCAAGTGTTTCGGGTGGGTACGACAGCCGCGCAACTTGGCCTCACACGGCCAGCCACTCCCTTTGCACCGCTGCATCCGTCAGCAGCGCAGCGGGCGTGCCGTCAAACACCACCCGGCCCTGGCCCATGACCAGGCATCGGTCAGACACATCCAACGCGATGGTGAGTTTTTGTTCAATCAGCAACACGGCCACCCCTTTGGCCTTGAGCGTGGTCAGAAACGCACCCACCTGCGCCACCAGTTGCGGTGCCAGCCCTTCGGTGGGCTCGTCGATGATGATCAGCTCGGGGTTGCCCATGAGCGTTCGGCTCAGCGCCAGCATCTGCTGCTCACCGCCGGACAACACACCGGCTTTCACCCCGGCGCGCTGTTGCAGTTGCGGGAACATGGCGAAAACGTCTGCCTGCAACCAACCGCCGCTTGGGGCACCCGGCTTTTGCCCCAGCAACAGGTTTTGCGCCACCGTCAAGTCCGGGAACACGTCGCGACTCTCGGGCACGTAGCCCAACCCGGCGCGGGCGATTTCAAAAGTTTTCAGGCCCAGCAACGCGCGCCCGCGCCAGCTGATGCTGCCTTGGGCCGGCACCAGACCCATGATGGCTTTGGCCAGCGTGGAGCGGCCCGAGCCGTTGCGCCCGAGCAGCGCCACCACCTCGCCCGGGGCCACCTGCAAGGTGGCGCCTTGCAGCACGCGGCTTTTGTCATAGCCTGCGGTCAGGTTGTTGATGGTCAGCATGGTCTGTCAGGCTCCCAAAGCTGGCCCAGGCAGCACCGCGCCCAAGTAGGCTTGTTGCACCAGCGGGTTGGCGCGCACCGCCTCGGGCGTGTCAAAGGCCAGCAGTTCACCTTGCACAATCACCGCTATTTTGCTCGCCAGCCCAAATACAACGGACATATCGTGCTCCACGATCAGGAGCGTTTTGCCCTGCGTGAGTTCGCCAATCAGCGCCAGGAAATGGCTGGTTTCAGAACGGCTCATGCCCGCCGTGGGTTCGTCCAGCAGCAGCACGGCCGGGTCGCTGGCCAGCGCCAAACCCAACTCCAGCGCGCGCTGCTGGGCGTAGCTCAGCTCTTTGGCGGGCGTTTCGCAGGCGCTCTCAAGCTGCAGGCGCTGCATCAGCGCGCGGGTGCGCTGGTTGGTGCTGGTCAAACGTGCCAACGATTTGAAGGCGCTGTAACCCAGCCCCTGCTGCCATAGCATCGCGCAGTGCAGGTTCTCAAACACGCTCAGGGTGGGAAACAGCTGGCTGATCTGGAAACTGCGCGCCAGACCCAGGCGGTTGATCTCAAACGGTTTTTTACCGTCAATGCGTTGCCCGCCCAGCCAGACCTGGCCGCAGCTGGGTGCAAATCGACCGCTGATCAGGTCAAACAGCGTGGATTTTCCCGCGCCGTTGGGGCCGATGATGGCGACACGCTCGCCGGGCATCACGCTCAGGCTCAGGTTGTGAATGATGTCGGTCTGGCCAAAACTTTTGTGAAGAGATTTGAGTTCGAGGGCAGGCGTGCGCGTCATGGCCAACCTTTCGGCGCAGCAGTGTCACGAGCCAGGCCATTCACAGCACCCGTCAACGACCAAGCCGGCACGGCCTGGGCACAAAAGTTGTCATTGCGGGCTTGACCCGCAATCCATGACTGCGGATCCTTGGCCAGCGGATGCCGCCCGGCAAAACAGTGTGATGCTTTCACCTTGCCGACTCCCCTGCCACCAGAGCACTCTTGCGCGCCAGCCAGCGTCGGCTGGCCAACCACATCCCAGCCCCCAGCAGACCAACGACTCCGCTGCCCAGCCAACTGGCCGGGCTGTGGGCATCCAGCGTCAACCCGAGCAGCGACAGGGTGGGTGCCAGCTCATCCGCCTGTTGTAAACGAAAAGTGAGCTCAACCCATAGGATGATTGGGCTGACAGCTATAAAAGCAGAAGCAACCAGTGCCAGCTGCCCCGGCCACAAGCGCCGCCACGCCCCCTGCCCGGCGCGCTGCCAAAGCGTCACCAGCAAACCCGCCAGGCCACCGGGTGCCAACATCACCATGCCCACAAAAACCACCCCCAGGTACAGCAGCCAGGCCGGGGTCAGGCCCGGCAACAACCCCAAAGCCAGCACCATCAGCACGGCGCCGAGCACCGGACCAAAAAACAAAGTACTGCCACCCATGAAGGTGAACAGCAAATAGGCCCCCGAGCGCTGGGCGCTGAACACCTCGGCGCTGACGATCTCGAAGTGCAAGGCCGACAAGCCGCCAGCCACACCGGCAAAAAATGCGGCGATAACAAACACCCGGTAGCGCACTTTTTGGGGGTTGTAGCCGACAAACGCCACGCGCTCGGGGTTGTCGCGCACCGCATTGAGCAGGCGACCCAGCGGCGTACGCGTCAGCGCGTACATCAGCGCGGTACAAACCAGGGTGTACAGCGCAATCAGGACATACAGCTGGATGGGCGGCCCCAACGTCAGCCCCAACGCTGCGCTACCCGCCACCCGGTTGCCAGACACCCCGCCCTCGCCGCCAAAAAAACGCGGCAACACCAGCGCGGCGGCCCAGACCAGCTCACCCATGCCAAACGTGATCATGGCAAACGCGGTACCCGCACGCCGGGTGGTGACCCAGCCCAGCGCCAGCGCCAGCAGCGCGCTGCCCAAGCCGCCCACCAGCGGAATCAGACTCACCGGCAGCAGCCAGCCAGCGCTGACCAGGTTGAGTGTGTGAATCGCCAGAAACGCGCCCATGCCCACATACACTGCGTGACCAAAACTCACCATACCGCCCTGGCCCAGCAGCAGGTTGTAGCTCAGGCAGATGATGATGGCGATGCCCATCTGGCTCAGCAGCGCCTGGCTCAGGCTGCCAGTCAGCAGCAGCGGCGCGAGAAACAGCACCAGTGTGTAGCCACCCCACACCAGCGCGGGCGACAGTTTGTTTTGGCGCGGCGTTGACAGCCAACTGCGGTCTGGGTTCACCTCAATGCCCATAGGTCAGGCCTGGCTCAGTAGCCCGCATGTCGCTGCGCGCTCCCCATCAAACCGTTGGGCCGAAAAATCAGCACCAGCACCATCACGGCGTAGGGCAGCAGCGGGGCCAGTTGGCTGACCTTAAGCGCCGGCAACAGCGCCACGTCCAGCGCCACCGCAAAAGTTTGTAGCAGCCCGATCAGCATGGACGAGGCAAACGCCCCCTGCAACGACCCCAGCCCGCCCACCACCACAACCACAAACACCACGCCGCCCAGCGCCTGCGCCATGCCCGGCTCGGTGACAAAAGCGTTGCCGCCCAGCACGCCCGCCAAGCCGGCCAGCGCGCAACCCGCTGCAAACACCCCGGTAAAAACACCCGGCACGTTGTGACCCAGCGCCTGCGCCATCTCCGGGTGCGTGAGTGCCGCGCGAACCACCAGCCCGACGCGGGTGCGCACCAGCAGCGCCAGCGCGCCCAGCACCCCCAGCGTCACCACCATGATGAAGGCGCGGTACATCGGAAACTGGTTGTCAAACAGCGTGAACAGCGGGCCATCCAGCGCCGGTGGCACACGGTAATCAACCGAGCTGCGGCCCCAGACGAGTTGCACGATTTCCACCAGCAGGTAAGACAGGCCAAACGTGATCAGCAGCTCGGACATGTGGCCGAACCGCCGCACCCGGCGCAAGCCCAGCCGCTCAAACGCAGCGCCCAGCAACCCCACGCCCAGCGGCGCCAGTAGCAGCGCTGGCCAAAAGCCCAGCCAAGCGCTCACGCTGTAGGCCAGATAAGCCCCCAGCATATAAAAGGAGGCATGGGCAAAATTGAGCACACCGAGCATGCCCCAGATCAGCGTCAGCCCCGAACTCAGCAAAAACAGCAACAAGCCGTAGCTGATACCGTTCAACAAAGACAGGGTGAAAAACGCCATAGGGACTTTTGCCGCTGCAAGCCAGTCTGACAATCAGACATCTTTGAGCGCGCTGACAACTTGGCTCCGCAGATACGGCAAATCACGCTCAATGGTCCGCCAGACCACCTCCAAATCCACTTTGTAATAGCCATGTGCCAGTATGTTGCGCATGTCGTAGGCGAAGGCAATCGGGAGTTCTGGATGCGCAGCCACAAATTGCGGTGCCACGCGTTCAATGTTTTTGCTGGCCTCACCAATCACTTCAAAATTGCGGATCACGGCATCCTGAACCATGGGGTTGGCAAGAAACGTCACCTCGTTCACATCCGCACAATAGCGCTCAATGCGATCGATAGCCTCAAGAATATGCGTCAGGTAATCACCCAGACGCAGGGCACTGCCGCTCATACCGGAACAGCCTCGACCATCACGGTTTGACGAAAACTATCGGGTAGCGCCATCGGGGTCAGGACATCCACCGGAACCCCCAGCAAGTGACGTAACTTGAAACGAATCGCGCCGATGTCAAACAGCGTTGTGGCTGCCGTGGTGTCGATCAGGATATCCAGGTCGCTGCCCTCAGCGTCTGTGCCGCGCGCCACCGAGCCGAACACGCGCGCATTTTGGGCTCGGTGCAAATGCACGATGTTGCGGATTTCTCCGCGATGGGCAGCGAGTGCCAATGAGGGCTTCATGATGTGGCCAAGTTTGAAAACTGCGATTTTCAGCGCAAATCCGGCAGCACGTAGTCTTGCAGCAGCTCGCGCAACTTGCTTTTTTGCATCTTGCCGGTGGCACCCATCGGGATGGCCTCCATGAAGATCACATCGTCGGGCACCTGCCATTTGGCGGCTTTGCCTTCATAAAAGGCCAGCAATTCCTCGCGCGTAACCTCCGCGCCGGGCTTTTTGACCACCGCGACGACCGGGCGCTCGTCCCATTTGGGGTGTTTCATGCCGATACACGCCGCCATGGCAATGGCCGGGTGGGCGACCGCGATGTTTTCGATGTCGATGGAGCTGATCCACTCGCCGCCGGACTTGATCAGGTCCTTGCTGCGGTCGGTGATCTGCATGTAACCATCGGCGTCGATGGTGGCCACGTCGCCAGTGGGAAACCAGCCGTCGATGAGTGGTTTCACCGTCTGCGTGTCGCCCTCGCCCTGGTAATACTCGCGCAGCACCCACGGGCCTTTGACCAGCAGGTCGCCACAGCTCTGACCGTCCCAGGGCAATTCGTCGCCTTCACCGTTGACGATCTTCATGTCGATGCCAAAAATGGCCCGGCCCTGTTTCAGGCGCACCTTCATTTTGTCGGCCTCCGGCATCGTCATGTGCTTGTTTTTCAGCGTGCACAAGGTGCCCAGCGGGCTCATTTCGGTCATGCCCCAGGCGTGCAACACCTCTACACCATACAGGTCGTTGAACGCCGCAATCATGGCGGGCGGGCAGGCCGAGCCTCCGATCACCGTGCGTTTCAGACTGGAAAAGCTCAGTTTATTGGCCTGCATGTGGCCCAGCAGCATCTGCCAGACGGTGGGCACACCGGCGGCGTAGGTCACTTGCTCCAACTCGATCAGGTCATAGACCGATTTGCCGTCCATGCCCGGCCCGGGGAACACCAGCTTGGCCCCGGTGAGCGCGGCGGAATACGGAATACCCCAGGCGTTGACGTGAAACATCGGTACCACCGGCAGGATCGCATCGCGGGCGGACAGGCACATCACATCAGGCAGCGCCGCAGCGTAGGCGTGCAGCACGGTGGAGCGGTGGCTGTACAGGGCGGCTTTGGGGTTGCCGGTGGTGCCGCTGGTGTAGCACATGCTCGACGCCGTGTTTTCGTCCAGATCGGGCCAGGTGTAGGTGACCGGCTGCACCGACAGCAGCGCCTCGTAACTGTGCAGGTTCGGGATGCCACTGTCAGCAGGCAGTTTGTCGGCATCACACAGCGCCACCCAGTGTTTGACGCTGGCGCATTTGCTGTGGATGGCTTTGACAATCGGCAGAAACGACATGTCAAAACACACCACCTGATCCTGCGCGTGGTGCATCACCCAGGCAATCTGTTCCGGGTGCATGCGCGGGTTGATGGTATGCAACACGCGGCCTGAGCCGCTGACACCAAAGTACATCTCCAGGTGCCGGTAGCCGTTCCAGGCAATGGATGCCACCCGCTCGCCGGGCTGCAGCTTGAGGGCATCCAGCACATGGGCCAACTGGCGCGAGCGCTGCGCAGCCTCTTTGTAGGTGTAGCGGTGAATGTCGCCCTCCACCCGGCGCGAGACGATCTCGCCTTCGCCGTGGTGGCGCTCGGCAAAGTCGATCAGGCTTGAAATGGTCAGGGCTTGGTTTTGCATCAGTCCGAGCATGTTTTGTCTCCTCTTGTGTTTGAATTGGCCGTGCATCGTACTGCGAATTTCAGCCCCCAAACCGCACCCAGACCACCCGCCGCACGCTTGCGCAACGGTTTTTTTGGATGCCCCTGCCAGCACAGGGTTTGGCGCCAGCCCCCCACAATGCAGCCCATGAACGCACCCGCCACCTCACTGCAACTGGTCAAAACGCCGCTGGCTTGGAACAACCGCTTTCACCGCCTGGGCGCCCCTTTTTTCACCCCGCTGGCGCCACAGCCGCTGCCCGCGCCGTATTGGGTGGGCCAGAGCCCAAGCGCAGCGGCGCTGCTGGGTCTGGGTGAACACTGGGCGAACGAGCCGGGCTGGCTGCAAGCCTTGTCTGGCAACCAGCCGGTCTCGGGCACGCAGCCGCTGGCCAGCGTTTACAGCGGCCACCAGTTTGGTAACTGGGCCGGGCAACTGGGTGATGGCCGGGCCATCTTGCTGGGCGAGGCCCACGGCTGGGAGATTCAGCTCAAAGGCTCAGGCCTCACGCCCTACTCGCGCATGGGTGATGGCCGGGCCGTGTTGCGCAGCAGCATCCGCGAGTTTTTATGCTCTGAAGCCATGCACGCGCTGGGCATCCCGACCACTCGCGCGCTGTGCGTCACCGGTTCTGATGCGCCCGTGCTGCGCGAAACCGTGGAAACCGCCGCGGTGGTGACCCGGCTGGCGCCGAGTTTCATCCGTTTTGGTCACTTCGAGCACTTTGCCAGCCGCGGGCAGCATGGCGAACTCAAAACCCTGGCCGACTTTGTCATCGACAGTTTTTACCCTGATTGCCGCAGCCAGCCCCTGCTTGGCGATAACACCTACGCCAGCTGGCTGCAGGCGGTGGTGGCGCGCACGGCGGTGATGGTGGCCCACTGGCAGGCGGTGGGATTTTGTCATGGGGTGATGAACACCGACAACATGAGCATTCTGGGCCTGACCATGGACTACGGCCCGTTTGCCTTTATGGACGCATTTGACCCAGGCCACATTTGCAACCATACCGACCGCAGCGGGCGCTATGCCTTTGACCAACAGCCCGAGATTGCCCACTGGAACCTGTACGCGCTGGCGCACGCGTTACTGCCCTTGATAGAAAGCCCGAAACTGGCCGAGCAGGCACTCGAGGCTTTCCAGCCCCTGTTCATACAGACGTATCAGGGCCTGATGCGTGCCAAACTGGGGCTGGGTGGCGTGCCCGAGCCAGCCCTCAGCAGCGCGCCGCCAGAGGGCAACGCTGATGGCGCAAGCGACAACCCCAACGATGCCAAGACTGTGTCCACACTCATCCGCGACACCTTGGCGCTGCTGGCGCAAGACCGGGTGGACTACACCATCTTCTGGCGGCGTTTAAGCCACGCCCGTGCCGCTTGCGACTACGAGCCGGTGCGCGACCTGTTCATCAGTCGCCCAGCCTTTGATGCCTGGTTGCTACGCTATCAAGAGCTATCATCCCTTTCAGAACAAGGGCTAGAGGCCAATTTGATGCTTAAGGTTAACCCCAAGTTTGTGCTGCGCAACTACCTGGGCGAACAAACCATCGAAGCCGCCCGGCAAAAAGACTACAGCGGCGTAGCGAATGTGCTGGCTGTCTTGCAGCGCCCCTATGATGAACACCCGGCGTTTGAGACGCTGGCCGGTTTTCCGCCTGACTGGGCCAGCCAGATCGAGATCAGTTGCAGTTCATGACCCCCACTGAAAGCCAAACCATGACATTTCCCGTGCAAAAAACCGATGCCGAGTGGCAGGCCCTGCTGAAAGACAAAGGCGCTGAACCCGGTGCCTTTCAGGTCACCCGCCAGGCCGCCACCGAGCGGCCTTTTACCGGCAAATACGCCCGCCACTGGGCGGACGGCAGCTACCACTGCATTTGCTGCGGCAACAAGCTGTTCGATGCCAACACCAAGTTCGACGCACACTGCGGCTGGCCGAGCTTTTCGCTGGCGCTACCCGGCGCCATCACCGAGATCACCGACCGCAGCCACGGCATGACCCGTGTGGAAACCGTGTGCGCCCAGTGTGGTGCGCACCTGGGTCATGTCTTTGACGATGGGCCGGCCCCCACCGGCCTGCGTTACTGCATGAACTCGGCCTCGTTAAACTTCAGCCCTTCATGAAAATACTCATCGACTTCTTTCCTATCCTGCTGTTTTTTGGCGCCTTCAAGCTTTACGACATCTACATTGGCACCGCCGTGCTGATGGCCGCCACGGTGGTGCAGATGGGGGTGATCTACGCCATCGACCGCAAACTGACCGCCATGCACAAGATCACGCTGGCGCTGATCCTGGTGTTTGGCACACTAACCTTGGTGCTGCACGACGAGCGCTTCATCAAATGGAAGCCCACCGTGCTGTATGCCGCCATGGCCATCGGCCTGGGTGTGGCGGTGTGGGTTTACAAAAAGAACTTTCTCAAAGCACTGCTGGGCAGCCAGCTCACGCTGCCCGAGCCGGTGTGGATGCGCCTGAATGTGCTGTGGGTGGGTTACAGCGCCTTCATGGCCACCATCAACGGTTATGTGGCGGCTTATTTCAGCACCGAGGCCTGGGTCAACTTCAAGATCTGGGGCTATGTGTTCCCCCTCATTTTCATCGTCGGCCAAGGGTTTTACATTGCGCGTTATCTCAAGGATGACGACGAGTCCGACATGACCGAAAAGAGCACCCAGCCATGACCACCGCCGCCCCAACCGCAGCGCTGCTGCAGCAGCGCCTGCAAAGCTTGCTACAACCCAGCGCGCTGGAAGTGATTGACGAAAGCAGCCAGCACAGCGGCCATATCGGTGCCAACGGCACGGGTTTTGGCACCCATTTCAGGGTGCGTATCACGTCGACGCTTTTTGTCGGCAAGCCGCCGGTGGCGCGGCACCGGCTTGTGTATGATGCGCTGCAAGATTTCATCGACCAAGGCCTGCACGCGCTGGCCATCGAAGCCAAAGTGCCCCCCGCGGCCTGACGCCATCCGACATCCCAAACTCGCTTACCCACTATTGAAACTCAGGAAATTTGCATGAAAAACAAACTCGTCACAAGCTTTGCGCTGGCGGCCCTGGTGGCTGCCCTGTCACCCTTGGCCAGCGCGCAAAACCTGGCCATCGTCAACGGCAAGGCGGTGCCCCTGGCGCGCGTGCAGGCACTAAGCCAGCAAATCGCCCGCACCGGCCGCGAAGTCACCCCCGAGATCGAACAGCAGATCAAGGACGAAGTGATTGCCCGTGAAATCTTCATCCAGGAAGCCCAGAAACAGGCGCTCGACACCACCGAAGACTACAAGGTGCAAATGGAATTGGCGCGCCAGACCATTTTGATCCGTGACCTGTTCACCAATTACCAGAAGACCAATGCCGTCACTGATGACGAAATCAAGGCCGAGTACGACAAGTTTGCCGCCGCCAACAGCGGCAAGGAGTACAAGGCGCGCCACATCCTGGTGGAAAAAGAAGCCGACGCCAAAGCCATCATCGCCCAGCTGAAAAAAGGCGGCAAGTTTGAAGACATCGCCAAAAAATCCAGCAAAGACCCAGGCTCTGGTGCCAACGGTGGCGACCTGGACTGGGCACCTGCCAGCAACTACGTGGCCGAGTTTGCCCAGGCACTCACCGATTTGAAAAAGGGACAACTGACCGAGACCCCGGTCAAATCCCAGTTTGGTTACCACATCATCCGCCTGGACGACGTGCGTGAAGCGCAGTTGCCCAAGTTTGAAGATGTCAAGCCTCAGATTGCCCAGCAACTGCAGCAGCAAAAGCTGGCCAAGTACCAAAGCGACTTGCGCGCCAAGGCCAAGATCGAGTAAGACGGCGCTTCCTGGCCACACAAACGCGGCTTCGGGCCGCGTTTTTCATGGCCGACCAAGCCAGGCCACCACCGTCAGCAGCCCCAAAAGCACCGGCTGGTGCAACATGTAATAGCTCAAACTCCAGCGCCCCAGCACGGCCAAGGGCTGTAAGGCAGGTGCCAGCGCGCGCTGCAACACCGCCGGGCGCGAGCGCAATAGCCAGCTGCCCGCCGCCACACCCCACCACATCACCCCCAGCCACGGGAACAGCGGCACGTAATCTTCGGTGACGGGCTTGTGCGTGATCCAGCCCAGCCAGTTCAGTGCCGGTGCATTCATTTGAGCAACAAATTGGCCGCTAGCCCATATAGATAAAGCGCTAGCAGCTATAAATTTGGAGGCGATCGCCAGCGCGCCCAGCAGCCACAACCAGCGCCCCCAGTGCGCGTTGAGGCTCACCACCACCAGCATCAGCGCCAGACCGTGCAACACGCCAAAGTAGATGAAGGTTTGCGGGTACATCCACCAGGAGCCCAGTGTGACCCCCACCGCGCACGCCGCAATCTGCGCCCAGCGCCGCCAGAAGCGCGGCCAGCTCTGGCCTTGCGCCACGGCCACCGCTTGCCCCAAACCAGCGCAGAAGAGAAACAGGCTGACGATCAGCGTGCGTTGCCAAGTCCAGACCGGGTTGCGGTAAAAGTCTTGCTGGATGAAACCAAAGTGGTTCAGGTCAAAACTGAAGTGAAACAGTGTCATCCACACCATGGCCAGCCCACGCAGGGCGTCCAGGGTGTCAAAACGTGGTTGGGTCATGTACGTGAGTTTAGAAGTCCGTCTTGCGCCGGTTCAGCGACTTGACGACTGACACCGTGGCAGCGTCTGGCGGTGCCATCCGCCCGGTGGTGGCCGTCATGGCGGGCAGGCCTTGCAGCGACGACGCCAGTTCCTCATGCAGCCAGGTGCGAAAGGCCAACAACGGTGGCCAACCCGCCAGTTCGGGTGGAAAAACACACCAATACGTGTAGGCGGTGGCGTCGGGCAGGGCCCACGGCGACAGGCGCACCAGCTTCCCTTGGCGCAGGGCGTCGGCCGCCAGCACCTCACGCGCCAGCCCGATGCCCATATCCTGTTCCACCGCCTGCAGCATCAGGCCCGAATCGTTGAAGGTGGCCACCGGGTTGACCGCGACCTGGCAGTTCCCGAGCGCAAACCAGCGCTCCCACAACTCGTTGTTACCCAGCAACGGTTCCTCGGCCAGCGCGTCGGTGCTGCGGCCCTGTAACCGGCCTGCCGCTGCGGGTGAGCCCAGGGCAATCAACGGTGAATCGATGAGTTGTTCGGCCTGCAGCCCGCGCCACGGTCCGACCCCCTGGCGCAGCGCGGCGTGAAACCCTTCATGCGCCAGATCCACAATGTGTTGCGAGGTGTGTAACTCCAGGCTGATGCCGGGATAACGTTCATGCCAGCTGGGTACGCGGGGCAATAACCAGCGCTGTGCAAACGACGGCATCAGCGTCAGGCGCAGGCGCTGCGCATCGCCTTTTGCGGTGGCCATGGCCGCGCGCAGCCCTTCGTCCAGCCGGGTCAGCGCAGGCTCGACATAACGCTGCAAGGTCGCGCCGGCAGCATTGAGCACGATACGCCGCCCGCGCCGGTCAAATAGCTCAAAACCCACCTGTTCTTCGAGCTGTTTGATCTGCTGGCTGACGGCGCTATGCGTCAGGTGCAGCTCTTGTGCGGCCGCCCGCAGGTTGCCCAGGCGCGCCACGACGCGAAACGCCGGCAAGGTGTGAAGCGGCAATCGGGACATGATTGGTAAGTATTTTTGAACAATCTATGCAGAATATATCGATTTTCTTCTCGGATATTAAGGCATATGCTTACCAACGTGTTCCACCAATTTGAGGTGATTGTTATGAACAGTGTTTGCCTTCACGCCGAACTCGGATCGCCCGCACATGCCGACTGGTTTCCCGCCATTCACCCGTGGGTGGTTGGCGTGCGCGATTTTTTGCAGCACGTGACGCTCACCCAGCAGCACGGGCTGACCGATGACCAGCTCACGGCACTGGACGGTCTGAGCGCCGAAACGCTGAAAGACATTGGCGCGCCGGAATGGATGCAGGAGCGCGCCCGCCCGGCGCGCTGGTCGGCACTGGACCCGGCCTACTGGCGCTAAGAACCGCTGCCGGGCCGGGTTGCCGCTGGTGGCGCAACCCGGGACGGATCATGGCTTTGGGACAACACGCCACCTTGGCGCGCACAGGCTGGGATAATTCCGGCCATGTCCTTGCTCCCCCACCAACTTGAATTGTTAGCCCCGGCGCGTGATGCCGCCATTGGCATCGAAGCCGTCAACCACGGGGCGGATGCTGTCTACATCGGCGGACCCGGTTTTGGCGCGCGGTCGAGCGCTGACAATTCTGTAGCAGACATCGCCCGGCTGGTGACGCACGCGCACCGTTTCAACAGCCGGATTTTTGTCACCCTGAACACCATCCTGCGCGACGACGAGCTGGAACCGGCCCGTAAGCTGGCCTGGCAACTTTATGACGCAGGGGTGGACGCGCTGATCGTGCAGGACATGGGCCTGCTTGAGCTGGACCTGCCGCCGATCCAGTTACACGCCAGCACCCAATGCGACATCCGCACGCCCGAGAAAGCGCGTTTTTTGCAAGACGTGGGCTTTTCGCAGATTGTGCTGGCGCGCGAACTGACGCTGGAGCAGATTGCCGCCATTCGCGCCGCCACCAACCCTGACCGTTGCGCCATCGAATTTTTTGTGCACGGTGCACTGTGTGTGGCCTACAGCGGCCAGTGTTACATCAGTGCCGCGCACACCGGGCGCAGCGCCAACCGGGGCGAGTGCAACCAGGCTTGCCGCCTGCCCTACCAGGTGCTGGATGACAAGGGCCGTTTTGTCGCTCATGACAAACATGTGCTGAGCATGAAAGACAACAACCAGAGCGCCAACATGACCGCGCTGGTGGATGCCGGGGTGCGCAGCTTCAAGATCGAAGGCCGCTACAAAGACATGGCGTATGTGAAAAACATCACGGCGCACTACCGCACGCTGCTGGATGAGGTGATTGAAGAACGCCAGCATTCCGATAACCCGCTGGCGCGCGCCAGCAGCGGCAAAACCACGTTCGCCTTCACACCTGACCCTGACCAGAACTTCAACCGCGAATTCACCGACTACTTTGTCAATGGCCGCCAAGAGACGATTGGCGCGTTTGACAGCCCCAAAAACCCCGGCCAGCCCATCGGCCATGTGCTGTTGACCGGCCCGAACTGGCTGGAACTCGAACTCACCAGCCGCACCACCGAACTGCACAACGGCGACGGCCTGTGTTACTACGACCTGCAGAAAGAGCTGGTAGGCCTGGCCATCAACCGCGCTGAACTGATCAGCGCCAAGAAGGGTCGCTGGCGTGTGTTCCCCAAAGATGCTTTGGACACCCTCAAAGACCTGCGCGCAGGCGTGGAGGTCAACCGCAACCGCGACGTGCATTGGCTGCGTCAGCTGGACAAAAAATCCAGCGACCGGCGCATCAGTGTCTGGGCGGCTCTGCAGGTGCTGGCTGAGGCCGTGCAACTCACCCTGACTGACGAAGACGGCGTTAGTGCCACAGTGCAGCAGCCCTTTCCCGGCGCCCTGCGCCAGGAGGCGCACGATACGGCAGCGGCATCCGAACAAGCCCGCCATCAGATCAGCCGCCTGGGGACTACCAACTTCATAGCTATCAGCACTGACGTGACATGGGCTAGAGGCCGATTTGATGCTGTAGTTTTACCCAGCTCCCTGCTCAACACCCTGCGCCGCGAGGCGGTGGAACAGTTGGAAACCGAGCGCGCCATCGGCTTCGCCCGTCTGCCCCGCGCGGTGCCGGTGGCGCCGCCCGTACCCTACCCTGAAGACGCCTTGAGCTACCTGGCCAATGTGTTCAACCAAAAGGCACACGACTTTTATGCCAAACACGGTGTCAAAGTGATCGCTCCGGCCTATGAAGCGGTGCAGGAGCTGGGTGAGGTCAGCCTGATGATCACCAAGCATTGCGTGCGGTTTTCCTTGAGCTTGTGCCCCAAACAAGCCAAGGGCGTGACCGGCGTGCAAGGCTTTGTCAAAGCCGAACCGCTACAGCTGGTCAACGGCAAGGAAAAACTCACCCTGCGTTTTGACTGCAAGCCGTGCGAGATGCACGTTATGGGCAAGATCAAGCCCGGCGTGGCCAAGCAGTCACGCCAGGAACTGGCAGCCGCCCAAGACGGCCTGCCGATCACCTTCCACAAAACCCGCCCGCGCCTGGACGGCGCGCATTAAGCGTTGCTTCAGGCTGGTGCGACAGGTGTACCCGCATCACACACCCGCGCCAGATCAGGCCGGCATGTCTTCGGTCACCGCCCGGTTGCGGCCTTGCTTTTTGGCTTGGTACAGCCGGGCGTCGGCCTGCCGAAACAGCGTGACCACCGGGCCCTCGGCTCGCGCCAGATGACCGGCGCCGACTGACAGGGTGACGATGCCCCAGTCCTCGTTTTTTTCATGCGCCACCGCCAGCGCGCTGACCACGCCAACCATGCGCTGCGCCAATTCCGCCAGGGCGGGCGCAGCCGCTTGCGGTACCACCACGGCAAACTCCTCGCCGCCATAGCGTGCGGCAAAAGCGCCAGGCGCCAGACCGTCAAGCTCGGCCTGGCGCACGCTGGCGTCAATGGCGCTGGCCACTTGGCGCAAGCAGTCGTCGCCCGTCTGGTGGCCATAGTGGTCGTTGTACTTTTTGAAGTTGTCGATGTCAAGCATCAACAGCCCAAAGCTCGTGCCTTGAGCCACGGCTTGCGCCCACAAGTGGTCGGCGCGCAAGTCCATGCTGCGCCGGTTGCACAGGCCGGTCAGTCCGTCCTGGTTGGCCAGGTCTTGCAATTTTTGGTTGGCTTGCGACAGGTTGTGCCGCAGCCCGGCAATGCGGCTCATGGCCTTCATCTTGGCCTGCAGCACCGGCTCGGGAGAAAACTTGCTCATGAAGTCATCACCACCCGCTTCGATGGCCGTCACCAGGTTTTCCACCGTGTCCGACGAGGTCAGAAAAATGATCGGCGTCCAGGCCCATTGCTGGGTGGCCTCGAAGGCGCGGATACGGCTGGCCGCTTCAAAGCCGTTCATCACCGGCATTTCCACATCCATCAGCACCAGGTCAGGTGCAGCCTGTGCAAACACGGCCACCGCATCCCGACCATTGACCGCAGGCAGCACGTCATGGCCGTAGTTGACCAAGCGTGAGGTCATGACCTGCTGCACGGATTTTGCATCGTCTACCAACAAGATTTTCATCGACAATGTCCGTGATTTTATTTTTAAGGCGTTGATCATAGTCACAAAGCAGGCCCAGACCAGCACGCATCAGGGTAACTTGCGCAGCATTGCGGCGATGATGATCGCCGTCGGTTTTTTTGCCTTCATGGACACCATCCTGAAGACGCTTTCGCACCATTACCCAGCCCTGCAGGTGGCGGCTTTACGCGGCTGGGTTGCCCTGCCGCTGACGCTGCTGTGGATCCAGTGGCGCGGCAACTGGCACACGCTGTGGCATGTCCGCTGGGGCCTGCACTGGCTGCGTGGCGGGCTGGCCATCTGCATGCTGTCATTGTTCACCTTTGGCGTGCGTGACCTGCCCCTGGCCAACGCCTACACCTTGTTCTTTCTGGCCCCACTTCTGATGACACTGCTGGCTGCCCCGGTGCTGGGCGAGCGCGTACCCCACGTGCACTGGTGGGCGCTGGCGGTGGGCATGGTCGGCATTCTGGTGGCGCTGCGTCCTGGTGTGAACGGGTTTGCCAGCTGGGCCGGGCTGGCTGTGCTGGGCTCGGCCGCTTGTTACGCCCTGTCTGCGGTGCTGGGGCGGTTGTTGAGCCGCACCGATTCAAGCGAGAGCCTGATGTTGTGGATCATGGTGATGCTGGCGTTGGGTAGCAGCGTGCTGGCGGCACCGCAGTGGCTGCCGGTGCGCCCGCAAGACTATGGGCTACTGGCCGCCCTGGCGGGCACCGGGTTTTGCGTCCAACTGGCCATCACCGAGGCGTTTCGGCATGGTCAGGCCTCGGCCGTGGCACCGTTTGAATACACTGCGCTGGCCTGGGGACTGGGGGTGGACTGGCTGCTGTGGGCCACCCTGCCCGATGGCTACACGCTGCTGGGCGGCGCCATTGTGGTGGCCAGCGGGCTCTACGTGGTGCGGCACGAGCGTGTGCAGGCCAGCGCCCTTCACCCCTGAATGACAACCGTTGCCCCAGCCTGGCGCAGCAGCGCGTCCAACTCGTCGGCGGGCATCGGTCGGCCAAACAGGTAGCCCTGAAACTGCGTGCAGCCCTTGTCCAGCAGCAACTGCCGCTGCCCGGCGGTTTCCACACCTTCGGCAATCACACCCAGCTCCAGGCTGGCCGCCACGGCCATGATGGTGCTGACAATGGCCTGATCGCTGGCGTCGGTGCACAAGTCTTTGACAAAAGAACGGTCGATTTTGAGCTTGCGCAGCGGCAGTTTTTTCAGGTACTGGAGCGACGAATAACCGGTGCCAAAGTCGTCCAGTTCGAAATGGATACCCAGCGCCTGCAGGGCGTTCATGGTGACCACCGCATCGGTCAGGTCGGCCAGCAGCAGGCTCTCGGTCAGTTCCAGGTTCAGCAGTTGGGGCGGCGCGCCGTGGCGCTGGAATGCCGCGCTGACCTGGTTGACAAAGTCCTTTTGCCGGAACTGTTTGGCGCTGATGTTCAGGGACAGCGTCAAGCCACGCGAGTGCGACTGCAACTGCCAAGCGGCCAGCTGCGCACAACCGGCCTCCAGCACCCATTGCCCCAGTGGCAGGATCAGCCCGCTTTCTTCAGCCAAGCCAATGAACTCTGCGGGTGACACCCAGCCATGCTGCGGGTGTTGCCAGCGCAGCAGCGCCTCGGCGCCCAGCGCATGGCCAGCCTGATCCACCTGCACCTGGTAGTGAAGCGCAAACTGCTGCTGCTCAAGGGCACTGCGCAGGTCGTTGAGCAGAGCCACCCGGTTGCTGATGACTTCCTGCATCTGTTGGTCAAAAAAGCGCAGCGTGTTGCGCCCGGCAGACTTGGCCTGGTACATGGCAATGTCGGCCTGTTTCAGCAAATCGTCCACGCCCACCCCGGGCTGTGACTTGCCAAACAGCGTGATGCCGATGCTGGAGCTGCTGTGGCACGAGCGCGTGCCCAGCTGATAAGGCGCACTCAGTGCCAGCAGCATCTTGTGCGCGGTGACTTCCACCTGCGAGGCAAAGTCGAGCTCCTGGCCGCTCAAGCCCTCCAGCAGCACCACAAATTCGTCGCCACCCAGGCGGGCCACCGTGTCGCTCGCGCGCACACAGGCGCTCAGGCGCTGCGCCACCTGTTGCAGCAGCAGGTCACCCACATCGTGGCCCAGCGTGTCGTTGAGCGACTTGAACGAGTCCAGGTCGAGGAACAGCACCGCGCCGCTTTGCCCGCTGCGCTGGCTGGCGCTCAAGGCGTGTCCCAGCCTGTCGAGCAACAGGCGCCGGTTAGGCAATTGGGTGAGCGTGTCAAAAAACGCCAGGTTCTTGATCTCGTCTTCAGCCGCCTTGCTGCGGGTGATGTCGGTGGACGCACCCACGTAATGGGTCACCTGGCCGCGAGCGTCACGCACCGCGGTGATGGTGAGGTGCACCGGGTAAATGTCGCCGTTCTTGCGCCGGTTCCAGACCTCGCCGTCCCATGCCCCCAGGGTGGTCACGGCCTGCCACATATCGGCATAAAACGCGGCGTCGTGCCGCCCCGAAGCCAACAGCTGTGGGTTTTGACCAATGGCCTCCTCAGCGGTGTAGCCGGTCATGCTGGTGAACGAGCGGTTCACGTCCAGAATGATGGCGCGGCTGTCGGTCACGGTGATGGCTTCTTGCGACTGGAAGGCAATTGCCGCAATGCGCAACTGTTGCTCTGCCAACTGGCGCTCGGTGATGTCACGCGAGACGCCCAGTACCCCGATCAACTTTCCCGTTTCGTCGCGCACCGGCGTCTTGATGGTCTCGAAAAAGCGCGTCTGACCGTCGACCGATGGCAACCATTCCTCAAACCGGACCGCGGCGTTGGCAGCAATGGCGTGCTGATCCTGATCATGAAAAACCTGCGCCCGGGAGGCCTCCAGCAGATCAAAGTCGCTCTTTCCCAGAAGGCTCGATTCGGTGAAGTTATAGATCTTCATGAACTGCGGATTGGCGTTCAGAAACACCCCGTTCTGGTCTTTGAGCCACACCAGATCGGGGATATTGCCAATCAGCGACCTGAGCAAACCGCGCTCGCGCGTCAGTTGCTCCTGGCTGGCGCGCAAGGCCTGCCGGGTGACCAGCAACTGGTCCCGGTCACGTAACAGCGCCGTCTGGCGCACCATGGCCAGCAGAATCACCAGTGCCGCACCGACCTGCGTCAAGTTGCGCACCACGGCAGGCAAGCCAACGCGGGTCTCTGAGAACACCAGCGCCAGTGCCGCCAGGATCACCGCCACAATCGGCAGCAAACGCAGCACCCCGGCGCACAAGCGGTCAAAACCCGCGCTCTGCGAGCGCGCCATGCGCCAGCGACTCAAGCCAAATCCGGTCAAAATAATCCCCAGCGAAAACGTCACGTTGGACCAGGTGCCGTTCATGGCAATGCCGTCCAGCGCCAGGTAGTTCCAGTACATCCAGCTCAAGGCCGTGCCAATCAAGCCCAGCACAAACAATGCGCCGCCCAGGCGCAAACGCAGGCGCAACGTGAGCACCATGACCACGGCGGTACTGGCGGCGGCAAAAAGCGTGGCCGGGTAAGCCACCATGATCAAGAGCGGCAGCAACGCCGTGTCACCCCGCTTGGGCAGGTACAGCACCAGAATCAATGACACCATGGCCACGGTCAGCAACAGCGAGTCGAGCCAAGCGGAATCGGCGTCAGATTCGCGGCTGCGCTGGCGCACCTCCAGCAGCAGCCCAGTGGTCACCAAGGGCCCCAACATCAGATAAAACAGGTCTGACGGCGCAGGAAAAGCGCTGTAGCCCACAGCTGACTGAATGTCCCACAGGATTTGACCCACGGCATAGGCGGCAAACCCCACCATGCCCCAAAACAGCCGGCGTGCATCTGCCGCAGTGCTGCGGCGATAACCCAGCCAAACCATCACCGCCGCTGCGGTGGTGCCCGATGTCCAGTGCAGGTTGTCAAAAAACCGGATCCACGTGATATCGGAAGCCAGCCGGATGCCCAGCACACCCAGACCAATGCCAAACACCCCCAGGGCAAGCGCCAGAGTGATGGTGGTCGGGTTGTCGGGTTCTTGAGAGCGCACGCGTCTGGATGTGTGGGTTGGGTAAACGAAACGCTTGCCACATTAAACCCCATCAGCCACCACCACCCTCCAACTCAACTGATCGACAGCCCGGGCAGGGTGTGCGCCTAGTCAGGAGTGGAGGTGGTTGGCTCTAGTTCGACGCGGTCATCGGCAATACTTCGCTGTCAATTTTGCTGGCCAAAACTTTTTGCGCCACCTTAACCTCGAAAGCGGTTTGCAGATTCATCCAGCTTTGAACGTCACCACCGAAGTAGCGAACCAGCCGCATGGCGGTGTCCACCGTGATCCCACGCCGCTCCAGTACGATGTCATTCACGCGCGAGGCGGGCACCTTGAGCGACTGCGCCAGCGCGTTGGCGCTGATACCGAGAGGCTTCAGATAATCCTCACGCAAAATTTCACCGGGGTGAATAGGGCGAAGACCATTTTTGGGGGCTGCAATCGTCATGAATTTCTCCAGCAGTTCAGCGGTAGTCGACAATTTTGACGTCGTGAACGCCGTCAGATGCCCAGATAAAACACAAGCGAATCTGATCGTTGATACGGATGCTGTGCTGGCCTTTCAGGTCACCCAACAAGGCCTCCAGCCGGTTCCCCGGCGGGCTTCGCAAGGCATCCAGCGTTACTGCAGAATCCAACTGCTGCAGCTTTCGCTCGGCAACCAACAGGATATTTGCAAACCGGCGCACACGCTTGCCTTCAAACAAATCCGACGTATCCTGGTCTGCGAATGAAACGATCATCTTGAAAGAATATACCGATTACCGGTAAACAGCAAGAAATTTGCAAGCTCGCAAAGATACTCTCGGGCGCTCCCTGTTGCCGGTCAACGACTTCAGGGCACTGTTCACACCTCGAATATTTTTGGTCTACAAGGTGCGAGACCAGATGAGCAAACCGTCAATCGTGACCCCCAGTCAAACAAGACACCACCGCACAGCAGTGCCAAAGCCCACCGCGATACCGACGTGAAGTAACCAACTGCGGCAATCACGCCATAAGGCACCGCATAAGACAGTTTCCTGACTGGATTCAAGCGCGAAACCTTCTACCCCACCCACTTCCTCGCATTGCGCCACAACTGCATCCACGGGCTGAAGTCGGAGATATCCTGATCCGTCCAGCTCAGCTGCACATTGCGGAACACGCGCTCGGGGTGCGGCATCATGGCGGTGAAACGACCGTTTGCCGTGGTCACGGCGGTCAAACCGGCGGGGCTGCCATTCGGGTTGAACGGGTAGGCCTCGGTGGCGGCACCGGTGTTGTCCACAAAACGCATCGCGGCGATGGCTTTGTCGGCGTTGCCGCGGTAGGTGAAGTTGGCGTAGCCCTCGCCGTGCGCCACAGCAATCGGCAGGCGGCTGCCCGCCAAACCGGTGAAGAACAGCGACGGTGATTCCAGCACTTCGACCAAACTCAGGCGCGCCTCGAAGCGCTCGCTCTGGTTGGTGGTGAAACGCGGCCAGTCCTGCGCGCCGGGGATGATGTCGGCAAGTTCGGCAAACATCTGGCAGCCGTTGCACACACCCAGGCCAAAGGTATCTTCCCGGCCAAAGAAGGCTTTGAACTGGTCTGCCAGCACGGTGTTGAAGGTGATCGAGCGCGCCCAGCCAATGCCCGCGCCCAGCGTGTCACCGTAGCTGAAGCCGCCGCAAGCCACTACGCCCTTGAAATCGGCCAGGTTGGCGCGGCCTGTTTGCAGGTCGGTCATGTGCACGTCAAAGGCTTCAAAACCGGCTTCGGTGAAGGCGTAGGCCATCTCCACATGCGAGTTGACGCCCTGCTCGCGCAGCACGGCCACTTTGGGGCGCGACAACAACAATGCTGGCGTGGCCAACGCCGCCGCATCTGCGCTTGTCATTGCGGGCTCGACCCGCAATCCATGGATCCCGGATCGCGTCCGGGATGACATGGCTGAATCAACTTCTATAGCTACTCGCCCTTTTTGTATAACGGCTAGAGCCTGATTTGGCATATAAATGTGCAGGCCCGGGTCAGCGGCTGCTCCGGCCGCAGCGTGCTCGGCATCGGCGCAGGCCGGGTTGTCGCGCGCCTGGCAGATCTTCCAGCTGGTAGCGTCCCACACCTGGTGCAGATCCGACAAACTGGCGCTGAAAATCACCTTGGCATCGCGCCAGATTTGCAGTTCACCCACGCCGGACTGAATGACTGAATCAGCAGGGCGGGTTTTGCCAATGACATGGCTGTGCAGGCTCAGGCCGTGCTCGCGTAGGGTCTGGATGACGGCACTGCGCTCAGCAGTGCGCACCTGAATCAGCGCGCCCAGCTCTTCGCTGAACAGGGCCTTGAGCGTCAGCTCGCTGCGTCGGGCACCCACCTGCCCAGCCCAGTTTTTGCTGTCGCCCACGTCCATGCGACTGTCAGAGATGCCGTCGCCCTCGGTCACCAGCATGTCCACATTCAGGCTGACGCCCACATGCCCGGCAAACGCCATTTCGCAGGCGGCCGCAAACAGGCCGCCGTCGCTGCGGTCGTGGTAAGCAAGGATCTGGCCGCTGGCGCGCAGCGCGTTCACCGCGTTGACCAGATTGATCAGGTCTTGCGGGTTGTCCAGATCCGGCACGCTGTCACCCATCTGGCCCAGCGTTTGCGCCAGAATGCTGCCGCCCATGCGGTTCTGGCCGCGGCCCAGGTCGATCAGGATCAGCGACGTATCGTCCAGCGCGTTCAGCTGCGGCGTGAGCGTGCCGCGCACATCGGCCAGTGTGGCAAACGCCGTGATGATCAGCGAGACGGGTGAGGTAACCTTTTTGGTTTCGCCAGCGTCGTCTTTCCACTGCGTGCGCATGGAGAGTGAATCCTTGCCCACCGGGATGCTGATGCCCAACGCCGGGCACAGTTCCAGCCCGACGGCTTTCACGGTGTCATACAGCGCGGCATCTTCACCCGGCTCACCACAGGCGGCCATCCAGTTGGCGGACAGCTTGACGCGGTCGAGCTCGATGGGTGCGGCAAGCAAGTTGGTGATGGCTTCGGCCACCGCCATGCGGCCCGACGCGGGTGCATTCACCGTAGCCAGCGGCGTGCGTTCCCCCATGGCCATGGCTTCACCAGCAAACCCTTTGTAGTCGGCCAGCGTCACCGCCACGTCTGCCACCGGCACTTGCCAGGGGCCAACCATCTGGTCGCGGTGCGTCAAACCGCCCACGGTGCGGTCGCCAATCGTCACCAGAAAACGTTTGGACGCCACGGTGGGGTGCGCCAGCACATCGATGGCGGCTTGTTGCAAGGCCACGTCGGTCAGGTTGATGGGGGCAAAGGTGCGTTCGACAGTTTTCACATCGCGGTGCATTTTGGGCGGCTTGCCCAGCAACACGTTCATGGGCATGTGGACGGGCAGCTCTTCTTCGGGCTGCACCACCAGGGCTTTGGGCAAATCCACGTCACCCACGATGAGTTGACGCGCCTCGGTGGCAACACCCACCACGGCAAACGGGCAGCGCTCGCGCTCACACAGCGCTTTGAAGCCAGGCAGCGCGTCCGGCGCGATGGCTAGCACGTAGCGCTCCTGGCTTTCGTTGGACCAGATTTCCTTGGGCGCCATGCCAGATTCTTCCAGCGGCACCGAGCGCAAATCAAATAACGCGCCGCGCTGCGCGTCGTTGGTCAGCTCGGGGAAGGCGTTGCTCAAACCACCTGCACCCACGTCGTGAATCGCCAGGATGGGATTGTCAGAGCCTTGTAACCAGCATTGGTTGATGACCTCCTGCGCCCGGCGCTGGATTTCGGGGTTGCCGCGCTGCACCGAGTCAAAGTCCAGATGCGCGGCGTTGGCGCCGGTGGTCATGGAGCTGGCAGCGCTGCCGCCCATGCCGATGCGCATGCCCGGGCCACCGAGCTGGATCAGCAGGCTGCCAGCGGGGAATTCGATCTTGTGCGTCTGGCTGGCATCAATCACGCCCAGGCCACCGGCGATCATGATGGGTTTGTGGTAACCGCGCTGCTCGGTGGCGCGGCTGCCGTCGGCCAGGGTGTAGTTCAGGCTCTGCTCGTATTCGCGGAAGTAACCCAGCAAATTCGGTCGGCCAAACTCGTTGTTGAACGCCGCGCCACCCAGCGGGCCTTCCATCATGATCTGCAACGGACTGGCAATGTGCGACGGCTTGCCGTAGCTGGCAGACTGGCCCCAATCGAGCCTGGACACGGTGAACCCCGTCAACCCAGCCTTGGGTTTGGAGCCACGCCCGGTGGCGCCTTCGTCACGAATCTCACCACCCGCCCCGGTAGCCGCGCCAGGGAACGGCGAGATGGCGGTGGGGTGGTTATGCGTTTCCACCTTCATCAGGATGTGCTGGGTGGAAACTTCTTTTTGATAGCTGGCTGCGCTTACGCCATAAGGGCTAGAGGCCGATTTGGCACTAAAACGCTCGACCTCGCCCCCAGCCATCACCGAGGCGTTGTCAGAGTACGCCACCAGCATGTGTTGCGGATTCGTCTGGTGCGTGTGGCGGATCATGCCAAACAGGCTGGTGGCCTGCGCCACGCCGTCGATGGTGAACTGCGCGTTAAAAATCTTGTGGCGGCAGTGTTCGCTGTTGGCCTGGGCGAACATCATCAGCTCCACATCGGTCGGGTTGCGCTGCAGCTGGGTGAAGGCCGCCACCAGGTAGTCGATCTCGTCAGCGGCAAGCGCCAAGCCAAACTCGGTGTTGGCGGCCAGCAGCGCCGCCTTGCCGCCACCCAGCACATCCACGTGCGCCATCGGCGCCGGGTGCAGCTCGGTGAAAAGGCTCAAGGCCTGGGCGCGCTCGAACATCACGCTCTCGGTCATGCGGTCGTGCAGCAGGTCAGCGATCTGCGCCAATTGTTGCTGGCTCAAAGTCGGTTTGGAGAGCAAACCGCTTTTGAGCGTGACGCGGTATTCCACGATGCGCTCCACGCGTTTGATGGCCAAGCCGCAGTTGTGCGCAATGTCGGTCGCCTTGGAGGCCCAGGGCGACACGGTGCCAAAACGCGGCGTGACAACAATCAGTGCGCCATCCACCGGTCCGGTATAAGGGTCGCCATAGGTCAGCAGGGCTGCCAACTGGCCTTGCAGCGCCGATGTGGTGGGTTGGTCAGACGCGACCAGATGCACAAAACGCGCGGCAATGCCACTCACCTTGTCGTGAACTGCCTGCAGGGCGGGCAAAAGCTGTTGGACTCGGAACGCGCTGAGAGCGCTGCCGCCCTCGAATGGGGTGAGATGCAGGGTCACGGTGGGGGCCTGAAAAGGTGTGGACAAAGGTTGAAAGCACTGGCTGCGCCAACGCTGGCCGAACTGGGCCGAAACTGCGGCTAATTTTAGCTGGGCCGGTTCAGCGTGGCGTCTGTTGGCCTGGTTGACGCAGCCAAAACCCAGCCGATGGCTCGTTGGCGACGGTGTCTTGGGCCCTCGCTGATAATCCAGCCCCATGACTATCACCATCAAAGATGCTGCAGGCATTGCCGGGATGCGCGTGGCGGGCCGCCTGGCCGCTGAATTGCTCGACTATCTGGCCCCTTTCGTCAAGCCCGGTGTGACCACCAACGAGCTGGACCGCCTGGCCGACGCCTACACCACCCAGGTGCAAGGCGCCATCTCGGCCCCGCTGAACTACGCGCCCGGTGGCCACAACCCCTACCCCAAAGCCATCTGCACCTCCATCAACCACCAGGTGTGCCACGGCATTCCCAACGACAAACCCTTGAAAAAAGGCGACATCGTCAATGTGGACGTCACCGTCATCAAGGACGGCTGGCATGGCGACTCCAGCCGCATGTACATGGTGGGCGATGTGTCGGTGGCGGCACGGCGTTTGTGCAACCTCACCTACGACGCCATGTGGAAAGGCATCCGACAAGTGCGCGAAGGCGCTTTTTTGGGCGACATCGGCCACGCCATCCAGACCTTTGCCGAGGGCCAGGGCCTGAGCGTGGTGCGCGAGTTTTGTGGCCACGGCATTGGCCGCAAGTTCCATGAAGACCCGCAGGTGCTGCACTACGGCCGCCCCGGCACGCTGGACCGGCTCGTGGCCGGTATGACCATCACCATCGAGCCGATGCTCAATATTGGCCGGCGTGACATCAAGGAAATGGGTGACGGCTGGACCATTGTCACCAAAGACCGCTCGCTCTCGGCGCAGTGGGAGCACACCGTGCTGGTCACCCCCACCGGTTATGAGGTGCTCACGCTGTCGGCCAACAGCCCGCCCATTCCAGCCTTTGTCACCCCTTCTGCCTGATCGGCAACCCTCCCAAACCACGGGCCCGCCATGACCAACAGCCATATCCTGCGCAGCCAGTACCGTACAGACAAGGCCACCTTGCTGGCGGCCTTGGCCGCCAGCGGCGCCTCGACCCGGAGCGTGAACCCCGCCTTGCAGGGCCTGTCGCGTCTGGCAGACGTTGCCCTGGTGCAGTTGTGGCAGCAAGCGGGTTTTGGCGCGCCATTTGCGTTATTGGCCGTGGGTGGCTTTGGCCGCCAGGAGATGTTTCCACATTCTGATGTGGATGTGCTGGTGCTGCTGCCTGACAACGCTTCGCCCGAGACCGACCCGGCACTGAAGGCATGTATTGAAGGCTTCATCGGCGCCTGCTGGGATGCCGGGCTGGAGATTGGCTCCAGCGTGCGCAGCGTCCAAGAGTGCCTGGCCGAGTCCGCCAAAGACGTGACCGTGCAAACCGCCTTGCTGGAAGCGCGGCTGATCACCGGTAGCCCGGCATTGTTTGAGCAGTTTCAGACGGCCTTTTTTGCTGCCATGGACGGCCACGCTTTTTTTGTCGCCAAAACGCTGGAGATGGAGCAGCGGCACAACAAGTTTGAAGACACCCCCTATTCTCTGGAGCCCAACTGCAAAGAGTCTCCGGGCGGCCTGCGTGACCTGCAGATGATTTTGTGGGTGGCCAAGGCAGCTGGTTTTGGTGGCAACTGGAACGCCCTGGCCAAGGCTGGCCTGGCAACGCCCTTTGAGGTGAAGCAGATCAAGCACAACGAGGCGCTGCTGCGGCTCATCCGCGCGCGGCTGCACCTGCTGTCTGGCCGGCGTGAAGACCGGCTGGTGTTTGACTTGCAAACCAGCGTGGCGCAGTCCTTTGGCTACAAGGCACCCGACGTGGCCACCGACCAGCGTGCCTTTGTGCGCCCCAGCGAAAAGCTGATGCGCCAGTACTACTGGGCCGCCAAGGCGGTGACCCAGCTCACCCAGATCCTGCTGCTCAATATTGAGGAGCGCTTCAGCCCGCAAACGCACATGGTGCGCCCCCTGCGCCCGCTCAACGAAAACTTTCTCGACAAGGCCGGCATGATTGAGGTGGTGAGCGACGACCTGTACCTGCGCAAACCGCACGCCATTTTGCAGACGTTTCTGGTGTACCAGACGTATTACGGCCTGAAGGGCCTGTCGGCGCGTACCCTGCGCGCGCTCTACAACGCCCGCGACCTGATGGACAGCGCCTTCCGCCACGACCCGGTCAACCGCGCCAATTTCCGCCAGATATTGATGCAGCCCGGGGGCCTGACCCACGCCATGCGGCTGATGAACCAGACCTCGGTGCTGGGGCGCTACCTGTGGGCGTTTCGCCGCATCGTCGGCCAGATGCAGCACGACCTGTTTCATGTGTACACAGTGGACCAGCACATTTTGATGGTGCTGCGCAATGTGCGGCGTTTCTTCATCGTGGAACACGCCCACGAATACCCGTTTTGCTCACAGCTGGCCAGCGGCTGGGACAAGCCTTGGATTTTGTACATTGCCGCGCTGTTTCACGACATTGCCAAGGGCCGTGGCGGCGACCACTCCAAACTGGGCGCGCAGGAAGTGCGGCGCTTTTGCCAACAGCACGACATCACTGGCGAAGACGCCGATCTCATTGAATTTTTGGTGCGCGAGCACCTGACCATGAGCCGCATTGCGCAAAAGTCGGACCTGGGCGACCCTGATGTGATCGCCAGCTTTGCCAAACATGTGGGCAACGAGCGCGCGCTGACAGCGCTTTACCTGTTCACCGTGGCCGATATCCGGGGCACCAGCCCCAAAGTCTGGAACGCCTGGAAAGGCAAGCTGCTGGAAGACCTGTACCGCGCCACCTCGCGCGCGCTGGGCGGCCACGCGCCCGATGTGCACGCCGAGGTGCAAGAGCGCCAGCGCGACGCACTGATCGAGCTGGCCCTGCTGGCACAACCGTTTGAGTCGCACAAGGCGCTGTGGGCCACCCTGGACGTGGGTTACTTCATGCGCCATGACGCGGTCGAGATTGCCTGGCATTCGCGTGTGTTGTCACGCCACCTGGGCATTCGCGAGCCGATCGTGCGCGCCCGGCCCTCACCGGTGGGCGAAGGCCTGCAGGTGCTGGTCTACACGCCTGATCAGCCCGACCTGTTTGCCCGCATCTGTGGCTTTTTTGACCGCAGCGGCTTCAGCATTCTGGACGCGCGCATTCACACCACGCAAAACCGCTACGCGCTGGACACCTTCCAAGTGGTGGCCACCCACCTCACCGACCATTACCGCGAGTTGGTCAACATGATCGAGTCAACACTGAGCCAGGTGATTGCCACCGCCGCGCCGCTGCCCGCACCCAGCCGGGGCCGGGTGTCGCGCCGGGTCAAGAGTTTTCCGATCACGCCGCGCGTCAGCCTCAAACCCGACGAAAAAGCCCAGCGCTGGCTGCTCAACATCTCGGCCAGCGACCGCGCCGGCCTGCTCTACAGCGTGGCGCTGGTGCTGGCACGCCACAAGGTCGACCTGAACCTGGCCAAGATCAATACCCTGGGCGAGCGCGTGGAAGACACCTTTTTGATTCAGGGTGCAGCGCTGCAGCACAACCGCGACCAGATCGAGATCGAGACCGAACTGCTGGATGCGTTGAGCTGAGCCGCATCAGATCTTATATACTTTTTAGGCCTCTAGCCCTTATGCAGAAAGGGCAAGTAGCACTTTTTTTTATAGCGTTTGAAAACGCCTGACAGGCAGTACAAGGCGGGCGCCTAATCCCTGGTGACTCAGTCGTCTGCCGGGTCCAACCCCGGAAACAGCACCGCGTTGAAGCCAAACTGGGTGAAGTCAGCCACCCGCATCGGGTACAGCTTGCCAATCAGGTGGTCACACTCATGTTGCACCACGCGGGCATGAAAGCCATCCACCGTGCGGTCGATCGGGTCACCATACTGGTCAAACCCGGTGTAACGAATGCGCTCAAAACGCGGCACCTTGCCACGCAAGCCGGGCAAAGACAGGCAACCCTCCCAGTCTTCCACAATTTGCGGCAGGGTCACTGCCAACGTAGCCACGTCGGCTAAAGCATCGTCGTCATTCGGTGTGCCCGATACCAGCGGTGGCAAGGGGGTGATGGTGGGGTTGATCAACACCGTGCGTGGCACCGCAGGGGCATCGGGGTAACGCGGGTTGCGCTGGCCCGAGCCAAAAATAACCAGCTGCAAATCCACCCCGATCTGCGGCGCAGCCAGCCCGGCACCGTCGGCAGCGTGCATGGTGTCGAGCATGTCGGTGATGAGCAGGTGCAGTTCGTCCGAGTCGAATTCAATCACGGGCTGGGCGATACGCAGCAGGCGCGGGTCGCCCATTTGGAGGATGGTTTTCACGCTCATACGGGTTTCACAAAGAGGTCAATCGGTCGCGCCAGTAGCCGGGGCGACGGTGGGTGTTGGCGAAGGCGATGATCAAAATGTCATCTTCAAAAGCCTTGTAAATCAACACAAAGGGAAACACTTTGAAGGCGCACTGGCGCAAATCGCCAGCCAAGGGCCTGCCACTCTTTGGGAAGTGAACAATCCGCAAAACCATCGCTTCAAAGTCCGCAGCCAGCCGCTCACCCAGCTTGTGGTCAATGGCTCGGTAGTATTGAACCGCTTCGATGACTTCATCATCGACAGGCGGCAGTCGGCGGACTTTCACAGCGCCCGAACTTTGGCAAAAAGCTCTTCAATGGGGCCTGCAGGCAACTCCCCCCGCTCATATGCCGCCAAGCGGTCTTGCGCCTCAGCCAGCCAGGCGGCTTCAATGGCAGGGTCAGGCTCGTCCAGGGATTCAAGCAGCGCATCAATCAGATGCAACCGGTCCACCGGGCGCAACTTGCGGGCAGATTCGAGGATTTCAGTGTGGGTCATGGCACTATTTTGCACAGAAAGTCTCTGCTGTGCAAAAAGTGGCATGGTCAAGAGCCATGGAATGTCTCACTGGCCAGAGCTCTCAGCCACTCCGTTGGGCTGCACGATGTCCACACCCGCAGCATGGGCAGCCAGTTTAAGCAGTTCGTCGCGGGTGGCCAGGGGCAGGCCATGGCGCATGGCCAATTCCAGGTAAGCGGTGTCATAGCTGCTCAACCCATAACGCATGGCCAGCTCAAACAGTTGCCGCTGACCCGGGATGGCGCCTGTATCGACTTCAATGGGCAACTGCCCCAGCAAATCCAGAATCTGGCGCGCCTGATTGATTTGAAGTTTTCCCTTGGTGCAAGCCGTTTTCAGCACATTGGCCAGTTCCAACTGCCACAACGGCGGCACCAGCGCCCGATCGTTCTGCAGTTGGCGGGCAATGGCCTCGGTGTACGCGCTGGCCTGTTCCGGCAGATACCAGCCCGCGACCACCGAGTTGTCCAGCACAAACGGCATCAGTCGCGCCCTTCTTGAATGGCCTGGGGCAGCGTGCAACCCAGCGCACCTTCGGCACCCAACTGGCGCAAGCGCTGCATGGCACTGGCCACCTTTTGGCCTTGGTCGGCCTGCGGCTGCAGCGGGGAATGGATCGACACCAGCCGCGCTACAGGCAACCCGTGGCGGGTGATGGTGATGTCTTCGCCCTGCTCGGCCGCAGCGACGATTTCAGAAAACCGGTTTTTGGCTTCAAACACCGCAACAGCTTTCATGGTCTGACCCCGGGAAAATTATGGCTAGCCAGATTTTGGCACAGGCTTGAACAGATTGCGCATCGCGGGAATCCGAGCCATCGCACCTCCTAAATTACTGATCATCTTGGGTAGCTTCAAGTAAAGCCATCAGGCCCGCCTCATCCAGCACCGGCACACCCAGCTCTTGCGCCTTGTCGAGCTTGCTTCCCGCCTCGGCACCGGCGACGACGTAGCTGGTTTTCTTGCTCACCGAGCCTGCCACCTTGCCACCGGCGGCTTCGATCATCGCTTTGGCGTCTTCGCGGGCCAGAGTGGGCAAGGTACCGGTGAGCACAAAGGTCTTGCCGCTCAAATGCGTGGGTGCGCGCTCGGCGGGTGGGCCTTCCGGCCAGGTCACACCGCAGGCGCGAAGCTGCTCTACCACCTCGACGTTGTGCGGCTGGTCAAAAAAGGTGCGGATACTTTTGGCGACGATCGGGCCGACATCAGCCACTTCGAGCAATTGCGCCTCAGAAGCGGCCATGATCGTATCCAGCTGGCCAAAATGCCGCGCCAGTTCCTTGGCGGTGGCTTCACCCACATGGCGGATGCCCAACCCGAAGAGGAAACGCGGCAGCGTCGTCTGCTTTGATTTTTGCAGCGCCTCAAGGATGTTCAGCGCGGACTTGTCGGCCATACGGTCCAGATTGGCCAAGGCAGTCAAGCCCAGCCGGTACAGGTCTGGCAGGGTGTGAATGATGCCGCTGTCCACCAATTGATCGACCAGCTTGTCACCCAGGCCTTCCACCTCCACGGCCCGGCGCTGGGCAAAGTGCAGGATGGCCTGCTTGCGCTGCGCGCTGCAAAACAGCCCGCCAGTGCAGCGGTAGTCGGCCTCACCCTCCTCGCGCACGATTGCACTAGCGCAAATCGGGCACTTTCCTTGCAACCGAACAAACATCTCGAACGGCCGGCCAACATCAATCGGTCGTTTTTCAAGATCTATTCGCACTATTTCTGGAATGACATCACCAGCTCGCCGAACGATCACTATGTCGCCTATTCGAACATCCTTGCACTGCGTTTCATCATCGTTGTGCAACGTAACTCTTGACACACTGACACCACCAACATCAACAGGTTCGAGGAATGCAACGGGTGTCAACTTTCCGGTGCGACCAACTTGTATGTCAATTTCAATTACAGATGTGGGCTGCTCTTCCGGTGGGAACTTGTGTGCAACAGCCCAATTTGGCTCCCTTGCTCTAAAACCGAGCTGTGTTTGCAAATCCAATTGATTGACTTTGTAAACAACTCCGTCAATCGCAAAGGGGAGCACGACTCGTTCCCGAGCTACGAGTTCATGAAACGCGACTAGCTCTGATGCGCCGCGAACACAACGGGAATACGAGCAAACCTTGAAACCCCAGCCCCTCAACGCCTCCAAGACCTTCCAGTGCGTATCGAATAAGGCCTTACCGTCATGACCAAGGGGCAATGCGGCAAGTGCATAGGCAAAAAAACTCAGTTGACGCTGACCAACAATCGCTGAGTCAAGTTGTCTGATCGTGCCAGCAGCAGTATTCCGAGGATTAACGAACTTCGGTAGACCAAGCTCTTTCTGCCTGCGGTTGATCGCCTCCAACTTGTCAAACCTAAGGTAAACCTCGCCACGGACTTCCAAAATGGCGGGTGCCTTACCCATTAACCTTAGTGGGATTTCGGGGATTTTCCGCACATTCTCGGTAACGTCTTCTCCGACTTCTCCGTCGCCGCGAGTGGCGGCCAGAACCAATACGCCGTCTTCATACCTGAGACTCATCGCCAATCCGTCAAACTTCAATTCAGCAACGTACTCGACTTCATCAGGATCATCAAAAAGTTGCTGGAGCTGCGGCCGCGTTGCTTTCCCAAGTTTTTTCCTAATTTCCTGGTCAAACAATATAGCTCCTGACGCTTTTGTGTCAGTCACCGTCTTTATCGACAACATCGGCACATCGTGGCGCACTTGACGAAACGCTTCTGACACTTTTCCACCAACGCGTTGGGTGGGCGAATCAGAGGTCAATAACGCCGGATAGTTCGTTTCCAGTGTCTGCAATTCCACAAACAAACGGTCAAACTCAGCATCAGGGACTTCAGGCTTATCTAGCGAGTAGTAAGCGTGCGCGTAGTGGTTTAACATGACCCGCAACTGTTCAGCACGCGCAATGTCGATCGTGCTGGGCTGTGGATTGGGTCTAAGATCTTTGTTCATGTGGCTAGTTTAGGATGTTCTTTTAACCCGATTGTTGAAAGCGCGGCGGTAAATGCGACGCTTCGAGTCAATACAAATATGAATTTTTTCTCTGGCTTTCAATGGGCAGTGCCCACTGCTTTTTCGGACTCCGTGTCCAAAGCATGGTTTATGGAGGGTGACGTTTTATACGATCATATTTCGGCCTACAACAGTGACTGGAGTGCCGCAATCAACGACGTTGTCCATACGATTCAAGTTCGGTCTCCCGCCCGAGCTGGCAGCACAGTTGATCAGTCCGCGCGTGAGGTTTTTGCACGAAATTGGGATTCAGAAGTCAAGATTGAACTTTTTACGCACATGAAAAAGGTCAGTCCTGTTCAAATCACAACGACTCAAGGACGGCTCTACATTGCCCTTTGGAAGGGAAGCCTAAACACGCTGTACCCTGACCAAACCTCAAAGCCATCAATGCCAATATTGGCGCAACAAGTGTCCAAAAATCTTGAGCAATTGACTGCAGTTGCCAGCACTTTTGCAGAAAGCCACCCAACTTTTGCGATGGTGCGTGATCTGTCCAACAGCGTTTTGCGCGACAAATTTCAGAAGATACTGACAGCTATTCGGCCTCATATGATGACCGATCCAATCACTTTGACGCCAACTGCAGCTAAGTTCCAGGACGCTGAAACGATAGCACCGACCGTCGAAGTTGCGCTCTTTCCGACCGTTGGCATTGATCTGGAACATTTGGAAAACTTAGTGAAGAAGGCCGTTTATCTTCCTGGGAAAGACGCAAAAAAGGACATGTTTCGTCTTAGCGCCCATGGAGTTTTGGTTTGAGTGCATGTGATATGTTGAGCCCTAAGCTTCTAAGAATTCTCCGATCAAAAAGCCCGTTTACTGAAGATCAAATCAGTCAGCTTACGGAGAACGACGGATGGAACTGGGTTTACACAAACTTATCACCCCGTAAGCAAAAACAATCTGGCTCCGAAATTTGCTTCACTGGTTTCGGCATCAATGACAAAGCCGAACTTTCTTTGAAGGCAGCTGAAGCTGGACTTCATGTTGTCGGATCAGTGACCAAAGGCTTGGTGTTTCTTTGTGTTGGAGAAAACCCAGGTTACTCAAAAATAGCGAAGGCTCAGGATCAGAACGTTCAGTTGCTGGATGCCCCACAATTCCTGAATCTGATTGAAACTGGCGAGTTACCTTGACGTTTTTTGAATCTGGTCAGGAAAACAACCGCCGCGCCAGCACCGACCCCGCGGACAGCTCGCGCTGGTCCAGCGTGTTGTAGAGCTGTTCCAGTTCGGCGGCGATCACTTCCATGGCCTCGGGCGGCAGCGGCACGCCGGCGTCGTCGGTGACGATACCGTCCATCTCCCGTGCCAGCGCCTGCGCCGCGTCGCACATGCGGGCAAACGGGCGCTCGGTGCGCTCCACCTGCGGCACGTCCAGCGACAAATTGAGCTCGCGCAGCGCCGACTGCGACACATCTTCAGCCAACGCCGCCTGGGCATCAAAACTCAGGCTGATCAGCGGCACATGGCCGCTGGTGCCGGGCAACACCATGCGTCCGGCCATGGAACCTGGCACAAAACCCAGGCGCGCGGCCATCTGCTGCACATAACTCGGGCTCCAGGCAGAGCGGCGGGCGCGCAGCACAAAGGCAATCTGGGCGTCGTGGTCGCTGGCAAACTGGTCCAGTTCGCGGGCGCGCCCCACCTCACGGCGCATGTCAGGAAAATCGGGCGTGCCGTTCATCACGTCGCAAAATCCCTGGGCTTTCATGACAAATTCTGAAAACTCGATGTCGTTCAGGGCGCCCGCGCGGTTGGCCAACTGCAGCCCGGCTTGCAACTGGCTGTAGCGCTGCCCAGCCTGCGGCGCTTCCCAGCGCTGGCTGGTGATGTTCAGGCCCTCCACGGCAAACGGTTTGCTGCCAACGCGGCGCGTGGGTGGCAGCGCTGCCAGCACCGCGTCACCCGACACCGGCGCGTCCAGCGCCACCGGGGCGATGACGTCAATCAACGCATCCAGGCCGGGCTTTTTCTCTGGCGCGGGGATGGCAAAACCGGTGTCTTCAAAGGTGCCACCCAGGGCGGCATCGTCCAGCGTGGGTTCGCGGTCAAACGGCGCAACGGCACTGGGCGGCAGCGCTTGTGGCTGGCGCGGCTTGTTTTTGCCTGCCAGCCACAGGTAATAGACCAGCATGGCCAACAGCAGCACACCGCCAGCGACTGCCAGACCGAGTTGTAACGGGCTCATACACTTTCCCCTTGATCGGACAGGTTCAGGGCCATGTCCATGTCGACCGCCACGATGCGCGAAACGCCTTGCTCCTGCATGGTGACACCGATGAGTTGTTGCGCCATTTCCATGGCGATCTTGTTGTGGCTGATGAACAGAAACTGGGTCTCTTTGCTCATGCTTTTCACCAGCCGGGAATATCGCTCGGTGTTGGCGTCGTCCAGCGGCGCGTCCACCTCGTCGAGCAGACAAAACGGTGCCGGGTTGAGCTGGAAGATGGCAAACACCAGGGCAATGGCCGTCAACGCCTTCTCGCCACCTGAGAGCAGCGCGATGCTCTGGTTCTTTTTGCCCGGTGGCTGGGCGATGACCTGCACGCCCGAGTCCAGAATTTCATCCCCGGTGACGACCAGGCGCGCATTGCCGCCGCCAAACAGCTCGGGGAACATCTTGCCAAAGTGCTCGTTGACAGTGTTGAAAGTGCCTGAGAGCAGTTCGCGGGTTTCTCCATCGATCTTGCGGATGGCATCTTCGAGCGTGGCCATGGCTTCATTCAGGTCGGCGCTCTGGGCATCGAGAAACTGCTTGCGCTCCCGCGCCACCGCCAGTTCGTCCAATGCGGCCAGGTTGACGGCACCTAACGCGGTGATTTCGCGATTTAGCCGGTCAATCTCGGCTTGCAGGCCTGCCAGTTTGACCGAGCCTTCCGTGATGGACGCCGCCACCGCCGCCAGATCCGCGTGGGCGTCGGCCAGCAGCTGGGTGTATTGCTCACAGCCCAGGCGCGCCGCCTGCTCTTTCAGTTGGTACTCGATGATGCGGGCTCGCAAGGGGTCCAACGCGCGCTCCAACTGCATCCGACGCTCATCACTGGCGCGCAATTTGGCGGTCAGGTCGTCGTACTGGCTGCGCTGGGCGCCCAGGTGTTTTTCACAATCGAGCTTCACGGCCAGCGCCTGCTGCAGGCCGCCTTGGGCGGCAGCGTCGTTCAGGCGCAGCAACTCTTCATGGGCTTTTTGGTCTTCAGCCCTTATAGATTCTGTCTGTTGCGCTGCTGTTTCAATAGCGCGTGACAACTCGGATCGACGGGCGCCCAGGCTGCGCAGGGCAAAGGTAGCCTCTTGCATCTGGCGCTCCAGGCCGCGCTGCTGTTCACGGCGCTCGGCCAAGTGGCGCTCTGCGCTGATCACGCCGTCGTCCAGCTCGGCATGGCGGTTTTGCGTGTCGGCCAGTTGCATGTCGAGCTCTTCAAACCGCTCCTCGGCGGTCATCCGACGCTCCTGCAGGTCTTCCAGCTGGGCGTCCACCTCGGCCAGATCGTCGGTGATCTGCGCGTTGCGCTGGCGCGCCTGCTCGGCGGCCTGCGTCAGGCGCAGCGTTTCCACCTGCAGGGCATGGGCGCTAGCCTGGGTATCAAGGGCTTCGCGGCGCAACGACACCAAGCGCTGCGACAGGTCGGCATAGGCGGCCTCGGCGCGCACCAGCGCGGTGCGCGACTCGTCGGTGATCAGCACCTGGGCGCGCCGCTGTTTTTCCAGATTTTCAATCTCTTGCGCGCGCGCCAGCAAGCCTGCCTGCTCGGAGTCGGGCGCGTAAAAACTGACGCTGTGGCGGCCCACCACATGACCGGCTTTGACAAACAGCAGTTCACCCGATTGCAACTGGCTGCGGCTTGCTAGCGCGTCTTCCAGGCTGGCGGCGCTGTAGCAACCTTGCAGCCAATCATCGAGCACGGCCTTTTGACCCGCGTCATGCAGGCGTAACAAGTCGGCCATGCGTGGCAACGTGGCGCTGCTGCTGGCGGCAGCGGCCTCAGGCGGTTTGTAAAACGCCAGCTTGGCGGGTGGCACATCTTGCGCAAAGGCGCGCACCATCTCCAGGCGGCTGACTTCGAGCGCGCCCAGGCGTTCGCGCAGCGCGGCCTCCAGGGCATTTTCCCAGCCTGGCTCAATGTGCAAACGGGTCCACAGCCCCTGCAAGTGGTCCAGGCCGTGCTTTTGTAACCAGGGTTGCAACTTGCCGTGGGTTTTGAGGCGTTCCTGTAAGGCTTTCAAGGCCTCCAGGCGGGCGGACAAATCAGCCAGTCGGCCCGATTCGGCGTTGACTTGCTGCTGCTGGATGCGGCGTTTCTCGTCCAACTCCGGGGCAGCATCCTGCAACTCTGCCAAACGTGCCTGGGCCAGCTCTGCCGCCTCTTGCGCTTGTTCAAGCTGGTTTTGCTGGCTGGCCAGGCGCGATGCATCGGGCACCGTCAGGCTCTGGCGGTCTTGCTGCAGGCGAGCGCGGCGGGTTTCCAGCTGGCGCGCTTGTTCTTCAATGCTGCGCTGTTCGGCGGCCAGCACGCCAATTTGCTGCTGCACCTGTGCCACGCTGGCGCGCTGCTCATTGGCGGCACGCTGCGCCAAGCGCAGGGCGTCTTCCAGCTCAGGCAACTGCTGCGCCTGGTCTTCCACCTGCGCCGCAAGCAACTCGTTTTTTTCTTCGCCCAGCAGTTCCAGCTCGGACAAATTTTCCAGCTCGGTGTGGGCGTCCTGGCTGCGGGTGGCCCACTGGGTGGCTTGCTCTTGCAAGGTGCGCAGGCGCAGTTCGACGCGCTGGCGGCCCTCCACCACGTAGCGGATTTCGGCTTCCAGGCGACCCACCTCGGTACTGGCCTCGTACAGCTTGCCCTGCGCCTGATTCACCTGGTCACCGGCCGCGTAATGTGCCTGGCGCACGGTTTCCAGCTCGGCCTCGACATGGCGCAGGTCGGCCAAACGGGCCTCCAGCGCGTTGACCGCTTCCAGCGACTCCAGTTTGATGCGCGTCTGGTCGGCCTCGGACTCGGCGCGCTTCATAAACCACAGCTGATGCTGTTTGAGCGTGGCCGAGGCTGAGAGGTTGTTGTATTTCTGCGCGACTTCGGCCTGCTTTTCCAGCTTGTCCAGATTGGCGTTCAACTCGCGCAGGATGTCATCCACGCGGGTCAGGTTCTCACGCGTGTCGCTCAGGCGGTGCTCGGTTTCGCGACGGCGCTCCTTGTATTTGGACACACCTGCGGCTTCTTCGAGGAACAGCCGCAACTCTTCCGGGCGACTCTCGATGATGCGGCTGATGGTGCCCTGGCCAATGATGGCGTAGGCGCGCGGCCCGAGCCCGGTGCCCAGAAACACGTCTTGCACGTCGCGGCGGCGCACCGCCTGGTTGTTGATGTAATAGCTGCTGGTGCCGTCGCGGGTGAGCACACGTTTGACGGCAATCTCGGCAAACTGGCTCCACTGGCCACCGGCGCGCTGGTCATCGTTGTCAAACACCAGCTCGACACTGGCGCGGCTGGCGGGCTTGCGGGTGGTAGTGCCGTTGAAGATCACGTCCTGCATCGACTCGCCACGCAACTCGGACGCCTTGCTCTCACCCAGCACCCAGCGCACCGCGTCCATGATGTTGGACTTGCCACAGCCGTTGGGGCCCACCACACCCACCAACTGGCCGGGCAACAAAAAATTGGTCGGCTCAGCAAACGACTTGAAACCGGATAACTTGATGGAGTTGAGACGCACGGGTGGGGAAAATGCTGGGCGGTGAAGGGGAAAGGTTCAGCGTGTAAGGGCCTGCCTGCCTGAGGCGGACGATGATAACTTGCGCGCCCTACCGAGCATTACCGCGATTGACCGCGGCTGAGCGGGGCGGTCTGAGCTTTACTTCTGGCTGGCGCGGTCTTTCTCATACGCGTCATAAGTCTTTTTGTTCAAGCGGGCCAGGCAATCTTCGCGCGCACCGGGCGGCTGGCTGTCACATTGGTTTTCAGCCCGGCGCTGCATCCCGTCGTACCAGGCTTGCGTGGTGCAGGCCGTCAGACCGAATGGCACGATCAGCAGGTAAAAGAACATGTGTGCAAATTGTCTGGCCATCATTGAAAACCTCCTGCATACTACGGTTTAAATAGCTACCAGCCCTTATTCCAAAAGGGCTAAAGGTCAATTTCTCTTATAACAATCACCATTGATGCGCAAGCGCCATCACCTGCTGGGGCGGCAAGGTTTTGATGCTGTGGTCGCTCCAGACACGCCGCCAGTGGCGTGCATCCGGCAACCCATGCCGCAAGCCCAGCATGTGCCGGGCAATGGTAGGCCAAGGCGTGCCGTGGGCTGCCTGTTCACGCGCCATGTAGTCCACCATCTGTTGCTCCACGGTCTCGCGGGTCATGTCCGCCAACGTAGGGGCCGTCTGGCCATCTGGCAACGGCTGGTTGGCATAAAACGCAGCGTCCCACTGGCTCAGCCACCATGGGTTGTGGTAGGCCTCGCGGCCCAGCATGACCCCATCCACCTGCGCCAAGTGCGCCCGCACCTGCTCAGTGGTGGTGACGCCGCCATTGAGCACCACCACCAGATCAGGAAAATCACGCTTCAATTGGTAAGCCCACTCGTAACGCAAGGGCGGAATCTCACGGTTGTCTTTGGGGCTCAGGCCCTTGAGCCAAGCGTTGCGGGCGTGCACGATGAAGGTGGAACAACCCGCCTGGCTGACGGTGCCGACAAAATCGCGCACAAAGTCGTAACTTTCCACCTGGTCAATGCCGATGCGATGCTTCACCGTGACCGGCATATCCACCACATCCACCATCGCCTTGACGCCATCGGCCACCAGTTGCGGCTCGGCCATCAGGCAGGCACCGAATGCGCCGCGTTGCACGCGTTCGCTGGGGCAACCGCAATTGAGGTTGATCTCCGAGTAGCCCCACTGCTCGCCCAACTTGGCGCAATGCGCCAGATCAGCCGGTTCACTGCCCCCGAGCTGTAGGGCGACGGGCTGCTCTTCCGGGTTAAAACGCAAATGGCGCGCCACGTCGCCATGGATCAGCGCACCCGTGGTCACCATCTCGGTGTAAAGCAAGGCGCGGCGGGATAACAGGCGGTGAAAATAACGACAGTGTCTATCGGTCCAATCCAGCATCGGCGCCACGGACAGGCGCCATCGCTGGGGGTTCACAAAAATCTGGGGTTGCATGCGGCCGATTATCCCAGCCGGGGTCGGACTGAATTACGAGCAGTCTCTTGGCGTCAAAAACCAAGGCGGCTTGTGCAGGTCTGTTGGCAAGAACCAGCTGTCAGATCGGCGAACACCAAGGCGCCTCGTCGTGCGCGTAGGCCATCCACAAAGCCCAGCCAGCACTCGCAGCCAGGGCCAAACCTGCTAGCCTGACACCCCAGTCACCATTGCTGTTGCTGCCAAACCGCAACCACAACCAAGGCCCAAGCATCATCGAAACACTGGTGCCCACCGCAAACAGACCCATCACCAGCGCGCCGTCGATAGCGCGCCCGGTCAGGCCAGCCACCAACAGCGCCGAATAAAGCAGACCACACGGTAAAAACGTCCACACCACGCCCAGCACCAGCGTGCCCGACAGGCCCCGGCTCACCACCAGACTGCGCGCCGCATGCCAGAGTTTTTTACCAGCTTGTTCCAGCCAAATCGGCTGCTGGGCGTTGACCATCAGCACCAACCCCACCATCAGCACGGTCACATGGAACATGGTCCAGACCGGCCGCAGCGCAGCGCTTTGCACCGTCATCCAACCCAAACCCTGCATGGAAGCCGCCGCCAGTGCACCCATGGCAGAGTACCCAAGGATTCGGCCCACCTGGAACAGCCACATGGCAGACGTGCGACGGTCGCCCGCTGCTTGGCCAATACCAGCACATGCCGCACCACACATGGCAATGCAGTGCGGACCACCCGCCAGCCCCATGAGCAAGGCGGTGGTGGCGAGGGTCGTTTGCATCCCCGCAGATTAGAGGATTTTGGAAAACTTGGTGCGGGTACGGTCAGTTTGCAGGTAACGGTCAAAAAGCATGGCGACTGCCCGAACAAAGAACCAGCCTTTGTTGGTGACCTGAATACCGGAATCTTCCAGCACCACCAGCCCTTGCTCGGCCTGTGCCTCCAAGGCTTCCAGCTCTTTTGCGAAATACTGTTTGAAATTCACCAGATAGGCCGACTCGATGGACTCAAAAGACAAACGCCCTTGGCACATCAACGCCATGATGACGGCGCGACGCACCAAATCGTCACGCGACAAGGCCAAGCCACGAACAATCGGGAACTGCCCTTGGTCGAGGAAATCGTAATACTCCTCCAGCGTCTTGGCGTTCTGGCTGTAGGTCGCACCCACGCGACCGATTGAAGATACCCCCAGACCGATCATGTCGCAATCAGGTTGCGTGCTGTAACCCTGGAAATTGCGGTGCAACCGGCCCTGGCGCTTGGCGATAGCCAGTGAGTCATTTGGCAAAGCAAAGTGGTCCATGCCGATGTAGACATATCCCGCTGCCAAGAAGGCAGCCATGGAACGCGCCAGCATCGACACTTTGGCAGCGGCTGTCGGAATCTCGACCGATGAAATGCGACGCTGCGGCTTGAAGCGCTCAGGCAGATGCGCATAGGCATACAACGCAATACGCTCGGGTTTGAGTTCGACAATTTGCGCCAAAGTCCGGTCAAACGACTCAGGAGTTTGCTCAGGCAGGCCGTAAATCAGGTCAGCGTTGACAGATTCAAACCCGCGCTCCCGGGCCGCAGCCACCAGCTCAAACACCTGCTCGGCGGGCTGGATGCGGTGCACGGCCTTTTGGACTGCCGGGTCAAAATCTTGAATGCCGAAACTCAGGCGGTTGAAACCAAGTTCAGCCAACACGTCGAGCCGCTGGGCATCAATGGTGCGAGGGTCGATCTCGATGGAATATTCGCCACCGGGCACCAGTTTGAAATTGCGGCGCAGCAGGCCCATCAAGTCACGCAACCCATCATCAGACAGGAACGTGGGTGAACCACCACCCAGATGCAATTGCGAAACCGATTGCCCCACACCCATGTGGCGTGTGTGCAGATCCACTTCACGGCTCAAATAACGTAAATAAGCAGCCGACCGGTCGTGATGCTTGGTAATGATTTTGTTGCAGGCGCAGTAGTAGCAAAGCGACTCGCAAAACGGGATATGCACATACAGTGACAACGGCAAAGCCAGCGCCGAAGCGCCCGAACGGCGTTGTTCAAGCGCCAGCGCGTAATCCTGCGCCGTAAATGCCTCCACAAACCGGTCAGCGGTCGGGTAAGACGTATACCGGGGCCCGGCCACATCGTATTGTCGGATCAGCGCTTCAGAGATAGGTTCAGCTACACACTCAGTCATAAGAATTCCTTTTTCAGACCCTATAAATGTGCCGTCTTGGTCTTTTTTCAATCTTGATATTGATCAACCAAGCGGGAAAAGCGGGGTGGGGGCAATTTGACATTTATCAGCCTTTGGCAAAGAACAATGTCAAAATCGACCCCATGAATCATGAGACTATCAAAATCGCTTGTGCCAACTGCAACATGCGAGAGCTTTGTATGCCCATTGGGCTGAGCCAGGACGAACTCAATCGCATTGATGAAATGATTGGTTCCAGGCGCAAAGTCAAACGCGGCGAAACACTTTTCCACAACGGCGAAAAATTCACCAACCTCTACGCGATTCGCACCGGTTTCTTCAAAACCTGCATCGCCTCAGAAGATGGTCGCGATCAGGTCACGGGTTTTCAGATGGCCGGGGAAATCATCGGCATGGATGGCATCGTCAACGACCACCATACGTGTGATGCTGTGGCGTTGGAAGATGCCGAGATCTGCGCCATGCCATTTGCCGAAATTGAAACACTCTCACGCGAGGTGAATGCGCTGCAGCATCACGTTCACAAGATCATGAGCCGCGAAATTGTGCGTGAACATGGTGTGATGTTGCTGCTTGGCAGCATGCGTGCCGAAGAGCGATTGGCAGCTTTTCTGTTGAATTTGGCCCAACGCCTGCATTCCCGAGGTTTCTCCCAGTCGGAGCTGATTTTGCGCATGACCAGGGAGGAAATCGGCAGCTATCTGGGCCTCAAGCTGGAAACCATCAGTCGCACGTTCTCCCGGTTTGTCGAAGACGGCATCGTCGCCGTCAAGCAGCGCCACGTTCACATCTTGAACACGCAGGCACTGCAGGACATTGTCAACCCGAAATAAGCCAATTATTTCGGTGCGTCAGGTGCCGTTTTAGGGGCTGGAACTACGCCGGTCGCGGCGTGATTACGGGCCATGGTGGCTGGGGCGTTGCTGCCGTCAATCAACTTGTTGCTTTTGATATTTTCAATCTCGATGTCCTGACCAGTAATGATCTGGTTGGGACTGTTGGCGATGAAATAAAAAGTCACCAGACAAGCCAGCACCACACTGACCGGGCCACTGATGACCAGCCAAAGATGACCATACGACCACCACGGCTTGTCATCCATCACAGACTTATTGCTCACAGACTACCTTTCATTTAACAGAACCGCCCTAGCTCGCAAGGGGTTGGACGGAAAAAAGGGAAACCAACAAGTTTCCCCTTGAATATGAGCTTGGCCAAGAAGGCCTGAGCTTAGCTCTTGTTGGAAAGACCCCAAATGTAAGCAGTCAAAACCTTCAATTGCGCTTCAGTCAACAGCTTGGCTTGAGGCGGCATCACGTTTTGCATACCGTTGTTGACCATGTTGAGGATGGCTTGTTCACCAAAGCCATGCAGCCAAATGTTGTCGGTCAAGTTGGCAGCACCTACAGCTTGCATGCCTTTGCCGTCTTCACCATGGCAAGCCGCACACACGGCAAACTTCTCTTTGCCCAAAGCTGCCTTGGCGGCATCATGGGGACTACCAGACAGGCTCAACACATACTGCGCCACATTCTTGACATCCTCTTCCGTACCGACGGCAGCCGCCATGGGAGGCATGTTGCCAATACGGCCTTGACTGATCGTCTCAGTGATCTTCTCAGGGGTACCACCGTGCAGCCAGTCCTTGTCGGTCAGGTTGGGAAAACCTTTGTTACCTTGGGCATCAGAAGCATGGCACTGAGCGCAGTTGTTGCTATACAGCCGCTCACCAATCGCCATCGCTGCAGGGTCCTTGGCGATGTCTTCTGGCGTCATGTTGGCAAAACGTGCGTAGACAGGTGCTGTCTGTGCGTCACCTTCCTTCACTTCAGTCTGGTGCAATCCTCGTGAAGTCCAGCCCAGCATGCCAGGGAAATTTCCCAGACCAGGGTAAAGAGCCAGGTAGCCGAACCCGAAGATCACGGTGATGACAAACAAATAACTCCACCACCTGGGCAATGGGTTGTTCATTTCACGCAAGTCACCGTCCCATACGTGACCCGTTGTGTTGTCATCCGCTGTCATGGCGTGTGCCTTGCCAGAGAAAATCAACAAAACCAGACAAGCCACAATGCTCAGAATGACGATGGATATGACGTAAAAATTCCAGAAGCCACTTACAAAATCGCTCATTTTTTATCCTTCTCAGTTGTCGGATCAGTCCTGATCGAAAGGCAGCTTAGCTGCCTCATCGAAGTCAGCAGAATTTTTCCTGGAATACACCCAGACCACAAAACCAACGAAGGTGATCAGGCCCAGGAGCGTTACAAGCGCTCTTCCCGTATTGACATCGAATTCCATCAGAGTGACTCAATTTATTTGACTAAATGACCCAAACCTTGAAGGTAAGCGACAACGGCTTCCATCTCGGTTTTACCTTTGACTGCCTCAGCGGCACCGGCAATGTCGGCGTCCGTATAAGGCACGCCCACCGCGCGAAGACCTTGCATGTGACCACCCAGAGTGGCACCATTCACGGTCGCCGTCGCCAGCCAGGGATAAGCCGGCATGATGGACTCAGGCACCAGATCGCGCGGATTCATCAAGTGGGTGATCTGCCACTGGTCACTGTATTTGCCGCCAATGCGGTGCAAATCAGGGCCCGTGCGCTTGCTGCCCCATTGGAACGGGTGGTCATAAACAAACTCACCAGCCAAAGAGTAATGTCCATAACGCAAGGTTTCAGCGCGGAAAGGCCGAATCATTTGCGTATGGCAGTTGTAGCAACCTTCGCGTTGGTAAATGTCACGACCCGCCAGTTCCAGCGCTGGGTAGGGCTTCAGGCCGGCCACAGGCTGGGTGGTGGACTTCTGAAAAAACAGGGGAACGATTTCCAGCAGACCACCAATGGACAGGACGATCAACATCAAAACAATCATTAACCCATTGTTTGTTTCGATGGCGTTGTGCGAAAAACCGCTTGGTTTTGAATTTGACATGTTGTTTTACCTCAAGCGTGAGCCAAAGCAGCGGGGATGGTGACCGTTACCGAACGACCACTGGTGGCAGTTTTATAGGTGTTCCAGAGCATGATGATCATGCCGGTCAAGTACATGGCACCACCCAACAAACGCAACACATAGAACGGGAAGCTCGCCTTGACGGACTCCACAAAGGTGTAAGTCAAAGTGCCATCAGCGTTGATGGAGCGCCACATCAGGCCCTGCATCACACCAGAAATCCACAGTGCAGCGATGTACAAAACGATACCGATCGTGGCAATGTAGAAGTGAATTTCAATCGCCTTGACGCTGTACATCTGCTTTTGACCAAACAGCTTCGGAATCAGGTAATACATGGAGCCGATCGTCACCATGCCCACCCAACCGAGGGCACCAGAGTGCACGTGGCCAATGGTCCAGTCGGTGAAGTGAGACAGCGCATTGACTGTCTTGATGGACATCATCGGGCCTTCGAAGGTCGACATACCGTAGAACGACAGCGAAACGATCAAGAAACGCAGGATCGGGTCGTCACGCAGCTTGTGCCAGGCACCCGACAGGGTCATGATGCCGTTGATCATGCCGCCCCAGCTCGGAGCCAACAGAATCAACGAGAAAACCATACCGACAGACTGCGTCCAGTCAGGCAAAGCGGTGTAGTGCAGGTGGTGCGGACCCGCCCACATGTAAGTGAAGATCAGCGCCCAGAAGTGAACAATGGACAGACGATAGGAGTAAACCGGGCGTTGTGCCTGCTTGGGGATGAAGTAATACATCATGCCCAGGAAGCCCGCCGTCAGGAAAAAGCCCACAGCGTTGTGACCGTACCACCACTGCACCATGGCGTCTTGCACACCAGCGTACACCGAGTACGACTTCATGGCACCCACGGGAATAGAGAGGTTGTTGAAGATGTGCAGCAAAGCGATGGCCAGCACAAAAGAGCCGTAAAACCAGTTGGCCACATAAATGTGCTTGACTTTACGTGTACCTACCGTGCCAAAAAACACGATGGCGTAGGCAACCCAGACGGCGGTGATCAAAAGGTCGATAGGCCATTCGAGTTCAGCGTATTCCTTGCTCTGGGTGAAACCCAAAGGCAGAGAAATGGCGGCGCCCACGATGACGATCTGCCAGCCCCAAAACACGAAAGCGGCCAAGCCATCACTGAACAACCGCACCTGACAGGTCCGCTGGACCACATAAAACGACGTTCCAATCAAACCACAGCCACCAAACGCAAAGATAACCGCATTGGTGTGCAACGGACGCAAGCGACCAAAAGACAGGTATTCAATACCCAGATTAAGCTCGGGCCAGGCAAGTTGTGCCGCGATGAACACGCCAACGAGCATGCCCACAACACCCCACACCACGGTCATGATGGCGAACTGCCGTACAACCTTGTCGTTGTACGTTGTCGCCTGCGAATTTACAAATGCCATGTTCACCTCTTCTATGTTGGAGACGCAGAGTGTCTTGGCTGACTCACGTCCTCGATTTGACACATATCAATTATGGCTTAAATTCCCCTTCAATCTTTAAGTATTCTTTCGCCCTCTTTGTCCACATCTTCAAATTGCCCCCGGTAAATTGCCCACCAAATGCCGCCAATGATGAAAAAAATCAGCCCGACCGACAACGGGACCAGCAAATACATGATGTCCATCAAATCTCCTTGTTCTGAGGCTGCGCGCGAGACAGCCGAAGGGCGTTAGCCACCACCAGCAGTGAACTGCTCGCCATACCAATACCCGCCAACCAGGCAGGCAACATGCCCGCCACAGCCAGCGGCACACAAATCGCGTTGTACGCCGCCGCCCACCACAGATTCTGCCTGACGACCATCAGCGTGCGCTTGGACAAGCCGATGGCCAACTCAACGTCTGCGAGTCGGCTGCCCGACACCAGAAAGTCGGCCTGAGCCTGCGCCAGCGGCACTGCCTGACCGAAAGCAAAGGAGGCGTGCGCACCCGCCAGGATGGGGCCGTCGTTCAGGCCGTCACCCACCACCGCGACCTTGTGCCCATCAACCTGTGCCTGACGCAGGAAATCAAGCTTGTCTTGGGGTGAACATTGACCCTTGAAGGCATCAATGCCCACGGCATCGGCCACCCGTCGAGCGGCATCGCTGGCGTCGCCGGACAGCAAATGAACCATGAGCCCCCTTTTTTTCAACAGAGAGATCGTCGACGCCGCATCCGGGCGAACATCTTCCTGCAATTCAAACGTGGCCAGCCACTGATGGCCATCACTCAAATGAACCTGCAAGGCATCCGAACCGGTTGGTTTCACGCCACAGTGCTCGGCAGAACCCAGGCGTACCTGGACGCTTTTCTCCAGAGGATCGACCGGCGCAAGCCCTGCGCTCAATCCGCGCCCAGGAAACTCGACCACCTCATTGGCGCGCCAAAGCCCAGTCAGCCCGCGTTGCTGCGCCGCCATCAACAGTGCCCTGGACGCCGGGTGCAGGGAATGCTGTGCCAGCGCAGCCGCCATGGCCAGCGCCTGTGCCGGATCAAGACCCTCGCGAACCTGTGTCTGGCCCAGCACCATGGCGTCGCGGGTGAGCGTGCCAGTCTTGTCAAACATGACGGTGTCCACCGCCGCCAGCGCCTCAAACGCATCGAGGCGACGCACCAGAATGCCTCGCTGGGCCAGCGCGCCCGCAGCCGACAACATGGCGGCTGGCGTGGCCAGCGATAACGCGCAAGGGCAAGTCACCACCAGCACCGACACGGCCACCATCAGAGCGCGCTCGGGGTCGGTGTCCCACCAGTACAAACACGCCAAGGCGGCTGCAATCAAAACACCGATCAAAAATGGCTTGGCAATGGTGTCCGCCAGTTTGGCAAGTTGCGGTTTGCTGGTGGAGGCGCTCTCCATCAGGCTGACGATCTGCGCGAAGCGGGTTTCCTTACCCAACCGCTCCACGCGCACCAACACCACAGCAGCCAGGTTGTGGCTGCCTGAGATCACTGCGTCACCCTCAGACCGGGCCACCGGACGCGACTCGCCCGTCAACAGCGACTCGTCCACTGATGTCTGGCCGCGCACCACCACGCCGTCTGCAGGAAACGCTTCACCGGCGCGCACCTGGATGACATCGTCGGCCTGCAAGCGCCGGATCGGCACCCGCTCAAACTCACCGTCAGCTTTTTGACGGGCCACACTGTCGGGCAAGCGGTTCATCAGGGCTTCAAGGGCACCTGCCGTGCGGTCACGCAGCCGCAACTCAAACCAGCGCCCAGCCAACAGAAAGAAGACAAACATCGTCAGGGAGTCAAAAAAGACCTCGCGACCAAAAATCCCGGTCGGATCGAAAGTACCCGCACTGCTGACCACAAAGGTGATCAACATGCCCAGTGCCACCGGCAAATCCATGCTGATGCGGCGATGCAGGATGTCACGCCAGGCGTTGGCGAAAAACGGGCTGCACGAGAACAGGATCACCGGCAAAGTCAATACCCAGGACGCCCAACGCAGCAGGTGCTCCATTTCAGCCGACAGATCGCCAGGCTCGGCAACGTAGGCTGGGTAGGCATACATCATCACCTGCATCATGCACAGGCCCGCTACCATCAATCGCCACAGCGCCTTGCGTGACTCGACCCGACGCCGCTCCCTGGCAAAAGCATCATTGGCTGGCACCGCCCGATAGCCAGACTCGCGTACCGCCTGCATCCAGCGAGACGGCACCACCGCCTGGGTCTGCCACACCACTTTGGCCCGCTGGCTACCCGCGCTGACATCGGCCGAGACGACACCTGGAATGCTTTTGAGGGCGTCTTCCACCGTCAAGGCACAGGCCGCGCAGTGCATACCCTCAATCATGACATTGGACTCCCAGCAACCGGCGCGCGCCGCATCTGGTCGGCTGAAGGCTGACCACTCCTGCTCGTCGTCGAGAATCTGCAAAGCCTCTATCGAATCGGTGGCCTGAGCGGCCATCACACCCTGGGCGCCCAAGGCGCCTGCGTCAGGCGCAAAACGTTGGGGACCAAGTGGCAGCGAGCGTTTGGGATCGGCGGGAAAACTCATCAAATGACCTAGGCAATAGCAAAATCGGCTGATAGTATAGGAATGCGCTTATTTCTTAACCAGGAGAGGAGATCACCATGTACGAAAAGATTCTTGTTGCCACCGATGGTTCCAGTCTGTCGAAGAAAGCGGTCAGCAGTGCCATTTCTTTGGCAGCACTCGCAGGCGCGGGGCTGGTGGTGATCAAAGTGGTGCCACGCTACCCGCAAAGCTACTTTGAAGGTGGCCTGGCCCTGCAGGCCGCCGAAGTGGGTCGCATCGAACAGCAGTGGGCCGAAGAAGGTCAGGCCGTGGTGGACGAGGTAAAGAAAGCCGCCGAGCTGCAAGGTGTGAAAACCCGGGCGCTGACTGTGAAGTCAGACGTGGTGTCCGACGCCATCATTGCCGCTGCCAAAAAGAACAAGTGTGACCTGATCGTGATGGCCTCACACGGCCGCCGGGGCATGAAGCGGCTGTTGCTGGGCAGTGAAACCCAGCAAGTGCTGACCCACTCTCACATTCCAGTATTGGTTTTACGTTAAATTGGCCTCCAGCCCTTATAGATAAAGGGTAGGTAGCTATCAATTATTAGAAAACGGTCACGAGATCATCGTCTTTGAAACGCTGCTGAATCTCAAGGACGCGGTCCCAATGCGAGAAAAAAGTAGCCACGCAGTGAGGATCAAAGTGCGTGCCAGCGCTGGACTTGATGTGCTCGCTGGCCCGCTCTAACGACCAGGCTTTCTTGTAAGGCCGCTCTGAAGTGAGCGCGTCAAACACATCTGCCACCGCAACGATGCGGCTGAAAATCGGGATTTCGTCGCCTTTCAGCCCGCCCGGATAACCCGACCCATCAAACTTTTCATGGTGCCCCAGCGCAATGGCGGCACCGGTTTGCAGCACCCTGGAGGCACTGCCTTTGAGGATGTCGTGGCCAAACACCGCATGCTGCTTCATGATTTCAAACTCTTCAGGCGTCAGGCGTCCGGGCTTAAGGAGGATGCTGTCGGTGATGCCGACTTTGCCAATGTCGTGCATCGGTGCGGCTTCCAGCAACAGTTCACATTCTTCCTTGGGCAGCCCCATGCCGTGCGCGATCAGTTCCGAATAATGCGCCATGCGCAGAATGTGCGAACCGGTCTCGGGATCGCGGTATTCAGCGGCCTTGGACAGGCGTATGACTGTCTCGCGCTCGCGCTCCTTGATCTGGAAAGTGGCTTTGCGCACCTCTTCAGCCAGCCAGGCGGCGCGGTCTGCCAGCGCCTTGCGGCTGGCCCCGAGTTGCAGCATGTTGTTGACACGCGCCATGAACTCGATCTTGTCAACAGGCTTGGTCAGGAAATCGGTGGCACCGGCATCCAGCGCGCGATAGCGCACCTGCTTCTGGTCGTTGGCGGTGATCATCAGCACCGGTATCTCTTCGCGCCCCGGGGTACGGCGAAACTCGGCAATGAACTCCATGCCATTGAGGTCCGGCATCATGTAATCGACGATGATCAGGTCAAAATCGTCTTCCTTGGCACAGGACAAACCCGCCACCGAGCTGGCAAACTTGACCGCTTCGCAATTACCCATGCGCTTGAGCAGCGCCTCAAACAGAATCAGGTTGATTTCTGCGTCGTCAACAATCAATACCTTGTAGGTCATGGTGATGCATTTTAATAAGCAGGCGCTGATCCGTTCAAAAAAGCTGATCAACCTCTTGAACGGCGGCTCGTTTCACCTTAACACCGCAATCTGGTGGCTGCGCAAGGCGGTCAACAAATAGTCAACGCTGGTGCGCAGTTCTACCAGTTTGACCTGTCCGACCTCGTGCGCTGCAGACGCCCCCTGGGTATTAGCCATGCCCGCCAACTGCTCAAGCTCGCCAGCCAGCGTGACCGCTGGCCGGGCTCCAAACATGCCGAAAATGCCCCGCAAGGTGTGTGTGACGCGCCCCAGGACAGCCCAGTCACCTTGCAACAGCGCCTGGTGCATCTTCTCAAGATCACCCGGCCACTGAGCAACAAACGTGTCGGTGATGATCTCGACCACATCCTGGTCGACCGTCTTCAAAGCCTGGGCATAGTCAAACGGAGCCTCCAGCCCCCGGGCGGCTTCAGTCTGGCTCACCTGATCCCGATCCGCATCCAAAACAGTAGCAACAGGCCCTTTAGCAAAGCGGGCTAGAACCCGATGCAGCTCGGCAATCGAGATAGGCTTGGAAAGGTAATCATCCATGCCGGCCTGCAAACAGCGCTCGCGGTCCCCGGGCATCACGTTAGCCGTCATCGCCACAATCGGGGTACGGCTGCCCTGCTCCGTGGCACGGAAGCAACGGGTGGCCTGCAGCCCGTCAAACACCGGCATCATCATGTCCATCAGCACCAGATCAAAACGCTTCTGCGCCAGAATATCCAGCGCAATCTGTCCGTTGTCAGCCAGTGTGGTGTGGTGTCCCTCGCGTTTGAGCAACGCCACTGCCAGTTTCTGGTTGATGACGTTGTCTTCTACCAGCAGGATGCTCAGACCCGTCACCTCTTGCAGCAAAGGCACTGAATTGACGGGCGGGGTAACAGGCTGCCGACCCTGCCGATCCACCTTAGACCCGACTTCCACCAAAACATCAAAGTCAAATTGACTGCCCTGCCCGAGCTGACTGTTGACCGAAATCTTCCCCCCCATCGCCGCCACCAGGCGCGAAGAAATGGACAGCCCCAGCCCGGTGCCGCCAAAACGGCGGGTGATGCTGCTGTCTTCCTGGGAAAAAGCTTCAAAAATACTGTGCAATTTGGATTGGGCAATGCCCACCCCAGTGTCCCTGACCGAGAACATCAGCCGCACTTGGCCGGATGGCTGCACTTGGGCATGCACCCGCAGCGCGACTTCGCCACGATCGGTGAACTTGATCGCATTGCCCAGCAGGTTCATCAGAATCTGCTGCAGTCGCCCCGGGTCGCCCAACACGCTGGCAGGTATCGCTGGGTCCAGATCGCACAGCAATTGCAGGCTCTTGGCCTGCGCGGGCGCAGCCAACACCTTGAGCGTTTCATTGACCAGGCGGGTCGGGTTGAAATCTATTCTTTCGATCAGCAGCTTGCCGGCTTCAATCTTCGAGAAGTCAAGAATGTCGTTGATCACCCGCAGCAGGGCATCGGATGACAGCTTGACAATTTCCAGGTGTTCGCGCTGCTCGGGTGTCAGCTCGGAATCGAGCACCAGTTCGGTCATGCCAATCACACCGTTCATGGGGGTGCGAATTTCGTGGCTCATGTTGGCCAGAAAATCGGACTTGGCCAGGCTGGCCACTTCAGCCGCCTCTTTGGCACGCCGCAACTCTTCAGACGCCTGCTTGGCCTGGGAAATATCGGCCAGGTAACCGTTCCACAACACGCCACCATCCACCGCTGTCTTGGGCATGGATTCACCATGCACCCAGATGACGCCGCCAGTCTGCTTGTGGTGCATCCGGAAATCCAGCGAAATGCGCTGGCCGCTGCGCGCAGACACCTTGAAGGCTTCCACAAAAGCCTCCTGGTCGTCGGGGTGAATCAGCTGAAAAAAGGCAATGGGGTCGGCCGTCACATCTTGCGGCGCCAAGCCACACACCTGCTCGACCACTGAACTGCAAAACGGGAAGTTCTGGTGGCCGTCCGGCCACAACCGATATTGAAACACCACGACCGGAATGCTCTCGGTGACTTCACGCAGCCGCTCCCCCGCTTCCCGAATTTGGGTGACGTCCTGCCAGATGCCGGTGAACACGGTCGAACCATCGTCTGCAGGCAGTGGATCGGGCTGGATTTCGGAGCGGATCCAGCGTGTGCTCTTGTCTGGCATGCGCACCTGGTAGTCAGACCACCAACCCTCGCGCCGCTGGCCTGCAGCCATCACCTCGGCATACACGCTATCCCGATCAGGCGCCACGATCTGGTCGAACGCCAGGCGGCCATTGGCCATCAGCGCCTCAGGGTCAAGCCCGCGAATTTCCTGCAGCCGATCACTCAGGAAGGTATACCGGATGTTGCCAGCACCCACCTGGCACTGAAAAACCACGCCGGGCACGGCATTGGTGATGCGACGCAAGCGCTCTTCGCCCGCCACCAGCGCCGCCTGCATGGTCTTGCGCTCGGTGATGTCGGTGCTGATGGCAATGAACTGCCGCGGCGTGCCATCGTCGTCCAGCATCGGGACAACCGTGGCCTGCAGCCAATAGATTTTGCCGCTTTTGGCACGGTTGCAAATCTCACCGTGCCAGACCTTGCCCGCAAGAATGGTTTGCCAAAGGTTCTGGAAACAGGCCTGCGCATGCACGCCGGAATTGACCAGCCGATGGTTCTGCCCCAGTAACTCGTCGCGCGCATAGGCGCTGATCTGGCAAAACTTGTCATTGGCGTAGGTGATGTCACCCGCCAGATCGGTGATGCTGACGATGGCATGCTGGTCCAGCGCAAATTTTTGGTTGGCCAGATCGGCCAGCGCCGACTGCAGGTCCCGCTGGCTGGATTCACGCTGTGTCACCAGGTCTGACATCAGTTGCGACAGAGACTCCAGGTTGTCCTCCCGCAGCGCGGGGGTGTGCGGATCCATCTGGCGCATCAGGCCATCGGCGGTTTCGCGCAGCGACTCCATGGCCCGTGTGCGGCTATCGAGCTCATGGCGCAGGCGGTCGTTCACATGCGACAACTCGACCGAACTGAGCTGCAAACTGCGGGTCTTGAGATCAAGATCGCGCTCGTTTTGCTCGTAAGACTCATCCACGCCGGACAAAAAGCCTTGCAGCCCCCGCAGACACCGGGCGCCTGGCTCGGACAAGCCTGCAGAACCGGCCAACTGCGCCAGTTCGGCCAGTACCGCAGGCATCTGCGCGTCGTCAACACCCAATAAGCGCCTGGCCTGGCGGCTGAGTAACTTGTGCATGGGTTCTGGGGCTGTCAGCTTGAGGCTGCTGCCTCACTCAAATAGGTGATGGTCATGGTTTGATTGTGCAGCTTGCAGGCCAGCTCGCCCGTGAAGGGGCTGATTTCGCCGTAAGAGTAAAACCCCGCCAGCACCACCTGCTGCCGCAAGACGTCGGCCACGGCTTCGACCTCCTCCTCCACCCGGCCGCCCATGACCAGCTTTCGGCCAACACAACTCACCAGCAGGGCCAGACCAGGGCCTGCTGGCTGCAGTGCCGGGCAAGCACTTTGCGCCGCAGTTTGCGCCCCGCGCACCAGCGCGTCGGTGCTGGCATGCATCAGCCGCAAATAACCTTCAGGGTCAATTTCACCGGCCAGGATCAAGCTGCCCTGTTCCTCATCCACCGCCAGGATGGTCCGGATCAGGCCCAACTCGGCATGGTCGCGCCCCAACATGGCCAAGGGAAACAGCAAACCCGAGGCTGGCAAGTCTTTGGCATGGTCGCCCAAATAACGCTTATACACATTCAGCGCTGATTCGCCGTCGACTTCAAACAGCACATTGGCGTGACAGCGGGTCACCCGTCGCGCGGGGCCAAATGGCTCCCAACCGCCAAAAGAACCGTGCGTGACCTGCAGACTGTCACCATAAAAGCCTACGCAGGCCACACGGTCCGGATGCACGCCGGTGTCGTCAAGCACAAATGTTTCCAGGAACGCCGCAGCGTCACCGGCCAACCCGCCAGTGATCAGCACCTCGCTGCCCAGGACCTGGCTCATGCCGGCGATCATGGCGCTGCCGTTGATGTTGACGCCCTGCCCGAAGACCCACACCAGCCGCAAGCCGGGTGCGTGCAACTGCTGCGCCAGCCGCTGCCCGGCGGCCATGGAGTCCGCCATGTCTGCCAGGCCCGTGCTGGCGGCTTGCACCTGCGCCGCGTCCAGACGCAGTGCCGTCACAACGCAGGTGTCGTCGCTGACCCCTTGACTTGAAATTTCCCCCGCCGAAGTGCAACCCAAACGGTGGGTGTCTGGCAAACGGTTGTGCAGCGCGGCCTCCAGTTGCCTGAGCCAGGATACCGACCCGAAAGCCAGCAGCACATCGGGTTTCATGTCCAGCCAGCGGGGCAAGGCTTCGCCCAAATCACCCGCGTGGCGCAGCACCGATTGAAGAACCTGCATGACCTGCCCCTATATATTTGGTCGCCAATGCTAACGATTTTGTGGAGCGCCATAGCACTCGCGCAGCAAATTTTTTTGCACCTTGCCCATGGCGTTGCGCGGCAAGTCTGGCACCACAACACACTGTTTGGGCACTTTGTAATTGGCCACGGCCGCTTTTAAGCTGGCCAGAATCTGCGCCGCATCGAGTTGCGCGCCGGGCCGCGGTACCACCACCGCCAGACCCACCTCACCAAAATCGACATGCGGCACACCCACCACCGCGCTCTCCAGCACACCGGGCAGGTCGTTGATGAAGCTCTCCAGTTCGGCCGGGTAGACGTTGTAGCCGCCGCTGATGATCAGGTCCTTGCTGCGCCCGACGATGGTGACATAACCATCGCTGTCCTGCCGCCCCACATCACCGGTCTTGAAAAAACCATCTGCCGTGAACTCCTGCGCGGTTTTCTCGGGCAACCGCCAGTAACCGGCGAACACATTGGGGCCTTTGACCTGGATGTCACCGATCTCGCCCCCAATCACCGTCTGGCCCTGCTCGTCGACGATGCGCAAGTCCACGCCCGGCAAAGGAGCGCCAACCGTGCCGCCCCGGCGTTCACCCCAGTAGGGGTTGGAGGTGAGCATGACGGTCTCGCTCATGCCGTAGCGCTCCAGAATGGTGTGGCCGGTGCGGTTTTGCCAGGAAGTGAAGGTGTCCATCAGCAACGGTGCGGAGCCCGAGATGAACAGGCGCATGTGCTGACAGGCCTTTGCCGTCAAGCCTGGCTCGGCCAGCAGGCGCACATACAACGTCGGCACGCCCATGAAGACGGTGGCGCGTGGCAGGGCCTGGATGACATATTTGGGATCGAACTTGCTGCACCAGATCATCATGCTGCCGTTGATCAGCGCGCCATGAATCGCCACAAACAGCCCATGAACATGGAAGATCGGCAGCGCGTGGATCAGCACATCACCACCCTGCTCTGCTTGGCGCCAGCCCCAGTAGTCCTTGAGCACCAACGCATTGCTGAGCATGTTGCCGTGGCTGAGCATGGCACCCTTGGAGCGGCCGGTGGTGCCGCTGGTGTAGATGATCACTGCCAGGTCGTCGGGCTGTTTGATAGCAGGCGTGTGCTGGTCCGAGGCGTGCGCGGCGCGGTTGAGCAGGCTACCGGTGCGATCGTCGTTGAGGGTGAACACCCACGGTGTGCCTGCCTGAAATCCCAGCTTGCTGACCCAGCCAAAGTTTTGCGCGCTGCAGACCACGACGGCCGGCTCGGCGTCGCTGATGAAGTACGCCATCTCTGCGCTCTGGTAGGCGGTGTTCAGCGGCAAATACACCAGGCCGGCACGCAGCGTGGCCAGGTAGAGCATCAGCGCTTCGACCGATTTGTCTACCTGCACGGCAATGCGGGAACCTGCGGGCAGGTCCAGCGACTGCAAGAAGTTGGCCAGCATCGCGCTGCCACGCTCCAGGTCGCGCCAGGTGTAAAAAAGGCCGCTGTCGGTTTCTATTGCCGTGCTGCCTTGGTCAGCGGGGAAAGCGTTGCGCAGGGCTTGGTAAATGTTGGCGTTGGCTGGCATGGTGGGCGTGGGTGGCTGCATGGCGTGTGGCGATTTGGGCTCGGTCAATTTGATTGCGCTTGTTTATATCAATGACTTTGGTGAGCCAGATGGGTTAAAGCTGGCCAGCGCTATTGGTCATCGCCGCGCAGCAGCCGGTGGGGGCATCCCCCTCATACTGGGGTACCAGAAATCGGTGGCTGCCCCCACCGACTGCTACGCCGACACTTTGGAAGCACGTGCGGTGTTTTGAAGTCCTGGTATTTGGTTTGATCCAACTGGCACGGCAAACCCATTGCGCCCGATTAACCACGTCCGCCAGCGAGGCAGGCTGTCTGGGCGGCTGACGATTTCTGGTACCCCAGTATGAGGAAGCCGCCCAGACAGCCTGCCTTGCGGGTTTGACCAAGAACGGTTCTCTCCGGCAATTCCGACGGCTACGAGGCTTCAAGGCGTTCAGATAAATCAACACCGCGCATCCCGCCTTTAAAAAACCGGCGGCCGCTTTTCCAGAAACGCGGTGATGCCTTCACGCTGTTCCGCGCTGTCGGCGTAGGCATACGCCTGCGCCATCAGGTGTTGCAAGGGATCATTCACCGCTTCACTATCCGTAGCTACTCGCCCTTTATCCATAAGGGCTAGAGGCTGATTTAATGCTCGAAGTGTTTGTTTGTTCAGACGCGCTGCCTGCGGTGCCAAGGTGGTGATGCGTTGCACCGTGGCCTGCGCCAGCGTGGGCAAATCCACATCGGCCACGACCCGGCTCAAAAAGCCACGCTGCAGCATCTCGGGCGCGCTGAACACCGCTGCCTCCAGCAACATCTGCCGTGCTGTGGCCAAGCCGACCTCCCGCCCGACCAGCGCTGCCTCGCGAGGGGCCATCGGAAAACCCAGGCGAGCAATTGGCGCGCCAAACTGGGCGGACTCGGCGGCCAGCCGAATGTCACAACAGCTCGCGATCTCCACCCCCGCGCCCATGCAGTTGCCTGATATTTGCGCCACGATGGGCACATCACAAGCCAGCATAGCGCTCAAGGCGCCCCACACATCGTCTTCATGAAAGGCGCGCAGGCTGGCTTCTTCGAACCGGAAACTGGCGTATTCCGAGATGTCGCCGCCCGCGCAAAAGTGCGCCCCGTGACCCGAGATCAGCACGCAGCGTAAATCGGTGCTGGCTTGAATCCGCTCAAAGACGCTGCGCAACTCGCGCCACATGCTGCGCGACATGGCGTTGAAACGCTTGGGGTAGCTGAGCGTGACATGCGCCACAGCGTGCGCTTGTTCAAAATCAATACGTGCTGGCATGGTGAATAACCCAAATAGACACCGAAATTACTCTGAATAAGTGAGCTAACAGCCCTTTACACATAAGGGCTAGAGCACGATTTGGCTTAAACTTTTGGCGAGTTGGCGCGCGCCCACAGCCACAAGCCAATGCCGCCAAAAATCATCGGCAGGCACAACCACTGACCCATGCTCATGCCAAGACTCAACACGCCCAAGTGCGCATCCGGCTCGCGAAAAAACTCGGCTGTAAAACGAAACACCCCGTAGCCAAATAAAAATGCTGCCGCCACCTGACCGCGCTGGCGCGGCTGGCGCGCATACAACCACAGCAGCACAAACAGCAGCAGCCCTTCCAGCATAAACTGGTAAATCTGCGACGGGTGGCGCGGCAGCTCACCGGCGCCGCGAAACACCATGACCCAGGGCAAATCCGAGCTGCCCACGCGGCCCCACAGCTCGCCATTGATGAAATTACCGACGCGCCCCGCCGCCAGTCCGGTCGGCACGCACGGCGCCACAAAGTCCGCCACCTGCAACCAGGGGCGCTGGCGGCTGCGGGCAAACCACAGCATCGAAGCAATCACACCCAACATGCCGCCATGAAAACTCATGCCGCCCTGCCACACCGCAAAGATTTCCAGTGGGTGCGCCGCGTAATAGCCAGGCTTGTAAAACAAGCAATACCCAATGCGCCCACCCAGCACCACGCCCATCACACCCAGAAACAGGATGTCTTCCACATCGCGCTTGCTCCAAGCTCCCGGGCCTTTGAGCGAGGCAAATGGCTCGTGGCGCAAGCGCAAGTTCCCCAGCCACATGAACAGACCAAACGCTGCCAGATACGTCAGCCCGTACCAGTGCACCGCCACCGGCCCGAGTTGCAGGGCCACAGGATCAATTTGGGGGTGAATCAGCATGAAGAGCAGTGGTGAGCCAACGCACGCGCAGGCGGGTGGCCCGGGCGGGCGATTTGGACTTCAGAGGGGTTCAATCTTCCAGCAGCGACAGGTCGCGCACCGCCCCTTTGTCCGCCGACATCACCAGCTTGGCATACGCCTTGAGCGCAGAAGACACCTTGCGCGGGCGCGGCTTGGCAGGTTTCCAGCCAATCGCGTCCTGCTCAGAACGCCGTTTGGCCAGTTCATCATCCGACACCAGCACGTTGATGCTGCGATTCGGTATATCAATCCGGATGCGGTCACCGTCGCGCACCAGACCAATCGCGCCACCCGCAGCCGCTTCCGGCGAAGCATGGCCAATCGACAACCCCGAGGTGCCGCCCGAAAAACGCCCATCGGTCAACAAGGCGCAGGCTTTGCCCAGACCTTTGGACTTGATGTACGACGTGGGGTACAACATCTCCTGCATACCGGGGCCGCCCTTGGGGCCTTCGTACCGCACGATCACCATATCACCCGCCTTCACCTGGTCGGCCAGGATGTGCTCCACCGCTTCGTCTTGCGACTCGACCACATGCGCCGGGCCTTCAAACACCAGCAGCGCGTCATCCACACCGGCAGTTTTCACCACGCAACCATTCAAGGCGATGTTGCCGTACAACACCGCCAGCCCACCCTCTTGCGAAAACGCATGGGTACCCGCGCGAATCACGCCCTCGGCGCGGTCCACATCCAGGCTGGGCCAGCGGCTGGCCTGGCTGAAGGCCACTTGAGAAGGCACACCGCCCGGGCCAGCGCTGTAAAAATGCTGCACCTCGGCGCTGGGGTTGCGCGCCAGGTCCCATTTGTCCAGCGCGTCTTTCATGGTTTTGGCGTGCACGGTGGGCACATCGGTGTGCAACTTGCCGGCGCGGTCCAGCTCGCCCAAAATGGCCATGATGCCGCCAGCGCGGTGCACGTCTTCCAGGTGAACCTTGGGTGAATTTGGGGCCACCTTGCACAGTTGCGGCACGGTGCGCGACATACGGTCGATGTCGGCCATAGTGAAGTCAATGCCCGCCTCTTGCGCAATCGCCAGAATGTGCAGGATGGTGTTGGTGGACCCGCCCATGGCAATGTCGAGCGCAATGGCGTTCTCAAACGCCTTGAAACCGACCGAGCGCGGCAACACGGTGGAATCGTCTTGCTCGTAAAAGCGTTGGCACAGGTCAACAATCAGGTGACCGGCGCGTTTGAACAGTTGCTCGCGGTCGGCGTGGGTGGCGACCACCGTGCCATTGCCGGGCAAAGCCAGGCCCAGCGCTTCGGCCAGGCAATTCATCGAATTGGCGGTGAACATGCCCGAGCACGAGCCGCAAGTCGGGCAGGCCGAGCGCTCCACTTCTGCCACGGTTTCATCCGACACGCTGGCATCAGCGGCCATCACCATCGCATCGATCAGGTCGAGCTTTTTGAACTCGATCGTTTGCGTGGCGGGGTTGAGCAACTTGGTTTTGCCCGCTTCCATCGGCCCGCCAGAGACAAACACCACCGGAATATTGATGCGCATGGCCGCCATCAACATGCCGGGTGTGATCTTGTCGCAATTGCTGATGCACACCATGGCATCGGCGCAATGCGCGTTGACCATGTATTCCACGCTGTCGGCAATGATGTCGCGGCTCGGCAACGAATACAACATGCCGTCATGGCCCATGGCAATGCCATCGTCCACGGCGATGGTGTTGAATTCTTTGGCCACACCACCGGCCGCCTCAATCTCGCGCGCCACCAGTTGGCCGAGGTCTTTCAAATGCACGTGGCCGGGCACGAACTGGGTGAACGAATTCACCACGGCAATGATGGGTTTGTTGAAATCGCCATCTTTCATGCCGGTGGCACGCCACAAAGAGCGGGCACCAGCCATGTTGCGACCAGCGGTAGTGGTTTTGGAACGGTAGACAGGCATGGTGGTAAGTGACCAAAAAAGTGGGTGATCAGGGTCTAAAACGGGTCACGGATTATGGCCCACCGGCCACACCCTGAAAGCCTGTGGGGCATAGTCTGCCTGCCAAACCCGGCGGCAAACACCACCACAATCGGCACGTGCTAGCGCCGCAACTCAGCGGCGGCGTTTCTGGAAGTTGGCGTCCAACGCCTCTTTGGTGCGGGCGCGACGCTCGTCGCGGCGCTTGTCGTCCTGCTCCATGGCCTTGCGCTTGGTGTAACCGGTGGCGTCTGCCCAGGCCCACCAAGCGGCAGCCAATGCAAAGGGTGCCAACACCAGCCACCAGGACAACTGTGCCACAGGGCCCCATTCGATGTACTTCAACACCATCAAGACCAATCCCAAACCAAGCAGATACATGACATCGCTTCCTTCCATAAGCCGAATTAACACCAGACGAATGGCATGAGCGTACCCGCAATTCGCAGCGCTGTCGCGCCAAACGCCCCACCTACAATGCCCCACCTGGGCACAGCCACCGCATTTTTGAAGGATGACCCCATGAAACGCCCCCTTTTGGCCCTGGCGGCTGGCGCCGTTCTGGTCACACCCGTGCTGGCAGACCAGGCGCTGTCCGAGAAGAAAAGATGCACGGTCTGCCACACTGTCAGCAAAAAAATCCTCGGCCCGTCTTACAAAGACGTGGCCGCCCGGTATGCCGGACAAAACGTCAGCGCCCAACTGGCAGACAAGATCATCAACGGCGGCGGCGGGGTGTGGGGCGTGGTACCCATGCCAGCCAACCCGAAAATCAGCCGCTCCGATGCCGACGCGCTGGCGCGCTGGATCTTGTCGCTGAAGTGACGCCGCTGACGAAACCATCCTCCAACCAACCTGCCCGGACCCGACCCATGACCGACGCCCTGCCCCTGATCAACGATGAACTGGACTTGCTGGCCAACCTGGTGCCCCTGGCCGCCAGCCAACTGCTTGAACCGGGCTGCGGCCAAGCCCGTCTGGCCCGCGCGCTGCTGGCCCGCTACCCCGACGCGCACGTCACCGCCCTGGAAGTGGATGAGCGACAGCACGCCAAAAATCTGGCAGCGCCACAGCCTGGTTTGACGTTTTTGCAGGCTGGCGCGCAGACCCTTCCGTTTGCCGACGCCAGCTTTGATGGTGCCATGATGCTGAAGTCGCTGCACCATGTGCCCATGCCGCTGATGGCGCAGGCGCTGGGCGAGGTGGCCCGTGTGCTGCGGCCAGGCGGCTGGTTGTATGTGTCGGAGCCGGTCTACGCCGGGCCACTCAACGAGATCATGCGTCTGTTCAATGACGAAGGCGTGGTGCGCGCCGCCGCCCAGCAGGCGATGAACGCCGCCCTGGTCAACGGCCCCTGGCAGGCCGCTGATGAGCACCGCTTTGCCATGCCGGTGCACTTCGACGACTTTGCGACTTTTGAGGCACGCATGATGCAGCCCACTTACGCCAACCATCAGATTGATGCCCCGCTACGCGAGGCTATTCGCCAGCGTTTTGAGTCCCATCTGGGGCCAGACGGCGTGAACCTGACCCGCCCGATGCTGGTGCGGCTGTTGTACAAACAGACTTGATGCCATTTCAAAGCCGAAAACGAAAAAACGCCCCGAGGGGCGTTTTTTACTGGGTTCCTGGCGGAATCGGAGGGATTCGAACCCTCGATGAGGCTCTACACCCCATACTCCCTTAGCAGGGGAGCACCTTCGGCCACTCGGTCACGATTCCTGAAAATCAGAGCCGCGATTATGTCACGACTCCGGTCCCTTTTGTCAGGCGGCGGGTTGATCCAGGCCAAAAGCCTTGTGCAGCGCTTTCACTGCCAGTTCCATGTACTTCTCATCAATCACCACCGAGGTCTTGATCTCGCTGGTAGAAATCATCTGGATGTTGATGCCCTCTTCGCTGAGCACGCGGAACATAGTGCTGGCCACGCCCACATGGCTGCGCATGCCAATACCGACGATGGACACCTTGCAGATCTTGGTGTCGCCCACCGCCTCTTGCGCACCCAGCTTGGGCACCACCACGTTCTTCAGCAGTTCCATGGTCTTGGCGAAATCGCCATGGTTCACGGTAAAGCTGAAATCGGTTTTGCCATCCTTGCTGATGTTCTGAATGATCATGTCCACTTCGACATTGGCATCGGCCACCGCACCCAGAATCTGGTAGGCGATGCCGGGCTTGTCGGGCACGCCGAGCACAGAAATTTTGGTCTCATCGCGGGTGAACGCAATGCCAGAAACAATGGCTTGTTCCATGTTTTCATCTTCCTCAAAAGTAATCAGCGTGCCGGATGCGGCTTCTTCAACGATATCGATATCCCACGGGGTGAAGCTGGACAACACCCGCAGTTTGACCTTGTACTTGCCGGCAAATTCGACCGAGCGAATCTGCAGCACCTTGGAGCCCATCGAGGCCATCTCCAGCATTTCCTCAAAACTCACCGTGTGCAGGCGCCGCGCATCGGGCACCACGCGCGGGTCGGTGGTGTAGACACCGTCCACGTCGGTATAAATCAAGCATTCGTCGGCTTTCATGGCTGCCGCCACGGCCACGGCCGACGTGTCTGAGCCACCGCGGCCCAACGTGGTGATGTTGCCTTGCTCGTCCAGGCCCTGAAAGCCGGTGACGATGACCACCTTGCCGGCTTCCAGGTCCGCGCGCACTTTCTGGTCGTCAATCGATTCGATGCGAGCCTTGGTATAGGCGCTGTTGGTGCGAATCGGCACTTGCCAGCCCGCATAACTGACTGATTCCAACCCCTGCGCCTGCAGCGCAATGGCCAGCAGGGCGCTGGACGCTTGCTCGCCGGTGGCGGCCAGCATGTCCAACTCGCGGCCATAGGCCTCGGTGGGTTTGGCAGGTGCCAGTTCTTTGGCTAAGGCCAGCAGGCGGTTGGTTTCGCCGCTCATGGCGCTAGGCACGACCACCATCTGGTGACCGGCGCGCGCCCATTTGGCAACGCGCTTGGCAACGTTGCTGATGCGCTCGGTAGAGCCCATCGACGTGCCGCCGTATTTGTGAACAATCAGGGACATTTTGGGGGGTTGGGAGGGCTGAAAAGTCCGGGATTGTACCAATGCAGCTCGGTCCCCCGGCGCTCGCAAAAGCCTTGCGCCACCTTCAAATGCAGCGCGTGACCACGGGTTCGGCAGGCGCCAATCTGGCGCATCAACTCTTCCAGCTGGGCCGTACTGGGCGTGGCTTGGTGGTAACTCTGCAGCCAGTGGCGCAGTACATTGGCCAAGCGCGGCAGGCTCAAAGCCTGCAGCAGTTTGATGCGCGGCGGCACGCCCACCTGCGCCAGATCTTGCGCAGCCACCTCCAGCAGCAGCGCCTGGGCCTGCGCGGCATGCGCGCTGCTGCGGGCAAAAGTGTCAAGAAATTGCGGGAAACACTGCGCAAGCGCGGGCAACAGCTGCGCCCGGATCCGGTTGCGGGTGTAGCGCTCGTTCGCATTGCTGGGGTCGGTCACAAACGCCGCGCCCTGGTCGGCCAGCCAGCGCAGAATGTCTGCGCCACTCACGCGCAACAGTGGCCGGTGATACCGCAGATCACCGCGCGCCCAACTTTGTGGCATGGCGCTCAGGCCGGGCAACCCGGAGCCCCGGCTCAGTGCCAGCAACAGGGTTTCAATCTGGTCGTCGGCATGGTGTGCAATTGCTATGGATCGAATAGCTACTGGCTCTTTATCCATAAGGGATAGAGCCTCAAAAGCCTTGTAACGCGCGCGGCGCGCAGCGTCCTCGGGGCTTTGCCCGGGCGCGTGTCTGGCATCCATTTTCAGCACCGTGAGCGGTACGCCAAGTGCCGCGCAGACTTTTCTGCAATGCACTTCAAAGTCATCCGCTGCGTCTTGCAAACCGTGGTGCACATGCACGGCGCTGACCTGGCCGGGCCATTTTTGCGCGCAAGCCAATAGCAGCGCGGTGGAATCCGCCCCGCCGCTGTAGCCTACAGCCAGCGGCAATTCCGGCTCGAAAGCAGCCATGGCTTGCACAAGCGACAGGGTCATGGTGTTACGCGCCGCCTCAATGGGATCAAAAATCGGGCGACCTGGGTGCGGCACCGCTACCTGAAGCGCGCGCCATCGCCCTCAGAGGTGCGACTTATTTGCCCGGCTTGATGTCGGTGAACTTGCCGTAACTCTGCAGCCGCTCGTAACGGCGGTCCAGCAGCTCGGCGGTTTTGAGGTCGCTGATCTGGCGATAGGCATCCGTCAGCGCGCGTTTCAGGAAAGTGGCCATCTGCTTGGGGTCGCGATGCGCGCCACCCACGGGCTCATTGACGATTTTGTCAACCACCCCCAGCGCTTTCAGACGGTGCGCGGTGATGCCCAGGGCGTCCGCAGCTTCCTGCGCCTTGTCGGAGGTTTTCCAGAGAATGGAGGCGCAACCCTCGGGGCTGATCACCGAGTAGATCGAATATTGCAGCATCAGCACCTGGTCGCCGACCGAGATCGCCAGCGCGCCGCCCGAACCGCCTTCACCGATGATGGTGACGATGATCGGCACCTCCAGCTGCGCCATCTCGAAAATGTTGCGGCCAATGGCCTCGGACTGACCACGCTCCTCGGCGTCTATGCCTGGGTAGGCGCCGGGCGTGTCGACAAAGGTGAACACCGGCAGCTTGAATTTTTCGGCCGTTTTCATCAACCGCAGCGCCTTGCGGTAACCCTCGGGCTTGCTCATGCCAAAGTTGCGCAGGCCACGCTCTTTGGTGTCGCGGCCTTTTTGCTGGCCAATCACCATGCACGGTGTGCCGTTGAAACGCGCCAGGCCGCCCACAATACTCAGATCGTCAGAAAAGTGGCGGTCACCGTGTAATTCCACAAAATGCGTGAACAACTCGTTCACGTAATCCATGGTGTAGGGCCGCTCGGCGTGGCGGGCAATCTTGGTGATCTGCCACGGGGTCAGGTCACTGTAAATGTCTTTGGTGAGCTGCTGGCTTTTCTTGGCCAACTGGCTGATCTCAGCCGAAATATCCACCGCCGACTCGGTCTGCACGTAGCGCAGCTCTTCAATCTTGTTTTCCAGCTCGGCAATGGGCGTTTCAAAATCGAGAAAAGTTTTTTTAGCCATAGGGGCTCCGTTTAGTCAGTTGGGGACAGAGCAAAGTGCACTGCCCCGCGGCTCTGCTGCGCAAGTCACTCTTGGTCTGTCCCGCAAGGTCAACATCCAACATCCGACAATTTGTTGGGGACAGAGCAAAGTGCACTGCGTGTCACTCTTGGTCTGTCCCACAAGGTCTCAATATTCCACCGGCACCGGGTCCAAAGAGCGCCAAATATACCAAGTAGCCACCGTGCGGTAGGGCGCCCAGGCCAGCGCGACCTCGCGCGCGTCGCTGCGGCTGACTACATCGCCCGAAAAATAACATTGGCTGATGCCGTTGATCAGGCCCACATCGTCCAGCGGCAGCACATTGGGGCGCATCAGGTGAAAGATCAGAAACATCTCGGCCGTCCAGCGGCCAATGCCCCGGATGGCAATCAGCTCGGCAATGATGGCCTCGTCGTCCATGCCGGTCCAGGCGTCCACATGCACCATGCCATTGTCAAAATGAAGCGCCAGATCAACGATGTATTCGACCTTGCGGGCACTCAGGCCGGCCGCGCACATGTCGTCGATCTTGAGCTTGAGCACTTGTGTGGGGGTGATTTGCGCGGGCAGTTTGGCAAAGCGGTCCCACACGGTTTGCGCCGCCTTGACCGAAATCTGCTGCCCCACCACACTGCGCGCGAGCGTGGCGAAAGCGTCGCCCCGGCTTTGCAGGCAAGCCTGGCCAAACTGCGGGATGAGCCGCTTCATGACCCGGTCTTTTTTCATCAGATGTTTGCAGGCGTCGGCCCAGTACACCGGCACAAGCGTCTCAGAAACTATATTTTCACTAGCAACCATCGCTTACCCTATAACGGCTAGAGGCATAAAACACATGACAAAGATCATGTGGTTACTTCCCAGCTTGTACCCGCAGCCGAGTCTTTCAACACGATGCCCTGCGCCAGCAAATGCTGCCGGATGCGGTCGGCCTCGCCAAAATTTTTGGCGGCCTTGGCTGCGGCGCGTTGCGCGATCAGGGCCTGAATGGCGCTCTCATCCAACCCGGCGCCCGTCTGCAAAAAGGCTTTCGGGTCGCCTTGCAGCAGCCCAAGGCTTGCCGCCAGCGCTTTGAGCAACCCCGCCCGTTCGGCTGAGCGGCTGCGGTTCACCTCGGTGGCCAGCTCAAACAGCACCGCCACCGCCTCGGGGGTGCCAAAGTCGTCATCCATCGCCACCTTGAAACGCGCGGCAAAGGGCTCTGCCCAATCGATCGTCACGGCTGGCGGATTACCAGCCAGATCCAGCGCGGTGTACAGACGCTTGAGACCGCTGCGGGCATCGTCCAGATGCACGTCGCTGTAATTCAGGGCGGTACGGTAATGGGTGCGCAACAAGAAGAAACGCACCGTCTCGGGGTCAAACTTGGCCAACACGTCGCGAATGGTGAAGAAATTGCCCAGGCTCTTGGACATTTTTTCGTTGTCCACACGCACAAAACCGTTGTGCACCCAGAAATTCGCCAGCGGCTTGCCGGTGGCACCTTCGCTCTGGGCGATCTCATTCTCGTGGTGCGGAAACTGCAAATCTGCACCGCCGCCATGGATGTCAAAGGTGTCGCCGAGTGTCTGGCAGCTCATCGCCGAACATTCGATATGCCAGCCTGGGCGGCCCTTGCCGTAGCCGTAACCCAGCGCATCGGCATCCCACTTGGCATCCTCCGGCTCGGTTGGCTTGGCGGCTTTCCAGAGCACAAAGTCCAGCGGGTCCTCCTTGCCATCCTGCACCGCCACGCGTTCACCGGCGCGCAACTCGTCCACCGATTTGCCCGAAAGCTTGCCATAGCCCGCAAATTTGCGCACGGCATAGTTGACGTCGCCATTGGTTGCCTTGTAAGCCAGGCCCTTGCCTTCCAGCTGTTTGATCAGGTCCAGCATCTGCGGCACATAGTCGGTGGCGCGCGGCTCCAGCGTGGGTGGTTCAATGCCCAGTTTGGCAATGTCGGTGTGCATGGCGTCGATCATCCCGTCGGTCAGCGCACGGATGCTGATGCCACGCTGCAGAGCACGTTGGATGATTTTGTCGTCAATATCGGTGATGTTGCGCACATAAGTGACCTGGTAGCCACTGGCTTTCAGCCACCGCTGCACCACATCAAAAGCCATCATCATGCGGGCGTGGCCGATGTGGCACAGGTCATAAATCGTCATGCCGCAGACGTACATGCGCACATGGCCGGGCTCAATGGGTGAAAAAACTTCCAGCTCTCTCGAGAGGGTGTTGAAAATACGCAAACTCATGGGGTCCAAAGATTCAAATCAGGTCAGGGCCGAAAAACAGCCGGTGTGTTTGGCGCAGGGCCTGCGCCGCTGGTTTTTACCCAAACCAAGCAGGCATGCCGGGCGCTTGAAAAGCACACCCTCCGCTACAATGCAAAGCAGTATAAAGCCCTGTCGGCACCGGCCGGTTTCACGGCCCATCCCTCCTTCTCAAAACTCAGTGTCCATGAAACAGGCCCCCAACACACTTTACAAATGGCTTCGTTGGCTGGTTTTGGCCAGCGTCTGTCTGGCGCTGCCGGCGATGGCCGATGACTACAGCGACGTCAACCAGCTGATTCGCACCAGCAAATTTTCTGACGCCCTGACCCGGGTCGACAGCTATCTGGCCAGCAAACCTGCCGACCCGCAAATGCGTTTTCTCAAAGGCGTCATCTTGCGCCATCTGGGCAAAACGCCAGAGGCCATCGCCACCTTCACTCAGCTGACGCAAGACTACCCGGAACTGCCTGAGCCCTACAACAACCTGGCCGTTTTATACGCCGCGCAAGGGCAGTATGACAAAGCGCGCCTGGCACTTGAGATGGCCATCCGCACCAACCCCAGCTACGCCACAGCCCACGAAAACCTGGGCGATGTGTATGCCCGGCTGGCCACCCAGGCCTACAACAAAGCATTGCAGTTCGACGGTGGCAGCACCGCCGTGCCGCCCAAGCTGGCATTGATTGACGAGATGTTCAAACCCAACCTTGGCAACAGCCGAACCGCGGCCAGTCAAAACGCACCCGCCGTTGCTTTAGCAACACCCGCGCCCAAACCGACACCAGAGCCTGTTGCCCCGGCGGCCAAACCCGCCGCAGTGACTGCCAGCCCCGCTGCCAACAGCCCGGCGCCCCAGTCAGTGCCGCTGGACCCCGAAGCCAACAAAGCGGTCGAGGTCGCCGTGTTGGCTTGGGCCAAAGCCTGGTCTGACAAAGACACCACCCGCTACCTCAAGGCCTACAGCCCTGATTTCACACCCGCAGGCAAACAGACTCTGGTCAACTGGGAAAAAGAGCGACGTTCGCGCATTGCAGGTAAGAAGAGCATCAGCGTCACACTCACCAACCTGAAAATTCGCGTCCAGGGCGATCAGGCTGTAGCCAGTTTCCGCCAGGCCTACAAGGCCGACAGTCTGGCAGTCGCCAGCCAGAAGACCCTGGACCTGAAAAGATCAGGCCAGCAATGGCTGATTACCCGGGAAACCACTGGCCGTTGAAGGCGCACGCCCCCTTGTCCGGCTGCTGCCCCTTGCGTCCGTGCTGCGAGCAGGCTGTGTTGATCAAGCCCATGCTGTTGAAATCCGTCTTCACACTCTGTTGCGTCTGCCTGTCAGGCTTGGGCCTGCTGCCCAGCCACGCCGCCACGCTGCCCGCGGCCAAGCCCGGCGCAGTGCAGGCGGCGACAGCACCCCATGACCGGGTGGGTGTGGCAGAGGCCCGCCTGATCGAGATTTACCGCCTGATTGCCCGCGCCGATACCCGCACCGCGCTGACACAAGCCCAGCGGCTGGTCAGCGAATACCCCAACTTTGCGCTGGCCCAACTGGTCTACGGCGATCTGCTGTCGTCACGCACCCGGCCCATCACCCGTTTTGGCGATGTTCCGGCGGCACAACGGCAAGCCAAAGCGCAGGCGCTGGACGAATTGCGCGCCGAATCGGTGGCTCGCCTGAAAGCCTTGAGAGAGCGGCCCCCTGCAGGCCATGTGCCGGCCGAATTTGTGCTGCTGTCGCGCGCCAACCGGCACGCCATGGCGGTGGATGCCTCACGTTCGCGGCTTTACCTGTTTGAGAACCGTGCCCAAGGCCTGACGCTGATTGACGATTACTACATCTCGGTGGGCAAACTGGGGGTTGAAAAACAGCAGGAAGGCGACCAGCGCACACCCCTGGGCGTGTACTTCATCACCAGCCAGCTGGACCCGAAGTCGCTGAGGGACTTTTACGGCTCGGGCGCCCTGCCCATCAATTACCCCAACATGCTGGACCTGCGGCGTGGCAAGACCGGCAGCGGCATCTGGCTGCATGGCACGCCGCCCGAGCAGTTTTCCCGCCCTCCACAAGCCAGCGATGGCTGCGTGGTGCTGGCCAACCCCGATCTGGAGCGCATCATCAAAACGGTGGCGATCCGCAGCACACCGGTGGTGATCGCCAGCCAGCTGACCTGGGTGACGCCCGGCGAAGCCCGCAGCCGCTCGGGTGCCTTTGAGGCACGCCTGAACGCCTGGCGCAAAGCCAAATCCAGTGGCAATCTGGCAGAACTCAACAGTTTTTATGCCAACGACGTCAGCATCGGTGGTAAAACCCTGAGCAACTGGCTACCCACCCTGGAGCGCGAAATGGCACAACACCGGGGCCGCGAGTTGGCGATCAAGGACTTGTCGATGCTGCATTGGCAGGACAAGGATGAAACCATGGTGGTGACTTTCGGCGAGGTGGCGACGGGCAGGCGCACCGGCGCCACCAAGCGCCAATACTGGCTGCGTCGGGCTGGCCAATGGACCATTTTTTATGAAGGGGTGATTTGATGAAATTTATGAAAAAAGGCACTCTAGCCCTTATGGCTATTGCCTCTGCAGCTATGTTTTCAGTATCAACTTTTGCGCTGGCAGAGGCAGCTCCGCAGGTCAAGTTTGCCACCACTGCCGGTGAGTTTGTGGTGGAGTTGTACCCCGACAAGGCACCCAAGACGGTAGAGAACTTTCTGCAATATGTGCGCGACAAACATTACGACGGCACCATTTTTCACCGCGTCATCCCCAACTTCATGATCCAGGGCGGCGGCTTCGATGCCACCTACGCCCAAAAGCCCACTCGTCCGCCGGTGGCGCACGAAGGCCGCCAGGCACTTGAAAAAGGTGGGCCCCGCAACGTTCCCGGCACCCTGGCCATGGCGCGCACCAACGACCCGCAGTCGGCCACGGCGCAGTTTTTCATCAACGTCAAAGACAACGCGTTTTTGGACCCCAGCGCCCAGTCATACGGCTACACCGTGTTTGGCCGGGTGGTCTCGGGCATGGCGGTGGTTGACAACATCAAGTCCGTACCCACTGGTGCGGGCGGCCCGTTCCCCACGGACGTTCCCAAAACGCCCATTCTTATCAACTCTGCAACTCTGGTGAAATAAATCATGAGCAACCCCCAAGTCGAACTCCACATAACCAACTACGGCGTCATCACCCTGGAACTTGATCAGGACAAGGCCCCCAAAACCGTTGCCAACTTTTTGAGCTACGTCGCCAAAGGCCACTACGACAACACTATTTTTCACCGCGTCATCCCTGGCTTCATGGTGCAAGGCGGTGGCATGGAACCCGGCATGGCAGAGAAAAAGGGCGACGCGCCGATCAACAACGAAGCCAACAACGGCCTGAAAAACGTCAACTACAGCGTGGCCATGGCCCGCACCGGCGACCCACATTCGGCCACCGCGCAGTTCTTCATCAACGTGGCCGACAACGGCTTCCTGAACCACACCGCGCCCAGCCAGCAAGGCTGGGGCTACGCCGTGTTTGGCAAAGTAGTAGCCGGGACCGACGTGGTGGACAAGATCAAGGCCGTCAAAACCGCCCGCAAGGGTTACCACGATGACGTGCCGGTGCAAGACGTGGTGATCGAAAAGGCCGTTGCGCTGTAAGGCAGACACAAAGTCATGGATTGCCCCGGATCAGGTCCGGGGCAGGCTCTTCAAGTCCGCCATGACAGCCCGGGCGCAGGACTGGCCGCGACGGTCACCTTGAATCAGAAGCCGTCACCCTGAGTCATTCGCCGTCGCCTTGAATCAGCAGCCATCACCCTGACTCAGCAGGTGTTCCCCTTGAGTCAGTAGCCGTCACACGTATTTCAATAGCCATCACACGTGATTCAATGGCTGTCACCCCGGACTTGATCCGGGGTCCATAACCTCAACCGATGGAGCAGCCCATTTTGCACATGGCAACCCACACGCTTGATGCCGCACCGCACTGGCACGTGATTGACTTCATCTCTGACTTGCATTTGCAAGCCAGTGAGCAGGCCACATTTCTGGCCTGGCAAAACTATCTGGTCAACACCCCGGCAGACGCGCTGTTCATTCTGGGGGATCTGTTTGAAGTCTGGGTGGGTGACGATGTGGCCAACGTGCCACCGGGCCAAGCAGCAGGCTTTGAGGTGCAATGCCAGCAGCTGCTGGCCGCGGCCTCACAGCGACTGACTGTGTACTTCATGCACGGCAACCGCGACTTTTTGCTGGGTGAATCGTTTGCTGCAGCCTGTGGCATGAGGCTGCTGGGCGACCCGACCGTGCTGGTCTTTGATGACCAGCGCTGGCTGCTGTCCCATGGCGACGCGTTGTGCCTGGCCGACACCGACTACCAGCAGTTTCGCACCCTGGTGCGCACGCCCGCTTGGCAGGCGGCGTTTCTGGCCAAACCCCTGGCCGAGCGCCAAACCATCGCCCGCCAACTGCGCACGCAAAGCGAACACCACAAACGCAGCGGTGCCACCTATGCCGATGTCGATACCGCGGCTGCACTGCAATGGCTCGAAGCTACGCAGGCCAGCACCCTGATTCATGGCCACACGCACCAACCAGCAGACCATGTACTGAACCCCGGGGCCATAGCACCAAAGCGCCGCTTGGTGCTGAGCGACTGGGAGGCTGCAGCCATTCCGCCCAGGCTAGAGGTGCTGCGGCTAAGCCACTGTGCTGCGCCAGAACGTCTGAAAATTTGAGGCCATAACGTGCTCCGGCCCTTATTGCATAAGGGCTGAAAGCTATCTATTTGATATCTCTACCAGCAGCAGCCAGCGTTGCCTGGCAGCGACAAGCTGCCGGACACCGCAGTGTCAGCCTCAAGGCTTCAGTAACACCTTCAGCACGTTTTGCAAGCGCCGCGCGGCAGCGGGCTCAAACGCTCCACTCAGCACCGTCGCTGCGTCCTGGCCCCAGGTTTGCACCGGGGCCGGGTCGTTGCGTTTGGTGAGCAGTTGCAGCTGCAACATGCGCCGGTCGCTGATGTGTTCGGCCGGTGTCGGCACTTCTGCAGCCATTTCAAGACGCAGCAGCGCGGTGCTGGCGTCACCCGCCGGGGCTTGCGCCACGGCTTTGCTCCAGCCAGCGCGCACCGCAGGCGCCACGCGGCTGCCCAGTTCTTGCACGCCGGGCACCAGCGCGGCGTCACGCTTTTCCCAGGCGGTGAGCAGATGGGTCAACGCTTCACCATGCGCTTGGGCTGCCAGCTTGCGCAAGGCAAACTGGGCTTGCTCCAGCGCATCGCGCTGGGCGCGGAAGGCGGTGTCCCCCAGGCGCGGGGCGTCAAAACGCTCACCCATCGGGGCGCGGTCCGGGCGGGCGTCACGGAAACCGCCACGGTCATCACCACGACCACCCGGGCGAGCATCGCGTGCGCCATCACGGCCAGCGGGGCGGCCAGCGTCTTTGCGATCACCAAACTTGCCGCCGCGTGCGGGTGCAGTCGGGGCCTCTTTTCTCATGCCGGGGCGGTCATCACCGCGCATGGCCACCACGGGCTTGCGCGCCACCGGTTTGGCCATCTCGGGGGCAGCGCCCTCGCCTGGTACCTCGTTGGCTGGCTCGCCCGTGGGGACTGAATTGGCCTCAGTATGTGCTGCGCTTTCAGGAGCTACTCGCCCTTTTTCTGCTTGGGCTAGAGCCTCTTTTTCCTCAGAAGTCTGAACGCTGGCGGCAACTTCAGCTTGCGCCTGGGCCTGTCCGCGCAAAGCGGCGTCCAGCGCCGCCATGGCGCTCTTGATGGCTTGTGCATCGCCCGAGGCGTTGGCCTGTTGCAGCGCCTTGGAGGCGTCGAGTACGGTACGGTCACGTTCGCTCAGCGCGCTCTGGGCTTTTTCCCGGTCGACGGTTTTGCGGTTGAAGGCGTCGTCAATCGGCTTGCGGAAGGCGTCCCACAGTTTTTGCTCGTGGCGGCGGTCCACCGGCACGCGGTGGACCTCGGCCTGCCAGCGCTGTTGCAGCGCCTTGACAGCGTCGATGCGCAGCACCTCCTGAGCGCCAAGCAGCTTGGCCTCGTCAATCATGGCATGGCGAGCGGCCAGGCTGAGCTTTTGCAGCGCTTCCAGCGGCGCGGCGGCTTCATCGATGGCGGCTTTCCAGAGCGTGTTCAGCTCGGCATAAATTTTTTCGCCAACATGGCCCGATTCGCGCCAGCGGTCACCAAACTGGTGTAAGACGCGGTTGAAGCCCTTCCAGTCGTCGTCCAGCGCGGTGCGGTTAGCCACAGCCCAGGCCTTGACTTCTTCAATGAGTGCCAGGCGCTGGGCACGGTGTTCGGCGGTTTCTGCCTTGAGTTTTTCCAGCCAAGCTTCGACTACTTTGTGGGCTTCGTTGCAGGCGTCGTCAAAGCGCTTCCACAGGCCGTGATTAGGCACACCGCCCTGGTCGGTCAGCTTCCACTGGTCACGCAGGGTACGCAGGGTTTCCTGCATCTTGCGCCCACCGATGGCCTGGCCATCGGGGCGCTTGAGCAGCGCCTCGGCCTTGGCCACCAGCTCTTCGCGCAACTGATCTGCGCGCCAGCGCTGCCAGCCTTCCAACTCACCGGCGGCGGCCAGGGCGCTCTTGGCCTGGTTTTCCAGCTTGTCGTCAATCAGGCGACCGAATTCTTTCAGGGCGTTGCGCAGGGCATTGGCGGCACCGGCACTGGCCTTGCCATGGCCTTGGGTGACTTCTTGCTCTAATTTCAAGAGTGCCTCACCCACAGCAGATGTGGCGTGCGCCTTGATTTCAGGGTCAACGGGTGCTTTGGCGGCTTTGGCCACAGGCTCTAGCGGAATACCGCGCGCCAAGCGCAACTCATCGGCCCACACCGGCACGTTGGGCAAGGGTGCGCCAGCGTCTTCAGCGGCCAGCACGGTGGAAGTGAGTGCCGCCTGGAAGGCATCCCAGACCAGCCCCAACTGCGCTTGCGAGGCTTGCAGCAGCGGCGGGAACTTAACGTCGACACTCGGCCAATTGGCATCACCGGCCAGCGCGTTGGCCTCGGCCTGCCAGTTGCTCACATCGGCACTCAGAGCGTCATGCGCAGCCTGGGCATCGTGCCAGGGTTTGGTGGACAACACCTCGATGCGCTGGGCCACCAGCACGGCGGCCTCACGCTGCACCTGCACGCGGTGCTGCAGGTCTTCAATGGCGCGCACGCGCTCCATCAGTTGGGCTTTCAGGCCAGCCAATGGTTCTTTGCTGAGCGGGGCACCGGCTTTGGCGGCATCGCGCTGCCAGGCCAGGGCATCGGCCAGGTTGAGCTTCGGCACGGCCAGCAAGGCCTGGGCCTTGTCCGCCCACTCCAGAGCGATGGTGGCTTGGGTTTTGCTGCGTTTGATCTCGTCGAGCTTTTCGCGCAGCAGCTTGGCGGCGCCCTTGTCCTTGCCGCTGAGTTCCTTGAACACCTGTTGCAACTGCTCAGGCGTGGGACCGCTGGCCAGCCAATCGCGGATGCAGGCCATGCGCTCGCCCGAGGTCTGCGCGGAAAATGCGCCATGCGTCAGCGCGTCCAGCGGATGCGGCTCGTGGGTTTTGGCTGGCGCGGCAGGAGCGTCAGAAAGGGTGTCTGCAGGGTTGTTTTTGGAGAAGGGAAACATCGACATCGCGCACACGAAAATAAAAGATGCCTGCCAGAGTGCGACAGGGGAAAACCTCTATTTTCGCCGGGTTTTGGCACCGCAGCCAAAACATTTGTGCAGTCAGGGCTGCACCTTACTCGGTGGCCAGGTTCAGCTCGGCGCGCGGCTGCCACTTGGATTCAGGGGTGACGGCCTTGGCAGCCCCTAAAAACAAGCGCTCAGAAGGCAGCTTCAGGCTGGCCAGGTAGTCGCGCACCACCACTCCGCGCTTGACTGCCAGCGCCTGCATGGCGGCTTCTGACGCATCCAGATGCGCCAGCAGCAAGGCCTCCATCTCGGGCACCGGGATATCTTTGGTCAGGCCGATCAGGTTGCGCGGCTTGGGAAAGTCACCACGTTTGTAAACCGCTTTGAGCAGCGCCGGGTAGTCCTCGGCAGACACTTTGACCGGCGCAGCAGCTTCCTTGCCATCACTAGCTGGCTGGTTGCGGCGCTTTTCACCCTGCACCAGCGCCTGCAACTGCTGGCGCTTGAAGTCGTCGCGCTCGGCCTCCAGGCTGGCAGTACCCACCACCGTCATCTTCAGCGCCGGGCGATCTGTCAGTGATTTGGCCACTTTGTCCAGCCCGGCCTTGGCCTGATCGCTCAGCACGGCCGAGCCTGCATCAAAGCTGACCATGCTGAGCTCGTCACCACCGCCAACACCCAGGGCGCTGGCCAGCAGGCTGAACGGCGCGGTGATGGCTTTGACGATCAGGTTGCCAATGATCTTGAAGATGATCGGCATCAGCCGGAACTGCGGGTCGTTGAGCGAGCCGCTGATGGGCAGGTCAATGTCGATCACGCCGTTGCGGTCTGCCAGCAAGGCCACGGCCAGTTTCACCGGCAGGCTGGTGGTGGCATTGGGGTCTTTGTCCCCAAACTTGAGCTGGTTGAGCACCAGCTTGTTGTTGGCGGCGAGCTGGCCGTCTGGCTGCACCTTGTAGGCCACGTCGACACTGAGCTTGCCGCGCTCAATGCCATAACCGGCATAACGCGCCGAGTAGGTGGACAGCGGTGCCAGCTCCAGGTCACGCACCTTGCCCTGAATGTCCAGCGCAATCGGTTGGACCAGCGGGTTGATCTTGCCCAGAACCTCCAGCGTGGCGCTGCCCTCGGCACGGCCACGCAGTTCCAGGTCAGCCAACTGGATCTCGCCTGCCGCAGTTTGTGATGAGAACGCGCTGAGCTTGCCCACAAGTTCGGTCAGGTCGGCCGAGTAATTGGGTTTGATAAAGCGGTCGGTGAAGTTGATATGCCCACCCAGCAGGCTGATGGGGCCAAAACGCACCACCGGCGCCAGCGCGGTGCTGGCCGGGGCAGACGCTGATGCGAGCAAACTGGGCGCACTGGCACCAGCCGTTGCAGGTGCCGGTACCGCGCCGACAACGGCATTTCCAGTAGCACCTGAGGCTTGATTGACGGGGTCTGTAACCGTTTTTGTGACATCTTGCAGACTCAGCCGACCGGTCTCGCTGAGGATCAGTCGGGCATAGAAATCACTCAGCACCGTGCCTTGCACCTCCAGCCGGGTGGCCGTAGCCGGTGCCAGGGCCAGGTTGATACCCGTCAGGCTCAGGCTTTGCCAGTTCAGCAGGTCTTCGGCGGCAACGAACGGCTCGGCCTGCGCCAGGGTGCGTACCTGCAGGTCTTCCAGACGGGCGTCGCCCTTGACCTGCAGCGCCAAACCAGCGGTTTGCTGGGCCAGGCTGATGCGGCCCTTGAAGCTGGTGTCGGCCCGCAACAGGGCGATGTTCAAGGTGTCGCTCAAGTACGGTGCCAGCGCGTGCAATGGCAGGCGCTCAGCCGCCAGATCACCCTTTAACGTCAACGGGCTCAAGGCGCCGCTGCCACGCCAGGCCAGCTTGCCGGGCTCGGTGTTGCCGTGACGCAGGCGTGCCGACAGCGTCAAGCCGAAACTCTGCGGGCCGGTGTTGGCGTAATTCTTCAGCTGCACATTGGCTGCGCTGACTGCCAGCGCCACCGGGGTGGGTGTGCTCTGGTCGGCAAATACAAAGTTGCCCTCGTTGAGTTGCAGCTCACCCAGCTTGACCTGCCAGGATGGCTTCTCAGCCGCCGCTGGCTTGGCGGCTATCGCTTGGCCCGAAGCGGCAGGTGCATCTTGCGCGGTGTGCGCGGCTTTGAGCCAGTCTTGCGCCATCCAGCGCCCGTTGTCCGCGCGGCTGATGGCCAGCTTGGGCTGGGTAACCAGGACCTTGCCCAGGCTGGCAGACTGGCGGCCCAGGTCCACCAATACATCTTGCAACTGCACCCGGGCAATGCTGGCCAACGGTGCTTTTTTGCCCTCCAGCAAGGCCAGTTTGTCCAGGCTCAGGTCTTTCACCTGCAATTCGGTGACGGCCGCCTGCGCGCCCTGGGCAGCCGCCCAGCGCAGACCGAGGTCGGCGGTGACGGTTCCGTCCAGCCGCGGCAGCAGCACATCGGCCAGGTAGGCTTGCGCCGCAGTCAGCGGCCAGGCTGCCAGCTGCGCGCTGACCTGGGCGGCCTGGTCGGTGGCACTGCCTTTGAACTGCAGTGCCGCACCAGCCAGTTGGGCGCTGCCATCAAATGGCATGGGCTGGCTAAACGGCCAGACCAGCGCACTGGCGTTGATGTTCAGCGCAGTCAGTTTGAGCTGGGCGGGCTGGGCGGGCACCTGGTCCAGCCAAGTGACCTCACCGCCGTCCAAGGTGATGGTGTCCACACTCAGCTGCCAAGCGGGGGCGCTGGCGGTATCCGCAACTTGTGAGTCACTTTGGCCTCCAGCCCTTTCTGCATCGGGGCTAACAGCTTTGTTATTTGTAGCATTTTCTGCGACAGGCTGCGCCAGCGCCAGCAGGCTGAGCACCCCTGCACGGTTGCGCTGCACATTCAGGCGCGGCTGAGTCAGCGTCACCTGGCCCAACTGCACTTGGCCCAGCAGCGGCTGCACGTCTTTCAATTGCACGCTCAGGCGCTCAAAGGCCAGCAACTCACCGCTGGCGGGGGGTTTGACGGTGCCGCCCTGCGCCAAACTCATCCGCACCCGGCTGGCGCCCACCTGCCCGCTCAAGGACACCACCGGCTTGTCAGTCTGTTCAAAGGCGAGTTTCAGGTCAGCATCCAGCACCGCCGAGCCCAGCCGCACCGGCAGGCTGGCTGGCAGATAGGCCAGGTAGGGGGCGAGGTCGAGGTCTTTGAAAGCCAGGCGAACATCTGTCTCGCGCGCGGTGGCGAATGGCAAGGTCTGGGCGCTTGAATCAAACCGGGTGCCGTTCAGGTCAAACGCCAGCTTGGGCAGCACATGCACATCCACATGGGTGTCCAGGTTGCTCAAAAACGGCAGGTTCAGCTGCAGCTGACTCAAGGTGTGCACCTGGTCTTTGGCAGCGTCGGTCAACACCACCAGACCATTTGAGAGCATCAGGTTGTACAGCGCAAAACGCAGCGGGGGCGACGCTGGCTTGGCGGGGTCTGAAGGCTGGGGCGCGAGTCTGGCCAAAATATCATCCACGTCGTAATGCCCCTGCCCGGTGTGGGTCACGCGCAAGTGTGGCGAATCCACAACCAAAGCGTCCACCACCGGCGCCAACCGCAACAGCGATTGGAGTTCTACATCTATATACAGATGCCCCAAGGTGAACTGTGGGGCCAACCCTGCCTGCGTGACGTTGGCCGCACGCGCAATGGCCACATCGCGCACGCTCAATGCCAGAGACCACGGCTTGAAATCGACCTCGCCCAAGGTCACCTGGCGCCCCAGCAACTCGCTGAGCTGCGACTGGGCTTGTGACTTGAGCAAAGGTGGCACTGCCAGCCACGCCAGCAGCCACAAGACGAGCACCCCGCACAACAGCCAGAGCAAGCGGCGCAACCAGAGCGTTTTAAGGGGCGGTTTGCCAGTGGCGAAAGAAGCAGGCTGATCGTTGTTCATGGCACGTGATTCTGAAGGCTGAATCCGCTTAAATGGTGTAGAAAATTACACGGATTAGCACTTTTTTATGCATAAAGAGTGATTTTGATATGATTGACTTGACATATCAAACCCACCTAGAATCCGCAAAACCCGGCAACCCCGGGAATACCCTAAGCTGCCGACCCCGGCAACATCAAGTCTCTGCACCCACCCAGGAAAGAAATCAACCGCAGGATATTGATAGCGTAACAACCCAGGCGAGTGTTCAGTTCAGCAGCATGCAGTGCCACGCGACGAACACCGCGCAAGAAGGAGAAGCTATGTCAGCATCTAAAAATTTGTCCCTCAGCCTGCGACGCATCACCACGACCGTCGCCAAAGGCTTTTTCGATATCACCCACAGCAGCATTGCCTTGATCGGCCTGGCTGTTCTCTTTGTCTCCATCGCTCTGTTTGCCCGCCCCGAATTGCGTGCATTTGGCGAAACCCAGTTGTTTGGCTGGCTGCAGGAACGCCGTGTTGACTTGACCGGTCTGGTCAGCGACCCCATTGCCAGCGAACGTGCCACCGCCGCCAACCCGAAAGACTTGCCCAAACAGCAAGCCACCGTGGCCCTTTGGCTGAGCAAAAAATACCGCGTGGCCCCCGAACCGGTGAGCGCCATCGTCTCGGAAGCCTATGAAATTGGCAAACGCGTGAGCCTGGACCCAACGCTGATCCTGGCGGTGATGGCCATTGAATCCGGCTTTAACCCGTTTGCCCAAAGCCATGTGGGCGCCCAAGGCCTGATGCAGGTGATGACGCGGGTGCACAGCGACAAGTACCAGAGCTTTGGCGGCGAATTTGCTGCCTTTGACCCGCTGGCCAACTTGCGGGTGGGCGTGAAAGTGCTGCAGGACTGTATCCGCGCCGCTGGCTCCGTGGAAGGCGGTTTGAAATATTACGTGGGTGCCGCCAATACAGAGGGTGATGGTGGCTACACCGCCAAGGTCATGGCGGAATATACCCGCTTGCAACAGGTGGCCCTGGGCCGCCCGGTACCTGCCTGGGTACCGCCAGCCCCTGCACCGCAGGAAGCCAGCGCACCGGAAGCTGCGCCACAAACCGTGCCTGTCAGTCCTGACATCACGGACGCTGCGCCCGCCACGGTCGCCTTGAAGTAAACCCGTCAGCTAAAATAAACCGGCACGCAACTGGCGATAGGCACCCTGCCCTGACGGATTTTTGGGGTGCCGAAGTGGGAACACCACGGGGGAGCGTGCCGCAGGCGCCTATTCGGGACTTGTGATCAGCCGTTCGCCTGGGCAGCCCTGTTGTCATCACTTGGATGACGCTCAGGCCATTAGTCTTTTAGGACTGCCATGTTCAACCGCAATATCCTCATTGAGCAAACCGACCCCGAGCTGTTTGCCGCCATCCAATCTGAAAACCAGCGCCAGCAGGATCACATTGAGCTGATCGCCAGCGAAAACTATGCCTCACCCGCCGTGATGGCCGCGCAAGGCACCCAGCTCACCAACAAATATGCCGAAGGCTACCCTGGCAAGCGTTATTACGGTGGCTGCGAGTTTGTCGACATCGTCGAGCAGCTCGCCATTGACCGCGTCAAACAGATTTTTGGCGCCGAAGCCGCCAACGTTCAGCCGCATTGCGGTGCATCTGCCAACGAAGCCGTCTTTTTGGCCTTCTTGAAACCCGGCGACACCATCATGGGCATGAGCCTGGCTGAAGGCGGCCACCTGACCCACGGCATGGCGCTGAATATGAGCGGCAAATGGTTCAATGTGGTGAGCTACGGTCTGGATGCCAATGAAGCGATTGACTATGACGCGATGGAGCGTAAAGCCCATGAACACAAGCCAAAACTGATCATAGCCGGCGCCAGTGCTTACTCTCTAGCTATTGATTTTGAACGTTTTGCCAAAGTGGCCACGGATGTGGGCGCGATCTTCATGGTCGACATGGCGCATTACGCCGGCTTGATTGCTGCAGGCGTCTACCCCAACCCGGTGCCGCATGCCGACGTGGTCACCAGCACCACCCACAAGAGCCTGCGCGGCCCGCGCGGCGGCATCATTTTGATGAAATCTCAGCACGAAAAAGCCATCAACAGCGCCATCTTCCCCGGCTTGCAAGGCGGCCCACTGATGCATGTGATTGCCGCCAAAGCGGTAGCGTTCAAGGAAGCACTGCAGCCTGAGTTCAAGCAGTACCAGCAGCAAGTGCTGATCAACGCCCGCGTGGTGGCCGAAACGCTCACCGCTCGTGGCCTGCGCATTGTGAGTGGCCGAACAGAATCCCACGTGATGCTGGTCGACCTGCGCGCCAAGGGCATCACTGGCAAGGAAGCTGAGGCCGTGCTGGGCAGCGCCCACATGACCATCAACAAAAATGCCATCCCCAACGACCCCGAAAAACCCATGGTCACCAGCGGCGTGCGTATCGGCACCCCGGCCATGACCACCCGCGGCTTCAAGGACGAGGAAGCGCGCACCACCGCCCACCTGATCGCCGACGTGCTGGACAACCCGCGCGAACCCGCCAACATCGACGCGGTGCGAGCCAAGGTCAACGCACTCACGGCACGCTTCCCGGTCTACGGTTGATCAACCATGAAATGCCCCTTCTGCAGCCACCCAGACACCCAAGTGGTGGAAACACGGGTGTCTGAAGATGGGGGCTTCATCCGCCGCAGGCGCCGTTGCGCGTCTTGCGACAAACGTTTCACCACCTACGAGCGCCCGGAGGTCAACTTTCCGGCAGTGGTCAAAAAAGACGGCAGGCGCATTGACTATGAGCGGGCCAAACTCATCGGCTCGATGAAACTGGCGCTACGCAAGCGCCCGGTGAGTACCGAGCAGCTGGACGGCGCCGTGGAGCGCATCGAAGAAAAGCTGCTGAACCTGGGCCTGCGCGAGGTGCTGTCCACCCGCATTGGCGAACTGGTGATGTTTGAGCTGAAAAAGCTCGACAAGGTGGCCTATGTGCGTTTTGCCAGCGTGTACCGGAGCTTTGAAGATATTGATGACTTCAGGACGCTGGTGGATGAGGTGGGGCGGTAGCTCAAAAAAGCAGCGAATTCCATGGCGTATCAGGTATGGCCCACATTGAACGGCAAAGCAAGCGCACGATCTTCAAAGACGTGATGGAAACTGGATTCATCGAGGTTTTCCCGACAAAGGGTTGATTCAATAACCTAAACGGTGCTCTGTTGCACTTACGTTGGGTTTAGACTGTCCCAATGGACAAAAGCAATCACTCTTCCGGATTTACCCTGATCGAACTGCTGATCGCGATCGTCATACTGGCTATTTTGATGGCCTTGGCGCTCCCCAGCATGCGAGATTTCATAGTTGCCAATCGACTGACATCCGATGTGAACAGCTTTGTCGGTTTGGTGAACTACGCAAGAAGCGAAGCGATAACAAGAAATCAAAGAGTGATTATTTGCCCCAAAACTAGTGCTAGCAGTGGTAGCACATGCTCTAGTTCACTTTCTTGGAACGAATTTGAGATTGAAGCATTTGTGGATGCCGATGGTACCAATGATTGGAGCACCAATGATGTTCATTTAAAGACATTACCGGCAATCGATGCCACTGGATTGCAAACTATCTTGACTCAACCAACAGGTTCAACTAATAAAGTTATTTTTGGATCTGCGGGGTTTTCACAAAATGCGCTCCGTTTTAACATACACACTGTCAAATCTGGTGACACAGCTTATGAAGAAAAGTATGGGCGATCAATTTGCGTTAGCAAGCCAGGGCGCGTGAGAGTTGTGCCCTACAGCGCCACCACTTGTACTGCTTTTTAAGCGAAATTGATGTAGCCTTGGATTAACATGCAAACTAAGTTAATAAAAAAACAACTTGGCGCAACATTAATTGAAGCCTTGGTTTCAATTCTAGTGATGTCGCTCGGACTTTTAGGCATTGCCGGTATTCAGTTAAATGCCATTGCCTATCAAAAATCTTCCTGGTCAACGCAGAGGGTGGCAGAAACTGTCAACGATTTTGCAGAGAGAATTCGGTCCAACCCAACTGGGGCTAGCAACGGTAATTATCTTTACAACACGGCGAACTATGCGGCAGTCAAAGCGGCTACTTTCACTTCCAACGACTGCAGAACATCTGGTGGCTACTGCAGCACAGCGCAAATTGCCGCCGACGACATTACTGAGTTGGTCACCAAGGCGCAGGCCATCCTTCCAGGGGGGGCAGCCCAGGTTGCCGGAAATTCCTCGGCTGGATTCGTTGTGACTGTGATGTTTTTTGATAAAGACTTTGTCGATTCCAGTACTCCACCGGTTCTGCAGTCCTCAGCTACTTGCAGTGGCACTACCACCGGCGTTGAATGGCGCAACTGTTGTCCGACCGGGGCGGCTGCCCCTGCCGGGGTTCGGTGCCGACGTTTCACGATTATTCCGTAGGCCAGCGTATGAACAATACCCAAAAAATGGCAACTACCAAACGTTGGCAGGCTGGTTTTTCTTTGGTCGAACTGATGATCAGTTTGGTTATTGGCATGATATTGGTAATTGCTGCATCATCTGTTTATTTGTACTCCAAGAAATCATTCAATTCATCGACGGAAACCTCCCAATTGGAAAATAATGGACGCTTTGCGATTGATCTGTTGACGAAATATATCCAAAGTGCCGGCTATGTCATGGTTGACCCTTCTTTTCCAGCACCCCAGGGTCCGATAGATAACAAAATCATTGGCTGTGACTTTGGCATGACCAATCCTACGAACCCGACGACTGCAGCGGATCTGGTTTGTCTGACTGCTGTCCCGACGGGCACGCGGCAATCAGCAAGCATAGGTTTGATTGCAGAAACCGATCAATACTCAACAGGGAGTCAGTTTCAAGGTTTCGACTGCTTGGGCGAAAGTTCTATAGATATCCCAACTTCAACAGGACACGTCATACATGAAACACGGTCCTATTTCTTTGTTGGAAACACAACCGTCCAAACACCCAATGGTCCGGTCAATATGGGTCAACTATCCTGTCTGGCTGATCAAACTCCAGCAGGCGGGGTTGCAACATATCAATCACAACCCATATTGCCAGGCATCGAACAACTGGCTTTCAGCTACCTCATGCCCGCTGCGGCCGACCCCAATACAGCGCAGGCTGCCATGTCGGCAGCATCGCAGGCTGCTGCAGCCACCTGGCCAAACGTCTTGGCTGTAGATGTATGTGTGCTTGCCAAGTCCATTCAACCCGCTGGGAATGACTCAGGCACCGCTTATACCGATTGCTATGGCACTGCCATTACCGCTGCGCCTGGCGAAATCTATCGCACCTTCAGAACGACAGTGCGCCTTCGCAACAAGAGCAGCATATGAAGAATCACAAGCTCATTCGTCGCAGGCTAGGCAACTGCAGGCTGCAGCAGTCGGGGATCTCGCTGGTCATCGTGATGATTTTCCTAGTCATCCTTAGCGGCTTGGCAATCATCGTGATGCAAGGGTCAACTTTTTCCTCGCGTATCGCAGCCAATGAGGCAGACCGAACGCTCGCTTTTCAGGCGGCAGAAGCAGCACTGCGCGATGCCGAAAATGACATCAATGGCAACAAATTTGATGGGGCAACACCTTGCTCCACCACACCCGCAACGTGCAGAGCCGAGATGATATCTTGGGGTGATGGCTTTGATACCACCTGCGATTTGGGGCGTTGTATTCCAAATGCAACGTTACCCAATTGGGAAGACTCCACCATGTGGGTTACCACCAGTGTGAAAAGCGTTGTCTATGGTACCTACACAGGTGCCACAGCGTTGCCAGTGGTTAACCGGCAGCCCCGATACATCCTGGAATACTTCAAACAAGGCGACTATGCGGTTTATCGTGTAACGGCCGTAGGTTTTGGTGCCAACGACTCAACTCGGGCGATGTTGCAATCAGCAGTGAAGGCGAAACCATTATGAAAACACCACTTGATCTATTGCGCGGGCGATTGACAGCGCGACTTCAACATTTTGCAAAGGCGCTGCTTGTTGCAATTCTATTGTTGCCGGTAATGTGGGCTCAAGCGGTGGATCTGAATCTGACACCGCTCCCGCCGTACCTGACTGAAACCAGAGGTGCACCGATGGTGATGCTCAACATCTCCAAAGACCATCAGCTTTTTTACAAAGCCTTCAACGAGTTCACTGACCTGGATGGCGATGGCCAGCCAGAAACCACTTACAAACACAGCTTTCGGTATTACGGGTACTTTGACAACCACCGTTGCTACACCTACGACACAACCAATAACCGCTTCACACCGACCCGCCTGGAAAATGCCGCAGGCACCACCGACGAGACCTACTGTGGTGGCACAGGTGAATGGCATGGAAATTTTCTAAACTGGGCCACCATGACACGTATGGATGTGGTGCGTCGCATTCTTTATGGTGGCTATCGCAGCACTGACGACTCAGTGGTGTCGGGCACCTCCCTCACGGTTCTGGAGCGAGCGCATTTGCCCACCGATGCCCACGCTTTTGCAAAGTATTACAACGGCGCTGACATCCGCAAACTCACGCCGTTTACGCCCTCCACCGGGGAAATATCCATCTGCAATGCATCGTTCAAAAATGACCGCTACAGTCATAACGCCATCAGCGCACCGAGCATGCTGGTTGCCAATGGTAATTTTTCACTCTGGAACGCAAATGAACGCTGGCAATGTTACTGGAGTGAGGACAAAAATGCCTCGAACTCAAATGATCCTGCCACGTCAGGTATCAATGCGTCTGCCTCTAACCCCTCCAGGGCCTCGAAGGGACTGGGAACCGGATATGCCGCTGGCTCATATACAGTCCGTGTTGAGGTTTGCAAAACAGGACTTGGTGCGACAACGAGCAACCCCACGGGTTTCAACTTAGACGAAGAGAATAAGTGCAAGTATTACCCTTTGGGCAACTACAAACCTGTGGGACTATTGCAAAAATATGGCGAGCGCAATGAGGCGGCCTTTGGTTTGATCACGGGTAGTTTCGCAAAAAACACGTCAGGCGGGGTGCTACGCAAAAATGTAGCCACGTTCACGGATGAGGTGGACCTAGACGATGGCCAATTCAAGAATGTTGACGGAATTGTTCGCACGATGAACAAACTGCGCATGTATGGTTACGACTACGATGTCGGCACCTACATCAATGCTGATGGTTGCAACTTCCAACAAATTGGACTTTCGGATGGCACCTGCGTTACCTGGGGTAATCCGATGGGTGAGATGTATCTGGAAGCTTTGAGGTATTTAGCGGGCAAAACCGCGTCGTCCGATTTTACCTACACCAGCAGTGGCAGCAAAGATGCAGCCCTGGGCCTGACCATAGCGACCTGGACTGACCCATTTGCAAGCGGCACGACGGCCAGCTTTGGTGATCCCCTGTGCCGCCGCTCAAATATTGTCAACTTCAATGCGAGTGTCACCTCTTACGACAATGATCAATGGAGCGGTCAATCGGATATAGCGGGTTTAGGCGGGACAACCACGGTGGCGGGACTCACAGATGGCGTTGGCAATGCCGAGGGTCTGTATGCCACGGGCAAAAAGTGGTCTGTTGGCAGCACTACCAGCAATACCAACCAGATGTGCAACGAAAAAACGATGACATCGCTATCTGATTCCAACGGGGTTTGCCCTGAGGCTCCCACCTATGCAGGCGGTTTCAAAATGGCAGGCGCTGCGTTGCATGCACACACCAACCCTATCCGCACCGACATCACCATTCCATCCAACAACACCAATGCGTTCAAGGTGGATACCTACGGTGTTGCCTTGTCAACCAGCACGCCTCGCATCAAGGTTGCCGTACCGTCACAACCTGGAAAGTTTATTGTTATCCTGCCAGCCTACCGCTTGGACATGGGGACATCAGGCCAAGGTGGTGGCACATTGGTTGATTTCCGGGTTGTAAGCCAGAGCGCAACTGCGGGCTCTTACCTCATCCAATGGGAAGACTCCGAGCAAGGTGGCGACTATGACCAGGACGTATGGGGAACACTTGAGTATTCGGTTAACACCACTACCAACCAGATCAGCGTTTCGACCAATGTGATTGGTGAATCAACCTTCCAGCCTCAGGGATTTGGTTACGTGATTTCCGGAACCAATGGCCAAGATGGCGTGCACTTTCACTCGGGCATTGAGGGCTTTAGCTACACAGATCCCGTCAATATTGCGGCAACTCCAACCACCAAACTCAATACCAGCGGTGGTTGCAATAGTTGTCAAACCAACGATGCCAAAACAACAGCGGTTTACACCATGTCGGGTGTCAGTGGTGACGCACTGCAGGATCCGCTATGGTACGCAGCCAAATATGGTGGCTTTGACCGCACTGCCGCTTCCACCTATACCGATGCATCGGCGGTAGCTGGCACGCCTCTGCCCGCGGCCGCCTGGGACGCCAAGAAGACCGATGGCAGTATCGGATCGGACAACATTCCCGACAATTTCTTTTACGCCATTGACCCGTCCCAGTTGGAAACTTCTCTGGAACAGATTTTCACAACGATCCTCAAGGCTGGTGGAGCCGCACCTGCGGCGGCCACGTCGTCCCGGACAGCCGCTGGCGGCTATGTGTATGTCAGCACCGAAAGTCTTAAGGCTGCTAGTCCAGGCAACGATGCGGACAACAGTGGAGAATTCTTGCGATTTAGCTTTAATACTGATGGAACAGTGAAAGGTACTGCTGACTGGGATGCAGGTGCCAAACTGACAACTCAGCTTTTGAGCAGTGGATGGGATAACAACCGCCGGGTCTTCACAATGAACAGCGAGACGACTGGCGACATCAAGGTACCTTTCCGCTGGACCAACCTATCGATCAACCAGAAAAATGCGCTCAAACAAAACCCCGCCCTGTTAACACCTTTAGATTCAGATCCGATTGCCCAGAATCGTCTTAACTGGATACGTGGAGACTCGACCAACGAAACGACGGCCGGTGGGCTGCGCAAACGCACAAAAACCAAGCTGGGTGCCATCATCAACTCGACACCCTGGTTTATTGGTGCCCCGGCTGCTGGCTATACCAATATTGATTACGGAACGGGCTATGACGCTTTCCGGAAGGATTCGGTCATTGCCAGTCGCAATTCTGTGGCCGTGGGAGCCAACGATGGCATGGTGCACATATTTGATGCAGGCACTGGCTTGGAACAATTCGCTTATGTACCGCGCGCTATGTACGACGTCACAGCGACGGCACCTTACTCCAAACTGGCTGCCCTTACGGCCAAAGATTTTCTTATTTCCAGCGGAACCAACAGACTGAATGTAGACGGCAGTGTGATGGCTGCAGACATGAACATGAGCACCACCACGACCCCAAATTGGAGAACCTACCTTTTTGGGTCCTTTGGGCGCGGGGCCAAAGGTGTCTATGCGCTGGATGTAACCAGCCCACAATCGATCACTACAGAAGATGCGACCAATGCTGCAGCCGTCGTGAAATGGGAGTTCACGAGCGCAGCAGACGCTGACTTTGGTTATGTCACGGGTCGGACCAACCCGAAAAATAATGGACAACCTTGGCAAACTGGCTATATGGCCAATGGCAAATGGGCGGTCATTTACGGCAATGGCTACAACAGTGCCAATGGTCATGCGGCTCTTTTCATCATTTTTGCAAACGGACCAACGACCACCGATCCAGTGACCGGATGGACTGCTGGCACATACATCAAGATTTCTACGGGCCCGCTCGGCCAAGGACCTGACAATGGTCTGGCAACTCCCACGGCAGTCGATACCAACAATGATGGCAAGATCGATGTGATTTACGCGGGGGATTTGAAAGGCAACGTATGGAAATTTAACGTCAGCAGCACTAACACCGCCGATTGGGCCGTAGCAACAGAAGCAAGCGCGACTAACACAACGAAAGTTCCTGTTTTTACAGCAACAACTCTCTTGCCATCACCATCTACCACCACGGTCACCCAACCGATAACCACTGCCGTAGTGCCTTTTGTTCACCCACAAGGGGGATACCAGCTTTTCTTTGGCACAGGTAAAGCATTGGAAAGCACTGATTACCCGATGTCGACTGTCTATAGCCAAACACTGTATGGCATTTACGACAGACCTGGCTCGGTGGGTACCATTACAACGGGCAAGACGGATCTGGTTGAGCAGACAAGCATTACCTCGGCTGGCATCAGATATTTTTCACAGAATACCGTCAGTTATCTAACAAAGAAGGGATGGTACTTGAATCTTCCGGTTTCATCTGAAAGCGTTATCTTCAACCCATATGCAGAGGATTCGTATCGGGTGAACGTAAAATCCTTGGCACCAGAAGCCACATCTGACGGCTGCCGCTATGACGCAACCAGCTTTGAAGCGATCATCAACCCCATCAGTGGTACTCCAATTCCAAACTCGCTTCCATCTGCACCACTTGTCACTGGCTTCGGTGCTGTTGGCACGACCAGTCTAAATAGTTTCGAATTTTCACGCGGTGGTATTTACAGGCAGCCCACACCACCACCTAGCACAACATCTTGTACTGCTGGTGCTCTCAACTGCGTTTGCAACCCAGCAAATCCCAGTGAATGTGTTTTGTGCCCTGACCCCGCGACGTGCAATCCGCCATGGAAACCACTGCCGCAAAACCAGTGCATGTACCGGACCATCTCGGCACTGGGAAGCGGCGGCGTGGCAACTTCTGAGCGCTATGGGGTTTGTACCGCAGGAAGACTAACGTGGCGCGAGATTCTTCGTAATCGCTAAATTGAAAACGGTCAACCTATGAATTACCAAAGAAAAAGCGGTGGATTTACACTGATCGAGCTGATGATCACGGTAGCTGTGATCGGAATACTTGCCGCCGTTGCACTGCCTTCTTACTCAAGCTACATTGCAAGGTCAAAGCGTGCCGAGGCGCGTGCGGAAGTACTGAAAGCGGAGGGTTGGCTTGAGAGGTATTACACAGAAAACAACCGCTATTCGAGCACAGCTGCAGCAACTACCACAAATCCGACAGCTTTTGCAGGGCTATTTGGATCTATTCCTAAAACTGGCACCGCCTACTATACCATCAGCTTGGCTGTAACCGGAAGTGGATATACGATTACCGCGACACCAACAGGATCCATGACTGGTGATGAGTGCGGAAATTACACAAAGACCAATGTTGAATACCTAAAAGCAAGTGGTACCGGATCAAACTGTCTAAAATAAGTATCCTGGTGCTTTTATATGTATTTTCATTCAAATAAAATACTGTTTTTAGCATTATCATTTACAATTCATTTGATTGTATTTGATGTCATTTTAAATACAAAAAATAACGGTACCAGCATTCCACAAATATTTACATTTAACGTAATTACATCGGAAAATACAGTTAATGATAGATTTATGTCATTAACGCTCAAAGATAATAATTCTTCCAATACCACCAATAACTCTTCTCATACTAAAATAACCAAAAAAGATTCCGAAGCTGGAAATTCTGAAAAGCATTTCGAAAAAAATAATTGGCTACCTGAAAAACATTACCGAACAACAGAAGAATTGGATTCAACAGCGATTCCAATAGGTGATTGGAATGTCGATTTATCCATAGTTCCGAAAGATATTTCGTTCAAAATTGTTTTCACAGTTTGGATTTCAGAGACTGGCAAGATAGATTTGATCGAATTTCAAAGTGCAATAGATGAACCTAACTGGATGAAAGATGTCAAGGCCAAATTGGGTCAAACGAAAATGGAGCCTGCAAGTTTTGAAGGCTTGCCAGTACCCAGCACAATGACTATAGAAGTTTCCGTTGATCCCTAGCGTTGATGTCAGTAATAAGCGATACCAATGAAATTGGGCGTGCACTAGAACTGGCTTCACAAAGCCTGCTTCTCACCTCCCCCAACCCCCGGGTGGGCTGCGTCATCACCGACCCAGATGGAAACGTCCTAGGCAAAGGTCACACCCAACGCGCCGGTGGCCCGCATGCAGAAATCATGGCCTTGCGCGATGCGTTATCCAAGGGACACTCGGTAAATGGCGCCACCGCCTACGTCACCCTAGAACCCTGCGCGCACCAGGGCCGCACCGGGCCGTGCTGCGATGCGATGATTGCTGCGGGCATCCAAAGAGTGGTTGTGACCAACACCGACCCGAACCCGCTGGTCGCCGGCCAGGGTTTTGCACGCATGCGGGCGGCAGGCATTGAGGTAGTCGTGTTGCCACCAGACGACCCGCTGGCCATCCAGTCACGCGAACTCAACATCGGCTTTTTCAGTCGCATGATTCGCAAGCGGCCCTGGGTGCGTGTGAAGATCGCCGCCTCGCTGGACGGTAAAACGGCGCTTGCCAACGGCGCCAGCCAGTGGATCACCTCGCCCGAGGCACGTGCTGACGGCCATGCCTGGCGCGCGCAGGCCTGCATGGTGCTGACAGGCATTGGAACGGTTCTCGCGGATAACCCTAAACTGGACGTGCGGCTGGTGGACACACCAAGGCAACCAACCGTCGCGCTGGTCGATAACTGCCTGGAGCTACCCTTAGACGCTAGGCTTTTCATAGCAGGTCGCCCCTTATACATATGGGCTACAGGCCAAAATGATCATCAACTCTCAGAACTTGAGGCGCGTGGTACCAAGGTTTTTGTGCGGCCTGGCAGCCACGGCCGGGTGGATTTGGCGGCCATGCTGCAGGACATGGCACGGCTGGAAGTCAATGAACTCCACGTGGAAGCCGGCCACCGGCTCAACGGTGCGCTGATTGAAGCCGGGCTGGTGGACGAGTTTCTGATTTACCTGGCCCCCAAACTGCTCGGCCAGGGGCGGGACATGGCCAGTTTTGGGCCGCTAACCGAGTTGTCGCAGGCGGTGCCGCTGGTCTTTCAATCCACCCAGATGGTCGGCCCGGACCTGCGTGTGCTGGCCAGAGTGCAGGGGCGGGACCAGTTTTGAGGCGGCAGATGGCAGATCGGGGGCGGCAATGACAGCCTTGCCGATGTCCCGCCCGATTTACCTGCGAAAATACGCCGATGTTTACAGGCATCATCACTGGCGTTGGCCACATCACAAGCGTCGAACCTTTGGGCGACTCAGCGCAACACGGCAAGCGGCTCACACTGTTATGTCCTCCCCACTACCTTGACGATGTCACCTTAGGTGACAGCATTGCGCTCAACGGTGCCTGCATGACCGTGACCTCGCTCAACGCAGCGGCGCAGCAGTACAGCATTGATATCTCCGCCGAATCGCTGGACAAAACGGCCGGGCTGGACAGCTGTGGCCCGGTCAACCTGGAAAAAGCCCTGCGCGCCAATGACCGCTTGGGCGGGCACATGGTGTCGGGCCATGTGGACGGCGTCGGCGAGGTGACGCGGTTTGAGCAGGTCAGCGAGAGTTGGCTGCTGCAGGTGTTGGCGCCCCCTGCTCTGGCCAAATACCTGGCCTACAAGGGCTCCATCACCATCAATGGCGTGAGCCTCACCGTCAACAGCGTGCAGGACTTGCCTGCGGGCTGCCTGGTCAGCATCAACCTGATTCCGCACACCATCGACAACACCGCGCTGGGCACGCTCGCTGCTGGCAAAAGGGTGAATCTGGAGATTGACCTGATCGCGCGCTATGTTGAGCGCATGCTCAGCCCGTCCGCTTCGCACGCCGCCTGAATCCTGCCAGGTGTTTCAGCCCCTTTTTTTGGAAATTTTGTGTCCATGACAACTCTGCAACCCGCGGCCATCTCCCCCATTGAAGACATTGTGGCCGACATCAAGGCTGGCCGCATGGTGATCTTGGTCGATGAAGAAGACCGCGAAAACGAAGGCGACCTGATCATGGCCGCCGACCACGTCACTGCCGACGCAGTCAACTTCATGGCGCGCTACGGCCGAGGCCTTATCTGCCTGACCCTAACACAAGAGCGCTGCGAGCGCCTGCAACTGCCGCCCATGACCGCGCGCAATGGTGACAAAAAAGGCACCGCGTTTACCGTGTCGATTGAAGCCGCTGAAGGTGTGACCACCGGTATTTCTGCCGCTGACCGTGCCCGCACCGTGCAAGCCGCCGTGGCCAAAAACGCCAAGCCCGACGACCTGGTGCAGCCCGGCCACATCTTCCCGCTGCAGGCGGTGGAAGGCGGCGTGCTGATGCGCGCTGGCCACACCGAAGCCGGCTGCGACCTGGCCGCCATGGCCGGCTGCGAGCCCGCCGCCATGATCTGCGAGATCATGAATGATGACGGCACCATGGCACGCCTGCCGGACTTGCAGCTGTTTGCCGCCGAACATGGTCTGAAAATTGGCACCATTGCCGACATGATCCACCACCGCAGTCGTATGGAGTCGCTGGTGGAGCACATTGGCCAGCGCCCGCTCAACACGGCTTTTGGCCAGTTCACATTGCATGCTTTCAAGGACAAAACCGCACATGGCGTGCACCTGGCGCTGGTCATGGGCGAATGGACAACGGACGAAGCCGTGTTGGCCCGCGTGCATGAGCCGCTCTCTGTGCTGGACGCGCTGGAAAAAGGCCGCGTGATGCACTCCTGGAGCCTGGAAGCCGCCCTGACCCGCGTGGCCGCTGAGGGCAAAGGCGTGGTGGTGTTCCTGAATTGCGGCGAAAGTGGTGCGCAGTTGCTGGCCCAGTTTGATGGCACGGCACGCGCCAGCCACGGCCCCGAGCGAGGCCGCCTGGACTTGCGCACCTACGGCGTAGGTGCCCAAATTTTGCGCGAATGCGGCGTGCACAAGATGAAACTGCTGGGCAACCCCCGGCGCATGCCGAGCATGACCGGCTACGGCCTTGAAATCGTCGGCTACGTCACGCCCTGAACCAACCACTATTCACATACCATGCTCATTGCAGAACAAGGCGCACTTGACGCCACCGACCCCCGCCTGAACGGTAAAAACCTCACGATTGGCATCGTGCAGGCGCGTTTCAACACCGACATCACCAACGCCCTGGCCCAAGCCTGCCACGCCGAGCTGCTGGCGCTGGGTGTGGCTGAGAAAAACATCACCCTGGTGCAAGTGCCCGGCGCTCTCGAAGTGCCGATTGCCCTGCAAGGCCTGGCCGACAACCTGAAATACGACGCGCTGATTGCGCTGGGCTGCATCATCCGGGGCGAAACCTACCATTTTGAACTGGTCGCCAACGAGTCTGGCGCGGGCGTGAGCCGCGTTGGGCTGGACTACAAGGTGCCGATTGCCAACGCCATCCTCACCGTCGAAAACCTGGCCCAAGCTGTGGCCCGCCAGACCGACAAGGGTCGCGATGCCGCCCGCGCGGCGGTTGAAATGGCTAACCTGCTCGAAAGTATTGCATGAGTGAATCAAGCCACCCCGGCCCCTCCAAACGCCCGCCGCGCCAGCCACGCAAGGGCCTGACCAGCACCGGCGTGCGCAAGGCGGCCAGCAAGTCTGACCGCTCCCGCGCCCGCGAATTTGCCCTGCAAGCGCTGTACCAGGTGCTGGTGGGCAAAAACCCCCTGGACGATGTAGACGCCTTCACCCGCGACCTGGCCGGGTTTTCCAAAGCCGATGCGGTGCATTTTGATGCGCTGCTGCATGGCTGCGCCGAACAGGCTACCGTGCTGGACGCGCAGATCCAGCCGGTGCTGGACCGCCCGTTGAGCGAAATCTCTCCGGTGGAACATGCCTGCATGTGGATTGGGGTGTATGAGTTCACCCACTGCCCGGACGTACCCTGGCGCGTGGTGCTGAACGAATGTATTGAGCTGGCCAAAGAATTTGGCGGCACCGACGGCCACAAGTATGTGAACGCGGTGCTCAACGCCCTGGCGCGCCAGCTGCGCGAGGCCGAAGTGACCGCCGACCACCCGTCAGGCCGCATGTCAGGCCCCACAAAACGCCCCACTCAAGGCCCCGCCGCTGCCTGAGCATGAAGGTTTCCGAGCGCGCCCAGCGCATTGAGCCGTTTTACGTGATGGAAGTTGCCAAGGCCGCGCAGGCCTTGGCCGCCAGCGCGGCAGAATCTGGCACACCCATGATTTATCTGAACATTGGCGAGCCTGACTTCACCGCACCACCCCTGGTGCAAGAAGCCGCTGCCAAAGCCATCCGCGGCGGCTTGACGCAATACACCCCGGCCACCGGCCTGCCCGAACTGCGCGAGCGCATCAGCCACTGGTACGCGCAGCGTTTTGCCGTGAATGTGCCTGCGAGCCGCATTGTGGTCACCGCCGGGGCCTCGGCAGCGCTGCAACTGGCCTGCCTGGCGCTGATCAACCCGGGTGACGAGGTGCTGATGCCTGACCCCAGCTACCCGTGCAACAGGCACTTTGTGACCGCCGCCGGGGGTAACGCGGTGCTGATCCCCACCACCGCTGCCGAGCGCTTTCAGCTCAGCAGCCAAAAAGTGGCTACCGCCTGGAACAAGCAGACACGCGGCGTGCTGCTGGCCTCGCCCTCCAACCCCACTGGCACCTCTATATCGCTATCAGAAATGAAGCGTATTCATGAGGTGGTAAAAGGGCTGGAAGGCATTATGATCATTGATGAGATCTACCTGGGCCTGAGCCATGAGGCCGAGTACGGCCAGACCGCGCTGGCGCTGGGTGACGACATCATCAGTGTCAACAGCTTTTCCAAATACTTCAACATGACCGGCTGGCGGCTCGGCTGGCTGGTGGTGCCTGAAGACTTGGTCCCGGTGAAGGAGCGCCTCGCCCAAAACCTGTTCATCTGCCCCAGCACCATTGCCCAGCACGCGGCGCTGGCGTGTTTTGAGGCGGATAGCCTGGCTGAGTACGAGCGCCGCCGCGCCGAATTCAAGGCCCGGCGCGACTACTTCATTCCGGCGCTCAACGCCCTGGGCCTGACCGTGCCGGTGATGCCCGATGGCGCGTTTTACGCGTGGGCCGATTGCACTGCCGCCTGCGCCAAGCTGGGCGTGCCCGGCAGTTGGGAGCTGGCTTTTGAACTGATGAACCGCGCCCATGTGGCTGTGACGCCTGGGCGCGACTTTGGCCAGGCCGACACCAAGCACTTCATTCGCTTTTCCACCGCCAATGCCATGCCCGAACTGCGCGAGGCGATCGACCGGCTACGCGCCGTGCTGGCATGAGCCGTCTCCCTGCGCCGCTGTCACGCGCTGATGCTGCGCCTTTTTGCTGGCCGGTACGGGTGTATTGGGAAGACACCGATGCCGGTGGCATCGTTTATTACGCCAATTACCTGAAGTTTTTCGAGCGCGCCCGCACCGAGTGGTTACGGGCCTGCGGCATCCACCAGCAAGCCCTGAAACTCGAGACCGGCGGCATGTTTGTGGTGAGTGAGACCCACGTCAAATACTTTAAGAGCGCCCGGCTGGACGACGAACTTTTGCTTACAACTTCGCTCACAGAGGCAGGGCGCGCTGCCATGACAATTCACCAACAGGCCCATTTGAAACACGCCAACACTCCGGTGTTGCTGTGCGAAGCCACCATTCGGGCCAGTTGGGTCAATGCGGTGGGCAAACCAACCCGAATTCCCCAAGTTATCCTGGACAAGCTGTTATGAATCAAGACCTTTCCATCCTGAGCATGGTGCTCAACGCCAGCCTGGTGGTGCAACTGGTGATGCTGTTGCTGATGGGCATCTCGATTGCCAGTTGGGCGGCCATCTTTCGCAAGCTGTTTTCGCTGGGCAAGGTCAAGGCGTTGAACGACACCTTTGAGCGCGAGTTCTGGTCGGGCAGCAGCCTGAACGATCTGTTTGCAGACGCCGCGAGAAACGCCAAAACCTCCGGCCCGATGGAGCGTATTTTTGCCAGCGGCATGCGCGAGTACCAAAAACTGCGCGAAAAACGCATCACCGACCCCGGCACGCTGATGGACGGCGCCCGCCGCGCCATGCGCGCCAGCCTGCAGCGTGAGATGGACGTGGTGGAAATGCATCTGTCATTTTTGGCCTCGGTGGGCTCGGTGTCGCCGTATGTGGGCCTGTTTGGCACCGTCTGGGGCATCATGCACTCGTTCACCGGTCTGGCGACCATGACCCAGGTAACGCTGGCCACGGTGGCGCCGGGCATTGCCGAGGCACTGGTGGCCACCGCCATCGGCCTGTTTGCCGCCATTCCGGCGGTGGTGGCCTACAACCGCTTTGCCCGCGATATTGACCGCATCGCCATCCGGCTGGAAACCTTCATTGAAGAGTTCACCAACATCCTGCAGCGCAATGTGGGCGCGCAGGCCGTGAGCCACTAAACCACTTAACCACTGAACCAGGAGCCGCACATGCCAGCCGTTGCAAGCCGGGGCCGGGGCCGACGCACCATCAACGAGATCAATATGGTGCCGTTCATCGACGTGATGCTGGTGTTGCTGATCATCTTCATGGTGACCGCCCCGCTGATCGCGCCCAGCATGATCAACCTGCCCAGCGTCGGCAAGGCCGCCAAACAACCCGACCAGGTGGTGCAGATCATCATTGGCAAAAACGACAGCCTGGAGATGAAGCTCAACGACAAAACCACATCCATCACCCTGAAGGACGTGGCCCGCACGGTGAAGCAGGCGCAGGCCGGTGCCGAGAACCCGGCGGTGGTGATCAGTGCGGACAAAGCCGTCAAGTACGAATCCGTGGTGAAGGTCATGGACACCCTGCAGCGCGCTGGGGTGGCCCGCGTGGGCTTGTCGGTGCAACTGGCCAACTGAGTCTCTTGCCATGCACGCAAGCGCTGACCGGCTCGAATTTGCCCCACCCCCCACACCCGGCTTGCTGCGCGCCATGGGTCTGGCGGTGCTGGCGCATGCGTTGCTGCTGGTCGCGCTCACTTGGGGCGTGGCCTGGAAGCGGGACAACCAGATCATCAGCGCCGAGGCCGAACTGTGGTCCGCCGTACCCCAAGAGGCGGCACCGCGCCTGGCCGAACCACCGCCAGAACCCGAACCCCCGCCGCCGCCGCCCAAGGCCCCGCCAGTGCTGGAGCCGCCCGCCCCGCCCAAGGTGGACATTGCCTTGCAGCAGGAAAAGCTGCGTCGGCAAAAAGAGCTGGCACGACTGGAAGAGATCAAACAGGACAAGCTCAAACAAAAGTTGGAAAAAGACCGACTTGAGAAAGACAAAGTCGACAAAGCACGGCTTGAGAAACTCAAACAGGACAAGCTCAAGGCCGAACAGGCCAACAAGGCACAACAAGCTGCCCAGGACAAGAAACAGGCCGCATTGGAGGCCAAGCAGCTTGAGGCCCAGCGCCAGAAAAACCTGCAGCGTATGGCGGGTTTGGCTGGTGCCAGCGGTGGCGCCAACGCTACGGGCAACGCCTTGAAGTCGTCGGGGCCATCGGCCAGCTACGGCGGGCGCATCCGGGCGCGCGTCAAGCCGAACATTGTGTTCACCGATGAAATTGTCGGCAACCCCACCACCGAGGTGGAGGTGCGCACCGCCCCGGACGGCACCATCGTGGGCCGCAAGATCACCAAGAGCAGCGGCGACAAGGCCTGGGACGACGCAGTCATCCGCGCTATCGACAAGACTGAAGTCTTGCCGCGCGATATTGACGGCAGCATGCCGTCGAGTCTTGTGCTGGTGTTCAGGCCCAGGGATTAGCAGCTACTTTTGATAGCTACTAGCCCTTTACCTATAAGGGCTAGAGGCCATTTTTACGTATAAATCTCCTGGCCACCCAGACGGAACTCGTCGGCCTTGTTTTGCAGTTCGGCACTGATTTGCGCGGCAGCCAGGTCACTATCACCGGCCATCGGGGCTGCAGCAGCAGACTGGATGCGCGCAAACTCGCGCACCTCCTGTGAAATGCTCATCGAGCAGAACTTGGGCCCGCACATGGAGCAAAAATGCGCCAGCTTGGCGTTGTCTTTCGGCAGCGTCTCGTCATGAAAAGCCATCGCCGTGTCGGGGTCGATGGCCAGGCGGAACTGATCCTCCCAGCGGAATTCAAAACGCGCCTTGCTCATGGCGTTGTCCCACATCTGCGCACCAGGAAAGCCCTTGGCCAGGTCTGCGGCATGCGCGGCAATCTTGTAGGCAATCAGACCCTGCTTCACGTCGTCCCGGTTCGGCAGGCCCAAATGTTCCTTGGGCGTGACGTAACACAACATGGCGGTGCCGTACCAGCCAATGTTGGCTGCGCCCATGGCTGATGAGATATGGTCGTAACCGGGTGAGATGTCGGTAATCAGCGGCCCCAACGTGTAGAACGGCGCTTCAAAACAGGCGGCGAGTTGTTTGTCGACGTTCTCCTTCACGAGTTGCAGCGGCACATGGCCGGGGCCTTCAATCATCACTTGCACGTCATATTTCCAGGCAATTTGCGTCAGCTCGCCCAGCGTGTGCAACTCGGCAAACTGGGCTTCGTCGTTGGCATCGGCAATGGAGCCGGGGCGCAGACCATCGCCCAGTGAAAAGCTCACGTCGTAGGCTTTCATGATGGCGCAGATGTCTTCAAAGTGCTCGTACAAAAAGCTCTCGCGGTGGTGCGACAGGCACCATTTGGCCATGATCGATCCGCCGCGCGAGACGATGCCGGTGAGCCGGTTGGCCGTGAGCGGCACATAGGCCAGGCGCAGCCCGGCGTGGATGGTGAAGTAGTCCACGCCCTGCTCGGCTTGCTCAATCAGCGTGTCGCGAAACAGCTCCCAGCTCAGGTTTTCGGCCTTGCCGTTGACCTTTTCCAGCGCCTGGTACAGCGGCACGGTGCCAATTGGCACCGGCGAGTTGCGCAAAATCCACTCGCGGGTTTCATGGATGTTGTCACCGGTGGACAGGTCCATCACCGTGTCGGCACCCCAGCGGATGGCCCACACCAGCTTGTCCACCTCTTCTTCCACGCCCGAGGTGGTGGCCGAGTTGCCGATGTTGGCGTTGACCTTGACCAGGAAGTTGCGGCCAATGACCATCGGCTCGCTCTCGGGGTGGTTGATGTTGCCCGGGATGACGGCGCGGCCGCGGGCCAGCTCGTCGCGCACAAACTCTGGCGTGACCGGTTGCAGCATCAGCGCACCAAAGGCCTGGCCGGGTTGCGGCAAGCGCTCGGTGGCCAGGCGCTCGGCCAGTTGCGCACGCAGCAGGTTTTCGCGGATGGCAACAAATTCCATCTCCGGGGTGATCAGGCCACGGCGGGCGTAGTGCATTTGCGTCACGTTGGCACCGGCCTTGGCGCGCCTGGGGGTGGGCGGCTGAGTCATGCGCAGGGGGCCCAAAAGGGTATCGGTCAGACGCTGCTGGCCGTAGGCGCTGCTGAGGCCGGGCAGCGCCTCGGTATCTTGCCGCTCGGTGATCCAGCCATTGCGCAGGGGCTGCAGGCCACGGGTGATGTCGATCTCGACCGCCGGGTCGGTGTAGACGCCCGAGGCATCGGGCAGGCGCAGTGGCGGGTTGGGCACGCGGCTGGGCTGGGTTTGCGTGGGGTCAGACTTGACCAGTGTGTCGGTCAGGGCCACCTCACGAAACGGCACGCGGATGTCAGGGCGCGAGCCGGTGAGGTAAATTTTGGATGAACCAGCAAACGGCGTGCGCGTGATGCGCCGGGTGATCTGGGTGGTGTCAATCGAGAGCGGTTGGGGTGTCAAGGCGGTCTCCGGTAGGTGGGTCAAGCCTGCCTGGAGTGCCGGGGAGTCACTGAACAGATCTTGTGCAGAGCCATCAGGTGCCGGTGCCAATTGCGTTGTTCCCTACGCGGGCATGACCCCGATCAGGTTCAGCGGGTCCCACAACAGTGGTCTCAGCCCTGACTAACGTCCAAGGCACCCCGACAAGCCGCTGCAGTGTAAATCAAGCGAAAAGCCGATTGACTGTGTGGTTTATGAGGCGAGCCGCCCAAGCCCGTCTTGTGGCACATAGTGCCGACTCTCGCACCAGGCATTGAAGTGGGCTTGGAGTTCCTCGGGCAAAGACAGCACAAAGTCAATGTTCAGCGGGTGGCTGTCACCCAGAAAGAAACGGGTGGCATCCAGAAGCACTTCGCCCTGGCGCTGGTCTTTGGGTTTTTTGGCCGGGCTTCTTTCAGGCTTTTTGGCCAGCCAAAGTTTGTGCAACGCCATCCATCGGGGGTCGGGCACATACAAAGGGCAGGCGCGACCCCGTACGGTGGCCACCACCACGCTCAAGGGCATGCCCTGGAGCAGCCACTCTTGCTCGATCAAGGTCACCATAGGCTCAAAGGGCTCGAATTTTGGCAACGGATGCGTGCTGGGCGCAGCCAACAGTTCAACTTCATAACCCGTTTGGTTCACCGCCTGGTAGGGTTTGCGCGGGTTGATCTGGTAGCTTGAGTCCAGGCTCTTGAGCACGGCAAACAAGGTTTTTCTGCCGGTGGTGTTCGCGGTTTGTCCCAGAAGCGACGCTTTGGTGCCGCGACACCAAGCCATGTCAAAGTCTTCAGTTTCCTCGTTCCCCGTGGGGAATTTGGCCCCGCAAGCGAGCTCGTAGGCAATGAACGCGTTGGTACCGACGACCATCAGGTCGGTGCCCAGCAGGCCCTCCGTGTCAAGTTTTCGCAAGATCTCAGCCTGCCGGTCGGGAATGGAGGGCAGCCGCAGGCGGCGGTACAAGCCTGCGCGTTCGGTCAATTGCGCGTCAAGGGCGTGAATGCGCTCCTTTAACCGTGCTTTGGCTTCCGTATGGTTGCTGTACTGGGCCTCTAACTGCGGGCTGCGGCGCCCCAGGCTGCTGCCATTGTCGTGGGATGTTTGTTTGACGCAGAGGTAATCGGCACCTTCTTTGCTACTCCAGTACATGGACACGGGCATGGCGTCAAACGCACGCCGGGCGTCAACCCAAGCCGCATAAGTTTGCTCCAGGTTGGCGCGCACGCGCTGGGATTCCGCTGAATACTCAAAGAAATCTTGTTTTTTGTAGATCATAAGTTGATGATCTAATTTTATTTCCACCATTTACGCGTGATTTTCTGTATGAATGGTGAAATGAGTCATGCGATCAGTCCACGATGAATTTCTGGTCCATGATCTGTCAGCCAATTTCACTCGTAAACAATGTCTGCCGTGCCCGGCGCAGCCTGTGCCCACCAGCTGGCCAGGGCGGCGTTACTGGGGTAGAACTTGGCACGCTCACCCAATTGCAACTCGACGCTGGCGGCGCCCTCCTCGCCTTGGCAAGTCAAGGCCATGCGCACCTGCAAACCACGCCACAGATCGCCCTGTTCGGTCATTTCGCGCTGCGGCGGGTAATCTTTGAGCAGCCGCGCCACATCTGGCGCCTTGGGCGTCTGGTAAGGCACCGTGCTCGTCGGACCCGCACTGTCTGGTGCAACCGGCCTGGCCGCAGCGGCCTGCGCCGCTTGCCCCAGCACCACCCGCAAATACTTGCCAAAGCGGCAGCGCGCCTGCTCGAGGTCCCAGACCTGCGTCACCGTCAGCTGCAGCCCACCCGAAAACCGGTCCGGCTGCGCCTTGCCCATGACGATGATCAACTCGTCGTCTTTCAGCAGGTTTTTATGGGTGTTGATCAGCGCCTCATCCGCACGCGCATCGATCACGCCCGATTTATCGTCCAGCTTGAACAGCGCCAGCTTGCCGCGCTGGCCGTTGATGACGCGAAAGTCGTTGACGATGCCCGCCAGTAGCTGCGGCTCGCGGGTGTCCAGCAGCTCGGCAATTGGCCGTTTGGCAAAACGCCGCACCTCATCAGCCACTTCGTCAAACAAATGGCCGGACAGGTAAAAGCCAACCGCCGTTTTTTCATAGGTCAGGCGCTCTTTCACGCCCCAGGGTGTGGCCTGCACCATCCCGGGCTCCTGGGTGCTGGAGCCCACGTCGTCGTCGCCGCCCATGTCAAACAGGCTGCACTGGTTGGCATTGGCCAAGGTGGTAGCACCAAATTCAAACGCCAGATCGACACTGGCCAGCAGGCTGGCGCGGTTGAGGTGGATAGCGTCGAAGGCACCTGCCTTGATCAGCGCCTCCACCGTGCGCTTGTTGATGCGGGCACGGTCCACCCGGGCACAGAAGTCAAAAAGGCTCTTGAAAGGACCTTTCATATCCCCCATCGGCCCGACGCCCCGGCCCTCACGCGCGGCAACAATGGCTTCAATGGCCTGCGCGCCACTGCCCTTCACCGCTGCCAACCCGTAGCGAATCACCTTGTCCGACACCGGTTCAAACCGGCTAAAGCCCCGATTCACATCGGGCGCCTCAAACGTCAAGCCCATTTTGATGGCATCTTCCAGCAAGACTTTCAGCTTGTCGGTGTCGTCCATTTCAACCGTCATGTTGGCGCAGAAGAACTCGGCGGTGTAGTGAACCTTGAGCCAGGCGGTGTGGTACGCCAGCAGTGAGTAGGCGGCGGCGTGGCTCTTGTTGAAGCCATAACCGGCAAACTTCTCCATCAAGTCAAAGATTTCGTCGGCCTTGTCCTGGGTGATGGCGTTTTTGGCCGCCCCATCGCGGAAGATCTGCCGGTGCCGGGCCATCTCGTCGGCGTCTTTCTTGCCCATCGCGCGGCGCAGCATGTCGGCACCACCGAGCGAATAACCGCCCAGAATCTGCGCCGTCTGCATCACCTGCTCCTGGTAGACCATGATGCCGTAGGTCTCCGAGAGCATGTTGGCCACCAGCGGGTGCGGGTACTCGACCACTTCGCGACCGTGTTTACGCGCGACAAAACTCGGGATCAGGTCCATCGGGCCGGGGCGGTACAAGGCGTTCAGTGCAATCAGGTCTTCGAGGCGCGTCGGTTTGGCGTCACGCAACATGCCCTGCATCCCGCGCGATTCAAACTGGAACACCGCCTCGGTCTTGCCGTCCTGAAACAGCCGGTAGGTGGCTTTGTCGTCCAGCGGCAGGTTCTCAAAGGCAAAGTTTTCCTGACCAGGATGGCGTTGGACGATGAATTCGCGGGCGATTTCCAGAATGGTCAGTGTGGCCAGGCCCAAAAAGTCGAACTTGACCAGGCCCACCGCCTCCACGTCGTTCTTGTCGTACTGGCTCACCGCCGAGTCGCTGCCGGGCTGCTGGTACAGCGGACAAAAGTCGGTGAGTTTGCCGGGTGCAATAAGCACACCCCCGGCGTGCATGCCGATGTTGCGCGTCATGCCCTCGAGCTTGCGCGCCAACTCCAGCAGCGTGCGCACGTCTTCTTCTTTGGCTTCACGCTCGGCCAGAATCGGCTCGGCCTCGACGGCGTACACCAGCTTGTCGTCTTTTTTGCGGTCTGGCGGCGGCAATTGCAGCGTCACCGCCACACCGGGCTTGTTGGGGATGAGTTTGCTGATGCCGTCACAAAAGGTGTAACTCATGTCCAGCACCCGACCCACGTCACGAATCGCCGCACGCGCCGCCATGGTGCCGAAGGTGGCGATCTGGCTCACCGCATCTTTGCCGTATTTGTCCTTGACGTAGTCTATGACGCGGTCACGGTTGCCCTGACAGAAGTCGATGTCAAAGTCGGGCATTGACACCCGCTCGGGGTTCAAAAAGCGCTCAAACAGCAGGTTGTATTGCAGCGGGTCCAGGTCGGTGATCTTCAGCGCATAGGCCACCAGACTGCCGGCACCGGAACCGCGACCCGGCCCGACCGGGCAGCCGTGGCTTTTGGCCCAGTTGATGAAGTCACCCACAATCAGAAAGTAGCCCGGAAAACCCATTTTCAGGATGGTGCCCAGCTCGAATTCGAGGCGATCCACATAGCGCGGCATCTCGACTGCGCGTTTGGCCGGGTCGGGGTACAGGTGCGCCATGCGCTCTTTCAGACCCTCGTGCGAGGCGTAGCGAAAATAATCGTCGGCGCCCATCACCACCCCGTTGACCTCTGGAATCGGAAAATCCGGCAGCTGTGGCTTGCCCAGCACCAGGCTCAAGCTGCAGCGCCGGGCAATCTCCACACTGTTGGCCAGGCTGCTTGGCACATCGGCAAACAGCTCGGCCATTTGTGCGGCGGTTTTGAAATGCTGCTCGCGGGTGAAACGGCGCACCCGGCGCGGGTTGGCCAGAATCTCGCCCTCAGCGATACACACGCGGGCTTCATGCGCTTCAAAGTCTTCGGGCGCGGCAAACTGGATCGGGTGCGTGGCCACCACCGGCAGGTTCATGCGCTGCGCCAGTAACACGGCTGCCGCCACCTGCGGCTCGTCTTCCGGGCGCCCGGCGCGCTGCAATTCCAGGTAGAAACGGTGTGGAAACACCTGCGCCAGCTGCAAAGCGGCGTCCAGCGCCCGGGCATCGTCGCCTTGCAGCAACGCCTGCCCCACCGGCCCGGCCTGCGCACCGGAGAGACAAATCAGGCCCTCGTTGCGTTCGGTCAACCAGGCCAGGCTGACGGTGGCTTGCGCCTTGTTGGCGTTTTGCGTCCAGGCGCGGGCCAGCAGCTCCGACAGATTCAGGTAACCGGCGGTGTTTTGCACCAGCAACACCACGCGCGAAAGTTGCGTAGCGTCCTTGCCCAGGCCTTCGAGCCAAATTTCAGCGCCGATAATCGGCTTGATGCCGCGTTTGCGCCCCTCTTTGTAAAATTTGACGGCGCCAAACAGGTTGCTCAGGTCGGTAATGGCCAGCGCGGGCTGCTGGTCAGCGGTGGCAGATTTGACGATCTCATCAATGCGGTTGGTGCCGTCGATGACGGAAAATTCGGTGTGAAGGCGCAGGTGTACAAACATGGCCTGCATTGTAGGAAAGCAGTTGGAGCATCCAAAGTGAAAATCCTGGTGGTTGATGATCATGCGCTGGTACGCGCCGGCCTGTGCCAGGTGCTGCAAGGGCTGACGCCGCTTGAGGCCACCGAAGTTTTTGAAGCCCCCGACTGCGCGCGGGCCTTTGTGCTGGCCGCATCTCACCCTGATCTGGACCTGGTACTGCTGGACTACCACTTGCCCGACATGAATGGCCTCGCGGCGTTGGGTATTTTTGGCGAACGCCATCCTGAGCTGCCGGTGGTGATCTTGTCAGGCTCAGCCAACCCCAGCATTGCTCAACGTGTGCTGGCACAGGGGGCTGCTGGTTTTGTGACCAAATCCGGGCGCAGCGACGAACTCTTGCAGGCGCTGCGGCAGGTGCTCAACGGCGAGGTGGTGGCACCTCTCGGGTTTGGGTCTTTGCAAAGTGGGCAGACCGAGTCCACCGAGGTCAAGGCGCCCATTTTCACGCCGCGTCAGCAGGAGGTGCTGCAACTGCTGCTTGGCGGCTTCAGCAACCGCGACATCAGCGAACAGCTGTCGCTATCAGATGAAACCGTCAAAAACCACGTCACCAGCATCTTGCGTGGCTTTGGGGTTAAAACCCGCACCCAGGCAGCTCTGGAGGCTGGTCGATGGGGTTACGACAGGTCGGCGCCACCCGCACGCTGATGATCTTGCTGCGGCGTCAGCAGGTGGCGTAACAGGCTGCGCAGCTTGGCCGGGCGCACCGGCTTGTGCAGCAAGGTGAACCCGGCCGCCTGCACCGCCTGGATCACTGCCGGGTCGGTGTCACCACTCATCAGGCAGGCCGGCGGATGGTGAGGTAATTGCGTTTGCAATCGCTGCACCAGTTGCAGCCCGTTCAGGTCTTCCTGCAGCCGGTAGTCACTCACCATCACATCGGGTAGCACGCCCTGTGCCAGGCACTGCATGGCGCCGGCCGGGCCTGGCGCCTGCGCCACCCGCATGCCCCAGCTCTCCAGCAGCCCAACCAGGGCACTGCGTGCCAGGTCATCATCCTCCACCACCAAGGCCCATTTACCGCTCAGGTCGTCCGGGGCAACCAGGTCATTCGGCAAGTCTTCGGCCAAGCGCTGTTGCGCCGCAACCTGCGGCAGGCTCAAGGTGAACCGGGTACCCCGGCCGGGGCGTGACACCATCACCAGCGGGTGCGACAGCAAATTGGCCGTGCGCTGCACAATGCTCAAACCCAGCCCCATGCCCTTGGCGCGGTCACGGGCGGCATTGCCCACCTGGTAAAACTCGGTAAAAACCGCCTGCTGATGTTCGCGCGCGATGCCAATACCACTGTCCCACACCTGCAATTCCACCAGCCCGGACGCGCGCTGGCGCGCCACCACCAGCACGCCGCCGCGCTCGGTGTAGCGCAGCGCATTGCCCACCAGATTGAGCAACACCCGGTAAATCAGCGTGGCGTCGCTCAACACCCACAGGTTGGTCGGCCGCACACGCAGGCCCAAACCTTTGTCTGCAGCCTCGGCACCCAGGTCCTGTTGCAACTGATCAAACAGCGCAGACAGCGCAAAAGGCCGCTTGTTCACCTGAACAGCGCGGGCTTCCAGGCGAGAGATATCCAACAAACCATCCAGCAGGTTCTGCATGGCCCGCACCGAGGCATCCAGATTGCTGATCAGCGCACCGGTCTGGGCGTCATGCGGCAACTGCGCCAGGCGCGACACAAACAGCCCCAGGGCATGGGTGGGCTGACGCAGATCATGGCTAGCGGCCGCCAGAAACCGCGATTTGGCCAGGGTGGCCTGTTCGGCTTCCTCCTTGCGCTCGCGCAGCGCCTGTGTGGCCAGTGCCACTTGCTGCTCCAGCTCGCCACGCGCCTGTGCCAAGCGGTCGGCCATCAGGCGAATATGCCCCTGCAGCACCTGCAACGGGTCATGGTCGGTCTCCTGGTCGCGCGGCTTGTCAACCGCAGCAAAATCGCCGCGGCCAATGCGCTCCACCAGTTGAGTGATGCGGTTGATCGGGCGAATGACCCCGCGGCTCAGATAGACCGCCAGCGCCATGCCAAACAGCAGGCTCAAACCCCCGATCACGCCACCAGTGACCAGCATCTGGGCCTTACGCGCATCCACACTCTGGCGCGAGAACACCATCAGCACCTGACCCAACTGGTTGGGCTGCTGGTCGGCGGCCACCGGGTCTCGCTCGAACAGGTCATCCAGCTGCACATCGCTCGGGTAGACCGGCTGCACCAGCCAGTCCAGCCGCGCCTGCTGCACAAACCCATGTTGTTCCGACGGGCTCAGGGCAGCCGGAGGCACTTGGCTGGCCTCACCCGCGCTGGCCAGCGTCTGGCCACGGCTGTCCAACACCAGCACCCGGCGAACATCGGTTTCGTGCAAGGCACCTGCTGCCAGCGCCTGCAACTGCTGGCGGTTGCCCGAGAACAGGCCGTACTCGCTGGCCAGCGCAATCTGCCGCACCACCGAGCGGTTGTGCTGCTCATACGCGCTTTGTATGTCTTCAAAACGTACGGTCAAAAACACTGCCGCCAGCAAGGTGCTGATCAAGGCCAGCGGCAGCAGGGCCGCCACCAGCATGCGGGAGCGGATGTCGAGCGTCTTCATGGCAAACGCTCCTGGCGCCGCAAACTATGGCGCAGTGCTTGCGCCTCAAACGACCAGCCCAGCGAGCGCGCCACATGGGCGTTCACGCCCACCTCAAAGTCATTGGGCTCGATCGTCTGATCGGACAGCGGTTTGCCGCGCAAGACGCCCAGCACCACCTCTGCTGCCTGTTGACCCGCCTGCGCCGGGGTGGTGTACAGCGCCAACACCGCGCCTGCACGCACGTAAGCTGGCGAAAAAGCCACCATAGGCACGCTTGCCCGAAAACTCGACAACAAGATATTCTGGATGGTGCTGCTGTTGAACACCAGCGGGTCTGCCAGAGCGAGCAAAACATCGCTCTCATCAAGCAGTTTTGGCAAGCCCGCGGTCAGGTCCTCCAGCCGGTTCACGGTCACAACGTTCAAACTCAGCCCGTTGGCAGCCGCTTGCGCCTGCAATCCAGAGGCGTTGTCGGAGGAGTCCGGCCCCAGCAGCACGCCGACCCTGGTCGCCTTGGGCAGCGCCAGGCGAATCAGTGCCAGCTGGCGCGCCAGCGGTTGGTCCAGCCCAATGGCGCTGACCTGGGTTGAAACCGGTTTGCCGCTGCTGCGCAGCAAACGCTCAAAACTGTGGCGTGGGATCAGGGCGCTGACCACCGGTGCCTGCACCTTGCTGACCAGCAGAACCCGCGTGGCCTCACTGCCAAGTGCCACACACACGGCCAGGCACAGCGGCTGGCCTGGCCGCAGCCGTAACGCCAGTTCGGACGCAAACACTTGCGAGATGTCGGCACGGGCCACCCCTTGGCGCACCAACGCGTCGATGAAAGACTGCGCCGTCTCGGCATATGCCACCGCGGTGTCGCTGCTGACAATGACCACCCGCGCCGCTGGCGCTGGGGCTGGCGTCTGGGCACGCACCTGGCTACCAAGCAGGCACACGGCCACACCCAGCATCAGAAAGCGCAGCGTGCGGCCCATGGTTTGGCTCAGTCTTCCAGACGCAAAGTGATGAACGCCTGCTTCTGAAACAAGTGTTGCCTCTTGAAATCAGCGTAATCTGAACCCAGGTTTTGCACCACCAACGCCACTTCTCCACGGCGTGAGCCCCACCGCATGGCTTTGGCCAGACGCAGGTCAGTACGGGCCCGAGGCTGCGGCCGGTCTGCCACGAGGCCCGTGGTGCTGTTCTCAGAATGCAAGAGCGTCAAACTGATCTGGCCAGGCAGTTGCTGAAAATAAGCGAGTGCGCTGGCGCGCTTCGGTGTGGCCGCGTTGATTTCATCGTCACCCGGCGCGCCCGGCGCGACGTGTGTGTTGTGGATGAAAGCTTGGCTCACGATCAACTGGGCACCCTGCCAAGCTTGCCATTTGAGCTGGTATTCGGTGCCCTCCAGGTCAAATGCTGTGTCGTTGATATAGTATTTGCCGCCTGGCGCATAACGAATGTCAATCAGCTTGTCGAACCGCTCCTGAAACAGCCGCACATCCAGAGCGACACCCCAGGCAGGGAAATCTCCCAGATAGCCCACCTCTTTGGCCACCAGAGTTTCGGGCACCGTCTGACCGGTGGCGCGGGTATCCACCCTCTCACCAAGCACTGGAATGTCAAATCGCCGGTCAGCAAACATTTCATACGTGCTGGGCGGCCGAAACGCCTTGGACACCCCGGCACGCAGCGTGTGGCCAGGCGCCAGGTGCCAGTTCATCATCACCCGCGGTGCCAGTGTGTTGCCCGTGACACTGCTGTTCTCAGCCAGGGCACCGGCATTGAGCAGCCAATCAGGCGCCAGCCGCCACTCCAGATTGCCAAACAGGCGCAAAAACCGGGTGTCAAACGCCGCGTCGGTGTGGTACAGCGGTGCCGACACGATGCGCTCCTGACGGTATTCAGCACCCCACACCGTGCGCAAGACCGGGCTGTGACGCTGCGTGTGCTGCAGCGTCAGCGCATCGCTGCTGGCGTCCCCATTGGCGCTCACGTTGTAGACGCCGTTGATCTTGTAGGGCAACAGGGACACCGGAAACTCTTCCCTGTAACGCTCCTGGCTGCGCGACAGCTTGATCGCCACATCTTCGTCGCTGCTCAAAACAAGTTTGTAGTCCACCTGGGCATAGGCTGAATCAAACCCAAACGGCCGAAACGGATCCAGCACAAAGTCTGGCTGCCCACGGCCCGCATTCAGGCTCGTGGCCCCCAGCCGCAATTGCACCTCGTGCCCGGGTGCCGGGTACAGATCCGACCGGAAGTTCACCCGGCTCACCGAATTGCGGTCATAAGCACCCTCCAGACCCTCATCGGCGCGCCGGTCAACGGTGAGCCTGAAGCTGCCCGGCCCGGTGCCCCAGCCCAGGCTGGCCTGAGCGTCGTGGATTCCGTTTTCGCCGGTGGTGACCACTCCCCGCGCGCCCAGAGAGTCAGCGGTATGGCGGGTCACAATATTGATCACCCCCAAAAAGGCGCGTGCGCCGTAAGCCGCCGAGTTGGAGCCGCGCAGCACCTCGATACGCTCAATGTCCTGCAATGCCACGGACTGCAGCCCGCCCGCAATGCTGCCGATGAAATAGGGTGAGTAAGCCGAGCGGCCATCAATCAACAGCTCAACCCGGTTGGAATAGCGCCCGAAAATACCGTGGTAACCCACTTGAGGTGCCACACTGTCAAACGCATTGCTGACCTGAAACCCCGGCACCAGTCGCAGCAGATCGGCCACGTCCCGCGCGCCGGAGCGGCGAATGGTGTCGCGATCCAGAATGGTGACGGCGCCAGGGGTTTCGTCCAGTGGCTGTGGCAGGCGCGACACACTCAGCACAACAGGCATGTCGCTCAGGAAGTCTTGCTCAGACACCGCAGCCCCCTCCTGCGACTGCGCCGGGCCGCCAATGAGCAGACTGGCAGCGACCAGTATGGCTGAGAAATGTGCGATATCTTGCTGGTCAATCATCTGTGAAACGGGTCGCATGGCAGTCCAATCATTTTGGTTGTTTTGCCAGATTTTGCCCTGCACCGCGCGGCCAGCATTGACACAGCGCACGCTCAGCACAGATGACGTGTCGAGCGCCTCTAATAACTCTGAAATAATAGCTATCAGCCCTTATTGAATAAGGGCTGGAGGTCAAAAAAGCTTATAAAACTCAGGCCACGAGCCGGGCCGTTACCTCGGCCACACGCTGGCCGAACAGCCGCGCGGTTTCCAGATCACCGGGCAACATCTCGGCAGGTGACGAGTCGGAGGGCGACTGCGCCATGGCGCCGGCGAACGAGCCCACGTAGTTCACGTCGTTGCGCTGCGCCGCCTTGCTGTTGCTGGGCATCAGCCCGGTGCCGACCCAGATGCCGCCGTGCTGCATGGCCAGGGTGAAGAGGTAATGCAGTGTGGAATGTTTGTCACCGTTCATGGTGGCGCTGTTGGTGAAACCGGCAAACACCTTGTCTTTCCAGGACTGGCTGAACCACGGTTTGCTGGACGCATCGGCAAACTTCTTGAACTGCCAGCTCACGCTGCCCATGTAAGTGGGGCTGCCCATGATGATGGCGTCTGCCGCCTGCAGGGTGGCCCATTCGGTCTCTGACAGATTGCCAACGGCGTCGATGGCGATCAGGTCGGCGTTGGCACCGTCAGCCACGGCTTTGGCCATGCGGTGGGTATGGCCGTAGCCTGAATGAAAAACAACTGCAACTTTTGCCATGCTGAAAACTCCATGTTCGTGGGCTGCAAAGGGTAACAAACTCAGGCGCTTCTGGTGATTGGCGGGCCAAAAGGCCATCTGACGCTGATGGGCCCGTTGAGGCAACTTTATCTTGCCAAGCCTTCAAAACACCCGCGCCGCGCCGCTGCAGCCCCACTGGGGCGTGTAAAGTCGGTCACAACGGCGTCACACCCTTTCACCCTTCAAAAACAACACGATGCCGAACGATTTTTACCTCTGGAGAACAATGTATGAACAAATCCCCCCGCACACCCCAACATATTGCCGTTGTCGGCGCGGGCATGGCGGGTGTCACCTGCGCGCGCACCCTGGTGCAGGCCGGCCACACCGTCACCCTGTTTGAAAAAAGTGCCGGGCTGGGCGGGCGCATGGCCACCCGCAGCAGTGCTTTTGGCTCGTTTGACCATGGCACCCAGTATTTCACCGCGCGTGACCCGCGCTTTGTCATGGCGCTGGAAACCTCGCCCACGCTGGTCAAACGCTGGAGCGCCAACGCCGTGCAAGTAATCGACGAGGCGGGTCAGGTCAACATGCCTGTGGCGCCGTTGAACGAAGCCCACTGGGTAGGTGTGCCCGGCATGACCGCCCTGGCTGCCGGCTGGGCGCAAGAGTTGAAGGCCCCCAGCCAGATTGAGCTGCAAACCCGCGTGGCCCTGATCGAGCCCGATGCGGTCAAACCCGGTCACTGGCAGCTGCGCACCGAAGGCCCCGATGACGCGCGCCATGTTTACTCTGGTTTTGATGCCGTTTTGCTGGCTATCCCCTGTGTACAAGCGCAGAGCTTGCTACAAACTTCAAAGCTGGCCGAGGGCTGGGCCGCGCAGCTCGCCGCCGTCGAGATGGCCCCTTGCTGGACGCTGATGCTGGCTTTTCCGCAAGCCATGCAGCCCGATTTATCCACCCTGGGCCCGCAGTGGAGCGCCGCGCGCAGCAAGCACCACCGCATTGCCTGGCTGGCACGCGAGTCCAGCAAGCCCGGGCGCAGCCCGATTGAGCGCTGGACGGTGCAGGCCAGTGCCGAGTGGTCTCAAGAGCATCTGCAAGACGACCCGGCGCGCGTGGAAGCCAAGCTGCTCAAGGCGTTTGGCGAGGTTACCGGCATCCACGCCGAGCCCTCGCATGTGGACAGCCAGCGCTGGCTCTACGCCAAAACCACCAAACCGCTGGGCCACAGCCATCTGTTCAGCGCCGACCAGGGCTTGGGGGTGTGCGGCGACTGGTGCCTGGGCTACCGGGTGGAAGACGCGTTTGTCTCTGGCCTGGAACTGGCACTCGCGGTGGTGTGACGCGCTACACCGGTCGCTTCGCCCCCTCGCCCACCGGGCCGCTGCACGCGGGCTCGCTGGTGGCGGCGCTGGCCAGCTGGCTGGACGCCCGGGCGCACAGTGGCCAGTGGCTGGTGCGCATCGAAGACGTGGACACCACGCGCTGCCTGCCCGGCCTGGACCAGGTCATCTTGCAGCAGTTGGCGCTTTGCGGCCTGCACTCAGACCAGCCGCCGCTCTATCAATCTGACCGGGCAGACGCCTACCAGCGGGCGCTGGACGCCTTGGTGCAGCGTAGCCTGGCCTACCCGTGTGGTTGCAGCCGCAAGCAGATTGAAGCGGCACTGGCGCAACAGGGTGCCGCCAAGCCGCGCCATGGCGAGCTGATTTACCCCGGCACCTGTCGCAACGGGCTGCGCGGTGCCAAGGCGCGGGCTTGGCGGCTGCGAACCGATGTTGGCACCAACCTCATGGCCGCCAAGCCTCCCCGCAGCACGCTAATCGGCTGTCATGGTGGGCTCCGACCCACCATCCATGACTCAGAATGCATGGATCCCGGGTCGGCGCCCGGAATGACACCCGCCATCACCTGGTCAGACCGGCGCCTGGGCACCCAGCAGCAAGACGTCGAGGCCGCCGTGGGGGACTTCATTCTGAAACGTGCCGATGGCTGCTTTGCTTACCAGTTGGCGGTGGTGATGGACGACGCAGCGCAGGGCATCACCGATGTGGTGCGCGGCGAAGACCTGGCCGACAACACGGCGCGGCAAATTCTGCTGCAACGCGCCTTGGGTCTGCCCACACCACGCTATTTGCACACACCGTTGGTGCTCGGTGCCGACGGCAACAAGCTCTCCAAACAAAACGGTGCCGAAGCACTGAACCTGCAAGACCCGGTGGCAGCACTGAACCAGGCCGCCCAGGCGCTGGGGCTGCTGCCGCACCCTGGCCTGGTGGCTGAAGCGCTGTTGAGCTGGACCGCGCAGTGGGCCACCCGGTGGCAGCCGCGCACCCCAGCCCGCTGATTCTGACAACCAGTAAAACGACAGCGGCGGGATGACCAGGGTGTGGTCGTCCCGTGTCAATTGGGTTCCGGTCACCAGGTCTTTGGCAGCAGGCCAATCCCTGGATGCTGATCAGTGCATAACCAAAAGGGGGCAAAGTGGCTGGTGTCGTGTATGTTTTTTTCATAATTTGATCCCACCCATGGAAAACCCTGTGGTGCGCACACACCGCTGATGTTCTCAAAAGGGGAACCTATGCGTATCATGACGCCGGGAGGCCAACAACATGACACAACCCATGGAAGCGACCCTGACATTTGCCTGCGGACTCGCACCTCGCATGCTGCACGCGACTGCTGCCATTGCTGATCTGCTTGGCTATCCCGCGCAGCAATGGCTGGATGGGTCGCTCAGCTGGCCTGACAGCGTCCATGCAGATGACCAGGACATCCTTGAGCGCCTGTTTGCCCCCGACCTGAATCCGGCGCAAGGACATTTCAACATCCGGGTGCGCCATGCTGACGGGCGTATCCGCTGCCTCAAAGGTCAATACGCTCTGACGCAGCCCGACCAGCTGCAACTGCAGCTGACGGACGCCAAAACCCTGCACCAAGATAGCCCGGCCATCCTCATGCCCAACTTTGTGGCGATGATGGAAAACACCGACGATTTCATCTTCTTCAAGGATCGCCACCACGTCTTCACTGCTGCCAGCCAGACGCTGGTGAGCATCACCGACCCGTCTGAGCATTGGACCGACCTGATCGGCAAAACCGACTACGACGTGTTCCCTGAGGAATATGCCGACGTGTATTACCGGCTGGAAAAACAGGTGTTTGCCGGTATACCCATCGCCCACGAGGTGCAGGGCTATCTGGCCCAAGACGGCCACACGGGCTGGGTGGACAACCGCAAATACCCGATAACCAACTCACAAGGCGAGATGACTGGCCTGTTTGGTATTGCCCGCGACATCACCGACCTCAAACGCGTGGAAGACGCGCTGGCTGAGAGCGAACACCGTTTCAAGGCCATTTTTGAGCAACTGCCGTCCATCTCAGTGCAGGGATACGACCGCAGCCGCCGGGTCATTTTCTGGAACCAGGCCAGCGAAACCCTTTACGGCTACTCCCACGCTCAGGCGCTGGGTCGGCAACTGGAAGACCTGATCATTCCCGAGCCGATGCGTGAGGCAGTGATCGGCTTCGTCGATGCCTGGACCAGCGGCGGCCCGGCCGTTCCGTCAGCAGAGCTGATGCTGCAAGGCGCTAACGGAAAGCCGGTTGAGGTTTTTTCCAGCCACGTCATGCTACGCAACAGCTCTGGCGAACCCGAAATGTATTGCATCGACATCGATGTGTCTGAGCGCAACCGGGCCGCACGCGCCTTGCACGCCAGCGAGACATTTTTGCGCACCATCATCGACGAGATCCCTGACCCGATGGTGCTCAAGGATGCGCAGGGCAAGTTCCTGCTCGGCAACCGCGCTGTGGCCAACTTGTACAACACCACCCCGGACGCGATGGTGGGCAAAGACGATGGCGACTTTGGCGTGCCGCCCGAGATGGCGGAGTTTTTCCGCCAGAGTGTCATATCCATCATGGCCAAGGGCGAAACCCAGGTGGTGTTTGAGGACAGCCGAGACGCAGCCACCGGCGAGATTCGCCACTTCCGCTCGATCAAAAAACCGTTCAAGAACGCCGAAGGTGGCCACCAGATTCTGGTGGTAGCGCAAGACGTGACCGACTTGATACGCGCCCAGCGCCAGGTGACCGAGAGTGAGCAACGCCTGCAGCATGTGTTGGGCATCACCCGCGAAGGCATCTGGGACTGGCATCTGCCCAGCGGCAAAGTGGTACACAACCCGCAGTGGTACGACACCCTGCAATACAGCCCCGACGAGATTCCCGACAACGTGGAAGCCTTTACCCGGCTGATCCACCCCGAAGACCTCAACACCGTGCTACGTCGGCTGGACGACCTGATCCAGGGCAGCACCGCCACCTACCACTCCGAGCACCGCTTGCTGCGCAAGGACGGCAAGGTGCTGTGGGTGCAGGACCGCGGCCGCGTGGTGGAAAGCGACGAACAGGGTCAGCCGGTGCGTGTTGTGGGCAGCTTTGCCGACATCAGCTTCCAGAAGGAGCACCAGCATTACCTGGAGCGCATTGCCCACTACGATACCCTCACCGGCCTGCCCAACCGGGTACTGCTGGCCGACCGCATGCAGCAAGCCATGGCCCATGCCAAGCGCCGTGGCACCCGGATGGCGGTCGCTTATCTGGACCTGGACGGCTTCAAAACCATCAACGACCACCACGGCCACACCGTGGGCGACCAACTGCTCACCAATCTGGCCGACCAGTTCAAAGCCATCATGCGCGAAGGTGACACCATGGCCCGCCTGGGCGGTGACGAGTTTGTCGCGGTGTTTGTGGACCTGGCTGAGGCACAAAGCAGCGTCACGCTGATCGACCGCCTGCTGGAGGTGGCCGCACGGCCTGTACTGCTGGACGAGCAGAGCCTGAAGGTCTCGGCCAGCGTGGGCGTGAGCTTTTACCCTCAGGCAGAAGACACCGACGCCGACCAGTTGCTGCGCCAGGCCGACCAGGCCATGTACAGCGCCAAACTGGCAGGCAAAAACCGTTACCAGTTGTTTGACGCCGAGCACGACCGCAGCTTGCGCGTGCGCCATGAGACGCTGGTGCGAATACGCCAAGCCCTGGACCAGGACGAGTTTGTGCTGTATTACCAGCCCAAGGTGAGCCTGCGCACTGGCCAGGTGATGGGCGCCGAGGCGCTGGTCCGATGGCAGCACCCGCAGAAGGGGCTGCTGGCGCCGGGCCTGTTCCTGCCCGACATCGAAAACCATGCCATCGGTATCGATCTGGGCGAGTGGGTACTGCACACCGCCATGCAGCAGCTGGCAGCCTGGGTGAGCCAGGGGCTCGATCTGTCGGTGAGCGTCAACATCTCGGCCAGCCATCTGCAGCAAAGCAACTTTACCGACAAGCTGCGCACCCTGCTGGCGGCCTACCCGCAGGTGCCGCGCGGCCACCTGGAGCTGGAGGTCCTGGAAACCACGGCGCTAGATGAAGTGGACGCCGTGGCCAACGTCATCCGCGAATGCGCCAGCATGGGCGTGACCTTTGCACTGGACGATTTTGGTACCGGTTACTCCAGCCTGATCTACCTGAAACGCCTGCCAGCGCAAGTGCTGAAAATTGACCAGAGTTTTGTGCGCGACATGCTTGACGACCCGGAAGACCGCGCCATTGTGGAGGGTGTGCTGGGTCTCGCGCGCGCGTTTGGCCGCCAGGCGGTGGCCGAAGGTGCCGAAACCTCGGCGCACTGCAAGCTGTTGCTGCAGGTGGGTTGTGATCTGGCCCAGGGCTACGGCATTGCCCGACCCATGCCTGCTGACCAGATGCCCGCGTGGGTGTTGAATCGGCAGCCTGGCCCTGACTGGCTGCGCTAAAGGTTGTCATCCCAGACTCGATCCAGGATCCATGCTTGCGCAGGGCTGGATGGCGGATCAAGCCCGCCATGAAAAAATCAACAGGTCAACCGCTGGTTGCGCACAAAGGCCTCAAACGCGTCAACGGGCAGCGGCTTACTGAAGTAATAGCCCTGCACTTCATCACACCCCTGCAGTCGCAAAAAGGCCAGCTGGGCGGCTGTTTCAACCCCTTCGGCAATGGTTTTGAGGCCCAAACTGGTGGCCAGGTTGATGATGGCGGTGACGATGGCCTTGTCGTCCGGGTTGTCGCTGATATCGTGGACAAAACTCTGGTCGATCTTGAGCTTGGACACATTGAACTTCTTCAGATAGCTCAGCGAGGAATAACCGGTGCCAAAGTCGTCAATCGACAGGCGGATACCGCTCTCATGCAGCTGGTTCATCAGCGCAATGGCGGCCACCGGCTGGTCCATGGCCATGGCTTCGGTGAGCTCCAGCTCCAGGTACTGCGGCGGCAAACCCACCTCGTCCAGAATCTGCGTGACCATGGCCAGCAAGTTCGGGTGGCGGAACTGCACCGCCGAGAGGTTGACCGACACCACTATGGGGTGCATACCGGCATCCAGCCAGCGCTTGAGCTGGCCAACCGCGCTGCGCAGCACCCATTCACCAATCGCCAGAATCTGGCCGTTGTCCTCGGCAATACGGATGAACTCGGTGGGTGAGACCGGCCCCAGCTCGGGGTGCTGCCAGCGAATCAGTGCCTCGGCGCCCACCATGCGGCCATCCTGCAGCGAAATCTGCGGCTGGTAATGCAGGGACAGCTCACCGCGCTCCAGCGCAAAGTGCAAGGCATTGCTCAGCCGCAGCGTGCGTGCGGAATGCGACTGCATCTCTTGCGCAAAAAAGCAGAAGTTGTTGTGGCTGGCCTGCTTGACCCGGTACATGGCCGTGTCGGCGTTTTTCGACAGCGTTTCAAAATCCAGCCCATCATGCGGATACACCGCAATGCCGATCGACAGGGTACTGACCAGCTCATAGCTTTCAACCCGGAACGGCTCCGCCATGACGGCCAGCAGCTTCATGGCCATCTGCCCGGCGCTCTCTTCGGTGGCGGATGGCAGCAGCAGAATGAACTCATCGCCGCCCATGCGCGAGAGCGTGTCACCCGCGCACAAGGTGCTGACAAGCCGCTTGGCCACTTGTACCAGCAGGCAGTCGCCAATGCTGTGGCCCAGCGTGTCGTTCACGTTTTTGAAGTGATCCAGATCCAGAAACATCAGCGCCAGGCTCTCGCCACTGCGCTGGGCCAATTGGCGTACAAACTCAAAACGCGCCTGCAACTGGCTGCGGTTGGGCAGGCCGGTGAGCTGGTCAAAATGCGCCAGCTGGGTGATGCGCTCCTGCGAGCGCTTGTGTTCCGTGATGTCGCGGGTGATGGTCAGCAGGCAATCCACGTTGTCAAACTGAACCGACTCCGCTGAAATCAGCCCATGGATGATGTCGCCGTTCTTCTTGACAAAATCCACCTCCAGGTTGGTGCAACGGCCCTCGTTCTGCAAGGCCTCCACCATGCGTTGGCGATCTTTCGGATTGGCCCAAAGGTTCAATTCCACCGAGGTTTTACCCACCGACTCGTCACGCCGCCAGCCGGTAAGGCGCTCGAACCCGGCATTCACATCCAGGTACAACCCGTCGGTGCGGCGCGTGATATTGACGGCATCCGGGCTGGTATCAAAAGCTTTGTGGTAGCGCTCCTCACTCTCGCGTAGCTTCGTCTGCACCTGTGCGCGACTCAGCTCATCGGCAAAACGTTCCAGCGCATAGCTGATGCCCCTGACCATGTCCGTCAGCAGCGAGCGGACTGCATCGTCAAAGGCATGGGCTTCGCTGGCATACACCGACATCAAGCCCACCACCTGGCCACCCCGGTGCAATGGCAAAACCGCCAATGCACCCCAGCCGTATTGGCGGGCAAGCGCATGCCAAGCCTGCGTGACAGGGTCCATCAAAAAATCCTGGCACCAGTAAGGCTGGTCTTGCCGCAAAGCGATGCCGGACGGCCCCTGACCGCAGGGTGCACCAGAATCGCTGGTGATGAGCAGATCACGCAGGTAATCTGTGCCCTCACCAGCGCTGGCCACAGGCTTGATCTGGCCGGTGAGCGGGTCAGGCAGACCAATCCAAGCCATCTTCATGCCACCCGACTTCACGGCATCAGCGCAAATGATGGGGAACAGCTCTTGCTCGCTTTGGCATCGCACAATGGCCTGATTGCATTGGCTCGACGCAGCGTACATCTGGGTCAGACGCTGCAACTTGCGCTGCTCCAGCATGTGCCGGGTGACATCGCGCGACAAGACAACGAAGCTCACCGACTGCCCTGGGCCGTTGTCTTTGCGTGACACCGACCACTCAAACCAGCTGGCACCTGTGGGCAGCACCAGCTCAATCCGGTGGCCCCATGAAAAATTGTTGGCATTTGCCTCGTGCAAAGCCACCAGGCAGGCGTCTGCGGTGGCGGCTGGCAACGTGTCATGCAGCGTCTTGCCCAGCAACGCTTCAGCCGGTGCTGCCAGCAACTCGGTACGCGGCGAGTGGTAGTCCAGATACCGGCCATCCAGGTCCACCTCGAACAGCAGGTCGGGCAAGGCCGCCAGAGTAGCCAGCGAGTGGCTCCCGCGCCCACCGCCAGAGATTGGCGCAGCACGGCCACCCTTGACCGGGTGAAGTGTTTGGGGGTCGATGACGTTCCTCATGGCAGCGGCCACATTTTCCGCCCTTTTTTGGGGCAAATCTACAATCCGGCGCACTTTGATCGCCAACACCATGACCCAAGACACCGCTCCAGACACCCACCCCATGCCGGCCGCGCCCGAACGGCGTGCCATTCGCAGTTTTGTGAAACGCACCGGGCGCACCACGGCGGGGCAGACCAAAGCCCTGAGTGAACTGGGTCCACGTTTTCTCTTGCCCTACCAGACGAATACTCTAGATTTTGTAGCTGCTTACCCAGAATACATAAGGGCTACAAGTCAAAATAATGCCCAAAACACGCCGGCAAAGCCTCTGGTGCTGGAGATCGGTTTTGGCATGGGTGAGGCCACTGCGCACATTGCCGCACTGCTGCCCGACACCCACTTTTTGTGCTGCGAGGTGCATGACCCCGGTGTGGGCGCGCTGCTCAAGCGCATTGGCGAGCAAAACCTCAAAAACATCCGCATCTGCGCGCATGACGCGGTGGAGGTCATCGACCACATGTTGCCGCTGCAATGCCTGGACGGCGTGCACATCTTTTTTCCCGACCCCTGGCACAAGGCGCGCCACAACAAACGCCGCCTGATTCAAGGCCCACTGATTGCCAAGCTGGCAACGCGACTGAAAGTGGGTGGCTACATCCACTGCGCCACCGACTGGCAGGAGTACGCCGAGCAAATCCTGCAGGTGCTGACCGACGAGCCCTTGCTGAAAAACACCGCTCTGGCCACCTACCCGGAACTGCTGGGCTACGCCCCCAAACCGTTTTACCGCCCGCTCACCAAGTTTGAAAACCGTGGCCTGAAACTCGGCCACGGTGTGTGGGACATCGTTTTTGAGCGGGTTTAAGTCCGATGACAGTCATACCACCCCGAAGCATGAAGAACCCAGCTGTCATTGCGTCCCCGGATCAGGTCCGGGGTTTCAGCACCCGCAATCCATGCACCCGGTTCATGGATCCCGGATCAGGTCCGGGATGACAGCCGAGGATTTTCACGTTAAACCTCCCACCCGCAACGGCATCGGCCCCAGCTGTGTTGGCTTGCCGGGTGGACCTTGGTTGACGTTGATCGATTTTTTGACACAGCGCTTCCCCAACGTCACCCCCGCCACCTGGCTGGAACGCATGGCGCGTGGTGCGGTGCTGGACGAATCGGGCACCGCCATCACGCCAGAGCGCGCCAGCCAGTCGCCCTACCCGGCCCACACGCGCCTGTTTTATTACCGCGAGGTGCCTCACGAGCCCCCCATTCCTTTTCAGGAGGTGGTGCTGTACCAGAACGAGCATCTGCTGGTGGTGGACAAACCGCACTTTTTGCCGGTGGTGCCCTCGGGCGGGTACTTGGCCGAGACCGTGCTGGTGCGGCTCAAACACAAGCTGGGTCTCGATGATCTGGTGCCGATCCACCGCATTGACCGCGATACCGCCGGGCTGGTGATGTTTTCCAAACAACCCGCCAGCCGCGCCGCCTACAGCGCACTGTTCAGCCAGCACCAAGTGCAAAAAACCTACCACGCCATCGCCCCGTGGCGAGCGGATGTGACCCTGCCGCAGGTGCGCCAAAGCCGCATCCAGGAGGCTGGGCATTTCATGCTTCAGCACGAGGTGCCCGGCACGCCCAACGCCGTGACCCACATCGACGTGCTGGAGGTGCGTGGCGACCTGGCGCGTTATGCGCTGAAGCCAGTCACTGGCCAGCGGCATCAACTGCGCGTGCACATGCTGGCCCTGGGTTTGCCGATCTTGAACGATGGCCTGTACCCCACTCTGACCCCAGAGGGTCAATTCGATCACGCCCATCCGCTGCAACTGCTGGCCCGGGAACTGGTGTTTACCGATCCGGTGAGCCTGACGCCGCAGCATTTTGTGAGCCAGCGCCGACTGACACTTTGAACTGCCCTTTGGGGCGATTGTTTTTCGCCCTCCCTGAAGTAGCATCAGGCCGTGCCTAGACTCCAACAAAACCAGGAACACGCCATGAATTTGACTCCGCGCAACTTTGCCTGGGCGGCAGCGCTTTTGTTGGCCACAACTGCCGCGCTGGCCGATGACACCATCATCGGTTACGTCAAAATCGCTCAGGGCGACGCCAGCGTGGTGGCAGCGGGCATGGCCATCAAAGCAGAGCCTGGCACGCCGGTCAAAACAACCAACGTTCTCAAAACCGGGCCACAGGGCAGCCTTGGCATCACGCTCAAGGACAACACCCTGCTGTCGATCGGCCCAGACACCGAGCTGGTCGTGGACGACTATGTGTACAACCCGGCGCAGGACGAATTGAAACTTGTTGCCAGCCTGCGGCGGGGTTCACTCAACTATGTCTCGGGGGTGATCGCCAGGCTCAAGCCCGCTGCTGTGTCGGTGCGCACACCCACCGGCACGATTGGCGTGCGTGGCACGCACTTTGTTGCCAAAGTTGTACCGGAGTAACCCATGCCAACCCCCTTTCTGCACCCCGTTGTTGCCAAGGCCGCTGCACTGTTGAGCCTGGCCTGGCTGCTAACCCTGACCGGCTGTGCCAAAAACTATGTGGTTTTGCTGCCCGATGATGACGGCTCGCTGGGCCAGGTGGTGGTCACCACCCCAAAGCAAACCATCCTGCTCGACCAGAAAAGTCAGGGCACCTTCATAGGCGGTACCCGGCAAGACACCTTCACGCTGACCGACGCCGAGCTGCAAAAAGACTTTGGCGCCGCCCTGGCCGCAAGTCCCCAGAAACCGACGATTTACCTGCTGTACTTTGAAGCTGGCCAACCCACGCTGACCGTCGCCTCGCAAGCCGAGATGCCCAAAATCAGGAGCGACCTGGCACAACGCCCGGGCGCCGACTTGTCGGTGATTGGCCATTCCGACACCTTGGGCGACGCCAAAGCCAACTATGCGCTGGGCTTGACACGCGCACAACTGGTGGTCGATTTGCTCGGCAGCACCGAGCCGGTCTCCATGGCCTCCCATGGTGAGAAAAACCTGCTGGTCAAAACACCCGACGACACCGACGAGCCGCGCAACCGGCGGGTTGAAGTGATCGTGCGCTGAAGGTTTTTATTTGCTGCTGAGCACCATCACGTCGGAGACCTGACCACCGCGCAACCGGGCCAGGTGCATGGCCACCAGCGGATCGTTGGCACGTTTGGCGGCCAGGTCGGTGAAGGCCTGCAGCGCCTGCGGTGCGTGCTGGCGCATCAACTCGAACGCTGCCGCGTAGTCCGGGTCACCCGGATGGTGCGGGTCCAACGGCTCAAATACGGCCAGGGGCTGGGTCTTGCCTTTCAATACGACCTGGCCAATCGCTCGCACCGGCCATTCGGGGCAGGTGCACAGCACGGCCTGCGAGACACAGATCAAGGTACCAAACTGCTTGTTGGCGCTCTCAAGTCGCGCCGCGGTGTTGATCGGGTCGCCCAGCGCACGGTAGTCAAAAATGGTGCTGCCGCCAAAGTTGCCCACAATCACCTCACCGCTATGCACACCGATGCGGGTCAAGCCAAACGACACCCCGCGCGCGGCCAGCCGGGCCACATACTGGCTGGAGAACTGGTGCATTTCCCAGGCACAGGTCAAGGCCCGGCGCGGATGGTCTGCCTGATAAACCGGGGCAGAAAACATGAGCACCAGGGCATCGCCCACAATGCGGTCCAGCGTGCCCTGGTGCCTGAAGGCTATGGCGATCATGCCGTCCAGATAGTCGTTGAGCAGGGTCACGGCATTGGCCGGGTCCATGCCTTCCAGCCAGGTGGTGAACCCGGCCAGGTCGGTGAAGACAAAACTGCAGGCCTGGCGCTTGCCACCCAATTCCAGCGCAGCAGGCTGGCGGATCAGATAGTCCACCAGATTGGGCGACACATAGCGTGAGAATGCCTGGCGAATCCAGCGTTGACGCTTTTCGCTCACCATGTGGTGCACCATGCTCGACACCCCAAAGCTCAGCGCGATGGTCAAACTGGGCGTCACCGCATCCACTAGAACGCCCTGGCGCGTGAAGGCATACCAGACCCCCAGCCAAAGCGCCGCCAGCGCCCCTGCCAGTACCACCAGCGACCAGGCAGCACGGTAAAACAGCGCTATCAGCCCCACCACCAACCCGGCCATTAAGGCCACCAGCAGGCCCAAGGCGTGCGCCCAGGACGGGTAAGTCAGACCGCCCCCGGTGAGCAGTTGCTCCAGTGCCTGGGCATGCACTTCAACGCCTGGCAGGGCCGTCCCCAGCGGGCTGAAACGCAGATCCATCAAGCCCTGGGCCGAGGTTCCCACCAGCAGGATGTTGCCCGCCAACTCGGTCGCTGGCACCGCACCGGCCAGTACTTTCCAGGCCGGAATGTAGCGCTGCGCCACAGGCCGGGTGTAATGCACCCACACCTCACCTTGCGGCGTGCTGGGCACCGACAGCGCGCCGATACGCACCTCGGCCAGGCCCACACCGGCCTCTGGCACGGTTCTGGTGGTGAAATTCCGGGCCCCTTGTGCCACCCGCAGCGTTTCAGCCACCAGCGAAGGCACCAGCGTGTCACCCACGCGCAGCAGCAGCGGCACCCTTCTCACCACACCGTCTGCATCTGGCAGGAAAACAATGGCGCCCAGCCCACTGGCAGACGCCTGGAGCGCAGGCAGCGGCCCAATGGCGCCGGAGAAAGCAGGCACATACGGCTGCGCCGGTTCACCCGCTGCCACGTAACGCGCTTTGAGTTCGGGTGGCGCGCCAGGCTGGTCACGCCGCTCCACCACAAAGCCCAGCACCACACGGCTGGCCTGCAACGCCTGCGCCAGGACAGCGTCATGGTCGGGCAAGGCCCGCAGTTGCTCACGTATGTCATCAGGCGCCTGCCAGAGGTCCAGCATGGCTTGCGGCGAGGTGCGGTCAGGCTCGGACAGGAGCACGTCAAAGGCAATCGCCGCAGGCTGTGCAGCCTGCAGCTTGTTCGTCAGTTCGGCCATCAGGGTCCGCGGCCACGGCCATTGGCCCAGGCGGTTCAGACTGTCGTCATCGATGTCAATGATGCGCACCGGTGCACCGGAATCAACGCGCGGCTGCCAGCGCTGGAACTGGTCAAACTGGCCGTTGCGCAGCATCTGCAAAGGCACCGGGTCCCACAGCGCCAGCAACAGACACACCGCCACCACAATTGCGGGCAGTAGCCAGGCCAAGGACGGCAGACGCTGGACAATGGGGCGGTTGGTTGGCACCGCGGCATCGTATCAAAGCGCAGCGTACGCAAGCCTGACGCCCGCGCCGCTGCGACGATGAAAGTGACTGGCTGCCATGGTTTGGGTGGCTTGCCTGCCAGTTAGGGTAAACGCTCTAGGCCAAGTCGCCGCAAGTCAGCAGGCGCGCCCTAAACTGGCAGGTCGTGTGGCGCCTGCCGCTCACACCACCGGCCGCCGCCACTCATACCCATCAGGAAGACACCATGACCAGCTACCCCCACTTGCTTTCACCTTTGAACCTGGGTTTCACGACCCTGCCCAACCGGGTCATCATGGGCTCCATGCACGTCGGGCTGGAAGAAGTCAAGGACGGTTTCAACCGCATGGCGGCCTTTTATACCGAGCGGGTCAAAGGCGGTGTGGGGCTGATCGTCACCGGTGGCATTGCCCCGAACGACCGCGGCCGCCCGATGCCCGGCGGCGCGCGCCTGACCACCGAGGCCGAGGCTGACAAACACCGTGTGGTGACAAGTGCCGTGCACCAGGCAGGCGGCAAGATCGCTTTGCAGATCCTGCACTTTGGCCGCTACGCCTACCACGACCAATTGGTGGCCCCCAGTGCCCTGCAAGCCCCGATCAACCCGATGAAACCCAAGGCGCTGAGTACCGAAGAGGTGTACCAGACAGTGGACGACTTTGTGCGCTGCGCAGCACTGGCACAAAGCGCAGGGTACGACGGTGTGGAAATCATGGGCAGCGAGGGCTACCTGATCAATGAATTTATTGCCGCACGCACCAACCAGCGCGATGACGAATGGGGTGGCAGCTACCAAAACCGTATCAGGTTCCCGCTGCAGATTGTGCAGCGCACGCGCGAGAAGGTAGGCGCCAACTTCATCATCATCTTCCGCCTGTCGATGCTCGACTTGGTGGAAGGTGGCTCCACGCTGGAAGAGGTGGTGGAACTGGCCCAGGCGCTGGAAAAGGCCGGTGCCAGCATCATCAACACCGGCATTGGCTGGCACGAGGCACGTATTCCGACCATTGCCACCAAGGTGCCACGCGCAGCCTGGGCTTGGGTCACCCAGCAGCTCAAAGGCAAGGTGACGATTCCGCTGGTGGCTACCAACCGCATCAACACGCCCGAAGTGGCCGAGCAGCTGCTCGCGGACGGCTTTTGCGACATGGTGTCGATGGCGCGGCCGCTGTTGGCTGACCCCGAGTTTGTCAACAAGGCCGCGCAGGGCCGTGCTGACGAGATCAACACCTGCATCGGCTGCAACCAGGCTTGCTTGGACCACACCTTTGCCGGCAAGGTGACGAGTTGCCTGGTGAACCCGCGCGCCTGCCACGAAACCCTGATGCCGGTCACCCCGGCAGCGGTGCGTGAAAAAGTGGCCGTGGTGGGTGCCGGCCCGGCCGGTCTGGCGTTTGCCACCACCGCTGCCCAGCGCGGGATGGACGTGACGCTGTTTGATGGCGCTGCAGAGATCGGCGGCCAGTTCAACATTGCCAAACAGGTGCCAGGCAAGGAGGAGTTTTATGAAACCCTGCGCTACTTTGGCAAGCAGATCGAACGCACCGGTGTCAAGCTGCAGCTCAAGCACCGCGTGAGTGCGGCAGAACTTATCGCCGGGGGGTATAGCCACATCGTGCTGGCCACCGGTGTTTCGCCACGCACCCCGCCGATTGACGGCATCAACCACCCCAAGGTGCTGGGTTATCTGGATGTTCTGCGTGACAAGCAGCCGGTGGGCGACCGTGTGGCACTGATCGGTGCGGGCGGTATCGGTTTTGATACGGCCGAATTTTTGCTACACGAGGGTGTAAGCCCAAGCCAGAGCGCGGTGAAGTTTTTTGCCGAATGGGGCGTGGACACCACCTATGCCGAGCGCGGCGGTCTGAAGGAAGCACGCATTGAGGCCAGCCCGCGCAAGGTTTTCTTGCTGCAACGCAAGGCCAGCAAGGTCGGTGATGGCCTGGGCAAAACCACCGGCTGGATTCACCGCACCTCGCTGAAAAATCGCCAGGTGGAGATGCTCGCAGGCGTGACTTACCGCAAGATTGACGACGACGGCCTGCACATCACCGTGGGCGGCGAAGAGCGCACCCTGGCGGTGGACAACGTGGTGATCTGCGCCGGGCAGGAGCCGCAGCGTGAATTACAGGCCGAACTGCTGGCCGCGGGCTGCAGCGTCCACCTGATTGGTGGTGCCGACAAGGCCGAGGAGCTGGATGCCAAACGCGCCATCCAACAGGGCACTGAGCTGGCGATGCGTCTGGGCCAAAGCGCGGCACCCAATGCCACCCAAGCCACAGCCCAGGTGTCTGCCGATTCATATGCCAAATCGGCCTCTAGCCCAATTGAATCAAGGGCGAGTAGCAATGAAAAGAATAGCACTATGACCTATGAAACCCTTAGCGTCAGCTTGGTTGACCACATCGCCACCATCAAACTGAACCGCCCCGACAAATCCAACGCCATGAATTTGGCCATGTGGCACGACATCCGCAAGGTCTTCCAGTGGGTCGATGCCACCCCCGAGGCACGCGTGGCGATTCTGCAGGGCGAAGGCAAAGCCTTCACCGCCGGCATCGATCTGCAGATGATGATGGGCATGGGCGACCAGATCCAGAACGACTGTGAAGCCCGCACCCGCGAAAACCTGCGCCAGGTGATTCTGGACCTGCAAGATACTTTGACCAGCCTGGAGCGCTGCCGCAAACCGGTGCTGGCCGCCATTCACGGGGCTTGCATTGGCGGCGGGATAGATCTGATCTGCTGCGCCGACATGCGTTATTGCTCGGCAGACGCGTCATTCAGCATCAAGGAAATCGACATCGGCATGACGGCGGATGTCGGCACCTTGCAGCGTCTGCCCAAGCTGATTGGCGAAGGCATGGCGCGCGAGCTGGCCTACACCGCGCGCAAGTTTGGCGCGGAAGAAGCGTTACACATGCGACTGGTCAACAGCGTGTTTGAGTCGCACGAAGCCCTGCAGGCCGGTGTGCGTGACATTGCTGCAACTATTGCAGCTAAGTCGCCCTTGTCCATAAGGGGTGTCAAGGAAATGATCACCTACGCGCGAGACCATTCGGTGGCCGACGGCCTGAACTATGTGGCCACCTGGAACGCCGCCATGCTGCTGTCCAACGACCTGCAAGAGGCCATGATGGCCAATATGGGCAAGCGCCAGCCGGCGTTCAAGGACTGAACAAAGACGCAACTATTTGGTCACTCTGGAGGGCCAACTCTAGCTGGCTAGGGTGCGGTAACTAGGCGTCCTGCGGACAATCTGGAGACATCCAGTCACCCTTCAAAGGAGCCATCATGAGCGCCAAAAAACTCTCAACTGTCACATGCCATGTGATCAGTTCCTACGGCAACACCGCCAACAACGTGATCCATGCCTACCGCGCAGGCGGCGAGCGGGTGGTCAAACTGCTGGACAAGCGCTGGAATGGCGCCATGCGGCAGTCCCGCTCACAACTGGCTGGAGGTGTGGCCAAAAATGCCACGCTGGTCCAGCAGGCCATGCACAAATACTCACTCAAGGGTCTGACACTGACCTCTGGGGGAGCACAGAGCGTGGTCAAGCAGGTGGTCAAAATGGCCGACGCCGGGGTCACCACCCTGTCAGCCGGTGCCAGCCGCATCGAAGACAAGACCGGTGCGCATGTTTTCAGCACCATGGCCCACGCCGTGCTGCCGGGCGCACTTGTGCTGGATAACCTGGCCAGCCAGATCGAGCAAAAGTCTGCCGACCTGGCCAGTCGCATTGCGGGTGACAACGTGGTGGTGAAAGTGGCCAAACGCGCCACTGCCGCCACCCGCAAACCCCGCATGACACCCCGCAAAGCACCCACAGCCACCGCTGCCGCCTGAGTGACCTGCCCGGCATTGCCCCCTTGACCATGCCGGTGCTGAGGCCCATACTGCGCTGAACGGGCTGGCCTGCCTTTTTTCTCATTCCGCTTCCAAATCATTCGGGTCCAGGCGCGAAGCCGCAGGCAGTACGGCTGCACAACAAGGTGAAGCATCAACGACAGGAATGATTTGGAACTGGAATGTCGTCGCCTGATGAGGCAGACCCGCTGACTGAATCGACTTGTTCACTTCAGGAGAAGCGCCATGACCACCACAGCCAAATACGTTTACCTCTTCGGCAGCAGCCGCACCGAAGGCGCTGCCGACATGAAAAACCTGCTCGGCGGCAAGGGGGCCAATCTGGCCGAAATGTGCCGACTTGGTATCACCGTGCCATCCGGCTTCACCATCAGCACCGAAGCCTGCACCGCGTTCACCGAACATGGCCGCGACACCGTGCTGAGACTGATCAAAGCGCAAGTGCTGGACGGCGTGGCGTTTGTCGAAGCCGAGATGGGCCGACGCTTTGGCAACCCGGACGACCCGCTGCTGCTCTCGGTGCGCTCCGGCGCGCGTGCCTCGATGCCCGGCATGATGGACACCATCCTGAACCTGGGCCTGAACGACGAGGCGGTGTTGGGCCTGGCTGCCCGCTCCAACAACGAGCGTTTTGCCTGGGACTCGTACCGGCGCTTTATCCAGATGTATGGCGATGTGGTGATGGGGCTCAAACCCTTGTCCAAGGAAGAACACGACCCGTTTGAGATCATCATCGACACGCTCAAGGAAAAGAAAGGCGTCAAGCAAGACACCGAGCTGGACGCGCAAGACCTCAAAGAGCTGGTGCAACGCTTCAAATCGCTCATTCGCGCGCGCCTGGGTTGCGACTTTCCGACTGACCCCTGGGAGCAGCTCTGGGGCGCCATCTGGGCGGTGTTCGAGAGCTGGAACACGCCGCGCGCGCTGGTGTACCGCGAACTCAACGACATTCCCCAGTCCTGGGGCACTGCAGTGAACGTTCAGGCCATGGTGTTTGGCAACCTGGGGGACCACAGCGCCACCGGCGTGGCGTTTTCGCGCGATGCCGGCACCGGTGAAGACCTGTTCAACGGCGAATTTCTGGTCAACGCGCAGGGTGAAGATGTGGTGGCGGGCATTCGCACACCGCAGCAGGTGTCGCTGGTCGGCTCGCGGCGCTGGGCCGAGTTGGCGCTGGTCAGTGAAGCCGAGCGCGCCAGCGTGTACCCGTCGCTTGAAGAACTCATGCCCGACATTTACGCGCAGCTGCTGCACTTTGAGACCACGCTGGAAAACCATTTCAAGGACATGCAGGACATCGAGTTCACCATCCAGGAGGGCAAGCTGTGGATGCTGCAAACGCGCAACGGCAAGCGCACAGGGTCAGCCATGGTGCGCATTGCCATGGAGATGCTGTCACAGGGCATGATTGACGAAAAAACTGCCCTGATGCGTGTGACCCCCGACCGGCTCAACGAACTGCTGCACCCGGTGTTTGACCGCCAGGCGCTGGCAGACGCCAACCTGATTGCGCGCGGCCTGCCCGCCTCACCCGGCGCGGCCACCGGCCAGATCGTGTTTTTTGCCGATGACGCCGAAACCTGGGCCAAAGCTGGCAAGGCGGTGATTCTGGTGCGCCAGGAAACCTCGCCCGAAGACCTGCGTGGCATGAGTGTGGCCAAAGGCATACTGACGGCACGCGGCGGCATGACCTCGCACGCGGCGGTGGTGGCGCGTGGCATGGGCAAATGCTGCGTGTCTGGCGCGGGCGCGGTGCATGTGGACATGAAAGCGCGCATCATGCGCATCGGCAAAACCGACTACGCCGAGGGCGACTGGATCTCGCTGAACGGCACCACCGGCGAGGTGTTTCTGGGCAAAATTGCCACGCGTGATGCTGAACTCAGCGGCGACTTTGGCAAGCTGATGGCGCTGACCGACAAATACAAGCGCATGGAAGTGCGCACCAACGCCGACACCCCCGACGAGGCCCGCATGGCGCGCAGCTTTGGCGCCACCGGCATTGGCCTGTGCCGTACTGAGCACATGTTTTTTGAAGGCGAACGCATCACCGCCGTGCGCGAAATGATCCTCGCCGATACCGAGGCCGAGCGCCGCAAGGCCCTGACCAAGCTGTTGCCGATCCAGCGCGGTGACTTTGAGGGCCTGTTTGAAGCGATGGATGGCCTGCCGGTCACCATCCGCCTGCTGGACCCGCCACTGCATGAATTTTTGCCGCATGACGACACCAACCAGCGCCTGATGGCGGCTGACATGGGTGTGTCGCTGGGCAAGATCAAGATGCGCGTGGAAGAGCTGCATGAGTTCAACCCGATGATGGGCCACCGGGGATGTCGCCTGGGCATCAGCTACCCCGAAATCACCGAGATGCAGGCTAGAGCCGTGTTTGAAGCTGGGTTGGCCATGCGCGCCAAAGGGATTGACGTCAAAGCTGAAATCATGGTGCCACTGGTGGGCACGGTGCGTGAATTCAACCTGCAGGCCGAGGTGATTCGCCGCACTGCAGCCACGGTGTTTGCCGAGCGCGGCGAGACGCTGCACTACCTGCTGGGCACCATGATCGAAACCCCACGCGCCGCACTGGTGGCCGACAGCATTGGCGCACAGGCCGAGTTCTTCTCTTTCGGCACCAACGACCTGACGCAGATGACACTGGGTTTCTCGCGTGACGATGCAAGCAAATTCCTGCCCGACTACATCAAACACGGTGTCTACGAACATGACCCGTTTCGCAGTATCGACCAGATCGGCGTGGGTGCACTGGTGCAGATGGCAGTGCAAAAAGGCCGCAGCGTGCGCCCTGACATCGAGGTGGGCGTGTGCGGCGAACACGGCGGCGATCCGGCCTCGGTGGCGTTTTTCCACCGCGCCGGACTGGACTACGTGAGCTGCTCGCCGTACCGCGTGCCGATTGCCCGGCTGGCCGCAGCGCAGGCCGCCATTTCTGGCTAACCCGAAGCGCAGCCACCCCAAAAGCTTGTCATTGCGGGCTTGACCCGCAATCCATGGCGCAAGGTTCATGGATCCCGGATCAGGTCCGGGATGACAGCCAGGGATTTTCACGCTAATTTATACTGGCCGTCCTCCCGAAAACACCCCGACAGGCCATGATCCTCAAACCGCTGACCATCCCTCTTCTCACCGCCCTGGCCCTGACACTGGGTGCCTGCTCCAAACCGGGCGAAGCTCCGGCGCCGACTGCCAACGCTGCAGTTGCACCGGCTCCGGTAGCGGTCACCACCTCGGTGTACGACACCGTGGCCAACACCGGCAAGGGGTTTACCGTGGGCTCGATGATGAGCGCGCAGCCGGTGTATGTGCTGTTTGAGCCGCAATGCCCGCACTGCGGCCACCTGTGGGAGGCCTCGCTGGCACTGCATGGCAAGGTCAAATTCGTCTGGCTGCCCGTGGCTTTCAATCAGGGCAAAAGCCTGGCGCAGGCCGCCACCTTGCTGTCAGCCACAGACCCGCTGGCGACGATGACAGAACACGAGAAACTGCTACTTTCGGGCAAGGGTGGCATCACCGCGATAGACAGCGTGTCGCCCGAGCTGGCGCAATCCATCAAGACCAATACCAATCTGATGACCACGCTGGGGATAGATTCGGTGCCGTTCGTCCTGGGCAAAAATCGCCGCACCGGCGAGATTGTCAGTAACAGCGGGGCCATGCCCACGCCAGCCCTGGCCCAATTGCTGGGCGTGGACTAGATAGGCCTTCAGGCGGTGAAGCTGCCTGCCAGCAGTTCCGGTAGCCGCTCTCGTGGCATCTTGAAGCCGCAAGCTTGAGCATGACCGCCGCCGTGCATGCTTTCGGCCAAGGGGATGCAGTTGAAGCCAGAGCGTGAACGCAAGCCGCACTTGATCACACCGCTCTTGTCTACCGCCCACATCAGGGCAAACGTGCCCGATTTTTTGCAGAGGATGTCGCCCACCAAGCTGTGAAAGGCGCTGGGCACGTTCACCATCAGGCCAGCCACACCGTTGAAGTTCAGCGGCTGGGCGCCTTCACTCATGCCTTCGGCCAGTTTGACGTACTTTTCGTCCATGGCGCGGCCGCGGTCAATGTAGGCGGCAAGCGCCGCGCCATGCAGTGCGGCAATGACCTGCCAGCGGGCAAAGTCAAACGGCTCCATGTCCAGCGCTGCCAGAAAGCCCGCGCTCTCGGGATATTGCCAAACCCAGATGTCGCGGTCTTCCACATATTTGACCAAGTCTGGCACCGGTTGATCCGGATGAAAAAACTCCCAGGCCAGGCGCGCGCCAGATTTGGCCATGTCAAAGAGCACCACGCCGCAGCGGCACTGAAAACCGGTGAGCTTCTCAGCGGCGCTCAGGTGGTGATCCAGCACCACCAGCTTGGCAGCCACAGCATCAATCTCGCGCAGGAGCGGCTCAGCAAAGGAAAAATCAAGGATGTAGACAGCGCGCCCGTTCACGGCAGGCAAGTCAGCCAGCGTTTTCACGTCGCCATGGTCCAGCGCCAAAAACTCGGCCTGGCCGTCGGAATACAGCCAGGCGGCGAGCGCAGCGGCGAAACCATCCGGGCAACTGCGACCGTGGTAGATGACCAGCGGTTTGGGGTCATGTTTGTCTGGGAAAACCGTTAAATTCAAACTCATTTTTTAATACTCTTTCAAACATCCAACGAAAACGCTATTATATAAGTAGCTGCTTACTCAATATCAACAAGGGCTAACCGCCATTTTCTTTCACAATACAACAAAACCCATGTCCACGCACCTTGCCCCGCCATTTTTTACCGGCCAAACCCTGCCTGAAGGCCAAAGCTTTGACGCCTGGACCGAGCAGCCGTTGCTGCTGTCGATGGAGGCTGGCGGCCTGGACTGGCCCAGCTCGTGCCGCAATGGCACCTGCCGCACCTGTATCGGCAGGCTGGAAAGTGGCCAAGTGTGCTATCAGATCGACTGGCCGGGCCTGAGCGCTGAAGAAAAGGCAGAGGGTTATGTGCTGCCTTGCGTGGCCTATCCGCGCTCGGATGTGACGCTGAGCCGACCGGATTGACAGAAACCTGATTCGCGCCGTGCCGCGCCTCACGCCGCACCATTTGGCTGGCACTTCAGTGGGAATACGGTACCCGCTCAGGCATGTGCCACAGCCTCCACAGGCTGTAGAGCCCCAGCAGCAGGGCCAATATGCTCAGCAGCAATGACGGTACCTGCGATGCACCCGCTGCGATAAAGCGCTGGGTGTCCAAAACCGCCCAGTCGTAAAACGCATGGCCCAGCATGGGCCACAGTAGCGAGCGGGTGGCCACAGCCGCGAGCAAAAAAACCGAGCCCATGACGAAGGTGTTGACAAACTGGAAAGCGGCGCCGACGGGCGGCACGTCGCCAATGAGGTTGAGCAGGTGCAGACTGGCAAAGGCCAGCAGCGCCGCCAGCCAGCCGCGCCGCCAACCCCACCAGTGGCAGAAGGCCGCCAGCGCCAGACCGCGAAACAGCCATTCCTCGTTCAGGCCCACCAGCAGCGTGGTGCGTAGCAGCAGCCAGGCGGTGGCCGGGTCGGGCCGGGCTTGCGCCGACACCTGCGTGCCCGCCCAGACTCGCACCGCCAGCACCACCAAGATCAGCAACGCCAGCGGCGCCACATGCCGCCAGGCAGCCGCCTGTGGCGCGCGCAGACCCAGCCACTGCCAGGGAAAAAACAGCGCCGTGGCCACCAACAGCAGGGCGGTGACCTGCAGCTCGGTCCAGAAGTAGCCCACGACGAACGCGGCGCTGGTGTAGGGTTCGGTAGCGGCGTGTTCACCCCAGCCCAGCAGCACGAACGCCATGGCCAGCACGCCCCAGACGGGCGCTCGCCGGTCCAGCGGGTGGGTGACTTTCACTGGGTAGGTCGGGTTGGATGACATGGTGTTCCTCACCGGCGGCGGAAGGTGTGCAGCTGGTCCTTGCGCAGTTGGTGCACGCCAAAGAAAAGGCCGCCGCCGCTGGCTGGCATGGACGGGTTGCCGTTCAGCCGCACCAGGATGTGCTCGGCGCTTTCTTCGATCAGATCGGCGCCGCGCGCGACGATGAGGGTGGGCGACATCCAGCCACCAGAACGCCCGCCCAGCAGCGCGGCACCGGTGCCCAGCGCCAGCCGATGGAGTTGGCGCCGCTGCATCAGCGAGCCGCCTTGGCCGGACCGATTTGCAGCAACAGTTCTTGCACCGCGCGCTCAAGTTGTGGGTCACGCCCGGCTGTCACGGCCACCGGGTCGGCGTCGACGATCACCTCGGGCACGATTTCCTGGTTCTCAAACCACTTGCCGTCTTCACCCATGAAGCCCAGTTGCGGCACACCATAGACCACGCGCTGGTCGAGCTGGTGTTCCCATAACACGGCGGTGGCGGTGCCGGGCACACGCTGCCCCACCAGTTTGCCGATCTTCTGGCGCTGGTAGAGCGCAGGAAATGCCGAGCCGTCGGAATAACTTGCGGCGTTGGCGATCAGGATGCTGGGCTTGCTCCAGCGCGTGGTGGGGATGTCGATAAAGCGGACACCGTCGCGCGAGACCAGGGCGGCCAGGTGCTGGCCGGTGAGCAAAGCGGCCAGCTGGTCGTGCAGGTTGCCGCCACCGTTGTAGCGCACATCCACCACCACGGCTTCAGTCAGCCGGTGCTGGCCAAACAGATCGCTGTAGGCCTGCAAATAGCCGTTCAGGTCCATCGCCGGCACATGAATGTAGCCCAGCCTCCCGCCAGAGAGGCGCGTCACCTGTTCGCGGCGCTGGTCGACCCAGCGGCGGTAGGCCAGCGCAATCTCCTGGCCCTGACCGACCGGAATGACAGTCTGCTCGACTGGGTTGCCGCCCTGAGCCGGGCGCAGACTCAGCAGCACTGGCTGGCCAGCCTTGCGGTTGAGCCAGCGGTGTACATCGGTCTGCGCGGTGATCGGATTCCCATCCACCGCCAGCAACGTGGTGCCAGACCTGAGCGCGCTACCCGGGCGGTCCGCCGGTCCACCCGGCAACACCTCAACCACTTTCTGACCTTCACCGCGCCAGGTGTCGTCGAAGTACACGCCCAGCGACGCCGTGGCGTCATCAGACGGCGTTGCTGCGATGAAGTAACCACCCTGGTGCGAGGCGTTCAGCTCGCCCACCATTTCGCTGAGCACCTCGGCCAGTTCTTCCCAGTGCCGCACGTAGGGCAGGAACTTGCGGTGCGCCTGACCCACGGCCGCCCAATCCACACCGTGCAACTTCGGGTCGTAGAACTTCACCTGCGTCAGGCGCCAGGCGTGGTCGAAGATGGCGGCGATTTCGGCCTGCGCATCGCGCACCATCTCGGCGCGGAACGGCACGACGCCCTGGGACTTGCCGCTGGCAATGTCGTATCGCTCGATGCCCTGCGGGCCGAGCACCACCAGCGTGGTCACCTTGTCGTCGGTCTCGATGTCCACCGTGCTGCCGGGCGGGCGGGTGAACAGTACGCGCGGGCTGTGCGAGGCGGTGTCGATGGCATAACCCACCACCTGACCGGTGGGGTCGTTGGCCACCACCACCAGGGTGCGCTGGTCGGGTGTGAGGCGGAAGAACCCCGGCTGCAGGGACAGCGGCGTCAGGCGCACGGTGCGCCGCTCAATGCCATCGGCCGTGGGCAGGGCGGCCGGTGATGCCTTGGCGGGCGCCTTCTGAGCAGTGCTGGCGGCGGCCGCGTCGGGTTTGGCCGCCGCCTGGCGCTGGCGCAGCTGGTCCAGGCGCTGCCGCTCTTCGGGCGTGGCGCGGAAAGTGTCGAAGGCCTCGGGCGTGAGAAAGCCGGCGTACACGTCCATCGCGGCGGCATTGCTGTCGGCGGAATGCAGGGCGACGCGGTCGCTCAGCCAAAGCACGGCGCTGCCATCGGCGCTGACTATAGGATGCGAGTCGGTGAAACCGCTGCGGCTGATGTTGCGGCGCGGTGCCTGCCCGGTGGCGTCGATCAGCTCGACCTCGGCCGTGGTTTCAAAGCCGGTGCGCGAGACCAGCCAGCGCCCGTCGGGTGCCCAGGCAAAGTTCAGGTCGTCGTCGGTGTAGGAGTAAACCGACTCCTTGCCCAACACCTGCACCGACCGGCGGGTCTGCCGGTCGAACACGCGCAGCGTGGTGCGGTCCTGCCAGTAGGCGATTCGGCTGCCGTCGGGGCTGAACATGGGCTGGAAGGCGTCGCCCTCGCCGCTGATCAGCAAGCTTTCAATGAACGGCGCTGCGCCCGCAAAACCTGGGTCTTCAGCGCGGCGCAAGCGGGCTTCCATCACCTCCCAGCGGCCGTTGCGTTCGCTGGCATACATCAGGCTGCGTCCGTCGGGCGCATAGCTCAGGTGGCGTTCTTCGGCCGGTGTGTCGGTGATGCGCCGCGTGACACCGCTGAGCGCCGAGACCACAAACACCTCGCCGCGCGCGATCAGCGCATATTCGGGCGCGGTGGGCGAAACGGCCAGTTCAGTGGCCTGGCCAGCCAGGTTCACGTTGCTGGGGCCGGCCATCAGATTGCCCTGGCGGATCTGCACCGGCACGCGCTGCGCCTCCATGGCCCCTGCCGTCAGACGCCAGATTTCGCCGTCAAAACCATACACCAGCGACCCGTCGCGCGCGCTGCTGAGGAAGCGCACCGGGTGGTCTTTGTGGAAAGTGATCTGCTGCGCGCCGCCGCCCGCCAGCGCCTGTCGCCAGACGTTGAAGCTGCCGCTGCGCTCGCTGAGCCACAGCACCGCGTCCTGCTGCGGCGTCCAGATGGCGTTGCGGTCTTCACCGCGGAAGTCGGTCAGGCGACGGTGCGTACCGGCCTGGCGATCAAACAGCCAGATATCGCGCGCCGCCTCCGACACGTGGTGCTTGCGCCACTCGTTCTCAGAGGAGCGCCGGTCGGTGTAGAGCAGGCGCTGGCCGTCGGCGGCGGGCGCCACCTCCAGCGCCGGGAACGGCAGCACCAGCACCGGGCGACCGCCTTGTACCGGCACACTGTAGAGCTGTTCGAAGCTGCCCCCCAAATCCTTGGCACCATCCAGCGCGCTGGCCTTGGCATCGCCCAGGCGGTTTGACGCGAACAGCACCTCCTGGCCGTCGGGTGTGAAGGCCTGCGGCAAGTCGGTGGCAGAGTGGTGGGTCAGGCGCGTCACCGGACCGCCGGCCACAGGCATGACAAACACGTCGTCGTTACCGTGGCGTTTGGAAGCAAATGCGATGCGATGCCCGTCGGGCGACCAGACCGGCTGGTGACTGTAGAACTGCTCGGAAGTGAGCGAGCGCGCCTCGCCGCCTGCAGCGGGCACCACCCAGATCTGCCCGCCATGGGTGAAGGCGATGCGGCTGCCGTCGGGCGAGATCGATGGCGTGCGCAGCCACAGCGGGCGCTCGGGATCGGGTGCTGGCAAGTCGGCTGCGGCTTGCAAAGCGGTACAGGCCCAAATCAGGCCCAGGACAAAATGTCTCAAATTCATGCCGTGACTCCCTATTTGTCAAATAAAGAGCGCAAAGTATGACATCGCCCCTGCGCTGTTTTGCCACCGCCGATGCCGTCTGCACCGTAGAAAGGCCGTCAGCAGCACGCCCGGTTATCGAAAAACAACAGTGCTGATGCCGTGGTCAACGCGAGCCTGGCCGAGGCACCTGTTTGAAGCGGATTTTGCGGTCCAGCTCAATGGCGTCTTTTTTCAGTTGCCGCTGCGCGTCCAGCGTCTGCCCGGCAGCCAGCCAGCGGGCGAATTCTTCCGGGGTTTCCAAGCTGATGCGGCCCATGACAGCAGAGCGAAAGTCGTAGATAGCGATTTCGGCCGCCTTTTGCCAGTTGACTGACTTGCCGCTTTGCAACGCACCCCGCGCCTGGCCAATGGCCTCGAGCACCTGCTCATCGGTCATCTGCGCCACGCCAGTCAACTTGAACCGCGCCTCCAGCAAGGCGGGGTAATGGGTTTTCAGTGTGTCCAGCAGCTCCAGCGCCACCTCCTGCTCGTCAAACGCGTTGCGCCCGACCGCACCGCTGGCGGCCAGGTTGTAGCCGCTTTTGGCCACGATGATGCGCGGCCACAACATGCCAGGTGTGTCATACAAGTAGAAGTCCGGGGCGATGGCAATGCGCTGCTCCAGCTTGGTCACCCCCGCCTCGTCGCCGGTTTTGGCAGCGCGTTTGCCCGCCAGTGTGTTGATCAGCGTAGATTTGCCCACGTTGGGAATGCCGCAGATCAGCACCCGCATCGGCTTGACCAGGCCGCCACGGTTCGGCGCCAGCGCGTGGCAGGCGGCAATCAACGCCTTGGCGGGCGCAGCCACGCTGGCATCCAGCGCGATGGCGCGGGTGCCAGGCTGCGCGTTGTAAAACGCCAGCCACAGCGCGGTGCACGCCGGGTCGGCCAGGTCCTGCTTGTTCAGTACCTTGAGCGCCGGTTTGCCTTGGGTGAGCGTGGCCAGCATCGGGTTGGCGCTGGAACCCGGCAGGCGCGCATCCAGCAGCTCAATCACCACGTCGATGGCTTTGACACGCTCGGTGATGGCCTTTTGCGTGAGGTGCATATGCCCCGGAAACCATTGAATCATCGCCATCAGGCGTCCTTTGCAACTTGGGCCAGCACCACACGGTTGCGCCCCTGGGTTTTGGCCTGATAGAGCGCAGCATCCACCGCCTCAAACATCTGACCCGGCGCATCATGAAGCTCCAGCGTAGCAACGCCAGCGCTCAGGGTGACCGGTTGGCCCAGTCCAAAGTCATGTTGCCGCGTGGCCTGCAACATCCGCTCAGCCAAGGCTTGGGCCTGCTCGGTTGAGGTACTGGGGCACAGCAGTAAAAACTCTTCGCCACCCCAGCGAATGACATGGTCGATGGTGCGCGCGCCCTGTTTGAGCAAATAGGCCACCTCTTGCAGCACGCGGTCGCCCACCGGGTGACCGTGCCCATCATTGATGCGTTTGAAAAAGTCGATGTCCAGCAGCACCACGGACAGCGCCTGCTGCTGCCGACGCGAGCGCTCCAGTTCGTTCTCATACAGCGCGTCAAACCCGGAACGGTTGCGCAAGCCGGTTAGCGCGTCGTGCGTTGACAGCACCTTGAGCTGTGCATTGACGCGCCGCAAGCGGCTGATCCAGTACACGCTGGTCAATAGCACCGCCGCCAGCATCGCCGCCAGCCAGCCAATCAGGGTGTAGTCCACCGCGGTCACCATCTGGATGGCCACGTGCTGGTCGATGATTTTTTGCCGCTCAATGGCACTGATGCTGGCCACGCCCTGGTTCAGGCGGTCGCGCAGGGCCGCCTGCGATTTGAGGACGCCAATACGCAGCCGGTTGCCGTAGCCGGGCACCTGCCCGGCAATCTTCAGGTTGAACCAGCCCTGGCGTTTGATGGTGTCGGCCGCCACGATCAGCGAACGCATGGTCAGGTCCGCCTGGCGTTCGGAGACCATTTTGAAGGCCTGGGCCTCGCTGTCCACCAGCACGATCTTCAGGTTGGGGAAGTCGCGGCGCAGACGTTCTTCCACCGACGTGCCTTTGGGCAGCACCAGGATCTCGTTGGACAAGCCGGCCAGATCCGGCACAAACGGGTGCTCCTCGCGGGTAATCACCACGTTTTCATCCACCAGCACCGGGTCGGTGAACACCAGCCAGGCATCGCGCTTGGGGCTCTGGTTCAAGAAACTCAGCACCTGGCAGCGCCCGGCCTGCGAGGCAGCGATGCTGTCGTCCCAGTTTTGGGTGGGCACCAGCTGCAGGTTCATGCCGCTGCGATGGGCGACCAGCTTCAGCAAATCAGCCGCAATGCCGACATGCTGGCCCTGCGCGTCGATCTGCTCGAACGGCGGCCAGTCGGGGTCGACACAAAAGGTGACTTCGCCGGGGACGTGAACCTGCGGCGTAGAGGCGCTGGCTTGCGGCGGCAATTGCGCCCAGCCCAAGGCCACCCAGATGAGGCCCGCCACGGCAAGCCAGCTGCGCACCCACTTAGCCATCGGGCCCACCCCGGCGCTGCGCCTTGACCTGGCTGTGCAGGCGTTTGTCGGTCAGGCGGCGTTGGCGTGACGCATAGGTGGGCCGGGTGGCTTTGCGCAACGTGGGCGCGCGCGCCACCGAGGCCACCAGTGCCTGCAAGCGTTGCAACGCGTCAAACTTGTTGGACTCTTGCGTGCGGTGCTGCTGCGCCTTGATGACCAGCACGCCGTCTTGGGTGATGCGGTGGTCACGCAAGGCCAGCAGGCGGGCTTTCACATCCTCAGGCAGGCTGCTGGCGGCAATGTCAAAACGCAGATGAATGGCACTGGAGACCTTGTTGACGTTTTGCCCGCCCGCGCCCTGGGCGCGGATGGCGGTCAGCTCGACCTCGTCGGGCGGGATCAACAATGCATCCATAGTCATAGCTACCCGCCCTTGTTCTATAAGGGCTAGAGGGCTAAAATACCATCAGACTGTGCGGCAGAAGTCTCGGGCGGATTCACATACCGCGCCACAAACGCACCCACCGCGCTCTCGGGCAGCGGCAGCCAGACGGTGTGGCCGCTGCCAGGGGCCACGGTCATCGGTTGGGCATCGACGTTTTCCATCACGCTGAGCAGCACATCGCTGTTGCCAGCCGGGTGGATGATCTCCAGCCAGTCACCGACAGCAAAGCGGTTGCGCACATTCACCTTCATCAGGCCGCGCGCCGCATCAAATTCCAGCGCATCACCCACATACAGGCTGCGGCCGGACTCGGAATAACCACGTAAATAATTCTGCGTGGCTTCGGGCGTGTGGCGCTGGAAAAAGCCGCTGGTGTAGCCGCGGTTCGCCAGACCTTCCAGCTGACCCAGCAGCGCCGGGTCCAGCTCACGGCCCGCCACCGCGTCGTCAATGGCGCGGCGGTAGGTTTGCACGGTGCGCGCCACGTAATACGGGCTCTTGGTGCGGCCTTCTATCTTTAGCGAATCGACACCAATTTCGACCAGGCGTTTGACGTGTTCGATGGCGCGCAGGTCCTTGCTGTTCATCACATAGGTGCCGTGTTCGTCTTCTTCGATGGGCATGTAGCTGCCTTCGCGCTGGCTTTCTTCGATCATGTAGACCTCATCTGCGGCCGGTGAACGCTCAATGGCGCCCTGCTCGCGCTCCTGCGCGGCTTGCTGGGTGAGCACGTCGCCCGAGGCATCGACCACGCCTTTTTGCGTTTTGTAGTCCCAGCGGCAGGAGTTGGTGCAGCTGCCCTGGTTCGCATCGCGGTGGTTGAAGTAACCCGATAGCAGGCAGCGGCCCGAGTAGGCGATGCATAACGCGCCGTGCACAAACACTTCCAGCTCCATGTCCGGGCAGTCCTGGCGGATTTCTTCGACCTGGTCCAGCGACAACTCGCGCGACAGGATGATGCGTTTGAGCCCGACCTTTTGCCAGAACTTGACCGCCGCCGAGTTGACGGTGTTGGACTGCACCGAGAGGTGGATTTCCATCTCTGGCCAGGTTTCACGCACCATCATGATCAGACCGGGGTCGGACATGATCATCGCGTCAGGTTTGAGCGCAATCACCGGTGCCATGTTGTCGATGTAATGGCGGATCTTGTTGCCGTGCGGGAAGATGTTGCTGACCAGAAAGAACCGGGCACCCCGGGCGTGCACGGTATCGATGCCTTGCTTCAAGACCTCAATGTCGCCAAAGTCGTTGTTTCTCACCCGCAAGCTGTAGCGCGGCTGGCCAGCGTAAATGGCGGTGGCGCCAAAGGCCAGCGCGGTTTCCAGCATGGTCAGCGAGCCGGCCGGGGCCAGGAGTTCGGGGGTTTTCATGCGGCAGCCTTGATGGGCGTCAGCGTGTGCACCACATCACCACACTGGGCGCGATGCCGTAGCGCGTGGTCCATCACCACCAGGGCCAGCATGGCTTCCAGGATCGGCGTGGCGCGAATGCCCACACACGGGTCGTGGCGGCCTTTGGTGACCACTTCGGTGCTTTGCCCGGTCATGTCGATGGACTCGCGCGGCGTCAGGATCGAGCTGGTGGGTTTGATCGCCACCGACACTTCCAGGTCCTGGCCCGAGGTGATGCCGCCCAGCGTGCCACCGGCGTTGTTGCCTTTGAACCCGACGGGTGAGAGCGAATCGCCATGTTGGCTGCCGCGCTGTGCCACGCAGGCAAAGCCAGCGCCAATTTCCACGCCTTTGACAGCGTTGATGCCCATCATGGCGTAGGCAATATCGGCGTCCATCTTGTCAAACAGCGGCTCACCCAGGCCCACCGGCACGTTGGACGCGCTCACGTGCAGCCGCGCGCCGCACGAATCACCGTCTTTGCGCAGCGCTTCCATATAGGCTTCCAGCGGTGAGACATCCGCCACCGGTGCAAAAAACGGGTTTTGCGGCACATATTCCCAGGACTCGAAGGCCACTGGCAACTCGCCTACCTGCGTCATACAACCACGGAAGGTGGTGCCATATTTCTCAGCCAGCCACTTTTTGGCCACCGCACCGGCGGCCACCATGGGCGCGGTCAGGCGGGCGCTGCTGCGGCCCCCACCCCGCGGGTCGCGGATGCCGTATTTCTGAAAATAGGCGTAATCAGCGTGGCCGGGGCGGAAGGTCTTAACAATGTTGCCGTAGTCCTTGCTGCGCTGGTCGGCGTTTTTGATCAGCAGGCAGATGGGCGTGCCGGTGGTTTTGCCCTCAAACACGCCGGACAGAATTTCAACCGTGTCAGGCTCGTTGCGCTGGGTGACGAACTTGCTGGTGCCGGGGCGACGCCGGTCCAGATCGCCCTGGATGTCGGCCTCGCACAGCGCCATGCCCGGCGGGCAGCCGTCGATCACGCAGCCAATGGCCGGGCCGTGGGATTCACCAAAATTGGTGACTGCGAAAAGTTGTCCAAATGTATTACCGCTCATGGCGCTGGATTATCCCAGAGCGCCGCAGGGCGCGTTGGCAGCTTGCCCGGTCGGTTGAGATACGGGCGGTTCAGAGCTTGGGCGCGTCGTCCGGATTCTCGCCCTCGCCTTCGGGCCAGTCGTGGATGTAGGCCTTGAGCATCTTGTTCTCGAAGTTCTGGCTGTCGACCACGGCGCGGGCCACATCGTGGAAGCTGATCACGCCCATGAGCATCTTCTTGTCCATCACCGGCATGTAGCGGGCGTGGCGGTCCAGCATCATGCGGCGCACTTCGTCCATGTCGGTCTGGGTGGTGCAGGTCAGCGGCGCGTCGTCCATGGCGGTGCGCACAATGGTGGTGCCGATGTTGCCGCCGGTCTTGACCAGAATGTTAGTCAGCTCGCGCACGGTGAGCATGCCCACCAGGTCGCCATGCTCCATGACCACCAACGAGCCGATGTCGCGGTCAGCCATCAGCGCCAGGGCTTTCATGAGGGGCTCGGCGGGTGTCACCGTGTACAACGTGCTGCCCTTGATGCGCAGAATGTCAGCAACTTTCATGGTGGTCCTGGTCTGGTAGAGGTTGAGTTGGGAGCGAGCGCGCCATCTTAATGGCAAATACGCTGACGTCAATCCGTGCGGCTGCGGCGGTCGGCGGGCCAGCTTTTGACCAAGGATCAATCGGGAATGGTGAGTGCATCAGCGCTAACAGACAGGGACTCGATCCCACTGGCGGCCGTGGATTTGAAAAACAGACCGCCTGCCCGCGGGTGCGCTGCCGGATCGCCGGGGGTGTAGAAGCTGAAGCGGTTGCGCCCTGCGTGCTTGGCTTCATACATAGCCTGATCGGCACAGGCCATGAGCGTGTCGACAGTCATGCCGTCCTCCGGGTAAAAGGTGATGCCGATGCTGACCGTGACGCGCGCCGGGCGGCGATCAAAGTTGTAGGAACGGGAAAGCGCGCCAATGATGTTGCGCGCAATGGTCTCCACCCGGGTCGGGTCGTCCAATTCAGTCAGGATCACAGTGAACTCGTCGCCTGCCAGGCGCGCCACCGTGTCAGACACGCGCACGCTGGCAGCAATACGCTGCGCTGCCTCCACCAGCAGCAAATCGCCGGTTTCGTGGCCCAGGGTGTCGTTGACCTCCTTGAAATGGTCCAGGTCCAGGAAGAACAGCGCCAGCCGATGGCCAGAGCGCTGCGCCTTGAGCAGCTCTTGCCCCAAGCGGTCCAGAAACATGCGCCGGTTGGGCAGGCCGGTCAGAGCATCAAAGTTGGCTTGGCGCCAGATCAGCTCTTCGGCCTGTTTTTTCTGGGTCACGTCCGAGAACAGCGCCACCCGCCTGTGTACCGAGCCGTCTTCCAGATAAATGGTATTGATGGTCAGCCACTCGGCATAGATTTCACCGCTTTTGCGCTTGTTCCACAGTTCGCCCTGCCAATGGCCCTTGGTGTTGAGATCCGACCACATGCCTTTGTAAAAGTCTGCGCTCTGGCGGCCAGAGTTCAACATCGACGGATCCTGGCCCAGCACGTCCAAACGGGTGTAGCCGGTCAGGGTGGTGAACGCCGGGTTGATGTCCACAATGCAGTTGCTGTTATCGGTGGCCAGCATGGCCTCGCTGCTGTTTTCCAGCACCAAGGCAGCCAGGCGCAATTTGTCCTGCGCCGCTTTTTGCGCTGTCACATCGCGGGCGGTTCCCACCACGCCCATGACATGACCCTGATCGTCCAGTAACGGCGCCTTGTGCACATCCAACACCACAAACTGCCCCTTCAAGTAACCCGCCTCCTCAAACCGTTGCGTTATGCCTTGAAGCAGGGTTTCTTCGTCACTTTCCAGACTGGAATCACCCAGCGTATGCCAAAGCGGGTTGCCCGGATGACTGATACGGGCACGCTGGCCAAAAAAAAGATCGTCGCGGCCGATGACCTCGTCGGGCGACGTGGCGCCCAACAGCTGTTCGCAAACCGCCTTGTTGGCAAACAGGTAACGCTTGTTGAGGTCTTTGGCCCAGATCATGTCGGGCACGTTGTCACTCACCAGGCGCAGCATGGTGGCCAGGCGGTTTGCATGTTCCTCGCTGGCGCGCAGGGCCAACTCGGCATGCTTTTGTTCGGTGATATTCACCGTGCCGCCAGCCATCACTGCAGGCTGGCCTGCTGCGTTGCGCGCGGCCACACGGCTCATGGTGCGGTGCCAGACCCAGCGCCCGTCAGGCAGCCCAATGCGGTATTCGCGCCCAGGCTCGTTCAGATGGAGGGTGGACTGCGCGACGCGGCGTGTCAGCAGTGCGCGGTCGTCCGGATGCACCAATGCGAAAAACCATCTACTGTGTGCAGCGCTTCGGATGGTTCAAAACCAAGCCAGTGCAAGCGGCTGTCGTCAAAGGCCAGCCTGCCGCTGGCCAGATCCAGCTCCCAAAACAGCATTTGGGCGGCGTCCAGGCTGACCTGCATGTTTTTACCAGCACGCAGGTTCTGCAGTTCCAGTGCGTCGGCCTTGGCCTGGCGGGTGGTTTCCAGCAAATAGGTCAGCCCGGCCAATGACACCGGCGCCACCAAACCCGCAGCCACCAGGCCAGTTAGCAGGTAATCCCAAGTGACTGCACCGTTGAGCAGCAGGTCCATCAGCGACACAATGACCTCGACCGCCACCAGACAAGCCAGCGAGAACCCCAACCACAAACGCCACCCGGGCTGACGCTCCAAAAAATGGATCAACCGCACGGAAAGCGCTGCGTTCGTGGTGATGGTGGGGATGGCGGGCTCCAATAAGGCTCCTCAGATGGGCTATTCTGACCTTCTGGTAGCGCTTTTCCTTAACCTATATCAATTCCCAAGCGAACACGATCCAACCCTGAAGCGCCCCAAAGTGCGCGCAAAATAACGGTCGTTGACGCACTTTCCCAGACAAGGACTCACCCATGCCCGGCTACGCTGACCCCGGTTTTGACACCCTCGCGCTGCACGCCGGTGCGGCGCCCGACCCCGTCACTGGCGCCCGTGCGGTGCCGATCCACCTGACCACCTCGTTTGTGTTTGAGAGCAGTGACCACGCCCAGGCGCTGTTCAATCTGGAGCGTGCAGGCCATGTGTACAGTCGCATCAGCAACCCGACCAATGCGGTGCTGGAGCAGCGCATCAGCGCGCTGGAAGGCGGTATTGGTGCCATCAGCACTGCCAGCGGCCAGGCGGCACTGCACCTGAGCGTGGCCACGCTGATGGGCGCAGGCTCGCACATCGTGGCTTCCACCGCCTTGTATGGCGGCAGCCAGAACCTGCTGCACTACACGCTGCGCCGCTTTGGTATTGAGACGACGTTTGTCAAACCCGGTGACATCGACGGCTGGCGCGCCGCCGTGCAGCCCAACACCCGGCTGTTTTTTGGTGAAACCGTGGGCAACCCGGGGCTGGATGTGCTGGACATCCCCAGCGTCAGCGCCGTAGCGCATGAAGCCGGGGTGCCGCTGCTGGTCGATTCGACCCTGACCACCCCCTGGCTGATCAAGCCATTTGAGCTGGGTGCCGATCTGGTGTACCACTCGGCCACCAAGTTTTTGAGCGGCCACGGCACGGTGATTGGCGGGCTGGTCGTGGATGGCGGCAGTTTTGACTGGGAAAAGTCCGGCAAATTCCCCGAGCTGACGCAAGGCTACGACGGCTTTCACAACATGGTGTTTTCAGAAGAATCGACCGTGGGGGCGTTTTTGCTGCGTGCCCGGCGTGAAGGCTTGCGCGATTTTGGTGCGTGCTTGAGCCCGCACTCGGCCTGGCTGATTTTGCAGGGCATGGAAACTTTGTCGTTGCGCATGGCGCGGCACATGGAAAACACGCAAAAAGTGGTGCAGTTTCTGGCCAGCCAACCCTTGGTGGCGCGCGTTGGGCACCCGCTGCTGGAAAGTCACCCCAGCCACGCGCTGGCGGCCAAGTTGTTACCACGCGGGGCGGGATCGGTGTTCAGTTTTGATTTGAAAGGCAGCCGCGAGCAGGGCAAGAAGTTTGTCGAGGCGCTCAAGATCTTCAGCCACTTGGCCAATGTGGGCGATTGCCGCAGCCTGGTGATTCACCCGGCCAGCACCACGCATTTCCGGATGAGTGACGAGGCGCTGGCGGCGGGTGGCATCACCCAGGGGACGATTCGGCTGTCGATCGGGCTGGAGGATGCGGATGATTTGATTGACGATTTGAAGCGGGCGCTGAAGGCGGCGGAGCGGGGGTGAGTGGTTGTCATGCTTGGGCTGGCTGCCAAATTCATGATGTCGTTGGCTGTCTTGCGTCTTGTGTGGCAGCGGGCGGGGTATGGGGGCGCGCCTCATACGCGTTGCTTTTTAAAATCGGCGCACCCCCATACCCCACCCACTGCGGCACGCGCTCAAGTTCGCCATCGTTTAACAGCCGAGAACCCGGGCCCCTGGACTTCCGGGCTCCTTTGGTTTGCGCACCTCAAGTCGCTCGTCGGTCATGTGGGTGAAGGCAGGGGGCCGATTTTAAAAAGCAACGCGTATGAGGCCCCCTGCCTTCACCCACATGGCCCACCTGAAGCGCCAGCACGTCCGTGAATGAACCTTTTCTTCAACTTCAAAATTCGCGCGACAACGTGATATACAAGCATAAAAAACATAGCTATCAGCCTTTAAAGAATAAGGGCTAGAGGCATTTTTCTTATACAAAACCAGCAGGAACCACAGCATGTACCTCACCGTCAACCAAGCCAAAACCTACTGCTACACCGGCGGCAAAGCGTTTGACGCGGCCAAACCGACCGTGGTGTTCATCCATGGCGTGTTGAACGACCACAGCGTCTGGATTTTGCAGACGCGTTCCCTGGCGCACCACGGCTTCAATGTGCTGGCCATTGATTTGCCGGGCCACGGCAAAAGCGCGGGTGAAGCACCCAGCTCGGTGGAAGAAGCCGCCGACTTCATCGCCGCGCTGCTGAACGCAGCAGGCGTGCAGACCGCCGCGCTGGTTGGTCATAGTTGGGGCTCACTGATTGCGCTGGAAGCAGCCGCCAGACTGAAAGAGCGGGTCAGCCACCTGGCGCTGGTGGGCACCGCCCACCCGATGCTGGTGTCTCCCGCGCTGCTGGAAGCCTCCATTCACAACCCCGAGGAGGCGATCAAGCTGGTCAATGTGTTCTCTCGCAGCACGCTGTCACCGCCACCGTCTGCGCTGGGGCCGGGCACCTGGGTGTATGGTGCCTCCATCGCCTTGGCGCGCCGGGTGCTGGCCAGCAACACCCATGTCAACGTGTTTCACCGGGGTTTCACAGCCTGTGACAGCTACGGAAACGGCGAACAAGCCATGGCGCAGATCACCTGCCCGGTGCTGTTTGTGCTGGGCGCGCTGGACCAGATGACCCCGCCCAAAGCTGCGCAAAGCCTCATCACAGCCGCGCGCGCCCACGAAAAAAGCGCCCAAGTCATCCAGTTGCCCGTGGGGCACAACCAGATGACCGAGGCGCCTGAGCAATTGCTTGCCGCGCTGACCGGGTTTTTGACGACCCGGTCAGTCACTCATCAGTAGCGGTAACGCACACCCACGGTGGTTATGCCAATGCGGTCATCAACGTCACCCGCAAATTTCATTTCGTGAGATTCGTATTGCAGCAAAGCCGACCACTGTGGGGTGAAAGCGTATTCGACACCCAGACCGTAGGACATGCCGAAACCGTTTTCGGAACCGGCTACCACGAGTGGATCGCGACTGGACACATCAGTGTCGCTGTAAGTGGTACCAATCTTGCCGAGCACATTGAACTCAGGGGTGACCGGGTATTTGCCGACCAAGCTCAGGTTGATACCACGGGCACTGGTTTCGCCACCGGCACGGTTAATGGTGCCGAAGTCGGTGTAGCCAAGTTCCAAGCCGAAGTTTTCATTGAAATAGCTGCCAATGTGGGCGCTGTAGGCGGTGTCGCCATCGTCACGGTCAGGGAAATCGTAGCCGTTGCCCACCGAGAAGTCAGAGCGGCCAACGGTGAAGTCAGCATAACTGGCACCCGGGGCAAGCATCGGGCCAGTGCGCGTTGTGTTGGTTTGGGCTTGTGCGCCCGCTGCCAAGGTGAACGAGGCAACCACAGCCAGCAGGCTGGCGGAGATGCGGAGAGATTTTTTCATGAAGTGTCCTTTTCTTGACGTGATCACCACGGCAGAAAGCCATGGCACTGGCGTCACAAACAAGACTTGTCTGTAAACGTAAAGCCAGCTTAACCAGCGCCTGGTGTCGGGTCTGTACGCTTGCGCACGCAGTCAGTTTGACGCCTCAGCACGTCAAGAAATTCAATTTTTATAGCGCACTGCGCATATTCAACGAGGGCCAGAGGCCGTTTTGCCATAAATTCTGGGTAGACGCCTCTTGCTGTAGCAGCAAGGCATTGAACAACGGTGCCAACAAAGTGGCGTCCGGGTCGGCCAGCAATACCAGGCGCGCGCTGGCGTCCGGGCGCTCCTCGGCGAGTTGACCCACCCAATCCAGCTCCAGCAGGGTTTCCACCACCGGCTCAAGCTGCAGCTGGTCCACCCGCATCACGGCGCTGAGCTGCTCCAGGCTCAGGCCGCGCTCGGGCGATGGGTGCACACGCGCCAGATGCTGCAGCGTTTCCAGCGCCAGCAAAAACTGCCAGCCGTGGGCGCGGGCACGGCGCTGCACGCCGGTCAGCAGGCTGGGCAAATAGGCCGCTATCACCGCCCCCAGCAGCACAATCACCCAGGCCACATAAATCCAGATCAGCAGAATTGGCACCGTGGCAAAGGCGCCATACAGCACCGAGTAGGTCGGCACCTTGCCCAGGTACAGCACCAGCAGGCTTTTGGCCAGCCCGAACCCGGCGGCGACAAAAAAGCCCCCCGCCCAGGCGTGACCCCAGCGCACGTGGGTGTTGGGCACATAGTGGTATAGCGCCGCCATGCCCCAGGCCAGCAAGAAAAATTGCAATATGTCCAGCAGCAGTTGCAGGCCGCCCGGCAGCACCCCCACCAGGCCTTTGGAAGCCGACAACGCATAAGACGTGGCGCTCAAGCTCAGGCCCAGCAACAACGGCCCCAGCGTCAACAGCGCCCAGTACACCAGCACCCGTTGCCCCAGGGGCCGCGGTTTGCGCACCCGCCAGATGCCGTTCAAGGTGCGGTCAATCGTCAAGATCAGTGCCAGCGCGGTCAACACCAGCGCCCCCAAACCCACACCCCCCAGACGGCTGGCTTTGCCGGCAAACTGTGTCAGGTAACCCAGCACCTGGCGCGCAATGCTGTCGGGAATGAGGCTCTCGATCAGCCAGTTCTGCAGCACCTGCTGAAATTTGGCAAACATTGGAAACGCGGTAAACACCGCCAGCAACACGGTAAACAACGGCACCAGCGCAATGGTGGTGGTAAAGGTCAGGCTGCTGGCGGTGAGGCCCAGGCGGTCTTCACGAAAACGTTCACGCAGGGTCAGGGCGGTGTTTTTCCAGGGAAAACGGCGCAGTTGCTGCAAAAAGGCTTCCAGCAGTGCGGGCTGGTCAGGGCGGTCGGGTGGCAAATCGGTCATGGCCGCTATGATGCCATCCCGATGAACGCACCCAACCCTCCCCTTCAAAACCAACCGTCCTCGTCGGTTGCCTTCACCCGCTACCTGTCGGTGGGCAGCTTGCTCGGCCTGATCCTTCTGGGCCTGGCCTGGGAACTGGTGCTGGCACCCGTGCGCCCGGGCGGCTCGCTGCTGGCGCTCAAAGTACTGCCGCTGTGTTTCCCCCTGATCGGGTTGCTCAAAAACCGCATGTACACGCACCGCTGGGTCACCCTGCTGGTGTGGCTGTATTTCACCGAGGGTGTGGTGCGCGCCTACAGCGACAAACCGCCGAGCAACTACCTGGCCATGGTCGAGATCGCGCTGTGCCTGCTGCTGTTTCTGGCCAGTGCCATGCACATTCGCTGGCGTTTTCGCGATTTGAAAAATGCCGCCCTGGCGTCTGCAGCCGATGCAAAGCCTGCTCAATGACCTGAAACGTCTGGTTGGTGACGCCCATGTGCTCACCGATGGCGATTTAAGCGCCTGGGAACAGGATTGGCGCAAACGCGGACACGGCCGGGCCCTGGCGGTGGTGCGCCCCGGCAGCACCGCAGAAGTAGCTGGCGTGGTCAAAGCCTGCGCCGCATACCAGACCCAACACCCCGACAGGGCCTTAAGTCTGGTGCCGCAAGGCGGTAACACCTCGCTGGTGGTGGGTGCCACGCCCGATGCGTCCGGCCAGCAAATTGTGCTGAGCCTGCAACGTCTGAACGCTGTGCGCGCGGTGGATGCCGCCAATTTGACGATCACCGCCGAGGCGGGCTGCATCCTGCAAAGTGTGCAGGAAGCGGCCCAGGCTGCGGGTTTTTTGTTCCCCTTGAGTCTGGCCGCAGAGGGCTCCTGCACGCTGGGCGGCAACCTGGGCAGCAACGCCGGTGGCACCCAGGTGCTGCGTTTTGGCAATGCGCGTGAGCTGTGTCTGGGCCTGGAAGTGGTCACCGCGCAGGGCGAGATCTGGCACGGTTTGAGCGGGCTGCGCAAGGACAACACCGGTTACGACCTGCGGCATCTGTTCATTGGTTCCGAAGGCACGCTGGGCATCATCACCGCCGCCAGCATGAAGCTGTACCCGCTGCCCGCCGCACAGCTGACTGCCTGGGCGGCTGTGCCGTCGATGCAGGCGGCTGTTACTTTGCTCGGGCTGGCACACCGCCACCTAGGGGCTGGATTGACCGGTTTTGAGGTGATGGGCCAGTTTGCCCTGAGCCTGGTGGACAAACATTTCAAGCAACTGCGCGTGCCGCTGTTCGCTGAGCAGCCGTTTTGTGTGCTGCTGGAAAATTCGGACCATGAGTCTGAAGCCCACGCCCGCGCCCAGTTGGAGGGCTTGCTGGAGGCCGCCATGGCAGAGGGTTGCGTGACCAATGCGGTGATCGCCGAGAGCCTGGCACAGGCCAAAACACTGTGGCAGGTGCGCGAGAGCATTTCGCTGGCGCAGTCGGAAGAAGGGCTGAACATCAAACACGACATCTCGCTGCCCGTCTCAGCCATCCCGGCGTTTGTGCAGGCCACCGATGCGGCTCTGGCGCAGGCTATCCCCGGCGTGCGGCTGGTCAACTTTGGCCATTTGGGCGACGGCAACCTGCACTACAACGTGCAAGCGCCCGAGGGCAGCGACCCGGCAGACTTTTTGCGCGACTTTGAACCCGCCGTCAACCGCCTGGTGTTTGACGCGGTGGTCCGGTTTGGCGGCTCGATTTCTGCCGAACATGGTGTGGGCAGCCTGAAGGTGGAGCACCTGGCGCACTACAAATCTGCCGTGGCGCTGGAGCTGATGGGCGCCGTCAAGCGCGCGCTGGACCCGCACAACCTGATGAACCCGGGGCGGGTGATCATTGTTTGAATTTCTGAGCGTCGTCACCTCTGCGTCTGGGGTGCGATTGAAGGTGGTGTGATCGCCCAGACCGCTCGTTTGTTTGTGCGCCTTGTGGATTGTGCTGATGGTTTTCTTGGGAGTTCTGTCTTGTGTGTGCCCAAGCTGTCGCTTTGAACGGCGCGGCGACCGGGTCAGGTGCGTGCGGTTTTGGGATGCAATCACGCGCGGGGCTGGTTCAACAGTACGCCAAAGCTATTGGACGCGCGCCTTGCACCCCAAAGCCCGGTCACCTGACCCAATCACCACGCCTTGGCGGTGTTGGGTCGGCGGAAGAACATCCTGAACAGCCGAGGACTGTTGGCCGTAAAGTGACTCCGCCAACCTGACCGGTGATCCGGCTGGGTGATTCATCAAACTGGCGTCAACACTGCAACTAAACACATTTTGATAGCTGCTCGGCCTTATTGCATATGGGCTAGAGCCTGTTTTCTCATACAAACCTTCTAACACCAACAGCGTGAGGCAGGGTGATTGGGTCAGGGGACCGGGCTTTGGGGCCAAAGGCGCGCGTCCCCAGGCGCTGGCGTACTGAGCCCTTGGCCCCGCGCGTGATTTGGCCCCAAAACCGCACGCCCCTGACCCTGTCGCCCTGCCGGGTGCAGATGTGGCGTGGATGTCTTAACTACCAAGCCCACAGCAGTCTGAGTCGCACCCAAAGTCTGACAGACCTGTTGGGCCCCCTAAAATCCTGTCCTTTTGGGGCTAAATTCATGACTGACTGCGCTGATGGAAGCAACGAAATCATCACCGTCGAATTGGCTGAGTCGACCGTCATCATGGCAGAGCGCTTGGTGACCAAACCAAGCTCCCAATACGAAACCTTCTTGCGTCACGTCAACACGCACGGCGTATTCAAACCTGACCGCACCGGCACCGGCACCAAAAGCGTGTTTGGCTACCAGATGCGTTTTGATTTGAGCGAAGGTTTTCCGCTGGTGACCACCAAAAAAGTGTTTCTGCGCGCCATCATCGTGGAACTGTTGTGGTTTCTGCGGGGCGACAGCAACGTCAAATGGCTGCAAGAGCGCGGCTGCACCATCTGGGACGAATGGGCGCGCCCGGACGGCGATTTGGGCCCGGTCTATGGCGTCCAATGGCGCAGCTGGCCCACACCCGGCGGCGGCCACATCGACCAGATCCAGCAGGTGATCGATGCGCTCAAATCCAACCCGGATAGTCGCCGCATCATCGTCAGCGCCTGGAATGTGGCCGAACTCGATCAGATGGCGCTGATGCCGTGCCACGCGTTGTTCCAGTTTTATGTGGCGCCGCCCACCACACCCGGCGGCAAAGGCAAACTCAGTTGCCAGCTGTACCAACGCAGCGCCGACATCTTTCTGGGTGTGCCCTTCAACATTGCCAGCTACGCGCTGCTGACGCACATGGTGGCGCAGCAATGTGACCTGGACGTGGGCGATTTCATCTGGACTGGCGGTGATTGCCACATCTACAGCAACCACCAGGAACAGGTGGACTTGCAGCTGAGCCGCGAGCCTTTTCCTTACCCAGCCCTTGTCATCAAACGCCAGCCTGCTAGCATTTTTGACTATCAATTTGAAGACTTCGAGGTGCAGGGCTACACCTGCCACCCCGCCATTAAGGCCCCTGTCGCCGTCTAAAGCGTGCCGTCATTCATTGCGGCACCACCGGAACTATGCCAAAAATTAGCCTCTTCGTGCTAATATTTGGCATGGCAATCAGTTCCGCACTTTTCACCGACAGCCAATCTCGCCTCTACGTCTGGCTGTTTGGCCAGCCTGACCGTGCCTATCACCTCAACGAGCTTCGCCGCCTGACTGGTTTAGGCAGCGCCTCGTTGCAGCGGGAGCTCAACCGCTTGACCATGGCGGGACTGGTCGATGCGCAAGCGGTGGGCAACCTGCGCCGCTTTCAGGCCAACTCGCAATCGCCGGTTTATACCGAGTTGGTGGCCTTGACCCGGAAAACGTTGGGTACCGTGCCGGTGCTGCGCAATGCCTTGCTGCCCTTATTGCCCCATCTGCAATCAGCCTGGGTTTATGGCTCGGTGGCCAAACAAACTGATACCGCCCGCAGCGACATTGACGTGATGCTGGTCGGCAACGACTTGCTGCTCAACCAGGTGTTGACCGCTCTGGAACCCGCTGAGGCGCAGCTTGGTAGAAAAATCAATCCAAGCTGTTATTCACCCCAAGAGTTTGAACGCCGCCGCGCCGAGCCGGACTCGTTTGTCAACCGGGTGTTGTCGCAGCCTACCTTGCCGTTGATCGGGGACGCGCATGAGTCAACCTGAACTGGACAATCTGGTGCGCATCGGCCAGCTCAAAGCTGAGCCGCGCAATACCCAGGAAGTCAACCGCATGCTTTCCATGGCGCGGTCACGCTTGAATGATGCCCAGTTGAGCAACCTGTCGCTGGAAGGTCGCTTTACCAGCGCCTACAACGCCGCCCACTCCGCAGCCCTGGCAGCATTGCGCTGGCACGGCTACCGCAGCGAAAACCGCTATACGGTTTTTCAATGTCTGACGCACACGCTGGGCTGGCCCGCCAACCGCTGGCGTGTACTGGACACTGCGCATCAAAAACGCAATTTGGCCGAGTACGAAGGCTACCTGGATGTAGAAGAATCCACCGTGGCTGAGATGTGCACATTGGTCCAGGGCCTGATTCTTGACGTGCAACGTTTAGTAGTCAAATAACCCTCTAGCCCTCGTCCAATAAGCGTTATAAGCTATCAAAATACATATAAAAGTCTCATGACCCCCGTCATTCCCACCGTCGGCGTATCAAGGCCCAAACCCCTGCTGTCCCAGTTTCAAAACACCCTTCTAGCGGCGTGCACCGTCGCCAAGAAAGCTGGCCAAGCAGGCTTGGCACAACTGCAAATGGTCGTCTAAACCGTGCCTTTCAAGAACAAGGTGCCACTGGTGCACCTGGCCCTGCTGGCCATCATCTATCTGGCGTTTATCAGCCTGGGCCTGCCTGACGGGGTGTTGGGTGTGGCCTGGACGGCCATGCAGCGGGATATGAACCAGCCACTGGCCGCCGTCGGCTTGTTGACCATCACGCTCACCATCAGTTCCGGCCTCAGCACCGTGGTCAGCAGCCAGGTGCTGAGCAGGCTGGGCACCGGGCCGGTGGTGATGATCAGTGGCTTTTTGACCGGCCTGGCGCTGTTGGGGTTTGCTTATTCGCCGTCTTTTGGCTGGTTGCTGCTGCTTTGCGTTCCGCTGGGGCTGGGCGCCGGCGCGGTGGATGCCGGGCTGAACCACTTTGTGGCGGCGCACTATTCGTCACGCCACATGAACTGGTTACATGGCTGCTGGGGCATTGGCGCCACACTCGGCCCATTGATCATGGTAGCCGCACTGGCCGCACACGGCTGGCAAAGCGGCTACCAGACCCTTGCATTTTTGCAGCTCTCCTTGGCGGTGGTGCTGCTTTTGTCACTCTCTTTATGGCAGCGTGAAAACGCCAAACCACCCGCTGAGGTGCACAGCGCGGCGCAGCAGGCGCGGCTGAAACCAGTCTCCATCACCGCCACCTGGCTGGCGCCGCTAGGCTTTTTGCTCTATGTGGCGGCTGAAGCTGGCACCGGGTTGTGGGCGGCCAGTATTCTGGTCAACAGCCGTGGCACCAGCCCCGCCACTGCCGGTACGTGGGTGGCGTTGTTCTTTGGCGCCATCACCGCCGGGCGCTTTGGCGTGGGGCTGGTGGCGAATCGACTGGGCAACCGGCGGCTGATCCGGTTGGGCATCCTGATCGCGGTGGCGGGTGCTGTGGTGTTTGCCATTCCGGCCCTGCCCGCGCCGCTGTCGCTGCTGGGTCTGGTGGTGATGGGGCTGGGTTGCGCGCCCATTTACCCGTCGATGATGCACGAGACAGCCCGGCGCTTCACGGCCAATCTCACCGCCAAAGTGATTGGCCGTCAGGTCGGCTTGTCTTACCTGGGTAGCGCCGGCGTGCCCGCTGCCTGCGGCCTGCTGGCGGCTTATGCCGGGTTGCCCATGGTGATGCCAGCGCTGATTCTGGTACTGCTGGGCCTGTTGCTGGTGACTGAGCGGCTGAACCGTCTGACCTGAACCCGCAGCGACAATTCAACCCATGCACACCCCCATCACACGCCGCCAACTCTGGAGCCTGGTGGCACTCACGCTGATGTGGGGCATCAACTGGCCGATGATGAAGTACAGCCTGCGCGAGCTCTCGCCGCTGTACTTTCGTGCGCTGACCATGACTGGCGGCGCCCTCTGGCTGTACGGCTACTACAGCGCCCGGGGCCTGCGCATGCTGCCGCAAGGGGTTGAATGGCGCGCCGTGTTTGCCCTGGGACTGCCCAACATGCTGGGCTGGCACACCATGTCGATCCTGGGCGTGAAGGAGCTTGCCAGCGGTCGCGCCGCCATTCTGGGCTTCACCATGCCGATCTGGACGGTGCTGCTGACGGTGCTGGTGCTGGGCGAGCGCCTGACCCGGCGCGTTGGTTTTGCTGTAGTGGCGATGGCGCTGGCCATTGGTTTGCTCACTTTTAATGAGCTGACGGCACTGACAGGGCGGCCGTTGGGCATTGTCTGGATGGAACTGGCCGCGCTGCTGTGGGCCACCGGCACGCTGATGATGCGCCGCGCCAAGCTCACCCTGTCGATCGAAGCGCTTACCGTCTGGATGATGATTCTGTCAGCCGCCTGCCTGTGGCTGATTGCCTGGCTCAACGAGCCCCCGCCCGTCTGGCAGTTCTCAGGCCTGATGTGGGGCAGCCTGGCCTATGGCATGCTGGTGAATTATGGCTTTGCGCAAACCATCTGGTCCAGCCTGGCCAGACACCTGCCGCCTGCCACCAGCGCCATGAGCATCATGGCGGTGCCGCTGGTGGGCACCCTGGCTGCCACGGTGATCGTGGGCGAGCGCCCCACCTGGCAAGACTTTGCCGCCATGCTGTGTGTGATGGGCGCCATCGCCGCCGTGCTGTTGCCTGCCCGCAAAATAGCCACCTGAGGACCCATCTGATGCCACTCAAACTCATTTTTGCCCGCGCCAGCAACGGCGTGATTGGCCGCGACGGCGCCCTGCCCTGGCACCTGCCGGAAGACCTGGCGCACTTCAAGCGCACCACATTGGGTTGCCCGGTGATCATGGGCCGCAAAACCTGGAACTCTCTGCCGCCCAAATTTCGCCCGCTGCCTGGTCGGCTCAATGTGGTGGTGACACGCCAGCCGAACTGGCAGACACCGGGCGCGCAGGTGGCGCACTCGGTGCAGCAGGCCTGTGATGTGTGCCCGCCAGAGGCCACGGCATGGGTCATTGGCGGTGCCGAAATCTATGCCCAGGCCCTCGCACACGCCACCGAAGCCGTGGTGACCGAGATAAACGCTGCCTTTGAAGGCGACGCTTTTGCGCCAGAATTGGATGCGGCGTGGGTGGAAGTGGCCCGCGAACCGCAGGTTTCCAGCCAGGGACTGCGGTTTGACTTTGTCACCTACCGCCGCACAGTCAGCGTCTGATTGACTTGAAATAGATAGCTACTCACCCAACACGTACAAGGGCTAGAGCCCAATTTTTCCTATGAAACTTGCCACCTGGAACATCAACTCGCTGACCGTGCGCCTACCCCAAGTGCTGGATTGGCTCGCCGCCAACCCGGTGGACGTGCTGGCGCTGCAAGAGCTCAAACTCACCGACGACAAGTTTCCACACACCGCTTTTGCCCAGGCCGGTTACAGCAGCCAGTGCTTCGGCCAGAAAACCTACAACGGCGTAGCGCTGACCTCGCGCACTCCAGCTGTTGCGGTGGTGAAAAACATCCCCGGCTTTGACGACGACATGGCGCGGGTCATCAGCGCCACGTTTCCCCTGCTGGGTAACGCCGCAAATGATTCCTCAAAAGATAGCGTCTTACCCAATATAAATAAGGGCTTGCGGGTGATTGGGGCCTATTTTCCCAACGGCCAGGAGCCCGGCAGCGACAAGTTTGAGTACAAGATGGCGTGGCTGAGTGGCTTGCGCGCCTGGCTGCGCACCGAACTGCAGACTTACCCGAATCTGGTGCTGATGGGTGACTACAACATCACCTTTGACGACGCCGACGTGTGGGACCCCGAGGGCATGCGCGACCAGATCCACTGCACCGACGAGGAGCGATACCACCTGCAGTCACTCATCGCCCTGGGCCTGACGGACGCACACCGGCTGTTTGCCCAGCCGCCCAAAAGTTATTCTTGGTGGGACTACCGCGACATGGCATTCCGGCGCAACCGCGGCATGCGCATTGACCACATTCTGGTCAGCAAGACCCTCAAACCCCTGGTCAGCGCCTGCCACATCGACAAAACGCCGCGCAAGAACGAACGCCCCAGCGACCACGCGCCGGTGGTGCTGGAACTGGCACTCGCTACAGCTTGAATGCACCAGGGCAAAGCCCCGCAAATTGACACCCTGTCAACTGAAAGTTACATTAATAACCGATTAGTCATTAATTCATGCCCTTGTCTCTTGCCGCAGATCTCACCCTGACAGATGCCCACGCCCGACGCGTTCGCCGCAAAGATGCGCGACCCGGCGAGCTATTGGCCGCCGCGCTGGACCTGTTTGTGGAAAAAGGCTATGCGGCCACCCGTGTGGAAGAGGTGGCCAGCCAGGCTGGCGTGTCCAAAGGCACCTTGTTCCTGTACTTTTCCAGCAAGGAAGAGCTGTTCAAGGCCGTGGTACGCGAGCACATTTCCGGGCACTTTGCGGTCTGGAGCGAAGAAATCGAGCGGTTTGAAGGCAGTTCGCACGACATGCTGCATGATTGCCTGAACAGCTGGTGGGAGCACATAGGCGCCACCAAAGCCTCTGGCATCCCCAAACTGATGATGGGCGAGGCGCGCAACTTTCCCGAGCTGGGTGCGTTTTACCAACATGAGGTGATTGCACCCGGCAGCGCGCTGATCGCCCGCATTTTGCAGCGCGGCATCACGCGTGGCGAATTCCGGCCCATGGACCTGAAGTATGGTGTTTACATGGTGCTGGCGCCGCTGCTGTTTCTGGCCATGTGGACGCATTCGCTGGATGCCTGCTGCGCCCCGCAGGCGCGCATCGAGCCTGACAAATACCTGGCGGCCCAACTCGACATGTTGTTGCGCGGCTTCAGCACCGGCACAGACGGCCCGGCGCTGGCAACCCTTTCAAATTCGGAGCAACCTACTGCATGAAACCCTGGATCAAATGGACGGCCCTGGGCCTGGTGATCGCCATCCTGGCGGGCGGCACCGTGCGCACCCTGTCGGCGCGCAAGAACAAGCAGGCCGCTCTGGAAGCGCAGCAACTGGCACAGCAGACACAGGTCACGGTCGATCTGGTCAGCACTGACCTGCTGACTGCCACCCAGCGCGCGCTGCCCCTGAATGTGGCTATTTCGGGCACGGTGTCGGCAGTCAACACCGCCATGATCAAGGCGCGGGTAGCTGGCGAGTTGCAGGGCCTGAAGGTGCGTGAGGGGGACCGTGTCAAGGCGGGCCAGGTGCTGGGCCAGATTGACCCCACCGAGCCTGATGCGCGGCTGCGCCAGACGCGCCAGCAGGCCCAGGCCGCCAAAGCGCAGGTCGACATCGCCCAGCGCACCCATGAGAACAACCAGGCGCTGGTGGCCCAGGGCTTCATCTCCAGCACCGCGCTGAGCGTGTCGCAAGCCAACCTGGCCGCCGCGCAAGCCACCTTTGCAGCCGCGCAATCCGCTGCCGATGTGTCAGCCAAGAGCGTCAGCGACACGGTGCTGCGCTCGCCCATTGACGGCTGGGTGTCGCAACGGCTGGCCCAGCCCGGTGAACGACTGGGCATTGACGCCAAGGTGCTGGAAGTGGTCGACCTGAGCCGCCTGGAGATGCAGGCCGAGCTCAGTGTGGGTGATGCCCAGCAGGTGAAAGTGGGGCAAAGCGCGCAACTGCGGGTAGATGGTTTGCCCGAGCCGGTGGCGGCCAGCGTGGCGCGCATCAACCCCAGCGCCTCGGTGGGCAGCCGCGCGGTGGTGGTTTACCTGGCCGTGGCGCCCGGCAGCGCGTTGCGCCATGGGCTGTTTGCGCAGGGGCTACTGGCCACCGGCACACTGACTACGCTCGCGATTCCCCTGAGCGCGGTGCGCACCGACAAGCCCAAACCCTATGTGCAGGTGGTGCAAAGTGGCAAGGTCGAACATACCACCGTGTGGCTGGGTGCCCGCAGCGAGGTGAACGGCCAGGCGCTGGTGGGTATCAGCGGGGTGCCTGAGGGGGCCACTGTGCTGTCCGGCACGGTAGGGGTGCTGCGCGAAGGTACGCAGGTGAAAGTTCCCGCCCCGGCACAAGGGGCACGTTGAATGTGGTTCACCCGTATCAGCCTGACCAACCCGGTCTTTGCCACCATGATGATGCTGGCCCTGGTGGTACTGGGCTTGTTCTCCATCCAGCGGTTGCAGGTCGACCAGTTCCCCAACATCGACTTTCCAGTGGTGGTGATCAGTACCGACTACCCCGGCGCCTCGCCCGAGATTGTGGAGAGCGAAGTCACCAAAAAAATCGAGGAAGGTGTCAACGCCATCGCTGGCATCAACGCCCTGACCTCACGCTCTTACGAGGGCACATCGGTGGTGATCATCGAATTCGGCCTGCACATGGATGGCCGCAAGGCTGCCGACGACGTGCGTGAAAAAGTGGCCTCGATCCGGCCGCTGCTGCGCACCGAGGTCAAAGAGCCGCGCGTGCTGCGCTTTGACCCCAGCAGCCGGGCGATCTGGTCGGTGGCGGTGCTGCCTGACGACAGCGTGCCTGGCCAGGCCATGAACCCGGTGGAACTCACCAACTGGGCCGAGCAAGTGTTCAAGAAGCGGCTGGAAAACGTGCGCGGCGTTGGCTCGGTCACGCTGGTGGGCGGCAGCAAGCGCGAGATCAACATCTACCTGAATCCGGTCGCGCTAGAAGCCTTTGGCATCACCCCCGACCAGGTGGTGAACGCGGTGCGCAGCGAAAACCAGGACTATCCCGCAGGCACCATCCGCTCAGCAGACCAAGACCGCGTGATCCAGATTGCAGCCCGGGTGCAGCGCCCGGAAGACTTCGGGCGCATCATCATCACCCGCAAAAACGGCGCGCCGGTGCGGGTGGAACAAGTGGCCCAAGTGACCGACGGTGCCCAGGAGATCGAGAGCCTGGCGTTGTACAACGGCCAACGCACGCTGCTGCTGAACATTCAAAAATCGCAGGACGAAAACACCATTGCGGTGGTGGATGGGCTCAAGAAAACCCTGCAAACCATGCAGTCGCAACTGCCACCGGGCGTGAAGCTGACCCAGATCACCGACAACTCGCGGCAAATCCGCGTGTCGGTGGCGAATGTGCAGCAAACGCTGATTGAGGGTGCGGGCCTGACCGTGCTGATTGTGTTTTTGTTCCTGAACTCCTGGCGCTCCACCATCATCACCGGGCTGACGCTGCCGATTGCGCTGATTGGCACCTTCTTCTTCATGAACCTGCTGGGCTTCACCATCAACATGATCACCATGATGGCGCTGAGCCTGTGTGTGGGCCTGCTGATTGACGACGCCATTGTGGTGCGCGAGAACATCGTGCGCCATGTGCAGATGGGCAAAGGCGCGTTTCAGGCGGCCATGGACGGTACCAGCGAGATCGGTCTGGCGGTGTTTGCCACCACGCTGTCGATCGTGGCAGTGTTTCTGCCGATTGGCTTCATGGGCGGCATCATCGGCAAGTTTTTCCACGAGTTTGGCCTGACCATCGTGGCCGCAGTGCTGATTTCGATGTTCGTCAGCTTCACGCTCGACCCCATGCTGTCGAGCATCTGGCACGACCCGAGCATTGAAGCGCATGGCAAGCGCCATGCGCCGCGCTCCTTTTACGACCGCACCATTGGCCGCGTGACGGCCTTGTTTGACCATGCCACCGATGCGCTGGTGGACTTTTATCAGGCCATTCTGCGCCGGGCACTGGCCCACAAGCTCGGCACCATCGGGCTGGCCGTGGTGGTGTTTGTCACCAGCCTCTTCATGGTGCCGCTGCTGGGCACCGAGTTTGTGCCCAAGTCCGACTTTTCTGAGACCAGCGTCACCTTCAACACACCGGTGGGATCTTCCCTGGAGGTGACCGAAGAGCGTGCGCGCCAGGTGGAAGGCATCATCCGCTCGTTCCCCGAAGTGAATTACACGCTGACGACCATCAACACCGGCAACGCCATGGGGAAAATCTACGCCAGCGTCTACATCCGCCTGGTGGACCGCAAACAACGCAGCCGCAGCCTGGAAGAGATGTCGGTGATCCTGCGCCAACGCCTACGCCAGGTGCCGGGCATCATCGTCACCCATGTGGGCCTGCTGGACCCCATTGGTGGCCAGAAGCAGATTGCCTTCTCGATCCAGGGGGCCGACATTGCCGAGCTGGCGCGCCTGACCGACATGGCGCTGGACAAGATCCGCAATGTGCCCGGCCTGGTGGACCTGGACTCGTCGCTCAAACCCGACAAACCCACCCTGGACGTGCAGGTGCACCGGGAAGCTGCGTCTGACCTGGGCCTGAGCGTGGCGCAGATCGGCAACGCCCTGCGCACCCTGGTGGCCGGGCAAACTGTGGGCAACTGGCGCGCGCCGGACGACCAGACCTATGACGTGAACGTGCGCCTGGCACCCCAAGCGCGCAACCAGCCGTCAGACCTGGACAACCTGCCCTTCACGCTGGGAACAAATGCCGACGGCAGCTCGCGCGTGGTACGCCTGAGCCAAGTGGCCAGCGTGGTGGCCTCAACCGGCTCGAACCAGATCAACCGGCGCGATCTGACCCGCGAAGTCGCCATTTCCGGCAACGTGTCAGGCCGCGCGGCGGGCCAGATCTCGGCCGACATCAAGGTCGCCATGGACAGCATTGCCATGCCGCCGGGCTACAGCTACAAGTTCAGCGGCTCCACCAAAGACATGGGCGAAGCCTTTGGTTATGCGGTCTCGGCCCTGGTGCTGGCGATTGTGTTCATCTACATGATTCTGGCCAGCCAGTTCAAGAGCTTCTTCCAGCCACTGGCACTGATGACAGCGCTGCCGCTGACACTCATTGGCGTGGTGCTGGCGCTGATGCTGTTCAACTCGACGCTGTCGATGTTTTCGGTGATCGGGGTGGTGATGCTGATGGGGCTGGTCACCAAAAATGCGATTCTGCTGGTGGACTTTGCCATCCGTGCGCGTGAATCCACGCTGGATGACAACGGTAACCCCCAGCCTGGTCTGCCGCGCCATGAAGCCCTGCTGATGGCCGCCCGGGTGCGGTTGCGCCCGATTCTGATGACCACCCTGGCGATGATTTTCGGCATGGTGCCACTGGCCTTTGCCATGACCGAGGGCTCGGAAATGCGCGCGCCCATGGGCCAGGCGGTGATTGGCGGCGTCATCACCTCGTCACTGCTCACTCTGGTGGTGGTGCCCGTGGTGTACTGCTACATGGATGACCTGGCGCAGTGGCTCAGGCGCGTGTTTGGCCCCAAACCGTTGCAGCCAGTGGCGACGAGCATGGGTTAAGACCAGGTAAATCCCGGTAAAGCCATGGGTTGGCACCGGGTCTTTGCGCTGGCGCCAGTTAAAATCGTTCAACTCACCTACCATACCCCCCGGAGTAACCAGATGAATCTGCCCAATATTGAGCAAGCCCGTTTCAACATGATCGAGCAACAGATCCGCCCGTGGGATGTGGCTGACGCGACCGTTTTGCACCTGATGTCGGCCATCAAGCGCGAGGACTTTGTGCCCACGGCCTACAAGGCGATGGCGTTTGCCGACATGGCGGTGCCGCTGCCCGCCCAGCAGGTGATGCTGGAGCCACGCATCCAGGCGCGCTTGCTGCAAGACGCTGCTGTGCAGCCCACCGACAAGGTGCTCGAAATCGGCACGGGCAGTGGCTTCACCACCGCCGTTTTGGCCAGCCAGGCGCAGCGCGTGATCTCGCTGGAAATCAACCCTGAACTCGCCGACCTGGCCCGCGCCAACCTGCAGCGCGCCAATATCCACAATGCCGAGGTGCGCTGCGCTGACGGCGCACAAGGCGCCGCTGCCGAGGGGCCTTTTGACGTGATCTTTCTCGGTGGCTCGGTGGCTGAAGTGCCGCAGGCGCTGCTGGGCCAGCTCAAGGTGGGGGGGCGCCTGGTGGCGATCGTCGGTGACGAGCCCATCATGCATGCCCTGGTGGTCACCCGCACCAGCGAGACCAATTTCAAGACCGACGAAAAGTGGGACGACAACGCCCCGCGTTTGGTGAACTTCCCGCAACCCCCCAGCTTCAAATTCTGACAATGATCACCCAGATTCGCCCCTCACAACTCCCGGCTTGGCTGGAATCAGTCAAGGAATTTGGCAGCCCGGCCGTGCTGGATGTGCGCGAGCCCTACGAGTTGCGCATGGCCAGCATCAAGGCCGACGGTTTCGAGCTCATCACCATTCCCATGGGTGTGATTCCGCCACGCCTCAACGAACTGAAACCGAGCCAACCCATTGCCTGCCTTTGCCACCACGGCGCGCGCAGCATGCAGGTGGCTTCGTTCCTGAAAGCGCGTGGCTTCGAGCATGTCGCCAACATCGCCGGCGGCATCAACGCCTGGTCTGCCGAGGTAGACCCGACGGTGCCACGTTACTGACTTCTGCCCAAAACACTGGATTACCATGAACATTTTGCGTCTGCTTCCTCTCACGCTCGCCATCACAGCCACGCTGGCGCTCCCTGCACAGGCGCAAAGTTTGGTGGATTTGTACCAGTCAGCCAAGGCATTTGATGCGCCATACCAGTCGGCCAAGTCACTGTATGAGGCCAATCTGGCCAAAGGTGAGCAAGCCCGGGCGGGCCTGCTGCCGACCATCGGCCTGGGGCTGGGTGCCAGCCGCACTGACGTGAGCAGCAACACCACCCAATTTGACCGTGGCGGTTTTGGCAGTCAAAGCGCCACCGTGAGCGCCTCGCAGCCGCTGTACCGTCCGGCCAATGTGGCCACCGCCGAACAAGGCAAAAAACAGGCCGCGCTGGCCCAGGCGCAGTTGCTGGCCGCGGACCAGGACCTGATCGTGCGCGTCAGCCAAGCCTACTTTGACGTGCTGGCCGCGCAGGACAACCTGGACTTTGTCAAGGCACAAAAAACGGCCGTGTCAGAGCAACTGGCCTCAGCCAAGCGCAACTTTGAAGTTGGCACCGCCACCATCACCGACACGCGTGAGGCCCAGGCCAAGTCAGACTTGGTGTTGGCTCAGGAAATAGCGGCTGAAAACGACCTGCGTATCAAAAAGCTGGCGCTTGACCAAGTCACCGGGCGCGCCGTCGCAGCACCCAAACCTCTGGCGGTGCCGGTCGTCCTGCCTGCCATCACCCCTGATGAGGTCGCGCCCTGGGTGGCCCAGTCACAAGAACTTTCTCCGGCGGTGCAACAGGCGCGCCTGGCGCTGGAAGTGGCGCAGCTGGAAACCCAGAAAGCCCAGGCTGGCCACAAGCCCACCTTGGACTTGACGGGCAGCTACAACATCACAAAAAACGACGGCTCTGCCAGTTACGCAGGTGACTACCGCACCAACGCCGCCACAGTGGGCCTGGCCTTCAACCTGCCACTGTTTGCTGGCTACGCGATTCAGAACCGCGTCAAGGAAACCGTGGCACTGGAAGAAAAATCACGCTCTGACCTGGACGCCGCCACGCGCAACGTGGCACAAGGCACGCGCAGCGCCTTCTTTGGCGTGCAGTCTGGCCTGGGCCAGGTGAAAGCGCTGGAAGCAGCGGAGGCCTCCAGCCAGAGCGCCCTGGATGCTACAAAGTTAGGTTACCAGGTGGGCGTGCGCATCAACATTGACGTGCTGAACGCGCAAACCACCCTGTTTGACACCAAGGCCAAACTGGCCAAGGCGCGTTATGACGTGCTGCTGGGCGGCTTGAAACTGCGCCAGGCCAATGGCTCTTTGAAAGAAGACGACCTGAACGCGGTCAACGCCTTGCTGGCCAGGTAAGCGCGCAGGGCTGCAAAGCCACCTACATTGCAGTAGGTCATTTGTCATGGCTTGCCATGGATCCCGGATCGCGTCCGGGATGACAGCCGTTGACGTCAACCTCAACCGGTTTCCACCAAGCCCGCCACCGAGGCATTCATCACATGCACGATGGCACGCGCCAGGCCGTGCGCGGCGCCACGGTGCGCCTGTGAAAAGTCACTGCAGGACTGGCGGGCGCTGGCCAGCCGATCAGCATCAGCCACCAGTTCACCGGCCACGGTGACCGCCTCGGCCAGGTCAGCCACCCGCAGCGCAGCGCCTGCCGCCAGCGCCTGCTCGGCGGCTTTGGCAAAGTTGAAGGTGTGCAGCCCCATCAGCACCGGGCAGCCACAGGCCGCGGCTTCGATCAGGTTTTGCCCACCCAGAGGCTCAAAACTGCCACCCAACAAAGCCACATCGGCCAGGCCGAAATACAGCGCCATCTCACCCAGCGAGTCGCCCAGCCAGACCGTGGGCGGCTGGCCTGCCGCAGCCTCGGGCAATTCCGGCCCCTGCACGCCCCAGCTGCTGCGGCGTGACACGGCAAAACCCTGGTCGGTGACCAACTCGGCGACTGCATCAAACCGCTGCGGGTGCCGGGGGACGATCAACCACTGCACCTGATTGACTACGAAATCAGTAGCTACCTGCCCTTTATCCATAAGGGCTAGAGGCCTAAAATCCTTAAGGATTTGCAGCAGCGCCAGCTCCTCGCCCTCGCGTGAGCTGGCGAACATCACCACCGGTTTGCCGATGCGTGCACGCGCCTTGCGCCCCAGTGCAATCTGCCGGGCATCTGGCGTGGCGTCAAACTTGAGGTTGCCAAACACCGCGCGCACCGGCGCACCAAGCTGGTGGAAGCGCTGAGCGTCTGTCGGCGTTTGTGGCCAGACGGCGTTGAGTTCGGTGAAGGCCGGGCGCGCCAGCCAGGACCATTTTTGTGCCTGCCGCAAGGACTTTTCGCTCAGCCGGGCGCTGGCCAGCACCAGCGGCATCTGCCGCACATGGCAGCTATGCACCAGGTTCGGCCAGATTTCAGTCTCCATGAGCACGCCAATCTGCGGCCTGAAATGTTTGAGAAATCGCTGCGTGGCACCCGGCGTGTCCCACGGCTGCCAGGCTTGTAGGTCGCCCGGCTCAAGCAGTTTGGCCCCCTCAGCGCGGCCGGTGGCCGTGCCGTGGGTGAGCAGCAGGCGCATGTCGGGCATCAAATCGCGCAGTGCGGCCACCAACACCGCCGCCGCTCGCGTTTCGCCCAGCGACACGGCGTGCACCCACACCGTGGGGCCGTCATGCGGCGGCACCGGGGCGCTGTAGCGGCCAAAGCGCTCGTCAATGGCGAGCAGGTAACCGGGTTCCTGCTGGCCACGCCGTTTGAGTTTGATTTTGAGCAGCGGCTGGGCCAGCCACATCGCTATCGAATAGAGAGTACGTATCACAGACTGGCCAGGCCCGAGGCCCGGAAAGTGGGGGTTGAAATTCTGGCCTGCGCGGCGGCGGTAGCCACCGCTTCCCAGGCCTGCCAGACGCTGTCCACCGACGGCGTGGGCTCGGCAAACAGGCTCACCTGGCGCGGCGGCGGGCCCCCTGCACTGGCCTGCTGCTCGGCCAACGGGCCGGTGCGCCAGGCGGTGTCAAAGTTGTAAATCTGCACATGCGCCAGATCCAGCGCCACGGCGATGTGGCTCAGGCCGCTATCGACCCCGATGACGCCGTCGCAATTGGCAAGCGTGTCGGTCAACGCATCCAGCGCCAGCCGGGGCCAGACCTGAGCGTGCGGCAAATCTTGCGCAATGGCATTGCACATGGCTTCTTCTGCCGCGCTGCCGTGCGGCAGGGCGACCATATAACCGGCGGCGTTCAGACGCGCACCCAGCTCGCGCCAATGGGCCAGCGGCCACTCCTTGTCAGCGCGTGAGGTGCCATGCACCAGCGCCACGATGCCTTGCAAACCCGTCCTGAAAGCTAATTTTTTTGTAGCTGGTAGCCCTTTATCCATAACGGCCAGAAGCCCAAAAGACATATAAAACGGCAGCGTGTAGCCCAGCGCCTGCGCACACAGCTGGCGCGAGCGGGTCACGGCGTGGCTGCGTGCGGGCAGGGTGATGGCCACATCTGCCACCCAGCGCGCAGGCGCTTCAAAGCTGGAGCCCTCGGTCTGGTTGGCCAAGCCGTAGCGCTTGCCCCTTTGGGTCAAACGCGCCAGCCGCGACACCAGTGCAGACTTGGCCAGACCCTGTAGATCAATCACCGCGTCGTAGTCATCCTGCTGCAAATCAGTCTTGAACAGTTGCCAGGCCTGGCGTGTCTCGGGGCTGAACATGGCTTTGCGCCAGCGCCGCAGTTCGCACGGAATCACCCGGTGCACGCCCTTGCAACGCAGCACCAGCGGGGCAAAAGCGCGCTCCACCACCCAGTCGATCTGCGCGTCGGGGCGCGCCTGGCGGATGTCCTGCACAGCCGCCATGGCGTGCACCACATCGCCCAGCGAGGAGAGTTTGACGATCAGGATGCGCAAACCAGCGTCCAGCCAATCAACGGTTGCCCTGTCAAAGTGACCTCAATGCGCCGCTTCGTCAAAGGTGGCATCGGGCTTGAGCGTGTGCAACAGCGCCAGCATGTCGGCCTGGATGCGCGCCAGCGCCTCGGGCGTGTGGCCTTCAAAACGCAGCACCAGCACCGGCGTGGTGTTGCTGGCGCGGATCAGACCAAAACCGTCCGGCCAATCGACGCGCAGGCCGTCAATGGTGGTAACGACAGCGGGTGCGGGGAAGTTAACCTTGGCCACCAGTTGATCGACCAGAGCGTGCGGCTCGCCCTCGGCGCACTTCACGTTCAGCTCAGGGGTGGAGAAACTGGTCGGCAGCGCGTTGAGCACCGCATTGGCATCAGGTGACTGGCTCAAAATTTCCAGCAGGCGGCAACCGGCGTAGGTGCCGTCGTCAAAACCGTACCAGCGCTCCTTGAAGAAGATGTGGCCGCTCATCTCGCCACCCAGCGGCGAGCCGATTTCTTTCATCTTGGCCTTGATCAGCGAGTGCCCGGTCTTGAACATCATCGGTACCCCACCCGCTGCCACAATGGCAGGTGCCAGGCGCTGCGAACATTTCACGTCAAACACGATGGTGCCGCCAGGGGCGCGCTTGAGCACGTCGCGGGCAAACAGCATCATCTGGCGGTCCGGGTAAATGGTGTTGCCTTCCTTGGTTACGATGCCCAGACGGTCGCCATCGCCATCAAAGGCCAGGCCGATCTCGGCGTCACCCGCTTTGAGGGCCACCACCACGTCGCGCAGGTTTTCGGGTTTGCTCGGGTCCGGGTGGTGATTGGGAAAGTTGCCATCGACCTCGCTGAAGAGTTCGGTCACCTCGCAGCCAATGGCACGCAGAATGTCAGGGGCTGAGGCACCGGCAATGCCATTGCCACAGTCCACCACAATTTTCATCGGGCGCGCCAGCTTGATGCCGCTCACAATGCGCGCCTCGTAAGCAGCCAGCACGTCCACACTGCGCACGGCCCCCCCCTCTTGCAGCGCCCAGGATTCGTCGGTCATGATCTGGCGCAGGGTCTGGATCTCGTCGCCGTAGATAGCCCGGCCAGCCATCACCATCTTGAAGCCGTTGTAATCCTTGGGGTTGTGGCTGCCGGTGACCTGGATACCACTGGCACACAGGGTGTTGGCGGCAAAGTACAGCATGGGCGTGGTGGCTTTGCCGATGTCAAGCACCTCAATCCCCACCGACACCAGACCGCTGACCAGCGCCGCGCTCAGCGCCGGGCCGCTCAAGCGCCCATCACGCCCCACCGCCACCACTTTTTGCCCTTCGCGCAGCGCCACCGTGCCAAAAGCGCGGCCCAGTGCTTGGGCCATCTCCACATTGACCGTGCTCGGCACCACGCCGCGAATGTCGTAGGCTTTGAAAATAGAGGCTGGCAAGTGCATGAGAAATCCCTTGTGAATGGTCAAACCGGTGAACGGACGGTTTTTCGACGTGAATTGTAGGGTCGGCTCCGGGCGCAGCCACATGTCCGGAAACGGCTGCTTTTGGGCCCTGCGACGGCGCTGGCACCCGTATCATCCGCTGCATGACCGCCGCGCCTGCCCAGCCTTTTGACGATGCCTGCTACCTGGCGTTGAAAGCGCGGGACGCCCGTTTTGATGGCCGATTTTTCACCGGCGTGACCTCCACCGGCATCTATTGCCGCCCGGTTTGCCGGGTGCGCACGCCCAAACGCGAGAACTGCCGCTTTTTCCCGCACGCCGCCCAAGCCGAGCTGGCGGGTTTTCGCCCCTGCCTGCGCTGCCGCCCGGAGCTGGCACCCCGCAACGGCCTGGTCGGCAGCCACCCCGCCTGGTCGATGCAGGACGCGTCGAGCATCCTGGCGCATCAGGCGGCCCGACTGCTGGACAACCCGCTCAGTTGGGGCGACAGCGCGCCCGGCGTAGCCGCTTTGGCACAGCGCCTGGGCATCAGCGACCGGCACTTGCGGCGCATTTTTGAGGCGCATTTTGGCGTGTCGCCGCTGCGTTACCTGCAAACCCGCCGCCTGCTATGCGCCAAACAGTTGCTCACCGACACGCCGCTGCCTGTCGCCCAAGTGGCGAATGTGAGCGGTTTTGCCAGCGTGCGGCGCTTCAACACGGTCTTTGTCGGCCACTATGGCCTTCAGCCCACGCAGTTTCGCCGGGACAGAGCCGTTGCCAGCCAAGGCGCGCCGGGGGGAATCAGCGTGCAACTGGCTTACCGCCCGCCGTATGACGTGGCAGCGATGCTGAGTTTTTTCCAGACCCGCCAGCTGGCAGGCACCGAGGTGGTCACGCTGGCACCCGGGCAGTCAGGCGTGGCCAGAACCTTGTCTGTAGATATAGCAGGGCAGCGGCTGTGCGGCTGGCTCAGCGCCGGTTTTGACGAAGCCCACCACCGCGTGAACTTGACGATGAGTGAATCATTGATGACTGCGCTGCCGCAGGTGATGGCTGCGGTGCGTCACCTGCTGGACCTGGACGCTGACCCGCAGGCCATCAACGCTGTGTTACACGACGATTTCCCGCACGGCGACGGTTTGCGCCTGCCCGGCACGCTGGACGGGTTCGAGCTGGCGGTGCGCGCCGTGTTGGGCCAGCAGATCAGCGTGGCTGCAGCGCGCACGCTGTGCAACCGGCTGGTGGCGCGTTTTGGCGAACCCATCACCACCCCGATTTCCGGGCTGACCCGGTTTTTTCCCGGCGCGCAGGTGCTGGCGCAAGCCACCGGTGATGACCTGGGGCAACTGGGCATCGTCAAACAACGCCAGAACGCCATCATTGCGCTGGCGCGAGCGGTGGCGGACGGCCAACTGACCCTGCACCCGGGCGCGCCGCTGGCGCCAACATTGAGCAATCTGCAGGCGCTGCCCGGCTTTGGCGACTGGACGGTGCAGTACATTGCCATGCGCGCGCTGGGCTGGCCCGATGCCTTTCCGGCAGGTGATGTGGCGCTGCACAAGGCACTGGCAGTTCAGCATGAAGCCCATCTCGCCAAAGCAGCGTTGGCTGCGGCCAGCGCCTGGCAACCCTGGCGCAGTTATGCAGTGATGCGTGCCTGGGCGCGTCTGTCGGATGCACCGCCGTCTGCCAAGCCAGCGTTCAAAGCCTCCGAATACTCTCATTAATATAGCTATTAGCCCATATAGAATAAGGGCTAGAAGGCAAAAAACTATGAAACTTCCTGCACATACAGTTCAAACCAGCTTTGCCAGCCCGCTGGGCCGCATGACCCTGGCCGCGCTAAATGAGCAACTGGTGGGCGTGTGGTTTGAGGGCCAAGCGCATCTGCCTGACCTGTCACACTGCCCCAGCGCACCAGACTACCCGGTGCTGGTGCAAGCCGCTGCAGAGCTGGCCGAGTACTTTGCCGGGCAACGCCGCAGCTTCGATGTGCCGTTAAACACCACCACCGGCACACTTTTCCAGCAGACCGTGTGGGAAGCCTTGCGCGACATTCCGATCGGTACCACCTGCAGTTATGGCGAGCTGGCCCGGCGCATCGGCAAACCCACCGCTGTGCGGGCGGTGGGCGCGGCGGTGGGGCGCAACCCGATCAGCATCATCGTGCCCTGCCACCGGGTGGTGGGTGCCGACGGCAGCTTGACCGGCTACGCGGGCGGCCTACCGCGCAAAACGGCGCTGCTGCAGCTTGAGGGCGCGCTTTGACCGCCCTGCTGGCCAAAAAGCCTTGGCTGATCGAATTTGTTTTGCTCGGTGCCATCTGGGGTGCCTCATTTTTGTTTACCCGGCTGGGTGCGGCTGAATTTGGCGCGTTGCCCACCGCCGGTTTGCGGGTCGGGATTGCGGCGGTCTTTTTGCTGCCCTTGCTGCTGGCGCGCCGTCAGGGGCTGGCGCTGGCCCGGCACTGGAAAAAGATCTTTCTGCTGGGCATGCTCAATTCAGGCATTCCGTTTGCCTGCTACGCCTACGCGCTGCTGACCATCACCACCGGGCTCTCCGCTTTGATCAATGCCACCGTGCCGCTGTTTGGTGCGCTGGTGGCTTGGCTGTGGCTGAAAGACCGGCCGCATGGCCTGAAAATTCTCGGCCTGCTGATCGGGTTTGTCGGCGTGGCCATGCTGGCCTGGGGCAAGGCCAGTTTCAAGCCGGACGCTTCAGGCTTGTCCAGCGGCTGGGCGGTGGTGGCTTGCCTGGTGGCCTGCCTGTGTTACGGCATTTCCGCCAGCTATACCCGGCGTTACCTCAGCGGCGTGCCATCGCTGGTGGTGGCCACCGGCAGCCAGATCGGCGCCACACTGGGCCTGGCGCTGCCCACGCTGTGGCTGTGGCCTGCGCAAAACCCCAGCCTGAAGGCCTGGCTGGCGCTGCTGGTGGTGGGGGTGGTGTGTACCGGCATCGCTTATGTGCTTTTTTTCCGGCTGATCGACAAAATGGGCGCGGCCAGCACGCTGACGGTGACGTTCCTGATTCCGGTGTTTGCGGTGATTTACGGTGTGATTTTTCTGGGCGAATCGGTCACCAGTTGGATGCTGATCTGCGGCGCGGTCATTTTGAGCGGCACGGCGCTGTCGCTGGACTTGCTGAAACGCCGCCAACCGACGCCGCTGCCGCGCTAAACCCGCGCTGCGGTGCACCAGCGGTGACTTATGTGCGCGGGCGAACAGACCCCGCGCTGCCGCCGAGATATGGTCAACACCTCCACTATCCCGAGGGGTTCGCCATGTTGTATTACGCCGTCGTCTTTTTTGTCATCGCCCTGATTGCCGGGGTGCTGGGTTTTGGTGGCATTGCTGCAGGAGCGGTTGGCATTGCCAAAATTCTGTTCTTTGTGTTCATCGTGCTGGCCATCGTCAGCGTGGTTTTTGGATCGGTCAAAGGGTTTTAGCCACCCTGCGAGACACCCGATTGCGCGTCTCTTTTTCACTTTCATTTTTAAGGAATTTTCATGTCTATCTTCTCCACCACTGACACCTCTCCCAGCTTGGTCCAACAGGCTTCAGAGTCGGCTGATCACGCCATTCTGGCCAGCCAGCAAGCCGCCAATGACGCCCTGAAAACCCTGGCCAACGCCATGCAGGACCTGCGCCACCAAGCCACACCGCTGATGGACCATGCCAGCGACCAGGTCAGCGCCATGGCCCGCCACGGCATGGACAGCGTGCGCGAAACCGCACACCAGTTGAGGCTGAAGGCAGAACGCGCTTCAGAGGGCACCACCAGCTACATCCGCCACGAGCCGGTGAAATCGGTGCTGATCGCCGCTGCTACCGGCGCTGCCCTGATGGCGCTGGTCAGCCTGGTGGCCCGCTCACGCAGCCATAACTGAACCCCCAAAACCGCATGAGCCCCTTGCTGACCCTGCTGGCCACCCAACCCCAGTTGCTGGCCGAGCATCTGCAGGGTTACTCGGCGTTGCTGAATGAAGAACTGCGGCTGGCCAGCCAGCGCTGGCGGCGCCAGGCGTTGTTGCAGGTAGCGGTTTTCTGCAGCCTGAGCGTGGCGTTCGTCCTCGGCGGTGCTGCCCTGATGTTGTGGGCCGTGACAGAACCGCTGCCAGAGCGTGCTCTTTGGGTGCTGTGGGCAACGCCGATGCTGCCACTGGTCATTGCTGGGGTTTGCCTGCTGATGGCACGCCAACCCGCTGATTCCGAAAATTTTGCCAGTCTGGGCCGCCAGCTCAATGCGGACATGGCCATGTTGCGCACGGCGGGTGCCGCATGAGCACAGAGCCTGGCGCCTGCGAACGGCTGGCCCAGTCGCGCGAACGGCTGCGGCAGGTTCTCGGTCACGGTGGTACCGGCCCGGCAGCAGGCAGCACAGTCAGCGCAGCAGGCTCCTCACCCTGGCTGGCCAGTGCAACATCTGCACCAGAAGCCAGCATACTGCTCGATCTGCTGCAGTCCTGGTGGCGCAAACAGCCTTTGCAGTTGGTTTTGACCTTGGCCGCACAGGCCACCACCACGGCCTTGCAGCCCACAGCGCAACGCCATCCGTATCGTTTGGTGTTGGGGGCTGCCTTGTTTGGTGGGGTGCTGACGCTGATGCGGCCGTGGCGCTGGGTCTCCAGCACCACGGTGCTGGCCACACTGCTACCGAGAATCTTGTCTGAAGTGAGCAAACACTTGCCCGCCCAGCTGCCAGGCACTGCCACACCAGGCCATGACCCCGCTCCCTGAGCCAACACCTGTCACCCCGCGCCGCGCCAACCGGGCGCTGCCAGCGCTGTTGCTGGCCGTGTCGCTGGCGCTGCTCTACATCCTGCTGCCGTTCTACGGTGCCATCATGTGGGGCTCAATCATTGCTTTGCTGTTTGCGCCCCTGTTTGACTGGTTGCTGCCCAGAGTGCACCAGCGGCCCACCGTGGCCGCCCTGTTGACCCTGTTGATCGTGCTGCTGGTGGTGGTGTTGCCGCTGGCAATCATCGCTGCCTCTTTGGTGCGGGAAGCCACGCTTCTCTACGTGATGCTGCAAACCGGCGAATTGAACCCGGCACTTTATTTTCGCGGCCTGTTCAATGCCTTGCCAGACGGGGTCACAGCGGTGCTGGACCGTTTCGGGCTGGTCAGCTTCAACAGCCTGCAGGCTCGCCTGACCGCCGCGCTGATTCAGGGCACCCAGCTGATTGCCACGCAAACCTTCAATATTGGCCAGAATACCTTCGAATTTGTGGCCAGCCTGTTCATCACCTTGTACTTGTCTTTTTTCCTGATCCGCGACGGCAACGCGGTGGTGCATGCCATCTGGCAAGCCGTGCCGCTGGCAGCGGTGCACAAAGAAACCCTGCTACAGCAGTTCACCATTGCGGTGCGCGCCACGGTCAAAGGCAACTTGCTGGTGGCGGCGATTCAGGGCGCCCTGGGCGGTGTGGGATTTTGGGCGCTGGGCGTGAGTGGTGCGGTGCTGTGGGCGGTGTTGATGGCCTTTTTGTCGCTGCTGCCTGCGGTGGGTGCCGGGCTGGTCTGGGCACCGGTGGCGATCTACTTTCTGCTGGCGGGTGAACTGGGCAAAAGCCTGGCCATGCTGGCCTATGGCGTGCTGGTGATTGGTCTGGTAGACAACCTGCTGCGCCCGATTCTGGTGGGCAAAGACACGCGCATGCCCGACTACGTGGTGATGATCACCACGCTGGGCGGCATGGCGATCTTTGGCATCAACGGCTTCGTGCTGGGGCCGGTGATTGCCGCCATGTTCATGGCCGTGTGGCATATTCAGATGCATGCGCATTGATTTGGTAGCTGGTGCCAGATAAGCTATTGTTCGTCCGACAAATATTCAGCCATGACAAGCACACCTGACTCGCGCCCTTGGCATCAGCGTGAGGCGCACGCTATTTTGAGCGAGCAAGGCATCGACCCAGCGCAGGGTCTGGCCGCAGATGAAGCTGCCCAGCGCCTGCAGCAACTCGGCCCGAACGTGCTGCACGAGCAGACCCGGCGCAGCCCTTGGCGCTTGCTGCTGGCGCAGTTTTCGGATTTCATGGTGCTGGTGTTGCTGGTGGCTGCGGTGGTGTCGGGTGTCATTGGTGACTTGATCGACACCCTGGCCATTCTGGTGATTGTGGTGCTCAACGCGGTGATCGGCTTTGTGCAAAGCTGGCGCGCTGACCAGGCCCTGGCCGCCCTGAAACAACTGTCGGCGGCACAAGCCACCGTGCAGCGTGCCGGCCAGATGCAGGTCTTGCCAGCAAGCAGCCTGGTACCGGGGGATGTCGTTCTGCTGGAGGCGGGCAACCGGGTACCTGCTGACCTGCGCCTGATCAAGGTGGCACAGTTTCAGGTGGACGAATCGGCACTCACCGGCGAATCCGTCACGGTGGCCAAGCAAACGGGCGCCCTACCCGCCTCAAGCAACACTTCCCTGGGCGAGCAGCTCAACATGGCCTTCAAAGGCACCACGGCCACACTCGGGCGAGCACATGGCCTGGTGGTGGCTACCGGTATGAACACCGAGCTGGGCAAGGTGGCCCAGTTGCTCGATCAGGAAGACCGCAGCACCCCGCTGCAAAACCGGTTGACAGCCTTTGGCAAGCGCCTGGCTTTGGTGGTGATTGCCATCTGCCTGGTCATTTTTGCGGCTGGCGTGTGGCGTGGCGAACCCGTGCTGCTGATGGCGTTGACCGCCATCAGCCTGGCGGTGGCGGCCATCCCCGAAGCCCTGCCAGCCGTGGTGAGCGTGCTGCTGGCCCTGGGTGCAAAGCGCATGGTGGCGGTGCACGCGCTGGTGCGGCGTCTGCCGTCGGTAGAGACGCTGGGCTCGGTCACCACCATCTGTTCTGACAAAACCGGCACACTCACCCAAAACAGGATGCACGCCGAGCTGCTGTGGGCCAATGGCAACCCCTGGATGCCAGGCGATACATCGGCCAAAACGCCGCCTGGCCCGGTGGTTCAGGAAGCGCTGCGCGCCGCGGCTCTCTGCAACGACGCACACCGTAACCAGGAAGCCAACCCAGCCGGGCCCGCACAGCCCTGGCAGGGCGATCCAACCGAAACCGCACTGGTAGATGCCGCCACAGCGGCCGGACTGGACAAGGCCGAACTGGACGCGCATTGGCCGCGCGTGCAGGAACTGCCGTTTGACTCCGACCGCAAACGCATGACCACCTTGCACCGCGTTGGTAGCGGTTTTGTCGCCTACACCAAGGGCGCCCCCGAGTCGCTTTTGACACACTGCACAGCGCAATGGTCGCCCAACGGTGCTCAGCCACTGGATGGCGCCGCCATCATGGACCAGGCGCGTACCTTGGCTGCGCAAGGCTTGAGGGTGCTCGCGCTGGCGCGGCGCGACCACGCGGTGCTGCCCAGCAGTGACGCGCTGGAGGCGCCCGAAGCCACCCAGACGATCGAAAGCCAGCTGCAATTTCTCGGTCTTATCGCCCTGATCGACCCGCCACGCGCCGAGGCAGCGGCCGCTGTTCGCGACTGCATCAGCGCCGGTATCACCCCGGTGATGATCACCGGCGACCACCCGGCCACCGCGCTGGCCATTGCGCAGCGCCTGGGCATCGTCCCCGACGCCCACGCCCCGGTGCTGACCGGGCAAGACCTGGCCACGCTGGATGAGGCTGCGCTTCAGGCCCAAGTGGCCGATGTGCGCGTCTATGCCCGCGTCGACCCGGCGCAAAAAATCCGCATTGTGGAAGCGCTGCAGGCACAGGGGCAGATCGTCGCCATGACGGGTGACGGCGTCAACGACGCCCCGGCCCTGAAACGTGCCGACATTGGCATCGCCATGGGCAAAGGCGGCACCGACGTGGCCCGCGAAGCCGCCAGCATGGTGCTGCTGGATGACAACTTTGCCACCATCGTGGCAGCGGTGCGCGAAGGGCGGCGCATTTTTGACAACATCCGCAAGTTCATTCGTTATGCCATGACCGGCAACTCGGGCGAGATCTGGACGCTGTTTCTGGCACCCCTGCTGATGTTGCCGATCCCGCTGCTGCCGATCCACATCCTGTGGGTAAACCTGGTCACCGACGGGCTGCCCGGCCTGGCACTGGCGGCTGAGCCCGCTGAGCGCGGCGTCATGCAACGCCCACCACGCCCGCCCAAAGAGAGTCTGTTTGCTGGCGGCATGTGGCAGCACATCCTGGGTGTGGGGCTGTTGATTGGCGCCTTGTGTCTGGGCGTGCAGGCCTGGGCCTTGTCTACTGGCCACGCGCACTGGCAAACCATGGTATTCACCGTGCTGACGCTGTCACAAATGGTGCATGTGATGGCGATCCGCTCCGAGCGTGACGCGCTGTGGACGCTGGGCCTTTTAAGCAACAAGCCGCTACTGGGCGCGGTGTTGCTGACCTTTGTGCTGCAAATGGCCACCATCTATGTGCCTGCACTCAATCCGATCTTCAAGACTGAGCCACTGAGCTTGGGCGAGCTAGGCATCTGCCTGGGCGCTGCCGCCGTGGTGGGCGTGGTGGTGGAGCTTGAAAAAGCTTGGCGCCGCCGCCCAGGTCGGCAGGCCTGACGCGACCACAAGATGACCTTTGGCCAGAAGCAGCCAGCTTGTGAAGCGAGACAGCGCCAGCCAGGCTTTCGGCTGTCGTATCTTTGATTCAGCCCTGGCGGTTAAACCTTGGTCTTGATCGGCTTCAGCGGGGTGCCAAATTTCTCGCATAGCGGCGCATGGCCCAGCTCAGGAAATTCAACCAGGGTCTCAGCGACCTTGCGATCTGGAATGTGGTCCAGCAGGTGGCGAATGAGCGTCAGGCGGCCAGCGCGCTGGTCATTGAAGTCCACCAGCGTCCAGGGCGCGTGTTTGGAATGGGTGGCTCTCAGCATCACTTCACGCGCTTGTCCGTACTCGGCGTATTTTTCCCGCGCTTTCACGTCAATCGGGCTGAGTTTCCAGCGTTTGAGGGGGTCGGCCAGGCGCTCGGCAAAGCGCTCTTCCTGCTGGGCTTGGTCCACCGTCAGCCAGTACTTGAAGAGCAGAATGCCGTCGTCCACCAGCATCTTCTCAAACACCGGCGCCTGTTTCAGAAAGTCTTGGGTCTGCGCTTCAGTGCAAAAGCCCATGACCCGTTCCACACCCGCTCGGTTGTACCAACTGCGGTCAAACAGCGCGATCTCGCCCGCCGCAGGCAGATACGGCACGTAGCGCTGAAAGTACCATTGGGTCTGCTCGCGCTCGCCGGGTTTGCCCAGCGCCACCGTGCGGCACTGACGCGGGTTCAAGGTGTCGGAAATGGCCGCAATCACGCCGCCCTTGCCAGCTGTGTCGCGCCCCTCGATCACCACCATCAGGCGTTTGCCGGTGTGCACCAGCCAGCGGGCGAGGTCATTGAGCTCATGCTGCAGGGGCTCGAGCTTGTCAAAATAATCACTCTTGCCCAATGGGCCGGGCTTGCCGTTCTTGGATTTTTTCATGACGCCATGGTAGCCCCAGCGCAAGCAGTGTGGACGATGTGGCGCAAAATTGGGGTATTCATTGCACTTTTACTCCGGAACCCACCATGCTTCAAAAATTTTCCGCCTTTGCTGGCGTCCCCGGCCCGGTTGTTGTCATCGTCATGGACGGCTACGGTCTGCCCAAGCTGGACGTGGGCAGCGCCATTGCCGCCGCCCGCAAGCCCACGCTGGACCGCCAGTTTGCCGAATCGCCCCACATCAGCCTGCGCGCGCACGGCACCGCAGTCGGTATGCCGTCGGACGACGACATGGGCAACTCCGAAGTCGGCCACAACGCCATCGGCGCTGGCCAGGTTTACAGCCAGGGCGCGGCGCTTGTCGCCAATGCGATTGCTGACGGTGCCATCTGGCAAGGCCAGGCCTGGCAACAAATTGTGGCGGGTGCCAAGGCGGGCCGTGGCGTGATCCACTTCATCGGCCTGTTCTCAGACGGCAACGTGCACAGCCACATCGACCACCTGAAAGCCATGGTCAGCCAGGCCAAGCTTGAAGGCGTGAAGACCGTGCGCATCCACGCCCTGCTGGACGGGCGCGACGTGCCCGAGACCAGCGCGCTGGACTATGTGGTGCCTTTCGAGGCCTTTCTGGCCGAGCTCAGCACCGACGGATTTGATGCCCGCATTGCCTCGGGCGGCGGCCGCCAGAACATCACCATGGACCGCTACGACGCCAACTGGCCGATGGTTGAAAAAGGCTGGAAAACCCATGTGCTGGGCCAGGGTCCGCAGTTTGCCAATGCCACCGCAGCGGTGAATGGCCTGCGCGCCAGCCACCCCGGCACCATTGATCAGGATTTGCCAGAGTTTGTGATTGCCGAAGCTGGCCAACCGATTGGCACGATTGAGGACGGTGACTCGGTGGTGTTCTACAACTTCCGGGGCGACCGCGCCATTGAGATCACCCGCGCCTTTGTCGAGGCAGACTTCAGCCGCTTTGACCGCGTTCGCACGCCCAATGTGACCTATGCCGGCATGCTGCAATACGACGGCGACCTGCAGTTGCCCAAGCGTTTTCTGGTGACCCCACCGGCCATCAAAGACACCTCGGGCGAGTGGTTCAGCAAGGCGGGTCTGACCCAGTTCGCCTGCTCCGAGACACAAAAGTTTGGCCACGTCACCTACTTCTGGAACGGCAACCGTTCCAACAAGTTTGAAGGCGAAAGCTGGCAGGAAGTGCCCAGCGACGTGGTGCCATTCGAGCAGCGTCCGTGGATGAAATCCGCCGAAATTGCCGACGCGATGATCGCCGCCGTGCAAAGTGGCCAGTACAAGCTGTTGCGCTGCAACTTTGCCAATGGCGACATGGTCGGCCACACCGGCAACTTCCGCGCTGCCACCATGGCCGTGGAAGCTGTTGACCTGGCCCTGGCGCGCCTGTTGCCGGCCATCGAAGCCGCTGGCGGCGTGGCGCTGATCACCGCCGATCACGGCAACGCCGACGAGATGTACGAGCTGGACAAAAAGACCAAACAACCCTCACTGAACGCCGACGGCTCTTACAAGGCCAAAACTGCCCACACCCTGAACCCGGTGCCGCTAATCCTGTTTGACAAGGTCACCGGCGGCAAGCTGGGGTTGAAGCAAACCGCCACGGCGGGCCTGTCCAACATCGCCGCCACTGTGGCCAACCTGGCGGGGCTGGAAAAACACGCCAAATGGGACGAGAGTCTGCTGCTGGTGAAGTAAGTGGCCCGCCTGGTGAATATGCAAGGTCCAGGCGGTCATCGCTGACTTGAGGAGCCTGCCCCGGGCCACGGCCCGGGGATTCGTGAACCCTGAGCCATGGATTGCGGGTCAAGCCCGCAATGACAGCCTTCTTTGATCAGTCAACCCAAGGCCATGGATGCGGGTCAGGCTTGCCATGGCCTTTGAACAGCGGGGCTTTGGGACTCTAGACCCAAAGGGGTGCCGGGCCTAGATGCCCGTTGCGCTTGGGCGCACAGCACTTTGACGGATGCGTTTCGCTACCACTGCGAGGCCGCTCATGTCAGAATGATCCGGTGATGAACGCCCACGTGCCTACCCTTTTTTTGATGTTGATTGCCATCAACATCACACTCACTTTGTCAGTGGGCCTGGTGGCTCGGGCGCAGCTGCGTGATGGCATGGCCTATTGGGCGGCGGGGCTGGCTTGCAACACGGCAGGGTATATGCTTCTCGCGCTGCGCGGTCAGATCAGTGACTTGCTTTCCATCGTTTTGGCTAATGTGCTGTTCTCCAGCGTGTTTGCCTTGTTCACGGAGGGTGTGCTCCAGTTTCAAAATCGCCAGCCCCGGCGTTGTGCGATCTGGCTGCCGGTGTTGGCGACCGCCCTGCTGTTTGCCGCGCTGATTCCCTGGCAAGTCGCGCGTGTGCTGCTGGGTGCGATTGTCTTTTCTGCGCAAAGTACAGTCATCGTGCAAAGCTTGCTGCAACGCCGCACAACCACAGTGGGGGTGGGGCAGTACTTTATGGTCGCTGGCTTTTTGATGATGATTGTGGCGTTTGCGTTTCAGGGGGTTGGCACGTTGCTGCGCGCCGATCAGATCGCCTCCATCACAACCCCCCATGTGGGGCAGACAGTGGTTTTTCTGGTCGCGGCCGTCAGTGTGGTGGTGGTCAGCCTGGGGCTGGTCGTCATGACCAAAGAGCGTGCCGATGAGCGCAACCAGAACCTGGCGATGCGTGACGAGCTGACTGGGCTGATCAACCGCCGGTCTTTGCTCGAATCCATGGCGCAACACCTGTCGACGGCCAAGCGTTACGGGCAGCCTCTGTCATTGTTGATGGTCGATGTGGACTATTTCAAACGGGTGAACGACAGCTATGGTCACCTTTCGGGCGACAGTGTGCTCAAGGCCATCACACGTGTCATTGCACAGCGCACCCGGGTGCAAGACCTGCTAGGCCGCCTGGGTGGCGAGGAATTTTTGGTGATTTTGCCCAACACCAATGAGGAAGGCGCCCGGCAGTTGGCCGAGACCCTGCGCCAAGGCGTGGCGGGGGCGTCATTTCAGGCGGCGTCTGGCGAGCCAATTGCCGTCACGGTGAGCATTGGTTTGTGCGCGATGAGCCAGTTGCAAGACCCACAGTGTGACGATTTGATTGGTGCCGCAGATCAGGCGCTGTACCGTGCCAAAGCGGCTGGACGCAACCGGGTTGAGGTTTACGTCCATTCACACCAGACTTCTATGGGTTGAACTCGGTGCGCCACCACACAGTCAAGCAGCGCGCGCAATCCTAAGATGGTTTTCCCAACCATCTGGAATCACCATGAACGATGCTGACAAATCCTTCCCGCCAATGTCAACGCTGACCCCACAATCTTTGCACCGGGAAGCGGCTATACAACTTGAAAAAGCTGTCAAGCACCACCGTCAAGCCGCTTTGCTGCACGATGCGGGTGATGCCAGGCAGGCCGAAACCCAAGGAAGCATGGCCTAAAACCACACCGCCCACGCCTTGGATGTGAGCGCCCGCGCCCTCAACGTGCTGCTGTGGTAACCGCCCTGATGACCTGAGTTTCAAGCCGGTTCACGTATTTTCAAAACGTGGACAACGTGCTGCGTTCGACCCAAGGCTTTGCCTAGGCAACCGGCCTTCTTGACTGACACACCCTATGAATCACATCAAAATTTTCTTCTGGGCCTTCCTGATCGGCTTGACGGGTCTGTGGTGGCTTACCGACACACCAACCCTGGCTAGCCTGACCACCGTTGCCAGCTGGCGCGGTATGCTGATGCAAGTCACCGGCGTGCTGGCCATGGGTGTGATGAGTGTGGCGATGATTCTGTCTTCGCGCCCGGTGCTGTTTGAACCCTATTTAGGTGGGCTCGACAAAATGTACCGCCTGCACAAGTGGCTGGGAATTGCCGCGCTGGTGCTGGCCGTGAGCCATTGGTTGATTGCCAATGGGCCGAAATGGCTCAGCGGCCTGGGGCTCATGGAACGCGGCGCCCACGGTCCGCGCGGTGGCGTATCCGGCGACGCGGTTCGGCAGTTTTTCATGGGGCAAAAGGGCATTGCCGAGAGCCTGGGGGAATGGGCGTTTTACGCCGCAGCGGTGCTGATGGTGCTGGCCTTGGTGAAACGCTTCCCCTACAAATACTTTCTGAAAACACATCGCTTGCTTGCCGTTGCCTACCTGGCACTGGTCTGGCACAGTTTTATCTTGCTCAAGTTTGACGACTGGAGCGGCCTGATCGGCCCAGTCATGCTGGTGTTGATGATGTTGGGCAGTGCCGCTGCGGTGATGGTGCTGTTGGGCCGGGTGGCGATCAAGCGCCAGCTGGTGGGTGAAGTGGCTGGAATTCGCCGCCATGAGGCCTTGCAGGTGATGGAGATCGACATCACCTTTCAGGGCCATTGGCCGGGCCATGAAGCCGGGCAGTTTGCCTTTGTCACCTTGCACGCCGACGAGGGTGCCCACCCCTACACCATTTCTTCCACCTGGGCGAATGATGGCCGCATGACGTTCATCATCAAGGCCTTGGGGGACTACACCAGCACCTTGCCAGAGCGCGTCAAGCTTGGGGATGTGGTGCGGGTCGAGGGGCCCTATGGCCGCTTCAATTTTGACGGTGGTCAACAGCGGCAAATCTGGGTGGGTGCCGGTATCGGCATCACCCCGTTCATTGCCCGGATGCAAACGCTGGCCAACGTGCCCGATGGCCGTCAGATTGACCTGTTTCACAGCACGCGTGTGCTAGACCCGCAGGCCATCCGCCTGATGGAGCGCGACGCCGCAGCCGCCAAGGTGCAGTTGCATGTGCTCTCGGACGCCAGAGACGGCATGCTGGACGCTGCCCGCATTGTCCAACTCGTGCCCGACTGGCGCGAGGCTGACATCTGGTTTTGTGGCCCCACCGGCTTTGGCCAGGCCTTGAAGCATGACTTCATGGCCATGGGCTTGGCTTCAGAGCGCTTTCACCAGGAACTGTTTGAGATGCGCTGAAGCGCACTGGGGGCAGCATTACAAATAAGATAGCTGCCAGCCCTTTTGGGATATGGGCTGGAGGCATAAAACACCATCAAATATCGTGATGCAGTAACAGGGCCCCGGCACCCCAAGATCAGGGTGTCACCCGACCCAGAACCTTCAGCGCCTGCCCACTGGTGTCGACAACCACCCCTTCCCCGGAGCCCGGAAAGACACCGGTCAGCGCGGTGATGTTGACCTGGTGGGTGATGACCACCGTCACCCCGTTATCCGGGCGGGACAGCAGAAAGTCCAGCGCGGCCTGGGTCTGGCCTTCGGCGCTCAGGTTGCGCTGCGTGCTGCAGTCATTGAGCCGCCACTCCGGCGGGTCACCACCGCCGGGTGCCAGCGCATGGAGAAACAGCACCACACTGCCGGGCCGGATGGTTTGCCAGGCGTCTTCAGCACTGACCTGCAGGGCACTGAACGCCAGCAAAGCGGAGGCCAACCAGCGGTTGACCCGGTAGCGACGTGCGTGGATGGTTGTCATGACGGGTGACCTCAAGATCAAGGGGCGGCGGTGAGATTCAGCCAGATCTCGTTGCGCCGCATAAACCACGGTGTCATCGGCCCGTTGTAGCGCGACAGCACCGGCTCACCGCTCCAGGTCAGTTTGGCCGATGTCAGTGCCGACAACAGCTTGCCCAAATGCGTGTTGTAGTTGGCCTGGGACCAGAAACCCGAATAACGGATGACCGCCACACGGCTGGCCGGCACATCCCGCAGCATCACCCGCGGGTCCAGTGGCACCGGCGCAGTCGCCGCCGTCACGCCGTGCGGCAGCACAAACTGCACCAGAAAGCCGCCAGGTGCTGCGGTTTGCGTCACTGGCGCGGTCATGGCCAGCTTCACCGGCACCGCTGCTTGCGTCACCGGGGCGGTCATCGCCAGCTTGCGCTGACCTTGGTTTTTACCAAAGATGTAGCCAGCCAGGATCGGGAAAGCCTGCCGGCCAGCGTCACTGGCGTCACCGGTGACCACCACTTCAGCGGCACTGAAAGGCGCGTAAGCGCGGATTTCAATGCCGCCGAACTGCTGAACGACCGCATAGGGGGGCTCTTCAATGGCTTGACTGGTCATGGGTTGGATGGTCCCGGTGTGGGCAATCCGCCCGGTACCCAGGGCGGGTTGCAAATGAACGAAGGCGTGATGGTGGCACAACAGGCCAGGCGTCCGGATTTTGCTGACAACAAGCCCCCGCTGCAGCGCTGGAGGCGGTGTTGCGATAAAAACGCGCTCCAGCATGTTCTGGCATCCGTGAAGTCGTCGACCATGAGTGTTGTCTCCCAAAGTCCCCCCTGCCCTTTTACCCGGCACAGCTGCCTTCGGAGGATTCGCTGATGTGGCAATACTGGTGCAACCTGCTGGTGGCAGCCAACGTTGGCATCATGGTGTTTTTTACCGTGGTGGTTGCCCCCACCGTGTTTACCGCGCTGCCACCGGAATGGTCGGCAGCGTATGTGCGCAAGTTCTTTCCAAAGTACTTTTTCTTTCTGGGTGTCACCACGGCGATGGCCACCACCGGGGTCAACGGACTTGGCGAGCAACTGGCGCTGATGGTCTGCGCCGTGGTGTTCTTCTTCAGCTGCTTCTGGCTCACGCCGCGCGTCAACCTGGCCCGTGACAACAAGCAAAGCGCCCATTTCAAAACCCTGCATTGGCTCAGCGTCGGGCTGAACATGGCGCAACTGCTGACCTTCATCTGGCTGCTGCTGCCCGGCGGAATGTTTGTCTGACTCAGGCGCAACCAGGCAAGCGGTTCACACCGCCCACTCGTACGCCAGCGATGTCACGGTGCCGTGAAAGTAGGCCTTGCGTCCTGCGGGCCGCATCCACGCCACTTCGCCAGTCAACGGCACCAGCATGCCATCGCGCCGCTGGTAGTTGGACCAGTTGCCTTCCCATGGCAACATCACCATGTCCTTGCCCGCCCCGGCACCCCGGGCTTCGGCGCAAAACGAGTCAATCAAACCGTCAGCGTTGAACCGGAACAGCAAGGTCAGCGTCAGTGGGCCGTCGACCAGGGTGGCGTTTGCCGAGGTGTCATCCACCGCAGTCCACAACACGCCCTGGCTGGGCAGCAGCGCGGTGGGATACCACCCCGCTTCAGCAAAAAAACGCAAACATTCGCCACGCGCAATCTCGCCACCACCGCTGGCATCTGCCACGGGAAACAGCCCCAGAACTGCCGCCTGCAGCAGGCCTTGCCCGGCGATGTAGCTGTCTACCACACGTACGGGCACGCCGGGAAATATCGCTACCCGAGCCGCCCACAAAAAGCCCGATCGGCGCGTGATGACGCGTTGCCAAGAGGTGAACGGCTTCCACTGCCCGGCCGTGGCCGACAGGTTGATGCGGCCACGCATCTCCAGCGTGGCAGCGGAGATGATCGGCTGGCCATCAGTGAGCACCGCACGAAAGTAGCGCTGCACCGGCGCGGGTAAGCCCGTCAGTTCAGCAGCATCAAAACGCATCGGCGGACCGGCTGTGTGTCTGATGCGGGCGGCTTCCAGCCTGCTGGCCAATGCCTGCAGGCGCTTGTCCCACCGCGCGCTGCCAAATGCCGAAAGGCCAGCCGCAGCCACCCACAGCAAGCCTGCAGCCAAACCGAGCCAGAGCAACCAGTTCATCAGGGGGCCTTCAATCAAAATGACCGGCAATCAGACCAGCACCGCCGCAACGGGTCGGCGCAAAGATGTGGGCATGGCCGGGCCACGCCCGAAGCGCACCACCAAGTCTGGGCGCTGCCCGCCCAGCCCCAGGGCAGCCGCAAACTGAGGGCGCAGCGCAGCCACTTCCACCGGTTGGTTCAGAAAAGCGTTGCGGATACCCAGCGCGGTTGCCTGCAACGCAAAGCGCTCGTAGCAACGCCCCACCTCCACCCAATGCGCCTTGTCGGCGCTCTGGCCGACAAACACTGCGATGCCTGCCGAGCTGCGGATTTGCCGGGTGTATTTGTCGTTTTCACTTTGGGGGGTGAAAAACACACCAAAAGCCAACTCACCCAGCCAGGCCGGAAGGTTCGGGTTGCCGGAGGCCGCACTGTACAGACCATCCCCCGTGCGCACAGCGTCCTGGCCGTTAAAGCGGATCCAGGCTTTGAGCTCCTTGACGAAGGCGGCGTCGGCCATCTGGGCAGTGTTGCCCTGCACCACATAGTCCAGCGTGTTTTCCAGCGCGGCACGCCCGGTCAGCAGCAACAGTTGCACGGTTCCTGAGCTGCCTGCACGCTGCAATTGCGCCAGTTCTTCGCCAGACAGCGGTTTGGCGTCAAATTCACCCCGGGTGCACTGCCGCTGGGTGATGGCCTTGAACAAATCCGACGACTGCGCCGCAGTGGGGTCAAGCGTCACGCGCACCACATCGCTTGCCGGGTCAAACTGCACGTCCGCCTTGAACCCATGCGCCAACGCAGCCTGCGCCAGATTTTCAGCAGCGCAGCCCAGAGACACAAACACATGGTGATCGTCCGGGTCCACGGCGGGGCAGCGTCGCGACAGGTCGGGCAAGAGGGTGATGGCCCGGCCAGCACCGGCCAGGGCGAACTTCCAGCACTGGGTGTTGTGACTGGAGGGGGCCAGCGTGGCATACCGAACCAGCTCCTGACCCAGCGCCGCGCCGCTCAACCCCTGCCCAGCACCTAGCCGCCAGGTTTGACTGGCGACCACTTCATAACTGTCCGCTGCAGGTTCTGGGGAGCAACCCGAGATCGGTACAACGCCACCCAAAAGCCACGGTGCCGAAGCACTGAATTGCCTGCGTGTGATCATGACGGCGCCCTCCTGCTGTCCAGCAAACACTGTAAAACTGCCAGACCGGGAATGGAAGAGGCAGAGCGTCTGAACTTAACCGGCAAGCGCCTGCAGTGTCTGTGGGCTGCCCCACATTGATGCTACGTAAAAAATAGCTATTGGCCCAATCAAAATAATGGCTGGATGCCAAAAACATGCAAAAAAACAAGGGGCCATCCAGACGCAACAGCTGGTTTACGTGGCGAACTTTCCAGCCAACCCTCAGGCAATCTTGCGGGCTTCCATATAAAACCGTTTCTCATGCGCCTCACCGAGTGAGAAGGTTTTGCGTGGCAAGGCACCTTCCAGAATCACGGTCTTGAACAGGTCAGACTTGGGCAAACCCGCCAGATAAAAACCCGCGTTGCCCGGCTGCAGCGCCAGCCGCTCCAGCACATCAGCACCATGCACATAGTCAATCGCCTCTGCCCCGCCGTCTTTCAGGAATTGGTCCAGAAACGCTTGCAGGCTGCCCACGGCCAGGGTTGACATGGGCTGGGTAATTTCAATGACGCCAAAACTTTGCCCGCCGCCTAGCAGCCCGATGGCTTGGGTGTTGCCCTGTGCGCCGTCCACGCGCTGGCGCATGGCCTCTGCGGTAGCCACTTCGGTGTAACGGAAGCCCTCGCCCCAGGCGCTGCTGAGTTCCGCCAGCAGGTTTTTCTTCAGGCCAAACAGCGCCCGGTGGATCGGCTCGAATTCCAGACCTTCGTCATGCACGTTTTCGATTTCCACCAACGCATAACGGCTCGGGTGATCCATGCCAACCAGCGGTTTCTTTTTGTCCCAGATCGCTTTGGCGGTGGCCAGCGAGTGGTTGCCGTCGCCCATGGCAAACAACAGCACCGGCTGGTCTTGCCCCACGCCATATTTGGCGGCAAAAGTGTCCGACTGGGCCAGCGCACGCAACGCCTGCACCACCTGATCTTCGGCCCCGGCAGGCACGGCAAAACCGGCCAGATGACCGCCGCCTTGCATCAATTCCACGTTATACAGTGGCGCAAAGTCGGCTTTGGCGCGGGTCAGTGGCGCGATCACGCTGTGCGCGGGGTCGTCAATCAGCACCAGAATGTGCGGCAACTCCAGCGCGGCAGACTCGCGGATTTTGATGCGCGGCGGCAGGCGGTCAACAATCGTGCCCTCGGTGGGGCGGATCAGGCTGGCCGAGCCTGCGCGGATGTCGTAGCACTCCAAATCCAGGCACAACATGATGCCGTGGCGCGTCTTGCCCGCCACGCTGCGCTCCACGTACACCAGGCCCTCATGCGGCGCAAACAGGTCAGCCTGCAGGTAGCTGTCCATGGTGCTTTTGATGGCCGCGATGCGCTCTGGCGCGCCGGGCTGCTCCAGATACACCTCGGGAAAGATCAGGTTCAGGGTGGACGGGGCCTCACCCACCAGCTGCTGCACCTCTTGCCAGTAGGCGGGCTCGGAGGTGTATTGGTCGCAGGCGACCACTGCCCATTTGTGCAGGTCGGTGCCGGGTTGGGGCAAAACCACCTGCGGGATCTGGATGCCAATGTCAGTGAAGTTTTTCATGGAGCGGTCAATACGTTGGATGACGGGTTACTTGCAGCACCCAATTATTCACCGGCCAGCGACCGCATCAAATCCGTCGGGTGATGCGCTTTGCGGAGGTCAGGCGGAGGCCGCGCAGTGGCCGGGGGACACGTAGCCAAGCGCATCGCCCGGCTACGTGCCTCCTGCCCTACTCGTGCCGCAGCGCCTCAATCGGGTCCATGCGCGCTGCACGGCGGGCGGGAAAGTAGCCAAACAGCACACCAATAGCCGCAGAAAACACCAGTGCCAGCACATTGATGGACGCGTCAAACGCGTACGGCACCGCCATATACAAAGACAGCCCATACGATGCAGCGGTAGCAATCAGCACGCCTATGCCGCCCCCGAGGGCCGACAGCACCACCGCCTCAATTAAAAACTGTAGCAACACCTCGTTTTCCAGCGCGCCCACCGCCAGGCGCAAGCCGATTTCGCGGGTGCGTTCAGTCACGCTCACCAGCATGATGTTCATGATGCCGATGCCACCCACCAGCAAGCTCACCGCGGCCACGGCGCCGAGCAGGTTGGTCAGCACACCCATCGTACTGGACAGGGTTTCGGCCAGTTGCTGGGTGTCGAAAATGTTGAAGTTGTCGTCATCGCCAGCTGCCAGTTTGCGCCGCTCACGCAGCAGTTGGCGCAGGCTGGCTTTGAGCGGTGCGCTATCGGCATCCGCCTGCATCGACACCTGCAGCGTGTTGACCTTTCGGCTCCCTGTCACACGGCGCTGCAGTGTGTGCAGCGGCAGCAGCACGGTGTCGTCCTGATCCCCCATGCCGCCCTGGCCCTTGGCCGCCAGAATACCGACCACGGTGCAGGAAAACTGTTTGACCCGCAACGCGGCACCCAGCCCGGTGGTGCCTGGTGTGCCACCGTAAAGCTCGCGGCGCACCGTTTCACCAATGATGCAGACGGCGGCACCGCCCAGTTGCTCTTCTGCGGTGAAAACACGGCCACTGGCGAGCTTCCAGTTACCCGTCTCAAACCAGGCGTTGGTGCTACCGACAACACTGGTAGACCAGTTGCGCCCATTGGCCACCACCATGACCGAAGCACGGCTCTGTGGTGCCACGTTGGCCACGCCACCAATTTGCGAGGCAATGGCCAGTGCGTCGGCCTCGGTAAACAGCGGCACGCCACCGCCAGTGCCAGGGCCACTGCCACCGGGTCCGCGTTGCCCGGGCGACACCATCAACAAGTTGGTACCCAGGCTGGTAATCTGATTTTCAATCGCCTGCGTTGCCCCATTGCCCAGCGTGACCATGGTGATCACCGCCGACACACCAATAACGATACCCAGAATCGTCAGGAACGAACGCAGCATGTTGCGCTGAACGGAGTGCAAGGCCAGCATGAGAACGCTGTACAACATCAGGTGGTCTCCGTGTCTGCCAGATCAGCCGGGGCTTCGGTGATGGGGTGGGTATTGACCTCGTCTTTGGCCAGGCGGCCATCCAGAAAATGCACCATGCGCCGCGCGTAAGCCGCCATGTCCGGCTCGTGGGTGACCATCAGCACGGTGATGCCGTGGTCGCGGTTCAGTGCCAGCAGCAGGCCCATGATTTCATGGCTGCGCTGGGTGTCCAGATTGCCGGTGGGCTCGTCCGCCAGCACCACGGCGGGCGCGGTAACGATGGCGCGCGCAATCGCCACGCGCTGCTGCTGGCCGCCCGACAACTCGGCGGGCGTGTGCCGCTCCCAGCCGCCCAGGCCCACCGATTGCAGCGCTTTGGTCGCCGCCACGCTGCGCACGCTGGCGCTGTCGCCGCGGTACAGCAAGGGCAGCTCGACGTTTTCCTGCGCCGAGGTGCGCGCCAGCAGGTTGAAGCCCTGAAACACAAAACCCAGGTAGCGCCGGCGCAGCCGCGCCCGCTGGTCGCGCGACAACGACTCCACGTGCGCGCCCTTGAACAGATACTCGCCCGATGTGGGTGTGTCCAGGCAACCCAGAATGTTCATGGCGGTGGATTTGCCCGAGCCGCTGGGGCCCATGATGGCCACAAACTCGCCCGCGTTGATCTCCAAGTCAATGCCTTTGAGCGCCAGCAGTTCATTGGCACCCTCACCGTAGCGCTTGGTGGCACCGCGCAACTGGATCAAAGGGGTAGTCATTTGGCCGCCGCGATCTTCTGGTCGGTGATCACCCGCATGCCGACCACCAAATCACCGCCAGTGATTTCGGTCATGTGGCCGTCGCTGATGCCGGGAGTCACCGCCACCGCTTTTGGTTCAGCCTGGTCACCTTCGGGCAGCACCCAGACCTGTTTGGCACCGGCGGTGCTGGCTTCGCTGGCAGCTGATTTGCGGGTGTTGGTGCGCGGCATACGCGGCGTCAGGCTCGACATCACACCGCCCTTGGCGACCACATCGGCTGCTGATTCAGTGGGTGTGAAGCGCAAGGCGGTGTTGGGCACCAGCAGCACATCGGTGCGCTGGCTGGCGATGATGCTGGCGGTAGCGGTCATGCCGGGGCGCAGGCTTAAATCGGTGTTGGCCACATCCAGATAGGTCAGGTAAGTGACGACGTTGTCGGTGATGGTGGAGCCAAAACCGACGCGGGTGATGCGCGCCGGAAAGTTGCGCGTGGGGTAAGCGCTGACGGTAAAGGTGGCGTTTTGCGCCACTTTCACCGAACCCACGTCGGCCTCATCCACATACACCCACAGGCGTAATTTGGCCAGGTCTTCAGCCACGGTGAACAGCGTGACCGCCTGCAACGAGGCCGCCACGGCATTGCCGGGGTCGACCGTGCGCGTCAGCACCACGTCGTCGGCCGGGGCACTGATGGACGCCTTGGACAGGTTGGTCTGGTCGGTGGACAGCGCCGCCTGCGCGTCGCGCACCCCGGCCTGGGCGCTCGATGCGTCAGCGCGGGCGCGTTTGAGCGTGGCGCGGGCGGTGTCGAGCTCGGCTTTGGAGGGCACCTTGCCGCCCGAGAGTTGCGCCACTTCTTCAAAACGCGCCAGGCTGGCGGCGGCCTCGCTCACCGTGGCCTGGGTCTGCTCGACCTTGGAGCTGGCGGCCGACAGCGTGGCTTTGGAGCGCAGGATCTGGTCCTTGAGCTTGGACGTGTCCAGCACCACCAGCACCTGGCCTTTTTTGATGCTGTCGTTCACATCCACATTCACTTTCAGCACCGTGCCGGAGAGTTCGCTGCCAATGCTGATGGTGCGGGTCGGCTGAATGGTGCCGTTAGCCGTGACGGTCAGCGTCAAGTTGCCGCGCGCCACGGTTTGGGTGCTGTAGCTTGGGGCGGCGTTGGCGGCTTTTTTGGCTTGCCAGTACCAGATGCCACCCGCCGCCAGCACCAGCAGCAACGCGCCAGACCAGACCACCGGGCGTCGGTACCAGGCACGTTGCAACGGCTCGTCGAGCAAGGTGGACGGGTCCACGTCTTCGCCGGGCGGGGCGGTTGCGCCGGGTGCCGCACCAGGTAACGAAGCAGGTGAAGCGCCTGCGGCAGCTTGCGCGGGGGAGCCTTTGGGCTCAAGCGCTGAGGGGGTTGGGTTGGTCATGGAACGGTTGTCCTGGGTGAATCCGGGTCGGTCAAAGAGGGTGTGGAACCCTGGCTAGGCAGCCAGCCGCCGCCCAGCGCCTTGACCAGGCGCACATGGTCGGCACTCACGCTGGCACGGGCGGTGGCCAGACTGTCTTGTGAACTCAGGCGGGTGCGCTGGGTTTCCAGCACGGTCTGAAAGTCCACCAGCCCGCTGCTGTAACGCTGGCGGGCCAGGCTGGCGGCGATGTCGGCGGCCTCAAAAGCGTTTTGCAGGCGCAGCAGGCGCGAGCGGTCACCGCGCAAGGCGACCAGCGCGTCTTCCACCTCGGTCAAGGCGATCAACACCGCTGCCTGGTACACCGTGGCTGCCTGCGCCAGCGCCGCTTGCTGGGCACGCAGCTGGGCCTGCGACGCCCCGGCGTCAAACACTGGCCATGACACGCTGGCCAGCAGCGCCGCCACCACCGAGGCCCCGTCGGTCAAGGCACCGGTGGTCAGGGCGCTCAGGCCCAGCGAGCCGCCGAGCTTGAAATTGGGCAAGCGCGCCGCGTCCGCTTGGCTGACGCGCGCCGCCGCGGCAGCCACCTGATATTCAGCGGCGCGCACGTCCTGGCGCTGGCGCAGCGTGTCTGCCGGAAAAGCCAGCGCCCAGTCGCCTGCCACTTGCGGCACCGGGGCCAGCGCCGAAAGCGTCAGCGTCAGGGCGGCGGGCGCCTGGCCCGCCAGCACACTTAAAGCGTGGGTGGTTTGGCTGATGGTGGTTTGCAGCGCGGGAATTTGCGCCGCCGTTTGCTCAGCCGAGGCCCGCGCCTGCGCCGCCTCCAGCGAGGTCACCAACCCGGCTTGCAGCCGCCACTCGGTCAGTTGCAAAGTCTCTTGCTGGCTCGCCAAATTGGCTTGGGCAATGGCCAGTCGCTCCTGAGCGCTGCGCAGCGCCAGGTAGTCGAGCGCCACTTCGGCAGCCAGCGACACCTGTACGTCAGCCAAAGTGGCGGCGCTGGCCTGAGCAGCGGCATCGGCAGCCTTCAAGGCCGCCCGGTTGCCACCAAAAAAATCCAGCTCCCAACTGGCATCCAGACCCACGTTGAAGCTGTTGTGGGTGACATCGCCATTGCGGTTGCGCCCGGCAGAGGCCGAGCTGCCCACCGATGGCCATATCGAGGCCCCGGCCACATCGCGCAAGGCCCGTGCCTGCTGCAAGGCAGCTTGGGCGCCACGCACACTGGTATTGGCTGTCAGCGCCTGATCGATCAGGCGGCTCAAGAGCGGATCGTCAAAACGCAGCCACCATTGGTGCAATGCCAGCTGGTTCCCTGGCCATTGTTCCGAGGGTTCTGCCGCCGCCTGCCCAGCTCGGCCTGCCCAGGTGTCGGGCAGGTCAAACCCGAGAGGCGCAGCCGGTGGGGTTTGGATCGACGCGCAGGCGCATTGGATGAGCACCACGACGCCAAGCACCCAGCGCCGCAAGACGGGTCGGGGGGCAGGGTGCGTTGTGGTCTGACGGGTGGCTGATTTCATATGCTATTTATGCCTCTAGCCCCTATCTATAAAGGGCCTATAGCTATATTTCATGTAGCTATCAAGACTAGCCAGCCAACACAAAGCGGTCGGCGCGCGCGGCATCAAGCACCTCGGTTGCCGCGCTGGCCAGCCGGTCTGCCGGGGTGGCATCTGCCAGCCAGGCATTGGGCGTTGACATCCAGTTGGCGATTTCCCAGTCGTCACACACCGCTGTCAGTTCCGACATCACCGCATCGAGCCCGTTTTGGCGTGACATGTCATGGCGATTGAACTGAAACACCGGCAACCAGATGCGCGACAGCCACTCAAAACTGACCACCTTGCGTTGCAGGATCCAGCCAGCCAAGGTGTATGCGTCGGTGCCGCCATGGGGCTTGCACCGTGCAGCTGCCTCATTCGCACGAAACAGTCCGCCACTATGACGATAGGCCTTGAGCATGCGCATGAACTGCGCGCTGACGTGCGGGCCACCGGCGTCAGGCTGGTCCGACTCGCTACCTGGCCAGGGTAAGGCTTGCGCAGCTGCCGGGTAGATCGTGCCAACAAACAGCAGCGCTGCCGCATCGCGAGCCAGCGTTGCGCGGGAATCATAGGGATGCAAGTGGTGCATGGGGGCTCCTTGAGAAGACCCTGAAGTTAAGACCCTGAAACCCTGCGGTCTGTGCGCTTGCGAACATGACACCCATTGCTCTCACACCGCCTGCCCCCCAGTGTTCGGTAACGTACAGACCCCTTCTGCTGCGCTCTCCATACTCCAGCCAAAGACCTCGCAAGCCCTGACGTGGTGCCCCAACAGCACGCCACCCATTGCCAAACTCAACCCAGGGCCACACCATGATCACCTTCGCTTCCCCACCCCACTGCTGGAGCACCGCGTCCAATGGCTTGGTTGTTGACACCTCTGCCGGTGAGTTGCTGGCCCTGGGTGAACACTTGGGCCATTGCCAAAGCAGCCATCGCCACCTGCAGAGCCTGCGCTGCGCTGCGCACAGCGTTCGCGGTTTTGTGGCGGCGCGCCTGGTTACCACCGTGTTGCTGCCAGCCGTCGTTCTGGGCATGACGCTCTGGCTCGTCTGACACCGCGCCATGGTGCGCACCCCGCAAAACCGTCTGCTGCCAGACGCGCCCGCTGCATTGCGCGAGCTGCTAAACCCCACCCGGGGGCCGATCCAGGTTCCCATCCGGTCAGAGATATTTGGCCCGCAGCGCTTTGCGCAACATGGCCGCAGCTTGGCCGAAACACACCGCGCCGCACATTCCACCCTGGGCGCTGCGCCGTTTTTTCCGCGCATCCAGGGCAACATCACCGTTTTGCGCGAAGCGCATGCCTACATTGGCGCGCTGGCCAGTACCGGCTACGACATCACCCCGGCCGCCGAATGGCTGCTGGACAACTTTCACCTGGTTGAAGCCCAGCTCAAAGAAATCCGGCAAGGTCTGCCGCGCAGCTTTTACCGCGCCTTGCCCCTGCTGCAAGACGAGCCACTGGCGGGCCTGCCGCGCATCTATGGCGTGGCCTGGGCGTTTGTGGCGCATACCGACGGCGCCTTTGACGACACCCTGCTGATCGAGTTTTTGAGTGCCTATGAAGAGGTGCGCCCGCTTAACCTGAGCGAAATGTGGGCGCTGCCCACCACCTTGCGCGTGGTGCTGGTAGAAAACCTGCGCCGTCTGGCTGAGAGTATTGCCACCCACAAGGCCGCCCGCGAAGCCGCCAACCTGTGTTTTGATGCCATTGACACGCTCTCGCTGCCGGTGCTGGAAGACCTATTGGGCCAGCTTAACGAGCGCGGTGTGGGGCGGGTGTTTTTGCTGCAGATGGCGCTGCGCCTGCAAGACCACCGCATTGCCCGGCTCGATGGTGAGCAGCTGACCCTGCAAACCTGGCTCGGCGACGCCCTGCCCGACCTGGCCGCCTTGCAAGCCCAGCAGGGCGCCGACCAGGCGGCCGACAACTTGAGTGTGAGCAACGCCATCACCTCGCTGCGTGCCATTGGCGATGCCGATTGGCCCGACATCATTGCCCGTACCAGCGCGCTGATGCGCCTGATGCTCACCCAGCCGCTGTTTGCCATGGAGGACAACACCACCCGCGACCAGAGCCTGCACGCCATTGAGCGCCTGGCCCGACAAAGCGGCCAGCCCGAGGTGCAGGTGGCCAGAAAGCTGCTGGGGCTGATGAGCTTGGATGCCGACGCGGTGGCCACCCACTGGCTGCTGGGTTCTGGCAAACCCGCGCTGCTGCAGGCGTTGGGCATGAACCCGCTGCGCGCGCGCCTGTGGCTGCTGGTGTCGCGGCGCCTGGCGCTGCCGCTGTATCTGGGCACCCTGCTGGCGGTATTGAGCCTGCTGCTGTGGCTGTTGTTGCACCACAGCCCGCAGCCTTTTGGTTGGAGCCTGCTGGCGGTGGGTCTGCTGGCGCTGTTTCCGGCCTCCGAGGCGGTGGTGGCGGTCATCAACCGTCTGATCAGCGAATCGGCCCGCCCGCAACACTTGCCACGCCTGGCGCTGGCCACGGGCATACCGCAAGACCATCGGGTACTGGTGGTGATTCCGGGCATGCTCAACAGCGCGGCCTCTGCTGCCGACCTGGCGCACCGGCTGCACCTGCACTATCTGGCCAACCCCGAGCCACAAGCCCAATTTGCCCTGCTGACCGACTGGCTGGACGCCGACACCCCCGAGCTGCTGGGCGACGCCGCCCTGGTGGCCAGCGCCATGGCGCAGATTCAGGCACTCAACACCCGCCACCCCGCAGCGCCCAACAACCTGGATGCGCCGCGCTTCATCCTGTTGCACCGGGGGCGCCAGTTCAGCGAGTCTGAGCAGCGCTGGATAGGCTGGGAACGCAAGCGCGGCAAGCTCGAAGGCTTGATCAGCGCGCTGGCCACCGGGCAAAATGAGGCGTTTATGGAGCTGGGTGAGAGTTCGCGCCTGGCCACCGGTGTGGTGTACGTGCTCACGCTCGACAGCGACACCCAATTGCCCCCGGGCCGCCTGCGTGAATTGGCAGGGGTGGCCGCCCACCCGCACAACCAGCCGCAACTCGATGCCAGTGGCAAGCAGGTGCTGTCAGGTTACGGCATCCTGCAGCCCCGGGTGGCCACGCCGCTTCCAGACCTCAGCGAGTTCACCCGCTACCACTGGTTATTTGCCGGTCAGTGTGGCATGGACCCCTACAGTGCGGCCAGCTCCGAGGTGTATCAGGACGTGTTTTCTGAAGGCACGTTCACCGGCAAAGGCCTGTTGCATGTGCAGGCCGTTCACGCGGTGCTCGCAGGGCGACTGCCCGAGGACCAGGTGCTCAGCCACGACCTGATCGAGGGGTCGATCGCCCGCTGCGCCACCGTGACCGACATCTCAGTGATTGAAGACGCACCATTCCACGCCGATGTGGCGGCCTCGCGCGTGCACCGCTGGACGCGTGGCGACTGGCAATTGCTGCCGCTGATGCTGCAGCCCAAGCGGTATGGCCTGCGTGGCATCCACCTCTGGAAAATGACCGACAACCTGCGCCGCTCGCTGGTGGCGCCGATGTCGCTCGGGCTGCTGCTGATCAGTCTGGCAGGTGTCGGCCTGTCGCCATGGGTGGCCCTGGTGCTGGTGCTGGCAGCGTTTACTGCCGGACCCCTGATGGGCGCGCTGGCCGGTTTGCTGCCCAGCCGCAGCGACCTGGCCATGCGGCATTTTTACCGCGACGCACTCACCGACCTGGCCCGCATCGGGCTCAGCGGCCTGTGGCTGCTGGCCGAGCTGTTGCAGCAGGCGCTGGCCAGCCTGGACGCCATCATCCGCGCGCTGTACCGCACGGGGGTGAGTCGGCGCCATTTGCTGCAGTGGACCACCGCCGCCGCCGCCCAAGCGCAAGCCAAGACCACTCTGCCAGCCATTGCCCGCCAGCACTGGCGTGAGCCGTTGGCCGCGCTGGTGCTGATGTTTATGCTCGTTTTAGTGCCTGAGCCCTTATCTGCATTGGGTAATGTGCTATGCCTTTTGTGGGGTGCTGCGCCGGTCTGGACCTGGTGGGTCAGCCGGGTATGCACCCTGAGGGTGGATGACCCCTTGCCTCTGGCCGACCAGGTCTACCTGCAGGGTGTGGCGCGCGACACCTGGCGCCTCTTTGAGCGCTGCGTCGGCCCCGAAGAACACCACCTGCCACCCGACAACCTACAGGTGCTGCCGCACGACCTGCTGGCGCACCGCACCTCGCCCACCAACATCGGTATGTATTTGCTCAGCGCCACCTGCGCCCGGCAATTTGGCTGGATCGGCACGCAAGACCTGTTGACCCGGCTGGACGCCACCCTGGCCACCCTGAGCCAGATGGCCCGCCACCGCGGCCACTTCATGAACTGGTACGACACCCAGACCGCCCAGCCCATGCTGCCGATGTACGTGTCCACGGTGGACAGCGGCAACCTCAGCGGCCACTTGCTGGCGGTGGCTCAGGCCTGCCTGGAATTTGCCGAACTGCCTGACGAGGGCGCCGCCTGTCGGCGCGCTCTTGCGTCGTCGCGCGCCCGACTGCGGCCGCTGCTCCGGGCACGTCACCAGCTGTCAGCCGCGCAACGCGAAGAACTGGGCTGGCTGCTGACCGATCATCGCCACACGTTGCAGTCCGCCCGTCTGGACGCCCAGGCACGCGCCGGGCAAGCTGATCAAACCGGCCCAACCCACGTGAGCGACCTCACCCGGCAACGCCTGCAGGCGGTAGCACACGCCTTCAACACCCTGGCCTGGGAGGCAGACTTCCAGTTTTTGTACTCGCGCAAGCGCCATTTGCTGCACATTGGCTACCGCGTGGCCGAGCAGCAGCTTGACACCAGTTTTTATGACCTGCTGGCCTCGGAGTCGCGCCTGACCAGCCTGCTGGGCGTGGCTCGCGGCGACCTGCCAGTGCGGCACTGGACGCACTTGGGGCGGCCGTTTTTTGCCCATGCTGCCGACGCTGGTTTGCGCTCCTGGAGCGGCTCCATGTTTGAGTACCTGATGCCCAGTCTGGTGCTCAAGGAGCCGCGCGGCAGCGTGTTGTTTGAAGCCTGCCACACCGCGCTGCTGGAACAGGTGGCCTTCACCCAGGCGCTGGGCGTGCCGTGGGGCGTGTCCGAGTCGGCCTATGCCGCCAGCGACTACACCCTGGCCTACCAGTACGCGCCGCAAGGCGTGCCGCGGTTGGCCTTGCGCCGCACCCCACCAGACGAGCTGGTGATTGCCCCCTACGCCACCGCGCTCGCGGCGCTGCTGGACCCGGCCCTGGCCCGGCAGAACTTCGCCGCACTGGAGCTTCTGGGCGCCCGCGGCCAATATGGCTTTATCGAGGCGCTGGATTACACGGCCACGCGCCGTGTCGGCACCGAGCCGTTTGTGCCGGTGGCCACTTTCATGGCCCACCACCAGGGCATGACCATCGTCGCCCTGGCCAATGTGCTGCTGTGGGGCGCTCCCCAGCGCTGGGGCATGGCCAATGCCCATCTGCAGGCGGTCTCGATCCTGCTGCATGAGCGTATTCCGCGCGAGGTGTCTACCCTGCACGCACCGCCCGCCCACCCGCGCCGCCAGGCCCAGCGCCGCCACAGCCAGGGGCTGCTGCGCGAAGTTTTGCCAGGCAGCACGGCGGTGGCTCCTACCCAGTTGCTGTCCAACGGGCGCTACAGCGTCTTGCTGCGCGCCAATGGCGCAGGCAGCAGCAGTTTTGAGCAAATTGGCATCACCCGCAGCCGCGACGACGCGCTGCGCGACGACCGGGGCAGCTTCTTCTACCTCCGCCGGCACCAGCAGCCCGGCCTGTTTTCCATCACCCAGCACCCGGCGCCTGACCCTGGCGCCCACTACAACAGCGTGTTTCATGCCGACCGGGTGTGTTTTGATACCGACTGGGACGACTTGCAGACGCACATGACGGTGTGGGTCAGCCCCGAAGACGACATCGAGTTTCGCCAGGTGGAGCTGCGCAATCTGGGCGAGGTGCCGCTGGACATCGAGCTGTTGTCGGCCTTTGAGGTCACCCTCTCAGACCCACGCGCTGACGAGGCGCACCCGGCCTTCACCAACCTGTTTGTCAGCGCCCGCTGGCTGGCCACGCACCAGGCCTTGCTGATGACCCGCAAACCCCGCCTGGTCACCGAGCCCGGGCTGCAGCTGGCACATTTTTTAACCGACAACAGCACACCCATCACCCAGGTGCAGCTGTGTACTGACCGGCAACATTGGCAGGGCCGCAACCGCGCCAGCTGCCAGCCTTTGGCCCGGATGACCCCGGCCCCAGAAGCAGCTGATGACCAGCCGTTCACGCTGGACACCGGCCTGGACCCGGTGTGTGCGCTGTCCACCCGGCTGCACATTGCCCCTGGCGCCAAAGCGCGGCTGACCTTTGCCACCGCCGTGGCGCATAGCCCCGACACCCTGCGCGCGGTCATCGACAAATACCGCCAGGCCAACAACGTGCAGCGTGCCTCACTCATGTCCGCCACTTTGAGCGGCATCCGCCTGCGTGCCCTGCGCATCAGTACCGACAACTTTGCCGCCCTGCAAAACCTGACCAGCCTGCTGGTGATGAGCCTGAGCCGTCCGCAGGCGCGGGCCGTGCGCGAGCAAGGCACTGTCACCCAGTTGTGCGACCGTCGGCTGTTGTGGCGTTTGGTATCTCGGGCGACCGGCCTATGCTGCTGGTGCTGGTGAGCGTCAACGAGGGGCTGGGGCTGATCCGCGCCCTGTCACAGGCCTTGGGATTGTGGCTGTGGGGTAACGTACCCTGCGATCTGGTGGTGGTGAACGCCGAGCCCGCTTCATACCTGATGACGCTAGACCATGAACTGGCCACCCTGCGTGACCGCCACGCCGCCGATGCCAGCGCCAAGGCGGGTGCTGCCAGCACCCGCCTGCATCTGCTGCGCGCTGACGACCTGACCCACGCCGAGCTCAACACCCTGCACAGCCTGGCGCGTATGGTGCTGCGTGCCGATGGCCGACCGCTCAACCACCATGTGCAGGACTGGCTGCATTTGCAAGAGGTCGCGCTGGCACACCGGCAAGAAACCGCCACCAGCGCCCTGCCCCTGGCCGCACCCACCAACGCCAGCCCTCGCCCCGCTGAGGGCGCCTTTGCACCAGCATCCGGCGAGTTCAGCTTTGCCGTCTCAGCCGGGCAGCGCCCACCCCGGCCGTGGATCAATGTGCTGGCCAACGCCCACTTTGGCGCGCACCTGTCTGAGGCGGGCGGCGGCTACAGCTGGGCCATTAACAGCCGTCTGAACCAGCTCACCGGCTGGTCCAACGACCCCTTGTCTGACCCGCCCTCCGAGTGGTTTCTGGTGCAAAACACCCAAACCCGCGAGGTCTGGCCGGTGGCGCCCGGTGCCGGGGTGGCCAGTGTGCTGAGCTACCAGGTGACCCACGGGCAAGGCTTCAGCCGCATGGCGCACCGCCACGGCGATCTGGACATCAGCGCCACTTGGTGTGTGGACACCGACACCGCCATCAAGCACGTGCATCTCAACCTGACCAACCACGGCTACAAAACCCTGCACCTGCGCCTGATCGGCATCGCCGAATGGCTGATGGGTGCCAACCGTAGCGACCGTGGCACCGTGCGCACTGCCGTGATGCACCAAAGCGGTTGCACCACCCTGCTGGCCACCCAGCGCGAGCGCGCCGCCGGGTTTGGCGAAGGCACCGCTTTCCTGAGCGTGGCAGACGCCAGCCCCAAAGCGATGGATGCCAGCGACTGGACCTGTGACCGGCGAGAGCTGTTTGATGCAAGGGGCCGCCTGGTGCTGCCAGATTACTTTGGCCAGATCAGCGGCGACGGGCTGGACCCCTGCGCGGCGCTCTCCACCCACCGGGATGTGGCCGCCGGGCAGACGGCCCAATGCACTTTCCTGCTAGGTTTTGCCGCCAGCGCGGTGCAGGTGGCACCCCTGCTGGCGCAGGCGACAGCCTTGCCAGCCGCCGACCGGCTGGCACAGGTGCAGGTGTTTTGGGACCAACTGCTGGGTGCCACCACCGTCCAGACCCCGGACCCGCTGCTCAACGCCATGGTCAACCGCTGGCTGCTGTACCAGGCCGTGTCTTGCCGCCTGTGGGCCAAGTCCGGCTTTTACCAGGCCGGTGGTGCCACCGGTTTTCGCGACCAGTTGCAAGACGCCATGGCCCTGGCCTGGGCCGCACCGGCCATGCTGCGCGCGCAAATTGTGTTGCATGCCTCGCGCCAGTTTGTGCAGGGCGACGTGCAGCACTGGTGGCATGCGCCCACCGGTGCGGGCGTGCGTACCCATTTTTCTGACGACCGGCTGTGGCTGGTGGCCGCCTGCACGCATTACCTGCAAGCCACCGACGACACCGGTGTACTGGATGTGCAGGTGGCCTTTCTGGAAGGCAGCGCCATTGCCGCCGGGGCAGAAGACGCCTATGACAGTCCCAGCATCAGCCCGGAAACCGCCTCGGTTTATGAACACACTGCGCGCACCATCGACCGCAGCCTGACGCTGGGCAGCCACGGCCTGCCGCTGATGGGCAGCGGCGACTGGAACGACGGCATGAACCGCGTCGGCATCGAAGGCCGGGGCGAGTCTGTCTGGCTGGGCTGGTTTTTGTGCCGCCTGATTGCCGACTTTGCGCCCTGGGCATTGGCACGTGGCGACAGTGTGCGGGTCCAACGCTGGCAACGGGTGGCCACCGCTTTGAGGCAGACGCTGGCCAGCACCGCCTGGGACGGCCAATGGTTCAAGCGTGCCTACTTTGACGACGGCCAGCCCCTGGGCTCGCAAGACAACACCCAAGGCCGCATCGACCTGATCGCCCAGGCCTGGGCCGTGCTCTCAGAGGCTGCACCGCCCGAACTGGCGCGCCAAGCCATGGCCTCGGCAGAAACTTATCTGGTTGACCCCCAGGCCGGGCTGATCAAGCTGCTGGACCCGCCTTTGAGCGATGCGCTGCCCAGCGCCGGTTACATCCAGGCCTACCCGCCAGGTGTGCGCGAAAACGGCGGGCAGTACAACCACGCGGGCATCTGGGCGCTGATGGCCCAAGCCGCGGTGTCCGGGGGCGACGCCGCCTATCGCTATTTGACCTATTTGAGCCCGGCACATCGCGCCAGCCACCCCACGCGCGGTCCGCTGTACGGGTTGGAGCCGTATGTGATGGCGGCTGATGTGTACAGCCAGCCACCGTATGTCGGGCGCGGCGGCTGGAGCTGGTACACCGGTGCGGCAGCCTGGATGCACCGGGCCGTGATCGAATCCATTTTCGGCTTGAGGCAAACCGCGCAAACGCTGGTCTTCAACCCTCACCTGCCGAGCCACTGGCCACAGGCTGAGATCACACTGGTGCGCGGCGCGCGCAGCATGCGCTTCATCCTGATGCACGCGTCGCCCGAGGCGGCATCACAGGCCGCAGCGCAGCACGGCGCCAGCCTGCTGGCCCCGGGCCAAGCGCTGGTTTGGCCGGACCTGCCGGACCGGAATATTTTTGTGATCGCGATGTGATACGTGCGCCAGCGTACTGACGAGATGTTGCACACCCTCTAAAGTTCAACCATCAACTTGGATCACCCCGGTTTATCGCCCAAAGGTGGTGGGGCTTTCACCATCAAAATAGCCCAGGAGTCACTTATGAATTTGAAACTTACCCTCGCCGCCGTCATGACTGCTGCCGCCCTGCTCACAGCTACCGGCTGCGCCGTTACCCGTGGTCAAGAAACCGTGGGCGCCTATGTGGACGATGCCGGTATCACCACGCTGGTGAAATCACGCATGGCCGAGAGCAAGCTGGTCAGCGCCACGTCGATCAGCGTGGAAACGCTCAACGGCGTCGTGATGTTGTCTGGCTTTGCCAAGAGCAACACCGAAAAGTCCGAAGCCGGACGCATCGCCCAAGGCGTGAACAACGTCAAGTCTGTCAAAAACGAGATCGCTGTGCGCCCCTGATCAGCCCTGATATCGCCTTGCAACGATCTGGAAAGGGGGTTCAAACCAACCAGTGCCCTTTGACCAGCGCCTGAGCTTGGCCTTAACAGCTTGTCGCCCCGCCATTCGCCTATCGGATGCCGGGGCGTCTTCACGTCTGCACCCCGCGTTTCAGACGCCGGGGTCGTGCAGGCGAACCTGATTACCGCCCGCTTCCTTGGCCTGGTACATGGCCAAGTCGGCCCATTTCAGGACATCGTCCTGGCTGCTATCGTTGTCCTGAAACAGCACCGCACCAATGCTGGCCGTGCTGTGGTGTTCCACGGTCACCGACGCGTGCCCCTCCTGATGCCAGGTCAACACATAAGCCTTGTCCAGCGCCGCTCGCAGCTTCTCGGCCACCAGCAACAACTGGGCGGTAGACGGTGCTTTGTCCAGCCCCAGTTCGCTCAGGATCACCACAAACTCATCGCCGCCAAAACGCGCCACCACATCGACACCGCGCACGCAGCTGATGATGCGCTGCGCCACCTCAATCAGCAGCAAATCACCCGCATGATGACCATGGGTGTCGTTGAGCGGCTTGAAATGGTCCAGATCCAGGAACATGAGCGCGCTGAAGCGGCCACTGCGCTTGCCTGCGGCCATGGTCTGGCCCAGCCGCTCGGTGAGCAGGCGCCGGTTGGGCAGGCGCGTCAGGGCGTCATGCAGCGCCAAGTCCAGGATCTGCTTCTCGGCCAGCTTGCGCTCGGTGATGTCGCGCGCCGCAGCAAACACGCCCTGCAGGCGGCGGTCACGGTCATAAAAGGTGGTAGCGTTGTAAGACACCACGGTCTCCCGGCCCTCGCGGTCGCGCGCGGTCAACTCGTAATTGGTGACCTTCTTTTTGGTCAACACCAGCCGTATCGCGTCTTCGGCACGACCAGGGTCGGTGAAGTAATTTTTGAACGGTGCGCCAATCAGTTCGTCACGGGTGCAGCCGGTCAGCAGGGCCATCTGCTGGTTCACATCACTACTGTCCGGTTAAATCAAAGCACATCGTCCGCAAAGCTAATGCCAATGCGGGTTTGCGCGGGTTTTCGGGTGTCCACGATTT
>MTEI01000001.1 GCA_002083775.1 Rhodoferax ferrireducens | reverse complement strand
CTGCACGGCCCGTCCAGCTTTTCAGCGCGTTGAACATCGTGGTGGGCTTGGATGGCCACCGATAGCGCCGCCAGTGCGCTCATGGCCACCAAGGGCACGGGTGCCTTGACGAAACCGCACACTTCAAGCACCGCGCCACGGATCAGCGGGGGCAGTGCGTCAAGGGGGTAGTCCTGCGCTTCGCTTTGAACGATAAGCGGTTGAAGTTCTGGCCAGCCGTCACCCTGACTTGCCGCCATTGGATCAGCCGCGTCAGCCGTCACCAGCGCCGCGTTATCAATGCCAGCCTTCACCGCTGCCAGGCCTGCCAGGTGGTGCAGGTCGTTGAAGTCGGTGTCTTTGTCTGCCCGGTCGTGGCCAAAGAATTCCGGCACCGCCAGATAGCCACCCACCGCCAGCGCCGCCGCTCGTGCTTTGGTCATTCCGGGGTTACCGGGTGTCAGGTGGTCGTCGTCCGCTGCAATGATGATTTTCAGCGCCGGGTATTTGCTGCGCAGCGCCGCCGCCACCGCTTCCAGGTTGCCAGCGTTGAAAGCCACCGCCACCGCGCCGCCCGTGGCCTCATGGATGCTTGCACCCGTGGCGAAACCTTCACAGACGATGATGCCGCCAGCAGGTTTGCCGATTGAAAAGTAACAACCCTTCACCCGTCCGCCGGGCATGAATAGCTTGGTGCCGTCCGGCGCAATGGTCTGCAAGCTGTGAACCGTGCCGTCGGTGTCGCGCATGGGGATCAGCAGGTTGTCTCCCTCGATCCTTGCGCCGTGGGGTTTGATGCCCTTGCGCGTCGGGTAATCATGCTGGGTGCATGGCTTTGCTGCCTTCACGCGCTTGTCTGCATCGTGTGCTGCCTGCGTCTGGCGAATCAGTAGATCCGCTTCCCGCTGGCGCTGCATGGCCTGCACGCGGTCACGGTGTGCCTGCCGCTCTGCGTCGGTCATGGACTTGTCGGACTTGCTGCACCAGGTCTGTGAAAAGCCTTCGCGCCAGTCACCAAAAACACCAGCCGCCAGCCCATCGGTGTGCAGGCAATACCAGCCTGAATCATCACGGGGTTTGCCCTTGGTGCTGAATCGGTGAATCAAGCCGTCGTCTTGGATCACGTCCGGTGGTGTCAGCCCAGCCGCAAGCATGGCCGTCTTGAATTGGTCGATCACGTCAGCCATGATTCACCCCCAATTGCCGGGCGAATGCCGCCAGCTCTGCGAAGTTGGCACAGTAGCGGGTTTGGCCCCACTTGGTAACAATGAAGTCACCGCCGTGGCCTTTGTGGACAACATGGCCAGCCAGCGCCAGCCGTGCGATTTGGGCAGCAACTTCCTTGCCGTCATGGGCTTGATCTATGGCCCCGTGGCTGCGAAAATCTGCGCTGTTGGTGTCGTTATGCAAGCCCTTGGAGTTCGCCGCTCCAGGGGCTTTTTGCTTGGTGTTGGTGGTCATGGCGTGCCCCTTTACGCCGCTGCCTGCGCCGCCATCCATTCACGCACCTGCCCGGCCTGCCATGCCGTCACCCGTGCGCTCAGTTTGGTGGGCTTGGGGAATTTGCCCAGCTTCACCATGCGCCACAGCGTCGGTGCTGAAAATGGCAGGGGTGCCACCGCGCTGTCTGGATTCTTCGCGCTGCGCACCAGTTGCGATTCACGAAGCCATGCGCTGTCTGGCAGTCGATCAAATACCGCCGTGGTGGGTGCTGGGTTTGCCGTTGGCGTTGTTGCCGTGGTCTTGCGTTGAATTGACGTGACTTGTCCCGGCATCGCGCCGTGCTTCGTTGTTGGGGTCATGGCTTGCTTACCCCGCGCTCACAGCGTTACGGGCAGCGACTTGTTTTGTTAGCCATGCGTCAATCTCCGCTTTTACCCAGCGGGACGATTTGCCAATTTTTACGGGTGGTGGGAATTCACCTTGGTTGATCAAGGCATAGATACGACTACGGCCAAAGTTGACGTAGCGCGAGAGTGAATCAAACGCGAGTAGCGCCGGGTACTGTGTTTCAGTTGCCATTTTTGTCCTTAAAGTGGTTTAAAAACACTCATCAGCAAAAGTGACAACTGAAAAGGCAAAAAGGACGATATTGGCCCTTCTTGCACAATCCAGAACTTCAGGATATAAACTCAAGGTTGAAACGTTCCCCAACTTTTCATGGCCTTGTGCCCCTAACCCCGTCATTGCCCCGGCTTTGGACGGGGTTTTGCTTTCTGAGTCATTGGTGTGCTGACTCGTTTTACTGAACTATCCAGCACAACGAAAGTATTTAACCACTCATTTGCCTCCACCTTTGAGGGTTTGTTCCAGCAGATCGTCTTGCACACCAATGAACGTATTGCAACACTCATTTTTGGGTGTGTCGAGTGAGAAGCTGGGGGCTTCCTCTGTAAATCCTGTGGACAACTGGTGCAATAACTGTGTGATTTTGAATCTTGACAAGGACTTGATCAGAATTTTTGAAGTTTGATTACTTTTTCAGCGATAAAGAACCAGCGCCAGCGAGTCAGGGGAAGCTCGTTTTCACCATCGGGAATCAGCCGATAGCTAGGCGTGGTCTAAAACTTCACTTTGCCGCTGCCCTGAGCGGGATCACGTCCGCCCCAATGCGCAGCTTGTCCAGATAGTCGGCCCACCGCTGCATCATGGCCCGGCGTGCTGGCAGGTGTGCCGTGCGGTTGTAGGCCCGTCCGTTGGGGTCTTTGACTGCGTGCGCCAGTTGGTGCTCTATCAGGTCAACCCGCTCCTCCAGCACTTCATCCATGATGGTGCGTGCCATTGCCCGGAAACCGTGCGCCGTGTGTTTGTCGGTGCCGTAGCCCAACGCGTGCAGTGCGCTGTTGACGGTGTTTTCGCTCATAGGTCTATCTTCGCTGCGTCCGATACTTGGGAAAACATAGCGCCGGGTGCCGGTCAGCTTTTTTTGCTCTTGCAGTATGGCCACCGCCTGAGTGCAGAGCGGGACAAGGTGGTCAACCTTCATTTTCATTTTGCTGGCCGGGATGACCCATTGCGCCGCGTCCAGATCAAGCTCTGCCCATTCCATGCCGCGCAGTTCGCCGGGTCGGACAAAAAGCAGGGGTGACAATTTCAGCGCCGCTATGACGTAGGGGTGCCCGGTGTAGTTGAAGATGCTGCGCAGCAGGTCACCCGCCTGTTTGGGGTCGGTAATGGCTGCGTAGTGTGCTGGCGCATGTTTGGCCAGTGCGCCTTTCAAGTCTTGCGTCACGTCCCGCTCTGCGCTGCCCGTGGCCACTGCGTAGCGAAACACCTGCCCACAGATTTGTTTGACGCGCTGCACGCTGTCCAGTGCCCCCCTGCCCTCCATATGCCGCAAAGCTGCCAGCACATCACGCGGCCCAATGGTCGATATGGCCATGCCGCCGATATACGGGAAAACGTCCTTTTGCAGCCACGTGGTCACCTTGCCCTGCGTGCTGGCCATGCGGTCGGCTTGGGTCTTGTCCAGCCACTCTAACGCCACCCGCTCGAACGTGTTGGCCAGCACCGCCGCCTGCGCTGCCTTTTCCTCTTGTTTGGCTGCACCGGGGTCGATACCGTGGGCAAGCTGTTTGCGTGCCGCCTCGCGCCGTTGTCTGGCCACCGACAAGGTGACTTCGGGGTAAGTGCCCAGCGCCAGCGTTTTGCGCTTGTCAGCAAAACGGTAATCCATCCGCCAGTATTTGCCCCCCACCTTCACCAGCAGATACATGCCGCCACCATCGGCGTTCTTGTCACCAGCAGTCGCGCCGCTGTGCTTGGCTTGTCTCACGAAGGTGTCTGTCAGTGCCATATCTGCCCTCAAATTGGTGTTTTGACGGTATCTCGGTTTGTCGGTAGGTGCTGATACCGACAAAAGTACCGTCAATTTGTCGGTATGTCATGATACCCACTGATACGACGTAAGGCAAAGAAAAACCCGCTACGCTAGGGAAACGTGCGGGTTTTGAGTGGTTTTGATACGGTGTGAAACCGTTAAATGGTGCCCGAGACCGGAATCGAACCGGTACGCCCGTTATTCACGAAGCGGCGGATTTTAAGTCCGATGTGTCTACCTATTTCACCACTCGGGCACGGCTGTATTGTGAAACAAAAAAGCCTCGCAGTTTGAGTTTGCGAGGCTTGCATGAGCTTATTTGGGCTCCGAATTCTGGAGGCGCGACCCAGAGTCGAACTGGGCTAGACGGATTTGCAATCCGTTGCATAACCGATTTGCTATCGCGCCAAAACCTGTGACAAAAAAGGGAAGCGGCAGCTTCCCTTTTTGAAATATGGAGCGGGAAAAGAGGCTCGAACTCTCGACCTATACCTTGGCAAGGTATCGCTCTACCAACTGAGCTATTCCCGCATGGATGCAAACCGAAATTTACACCTCTCAAAAGAACCTATGGAGCGGGAAAAGAGGCTCGAACTCTCGACCTCAACCTTGGCAAGGTTGCGCTCTACCAACTGAGCTATTCCCGCGTCGCAAGCCCATGAGTATAGTACAAAAGTAGGCCTGCTTTGCATAAAAATTGAAAAACCTTGTCAGTGTTTCACTGCGCCTGACAGGTGCGCCTTGTCAACCACCGCCCCAGCTGTGGCCACTGCCACCGGTTCGTCTTCGGGCAGCGATGTGGGCATGCGCTCAAGCGCAATCTCAAGCGCCTTGTCGATCCAGCGCACCGGCACAATTTCCAGACCGTTTTTGACATTTTCGGGAATGTCCTGCAAGTCTTTGGCATTGTCTTCGGGGATGATCACCGTCTTGACATTGCCCCGCAGTGCCGCCAGCAGTTTTTCTTTCAACCCGCCGATGGCCGTCACCTCGCCACGCAAGGTGATTTCGCCGGTCATGGCAACATCACACCGCACCGGGATGCCCGTCATGGCAGACACAAACGCGGTGGTCATGGCGACACCAGCACTCGGGCCATCCTTGGGCGTGGCGCCGTCAGGTACGTGAATGTGGATGTCTTTCTTTTCAAAAAACTCATCCTTGATGCCCAGCCGGTGCGAGCGACTGCGCACCACGGTTCGGGCCGCCTCCACAGATTCTTTCATCACATCGCCCAACGAACCTGTCCGCGTGATCACGCCCTTGCCAGGCATCATGGCCGCTTCGATGGTGAGCAGGTCACCGCCCACCTCTGTCCACGCCAGCCCAACCACCTGACCGACCTGATTTTTCTTCTCGGCACGGCCATAGTCGTACTTGCGCACACCCAAAAAATCGTTCAGGTTGTCACCGGCTACCGTGACAAGACCGGTCATCTTTTTGAGTTGCAGCCCCTTGACCACTTTGCGGCAAATTTTGGAAATTTCACGCTCAAGAGAACGCACCCCGGCTTCACGCGTGTAATAACGCACGATGTCGCGCACCGCCTCTTCGGTTACCAGCAGTTCGGACTCCTTGACGCCGTTGTTCTTGAGCTGCTTGGGCAGCAAGTACTTGATGGCGATGTTGGTTTTTTCGTCTTCGGTGTAGCCGGCCAGGCGAATCACTTCCATGCGGTCCAACAGGGCTGGTGGAATGTTCATGGAATTGGATGTGGCGACAAACATCACGTCGCTCAAGTCAAAGTCCACCTCGACATAGTGGTCGCCAAACTTGTGGTTTTGCTCGGGGTCCAGCACCTCCAGCAAGGCACTGGATGGGTCACCCCGAAAATCGGTGCCCAGTTTGTCGATTTCGTCCAGTAAAAACAGGGGGTTACGCGTGCCCACTTTGGACAGGCTCTGCAACACTTTGCCAGGCATGGCACCAATATAAGTGCGCCGATGGCCACGGATCTCGGCCTCGTCACGCATGCCACCCAAGGCCATGCGCACATATTTTCGGCCTGTTGCCTTGGCAATGGATTGCCCCAAAGACGTCTTGCCAACGCCCGGTGGGCCAACCAGGCACAGAATCGGCGCCTTGACCTTGTCCACCCGCTGCTGCACTGCAAGATATTCAAGGATGCGGTCTTTGACTTTATCCAGACCATAGTGGTCTTCGTTCAATACGGTCTCGGCGTTGGCCAGGTTGTGCTTGATCTTGGTCTTGACCGCCCAAGGCAGGCCGACGAGCACGTCAATATAGTTGCGGACCACCGTGGCTTCGGCTGACATGGGCGACATGAGCTTGAGCTTTTTCAGCTCGCCTTCGGCCTTTTTCAAGGCTTCCTTGGGCATTTTGGCGGACTTGATCTTTTTCTCGATCTCTTCAATATCCACGCCATCTTCACCCTCACCCAACTCCTTTTGAATGGCTTTCACTTGCTCATTCAAATAGAAGTCACGCTGGTTTTTCTCCATCTGGCGTTTTACCCGGCCCCGGATCTTCTTGTCGACATTCAGGATGTCAACTTCACGCTCGATCTGCCCATACAGGTTTTCCAGCCGCTCCTTGATGTTGGAGAGCTCCAGCACGGCCTGTTTGCTTTCCAGCTTCAAGGGCAGGTGTGCCGCAATGGTGTCGGTCATGCGCCCTGGATCGTCAATACTGGAAATGGAGGTCAGAATCTCTGGCGGGATTTTCTTGTTGAGCTTGACGTATTGGTCAAACTGCTGCATCACCGCGCGGCGCAGGGCTTCAATTTCACTGGCCTTGTTTTTGGACTTGGTCTCAGGCTCGGTCACCGCTGGCACTGGTGTGATGCTGGCCATAAAGTAAGCGTCACCATCCTCCACCTTAATGACCAGGGCGCGTTGCTGCCCCTCCACCAGCACTTTGACGGTGCCATCAGGCAGCTTCAACATTTGCAAAATGGTGGAGATGCAGCCAACATCAAACATGTCTGTGACCAGCGGATCGTCTTTGGCCGCAGCCTTTTGTGCCACCAGCATGATGCGCCGATCCGTCGCCATCGCAGCTTCCAGCGCCTTGATGCTCTTGGGCCTGCCGACAAACAGCGGAATAACCATGTGCGGAAACACCACCACATCGCGCAACGGCAGCAGTGGCAGATCAAGGGGATCAGCAGGTAATGGTGTGTGACCAGACATAAAACATCCTTTTGTTACCTGGTGGATATGGAGCAGCGAAGCTGCTTTTCAAGCAGCCAGCCCATTATCAACAAACCATAAAAATACGATGGGGGCAAAAAACCCCCTAAGGCAGACCAAATCAGGCCTTCTTGGCAACTTCGCGGTAAACCAGCAGCGGCGCCTTGTTTTCTTCGATGGTGGACTCGTCGAGCACCACTTTTTCCACATTCGACGAGTTGGGCAAGTCAAACATGGTGTCGATCAGTGCCAGCTCCAGAATGGATCGCAAGCCCCGTGCACCGGTCTTGCGCGCCAGTGCCTTCTTGGCAATGGCTTTCAAGGCCGAAGGCCTGATTTCCAGATCAACCCCTTCCATGGCCAGCAACTTGCTGTACTGCTTGACCAATGCGTTTTTGGGCTCGGTGAGGATTTGCACCAGCGTCTCTTCACTGAGTTCGCCCAGTGTTGCCACCACAGGCATACGGCCCACCAGCTCTGGAATCAAACCGAACTTGATCAAATCTTCCGGCTCAACCTCTTTGAACACGTCCGTCAGGTTGCGGTTTTGCTTGCTTTTGACCGCTGCGCCAAAACCAATGCCTGATGACTCGGTGCGGTTGTCGATGACTTTTTCCAGCCCGGCAAACGCCCCGCCGCAAATGAACAGAATGTTGGTGGTGTCCACCTGCACAAAGTCCTGATTCGGGTGTTTGCGCCCGCCCTGCGGCGGCACGCTGGCCATGGTGCCTTCAATCAGCTTCAACAAAGCCTGTTGCACACCCTCGCCCGACACGTCACGCGTGATGGACGGGTTGTCAGATTTGCGTGAAATCTTGTCGATTTCGTCAATATAAACAATGCCGCGCTGCGCGCGCTCCACCTCGTAATTGCAGCTTTGCAGCAGTTTGAGGACGATGTTTTCAACGTCTTCACCCACGTAACCCGCTTCGGTCAACGTGGTGGCGTCGGCCATGACAAACGGCACATCGAGCATGCGGGCCAGGGTTTGCGCCAGCAGCGTTTTACCGGAACCTGTCGGACCAATCAGCAAAATATTGCTTTTGGACAGTTCCACGTCATCCTTGGTGGACTTTTCCTGGTGCTTGAGACGTTTGTAATGGTTGTAAACCGCCACCGCCAAAATGCGCTTGGCAGGCTCCTGACCAATGACATAGTTGTCCAGATTGGCCTTGATTTCGGCGGGTGTCGGCAATTCGTCTTTGCCAACCGTCTCAGTCGAGGGAGGCAACTCGTCGCGAATGATCTCGTTGCACAAGTCAATGCACTCATCGCAGACGAAAACCGAGGGACCCGCAATCAGTTTTTTGACTTCATGCTGGCTTTTGCCGCAAAACGAACAGTACAGCGTCTTTTCGCCTGAGGAGCCTTTTTTTTCGGCCATGTGAACTACGCCCTTTTTGAGATAACCTGGTCAATCAGACCATATTCCTTGGATTCGTCAGCCGACATGTAATAGTCGCGCTCGGTGTCACGCGCAACGCGCTCCAGCGGTTGACCGGTGCGCTCCGCCAGAATCTTGTTGAGCTGCTCCCGCGTTTTCAGGATTTCACGCGCCTGGATTTCAATCTCAGTCGCCTGGCCCTGGCTGCCACCTGACGGCTGGTGAATCATGATCTTGGAATTAGGCAGCGAGAAGCGCTTGCCTTTTTCACCTGCTGCCAGCAAAAAAGCCCCCATGCTGGCGGCAAAACCGGTGCACAGGGTCGACACCTGCGGCTTGATGAAGTTCATGGTGTCAAAAATTGCCATACCCGCACTCACCGAACCACCGGGCGAATTGATATAAAAAGAGATGTCCTTGTCAGGGTTTTCACTCTCAAGAAACAGCAACTGCGCCACCACCAGATTGGCCACATGGTCATTGACCGGTCCAACCAGAAAAATCACGCGCTCCTTGAGCAGACGCGAATAAATGTCGTACGAACGTTCGCCACGACCCGACTGCTCGATCACCATGGGCACCATGCCCAGATTCTGTATGTTCATTGCGCTCCCGCGAAGGTTGGGTTGAATCTCAAAAAAACTACCGCTACTGTAGCCAAAAACACAAGCTGACCAATGAAATGGGGCTTGTTTGTCTGGCCACAAGCCAGATCCCCAAGCCCCTCTTTGGACGATGCAGCCCGCTTGCGCTTAGTTTTGCGCCATCAACTCGTCGAAACCAACCGCTTTTTCTGTGACTTTGGCCTTGGAGAGCACGAAGTCGGTCACGTTGTTTTCAAGCACGATGGCTTCCACTTCGGCCAGGCGCTTGTTGTCGCTGAAATACCAGCGCGACACTTCAGCGGGTTTTTCGTAGCTGGCGGCCAGTTCGTCCACATGGGCCTTGATCTGTTCCATCTTGGCCTGCAGGCTGTTGGCGCGCACGAGTTCAGCCACCACCAGGCCCAGACGCACGCGGCGCTCGGCTTGCGGGCGGAACACGTCATCAGGAATGGTGACCTTGTCAGCATCCTTGATGCCGCGTTGTTTCAGGTCGGCACGGGCGCCTTCCAGCAGGCGGGCAATTTCAGCTTGTACGCTGGCGTTGGGCAAGTCGAGTTCGGCCTTGGCCACCAGTGCATCCATGACAGCGGTCTTGTTACGCGCCAGCAGGCGGAACTTGACTTCGCGCTCCAGATTACGTTTGACGTCAGCACGCAGGCCTTCAACGGTAGCGTCTTCAATACCCAGGGACTTGGCCAGAGCACTATCGACTTCAGGCAGGTGGGCGGCTTCAACTTTCTTGACCGTGACCATGAAGTCAGCGGTCTTGCCAGCCACGTCCTTGCCGTGGTAATCGGCCGGGAAGGCCAGCGGGAACGTCTTGCTCTCGCCGGTTTTCAGACCCAGCGTAGCTTCTTCAAATTCCTTGAGCATCTGACCGTCACCCAGGATGAACTGGAAGTCATCTGCCTTACCACCCTCAAAGGGTTCGCCATCAATTTTTCCTTCAAAATCAACGGTCACGCGGTCACCCGTGGCGGCATCGGCGTCATGCGGGCGCTGCGAGAAAGTGCGGCGCTGCTTGCGCAGAATGTCCAGGGTTTTCTCAATGGCGGCTTCCGAGACTTCGGTGGTGACTTTTTCAACTTCAGCTGTTTCCAGGTCACCAATCTTCACTTCCGGGTAGACCTCAAACACCGCTTCAAATGCCAACTCGCCTTCAGGCGCGCCATCTTTTTCGTTGATTTTGGGCTGGCCAGCCACACGCAGTTGCGCCTCAGTGGCAGCATTGAAAAATGCCTCGCCCACCTTGTCGTTCATCACTTCGTACTGGACCGAGTAGCCATAACGCTGGGCCACCACGTTCATGGGCACCTTGCCGGGACGGAAACCGTCCATCTTGACGGTGCGGGCCATCTTTTTCAGGCGCGCAGTCACTTCCGACTGAATCGCGGTCAAAGGCAGGCTCAACGTCATTTTGCGTTCGAGCTTTTCAAGGGTTTCTACAGTGACGGCCATCGTTTATCTCCAAAAATATGTGTGGTGCGCGGGGGGGGACTCGAACCCCCACACTGTTGCCAGCGTCAGGACCTAAACCTGGTGCGTCTACCAATTTCGCCACCCGCGCAAATTAAAGGGGGCTGGTAAAAACCGCCCCCAGAAATTGGTCAGCCTTGGATTTTAACCCGACGCACGGCCCAGAGCGGGCCGCCGCCCACGCATAAATCCGCAGAAACTGCGCCCCAGGCTATTTGCTCTGCGGCGTGACCCTGAACCAGGCCGCATACATGGCAGGCAACGCCAGCAGGGTCAATACGGTGGCCACAATCAGCCCGCCCATGATGGCCACCGCCATCGGCCCCCAGAACACCGAGCGCGACAGCGGAATCATGGCCAGCACAGCGGCAGCAGCGGTGAGCACAATCGGGCGCAGGCGCCGCACGGCAGATTCCACAATCGCCTCCCAGGCCGGCACGCCGCGGGCGCGGTCCTGCTCGATCTGGTCGATCAGGATCACCGAGTTGCGCTGGATCATGCCCATCAGCGCAATCACCCCGAGCAGCGCCACAAAGCCGAACGGCCTGTTCAGCAACAACAAGGCCGCCGCCACCCCTGCAATACCCAGCGGACCGGTCAAAAACACCAGCAACGCGCGGCTGAAGCTGTGCAGTTGCAGCATCAGCAGCGTGAAGGTGATGAACAGCATGATTGGAATGCCCGCCGCAATGGCCGACGAGCCTTTGGCGCTCTCGGCCACGGCGCCGGCCACATCAATGCGGTAGCCGCCATGCCCGGCTTGTGCCCATTTGACCTCCAGCGCCTTGAGCTCAGGCAGCAGTTCCTTGGTGACCGTGGCACCCTGGATGCCGTCCACAATGTCGCTTTGCACCGTGATGGCGTAGTCACGCCCCTCACGCCACAGCACACCCGGCTCCCAGGTGAACACTGGCTTGGCGATCTGCGTCAAAGGCACCGACTGGCCTGACGCGGTGGGCAAATAGGCATTGGCGATGTCGCTGATGGCCTGGCGCTCGGCCAGTGGCTGGCGCAGCACGATGTCGATCAGCTTGTCACCTTCACGGAATTGCCCCACGGTGGTGCCGTTGAGCAGCGTCTTGGCCGCCTGGGCGATGGACTGGCTGGTGACGCCCAGCGCACGCGCCTTGGTCTGATCCACCTCTAGGCGCATCACCTTCACCGACTCGTTCCAGTTGTCATTGACCCCGCGGGTATGGTTGCTTTGCCGCATGACCGCCTTGACCTCATCGGCCAGTTGGCGCAGCACCTGCGGGTCCAGCCCGATCACCCGGAACTGCACCGGGTACGGCACCGGCGGGCCATTGGCCAGCAGCTTGACGCGGCCGCGCACTTCAGGGAATTCCTGCGCCAGAATAGCTGGCAGGCGCTTGCGCAACAGCTCGCGGGTGGCCAAGTCCTGCGGCAGAACGATCAGCTGCGACACATTGGTTTGCGCAAACACCTGGTCCAGCGGCAAATAAAAACGCGGCACACCCGAGCCCACCCACTGCGCCACGCTCAACACACCGGGCTCTCGCATCACCCGCGCTTCCACACGTTTGGCCACCTCTTCGGTGTTGGCAAACGCAGTGCCCTCGGGTGACCACAGGTCCACCGTAATCTCCGGGCGTACCGAGTCGGGGAAAAACTGCTGCTGCACCCGGCTCATGCCAAACAAACCGGCGCCAAACAGCGCCAGCGTCACGCCGATGGTGAGCCAGCGGTTCCGCACGCAGGCATGCACTGCGCCGCGAAACCAGTTGTAAAACGGCGTGTCGTACATGTCATGCACCTCGCCGTGACCCAATGGTGTGTCGCCCTCGGCGTGCGCCACCACATGCGGCGGCGCCTTGAGCAGGCGCACGCCCAAGTAGGGCACAAAGTACACCGACACAATCCAGCTCAGACACAGCGCAATCACCGTCACCGCAAAAATGGCAAAGGTGTATTCCCCCACCGTGCTTTTGGCAATGCCAATCGGCAAAAAACCGGCGGCGGTGATCAGCGTGCCGGTAAGCATCGGCATGGCCGTGACCTCGTAGGCAAAGGTGGCCGCGCGCACCTTGTCAAAACCCTCCTCCATCTTGCGCACCATCATCTCCACCGCGATGATGGCGTCGTCCACCAGCAGGCCCAACGCGATGATCAGCGAGCCCAGCGAAATCTTGTGCAGGCCAATGCCCCAGTAGTTCATGGCCAGGAAGGTCATCGCCAGCACCAGCGGAATGGTGATGCCCACCACCAGGCCGGGGCGGATGTCCAGCGTCCAGCGCCTGAAAAACGGGTGCGTTCCGGGGCGTTTGTGCAAGCCCAGGCTCAAAAAGCTCACCGCCAGCACGATGGCCACCGCTTCAATCAGCACCGCCACAAACTCATTGACCGACTTGGCCACGGATTTGGGCTGGTCCTGGATTTGCCCCAGCGTGACACCGGCGGGCAGGGTTTGTTCAATGCGGTCGGTGGCCACTTTGAGCGCCTTGCCCAGCGCAATGATGTCGCCGCCCTTGGCCATGGACACCCCCAGCGCCAACACCTCCTGCCCCTGAAACCGCACCTTCACTGCCGGTGGATCGACATACCCGCGCGTGATCTTGGCGATATCACCCAGCCTGATCTGCCTGCTGGCCCCCCGGATGGGCATCGCTGCCAGGTCGTCAATGGCCTTGAACTGGCCCGCCACCCGCACCTGCACCACGTCCAGCGGGGTTTGCACGCTACCGGCGGGCTCGATGGCGTTTTGCTGGCTCAGCTGCGCCAGCACCGCGTTCATGTCCAGACCCAGCTGCGCCAGGCGCTTCTGGGAGATCTCGACAAACACCTTTTCGTCCTGCGCGCCAAACAGCTCCACCTTGGCCACATCGGGCACACGCAGCAACTTCTGGCGCACATCGTCGGCAAAGGTCTTCTGCTCGGCATAGCTGAAGCCCGGCGCCTGAAGCGCGTAGATCACGCCAAACACGTCGCCAAAATCGTCGTTGAAAAACGGCCCCTGTACGCCTTGCGGCAAGGTGCCGCGCATGTCGCCAATGCGTTTGCGCGTCTGGTACCACACATTGGCCACCTCGGGCCCACGCGCATAGTCCTTGATCTGAAAGATGATTTGCGACTCACCGGGCTTGGAGTAACTGCGGATGGTGTCGGCATAAGGCACCTCCTGCAACGTGCGCTCCAGCTTGTCGGTCACCTGCTCGGCCACTTGCTGGGCGCTGGCACCCGGCCAGTAAGCCCGCACCACCATGGCCCGAAAGGTGAACGGCGGGTCTTCGTCCTGGCCCAGCTGGAAGTAGCTGAAGGCCCCCAGCACCATCAGCACAACCATCAAAAAACGCGTCAGTGGCGCATGGTCGAGGGCCCAGCGCGACAGGTTGAACCCTTTTTCAGGGTGTAAATGCGATTCGGTCATGCTGCTCTCACTGCGCCACTGGCGACGCACCCAAGGCTGGCGCTGCGCTGGCAGCAGCCTGAGGCGCTACGCCATTAATAGCTGTCTGCGCTTGACTGGTAAGGGCTGTAGCCACATTTGGCTTATAAATTGTGACCTTTTGTCCCGGCGTCAGCACATGCACACCGGCAGCCACCACCTGCAAGCCGGGCGTCAGGCCGCTGGCAATCACCACCTCATTGCCATCCGCCGTGGCCACCTGCACCGGCTGCAGCCGTACCGTCATGGTGGCGCTGTCCAGCACCCAGACCACGGTGCTTTGCCCCTCGCGGCGCAGGGCCGTGGTGGGGAGTTTGATGACTTGGGCCCCGGTGTGCTGCAAACCTGCCGGCAGCACCGACACCGTGCTGCCCAGCGCCCAGACGCTGCCAGAGGGCAACGCCGCCTTGACGGCAAAAGTGCGTGTCACCGGGTCAGCACTGGCCGCTACCTCGCGCACCGTGGCGCTCATCACCTCGTTGCCCGCCCAAGCGCGCACAGCCACGGGCGAGCCCACTTTGATGCCAGCCACCTTGTCTTCCGGCACGGCAAACACCACGTCTCGCGCGCCGTCTTGCGCCAGTTGCACCACCGGCGTACCGGCGGCCACCACCTGGCCCACTTCGGCCAGCACCGCAGTCACCACACCGGCGCGGTCAGCCACCAGATTGGCATAACCAGCCTGATTGGCCTGGGCTGCGCCCTGCGACTGCACGGCATCGAACTGGGCCTGGGCGGCTTTCAGGGTGGTTTCGCGCCGCTCCAGCTCGGCACCGCTGATGAAGTTCTGCTCTTTCAAGGCCTGGTAACGCTTGAAGTCTGCGGCTGCCAGATCGCGGTTGGTACGCGCTGCCGCCACCTGGGCATTGGCAGCCTCGGCGGCCAGTTTCAGGTCTTGCGGGTCCAGCCGCGCCAGCACCTGCCCGGCTTTGACAGCCTGGCCGGGCTCCACCGCGCGCTCAATCAGCTTGCCGCCCACCCTGAAACCCAGGCGCGACTCGACGCGGGCCCGCACCTCGGCAGCGTATTCCAGCGTGGCGGTGACCGGCTGCACGCCCACGGTGACGACCTTGACCGCGCGAATCGGCTCCTCCGGTGGGGCCGGTTTGGAGCACGCCAGCAGCAACGAGGCTGACGCTATAGTCAGGCTCCAACCCAGCGACCGGGTAATGAATGACAAGGGATGCATGAAGACACTTTCAAAGACAAACAGGTTACTGACCAATTGGTTATTAATTCTAAAACCTTCTTTCTGGCTGTCATTTTGACCCACCCTACCGTGACAGCAACCCCCCCATGAGCAGCCCCACCCCGCCAGCCGCCCAGGCCGCTGCGCCGGTCACGCATTACGAGAACTTTCCGGTGGCCTCCATCCTGTGCCCGGCGCATCTGCGCCCGGCCATCATGGCTATTTACCACTTTGCCCGCACAGCAGACGATCTGGCCGACGAAGGCACGGCGGACACCGCCACCCGCCTGGCCGACCTGCAGGCCTACCAGGCCGATCTGTTGGCCGCCGCCACGGGCCAGCCCGGGAGCAGCCGCTGGGCCAGCGTGTTTGGCCCGCTGCAGCATAGCCTGCAGGCGCACCAGCTGCCTGTGCACTTGCTCACCGACTTGCTGGATGCCTTTGCGCAGGATGTGCGCTACACCGCCGAGCAGCGTCGTTACATCGATGACGCCGAGTTGCTGGACTATTGCAGACGCTCGGCCAACCCGATCGGGCGGCTGCTGCTGCACCTGCACGGCGTCCAAGACACCACCGCGCTGATTGAGAGCGACCACATCTGCAGCGCCCTCCAACTGATCAACTTCTGGCAGGACGTGCATGTGGACGCAGCGCGTGGCCGCTGGTACATCACCCAGGAAGCCAAGGCGCGCTTTGGCGTGACCGACGCAGACTTTTTACCCACCAGCCGTTCCGAAAATGCTGCGCAATTAATAGCTTACAACACAAGCAGTGCAAGGGCCATGATGATCAAAGGTGCCGCATTGCCAGCCAAAGTGCCCGGCCGGGCGGGCTGGGAGCTGCGCCTGGTGGTGCAAGGTGGCCTGCGGATTCTGGACAAGATCGAGGCCATGGGCTACATCACCTGGCAGAAACGGCCCAAGCTGACGGTCTGGGATGTGCCGGTGATGTTGTGGCGGGCGTTGTGGATGCGGTAGCGGGTTTGCGGCTCTGGCATGTCGCTGTGGTTTTCGGCTGGGATAAATGGCGCGGCGACCGCTCAGGCTTGAGGGGCGAGCTGGTTGACTGATGTATGAAGCGTCTTGAATACACCCTTTGACTCAAATTTATAGCTGCCAGACCATACTGCTAAAGGGCTAGAGGCATTTTTTTCTTAAAAAACCTCATGATCACCCACATGCCTCGGGCAGGGTGATTGGGTCAGGTGACCGGGCTACTGCGCACAAGGCGCGCGTCTGAGGTGTTGGCACACTGAAACAGCAGCCCCGCGCGTGATTGCGCCCCAAAACCGCACGCACCTGACCCGGTCGCCCTGCCATTTGCAAAAGCCAGCCGTCAAACGCAAAAGCCACCACACGTCAAAGCGACCACACGTCAAAGCGACCACACGCAACAGCCAGCCGCCATACGCTAGGGATGGATGTCAAAGCACACTTTGCGTCGTACCCCCGGCAACCCACGGCTTCACCTCCCCGTATAAACTCAGCCACCACTCGCCGTACCCCATGACCCCCCAAGACTACGTCCAGCAAAAGGCAGCCGCCTCCGGCAGCAGTTTTTACTACGCCTTTTTGTTCCTGCCACCGCCCAAACGCGCCGCCATCACCGCGTTTTATGCGTTTTGCCGCGAGGTGGACGACGTGGTGGATGACGCCACTGACATCGGTGTGGCCGCCACCAAACTCGCCTGGTGGCAGCAAGAGGTGGCCAAAGCCTATGCCGGGCAGCCGAGCCACCCGGTGATGCAGGCGCTGATGCCCATTGCCAAAGACTTCACTATTGAGCAGCGCCACTTACAAGCCGTGATTGAAGGCTGCCAGATGGACCTGCACCAGACGCGCTACCTGGACTACATTGCCCTGTCGCGCTACTGCCACCTGGTGGCCGGCGTGGTGGGTGAAGTGGCAGCGCAGATTTTTGGCCAAACGCAGGCACAAACCACCGCCTACGCCCACACCCTGGGCCAAGCGCTGCAGCTCACCAACATCATCCGCGACGTGGGCGAAGATGCCATGCGCGGACGCATTTACCTGCCGATGAACGAGTTGAAGCAGTTTGATGTGACCGCGCAAGAGATCCTGAACCGCAGCTACTCCGACCGTTTCACCGCGCTGATGCAGTTTCAGGCCCAGCGCGCGCAAGGCCTGTACGACCAGGCCTTTGCCCTGCTGGACGCCGACGACCGCCGCAGCCAGAAGCCCGGCCTGATGATGGCCAGCATCTACCGCGCGTTGCTCGGCGAAATCGAGCGCGAGCAGTTCAAGGTGCTGCACCAGCGCATCAGCCTCACGCCCTTGCGCAAGTTCTGGCTGGCCTGGCGGGTGCAGGCGCTGGGCCGGCTGTAACTCGCCTGGCTGTGGGGGCTGGCTTGAACATCGCCATCGTCGGGGCGGGCTGGGCCGGGTTGGCGGCTGCGGTGACGGCTATTCAAAACGGTCACACTGCTACCGTTTTCGAAGCTACTGACGCTTTAGGGGGAAGGGCTAGAGCCCTCAAAGGCACTTTGCCCGACGGCACCGCCGTGACACTCGACAACGGCCAGCACATCCTGATTGGCGCCTACAGCGACACCCTGCGCCTGATGCGCACGGTGGGTGTCGCGCCAGAGCAGGCGCTGCTGGACCTGCCCATGACGCTGCAGTTCCCCGATGGCCGTGGCATCCGCTTCCCCGACTGGCCCACGCCGCTGGACGCGCTGGGCGGCATCCTGAGTGCACGCGGCTGGACGCTGGCCGACAAGGTTTCTGTGCTGAAGGCGGCCCTGCGCTGGCGCTGGCAAGGTTTTGAATGCGCGGCAACGCAAAGCGTGGCCGATCTGTGCCACGGCCTCACCCCACGCATTACCACCGAGCTGATTGAGCCGCTGTGTGTGTCGGCCCTGAACACCCCGGCAGCCCAAGCCAGCGCGGCTGTGTTCCTGCGGGTGCTGCGCGACGCGTTGTTTGGCGCATCCGGCGGCTCGCACCTGCTGCTGCCCAAAACCGATCTGGGGGCGCTGTTTCCCCAGGCGGCGGCCAGTTGGATGGCGCAGCACGGTGGCCAAGTGGTAGCCAAGGCGCGCGTGGAGAAGCTGGCGCAAGATGCACCGCCGGGCAATGCGACGGGTCACCCGGTTTGGCGACTGAACGGCCCAGGACTGGAGGCGGCAGCCGCGACACACTTCGACGCAGTGCTCTGGGCTACTTCAGCATCAAATACGGCTCAAGCCCTTATTCAGTATGGGCTGGTAGCTCCTGAAAATATATCAAAACCAGTGGCTGCCTGGTGCCAGACCGCCCAGGCCCTGCAGTTTGAAGCGATCACCACCGTGTACGCCTGGTCAGCCAGCGCCCGGCTAACGCTGCCCATGCTGGCGCTGCGCAACACCGCAGCGCACCCGGCGCAATTTGTCTTTGACCGCGGTGCGCTCGGCGGCCCGGCCGGCCTGCTGGCGTTTGTGGTCAGCGCCTCCACAGGTGACCGGGCCACGGTGCAGGCGCAGGTGCTGGCGCAGGCCCAAGCGCAATTGGGGCTGACGCTGCAACCGGTGCAAACCGTGGTGGAAAAACGCGCCACTTTTGCCTGCACCCCGGGGCTCCAGCGCCCGGCCCAGCACATCGTGCCGGGCTTGCTGGCGTGTGGTGACTATGTGGCGGGGCCTTACCCGGCCACGCTGGAGGGCGCCATACGCAGCGGCATCAACGCCGCGCGCTGCATCGTCAATGACGGAACTTTGACTCGCGGGTGACGATGGCCAGGTCCACAAATGACAGGCCCCGGTGCTCCTGCGGTCTGTAACTGGCGGTGAGGCCATTGATGTCCAGACGGGCATTGCTCAGCCCGGCCAGAAAACTCTCACGCGTCGGGTTGGCGCCTGCCAGCCGCAAGGCTTGCACCAGCGCCTTGGCAGTCACATAACCCTCCAGGCTGCCGTAAGAAAAATCCTGCCCTGGCTGTGCCTTTGAAAAGGCTGCCTGGTATTCGCGGGTGATGGCGGTTTTACGCTCCCAGGGGCTGGGCATCACCTGGGCAAACACCATGCCGTGCGCCAGCTCGCCCAAATGTTGGGCCAGCTGGGTCGAGGCCGAGTTGACACCGTAAAAAGCCGTGCGCAAGCCACGCGCCCGGGCCTGGCGAATCAGCTTCTCATACACACCAGCACTACCGTGGTTGAACACCATCTGTGCCCCCGATTGCGACAGGCGGGTGACCAACTGGTCAATCTGTGCGTCGGTCACATCGGATTTGAAAGGCAAATCGGCCACCAGCTCTTCACCCAGCGCCTGGCTGATCAGCTTGACGTTGGCCAGATGGGCCTCGCCCACCGACGAGTCAGCCCGCAGGAACGCCACTTTTTGCATGCCCAAACGTTTGGCCTGGGCCATCAGCGCCTGAAACTCGTCCCGGTGCTCAGCCCGCACCGGAAACACCAGGCTTTGATGTGGCCTGCGCAGCGTGGGCGAGCCCGCCATGGGGCCAAAAAACGGCACATTGAACGCATTCGCAACCGGCATCAGCGCCGTAGACGGCCCGCCCTCGACCGAACCGAACAGGATGAACACCTCGTCTTTTTCGATCAGCCTGCGCGCATTGGCCTGGGCCTGGTCGGTGCTGTTGTTGTCGTCCAGTGTTTTCAGCACCACCTGGCGCCCACCCACCCCGCCCGCACTGTTGACCTGCGCCAGATAGGTGCGCACACCCACCAGCACCGCCGTGCCGTACTCGTTCTTGCCGTCCTGCAGGGTGATGCTTTGACCAATCAGGATCTGGGTCGGCGTGACCCCCTCAGCAGCACCGGCCTGCCCGGCCAGCAGCAGCGCAACGGCGGCGAGCATTGAAAGAAAACGTAGGCGCATGGTTCAAGTCGTCCAGTCAAAGGTCTTGGCGTTAACGCTGCTGCAGCAAGCCGCCCAGCATACCCATCAAGTCACCGGTATTGCCCAAACCTCCTTGCGGTATGGCACCGTTGGGCGTGAGTTGGTCCACCAAGCCCGGCAGCATGGCCGAGAGTTGGCCACTGAGTTGCGCTGGGTCCATGCCCAGCTGCCCGGCCACCTTGCCCAGCATGTCGCCACCCAACACCTGCGACAGCTGATCGCCCGAAATCGGCTGATTGGCTCCGGTGCCAATCCACGAGCTGACCACCTCACCCATACCGGCCTGGTTGAATTTGTCCACCAACCCGTTCAAGCCACCCAGCTCACCGTTGTTGGCCAGCAAACCACTCAGCACCTTGGCCAGGCCGCCTTGCTGCTCCACATGGTTGCTGACGGCGCTCAAAACTGAATCAAACAAGCTCATAAAGGTCTCCTGGGTATGAAGCGGCAAATTATGCCGGGCGCTGCCCGGCCCGGGCAAGGTGCCCTTTATGATCGACCCATGAACCGGACATTTTTCGCAGACAAGCCATGAAACTGGCCTTCAAAATCATCGCCGGGCTGTTGCTGGTTGGGTTGCTGGTTGCGGTGGGCGGCGGGTTTTGGTACGTGTCCACCAAAAAGCCACAACGCTCGGGGGAGGTCAACCTGACGCAGCTCAGCGCCCCGGTCAGCGTGCGTTATGACGAGCGCGGCGTGCCGCACATCAAAGCCAGCAACGAAGCTGATTTGTACCGGGCGCTGGGTTATGTGCACGCGCAAGACCGGCTGTTTCAGATGGAAATGGTGCGCCGCCTGGCGCAGGGTGAGCTGGCCGAGGTGCTGGGCGCCGATCTGCTCAAGGTGGACAAGCTGTTTCGCACGCTGCGCCTGCGCGAACACGCCGCCAAGGTGGCCGCTGCGCTGGATACCGGGAGCCCGGCCGTGCAGGCCCAGCTGGCCTATCTGGACGGCGTCAACCAGTTTCAGGCCAGCCACCCGGCACCCATGGAATTTGATTTGATCGGTATACCCAAAAGGCCTTTCACCTTGGCCGACACGGTGGCCGTTTCGGGCTACCTGGCCTACAGCTTTGCGGCGACTTTCAAGACCGAGCCGGTGCTGACCTATGTGCGCGACGAACTGGGCGAGGACTATCTGCCCATTTTTGACTTGGCATGGCACCCGCTGGGCGTGTTGAACCAATTGCCCACCGCCGCCGCCAAACCCGTCCAACCCGCCCAACCCGACTGGCAGGCGCTGGCCCAGTTAGCCGAGGTCACGCGCCAGGTGCAAGACCTGGCCGGTGTGCCGCTGTTTGAGGGCAGCAACGCCTGGGCGGTATCGGGGCAGCGCAGCTCCAGCGGCAAGCCGTTGCTGGCGGGTGACCCGCACATTGGTTTTGCCGTGCCCTCGGTCTGGTACGAGGCGCATTTGAGCGCCCCCGGGTTTGAGCTGTACGGGCATTTTCAGGCGCTCAACGCGTCGGCCCTGCTGGGGCACAACAGCCGGTTTGGCTGGAGCCTGACCATGTTCCAGAACGATGACATGGACCTGATCGCCCTGCGCACCAACCCCAACAACCCCAACCAGGTGGCCCACCTGGGTGAATGGGTGGACCCGCAGACCACGCAGGAAATCATCAAGGTCAAGGGTGCCAAACCCGTCACCCTGACGCTGCAGCGCGCACCGCAGGGCCCGGTGATCACCAGCGCCTTCCAGGACACTCTGGGCACCAAGCCGCTGGCCATGTGGTGGGCGTTTCTGGAAACCGACAACCCGGTGCTTGAGGCGTTTTACGCACTGAACCGGGCCGACACGCTGCCCAAAGCCCGTGAAGCCGCCAGCCAGATCCACGCGCCAGGCCTGAACATCGTCTGGGCCAATGCCAGTGGCGACATTGGTTACTGGGCTGCGGCCAAGTTGCCGATCCGCCCGGCCGGGGTGCAGTCGGTGTTTATCCTCGATGGCGAAGAAGAAGAGTCTGACAAGCTGGGCTTTTACCGCTTCAGCGACAACCCGCAAGAAGAAAACCCGCCGCGGGGCTACATCGTCTCAGCCAACCAGCAACCCTTGTCCAGCAGCGGGCTGCCCGTGGCGGGCTACTACAACCTGTTTGACCGGGCCCAGGCCCTGGAAGACCGCCTGGGCAACGACAGCATCCAGTGGAATGCGCTCAACAGCCAGTCCCTGCAGCTCAGCACCCAAACCGCTTATTACTGGCGCGTGCTCAAGCCCCTGCTGCCGGTGCTCAGCGAGGTGGTGCGCGACCCGCTGGAGCGCTCGGTGTTTGACAGCCTGACGCTGTGGGACGGCCAATACACCCCGCTGAACATCCCACCCACCGTGTTCACCCAGTTTCTCTATGAGCTGACCCACGCCGCGCTGGCCGATGAGCTGGGCAACATGCAGTTCAAAAACCTGCTCGGCACGCGCGCGCTGGATCTGGCCCTGCCCCGGCTCGCTGAAGATGAAGCCTCGCCCTGGTGGGACAACATCAAGACCAAAAAACTCGAGACCCGCAAAGACACGGTGGGTGTGGCCTGGCACGCGGCCATTGCACACCTGAAAGCCACCTTGGGCACAAGCCCCAACGACTGGGGTTGGGGCCGTGCCCACACCCTCACCCACAAGCACCCGCTGGGCGCCAAGAAGCCGCTGGACTGGTTCTTTGACGTGGGGCCGTTCGAGATGCCCGGCGGGCGCGAGGTGCCCAACAACCAGTCCACCAGCATTGGCCCGGCCCCCTGGGCGGTGGCTTATGGCCCGTCTACCCGGCGCATCATTGACTTTGCCGAACCCGGCCAGTCACGCGGCATCAACCCGGTGGGGCAAAGCGGTGTGCTGTTCGACAGGCATTACAAAGACCAGGCCGCCGCTTACGCCGTGGGCGGCTACATGCAGCAATACCTGAACGAGGCCGACGTGGCCGCCAACACCCGCAGCACCCTTACCCTGCAGCCCGGCAAGCGCTGACAAACGCCGACAAACTCGCATCAGGGCCGTATTAAAAACACCACAAGCGCCACAGAGCGCCGCCCTGGGTGAAAATGCGGGATGCCTCTTTTTTCCGCCCCTTACGCCGCAGAACCTCCTTTTACCCACGGTCAGGCACCACGAACCGGCGTTTTGTATTGCAATCTGGGCACGCCAGACTCCCCCAGCCCACCCGATGTCAGGCGCTTCCTGGCCGAGTTTCTGGGCGACCCGCGGGTGGTGGAAATTCCCCGGCTGATCTGGATGGTGCTGCTGCATGGTGTGGTGCTGCGTGTGCGCCCGGCCGAGTCGGGCGCCAAGTACGCCAGCATCTGGACCAGCGAGGGCTCGCCACTGAAGGTCTGGACCGAAAAACAGGCCAAAGGCCTGCAAGCCTGGCTGAACCAAAGCCAGCACGACGTGGTGGTGCGCTATGCCATGCGTTATGGCAGCACCTCCATTCCCAGCCAGCTTGACGCGCTCAAGGCTGAGGGCGCCACCCGTGTGCTGATTGTGCCGGCCTACCCGCAATACTCGGCCACCACCACCGCCAGCCTGTGGGACGCGGTGTACAAATGGGCCGGCCAGGTGCGCACCATCCCCGAGTTGCGCTTTGTCAACCATTACCACGACGATGCCCGCTACATCGCCGCGCTGGCCGCAAGGGTGCAGCACTATTGGCAAGACCATGGCCGCCCCGATGTGCTGGTGATGAGTTTTCATGGCGTACCTGAGCGCACCCTGCACCTGGGCGACCCCTACCATTGCGAGTGCTTCAAAACCGCCCGGCTGCTGGCTGAAAAACTCGGCTTGCACGCTGAGCAGTTCAAGGTCACCTTCCAGTCGCGCCTGGGCCGCGCCAAATGGCTGGAGCCCTACACCGAGCCCACCTTGATCGAGATGGGCAAAGCCGGTGTGAAACGGGTGGATGTGGTGTGCCCGGCCTTCACCAGCGACTGCCTGGAAACCCTGGAAGAAATCAACCAGGAAGCGCGCGAGGCCTTCATGGAAGCTGGCGGCCAGGACTTTCACTACATCCCCTGCCTCAACGACGACGCGCAATGGATTGAGGCGCTGGGTCAGATCAGCCAGCAGCACCTGTCTGGCTGGCCCACGCTGGCGGCACCTGATGCCTCTGCCCTGGCTGTCTCCAAAGCCGCTGCGCTGGCTTTGGGTGCCAAGGTTTAAGCCCCGGGCTTCAGAAACGCCTCAAAACGCGCATCGTCCAGCGGAATGTGGAACATGGCCCAATCGGTCATCAGCGCGTCCAGGGCGTTTTTGTCCACCTGACCCTGGCCAATCGCCTGACTCAGGCTGGTCAGGCGCCCCAGCAACCGGTTGTGGGATTCAATGTGGGAGTCCAAGCCGGGGTAGTTGCGCTGGCGCATCAAGCCTTCCTCATCCTCAAAATGAATCCGGGTGTGCTTGTACAGTTCAGCCGCCAGTGCGCGAATCGTCTTGGCGTCTTCGGCTGCCAGCATTTTTTTGGCGAGATCGAACAAATGCTGGTGCTGGGCGTCCAGCTTTTCGTCACCAAGCTTGTAGCTGTCTTTCCATTCGATGGTCATGAGGGGTTCTCCAGTTCCAATTGTCATGAGGGGTTCTCCAGTTCCAATTGATATGCCAAATGAGGGCGGCCAGGGGGGCCCTGTCAGCGCACCATCACGCCTGATAGCTGTTGCATGATCTCTTTGCCAATGGCCGTGAGCGGCACGGTTTTCTCGACACCACCGCGCTTGACGGCTTCCTTGGGCATGCCGTAGACCACGCAACTGGCCTCGTCTTGTCCCACGGTGCGGGCACCGGCCTTGCGCATTTCCAGCAAGCCCGCCGCACCGTCGTCACCCATGCCGGTCATGATCACGCCCAGGGCGTTGGCGCCGGCACATTTGGCCACCGAGCGAAACAGCACATCCACCGACGGGCGGTGCCGGTTCACCAGCGGGCCGTCCATCACCTCCACGTAATACTGCGCACCGGTGCGGCGCAGCAGCATGTGTTTGCCACCCGGGGCGATCAGCGCGCGGCTGTTGATGACGCGGTCGTTATTTTTCGCCTCTTTCACCTCGATCTGGCACAGGCTGTTGAGCCGCTCGGCAAACGCCGCGGTGAACTTTTCGGGCATGTGCTGCACGATCACCATGCCAGGCGTGACCCGTGGCAGGCTGGTCAGCACCACTTCAAGGGCCTGCGTGCCGCCGGTACTGGTGCCAATGGCCACCACCCGCTCGGTGGTCTGGATCATGGCGCTGTGTTTGTCAGCCGCAGGCATGATCACATCGGCGGTGTTTTTGGCCGACACGTGCAAGGCCCGCACATTCACATGCGCTGCCGCCTTGACGGCAGCCACCATGTCTTGCGAGTCGTCCTCCAGAAACTGCTTCAGACCGACTTTGGGCTTGGCAATGATGGCCACCGCCCCGGCAGCCAGCGCCGCCATGGAGGTTTGCGCCCCGGCCTCCACCAACGTGGAGCAAATCACCACCGGTGTCGGCTTTTCGGCCATCACTTTTTTCAGGAAAGTGATGCCGTCCATGCGCGGCATCTCGATGTCGAGCACGATCACGTCGGGCCATTGCACCTTCATGCGGGCAATCGCCAAAATCGGGTCGGCCACGGCGGCCATGACCTCGATATCGGGGTCAGCCGAGAGCAAATTGCTCACCACCTGGCGTACCACCGCTGAATCGTCCACCACCAGCACCTTGATTCGACTCATGACGAGCACCCTTCAGCCGATCTCTCGGCAGACACCTCCAGCTGCGATGGTCTGACCTGACGCGACCAGACATCACCGTTGCTGACGTTGAAAATAATCTGCCGATGGCCCACGCCAAACAGGCTCTCGCTGATCACCTCGATGCCCTGATCTTGCAGCAGTTGGCGCGCTGCCTCGCCATTGCGCTGGCCCACCGTCAGGGTGCTGGCGCGCGTCTGGCCCGGAAACATGTTGCCGCCGCCAAAAATCTTGGCCTGGCACTGCTTGGGATTGATGCCCGAAGCCTTCAAATCTTTCATCATCCATTGCAGGGCCTCGTCGCCATAACGGCCGTCCAGCACCTGCCCAGCCACCGGCTCGGTGCGGGTCGGCAGCAAAAAATGCGACATGCCACCCACACACGCCACCGGGTGCCACAGCGTGATGGACACGCAAGAACCCAGAATGGTGCGAATCTGAAAACTGGCATCACCCACAAACAGCTCACCGGGCTGCAGAAAGATGTCCATCAAGTCTTTCAAGCGGGTCATCTCAGCCTGCCTTGCGGTAAATCGCCGGGGCCACCATCTTCACTGCCGTGGTGATGTCGTTGAGGCTCTCGGAATGCCCCACGCAGAAATAGCCACCTGGCTTGATGGCCGAGATGACCCGGGCCACCACCTGGCGCTTGGTGTCGTTGTTGAAATAAATCATCACGTTGCGCAAGAAAACAATGTCGAACTGACCCAACTCGGGCAGCGCGGCATTCAGGTTGACCTGGCGAAAGCTGACCTGGCTGCGCAGGCTGCGCTCCACCAGCAACTGCCCCTCGTAAGGCCCGGCACCCTTGCGGCAAAAACGCTTCAGATACTCGGGTGGAATGTGACGCCCGCGTTCCATCGAATACAGGGCTTTGCGCGCGCCATCGATCACCCGGGTGCTGATGTCGGTGCCCAGAATCTCCCACGGCGTGGTCTGCATGCAATCTGCCAGCACCATCGCCATGCTGTAAGCCTCTTCGCCGCTGGAACTGGCTGCGCTCCACACCCTAAACGGCTGTGGACGGCTGCGCTCCCGGATGGCCTGGGCCCGCAAAAACTCGAAGTGCTTGATTTCGCGGAAAAAATAGGTTTCGTTGGTGGTGAGCAGGTCCACCGCCATCTGCACCTCGGCCGGGTTCAAGCCCGACTTGAGCAGCTTGAAATACTCCCCAAAACTCTGCAAGCCATGAAACGCCAGCCGCTTGCCCAGCCGCCCGGTCACCAGCGCTTTCTTGGCATCGGCCATGCTGATGCCCGCCGCCTCGAAGATAAAACGCTGAAACTGGGCAAACTCGTTGTCTGTGATGGCAATGGCCTGCACACTGGCTCCTTGAATATTTATATGCTTTTTTGGCCTCTAGCCCTTATGGGTAAAGGGCTGGTAGCTATTGTTTTAGTTGATCCGATCTTTTGCCTGTCACCATTTGCCTGTCATCCCGGACTTGATCCGGGATCCATGCATTCAAGAAGTCATAGATTGCGGATCAAGTCCGCAATGACAGCCAGGGGCATCCATTGCGGATCGGGCCTGCCCCGGACCACGATCCGGTGTCCGCCATGACTACCTGACAGGCCTCACTTCACGCCGCTTCAACACCTCCTGCCACCTGCCCCATCTGGCTGATTTCTTCGGTGGAGAGCACTCGGTTGACGTTGAGCAGGATGACAAACTTGCCGTTGACCTTGGCAATGCCCTCGATGAAATCGGGCCGGATCTTGGCACCAAAGCTTGGCGAGGGTTCAATCTCGGAGGTGGGTATTTCCAGCACCGCCTGCACCGAATCCACCACCACCCCCATGTTCTGGTGCTCGCCCTCTACCGCCGTGGGCACCTCGATGATGACGATGCAGGTGCTTTTGACCACCGGGGTGCTGGGCTTGCCAAAGCGGTTGGACAAGTCCATCACCGGCACCACCGCCCCGCGCAGGTTGATCACGCCGCGAATACACGCGGGCATCATCGGCACCTCGGTCAGGTTGGCGTACCAGATGATCTCTTTGATGCTCAGGATACTGATCGAGAACATCTCGCCGCCCAGCATGAAGGTGAGGTACTGCTTTTCCTCCACCGCCGCCTGTACCGCAACTTGGTTGCCCAAGCCTTTCCTGTCAGTTTTGACCAGTGCGTTCATGGTCGGCTCCTGTTAGAACTTGGTGAACTGGGATTCATCCAGGTCGTCGCGGGAGGCCATGGCATGGCTTTGTGCCGGGCGGGCTGCCGCCTTGGGCGCCGCCTTGGTACTGGCGCTGCTCTTGCGCACCTGATGCTGCAGGCTGCGGCCCTGGTTGGCGCTGTCAAGCTTGAAGAAGCTCATGGTCTGCTGCAATTGCTCAGCCTGGCTGCTCATCTCCTCGCTGGTGGCGGCCAGTTCTTCAGAACTGCTGGCGTTTTGCTGCGTGGTGGTGTTGAGCTGGCTGACTGCCGAGTTGATCTGGCCCACGCCACTGCTCTGCTCGGTGCTGGCTGCCGTGATCTCTTGCACCAGGTCGCTGGTTTTGCGAATGTTGGGCACGATCTCGTTGAGCAGCTTGCCGGCTTTTTCAGCCAGCGCCACGCTGGAGCTGGCCACTTCACCAATCTCTTGCGCGGCCACCTGGCTGCGTTCGGCCAGTTTGCGCACTTCAGCGGCCACCACAGCAAAACCCTTGCCATGTTCACCCGCACGGGCGGCTTCAATCGCGGCGTTCAGGGCCAGCAGGTTGGTCTGCGCAGCAATGTCGTCAATGATGCCAATCTTCTGGGCGATCTGCTTCATGGCCACCACCGTGGCTTCCACGGCTTCACCACCGTCGGCCGCGTCTTTGGCGGCTTTGCTGGCCATGCCGTCGGTGATCTTGGCGTTTTCGGTGTTTTGCGCAATGCTGCTGGTCATCTGCTCGATGCTGGCGCTGGTTTCTTCCACACCGGCGGCCTGTTCGCTGGCGGCTTGGCTCAAACTCTGGGCGGTCGCGCTCACCTCTTCCGAAGCGCTGGCCAGGGCCTGCGCGCCGCTGTTGACGTCGGTCACCACTTCCACCAGCTTCTTCTGCATGTTGCTCATGGCCGATTTCAGCTCGTCCCAGGTACCGGCGTAGTTTTTCTTCATCGACTGGGTCAGGTCGCCACCTTCGAGCGCACCGAGCACGCTGCGCAGTTCTTCCACCGGGGTGTTCACCGCCACCATCACCTGGTTCAGGCCTTCAATCACCTTGCGGAAGTCGCCCTGGTGTTTACTGGCATCGGCACGCACGGCCAGGTCGCCATCGACCGTGGCTTTGGCCAGCAACATGCCATCAGCCACCAGCGCATTCACCGCCTTGGTCACATCGATCAGCGCCTTGGCCAGCATGTCGCCCTCGCTGCGCACATTCACCACGGTGGTCAGATCGCCCTTGGAGATGGCTTGTGCGGCTGCGGCCTGCGCGTTGGTAGCTTCGATCAGTGCATTCAGGTTGTTTTTGATGATGTTGTAGTCGCCACTGTAGGCGGCGGTGATTTTCGGCGGCATGTCGCCGATGGAGATGCGCTGCACATAGTCGGCGGTCACATTCAGCGGGTTGACGATGTTGGTCACGGTCTCATTGACGCCCACCACCAGCTTGTTCCAGCCGCCGACAAACATGTCGGCGTTGGCACGTTTTTTCAGCTCGCCGTTGGCCGCACCCTGGATGATGATGTCGGTCTGCGCCAGCAGGTCGCCCATCATCTTGACCACCGCGTTCAGATTGCCCTTGATGACGTTGTATTGACCCTTGTAGTCGGTGGTGATGACCGGCGGGATCACACCCTTGGCGATCTTGTCCACATAGTCGGCGGTGACGTTCAGCGGGTTGACGATGTTGGTCACGGTCTCATTGACGCCCACCACCAGCTTGTTCCAGCCACCCACAAACATGTCGGCATTGGCGCGTTTGTCCAGCTCGCCGTTGGCCGCGCCCTGGATGATGATGTCGGTCTGCGCCAGCAGGTCGCTCATCATCTTGACCATGTTGTTCAGGTTGCCCTTGATGACGTTGTACTGACCCTTGTAGTCGGTGGTGATGACCGGCGGGATCACGCCCTTGGAAATGTCATCCACGTACTTGGCGGTGACGTTCAGCGGGCCAATCACGGCGTCCAGGGTGGTGTTGACGCCTTCCACAATCTTGCGGAAGTCGCCCTGGTGTTTGGAAGCGTCGGCACGGGTTTCAAGCTGGCCGTCCACAGCGGATTTGATCAGCACATTGGTGTCGGTCATCATGGCTTGCACCGCCGTCTGCATGCTGGCCATGGATTGGGCCAACTGGCCGATTTCGTCCTTGCTATTGATGTCGAGCTTGACGTTGAAGTCGCCTGCGGCCATTTTGTCAGCCGCCGCCACCATCTTGTTGGTCGGGCCGGTGATGGAGCGGGTGATGATCCAGCCGATCAGCACCGCCAGAATCGCCGCCACAATGGCCAGGATCATCAGCAGGTTTTCAGATGAATCTGCCAGCGCATCGGCGTCTTTGCCGCCCTTGACCATCAACTCGTCCTGGAAGTCAATCATCTTGCGAATGTCGCCCACATAGGTATCAGTGGCCGGGCGCATGTCACCGTAGAGCAGAGCGATAGCCGCATCCCGCTCGCCGCGCTGGACCAGGCCCAGGAACTTGTCAAGCACATTGACAAACCCGGTACGGCTCGCTTTCATGGCTGAAAGCAGTTTTTTGCCGTCCTCCGATGTAACGCTGGCTTCCAGCTTGTCCAGGTTGTCGGTGATGATCTTGCGTTGCTCCCCCTGCCGCGCGATCTGCTTCTGGGTCTCTGCCGGGTCATTCACCAGCAACAGATTGCGGTTGATCAGCGCCACCTGGTTCATGGCGCGAACAATGTCAATCGCCTGTATCGCCTTCGGATATTTGTCATTGACGATGTTCTCGATTTCGGTGTTCAGCGACCCGAGTCGGGTGTAGCTGATCACCGCAATCGTTATCAACAGCAGCAAGGTCACCGCAAAGCCGATGGCCAGCCGGACGCCAATTTTCATATTCGAAAACATGTCAAACCCCTTGAAAAAAGACCAAATAAATAAAACCGCTGACTGAAATCAACCCATCACCGCATGTTCTGGCGGTGCCTGGCCACTCTTGCTCATGGCTTGGCGCACCAAAGACGGCACGTCCAGAATCAAAGCCACATCCCCACTGCCCAGAATGGTGGAGCCGCTGATGCATTTGCTTTGCGCAAACATCTGCCCCAGCGGCTTGATCACCGTCTGAAACTCGCCCAACAGGGTGTCCACCACCAGCCCGGCTTTTTGCCCGGCGTGTTTGAGCACCACAATGTTTTCGCCCTTGGCCGCCGTGCCGGGAATAGAGAACAGCTCGCGCACCCGGATGAACGGCAGCACCTCGCCGCGCAGGTTGGTGTAGTCATGGTCGGGCTCGGCGCTGTAGGCCACGCATTCCTCGATCATGTCCAGCGGAATCGCGTACACCGACTTGCCCACGCCCACCAAAAAGCCGTCGATGATGGCCAGGGTGAGCGGCAGGCGCACGGTGACGATGGTGCCCACGCCCTCTTCGCTGTTGATGCCCACCGTGCCGCGCAGCGCGGTGATATTGCGTTTGACCACATCCAGTCCGACACCGCGGCCCGACAGGTTGGTAACCTTTTCGGCGGTGGAGAAACCCGGCTCGAAGATCAGCGCATAGACCTCGGCGTCGGACAGGTGGTGGTTGGCATCGACCAGGCCACGTTCAATGGCTTTGGCCAAAATTTTGTCGCGCTTCAAGCCACCGCCGTCGTCTTCGACGCTGATGACAATGGCGCCTGAGTCATGGTAGGCATTGAGTTTGAGCGTGCCTTGTACCGGCTTGCCACGCTGTTGGCGCACCTCGGCGGCCTCAATACCGTGGTCCATGCTGTTGCGCACCAGGTGCATCAGCGGGTCGCCAATTTTTTCGACCACGGTTTTGTCAAGTTCGGTTTCTTCGCCGTCAATCAGCAGGGCAATGTCTTTGCCCAGGTCGCGCGAGACGTCATGCACCACACGCTGGAAACGGTTGAAAGTGGCACCAATGCGCACCATACGCAGCTGCAGCGCACTGTCGCGCACCTCTTCCACCAGTGTGGCGAGCTTGGAGGTGGCCTCGGTCAGCTCGATCACGCGGGAGCGGTGGGCGATCATGTTGACGCTGGCGCCAGCAATGATCAGCTCACCCACCAGGTTGATGAGCTGGTCGAGCTTGTCGGCATCGACGCGGATGGATTTGCTCTCGGAAGCGCCGGCATCCTTGGCCTGCTTCTGTTTGGTCAGCGCGGCCTCCACCACCTCGGGCTGCACCGAGCCCTGCTCCACCAGAATCGTGCCAATGGGCTTATTGGGCGCATCCACCTGGGTGTTGAGCGCCATGTCCAGCTCTTGCGGGGTGAGCGTGCCGCAGCGCACCAGCATGTCGCCCAGGCGGGCGGCATCGCCCTGCTGCAGGTTGAGCAGGCTCACGTATTCAGAAATCAAGCTGTGTGGCGGCAGGATGACCAGGCGACAGTCGTCGCGCACAAACTCAAACACCTGCTCAATGGCGGCTTTGTCCACCGCAGACTGGAATGCCAGCTCATAGCCCAGGTAGCACAGTTCGGGGTCCATGTGCTCGGCATCCGGCAGGGCTTCTGTCAGGGTTTCAATGGCCAGCACGGTGCCCATGGTGCCCAGGTAGCGGATGAAAGACAACGGGTCCATGCCATTGCGCAGCACGTCGGGCCCAAAGCGCAGCGAGATATGCCAGTGGTCGGCGTTGGCCAGGTCACCACTGATGCGCTGCACCTGCTCGGTGTCGGCGGTGGGCACCTGGCGGCTGGCGTCGGGTGTGGCATGGGCCTGCGCTGCGGCTTTGCTGGCATCCAGGTGCGCGCGCAGCTGCCCCAGCAGGGGCTCGCCCGCGGCCAGCAGCTCGGGCGTGCCAGCCAGTTGACCAGCGGCCACACCGTCAATCAGCGAGCCAATGTGGTCGCAGCAGCCCAGCAGCAGCCCCACCAGCTTGTCGGCCAGCACGATCTTGCCGGCGCGTACCTTGTCCAGCACGCTTTCCACCACATGGGTGAAGGCCACCACGTGGTCCAGGCTGAACAGGCCGCTGGAGCCCTTGATGGTGTGGGCAGCGCGAAAGATGGCGTTGACCATCTCGGTTTGGTCGTCTGCGCCTTCAATGGCCAGCAGCGCGGTTTCCATGTCGTCGAGCAACTCACGGCTCTCAACCAGGAACATCTGCAGGGCGTCATCCATTTCCATGCTCATGTCAGCTCCTTGCGCCAGCGGCGGGGGTACGCGAATCCATCACCAGATGGTCACCAAAATAGGCCGCGACGTTGAGTAACTCGAACACATCCATCACCGCCTGGCTGTGCCCTACCAGCCGCACATCGCGGCCTTGCGCCAGCGCGGTTTTCTTGGCCAGCATCAGCAGTTGCACACCGGCGGTGTCCAGATCGGTCACACCCGAGAGATCAATCTCGGTCACCGGCGGCGTGGCAAGCAGGGCGGGCTTGAGTTCCATGGCGCGAAAGATGGTCAGCTCGCCATCGATCTTCAAAACGTTGGCGGCGCTCATGGCAGGCACAGCCTTTGCACTGCGTCCACCAGCCGTTCTGGCTGAAACGGTTTGACCACCCAGGCCCGCGCCCCGGCAGACTGGCCTTCGCGCTTTTTGGACTCGTCCGACTCGGTGGTCAGCATGATCACCGGGGTGAACTTGTAGGCCGGCATCTGCTTGACCGATTTCAGGAAGGTGATGCCATCCATCACCGGCATGTTCACGTCGCTGATGATCAGATGCACCTTCTGGCCGGTGAGTTTGCTCAGGGCGTCGCGGCCGTCCACGCCTTCTAGCACGTCGTAGCCTGCGCCCTTGAGCGCAATGCCTACGACCCGCCGCATGGAGGCGGAGTCGTCAACAATCATGATGGTCTTGGCCATGGCTAGTCCTCTAGAAAAAACTGATGTCGGTGCTGTTGCTCTGGGTCACCTTGCCACCTTCGTGGATGACGTGCTGGTCCGCCATCACATAGGTTTTTTTCATCTCGGTGAGCATCTCCTGCGGGTCATGGGCCTGGAGCACGCCGGTGTCGGCGTAAACGTGCTGCGTCTCTTGCAAGATAGCGGGCAAGCGTTCGATGTTTTTGATGACTTGCGTCATGATCTGGCTGACGCGGTCCTGGAACTGCATTTGCACCAGCGCCTGGTTCACCTCGGACTGGATGCTCAGGCTCTCGCCATGCAGCACATCGCGCGAGCGCTGGAACGCTTCGGTGATACCCCTGAAATCGGCCACCACCCGGTTGATGGTGGCGTGGGCAGACTCCAGCGAGCTGTCTTCTGCCACCACCGACTCGCGCACCACGGTGCAGGTGGCCACAATCGCCGCGCTGATGACCTTGACCTTCTCGGCAATCTTGCGCCCGGTGTCGCCCGACTGGTTGGACAACATGCGGAACTCCTTGGCGACCACTGCAAAGCCCCGGCCCAGCTCACCAGCGCGGGCGGCTTCAATGGCGGCGTTCAGGGCCAGCAAATTGGTTTGCTGGGCAATGCGGGCCACGTCAGAGGCCATGTCTTGCAGCTCAACCACAAAGCGGTCCAGACCCTGCACCTGCACCAGCATTTTTTCCATGTTGCTCATGGAGGCCTTTTGCACTGACAGCAGTTCACCCAGATCCTGCTCGCTCTTGGCAAACACGGCCATCAGGCCGCTGCTGCTGCTGTCCATGCCGTCGGTTTCCTGCGTGGCGAGGCGCAGGGCCACGTCGAGCTTGTCGACAATGCCGCCAAAACGCTCGGTTAGCGCATTGACGGCTACTTCCATCTGTTCGCGAGAGGACTCGATGTGACCGTTCCAGACCGGCACCACCTCGGTGCTGTAAGCCAATTGGCCTTCCAGGTAGTCAGCCACGGCCTGCTGCAGGGCGGCGTCTTTTCTGGCCAGCAGCCAGGTGATGAACAGCCCCCCGGCCAGCAGCGGCAGTGCCAACCCAAAAGCCAACAGGCTGGCCTGGCCCGCCCACAGCAGCGAGAGCGCCGCAGCCAGACCCAGCGCTGCCGGGTAAAACCGGTGCATACCCACAGGCAGGTGCAGCATCACGACGACACCTCAGCCGACGGTGCCGCCAGACCGGCGATGATGGGCAGCAGTTCAGCCACAAAATTGGCCTTGCCGACCAGACCCAGCGCACCCAGGGCCTGGGCAGCGATGCGGTAAGACTCGTTGTCGTGCATCGACAAAAACAACACCCGTGGCGAATGCGCCCAGCCTTGCATGGCGCGGGCCACGTCCAGCCCGGTCAAGCCGGGCATCACGATGTCGAGCAGCATCAGGTCGGGCTGCAGGCGCTGCGCCAGCTCCAGGGCCTCCTGGCCGTTGTGGGCTTCGGCCACCACCTGGGTGTTGGGCACCAATTTGAGGGTTTTCTTGACTGACGCCATGAACGTCAGATTGTCGTCAACCAGCATGATCTGCAGGGTCATGACAGGCTCCAAGGCAAAACGGTGATGGTTGAACACGAAAACAATTGACGGGACATGGGCTGTACTTTAAGTACCGCCAGCCCCAAGCGGTATCAGGCCAACACCCTAATCCGGCAGGTGAAACACCTGAAGATGGAACACCACCGAGAATTCGGCACCCGGGCCCTCGCCCACATTGAGCTGGCCGCCAAGCTGGCGCGCCAGGTCTGACACGAGTTGCAGGCCCAGAGACTGGTTGCGCCGGGCTTCAAAGTCACTTGGCAGGCCCACACCGGTGTCGCGCACCGACAGGCGCCACCAGCCTTCGCGGGCGGTGGGCTGCAGGCTGACCACCACCTGACCCGAGCGCCGGTCCGGGAACCCGTGCTTGAGACAATTGGCCAGCAGTTCGTTGACCAGAAGCCCGCAAGGGGCGGCCTGGTCCATGCCGACATTGATGGCCCCCATCTCCAGCACCAGCCGCACGTCGCCCCCCAGCCCCGATTGGGTGCGAAAGGTCTGGGTGGCCAGCTGCTTGAGGTAGGCGCCCAGTTCCACCGAGGCAAAAGTGCCCGAGCGGTACAGGCTCTCATGCAGCAAGGCCATGGCGTAAATACGGCCCTGCATGTCTTTGAGCACGGTGCGCGTGTCAGGCTGGGCACTGCGGCCCACCTCCAGGCGCAGCAGGCTGGCGATCACCTGCAGGTTGTTTTTGACACGGTGATGCACCTCATTGAGCAAGGCGACTTTCTCCCGCAAAGAGGTTTGCAGCACCAGATCGGCCTGCTTGCGCTGGGTGATGTCTTCCTTGACCGCCACGTAATGGCTGATACGGCCATCTGCATCGAGCACCGGGGCGATCACTGCGTGCTCGATGAACAGGTAGCCATCTTTGCGGCGGTTATGCAGCTCGCCCTGCCACACGCCGCCTTTGCTGACGGTGTCCCATAGCTCAATGTAGGTCTCAGGTGGCGTCAGCCCCGACTTGAGGATGCGCGGGTTCTGTCCCATCGCCTCGTCCAGCGTGTAGCCGGTATTGCGGGTAAACGACGGGTTGGCATACAGGATGTTGCCCTGCAAATCGGTGATGACGATCGACACCGGCGCCTGCTCCACCGAGCGCGACAACTGGCGCAGACGCTCGTCGGTCGCCTTGCGCTCGGTGATGTCGGTGATAAAGCCATGCCACAACACCGAGCCGTCGTCCAGACGCTCGGGCACCGAGTTGCCATACAGCCAGCGCACCATGCCATCACCAAAGCGCACCCGGTATTCATGCTGCCAGGGGGTCAGAAGCCTCGCTGAGTCCTGGATCGATGCTACAAATTCTGCAACATCGTCGGGGTGATTGACGGCAATGACGGGCGAGGCGTCGGTCACCACGTCTTGCGGATTGACGCGAAACACATCCCGGATGGCATCGCTGGCGTAAGGCAGGCAGGCGCTGCCGTCGGGCCGGAGCAAAAACTGGTACAACATGCCCGGCACCCGGTTGGCCAGCTTTTGCAGGCGTTGCGAGGTCTCTTCACGCACGGCTTCAGCCCGCTGGCGCTCGGTGACATCCAGAAACAGCCACATCGACTCGCCCACGCTGGCTTCGAGCGTGGCGCCGCTCAGCTCCACCCACACCGGGGCGCCGTCACGGCGCCTGAACTCGGTGCGGGCGCGAAACACCTTGCCTGCCGCCATCAGCGGGTAAGCCTGCTGACCCAAAGCCAGATAACTCGCCTCGCTGGGGTACAGCACGCTGCTGGGGACCCCCAGCAGTTCGCCCCGGCCATAGCCAAACATGGCTTCAAAGGCGCGATTGGCCCATAACAGCTTGCGGTCTGCCACGCGCGCAATCCCCACCATGTCGGTGTTGAGCATGGCCTGGTGCTCGGCCAGCGCGCGCTCCGAGGCCAGGCGGGCCTGCTCCAGGGCTGCCAGCGAGTCTGACAACGCCCGCGTTTGCACCACGACCTGGCGACGGAGCATCACGTTCCAGGACCCCAGCACCAGTGTGACCACAGCCGCTGCCAGCAGGGCCACGCCCAAGCCCTGCGCATAACCGCCTTGCAGCGCCCCGGCATCGGGTGCTACCACGGGCTGTGCCAGCGCTGCCCCTGCCGTCAGCACAACCAGCACGAACCCAAAACATCCAGGTTTGAATTTACTCATTAATATATAGCTTCTAGCCCTTGCACTATAAGGGCTGGAAGCCAATTTTATTCATAATCTCTCGTCACTTTAGCCGGTGTCAGGTGGGGTACCGGGCGCCCGAACAGATAACCCTGGAAGGCATCACACCCCATGCTCACCAGCGCATCGTGCTGCCCCTGGGTTTCCACACCTTCAGCGATCACCTGCATGCCCAGATTGTGGCCCAGCGCCACAATGGTCTGAGAGATCACCGCGTCGTCGGGGTCGGTCAGCAGGTCGCGCACAAAGGTCTGGTCAATCTTGAGCTGGTCCATGGGCAGGCGCTTGAGGTAGGTCAGCGATGAATAACCGGTACCAAAGTCATCCAGCGAGAAGCTCACCCCCAGGGCCTTGAGCTGGCTCATCTTGACGATGGCGTCTTGCACATCACCAATGAGCATGCTCTCGGTCAGCTCGAGCTTGAGCTTGCGCGGGTCAATGCAGCTCTGGCGAATGGCCAGGACCACGCTTTCCACAAAGTCGTTGCGCGAAAACTGCAAGGCACTGACGTTGACCGCCATGGTCCAATGCGCGGTGTCGGGCACGCTGGCCCATACCAGCAGCTGGCGGCAGGCGGCGTCCAGCACCCAGTGCCCGAGCTGCAGAATCAGCCCGGACTCTTCAGCCACGGCGATGAACTGCGCTGGCATCACCAGGCCACGCAGCGGGTGCTGCCAGCGCACCAGCGCCTCTGCGCCCTGCGCCCGGCCTTGGGCGTCCACCTGCACCTGGTAGTGCAGCACAAACTCCTGAGCGATCAGGCCACGCTGAATGTCTTTGATCAACTCAGTGCGCGCCAGTGCCAGCGCCTGCATGGCCGGGTCATAAAACCGCACCGCATTGCGCCCGGCACCCTTGGCCTGGTACATGGCCACGTCGGTCATCTTGAGCAGGTCGTCCAATTCACCGGCGTTTTTGTCAAACACCACAATGCCAACACTGGCGGAGCTGGTGTGCGATCGGCCACGCAAGTTATACGGCTGGCACAGCGCCTTGCGAATTTTGTCGGCGACCGCCTCGGCATGCGTGGCCGCCGTCTGGCTGACCTGACCGAGCGCGTCGAGCATCACCATGAATTCGTCACCCCCCAGATGCGCCAAGGTGTCGTTGTCGCGCACACAGGCCTGCAGGCGTGTGGCCACCTCGCGCAACAGGTCATCGCCGAAATTTGGCCCCAGGGTTTCGTTGGTATGCCGGAAATGGTCCAGGTCCAGAAAAATCAGCGCCCCGTGCTGGCCGGAGCGGGCCGCGGCACCGATGGCTTTTTTGAGCTGCTCCAGCAGATAACGGCGGTTGGGCAGTCCGGTGAGTTCGTCGTAAAACGACAGGCTGCGGATTTTTTCCTCAGCCCGGAGGTGTTCGCTCATATCCTGCAGGATGACGATATAGCTGATCTGCTCCGACACGATGATGCGCGACACCGTGAGTCGCAGCGGAAAGGTCTCGCCGTTCTGCCGCAGCCCTTCTACCTCGCGCTTGTGGCACACCACGCGGTCCAGCTCGGGCGAATCATCAAGCCGCAAGTAGCCGTGGTGGCGGCCACGAAAACCCTCGGGCATGAGCATGGCCACGTTGCGGCCCAGCACCTGGTCGGCGGTGTAGCCAAAAATGGTGCAGGCCCCCTGGTTGAACGACTCCACCACGCCGCGTGCGCTGACCGTGATGACGCCGCTGCTCAGGTTGTCCAGGATGATCTGGTTGCGCGCCGCCACCTCTTTCTCGCGCACGTCGACCCGGTGTTTGTACAAGGCCATTTGCAGCACCGTGTGCAGTTCGCGCTCAGAAAACGGCTTCAGGATATAGCCATAGGGTTCGGCCAGCATGGCGCGGCCCAGGATGTCGTCAGCGGCGTAGGCGGTCAAAAAGACCACCGGCAGCGCCTGGTGCTCGCGGATGGCGTGGGCAGCGGCAATGCCATCCATACCCGGGCCCAGGCCAATGTCCACCAGCACCAGATCGGGCCGCATCCGCCCGGTCAGAAACACGGCCTCTTCGCCAGAGCATGCCTCGCCCACCACCAGATAACCCAGCGACTCCAGTTGCAGGCGAATGTCGCGTCGGACAATCGCTTCATCTTCCACAATAAGAATGCGCGGGGGACTTTTGGCCTTGGACGGCGCGGCATCGGCGGCGGTAGGGTCTGACGTTTTAAGCATGCTGAACGATACGTCCGCCGCGATCAAAACAACATACGGCAAACACCTTAGTCTGGTGGGTGAAACACCTGAAGGCTGACAGGACACCCGTGGATCCCGGGTCAAGCCCGGGATGACACGTCCATGCGCCCGTAATGACACTTCCATGCGCCCGAGATGACATGCCCCCGTTTGTCATGGCGGACTTGATCCGCCATCCATGACTACCTAAATAATAGCTGTCAGCCCTTACGCAATAAGGGCTTGAGGCCATTTTCTTATATGCTCACCAAGCCCAGCTTGAGGGCGTGGCGTACCAGCCCGGTGATCTCATGCACATCGAGCTGGCGCATCAGGCCGGTGCGGTGGGTCTCCACGGTTTTCACCGACAAGTCGAGCCGGCGGGCGATGTCCTTGGTGCTCAGGCCCTCGGCAATGAGCTGCAGCACCTCGCGCTGGCGCGGCGACAGGTGCTCGTCGGGCTGGTCGTCTTCACGCAGGCGGTGCACATAGTCGTCCATCACACCCTTGGTCACCGCCGGGCTCAGGTAGGTTTCACCGCGCAGCACCGCGGTGATGGCCATCTCCAGCTCCATCGGGGCCGAGTCTTTCAGCAAATACGCCACCGCCCCATGACGCAGGGCGCGGCGCACGTATTCTTCGTTCTGGTGCATCGACAGGATCATCACCCGGATGCCCGGCATGGCCTTGACCAGCCGTGCCGTGGCTTCCAGCCCGTTCAGGCCGGGCATGGCAATGTCCATGAGCACCAGATGCGGCTGCAGTTGCTCGGCCAGCGCCAGCAGTTCCAGGCCGTCGCCCGCTTCGCCCACCACGGTGATGTCGGGCATGGATTCCAGCAGCTTGCGCAGGCCGGCGCGCACCAGCGTGTGGTCGTCGGCCAGCAAAACCCGCATGCCGCTCATAGCCCTTCTCCCTGGGTGCGCCAAGGGCAACGCAGCTCCACCGTGCTGCCCAGACCCGGCTGGGCACTGATATCAAGCTGGCCGCCCAACAGCGTGGCGCGTTCCTGCATGCCCAGCACACCCAGACTGGCACCGCTGGCGGCCCGTTCACGCATGGCCGCGGTGTCAAAGCCACGGCCATCATCGGCCACAGTCAGCACCATGTCGTTCAATTCGCGGCGCAGGTGGATCTTGACCGTGCTGGCATGGGCATGGCGGGTGATGTTGGTCAAGGCTTCTTGCACGATGCGAAAACACGCGGTTTCGATCTCGGGAGCGAGCCGCTCCAACGTGCGCGCGTGGTGAAACTGCACCTCAAAGCCGCTGCGACTGGCGCTTTGCTCGGCCATCCACTTCAGCGCTGGCGCCAGGCCCAGGTCGTCCAGCATCGAGGGCCGCAGCGCGGTGGCGAGAGAGCGCACCTGCTGCAGCGCGTCTTCAACAATGCGGATGTTTTCCTGGTACAGGTCGGCGGGCGCCTGGTCCTTGAAACGCTCGCCCAGCTGCAGATTGATCTTGATGGCGGTGAGCGACTGGCCCAGTTCGTCATGCAGCTCGATGGCCACGCGGCGGCGCTCCTGCTCCTGCGCCTCCAGCACCCGGCGCGACAGCGCCTGCAGCTGGCGCGTGGTGATCATCAGCTTGGCCTCGGCCTGGTGTTTGTACAGCGCCATGGCCAGCACCGTGCTGAGTTCGCGCTCGGAAAACGGTTTGAGCACGTAACCAAAGGGCTCGGTGAGTTTGGCACGCTCCAGAATGTCGTCTGCCGCGAAGGCCGTCAGGAAAACCACCGGAATACCAAACTTCTGGCGAATGGTCTGGGCTGCGGCAATGCCGTCAATCTCGCCCGCCAGCTGGATGTCCATCAACACCAGGTCAGGGCGCCACATACCGGCCAGGCCAATGGCTTCTTCGCCCAGCGAGGTGGGGCCCAGCACCTGGTAACCCAAGGCCAGCACCTGCTGGGCGATGTCACGGGCCACGATCACCTCATCTTCAACAATCAGGATCTTGACGGGTTTGGCGGCTGGCGGGACGTTCATGTTCGGGGCACACATCAGGTTTTGCGTTTGGACGACGGCTGCGTCAACGCAGATGCGGCTATTTTGTCCTGTTTGGCGGGCTTTTTATCCGGTTTGCCCGCGACTGAGGCGGCGGGTGGTGCTTTTTCTTGCAGGGCGGCTTCCAGGCGCTGGCACAAGGTGCGCAGGATCTTGACCCGGGCGTAGTTCTTGTCGTTGGCTTCCACCAGCGTCCAGGGCGACTCGCCGGTGCTGGTGCGCTCCACCATGTCGCAGATGGCTTGCTGGTAATCGTGCCACTTTTCGCGGTTGCGCCAGTCTTCCTGGGTGATCTTGAAGCGCTTAAAAGCCACCTGCTCACGCTCCTTGAAGCGTTTGAGCTGCTCCTCCTGGCTGATTTGCAGCCAGAACTTCACCACAATCACCCCGGCGTCAATGAGTTCGTGCTCAAAGTCATTGATTTCACCGTAGGCGCGCAGCCAGTCGGCCTCGGTGCAGAAGCCTTCCACGCGCTCCACCAGCACCCGGCCATACCAGGTGCGGTCAAAAATGGCCACGTGCCCGTGGCGCGGCAGGTGGCGCCAAAAGCGCCACAGATGTGGCTGGGCTTTTTCTTCGTCGGTGGGCGCGGCCACCGGTGTCACCTGGTACTGGCGCGCGTCCATGGCCGCGGCAATGCGGCGAATGGCGCCGCCCTTGCCAGCAGCGTCGGCCCCTTCAAAGGCGCACACCAGCGAGCGGTTTTTGAAGCGCTCGTCGCGCAGCAGTTCAGACAACTTGCCCTGCCAGCGCGCCAGTTCGTCTTTGTAGGGTTTGTCCGGCAAAGACAGGGACAGGTCCATCTCTGAAACCACATTGCGCCCATCCAGATCCACCCGCACCATGGGTGCCACGGCGGCGCGTGGTGGCTCGGTCTGGGCCAGTTTTTGGCCAATGGCACCCAGCAGCACTTGCCCTACGGTCATGGAACGGTAGCGGTCATCCGTGCCTTCCACCACCACCCAGGGGGCGGCGGCGGTGTTGGTCACGCGCAGCAAATGGCCCGCCACCTCCTGCAACTGGTCGTAGGTTTTCAGGCGGTCCCAGTTCCACTGCGTCACGCGCCAGGCGGTGCGTGGGTCAGCGGAGAGCGCTTTCAAGCGCTGCTTCTGGCTGTCTTTGCTCAGGTGGAACCAGAACTTGAGCACCAACGCGCCTTCAGCGACCAGCATCTGCTCAAAACGGTTGATCTGCTCGGCGCGGGCATCCAGCTCTTTGACCGAGATCTCGCCTTGAATCCGCTCACGGATCGGGTCGGAATACCAAGACCCGGCAAAAATGCCCACCCGCCCCTTGGGCGGCAGGCTGCGCCAATAGCGCCACATGGGCGGGCGCTCGCGCTCTTCGTCACTGGGCTCGGAAAACGCCAGGGTGGAGATAAAACGCGGGTCCATCCATTCATACAGCACGTTGATGGTTTCGCCTTTGCCCGCGCCGTCTTGCCCGCTGATCAGCACCACCACCGGGGTTTTGCGCTTCTCGAACAGGTTGACCTGGGCCTCCAGCAAGGCGGCACGCAGGCCGGGCACCGCGTCACGGTAGGCTTCCTTGGTTAACCGGTGGCCAATTTCGGCAGATCTGAACATGGTGGACTTTCAACAAAAATGAAGCGGGTGCGGCTCAAGGTGCCCGAGGCAAGCTGATCCGAAAAGTGGTGCCCGCGCCTGGCGCGCTGCTGACCTGAATGTGCCCGTGGTGGCGCTGGATGATTTCCCAAGCAAGCGACAGGCCCAGCCCGGTGCCCTGCCCCACCGGCTTGGTGGTGTAAAACGGCTCGAAGATGCGCTTTTGCACGTCTTCGCTCATGCCGCAGCCGGTGTCGCTGACTTCGACCCAGGCCTCGTTGGGTGCCACACCGCTGCGCAGTGTGATGCGCCCCGGCTCTGTCATGGCCTGCACGGCGTTGCTGATCAGGTTGGCCAGCACCTGGCCCATCGACCCGTCACGGCAGATGGCCAGGGCACTAGGCGCCAGCTCGCGAACCACCTCAGCCTTGCCTTGCAGTTGCGGGGCCACCGCTTGCAGGGCGGCCTCCAGCAGCTGGTTCAGGTCAGTCGGCTGCAGCGGACCGTCGTCACCAGCAGAGAAATCACGCAGGTCGCTGACGATGCGCGTCACCCGTGCCAGCCCTTGCTTGGACTCGCGGATCAAATCTGGTAAGTCTTGCCGCAGGTAGTCGAACTCTGCTTTATATAGCGCACTGTCCAGAATCTGCTTGGGCTCAGGGGCTAAATGGCTTGAAAGCTGACGGCTCAGGTCGATCAGTGCCAGCAACTGCCCGGCGTACTGCGCCAGCGTGTTGAGGTTGGCGCTGACAAAACCGATCGGGTTATTGATCTCGTGCGCCACACCGGCGGCGAGTTGCCCCACAGCAGCCATCTTTTCCGACTGCAGCAGCTGCGACTGGATGCGCGCCAGCTGCTCCATGGACGCCTGCAGCGCCTGCCGCTCTTGCAGCAATGCGGCGTTGGCCTGTGACAGCTCTTGCGTGCGGGTGCGCACGCGGGACTCCAGCGAGCAGTTGGCCACCTCCAGCTCGGCCTGTGCCGCCAACAGCTGCTGGTTGGCCTGCACCAGCGCGCGATTGCGCTCACTCAGCAGGCTGAACAAATCGATCAGCGCGTCGTTGTAGACCGCATTGGGTGCACCGCCCACAGGGCTCAGCGCCGCATAGGCCTGCGCCGGAGTCTCACCCGCCCCGATGGCCTGCACCTGGGCGGCCATGCGTTTGTCTTCCGACAAAATGTGAAACGTCAGCCAGCTGATCAGAAACTGCAGCAGTTCCTTGCCGCTCAGTGTGCCCGACTCCTCATATTGCTGGCGCATCTGCAGCACCTCGGTGACAAAAGCCTGGTGCGTGCGATGGTGTTGCGCCAGGTACTCAGGCAGCACTTGGGTGCGTGCCATCAGGGCCTCTTCAAACTTGAAATGCACGTCGGCGTAATGCACCAGTTTGTCCAGCAGCGGTGCCACCACCCGGCGGGCTTCTTCCTCGCCCAAAGCCAGGCTGGGCGCCACGGCATTGATCATGTCCACCAGCGCGTGGTGCTGCGCATCGACCGGCGCAATGCCGGTCACGAAATGGTCGCTCCAGGCCATCAGCTTCATGTGTTTTCTGCTCCGGTCGGGTCAGAGCTACCGGGAGGTAACACACCGCGCCCGGCGTCCACCGGCAAGGTCATGCGAAAGGTGCTGCCCTGCCCTGGCGCAGATTGCACGGTCAGCGTGCCATGGTGCTGCTTGACGATGCCCATGGCAATCGACAGGCCCAACCCGGTGCCCTTGCCAAACGGTTTGGTGGTGTAAAACGGCTCAAACACCCGCGCCTGCGTGGCGGCGTCCATGCCGGAGCCAGTGTCTTGCACTTCCAGCCAGACCTGATTGCCCTGCACACCGCTGCGCAGCGTGATCTGGCCGCGCTCGGGAATGGCTTGCGCAGCGTTCACCAGCAGGTTCATCATGACCTGGTTGATTTGTGAGGCGACGCAGTAAACCGGCGGCAGGTCGGCATAGGCGCGGATGATGTCGGCCTTGTACTTGAGCTCGTTCCAGACCACGTTGATGGTGCTTTCCAGGCCGGCGTGCAGGTCGGTCCACTGAAAATCTGTCTCACCCACGCGGGAGAAGTTTTTCAGGTCCATGACGATCTTGCTGACCCGCTCCACCCCCTCGCGCGACTCGGCAATCAGCTCGGGCAAGTCGGTCAACAAAAACTCGAAGTCAGCGGCGGCCTTGCTACGCTTGACCTCTACCAGGGCGGGGTCGCTAGCCGATGGGTCGCGGGTTTCCAGGGATTTTTCCAGCGCCGCATAAGCCCGGGCCACGCCCAGCAGCTTGTCCACATAGTCGGCCAACGAACCCAGGTTGGATTTGACAAAACCGATCGGGTTGTTGATTTCATGCGCCACACCGGCTGCCAGCTGGCCAATCGAGGCCATTTTTTCTGACTGCAGCAGTTGCAGCTGGGTGGCCGCCAGGTCACGGTTCAGGTCACTGAGCTCTTGCACGCGTTGCTGCAGCGCCCGCTCTGCGCGCTGGCGGCTGACGATGCGCCACATGGCGTTGCCAATCAGCAGCAGAGTTTCCACGTCGCTCTGGTCGTAGTCTGTGGTTTTGTTGCCCACGCCCATGAGCATGCAGGCCCGCCCGGCGTCCATCACCGGCACGGAAATCAGCCGCTGCAAGGGCGCGTGACCGGCTGGCAAGCCCTGTTTGTCGGGGTAGTTGGCGTAGTCGTTGAAGATCACCGCTCGGTGCTGGCGCAGGCAGTCGGCCCAGATACCCGCCTGGCTGACCGGGTAATGCGCATCAAACGCGGCGGTGCAGCCTTTCAGGGCGCCCGCCGTCCAGGTGACCAGTTCCAGCGTTTCCTGATCCGGGTTGACAAAGTGCAAAAACCCGATCTGGCTTTGGGTGAGCGCTTGGGCGGCTTCCAGCCCCTCGCTCAAAAATTGCTTTTCGGTCAGATCGGCCGCAATCTGGTTGAGCCGCAGCAATGCGTGGGTGCGCTCGTTGGATCGAAAACGGTCGGTAACGTCCATGCTCAGCCCGCCCAGGTAGCGCTTGCCAGCAGCGTCATCAATGACAAACAGGGTGGCTTCGCTGTGGCGGCCGTTGAACGCTTCGTCATAAATTTTGCTGCCGCCCTGGGTCAGCACCTCGCGGTCCATCTCCGCCAGCTCGTCGGCCATCTCCGGTGGAAAAATCTCGTGGGCGGTTTTGCCAATCAGGGACTCTGGCGCCACACCCAGCAGTTCAGCCAGCTTGCGGTTGACCAGCGTCAGACGCAAATCGCTGTCCTTGACAAACGCCAGGCCGGGCAAATGGTCAATGAAGCTTTGCGTCAGGGCCTGGGCGCTGCGCATTTGCGCCTGCAAGGCCTGGCGCTGGCTGACATCGTGGACGGCCGACATCAGGTAGGTTTTGCCATCAAAGGTGACCGGGCGGCTGAACACTTCCACATCACGCAGCTCACCGCTGGCCAGGCGGTGCCTGAACTCAAAAAAAGACCGCTTGGCCGAGGCCGCCTGCGCCATCTCCGCACGAATCTGCTCGGGCGTCAAGGTGTTCACGTCCATGATGTTCATGGCGGTGAAGGTGGCTTTGTCCCAACCGTAAAAATCAAGCGCCAGGATATTGGCGTCCACTATGCTGCCAGTGGACGGGTCCAGAATCATCATCGGCATGCAATTGTTGGCAAACAAGGCGCTGTAGCGCACCTCGCTCTCTTGCAAGGCATATTCCACCTGGCGGCGCTGGGCGTCGTTCTCAAACGCATCCAGCGCGTAGCTGATGTTGGAGGCCAGTTGCTCCAGCAAATCGCGAGTCAAAGTATCAAACGCATTCACCTGATCTGCGTACAGGCACAACACGCCCACCGGCTTGCCCGCCTGGCGCAGTGGCAAGGCCGCTGCCGCACGCCAGGCGTGTGCCTGGGCAAGCTCATGCAGCGCCAGCAGGCTGGGGTCGTGGGCGAGATCTTGCGACCAGACACTCTGGTTGTTCAGCAAAGCCTGCGCCACCGGGTCAGTCGCGGTGCCAGGCTCACCACTGCCCAGGCTGAGCCGGATGGTTTGCAGGTAATCCAGACCGTCACCACAATGGGTTTGCGGCCAGACGTGGGTGTCTTCCACCCCGGCCAGCCCCACCCATGCCGCCCGCATGCCACCTATTTCCACCACATGGCGGCAAATCTCTTCAAACAAGGCGGCTTTCTGGTCGCAGCGGATGATGGCCTGGCCGCATTTGAGCAGGGCCGCATACAGCTTGAGCAGGCGCTCCTGCTGCCCGTGCGCATGCGCGTGAACGGTCATGGCAGGCCGGGTTCCACTTCCACGGCCAGGTGCAGGCCCATGGACTTCTCAAAATCCATGATCTTGCCAATGACGGCATCGTCCAGCACATGCCCGGCAGTCAGCATCAGCAGCCCGCTGGGGGTCATCAGGTCCCGCGCCAGCACCATGCCGGGCAGCAGGTCGCGTACCTTGCGCACGGTGTCTACCGGCGCCGGGGCTGCGGCCGCTGAGTGCACCCCTTCACCCATCAAGGTCACCAGGGCAGCCACCACCTTGGGGTCGTAGCGCTTGCCACTGCCGTCCATGATGGCGTCAAGCGCCTTGGACGGGGCCAATTTGCGCTGCGCCAGAATGCCAATCTGCAACGCGTCGTAGTCCGCGGCCACAATCAAAATCCGGGCACCCAGCGGAATCTTTTCGCCCGCCAAGCGGTCCGGGTAACCCGCACCATCAAAACGCTCAAGGTGAGCGGCAATGATGTCTGCCGCGCCTTTGAGCTCGGGCAGCGGAAACAGCAACTGCGCGGCGCGCGCCGGATGTTTGCGAAACGCCTGCAGCTGGGCGGTGTTGAGCATCACCACCGGGGTGTTGAGCGTGTCGTCATCAAAACCGACCTTGCCAATGTTGTGCAGCAAGCCGGCCACAAACACCTCTTGCGCCTGCTTGTTGCCCAGCCCGAGCTTTTGCGCCAGCCTGCGCGCAGTGTCTGCCACCCGGCGCGAGTGACCTGACAGATGGGCGGCGCGCAGCTCAATCAGGCTGGTGAAGATCTTGATGGAGGTGATGAAGTTGTTTTTAAGCTGGTCGTTGGCCGCCAGCAAGGCGGTGTTGGACTGGTTCAGCTCAGCGGTGCGCTCGGCCACCTTGCGCTCCAGGCTGGTATTGAGCAGCTTGAGCTCTTCGTTTTGCACGGCAATCAGCGCCTGCAGGCGGCGTTGCTCCTGCTCCATGGCGCGCTGCTGCAAGGCACTGCGCACAATCAGGATGATGTCGTTGTCGTCCCAGGGCTTGGCGATGTACCGGTAAATTTCGCCCCGGTTGATGGCACCCATGATGGAGGTGATGTCGGCATAACCGGTCAGCAGCAGGCGCATGGTGTCAGGCCAGCGCTGGCGCACCTGCTCCAGAAACACCACGCCGTCCATCTCGGGCATACGCATATCGGAGATCACCAGATCAATCGGCTCGGTGGCCAGCACCTCCAACCCGGCCCGCCCGCCCTCAGCCACCCGCACCTGAAAACCCTTGGCGCGAAACAGCCGACGCAGCGCCGACAGGATGCTGGGCTCGTCGTCCACACACAAGATGGTGGATGGCGCTGCAGCGGGAATTGCATCAGCGGAAACCGTGCCGGGCAGCTCGTTCATGTCAGTGTGGTGGTGTGGGTTTGAGAACCGGTCTGCTGCTTACAACTTCGAGAACACCGTGGCTTCTTCTACCAGCGGGGTGACATCACCCAGACAGTCCACGACGTCTTGAAGTTTACCGCCCAGGCGCTGTGCCACGGTGGGCGCCAGCTCCAGCGCGACCCGGCTGCCGCCAAAGTCATAACCGAGCTGTTTGCTGACCTCGTTACCAGCGGAAACACAGGCCATCATGTCGGTGTCGTACTGCTCGGGGTGGTGCAGGTGGGCAATGGTTTGCACCAGATCGTCGGCAAAGTGCCATTTGTGCGCCAGCATGGCACCAATGGCGGCGTGGTCCACACCCACGACTTCCTGCAAGGCCACGTGCAGGCTGACATCGCGCCACAAACTCAGCTCCACCGAGCGGCGGAACTCCACCGGCATGAACTGCGCCACCACCACCTTGCCAAAGTCATGCAGCAGCCCGCCAATAAAACAGTCTTGCGGGTCGGCCTGGGGCAGGCGGTGCGCCAGCTGGCGCGCCATGCTGGCGCAGGTCAGGGAGTGAAACAGGTAGCGCTGGCCGTCAAAACCGGCCATCGGGCTGTCGGGCAACATGCCGATGGCGGCGATGCTCAGCGCCAGGTTTTTGATCGAGTTGAAGCCCAGAAAAACCACCGCTTGGTCGATGGAGGTGATCTGTTTGGACAAACCGTAATACGCCGAATTGACCACCCGCAGCACCTTGACTGTGACCACCGGGTCTTTGTCGATGACCTGCACCAGGTCTTTGGGCGCACAGGCCACGTCGCGGGTCAGCGTCAGAATTTTGTGCACACTTTTCGGGAAAGCGGGCATGCTGTCTACCGCCGCCGTCAGGCGCAGCGCCAGGTCGGGGCTCAAGGCACGCATGACCTGATCGCCCGCTGTGCGGCGGCTGAGCCGCGCCTTGACAACAACCGTCTGTGCATTCTTTACCTCGTGATCTGAGTTCATTTTAGGGGCTGGGCTGTCGGCTCAGGGCGAGCAGCAACGCCGCACACTGTCAGCGCTGGGAGCAGGTGCACACCACGCAGTGGTCACCACAGCCAGCCAGGAAACAAAGCCTTGTTTGTTTGCCTTTTGTCAAAACCAAGCGCTATGAATGTTGGGCTCAGGCGGGGGAATCAGGGGTATATTTGCCCCCAAGGGCAACAGGAGCACGCGTGAATACCCCCAAATACAAAATCTGGATCCAGTTGTTGGCCACTATCGGCGCTGCTCTTGTGGTGGTGTGGACCGGAGTCATCATCTGGCAGGGTCATGTGACGCGACAAGCTGCGCTGGAGCAGGCCACTGATTTTTCCACCAGCATGCACGACGCCACCATGGCCGGGTTGACCGGCATGATGGTCACCGGCACCATTGGCCAGCGCGAGATTCTGCTGGACCAGATCAAGCAACTGGGTTCGATTCGCGACGTGCGGGTGCTTCGCAGCGAGGCCGTCATCAAGATCTATGGGCCCGGCAACGCCAATGATGATCACACGCCGGATGCGCTGGAGCAGCAGGTTATGACCACAGGTCTGCCTGTTGTTGAAGTGCAATCAGATGCCAATGGCGAGTATTTGCGCGCCGTGCGGCCGACACTGGCCTCCAAAAATTATCTGGGCAAAGACTGCACCACCTGTCATGCATCGCCAGAAGGCACGGTGCTGGGTGTGGTGAGCATGAAGGTGTCGCTGGACAAGGTCAACGCCAGCCTGGCAGACCAGCGGCTCAAGTCCATTCTGGCAGCGTTGATCACCTGCATTCCGGTGCTGATCCTGATTTACCCGTTTATCCGAAAGGTGGTGACCCAGCCATTGGAATACTGCGTGCGGGTGGCGCGGAGCATTGCCCAGGGTGATTTGACCCAGCAAATTGATGTGTTGGCCAAAAATGAAATGGGCCAGCTGGAGCAGGCGCTGAAAGACATGAACACCAGTCTGGTGAAGATTGTTCAGGAAGTGCGCATAGGCACCGATACCATTTACAGCGCATCGAGTGACATCGCCAGCGGCAACCTTGATTTGTCAAACCGCACCGAGTTGCAGGCCAATTCACTGGAAAAGACCGCTGCCTCCATGGCTGACCTGACCGGTGCGGTGAACCAGAACGCCAGCCACGCCCGCCGTGCCAACGAGCTGGCGCAATCTGCCTCCGAGGTGGCTGTCAAGGGTGGCAGCGTGGTCTCAGGCGTGATCGACACCATGGCCTCGATCAACAGCTCCAGCAAGCGCATTGTGGACATCATTTCGGTGATTGACGGCATCGCCTTCCAGACCAACATCCTGGCGCTCAACGCTGCCGTGGAAGCTGCCCGCGCCGGTGAACAGGGGCGCGGATTTGCCGTGGTGGCCGCCGAGGTGCGCAGCCTGGCCAAGCGCTCGGCCGATGCCGCGCAGGAAATCAAGGCGCTGATTGGCGACTCGGTGAGCAAGGTGGAGGCCGGCAGCACCCTGGTGCAGCAGGCGGGCATCACCATGAACGACATCGTGGAGAGCATTCGCCACGTGACCGACATCATGGGCGAGATTGCCGAAGCCAGCGCCAGCCAGTCTGGCGGCATTGAGATGGTCAGCAGTTCGATCGACCAGATGAACCAGGTGACCCAGCAAAACGCCGCCCTGGTGGAGCAAGCTGCTGCTGCCGCACAGTCGCTACAAGACCAGGCAGAGAATCTGGAGCGCGTGGTGGGCGCCTTCAAGCTTGGAGATAATCATGCTCAAGCCCTTATAGGGCGTGGGTGAGTAGCTTCTAATTTAATAGTAAAACAGCCAGCTTGCCGGATGGCAAAGCTGGCTGTTTTTTTGTGGCCGGGTCACTTGCCACAAACATGAACGCGACCGGTTAACGCAGCCGTTCCGAATGCCACTTGAGCACGCGGGGCAAGATCAAAATGGCCAGCACCACGCCCATGATGGACAGTGACATCGGGCGCTGGAAAAAGATCATCGCGGAACCTTCACCAATCGAGATGGCGTTGCGCATTTGGGCTTCTGCCAGCGGCCCCAGAATCATGCCTACCAGCACCGGTGCCGTAGGAAAGTTGAAGCGGCGCATGACCAGCCCCAAAATGCCTATGCCGTAGAGCAGAAACAAGTCAAACGCGCTTTGACGCATGCCATAGGCACCCACTGTGGCAAAAATCATGATGCCTGCGTAGAGCTGCGGCTTGGGCACTTTGAGAAGCTTCACCCACAAGCCCACCAGCGGCAGGTTCAACACCAGCAGCATCACGTTGCCAATATAAAGCGACGCGATCAACGCCCACACCAGCGAGGCCGAGTTGCTGAATAACTGCGGCCCCGGTTGAATGCCATAGTTCTGAAAGGCACCCAGCAAAATCGCCGTGGTGTTGGAGGTGGGAATCCCCAGGGTCAGCAGCGGAATCATGGCCGCTGTGACGGTGGCGTTGTTGGCCGCTTCCGGCCCGGCCACACCTTCAATCGCGCCCCGGGTGCCGAACTCGGACTTGTGCGTACCTTTGGCCAGCTTTTTTTCAGCGGCGTAGCTTAAAAAGGTGGGAATCTCGGTGCCACCTGCCGGAATACAGCCAAACGGCGCGCCAATCGCGGTACCGCGCAGCCAGGCGGGTAAGGAGCGTTTCCAGTCGCTCATCGACATCGTCACCCGGCTCAAGCGGTTCTCGGACTCCACCGCCTGGCCTTCAAACAGCACCGCATGCATTGCCTCAGCCACCGCAAACAAACCCACGGCCACCAGCACAATCTCAACGCCGTCCAGAAGTTCGGGCACACCGGCGGTGTAACGCACCTGCCCGGTGATCTGGTCCATGCCCACCAGCCCGAACGCCAGCCCCACAAATAAGGCAGTGAGCCCGCGCACCGTGCTTTGCCCCAGCACAGCACTCACTGTGGTGAAGGCCAGTACCATCAGCATGAAATATTCCGGTGGCCCGAGGGTGACAGCAAACTCAGCCACGACCGGCGCAAACAGCGTCACCAACACGGTGGCAATCGACCCCGCCACAAACGAGCCGATGGCCGCCGTGGCCAGCGCAGCACCGGCACGACCACTCTTGGCCATCTTGTTGCCTTCCATGGCGGTCACCATGGTGGCGGTCTCACCCGGCGTGTTGAGCAAAATCGAGGTGGTAGAGCCGCCATACATGGCACCGTAATAGATACCGGCGAAGAAAATCATCGAGGCGGTGGCCTCCACCTGCGTGGTAATCGGCAGCAACATGGCCACGGCGGTGGCCGGGCCAATGCCGGGCAGCACGCCCACAGCGGTGCCCAAAGCACACCCCACAAACGCCCAAAGCAGGTTGACTGGTGTGCCGGCAGTGGCAAAGCCCTGCAACAAAAGATCCCAGACTTCCATCACAACCACCCACTTTGCGTCAGCCCAGGCAGGTTGATGCCCAGAAACTTGGTGAAAGCCCAGTACACCGGCGCGGCAATCAGCAGCCCAACCACCGCGTCTTTGGCGACCGATGCCATGCCAACCCCCGGCTTGCCCTCAGCCAGTCGCATGCCACGCGCAGCCAGCACAAAACACAAGGCGCAGCTGAAAATGAAGCCAACCACCGTGATCAGCGCCGCATTGAGCAGCAAGCCCGCCGACAGCCAGGCAAAACCAATCCAGTAGGGGTGCTCACCCGAGTGGTCGTCCATGTTGCGAAAGCCGCCCCGGCTGGCCTTGACCACCAGCGTCACGCCACAAGCCAGCAAGGCCAGCGACACCACCCAGGGCAAAAAGTTGGGGCCCACACCCGCGTAACCCGAGGCTGAAGGAATGGTGTAAGCCCCGCCAGCCAGGCCCAGCGCCGCCAGCACCACCCCGACGCCTACCAAAAGTTGCAGCCGGGGCGAGTGGGTTGCCGGACCGTGTTGACGCATGGTGTGTGAGCCGGTTAGATCATGCCGGACTTGACCATGGTTGCGCGCAGCGAGGCAAAGTCATCATCGACAAACTTCTCAAACGCATCACCTGCCAGCACCGCAGGGGTCCAGGCATTTTTCTCCAGCGCTTCGGCCCAGGCTTTGGACTGGGTGGCTTTGATCACCATGTCGGTCAGTGCTTTGCGTTGCGCTGCCGTGATGCCGGGCGCGCCGTACACGCCGCGCCAGTTGCCGATTTCGACGTTGAGGCCCTGCTCTTTGAGCGTCGGCACAGCGATGCCCTTAAGCCGCGCCGCTGAGGTGACACCCACGGCTTTCATCTTGCCGGTCTCGATGTACTGGGCGAACTCACTGTAGCCACTGCCGCCAATGGTCACGTTGCCACCCAGAATGGCCGCCGTGGCCTCACCGCCGCCCCGGAAAGCCACGTAGTTGATCTTGGCCGGGTCCACGCCCACATCGCGGGCAATCATGGCTGCGGCAATGTGCTCGGTGGAGCCGCGCGAGCCGCCGCCCCACTTGACGCTGCCGGGATCTTTCTTGAGCTGGGCAATCACCTCCGCCATGGTCTTGAAAGGCGAGCTAGCGGGCAGCACAAACACGTTGTATTCGCTGGTCAGGCGGGCAATCGGGGTGGCAGCGGTGATCGACACCGGCGGTTTGCCGGTGATGATGCCGCCCAGCATGACCGCGCCCATCACCATCAAGGCGTTGGGGTCGCCCTTGCTGGCGTTGACAAACTGGGCCAGGCCCAAGGCACCGGCGGCACCGCCTTTGTTCTCGAAAGTCACCGCGTCAGCCACCTTGGCATCTTGCAGGGCCTTGCCCAGGGCACGGCCGGTGGAATCCCAGCCGCCACCGGGGTTGGCGGGAATCATCATTTTGATATTGACAGCAGCCAACGCCGTCAAGGGCAAGCTGCCACTGGCGGCCAGTGCGGCAAGCGATTTCAAAAAGGTATCACGACGCATCAGAATCTCCTGGGTGGGTTGAGGACCCGGGTATGGTGCGATGTCAGGCTGTCAAACGGCTGTCCGCTGCACCTAGGGAAACTACCGAGCGTTTGCCTGCAGCGATGCTCAGGCTGGAGCAGGGGGTGCGATTCAAACTGTTGTGGCATGCCTTCTGGTTCAATGCTTCACTTCAAACCCGGCACGGCGACTGGGTGATGCGCATGCGGTTTCGGGGTGAAAACACGCGCGAAACGGAAGGTTCAGAACGCAGGCGACTATGGGCGCGCGCCTTCCCCCCCGAAGCCCGGTCGCATCACCCAATCACCGCGCCTGACCGTTTTGGGGTCAAACCTTTCTCGCCAACCGACCGCTTTGATTTGCCGCCTTGCTTGACGTGACTCGGCTGTTCGGGAATCCCCCGCCGGCCTATCCATAACCGCATCAAATCAGTCGGGCAATGCGCTTTGTGGAGGTTCAGGAGGAGGTCGCGCAGCGGCCGGGGGACACGTAGCAAAGCGCATTGCCCGGCTGATTGGACAAAGCATCGAAACAGCTCCGTTGCCCCAACATCTCTCCAGTAAAAACGGCACGGCGGTTGGAATCACACCCTGGCGCAGGTAAACCCTGGGCCATCTGTTACAACCGGAGCCTTCACTTCTGCGTCCACGCCCCATGCCATCCAGCCCCACCAGCGCCCTGTCCGCCCACCCCACTGCCCTGCCAGAAATTCACTGGCAAGAGGCTGACCAGCCGCGCAGCGCCCGCTGGCGCTCAGAGCGCGGTCTGCCTGCGCCCACCAAAGTGGTGCTGGCAGACGACACCCTGAGCGCAGACACCGCTTACCGGATGGTCTGTGAGGGCACCTCGCTGCTATGGCGGGGTGACTTTCAAAACGCCCGCCAGCTGCTGCAAGCCCTGGGGCGCCGTGCCGATCAGGTGCCCAAACGCAAGCGCAAACAGGCTGCGACCCCCGTCCCGATCACCGAGGTTTTCAACCAGCACCGCCTGGCGCAGTCGCAACGCGCCCGCCTATTAGGGCGGCTGCTGATCGAGTTCAACCCCGACTACCATGTGCCGCTGCGCCGCGCACCCGATGCCAAAGTCGCCTGCACGCAAGCCTGGGGCGAGCCCGACCTGCAGGCGGGCCATTCGGTGGCGTCGCTGCGGGAGTTGCTGGGCGTGATCAGCGCGCACGAGTGGCGGCGGGTTGGCATCGAGATCCCGGTGCTGGGAGAGGCACCGCACAACCGCATCCATGCGCACTACGGCGTGTTTTCACCGGTGCGGGGTGAGTACATCCAGCTGGTGGCCACGGCGCACCTGCCCAAACCACCCAAGGGGCAAGAGCAGATCACCGCGTTTGACATTGGCACCGGCACCGGCGTGCTGGCAGCGGTGCTGGTGAAACGTGGCGTGGGCCAGGTGGTAGCCACCGATCTGGACGCCAAAGCGCTGGCCTGCGCGCAGGCCAACATCGACCAGCTCGGGTTGCAGCGCCAGGTGGACGTGGTGCAGGCGGACCTGTTTCCGCCGGGGCGCGCTTCGCTGATCGTCTGTAACCCGCCCTGGTTGCCCGCCCGCCCCGGCTCGGCGCTAGAGCGTGCGGTGTACGACGAAGGCTCGCGCATGCTCAAAGGGTTTCTGGCCGGGCTGCTGGCCCACCTGGAACCCAAGGGCGAAGGCTGGCTGATTTTGTCGAATCTGGCCGAGCACCTGGGCCTACGCAGCCGCGACGAGCTGCTGGCGCTGTTTGAGGCCAACGGCCTGCGCGTCATCAGCCGGGTGGATGCGAAACCGGTGCACCCGAAAGCCAGCGATGCCACCGACGCGTTGCACCACGCCAGAAGCCAGGAAGTCACCTCGCTGTGGCGGCTGGCGGCCAACACGGTGCACTGAGACGCTGACCACCACCGGGGGCCGCACGTGAAACTGCTGCTGATCGAAGACGACACGGCGCTGCACACCGCGCTGCACCGCAGCCTGACCCGGCTGAGCTGGGAGGTGCTGGTGTGTGACGATGGCCGAGCCGCCCTGGGCCGCTGGCGCGCCCTCAAACCCGACGTGGTGATGCTTGATCTGAGTCTGCCCGGCCGGGACGGCCTGCATATCCTGGCGCAGGCGCGCCATGAAGGCCTGACCACGCCGGTGCTGATCCTCACCGCCCGTGGCACGGTGGGCGACCGCATTGCCGGGCTGAACGCCGGTGCCGACGACTACCTGCCCAAACCTTTTGACCTCGACGAGCTCGAAGCTCGCCTGCGCGCGCTGCATCGGCGGCATGCAGAAATATATGAAAAATCAGCCTCTAGCCCTTATGATGAAAGGGCTATTAGCTATGATAAAGAGAGTGGTGCAATCTACCACGCGGGACAAGTGCTGGAGCTGGCACCGCGTGAACTGGTCTTTTTGCGCGCCCTGCTGGCCCGCCCCGGACAGGCGGTCTCGAAAGAGCGGCTGTTCGAGGCAGTTTTTCCCGGCCTGCAGGACGTGCAGTTTGAAGCCATTGAAGTCGTGGCTTACCGGGTGCGCAAAAAACTGCAAGGCACCGGTGCCACCCTCACCACCCTGCGTGGGCTGGGTTACCTGCTGAAATTGCCATCGTGAGCCCAGTCAGAAACGCGCTCGCCCAGAAACTGTCGCTGAGCAGCTACCTGATGCTGGGCATTTTGCTGCCGGTGGTGCTGTTCATCGTGATCGACACGGTGGTGCTGTACCGCCAGGCACTGGCGGCGGTGAATACCGCCTACGACCGCACGCTGCTGGCCTCGGCAAAATCCATCGGGGAACACATCAACGCTACCGGCGAGGCTGAGGCCGCGCAGCTCAGTGCCTCGGTGCCCTATGCCGCGCTGGAGGTGTTTGAGGCCGACAACCGCAGTCGCATGATCTACCGCATCTCCAGCACCAGCGGGGTGTTGATCGACGGCTTTCAGGACTTGCCCGCCTGGCATGGCCAGCTGCCGCAACTCGGGCCCTACGCCGCTTTGGTGGACTTTTACGATGACACCTACCGGGGCGATGCGGTGCGGGTGGCGGTGCTGCTGCAGCCGGTGGCCATGCAACGCGCCCGCGCTATGGCGGTGGTGCAGGTGGCCGAAACCCTGGAGTTGCGCCGCACGCTGGCACGCCAGATATTGATCGACACCCTGCTGCGCCAGCTGGCGCTGGTGTCGGTGATCGTTTTGGTGGTGTTTGTGGTGGTGCAGCGCGCCACCCGGCCGGTGCGGCATGTGAGCAACTTGCTACGCCAGCGCCAGGCGGACGACCTCACCCCTTTGGACCTGGCCGATGCACCGATCGAATTGAAGCCGCTGATGGAGGCCACCAACACCACCATGAGCCGCCTGAAAGACCTTCTGGACAACCAGAAACGCTTTGTGCGCGACACCGCCCACCAGTTGCGCACGCCGCTGGCAGTGCTCAAGGTACAGGTGCAATCGGCCCTGCGCGGTGATGTGGAGCCGCAACAGGCCTTGCAGGAAATCAGCCAGACCGTGCAGCGCGCCACCGTGCTGGCCAATCAGATGCTGTCGTTGGCCAAAGTGGCGCAACTGGCGCAGGAAAACCCCAGCAGCACCATTGACTGGGCGGTGGTGCTGCGTGAAGTGGCGCTGGACCTGGCACCGCTGATTGCCGAGCGTGAGCTGGACTTTGACATCGACACCGTGCCCAGCCGCATTCAGACCCACGACTGGATGCTGCGCGAACTCTCCCGCAACCTGCTGCACAACGCCATTCGTTACTGTCCGCAGGCCGGGCCGCTGCACGTCAAGCTGGTGAGTGACACACGGGTGGCTGCCCTGGTCATCAGCGACAGCGGGCCAGGAATTTCACCCGATTTGCAGAAACGCCTGTTTCAGCCGTTTTCTGCTGGCCAGGCCAACAGCGGCTCAGGCTTGGGGCTGGCCATCTGCCTGGAAATCACACGCACGCTGGGCGGCCAGATTGAGCTGGTCAACCGCGAGGAACATGGCCACATCGTCGGGCTGGATGCCACCGTGCGCCTGCCATTGGTGCCTGGCCCGGCAGACCCCGCGCCAAACCGGTAAACTGAGCTGTCAGAAAAATACTCAGGAGTTTTATATGCCACGGTTGACATGCTTTTCAGGATCACCGGCTGTCTTCAAACAGCTTTTGCCGGCAGCTTTGGGCAGCGCGCTGCTGCTGGGGTTAAGTGGCGGCGCCGTGGCGCAAACCGCCAAACCTGCAGCGCCGTCTGCCAAGGCGGCAGCACCTGCAACCGCCTGCCCGACGGTGCTCAAACACACCTTCAACCGCCTGCAAGACGAAAAACCGCAGAACCTGTGCCAATACGCTGGCAAAGTGGTGCTGGTGGTGAACACCGCCAGCTACTGCGGCTTTACCGGCCAGTACGAGGGGCTGGAAGCGCTATATGCCAAGTACCAGTCCAAAGGTCTGGTGATTCTGGGTTTTCCCTCCAACGACTTTGGCAAGCAGGAGCCGGGCAGCAACAAGGAAATTGCCGAGTTTTGCTTCAACACCTACGCCGTCAAGTTCCCGATGTTTGCCAAAACCGTGGTCTCAGGGGCGGAGCGCAACCCGCTGTTTGCCCAGTTGGCGCAGGCCACCGGCACCGCACCCAAATGGAACTTCTACAAATACCTGATCGACCGCAACGGCAAGATCATTGACAGCTACAGCAGCATGACCAGCCCAAGCAGCCGCAGCTTGGTTGGCGACATTGAAGGCCTGCTCTAATCTGCGGCATGGACAAACTGCGCATTGACAAATGGTTGTGGGCGGCACGCTTTTACAAGACCCGCAGCCTGGCCTGTGAAGAAATCGACAAAGGTCGGGTGCAGGTTAACGGCCTGCCAGTGAAACCCGCGCGTGAGGTCAAGCCGGGCGACAGCGTGCAACTGCGCAGCGGCCCGGTGCTACGCACGGTGAGCGTGTTGACCATCAGCGACAAGCGTGGCCCGGCGCCGGTGGCAGCGCTAATGTTTCAGGAAACCGCCGAGTCGGTGCAACGGCGCCAGCAGGCTGCCGAACAACGCCGCCTGGCACCCGAGCCAGCCCTGTCACTGACGCAGGGCCGCCCGACCAAGCGCGACCGGCGTGACACCGAGCAATTGCGCGGCGACGCCTGGGGCAACCGCTGGAGCGCCAGCCTCAACGACTGAACCGCTGTCGCCTTGACCCGCAATATGGCAGCATGGCAGCGAAGGCACCCCTGACGCATGACAGACGGCCGTCATTGCGGGCTTGACCCGCAATCCATGGCTCAGGGTTCATGGATCCCGGATCGAGTCCGGGATGACAATCTTGGGACTTTCACGTAAACGCGCAACAAAAAAAGCCCGCATCAGCGGGCTTTTTTTGTGACTGGCTTCGCGCCAGTTTTATATAAGAAATCAGCCTCTAGCCCTTATTCAACAAGGGCTGGCAGCTATTCTTAAAAGAGCATCAATAGGCCTGACCCAACTGGCTCAGAATGGCCGGGTTTTCCAGGGTTGAGGTGTCCTGAGTGATGCTCTCGCCCTTGGCCAGCGAGCGCAGCAGGCGGCGCATGATCTTGCCGGAACGTGTCTTGGGCAGATTTTCACCAAAGCGGATGTCTTTGGGCTTGGCGATCGGGCCGATTTCCTTGGCCACCCAGTCGCGCAACTGCTTGGCAATGGCCTTGGCTTCGTCGCCGGTGGGCACACCACGCTTCAAGACCACAAAGGCGCAGATGGCTTCACCGGTCAGGTCGTCCGGGCGACCCACCACGGCGGCTTCGGCCACCAGGTCGGTCTTGGCGACCAGTGCCGATTCGATTTCCATGGTGCCCATGCGGTGGCCGGAGACGTTCAGCACGTCGTCAATCCGACCGGTGATGCGGAAGTAGCCGCGGTCAGCACTGCGCACCGCGCCGTCGCCCGCCAGGTAGTAGGTACCGCCCATTTCAGCCGGGAAGTAGCTGGCCTTGAAACGCTCCGGGTCACCCCAGATGGTGCGGATCATCGACGGCCAAGGGCGCTTGATGACCAGCATGCCGCCTGAGCCGTTGGGCACATCGTGACCCGCTTCGTCGACGATGGCGGCCATGATGCCGGGCAGCGGCAGCGTGCAGCTACCGGGCACCAGCGGCGTGGCACCTGGCAGCGGCGTGATCATGTGGCCACCGGTTTCGGTCTGCCAGAAGGTGTCCACGATCGGGCACTTTTCCTTGCCGACGTTTTTGTAGTACCACATCCAGGCTTCGGGGTTGATGGGCTCACCCACCGAACCCAGAATGCGCAGGCTGCTCAGATCAGAGGCGTCAGGGTGCACTTTGGCGTCCGACTCGGCCGACTTGATCAGTGAGCGGATGGCGGTGGGTGCGGTGTAGAAAATGCTGCACTTGTGGCGCTCAATCATCTGCCAGAAACGGCCAGCGTTCGGGTAGGTCGGTACGCCTTCAAAGATGATCTGCGTGGCGCCAGCGGCCAGCGGGCCGTAAGCCACATAGGCGTGGCCGGTGATCCAGCCGATGTCGGCGGTACACCAGAACACGTCGTCCGCACGCAAGTCAAAGGTCCAGTCCATGGTCAGCTTGGCCCACAGCACAAAGCCGCCGGTGGCGTGCTGCACACCCTTGGGCTTGCCGGTGGAGCCAGAGGTGAACAAGATAAACAGCGGATGCTCGGCACCCACCATCACCGGCGCACATTCGGTGCTTTGGCCAGCCAGGGCTTCGGTGAACGTCATGTCGCGGCCAGCCACCATGTTGCAGGCGGTGGGCGTACGCTCGAACACCAGCACCGTCTTGATGGATTCGCAACCACCCAGGCTCAGACCTTCGTCCACGATCGCTTTGAGGGGCAACTCTTTGCCGCCACGCATCTGGAAGTTGGCGGTGACGACCGCCACGGCGCCAGCGTCGATGATGCGCTCTTGCAGCGCCTTGGCCGAGAAGCCGCCAAACACCACACTGTGCGTGGCGCCGATGCGGGCACAGGCTTGCATGGCCACCACGCCTTCGAGCGTCATAGGCATGTAAATCAGGACGCGGTCACCCTTGTTGATGCCGCGTGACTTGAGCGCATTGGCAAACTGGCTGACCTTGGCCAGCAGTTCCTTGTAGGTGGTTTTGGTGACTTCGCCGCCGTCAGCTTCAAAAATGACCGCCGTCTTGTTTTCGTTGGGCGTGCCCATGTGTTTGTCAAGACAGTTGTAAGAGGCGTTGAGTTCGCCGTCTTCAAACCACTTGTAGAACGGCGCGTTCGACTCGTCCAGGGTCTTGGTGAAAGGCTTGTTCCAGACCACGTTTTCACGTGCCAGGCGGGCCCAGAAACCTTCAAAGTCGGCAGCGGCTTCAGCGCAAAGGGCGTTGTAGCCATCCATGCCGGAAATGCGAGCAGCCTTCACGGTGGCTTCGCTGGGTTCAAAAACACGGTTCTCAACCAACACGGACTCAATAGCGGACGGTGTGCTCACAGATCAATCTCCTCTTTGTTAAATGAAATTCACCCAGTAATGTCAAGGCTGGCACTTACAAGCTACTGACTATAAGGGGCTTGTCACAACGGGTTTGGGGCGGCACGATAAACTCCGCGCTGACCCAACTCTTAAGTGCCCCATGTCGACCCCCACACCTGAAAAAAACCCGGTTTTGCGACCGATCCCGCGGATCATTTTTGCCAGCCGCTGGTTGCAGTTGCCACTTTATCTGGGCCTGATCCTGGCGCAAGCGGTGTACGTGTTCCACTTCTGGGTTGAGCTGGTGCATTTGCTGGAAGCCGTGTTTGGCAGTCAGACTGCGCTGCAAGCGTTGATCGACAGCATCGGCTACAAATCCGATGTGCCGGTGGCACAACTCAACGAGACCATCATCATGTTGGTGGTGTTGGCGCTGATCGACGTGGTGATGATCTCCAACCTGCTGATCATGGTGATTGTGGGCGGCTACGAGACCTTTGTGAGCCGCCTGGACCTCGAAGGCCACCGGGACCAGCCTGAGTGGCTGGACCATGTCAACGCCTCGGTGCTCAAGGTCAAACTGGCCACCGCCATCATCGGCATCAGCTCGATCCATTTGCTCAAGACCTTCATCAACGCCGCCAACTACACCGACAAAGTGCTGATCGCCCAGACGGTGATTCACATTGCCTTCCTGTTTTCGGCGATGGCCATTGCCTATACCGACAAGTTGATGTCGCACAGCGCGCCAGGCAAACACTGAGGGCGACCCGTCAGCCGCCAGCCCTCAGCCCTGACTCTGGCGGCCTGAAATTCCGCACACGGATGTTGGAATAACAGGACCCTTTCCCCGGCGCCTTGCTTGGTCATGAAAAAATAAGCTGATGCAATTGTTCTTGGCCATTCTGACCCCGTTTGTAGGCGCCGCACTGGTGGCGCTGCTGGCCCGGCGCGGCCGCACGGTCACCGCCTGGACCACGGCCGGCACCACAGCCTTGGCGTTGGCCATCCTGGGGCCCGCGCTGATGGACAGTTTTGCCGGTGTCACCACGCTGCAGCGCCTGGCCTGGATTCCTGGTGCCGGGCTGGACCTGAGCTTTCGCATGGATGGCCTGGGTGTGCTGTTTTCATTGCTGATTCTGATCATTGGCCTGCTGGTGATCCTGTATGCGCACTATTACCTGTCACCCAACGACAGCCTGAGCAAGCTCTACACCTACCTGCTGCTGTTCATGGGCTCCATGCTGGGCGTGGTGTTGTCTGAAAATTTGATCCAGCTGCTGATTTTCTGGGAGCTGACCAGCCTGTCATCCTTTTTGCTGATTGCCTACTGGCGCCAGCGCGAGGCGGCGCGCAGCGGCGCCCAGATGGCGCTGGCCATCACCGGTGCCGGTGGCTTGGCGCTGTTGGGCGGCTTCATCTTGCTCGGCGAGATGGTCGGCAGTTATGAACTCACCACCGTGTTGGCCAGCGGCGACATGGTTCGCGCCCACCCGCTGTATTTGCCCGCCCTGCTGCTCATTTTGCTGGGCGCCTTTACCAAATCAGCTCAGTTTCCGTTCCACTTCTGGCTGCCCAACGCCATGGCGGCGCCCACCCCGGTGTCTGCTTACCTGCACTCCGCCACGATGGTGAAAGCCGGTGTTTTTTTGCTGGCCCGGTTGTTCCCGGTGCTCTCAGGCACCGATGCCTGGACCTGGTGGGTGGGTGGCGTGGGCCTGACCACGTTTTTGCTCGGAGCGGTGCTGGCGCTGTTCAAGCATGATCTGAAGGGTTTGTTGGCATATTCCACCATCAGCCACCTGGGGCTGATCACCGCGCTGTTTGGCATTGGCACGCCACTGGCTGCCGTGGCCGGGGTGTTTCACATCATCAACCATGCCATTTTCAAGGCCGGGCTGTTCATGGCGGCAGGCATCATTGACCACGAATGTGGCACCCGTGACATGCGCCGCATCAATGGCCTGTGGCACGCCATGCCGCATACCGCCACCCTGGCCATGGTCGCCTCTGCCGCCATGGCGGGGGTGCCGCTGGCCAACGGTTTTCTTTCCAAGGAAATGTTTTTTGCAGAAGCGGTCACCGCCAGCAGTGACCACCGCCTGGGCTGGCTGTTGCCTGCGGTCGTTACCCTGGCGGGCATCTTTGCGGTGGCCTACTCGATACGCTTCATCCACGATGTGTTTTTCAACGGTGAGCCGATCAATCTGCCCAAAACACCGCACGAGCCGCCGCGCTGGATGAAGGTGCCGGTTGAAGTATTGGTAGTGCTGGTGCTGCTGGTTGGCATCTTCCCGGCACAAACGGTTGAGCCTTTGCTGGCTATTGCTGCCAGTGCCGTGCTTCAGGGGCCGCTGCCCGAACACAACCTGGCCATCTGGCACGGCTTCAACCCGGCTTTGTGGATGAGCGTCATCGCTTTGGGTGGTGGTGCCCTGCTGTATTGGGGCCGCAAACCCCTGTTTGCACTACATGACCGGCTCGACGAGCGCCTGCAGGGCAAGTTGATCTTTGATGCGCTGCTGGGTAGCATGCTGGCATGGGCCAAGCGCATCACGCATTGGCTGGACAACGGCTCGCTACAGCGGCAACTGATGCTGTTTGTGGTGTGTGCACTGGTGTTCGGTGGGGCCGGTTTGGCACTGGCACCCGCTCCTTTGACGGGTACCCGTGCCCTGCTGCCGGTAGATGGTGTCAGCCTGGCCGCTGCGGTGGTGCTGGTGCTGGCCACCCTGGCGGCCACAGTGCTGCACCGGCAGCGCCTGACCGCCTTGATTCTGATCGGCGCTGTGGGCCTGATGGTGGCGCTGGTGTTCATCAAGTTCTCTGCACCTGACCTGGCGTTGACACAACTCTCGGTGGAAGTGGTCACCGTGATCCTGTTGCTGCTGGCCCTTTATTTTTTGCCCGCCAGCACGCCACGCGAATCCAGTGTCTTGCGGCGCTGGCGCGATGCGGGTCTGGGCCTTTTGGTTGGGCTGGGCACCGCTGCGCTGAGCTGGGCGGTGCTGACTCGCTCCAGCGACAACATTGCCGGTTTTTTCATCCAAAACAGCGTGCCGGGCGGCGGCGGCCACAACGTGGTGAACGTCATTCTGGTGGATTTTCGGGGTTTTGACACCTTTGGCGAAATCACCGTGCTGGCGCTGGCGGGCTTGGGCATTTATGCGCTGCTGGGCAAACTGCGGCTATCGGGGCCGACACAGGATGCCAGCGGGCGCCCCTGGGACCTGGACACGCATCCCATGATTCTGGCCACTTTCGCCAGGCTGTTGTTGCCACTGGCCTTGCTGGTGTCGGTGTTCATCTTTTTGCGCGGCCATAACCTGCCAGGCGGGGGTTTCATTGCCGGACTGATCACTGCCATTGCGCTGATCGTGCAGTACCTGGCCAACGGCGTCTGCTGGACGCATGCCCGTTTGCCAGCGCGCACACAGCCGTTGATTGCCGCCGGTTTGGGTCTGGCGCTGCTCACAGGGCTGGCGAGTTGGGTGTTTGGGCGTCCGTTCCTGACCTCAGCCTTTGGCCACATGAACTGGCCGCTGGTGGGTGAGTTTGAACTGGCCTCGGCCATGGTCTTTGATTTGGGCGTTTACCTGGTGGTGGTAGGTGCCACCCTGCTGATTTTGATCAACCTTGGCCTGGCCCATCGCGCCAGCCATGCCCAGGAGCCTGCGCCATGGAAGCCCTGATTGCGCTGGCCATTGGCACCTTGGCCGGTTGTGGTGTGTACCTGATTTTGCGCGCGCGCACCTTCGCCGTGGTGCTTGGGCTGACGCTCCTGTCGTACGGTATCAACCTGTTTTTGTTTGCCACGGGCCGCCTGGTGATCGGGCAACCACCCGTGATCTCGGGCGCGCTGGGCCATGCCGACCCACTGCCCCAGGCGCTGGTGCTGACCGCCATCGTGATTGGCTTTGCCATGACCGCGTTTGTCATCATGCTCAGCTTGCGCGCGCGGGATGAATTTGGCAACGACCATGTCGATGGTCTGGACACCGCGGCAGATGCCAAAGGTGACGGCGCATGATGGCACATCTGGTCATGGCGCCGATGTTGTTGCCGTTCATTGGCGGCGTCTTGCTCTTGGTGCTGTCGCAGTCTGCCATCGCCACGCAACGCTGGGTGGCGTTGCTTGCCGTGCTGACCCAAGTGGTTGCAGCCGTTGCCTTGTTGATGACCGTATCCAACGGTGACATTCTGGTTTACCGGCTAGGTGACTGGCCAGCGCCCTGGGGCATTGTGATGGTGGCAGACCGGCTGGCGGCCTGGATGGTGCTGATCACCACCCTGCTGGCGCTGCCCGCCCTGGTCTATGCCGGTGGCGGTGTGGATACTCAAGGCCGCCATTTTCATGTGCTGTTTCAGATGCAGTTGTTCGGCCTTGCGGGTGCCTTCCTGACCGGCGATTTGTTCAACCTGTTCGTCTTTTTCGAGATCTTGCTGATTGCCTCGTATGGGCTGGCCTTGCACGGTGGTGGCGCCGCGCGCACCCGCGCTGGCCTGCATTACGTGGTGATGAACCTGGCGGGTTCAGCGGTCTTTTTGTTGGCGGCCGGGCTCATTTATGCCGCCATGGGCAGTTTGAACCTGGCTGACTTGGCCGCCAAAGCCGCTACTCTGGAGCCAGACCAGCTGGGGCTGGCCCGGGCAGGCGGCTTGCTGCTGTTGCTGGTATTTGGCTTAAAGGCGGCGCTGCTGCCGCTTCATTTGTGGCTGCCGCGTGCCTACGCAGATACCTCGGCCCCGGTGGCCGCGCTGCTTGCCATCATGACCAAGGTCGGCATCTATGCCATTTTGCGCACCCACACGCTGCTTTTTGGCCCAGCAGCGGGCGAACTGGCGCAGTTGTTTGATCCCTGGTTATTGCCACTGGCTCTGGGCACTGTGGTGGTGGGCACGCTGGGGGCCTTGGCGGCCACCCGCCTGGCCCAACTGGCGGCTTATCTGGTGCTGGTGTCGGTGGGCACCTTGTTGGCTGGCATCTCGGTCAGCACTGAGGGCGTTGCTGCGGCCCTTTACTACCTGCCGCACAGCACCTTCACCGCGGCCCTGCTGTTTTTGCTGACCGATGCCATCAAGCGACGGCGCCCCGTGAGTGGCGATCTTTTCACCACCGATGCTGATCTGCCACGCCATACGTTGTGGGGTAGCTTGTTTTTTGCCGCTGCTGTGTCTGCGGCCGGCTTGCCACCTTTGTCCGGGTTCGTTGGCAAGTTCCTGATATTGCGCGCTGCACCCGATCAGCCCTGGGTGTGGGCGGTGATCTTGCTGGGGGCGTTGCTGGCGGTGATGGCTTTGGCACGCGCCGGGAGCCGCCTGTTTCTGGCCGCCACCAGCCCATCATCTCCGCCAAGCCCCTCGCTGATAGCATCCTCAGACACGCGCGACCTGCTCGCCATAGGTGGTTTGCTGGGTTTGATTCTGGCGTTGACGGTTCTGGCGGGGTCAGCCGTTGATTTTGCGCAGGCCACGGCGCGCCAGTTGGCTGACCCTGTGCACTACATCTCTGCAGTACTGGCAGGCAAACCATGACACGCTGGCTACCCCATCCCCTACTCACACCCATCCTGACGCTGGTCTGGCTGCTGCTCAACAACACGCTGGCGCCCGGGCATGTGGTGCTGGGCCTGCTGCTGGGCTGGGCCATTCCGCGTTTCACGCTGGCCTTTTGGCCCGACCCGGTACGCATTGTTCGACCTGTCAGCTTGTTGCGATTTACTGGCATTTTTTTGTACGACGTGCTGGTGTCCAACGTGGCCGTGGCGAAGATGGTTCTGGCAGGCCCCAAGGCGCTGGCCCCGTTGTTTGTCAGTGTGCCGCTGGATATCAAGAGCGAACTGGGCCTGAGTCTGTTGGCCAATACCATCTGCCTGACACCGGGCACCGTGTCGGCCAGACTGTCGCCAGATCGGCGGGTTCTGTGGGTCCACGCCCTGTATTGCACCGACCCGGATGATCTGGTACGCACCATCAAGACCCGGTTTGAAGCACCACTGAGGGAGATTTTTGAATGCTGAACATCGCGCTCATCGTCGCTTTTGGGCTGGTTGCCGTCGCTTTTGGCTTGAGTTTTTTCAGGTTGATCAAAGGTCCCAGCCTGCCCGACCGTATTCTGGCGCTTGACACCCTGTACATCAACGCCATCGCGCTGCTGGTGCTGCTAGGCATCCACCTGGCCAGTCCGCTGTATTTTGAGGCGGCCCTGTTAATCGCCCTGATGGGATTTGTGGGAACCGTGGCGCTGAGCAAATTTTTGCTGCGTGGGGACATCATCGAATGAACACCGGCACAGAAATTTTTTTGTCAGTGCTGGTGCTGGTCGGCGCGGCGTTTACCTTTGTGGGCTCACTCGGTCTTGTCCGCTTCAAAGATTTTTATACCCGCCTGCACGCACCCACCAAGGCCACCACCCTTGGTGTTGGCTGTCTTCTGATCGCGTCGTCCGTTTTTTTCAGCGTCACCGGCGAGGCGTTAAGCCTGCATGAAATTCTGGTGAGTGTGTTTTTGTTCATCACCGCACCCATCTCGGCGCACCTGCTCGCCAAAGCGGCGCTGCATCTGGCACTGCCGTCGGTGACGCCCTTGCCAACGCCGTCAGAGGCGCCAGGCGACTTGCACCCGCGACCATCTGACAGGGCTGTCAGCCAGACATTGGAGCGGGGTCGTTAAACTTTCGGTTGCCACAACTCCGAGGATGTCTTCCATGAGCACTGCCATTCGCCAAAGCGACCTGATTGAATCCATTGCCGCTGCCCTGCAATACATCAGCTACTACCATCCGGCAGACTTCATTGCCCACCTGGCCCGCGCTTACGAGCGTGAACAAAGCCCGGCCGCCAAGGACGCCATTGCGCAAATCCTGACCAACAGCAAGATGAGCGCCGAAGGCCACCGCCCGATCTGCCAGGACACCGGTATCGTCAACGTGTTCCTGAAAGTCGGCATGGACGTACGCTGGGAAGGCTTCACCGGCTCTTTGGACGATGCCATCAACGAAGGCGTGCGCCAGGCCTACAACTTCCCCGGCAACACGTTACGCGCCAGCGTGGTCGCCGACCCCGAGTTTTTGCGCAAAAACACCAAAGACAACACCCCGGCCGTCATTAACACCGAGATCGTGCCCGGCAACACCGTTGAAGTGACCGTGGCCGCCAAGGGTGGTGGCAGCGAGAACAAAAGCAAGCTGGTGATGCTCAACCCAGGCGACTCGGTGGTTGACTGGGTGCTGAAAACCGTACCCACCATGGGCGCCGGTTGGTGCCCGCCGGGCATGCTGGGCATCGGCATTGGCGGCACTGCTGAAAAAGCTGTGCTGATGGCCAAGGAAAGCCTGATGGAGGACCTGAACATGTACGAGTTGCAGGCCAAAGCCGCCAGTGGCGCAGAACTCACCAACGTCGAGAAACTGCGCCTGGAACTGTATGAGAAGGTCAACGCGCTGGGTATTGGCGCACAGGGCCTGGGTGGCCTGACCACGGTGCTGGACATCAAAATCAAGATGTACCCCACCCACGCGGCCAGCAAGCCGGTGGCCATGATCCCCAACTGCGCCGCCACCCGCCACGCGCACTTTGTGATGGACGGCAGTGGCCCGGTGTATCTGACGCCGCCGTCACTGGACAGCTGGCCCGATGTGGCCTGGACACCCGATTACGTGAAAAGCAAAAAGGTCAATCTCAATACCTTAACGAAAGAAGAAGTCGCCAGCTGGAAACCCGGCGACCGCCTGTTGCTGAACGGCAAGATGCTCACCGGCCGCGACGCGGCGCACAAGCGCATCCAGGACATGCTGGCCAAGGGCGAGAAGTTGCCGGTTGATTTCACCAACCGCGTCATCTATTACGTCGGCCCGGTGGACCCGGTGGGTGACGAAGCCGTCGGTCCGGCGGGCCCCACCACCGCCACGCGTATGGACGGTTTCACCGAGATGATGCTCAGCCAGACTGGCCTGATCGCCATGATCGGCAAGTCCGAGCGCGGCCCGGTCGCCATCGAGGCCATCAAGAAACACCAATCGGCCTACCTGATGGCAGTGGGCGGCGCGGCGTATCTGGTGTCCAAAGCCATCAAGACGGCCAAAGTGCTGGGTTTTGCCGACCTCGGGATGGAAGCCATTTACGAGTTTGACGTGGTGGATATGCCGGTCACCGTGGCGGTGGACGCCACTGGTGTCAGCGTGCACAACACCGGCCCGGCAGAGTGGCAGCAGCGTATTGCCAGTGGCGAGTTCAAAGGCATCGCTGTCACCGGCCAGTAAGTTGCACCCGGATTGGCCGCCGATAGCCGTCTTTTGACCAGCACCTGCTCCAGCGCTGCACCAGGACGCCCCATCGGCGTGTTTGACAGCGGCATCGGCGGCTTGAGCGTGCTCAAAGCCTTGCGCGCCGAGTTGCCGCAGGAAGACTTTGTGTATGTGGCTGACAGCGGCTATGCCCCGTATGGCGAGCGGGATGAGGCCTATGTAGTGGCGCGCGCACGGGCCATCACCCGACACCTGCTGCTGGATGAGGCCCAACCGATCAAGGCGCTGGTGATCGCCTGCAACACCGCCACCGCCGCCGCCATCCACCTGCTGCGCCAGCAGTACCCTGACCTGCCGATCATCGGTGTGGAGCCGGCACTGAAGCCTGCGATAGCAGCCAGCCGCACCCAATGCATCGGGGTTTTGGCCACGCGCGGCACCTTGGCCAGCCAGAAATTCAAGGCCCTGCTGGCCTCGTTGAGCGATCAGGCGACGTTCATCTGCCAGCCCTGCGATGGCCTGGCAGATGCCATTGAACGCGACGATACTTCACAAATAAGAGCGCTCTGCGCTTGCTACATAAGGGCTACAGGCCAATTTAGCATAAATTCTGGCGAGATCGACACACTGGTGTTGGGCTGCACCCATTACCCTTTTGCCCGTACACAGCTGCAGGCCCTGTTGCCGAGCGGTGTGCAGATCATCGACAACGGTGAGCCGGTCGCGCGGCAAACCCGCCGGGTGCTGACCGAACACGCCAACGAAGATCACGTCGGTCAAATCACCCTGCGCAGTACCGGCGACCCGGCTCTGCTGGCGCAAGCGGCGTCGCGCTGGCTGGGATTGCAAACTTCCGTTGAGCACATCTCTGGCTGACGGGTCACCCTATTTGGGCATTAGTCGCAACAGCGCTTCCATGTTGAGGTTGACCCGCACCGACGTCGCCACCAGCGTGGCTTGCACCGCAAACATCTCACGCGATGTGTCTCGCAGGCTGGGCTCGGCAACGGGTTGATCCAGACGGTTGAGCACACTGGCCACCCAAGGCTCGGCGGGCTTGGCGCCCCGACGCATGACCACGGCCGTTTCGCCATTGGCCAGCTTGACAAACGTGCCTGGAGGGCACAGTCCAAACACCCGCATCAACGCTTTGCCGACGTAATCATGTTGGGTCGCCCCTGCAGGCATGACCACGGTGCGCACCGAATCGCGGGCGTTTTGCCCACTGCGCGATTTGCGAGGGCTCATGGCCGCGGTGTAACGGTCTACCGTTTGCAGAATTTTGACCATGCGCTTTTCTACCGGCCAGTCGGCCAGGGTCTCGCTGGCACTGGGGCCCAGTGCGGTGTGATGCAGCGCCACCATCACCAGCCAGTCACGGTCTGTGACACCTGCTTCCTCCAGCATCTGTTTCCCCATCGCTGCATGGGTGTCGATAACGCTGCGCTGACCGACGCTCGGCGGGTATTTTTGAATGGCGAGCTCATCCTGAACATGTGTCATGGCCACATTCATGCTCAAGGCAGCACACACCAGGCTGCGCCGCTGCTCAACCGACAGGTCAAACGACTCACTCAATGCATGCACAACCATGGCGCACAACAAAGAGTGAAGCACGCTGTAGCCACCAAAATGCGTGACCGCCCGGTTGAACAAGACAAACTGGGAGCCCGCCATGTCTTGCGCCAAAAGCCGGTCAATGGACTGTGCCAAAACCTGCATGCGCGCTGTGAAGTCGGTTGTGCTGGTCACACTGCCCAATAAACCACCCAACCGGGACTCAACATCGCCCCACTGATGAATGAAGGAGCCATCTTGCTTGTCACCAGGGTTGCCAGTCTTCTGGATGTTGAGAAACCTCGAAAAGTCCTTGATGGGGGCACCGGCGCGGTTCAATGCAGTGAAGCCAGACATCACCGCGCGCACGCCTTCGTCGGTCTGGTCGATTTCTACAAACACCCGCCGCCGACTCTTGATGGCGGCCAATTGATGGCTGGAATCGATTTTTTGACCCTTCGCCAGCAAGATGCTGCCATTGCTGTCGCGCAGGGTATAGCGCAGGGACATTCCCACAAACAATTCTTCGGTGGCCAGTTCAATCAGATCCATAGGGCGCTCATTATCTGTGCACGCGCCATCCCGGATAATCGCGCCCCATGAATCCTTTGCTCTGCCTGCTTCAGCCCTACCCTTTTGAGCGCCTGCGCCAGCTTTTTGAGGGTGTCACGCCCAATCCGGCCTATCAACCCATCAGCTTGGGCATTGGTGAACCCAAACACGCGACGCCGCCTTTCATCCAGCAAGCACTGTGTGATGCCATCAACCGCTCACCCAGTGGTCTGTCCAGCTACCCGGCAACGGCGGGCGAACCCGCGCTACGGCAAGCGTTTGCCGACTGGCTGCACAAGCGTTATGGCCTGACGGTGAACCCGTTTACCCAGACTCTGCCGGTCAATGGCTCGCGCGAAGCGCTGTTTGCGCTGACCCAGACCATCGTCAACCCCGGCGACAGCGCGGTCACGGGCGTGAAGCCCATCGTGGTCTGCCCGAATCCGTTCTACCAAATCTACGAAGGTGCCGCACTGCTGGCCGGTGCCGAGCCGTATTACGTGGCCAGTGACCCGGCGCGCAACTTTGCGCCAGACTGGGACAGCGTGCCCGAGGCGGTGTGGGCGCGCACCCAGCAACTGTTGGTGTGCTCACCCGGCAACCCCACCGGCGCAGTGATGCCGCTCGGTGAGTGGCAAAAGCTGTTTGACCTGAGTGACCGTTTTGGTTTTGTCATCGCCTCCGACGAGTGTTACAGCGAGATTTACTTTCGCGACGAGCCGCCGCTGGGTGGCATGGAAGCGGCTGCGCAACTCGGCCGCAGCGATTTCAAAAATCTGATATCGCTCACCAGCCTGTCCAAACGCAGCAATGTACCGGGTTTGCGCAGCGGGTTTGTGGCAGGCGATGCGGCCATCATCAGCGCTTTTTTGCTCTACCGCACCTACCACGGCTGTGCCATGAGCCCGGTGGTGCAGGCAGCCAGCATCGCCGCCTGGGGCGACGAAGCCCATGTGGTGGCCAACCGCGCGCTGTACCGCGCCAAGTTTGCACAAGTGACACCGCTGCTGGCCGAGGTGATGCATGTGGCCCTGCCCGACGCCGGTTTTTACCTGTGGGCCGATGTGGCAGGCGATGAGCTGGCTTTTGCCCGTGACCTGTACGCTAATTACAATGTGACGGTGTTACCTGGGTCGTTTTTGGCGCGCGAGGCACAGGGCAGCAACCCCGGCGCAGGCCGCGTGCGCATGGCCCTGGTAGCCGACACGTCGGAGTGCTTGGAAGCCGCCCATCGCATCCGTGCCTTTGTCACCAACCGCCCGCGCTAGCCTTGGCGTCAAGTTCCTGAACTGCCACCACTTCAACCCCTATTCCTGAGAGACAACACCATGACCCAACAACTTCAAGCCATTCTGGACGCCGCCTGGGACGACCGCGCCAACCTCTCCAGCGCCTCTGCCCCCAAGGAAGTCACCGACGCCGTTGAACACGTCATCCACCAGCTCAACAATGGCCAGCTGCGGGTGGCCACGCGCGACGGCGTGGGCCAGTGGACCACCCACCAATGGATCAAAAAGGCGGTGCTGCTGAGCTTTCGGCTGCGCGACAACGAACTGATGCAAGCCGGTGACCTGAGCTTTTACGACAAGGTGGCCACCAAGTTCTCTGACATGGACGAGGGTGCCTTCAGGGCCACTGGTGTGCGCATCGTGCCCCCGGCAGTGGCGCGGCGCGGCAGTTACCTGGCCAAGGGTGTGATTTTGATGCCGTCGTTCGTGAACATTGGCGCCTATGTGGATGAAGGCACCATGGTCGACACCTGGGCCGCGGTAGGCTCCTGCGCACAGATTGGCAAAAACGTGCACCTGAGCGGTGGCGTTGGCATTGGTGGTGTGCTGGAACCCATGCAGGCCAACCCCACCATCATTGAAGACAACTGCTTCATTGGTGCCCGCTCCGAGGTGGTTGAAGGTGTCATCGTGGAAGAAAACTGCGTCATTTCCATGGGCGTCTATATTGGCCAGAGCACCCCCATTTACGACCGCGCCACCGGTGCGGTCACCTACGGCCGCATTCCGGCAGGCTCGGTGGTGATTTCCGGCAACCTGCCCAAGGAAGGTGGCAAGTACAGCCTTTACGCCGCCATCATCGTCAAACACGTCGATGCGCAAACCCGCGCCAAAACCAGTTTGAATGATCTCCTGAGAGATTGAGTGACAGACCAAGAGTTACGCGCAGTGAACTTTGCTCTGTCACCAACTGATTGTCGGATGTCCGGATGCCCGGATTGAGGGACAGACCAAGGGTGACACGCAGTGAACGATGACCTGTCACCAGCGGATCAGAAACGGCTTGTCATTGCGGGCTTGACCCGCAATCCATGCCGTCCGAAGTCATGGATGCCGGGTTGTAGCCCGGCATGACAATTTTGTTCTTTCTCGTTAACGTTCCCAGAAAGGCACTGACATGGCCAGCTTAGAAACCAGTTCCGAGGGCACCATGCGCCGCATCCTGCGGCTGATGTCTGAAAAACGCGCCTCCGACATCTATTTGTCCGCCCACTCGCCGGCGCTGATCCGCATCAACGGCCAATGTGTGCCCATCAACAGCCAGATCCTGCCGCCTGACGCACCGCTTAACCTGCTGGCCGAGATCTTGCCAGCGCAACAGATCGACGAACTCAAGGAAAAAAACGAACTCAACGTAGGCTGGTCCATGCCCGGCGTGGGCCGTTTCCGGATCAGCGGCATGCGACAGCGCGGCTCATTTGCCGTGGTGATTCGCTTCATCGTCAATGAAGTGCCGCCGATCTCATCGCTGTCGCTGCCGCCGCTGCTGGCCGAGTTGATGCTGCAAAAGCGTGGCCTGATCCTGATGGTGGGCGCCACCGGTTCGGGCAAAAGCACCACGCTGGCCTCCATGATCGACCATCGCAACGCCAATGCGTCAGGCCACATCCTGACCATTGAAGACCCGGTGGAATTCCTGTTCAAGAACAAACGCTCGGTGGTGAACCAGCGCGAGGTGGGCACCGACACCGACTCCCTGCCCATCGCCCTGAAAAACGCGCTGCGCCAGGCACCTGACGTGATCATGATCGGCGAAATCCGCGACCGTGAAACCATGTCTGCCGCCATAGCCTACGCGCAAACCGGGCACCTGTGCCTGGCCACCCTGCACGCCAACAACAGCTATCAGGCGATGAACCGGATCCTGAGCTTTTTCCCGGTTGAAGTGCGTCAGACCATGCTGGGTGACCTGGCCGCGGCCACACGTGCCATCGTCTCGCAGCGGCTGCTTCGCACCATCGCGGGTACCCGCACACCAGCGGTCGAAATCATGCTCAACACCCGCCTGGTGAGTGAAATGATCGAAAAGGGCAACTTCTCCGGCATTGTGGAAGCCATGGAGAAATCCCTGGCCGAGGGCAGCCAGACCTTTGAGCAGGACATCGCCCGCCTGATCGTTGCTGGCGTGGTGGACCGCAAGGAAGGCCTGTCCAACTCCGATTCACCCACCAACCTGATGTGGCGCCTGCAAAACGACTTCACCAGCCAGGCCAGTGCCGACGCCGTGGCCAAGGCCAAGGCGAGTGAGCCCGACCCCGACGACAAACCCACCTTTACCGAAATCACGCTGGACATGAGCCACTAGCGCCCCGGACATTGATCCCTTGAAAAACACCCATTGCCGCGTGCCGGAGAACCTGTCATGACAACATCTTCCCCCGCACCGTTGACCCTTTTGCCATGCGTCACGCAGGTCGCCGAGCAGCTCGCCCAGGCTGGCGTGGCCTTTGGCCATGGCACCAGCAACGCGTTTGACGAGGCGGCCTGGCTGGTGTTGTGGCGGCTTGGCTTGCCGTTGGACACCTCGCTCAAGCCCGAAGATATATCATCAAATCGGCCTGTAACCCCCGAGGAGAAAGGGCTGATAGCTACATTAATCGAAGCGCGCATCAGCACCCGCAAACCCGCCGCCTACCTGACCAAAGAGGCCTGGCTGCAGGGTGTGGCGTTTTACGTGGACGAACGCGCCATCGTGCCGCGCTCCTTGATCGCCGAGGTGCTGATGGAAGGCCACCTGGACTATTGGCTGGGCGAGGAAACCCACCGCGTGCTGGACCTGTGCACCGGCAACGGCAGCCTGGCAGTGATTGCCGCCATGGTCTACCCCGATGTGAAGGTGCAGGCCAGCGACATCAGCGCCGACGCCCTGGAGGTGGCACGCATCAACATCGACCGCCACGGCCTGCATGCGCGCATCTCGCTGCGCCAGGGCGACGGCATCCCCACCACCGGCAGCCATTACGATCTGATTTTGTGTAACCCGCCCTACGTCAACGCGCACAGCATGGCCGCCCTGCCCCCCGAATTCAAGGCCGAACCGGCACTGGCACTGGACGGCAACATGGCAGGTGGCAGCGACGGCATGGACTTCATCCGCCAGCTGCTGCGCGATGCGCCCGCCCAAATGTCGCCCGAGGCCATTCTGGTGCTGGAAATCGGCCACGAGCGCGCCCACTTTGAGGCCGCTTTTCCAAAGTTGGAAGTGATCTGGCTGGAAACTAGCGCCGGCGAAGACCAGGTGCTGCTGGTCACGCGCGAGGCCCTGCTCCAGGCCCAAGCGCCGAAAATCCTGGATCCCGGATCGAGTCCGGGATGACAAAACTCAAGTCCGGGATGACCAGGTGGTTGTCATTGCGGGCCCCGGATCGGAGTCCGGGGCAGGCCCGACCCGCAATCCATGCCCCCCAAGCGACATCACACCAGTCAACCATTGACTCCTCAACCTGAAAAGCCTTTCTCTTGATCACCCTAAAAAACGTCACCCTGCGCCGTAGCGCCAAAGTCCTGCTCGAAGGCGCCTCCGTCACCCTCAACCCCGGCGAAAAAGTGGGTCTGGTCGGGCGCAATGGTGCTGGCAAGTCGAGCCTGTTTGCGCTGTTCAACGGCACCCTGCACGAAGATGTGGGCGAGTACTACATCCCCGCCCAGTGGCGCATGGGCCAGGTGGCGCAGGACATGCCCGAAACGGATCAATCCGCCACCGACTTTGTGGTCGATGGCGACACCACGCTGCTGGCTGCGCAGCAAGAGGTGACTGCGTCTGAGGCCACCGACGACTACGACCGCATGGCCCACGCCTACATGGCGCTGCAAGACGCCGGTGCCCATGACGCACCAGCCCGTGCGCAAGCGCTAATTCTGGGCCTGGGCTTCAAAACCACCGAACTCACCAACCCGGTCAACAGCTTCTCGGGCGGCTGGCGCATGCGCCTGCAACTGGCGCGCGCGCTGATGTGCCCGAGCGACCTGCTGCTGCTCGATGAGCCCACCAACCACTTGGACCTGGACGCACTGGTCTGGCTGGAAGCCTGGTTGCAGCGTTACCAGGGCACGATGATCGTCATCAGCCATGACCGCGAGTTTCTCGACGCGGTGACCAATGTCACCCTGCACATCGACGCTGGTAAGCTGGTGCGTTACGGCGGTAACTACAGCAAGTTCGAGGACATGCGGGCTGAAAAGATGGAGCTGCAACAGGCCGCCTTTTCCAAGCAGCAGGACAAGATCGCTCACTTGAAGAAGTTCATCGACCGCTTCAAGGCCAAGGCCAGCAAGGCCAAGCAGGCGCAAAGCCGGGTCAAGGCGTTGGACCGCATGGAGAAGATTGCGCCGCTGCTGTCCGAGGCCGACTTCACCTTCGAGTTCAAGGAACCGGCCAACCTGCCCAACCCGATGTTGTCGATGACCGGCGTGAGCTTTGGTTACCCGCCGCCCGAGGACGCACCCGACGGCACGCCGCCGACGGTGATAGTGAAGAACGTCAGCAAATCGGTGCTGGCAGGCCAGCGCATTGGTATTCTGGGAGCCAACGGCCAAGGCAAATCGACCGTGGTCAAAACCATTGCGCGTGACCTGAAAGCCATCGGCGGCGAAATCACGGAAGGCAAGGGCCTGAACATCGGCTATTTCGCCCAGCAGGAGCTCGACGTGCTGCGCCCCACAGACACGCCGCTGGAACACATGATCCGCCTGGTCAAAGACATGACCGCTGCCGGAAAGATAGCAGGCCAGCAAACCCGCGAGCAGGACTTGCGCAGTTTTCTGGGCACCTTCAATTTCAGCGGCGACATGGTCAAACAGGCTGTTGGCAGCATGAGCGGCGGCGAAAAAGCACGGCTGGTGTTGTGCATGATGGTCTGGCAGCGCCCGAATCTGCTGCTGATGGACGAGCCCACCAATCACCTGGACCTGGCCACCCGCGAAGCGCTGGCCATGGCGCTCAACGAGTTTGAAGGCACGCTGATGCTGGTCAGCCACGACCGAGCCCTCCTAAGGAGTGTGTGCGACGAGTTCTGGATGGTGTCGCGCGGTGGCGTGGAACCGTTTGATGGTGACCTGGACGACTACCAGAAATACCTGCTCGACGAAGCCAAGCGCCAGCGCGAAGCGATCAAGGAAGCCAGCAGCACAGCAGCCAAGGCCGAGCGCAAGGCCCAGGCTGAAGCTGCTGCGGCAGCGACCAAAGCCAAATCCAAACCGGCGCCCACGGGTTCTCTCAAACGCAAGTTGCAGGACATTGAGGCGCGTATGGCGGTGCTTAACACCGAAGGCGCCGCGCTTGAAGGCCATCTGAGCCAATCGCCGCCGCCGTCCGACTTTGCCAATTTAGGCAAGCGTCTCAAGGCGGTGAATGAAGAGTTACAGGCTCTGGAAGAGCAATGGTTAGAGGTTTCCGAGCAAATAGAATCCGTAGCGGGGTAGATTGAACGCCATGGGCAGTGTTGACTGTCATTGCGGACTTGATCCGCAATCGATGACTTCCAGGGTCATGGATCCCGGGTCAAGCCCGGGATGACATCTTCGGCTTGGTTGACTTCCTCGACGCTGACGGCCAGCGAGAAACTTTTATAGGAAAAACAACATGATTTTGGTCACAGGCGGCGCCGGCTTCATCGGTGCCAATTTCGTCCTCGACTGGCTGGCTCAAAGCGACGAGCCGGTCATCACCCTCGACAAACTCACCTACGCGGGCAACCCCGAGAATCTACAAAGCCTGCAGGGCGATGCGCGTCACACCTTGGTGCAAGGAGACATTGGTGACCGTGATCTGGTAGCCCAACTGCTGGCCACGCATCAACCGCGCGCGGTGATCAACTTCGCAGCCGAGAGCCATGTGGACCGCAGCATCCATGGCCCGGGGGACTTCATCCAGACCAACATCGTCGGCACTTTCAACCTTTTAGAGGCGGTGCGCGGCTACTGGTCCGGGCTAGCTGCTACAGAAAAAGCCGCCTTTCGCTTCCTGCATGTGTCCACCGACGAGGTCTATGGCTCCCTCAAAAAGGACGACCCGGCCTTCACCGAATCCAGCCACATCGAGCCCAACAGCCCGTATTCCGCCAGCAAGGCCGCCAGCGACCACCTGGTGCGCGCCTGGCACCACACCTACGGCCTGCCGGTGCTCACCACCAACTGCAGCAACAACTATGGCCCGTACCACTTCCCGGAGAAGTTGATCCCGCTGCTGATCGTCAACTCGCTGGCAGGCAAACCGCTGCCGGTCTATGGCGACGGCCAGCAGATCCGTGACTGGCTGTACGTCAAAGACCACTGCAGCGCCATCCGCCGTGTGTTGGAGGCCGGGCGCCTGGGTGAGATTTACAACGTGGGTGGCTGGAACGAAAAAGCCAACCTGGACATCGTGCACACCGTCTGCGCCCTGCTCGATGAACTGCGCCCGCGTGCCGATGGCCAACCGTACAAAAACCAGATCACCTACGTCACCGACCGCCCCGGCCACGACCGCCGTTACGCCATCGATGCGCGCAAGTTGGAATCTGAACTCGGCTGGAAACCCGCCGAGACCTTTGAGACCGGCATCCGCAAAACCGTGTTGTGGTACCTGGACAACCCGGCCTGGGTGGCGCATGTGCAAAGTGGCAGCTACCGCGATTGGGTCAGCAAGCAATACGGCTCGGTCGCACACGACAAGGTGGCCGCATGAAGATTTTGTTGTTCGGCAAAGGTGGCCAGGTCGGCTGGGAGCTGCAACGCAGCCTCAGCCCCTTGGGTGAACTCATCGCCCTGGACCACGACAGCACCCACTACTGCGGTGACTTCAGCAATCTGACTGGCTTGGCAGACACCCTGCGGGCCGTGCGCCCGGACATCATCGTCAACGCCGCCGCCCACACTGCGGTCGACAAAGCCGAGAGTGAACCCGAACTGGTCAACACGCTCAACGCCCTGGCACCGCAAGTGCTGGCCCTTGAGGCCGCCAAGCTCGGCGCCTGGCTGGTGCACTACAGCACCGACTACGTCTTTGACGGTAGCGGTAACACACCGTGGGTCGAAACCGACACACCTGCACCCTTGAGCGTGTATGGCGCCACCAAGCTGTTGGGTGAAGTCTTGATCGCCCAAGCCAACCCGCGCCACCTGATCTTTCGCACCAGCTGGGTTTACGCCGCCCGCGGTGGCAACTTTGCCAAGACCATGCTGCGCTTGGCGCAAGAGCGCGACAAACTCACTGTGATCAACGACCAGTTTGGTGCCCCCACCGGCGCGGATTTGCTGGCCGACATCACCGCCCAAGCCATCCGCCATGTCACCCAGACCAGACACACCTCCACACCAGACGGCCCCAACGCAGACACCCTGGCCGGCATCTACCATCTGGTGGCCAGTGGTGAAACCAATTGGTTTGAGTATGCAAAACATGTGCTAGCCCAAGCACAGCTTGTGCAGCCAGCTATTCAAATCAAAGCAACCCAGGTGAATCCAGTGCCCACCAGTGCCTTCCCCACACCCGCCAGACGCCCGTTCAACTCGCGCATGAATACGCAAAAGCTGCAAACCACCTTTGGCCTGACCCTGCCACCGTGGCAGGCCGGGGTGAACCGCATGTTGGCTGAAATCCTTTAAAACTCAGGGACGCGCCATGACCGACAAGACCACAAGCACACGCAAAGGCATCATCCTCGCCGGAGGCTCCGGCACCCGCCTCTACCCAGTCACCCAGGCGGTGTCCAAACAGCTGATGCCGGTGTACGACAAGCCGATGATCTATTACCCGCTGAGCACCCTCATGCTGGCCGGTATCCGTGAGGTGCTGGTGATCTCCACACCGCAAGACACACCGCGTTTTGCCGAGCTGCTGGGCGATGGCAGCCAGTGGGGCATGGCCATCAGCTACGCGGTGCAGCCCAGCCCGGACGGTTTGGCGCAAGCCTTCATCATTGGCCGTGATTTCGTGGGCACCCAGCCCAGCGCCTTGGTGCTCGGTGACAACATCTTTTACGGCCATGACCTGAGCAAACAGCTGGCTCACGCCAACTCCCGCGAAACCGGGGCCAGTGTCTTTGCCTACCGAGTCAGCGACCCCGAGCGCTACGGTGTGGTGGCCTTTGACGAGCAGATGCGCGCCATCAGCATCGAAGAAAAGCCCAAAGCCCCAAAAAGCAACTACGCCGTCACCGGCCTGTATTTCTACGACAACCAGGTGTGCGACATTGCCGCCAGTATCCAGCCATCGCACCGCGGTGAGCTGGAAATCACCGACGTGAACCGGCGCTACCTGGAGCAAGGCCAGCTCAACGTCGAGATCATGGGACGGGGTTACGCCTGGCTGGATACGGGCACCCATGACAGCCTGCTGGAAGCCGCCAGCTTCATCGCCACGCTGCAAAAGCGCCAGGGCCTGCAGGTGGCCTGCCCGGAAGAAATTGCCTTTGCGCAGAAGTGGATTGATGCGGCGCAAATCCAGAAGCTCGCGACACCGCTGGCCAAGAACGGCTACGGGCAGTATTTGCTCGGACTCATCCACTAACCAAATTTCATAGCTACTAGCCCAAACTAATAAAGGGCTGGAGCCACATTTATGCCCTACACCGTTACACCCACAGCCTTGCCCGAAGTCCTGATCCTGGAGCCCAAAGTGTTTGGCGATGCGCGCGGCTTTTTCTTTGAAAGTTTCAACGCGCGTGACTTTGCCCAATGCACCGGGCTTGATGTGCAATTTGTGCAGGACAACCACAGCAAGTCTGCCAAGGGCGTGTTGCGGGGTTTGCATTACCAGATCCAGCACCCGCAGGGCAAGCTGGTGCGGGTGACGCAAGGTGAGGTATTTGATGTGGCGGTGGACATTCGCAAGAGTTCTCCCACCTTCGGCAAGTGGGAGGGCGTGATGCTTTCAGCAGAGAACAAGCGCCAGCTGTGGGTGCCACCGGGCTTTGCGCATGGGTTTCTGGTCACCAGCGACAGTGCCGAGTTTCTATACAAAACAAGCGACTACTACCACACCGAGTTTGAGCGCAGCTTGCTGTGGAATGACCCGGCGTTGGGGATTCAATGGCCTGTTGATGGCGAGCCGTTACTGGCAGCCAAGGACAAAGCAGCCGCGACGCTGGGCAAGGCTGAAGTGTTTACTTGAACCTATTGCGCTGAACGCCCGCCTGACCCTCCCAGGCGATGTATTCACACTAAAAAAAACCCGCCAGAAGCGGGTTTTTGATCCTGCGATCTGAATCGCGTTACCCCATATGCAACCCACCGTTCACCGAGAACTCGGCACCGGTGGCGTAGCCGCCTTCATTTGACGCCAGCCAGGCGATGATGGAGGCGATTTCAGATGGCTCACCCAGGCGTTTCACAGGCACGGTGGCAATGATCTTGTCGAGCACTTCCTGGCGGATGGCCTTCACCATGTCGGTGCCGATGTAACCCGGGCTCACGGTGTTGACGGTCACGCCCTTGTTGGCCAGTTCTTGCGCCAGCGCCATGCTGAAACCGTGCATACCCGCCTTGGCGGCTGAGTAGTTGGTTTGCCCGGCTTGGCCCTTGACGCCGTTCACGCTGCTGATGTTGATGATGCGGCCCCAGCCTTTTTCAACCATATCGCCCACCACCTGTTTGGTGACGTTGAACATGGAGTTGAGGTTGGTTTCGATCACCGCGTCCCAGTCTTCACGGGTCATTTTCAGGAACATGCGGTCACGGGTAATACCGGCGTTGTTCACCAGCAGGTCAATGCTGCCATGCTCGGCCTTGGCCTTGCTGAAAGCGGCCACGGTGGAATCCCAGTCACCCACATTGCCAGCCGACGCATAAAAGGTGTAGCCCAGGGAGGCCTGTTCGGCCAGCCACTTGGCGTAGTCACGCGTTGGGCCGCAACCCGCGATGACCTTGAACCCTTCTTTGCTCAAACGCTGGCAAATGGCGGTACCAATACCACCCATGCCACCTGTGACGTAAGCTACTCTATGAATCATTTTTGTCTCCTCGTTATAAATTTTTGATAGCCAACCGGCTCAGATCAACGCTCCAGCGCCATGGCCACGCCCATGCCTCCACCAATACATAGTGAAGCCAGGCCGCGCTTGGCGTTGCTGCGCTGCATTTCATACAGCAGCGTGACCAAAATGCGGCACCCGGACGCGCCAATGGGGTGACCAATGGCAATGGCACCGCCATTGACATTGACCTTGGCCGGATCAGCATCGAGTTGCTGGTTGACCGCGCAGGCCTGCGCCGCAAAGGCTTCGTTCAGCTCCAGCAGGTCAACGTCAGCAACGTTCCAGCCAGCACGGGCCAGGGCAATACGGGTGGCAGACACCGGGCCCATGCCCATGTGCGCCGGATCCAGCCCGCTGGTGCCAAAACCAGCAATGCGTGCCAGTGGGGTCAGGCCCAAAGCAGCCGCTTTTTTGGCCGTCATCACCACCACGGCAGCGGCACCGTCGTTGATGCCAGAGGCATTGCCAGCGGTGACTGAGCCACCCTTGTCAAAGGCAGGGCGCAAACCTGCGAGCACGTCAGCATTGGTTTTGCGGTTCAAAAACTCGTCAATGTCAAACACCACCGGGTCGCCTTTGCGTTGCGGAATGCTCACACCGATGATTTCGTCGCGGAATTTGCCGGCATCTTGCGCGGCTGCAGCCTTTTGCTGGCTGAACAGCGCCAGCGCGTCCTGCTCGTCGCGGCTGATGCCGTAGGTGCGGGCGACGTTTTCGGCGGTGATACCCATGTGGTAGTTGTTGTACACGTCCCACAAGCCATCCACGATCATGGAGTCGATCATCTTCCAGTCGCCCATGCGCTGGCCGTCGCGCGAACCCATCAGCACGTGCGGGGCGGCACTCATGTTCTCCTGACCACCGGCAACGACGATTTCGCTATCACCCCAAGCCACTGCCTGGGCCGCCAGCATGACGGCCTTCAGGCCGGAGCCGCAGACCGCATTGATGGTCAGCGCAGGGGTTTCAACGGCCAGGCCGGCATTCAAGGTGGCCTGGCGCGCCGGGTTTTGCCCGGAGCCTGCTGCCAACACCTGGCCCATGATGACTTCACCCACCTGGTTGTGCTGCACGCCGGCACGCGCCAGCGCTTCCCGAATCACGATGCTGCCCAACTGGGGCGCTGACACCTTGGCCAAAGCACCACCAAACTTGCCCACTGCGGTACGCGCAGCCGAAACGATAACGATATCTTCCATGTTGATTCCTGAGAGTTAATAAAAATGAGGAGCTGATTCAACAGCACTTGTCATTGCGGGCTTGACCCGCAATCCATGACTTCTGCGAGCATGGATGCCGGATCAGGTCCGGCATGACAGGCAGTCGCGCCAAACGCCTACGCCTTGGCCAGCACATAGCGCCCAGGAGCGGGCTCAATGGCTTTGTATTTGCCTTTGCCGTAGGTCTTGGGCGCCGGGATCTGTTTGTCAGACTGGCTGGCCAGCCAGTTGGACCAGTCTGTCCACCAGCTGCCCGGGTGTTCCACTGCGCCTTCAAACCACTCGGCGTGCGTTTTGGGCAGCTTGCCGTCGTCACGCGTCCAGTGGCAGCGCTTGTTTTTGGCCGGCGGGTTGATCACCCCGGCAATGTGACCGGAGGCACCCATGACAAAGCGTGTGGGGCCAGGGAAAAACTGCGTCGTGGCATAAGAGCCGTTGATCGGCACGATATGGTCTTCCCGCGAACCGTAAATATAGACCGGCATCTTCACTTTGCCAAAATCAACCTTCTCACCCAGCACCACCGCTTTGCCCGGTGTGGAGAGGTTGTTTTCCAGGTAGGTGTTGCGCAGGTACCAGGTGTAGAAGGGGCCGGGCAGGTTGGTGCTGTCGGCGTTCCAGTACAGCAGGTCGAACGGCGGCGGGGTTTCACCCTTGAGGTAGTTGCCCACCACATAATTCCACACCAAATCGTTGGGGCGCAAAAAGCTGAAGGTGCTGGCCATGTCGCCACCCTTCATCATGCCGCCCTTGCCCATTTCTTTTTCACGGTATTCGACGAACTTGTCGTCAATGAAGATGTCGAGCACGCCGGTGTCGGAAAAGTCGACCATCGCCGTCAGGAACGTGACGCTGGCCACCGAGGTGTCACCACGCGCGGCCAACACCGCCAGCGCGGTCGACAGCATGGTGCCGCCGACACAGAAGCCCAGCGTGTTGATGCTCTTGGCACCGGTGATCTCTTTGGTGACGCGAATCGCCTCCAGGATGGCGTGTTCGATGAAGTTGTCCCAGGTGACCTGCTTCATCGACGCATCCGGGTTGCGCCAGCTGATCACAAAGGTGCGATGGCCTTGCGCCACGGCGTAGCGGATCACCGAGTTGTCAGGCTGCAGGTCAAGGATGTAGTACTTGTTGATGCTGGGGGGCACCAGCAAAAACGGCTTTTCGTAGACCTTTTCGGTCAGCGGTTTGTACTCGATGAGCTGGATGTAGTCGTTCTCAAACACCACCGCACCTTCGGTGGTGGCAATGTTTTGGCCCACCGTGAACAGGCTCTCATCGGTCATGGACATGTGGCCCTTGCGGATGTCTTGCAGCAAGTTCTGGAGGCCCTTGGCCAGGCTTTCGCCCTTGGTGTCCAACGCGGTTTTGAGGGCGTCGGCATTCATCGCCAAAAAGTTGCTGGGGGCCGAGGCGGCGTTGATCTGCTCGACCATGAAGCTGATCTTGGCCCGGGTTTTGTCGTCTGCTTCAACGATTTCTGCCATTTGGGTCAGCGTTTTGGCGTTGAGCAAATACATGGCGGCGGTAAAAGCGGCCATAGGGTTGGCGGCCCAGGCGGGCGAGCTGAAACGGCGGTCTTTGAGCACCAGCTTGTTTTGCATGCTTTGCGTCAAGACCTCGTTGGCCTCTTTCGCATATTCATGCTGAATCTGCTGCAACTTTTCCGGGGGGAACTTGATGTCAGGCATTTTGGGCGGAGCAGTCATGGCCATGGAGCCGGGCAACTTGCCCATGTCCATGGTCTTGAAGGACTCAAACGCTTTGGTCCAGGTTTCGGTCATGGTTTGCTGAAACAACTGTGCCGTTTGCAGCCAAGGTTGCTGTGCGTCTTCGTTCATGGAATACCCTTCTTTAGCCTAGTTGATGACAAACGCTTAGTATGCGGGAGAAATACATTCGGAAACCTGACAAGTTTTCAATTCCCCGAAAATAGCGACTTATGTACATTGTTCTGATTGCCTGGCTTTACGTGGCACTGATGATGGCATTGGCCGAGGCCACAGCCAGCAACGGCACCGTGGTGGGCGCCATCATCACCTTTTTGTTTTATGGCGTGTTGCCCATCAGTCTGGTGGTGTATGTGATGGGAACGCCAGCGCGCAAACGCGCCATCAAGGCCCGGGAACAGGCTGAACTGGCAGCCGCACAGGCAGCCGCCGCAGCGTCAACTGTCGCGCCAGATGGCCACAGCCAGGCGGCCGCTGACCCGATCACGGCGGTGCGAAAAGAAGCGTGATGATTGCGTGACGGTGCACCAGCCTGAGCTGCCATCGTTGCCAAAAATCTGCGTGATGCCCAGTGCGCCAAGACGCTGACGCGCCAGGCCTGACAAATTGGCCAGCCATTTTTGAGACGGCAGCGGCGCAAACATCTCAGCTGCCTGCGCGTTGTCAGCCACGAAGGCGGCGCGCACCTCATCACCCACTTCAAACGCCTGGGGGCCAATACATGGCCCCAGCCATGCTATGACTTCCATATCTTCTAGCCCTTTATCTGTAAGGGCTAGAGCACGAAAAGACTTATAAGTTTCTTCCAGAACACCCCTACCGCCCTGCCCCAGCAAACCACGCCAACCGGCGTGGGCAGCGGCTACACAGCGGCCATCGGGCGTGGTAAACAAGACCGGCAGGCAGTCCGCCACCATGATGGTGCAGGCCAGGCCCGGTGCGCTGGTCATTGCGGCATCGGCCACCGGTGCTTGGGCTGGCTGGGCCGTGGCAGAGGCAGCCGTGCCGGCGTCAAGCTGCAACACCGCTGTGCCATGCACCTGGTTCAAGAACACCGGCAGCGCGCCAAGGGCTTGCTGAAAAATGGCCCGGTTGGCAGCCACGTGCACCGGGTTGTCACCCACGTGGTCGCCCAGGTTCAGGCTGTCATACGGGGCAATGGATACGCCACCTGCACGGGTAGTGCAGACCGCGTGCACGTTGGCTGGTGCGGGCCAATTGGGCTTTAGCCAGTTGAACTGATTCACGATGGACGTCATGAGCAACACTTGTCATTGCGGACCCCGGATCGTCGTCCGGGGCAGGCCTGATCCGCAATCCAAGCCGTTCGGGTTCATGGATTGCGGGTCGTGGCCCGCAATGACAGCCTCACATCGCACGGACACCACCCAGTCCATCAAGCATTCGCGGCGTGCACCTTGTCATAGGCTTGCAGCAGCTTGTGGTGCATTTCGCAACCCTCTAACCCCAGGCCGGGCGCGCTCAGGCCCATAAAACGGTCTTCCTGCATGATGAGTGCGTGGGCTTGTGCCAAGGGGCCTGCGCCGTAAAGCAGCGAGAGCGCGTCCAGATACGGCCCGCTGTCGCCCATGTCAGCCAGATGGATCAGGTTCTGGATACAGGCATACACCGGCTTGCGCTGCGGGTTGAGCTGGTCAAAGTTCAGAATCCACTCACAGCCTTCCAGCGTGGCGGCTTCGTCACCCACGGCCAGGGCCAGCAGGGTTTTGAGTTCGCCCAGGCGCAAATCGGCCCAGAAGGAGTCGGCATCTGCCGCCAAGCCTATCAGCGCGGGCACCGGGCGGTGGTCGGCCAGGTTGGAGTCGTTGAGCGTTTCCAGCAGGTCGGTGCACTCTTCGTCGTCGAGATCCGCCAGGTTCAAAATAGCTTCGCGGATCGGGTTGGCGATGCTGTTGTTCTCGAACTCCAGGTCGTCAATTGGGTAAATCTCGGACAAGCCTGGCACCAGAATGCGGCAGGCGTACACGCCCAGATGGGTGAAATCGGCCACGTAAATGTCATGGCCATCAGCGTGCAGGCGCTGCACACACCAGGCATAGTCTTCTGCCGTGGTGCTGCTGAAGTTCCAGTCGACAAATTCATAGTCAGGGGTGTTGCCCAAGAACTTCCAGTGGATCACGCCGCTGGAATCCACAAAGTGGATCTCGATGTTGGTGGAGCTGGCGGTTTCTTCCAGGTCAAAGCCGGGTGCCGGAAAGCCGGACAACGCGTCCAGCGCGCGGCCTTGCAGCAGTTCGGTCAAGGCGCGTTCCAGCGCCACTTCAAACCGCGGGTGCGCGCCAAAGCTGGCAAAACAGCCCTGGTCCTGCGGGTTCAGCAGGGTGACATTCATCACCGGGTACTGGCCGCCGAGCGACGCGTCTTTCACCAGAATACCAAAACCTGCCTCACGCAAAGCGGCGATACCCCTTGCCACTCTTGGGTAGCGTGCTATCACTTCTTCAGGCACATCGGGCAGGCAAATGCCTTCGCTGATGATGCGCGCCTTGATGGACCGCTCAAAAATCTCGGACAGCGCCTGGGCGCGGGCCTCAACCGCCGTGTTGCCAGCCGACATGCCGTTGCTCACATACAGGTTGCCGATGATGTTGACCGGAAAGTAAACAATGGCCCCGTCGCGCTCCCGCACGTAGGGGATGGCGCAGATGCCACGCTCGTCGTTGCCCGAGTTGAAATCGATCAGGCTGGCGGCGTCCACGTCACTTTGCGGGTTGTAGAGGGCCTGTAGTTCGGGCGTCAGCAAAGTGGCTGGCCACTCGCCGTCTTCAGGCAAGGCAAACCAGCGCTCTTGCGGGTAGTGCACAAAGTCGCGGTTGGCCACATCCGTGCCGAGGTAAAAATGTGTCCAGAAGTAGTTGGTGGACAGGCGCTCAAAAAACTCGCCTAAAGCGCTGGCCAGGCAGGCCAGGCGGCTGGCGCCCTTGCCGTTGGTGAACAGCAGCGGGCAATCGCGGTCGCGGATATGCACCGACCAGATGCCGTCCACCGGGTTGAGCCAGCTGCGCTCTTCAATATGAAAACCCAGGTGCTGCAGCTTGCCTTGCAGCGTGGTGATGGTGGACTCAAGCGCGGCGTCTTTGCCGGGGATAAAGGTGGTGTTGTGCATGGGGTGAGAATAACCCTGTTTACGACGCCCCCCTGCAGCCAGGGCAGTCGTGCCTCAAACATGAACAACGACCCGGAGCGCGTTTCAGTTAATCCGTCCATTCAAACGGATTGACGATTTGCACACCACAGCCCACAAAGTCACGCACGTTGCGGGTGGCCAGCACCAGTTGGTGTTCGATGGCAGTTGCCGCGATCAGCATGTCTGGCGCGCTGCGGCTGATGCCCTGGGCCTGGAACTGGCCACGCAATATGCCTGCACGCTGGGCAATGGCCGGCGTGATGGGGTACACCGGATGCATCTGCTGCACCAACGCGTTAAACAGGGTCAGTTTGCGGGCGTTGGGCTGCCGAGCCAGGCCAAAGTGGGCTTCTTCCAGCGTGATGACCGAGATAGCCAGCAGTTCAACGGTCTGCAGCCATTGCATCACCAGGGCGTCGGGGGTCTTTTTGACAAATTCGCTAATGACGTTGGTGTCTGCCAAAACCGGGGTGGCGCTCATACGGGTGCCGCCTCAAGCAGGGTCAGTGAACGCATTGGCACGCTGCCAATCACCTTGGCGCGGCTGGTTTTGAGGCAGCCCGATATCGTCCTGCGGGGCATAGGTTTGCCGAAGTTGCATCAGTTTGCCAAAAAAGCTCTCCGGCGCGGGCACTGCCGCGCTCTGGGTGCGCTCAAAATAATCTGCAGAAACCAGAACCGCCACCGGCTTGTTGCGTTTGCTGATCACTTGCGGGTGCTGCTGTGCTGCAGCAATCAGGGCCGACAACTGTTGACGGGATTGTGCAACCGAGATAGACATCTTGAACCTCAATGAGCTTAAAAGATGTACATGTTAAATGATTCAGTACATCTAGACCAGCTTTTTGACTCCCAGATATCATCGCTTTGACCCACCCGCCACATCTTTCGAAAGTGCCCATGATCCTCGAACTCGCCGACATCCTGATCCACCCCCAGCACAACGCCGCCTTCGAAGAAGCCATTCAGCGCGGCTTGACTACCGTCATTGCCCACGCCAAAGGGTTTGAAGGCTTCAAGGTGAACCGCTGCATTGAAAACCCCGAGCGCTATGTGCTGCAAATTTTCTGGGCCACGCTCGAAGACCACACCGTGGGCTTTCGCGAGTCGCCCGCGTTTGCGCAGTGGCGCGCCATCGTCGGGCCGTTTTTTGCCAGCCCGCCGGTGGTGCAGCACTTTGACTTGGTAGCCAAATCGGCTTGATGCCCAAGCCTGGTCTGCACCAGTAGCACCTGAAAAGAGAGCACCATGAACTTTGTTTTTACCCCGGCACCTGCCGTGACTGTGCCTGTGTTGGGCGGCGACCGCGTCTTTCCGGTGCACCGCATTTATTGCGTGGGCCGCAATTACGCCGAGCACGCCCAGGAGATGGGCCACAGCGGGCGCGAGCCGCCGTTTTTCTTCATGAAACCGGCTGACGCCGTGGTGGTATGCCTGCCCGGCCAGACCACACCCCTGCCCTTCCCCAGCCTGACCCGCAACCTGCATCACGAGGTGGAGCTGGTGGTGGCCATAGGGACTGGCGGCCAAAACATCGCGGTGGATGTTGCGCTGCAACACGTGTTTGGTTACGCCGTGGGCCTGGACATGACCCGGCGCGACTTGCAAAACGACATGAAAAGCCAAGGCCGCCCCTGGTGCATTGGCAAGGGGTTTGACCACGCCGCGCCCATCGGCTGCATCACCCCGGCCGCAGCGGTGCCAGCCATCCACACTGCGGCGATTGACCTGAACGTGAACGGCGATGCGCGCCAGCATGGCCAGATCAGCCAACTGATCTGGAACGTGGCCGAGACCATCGCACAGCTGTCTGCTGCCAGGCAGCTCCAGCCGGGTGACCTGATCTTTACCGGCACCCCCGCCGGGGTCGGCCCCGTGAAACCGGGGGACGTGTTGCAAGCCAGCGTCACCGGCCTCAGCCCCATCGCTTGCCGGGTGGTCTGAGGGCGCAGACTGCTGGCCGGGCGTTTCAAATTACACTGCCAGCATGCACCGCCCTCCCATCAAACACTGTAAAAACTGCGGCCAGGCCGTGGTTTACCGGCTACCCGATGATGGCGACACCAAACAGCGTGCGGTGTGCCCGGCCTGCGCCACGGTGCATTACGAAAACCCGTTGAACGTGGTCGGCACCATCCCGGTATGGGGCGACAAGGTGCTGCTGTGCAAGCGCAACATTGAGCCGCGTTACGGCAAGTGGACGCTACCAGCCGGCTTCATGGAGCTGAACGAAACCGTGGCCGAAGGTGCTGCCCGCGAAACGATGGAAGAAGCCGGTGCGCAATTTGAGATGGGCGGATTTTTTTCGCTGGTGAACATTGCGCGGGTCGGCCAAGTACATCTGTTCTACCACGCCCACCTGCTCAGCGACCAGTTTGACCCCGGCTTTGAGACCATGGAGGCGCGCCTGTTCACCGAGGACGAGGTGCCTTGGGACGAGATCGCCTTCAGAACGGTGGGCGAAACCCTGAAGCGCTTTTTTGCCGACCGCCGCGCCGGCCACTTTTCCACGCATTTCTTCGACATCACTTGAGTGCTGCTATTTTTGAGCACTTTAGGCCTCCAGCCCTTATGGAACAAGGGTAGCTAGCTCTACTTTTTGACACCCCATGCTGCCCTGCTACGTGCTGCTTGACCTGGAAACCACCGGCGGTAACGCGGTGCGTGACCGCATCACCGAGATTGCCGCGGTGCGTGTTGAGCACGGCAGGGAGGTGGCGCGCTGGAGTACGCTGGTCAACCCTGGCGTGTCGATCTCCGGCTTTATTGAGCAGCTCACCGGCATCAGCAACGCCCTGGTGCGTGACGCACCCGGCTTTGACGAAGTCGCACCGCAGCTGCTGCGCCTGCTGGACGGCGCCGTGCTGGTGGCGCACAACGTGCGTTTTGACCACGGCTTCCTGCTGAACGAATTTGCCCGCATGGGCGTGGCGCTGCGCACCAAAACACTTTGCACCGTGCGCCTGTCGCGCCTGCTGTACCCCGGCATCAAGGGCCACGGGTTGGACGCCATCATGCAGCGCCACGGCATCACCACCGCATCGCGTCACCGCGCCATGGGCGACGTGCAGGTCATGCAGACCTGGCTGGCGCAGGTGGTGCAGCAGTTTGGTGCAGACCACTTGCAGCAACAGGCGCAAGTGCTGCTGCAAGGCAGTGCCGCCTTGCCACCGCAGTTGGACACCAACGTGGCCGACATTCCCGAAGGCCCGGGCGTGTACATCTTTTACGGCGAAGGCACGCTACCGCTGTACGTGGGCAAGAGTGTGAAGCTGCGCTGCCGGGTGATGTCGCACTTCTCTGCCACCAGCCGCGAGCCCCGCGAAATGCGCATTGCGCAGGAAATTCGCCGCATCGAGTGGATGGAGACCGCGGGTGAGCTGGGTGCGCTGCTGCTCGAAGCCCGCCTGGTGAAAAAGCACCAGCCCCTGCACAACCGCCAGTTGCGCCGCGAGAGCAGCCTGTGCGCCTGGCGACTCGATGCGAACCCGAATGCCCGCCCGCTGCTGACCCTTGTGCGCGGTGCCGAGCTGAGCCCGCAACAGTTTGGCAACCTGTACGGCCCGTACCGCTCCAAAAACCAGGCCATCAGCCACCTGCGCGAACTGGCCGATCAGCACGGCTTGTGCCTGCAGGCACTCGGCTTGGAGTCTGGCAAGGGCCGCTGTTTTGCGCACCAGATCGGCCACTGCAAAGGGGTGTGCTGTGGCGAGGAAGCCCCTGAGCGCCATCACTTGCGGCTGCAAATGGCCTTGGTGGCCGAGAAATTACGCGTCTGGCCGTTTGCCGGGCCGGTGGGCTTGCGCGAGCACAACCCGCACACCGGCCAGACTGACATCCATGTCTTTGACCAGTGGTGCCACCTGACCACCGTGCGCAACGACGAGGAACTGAGTGAGGCCCTGCAAACCCGCGCCGACGTGTTGGCGTTTGACTTGGACAGCTACCGCCTGGCGCTCAAGTACCTGACGCCACCCGGCAAAGCTGGCACCACCCTGGTCCAGCTGAAGTTTACAAGCCAAAAAGACCTCTAGCCCTTTAACCATAAGGGCCAATAGCTATTGATTAAGTAGCTTTTTAGAGTTTGCAACTGGTTTTTATATAAGGGTAAACCCTTATAAATACGGCTAGGGCGGGTAAAATGGCAAGGTTTGGCCGTCGGCTGAACCCCGCTTTGTCATCCACCTTTCCGAGTCAAAAAGCCATGTTACGTGCCGATCGCGTGAGCAACCCCCTCCTGAAATCCAAAATCATGTCGGCAGATGCCGCTGCCGCGTTGATACCACCGGGCGCCAATGTGGGCATGAGCGGCTTTACCGGTTCGGGTTACCCCAAACTGATCCCTGGTGCGCTGGCGCGGCGCATGAAAGCCGCACACGCAGCGGGCGAAGACTTCCGCATCGGCCTGTGGACCGGCGCCTCCACCGCGCCGGAGCTGGATGGCGTGCTGGCCGAGGCCCATGGCGTCGAGATGCGCCTGCCCTACCAGTCTGACCCGACCGTGCGCAAACAGATCAACGCCGGGCAAATGCAATACACCGACCTGCACCTCTCGCATGTGGCGCAACTGGTCTGGTTTGGCTTTTTGGGCCACTTGGACGTGGCCGTGGTTGAGGTCACAGGCATCCTGCCCGACGGGCGGCTGATTCCGTCATCCTCGGTAGGTAACAACAAAACCTGGATCGACCAAGCCGACAAAATCATCCTCGAAGTCAACGCCATGCAGCACCCGGGTCTGGAGGGCATGCACGACATCTATTACGGCACCCAAGTTCCGCCAGACCGCCAGCCCATTCCACTGGTGCGCGCCAATGGCCGCATTGGCGAGGCCTACCTGCGTTGCGACCTGAGCAAGGTCATTGCCGTGGTGGAAACCAACCAGCCCGACCGCAACACCCCATTTGCCGCGCCCGACGAGAACTCGCAGCGCATTGCCAACCACGTCATTGATTTTCTGGGTCAAGAAGTCAAGGCCGGGCGCTTGCCTGCCGATTTGCTGCCGCTGCAATCCGGCGTGGGCAACATCGCCAACGCGGTGCTGGCCGGGCTCAACAATGGCCCGTTCGAGAACATGACCGCCTACACCGAAGTGCTGCAAGACGGCATGCTCGACATGCTGCGCTCAGGCAAGCTGACCTCGGCCAGCGCCACAGCGCTGTCGTTCAGCCCCGAGGCCCTGAAAGACTTCAACGACAACATTGATTACTACAGCAAACGCATCGTGCTGCGCCCGCAAGAGATCAGCAACCACCCCGAAGTGGTGCGCCGCCTGGGCGTGATCGCCATGAACGCCATGATCGAAGCCGACATGTATGGCAACGTCAACTCCACCCACATCAAGGGCACCAGCATCATGAACGGCATTGGCGGCTCGGGCGACTTTGCGCGCAACGCGTTCCTGTCGTTCTTTGTGACGCCCTCCACCGCCAAAAACGGTGCCATCTCGTGCATCGTACCGATGGTCTCGCATGTGGACCACACCGAGCACGACGTGCAGATTTTGGTCACCGAGCAAGGCCTGGCCGACCTGCGCGGCCTGTCACCCAAGCAACGCGCGCGCCTGATCATCGAGAAATGCGCCCACCCCGACTACCGTACGGCACTCACCGAGTACTACGAGCGCGCCCTGCGCGAATCCCCCGGCAAACACACCCCGCACCTGATGAGTGAAGCCCTGACTTGGCAGGAAACCGCGCTGCGGGTGATGGAAACCACCGAGTAAGCGCAACAAAAGCGGGTGCCGGCCAAGCTGGCGTACCCCGCACAGCCAGCAGATGGCTGTGTTTGGTTCAGGTATGTTTTAAGCCCCTAGCCCTTAATCAGTAAGGGCTAGGTGCTATCTAATTGGTAGTACCTGCCGTGGTGTTGGCGAGTGAAGTCGGAGAGTGTCCACCTTAACGCGGTGTGATCCGCTTGGGCTCCACGTCGGTGACCTCGGTGACATCGCTGGCCGCCACATCGACCACGTTGTCAGGCTTGGGCGCAGCACCACCGGGCTGGCCAAAACCGCCTTGGTTGAACCGCTGCCAAACCGCTTGGCGGTTCATTTGAAACGTCCACGGGCTCACCGGCTGGCCGGTCAGTTTGGCCCACAGCGCACGCAGCAGCCACACCATCAGCACCAGCAAACCGGCCACCATCAGGCTGGCAAAAAACACCAGCGCAGCCAGCAGGAGGCCGATGCGCACCACAAAACCCAACAATTTCAACAACACGTCGCTCAAAACATCACTCCTTGTGAACCGGGTAAATGGGGAACCCCGGTGGCATTGCAAGCCACTTTACCTGGTAGATACAACCTGACGCCTTGTGCACACGGCGACTGGGGTCATGACACCGCCACCGCCAGTGTCTGCCCGCGCACGCGGCGCAACACCGCATACGGCGGCAAGCCCTGCAGCATGCGTCGGCCATACGAGGTGGCCAGCAGCCGCTTGTCGTAACACACCACCCGGGCCTGGTCGGTCTCAGAACGAATGGCGCGACCGGTCCACTGCAGCAGGCGGATACCGGTGGCGGGCACCACCAGTTCAGCAAACGGATCGCGCCCTTCGCGCTTGAGCCATTCGGAGCGCGCCTCCTCCACCGGGTCAGACGGCGAGGCAAACGGCAGCTTGGTGATGAACACGGTTTCACAGAGTTGGCCGGGCAAATCCAGCCCCTCACCAAAAGACTGCATGCCAAAAATCACCGACGGCTGGCCCGCCTCCACCCGCGCCATGTGGCTGCCCAGCAGCCGCGCGCGTGACAGTTGCCCCTGCACCAGCACCACACCCAGCAGGGTGGCGTCCAGCGCGTCCACCGCCGCCCTCATCTGCACGCGAGAGGTAAACAACACCAGCGCGCCATGTGGCACCTCACGCAAATCGGCCAGCAAAGCAGCCACCATCTCGCGGGTGAAACTCTCCACATGGCGCGGGTCGGCAGCGGTTTCCACCACCACCAGTTGCCCTTGTGTGTGGTAGTCAAATGGGCTATCGACCGCCAGCGTGGTCACATGGCCTATCTGATCGAGCCCGGTTTCCGCCAGAAAATAGTCAAAGCTGCCGCAACTGGTCAGCGAGGCTGAGGTGACCACCGCACCACGCACCTGGAGCCACAGATGGTGGCGCAGCAAGTCACCCGGCACGATCGGGCAGGCGTGGGCGCTGAGCGACACCAGCCCGCTGCTGGTGTCTGACTTGAGCCACTTGGCCATCGGCTGCGCCTCATGCGCGAGCAGCATGGCGCTGGTGCCCACCACACTGTTGAGCTTGGGGGCCATCTGGCCCAGCCGGGCGTATTGCACCGAGTTTTGCGCGGCTTGCGCCGGGTCTTCCTTGGCGCGGGCTTTCAGCTCGGCGCCCAGCGCTTCCAGCACTTCTGACAAACCGCTGGCGTGACCGTGGATCAGGGTCATTGGGTCGATGAAGGCTTCGGGCAACACACCGTCCGGGAAGCGGTGCACGATGTCGTAGCTGGCGGTTACGCCGCGCAGCAGGTCCATGCTGATGCGGCCAGCGTCCAGCAGCGCGGTTTTGAGTTGCTGGGCCAGCGTGATTACGTCCTGCTCCACGGCCACACCCATCTTTTCAGCCACTTCGTGCAGGGTTTTGGGCAGCTTATCCAGCCAGCGCAGGCCGGTCAGGTCCATGGCACCAGAAAACTGGTCCAGCGCCACAGCGGGCAAGTGGTGGCCTTCGTCAAACACCACCAGGCAGTTGTCCAGGTCGGGCAACGCCTTCATGCCCAGCGAGGCCAGCACCAGGTCATGGTTGGCCACAATCACCTGCGCCTGTGCCAGCAGCGTGCGGGCGTTGTAGTAGCTGCAGCTGCGAAACAGCGGGCAATGGCGTGCGGTGCAGGTGTGGCGTTCGGCGGCCACGGTGGACCAGTCGCGCGGGTCAGGTTGCTCGGCCAGGCTGTCGCGGTCGCCATCCCAGCGGCCCGCCGCCAGTGCGTTGGCCAGCGTGTCGTACAAGGCCATGCGGCGCTCTTCGGGGTCTTGCCAGTCCTGGCCCTTGAGCTGTTTGGCGTAGGCGATGGGTGGTGGCGGGGCGTCTTCGTCCACCCCAAACAGCTCGCTGCTGTCCTCGTCGCCAGTACCGACCAGGCGCTCCAGCTTGAGTTTGCAGACGTAGCGGCCCCGGCCTTTGGCCAGCGCAAACACAAAGGGCGTGTCCAGCACAGCCGCCAGTGCGGGCAGGTCTTTGGTCATCAACTGCTCTTGCAGCGCCACGGTGGCGGTGGACACCACCACGCGGGTTTTGCGCGCCAGTGCCATCGCCACGGTGGTGGACAAATAGGCCGCCGATTTGCCCACGCCCGTGCCCGCCTGGATGACCGTGACGGCCTGGGTGGGGTCAGCGTGATCGCCCAGCGTGATGCCGTGCAGCTCAGCGGCAATACGCTCGGCCATCTCGCGCTGACCGGTGCGCGAGCGAAAGCCGGGCGTGGCAGCGACCATCTGGTCAAAGGCGGCCAGCGACAGGGCTGCCAAATGTTGATCAGTCAAAACAGATTTGTGTCCGGTAAGTGGTAAAGACCAGCCGCTGCGGCACAGCACGCTGGTCAGACAAGGGGCAGCGCTTGTGCGCCACCCCTGCATTGCATCACAAGTTCACCACCCAGCCACCGGCTGACGTGCCGTAGTTGGCCTGGTAGTTCCATTTACTGATGTGCTGCAACGAGACACTTTTCCAGACTTCGTTTTCATCCGACGGGCAGTTGAAGTGCAGCGTTTTGCTGGCCGCCTTTTGCCCCATCAGCACACGCGCGATGGCTTCCTTGTCAGGGTGATGGAAGGTGCCGCCGTTGGTGGACACCAGATAGTGCACCGCCGGGAACGCAGCCACCAGCGCTTTGGAGACATTGTTTTTGCTGGCGTGGTGCGGCAATTTGAAGGCGTCCAGCGGCTTGGCGCGCGCAGTCGCTGGCAAACGCTGCTGGTTTTGCAGCAACACGCCGGGATGGGCGTCGGCCCCAAACAGCACCCGCTTGCCGCCGTATTCGGCCAAAAAGGCGATGCTGCTGCCGTTGGGCGCGGTTTTGTCTTCGACGAATTTGGCATTGGCCCAATCTTCCACATCGCCACCCAAAAAACCGTCGGGCAGCACGTCTTGCAGCTTGTAGGCGTGACCGGGCACCAGGCCAGCCTTGCGGACTTCTTTCTCCCACTGGGGTTTGAGTTTTTGCAGCTTGTCAAACGTGGGCGACAGCAGCGTGATCTTCAGGCCCGAGAACGTGAATGTGGGCAGCTTGCCCGCGTCGGGCACCATGGCAGCCAGACCCTTGAAGCGCTTGTTCCAGGCCCACGGGCCGTTTTGCACCAGCGGGGTCAGCATCTCGCCTTGCTTGGCCCCCAGCAGCGCAGGCGTGGTGTTGGACAGGTGAAAGTAGCCGTTGAACCAGACCTCTTTGATGGTCACACCTAGCGTTGGTGCCTGTTTGAGGAACTCGATAGCACCCCCAATGTGATCCGCGTCCACGTGGGTCACCACAAACAGCTCGAAGCTGCATTTGCCCTCTGCCTCCGTCACGGCCTTGATCTTGGGCAACAACGACCGAGCCCAAGTGCCTACAGTGCCCGCGTCGATCAGGATGCGCTTGGGTGGCTGGCTGATGCCGTATTCCACCCAAAGGCAGTCGCCGTGGTCAGCGGCCAGCATGTGAATGCGAAACATGGGGGACTCCTTTCCCTTCAGGCTTGAATGCGCCACGAGCTGTTGCCGTAGGCGGCCAGGCTCAACACAAACGGGTCGCCGTCGGCCAGCATCTCGCGTTTGACCTCCAGCAGAATCTCGTCAAACGCCCGGCCCGTGCCTTTGATTTTGATCTTTTCCAGCAAAGTGCGCGCAAAGCGCGTGGCATGGGTACCGTGCACCGTGGCCAGCGTGCCCAACACGATGGACGCGCCCGCCTCCTTGAATTCGCGCACAAAGTTCAAAAACGGCACATCGGCCAGGGCGGTGCTACAGCCCAGCAGCAACACCACCGGGCCGGGCCCACTTTGGGTGGGTGGCTCCACATAATCAGAACTCAGTTGCACCGAGGTGAGCCACTTTTTCTGGATCTCCAGCGCCGGGGTGTTGAGAAAGTCGGGTGAGTTGTCGGTGTGGGGCAGCAGCACCAGCAAGGTGGCGGCCGGTTTGACCAGAATGCTCTTTTGCCATGCATCCCACGACTTGGCCAGCCGCACTTTGGGGGCCAAAGCCGTCAGTGCCGACAGCAAGCCGTCGGGCCCGATCATGTCGGTGGCAGCCACGCGAGCGCTGGCGGCCAGCAACGCTGCCTTGAACGGGGCCAAACTGTCGGCCCCCGGCTGCGGAATCTGGAACACATGCCCGTCTGACTTGCCAAACGGATGGCGCTCAATACATTTGCTGAAGCCCCAAAAGGCTGCCGGGCACACATATTTGGCGTTGCTGGCGTATTTGCAGGTGGCCGCATTGCAGGCCCCGGCGTCCAGCAAGGCAGCTTTGGCGTTGGGGCACAGCTTGGCCTTGATGTTGGGCGGCTTGCCCATATAGACAAATTCCACCGGCAGATAGGCCTTGGCGCGCGCCTCCACCACCTGGATGCGTGCGGCCTGCGCCAAGTCAGCCAGGTTGATCTGGCGGCCCAGCTCGCGCATCAGGGCAAAACCTTGCGTCGCCAGTTGCACCAGCAACGCCACCAGCTTGGGGTGATCCAGCTGCAGCGTCTGGCCTGCGGTGCTGATATTGGTGTCTGACAGCAGGTCTTCAATGGTTTTGACCAGCACGTCCAGCCCAGCGGGCTCACTGAACGTGGCGGCACCGTTGGCAAGGGTGGTGATGCCCGGCACACCTGCGGGGCTGTCATTGACGACGATCGCCAGGTCAGCCACAGGCTCGCAAGCACTGCTGGCAAACGCCGGGCTCAGTCGATTTTCCTGACGCAACGCCAGATCGGCACCCGTCTGCGGTGTGGACAACATCAGCGTCTGCAGGATGCGGTTGTGGTGCAAGATGAGCACCCGCGCCCGAAAGGCCAGCCCGCTGGCGTGTGTGGCAAAGCTGAATTCGGCCACACTGCTGGGCCCGGCCTTGGGCAGGTGAATGGTCTGCACCTGGCCGGGCAAGATCTGATCCGGCGCAGCGCTGGTGTCCAGCGGACAAAAGGCCACCTGCAAGTCATGGCCGGTCTTAGACGGTGGCAGTTGCGACTCATCGAATGCGGTGTCGGCGCGCAGCGTTCTCTCGTCAACTTCGCTGCCGATAAAAATCCGGGCCAGATAATTTTGGCGTGCCAACAAGCGTTTGACCGGCTTGGAACTGGAACTTGACTTGGCGACAAAAAATTGAACAAAACGCTCTTCAGCCCTTGTGGCTATTGGGCTGATAGCTTCCAACTCAATAGCATTTGGCATCATCTTTTTGGACGATGAATGTGCCAATTTGGATGCTACCGACCGTGACTTTGGCAGTGGTTTGGTCGCAAGTACCTCATAGCGCCAGCTTTGTGCCTCACCCCGAAACTTGCGCACCGTCAGTCTGGCAGGCTGTTGCGCCAGCAGGGCCCGGCCCAACGCCGTGATGGCATAACTACCGCGTGACGGAGAAGTGATGAGGCCGCTGGCCTTCAGGTGGTATAGCGCCCACTGAAAGCTGGCGGCGAAAGCATCACGCCCGCCTTGGTTGCGCGTTAAAAGATCCACGCCCTGAACACCAAGCGCTTGATGGATGCCCTGTCGCAACGATTCAATCGGCAGAACAACCGCTCCGTCAAGTAGTTGCAAAACACCAAGCAGGATGGAAGGAGTAGCCGGTACAGCCATGTTGCCGTTCCTCATCTTCGGATGTGCCAACAAAAAAGCCTCCAGGTAGGGCTACCAGGAGGCTTCTGAACTGTCTATTGGTCGGTGTGAAAGGATTCGAACCTTCGACCCCTTGCACCCCATGCAAGTGCGCTACCAGGCTGCGCCACACACCGAAGCCCGCAATTATAGCGTCTGACCAAACGCTTCTCAGAAATCATGGGCCAGCAGCTCACGAATTTCGCCGAGTTCGCGGCGCACCTGTTGCCAGGCGTCCGGCGACACATCGAGCTCAGGAAGGAACGAGGAATCCTCGAAGTCACCAAACTGTGAATTGCTCACCTCGATGACTTCCACCCCCTCCAGCAACACCTCACCGTTGCGGGTCTTGTCGCGTTCGTGCTGCAACAGTTCCTGCATTTTGTTGCGCGCACCACTGATGGTGAAACCCTGGTCGTACAACAGGTCGCGGATGCGGCGGATCATCAACACCTCATGGTGCTGGTAATAGCGCCGGTTGCCACGTCGCTTCATCGGGCGCAGTTGCGTGAATTCCTGCTCCCAATAGCGAAGCACATGCGGCTTGACACCACACAAATCGCCCACTTCACCAATGGTGAAGTAGCGTTTGGCGGGGATGACGGGGAGCGAATTCTCCATTGAAATCAATGAAATACCTGCAAAAGCTTGCAGGTTACTCTAAGTCAATGGTGCCTGTAAAGCAGGCTGCGCATCAATTTGAGAGACCGTTGCCTCAGGGCACAAATCGCGAGGATGAAAAGCCTTGCTCCTGGATTTGTTCCTTGAGCTTCTGGCTGGCGTGGAAGGTGACCACGCGCCGCGCCTCGATCGGAATCGCCTCGCCCGTGCGCGGATTGCGTCCAGGCCGTGGGGCCTTGGTGCGGATCTGAAAGTTGCCAAAACCGGTGATCTTGACATCGTCCCCGTCCACCAGACTTTGCGCCACCAGGTCAAAAAAAGCGTCAATCATGTCCTTGGACTCGCGCTTGTTCAGGCCGATCTGCTCAAACAGCAGTTCGGCCAGTTGGGCTTTGGTCAACGCAGGGGTCTCTAATGATTCAACGGTGATGTTCATGAGGGCTCTCTGTGTGTAAGGGGCTATTTTGCATCCGCTCAGGTGCGTTGACGGGCGCCAATTTTCTCGGCCAGCGTAGCCACCACATCCGCCACGGCGGATTCAATCTGTGCTTCGGTCAACGCCGTCTCATCGGGCGTGTTGAGCGTCAGGCGCACTGCCATGCTTTTTTCTGCCGTCTGTCCGGCAGTGGCTTCCGTTGTTTTTGGGCGATAGATATCAAACAGCAACGCATCGCGCAAAACACCATCGACAGGCGCCGCCCAGATGGCGGCCATCAATGCATCGTGCTTGACGCTCTCATCCACCAGCACCGCAATGTCGCGCTCCACCGCCTGGAACTTGGGCACCGCCTTGAAGCGCGGCACCTCGCGGGCCAGCACCGCCTCCAGATCCACCTCAAACAAAATCGGTGCCTGGTTCAGTTCATAAGACTGGCGCCATTTGGGATGCAATTCACCCACAAAACCCACATCGACACCATTCACCACCACCTTGGCACAACGCCCCGGGTGCATGGCCGGATGCGTGGCCGCCACAAAAGTCGCCTGGGCTGGTGCCAGCAGGGCCTCCAGATCACCCTTGACGTCAAAGAAATCGACCGCGCGCTCTTTCACGCCCCATTCCGGTGCGTCAGACGCACCGCAGGCCAGACCTGCGAGGCGCATCGGTTGGTTGAAGCCTTGGACCGTTGTGTCGGAGCTGGCGACCGAATCGTCACGCAGGAACACCCGGCCAAGCTCGAACACACGCACACGCTGAGCCTTGCGATCCTGGTTGAACTTCAAAACCTGTAGCAAAGAGCCCAGCAAGGACGAACGCATGACGCTCATTTGGCTTGCAATCGGGTTGAGCAGCTTGATCGGGTTCGGGTTGCCCGCCAATTCATGCTCCCAGCGCTCTTCGACAAAACTGAAGTTGATGGTCTCCTGATAACCCAAAGCAGCCACCGCGCGGCGCGCGGCAAATTCACCACGGCGCGCCTCGGGGCGGATCTTGGCGGTGATCGGTGCTTGCGGCGGTGTGGCGGGCAGGTTGTCATAACCCACCACACGCGCCACTTCTTCAATCAGGTCTTCTTCGATCTGGATATCAAAACGGTAGGACGGTGCGGTGACCGACAGCACCCCATTGCCCGCCACCACCGGCAAACCCAAACCGGTGAGCGCCTGGGCACATTGCGCCTGGGTGAGCGGCATGCCCAGCACCTTGGCCGCACGCGCCACGCGCAGAGTAACCACCGCAGGCTGGGGCATGGCCACCCGCTGGTCATCCATCGGGCCACACACCGTTTCTGGCATGCCGCAGATAGCCACAATCAGCTGGGTGATGCGCTCAATATGCTCGACCGTCAGTTCGGGGTCCACACCCCGCTCAAACCGGTGCCCGGCATCGGTGGAGAAGTTGAAACGGCGAGAACGCCCGGCAATCGCCTTGGGCCACCAGAAAGCGGCTTCAACATAGACGTTTTGTGTGTCGTCGGACACTGCGGTGGCGTCACCCCCCATGATGCCAGCCAGCGATTCCACCTGCTGCCCGTCGGCGATCACGCCCACCTGGGCATCGACCGTGACGGTGTTGCCGTTGAGCAATTTGAGCTGTTCACCTGGCTGACCCCAGCGCACGTCCAGGCCACCATGGATTTTGTCGAGGTCAAAAATGTGCGAGGGGCGGCCAAATTCAAACATCACGTAATTGGAGATGTCCACCAGCGCGGTCACGCTGCGCTGGCCACATCGCGCCAGGCGATCCACCATCCAACCGGGTGTAGCGGCTTTGGGGTTGACGCCGCGAATGATGCGGCCTGAAAAACGGCCACACAGCTCCGGAGCACTCACCTGGACCGGCAACACGTCTTCATGGGTGACCGGGGTTGTGGTGAATACTGGTTTCTGCAGGGGCGCACCGGTCAATGCGGACAACTCGCGTGCCACGCCATACACACTCAGGCAATGCGCCAGATTGGGCGTGAGCTTGAGGGTGAACAGGGTGTCGTCCAAGTTCAGGTGCTGGCGAATGTCTTGTCCAACCGTCGCATCGACTGGCAGTTCCAGCAGGCCGCCGTGGTCTTCTGACAATTTCAGTTCGCGCGCCGAGCACAACATGCCGTGGCTCTCCACACCGCGCAATTTGCCCACCTTGATCAGGAACGGCTTGCCGTCCTCACCCGGTGGCAATTCGGCGCCGACTGTCGCGCAAGGAACCTTGATACCCACGCGGGCATTGGGCGCGCCGCAAACGATGGTCAGCAAGTCTGGCTGCCCCACATCGACTTCGCAGACACGCAGCCGATCGGCATTGGGGTGCTGGGCAGCCGCCTTGATTTCACCCACGACGATGCCGTGAAACGGCGGTGCCACCGGCTGGAGTTCTTCCACCTCCAGACCCGCCATGGTCAGCGTGTCAGCGAGTTGCGCCGTGGTCAGGGGTGGGTTACAAAATTCGCGCAACCAGGATTCAGGAAATTGCATACAGGATTCTTTAAAAAGCCAACAACGGAGAACGTTTTTTAGCGTGAAATTCCTCGGCTGTCATCCCGGACTTGATCCGGGATCCATGGATTGCGGGTCGGCGCCCGCAATGACATCTTTCATGCGTCGGGGGTGGTTTCGCGACCATGCCAGTTAACGGAACTGCGACAGAAAACGGATATCGCCGTCAAAAAACAGGCGCAAATCATTTACGCCATAGCGCAGCATGGTCAGGCGGTCAGGCCCCATGCCAAACGCAAAGCCAATATACCGCTCCGGGTCCAGGCCCATGTTGCGAATCACATTGGGGTGCACCTGGCCGCTGCCAGCCACTTCAAGCCAGCGCCCGGCCAGCGGGCCGCTGGGGAACTGGATGTCAATCTCGGCACTGGGCTCAGTAAACGGGAAGAAACTCGGGCGAAAACGCAGCACCAGGTCCTTGTTTTCAAAAAAAGTACGGCAAAAATCAGTAAAGACGAACTTCAGATCCTTGAAGCTGATGGCCTCGCCCACCCACAAACCTTCGCACTGGTGAAACATCGGTGAGTGCGTGGCATCACTGTCCACACGGTAGGTGCGGCCCGGGGCAATGACACGAATCTCAGGCATGGCACCGGCAAACAGCGTGCCCTCTTTAAGATCACCCTCGGCTGCCAAGCGGTGCTTTTTGACGTGCTGCACCGCATGGCGGATCTGCATCGGGCTGGTGTGGGTGCGCAGCAGATTGGGCGCCGTCTCGGAACCCCCTTCGACATAAAACGTGTCGTGCATGGAGCGTGCGGGGTGGTCTTCAGGCGTGTTGAGCGCGGTGAAATTGAACCAGTCGGACTCGATCTCAGGGCCTTGGGCCACTTCAAAACCCATGGAGCCAAAAATGGCCTCAATGCGTTCCAACGTGAGCGACACCGGGTGCAAACCGCCCTGCCCGCGTTGGCGGCCTGGCAAGGTGACATCCAGCGCCTCGGCCTGCAACTGGGCCTGCAATTCGGCATCGGCCAGGGCTTGGCGGCGGGCGTTCAAAGCTGCTTCGATCGCTTGTTTGGCCAGGTTGATGGCGGCACCCAGCGTTTTCTTCTCGTCAACCGACAGTGCTGCCATGCCCTTCATCATCTCGGTGATGCGGCCCGACTTGCCCAGGTATTGGGCTTTGGTGTTCTCCAATTCGGCGGGTGTATGGGCCTGCTCAAAAGCAGTACGGGCGCCGTCGACAACGGTGGTCAAGTCATTCATAAGGGGTAGATTCTGTGATCAAGGAAAAAGGGCTAGGGCTTTTTCAAGCTCTAGCCCTTATCACTGTTGCGTAGTCAGCTATATTTTGAATAGCAAACCATTGACACTCAAGCTGCCAGCTTGGCCTTGACTTGGGCCACGATACCGGCAAACGCGGCCATGTCATGCACGGCGATATCGCTCAGCACCTTGCGGTCGATCTCGATAGAAGCCTTCTTCAGACCGTTGGCAAACTGGCTGTAGGTCATGCCACACTGACGGGCAGCGGCATTGATACGGGCAATCCACAACTGACGGAAGACACGTTTTTTGGTACGACGGTCACGGTAGGCGTATTGCCCTGCTTTCATGACCGCTTCTTTGGCGACCCGGAAAACATTACCACGACGACCGCGGAAGCCTTTTGCAAGGGCCAGAACTTTTTTGTGGCGGGCGTGAGCCGTGACACCACGTTTGACGCGAGGCATTGAATTACTCCTTGTTCGTCGTTAATTAAAGACCACGGCCGGGCAACATCTGTGCCATGCGACCCATATCGGTCTCATGAACAGCGGTTGCACCACGCAAATGGCGTTTATTTTTGGTGGTCTTCTTGGTCAAGATGTGACGTTTGAAGGCTTGACCGCGCTTGACGGTGCCACCTGGACGGACGCGGAAGCGTTTCTTCGCCGCGCTCTTGGTCTTCATTTTGGGCATTTACATGCTCCTTTTTACATTGTGCTCGTGAGGCGTCTGCACACGCTGTGCAGCCTTGTTGGCCCCGAGCCACTTGGTTCAGCCAGCAACTTGCGTCGCTCGCTGTTTTTGGCAGTCAACTTGCGTTCACCGCCTTCGAAACATCTTCAAGTGATAGTTTGCACAACCACCCAAACCTGCTTCAAATCCTGCCTGGCACCCAGTGAGGGCACCCAAATCTGTCAAGCTGCGACTGCAGCAGTTTCAGCAGCTGCTGGCTTGGCCACCTGCTTTTTGCGACCCGGCGCGATCATCATGATCATCTGGCGACCTTCGAGCTTGGGAAACTGCTCGACCAAAATCAGATCACCCAACTCATCCCGAATACGATTCAACAAAGCCATGCCCAAATCCTGGTGGGTGATTTCACGACCCCGAAAACGCAAAGTGATCTTGCACTTGTCGCCTTCAGCCAGAAAGCGCTTGATATTGCGCATCTTGATGTTGTAGTCACCATCATCGGTACCGGGGCGAAACTTGATCTCTTTGATCTCGATCACCGTCTGCTTGGCCTTGGCCTCGGCAGCTTTCTTCTGCTCCTGGTACTTGAACTTGCCGTAATCCATCAGACGGCAAACCGGCGGTGTGGCGGTTGCCGCAATCTCCACCAAATCCACGTCCAGCTCGCCGGCCATGCGCAACGCCTCCATCAGGCTGACGACACCAAGCGGCTCGTTGTCCACACCAGAAAGGCGAACTTCTGGCACCATGATTTCCCGATTCAAACGGTGTTTGCGTTCTTCGCGCTGACGGCGATCACGAAATTCGGTAGCGATGGCTTAATCCTTCACAAATATTGCTACATAAAACGTAGCTATAACCGCACATTACACGCCGGTGACATGGCTTTTTGGTCTGCAACTCAAACGTTTGATTTGCGAGCAACGTCGGCTGACAATTTCTGAGAGAAATCTTCCAGAGACATCACTCCAAGGTCTTGACCACCTCGGGCGCGCACTGCGACGGCGCCAGAAGCCATTTCTTTGTCGCCAATAACGACCAGATACGGCACTTTTTGCATCGAATGCTCGCGTATTTTATACGTGATTTTCTCGTTGCGAAGGTCTGACTGCACTCTAAACCCTTGATTTTGCAGCGTTTTGACCACGTTTTGGGCGTAATCAGCTTGCGCGTCGGTGATGTTGAGCACCATCACCTGCACCGGCGCCAGCCAGGCGGGCAAGGCGCCGGCGGTTTCTTCGATCAAAATGCCGATGAAGCGCTCCAGGCTGCCAACGATGGCGCGGTGCAGCATGATGGGCTTGTGGCGCGCACTGTCGTCGCCCACATATTCGGCATCCAGGCGCTCGGGCATGTTCGGGTCCACCTGTATGGTGCCGCACTGCCATTCGCGGCCAATCGCGTCTTTCAAGGTGTATTCGATCTTCGGGCCGTAAAAAGCACCCTCGCCCTCCGACACGGTGAATTCGCAACCCGAGCGGCGCAGACTCTCCATCAGCGCGTGTTCGGCCTTGTCCCAGGATTCGTCCGAACCAATGCGTGCCTCGGGGCGGGTGGCGACCTTGTAGATGATTTTGGTGAAACCAAAATCCTTGTAGACCTTTTGCAGCAGCGTGGTGAAGGCGGCGCATTCGTCATAGATCTGGTCTTCGGTGCAGAAAATGTGGCCGTCGTCCTGGGTGAAGCCACGCACCCGCATGATGCCGTGCAAGCCGCCGGTGGGCTCATTGCGGTGACACTGGCCGAATTCGCCGTAACGCAGCGGCAGGTCGCGGTAGCTTTTGATGCCCTGCTTGAAGATCAGGATGTGCCCGGGGCAATTCATTGGCTTCAAGGCGTAATCGCGCTTCTCGGACTGGGTGGTGAACATATTGTCACGGTACTTGCCCCAGTGGCCGGTTTTTTCCCACAACGACTGGTCGAGCAACTGAGGACCCTTCACCTCCTGGTAACCGTTGTCCCGGTACACATTGCGCATGTACTGCTCCACCGCCTGCCACACCGCCCAGCCCTTGGGGTGCCAGAACACCACGCCGGGGGCGTGGTCGTCGATATGAAACAGGTCCAGCTCGCGGCCCAGTTTGCGGTGATCGCGCTTTTCGGCTTCTTCAAGCATCTTCAGATGCTGCGCCAAGTCTTCCTTGGTGGCCCAGGCAGTGCCGTAGATGCGTTGCAGCATCTCGTTCTTGTGGTCGCCGCGCCAGTAGGCACCGGCCACTTTCATCAGTTTGAAGTGCTTGAGCTTGCCGGTGCTGGGCACGTGTGGGCCGCGGCACAGGTCTTCAAAAGCGCCTTCCCGGTACAGGCTCACGTCTTCGTTGGCCGGAATGCTGGCAATGATTTCGGCCTTGTACTTCTCCCCCTGCCCAAGAAACAAGGCCACGGCTTCGTCGCGCGGCAGCACACGGCGGGTCACCGGTTCGTCCTTGTTGGCGAGTTCGGTCATGCGCTTTTCGATGACGGCCAGATCATCCAGGGTGAACGGGCGTTCAAAGGAAAAGTCGTAAAAAAAGCCGTTTTCAATCACCGGGCCGATGGTGACTTGGGCCTGCGGGAACAAATCCTTCACCGCGTAGGCCAGCAAGTGGGCGGTGGAGTGGCGGATGACTTCGAGCCCCTCGGCGTCTTTGGCGGTGAGGATGGCCAGTTTGGCATCCGAATCGATCAGATAGCTGGTGTCGACCGTCTTGCCATTGACCTTGCCAGCCAGCGCGGCTTTGGCCAGACCGGTGCCAATGGAGGCGGCCACATCGGCCACGGTCACGGCAGCGGGGTAGTCACGTTGCGAGCCGTCGGGGAGCGTAATTTGAACCATGATGATTGAGAGGTAAGGTAATTTGCGTCAAAAAAAAACGCGGAATCGTCCGCGTTTACTATATAAAAAAGAGCACACTGTGCATAAGGCACGCGGGCTACGGCCTTATTTCTTATAAATCTGCCGTGTCGTTCGCGGTGTCATAACCAGATGCCTTTCTCGCTCTTATCCAAATGTTGATCGACCGATTTTAGCCGCAGCGTCCAACCCCGCCATTGATTTGCCACAATCACCGGGCGTAAAAAAGGCCAGCAGCCCTTGCGAGCTGCCAGCCTTGACCCTCCTCGGGCTCTTCTTGGATTTTTGAAAACTGTTGCTTAGTGGAACTGTTCTTCTTCGGTGGAACCGGTCAGCGCCTTGACGCTGGAAGAGCCACCCTGGATCACGGTCGTCACGTCGTCAAAGTAACCTGCACCGACTTCCTGTTGGTGCGACACAAAGGTGTAACCCTTGTCGCGTGCGGCAAATTCCTGCTCCTGCACCATTTCGGTGTAGTGCTTCATGCCTTCGCCGCGAGCGTAAGCGTGGGCAAACTGGAACGTGTTGTACCAATTGATGTGGATACCGGCCAGCGTGATGAACTGGTACTTGTAGCCCAGCGCTGCCAGGTCTTCCTGGAAGGAAGCGATCTGGCTGTCATTGAGGTTTTTCTTCCAGTTGAACGATGGCGAGCAGTTGTAAGACAGCAGCTTGCCCGGGCAGGCGGCTTGCACGGCCTGGGCGAATTCGCGGGCAAAGCCAATGTCTGGCACACCGGTTTCGCACCACACCAAGTCAGCGTAGGGCGCGTAGGCGATACCGCGGCTGATGGCTTGCTCAAGACCGTTCTTGACGCGGTAGAAGCCTTCTTGCGTGCGCTCACCGGTCAGGAAGGGCTTGTCGTTGGCATCGTGGTCGCTGGTGATCAGATTCGCGGCTTCGGCATCGGTGCGGGCCAGCACGATGGTGGAAACACCCATCACGTCAGCGGCGAAACGGGCAGCGATCAGCTTCTCGCAAGCTTCTTGCGTGGGCACCAGCACCTTGCCACCCATGTGGCCGCATTTCTTCACGGCAGCCAATTGGTCTTCAAAGTGAACGCCAGCCGCGCCAGAGGCGATCATGTTCTTCATCAGCTCGAACGCGTTGAGCACGCCGCCGAAACCGGCTTCCGCGTCAGCCACGATCGGCAGGAAGTAGTCGATGAATTCGGGTGAGCCCGGCTCGATGCCACGGCCCCACTGGATTTCATCGGCGCGCTTGAAGGTGTTGTTGATACGGCGCACCATGGTCGGCACCGAGTCATAAGCGTACAGCGACTGGTCGGGGTACATGGTCTCAGACGTGTTGCCGTCGGCGGCGACTTGCCAGCCCGACAGGTAAACGGCTTCCAGGCCAGCCTTGGCTTGCTGCATGGCTTGACCGGCGGTGATCGCACCGAAAGCGTTCACATAACCCTTTTTGGAACCGCCATTGATCTTGGCCCAGAGCTTTTCAGCGCCGGCCTTGGCCAGAGTCTGCTCCGGCTGCATGCTGCCGCGCAAACGCACGACGTCAGCGGCGCTGTAACCGCGCTTGACACCCTTCCAGCGGGGGTTGGTCGCCCAGTCTTTCTCTAAGGCGGCGATTTGCTCTTGGCGGCTCAAAGGCGCGGTGGCTTGGGTCATGAAAACACTCCTGAGTTGGTTAAAACGGGTCCGACCGGCAAGGATTTTTGCAGCGGTGGGCTGGAGTGAATTCTAAGTCTTCTATAAGAGTGAAATCAATCTTATGTCTTATATAAGACATTTATTTAACCGAATGAAATCAATAACTTAGTTATGAATTTTGTGATGCGAAATGTCATTTTTCACTTTAAGAAAAAATTTGACATGCCAACCCGTTTGGAATATCACAATATGAAACTCGATTTATCATATTGCAAAATTCAGAATGCCTCCGCATAGCGCTGCAACTCCCAGGGGCTCACGCTCATGGCATAAGCCTGCCACTCTTGGGCTTTCAGGGTGATGAACTGCTGGCAAAAGGCTTCGCCGACCGCTTGCGTCAGCGTCGTGTCATGCGCCAGCGACTGCACCGCAGCACCCAGATCGGCGGGCAGGCGATCGGGCATCGTTTTGCCTTCGGCAAAGCGTTGGTACAGGTCTTCGTCACAGGCAGCGGGGGCCGGCAAGCTCTGGTCCATGCCATCCAGCCCGGCGGCCAGCGTGGCGGCTATTGCCGCGTAAACATTGCACGATGGGTCTGGCAGGCGCCATTCCAGCCGCCCTGCCACGGTGCGAACCAGGCAGGTGCGGTTGTTGTCGCCAAAGGCCTTCCACACCGGCGACCAGGTGGTGCCCGAGGCGCTGTGGCTCACCGCCAGGCGCTTGTAGCTGTTGACGGTGGGCGCGCAGATGGCACTCAAGGCGTCGGCATGGTGCAGCAAGCCGGCCACAAAACCATAACCCGGGGCGCTGAGCTGCAGCGGGTCGCTGGCGTCGGTGAACACCGCCCGGCCTTGCGCGTCGGTGATGCTCAGGTGAAAGTGCAGACCGCTGCCAGGTGCCCCGGCAAAGGGCTTGGGCATGCAGCTGAACACGGCGCCATGTTGCTGGCTGATAGCGTGCGCTGCCATCTTGAACAGCATATAGCGGTCGGCAGCGGCCAGTGCATCGTCAAATGTGTAGTTGATTTCGTATTGGCCGCAGGCGTCTTCGTGGTCGATCTGCTGCAACTCGAACCCGAGCTGGGTTAGGGCCAGACGCATGTCGTCCAGAAAAGCGCAGTTGCGGTGGATGGCTTTGAGGTCGTAAGAGGGTTTGTCCAGCGCGTCTTGCGTGTCGGCTGGCGACCACTGGCCGTCTGCCGATTTCTTTAGCAGGAAGAACTCAGGCTCGATGCCGACCCACAGCGTCCAGCCGCGTTCTTTGAGCCGCTCGATTTGGCGTTTGAGCACCTGGCGCGAATCGGTCTCCAGCGGCTGGCCGCCCGCATAACCATCACACACGGCATGGGCCACACCGGGCATGAACGGTAAAGGGCGCAAAGACTCAGGCTGAACACGACCGTAATATTCGCTGCGCGCACCATAACGCCCCAAACCCGTGCCCCAGATGCTCGGCCCGGCAAAACCGGCGCCATTTTCCGCCCACTCCCGCAAGTTCTCTAACGGCACCAGTTTGCCTTTGGCCACGCCGTGGATGTCACAGAACTGGGCAAGGATGGAATGGATGCCGCGCGCCTTCAGGCCTGCGATGAGGGTCTCGTAGTTATGCATATTTTTGCCTTCTAGCCCTTATGTATAAGGGGCTGATAGCTACGTTTAACGTAGCATTTTTGAACAGCTTGTGGCTTAAACCGGGCTGTCGATGCGGATCCAGGTGGTCTTGAGCTCGGTGTATTTGTCAAACGCGTGCAGCGATTTGTCACGCCCTACCCCGCTTTGCTTGAAGCCGCCAAACGGCACGGTGATGTCGTCCTCGTCATACTGGTTGACATGCACAGTACCGGCCTTGAGCGCGCGCGCCACACCCAGCGCCTTGTTGATATCGCGCGTCCACACCGCGGCCTGCAGGCCATACACGCTGGCGTTGGCCTGGCGCACCACCTCAGCCGCGTCGGTGAACGACAGCACTGAGAGCACCGGGCCAAAAATCTCTTCGCGGCAAATGGTCATGGTCGGGTTGACGCCGGCAAAGATGGTCGGCTGCACATAACAACCGCCGCTTTGCGTCAAGGCCTGCTCCCCGCCATACAGCAGGCTGGCGCCCTCGGTTCGGCCACTTTCCACATAACGCAGCACGGTGTCCATCTGCGTTTTGTCGACGATGGCGCCCATGATGGTGGCTGAGTCCAGCGGGTTGCCGGGCATGAATTTGGGTGCCAGCGCCACAGCTTTTTCCAGAAATTGCTCCTGGATGCTGGCCTCGACAAAAAGGCGCGACGGCGCATTGCAGCTCTCGCCCTGGTTGAAGAAGATGCTGCCCACCGCCGCTTCCACGGCCTTGTCCAGGTCCGGGCAATCGGCAAACACAATGTTGGGCGACTTGCCGCCGAGTTCGGTCCAGGCGCGTTTGAGGTTGCTTTGCCCGGCCATCACATGAATCTGCTTGCCGACACGGGTGGAGCCGGTGAAACCGATGCAGTCCACATCCATGTGCAACGCCAAGGGTGAACCGGCTTCCACGCCGTAGCCCGGCACCACGTTGAACACGCCAGGTGGAATGCCCGCCTCCAGTGCCAATTCGGCCAAACGCAGCGCGGTTAAGGGCGACTTTTCGCTGGGTTTGAGCACCACCGAGTTACCAGCGGCCAGCGCTGGCGCAATCTTCCAGGCGGCCATGATCATCGGGTAGTTCCACGGCACGATGACGCCCACCACACCCATCGGCTCGCGGGTGATCAGTGCCAGCGCGGTGCTGGCGGTGGGCGCAATCTCGTCGTAAATCTTGTCTACGGCCTCGCCGTACCAGCGGATGCAGTTGGCGGCGCTGTTGACATCCACCGCACGCGCGTACTTGATGGGTTTGCCCATGTCCAGCGTTTCCATCAGCGCCAGCTCATCAGCGTGAGCCAGCAACTCATCCGCGAACTTGATCATCACGCGCTTGCGGGCGGCAGGGGCCAAACCACACCAGCGCTTGTCTTCAAACGCGGCGCGGGCCGCCGCCACGGCCAGGTCAATGTCCGCTGCCTGACAACGCGCCACCGGCGTCAGCAGGCGGCCATCGACTGGCGAAAAGCAGTCAAACGTCTGGCCATCTGCCGCTGCTACCCGCTGGCCGTTGATCAGAGCGCGGCCGTCATAAGAACTGGTTGACATGTCAAACCTCAAAATAAAGAGCACCTAGCCCAGTCAGCATAAGGGCTAGAGGCCTAAAACGCTTAAACCTATTGGGCCTGCAAAGCCACCACTTCGGCACGCATGGCGGCAGCAATTTCACGCTCTCGCTTGCGCGTCTGGCGCGCCACCCAGACGCTGTACGCAATCACCACCGCCGTGACCGACACGATCAGCAGCGTGGCGGCGGCGTAAATCGTCGGGTTGATGCCCCGGCGCGCGTAGCCAAAAATAACTTGTGGCAAGGTGTTGACCCCGGGGCCCGACAAAAACTCGGCAATCACCACATCGTCAAAAGACAGCGTGAACGCCAGCAGGTAGGCGGCAAAAATCGCCTGCAAGATGTTGGGCATGGTGATCAAAAAGAACACCTGAAACGGCTTGGCCCCCAGGTCCATGGCAGCTTCTTCAATGGACCTGTCCATCTCCAGCAGGCGCGACTGGATCACCACCATGCCATACGCCATGCCCAGCAAAGTGTGGCCCAACACAATCGTCAGCATGCCGCGCTGCGGCCAGCCAAACGCATTCTGGATGCCGACCATGAGTAGCAACAGAGACAAACCAATCACTACCTCAGGCATCACCAGCGGCGCATTGACCATGCCAGAAAACAGCGTGCGCCCCCTGAATCGCCGGTAGCGCACCAGCACAAAGGCAGCAAACGTGGCCATGACCGCCGAGGCCAGCCCTGCCGCTGTAGCCACCTGCACCGACAACCAGAAACCATCCACGATCTTGGTGTCGCGCATCAAAGCTTCATACCAGCGCAGCGAGAAGCCGGTGAAATTGGCGTCCTGACGCGTGCTGTTGAACGAAAACACCACCATGAACATCAGCGGCAAGTACAAAAACAGAAACACCGCCGCCATCCACGCCTTGCCGAAATACCTTGAGAACCAGGTTTTCATATGGGAACCTCAGTGACGGGAGTCGGCGGCATCGCCGGTGAAGTGGTAATAAATCGCCAGCGGAATCACGATCAACCCAATCATCACCACCGCCAAGGCCGACGCCCGCGGCCAGTTGTTGCTGGTGAACATTTCGTCCCACACCACCCGGCCAATCATGATGTTCTCCGGCCCACCCAGCAACGACGGAATCACAAACTCACCCACACACGGGATGAACACCAGCATGAAACCGGCAATGATGCCCGCCTTGGACAACGGCACCGTCACCAGCCAAAACGCCTTGAAAGGCGACGCACCCAAGTCATAAGCCGCCTCCAGCAGCCTGAAATCCATCTTCACCAGGTTGGCGTAAAGGGGCAGCACCATGAACGGCAGGTACACATAGGTCATGCCCACCAGCATCGAGACATTGGTGTAAAGCATCTGAATCGGCTCGGAGATGATGCCCAGTCCCATCAACAGCTGATTGAGCACCCCTTGGTCCGCCAGAATGCCTTTCCAGGCATAGACACGCAGCAAAAATGACGTCCAGAACGGCAACATCACCATCATCAGCAAAGCCGGGCGCACGCTGGCTGGCGAGCGGGCAATGAAATACGAAAACGGGTAACCGATCAACAAACACAGCACCGCAGTACACAGTGCGTACCAGATCGAGCGCGCGTAGGCTTCGATGTAAATGGTCTCAAACAGCGCGCCGCCGTCTGGCGAACGGAAAATGGAGATGTAGTTTTCGTACTTGAGCTTGAGCAGTCCGGTGTCATGGTCCCAGATCGGCTTGAACGGAGAGATGTCGTTGCCCATGTCCACAAAACTGATGTAGGCCAGGATCAAAAACGGCAGCATGAAAAACACCAGCAGCCACACAAAGGGCACGCCGATCACAAAGCGCTTGCCGGGCATGGGAATCGTCAGAGCCATGGCAGCCTCCCATCAGTTGCGCAATACCAGCGCATCGGTGTCGTCCCACCAGAAAAACACGTTGTCTTCCCAGGTGATGTCCAGCAGGTCCAGGTGGGAGCCGTTGGGCTCGGTGATCTTCATGCGGTTGCCCTGCGGCGTGACCACGATGTAGGTGTTGTAAGAGCCAAAATAGGCGATTTCCTTGACCTTGCCCATAAACAGGTTGTGGTCCAGCCCGGCTGGTGCCTGTTTGCCGATACTCACCTTTTCAGGGCGCACCGCCACCGCTACCGGCATACCCACCGTGCCGCTGATGCTGTGGCCGACCTGTATTTCACCAATGGCTGTCTCCACCGCACAGTGGTCGGTCTCATCGACACTGAGTTTGCCGTCGAGCAGGTTCACACTGCCAATGAAGTCCGCCACAAACCGGTTGCGCGGGTACTCGTAAATCTCTTGTGGCGAACCCACTTGCAACACCCGGCCCTTGCTCATCACCGCAATACGACCGGCCATGGTCATGGCCTCTTCCTGGTCATGGGTGACCATGACACAGGTCACGCCCACTTTTTCGATGATGTTGACCAGCTCGAACTGGGTTTGCTCGCGCAGCTTTTTGTCCAGCGCGCCCAGCGGCTCGTCGAGCAACAGCACCTTGGGCTTTTTGGCCAGGCTGCGTGCCAGCGCCACCCGCTGCTGCTGCCCGCCAGACAACTGGTGCGGCTTGCGTTTGGCGTAAGCGCCGAGCTGCACCAAGTCGAGCATTTCGCCGACGCGCTGCTGGATATCGTTCTTGGGCAGCCCTTCACGTTTCAGGCCAAAGGCGATGTTTTCCCAGATGTCCAGATGCGGAAACAGCGCGTAGGACTGAAACATCATGTTGAACGGCCGATCGTAGGGCGCCAGTGGGGCCACGTCTTGCCCAGACAACAAAATGCGCCCCGAGGTGGGTTTCTCGAACCCCGCCAGCATGCGCAGCAAGGTGGATTTGCCACAACCCGAACTGCCCAGCAGGGCAAAAATCTCGCCCTGTTTGATGGACAGGTTGACCTCATCTACCGCCACCGCTTCGTCAAAGCGTTTGACCAGATTCTCGGTCACCAGGTAATTGTCTTTGGACCCGCCAGTTGCCATGTTCAGACCTTTGTGTTTGCGCTTGCAATCGGCAAATAAAAAGGGCTGCCCGTACCCGGAGTACAAACAGCCCTGTCAGTCTTGCCAGTAATCAGCTGCTTATTTGCCTTTTTTGAAGCTGTTGTAAGCGGTGGCCATGGCTTCGCGCGCTTCGTTGGTGAAGCTCGAAGGCGGGATCATCTTGGCAAAGTAGTCAGACTCGACAAAGATGGTCTTGTTGCCAGCAATTTCTGGCTTGATCTTGTCCATGGCGGCCTTGTTGGCGGTGGGGTAGTTCATCTCGTTGGACATCAGCGCGGCGTTTTCAGCGCGCAGGTAGAAATCGATGAACTTGAACGCGTTGTTCGGGTGCTTGGCATCTTTGGTGATGGCCATGGTGTCAAAGAAGATCAGCGCGCCAGTGTTGGGCAGCAGCGATTCGATCTCGTCTTTGGAACCGTTTTCCTTGGCACGCGCCGCCGCGATATTGATGTCACCCGACCAGCCAATGGCCACGCAAGCCTTGCCGCCGGCAATGTCGTCGATCATGGTCGAGCTGAAGACACGCACGTCTTTGCGCACCTTGGCCAGCATCTCGGTGGCGGCCTTGTAATCGGCCGGGTCATTGGAATAAGCGTCCTTGCCGATGTAATGCAGCGCCACGGGAATGATCTCGGTAGGCGAGTCCAGATAAGCAATGCCGCAGGATTTGAGCTTGCTGGTGTATTCGGGCTTGAACACCAGGTCCCAGGCGTTCTCGGGCATGGGCAACTTGCCCAGCGCCTTGGTCACCTTGGTCTTGTTGATGCCCACGGTGGTGAAACCCCAAGCCCACGGCACCAGGAACTTGTTGTCCGGGTCGGCCTTGGACAGCGTGGCCATGATGGCGGGGTCCAGGTTGGCCAGGTTCGGGATCTTGTCTTTGGCCAGGGGCTGCAGCAGGCCGCCTTCGAGTTGCGGCTTGGCAAACACCGAGCCAGGCACCACGATGTCGTAGCCGCTGTTGCCCGCCACCAGTTTGGCGTGCAGCGCTTCATTGGTCTCAAAGGTGTCGTAATTGACCTTGATGCCCGTTTCGGTCTCAAAGGCGGCAGCCATGCCTTCAGGGATGTAGTCAGCCCAGTTGTAGATGTTGAGCACTTTTTCTTCTTCTGGCTCAGGTGCCGGTGCAGGCGCAGCGGCGACCGGTGCGGGCGCAGGCACAGGTGCCGGCGGTTCCTCTTTTTTGCCACAAGCGGCCAACACCATGGCCGACAGCGCAAACGACACGAGATACTTTTTCATCATGAAGACCACTCCGATTGAGAGAAAGATATGAAAGGGACTGCTAGTTTATAGCTAGCAAAAACCACACCAACGAAGAATGCACCAAAAACCGTCAAATCAACCCTTTTTGGTGCAATTCCTGCTGCGTCAGGTCCAGCGCCTGGCGAATCAGCCGCAATAACTCGTCTATCTCGGCGTGGGTCAGGGTCAGCGGGGGCGCGATGATCATGCGGTCACCCACGGCGCGCATGATCAGCCCGTTGCTGAAGCAATGCCTGCGGCAGACCATGCCCACCGCGTCAGCTTCATTGAAACGCTCCTTGGTGAGTTTGTTTTTCACCAGCACGAGCCCGGCGACAAAACCACAGCTCTCTGCCGCAGTCACCAGCGGGTGGTCGTTGAGCTCGGCGTAACGCTTGGCAAAGTAATCGCCCATCTCGCCCTTGACCCGCTGGGGTAGCTGCTCGGCCTCCATGATGTCCAGGTTGGCCAGCGCCACGGCGCAGGCCACCGGATGGCCGCTGTAGGTGTAGCCATGGTTGAACTCGCCACCTTGCTCGATCAAGACTTTGGCCACGCGGTTACCCACCATCACGCCACCGAGCGGGATGTAACCGCTGGTGACGGCCTTGGCAAAGGTCACCAGATCGGGCTTGTAACCAAACTTCTCATAGGCAAACCAATGGCCCAGGCGGCCAAAGGCGCAGATCACCTCGTCGCTGATCAGCAAAATGCCGTATTTGTCCACAATGCGCTGGATTTCGGGCCAGTAGCTGGCGGGCGGAATGATCACGCCGCCGGCGCCCTGGATCGGCTCGGCAATAAAGGCTGCCACCTTGTCGGGGCCGACCGACAGAATTTTTTCTTCCAGCCAGCCTGCAGCGCGCAGGCCAAATTCGTCAGCCGTCTCACCCGGCTTGCCGTCTTCAAAGAAATAGGGCTGACCGATGTGGGTGATGTTGGGAATGGGCAAATCACCCTGCGCGTGCATGCCGCTCATGCCACCCAGCGAGGCACCGGCCATGGTGCTGCCGTGGTAGGCGTTGTGGCGGCTGATGATCACCTTGCGCTGCGGCTGGCCCAACAGGTCCCAGTAGCGGCGCACCATGCGCACATTGGAGTCGTTGCTCTCGGAGCCGCTGCTGGAGAAAAAAACATGCTCAAAACTGCGGTCACCCACCTTGGGCGCCAGCGCCGCCAGACGGGTGGCCAGCTTCACGGCGGGCACGTTGGTGGTCTGGAAGAAGCTGTTGTAAAACGGCAGCGTCATCATCTGATCAAAAGCGGCCTGAGCCAGCGTCTGGCGGCCGTAACCCACGTTCACGCACCACAAGCCGCTCATGGCATCAAAGAGTTTTTCGCCCTCGGAGTCCCACACGTAGACACCTTCGCTGCGGGTGATGACCCGCGCGCCGCGCGTGGCCAGATCACCGTGATCGGTGAACGGGTGGATGAAGTGGGCACTGTCCAGCGTCTGGATTTCCTGGGTGCTGAGCTGGTTTTGCGGGGTCATGGCGTTCATGGATTGACGTCCTTTTATATGAAAAATTGGCCTCTAGCCCTTATATATAAGGGGCAAGCAGCTATACATGCAGTAGCAGGTGTTCACGTTCCCAAGGCGAGATCACTTTCATGAACTCTTCAAATTCCAGTTCTTTGATCTCGGAATACACGGTGATGAACTCCTTGCCCAGCACCTCATGCAAGTCAGACTCACGGCGCAGCCAGTCCAGCGCCTCACCCAGGCTGCGCGGCAGCGAATACGGCGCCAGATACGCATCACCCTTCATCTCGGGCTTGGGTTTGATCTTGTTTTTGAGACCCAGGTAACCGCAAGCCAGCGTCATGGCCAGGGCCACATACGGGTTGGCATCGGCACCAATCACCCGGTTTTCCACCCGGCGCGCCGCCGGTGAAGAAATTGGCGAGCGAATGCCCACCGTGCGGTTGTCATAACCCCACTCGATGTTGATCGGTGCGGCGGTGTTGCGGCTCAGGCGGCGGTAGCTGTTCACATACGGCGCCACCAGCACCATGGCGGCCGGAATGTAACGCTGCAGGCCGCCGATGTAGTGCATGAAATCGTCCGACGGCGTGCCGTCCGGGTTGCTGAAGATGTTTTTGCCAGTGGCCTTGTTCAGAATGCTCTGGTGCACATGCATGGCGCTGCCGGGCTCGCCGGCAATCGGTTTGGCCATGAAGGTGGCGTACATGTCGTGGCGCAGGGCGGATTCACGCACCGTGCGTTTGAACAGAAACACCTCGTCAGCCAGCCCCAGCGGCTCGGCGTGGAAGAAATTGATCTCCATCTGGCCGGCGCCAATTTCGTGGATCAGCGTGTCGACGTTGAGCTCCATCTTGTCGGAATAGTCGTAAATTTCTTCAAACAGCGGGTCAAACTCGTTGACGGCGTCAATGCTGTAGGCCTGGCGCGAGGTCTCGGCGCGGCCGCTGCGGCCAATGGGCGGGCGCAGCAGGGTGTTGGGGTCGGTGTTGCGGGCGGTCAGGTAAAACTCGAGCTCCGGTGCCACGATCGGCTGCAGCCCTTCAGCGGCATACAGCTCGCAGACCCGGCGCAGCACGCTGCGCGGCGCAAACGGCACCAAGTTGCCCTGGTGGTCAAAACAGTCGTGAATCACCTGCGCGGTGGGGTCGGTGGACCAGGGCACGATGCGCACGGTGGACGGATCGGGGCGCAGCTGCATGTCTTTGTCGGTGGGGTCGATCACGTCGTAATACGGGCCGCTTTCAGGAAACTCGCCGGTCACGCCCATGGCCACCACCGACTGCGGCAGGCGCATGCCACGGTCTTCGGTGAACTTGACGCGGGGCAAAATTTTGCCGCGTGCGACGCCGGTCAAGTCAGGCACCAGGCACTCCACCTCGGTCACGCGGCGCTCGTTCAGCCACTGCTCCAGATCGTTGAAGGTCATTGATTTCTTGTCGGTCATCGGGTTCTCCTGAAACAGCCTGGGTCGAGCGACCGCTGTCAATCGTTACATTGTGGGGGGTGAATTGGTTCAAAATCGGGGCCATTTGATTCATATCAAAGGTGCCACTTGTTATATTGCCCACCTGTGACCCCCAAGCCACTGTAACTGAAGGGGCCACCCACACGGCCCTTGGCTTCTTTGTGCGAAAGCCGCCCATGTTGTCTGAATTGCTGCTCACTGAAATCAGCCGCCTGAACGCGCAGGCCAAGTTGCCGCTGCACCGCCAACTGTACGAGGCGCTGCGCCGCGCCATTCTGGACGGCAAGCTCGAACCCCAGGAGCGCCTGCCATCGAGTCGCGACCTGGTGCAAGACCTGCAGATGTCACGCAACACGGTGGTGGCCGCGCTGAACCAGCTCACGGTGGAGGGTTATCTGGTGAGCCGGGTTGGTAGCGGCACCTTTGTCAGTACCAAGGTACCGCAGCGCGCACTGCAGAGCATCCGCCTGGCCAGCCACCCGGCACAGCAACTGTCAGTGCGCGGACGTGCCTTGAGCACCCGGTTTTGCGCCAGCGAGTTGGAGATTCAGCCATTTACCCCCGGCATTGCCGACTTCAGTGCGTTTCCGGTGGCGCTGTGGCAGCGCCTGCAAAACAAACACTGGCGCATGACCTACCCCGAGATGCTGGACTACAGCAGCAGTGGCGGCTACGCGCCGCTGCGCCGCGCGGTAGCCGATTACCTGCGGGTGTTTCGCAGCGTACCGCTGGACGTGGACCAGATCATCATCACCAGCGGTACCCAGGAGTCATTGGAACTGTGCTCGCAACTGCTGGCCAACCAGGGCGACACGGTGTGGCTGGAAGACCCGGCCTACTGGGGGGCAGGCAAGGCCTTCATGGCCACCGGTCTCAACCTGCACCCGGTGCGCGTGGACGACCAGGGCATTGCGCCACAACCGCATGACCAGACCACCCCACCCCGGCTGATCTATGTGACACCGTCGCACCAATACCCCACCGGCGCGGTGATGTCTTTGGCGCGCAGGCACCAGATTCTGTCGCTGGCTAACCAGCACCAGGCCTGGGTGCTGGAAGACGATTACGACAGCGAGTTTCGCTTCAGCGGCCCACCCATCTCGTCGCTGGCTGGTCTGGACACGCAGGGCCGGGTGCTGTACCTGGGCTCGTTTTCAAAGGTGTTGTACCCGGGTCTGAAGCTGGCCTACATGGTGGTGCCGAAAGGTCTGGCGGATGCCTTCAAGCGCGCCCACTACGACCTGAACCGCCCCGGCCAGATGCCGGTGCAGGCGGCGCTGGCCGAATTCATTGACATGGGCCACTTCGCCGCCGCGCTGCGCCGGGCGCGCCAAAGTTATGCCCAGCGCCGCCAAAGCCTGCTGGCGGCGCTGCAACCTTGTCTGGGCCCACGCGCCCAGATCACCGGCGCCGAGCAGGGCCTGCACCTGTGTCTACGCCTGAGCGACGATGTGGATGACCGCGCGCTGGCCCAGCGTATTGGCAAGCTCGGCCTGACGGTGCGGCCCTTGTCCGCTTACTGCCTGCAGCGCCAGGACATGCGTGGCCTGATTATTGGTTACGGCTACGCGCCGCTGGCGGAAATCAAACGTTTTGGGGCGGTGCTGGCGCAAACGCTGCAGCAGGTGTTGAACGCGCTGCCGCCGGGCTGAAGGTGGGTCGGGAACCACCTTCCAAGCGCATAAGTTCATCCATTTTTTGTAGCTACTCGCCCTTTACCCATAAGGGCTAGAGGCCTAAAAAGCTTGTAACTTCACAGCGCATCCTTGAGCCGGTAAGCCAGCATGCCCAGCACCAGGCTTGGCGTGCGCAACAGCGCCCCACCCGGAAACGGCAGGTGTTTGAGCTTGGCAAACACATCAAAGCGCTCGGCCTGCCCGGCCAGCGCCTGCGCCACCAGCCGCCCGGCCAGACCGGTGAGTGCCACGCCGTGGCCGCTGAAACCTTGCAGGTAAAACAGGTTGTCACCCAGGCGACCAAAGTCGGGCGCGCGGTTCATGCTGATATCGACAAAGCCGCCCCATACATAGTCGATGGGGGCGGCCTGCAGTTGCGGAAAGATCTGCCCCATGCGTTTGGCCATGGTCGCCTTCAGGTTGGGCGGGGTGCGGGTGGAGTAACTCACACGCCCGCCAAACAGCATGCGGTGGTCGGCGCTGAAACGGAAATAGTCCAGGATGAAGTTGTTGTCACATACCGCCGCATTGCTCGGAATGAGCTGGCGGCACAGGTCGGCCCCCAGCGGCGCGGTGCCGATGATGTAGGTGCCCACCGGCATGATGCGGTGGCTTAGCTCTGGTGCCACTTGGGGGCCAAAGTCTGGCAAGGCGTAATTGCCAGCCAGCACACCAAAACGCGCGGTCACCCGGCCCTGGGCGGTGTGTGCGACCAGCGTTGGGCCACGGTCCAGCCCCACCACCGCGCTGCGCTCGAAAATTTTGACGCCCAGGCTCTGTGCAGCGCGGGCCAGGCCCAGACCGTATTTGAGCGGGTGCAGGTGGCCAGAGAGTTTCTCAAAAGCGCAGGCGGTGTAGCGCGGGCTGTCAATGTAGCGGCGCACCTCGGCACCGCTGGCCACCTCGGTTTCAAACCCGTAGGCCTGGCGCATCGCCTGCGCCTCTTGCTGCAGCGCACGCGCCTTGCGCGGCGAATCGGCCACGTGCAGGTAACCTTTGACCCAATCGCAATCCAAGCCGAAGTCTTGCACGCGCTCGTCAATCAGGTCCAGCGCCTGCAGCGACATCTCCCAGGCCAGGCGCGCCGCATCAACGCCCAATTGGTGTTCAAACACCTCCTGCCCACTGGCGTAACCCACAATGGCCTGGCCACCGTTACGCCCGGAGGCACCGCTGCAGACCCGGTCTGCCTCCAGCACGGCCACCGAATACCCGGCGCGCGCCAGTTCAATCGCGCTGGAGAGCCCTGCAAAACCCGCACCGACCACCACCACGTCAACCGACAGGTGCTCCTGCAAGGCGTCTTGCAGCGGCGGACGCTCCACGCTGGCTTCGTAGTAACTGTTGCGGTTGAGTTGGGTGTCGGAGTTGAGGAGCATGGCTTTTTTTCCTTGGGTCAGACTAGCGGATAGAACGGGGAAACCATCCCGTAGCAAGAAAGATGGTTGTCAATGCGAGTTCCCTTGGCTGTCATTGCGGACGACGATCCGCAATCCATGGATCCCGGATCGGTGCCCGGGATGACAGCGAAAAAAATCAAAGCAACTTGACGATCTGACCGCACAGGTAAGTCCATACAAACGTGGCGGCTGCGTTGCTGGTGAGTTCGGCGTGGTCGTAGGCTGGGGCCACTTCCACGCAGTCCATGCCGATCAGGTTCAGCGGGCTCACCTCTTCCAGCAGCGTCAGCACTTGCGAGCTGGTCAAACCGCCTGGCTCGGGGGTGCCGGTACCGGGGGCAAAGGCGGGGTCGAGGCAGTCGATGTCCAGCGTCAGGTAACACGGCCGGCAGCCGATGCGCTCCCGGATCTGCGCCACGATCGGTGCCAGCGCCGCGCCATCGAGCCCGCGCAACTGGCGCGCGGTGAAGATCAGCCCGCCCTGGTCCTGCACATACTCCCGCGCCTCGCGCTCGCCGCTGGAACGCAGACCAATCTGCACCGTGTGCTGCGCACTCACCAGCCCCTCGGTCAGCGCCTCATACGTCCAGGTGCCGTGGCCGGAGGGCTCGCCAAAGTGGTCGCTCCAGGTGTCGCAATGGGCGTCGAAGTGGATCAGCGCCAGTTCACCAAACTGGGCTTTGGCCGCGCGCAGCAACGGCAGGGTGACCGAATGATCACCACCTAAAAACACGCAGTGGTGCTGCGCCATGAGTTGTGCGGCTTGCGCCTGAATCTGCTCACGCACCGCTGGCAGCGGCGAGGCATTGGGCAGCACCATGTCATAACCGTCGCCCAACTGCCCCAGCGGTGTCACGTTGAAGTGCGGGTGAATGCCGTCACACAGCATCAAACTGGCGGCGCGAATGGCTTGCGGGCCAAAACGTGCGCCGGGCCGATTCGTCACCGCGCCGTCAAACGGCACACCCACCACGGCAAACGGCTGCGTCGCCAGTTCCGGCGCGGCCAAGAAACGGTTGCTGTTGCTGGCATAGGCAAATGAACCGACGGACATGCGAGGCTCCTCAGAAAAACAAGCACGGATAATCCCGGCTGCTGGCCCCGGAGTTTCCCTGTTTTAACGCAACGCTCTGGTGCCAATTCAACCGCCGCCCAACCATCCACTCACTGATGACTTTGAAACCCGCCGCCCCACCCTTGTGGCTGGCCTACCTCTTTTTAGCCTTGAGCATGGCGCTGGTGGGCAGTTATGTCGGCTTGAGCAAGCCGCTGGTGGCGGCGATGCCGGTGTTTTTGCTGGCCTGGCTGCGCTTTGGCATCGGTGTCTTGGCCATGCCGCATTGGCTGATCAAGCCCGCCAACGAACCCCCCATGAGCCGCAGCACGCGCGGCCTGATTTTTCTGGAGTCGTTTCTGGGCAATTTTTTGTTCACCATCTGCATGTTGTTTGGGGTGAGCATGACGACTGCCGTGTCGGCCGGGGTGATCATGGCGGGCATTCCGGCGATGGTGGCACTGCTAAGCTGGGTCTTCCTGCGCGAGCGCATCACCCGCCGTGTGGCGCTGGCGATTGCACTGGCAGCGCTGGGTATCGGCTTGTTTTCACTCTCTAAATCAGAGCTGCTTGCCCATCCTGGACAAGGGTTAGAGGCCGATTTGGCATCTAAAACCTCGTGGCTTGGCAATCTGCTGGTGTTTGGCGCGGTGGTGTGTGAAGCCGCTTACGCGGTGATCGGCAAGAAGCTCACTGGCAGCGTCTCCCCCAAACGCATCACCGCGCTGATCAACCTGTGGGGCTTTGCGCTGATGACCCCGCTGGGGCTGGTGGCCGCCTGGTCGTTTGACTTTGCGAGTGTGCCCATGCCGATGTGGCTGCTGCTGGTGTTTTACGCGCTGGCCGCCAGCGTGTGGACGGTGTGGTTGTGGATGACCGGGCTGAAAACCGTGCCCGCCGCCCAAGCGGGTGTGTTCACGGTGATGCTGCCAATCTCGGCCGCCGCTGTGGGTGTGCTGGTGCTGGGTGAGCGCCTGAGCGGGTTTCAGGTCCTGGCGTTTGCGCTGTGTCTGGCTGGGGTGGTGCTGGCCACCCTGCCCTCACGCGCTGGCAGGCCTATCCCCGCGCCTCTCCCATAACGGCGGGACTGAGCGAACTCAGCCCAAGGGCCGGGCGCTCACCACCATGCCGTCGGCATCGGCATACAGCCAGTCGCCGGGGTTCACCCACACGCCCTGAATTTGGATGGCCACGTCTTTGAGGCCCTGGTTCTGCTTCTCGGTGGGCATGGGTACCGAGGCCAGGGCGCGAATGCCCACATCCATCGTTGCCAGCTCAGCCACGTCACGCACGCACCCGTCAATCACCACGCCAGCCCAGCCGTTGCGCACCGCTGCTGCCCCCAGGTTACCGCCCAGCAAGGCGCGGCGCAAGGAACCAGCACCATCCACCACCAGCACTTTGCCCACGCGGCCCTGCGGCGTATCGAGGGTGCCGCAGCTGTCTACCGCCGCCTTCACCAACGAGTTGTCTTCAAAACACTTGAGGGTGGTGACCGGACCGCAAAAAGCGCGGCGTGCACCATAGTCGCGAAACACCGGTGGCAGCACCCGAAACAGCTCGGGCGCATCGTGTTTGTGCGCGTCACACAAATCGCAGGTTGCCAGGGGAATGGTCATTTGGAAGGCCCTCGAAAATGAAAAAAATTGTAGTTCCAGCCCAGGCTGTCACAAAAACGACAAAACAGGGCTGATTTATCGTTTTTCCCCTAGGAAAAGCGGTTTTTCTCCAGTAGCATCCGGCACACCCAGCAGAGGAGCTGTTCTTGCTGGCCATTGATCAACTTCCAATAGGACAACACACCATGGCAACTGCAAAAAAAGCGCCAGCGAAAACAACTGCTCCAGCCACCAAAGCCGCACCCGCCAAAAAGGCCGTAGCAGCCAAAGCCGAGGCGCCAGCCAAAAAAGTGGCTCCTGCCAAGGCAGCACCCGCTAAAGCTGTGAAAGCTGCGCCTGCAAAAGCCGCTCCTGCCAAGGCTGCACCCGCCAAAGCCGCTCCTGCCAAAAAAGCGGCTGCCAAGGCTGCAGCACCCGCCCCCAAGGCCGCTGCCAAAAAGACTGCCGCCAAGAAAGCCCCTGCCACCAAGCGCACTGTCAACGCTGCCTTCATGAAGGCACTGACCCCCAGCACCGCTCTGGCAGCCATCGTGGGTGGCAAGCCGATCCCGCGCACCGAAGTGGTCAAGCAGATGTGGGTCTATATCAAGAAGCACAAACTGCAAGACGCCGTCAACAAGCGCCTGGTCAATGCGGATGCCAAGCTCAAGGAAGTGTTTGGCAAGGCCCAAGTCACCATGTTCGAAATGGCTGGCCTGATTGGCAAACACCTGAAGTAATCCGCGCCTGCGGCCTACAGGAAGCCGACGACAAGTCGGCTTTTTCTTTGTGGCATGATCTTGGATTAATCAAAAATTACTAGTCGTCGATGCTGCGTTTTCTGCTTACCCGCCTGAGCCTGATCATTCCGACCTTCATCGGCATGACCCTAGTGGCGTTCTTCCTGATCCGGATGGTACCCGGTGACCCGATTGAAACCCTGGCCGGTGAGCGTGGTATTGACCCTGCCCGCCACGCCGAGCTGCTGAAGGCCTATGGGCTGGACCGCCCCGTGATGGTGCAATACGGCATCTACATTGGCAAGGTGCTGCAGGGCGACTTGGGGACCTCCATCATCACCCACGCCCCAGTCATGGACGAGTTCCTGGCACTGTTCCCGGCCACGATCGAGCTGGCCGTCAGCGCCATGCTGTTTGCGCTGATCATTGGCATCCCGGCGGGCATTGTGGCGGCGGTCAAACGCAACACCTTCCTGGACCATGGGGTCATGGGGGTCTCGCTCACCGGTTATTCGATGCCCATTTTCTGGTGGGGCCTGCTGCTGATCCTGCTGTTTTCGGTGCAGCTGGACTTGACGCCCGTATCCGGTCGCATCTCGGTGCAGTATTTCATTGAGCCTGTGACCGGCTTTTTGCTGATCGACACCTGGCTGGCCGGCGACCGGGGTGCTTTCTGGTCGGCCGTCACCCATTTGATCCTGCCCATGATTGTGCTGGGCACCAACCCGCTGGCGGTGATTGCGCGCATGACCCGATCGGCCATGCTCGAAGTGCTGGGTGAGGACTACATCCGCACGGCGCGCGCCAAAGGTTTATCAAACCTGCGCGTGGTGGGCCTGCATGCGCTGCGCAATGCGTTGATCCCGGTGATCACCGTGATTGGTCTGCAGGTGGGCGTGTTGTTCACAGGTGCCATCCTGACCGAAACCATTTTTTCCTGGCCTGGCGTGGGCAAGTGGATGATTGAAGCCATTGGCCGACGTGACTACCCGGTGCTGCAAGGCGGCATGTTGTTGCTGGGTGGCATGGTGATGATGGTCAACTTGTTGGTGGATGTGACCTACGGCATCATCAACCCCCGGATCCGGCATTGAGGCAGACACTGACCATGACGACATTGGCCGAACCCATTTCCCATACCCCCCAACGCCCACTGCGCGAGTTCTGGGACTATTTTTCAACCAACAAGGGCGCCGTTGCCGGGTTGGTGATTGTGGTGGCGGTGCTGCTGATGGCAGCGCTGGCACCCTGGATTGCCCCTTATGCGCCCGATGCCACAGACTCCAGCGTGTTTTTGGTGCCACCTGCCTGGCAGGAAGGTGGCTCGGCTGCCCACTGGCTGGGCACCGATGCTATTGGCCGCGACATCCTGTCGCGCCTGATCCATGGGGCCCGCCTTTCCCTGACCATTGGTCTGGCGGTGGTGGCACTGTCTGTCGTCTTTGGCACGGTACTGGGGCTGACCGCGGGTTACTTCCGGGGTATTTTCGAAATTGCCGTGATGCGCCTGATGGATATCATCCTGACCCTACCCAGCCTGCTGCTGGCCATTGTGATCGTGGCTATTTTGGGCCCTGGGCTCATGAATGCGATGCTGGCGGTGGCCATTGTGGTGCTGCCGCATTACGTGCGCATCACCCGCGCGGCGGTCATCTCCGAGATGAGCCGGGACTACGTGACCGCCGCCCGCATGAACGGCGCCGGCCACTTGCGGCTGATGTTTTCCGAGGTGCTGCCCAACTGCACGGCACCGCTGATCGTGCAGGCCTCCTTGGGTATTTCGGCAGCCATTCTGGATGCCGCGGCGCTGGGCTTTCTGGGTCTGGGCGCGCAACCGCCCTCACCCGAATGGGGCACCATGCTGGCTGACGCGCGTGAATTTGTGCTGCGCGCCTGGTGGGTGGTGACCTTCCCCGGGCTGGCCATTTTGATCACGGTGCTGGCCTTCAACCTGCTGGGTGACGGCCTGCGCGATGCGTTTGACCCCAAACTGAAACGTTGATGCAAGCGCTGAAAGAGTTTTATTGAATGGCACTTCTTGAAATAGACAACCTGTCGGTGCGGTTTCCGTCCAAAACCGCGGTGATGCATGCGGTGGACGGTGTGAGCCTGTCACTGGAAGCTGGCGACGTGCTGGGTATCGTCGGTGAATCCGGCTCCGGCAAAAGCGTGACGATGATGGCATTGATGGGCCTGGTGGCCTACCCCGGCCAGATCAGCGCCGACAAGTTGCGTTTTGACGGGCATGATCTGCTCAACATGTCCGAGCGCCAGCGTCGCAGTGTCACGGGCAAAGACATGGCGATGATTTTTCAGGACCCCACCACCAGCCTGAATCCGTGTTTTACAGTCGGTTTTCAAATGGCTGAAACGCTGCGCCTGCATATGGGCATGGACAAGGCAGCTGCCCGCAAGCGCTCCATTGAGTTGCTGGAGCAAGTGGGTATTCCAGCCCCTGAGAGCCGCCTGGGCATCTTTCCGCACCAGCTCTCTGGCGGCATGAGCCAACGCGTGATGATCGCCATGGCGATCGCCTGCAACCCCAAGCTTTTAATAGCAGACGAGCCAACCACGGCGCTGGATGTAACCATTCAGGCGCAAATTCTGGACCTGCTGCGCACGCTGCAGAAAGACCGCAACATGGCGCTGGTGCTGATCACCCACAACATGGGCGTGGTGTCCGAAATGGCGCAACGCGTGGCGGTGATGTACGCCGGGCAAATCATGGAAGAGCGCAGCGCCCAGGCTATTTTTGAGTCCCCGCAACATCCTTACACCGATGCGTTGCTGGCCGCCATGCCCGAGCGCAGCGATGGCGCCACGCGCTTGGCAACCATCCCCGGCATGGTGCCCGGCCTGTATGACCGGCCCTCTGGCTGCCTGTTCGAGCCCCGCTGCGCCTACGCCAACCAGCGCTGCCGGGCCGAACGCCCTGCCCTGCGCGACTGGCAAAGCGGCATGGTGCGCTGCCATACCCCACTGGCGACAGAGCCAGTCAAACTGGAGGTGGCGGCATGAGCCCCTCAACTTCAAGCCCTACTGCGGCCAAACCAACCACCGCTGCCCAGCCCGTGGTGGTAGCGCAAAACCTGAAGCAGGTGTACAAGATCAGCCATGGCGCGTTTCGCGCGGCCGACAACCTGCAGGCGGTAAGCGGTGTGTCGTTTTCAGTGCGTGCGGGCAAAACGCTGGCCGTGGTGGGCGAATCCGGCTGTGGCAAATCGACCCTGGCGCGCATGGTGTCACTGATCGAGACGCCCACCGCGGGGCAACTCAAACTCGGCGCCATCGAGGTCACCACCGCCACACCACCGCAACGCCACGCCCTGCGGCGCACGGTGCAACTGGTGTTCCAGAACCCCTATGGCTCGCTGAACCCGCGCAAGAAAATTGGCGCCATCCTCGAAGCCCCACTAGAAATCAACACCGACCTGGATGCAGTCCAGCGTGCTGAAGCAGCGCGCGCCATGCTGGCGCTGGTGGGCTTGCGGCCAGAGCATTACGACCGCTACCCGCACATGTTTTCTGGCGGGCAGCGCCAGCGCATCGCCATTGCGCGCGCCCTCATGCTCAAACCAGCGCTGATCGTGGCTGATGAGCCCGTGTCGGCGCTGGATGTGTCGATTCAGGCACAGGTGCTGAATCTGCTGGCCGACCTGCAGCGCGAACTGGGTCTGGCATATCTCTTTATCTCGCACGATCTGGGCGTGGTGCGCCACATTGCCGACGATCTGTTGGTGATGTATTTGGGCCATACCATGGAGCAAGGCGAAAAGACCACCATCTTTGCGCAGCCCTTGCATCCTTACACCCAGGCCTTGCTGGCGTCGACGCCGGGTATTGCGGGCTCCGGGGTGTCCAGACAGCGCATCGTGCTCAAAGGCGAACTGCCCTCGCCTTTGAATCCACCCAGCGGCTGTGTGTTTTCCACCCGCTGCCCGCATGTCGTTGCACAATGCCAGTCTGAGCGCCCCGTCTTGAGAGAGCTGGCGGGCAGGCAAGTGGCCTGCCATCTGGCCGAACAATTTATTCAACCCGCTGCAGCGCAGCATTAACCTGTCAGGAGTCCACAAGATGATGATTTCCAAATTTCCGTTGAAACGCACGGCTTTGTGCGTGCTGGCCTTGCCCGCGTTGCTGGCCTTGTCGCCGGTGTCGGCCAAGACGCTGGTGTACTGTTCGGAAGGCAGCCCGGAAAACTTTGCGCCCAGCATCAACACCACCGGCACATCATTTGACGCCAGCGAACAGATTTACGACAACATCGTCGACTTCGAGCGCGGCGGCACCAAGGTGGTGCCTGGGCTGGCGGAAAAGTGGGATGTCTCCAAGGACGGTACCGAATACACCTTTCACCTGCGCAAGGGCGTGAAATGGCAGTCCAACAAGAACTTCAAGCCGACGCGCGATTTCAACGCCGATGACGTGTTGTTCATGTTTGAGCGCCAATGGAAAGAAAACGACCCCTACTTCAAGGTCACCAGTTCCAACCACGCCTACTTTGGTGACATGGGCATGCCCAAGTTGTTGAAGTCTGTGGACAAGGTGGACGAGTACACCGTCAAGGTCACGCTGAACGCGCCAGAAGCGCCGTTCCTTTCCAATCTGGCGATGCAGTTTGCCGGTGTGCAATCCAAGGAATACGCCATTGCCATGCTGAAAGCGGGCACTCCTGAGAAGATTGACCAGGAGCCCGTCGGCACCGGCCCCTTCATGCTGGTGCAGTACCAGAAAGACGCCATTATCCGCTATAAGGCCTTCCCGCAACACTGGGCTGGCAAGGCCAAGATTGATGACCTGATCTTCTCCATCACGCCCGACGCGTCGGTACGTTGGGCCAAGCTGCAAAAAGGTGAATGCCATGTCATGCCCTACCCCAATCCGGCTGATCTACCCGCCATCCGCAAGGATCCCAACGTCAATGTCCTGGAGCAACCCGGCCTGAACGTGGGTTACTTGGCCTACAACACCACCAAGAAGCCGTTTGACGATGTGCGCGTGCGCAAGGCCGTGAACATGGCCATCGACAAAAAAGCCATTGTGGACGCAGTCTATCTGGGCACTGGCATTCCCGCCACCAACCCGATTCCACCGACCCAGTGGTCTTACAACAAGTCGATCAAAGACGACGCCTTCAACCCCGATGCCGCCAAGAAACTGCTGGCTGAAGCAGGCCTGAAAGACGGCTTCACGACCGACATCTGGGCCATGCCGGTACAACGCCCCTACAACCCGAATGCCAAACGCATTGCCGAGCTGATGCAGGCGGACCTGGCCAAGGTAGGCATCAAGGCCGAAATCAAGAGCTTTGAGTGGGGTGAGTACCGCAAACGCATGCAAGCTGGCGAACATCAGATGGGCATGTTGGGCTGGACCGGTGACAACGGTGACCCGGACAACTTCCTGCACACCCTGCTGGGTTGCGACTCCGCCAAATCGGGCGGCAGCAATGTGGCCAAGTTCTGCTACAAGCCGTTTGACGACCTGGTGCTAAAGGCCAAGGTGGTGTCCAACCCAGCCGAACGTGCCAAGCTGTATGAAAAAGCCCAGGTGATTTTCAAGGAACAAGCGCCCTGGTTCACCATCGCCCACGCTGTGCAGATCAAGCCAGTGCGTAAGGAAGTCATTGACTTCAAACTGAGCCCGTTTGGTCGCCACACCTTCTACGGCGTGGACATGGCCAAGTAAGCTCTTTCAGGCAGACAACAAAAAGCCAGCTGAGAAGCTGGCTTTTTTTATGGGGCGACTCGCTTAACCTGCCCCAAACACCAGGTTCGGCAGAAACAGCACACTGGTCGGCCAGACGATCATCAACATCACCAGGGCGATGACAGCTGCCAGCAGCGGCAGAGCTTCCTTGATGTATTCATCCATCGGGCATTTCAAAATACCGCAGACGGTGAACATTGCCACACCCACCGGTGGTGTCATGCCACCGAGCGTCACACACGTCATCATCACCAGGCCGAAGTGCACTGGGTCAATGCCCACCCGTTGGATGATCGGCATCAGGATGGGCGTGAGCAACAGGACAATCACAGTCGATTCCAGGAACATGCCAAGGACAAGAATGAACGTGATCAGCAGCAGCATCAGTGCGATCCGATTCTCGGTGATACCCACCAGAAACGACGCAGCTTCCTGTGGCACGCCTTCGAGCGTGATCATGTAGCCAATCATGGACGAAAACATGATGATCAGCATGATCATGCCAATGTCAGAGACGCTGTGGCGCAGCGCGTCCAGCAGGGCTTCCAATGACAGTTCACGGTAAACCACAATGCCGACAAAAATCGCGTAAGCCACGGCAAAGGCACCCGCCTCAGACGGTGTGAAGATGCCGTATCGGATGCCGACGATCAGCAAAACCGGGAACATCAGCGCCCATTTGCATTCCCAGGCGCGCACGGCGATCTCTTTGAATGACGGAATTTCCTTCAACTCGGCGGTGTAACCGCGTTTGCGGGCGACGATGTAGGCCACACCCATCAGCACAATTGTCATCATCACGCCGGGGACAATGCCGCCGACAAACAGCCGCCCGATCGACACATTGCCCATGAAGCCGTACAGAATCAGCCCGATGCTCGGCGGAATGGTGGCGGTGATCAGCGAACCGACCGCGATCACCGCGCTGGTGTAACCTCGGGTGTAGCCGCGCTTGATCATGTCCGGGCCAAGAATGCGGGCTTCCATGGCGGCGTCTGCCACGGCCGAGCCAGACACACCGCCCATCAAGGCGCTAAGCATGATGGCCACCTGCGCCAGGCCGCCGCGCATCCAGCCTGTGAGCACGGTGGACAAGGAAATCAGCCGACTGGTGATGCCTGAGGCGTTCATCAGATGCCCGGCAAACACAAACAGCGGAACCGCCAGCAGCGGGAACGACTGGGTGGCAGTGGTGATCTTCTGGATGGCAATCTCTGGCGGAACCGGTCCAAAGATGTAAAACATGACGGCCGAGATACCAATGGCAAACGCCACCGGCATGCCCAAAAACATCAACATCAGAAAAAGGAGCGTCAGATAGCCACTCATATCACCGTCCCGTCGTGACCTTCAAGCGAAAGAACCTCGCGCCCGGTTAACCCACGCCACAGCCGCGTGACCGCGGTCAGCAGCATCAGCAACGCCCCCACCGGAATGCAACCGGTGACCCAGCTGTAGCTGATACCGACATCACCCAACACCCGCTCCATGTTTTGCAGCGTGAGTTTGGTGCCGTACCAGACCAGAAAGCACAAAAAGAAAACAATTGCCACCAGCCACACCACCGCCAGCGCCTTGCGCACCTGGCGGGGGAACTTCCGGATGACGATGTCGATCTCGATGTGCGTATTTTTCTTGAGCGCCAAGTCGGCACCCAACACGCAGGCCCAGGCAAAACTGAGCTGGGCCAAATCCACCGCCCAGATCACGGGGAAACCCGCCGTGCGGGTGACCGCCCCGATCAGGACAAACACGGACGTGGCCGCAAAGAACGTCATGGCCAGACGTTCCTCCAGCTTGAAGAATAAATGGGCCATGAAACGCCTTTATTTGGCCAGCACCACATTCACCTGCTTGCGCAGATCGGTGTAACCCAGCTTTTCGTAAACGACACTGGTGGATGTCACAAAGGGCTTGATATCGATGTCCACAATCTGCACGCCTTTTTCGCGCATCAGCTTCTCAAAGTTGCCAATCGAGTCAATGGTGGCTTTCGATGCAGTGTCACCCGCCTTGAGGGCTTCGTCTCGCACCACCTTTTGCAGATCCGGCGGCAGCTTATCGAACCAGACCTTGGAGCCGACCAAACCAGTGATCAGGCTGATGTGCCCGGTTTTGGTGATGTACTTGACCACCTCATACAAACGCTGGCCATAGGTGGCTGGCGCCTGGGCTTCGGCTGCATCAATGGCTTTCATCTGCAGGGCGGAATACACCTCGGCCCAAGGCATGGGGGTGGGCGTGGCACCGAGTGCACGCACGGTTTCCAGCCAGACCGGGGCACCCGGCGTGCGCATGCGCACACCCGCCAGATCAGCCGGTTTGCTGACCGGCTTCATCGTCAACAACTGGCGGTCGCCCTGGTACCAGTTGAACGACAGCACCTGGTGGCCGCTGGCGGCACGCAGCTTCTGGTTCCACTCTTCCATCATCGGTGAAGTCACCACCTTGCGCATCTCGGTGAATCCGCTCGCCAGGTAGGGCGCGCCCAAAATACCAAACTCTTTAACAAACGGTGCCAGCCGACCACCGTCCACCAGCACCGCCACGCCAGCGCCCGAGCGAGCCTGCTCCAGCACGTCTTCATCGGAACCCAGTTGGGAGCTTGGGAACAGCTTGACGGAAATCTTGCCACCCGAGTTCTTCTCGACACCATCCTTGAACTGTTGCAGGCCTTTAAACATCGGGTCATCGATGGTCAGGGACGAGTTGACGTTCAGGTTGAAATCTGCGGCATAGGCCGTAGCCGCCAACAGCACGTTAGCCAGGGCCAACGACAACAGTTTGATCTTTTTCATGCTTGCTTCCTTGATCGATGGGGTTATTCAAAACATCACGCCTTGAGGTACTCTCAAAAGCACTTGTATGGTAGTATTCTTTTTAAGAAACTGCAATCAATTTGTGTATCCAGACTGAAAAGTTCACACAAAGCGGAGGTTGTTTCGGCGGTTTTTTGACTGGCGTCATGGTGTGAAGGACAAGGCAGGCCGAGCGGCCAAGACGGATATGAACAGGAGTTGTCGATGAAAATTATTGATGCAAAAGTGATCGTGTGCTGCCCAGGGCGCAACTTCGTGACCCTCAAAATCACTACGGACGACGGCGTGACCGGCCTGGGTGATGGCACCCTGAACGGGCGCGAACTGGCGGTGGCGTCTTACTTGCAAGACCACGTCTGCCCGCTGCTGATGGGCCGCGACCCGCAAAAGATCGAAGACATCTGGCAATACCTCTACAAAGGTGCCTACTGGCGCCGCGGCCCGGTCACCATGTCGGCCATCGGCGCGGTGGACATGGCCTTGTGGGACATCAAGGGCAAACTGGCCAACATGCCGGTGTACCAACTGTTGGGCGGTGCCTCGCGCGAGCATGTGATGGTGTACGGCCACGCCACCGGGCGCGATATTCCTGAAACGCTGGATGCGTTCGCCAAATACCAGGACAAAGGCTTCAAGGCTATCCGCGCCCAGTGCGGCATACCGGGCATGCAGTCCACCTACGGGGTGTCCAAGGGCGGCGCGTACGAGCCCGCCACCAAAGGCTGGCCAGAGGAACAGGTGTGGTCCACCGAAAAATACCTCAATTTCGTGCCAAGTTTGTTCGATGCCATTCGCAACAAATTTGGCTTCGACGTGCATTTGCTGCATGACGCCCACCACCGCCTGATGCCGATAGAAGCCGCCCGGCTCGGCAAATCGGTTGAAGACTACCGCCTGTTCTGGCTGGAAGACCCGACACCGGCCGAGAACCAGGAGTCTTTTCGTCTGATCCGCCAGCACACCGTTACCCCGATTGCCGTGGGCGAGGTGTTCAACAGCATCTGGGACTGCAAACAACTCATTGAAGAGCAATTGATCGACTACATCCGCATGACCATCACCCACTCGGGCGGCATCACCCACATGCGACGGGTGGCGGATTTTGCCGCGATGTACCAGGTGCGCACCGGCAGCCACGGGCCGTCTGATCTGTCACCCGTGTGCATGGGCGCGGCCCTGCACTTTGACCTGTGGGCACCCAATTTCGGGATGCAGGAGTACATGGGTTACCACGAACAGACCATGGAGGTATTTCAGTGCGGCTGGCGCTTCAAGGACGGTTACATGCATCCGGGCGACAAGCCGGGGCTGGGGGTGGAGATCGACGAAGCGCTGGCCAAGAAGTACCCGTATGAACCCGCTTACCTGCCGGTGGCGCGCCTGGAAGATGGCACCTTGTGCAACTGGTGAGCGCGTCAGGTGGGCTCGAACAAGTCCGGAAAATGCGCCGCAATGTCGGGCAGCGAGACGATGATCTCGCGCAGATGGGCGCGTGTGGCCGCTGCAGCAGCCACCGGGTCACGCGCTTCAATGCCGTCCACGATGCGGCTGTGCTGCTCGATGATCACCGACAACGGCGTGGCGTCGTCCAGGCTCAGGTAACGGATACGGTCCATCTGCGCCTTGATGCCTTCAATCACCCGCCAGGCATGCGCGCGGCGCACAGATAGCGCAATGGTGCGGTGAAATTCTTCGTCAAGCGCCAGAAAATCTTCGTTGCGCCCATGAACCACGGCTTTTTGCTGCTCGATCAAGTCGCGCAAATCTTTGACGGCACTGGGCGTGGCAGACGCAGCCGCTTCCTGAACCACAGCCACTTCAATGGCTTCGCGCACAAAGCGGGCGTCCAGCACGTCGGCCACCGAAATTTTCACCACGAAGGTGCCGCGCTGCGGCAGGATGGCCACCAACCGCTCCTCGGCCAGCTTGATGAAAGCCTCGCGCACCGGCTGGCGACTGGTTGAATATTGTTTGGCAATTTCAGACTCTGACAACGCCTGCCCAGGGCGCAGCTCCCCTCGGATGATGGCACCGCGCAGGTGGCGGTGCAGTTGGGTACCGATGGAGATGGGTTCGACGTGCTGAAAAGCGCGAACGGAGCGAAGGATCTGGCGCATGGCGGCAAGTATCGCACCTTGCCTGCCGGTGGCGGGCGTTGTCGCTGACCGGCCACACCGGTTGAAAATCAGTCTTGCCCCAGCTGGCGTGCCAGCGCCGCGCGGGTGATGTCGCTCAGGCTGCCACGGGTGCTGATGGCTTCGGGCTCCAGCATCAGTTCGATCAGGGTGCCCTGCTCACGCGCCAGCGCGGCCAGCAACTCGGGCTCGAACGCGTCGGTGCGGTTGATGCGCACGCCCACGTAGCCATAAGCCTGCGCCAGCGCGGCGAAATCAGGGTTGCGCAGCGGTGTGCCCGACACACGCTGCGGGTACTCACGCTCCTGGTGCATGCGGATGGTGCCAAACATGCCGTTGTTGAGCAGCAGGATGATGGTTTTGGCACCATGTTGCACGGCGGTGGCCAGCTCCTGGCCGTTCATCAAAAAATCGCCATCGCCGGTGATGGTGAACACCGTGCGCCCGGTGGTGATGGCGGCCGCAATGCCCGCTGGCACGCCGTAGCCCATGGCACCGTTGGTGGGTGCCAGCTGGGTTTTGAAACCTTTGGCCAGACCGTGGTAGCGGTAAAAGCGGTGCAGCCAGCTGGCGAAGTTGCCCGCGCCGTTGGTCAGCACCGCATCTGCTGGCAGGTGACGCTGCAGCGTGGCGATGATGTGCGGCATGTTCACCACGCCGCCATCGGTATCCAACGGCAAGTCGGTCATCACGCTGGGCTGCAGGTTGGCCAGGTAGTCGGCCTGGCCGGCGCTGGCCCAATCTGTCCACGGCAAGTTCGCAGGCGGCGGCAACGCCGCCAGTGCCGCGGCAGCACTGTTGACGCTGGCCTGGATGGCCAGGTCAGCCTGGTAGACGCGGTTGAGTTCCTCGGCACCCGGGTGAATGTGCACCAGTATCTGCCGGGAGCGTGGCGCCTGCAGCAGCGTGTAGCTGGCGGTGGTGCACTCACCCAGGCGCGGGCCGATGGCCAGAATCAGGTCAGCCTCCTGCACACGCCGCGCCAGCGCCGGGTTGATGCCCAGGCCCACATCGCCCGCGTACAACGGGTGGTGGTTGTCAAAGCTGTCTTGGAACCGGAACGCATTGGCCACCGGAAGATGCCAGTGCTCGGCAAAGCGCTGCAGGTCTTGCGCCCCTTGAGGCGACCAGCCGCTGCCACCTGCCAGCACAAGCGGACGATTCGCTTTCGATAGCATCTCACCAAATTGATATAAGGGCTTGAGGCCAATTTCACTCTCAACTTGCACCACCTTGGGCAAAACGCTTGGCTGCGCTTGAGCAGGCAGTCGCCGCGTCAGCATGTCTTCGGGCAGCACCAGCACCACCGGACCGGGTCGCCCGTTCAGGGCGGTGGCAAAGGCGCGCGCCACGTACTCGGGGATGCGCGCCGCATCATCAATACGCTCCACACGTTTGGCCATGCCTTGCGTGCTGGGGCCAAAGAAGCTCAGGTAATTGACCTCTTGAAACGCCTCACGGTCGCGCGTGTCGCTGGCCACATCACCGACAAACAACACCATGGGTGTGCTGTCCTGAAACGCGGTGTGCACACCAATCGACGCATTGGTGGCACCCGGCCCACGGGTGACAAAACACACCCCCGGGCGGCGCGTGAGCTTGCCCACCGCCTCGGCCATGAAAGCCGCGCCGCCCTCCTGGCGGTTGACAACAAACTGGATCTGGTCACGGAAGTGGTGAAAGCCGTCCAGCACAGCCAGAAAACTCTCGCCGGGCACACCAAAGGCATGGGTCACGCCTTGGTTGATCAGGCATTGCACCAGCAGATGGCCGGCCAGTTGGGGGGAAGCAGCAGAGGTCATGGCACACCCGATAAGTCAACAAGACTTTGGATTGTCCAACGAAAATGTGCTGCAAAAATCCGGGAGCGTCTGTGGTGAAAGTTCACTCAAATCGAAACCGGTGCGGTGCAACGCAGCCCTGACCGCTCACCCAGTTCACGGCCAGTTGACCGTGAATGCAGCATGCAAACGAGGATTTTGGCGTTTGATTTCGTTGCTGTTGGTGGTCTGCGGGAAGCCCAAAACCAGGCGAAGGGTTGCGCGAGATCCCCAATCCAATTGCAGGCCCGCCCCCACGCTGGTGAGATAGTCATCACTGGTGGTCTGCTCCTGCCCTACAGGTCGAAACGGAAACGCCCCGCCATGGTCAAGAAAAGCCAGAACCGAGGCGCGAGTTGCACCGGACGCGCTTGCTGCAAAGCTGGCGGGCAACGCGATGTCATGCCGGAATTCGGCGCTCAGCAGATATCCCTCACGTCCAGACAGCAGCCCTTCCGAATACCCTCTGACGCTGTTGCTGCCCCCCAACTGAAACTGCTCGGACGATGGCAACAAGTCTTCACCGGAATACTGCAGTCCGCCACGGATCACCACCTGGTTACGGTTTCCGATGTTGCGCAACCAGACACCATTGGCGCGCAAGACCAAAAAGTCACCTTGACCAGCGGTGTTCTGACTGCCATGGTTGAGGTTCACATCCAGTGACCATGCGCCTTCCTGGCTCTGTTGCAGCCCGGAAACCCCAAGTGTCAATACATTCACTGTCACATCCTGCTGAGCCGCCCCACCAAAGTAGCTCGTCGACTTTTTGTTCGCCAGTCGTCCGTAAACCTTCCACAGGCGCTCGCTGTCAACCAGCAGGGGCTGACTCAGCCCGACACTGATTTCCTGGGATGCGCCAGAAATGTCCAACGGGACAAAGGCGCCCTCCACCACGTCAATACTTCCCTTGCTCAGGCTCACGTCAGCCATCAGGTCGCGCGCATTGAGAGGCCAGGCGTAACCAAGGTAATAACTTTCGCTGCCACTGGCGCCAGTCGCTGACAAGGCAAGCTCGTCATCCAGGCCCAGCAGACCGTTGACACGCGACATCACGCCAAGGCGCTGTTCGCCTACCGTGTACCGACCCGCGTTGTCCACAAACAAACTGTTCTGAAACTGCGGCGGCTCGACCGCAGTCAGCAGCACGTCGGTTGTGCCGAAGTCAGCGCCTGGCTTCACGCTGGCGCGCAACTGGGTTCCGTGCAGCCGATTGAAGCGGATCAGATCCTGCTCCAGCCCTGGCACCGACATCAGGTCACCCCCCTTCAGCGCCAGCCGTTCGTTGACGAACGCGGATTTCAAACGCTGCTGGCCAGTCAGAGTGATCGCACCGACGCGCGCCTCCACCAGTTGCACCAGAACCACCCCATCCTTGATCTCCTGAGGTGCCAGAAAAGCGCGCGCTGTCGGCATGCGCATGGCGACGTACAGAGCGTTGATGCCGTCGACCGCATCAAACAGTTCACTCAGACTGACCATGCGCCCCTCATAAGGCTGGAGCAAGGCACGGATCTCCTCGGCGGTAAGTATCTCCGACACACCCACCTCAAAACGCTTGAGGAAGATGTTCGCCACCTGGCTGGCAACTGGCTGGGCTGGCGCTGGCAACACGTCAATCTGGGGCGTGACCGCACCCTGCTGTAGCCGTCGCTCCTGAAGTGCACGCTCAATCTGGTCACGTTCCAGCTTGAGCACAGCGGCAGCGTCGGTCGCATCAGCCGCCCAGGCGGCACTTATAGAGGTTGAAGCGATCAACGCGGACAGAGCCAGTTTCTGCAGGTGCCTTGCCTTTGGCGTCGGGGTCAGGGTCGGTGTCATCATTGAGGGGCCTTCGGTTGCGTGTTGTCGGGCCAATCAGCCAACGATAGTTCTTCAATTTCCACCAGAGGTGGCGCGGCTTTGGGCAGTGCCACAGGCTCAACAAGTCCACCCAAATTGGGCACTTGGCGCTGCACGGTCTGCAGGCTCTGCTGGCTCAGAACATCAGCCACGCCGTATGGCGCTCCGACGATGTTGCGCATGAGGTTCTGGTTGATGATGAAGTCGCTCAACCGCACACTTCCCGCGTTCATCGTCAGACTGAAATCGTTGTCGAGCGTGAACGCCCGAACATCCAGGCCCGGCGTCATTGACCGCACAAGGTGATCGATGCGAGCTGCAAAGTTGGGTGTCACAAAGGTCACGGCGCCGCCCAGGTAGCCGAGTTCCACCGACAGGTCAAAACCGCTGGAGCGGATCATGCCATTGTGCAAAACCAGGGCCGGAAAGACCACAGGTCCTGAAGGTGTCAAGCGCAGGTTCACATGGTGAGCCGTGTCCCCGATGGGGCCTGTAACGGTCACTGCCAGCGGGTTGGTGGTGCTAGGCTGTGACACATCGGCGTGGACGTTGGTGGCACGCAGCGTCAGCACCTCAGCAACCTCCATCTGCAGCGGATGTTCACCACCGATGTCGTCAGTTGCCACCACCGTTACAGGACCACCCGCCTCCACATCTGCCACACCGTTGCCATCGCCTTTGACGCCGCCACTACCATCCGTGCCCCCAACCAGCATCACTGCGTCATCGGATCGCACTCTGCCGCCATCAAACAGGATGTCATCAGCTGCGGTGAGCGATACCCCCGCACCAGCCTGCACAGAGCCGACCAGCGTGATACCACCGTCGGCGACAGCCAGTTGAAATACGCCCTGTGTGGTGATGTTGCCAAGCCTGCCCGACTGGCCAGTGCTGCTGAGGTAGACGCCATTGGGCGCGCTGGCGCTGAGCAAGCCGTTCTTGGCCACCTGCACGTCGAACGCCCTCTGGCCATCGGGCTGACCGACCGTGTCGCCTGCGCTCAGCGCGACGCTGTTACCGCGTACATCAAGCAGGTTGTCCTCGACCGCCTCAATAAGGCTGCCCTGCGCATCAAGCGAGATGTCGCCTCGGGCGAACACGGAGCTGACCACCATGTCACCGTTGACTTCACGGACAAACAGATCAGTTCCGGCGCGCGCGATGAGCGTGCCACCCGTTGCCAAGTCCACCGAGAGCGGTGTAACCGCACTGCCCAACGAGCCCTGACCGGCCTCAAGCACCGCACTGGTGGCCAGGATGTTTGTCTGGCCGACCTGGCCCAGCAAACTCGCGCCAGTTTTGACACGCACCTCATCGGTGGCACGGATTTGGCCAAGGGCCAGGTCAGCCTCTGACCCCAGCAGGGCGCTGCCACTGGCCGTGTCGGCGTTGAGCGTGCCACTGACCGTGACATCCAGATCTTCGAATTGCCTCACGCTGACCTGACCATGGCCGTCCACCGTGATGTCCTTGCGTTCGGCAGTCAGCAGGATGAGCTTGTCGTCATCACTCAGTAGCCCGTTGGCATCCAGTGCGATAACTGCCGGGGTGGCCGACTGCATGCCGATGCCAGTCTGCGCGTTCAGCGTCACGTCGCGACCGACGACGTTGGCGTCTTCGACTCGGATGTCGGTGTCCGACACCGGCCGGAACAGGCCTGAGGCCAGCCCGTTGGCCAGTTGCGCCTCGGTCCAGATTGCGCCTTCGGACAAGGCTACTGTCTCGGCTACGGTCAGCGTCGGTGCAAAGTTGACCACATAGTCACCGGCACCAAAGCGTGCTTGGGCCGCGTGGTAGGCCGCAGTCTGTTCAGACTCGTAGCGGGCCACATCGGCATCCGTCCAGTTATTTACCGACTTCAGCACAGAGGCCTGCACGGTGGTGGCGTGGTACGCGTAGCCGGAATCATAGGCCGCCGCCGTGTAGCTGCCGTCGTCCAACCGGTGCAGATTACGCATACGGAAATAGGCCTCGTACTCCTGCTTCAGGCGTGCAGCCTGTGTCGCCAGACTGCGGTCGCGTGCATCTTTGGCTTCATCGCCATTCAGGCTCATCTCTTTCCACAGCGCCAGGAGTTCGTCGCTGGTTTTCTTGTCTACCTGTTCCACCGTGTTGGCGTCGAGCAGGCGCCCCGGCGAGGCCAAGTGCACATCGCCCGTGACCGAGGCCACCTGCTGAAGGCGTGTGTCGCCGGTGGCTTCCTGCAGACGGATGTCGCTCACGGCCCGGGCCGAAAGCGTGCCGTCGTTGCCCATGGTTTCGATCTGCAACGCCAGGCTGTCCATGAGGCCGTGGATACCGCCGTTGAGCGAGACGAGCGAGACGTTCTCGCCGGTCACCGACGTGCCGGAGCCAGTGGTGCGGATGTGGCCGTCAGCGGTCAGGTTCACGTCGCCCTGCGCGGCCATCACGCTGTTGATCAGCAGGTCACCCCGCGAGGTTGCCAGGGCCACGCCGTCGCGCCCGCTGGCCGTTACCGCGCCGTTGTTGAACAGCTCAAGCCGCACCGGTGCTGCCGCGCTGCCGATGGCGCCGGTCGACGAAGTGAGGTTGATCTCCTTGCCGAGCAGGCGCGCGTCGGGGTTGAGCACAGCCATGCCGCCTGCCGCGTTGGCCGTGATGTCTCCGGCCAGGCTGCGAACCAGGCCCGAGAACAGCAACTGGCCGTCAGTGGTCACACGCACTTGCGAGCTGTCGTGCCCGGTGAAGTTGACCTTCACGCTCTGCGAGGCATTCAGGCTGTGGTGGTAGTTCTCGTACTGTGACCAGCTGTATTTCTCTGTAGACACGTACATCCGGCTGTGGCAAACGCCCCAAAAACAGTCGGTTTTGTAGCTGGTGGTGGGCAGGTTGGTCTTGACTTCAGTGCTGGTGGCATTGCTGTAGACAAGTTCGTAGTCAGCGCCCTGCGTGGCCACGATGGAGAGCCAGTCGCCCGAAACCCGTGGTAAGTAAGTCGAGGTTGGCGGAGGAGTGAAAACGGGTATTTGGCCAGGGTCGCGAGCAAGCCAGTCGACGCCCCAGGTGGTCTTGGTTTCGTAGCCTTCGATGCGTTCCCAGTTGGTCGTCTGGCCGTTGATCCAGTTGAAACGGCGATCTGCCATTGGGTGGAAACTGGTTGATCGACCATAGTTGTCGCTGGAGGTGTCCACCACCTGCATGGCACCGCCCGCGCCGGTGTTGGTTCGCGTGGTGGCCTCGCCGTTCTCGCGCGTGATCTCAGTCACCAGCGGGGTGTTGCCCGCGCCACGGTAGTGGCCACTCGAATCACGCGCGGTGTCGGTGATGCGGATCGTGCCCTGCACGCCAGGGCCGGTGTCCAGCCGACCCACCGCCAGGTCGTAGCCGGTGGTATTGGTGATGTTGATGCGGCCATAACCGTCCATCACGCGCAACTCACCGTTGCCGGTGGAAAAGATGTCACCAAACAGCTCCATGTGCCCGCCACCCATGCGCGCGTCGGCCAGCTCGAGCCGGTCGAACTGAGCGTCGTAGCGCAGCTTGATGTCGCCGCTGTCAGCGATTCCGTCGGCGGTGGGATTGGTCAGGTTAATGTAGCGCGCCGCCGTCGTGGGGCTGGCCAGCCAGGCCGAGCGCGCAGCGCCGATAGCCTGAGTGTTGGTGAGCGCAGTTTTGTCGGCATTGGGTTTGGTCAGCAGCGCGTCGTCGATCTCGATTCGGCGCTCAGGCAGACCGGCCTGGATCAGACCGTTGATGTTGAGCTTTTCGGCGCTGATGTAGACGTTGTTGCCGGCGATGGTCGAGCCACACTCAACAGCATCGCAATTGGGCAGAATGGTTTGCGCGTAGTCTTCCTTTTTGGCTTCTTTTTCGTTGGGTGTGGTACCCAAACGCTTCACGGGGTCGCCGCCCTGGTGGGTGTAACCAGGCGTCCAGGTCTTGATGAAGTCGCCACCCGTGGCCAGGTTCACCGTTTCGGCGCTGATGTTACCGGCCACGCGCAGAGTGCCGTGGCTGGTGGCCTTGGCTTCGCCACCAAGGTTGGTGATGTTGCCGTAGATCCACAGCTGGGCCGGGCCACCGCTGTTGCCGCTGTAGAGCGAATTGCTGTTTTCCACCAGGATCAGAGGTTTATCGGTGTTGAGCGCGTCGGTGATACCCAGGTTGGCACTCTGGCCAACAGCGTTGCGCTGGTTGATGTCGTTGCTGTTGGAGACGCGCATGCCGTTAAAGGTGACCTGGCCACCGCCTTCGTCGGGGATGAGCAGGTCGGCATTGACCCGCATGAAACGCGTGGACTGGTTCTTGATTTCGATCTTGGCATCGCCCGGGGCCGACAGATCACCGCTGCCGGTGAGCGCCTTGCCCGTGACGCGCACATTGCCAGAGCGCGCCGTGATGATGTCGCCAGACTTGCCGATATCCACAAAGTCCACATCGGTGGCACCCTGCAACTGCGCCAGCTGGGTCGAGAGGAACCGCGCATCGGCGTACATGCCTAGGGCCGCGTCGGAACTGCCATTGGCGTTTTGTGCGGCGGCCAGGTCGTCGTTGGCCTTCGCGAGCTGGGTGTTGGCGATGTCGAGCAAGCGGGTGGCCTGCCTGAAGGCATTGGTAGCGGTGGTCTCGGCGTCACTGGCGGCAACCACGGCGGCAGACTTCGCGGCAGTGTCGGCCGCAGCCACGGCATTTGCAGTGGCTTGCACAGCGGCGGCGATTGCCTCGGGTGTGGACGCGCTGTTGGCCCGCACGACCGCCTCGGCAGCCGCAGCGATGGCCACCGCGCGCGCTTTGCTGGCGGTGTTATTGGCGGCGTTCGCCATGGTCTGCAGGTAGGTCTTGCCGGCTGGGTCGCTGGTGTCGTTGGCCGCCTTAGTCAGGTTACTGGCCTCGGTTTCGGCCAAGGTGGCGGCCGTGTTGGCGGCTGCCGCGTTGGCGGCACTGGCCGCCGTGGCGGTGGCAAAGGCCGCAGCGGCGACCCGCACGGCAGCGGTCGTGCCGGTGTCGCCGGTGTTGGTGGCGGCTTGGGCGGCGGCCAGATCGGCTGCGTTGGTGGCTGCCGCTGCCGCAGCAGTCGCGCTGGAGCCCGCATTCGTGGCCGTGTTCACATAGGCCTGCACATTGGTTTTGACCAGATTGGCCTCGGTGAGGTCCGTTTGGGCGGCGTTGTACTGGGCGGCGGCCGCTGCCTGTGCCTCGATCGCCGCCGCAGCGGCGCTGCCGCCCTTGAAGTTGTTGTACTGCGCGAGCTTGGCGTCGGCAGCGGCTTCGATGGCGTCGATCTCCTGTTGCAACAGCTGGGCGACATTCTGGCTATCGCTCTGCGTGGTGATGCCGTCCAGCGCTTCGGACGCAGTGATACCGCCGTCGGCGGCCACGCTGATCCACTGGTGGTTCCAGATGCCGGCCTGCACACTGCCTTCGACGTCGACCCTGGATGACGGTCCACCGGCGGGAGCGCTCGGGTTGGCGTTGTCGTAACTGGAGCCACCGGTGATCTTGAGTGAGGAGGTGTCGGCGCCGAAGAATTCGCCAATCGCCGATAGCGCCTCGCGGTAAAGGTCGGTGCCTTCGCCGTAGCCGCGCGCCTTGTGCGAGCCCTCGCTGGCGGTGAGGTACACATCTCGCACCGCGCGCACTTGCGCACCACTGGCCACGGTCACATCGTTGTGTTGCACCACCCGGCCCAGCGCCTCGGGGTCGGTCTCGATCGGCACGGCGGTGCGGTTCCACAGCCGCGTCTCGGCGTCGGCGTCAAACTGGTTGGTCTGGGTGCGGTCAGCGCCAGCCATCAGGTACACACTTTCCTGTGCTTCGATGAAAGCGTCCAAACCGATCTGCACCGCCTGGTCGGCGGTGATGGTGGCGCTTGTGTCGCCCTCGGCTGCGCCCGCCAGGCCGTAGGTTTTGGAGTGGGCGCGAGTTTGCACATCCGCAGCGGTGCGTGCCGAAAGTTCGATATTTCCGTCGCTGAGCAGACCGGCGTCCTGGCCCACGCTGACACCGGCGGTGCTCACGTTGTCGATCGACGACTCGGCGCGTGCGATGGCAATCGCGCCGCCTGAGTCCAGACGCACGCGGTCGTAGACCGCCACGTCATTCCAGGCCGCCATCTCGAGTAGGCCGTTGACTGGCACATTGACATCGCGGCCGTTGTTGTCGGTGACCTGTTTGAGCGTGCGGTTGTTGACGCCAATCAGCGCGTCCCGGCCCAGGGTCACCTGCGCGTCATTGCGGATGGTGCTTTGCGAACGTGCCGCCGCCGCGTTGAGTACACCGCCCGAGCCCGAGTCGACCTGGTAGCCGCTGGCGCCAGCGGTCGATTTTTCGATGTCGTTGCGCGCACGCGCACTGAAAAGGTCTTCTGCGGACACGGTCATGTTCTGGCCGATGGCGGCCAGGGTACGGCTGTCAACGTCGTTGACGGCGCGCGCGCCTGAAGCGCCGACGGCGGCAGCACTGGTGGAGTCGGCAGTGGCGTCGAAGTTGATGTGCTGCACCGCGTCGATGTTCACCGTGTCGGCCACTACCGTACCGCCCACCACCGTGACGCCGGTCTCGGCATCCTTGCCCAGGCGGGCCTGGGTTTTGGAATCCGCCTCGGTTTCCGATTTCGAGGCGACCATCACGCCGAGACCGCCGGCGCCGGCCAGGGTGCTGGCGCGCAGGGTGTCGTTGCCGTCGGCTTTGACCTTGACGGCGCCAGCCGTGACGGTGGCGTTGTCACCCACGCTGGCATAGGTTTCGGTATCGGTCTTGGCCTTGGCCGTGTTGCCGCCAGCCGCCAGGAGACCGACGTTGATGCCAGTAACGTCGGCGTCCGCGTAGGTTTCGGAATTGGCATCCACCTTGAATTCACCGGTAACGAATATCTTGTTGTCGGCGCCCACCTCGGCCACTGTATCGGTGCGCACGATGGCATTGGCTTCCGAGGCGCCGACGCCCAGCAGGGCGCCGCCTGCGCCGGCGGTGGCGTCGGCTTCCGCGTTCTTGCCGCTCAGTCGGGTTTCGGCTTGCACGGTCAAGGCGCCCGCTTCCACGTCCAAGTCGCTGCCGGTGTCGGCTTCGGCGCGTGTTTCCACGGTGGCGTCGGCGAGGGAAACGCCAATGGAAATGCTCGCGGATACCGCCACGCCGAGGGATTGCGCTTTGGCCACCGGATCCACGTCGGCGCGCACCTGAGCCAGACCGGCCTGGGTGCGGATCACCACGTTATCGCCGATGCGGGCCTTGGCCGAGCTGGTGTCCTCGGCGTCGGCGTCGGCGCCGGCGCCGGAGAACAGGCCGCCCGCCGCCGCCGTGGCGGAGACGTCACTGTCAGTCTTGCTGTGGCCATGCACGTCTAGGGCCTTGCCGGTGAGCAGGGCGCCGTTGCCCACCAGGGCGTCTGCATCCCCGTCCAGCGTGGTGTAGGCGATGGCTGCGCCGATGCCGCCCAGGCCCACGGCGGCGCCGAAGGCGGTGGATTCCAGGTCGTGCTGGATGCTGGCGTCGACGGTGATCAGGCCGCTGACGCCCCCGGGATCGGCGGCCGTGGTGCCATAGGCGGTGATGTCGGCGTTGTTGCCCACCTTGGCGGTGGCCATGCTGGCCTTGTTCTGGATCGCCACGGAAGCGCCCAGACCGACCACGCCGCCGCCGCCGGCGAAGGCGATGAGCTTGGAGGCGGCGGTGCGCTGGTTGATATGGATGTCGCCCACGTCCAGTTGCAGGCCCTGGGTGTCGCTGACCGGGCCGTCGCCGGCTTGGACGGTCACGTTACGGCCGGCCTTGATGACGCCGGAGGCTTCCGCATCGGTCTTGTCATCGACGAAGGCCAGGGCGACACCGCCGCCCAGCGAGAAACCGCCGGAGACGGCAACGCCTACCGCGATGGCGTCGGCATCGGTGCCGTTGTTCGCCGTGATGGCCACATCCCGGCCCGCGTTGAGGGTGGTGCCGGCAGCCACGAAGGCGCGGGCGCTGGCCGCTGCGGCCGGCGCGTTCATGTCGTCATCGACATCGGCCTTGGCCCGGGCCGCATTGGCGGCATCGCGGGAGGCGGTGGTGCCGCCGGCATCGGAATCCATCTGGTTGCCGAAGGCGTTGGCGGATACGTTGCGTGCGATTTCGCCCACCGAGGTGCCCACCTCGCTGTCCGCGTCGCTGTCCGGGCGGCTGCCAGCCGTCAGCACGGAAACCGCGCCGGAGATGCCGACGGTGGAACCACCGGCGGCGGCGATGGTAAATGAATCCAGCATGCGCTCTGTATCGGCTTGGACCGTGATGTCCCGGTCGGTCCTAATGGTGCCGCTACGCACCTCGGCCGAGGCGCCGTTGTTGACCATCACCACGTCCACCGCCGCGCCCACGCCTGCGCCGCCGAGGCCAATGCCCAGGCCGCCCAGGTAGTTGTCGATGTGGGTGGTGTCGGCAGCTTCAATTACCACGTCCTGCTCGCTGCCACCGTAGCCGGCGTCAACATTGATCTGGCTGGCCGCTTTGCCGGCGTCGCTCTTCGCGCCGAATACCGCCTGGGTAGTGCCCTTGATGACCGCCACGTTCACCGTGCCGGCGATGCCCACGCCACCTGCTGCCGAGGCGGTACCGGCGATGACGTTCTGATCCGTGTCGTTTTCCGCCTTGATGCGGGTGGTCTTGTTGGCGTTGAGCTTGGAATCGTCGCCAACGATGGCCTGGGTAGTCTGGTCGTACACCGATACGGTGCCGGTCAGGCCGATGCCCGCCACGCCAGAAAGGGACACGGCGCCGGCATAGATGTCGGCGTCAGTCTTGCTGGTGGCCTCCACGGTGAGGTCGCCCTTGGAATTCAGGTCGGCGTCCCAGACCAGGGCCTGGGTCTTGCCTTCAACAAGAACAAGGCCGATGGAACCGGACAGGCCGGCATAGCCGCCGACGCCCAGGCCGATGACCTTCTGGGCGATCTCCAGGGTTGAACCCGCGTCCACCGTGACTGCCTTGAGGCCCTGCACGGTGGCGCCACGCACTTCCGCGGTGGTGATGTGGGAGCCGATCAGGGTATCCATGACCCCGCCGATTCCGGCGTCGCCTCCGATGGCGCCGCCACCCGAGACCGACCACAGGTTGTCGTGATGGTAGGCGGCCACCCGGGCTTCCTGCTCGGTGTTGCCGAAGCTGGCATTGAGCTTGGCGTAGTCGGTTACTTCGGCGCTGGTATAGCCGGTCATCATGGCCACGGACACGGTCCCGGCCACGCCGGTGCTGCCGCCACCGGCGGCGCTGATGGTGAAGTTTTCCACCTGGGCGGTGGAAGAAGCCACCACGGCCGCACCCCGGATGTTGTCCTTCTGTTGCCGACCGGACAGCGGATGCTCGGAAGGCAGGCCGCTGTAGCTACTCAAATTGCCGTTGTCCACCTGGGCCAAGCCGCCGTTGCCCAGGCCGGTAACCTCGGTGTTGGCGCCGGTGACCTGGGCCAGGGTATCGGCATGCACATTGTTGAAGGCGATGGAACCGGCGCCGCCGACGCTGCCGCCGATGCCGATGGCGCCAGCGCGGGCGTCAATGCGGTCGTCGGATTCGGCGGTGACCAGGGCGTTGCCACTGGCCTCAACCTCGGCGCTTCCGTTGATGCTTGCGGTGGTAACGCCGCCGATGTCGTTCAAGGCGATGGAACCGGCAAAACCGGCGGTGCCGGCGCCGGAACCGGCCACGGCCCAGACTTCCATCCTGGCGGCGCGCTCGGCGTCAACCAGCACGTTGGCCGCGTCCACCATACCGCCAGAGATCTGGGCGGTGACCGTGGAGCCGATGTGGTTGTAGGAACCGGAGGCGCCCACGGCGCCATTGCCGGCGACGCCCACCGCGCCGGTCACGGAGAAGATGTCGGAGTTGTCGGCAGCGCGCACGGTGGCGTCGCCCGCCGTGCTGACCGTGGTTCCGCTGGTGGAGGCCTCGGTGATGTTGCCGATGGTATTGACACCCAGCGAGCCGGATACCGCCACCTTGGAAGAACCGGAACCGCCCGCCGCGATCGCCTTGATGGTGGCGTCTTCGGTGGCTTCCAAGCGCACACTGGTCCCGGAGAGGGAGCCGCCGGTGGCGCGGGCATAGGTTTCGTTGTCGATCTCGTTGTAGCTGCCGGAGATGCCGACGGAGCCCTGGCCGGTGGAAATCGCCGCGTTGCCGGAGATGGCGAAGATGTCCGCCGTGTCGTCCGCGTCCAGGTTCACCGCGTTGCCGCTGGCGGTCAAACTGGCGCCGCTCAAGGTGGCTTCGGTCTTGTTGGTGATCACGTTCCAGGTCACCGCGCCGGAGGCGGCGACGCCCTGGGAGGCGCCGATGGCTGCGGCCACGGCGACGATGGAATTGTCGTTGGTCGCGGTTGCGGAGACGCCCGCGTCGCCAATGATGGTCTTGCCGGCGCCGCTGATACGGGCGGTGGTATCGGAATCCACCGTCGAGATGGCCACGCCGGCGCCAACCCCGGCTTTGCCGCCATAGCTGGCTGAACCGGCCACGCTGCGGATGTCGGAAGTATCCCTGGCATCCAACACCGCGGTGGAATCCGCGTCCACGTTGGCGTTATCGATGGCCGCCTCGGTGACATTGTCAATATTGCTGTAGGCCACGGAACCGGCGATGCCGACCTTGTCGCCACCGGCGCCGCTGGCGGAGATGGACCACATGGCCTTGCTGTTTTCCGCGTCCAACGTGACGCCGCCGCCCACCACGGTGACGGTGGCATCGGCAATCGTGGCGCGGGTGTCCTTGACCAACTGGTTCCAGGTGAAGGCGCCAGCCAGACCGGCGGACTTATCCAGTGCGACGGTGAGGGAACCGGCCCCGGCCAGGGCGAGTGTGTCGTTCAGAGCACGCGCCTTGATGCCGCGATCCAGATTGACGGTGGCATCCGCCGTGCCGTCGCCGTCCCGGTCCACCGCCACGCTGCTGGCGGCGGTGCCGGACACGGTGACGCTGGTCAGATCGGCGATGGAAGCTTCGGTGATGTCCGCCACCAGGTTGATGGAAACCGACGCTGAAATGCCGACGCCGGACTTGCCTTGCTGGCCCGAGTCCTTGGCGTTGGTCTTGGCGCCGTCACCACCCTTCGCTTTGGGGTCGTCCTGCCCCGCCTGGCCGGAACCGGCCACGGTGAAGGCGCCCTGGGTGCCGGATGCCTCGGCGTCCAGCAGCAGGTTGCCGCTGGCGGTCAGGCTGCCGCCGCTACCACTTTCGGTGGCCTGGTTGCCGATCAGGGCGCGGGTTTCCCGGTCCATGTCGTTGATGGCGATGGAGAAGCCAATGCCGACGCTGCCGGAGCGGGCGACGCCACCGGCCACGTTGATCAGGAGGCTGTCGTCCTCGGCCTGGATCAGCACGTCGTTGGCGGTGACGGCCACACCCGAGCCGATCTGGGCGAGGGTGGACACATCTGTGTCGAGCAGTGAGAAAGCGCCGTTGATGGATACCTTGCCGGCCTTGCCCACGGTTTCGGTGACAGTGATGACATCGAAGCCGGTCTCCGCCACGACCGCCACGTCGTCTGCACGCACCTCCGCACCCTTGGCGATGATGGCTTCACTGCCGCCGGACAGATCGAACTGGAGATAGGAGCCACCGAAGCCGACGCTGCTGGAGCTGGTGTTGGAACCAGGCGGACTGGTGGGATCCCATTCGGGCACGCCCACCAGGCTCAAGGTGCCCTGACTGGCCCTGGCCACCACGTTCACGTCCTGGTTCGCGGTGATGGGGTCGTTGCCGACGTTGATGTCGGCGTCGCCGATCTTCGCCGTGGCTTTGTTGTCCAGGGTGAGGAATTGCAGAGCGCCGGCCAGCGCCAGTTTCTCGCTTTCCACCGCAGTCTGGGACCAGGTACTGGCGCCGACTGGATCGCCCACGGTTTCGTAGAGGGCCTCGCCCAGGTCGTACCAGGCATTGGCGCTGCTCCAATCCATGTTCCTGAACTTGCCGATCAGCTCCGGCCATTGCTGGTAGAAGGGCACGATGGTGGAACTGGCGTTCACGTTCACCGGGCCACCGGCACTGATCACAGCGCCATCACCGATTCGGGCGTCGGCATGGTGTTGCATGTCGAGTACCAGCACGGACGCGGAAACTGCGATCTTCTTCTTGTCTTCGGTGGTCTTGTTGTCCCCTTCCGATGTCTTCTCCAGATCCCTTTCGTCCACGGCGGCGGAGGTTTCGAAGCTGATGCTTTCCTCTGCAGCGGCGAGAATGTTCAAGGCGCCGGGAGTGGTGATGTGGCTGTTGGCCGCCACTTCGGCGGTGACAGTGTTGGTGTTCTCCACCCAGGCGAAGGCTGCGGCGACACCCAACTTGGCGGAATTACCACTGCGCTGGTCCGTCGTTGGCGCCTTGGCGACGAAGTCGGACAGCTTCTCGAACAGGATCGTTTCCACCGGTTTGGCGCTGGTGATGGCTTCCTGCAGATCAGGACTGCCGGCGGTGCCGGCGGAGGCGGAGACTTCACTGGACGCGTCGTCGGCGATTTCCGCCTTGACGGTCACCTGATTGGCGTTGATGTTGCCGCCGAGACGGGCGGTCAGGGTGGTGTCGGAAATGGATACCGAGACGCCAGCAGAGGCTGTGCCATCCTTGTAGGCGCCGCCGCTGGATGCAACCGATTGGGACTTCTCTCCAGTGGCTTCCACCTTGAGGGATTGGGCCCTGGAGATGGTGGCATTGGGACCGACGATGGCTTCAGCCACCTGTTTGCCCTTGCCGATGGCGAAGGCAAAGTCCGCATACTGGCTGGCATTGGAAGCGGCATTGTTGAACTTGCCAGTGTTCACTGTATCCACTTCGACTTTCAGCGTGCTGTCGGCCTGGGCGCGCAGGGTCATGGCGCCGTCGGCTCCCAGGCTGGCGATGCCGATGTTCACCTTGGCGTTGGCATCGGTTTCGCCATAACCCACGCCCACCAGAGTGGATAACACGCGCATAGTGGCATCGGCCTTGGCCACAGCCGCCACGTCCAGCGTGCCGGCGGCATCGATGGCACTATTGTTGAGCACGTCGACATGGGCCCAGGCATAGGAATAGCTGATGTTCAGACCGATCCGAAGATCGTCCAGGAAGCCCAGCACCTTGTCGCCGAACTCGTTGCCGGTCCACTCCCATTTGTCGTTTGCGGTGGCCGTGATGCTGACGTTGCCGCCTTTGATGGTGGCGTGGTCAATAAGAATGGTGGCGATGGAGCTGTCCAGAGCCGCGAAGGCCGGGGTGGACTGGTTGTCGGTGGCGGTGATACTGATGTTGCCGGCGGCCTTGCCGTTGTCGGCCTGAGCAAGTAGCTGCGTGCCATTCTTCAGTTCGATATCTTTGGCGTTGATGGTGATATTGCCGGAGTTGCCCTGCGAAGTTCCCGTGAGATGATTGGCGCGCGTATCTGGTGCGTTACCAATATCGCGTGTGGACAACATGACGTTGTCAAGCGACACCTTGTTGCTGGCGGTGATCGTCAGGTTGGCACCGTGAGAGAACTGGTCATAAGTGCTGCCTGCCCAGGTGTAGTCGCTGCTGCCGCTCCAGGACAAATCCGTCGGATCGATAAGGATGTTGCCGGCTTCGCCACCCCCGGCAGCGCGCGCGGAGAGTCCATTGCCGTTCAGGTACACCGTTTTGTGCGCGGAAAATTCAACGAAACCTCCGTCGCCGCTGTTGCCGGCATCGGCTGACACTTTGCCACTCGCTTCCAGGGTTGAATTACGATCGGCCATGACGGTGATGGAACCGCCGTTGGCCTGTTCGCCCACGCCATCAGCCGAGACCTGACCGGCCACTGTGATGTCCTCGGCGGCAGCGATGCGGATCAGGCCGCCATCCACCTTGACTTGAGTGGCCATTTGCAGGCCGCCCACGTTGACCAAATCGTCGAACGCCACCTGGGCTTTGCCGCCGGCGAATATCTGGGCGCCAGCCACTACGTTGACATTGCCGCCAGCCAGCGTCACCGCCTCGGCGGCATTGATGCGGCCTTTCACCGACACCAAGCCAGTCGGGCTGAGTGGCACATGGCCTGCGAGCGCTTCGGCGGTGGCTTCAACGTTTATGTCGCCGCCCGGCGAGATCAGCCGATCCATGAACGCGGCGGTGGGGGTAGCCAGTGTCAGGCTGCCAACATTCAGCACGCCGCCGCTACCCACCGCTATGCCGTGCGGGTTGAAGAAGAACACATTGCCACCGATGGCACCGTCTTTGTAGGCGTTGACCAGCCCGTTGATGTAAGAGCGATGGTCAGTCACCAGGTTGAGCAAGTTGGACGTGCTGCCCGGCAGATGCAGATTGACAGTGGCCGCCTGGTCAACATCGAACCGCGAAAACGAATTGAAGGCGTTGGGCCCTCGCACGGTTTGCGTGGTGATGTCGGTCACCGCGCCGTTGACGCTGAGCTGGGTCTGGGTGCGGCCGTCCGGCACGATGGTTTGGCCCTGCACACTGGTTGTGGTCAGCGCCATGGCGGAACAGGACATCATGCTGATGTTCGCAACGGCATTGAGCCATGCGCAACGGCGCAACACGCACAAATATTGACGACGCAGATAACCCGAGGCTGACTTACTCATGGCGGATGGCTCCCGGTGATGTCAGCGCCAGGGGCGCGCGACGATGGGAAAACGAGACTTAGCAAACCGGGGTCGCGGTCAGAGATGAATGCATTCTTCTTTTGATGCATGCCACACACCGCATTGCACCGCAACCCCTCATCCACCTGAACCTGGAAAGTCGATCTTGGCCAGAACAAGATGCCAAGACTAGCAAGCGGGTAGGTGAGGTATCGCACAGCATTGAAAAGGAATTTCAACATGGCTGGTTTGCGACAGGTGCCGTGAAAAATACCGGAGCATTCGTGCAGGGTGATCCGGTTGGGCGCGACATTCGCCCCAGAAACTGCTTTGACCGGCAATACTTGGGCTGCCTGTACTTCACGCTTCATCAACTAGACCCCAGGTGAGGGCTGTAGCCAGTGAACCGAAAGGACCTTCTACCAATCTTGTCTGCGTGCACCCAAATTGCAAAAAAATTGACTTTGATGGTCCACTGGTATCGCAAAAATCAGTTGGTTAACATGCATGCAATAATCGTGCCATAAGAATTTTATCTTTTTAAATCATAGGGTTAAATTCTGAGGTTCGTTCTGAGTAGCGAGGAATGTAAAGCTTTCCGACACGGCGGTCCGCTCGCACACACTGCGAGCACTGACCTTGACCAGACTGATTCGGATGCCGGAAAACACGCCGAAAAGGCTTAGAACGACCTGCTAGCGCGCCACAGTGCGTCGCCCCACGCCCAACGCTGCCACCACACTCAGCAGCAGCACAGCAGCCGCGCCGATCAGCGTGGCGCCGTACCAGCCCCGGTCCATGAACGCGCCAAACACCAGCGGCGAGATGGCAAAGCCGGTGTCCAGCCCCGAATACACCAGTCCATACACCCGGCCCGTGGCGCCCTGGGGCGTGGCTTTTTTGATCATCACGTCGCGCGACGGCCCGCCAATACCCACCGCAAAGCCGGTGGAGGCCAGCACCACCATGCTCCAAGTGGGCCCAAACAGACCGGTGCCACACAGCGCCAGCAGCACCGCCGCAGCCGCCATGGACAGCGCCACCACCCGGTCGCTGTGGCGCGAATGCGCTGCCACGAACCCACCCACAAACATGCCCAACGCGCCACATAACATGTAGGCGGTGAGCGTGAAGGTGGCCGACTCAAAACTGATGCCGTGCATGGCTTTCAAAATCGACACCGAAAAGCTCTGCACCACCGCCAGTGTCATGGTCGAGAGCAAAAAGAAGGCAAAACACCACCACACCACCGGCAGCTTCATGAAGGCCATGCTGTGCTCGGCAGGTGAATCAGGGTGATGGACCACCGCCTGGGTGCTGAGCTTGTCGCGGTGCAGCCACAGCAGCGCGATGATGGCCAGGTACATCACCGCCGCCACCCCATACGCCGTGCGCCAGCTGTACAGGCTGCTCAGGGTGGCAAAAAACACCGGCGCCAGCGCCCAGCCCAGGTTGCCGGTGAGCCCGTGCGCGCTGAAGGCGTGCCCAAGTCGTGGCGGGGATACCCGCTGGTTCAAAATGGTGAAATCCACCGGGTGAAAGGTGGCATTGGCCAGGCCGGCCACCGCCGCTACCCCGACCAGACCGCTGTAACCCGTGACCTGCGACGCCAGCAGACAGGCCAGCACAAACAGGCCCAGCGCGCCAAACAGCATCGGCCGCGCACCGATCCTGTCGACCACAAAACCGGCAGAAGCCTGGCCAATTCCCGAGACCACAAAAAACGTGCTCATCAGCAGCCCCAACTGCGAGTAACTCAGCCCAAAGTCGGCCATGAACACCGGAAACAGCGGCGGTAGCAACAGGTGGCCAAAGTGCGAGGCTGCATGCGCTAGCCCCACCAGACCGATGATGGCGGCGTCTTGCTGCAGGGGAACGGGGGCGTGAAGTGCGTGCGTGGCAGAAGTCATGCGGTGATGTTATCGGTGCCCAAACCCAGGTGCTGGCCGTCGGAGCCAAGACCCTCAGGGCTAAAAAATTCTCAGGTCCGCTGCAGCCGCGCCAGCACCAGCGAGTAGCTGTAAAACTTCTTGTTGCCAGGATTCAGGGTGTGCACGCGCTCCAGCAGCTCCCGCGCCTCAGAGGCCAGCGCCTCTTTGTAGCCCGACTTGGTCATCTGCGCAATCAACAGACCGCACAGGTTGACCAGCATCACCTCGCTGGACGGCAGCTTTTTGACGGCTTCGCGCAGCAGCTTGGCACCTTGTTCAAACTGGCCCTGTTGGGCCAGCAGCACGCCCTGGTTGTTGATGTCGATGACTTCCTGGCGGGCTGCCTTGATCAGTGCCTGGCCCTCGCCTGCCAGATTTTCGGCGTCGAAAATGGCCTCAATCTCGCTGGAGAGCTGGGCGTTTTCATGGTCGTTTTTGACCACCTGGCCGAGCAACTGGCAGGCTTTGTCCTTGTGGCCCATTTTCAGCTGCGACTTGGCCAGTTCGAGCATCAGATCCGGGCTGAGCTTGTCGCCCAGCTGCGTGGCCAGCTGTTCGGCGCTGGCCAGCGCGGCCTGGGCCTTGTCGGTCTGGCCCAGCTTCTGGTAGATGCGGGTCTCGGCGGCAGCGGTTTGCAGTGCAGCGGCAGAGTTGTAGCGAAAGTCGGTCTTGCTGCGCTTGAGCACGTTCAGCGCCTCGCTAGATTCGCCCTTGTCCACCAGCACCTCGGCCAGCTTGGCATAAACCGCCGGGTTTTTGTGGGCCGAGAACTCGCTGATCTTGATGGTTTTCTCGAAAGCCGTTTGCGCTACATCCAGCTCGCCGTTTTTCAGGGCTGTGTCGCCCAGCTTCTTTTGGCGCAGCGGCGAGTTGGGCGACAGCTTGATCGCGTCTTGCAGTACCTGCTGCGCCCGCACCGTGTCACCCAGCGCCTCGTGGGTTTTGGCCAGCCAGTCGGCCGCTTCGATGTACATCTGGTTTTCAGCCAGCACCTGCTCAAACAGGGTGGCTGCCCCGGCAGGGTCACCGGTGTGAAACAGCACCTTGCCCATGCCGGTCTTGGCCCAGGCCACGCTGCGCTGCGCCAGCACCGAGTCAAACACGCCGCGCGCAGCTTCAAAGTCGCCCAGCGTCAGCAGCAGGTCGCTCTTGATGCGCAGCACCTCGTGCGGGTTGGCAGACTGCATCCTGAGCAGCAGGTCACACTGCGCCAAGGCGCCGCCAAAATCCTTGGCTCGGATGGCGTTCTCTACCCCGCCCAGCGACTGTTTGCGGGCAATGAGTTTCTCCAGGCGGCTTTGCAGCAGCACCTGGTTGATGGGTTTGAGCAGGTAGTCATCGGGCTTGATCTCGGCGGCGCCCATCACCATATCGGCGGTTTTTTCGGCGGTGACAATGACCCAGATGGTGGACACCCCAATCAGGTTGCGCGTGCGCGCCTCTTCCAGCACCTGCTGGCCGTTGGCACCGGGGCCCAGGTTGTAATCACACAGGACGATGTCGTAGCGGCTCTCGGCCAGGTGGCTGATGGCGTCTTTGCCGTGGCAGGCGGTTTCAACGCGCGTCATACCCATCGATTTGACAAAGTCGCGCAGCATGGTGCGCATGCTTTGAAAATCGTCAACGATCAGGGTATTGGCTTGCTGCAGGGTGAGCGGCATCGGCATCTTTCAGGGGCATCGGTTCAAGGCAGGGTGACCACAAAACAGCCACCACCGTAGGTGCCACCGTTGTCAATCGTCAGCGTACCCAATCGCCCCTGATTTTGGTGCAGCTGCGCTACCTGTGCCGAAAAGTAAAACCCCAGGCCGGTGCTGCCGTTGGAGAAATTGACGCCTTTGCTGGCCCCCAGGCCATGGCCTTGCAGCATCTGCGCGGGGTAACCAGGGCCGTTGTCCTCCACGCGCAGTACCAGCGCGCCGCCTTGCACCTGCGCGGCAATGCGGACCTTGTCGTGGGTGTAGCTGCAGGCGTTGTTCAGCGCGTTGAGCAGCACGCCGGTCATCAGGTCGTGGTCAAAATACCAATAACAGTCGTCAGCGCAATCCACTGCCACACTGATGCCTTTGAAGTCAAGCACCGAGCGCTGCTGCAGCACCGCCTCGGCAATCAGCTCGGCCACCGAATACTCCTGAATGTCGAGCGGGTAGGTGGATTTGCCAAACTTGTACAGGCTGAGCAACTGGATCAGGTTGGCATTGACCCGGTGCGCTTGCGCAATCACCACCACCAGGCTGTTGAAGGCCTCCAGATCACCCCGCGCCTTGGCTTCGGTGGCGATTTGCTCCAGTGCATGCACTTGCACGTTCACCGAGTTTTTCATATCGTGGATGGACGAGGCCATCAAATCGGTGAAACTGATTTCTTCCATGCTCATGGTGTAAGTACCTGGGGTGCCAGGTGACAAGTAGGCGTGTCTTGATTCTAGGGACAAACCAAAGTGCCAAGAGGTGTTGGCGTCGATGCAACTCAGGCTGGCAAGCCTGGCTGGCAGAGCTTGCCAAACGCTTGCGCATCAATCACGATACGCGTTTTGCCGTGTTTGATGTACCGACCCCTGCGCCCTGACCCTCGTAAAACCACCCTCGCCGCCAAGCGGAAAGGAGTTCGCATGCCGTTCAAACTCACAGCACAACACCTGGCCGCCATAGCTGGCCGCAGCACGCCGCTGATGGCAGACCTGGCCCACTGGATGAACCAGCTGTGCCCGCAATACGAGATCGACACACCGCAGGAGTTTTGCCACTTTCTGGCGCAGGCCTGCCACGAGACCGATCACTTTGTGACGCTGCGCGAATACGCCTCGGGTCGCGCCTATGAAGGCCGCGCTGACTTGGGCAACACCCAGCCCGGCGACGGCGGGCGTTTCAAGGGCCGTGGCATTTTCCAGACCACCGGGCGTGCCAACTACATGCAACTGGGCATCAAAAATGGCCGCCGCGACTTCTTTCTCAACAACCCCGAGCTGCTGGAGCAGCCTGAATATGCGGTGTGGAGCGCCTGCGAATACTGGCGCACGCGTGGCCTGAACGACATTGCCAACCATGCCGACAGCGATGTACTGAAGAAAAAGTACCGCGGCAAGATCATCGATGTGTCGCCAGTGGAATACATCAGCCTGGCCATCAATGGTGGCTACAACGGCATGGACGAGCGCAAGAAGTTTTACGCCAAGGCGCAGCAGGTGCTGGTGGAGCCCGCGGCCGGGCCCGCACCGCGCGTCCTGCCAACCATGCCTGCCAAGCCCAAGAAGCCCGCCAAACCCGCGCGCAAAAAAACCACTTCGCCAGCACGCAAGCTGGCTGCGCCCAAGCTGGTGACGGCGGCCCCGGAGCAAGACAAATCCATCCACAGCGGCACCATCACCGCCATCAACGGCCACCTGCTGACGGTGGCCATGGCCAAAGGCAAGAAACAGACGCTACAAACCAGTGCACTGCGCGGCCTGAAACCTGGTGTGCTGATTGCCTGGTGTGAAGAAGATTGCACCCGCCTTTGCATTGGCGAGCGCTGGACGCGGGTGAAAAGCATCACCCCGGTGCGGCGCTAAAAGCTAACATAAATATAGCTGCTAGCCCTTATTGCAAAAGGGCTAGCAGCCAATTTCTTATATAAACATCAACGACCCTGGAAGCGCCGCCTTACGCTACCGCAGCCTTGGTAAAGTTGAACTGCCCGGGTGCACGGATGGTGTCCACGCCTACCACAATGGTGTCTTTCGGCGCAAACAGTCCTTCCAACAGCAACTTCGAGAGCGGGTTCTCGATGCGCTGCTGAATCGCGCGTTTCAGTGGCCGGGCACCAAAGATCGGGTCGAACCCCACCTTGGCCAGCTCAGCCACCGCAGCATCGCTGACCTCCATGCCCAGTTCCATGTGCGCGAGGCGCGCCTTGAGCACCGTGAGCTGGATCTTGGCAATGTCGGCAATGTGGCTGGCATCCAAGCTGTGGAACACCACGGTTTCGTCAATGCGGTTCAAAAACTCGGGGCGGAAGTGGTTCTTAAGCTCAGCAGTCACGGCATCCTTCACATCTTCATACGGCTCACCGACCATGGTCTGGATCATTTGCGAGCCAATGTTGCTGGTCATGACGATCACCGTGTTCTTGAAGTCCACGGTGCGACCCTGGCCGTCGGTCAGGCGACCGTCGTCGAGCACTTGCAGCAACACGTTGAACACGTCCGGATGGGCTTTTTCCACCTCGTCGAGCAGCAGCACGCTATAGGGTTTGCGCCGCACGGCTTCGGTCAGGTGTCCACCTTCTTCGTAGCCCACATAGCCCGGAGGCGCGCCAATCAATCGTGCCACGCTATGCTTTTCCATGAATTCGCTCATATCCACGCGGATCAGGTGGTCTTCTGAATCAAACAAAAAGCCCGCGAGCGCCTTGCACAGCTCAGTTTTGCCCACGCCCGTGGGGCCAAGGAACAGGAAAGAACCGGTCGGCCGGTTCGGGTCCGAGAGGCCTGAACGCGAGCGGCGAATGGCATTGGCCACGGCGCCAATGGCTTCGTCTTGCCCCACCACGCGCTGGTGCAGTTTGGTTTCCATCTGCAGCAGTTTGTCGCGCTCGCCCTGCATCATCTTGCTGACGGGGATGCCAGTGGCGCGGCTCACCACCTCGGCAATTTCTTCGGCACCGACTTGCGTGCGCAACAGGCGCGGGGCCGCACCCTCGCCTTGGGATTCTTTGGCCTGGGCTTCCTTCAGAAGCTTTTCCAACACAGGCAATTTGCCGTGCTGCAACTCGGCAACCTTGTTGTAGTCACCCTTTCGAGTGAAATCCGCAATCTGTTGACGTAGGGTTTCAATCTGATCCCGCAGATCGCCACTACCTTGGGCGCTGGCCTTTTCTGCTTTCCAGATTTCGTCGAAATCAGCGATTTCTTTTTCCAACCTGATGAGTTCTTCTTTAATGAGACCCAGCCGCTTCAGCGAGGCATCGTCTTTCTCCTTTTTGACGGCTTCGCGCTCAATGAGCAACTGGATTTTCCGGCGGTCCAGCTTGTCCATGACCTCGGGTTTGGAGTCCATCTCGATCTTGACCTTGCTGGCTGCCTCGTCGATCAAATCAATCGCCTTGTCGGGCAAAAAGCGGTCGGTGATGTAGCGCTGGCTCAGCTCGGCTGCGGCCACGATCGCCGGGTCGGTGATCTCGACATTGTGGTGTTTCTCGTAACGCTCTTTGAGGCCGCGCAGGATGGCAATGGTGGCTTCCACCGTGGGTTCACCGACCAGGATTTTCTGGAAGCGGCGCTCCAGCGCAGCATCTTTTTCGATGTATTTGCGGTACTCGTCCAGCGTGGTGGCGCCCACGCAATGCAGTTCACCGCGCGCCAGGGCGGGCTTGAGCATGTTGCCTGCGTCCATAGCACCTTCGGCCTTGCCAGCACCGACCATGGTGTGCAATTCGTCAATAAAAACAATGGTCTGGCCTTCGTCCTTGGCCAAATCCTTGAGCACATTTTTCAGGCGCTCTTCAAACTCACCGCGAAATTTAGCACCGGCCAGCAGCGAGGCCATGTCCAAGCTGAGTACGCGTTTGCCCTTCAGCGATTCCGGCACCTCACCGGCCACGATGCGTTGCGCCAGGCCTTCGACGATGGCGGTCTTGCCGACACCGGGTTCGCCAATCAATACGGGATTGTTTTTGGTGCGGCGCTGCAGCACCTGGATGGCGCGGCGGATTTCATCGTCGCGGCCAATCACCGGGTCGAGCTTGCCCATACGGGCGCGCTCGGTCAGGTCGATGCAGTATTTTTTGAGCGATTCGCGCTGGTCTTCGGCATCGGCACTGTCCACGTTCTGCCCGCCGCGCACCGCGTCAATGGCGGTTTCCAGGCTCTTGCGGGTCAGGCCGTTGGCCCGTGCCAAGTCGCCCAGCGTACCTTTGGCATCACTCAAAGCCAGCAAAAACAACTCGCTGGCGACAAACTGGTCATTGCGTTTGATGGCTTCCTTCTCGGTAGCCTGCAAAATTTTGCCCAACTCGGGCCCACCTTGCACCTGGTCCTGCCCGGTGACTTGCGGCAGGCGCTTGACCGCGGCTTCAGCCCCCGACAGCAAACCCGCCACGTTCACCCCGGCGCGCTGCAGCAAGGCTTTCGGACCATCCGTCTGCTTGATCATCGCCACCAGCAGGTGGGCCGGCTCAATATAAGCATGGTCATTGGCCAGCGCCAGCGACTGCGCGTCAGCCAGGGCTTCCTGAAACTTGGTGGTGAATTTTTCGATACGCATGAGGCACTCCAAAAATTGTGAACTGTTTTACACATGGAGTGCTATTGCGGCTTTTTCAAGCGACTGGCCAAGACACAGGCAAAATTAAACTCGCCACCCACACCCGACGCCCAACTGGCCGACATTGGGCTGGCAGCTCAACCACCTGCAACCGGGCAACATCGCTAAGATCAGCTGTCCTTGGCGCTATTCAAATTTTAAAAAATCCATTCCCGACATGACGAATGCCTCATCAGACTCCGCCATGCATCATCACCTCCGGCAGGCGACGAAGCAGCCGCACCACGTGCTGGACCACCACCCGATGCTGGCCCCGCTGCTGCGAGCGGATCTGACGCAAACGCAATATGGCAACGCTTTGGCCGCCCTGCACGGCATTCAGCAGCGCGCCGAGGACGGTATTCTGGCGTTTCTTGACCAGCACCCGGGCCTTTTCGACTACCAGTCACGGCGCAAGGTCTGGGCGATCAACGCCGACCTAGCAGCGCTGGGGCGCGAGCCCATGGAGATGGCCGCGCATTTCCCGGTGCCGCAGAGCATTGGCGCCCTGATCGGTGTGTTGTATGCGATTGAAGGTTCCACGCAGGGAGGGCTGATGATTGCGCGGCTGTTGCAGGCGCTGCCGATTGCCCCGTTACCCATCGCCTACTTCAGCGTTTACGGTGCCGCTTCTGCGCAAAGATGGGCAGAGTTTCTGCAGTTTGCCAACAGTTACCAGTCCAGCGAAGCGTTCGACGAAGCCGCTGCCACGGCCATCAGCGCCTTTGACGCCATCCATGGGCATATGCAAGCCTGTTGGCACCAGATGGATACCAGTGTTTCTGCAAGTGAGTCAGCATGAACACCAAGGTCGACATTTTCAACTGTGAGTCAGAACCCATCCGGTTTCCAGGCGCCGTTCAGCCGCATGGTGCCCTGCTGGTTTTGGACGGCCAGACGCATTTGGTCGAGGCAGCCAGTGAGTCCTGCCAGTCGATTCTGGCCATGGCGCCGGCAGCCATGCTGGGCCAACATGTGACTGAGTTTCTCCCTGCAGGCGCTGTGCAGGCACTTTTGGCCAATCAGGACGACAAGCTCTGGCCGCTGGTACCGCTGTCGATCAACAGCCAAGCCTGGACAGCCCGCTCGCACCGCAATACCGGCGGGCAGTGGTTGATTGACATTGAGCCACCGCGCGACGGTAGCGTACCCGAGCAAATGCACTACCTTTGCCGCCGGGCGATTACTCATCTGCGCAGTCTGTCGGACCTGGAGTCGATCATCCACGCGGCAGCGCAGTTGGTCAAAGACATCACCGGGTTTGACCGGGTCATGGTCTACCAGTTCGACAAAGACTGGAACGGCGAGGTCCTCGCTGAGGCGTGTGTTGACCACATTGAGCCGTATCTGGGGCTGCACTTTCCGGCATCGGACATTCCGGCTCAGGCCCGCGAGTTGTTCAAGTCCAGCCGACTCCGCCAGATTTCAGATGCTGCGTACCAGCCATCGGCGCTGATCGCCCGGGGCGACGGGCGGGCGATTGATCTGGGGCGCTCCAGCTTGCGAAGCGTGTCACCGATCCACATCGAGTATCTGGAGAACATGGGTGTCAGCAGCACCCTGGTCGGTTCCCTGGTAGTGGAAGGCGTGCTTTGGGGTTTGCTGTCGTGTCAGCACAAGAGCGGCCCCCGGTATTTTTCGGCACCGGAGCGTGACACCTTGGGCTGGTTTTGCGAAGACCTGGCCTCCTTGATCCAGGGCCGGTTAATCCGCCAGCGGCGGGAACTGGAGCTGGACCTGGTGATGCGTCGACGCCGTCTGGTGGAGTTGATCCGGCAGATCGACTTCAGGATACTGATCCGCCAAGGACGCTCCAGCGAACTGCTGGGCGTGGTGAATGCCGATGGTTTTGCACTGCAGATCGACGATGACATCCAGGTGATCGGACGCACGCCGAACACGCAACAGATCAAGCTGCTGCAGCAGCGCCGCCGCGAGCAGCCCGGTAGCCCGGCGCTTTATTCCACCCATTCGATCCAGAAAGATCTGCAGGTTGCGCAAGTGGATGGCGGCGTGGCTGGTGCGCTGTTTGTGTCTGTTCCGGGCAAGCCCGAGGTGGGCATGATCTGGTTCCGCCTGGAGCAAGTCCACACCGTGCGCTGGAGCGGCAACCCGGACCAAGCCCACGTGGCCGATGCCAGTGGCCGCCTGTCACCACGGCAATCCTTTGCCCAGTTTCTGACCACGGTGAGCGGCACCAGTCTGCCGTGGATCCCGGAGGAACTGGCATCGGCATCTGAACTGGGGTCGTTGATCGAGATTGAGTTGTTGCGCGAGCGCGACGCCTTCACGCAGACCATTCTGAATTCCATTCCGGCACACATTGCCGTGCTTGACCACAAAGGCGTGATTTCCACCGTCAATGAAGCCTGGAACCGGTTCGCCCAGGAGCCCGACATGGAGCGCGCCTCGCTGGGGGTGAGTTACCGGGATGTGAGTGCTGCGGCCCAAGGCCGGCCCAGTGGTGACGACGCGGTGGCGGCCTGGGCCGGCATTGAAGCGGTGCTGAACAAGGAACTGGACAACTTCACGCTGGACTACCGCGGCGATTCTGCCAACAAGGAGCGCTGGTTTCGCATGAATGTGTACCCGTTGATCGGATCGGGGCAAGGTGTGGTGGTGGCGCATGACGACATCACCTCACGCAAGCTGGCGGAAATTCAGGTGGCGCGCCTTCTGGAAGAACAGGCCTCCATTCTCAGCAGTGATCTGGTCGGCATTGTGAAGATTCTTGACCGGAGAATTCTCTGGTCCAACAATGCCTTCAACCGCATGCTGGGCTACAACGAAGGTGAATTGAATGGCTGCGAAATTCGCCAGTGTTATCCAAGCGACGCCGCTTACGCCGCGCTGGGCGAGCAGGTGTATGCGGTGATCCGCCAAGGTGAAACCTTCCGTACCGAGTTGCAGCTGATGCGCAAAGACGGCGAATGTGGCTGGTATGCATTTCACGCCGGGCTGCTCAGAGCTGGTGGTGACGAAATCATCGGCATGCTGATCGACATCACCGAGCGCATTCTGGCCGAGGAAGAGTTGGCCATCCACCGCGCTGAAGTTCAGTTGGGCGTGTCACGCCAGCGCCTGCGCGAGCTGGTGGTGCAGAACGAGCTGAACCGGGAGCGTGAGCGCAAGAGTGTCGCGCGCGAAATTCACGATGAACTGGGTCAGGTCCTGACCGGGCTGCGTATGAGCCTGCTGCTGATGGAGATGCGTTTTTGCGCCCTGGACCCCGCGCTGCCCAAGGTGGTAGCCGACATGAAAGCCTTGCTGGACCGGGGCATTGGCAACGTGCGCGATGTGGTGCTGTTCCTGCGACCTGCCGCACTCGATATGGGCCTGAAACATGCCCTGGAGTCGCTGTGTAACGAGTTTTCCAAGAACGCCGGGCTGTCGTTTGATCTGGATTTGCCAAAACTCGATATCGCCATGGACGAAACACGTTCCATCGTGGTGTACCGCATCGTCCAGGAGTCCATCACCAACACCATTCGGCATGCCAAGGCCAGCAAAGTGGGTGTCACTCTGGACGATGCGGATGAACTGGTCCTTGAAATTCATGACAACGGCATAGGTTTTGATGTGGAGAAAGCCCGGGAGCTGAAATCGTTCGGCTTGCTGGGCATGCGGGAACGCGCCATTGCGCTGGGTGGCCGTCTGGACATCGAAAGCAGTCACGCACAGGGCACCACCGTCCGATTGACCATTCCGAAAACCACGCCATCCGAGGTCACCCCCTCATGATTCGCATCCTGATCACCGACGACCACGCCATCGTGCGCAGTGGGCTCAAGCAAATCTTTCAGCAGGTGGACGATTTTGAGGTGGTGGGCGAAGCCTCCAACGGCGGCGAACTGCTGGAGCGCCTGGCCAAATCAGTGCCCGACGTGCTGCTGATGGACCTGGACATGCCCGGCATCAGTGGCTCGGAGTTGATTGCGCGTATCCGGGCCACCTGGCACGGCCTGCCGCTGCTGGTGCTGAGCATGCACAACGAACCCGCAGTCGCCATGCGCGCGCTCAAAGCCGGGGCTTCGGGCTACATCACCAAAGACTGTGACCTGAACATTCTCTTGCCAGCCATTCGCGCCGTGGCCACGGGCAAGAAGTTCATCATGCCGGGCATGGCTGAACAAATGGTGTTTGAGGACACCCCGGCCCCACAAACTGCACCCCATTTTTCGCTCACCGACCGGGAGATGCAGGTGTTCAACCTGCTGGTAGCGGGCAGCAGCGTCAACGACATCGCCGCACAACTGTGCGTCAGCAACAAGACCATCAGCACCCACAAGGCCAAGTTGATGGAAAAGTTGGCCATCACCAGCCTGGCCGAGTTGGTTCGCTACGCCATGCAGCGCGGTTTGGTAAGCTGAATCCCGAACCAAAAAAATAAATCTAAGAGACTATGGAGTGCCCCCACTCAGGATAGGGATTTCCTGATGTGCTTTCAGAACTGCCCGATTGTTTTGTTCAACACACATTGGCATCATTGATCCCAGGCCGTTAATCGGCTGTTTCTTGACACAAGCGTGACCGTTGGACCGTGTCAATCCCTGACGACAACGCATGTTTCAGAAACTTTGCCAACCATCTGAACGTCAACATCCATACAAATCTTATGAACAAGCAAGTCACTCCCGGTACCAATGGTGGTCAAGGTGAGCATGGCAGAGGCCAATTTGACGAGGCCTCATCCGAAGGAACCCAAAGCGAGTCCGCACATGGGTCAGAACAGTCCGAGAACATCCGCAGCTTTGCGGAACATATCGTCAGGGAACTGTGCGCGCGTCACAATCCGTCGCAAAATAAGTCGCAGTAAGCGCTGCAACCGCACCGAAGCTATGCGTTGCTGGCGGCAATTCCCCACTTGGCCAGCGCCGCGTCATCACTGACACGGGCATCGACCCAACGCGCACCGTCCGGCGTGGCCTCTTTCTTCCAGAACGGTGCCTGGGTTTTGAGGTAGTCCATCAGAAACTCGCAGGCGGCAAAACTCTCGCCCCGGTGCGCGGATGTGACCGCCACCAGCACGATCTGGTCCAGCGGCGCGAGCAAACCAACGCGGTGGATGACACGGGCGCCAAAGATGTCAAACTTGGCCAATGCTGCATCAATCATGGCCTCGATGGCTTTTTCGGTCATGCCAGGGTAGTGTTCCAGTTCCATGCTGCTGATCTGGCCGGGCTCACCTGCTGTGCGGTCACGCACCGTGCCGACAAAGCTGCACACCGCGCCCACGCGGCCATCCTGCGCGCGCAGAGTGGCCATCTCGGCGGCCAGATCAAAGTCCTGGGTCTGGATGGATACTCGCGGGGGTTTATGCATCAAAATGCCCTCCAGCCCTTATGGAAAAAGCGTTAACAGCTATCAAAAACGTCGTGGCCTAGCCGCCCGTGACAGGCGGGAAAAACGCCACCTCGGCACCGTCGCGTAGGGCCACCGATTCATTCACCATCACCTGATCCAGCGCCAGGCGCACCGCCTTGCCACGCGCCAGGCTCTCGGCATACTCGCCGCCAAGCGCCATCAACTCGTCGCGCAACCCCGCCAACGTTCTCGCCTGCGTCTCACGCACCTCTGCTGCTACGCCAATTGCCTCGCGGATGGAGGCGAAATATTTCACCGTGACCTTCATGACAACACCTCGGCAAACGCAATGAAACGCACCACATCGCCCGGCGCAATGGTCTGGCCGGGTGGGTTGTCCACCAGGCCGTCGCCCCACACGGCCGAAGTCAGCACCCCGGCGCTCTGGTTTGGGAACAGTTCCAGCGCACCGGCTGCGTTGCGACGCACACGCAGAAATTCTCTGCGTTTATCGCCTCTGGCCCATACGAAATCTGCGGTAGCAGCTATGGATTGTGGAGCAACCTCGGACACACCTTGCAGTTTGAGCAGAAACGGCCGCACCAGCATCAGAAAGGTGACAAAGCTCGACACCGGGTTGCCCGGCAGGCCGATGAAGTGCGCCAGACCTGCACCATCGCCAGCACATGAACCTGAGCGTGCGCGGACGGCAATGCCTGAACCTTCGTCCGTTTTCAGCCCATCAACCACGCCATCACGACGCACTTGGCCGTAGGCAAACGGTTTGCCCGGTTTGATGGCAATCTGCCACAAATCCAGCTGCCCCAGGCTTTGCACGGCGGGTTTGATGTGGTCCTCTTCACCCACCGACACGCCGCCGCTGGTCAGGATCAGGTCGTGGTGCTGCGCGGCCTTGCGCAATGCTTCCACGGTGGCGGCGCGGCTGTCGGGCACGATACCCAAGTCACTCACCTCGCAGCCCAGGCGTTTGAGCAGGGCTTGCAGAAAAAAGCGGTTGGAGTTGTAAATGGCGCCGGGTGGCATGTGTTCAGGCGGCACGTCGCCGGGCATGACCAGTTCGTCACCGGTGGAAAACAACGCCACCTTCGGGCGGCGCACCACCTGCAGCTGGCTCATGCCAATACTGGCTGCCAGCCCAAGAGATGCGGGGGTGAGACGCTCTCCTTTTGAGAGAATCACAGCCCCTTGGGTCACGTCTTCGCCGCTGCGCCGAATCCATTGCCCCAGCGGCACGCGCTCACGGACCAGCACCGCACCATCGTCCTGCACGCTGCAGTCTTCCTGCATCACCACGGCGTCGGCACCCTCGGGAACCGGTGCGCCGGTGAAGATGCGGGCCACCGACATGGGGCTAAGCGGGCTGCCGCTGCTGCCTGCTGGAATGCGCTGGCTGACCGGCAAAGCCAAGCCCGCCGCCAGATCGGCACAACGCACGGCATAACCGTCCATGGCGCTGTTGTCTTTTGGTGGCACTTGCAGGGCCGAGACCACGTCTTGCGCCAGCACGCGGCCATCGGCATCCAGGGTCGGCACGCACTCAACGTCGGTCAGGCAGGCGGCATGGCTCAGCAGTTCGGCCAGCGCGTCGTCCAGCGACTTCAAAGGGGGGCGCGCAGCCTGGCCGGGCGCGGCGGCTTGGTCAAGGGTCATGCGTACAGCTCCGGGTTGTAGGTGAAGCGCTCGCCTTGTGAGAGCAGCCACTCGGCCACGGCGGCGGGGTTGTTGAGGTCCAGCACTGGCAAGCCGGTGGGTGCGGGCAGCGCGGCGGGTGAATCGGTGGCGATGGCGGCGATGAAATCGTCCACCGGGTACCGCGCGGGCTGTTCGGAAGCGGCACGCCAGACTTCCACCTTGAGCAGGTCCGCATCCCGAAAACCTTCCACCAGCACCCAGTCCACCCCGTCATACAGTTCGGCAATCAAGTGGTGCACCGACAGCTCCTGCGGCTGCTCGAACTCGCGCAGCAAGGCCAGGCGCTCATTGGATGCCACCACCACTTCGAAGGCGCCGGCCTCGCGGTGGCGAAACGTGTCTTTGCCGGGCGTGTCCATGTCAAAGCCGTGGCGTGCGTGTTTGACCACCGACACCCGCAGGCCCTGCGCACGCAGCAGCGCGATGAGCCGCTCCACCAGCGTGGTTTTGCCCGAGCCTGAATAACCGGCGAATGCCACCACTTTCATGCTTGAATACTTTAATATATATAGCTGTCAGCCCTTACCCTTAAAGGGCTGGAGCCTGATTTCATACACACGTCTTGGCGATGAGGTCTTTGATGGCCGCGGCGTCTGCCGACATGGCCAGCACACGCTTGGGTAGCGCTTCAATGCCAAGAAATTTGGCCGGACGGTCTGGCTCGTGGCCGGTGGCTTCAACGATGGTGTCGGCAAATTTGATCGGCAAGGCGGTTTCCAGAACGATCATCGGCACCCCCGCTTGCACCTGCTCACGCGCCACCTTGACAGCATCAGCGGTGTGCGGGTCAATCATCATGGCGTGGCGCTCAAACGTGTCCTTGATGGTGGCCAGGCGGTTGGCATGGGTGCTGGTGCCGCTGACAAAACCATACCGCATGCGACAGTCGTTGAAAGCTGGATGCTGGCTCAGGTCAAACTGACCGTCACGCGCCAGCGCGTCATCAAACAGCGCCTTGACCCGCGCACCATCGCGGCCCAACAGGTCAAAAATGAAGCGCTCAAAGTTGCTGGCTTTGGAGATGTCCATTGACGGGCTGGAGGTTTCATGCGTGTCGGCACTGGCACGCACACGGTATACGCCAGTTTTGAAGAACTCGTCGAGCACATCGTTCTCGTTGGTGGCAACCACCAGTTTGGCCACCGGTAGGCCCATCAAACGCGCCACATGGCCGGCACAGACGTTGCCAAAGTTGCCGCTGGGTACGGCGAAACTGACCTTTTCGGTGTTGGTTTCAGTGGCTTGAAAGTAACCGGCAAAGTAATACACCACCTGCGCCAGCAGGCGCGCCCAGTTGATGGAGTTGACGGTGCCAATTTTGTAGCGGCGCTTGAAGTCCAGGTCATTGCTCACCGCCTTGACCATGTCCTGGCAGTCGTCAAACACGCCATCGACGGCGATGTTGAAGATGTTGTCGTCCATCAGGCTGAACATTTGCGCCTGCTGGAACGGGCTCATGCGGCCCTGCGGGCTGGTCATGAAGACGCGTACGCCCCTTTTGCCGCGCATGGCGTATTCGGCGGCGCTGCCGGTGTCGCCACTGGTGGCACCCAGAATGTTCAGCTCTTCGCCGCGGCGCGCGAGTTCGTACTCGAACAGGTTGCCCAGCAGCTGCATGGCCATGTCCTTGAACGCCAGCGTCGGGCCATTGGACAAGGCCTCTAGCCAGATGCCGTTTTCCAGGTGGCGCAGCGGCACGATCTCGCCGGTGCCAAACACCTCAGCGGTGTAGGTCTTGGCGCACAAGGCTCTCAAATCTGCGGCGGGAATGTCGTCGATGTACAGCGACAAGATCTCAAAAGCCAGTTCGGCATAACCCTGCTGGTGGTACACGTCGCGCCAGCGGGCCAGCGTGGCAGCATCAACCTGCGGGTAAAACTCGGGCAGGTAAAGGCCGCCATCGGGTGCCAAGCCTTCGAGCAGGATGTCGCAAAAATGTTTCGGGCTGCGGTCGCCGCGGGTGGAGATGTAGTTCATGGGGATGGAGGTAGGCTGAGCGCCAAAGCTTATGGAGCGATCACTTGAAGCTGCGGGAAATAGGTTCGCACACGCACCGGGTCACGCGTGAGCAGGGGCAGTTGCGCCACGCTGGCATGCGCACCGATGAAAAAGTCAGGCAGGGTGGCACTGCGCGCGCCGCCTGCAGACCGATAGCTGCGGTGGGCTTGAGCCGCCAGAAAGGATGCCGGGTTGGGAATCGGCAGCACGCGGATACCCGCTTCCTTGAGAAACTGGTCCTGCACATCAGACGTCGCAAAGCTGCGGGAAATCTCCGCATAAACCATGGCGTTGATGCACAAGGCACCGCGCGTGCGCCGCTGTGTCAGCTGCTGCGCACTCCAGTGCTTCCAGTCTGGTTTGGCTTCAATCACATCGATCAACACGCTGGAGTCCACGAAGGTCATCGCATCGCATCCTCACCGCGTGTCTCACGGAGAATTTCTTCGGTGGTCATGCCAGAGATACCCGTGCCCATCCATTTCAAAAACGGATTTTCCTCGGGTGCGGGCGCCTTGGCCGGAAACATCAGCACCTGGCCGTTGGGCTGGGCGACAAACTCGATCTCTTGACCCTGCGCTACACCCATGTGCTCCCGCATCGCTTTCGGAATGGTGACCTGGCCTTTGACTGTCAGCGCGTGACCCATGGTGAAGCTCCGTCAAAAAGTATTACTTAAAATTGTAATACATGCATGTCAAAACTGCAGGGTTCCGGACGATGCACACCTGGCCCATATCGCAGCACGGCAATTGATCAAGCCAGCTCTTCCTTGCGGATCCGGGTGATCGGCTCCAGCACGCTGGGCAGCGCCTGCATCAACGCGATGGCGGCGTTCATGCGGGCTTCAACACAGTCATGCGTCAGGATGATCACGTCGGTTTGTGGCACTTGGCCGCTGGCGGCGATGTCCTTCACCACTTCATCGGCTTCGCGCTGAAGCACCGCGTCAATGCTGATACCGGCCTCGGCCAGGATGCCGGTGACCTTGGCCAGCACACCCGTCTCGTCGGCCACGCGCAGGCGCAGGTAATAGCTGGTCACCACCTCGCTCATCGGCAGCACCGGCAAGTTGCTCATGGCATCGGGCTGAAAGGCCAGATGCGGCACACGGTGGGCTGCATCGGCGGTGTGCAGGCGGGTGATATCCACCAGGTCCGCAATCACCGCGCTGGCGGTGGGCTCAGAACCCGCGCCCTTGCCGTAATACAACGTGGTGCCGACCGCATCGCCCTGCACCACCACCGCGTTCATGGCGCCTTCAACATTGGCGATCAGGCGTTTGGCGGGAATCAGGCAGGGGTGCACGCGCAGTTCGATACCGTCCGTCGTGCCTTTGGTCGCGTCGCCTTGGCGACGCTTCGTTATCCCCAGCAGCTTGATGCGGTAGCCCAACTGCTCGGCATATTTGATATCGGCAGCACCCAGTTTGGTGATGCCTTCGATGTAAGCCTTGTCAAACTGCACCGGCACGCCAAAAGCGATGGCACTCATCAACGTCGCCTTGTGGGCGGCATCCACGCCTTCAATGTCAAAGGTCGGGTCGGCCTCGGCGTAGCCCAGGCGTTGCGCTTCTTTCAGCACCACGGCAAAGTCCAGCCCCTTGTCGCGCATCTCGCTGAGGATGAAGTTGGTGGTGCCGTTGATGATGCCGGCAATCCACTGGATGCGATTCGCCGTGAGCCCTTCCCGCAGTGCCTTGATGATCGGGATGCCACCAGCCACCGCCGCCTCAAATGCCACCATCACGCCTTTGGCCGATGCTGCGGCAAAAATTTCAGTGCCGTGCACGGCCAGCAGCGCCTTGTTGGCCGTGACCACGTGTTTGCCGGCGGCAATGGCTTCCAACACCAGCGTTTTGGCGATGCCATAGCCGCCAATCAATTCGATGACGATGTCGATATCCGGGTTGGCAAGGACGGCGCGGGCGTCGCTGACCACCGTCACGCCGGGGCCGACCAGTTCCTGGGCGCGTGCCACGTTCAAATCGGCCACCATGGTGATCTCAATGCCACGACCGGCGCGGCGTTTGATTTCTTCTTGGTTGCGGGCTAGCACGTTGAACGTGCCCGAACCCACCACACCGATACCGAGCAGACCAACTTGAATAGGTTTCATGATTTTTTAATAGTTACGGGTTAAATTGGCCTCTAGCCCTTATTCAATAAGGGTGAGTAGCTCTCAAAAACAAAGTGATTCAGTTGCTGTGCCGCTTGCGGTAGCCTTCCAGAAACCGGGCGATGCGGGCAATCGCTTCCCGCAAATCGTCTTCATGCGGCAAAAACACAATACGAAAGTGGTCCGGCTGCTGCCAGTTGAAACCGGTGCCCTGCACCAGCATCACCCGGGTTTCGCGCAGCAATTCCAGAAAGAACTGGCGGTCGTCGGCAATGGGGTACAGCGTCGGGTCCAGCTTGGGGAACATGTACAGCGCCGCTTGGGGCTTGACGCAGCTCACGCCCGGAATGGCGGTGATCAGTTCATACGCCAAGTCGCGCTGACGGCGCAGCCTGCCACCTTCACACACCAGGTCGTTGATGCTCTGGTAGCCGCCGAGTGCGGTCTGGATCGCCCACTGACCCGGCACGTTGGAACACAGCTTCATGTTCGAGAGCATGTTCAGGCCCTCGATGTAGTCGCCGGCAACCTTCTTGTTGCCCGACACCACCATCCAGCCGGCCCGGTAACCGCAAGAACGGTAGCTTTTGGACAGCGAATTGAAGGTCAGCGTCAGCACGTCGGTGGACAAAGACGCCAGCGCGGTGTGTTTGACGCCGTCGTACAGCACCTTGTCATACACCTCGTCGGCCAGGATCACCAGGCCGTTTTCACGCGCGAGTGCGATGATGCCCTTGAGCAACTCGTCGGTGTACAACACGCCGGTCGGGTTGTTCGGGTTGATCACCACAATGCCCTTGGTACGCGGCGTGATCTTGGCGCGGATGTCGGCCAGATCGGGCATCCAGTTGTTGGCCTCGTCACACAGGTAGTGCACCGGCGTGCCGCCTGACAGGCTGGTGGCGGCGGTCCACAACGGGTAGTCGGGCATCGGCAGCAGCAGTTCGTCGCCGTTGTCCAGCAGCGTATTGGTGGCCATGGTGATGAGTTCACTGGCGCCGTTGCCGAGGTAAATGTCATCCAGCGTCACGCCCTGGATGCCCTGGCGCTGGGTTTCATGCATGACCGCCTTGCGCGCTGCAAAAATGCCCTTGCTGTCGGAGTAACCCGCCGAGTTGGGCAGGTTGCGGATCATGTCCTGCTGAATCTCTTCGGGCGCGTCAAAACCAAACACTGCCAGGTTGCCAATGTTGAGCTTGATGATCTTCTGGCCTTCATCCTCCATCTGGCGCGCCGCGTCCATGATCGGGCCGCGAATGTCGTAGAGCACATTGGCCAGTTTGGCTGATTTGCGAATGGTTTTCAAAGTCCCTCCGGGAGCAACTGTGCTTGAGCGAAACTTATAATTTGACCACAAGTTTTTGCACCCTCACCGCGCAAGCGGCAACCCAAGGCGCCAGGGCTTCGCAGCCCCCGCTGACCTCAAACAGTCACCATGAAATTTCACCCCGACAAGATCAGTGTGCCGTCGGTTCAGGGCTATGGTCCGGGCTGGATTCAGGTGGCTGGCGAAAGAATCACCCACAGCATCGTCATCGGCTCGCGCGGGGAGCGGCTCGACTGGCATTCCGCCAGTTTTGACACCCTCACGTCGGACCATTTCGAGCAACTGGCGCAGTTGCAGACCGAATTGGTGATCTTTGGCAGCGGCTCACGCCTGCGTTTCGTGGCACCGGCACTCACCCAGGCACTGATACTGCAGCGAATCGGACTCGAAACCATGGATACCCAGGCTGCCTGCCGCACCTACAACATCTTGGCAGCAGAGGGCCGCCACGTCGCCGTCGCACTGCTTATGGGCTAAAATCTACCGTTGGTAGTCGAGGGCACATGAGTGCTATAAAAAAAGGATAGTGTCCGCGACTTGATAGACCGACGCATCCTGTCACACGAGACCGAAGAACCATGGCGATTGTTGTCAATAAACCCATTCCCGAATTCGAATCCACTGCCACTGGCGGTATCCGGGTGACCAATACGTCCCACCTCGGCCACATTGTGATCCTGTATTTTTACCCCAAAGACAACACGCCCGGCTGCACCACTGAAGCGATGCAATTTCGGGACAGATACAAGGATTTTGTCAAAGCTGGTGCTACCGTTTTTGGCGTCTCGCGTGACAACATGAAGTCGCATGACGACTTCAAGCAAAAGCTGGAGCTCCCCTTCGAGCTCATCGCCGACACCGAAGAAAAAATGTGCCACATGTTTGGTGTGGTCAAAAACAAAATCATGTATGGCAAAAAGGTCAAGGGGATTGAGCGTAGCACCTTCCTGATTGGCGCAGACGGCTATCTCAAGGACGAATGGCGGGGCCTCAAGGTCCCAGGCCATGTCGATGAGGTGCTGGAAGCCGTCAAAGCGCTTAAAAAGGCCGCCGTACCCGCTTGACGCTTCGCTGCTTCTTAAACCGAGGCTCAGGTTCAACTGATTTCCCGCCCTGCACTCTTGTCAAGGGGCTCATGCATAATGATTTGCATGTTGCTGACAGTTTATCCCGACCTTTTTGAAACAGCCGCCCTGGTGACATGGCGGCTGTTTCGGTTTTAAAGCCCCCTCACCTCACACCGAGAGTTTTCATGCCTTTGCCTTCTGCTCCCACCAAACGCGCCGCCTTGCTGTCATTGCAAGAGTATGAAACACCCGCCAAAACAAGGCCCAGGGCTAAATCTGCCAACAACGCCGATATGCCTTCCCCTATCGCAGCGCCGGTCGCGGCTGCCCCGGTTATTCTGGCTGATTCGATACCAGTAGTGCGTTCCCAGGCGCTGAAGCCGCTCAAACCAGCCCCAACGACGCCATTGCCAGCAGAAGTCACAACCGCTCTCCCAGCCGCGGCGGCCAAGGCTCACGATCGGGTCAAAGGCAAAGCCAAACGGTCCGTGGGCCCCAAGCGTCTGTTTGTGCTCGACACCAATGTGCTGCTGCACGACCCCACCTGCCTGTTCCGCTTTGAGGAACACGACATCTTTTTGCCGATGATCGTGCTGGAAGAACTCGACGCCCACAAAAAAGGCATGACCGAAGTGGCCCGTAATGGCCGCCAGACCAGCCGCTCGCTGGACGCACTGGCCGAGCACCAGGGTGCCGACATCACCACTGGCCTGCCGCTGGACGCCACGGGTCATGCTGAAGCGCGTGGACGCCTGTTCTTTCAAACCCAACTGCTGCACTACGACTTGCCGCTGAGCCTGCCCCAAGGCAAGGCTGACAACCAGATACTGGGCGTGGTGGAAGCCCTGCGCCAGCAACACGCCCCGCGCGAGGTGGTGCTGGTGTCCAAAGACATCAACATGCGCGTCAAGGCCCGTGCCCTGGGCTTGCTGACCGACGACTACCAAAACGACAAAACCCTTGAAGATGGCGACCTGTTGTACTCCGGCACCTACGCCCTGCCCGCCGATTTCTGGATCACCCACGGCAAATCGGTGGAAAGCTGGCAACAAGGGGCCCATACCTTCTACCGCATCAGCGGCCCGGTGGTACCACAACTGCTGGTGAACCAGTTCGTCTATTTCGAGTCACCGGGTGAGCCCAGCCTGTATGCCAAGGTGACCGAAATCCGTGGCAAGGTGGCGGTGTTCAAAACCTTGCGCGACTTCACCCACCTGAAAAACGCGGTGTGGGGCATCACCACCCGCAACCGCGAGCAGAACTTTGCCATGAACCTGCTGATGGACCCGGAGGTGGACTTTGTCACCCTGACCGGCACTGCAGGCACCGGCAAAACGCTGATGGCGCTGGCCTCTGGCCTGACGCAGGTGCTCGATGAACGTCGTTACACCGAAATCATCGTCACCCGCGCCACCGTCAGTGTGGGTGAAGACATCGGCTTTTTGCCCGGCACCGAAGAAGAAAAAATGGGCCCGTGGATGGGCGCACTCGATGACAACCTGGAGGTGCTCGGCAAAACCGACACCGCCGCCGGTGAATGGGGCCGCGCCGCCACCAACGAGCTGATCCGCAGCCGCATCAAGATCAAGAGCATGAACTTCATGCGCGGGCGCACCTTCCTGAACAAATACGTGATCATCGACGAGGCGCAAAACCTGACGCCCAAACAGATGAAAACGCTGATCACCCGCGCAGGGCCAGGCACCAAGATCATCTGCATGGGCAACATCGCGCAGATTGACACACCCTACCTGACCGAAGGCTCCTCGGGCCTCACGTATGCTGTCGACAAGTTCAAGGGTTGGGCGCACAGCGGTCACATCACACTGGCCCGGGGTGAGCGCTCACGGCTGGCCGATTTTGCCAGCGAAGTTCTCTGATATTGATAGCTTCAAGCCCTTTATTCATAAGGGCTGGAGGCCGATTTTTTCTATATTTTTCTAACGCAGCCTTAGCCAACCGATTGCTGGTCTGGCGCACCACACAACACAACGGTGGCTTCGTCTGTTGCTGCCTGCATTAGAAATCCCCGCTGGCCCCTGAGGCCAATGATTCAAATTTGGTGATCTTGTTCAGGAAGGTCAGTTTGACCACGCCGGTGGGGCCATTTCGCTGCTTGGCGATGATCACCTCGGCCACGCCGGGTTCCTTGCAGGCGTCCTTGGTGTAGTACTCGTCGCGGTAGATAAACATGATGATGTCGGCATCCTGCTCGATGGCGCCTGACTCGCGCAAATCACTCATCATCGGACGCTTGTCGGGGCGAGTTTCCACGCTGCGGTTGAGCTGCGACAGCGCAATCACCGGGCATTTGAGTTCCTTGGCCAGCATCTTCAAGCCACGGGAGATCTCACCCAGCTCAGTCGCACGGTTCTCGCCATCGCCGCCGCTGGAACCACTCATCAGCTGCAAATAGTCCACCACAATCAATCCTAGTTGCCCGCACTGGCGTGACAAACGCCGGGCGTTGGCACGCAGCTCGCTCGATGTCAGCCCGGCAGACTCGTCGATATGCAGCGAAATAGTGCGTAGCTTTTCAATGGCTTCGGTCAGGCGCGGCCATTCGTCGTCGGTCAGCTTCCCGGTGCGCAGGTGGCCCTGGTCAATGCGACCGATCGAACCCACGATACGCACCGCCAGCTGGGCGGCGCCCATTTCCATCGAAAATACAGCGACCGGCAGACCCTCGTTGAGCGCCACATGCTCCGCGATATTGATCGCCAAAGCGGTTTTTCCCATCGACGGGCGCGCGGCCAGCACCACCAGATCGCCACCTTGCAGGCCAGCCGTCATGCGGTCCAGGTCATAAAAACCTGTCGGCACGCCTGTGACATCGTTGGGGTTGTCGGCCATCTCCTGCACCCGGTCAAGCAGGTCCACCACCAGCGTGTCCATGGTCTGGAAGCCCTGCTTGGTGCGGGCGCCCTCCTCGCCGATGTTGAAAATCTTTTGCTCGGCCTCGTCCAGAATCGACGCCACCGGACGACCCTTGGGGTTGAATGCGTTGGCGGAGATTTCCTCGCTGGTGGAGACCAATTTGCGCAAGATGGAGCGGTCACGCACGATCTCGGCATAACGGCGGATGTTGCCGGCACTGGGCACATATTGCGCCAGGGCGTTGAGGTAGCTCAGGCCACCTATTTCTTCTGCCTTGCCCGAGCTTTGCAGTTGCTCATAAACCGTGATCACGTCTGCCGGCTTCGAGGCATTGATCAGCACACTCATGGAGGCAAACACCGCACGGTGTTCGTAACGGTAAAAATCCTGCTCGGTCAGCACGTCGCTCACGCGGTCCCAGGCGGCGTTATCCAGCAGCAAGCCTCCAAGCACACTGGATTCGGCCTCAATGGAGTGAGGCGGAATGCGAAGCTGGGCTACCTGGCGATCTGGGATCAGGTCGTCTTGAAGTGCGGAAAGTACGGCGGACATGTGTGATTCCTTGAAGCCCTGAATGCTAGTGCGTGCTACTCAGGGTGTCGAGTGAGAAGCTGGGGACCATCTTTGTAATACCTGTGCACAAGCTGTGCAAATGAAGTAGTTTCCGCAGCACCAAAACAAAAGCCGCCAAGGCTTGCACCCGGCGGCTTGAAGGGAAGCAGTCCGAAAACTAGGCGGTTTCGCCGTAAACCGACACGGTGATGTCCACCACCACATCCGTGTGCAAGGCAACGCCCACGGTGCTGTCGCCCACCACCTTGATGTGGCCATGCGGCATGCGAATCTGCGCCTTGGCCACGGCAAAACCGGCCTTGGTCAGCTCTTCAGCAATGTCGGCGTTGGTGACAGAACCGAACAAACGGCCATCCACGCCGGCTTTTTGGGTCAGCTTGCAGGTGGTACCCGCCAGCTTTTCACCCAAGGCTTGGGATTCGGCCAGTTTGGCGGCAGCGGCTTTTTCAAGCTCGGCGCGGCGCACTTCGAACTCTTTCTTGGCAGTTTCCGTGGCGCGTCGAGCGCGGCCAGTCGGAATCAGAAAGTTGCGGGCGTAACCGTCTTTGACTTTGACGATTTCGCCGAGATTACCAAGGTTAACCACCTTGTCGAGAAGAATGATTTGCATGGTGGTGGTCCTTAGATCTTGTGCTGATCGCTGTACGGCAGCATGGCCAGGAAGCGGGCGCGTTTGATGGCGGTGTTGAGCTGGCGCTGGAAAATGGCACGGGTGCCGGTCAGGCGCGCTGGAATGATCTTGCCGTTTTCGGCAATGAAGTCGCGCAGCGTGTCGATGTCTTTGTAGTCAATCTCTTCCACACCGGTCACGGTGAAGCGGCAAAAGCGCTTGCGCTTGAAGAGCAGGTTTTGTGCGGGGCGCTTCGGGCGCTTGTCTTTGTTGTTGAAACGTTTTGGTCCGGCCATGATGGACTCCTTAAATATTTGAGAATGCGTTACTGTTGAGCAAATTCTTGAATGTGAAACACAACGTGTTTTGCGCTGCGTGGTGTTGCCACAAAACCCTTGAAATTCCAGCTGCTACCGATGGTCTGACGGGCCAGTTGTTCGGCAACTGCACCAAAAGCCACAGATTTCATGATCGCCTTAACCTGCCTGATTTGTCCCGCTTCGGTCATCTCGGATTGATGCTCAAGACGGCAATTGACGGCAGGAACTCCGGACGGCGTGTACCTCAAAACTTCAATTTCAAGGACACTTGCTGTCAGGCTCAGTTGGTTTTCAAGGCTCACTGCATGCTAGATATCAACGGTTTCAAGCCTGGTATTCAGCTTGCTGGGTCTTGCGGGCGTCTTCACGCTCGACAGTTTTCATCATGGAAGACGGACCGGTGTCAGCCTTTTTCTTCAACACGGTGAGGTGCCGCAACACGGCGTCATTGAACTTGAACGCGTGTTCCAGTTCAGCCATCACGGCCTGATCGGCCTCGATGTTGACACACAGGTAATGGGCCTTGGCCAGCTTGTTGATCATGTAGACCAACTGGCGGCGACCCCAGTCTTCGACGCGGTGCACTTTGCCACCACCAGCGGTGATCATGCCCTTGTAGCGTTCCAGCATGGCGGGAACTTGTTCGCTCTGATCCGGGTGGATCATGAGGATGATTTCATAATGACGCATTGAGACTCCTTGTGGAAGTACCTCTATTGAGGCGAAAAGCCACCCCCAGCGTCTTATTGGGGTGTGGCAAGGTAAGCCAAACATTATAGCTTTTAATACATCAGGCCCGCACGCTCCGATTGACCTGGCCTGGCAGACGGGTCATCCAGCTCACCAGCACAGCCACCGCTACCCCTGCGGCCACGCCGAAAACACCGGCAGAAATGGGTTCAATGCCAAACCATCGACCCGACTCACTCAAGCCCAATAGCGTTCTAACCACTGGCGCGTTGACCAGCATGTAATAAATCGTCAGACCCAACCCACTCAACATACCCGCCACGGCCCCCTGCCGGGTGGCCCCGCTCCAGTAAATGCCCAAAATCATCACCGGCACAAAGGCGGCTCCAGCCAGCGAGAAAGAGGCAGAAACCAGTATCAGGATGTCTGCAGGCCTTTGCGCCGCCACATAGGCCGCCAGCAAGGCCACCAGCAACAGCGCGAACTTCGACAACATGACACGGCGAACAGCTCCCTTGCGGTCACTTTGGCCTCGATAAAACAGGTCATAGGCCAGCGCGTTGCCGATGGTCAGCAGCAGGCCATCCGCAGTTGACAGCGCCGCAGCCAGTCCACCCGCCGCCACCAAACCGGAAATCACGTATGGCAAACCACCGATTTCGGGGGTTGCCAGCATCACGATATCTGCCCCCAGTCGTAACTCTGCAAACTGAAGAATCTGGTCACCATTGATGTCACTGACCGAAATCAGCGACGGATCCAACCTTGCCCATTGGGATATCCAGGCAGGCAAATCATCAAACCGCTGGCCCACCAAATGGCCCATGATCTCAAACTTGACCAACACCGCCAGAGCTGGTGCCGCCAGATACAGCAATGCAATGAATACCAGCGACCAAGTGGCCGAGTTGCGAGCCTCTTTGACCGATGAAGTGGTGTAAAACCTGGTCAGCAAATGCGGCAAACCTGCCGTACCTACCATCAGACAGAACATCAGCGCCAGAAAATTGAGCCGCGAGGTCTCGAACGCGCTTTGCTCCGCCTGAGATCCATCAGGGTCACCGGCGAAGGGGCGGGTGTGTTCGGGCATACCAGCCAATGACTTGGCGCGGCCCTGGTTCTCTTTCATGGCCCGTGTCCACCGCTCACGGGCACTGGCCTCGTCGCGCGGCAAAGCGGCCATGGCGCGCCTGGCGGCCACAATGTCAAACTCTTCGGCATGCGATTGGGTCAGGCGTTGCACTTCATCGCGGTGCCACTTTTTCTCAGTCTCCAGAGACTGCGGTAGATTTCGCAATTTTTCAGCATAATCCTGCGCCCGCCGTGCATATTCCTTGATCACTGCCAGTTCGGCAGGAGAGTCGATCAGTTGGCGCTCTAATTCAGCAATCTTAGGCAATTGCTGGCCATAGATGGCTGGGGCCATAGGGTTGCCGAGTTGCTTGTAAGCCAGCCAGGACACCGGAATCAGAAACGCCAGGATCAACACCACATACTGGGTGACTTGCGTCCAGGTAACGGCGCGCATGCCACCCAAAAAAGAACACACCAGTACGCCACCCAGCCCGAGCAGAATACCGATCTCAAACTGCACACCGGTCAGCCGCGAGGTGATCAGGCCCACACCATAAATCTGTGCCACCACATAGGTGAATGAACACAACACGGCCGCCCAGGCTGCAATGATGCGGGGCCAGCGCCCACCAAACCGGTGCCCGAAAAAATCCGGTACCGTGTACAGGTTCATCCGTCGTAAATGCGGTGCCACCAAAAGGGCCACAAGACAAAAACCGCCGGTCCAGCCCAGGACGTAAACCAGCCCACCCGGCTGTGAGCCCGAGCCGGAAAATCCCTGCAGATAAAGCCCACCCGCCATGCTGATGAAGGAAGCGGCGCTCATCCAGTCAGCGGCAACCGCCATACCGTTGTACATTGCGGGAATACGGCGCCCAGCCACGTAGTACTCGGTCGCCTTGGAGGTACGGTCGTATATGCCGATCAGGGCATACAGAAACACCGTCGCAAACAAAAAGATGGCGCCAACCCAGATCTTTTTGAGGCCTGCGCGCTCGGCCAGCCCAAGCGCCACCACAAAAAAGAGAAACAGGACCACGTAGACGAAGAAACGCCGGTGAATACGTTGTGTATACCTGGCAAAACCCGGATCGATTGGCTCTGAATCAGCCTCAGCGCGGTTGGCGAACCAGGCATAAGTGCCCACCACCAAAATAAAAACCAGCAAGCTGCCTTGTGCGGCAAACCAGTAAGAAACAGGCCACCCGGCAAGGACATGGCGCAAATCGTGGGCAAAAAAAACAACGCCAAACGATCCCAGAAACCACACCAATAAAAGCCAACCCTGCAAACGGGTGAAGTTTGCGATGAGTTGGTTTTCAGGAACGGACACCTCAGGGTTCATCATCCCACGATGATGGCACCCGCTGGTGCCAAGCTCTATAGGTGTTTGCTATTGGCTCGCCAGGTTTTGCCAGGTGGCAACCACGGTATCCGGGTTCAAGGAAATGGACGAGATACCTTGCTGCATGAGCCACACCGCAAAGTCCGGGTGGTCGCTGGGCCCCTGGCCGCAAATACCGATGTACTTGCCCTTGGCACGACAAGCGCTGATGGCCTGACCGATCAGCGCAGTCACAGCAGGGTCACGCTCGTCAAAATCTTTGGCCAACAACTCCAAACCTGAATCCCGGTCAAGACCCAATGTGAGTTGCGTCAAGTCATTGGAGCCGATGGAAAACCCGTCAAAGTACTCCAGGAATTCATTGGCTAGGATAGCGTTGCTGGGGATCTCGCACATCATGATCAGCTTGAGATCGTTCTCGCCCCGTTGGAGACCATGCTCGGCCAGCAATTCAGTAACCTTTTTGGCCTGCCCAAGGGTGCGTACAAACGGCACCATCACTTGCACATTGACCAGGCCCATATCCTCGCGGACACGTTTGATCGCCTCGCACTCCATGGCAAACGCTTCGCCAAAATCTGCGCTCACATAACGTGCAGCACCACGGAAACCCAGCATCGGGTTTTCTTCTTCTGGCTCATAGCGGCTGCCGCCGATGAGTTTGCGGTATTCGTTGCTCTTGAAATCTGACAGACGCACGATCACCGGCTTGGGCCAGAACGCAGCGGCAATGGTGGCCACGCCCTCCGCGACACGATCAACATAAAAGGCCCGCGGCGAAGCGTGGCCTCGGGCCACCGATTCGACCGCTTTTTTCAGGTCAGCGTCAATGTTCGGGTAGTCCAGAATGGCTTTGGGGTGCACACCAATGTTGTTGTTGATAATGAACTCAAGCCTGGCCAAGCCTACCCCCATGTTGGGCAACTGGCAGAAATCAAACGCCAACTGCGGGTTGCCCACATTCATCATGATCTTGACCGGAATCTCTGGCATGGTGCCGCGTTGCACTTCGGTGACCTCTGTTTCCAGCAAGCCGTCATAGATGAAGCCAGTGTCGCCTTCTGCGCAACTGACGGTCACCAACATGCCATCCTTCAAGACCTGATCCGCATTGCCGCAGCCGACAACCGCCGGAATACCCAGTTCGCGCGCAATGATGGCGGCATGACAGGTGCGACCACCGCGGTTGGTCACGATGGCTGAGGCCCGTTTCATCACCGGCTCCCAGTTCGGGTCCGTCATGTCAGTGACCAGCACGTCACCGGGCTGCACCCGATCCATTTCGCTGATGTTGTGAACCACTTTGACCGGACCGGTTCCAATTTTCTGCCCGATGGCGCGGCCTTCCGTCAATACCGGGCCCTTGCCTTTGAGCTTGTAGCGGTGTTCAACCTTGCCAACTGCCTGGCTTTTGACCGTTTCCGGGCGGGCCTGCAAGATATACAACTCGCCGTCCAGCCCATCCTTGCCCCATTCAATGTCCATAGGGCGGCCATAGTGCTGCTCAATCACCAGGGCGTAGGCCGCCAGCTTTTGCACATCGGCGTCAGTGAGGGAATAACGGTTACGCAATTCGGTGGGGACATCGGTCGTCTTCACCAGCTTACCCGTGGCGGCCTTTTCTTCAGGCGTGGAAAACTGCATCTGGATCAACTTTGACCCCAGGTTGCGCCGGATCAGCGCCTGTTTACCAGTCTTGAGCATGGGCTTGTGCACATAAAACTCATCCGGATTCACTGCCCCCTGAACCACCGTCTCACCCAGTCCGTAACTGGAGGTGATGAACACGACCTCTTCAAAGCCTGATTCGGTGTCGAGGGTGAACATGACGCCAGCGGCGCCCAGATCTGAGCGCACCATACGCTGGATGCCGGCACTCAGCGCCACATGCTCATGCGCAAAACCTTTGTGGACCCGGTAACTGATGGCGCGATCGTTGTAGAGCGAGGCAAAAACTTCGCGAATTTTGTGCAAAACGTCTTCGATACCCGTAACGTTCAAAAATGTTTCCTGCTGTCCTGCGAACGAGGCATCCGGCAGATCTTCAGCGGTGGCGGAGGAACGCACCGCAAAGGACGCTTCCGTGTTGGAACCGCACAGCACCGCAAAAGCCGCCCGAATTTCCTGCTCGACCTCTGCAGGAAAGGGTTGGTTCTCCACCATAGCCCGGATCTCAGCACCCGCCACAGCCAGGGCATTGACATCTTCAGTGTCGAGCCTGGCCAAGCGGTCATTAATTTTCTGGCTCAGATTGCCAAACGCCAGAAACTGGCGAAACGCATGGGCGGTTGTGGCAAAGCCAGTGGGCACCTTTACACCAGTGGGCAAATTGGAGATCATCTCGCCCAAGCTGGCATTTTTGCCACCTACCGAGTCAACGTCTGTCATCCTTAATTTTTCAAACGGTACGACCAGATCGGTCGGTGCAAAAAGCGCGGTCATGAGAACTCCAGAAGTTAAAAAAACAAGAGTTTTGACGCCCTTGAAAGATCTAAAGGGCATCAACGCACAGCCGACCCACTGCATTGTTGTGTTGTTGGGGCAGGGCTGCGCAGCAATTTGATTGGAAGATAATTGTAGGCTCGCGGGCGACCTGTAGACCCGTTTTCAAGATGCCCCGCACGTGATTTCGCCCTCGTTTTACCCATCTGAATGACAACTCACCATGCCAAATCGCACTGTTTTTTTTATTTCTGATGGCACCGGCATCACCGCAGAGACCTTTGGCAACGCGATCCTGAATCAATTTGAGGCCAACCTGCAGCGGGTCCGGCTGCCTTTTGTCGACAGCGTGGACAAAGCCCACCAGGCCGTACGTCAGATCAACCATGCGGGTGTGATTGACAACAAGCGGCCGATTGTGTTCACGACGCTGGCCAATGAAGAGGTGTTGCGCGTCATCACACAGGGGTGCCAGGGCATGCTGATGGACATGTTCAGCACTTTTGTAGACCCGCTCGAAAAAGAGCTCAATCTCAAATCCAACCACCGCATTGGCCGATTCAGTGACTCCAGCAAAAGTGAGGAATACCAGTCGCGCATCGAAGCCATCAACTTTTCGCTGGAGCATGACGACGGGCAGTCCAACCGCGACCTGGAAGGCTCTGATGTGATCCTGGTGGGCGTGAGCCGAAGCGGTAAAACGCCGACTTCGCTCTACCTGGCCATGCAATATGGCCTGAAAGCGTCTAACTACCCGCTGATTCCTGAAGATTTTGAACGCCAAGACCTGCCTCCTGCCCTCAAGGCACAGCGAAAAAAACTGTTTGGCTTGACCATCCAGCCCGAGCGGCTCAGCGAGATTCGCAACGAGCGCCGCCCCAACTCCAAGTACGCGTCGCTGGCCAATTGCCGCCATGAGGTCAAAGAGGCCGAAAACATGATGCGGCGCTACGGCATCCGCTGGCTTTCAACCACGACCAAATCCATTGAAGAGATCGCCACGACCATCTTGCAAGAACTGCGGCCGGAACGGCTGACTTATTGATTGGTATCCCGACGCATCGCAAAGGCTGACGAATTTCTCTGCCCCGCTCATACAGAAAACAAAGCTTGAGGTTTTTTGTCATCAGCTTCTGTGTGTTAACAGCTCACCTGGCGCTTCTGGGGTGGGTCCGTGTCAACAAGCCCACCGACCAGCCAGCAACCGTCCTGACATCGGTCCAGACCCGGCAAATTCTGGTGCCACCTGAAGTATTGCAACCGCCTGCGCCAGCTGTCAGAAGCCGCTCGCTGCGCCCTGCTGTTCAGCCCGTGCCACTGGCACCAACCAATAGACCGACGCCCATGGCCCCATCACCTGTGGTCGCACCCGATATCAACACCGCCTGGACAGCACATCCAACTCAGGACAGCGGGTCTGTTCCCAAACCGGACAATCCATCAACGGGTGCAGCCACACCGAGTGTTGCACCAGCAACCGCTCAGGTGACACCCACCAAAGGCACCACATTACCCTCCAGCATGGCTGACTACCTCAACAATCCGCCGCCGCCCTACCCGGCGCTCAGTCTGCGGCTGAACGAGCAGGGCAAGGTCATCGTGCGTGTGTTGATTGGTAAAGATGGACGTGCTCTCAAAAGCGACATTTTCAAGTCAAGTGGTTTCGAGCGGCTGGATCGGACTGCGCTTAAAGCCATCATGGATTGGCACTATGTTCCCGGCACAGTGGATGGACAGGCACAGGACATGTGGTTTGATGTCCCGATCAATTTCAAACCACCGAGTTGAAAGCGCAAATACGCTCAGAAAACCAGCGCTGCGATACCGGCCTTGGCAATTTGGGCGTCTTCGCTTGACTTGACCCCACTGACCCCAACTGCCCCGAGACACATGCCATCCTTCAGGATGGGGACGCCGCCTTCAAGCAGGCCCTCGATGCTGGGGGCACTCAGGAACGAAACGCGTCCACCATTCACCACGTCTTCGTAGACCTTGCTCTCGCGTCGGCCCAAAGCTGCCGTGTGGGCCTTGGCAGGTGCAATGTGCGCTGACACGGCCGCGGCGCCGTCCAAACGCTGCAACCACAACAAATGCCCACCTTCATCGACGATGGCAATCGTCACAGCCCATTGATTTCGCAGCGCTTCTGTCTCCGCTGCGGCCGCAATCGTCTTCACATCCGACATTTCCAGAAACAACTTTGTTTTCATATTGACAACTCTCATATAGACAAGGGTCACAGCATAACGTTGGCAACCCTATGCTTTGCACCTGTTATGGTCACAAGTGGCCTCACGAAAAGTAGGATCTTGCTACCCGATCAACCCATTGGAAAGTTGCTTTCACTTTAAACTCACGCTGTCATCCATTTTTTTAGACAGCATAGGAGGTTTGCCATGTCCGATCACATTCAGTCTATTGACCGCAGCTACGGCCTGGGCGCGGGTGCGGCGCAGCGCAACAAAGTCTTGCGCAACACCTATTGGTTGCTGGCACTCAGCCTGGTACCTACGGTGCTTGGCGCCTGGTTAGGCGTTGCCACAGGAATCACACAATCCTTGAGCGGTGGCCTGGGTCTGATCCTGTTCCTGGGCGGCGCGTTCGGCTTCATCTTTGCCATTGAAAAGACCAAGAACACCGCCGCTGGTGTGCCGGTGTTGCTCGGCTTCACGTTCTTTATGGGCTTGATGTTGTCCCGCATGATCGCCATGGTTCTTGGCTTCAAAAATGGTCCTGAATTGATCATGACGGCGTTCGGCGGCACCGCTGGTGTGTTTTTTGTCATGGCAAGCCTCTCCAGTGTCATCAAACGTGACCTGTCTGGCATGGGTAAATGGCTGTTTGTTGGTGCGCTGGCTATCCTGGTGGGGGGCATCATCAATGTGTTCGTGGGCTCCACTGCTGGCATGATGGCGATATCGGTGATGGCCATCGGTGTGTTCAGCGCCTACATGCTGTATGACCTGAAACGCATTGTGGACGGCGGCGAAACCAACTACATCAGCGCCACGTTGGCGCTGTACCTGGACATCATCAATGTGTTCCAAAGTCTGCTGGCCTTGTTGGGCATCATGGGTGGCGAGCGCGACTGATGACCGGCTTAGCTCCTGAACAAAAGGCCCATTCGGGCCTTTTTTCATGCTTAGCGGTTTTTGCAGCGTGTTGGAATCAAAAGCATAATTCAAGACTTCTGTATGCCTTTTAAACGTCCATCCATGTCCAGACATCTGCTGATCGCCGTCGTGGCGGTTCTTCTGTCAGCCTGCGACTTGCTAGGCTTGGGGCCTGACCCCAGGATTGCACAAAAGGAAGCCGATGCCAAGGCGATCGGTGCGGCGTGCCGCAACGGTCTGCGCAGCATTGAAGACTGCTACGCGTTGAACAAGGGCATCAACAAAGCGTCCATTTACGCAGGCTGGCTCGAAATGGACGCCTACATGCGCGAAAACAAGCTTGAAGGCCAACGCGCCGAGGTTCCACCACCCGGCGCACCTGCCGCAGCCCCGGCAGAAGAAATCGTTGAGGAACCTGAACCCAAGGCCAAAGCCAAGGCTGCCGCCCGTTGAATATTGTGGGGGCTTGGGGCTTGTTGCTTCAGATGCCCGATTGCGGAATCATTCGTCCAGATCAAACACAGCCATACTCTCCACATGCGCGGTATGCGGAAACATGTTCACCACGCCCGCTGCCGAGCAACGGTACCCTGCCTGATGCACCAGTAAACCTGCATCCCGGGCCAATGTTGACGGGTTGCAACTGACATAAACGATGCGCTTGGGCGGTGTCCAGTCACGCGCACCTGATATGGCGGCTAGTTCGGACGACCCCAGCTTTTGTTGATGCAATTGCGCCAGCGCCCGCGCGATCGCAAACGCCCCCTCACGCGGCGGGTCCACCAGCCACTTGTCGGCCACGCCGTCGTTCACCAACATCTCAGGTGTCATCTCGAACAGATTTCGTGCTACAAATTTTGTATTGCTTAGCCCTTTACCCATAAGGGCTAGAGCACGATTTGACTCATAATTTTCACGTGCACGAGCCACCAGGGTGTCACTGCCTTCAATACCCAGCACCTCACCAGCTTGGGTGGCAAGGGGCAGAGTGAAGTTGCCCAGACCGCAAAACCAGTCAATCACCCGTTCGTCTTTGCGCGCGTCCAGCAAGCGCAGCGCACGCGACACCAGTACCCGGTTGATCTCCGGGTTGACCTGGGTGAAGTCGGTCGGTTTGAACGGCATGATGACGCCAAATTCTGGCAGGGCATATGACAACACCGGCCCGCCCTCATCGAGCAGGCTGACCGTCTCCGGCCCCTTGCTTTGCAGCCACCACTGCACCGGTGGGTGATCTGCCGCAAACGCGCGCAGGCGCGCCAGGTCTGCCTCACTGAGCGGCTCCAGATGCCGCAACACCAGGGCGATCACTTCATCGCCGCTCGCCAATTCAATCTGCGGGCAGGTTTCCACCGCGTCCATGGACAAAATCAACTGGCGCAAAGGCATCAGCATGGCACTCACCTGCGGCTGCAACACCGGGCAAACGCCCATGTCAGCCACGTAGCGACTCTTGCGTTCGTGAAAGCCGATCAGCACGGTGCCTTTTTTTCGCACGAATCGCACCGACATACGCGCACGGTAGCGGTAGCCCCAACTCGGACCCTCAATCGGGCGCAGGATCTGATCGGGCTTGACCTTGCCCAAATGCCACAGGTTGTCTTCCAGCGCGCGTTGCTTGACTGCCACCTGGGCGTTGGTATGCAAGTGCTGCATCTTGCAGCCACCACAGGCACCCGTATGCAACCCGAAATGCGGACACCCCGGCGTGATACGCTGGGAAGAAGCCCGGTGAATTTCAGTGAGTGTGCCCTGTTCCCAATTGTTCTTATGTCGGTTGATGTTGGCGCTGACCCACTCAAAAGGCAACGCCCCTTCGATAAAAACCACCTTGCCATCGGCCTTGTGCGCAACCCCTTGCGCATCCAGGTCAAGGGATTCAACGTGCAGCCAGTGGTCAGGGAAAGCAGCAGGCGCTGCCGGTTGAGATGAGTCGGTCATGAAACAAGAGCTTTGAAGTGATGAGAGACATCAACCCCGAGCGCGTCGGGGTACCGACTAACGCGCAGGGAGGTATTTGGCAGGATCAACCGGTTTGCCCTGGCGACGAACCTCAAAATGGAGCTTGACTCGGTCAGCGTCGCTGCTGCCCATCTCGGCAATTTTCTGGCCCTTCAGGACCGATTGGTCCTCTTTCACCAGCAAAGTCTGGTTGTGGGCGTAGGCTGTCAGGAACACATTGTTGTGTTTCAGAATGATCAGGTTGCCATAACCACGCAAACCCGCGCCGACATACACCACCCGGCCATCAGCCGCAGCCAGCACGGCATCTCCGGCTTTGCCACCAATATCAACCCCCTTGTTTTTGACATCATCAAAACCCGCCAGAACCACGCCATTGGCCGGCCAGATCCAGTTCAAATCATCTTCTGGTGCCAACGGTTTGGCCACGGGCGCGGCCGAGGCGGGAACTGCCGGTGCGCCAACTGCAGCACCAGGCGCCGAAGCGGCAGGTGTGGCCACCACTTGCGGCCGGGCAATCGGTTTGACCACCACCTCGCCACCCGCCGGGGGGATGATCCTCAGCACCTGGCCGACTTCAATGCGGTTGGGGTTGTCAAGCTGGTTCCAACGTGTGAGATCCTGGGTCGACTGCCCGTGTTCCAGCGAAATCCTCAGCAGGGTATCACCCGGCTTCACGGTGTAGTAACCGGGCTTCCCGGCATTTTCAAACCCTGGCGGTTGGCTCAAGGCTGGCGCATCTGTCGGCACGCTGCTTGTGGCTGCAGCAGGCGATGACATTCGGTCCTCCACCGGTGCGCGGTTAAGTGATCTGGAGGAACAGCCCGCCATCACCAGTGCTGTGATGGTGATGCACACGCCAAATCCCAAACGTCGATACAAACGAGTCATAAATATCCCTGTCAAGCAACGCCTGATTTTAAAGGGACGAAGTGAACGGCCTCCATCTCCGTATGGCGAAGGCCTTGAGGGGTCTTGTCAACCACCATCAGCGCCTGGCGCCCAGGGCTCTGAGCGCCAGCCGCCACCGGCGCCACCAACCGCCCCCCAACCGCAAGCTGCTCCAGCCAGCACGCCGGGATAGCCTCGCCCCCGGCCGCCGCGATGATGCCAGCATAGGGTGCTCCCCTGGCGTAACCCGCCATGCCATCACCAAACAACAGATGCACATTGGCCAGACGCAAGTAGCGCAAATTTTCTCGCGCCTTGTCATGCAAACCGCGCAAACGCTCCATGGAGTAAACCTCGGTACACAGGTGGCTCAAGACCGCCGCCTGGTAACCACAACCGGTGCCGATTTCGAGCACACGCCCCAGTCGCGCCGCGTTACCCTGGCGCAACAACTCCAGCATGCGCGACACCACGCCCGGCTTGGAGATGGTCTGGCCCAGGCCAATCGGCAGGCTGGTGTCTTCGTACGCCTGATTGACCAACGCAGAGTCTATGAAGCGGTGCCGCTCCACCGCCGCCATGGCTGCAAGGACCTGCGCATCTGAAATGCCTTGCTGGGCCAGCTTGGTCACCATGCTGCGCCGCACAGCACTGGAGTCCATCCCCACGCCTGCCGGAAGATGCCGAGGGTCGGGCGGTGCTGAACGAACTGCTGGCGCTGACACTGGCACCGAACTCTGCCCTAAACGGGCTGGAAACCCCGGACGGGTTTTGACCGCGGCCTGTCGGCTCGTCACCATCAGCCAGCACTCATGCCCGACGACAAACGTGCCGCCGTCTGGGCCCAGTAGCCCAGACTGTCGTGGTCGGTGAGATCAATTTTGAGCGGCGTCATCGCAATATGCCCCTGGGCGGTGGCATGGAAGTCTGTGCCATCGGCGTCGTCCTTGGCGGCACCGGCAGCACCGATCCAGTACATCGTCTCATTGCGGGGGCTTTGCTGGGTGATGACGGGCTCGGCGGCATGGCGGCGCCCCAGGCGACATAGCTTGACATGACCCAACTGCTCAGTGGGCAGATTGGGGATGTTGACATTGAGCAACCATGGACCGCTGCCCAGAAGACTCTGCTCTGACATCTGCAGCACCAGTTCACGCGCTTTGCGCGCCGCCGAATCCAGATGCAGCCAATCCCGCTGAACCTGAGAAAACGCAATCGAGGGTATGCCAAACAAGTACCCCTCCATGGCTGCACCCACCGTGCCGGAATAAATGGTGTCGTCACCCATGTTGGCGCCGTTGTTGATCCCTGACACCACCAGATCAGGACGGTAGTCCAACAGGCCAGTCAGGGCGATGTGCACGCAGTCCGCCGGCGTGCCATTCACGTACCTGAAACCATTGGCTGCACGGTGAACATACAGCGGCGAATGCAATGTCAGCGCGTTGGACTTGGCACTGTTGTTGTGCTCCGGCGCCACAACTTCGACCTCGGCAATGTCTTTGAGCGCCTCATAAAGCGCCACAACACCGGGCGCCTGAAAGCCGTCATCGTTTGAAATCAATATTCTCATGGGGATCACCTTTGTCTGAAATTATTGTAAGGGTGGCCCTCAGGCTGGTAACAGATTCGCAGCGCGCGCCAGCATCAGCAGCGCCACCGCCACACAAAACCAGGCAAAGGCCTGCTGCAAATGTTTGGGTTGCAATTTGCTCGCCAAGGCCCTTCCCGCCAACAGCGCCGCCACAGCACCTGCCGCAAAGGGCAACACAATGCCCCACGTCAAGGAGCCGTGCACGGCGGCAGAGGTGACCCCGCTGAGCGACACCAGCGCCATCACGGCCAGCGACGTGGCCTGCACACTGCGGATCGGCAAGTCGGTGTAACGCGACAAGGCTGGCACGATCACAAAACCACCGCCGACACCCAGCAACCCACTGAGCAAACCCGACACCATTCCGGAGCCTGCCAATACCCGCGCGCAAGGTCGCGTCCAGGTCAAACGCTGATCCACCCTGCTCACCACACAAGGGGCTGACGCTCTGGACTCCAGCGTTTTCTGTGAAGAGGAAAGGATGCGCCAGGCCGTGTAAAACATCACCAGCGCAAAGGCCACCGTCAACGGGCGTGCGGGAAGGTTTTGCGCCAGGAAAAACCCCGCTGGTGCCAGCGCCATACCGGCTATACCCATCAGCGCTGCAGCACGGTACCTGACGATGCCCTCTCGCAGGCCCAGCACAGCACCCAGCAAGGAGGCGGCAAACACGGCCGACAAACCAATCGGTGCCGCCTGCTGCACCGATAGATGCAGACCAAACACCAACAGCGGAACGGACAAAATGCCACCTCCCGCCCCGGTAAAAGCCAACACCAAACCGATCAACGCGCCCAAAAGCGCAGTGACCATCACAGCATCCATGTCAAATAACCCGAAGTTGTCATACCAGAGGGCATGTTACGCAGAAACGCCCACCTTGGCGCGAGCAACATCTTTCTGCAGTGCCTGATGTAGAAAATCGGTAATCTCAGGCAGGTGCTCGTCCAGCGCGGTGCTCAAATCGTGGCGTCCTGCCACTTCAAGCAGCCTGACCCGCCCCACCGGTCCCGCGGCATTCAGCCTGCGAGCATCGTCCAAGGGAACCATCTCGTCTTCACGCCCGTGCACCAACAATACCGGACAGTTCACTTGGCTGATACTGTGAAGTGGTGCAATGGCATCAAACCGGGCGCCAATCACCTGCTGCACATGCTTGAGCACATACCAGCCAACCACCGGGTAGGGAATGCAATAGCTCGCCAGATAACGCAGCATGACCTCATGCGGATGCGCAAAGGCGCTGATGCTGACCACCGCCTGAACCTCACTGCGGCGCGTCGCTGCCAGCAGCGCTGCACCAGCGCCTACCGAGTGACCGATGACTGCCAACCGCTTCGGGTCTACCTGCGGCTGGCGCTGCAGCCACATCAGTCCCGCCTCGATATCTTCCGCAAAACGGGGCAACGAAGTGAACGACTCGCCGTCACTGCGACCATGGCAACGGGCATCCAGCAGCAACACCGCCAAGCCCGCTGCGTGCAGTGGCTCCAGACAGCCTTGCATCAAACTGGCATTGGCACCCCAACCATGCATCACCACCACCGCGGGAGTAGCCGCTTGGCTGGTTGCCGCTACAAACCAGCCGGTCAATGTTTTATCGTTGCGGGTTGGCAGATGCACCTCTGCAGCCACGCCAAAGCGCCCTGAAGGCGCCTCAGCGTAAGCAAGCCGCGGGGCCCGTAACCCATAAAGAATCAGCGCGTTGACGCCCAGCATCAGTACCCAGGCCGACAGGGCGGCCAGGCCAAGCGTCAGTACCACGCGGTTAAACCCGACCAGCCATCAAGTCGAACTGCGCTGTGATGCGCTCACTGCTTGGGTACCAGGAAGGTGGTTTTTTCCACCAGTCTGCCCGGGCTGTCCAGAGACTCGATCACGATCTGAATTTCATGTGACCCCACCGGCGCCCCCTCAAACGGCAACTGAATCCGCATAGGTACCGTGCGTGCCTCGGTCGAGCGAACACTGACCGAATCCTCAGAGGTCAGCACCAGACCCGGCAAGCCCGACACCGAGAAGCGGTAACGCTGATCGGTTTCTGTGGCGTTCATCACCTGCAAGCGGTACACGTTCTCGGTCTTGCCCGCGTCCACAACGCGCGCCATCACGCCGCGGTCTCGAACCACATCCACCTTGAACGGCGTGCGCGTCGCCAGGCTGACCATGATGGCAATCACAATGGCCATCAGGATGCTGGTGTAGACCAGAATGCGTGGCCGGAACACATGGCGCAGCGTCTGCTTTTGCGTCCATTTGTTCTTCATGGCGTTTTCAGTTGAGTACTTGACCAGACCGCGCGCATAACCCACTTTGTCCATCACGGTGTCGCACACATCGGCGCAAGCGCCGCAGCCAATACACTCATACTGCAGGCCTTTACGGATATCGATCCCTGTGGGGCAAACCTGCACACACAAACCGCAGTCGACACAAGACCCCAGATTCAGCTTGGTCGGGTCGGCTTTCTTGGAACGTGCACCACGGGGCTCCCCACGCTCGGTGTCGTAGGTCACGATCAGGGTGTCCTTGTCGAACATCACACTCTGGAAGCGGGCATAGGGGCACATGTGTTTGCACACCTGTTCACGCATGAAGCCGGCATTGCCGTAGGTGGCAAAGCCATAAAACAGCACCCAGAAAGTCTCCCAGGGACCAAAGTTCAGGGTGGACACCTGGCTCACCATGGTCTGGATCGGGGTGAAATAGCCGACAAAAGTAAAACCGGTCCACAGGCCGATCAGCAACCAGATCAGATGCTTGCCCGTCTTGCGACCCAGTTTCTCTGCGGTCATGGGCCCCTCGTCGCGGCGCATGCGTGCAGAGCGATCACCCTCCACCACCTTTTCCACCCACAGAAATACTTCGGTGTAAACTGTTTGTGGGCAGGCATAACCACACCAGAGTCGCCCAGCCACCGCGGTGAAGAGAAACAGCGACAAGGCCGAAATGATCAGCATGCCTGTCAGGTAGATGAAGTCCTGCGGGTACAGCACCAAACCAAAAATATAGAAGCGTCGCACCCCGAGATCAAACAGAACCGCCTGGCGCTGACCCCACTCAATCCACGGCAGGCCATAAAAGATGATCTGCGTGACCCACACCATGACCCAACGCCAGTTGGTGAAAACGCCCTTGACGCTACGCGGATAAATCTTTTCATGGGCAGCGTAAAGGGACACCAACTCAGGTTCGGCTTCTGACGCCACCGGGGTGATGGGGATCACTTTTCTCACGTCTTTTACTTCGGCATTCATTTGTCATTCCTCAAAAAGTGGGGGCAAGCATACGGCGCTCAGACAACGCAACCATATGCGCCAGAAACTCGTCGCGGGTCAGCCCCGAAAAAAATGGGTGCCAGCGACGCTGCTCCAGCACCGTGCTCACCGCACGCGCGCGTTGTTCGTGCCCGGCGAACAGCAAAGTTTCGTCGGGTAGTGTAAAAACTTTACGGGTGACGCTGTCCCACAGGGCCTCTGGCGCTTGCGGGTGTGCCTGATGCGGGCACGCTGTCACTGCCAGCAAGCCACCACAAAAAAACCGGTCGCGCCAGGCAAAACTCAGGCAGTGAAGGGTATGGCCCGGCGTGGCCACCACATGCACCAGTTCGTCACCAAATGGCAGCACCGTGGCATCCGCGTGATGCTCTGAAGCACTGGCAGCAACCTGCCCCTGAACAACCGGTGCGCCCAAGCGCGACAACAGAACAGGTTCCGTTGGGTGAAGTTCATCATGGTGGTGGGTGCGCAAAACCCAGCGCAGCCGCAAATCCCGCTCGGACAGCAGGGCAGACAACACCGGCAAATCCCGCCCATGGGGGTCAATCAGGACCGCCTCACCGCCGGACAGATCGGCCAACAGGTAAGTGAGTTCACCGCTGTTTTCGTCGTTCAGGATACGGAAGTACATCTCAGATACCTCTATACGAACGACAAATCGGGTTGATGGAAGGGCGCTGGGTCATGAACTGGGGTCTCGATCTTCTAGACATAGATCAAGAAACATGCCAGGATCTGCGCCGATTCAGCCCCTAATAGAATCAACAACTTATAAATGACAACGCGCCCTGTGGGCGCGTTAAACGATGTCAGTCTGACAATCTAGGCAGATGCTGGCATACCAAACTGGCAGGGCGGTGCCGACTTGGTATTGATCATGTGGTTGGCCATCTGGGCAAACGTGCCCAGCAACCAGGCCCGAAACTGCGCATCAGGCACCTGCTCCTCAATGGCTTGGGCCATGCACAGCATCCATTCATCATGCACCACCTGATCCACCGCGTAAGGCGCATGGCGCATGCGCAACCGAGGGTGCCCTTTTTTCGCAGCATATAACTGTGGGCCACCCAACCAGCCTGACAGAAATTCAAACAGGCTCTCAGCGCTGCCCGCCAGGCTCTCCGGGTGCATTTTGCGCACGGTGTAAGCCTCGGGCAACTCGTCCATCAAGGTGTAGAACCGGTCCACCAGCTGGTGAATACCTGCTTCACCGCCCAGAGCTTCGTAGGGCGTCATATCAGTTGTTAGATTCATGGCTATGTCCTGTTGAGGCCGTCCCGGCCAGGCACCAAGTGTGCCTCAAGCGCTGCGCTGGTTCAGGCAACGTCGTCTTCACCAATCAGCACGCGGCCATCAGACAGGTACTTGTGCGGCGGGATTTCCAGGTTGGTGGGCGCGGGTTTGTTCTTGAACACGCGACCGGCCGAGTCAAAAGTTGACCCATGGCATGGACAGAAAAAGCCCCCTTTCCAGTTGTTGCCAACGCTCGGATTGGCGGTGCCCGCTGGCACCGCGCTGGGCGAGCAACCCAAGTGGGTGCAAATGCCAACCGCAATCAGGTACTCGGGCTTGATGGAGCGCGTGGCATTTTGCGCATAGGCGGGTTGCTGACTGGTCACCTTGGACTGTGGATCGACCAACTCACTATCCAGCGAGGGCAGATCCGCCAGCACCTCAGGGGTGTGGCGCACGATCCACACCGGTTTGCCGCGCCATTCCACGGTTTTCATCGTGCCTGGGGCCAAATCTGAAATATCGGCCTCAACCGCCGCACCAGAGGCGAGTGCACGCTCGCTGGGAGAAAAGCTGGTGATAAAGGGTACTGCAGTGGCAACCGTGGCGATACCCGCCACGGCCACAGTCAGCATCACCATGTTGCGGCGTTCAGCATCGTGATCACTGGCATTGGCGGCCAGGGCGTTGAAAGTGGGGGTGGCAGACATGGCATTCTCCTGAAGTTCAAAAAAAACCGGTCACGACAGCGTCGCGTTGGTTACAAACCAAGTGCACTCAATAATCGTGCCACTCTGAAAATCATAAAAAACTGTTTAATTTCATAGGCTTGAAAACTTGTTGAGAATTATCAGCGTCTGCAGCAGGGTTGTAACTGCCAAATTTGACACACTGGCAGCGCACCGGCATACACTTGCCCTCCAACCGATCACCCGATGCTGCCCACCCGATGAAACCGCTGCCCGAACTCATGTCTTTTCTGGAGGGTCTGCCTGAGCCTCACATCCTGTTTGACACGCAATACCGCATTCTTGCGGCCAATGCGGCGTACCGCCGCCAGTTCAGCCCGGACCGCAGCGTGGTGGGTCGCACCTGTTATGAGGTGTCACATCACTTCAGCATGCCGTGCGACCAGTCGGGCGAATCTTGCCCGCTGATGAAGGCGCGTGAATCAGGTCAGCGCGAACGCGTGCTGCACCTGCACCACACTGCCAAAGGTGAGGAGTACGTCAACATCGAGCTGGCACCATTGCTCAACGCCGAGGGCGAGCAGGCTTTTTTCATTGAAAAGATGGAGTCCTTACGGGTGGCTGAGGGCCAGTCCAAGGCGCAAGGGCTGATTGGCCGCTCAGGCGCCTTCCAGCAGATGCTGACCATGGTGGCGCGCGTGGCGCCCTCCATGGCCACGGTGCTGCTGCTGGGCGAATCGGGCACCGGCAAAGAGCTGGTGGCACGCGCCGTACATGAGGCCAGCCCACGCGCCACCCGCGCGCTGGTGCCGGTGGACTGCTCCAGTTTGCCCGAGAACCTGTTTGAGTCGGAGTTGTTTGGCCACGAACGCGGCGCCTTCACGGGTGCCAACACCGCTCGCAGCGGTCTGGTGGAAGCTGCCAGCGGCGGCACGCTGTTTCTGGATGAGGTAGGCGATATTCCGCTGACCATGCAAGTCAAACTGCTGCGTCTGCTGGAAACCGGCACCTACCGGCGGGTGGGCAGCTCCGAGCAACGTCACGCTGATATTCGCGTGGTGTCCGCCACCCACCGCAATCTGGACGAGATGGTGGCCCAGGGCAAGTTCCGCGAAGACCTGTATTACCGGTTGAGCACCTTCCCGATCCATCTGCCTGCGCTGCGCGAGCGGCGTGACGACATTGCCCTGCTGGCCGAGGCCTTGCTGCAACGGGTGGCCGGGGCGCGCAAGCTCAAGCTCAGCGACAGCGCCATCGCGTTGCTCAATGTACAAAACTACCCCGGCAATGTGCGTGAACTGCGCAACCTGTTGGAGCGCTCGGCGCTGTTGTGCGACGGTGATGTGCTGGAAGCCTCGCATGTTGAGCTTGCCTTGCTGACCGGCAGGCGCGCGCGCCTGGGGTCCGCCGCGCCACCTGATGGCCTGGTTGACCTTGAACCGGTCTTGGCAGTGCCGCTGGCCTCGCCCGGAGCGCTGAAGTCTGCCGAACGCGTCGCGCTGCACAACATGGTCAAAGCCCATCCGGGCAGCCGGGCAGAACTGGCGGCGCAATTGGGCATCAGCGAACGCTCGCTGTATCGCAAGCTCAAAAACATCCAACTGGAATAGTTACTAAATTGCTATTTACGTCATAGCTAGTACCCCTTTAAATATAAGGGCTGTAGCCTGTTTTTATACATAGAGACCTGTCTGTGTAAGCCCGCCTGCCCGGCGTTGTGCGGGAGTAGCACGAGCGCATCACGTCAAGCCGGCTTGGTGCGACATCGAACAGACGACACCCCCAAAACCCGCCACCATGGGGTCTTGTACTTCCAACCGTATACAGGACCCCATGACCCATTCAACCCAAGTGCTCAACATCGACAGCGTGCGCAAGCATGCCCGCGAAAACATCGAACAAGGTGCCGTTACCGCCAGCTACAGCGCCAACCTTCCGCAGGTGCTGCGCATGCTCAACGAAGCCCTGGCGACCGAGCTGGTGTGTGTACTGCGCTATCGCCGTCACCACTTCATGGCACGCGGCATCCATTCCCAGGCCGTAGCCGCTGAGTTTTTGGCGCACGCCAACGAAGAACTGGGCCATGCTGACCAGCTGGCCACGCGCATCGTGCAACTCGGCGGTGAGCCGGATTTTTCACCCACCACCTTGCTGAGCCGTAGCCACGCCGAATATGTAGAAGGTGCCAACTTGGCCGACATGATCACCGAAAACCTGATCGCCGAACGCATTGCCATTGACAGCTATCGCCATGGCATCACCAGCCTGGGTGACCAGGACCCCACCACCCGGCGCCTGCTGGAGTCGATTCTGGCCATGGAAGAAGAGCACGCCGACGACTTGGCTGACCTGCTGCAACACCTGCCGGCACCACCGACCACCAACCCAAGTGCCAATGACCAACAGGCACTCAAGCCGTTGACCCCCACCAAACTACGTTCGAAGGAAAAGTCATGAGCCTCGGAACCATTCTTCTCATCGTCCTGATTTTGATGCTGATCGGTGCCATACCAAGCTGGTCGCACAGCCGCAACTGGGGCTACGGACCCAGCGGCGGCATCGGTTTATTGGTGTTGATCCTGGTCATCTTGCTGGTGATGGGGCGGATTTAACTGTGCGACAGCCCTTTGTTTTTGGAGACAGGCTCTGAAGAAAGCTACTTTAAAGATAGCTTCTAGCGCTTTACAGTAAAGGGCTAGAGGCCATTTTGATCCATATATTGTAATGATGTTGGCTGATTTCTGACGGCAAGAATCTGGTCCCAACAGGGGCTTGCCAAGACCCATGCAGCGTTACCGATGGCGCACCTATAATAAGTAATAGATCAATTACTTAACGTACCGTGCCCGCCACCGCCAAACCCCTCAAACAGCGCACCCAAGTTCGCCAGGCCAGTCTGGTAGAGGCTGCTTTGCAGTTGGCCGCCGAGCGCAGCCCGGCCAACATCACCACCACCGATCTGGCCAACGCCGTGGGCATCACCCAGGGCGCGGTGTTTCGCCACTTTGCCAGCAAGGAAGCCATCTGGCTGGCGGTGATGGACGGGGTGACCGAGCAACTCATGGGTCAGCTGCAGGCAGCTGCTCAAACCGCTGCCCCCAACCCGGTGCGCGCCCTGGAAGCCGTTTTCATGGCCCATGTGGCGTTTGTGGTGGCTTACCCGGGCGTGCCCCGGGTGATTTTTCAGGAACTGCAGCAACCGCAAGACACCGCCCTGAAAGCCCGCGTGCGTCAGCTCATGCAGCAGTACCGCACCTTGCTGATGCATTTGTTACTGCAGGCTCAGCAAGAAGACCTGATAGCACCCCAGGCAGATCTGACCGGGGCTTGCATGCTTTTTATTGGTGCCGTGCAGGGGCTGGTGATGCAGTCCCTGATGTCGGGCGACGTGGCCGCCATGACCCAGCTGGCACCCGGCGTGTTTGCCCTTTACCGGCGCGGTTTGTGCGCCAGTCCAGCGACCGCTCAGCCTGACGCCGCAACCCTTTGACCCTGCCCGTCTTCCTTTGAAAGCTGCTTTATGAACTCCAGACAACTCCTGCTGCGCCGCGTTGCGATAGGTGCCGCAGCGCTGGCCCTGATCGGTGCGGTGGCTTATGTGTCGCTGCGCACCGGGCCGCTGGCGCCAATCAAGGTCACCGTCAGCCAGCCGGTTGAGGGCAGTATCAGTCCGGCCATTTTTGGCATTGGCACGGTGGAGGCCCGGCGCAGCTGGCTGATTGGCCCCACCGTGGCCGGGCGCGTGCTGAGCGTGCGGGTGGACGTGGGTGACCAAGTCCAAGCTGGGCAACTGCTGGCCGAGATGGACCCGGTGGACCTGGATCAGCGCCTGGCAGCTTTGGATGCCAGTCTGGCGCGTGCAGGCAGCAGCCAGCTCAGCGCCCAGGCGCAGGTGAGTGATGCCAGCGCCCGGCGGGCCCTAGCAGCCGCCAACACCCGGCGCAACCAGGACTTGGCGCGGCAAAACTTCATCAGCGCCGGTGCCTTGGAGGCCAAGCTGCAGGAACAAGCCTCCGCCGACGCCGCCACCCAAGCTGCCCAGGCCAACCTGGCGGGTGCCGGGCAAGACCTGGCGCGCATCAAAGCCGAGCGCGCCGCGCTGGCGCAGCAGCGTGGCAATGTGCGCCTGCTGGCCCCGGCCAGTGGCGTGGTCACCAGCCGGGACGCGGAAGCCGGTAGCACCGTGGTGGTGGGCCAACCGGTGCTGCGGCTGATCGACCCAGCCAGTTTGTGGGTGAAATTGCGGGTGGATCAGGGCCGCTCTGCAGGATTAGCCACTGGCCTGGCGGGCAGCATCGTGCTGCGTTCGCAGCCGCAAACCACGCTTTCCGGCCAAGTGGCACGCCTGGAGCTGTTGGCCGACCCCGTGACCGAGGAGCGCATGGCCCAGGTGGCCTTTACCCAAATGCCCGCCCACGTGTCGGTGGGTGAAATGGCCGAAGTCACCTTGCAACTGCCTGCCACCGCGCCCACGCTGCTGTTGCCCAATGCGGCCATTCAGCGCCAGCAGGGGCAAACTGGCGTTTGGCGGCTGGCAGGCGATCAACTCGAATTTGCGCCAGTGAAACTCGGCGTGCAAAGCCTGGACGGCCAGGTGCAGGTGCTGCAAGGCCTGGCCAAAGAGAACCGGGTGGTGATCTACAGCGAAAAAATGCTGCAGTCGGGTAGCCGCATCAAGGTGGTGGATACGTTGGTGAAAACCGGAGCCAAGCCGTGATCAGCCTGGCCGGGCGCGACATCCTGCACGGCTGGGGCAAATTTGCCCTGACCGGCATGGGGCTGGGCCTGCTGATTGGGGTGACGCTGTCCATGGCCGGTATCTACCGAGGCATGATCGACGACGCGCAGGCGCTGCTGACCAACAGCGGTGCCGACCTGTGGGTGGTGCAAAAAGACACCCAGGGCCCGTATGCCGAAGCCAGCAGCATCAAGGACGACGTGGTGCGCAGCGTGCAGGGCATGCCCGGCGTGGGCCGCGCGGCCAATGTTACTTACCTGACGCAGCAGGTGCAAAAAGTCGGTGGTGACGAGGTGCGGGTGATGGTGGTGGGCATCGAGCCCGGCCAGCCCGGTGAACCCAGCTACCTGGTAGCCGGGCGGCAACTCACCCGCAACCACTATGAGGCGGTGGTGGATGTGAAAACCGGTTTCAAGCTCGGCGAGTCTCTGCGCGTGCGCCGCCACGACTACCGGGTGGTGGGTGTCACGCAGCGCATGGTGTCTTCGGGCGGTGATCCGATGGTGTTCATTCCGCTGAAAGACGCGCAGGAGGCGCAGTTTCTGAAAGACAACGACGCCATCCTGAACGACCGCGCCCGCACCGCCGCTAACCCGGCCTTCAACCGCCCGGGCGTACCCGGACTGCTGGAGGCGGTGCAGGGTTTGCAAAGCAGCAGCCACAACGTGAACGCGGTGCTGGTGCAGTTGCAACCCGGCTGGCAGGCGAACGAGGTGGCCGAGTCGCTGAAACGCTGGAAACACGTGCAGGTGTTCACCCGCGCGGACATGGAAGACATTCTGGTGGCCAAGCTTATTGCCACCTCAGCGCGGCAGATTGGCATGTTTCTGGGCATTTTGTCGGTGGTGAGCGCGGCGATTGTGGCGTTCATCATCTACACCATGACGCTGGGCAAGATCCGCGAGATAGCCGTGCTCAAGCTCATTGGCACACGCAACCGCACCATTGCCGGGATGATCCTGCAACAGGCGCTGGGCCTGGGGCTGATTGGTTTTGTGGTCGGCAAAGTGGTGTCTACCGCCTGGGCACCGGTGTTTCCCAAATATGTGCTGTTGCTGCCTTCTGACGCGGTGATTGGCCTGCTGGCGACGTTGATCATCTGCGCACTGGCCAGCACGCTGGCCATTCGCGCGGCGCTTCAGGTGGACCCGGCTTCGGCGATTGGATGATGATGAAACTTATACCGATCCCATCGCAAGCCGTGGACTTGCTGCACCCTTGCCTTGGCCCGCGAGGCAGAAATGGGCTGAATGATGAAAGTACGGGTCATTGCGGACCTGATCCGCAATCCAGGTATTTACGGCATGGATGCCGGATCGAGTCCGGCATGACAACTTCTACTGGCCACCGCACCCCAATACAAAGCAGGAACAAAAAATGATCCATGCTGGGGGCATTCATATCGAAAACCTGCGCAAGGTTTATGGCAAGGGCGACAGCGCGGTTGAAGCGCTGAAAAGTGTCAGCATGAGCGTGGCGCCGGGTGAGGTAGTGGGGCTGGTCGGACCGTCGGGCTCGGGCAAAAGCACGCTGCTCAAATGCCTGGGTGCCATCATCGAGCCCACGTCGGGTCGCATGACGCTGGGCAACGATGTGATTTACGACAACGGCTGGCGCGTCAAAGACCTGCGCGCGCTGCGGCGCGACCGCATTGGCTTCATCTTTCAGGCCCCGTACCTGATCCCGTTTCTGGACGTGACCGACAACGTGGCGTTGCTGCCGATGCTGGCAGGCCAGTCCAATACGGCTTCCCGCGCGCGGGCGCTGGAACTGCTGACCGCGCTGGACGTGCAGCATCGCGCCAAAGCCGAGCCGTCGCAACTCTCAGGGGGTGAGCAGCAGCGTGTGTCGATCGCCCGCGCGTTGGCGAACCGGCCGCCGGTGATTCTGGCGGACGAGCCCACCGCGCCGCTGGACAGCGAACGCGCGCTGGGTGTGATGCGCATCCTGAACCAGATGGCGCGCCAGTTTCAGGCCGCCATCATCGTCGTCACGCACGATGAAAAGATCATCCCTACCTTCAAGCGGATCTACCACATCCGCGACGGGCAGACGGTGGAGGAAGCCGGTGAGGGGCGCGAAGTTTGACGCAGACCGTCGCAACAAGATACCGGTGCCATCTACAGAAATACTACTATTTAAATAGTAACCAGCCCTTATTTTATAAGGGCTAGAGGCCAATTTGGCTTATAACTTCAGACCCGTCCAACGGGTCACCACGGCGGGCCCCTGATGGCCTGGGCCTTCGGCCAGGGCGATTTCGCCGTGCCAGACGTGCTCGGGTGCCAGCAGCCCGGCAAAGTCGTCGCTGAGCTGCTCAGCGCTGTAGAGCATGTCCACATCGCGCGGGCCACCGCTGGTGTGGCGCATCTGCTCAGGATGAAACGCCTCCATCACCAAACGGCCACCCGGCTTGAGGCCCTGCGCCAAGCGACGGTGCGCATCGCGGCGAAAGCTCTCGGGCAGGTGGGTGAAGACGATCATCACCGCATCAAACTGCTCCGGCTCGGGCGCCCAGTGGGCCAGGTCCACCTGCTGGGTGGTCAACTGCACGCCACGCTGTGCCGCCAGGTCAGCGGCTTTTTTCAACCCAACCGCCGATAAATCGACCGAAGTCACGTGGTGCCCCTGCTGCGCCAACCAGACGCCGTTGCGCCCTTCACCGTCCCCCGGCAGCAGTACCCGGCTGCCGGGCTTCAGGCGCGCCGCCTGCTGCTGCACAAACGCGTTGGGCTCGGTGCCATATTTGAAGCCAGGTTCGGCAAAACGTTGATCCCAGAAATTCATGATGCAAAAATAATTGGACGCCTGTGGCGGGGGAAAAATTGTAAGAGCCGCCACGTCGGCCGGCACTTTGAAGGCCTATCGTGTAAAGTCCCGCAAAATATAAGGAGACACTGCTATGACATATCTTCCAAAAAGCGCCGCAGCGCGCGCGCCCCTGATCAGCCGACGCGCCCTGCTCGGTGCCGGGCTGGCACTGGGTACCGGCACGCTAGCGCTGTGGCCCGAGGCGCGGTCGTTCGCTGTCCAGGTGGGCGACTTCATTGAAGGCGGGCCGGTGCCCGACATCGCGCCCAAGCAGATGTCTGACCACATCTGGACCATCTTCGCCGCTGATGGTTTCCCCACCCCCGAGAACAAAGGCATGATGTCCAACGTGACCTTTGTGGTCACCAGCGCCGGTGTCGTGGTGCTCGACTCGGGCAGCTCGCTGCAGATTGGCCAGATGGCGCTGCGCATGATCAAAAAAGTGACGCCGAAACCGGTGGTGGCGGTGTTCAACACCCACTACCACGGCGATCACTGGCTGGGCAACCATGCCTTTGCCCAGGCCTATGGCGACAAGTTGCCGATTTACGCGCTGGCAGGCACGGCGGAGCAGATCAAGGGTTATGAAGGCAGCACCTGGCGCAGCCTGATGGAGCGCTGGACCAACCAGGCCACCGCTGGCACCCAAATCGTGCCGCCAAACCAGTTGGTGACGCACGGCCAGACGCTGCAGTTTGGCGACATTACCCTCAACATGCACTTTTACGGCAAGGCGCACACGCCGTCTGACCTGTGTGTGCAAGTGGTGCAGGACAAGGTGACGGCGGTGGGCGACATCGTCATGGCCAACCGCATTGCCAATATCGACGATGGCTCCTACCCTGGCACGTTCAAATATTACAAAGCGCTGGCCGCTGCTGCGGGTGACCAGCTCTGGCTGCCCGGCCACGGCGAGGCACGCCATGACCTGCTGGAAACCTATGGCCGTTTCCTCTCAGGCATTTGGGAGCCGTGTCTGAAAGCCATTGAAGAAGGCAAAACCGAAGCCGAAGCCAAAGTCATGGTGTTGACCGACCCACGCGTGGCCAGCCGTGCCAAAACCATGCAGGGGTTTGATGCCAACATTGGCAAATACACCAGCCTCGCTTATCTGGAGGCGGAAAAAGTGGCGTTCTGACGCTCTTACTTGACTTCGGGGCAACCATCTGAGGGTAATCATGCGAGCACGTGACAGTTCTACGGTGCGATACTGCTGACGTTTGGTTGCCATGTTTGCTCTTGAATGGTTCTGGTCAAAAACAGACCAAGCCACCCCTGAGGTTATAGCCTGCTGGGCAAGAGGCGGAGTTGCAACTTCAACCAGAAATGCAACGATTGCTAGCTCCGCCCCCTGACCTGCAGTGCCAACAATCAAACAAAAAAAGCGTGTTGAGTTCACTAACTTCTGGAGTACGCAGTCATGGAAAGACGTTCATTTTTAAGCAAAGCCAGCGTTGGCCTAGCCGCTGGAGCCGCCGGTACCGTTGCAATGCCGGCCATCGCACAGACAGGTCCCACCATCAAATGGCGGCTGGCATCGAGTTTCCCGAAAAGTCTGGACACGATCTACGGTGGCGCTGAGGTCATGGCTGCCCGGGTTGCTGAAGCGACGGGCGGAAAATTCCAGATTCAGGTCTTCGCAGCGGGCGAGATTGTGCCGGGCCCGGGCGTTCTGGATGCTGTCAAAGATGCCACTGTCGAGTGCGGTCACACCTGCGGCTATTATTTTTATGGCAAAGATCCGACGTTCTGTATTGATACCGGCATCCCCTTCGGCATGAACAACCGGCAGATGAATGCCTGGATTCGGCATGGCAACGGCGGAAAGCTGCTGAGTGAATTTTTTGCCAAATCCAACATCGTTCCTATTCCCTGCGGGAATACCGGCTCGCAAATGGGGGGCTGGTACCGCAAGGAAATCAAGTCTGTTGCGGACCTCAAGGGCCTCAAAATGCGCATTGCTGGCATGGCTGGAGAAGTGCTCGGCAAACTTGGTGTGGTTGCACAGCAGCTCTCCGGTGCTGACATTTACCCTGCGCTTGAGAAAGGCACGATTGATGCCACCGAATGGGTGGGGCCTTATGACGACAAGAAACTTGGCTTCAACAAAGTCGCCAAGTTCTATTACTACCCTGCCTGGTGGGAAGGTAGCACCCAAGTTTCTTTGTACATCAACAGCAAGGAATGGGATAAACTTCCCAAAGAATACCAAGCGATTCTGAAAATAGCTTGCGCAGATGCCAATACTGACATGCTCGCCAAGTACGATGCCAAAAATCCAACGGCTTTGACTGAAATGGTTGGAACAGGCACCCAATTGCGGCAGTTCCCCAAAGATGTGATGGAAGCGTCGTACAAAGCTGCGAACGAGGTGTACGAGGAAATCATGGCCAAAAACCCGGATTTCAAGAAAATCTACACAGACTTTGCCAAGTTCAAAGAGATGGAAAACGGCTGGCACCGACTTGCCGAAGGTTCTTTCTCTTTCTTCATGTACAGCAAAGTTGGCGCGAAAAAATAGTTTCCAACACGCCACAAACGACAAAAGCGGGAGCATGCTCCCGCTTTTTTTATGTCCAAATACTGGGCCTTGTTCTGAAATCAAGCGCGACCAAACTTGCGGTCACCCATCGAACGACTGCGCTGCCACCCGTTTTAAGTGGCACGCAGCCAGCTAACGTCTGGCAAATCAATAGTCATAGTTGGGCGCTTCGATCACGATCGAAGCAGGATCAACCTTCACCTCCTTGGTCAATCCGGCGGTCACCAACTCCGGAAACGCAATCACCACCCCCACCATGATGACCTGAATGATGACAAACGGGATCGCCCCCCAATAGATGTCTGTCGTTTTGACCTCGGGTGGTGCCACGGAGCGAAGGAAGAACAGGGCGAAGCCAAAGGGTGGATGCATGAAAGAGGTCTGCATATTGATACCGAGCAGCACACCAAACCAGATCAAATCGATCCCCAGCTTGTCGGCAACGGGTCCAAGCAGCGGCACCACAATGAAAGCCAGTTCGAAGAAATCAAGAAAGAAGGCCAGCAGAAAAACCAGCGTGTTGACCACAATCAGAAAACCGAGCTGCCCCCCGGGCAAGTCGCTGAGCAAATGCTCAACCCAGCGATGACCGTCAACGGCAAAAAAGGTCAGCGAGAAAATGCGCGCACCAATCAGGATAAACAGCACGAAGGTGGTCAGTTTTGCCGTACTTTCCATCGCTTGTTTCAGCAGCTTGACACTCAAACGCTTGCGCACGGTCGCCATGATGAGTGCGCCCATGGCACCCATGGCGCCACCCTCAGTGGGTGTTGCAATGCCCAGAAAAATCGTACCCAGCACCAGAAAGATGAGGAACAGCGGCGGTACCAGTGTGGTCAAGACCCGCATGAACAACTTGCTGCCATGCAAAGTACGCGCCTCGGGCGGCAGTGCCGGTACCCACTCAGGACGAAAAATCGAAACCAGCACCACGTAACCCACATAGAAGCTGGTCAGAATCATGCTCGGGACAATCGCGCCGGCGTACATATCACCCACCGACCGACCCAACTGGTCTGCCATGATGATCAGCACCAGCGACGGGGGAATGATCTGCGCCAGCGTGCCAGAGGCCGCAATGACACCGGTGGCCAAGCGCTTGTCATAGCCATAACGCAGCATGATGGGCAGTGAAATCAGGCCCATGGAGATCACCGAGGCAGCCACCACACCGGTGGTCGCTGCCAGCAAGGCACCGACAAAGATCACGGCAAAAGCCAGACCACCGCGGATCGAGCCAAACAATTGGCCAATCGTGTCCAGCAAGTCCTCGGCCATGCCCGAGCGCTCCAGGATCAAGCCCATAAAGGTAAAAAACGGAATGGCCAGCAGCGTCTCGTTGGACATGACGCCTAACAACCGGTCTGGCAAAGCCTGAAAAATCTGCGGACCAAACAGACCCAATTCAATCCCGATCAAGCCAAAGATCACGCCATTGGCCGCCAGCGCAAAAGCCACCGGAAAGCCCAAAAGCAAAAAGGCCACCATCGACAAAAAGATGATGGGTGCCATGTTGGCAGACAAAAACTCAACCATCACACACCGCCTTTCTGTGCCTTGATGGCCAAGGCCAACTCTTCTTCTGGGGTCAGTTTGTGTGACTTGTCAGTTGGATCTGGGCACAGGCCCTGCAGAAAACCAGCGCGTTTGATCAACTCAGAAATGGCTTGCATGATCAACAGAAAGAATCCGACTGGCACCATCAAGCGGGCTGGCCAAAGGATCAGCCCACCCGCACTGTTGGACATCTCACTGCTCTGATAAGCCTGGACGAAGACTGGCCAGGAGAGCACCAAAACACCGACGGCCATGGGCATCAGGAAAAAAAGCAAGCCAAAAATGTCGATCCAGGTTTGCGCACGTTTTGACAGCTTGCTGGAAAGCACGTCGATCCGGATGTGCTCGTTGCGCATCAGCGTGTAGCCAGCGCAAGAAAAAAAGATCATCCCGAACAGGTACCACTGAATTTCCAGCAAGGCGTTCGAGCTGTAATTGATGGCATAGCGCATGACCGCATTGCCAGAACTGATGACAACAACAACCAGAACCAGCCACAACGCAGCTTTACCTATGCGTTCGGTTAGCGCGTCGATGAGACGGGACAGCTTGAGCAAGACATTCACAACGACATCCTTTTATTTGTTATTGACACTGAAGGGACGCCGAGGTTAACGCATGCCTTAGGCGGGGTCAATCAGTGATTTGACCGCATCCAAGCAAAGGATGAACACACCCCGCCAGTTTTAAAAATGATGTGCCCGAACGGGCGGCAGGGCGTTGTAACAACGTGTTGGATTGATCCGCAAATGGAATTATTTGACGTCAGTGCGGTACATCTTGGCCGGGTTCATCTTCATGCTCCACGGCAGGCCAGAATTTTGCCAACCGTTCTGAATGCGAAACCCGGCTTGCGGGCCGTCTTTGAGCGCTGCGCCCTGAAAGCCGTTGACCACAAAACGCGCATTGGGGAAGCCGTTGGCGCGCAAAAAGGCGGCGCTGGGCTCGCCGCGCTCGCTGCCTGAGCGGCACATGGTGATGACTTCTGCATCCATGGGCAGGCCACGTTTTTCCAAGGCGGCCTTGATCTGGGCGGCAAAGTCGGGGTTCTGGTACAGCTTGTAGATGCCGCGCTTGTCTTCCCAGGCACTGCGGTCCACCATCAGGTACGGCACATTCACGTGCACTGCGTCGGTGAAGCCGACAAACATCACTTCCACCGGGTCACGCACATCGACAAACAGCACTTTACTGTCTGCTTTTTGAACCTGCGCATAAGCCTCTTGGGCGCTGATGCCCAACTCAACGGCCTGCGCACCCATCACACCGCAACCCAAGACTGCGGCCAACAACAATCGCTTCATTTTTTTGCTCTTTCAATCAACACATCACAAAAAAGCGCCGTCAGCTTTCACTGGCAGGCGCTCCAAACAAACACAAAAAGCCAACCGATCAGAACGCCAGGGTTTGCACTTCCGGCTTGAGCAAATAGGCAGCCACGTCAGCCGGGTTGGCGGGTGTCACGCCGGTGATCAGGTCTGTGGCTTTGCGGCCGGAGTTGGGCAGGTACAGGGCGCACACTTCCACCTTGGCACCGTTTTTCAGCAGACCTTGCAGGATTTGCTGCGGTGTCACGTTCTTGGGCTTGAGGGTGGGCATTTCTTTGCCAGCCACAGCGATGTCGCCGCCAGCATCACACAACAAAATACGTACGTTGGCTTTTTGCTCAACGGCGTTGGTGGCGATGGCCAGACCGGCGCCTTGCGTCATCACGCTGCCACTGTTGATAGACACAAACAACTCACCGGCCTGGGCAGACACAGCGGCAGCGAACAAGGCGGTAGCCAAAAAAGCAGATTTCTTCATGCAAACTCCTGGGGGAAATAGACCAATGGAAAAGACCAAAAGGACTATCTCATATACCCCGCTGGGTAACGGTGACTAAAGTCACCCCAGGGTTGGCGCGGCAGGAATTTGCCTCAAACTGTCGCGCTCAAGGCGCTGGTTCAGCGCTCCAGCGCGGCGCGCAGATCGGCCTCGGTGGTGACAAAACGAATGTTTTTGACCAGGCTTTGGTCCAGCTCGATCAGGGTCACCGCATCGGGCTGGCGTGGCCAGGCAGCCAGCGTGGCTTCGTCGAGCGACACGCCCATCACATACGGAAACTCACGCAAGGTTGGCAAGGCAAAAGTGCGGGTGATGAAGGCGGGCATCTTGCTCATGTCGGCCAGGTACACCGCGTTTTTGCGGGTCAGCTGTTCTTTGGGCAGCGCTTGCAAAACTGCCTGTGACAGATTCGAGGCTTTGCGGCCTGCAGCAAACATCACCAACCGGGTGCTGGGTGCAATCTGCCAGGGTTTGTCGTGCTGGTCTTTCAGGTTCAGGTTGGGCAGCGGTTGGCCCACGGCCACGGCGGTTGCGGCGCTGACCTGCGCCACGGCTGGCAGCGTTACGCTTGTGGCCAGTGCCAGACCCAGGGCCATGGCGCTGGCATGTTGCACAAAAGAGCGCCGGTCTGCGGCTGGGCGGGAGGTGGTTAAACGCATGGCTTGAACTCAGGTTGGGGTTTGAAAGAGATGGTGAACGTTAACTTGAAAGAACTTGCCATGCCCCGCGAGCAGTCGCAATCCATGACAGTCCATGGCGGCTTACAGCGCGTCAACGGGAATCTTCAGGTAACGGATGCCGTTGTCTTCAGGCGGCGGTAGTTGCCCGGCACGCATGTTGACCTGCACTGATGGCAGCAGTAGCACCGGCATGGCCAAGGTGGCGTCGCGGGCGCTGCGCATGGCCACAAAGTCCGCCTCTTTGATGCCGGCATGCACATGCACGTTGGTGGCTTTTTGCGCGGCGACGGTGGTCACACACGTTGGCTCTCGGCCTGCAGGCGGATAGTCGTGGCACAAATACAGTGTGGTGTCATCAGGCAGGCTGAGCACTTTCTGGATCGACTGGTACAAGGTGCTGGCGCTGCCGCCGGGAAAATCGCAGCGGGCGGTGCCGTAGTCGGGCATGAACAAGGTGTCGCCGACAAAGGCCACGGTGTGCACCGGCTGGGTGCTGGTGTCGCGCACCACATAGGTCATGCAGGCAGGCGTGTGGCCGGGGGTGTGCAGCGCGGTGATGATCAAGCCGCCCAGCGCGATGGTGTCGCCGTCGGCCAGCAGGCGGTCAAACTGGCTGCCATCGCGGGCAAATTCAGACCCGGCATTGAAAATCTTGCCGAACACGGCTTGCACCGTGGTGATATGCGCGCCAATGGCCAGTTGACCACCGACTTTTTTCTGTAAATAGGGTGCGGCGCTCAGGTGGTCGGCATGCACATGGGTTTCCAGCAGCCACAACACCTGCAAATGCAACTCGGCCACACGCTGCGCCAATCGGTCGGCGCTGGCGGTGCGGGTGCGGCCAGATTTGGGGTCATAGTCCAGCACGCTGTCGATCAGCGCGGCGTGCCGGGTGGCCTCGTCCCACAAGATGTGGCTGAAGGTGGAGGTGGCAGGGTCAAACTGTGACTCAACGTGCAACTGGGTCATGGGGCCTCTGGCGGGTCAGGTTGAAAAGGGGGTCTAAAAGCAGGTCACAAAAAAGCAGGGGCTACTTTTTACAAGCAGCCCCTGCCGGGTTTCAGCGCTTACAGCGACTTGGTGGAGTAATACCAGTCAATGGTGTCGTAACCTTCGCTGGCGCGGGCTTCGGCGGCGGCAGCCGTCTTGGGCGGCGGCACGATCACTTTGCAGCCCGGTGTCCAGCCTTCTGGGGTGGCGACGCTGTTGGCATCGCTGGTCTGCATGGCTTCAAGCAGGCGCACAAACTCTTCAATGCTGCGGCCATTGCTCATCGGGTAATACACCATGGCGCGCAACACACCTTTGGGGTCGATGAAGAAGGTGGCGCGCACGGCTTGCGTGTCAGCGGCACCGGGGTGGATCATGCCGTAGGCACGGGCCACGTCCATCTTGATGTCTTCAATGATCGGGAACGGAATGGTGGTACCAAACTTTTCCTGAATATTACGCATCCAGGCCAGGTGCGAGAACAGGCTGTCGATCGACAAACCGAGCAGTTCGCAGTTCATCGACTGGAACTTGTCAAAGTGTTTGGCAAAGCCGATGAACTCGGTGGTGCAGACCGGTGTGAAGTCAGCCGGGTGCGAGAACAGGATGAGCCATTTGCCTTTGTAATCATCCAGGGTACGCGGACCGGAGGTGGTGACTGCATTGAACTCGGGGGCGCGTGCATTGAGTTGGGGGAAGCCGACGGTGTTTTCCATAATGAACTCCAGTGGTTAAAAAAACTATTGATTTAAGTCAATCGATTGATTTGATCGATGAATGAATTCTACATACCATGCAGGGTATCAGTCATCGTTTGTTTCAATGGTTCCCATAGGGAGCGTGATGGCTTTCACCGCCAGGCTTGGCCCGGCAAACATTCGGCACAGACCTAGCGCATACCCCGCGTCACCGGCAAATCGGCGTAATACGTGGCCAGCGCTTCGATCTCGCTGCGGCTGAGCTTCTTGGCAAACGAACTCATGCCCTTGACGCTGTCGTTGTGCCGCGCGCCACCCTGAAAGTCGAGCATGGTGCGCACAAAATACAGCGGGTTTTGCCCGGCCAGCGCCGAGGCTTCGAGCTTGCCGCCCTGCCCCACCACACCATGGCAGCTGGCGCACGGGGTGATCAGGCGGGTTTTGTCGCCCCGGCGAACCAGCGTGGTGGCGGGCACGTCTTTGGGCGCAGCGTTGACTTGTGGGCGCGGGGTGCCGTCGCCCTTGGGGGCTGCTTGCACCTCATAAAACGCGGCCACGTCGGCAATCTGCTGCGGGCTCATCATTACGGCGATGTCGTGCATCAGCTCGGCGCGTTTTCCTTCCAGACGGCGCTTGTCCTGGTAGTCCAGCATCATCTTGGCGGTGTAGGCGGCTTTTTGGCCCGCCAAGTGTGGCCAGTTTTGCGTGGGAGCCACGCCGGTGGCACCGTGGCAGGAGGCGCAAAACAGCGCGTCGTGCACCTTTTTGCCAGCTTCGGCGTTGCCTTTTGGCAAGGCGGCCAGCGCAGTGCGCAGGGTGCCTGGCGTCCATTTGGCGGCTGCAGCGGGGGCGGCGTCATGCGCTGGAGCGCTGGCCAGTGTGGGCAGGCTGGCCGCACTGGCCAGGCAGATCAGGGCCAGCGTGCTGGCGCGGCGAAATGTCAAGGTTTTCATGGCGGGTCTCATGCGAAACAGTCCTGGGTAAAGGTGCGCAGCCAGGCTTGCTGGTAGCGTGCGCCAAGCTTGATCTGGGCCGGGCTGGCGTTGAGCGGCAGGTAGCGTGATTTGCCGTTGACGCGGGCAATCTTGCCTTCAACCACCTTGAACACGTCGGCCACAAACAGGCCGTAGTCTTTGCCAGCCAGGGCGTAGCAGGTGTTCTCCCACAGCGGCTCGGGCGCGGGGCGGCCGGCCAGTTCTTCGATGATGGCGCGCGCCACCACTTTGGCCTGGTTGTTGGCAGAGAAACCACTCTTGGGCATGGCGTCGGCAATGCTGGCGTCGCCAATCACGTGCACGTTGGGCTGCAGGGTAGAGGCAAAGTTGCGGCGGTCCACCGGGCACCAGCCGCTCTTGTCGGCCAGGCCCAGCGTCATGGCGATCTGGCCCGCTTTGGCGGGTGGCACCACGTTGATGACGTCGGCCTTGATGACTTCGGCCTCAATCTCGATGGTCATGGCTTTGGCGTCGATCTTGAGCGTGCGGCCACCGTCTTTGCCACGTACCCAGCTCAGCATGCCGGGGTTGGCGTGCTGTTTGATCTCGACCTGGCTTTGCATCTTCTTGACGTAGTCGTCAGGCAGGTTAAAGTTGTACAGGCGGTTCCAGCCCAGCATCATCGTCTCGTCGGTGACAAAGCTGTCTTTCGGGTCAACGATGATGACTTTGGCGGTGGGGTTGTGCTTCATGAACCACTCGGCCATCAGTGCCGGGCGCTCATACGGCCCGGGCGGGCAGCGGTAAGGGTTGGGTGGCGCGGCCAGCACAAAAGTGCCGCCCTGGCGCATGCCCTGCAACTGTTTGGCCAGCAGCGCGGTCTGCTCACCCGGAATCCAGCCCGATGGCACCGCCGTGTTGGCCACCTGCTCGCTGTAGCCAGCGTAAGCGTCGTACAAGAGCTGAATACCCGGCGAGACGATCAGCCGGTCGTAGGCCAGGGTTTGTTTGCCCGCCGTGCTGACGGTGCGTGCCACTGGGTCAAAGCCGGTGACGGTGTCAAACACGAAGTTGACGCCGTAGCGGCTGGCCAGCGTGTCGTAACTCACGTTGAGCTCGTCCATGCTGCTGTGCTGGTTGAGCACTTCGCTGGAGCCGTAGGGGCGGATGTAGGTGCGATTTTTCTCGACCACGGTCACCTGCAGGCTGGGGTCGAACATCTTCAGGTACTTGGCGGCGGTAGCACCCCCCACGCCGCCGCCAATGATGACGATGCGCGCGCCCTTGGCGGATGCCGCCGGGGCTTGTGCCCACAGTGGCAAGGCAGCTGCAGACAGCAGCCCGGCACCAGCGCCCAGCCAGTGGCGGCGCGACAAATTCAGGGGACTCATGGCTTGACTCCTTCGGGCAGCGGTTTGACCGCTGCAAAATAAACGGCCATCGCCGCAAGTTCAGCGTCGTTGAACCCCTTGGCCACGTGGCCCATCAGGGTGCTGGGGCGCTTGTCTTCGCGAAAGTCGGCCATGGTGCGCACAAACTGCGCTTGCGGCATACCCGCCAGCGGCATGAACGATTCGTCGCCGAGGCGGCCCTGCGTGCCATGGCAGGCGGCACAGCTGTGCGCCATGGCCTCACCGGCCACCACCGCTGATGCGGCGGGCACTACTTCAGTTTTAGTAGCTGCTAGCCCTGACTCAGCAAGGGCTGGAGGCACTTTTTGTTCAGAAGCATTGGAGGCTTGCATCAGCGCCACGGCCAGCACACCTGCCGTCAAGACACCGGCGCCCAGCCAGGATGAGGATATTTTTTTCATGATCAACGGGCCCACACAAAGAAGCCAACACCAAAATACACCGCCGTCCACAACACCAGCAGGCCAACAGACAAACTGCCCAGGCGGTTCAGCGCCGCGCTGGGGGTGTAGATGCCTTTGGTTTGCCCGGCCTGCCAAGCCACGGTGATGAGGTACCCCAGCGTGACACCGCCCAGCACCAGGAAGGTACTGAAAAACATCACATTGCTAAACCAGTCAATGTTCATGCGGTAGTCCAGCGCGTCATAGCCATGTGCGCCCACCAGGGTGACGTAGCGCAACACTTCACGCATGGCACCCACCACAATCAATGCCACTGCGCCCACACCAAAAGTGGCGTAGCCCCAGTAACCCTGGTCCATCCGGCCCTTGAGCAACAGTGGCATGGCGACCGTCGCCAGCAGCGCCAGCAGCGCGATGAAGCTCCACGGCGACAGGGCAAACCAGGCCATTTTTTCCGGCAAGGTCGCCATCCAGACGGCACCCAAAACCACGGCCACCACACCGCCAACAATCATCAGCTTTTGCGCCAGCGGGGCTAGCCAGGCCAGATAGGCAGCGTCCGGCTGCTCGCTGGCTTGCAGATAGCGGCGGTAGGCAAACAGCCAGGCTCCCACCACCGGCGCCGACAGCGCGATGAAAAAGCCAAAGCGCGGCAAATTCCAGTAGTGAAGAGACTTGCCGTCAGGCTGCACCACGCCATTGGGTGCATACCAGCTCATCCAGTTCTCGGGAAACAACATCTGATTGGTCAGGCTGTGGACGATGAAACCCACACTCAGCAGCAGCGCCAGCGAGGCCACCATCCAGATGCCACCCCGGCCGCCATCGGCCTCGATGTCGTGGTTTTTCCAGTAAAACACGTACATGGCGATGTAGCCGGCAATCAGCAGCAAGATGAAGCCAATCACCCACCAGGCCGACAACACGTTGGAGGTGTACCAAAACGGGTCATACACCACCTGCACAAACAGCAGCGGTGCCACCCCAATCACGATCGCCACCGACACGGCAATCTTGGCCGTGGTCAACATCGCCGCCGCCAGCCGGCGCCAATAGCGCTCGGCGCTGAAGGCACCGCGCAGGGTCAACACACCGGCACCCAACATGACCTGCACCGCAGCCATGTGCAGGGCGAAGGTCACCACCCCCAGCACCAGGAAAACAATCGGGTGCGAGGGCACACCAGCGGGGTCGCGCAAGGCGTAAAGCATTTCTGTATTCATGGTCTTACTCCTTGGCCATGGTGATGGGTGCCCCTGCCGGGGCGATCAAAGCGGTTTGCACCGGCTGCACGCCGTTCAGCGAACTGATGTAAGTCGCCAGCGCCAGCGCCTCGTCGTCTTTCAGCGGAATTTGCGGCATGTACAGCGTGTTGCCACTGGACAGGGCCGCCTGCAGATACTCGGCGATTTCTGGCGTGCTGCTGTTGGCAGTGAAGTAATTCTTCAGGGGCCGCATGCCCGAACTGGTCAGCGAGTGGCAGTTGGAGCATGTAGATAGCGCCAATACCCGGCCTGCTTCCAGGCGGTTACTGTCGGTGATGGTGCGCAGGTTGTCGGGCATGAAAACCTGGGTTTTCATAAAACCGTGCGCCTCGATGTTGGGGATTTCCGACTTGATGCCCATACCCGGCACGTCGCGGCCAATCACCTGGTTGGAATACACATACTGCCCCGCCACCCACGGCTTGCGGATGGACTCGCGGGTGACTTCTTCCGGCCACAGGCCAAACACCAGCACCGCCACGGTCATGGCCCAGGCACCACCCACCACCAGCGTGTTGGGGCGCAGCAGGGTCATCAAAAAGTAGGCTGCCACACCGCCCAGAATGCTGATCACCGCTGGCTTGAACCAGTCCGGCAGCCGGTTCTCCAGCACCAGCGAAGCAGTTTCAGGCAGGGTGCTCAGGTACCACTGGAACATGGCCACACCCAGCGCCGCCGAGCCAATCCCCAGCCAGGCGAGCTTGGCGGCCACGTCTTTCTTGAACTGCGGATCCTGGAAACGCGCCGCCACAATGCCACCCACCACCGCCGTCATGGTGAACATGAAAGCGGTGCGCATGCCCAGCTGGGCAAAGGTGTTGGGGCCGTAAAACGCGCTGAGCACGCCGCCCTGCTCGTACCACTCCTGTTTGCCCGGCCACATCATGAAACTCAGGATGCCGACAATCACCAGCATGGTGGTGTAGCTGGTCAGGCCGAAGATGATGGACAGCTTGAGGTAGGTTTTGCCGTCGAGCTTGTTGGCCAGGTACACCAGCATGTACACGCCCACCACCTCGATCACAAAAAACACCCACTCGGTGGCCCACATCCAGACAAAGCTGTGAATCAATGCCGAAATGCCGCGCGGGCTGGCCACGGTGGTGGAGTACCAGATGCCTGGGCCGGTGATCGAGCCCAGCACGTAACTGAAAACCAGTAAAAACAAGCCATAGCGCCGGATGAACTCCAGCAAGTCAGGGCGTTGGTTGCGGTGTGCGTAATTGGCCAGAAAGGCGAAAAAAATGGCAGCGCCAACTGACGTGTGCGAGAACAGCACGTGGATCGTGGCAATCAGCCCCACTATCCAACCGCTGCCCACGCTCGTTTCCAACCAGGTGGGGTAGAGCCCAATCATGTCCATGGCTTAGTCGTCCTCGTTTTGTAAACCAAGGACTGCCACTTTGTGCAGGGATATGCCAGAAAGCCGCCTTGGTCGTCCAAGGTAATCAAGTTCCATGCCAAATTAAAGAATAAGTCATGACTTAATAAAAACAATAAGTTACATGACTTTCACCCTGGCGAAAACTTAATCTATGACAAGTTTGACAGTCAAAACATTGACTTGTGTCAGTTCTGAAGGCGTTTCAAGCCACTGCGCCAAAGTTCTCGGGCATCTGGATCGCCACCACTTCACCCCGTGCAGTGGCGACGCCATCCGCATACACGGTGGCTTCCACCACCACTTTGCGGCCTTTGACCTCTTTGATGCGGCCACGAATTTCCAGCGTGACGTTGATCGGGGTAGGCTTTAAAAAGTCCACATGGAGTGAGCCGGTGACAAAGCGAAACGACGGTTTCGTGTCCATCTCACGCCCTTCCTGGCGGTACATGGCAGCCGATGCGGTGCCGGTGCCGTGGCAGTCAATCAACGAGGCCAGCAAGCCGCCGTAGGTGAAGCCGGGGATGGCGGTGTGGTACGGCTCGGGCGTGAAATGCGTCACGGTTTCATCGCCATCCCAATAGGTTTTGATGCGATGGCCGTGTTCATTGTTGGCGCCGCAGCCGTAGCAATGCGACAGGTTTTCGGGGTAATACTCTTGAAAGGCTTTCATGCGGTCTCCGGTCGAAATGGTGATGTGTTTTAAATTGACCCAGCGTGGGATGCGATGGCATGCCTTGCCGACCATCTGCTGACAGACGGCTGGCAAGAAAAAGCCCTGCGCGCGCCGAGTTTAGGCTGCCAACCCGGTGAATCAGTAGCCGCTACTTGGTCAGGATCAATTTGCCCAGCTTGGTGACCTGCAGGCGATAGATCACGCCCTCGTGCTCGATGGACACCGATTTGTGTCCACGTAGGACCATAGTGCTGGGAAGGGGGCAGGCGCTGCCAAACCCTTCGCCTGGGCAGGTAGAGCTCTCAGGGCGTCTGACTCAACACCTGAACGGGAGTGACCGGTTTCGCAGGCCGTCATGGCCCGGGCTCGGTGACAAAACCAATCTTGCGCAGCCCCGCACGCTGGGCACTCACCATCAGCGTGGCCACATACTCGTAGCGCACCGCCTTGTCGCCGCGAAATGCAGCTCGGGCTGCGGTTCCCGCGCCGCCTCCGCCTGCAGCAAGCCCGCCAGCGCCGATACCTCTACCACCGCGTCGTTCCAGTAATACACACCCTGCCCATCCACACTCAAACGCACGGTCTGCGGCAGAATCACCTGCGGCTGGGCTTTGGCCACCGGCAAATCCACGTTGACCGAGTGCTTCATCACCGGGATGGTGATGATAAAGATGATCAGCAGCACCAGCATCACATCCACCAGCGGGGTCATGTTGATTTCGCTCATCACCTCATCGGCATCAGTTTGGGTTCCAAAAGGCATCATCAGGCTCCCTTTTTCATCATCACCACGCTGCTGTCAAGGTTGCGCTCGTCGATCAGCCGTTCGGTCACCACGGTGACCGACTGCGGAATGTCACGCAGTTGCTGCACACCTTTGGCGATGGTGGCTTCTTGCGCCAGTGCACTCATGGACCCCGCCAGCAGTATCGCGCCCATCGGCAGCAAGGGGCTAAAAACTACTGATTTAGTAGCTACTTGCCCTTTATGGATAAGGGCCAGAGGCCTATTTTGCTTAAATTTTTTCAATGAACGTGACATAGCTTGACAAGACCTTGTTGGGGGTTATTGGCTGGCGAGGTCACGACTGCCACGGGGCGGCTGTGTGATTTGACTGGCTGAACTGCGGTGAGATGCTTCGGGTAACGGCTTTTGGGAGCGGCTTCTCGCGGAGTAGAAAAATTCTACATGAGAATATGTCGTATTTGCAACAAGTTGACATTTATCAAACTAAATAACAATTAATCTCATTTAGACTGGGTGCCAGTGAGTCGTCGTCCACCCTCTTTGGAGCCAGTCCATGTTCAAGTTTTCTTTTGCTGCTGCCCCGCTTGTCTGCCCGGACCCGGTTGATGGGTTCTTCAACGCTCGCCACCCGCACCACACCCAGCTTGGCGATGCAGGGCATGCCTGCAGCCATGCGTTGCCACAGCATCTGGCGGGCACCTTTCCCTTGAGCATGGCCGACGCAGGTGCCCAGGTGCGCATCGTCGCCCTGCGCGGCGGTGCTGGCCTGGACCGCCGCATGACTGAGATGGGCCTGAACATTGGCGCGCAGGTGCGGGTGCTGCAGCGACAAGGCGGCGGCCTGGTGGTGATGCGTGGTGAAAGTCGTTTTGCCTTGGGCGGCGGCATGGCGCACCGGGTCATGGTGACGCAGGTCTGAGCCCCTCTTTCTTAAACCAACAAAGACACGTATGAGCAATTTGAGTCAACTGAAGGTGGGCGAACGCGCCCGGGTGATGGGTTTTGGTGATAGCGCAGGGGCGTATCGTCGCAAGCTGCTCTCCTTGGGCATCATGCCGGGGGTCGAGATCCATGTGGTGCGGGTGGCACCGATGGGTGACCCGGTGGAGGTGCGCCTGCGCGGCTTTTCGCTGTCGTTGCGCAAAATTGAGGCCGCCAACCTGCAGGTGGAGAAACTCGCATGAGCGCGCAATACACCATCGCCCTGGTGGGCAACCCCAACTGCGGCAAAACCACGCTGTTCAACGCACTCACCGGTTCCAAGCAGCAGGTCGGCAACTGGCCCGGCGTCACGGTCGAGAAGAAAAGTGGCGAATACCGTTTGGTGGATACCCGTTTTGAGGTGATTGACTTGCCCGGCACTTACTCGCTGGATGTGGTCGAAGGCGAGGTGTCGCTCGACGAACGTGTGGCACGCGACTATGTGCTGACGGACGAGGCAGACCTGATCGTCAACATCCTTGACGCATCCAACCTAGAGCGCAACCTGTACCTGAGCATCCAGCTCATCGAGATGGGTGTGCCGCTGCTGCTGGCGCTGAACATGACCGATGTGGCCGCAGCCAAAGGCATGCAGGTCAACGCCCAGACGCTATCCAAGCAGTTGGGCTGCCCGGTGCTGCCGGTGGTGGCCTCCAACGGCACGGGTTTGGCCGAACTGAAAAGCGCCATCGCCCAAGCCGCCGAGCACCCCAGCCGCGCCACGGCTAAGGTGGCCTACACCGAGGCGCTCGGCAAAGCCGTAGCCGATCTCAGCCAGAAGATCGACGCCCTGCCCGCCAAGCCCGCTGCGGCCTCGCACTGGCTGGCAGTGCGCCTGCTCGAAGGTGATGCGCTGGCCCGCGAACTGGCTGGCCTTGAACTCACTGCCCTGGCGCAACAACATGCTGCGGCCATTGGTGACGATCTGGACATTCTGGTGGCCGATGGCCGTTATGGTCTGGCCAACCGACTGGCCAACGCCAGCGTCAAGGTCAGTGGCCGCACCAGCCGCGACGCCACCGAGCGCATTGACCGCTTGGTACTTCACCGGGGCTTGGGCATACCGATCTTTTTGCTGCTGATGTATCTGATGTTTCTGTTCACCATCAACATCGGCGGCGCCTTCATCGACTTCTTTGACCAGGCGGCTGCCGTGCTGCTGGTGGACGGCACAGCCGAAGTGCTGGCTGGCATGGGCGCACCACAGTGGCTGATCGTGCTGCTGGCCAACGGCATTGGCGGTGGTATCCAGACGGTATGCACGTTTATTCCGGTGATCGGCTTTTTGTACCTGTTTCTGTCGGTACTGGAAGACTCGGGCTACATGGCGCGCGCCGCGTTTGTGATGGACCGCTTCATGCGCTGGGTGGGTTTGCCGGGCAAATCGTTTGTGCCGTTGATTGTGGGTTTTGGCTGCAGTGTGCCCGCCATCATGGCCACCCGCACGCTGGAAAACCGACGCGACCGGCTGATGACGATTGCCATGGCGCCGTTCATGTCTTGCGGCGCGCGGCTGCCGGTGTATGTGCTGTTTGCGGCGGCGTTTTTCCCCAATAGCGGGCAAAACGTGGTGTTTGACCTGTACCTGATCGGCATTGCGGTGGCCGTGCTGACCGGGCTGATCCTGAAAAACTCGCTGCTCAAAGGCGAAGCGACACCTTTCATCATGGAACTGCCGCCGTACCACCTGCCCACGCTCAAGGGCATTTTGATCCGCACCTGGGACCGTCTCAAGAGCTTCCTTTTCAAGGCCGGCCGGGTGGTAGTGCCAATGGTGCTGGTGCTGAACTTTTTGAACGCGGTGGGTACGGATGGCAGCTTTGGCAACGAAGACAGCGACAAATCCGCCCTGGCCGCCGTGGGCCGCAGCATCGCCCCGGCGTTCTCGCCGCTGGGTCTGAACGCCGACAACTGGCCCGCCGCCGTGGGCATCTTCACCGGTGTGCTGGCCAAGGAAGCGGTGGTGGGAACACTCAACGCCGCCTACACCGCGTTGGCTGAAAGTGATACCAAAGCCGCTGGCGAGCCCGCCGACGTTGGAACCCCCTACAACCTGATGGCCGGCCTGAGCGACGCGGTGGCCACCATTCCGGTCAACCTCGTGGACGCCTTGGGCGCCTGGGCCGACCCGCTGGGGCTGGGCATTGGTGATGTGAGCGACCAGGCCGCCGTGGCCGATGCCCAAGAGGTTTCCACTGGCACCTTCGGTGCCATGGCCGCACGTTTTGACGGTTCGGCAGGTGCGTTTGCCTACCTGCTTTTCATCCTGCTGTATTTCCCCTGCACTGCTGCCATTGCGGTGGTCTACCAGGAAAGCGGCACGCGCTGGACGCTGTTCGTTGGCGCCTGGACCACCGGCATGGCCTACGGCCTGGCCACTTTGTATTACCAGGCCGCCATTTACAGCCGTCAGCCGATGGTGTCTCTGGGCTGGATCAGCAGCGTCCTGCTGGCTTTTGCCGCCGTGTTCTGGTGGATGCGCAGACTGGGCAACGCGTCTGCGCCTGTGCCGACCTCCAGCGCCCTGCCCCAGCACGCCTGAGTGACTAGCGCGAGGCACCCGATCATGATCATTTCACGTTTATCAGACTACTTGCGGGCACACCGGCGCGCCAGCCTGCTTGACATGGCCATGGCGCTAGACACTGACCAAAGTGCCTTGCGCGACATGCTGGCGATGTTGGAGCGCAAAGGCCGGGCATGCAAACTGCCCGGCGGGACGGCGTGCGCCAGCGGATGCACCCAATGCCAGCCGCACACCATTGAGCTGTATGAATGGACCGGGCCACAGTTGCCTACCAATCAGGCGCGCACCACCATTCCTATCAAGCTTTGCGCCAGCGCCTGAACTGGCCCTATTTGCCGCAGTGATGCGCGGTCGCTCTGAAGTCCAGCGAACTGCCGGACTTCAGGCCGTTTACTCCTCCAGCAAGCTGCGCAACATCCAGGCCGTTTTTTCGTGGATGTCGATGCGCTGGGTCAACACGTCGGCCGTGGGCTGGTCATTGGCGGCGTCCACCACCGGGAACAGTTTGCGGGCGGTGCGGGCCGTGGCTTCCTGCGCGGCCACCAGGTGGCGGATCATGTCGGTAGCCTTGGGCACGCCATCCACCTCCTTGATGGACGCCAGCTTGACATATTCCTTGTAGGTGCCCGGCGCGGGGAAACCCAGCGCGCGGATGCGCTCGGCGATCTGGTCCAGCGCGTTCCACTGCTCTGTGTACTGGTCCATGAACATGTTGTGCAGGCTGTTGAATTGCGGCCCGGTCACGTTCCAATGGAAGTTGTGCGTCATCAGATACAGCGTGTAGCTGTCAGCCAGCAGGCCTGAGAGGCCCTTGGCAATGTCTTCACGCTGCTGGGCGTCAATACCGATGTCCATGTTCGGCAAACTCACTTTTTTCTTGCTCATCGTCTTACTCCTTTAAAAAATCAACCCAAAGCGGTGTCCAGCACCATCATCAGTGCAAACCCGATCATCAGTCCAATGGTGGCGGGCGTCTGGTGGCCATTGCGGTGCGTTTGCGGAATCACTTCATGCGACACCACAAACAGCATGGCACCCGCGGCCAGACCCAGGCCCGTCGGGTAAGCCAGTGCAAAGCCGCTGGACAGCCCCACCCCCAGCAACGCACCCAGCGGCTCCAGCAAACCACTAGCAGCCGCCACCCACACCGCCAGCCGCGGTGTCAACCCGGCGCTGCGCAAGGCCAGCGCCACGGCCAACCCTTCCGGAATGTCTTGCAAGGCGATCGCGGTGGCCAGCGGCAAGCCCACGCTCATGTCGCCTTGCGAAAAGCTCACGCCAATCGCCATGCCTTCGGGCAGGTTGTGCAAGGCAATGGCAAAGACGAACAACCAGACGCGCCCGCAATGGTCTGGCGCAGGGCCACACGGGCCGGTCTGATCATGCTTGTGCGGGGTGAACTGGTCCAGGCCCAGCATCAGCAGCACGCCCAGCGCCATGCCCAGCACCACCACCGCAGCACCCAGCGGCTTGTTGCCCAGAATGTCGGCACCGGCCTGCAACCCCGGCAGCAGCAATGAAAACGCGCTGGCCGCCAACATCATCCCTGCGGCAAATCCCAGCAAAGTGTCTTCCAGCTTTTGAGGAATGCTGCGCAGCGCCAAAGCTGGCAAGGCACCCAGCGCCGTGGCCGCCAGCCCGGCCGCACCACCCAGCATGGCGTAACGCATGCCCGGCCCCACATCGCCCACAGCCAGTTGTAGAAGGCTTTGCACCAGCAGCGCCAGCACCCCCAGCAAAGCGAGGCCCAGGCCGATGGCTGCCGCGCTGTGCTCTCGCGCATGGACCCACAGTGTGGCCAGCCAGCCGGGAAAGGGCTGGTTTTTGGCGGGTACAGTGGCAGTTGAATGTTGCATAGTTAACCCGTACTGTACGGGCTCGACCGTCTCATGACCAATGAATTGCCTGAATGTCAAAAATAGGCAAACTCAATGACGATAGAACGCCAATAGCAATACACAAGCTTCGCCAAAAGACTTCACACCAAGACTTGATACGCCGGTTTGTTCATTACCTTGACAGCCGCCAGCAAAGCCGCAATCACCTGGTCATGTGCTGAGCTGCGCCGCCAGGCCAATGCCACCCGGCGCAAAGGCGCGGGCGCGTCAAACGGGATGGATACCACCAAGTCAGACTTGTACAAGTCCGACAAGGCGCTTTTGGGCAACACCGACACACCATAGCCTGAGGCGACCATGGCCCGGATCGTCTCGATGAAGTGCCCCTGGCGCATGGACGCGTCGTTGTGGCTGATCTCGGGGCAGGCGTCGAGCACCTGCTCGCGAAAACAGTTGCCCGCCTTGAGCACCAACACATCTTCGGTGCCGATCTCTGGCGCTGTGACATGGGTGCGGCCCGCCCAGGCGTGGCCCTTGGGCACCACCGCCTCAAACTCTTCGTCGTACAGCGCCTGGGTGTCGATGCCGGGAATGTCAAACGGCAAAGCAATGATGGCGGCATCGATCGTGCCGTATTTCAGGTAATCAGCCAGCAGCGCGGTCATGCTCTCTTCAATATAGAGCATCAAATCGGGTGCCATCTGGCGCAACGCCGGGATCAGGTCGGGCAGCAGATACGGCGCAATGGTGTGAATGACGCCCAGGCGAAACGTGCCGCTCAAAGGGTCGCGGCCCGACTGCGCCACGGTCTCGATGCGCCCAACTTCTTCGAGGCTTTTGCGCGCCTGCACCACCACCCGCTCGCCCACTTCGGTCAGGCCCATGTGGTGCTTGCCACGCTCGATCAGTTTCACGCCCAGTTCGTCTTCCAGACGTTGCAGGGCTACGCTCAAACTGGGCTGGGACACCTGACACTGCTCGGCAGCGCGGCTGAAGCTCATCTGGTCGGCGAAGGCCACCAGGTAACGTAAGGCAGACAATTTCATGGGCACTCGACAAGGTTGGTATAGATTGAAGCTATAGGCTCTATAGGTAAAAATATCTTATGAATCATTGACTTACATCATTAGGCCACATGCCGGGCGTGGTTAAAGTCCCGCCGTGCCCGATATTTCTGGTTCTTTTGATCTGCATCTGATTTCAGGCACAACTCTCAACTTCAAGGAAAAGACATATGAAACTACGCATTCTTGCAGCGGCAGTCAGCGCCCTGAGTCTTGCCCCGATCTACTCGGCAGCACAAGAACTGATCCAGCCTATCAAACCGCCGGCACAAATCAACATTGGCATGGTTGAGCTGGGTAAAAAGTTGTATTTTGATCCGCGCCTGTCCAAGTCCGGGTTTATTTCCTGCAATTCCTGCCACAACCTGTCCATGGGTGGCAGCGACAACCTGCCCTCGTCCATTGGCGACAAGTGGCAGCAAGGCCCCATCAACTCGCCCACCGTGCTGAACTCCAGCCTGAACGTGGCCCAGTTCTGGGACGGCCGTGCCGCTGATCTGAAAGAACAGGCCGGCGGCCCGATCGCCAACCCGGGCGAAATGGGCTTCACCCACACGTTGGCGGTTGGCGTGCTGCAGTCGATTCCCGCCTACGTGCGCGACTTCAAGCAAGTGTTTGGCACCGAGAAGATCGACATTGATGGTGTCACCACCGCCATTGCCGAGTTCGAGAAGACCCTGGTCACGCCCAATTCGCGCTTTGACCAGTGGCTGCTGGGCAAAAAAGACGCTTTGAGCACCGACGAAGCTGCTGGCTACAAGCTGTTCAAGGAAAGCGGTTGCGTGGCTTGTCACAATGGCCCGGCCGTGGGCGGCGCCTCGTTCCAGAAGATGGGTGTGGTTGAGCCCTACAAGGCCAAGACCGCTGCTGAAGGCCGCTTTGCCGTGACTGGCAAGGATGCTGACCGCTTCAACTTCAAGGTGCCCACCTTGCGCAACGTTGAAATGACCTACCCCTATTTCCACGACGGCGCTGTTGACACCTTGACCGAAGCAGTTGACATCATGGGGCGTCTGCAATTGGGCAAGAAATACACGCCTACCGAAAACGCCCAGATCGTGTCTTTCCTGAAAACCCTGACGGGCGACCAACCCAACTTTGCGATGCCCATCTTGCCACCCTCAGCCGACAAGACCCCGCGTCCGACACCGTTCAAGTAAATTGATTGCGGTCGTTACCTCAACAAAAGGGAGCCAAGGCTCCCTTTTTTCATGCCAGCTCAGTGTTTGGCCACCAGCTTGGCGTGAATTTTTTGGGTGGTGCGCCACACGACCCACAGCACCACCGGCACCAGAGCCCCGGCAGCCATCTCGGGGTTGATCGGCAGGCCCGCCGCCTTGAGCGCCTTGCCACCGTAGAGCAGCAAGCTGATCACGTAATAAGAGATGGCCGCAATCGACAGACCTTCCACGGTACTTTGCAAATGCAGCTGCATCTCTTGCCCGCGGGTGAGCTTGGCCAGCAGCTCCGAGTTTTGCGCCTCGGTAGCAATATCCACCCGCGTGCGCAGCAAATCACTGGCACGCGCCACCCGCTCCGACAGCGAGGCCAGCCGCCGCGCGGTCGACGCCACCGTGGCCATGGCCGGCGCCATCCGGTGTTGCAAAAACTCGCCAATCATCTGTGTGCCGGGAATGGCCTTTTCACGCAGCTCGGAGATGCGCTGGTTCACCAGCGTGTAGTAGGCCTGGGTGGCAGAAAAGCGGTAAATGTTCTCGGCGGTGGCGCGTTCTACGCTGGCCGCCAAAGACACCAGCGTGTCCAGCAACTCCTGATCGGAAGCAGCCTTGTGCTCCAGCCGGGCAGTGATGGTCGACAGCTCGTTTTCGGCACGTGCCAGCATCGGCCCCAACGCCTTGGCTACCGGCAGGCCGCGCAGCGCCATCAAGCGGTAAATCTCCAGCTCCAGCAGTCGCCCGGCAATGCGCCCAGCTCGTGTCTGACTGGTGCCTTCAGGCGCAATCACCAACATGCGCTCGAAACCGTCACCCTGAATGTTGAACTGCGTCAGCACCCAGGAGTGCCCCACCGGGTGTTGATACCCGCGCGCCTGCAAAGGGGACGCAGCCGCTGGTGCCACGTTCATGGCGTTACTACCCATCAGCGAAGCCACCACCGAGCGCGCACCCAGCCAGGCCATGGCCTGCGTCATCAGCGCCGGGGCATCGTCCAGCGGCGCGTTCAGCATCACCAACTGAATGGCCGATACGGTACGCCCGGGTATTTGCTGTAACCAGGTTGCAGGCACAGCCAGATGTGACATCAAATCAGGCTCAGCCGCGCTCAGCGTGGCGTGCACTGGAAGCGGTTGCACGATGGTGTACCGCGAGAACTCGCTATGGCGTTCCCACTTCACGGTGAAGCCTTCACCACGCAGGCGCAAAAAGTTGTCTTGCAGGCGCTCCAGCGGCAGGTCAGCGCGCCCGGGCAGCTGGCACAAATGCGCCCAAGCCATCTCGCGCGAGACGCCCGCATGCAGCACCGCCACATCAAAGATCAATGCAGGTAACCGGATGCGCGCCGATGGCCGGGCATGCACCTCGTTGTGCAGCGTGGCACGCTGGGCGTCATCAGGTGGGAGGAAACCAGGGGTAGGTGCGGCGGCTTGATGCATATGGGGTATTTTGCAGGGTTTTCGACTTGCTTTTATCAAGCAAGGACCGAGAATCACATCTGACGCCGCACGTGGCTGATCAGCCCGTCACACGCGTCTTCCACCAAGTCCAGCACCTGCTCAAAGCCGCGCTCGCCACCGTAATACGGGTCAGGCACCACCGGGTTGTCGTGGTACTGGCAAAACTCGGTGAGGCGGCGCAGTTTGTGCTGGTGCTCTGGCGGACAGTCGTCCTGCAGCAGAGCCAAATTGTCCCAGTCCATGGCCAGAATCAGGTCGAACGCGGCATAGTCGGCCTCAACGATCTGGCGCGCACGCAGGGCTGACAGGTCGTAACCGCGCCGCTCGGCAGCAGCTTGCGAGCGGGCATCGGGCGGGCTGCCAGGGTGGTAGTTGTGGGTGCCCGCCGAATCCACACGCACCGCGTGACTCAGGTTGTGGTCAATCAACTTCTGGCGAAACACGCCGTCAGCCGTAGGGCTTCGGCAGATGTTGCCCATGCAGACAAAAAGAATGGCGTAACGCATGCGTGTGTGGGGTTGGGGTTGGGAAGGTCCGCCATTGTGCAAGACGCTTGGCAACCCGTTTGGCAGCAAGGTAACCCCCAGCAGCTACAGCATGCCCAGCAACCACCCGGCCACACCGCAGCCCAACACGACCGCCCATGCTGGCAAGCGCCAGCGCATCAGCGCCAGCAAGGCCAGCAGCACCACGCCCAGATCGGCCAACGAGGTCAAAGCACTGGTGGCCACCGGCTGAATCAGCGCCGCCAGCAGCAGGCCCACCACCGCCGCGTTGATGCCTGCCAGCGCCGCTTGCGCCCGCTGGTTCTGGCGCAACTGCGCCCAAAGCGGTAGCACACCCACCACCAGCAAAAACGACGGCAGGAAGATGGCCAGCAGCGCCAGCAGCGCCCCGGTCACGCCACCCAGCGGTCCTGGCAGCGCCGCACCCAGAAATGCTGCAAACGTGAACAGTGGCCCCGGCACCGCCTGCGCCGCACCGTAACCCGCCATGAACGTGTCCAGGCTGACCCAGCCGCGCGGCACCACCTCGGCCTGCAGCAGGGGCAGCACCACATGCCCGCCGCCAAACACTAGTGCGCCCACGCGGTAAAACACACTGACAAGCTCCAGCGCTGCCTGCGGCCAAACCTGCGCGGCCCACGGCAAACCCAGCAGCAGTATCAAAAATAAGAGCAATAAAGCTATACCTTTTCTGGGCTTGACCGGATAAACCGTCTCATCATGCTGCCCCACCACCGGCGTTTGAGCTATCCACAGCCCGAGCAACCCGGCTACCCCCAGCACGGCCAGTTGCATGCCCACCGCAGGTTGCAACAGCAACACAGCGGCGGCCACCACCGCCAGGGCGCGCTGCCAGGCGCGGATGCAAAAGAGCCGCGCCATACCCCACACCGCCTGCGCCACCACCGCTACCGCCACCAGTTTCAGGCCGTGCAGCACGCCTGCGGGCACATCATCCGCCCCCTGCGCCAGCCCCAACCCAAACGCTGCCAGCAACAACGCCGACGGCAATGTAAACCCCAACCAGGCGGCCACTGCCCCCGCGTAGCCGCCACGCAGGAGACCAATCGCCATGCCCACCTGGCTACTGGCCGGGCCAGGCAAAAACTGACACAGCGCCACCAGATCGGCATAAGCACGCTCGGTCAGCCAGCCACGGCGGGTGACAAACTCGTTGCGGAAATACCCCAGGTGCGCCACCGGCCCACCAAACGAGGTCAGCCCCAAGCGCAAAAACACCCCAAATACTTCCCATGCGGGGTGACGGGTGGTGCGGGGTGGCTTTGAAGACATGAGCGCGATGCTACTGGCAGCGTGTGACGGTGGCACAAGTGTGTTAACCCGTCAGCTGATCGGCCAGTATTTATATGCTTTTTAGGCCTCTAGCCCTTATTAATAAAGGGCCAGTAGCTATCAAAACACAAGTCAATGCTTGGGTGCAGCGCTGGTCTTGGCGGCAGCGTCCAGCCCGCCCTTGGCCTTCCATTCGGTGAACCCGCCCTGCAGGATGCTCACGTTCTCGTACCCCGCCACACGCAGCGCAAAACCCGCTTGTGCCGACAGCGAACCGGTGTTGCAGTACACCAGCACCGGCTGGTTTTTGGGGATGCGGGCACGCTCGGCCAGCACGCGGCGCCATTCGATGTTGATGGCGTTGGGGATGTGGTCCTTGGCGAACTGGTCGGCGTCGCGCGCGTCAATCACCAGGTATTTTTTCCAGTCATCGCGCGGGATCTGCTCGGGGAAGATGGTGGCGCCGCCGTAGTCCACAAAGTCCAGGTAGGCCTCCATGGCCTCGGTGGCCTTGTCTTCAGCCAGGGCCAGGCTGGGGGCTGCGTGCAGGCCCAGGGCCAGCAAGCTTACGGCAATAAAACGGCGATAGGGAAGGTGTCTCATGGTCAGTCTCCTCGTTTGATATTTGTCAACATTTTCGCATCACAGCCTGATCTTACCCTACACTCTAATGATTAATAGAATGATTAATAAAACCGATTCCGGCCACAACCCGGTTGATCAGCAACCGCAGTGCCCCTTGACCCAAAGAGACCCAGATGACCCTTGAGCCCTTTGTTCTGAGCCATGAAACCACTATTCGGCTGGGCTTTTTTATGGGTGTGTTTGCGCTGGTGGCGCTGGCCGAGGTGCTGGCGCCCCGGCGCAAGCTGACGCTGCCCCGCACCCTGCGCTGGACCAGCAACCTGGGCCTGGTGCTGCTCAACAACCTGCTGCTGCGCCTGCTGTTCCCGGCAGCGGCGGTGGGGGTGGCGGCTTTTTGCGCGGCCAATGGCTGGGGGCTGCTGAACCACTTTGCGCTGCCGTTCTGGCTGGCAGTGCCGCTGGCAGTTGTTGCCATGGACTTTGTCATCTGGCTGCAGCATGTGATGGTGCACGCCGTGCCCATGTTGTGGCGGCTGCATCAGGTGCATCACGCTGACCCGGATTACGACCTGACCACCGGCGCGCGGTTTCACCCGATCGAGATCGTGCTGTCGATGCTGATCAAATTCGCCACCATCAGCGTGCTGGGCGCGCCGGTGCTGGCAGTGGTGATTTTCGAGGTGCTGCTCAACGCCACCGCCATGTTCAACCACGGCAATATCCGCTTGAACCCCCAACTGGACCGCGCACTGCGCTGGCTGGTCGTCACCCCCGACATGCACCGCGTACACCACTCGGTGCAAGACGATGAATGCAACAGCAATTTCGGATTCAACCTGACCTGGTGGGACCGCCTGCTGGGCACCTACCGCGCCCAGGCCCGCGCGCCGCAAGAGACGATGGCCATTGGCCTGCGCGGCCACAGCAACCCGCTGGAAGTGGCCCGGCTGGACGGCATGCTGCTGATGCCTTTCAAGATAGAGGCCGAAGGCTACGCCATCAACCGGCGCGAGGGATCTGACAAAAGCGCTTCCTGAGCGCCTGCCGCGTCAAACCCAACCACCAGCCTCAGCCAAATAAACTCATGTCCAACCCACGCAAACCTATATCGAAACTCGCTCTAGTCGGCCTGCTGCTTGGGCTAGCCGCTATCCTTACCGTAGTCCTTGGCGGCGTGGGCTACCGGCTGGGTTGGTGGCATTTTTTGCCCGGATTGGCGGCCTCGGAGTGGGCGACCTATGCAGCGGGGCTGGCCTTGGTGCTGTCGGTGATCGGGCTGGCGCAAACACGCCCCCGGTGCTGCGAAGCGTGGTCTGACCGTTGCCGTGCTGGGTGCGCTGGCCGCCCTGCTGCCGCTGGGCATGGCAGCGCAGTGGGAATACGCCACCCGCACTACCCCTGAAATCAACGACATCAGCACCGACACGCTAGACGCCCCGGTGTTCTGGGACATGCCCACGCCCACCGACTACCCCGGTGGCAAAACTGCCGACCTGCAGCGCGCGGCTTACCCCGATGTGCTGCCTTTGAAGCTGACCGCCAAGCCAGAAAAAGTATTTGAAAACGCCCTGGCGCTGGTCAAGGCACGGGGCTGGACGGTGGTGGCCAGCGCGCCCGAAGAAGGCCGCATCGAAGCCACCGCCAGCAGCTTGCTCTATGGTTTTGTGGACGAGGTGGCCATCCGAATCAAGCCCGCAGACGGTGGCACGCTGGTCGACATGCGCTCGCGCTCACGCATCGGCAAGGTGGACCGGGGGGTCAACGCCAAGCGCATTCGCGCCTACCTGACAGAGCTGCAACAGCGCTCAGGCGGCTAGAAGGTCAACACCTTGTCGCTGTCCACCACCCATTCGGCCAGCGCAGGCATGGTGGATGACTCGGCCCCGTCAAAGTAGGGGTGGTATTTATAGATGCCGCAGCGGGCCATGCAAGTGCCACACACCTTGACTGACACGCCCCGCGCGATCAGTGCTTTGAGCATCTGGCCCAGGTCTTGGTCGTAGCCTTCGGGTGGGCGGCACACATCGCGCGCCATGTCCACCGCGTCGTTCATCAGGAACAGGCGCACCTCGTTGCCGGTGTCGAGCAGTTTGTCGGCCAGGCGCAAGCCATTCCAGGTGACATCGGTGCTGTCGTAGGGTTCGCGGTTGAAGATGATGAGGATGCTCATGACCTGGCCCAAAAGTTCAGACAGATGAAAAAGACGACAAGCCGGGCGAAATCAGGCAGCATCCGGCTGGCCAGCGCTCACCCGCTCCACCGGCAAACCTGCCGCCAGCCACTCGCTGACACCGTCAGTGGTTTTGCTGGCGCGGTAGCCGCGTGCCAGCAGCAGCTTGACGGCCGCATCCGACATCACGCAAAACGGGCCACGGCAATAAGCAACGATGTCGGTTTCTGGCGGCAACTCGCCCAGGCGTTGCTCCAGCTCGCTCAAGGGCATGGAGCGGGCAAATGGCAGGTGCGCCGCTTCAAATTCGGCTGGCGGCCGCACGTCGATCACCAGCACCTGGCCGCTGCGCGCCTGCGCCAGCAGGTCGGCCCGGCTGGTCTTGACCAAGTGATCAGGGTCAGCCACCATCTGCTGCAGGGCCAGACGCATGTCCACCAGATGTTCTTCGGCCACAGCGCGCAAGGCCACGCCAAGCTGCGCCACGTCCGGGCCAGTCAAGCTGTAAAACACATATTTGCCGTCGCGGCGGGTTTGCACCAGGTTCGCGTCGCGCAGGGCTTTGAGGTGGGCGCTGGTGAGTTTGATGTCGATGGACAGCTCAGCGGTGAGGGTCTCCACGCTTTTTTCGCACTGCGCCAGCATTTCCAGCAGCTCCAGCCGTTTCGGGCTGGACAAGGCCTTGCCCATGCGGGCCACCTGCTCGTACAGCAGGTCTTTGAGTTCACGGTTGTTCATGGCTTCATTCTAATGACCAATAGAACGAAGCTTGGTTCAAGCCGTTGTGGTTTCTCTCGACTTCAAGGCTTCACTTCAAACGCGGCTGTCCATGAATCTTCCCAGCCAGCCGCCCAACCACCGCATCAAATCAGTCGGGTGATGCGTTTTGCGGAGGTAAAGGAGGAGCCCGCGCAGCGGGCGGGGGACACGCAGCAATGCGCATCGCCCGGCTGATGGGTCAAACAGCGCCAAATCCCTTCGGACCCAACAACTCACAGTTCGAACCACCACAGCGGCTCAAATCACACCGCAACAAATCAGCCAAACTTGGCAAACAGTTTGGAATAGCTCGTCTTGACGCTGCCCAGCACAGCCTTCAAATCAGGCTCGCCAGGTTGCAGCAAGGCAACTTTCAGGTCAACCACCGACTGGGTCAGCGCCGCCTGCAATGCCTTGAACTCCGGGTTTTGCAGGTACGACGCCGGGGCCTGGCTCAGCAAGCGCTGGGCCAGGTAGTCCAGCGCACCCACCTGGGCCATGAGTTGCAGCTTGCCGTCTGCGGCTTGCAGCAGCTTGGGGCCTTCAATCAGCACCTTTTCCATCTGCACATGGTAGGCATTGATGTGGTCGGTAAAAGTGACCACGTTGCTGCGCTGGCGAATGTCGGCCATGGCCCGACTCACCTGCTTCAGGATGGTGTGGGCCTGTGGCAACTGGTTGGCCTCCACTTCTGCTGCCACTTTGGCGTAGATGTTGCCCACCTCGGCCAGCGAGTTGGCAAACGCCGCATCCTGGTCATACGGCACGGGCGGCTTGGTGCCAAATTGGGCGACCACACCGGCCCAGCTCTGCTGCGCTTTGGTCACCGCCTGGCGCGCCTGCTCCTGATCACCACTGTTGAGCTTGAACATGGCGTTGCGGTACGGCGCATAGGCCTGCTGCATGGCCTCGGTGAAGGGGTCAGCAGCGTGGGCCAGACCAGCGGCCATCAGGGCAGCCAGAAGCAGAGCGGGTTTCAACATGCAGGGTTCTCCGGGGTGGTTGGTGGTGGTTTATTGGATCCAGCCGCGTGCTTTCATGCGGTCGCAGGCATTTTGGCGCGGCACCATCAGTGTCACACCTTTTTCGGTGGCGCGCGCCTGCATAGCCTGGTGTTGGGTTTCCTGCAGTGCCTTGCATTCGTCGTAAGTTTTCACGGCGCGCATTTTGGTCTGGTTGGCGGTGCGTTCCTCGGGGGTCATCAGCGTCCAGCCGGGGGTGTTGGTCTTGTCAAAACGCATGCCGCGCATGCCACCTGCGCCGGGGCCCATCTGGCCAGCGCCGGGGCCTGCGCCCATGCCAGCACCCGGGCCAGGGCCGGTTTGAGCCAAAACAGAAGCCGACAAGGCGGCGGCAAGCGCGGCGGTGAGGGTCAGGCTCTTGAGAAGGGTAGAGGTTTTCATGATGCACTCCTTGGGTTGTTCGGTGGTGGGCTGCCGGTCTTGCCTGCATCCCTGAGACCTATTTGAGCGCGCTTGTGTCAACGGCAATGTGTCGCGCAAGGGCTGATTTGCATCACCGTGTTGCACACCAGCCCTGCGTTACAGTGCGTTACAAAACTCGCTGGCACCCAAGCGACGTGGCGCGCCCCGGCCGGGGGTACGCTTGTAACAGACCGGTTTTTCACCTCACCCCATGGAAAAAAGCGACTGCATCCTGATCGTTGATGACGAGCCCGATATCCGCCACCTGCTGGTGGACTACCTGGCGCGCAACGGTTTTGAGGCTATTGCCGCTGGCAACGGGCGTGAGATGTGGCACCAACTGGCGCACCACGCGGTCGACTTGCTGGTGCTTGACCTGATGCTGCCCGACACCGATGGCCTGACCTTGTGCCGCGACCTGCGCGCCAAATCCAGCCTGCCGGTGATCATGCTCACCGCGCGTGGCGAAGAGGCTGACCGCATTGTGGGCATCGAAATGGGCGCGGACGACTATTTGGTGAAACCATTCAACCCGCGTGAGCTGCTGGCGCGCATCAAAGCCATCTTGCGCCGCACGCGGGCACTGCCGCCCAACCTGCAACCTGAGCCAGCGCGCTGCCTGGTGTTTGCCGACTGGTGCCTGGATACGGCTGAGCGCCTGCTGACCGCGCCCGACGGTGTGGCCGTACCCCTGTCTGGCGGCGAATTCCGACTGCTGCGCATCCTGCTGGAACACCCGAACCGGGTGGTCACGCGTGACCAGCTTGTCGAGATGATCCATGGCCGCGAAGCTGAAGCCTACGACCGCGCGATTGACGTGCAGGTGAGCCGCCTGCGTCAGCGCCTGCGTGACGACAGCCGTGAGCCGCAGCTGATCAAAACCGTGCGTGGCGAGGGTTATGTGCTGGCCGCCAGCGTTGAGCCGCGCGGCTCCTGCCCGTGAACACACCACCGCCTGAGCGCCCGCTCTGGCGCGCCCTGCCGTCGAGCCTGTCGGCGCGCATGGTGCTGATCCTGCTGACGGGTCTGCTGGTGGCGCAGGGCGTGAGCCTGTGGCTGCAATGGGGCGAGCGCTCGGCGGTGGTGATGCAGGCGCGCGGGCAGAACTTTGCCGACCAGATCGCCCGCACCATCCGCCTGCTGGAAGCCATGGCGCCACCGCAGCGCAGCGCCACCCTGCCCGCCTTGCAAGACGACGAGGTGAGTGTGGCGCTGATTGCAGACAGCGCGGTGTCCACTCTAGAACCCCGCGGTGCCATCGGTAACCTGATCGCCCAGCGGCTGGGCAGTGAGCGCTTGATTCGGCACGCTGGCCCAACGGGCGGCGGGCGAGCCGCAGAGTCAGCCCAGCGCAGTTTTGACGTGCGCCTGGTAGACGGCCAATGGGCCCGCATCACCGTAGCGCGCGCTGCCGACACCAGCACGCCCGCGCTGCCCGTGGGCCTGATGTTGCAACTGCTGCTGACGCTTCTCATCGTCATGGCGGTGGTAATGCTCGCCGTGCGCCAGGCCACTCGCCCGCTGCAGCAGTTGGCCCAGGCCGCCGACACGCTGGGTCATGATCTGGACGCGCCGCCGCTGCCAGAACTTGGCAGCTTGGAAACGCGCCGTGCCGCCCAGGCCTTCAACCGCATGCAACAACGCATCCAGCGGCTGGTGAGCGAGCGCGCCCGCGCGCTGGCGGCGGTGTCGCATGATTTGCGCACGCCACTCACCCGCCTGCGCCTGCGCACCGAACTGGTGGACGATGCGCCCCTGCGCGAGCAGATGATCGCCGACCTGCAAGCCATGGCCACCATGATCGACACCACGCTGGACTACCTGCGTGCGCTGCAAACCACTGAGGTGCTGCGCGCCATAGACATCAACGCGCTGCTGGAAAGCATGACCGACGATGCGCGCGTGCTGGGGCGCCACATCCAGATCCAGGGGCAAGCACTCACGCCCCTCAATGGCCGCCTGTCTGCCCTGCGCCGGGCGCTGCAAAACCTCATCGACAACGCCTTCAAACACGGTCAGGCCGCCAGTATCCACGTCGACGACAGCACCACGCTGCTCAAAATTACCGTACAAGACAACGGCCCCGGCATTCCGGCGCAAGAGCTGGCGCGTGTCACCGAGCCGTATTACCGGCTGGACAGCGCCCGCAGCCAGAGTGGTGACGGTGTTGGACTGGGCCTGTCGATCGTGCGCGACATTGCGCTCATGCATGGCGGCGAGCTGTTACTGGCCAACCGCGCTGAAGGCGGCTTGGCCGCCACGCTGTCACTGCCACGGCGCTGACCAGCGCTCGCAGTACAAAAAGAATCTTGACCTGATCCGCTTTTTATAGCTAATTACCCTTTATCCATAAGGGCTAGAGGCTATTTCAACCACAAAGCGAGTTGCGCCACATCTTCGGCAAACATCTGCCCTTTTTCCGCCTGCAGCAACCGGCCATCGCGCCCCAGCACTAGGGTGATGGGCAAACCTTTGGGTTTGGGCAGGACCTTGTGCACCTCGGGGCTGACCCAGGCTGACGGAAAGGTGTAGCCCTTTTTGGCCAGGTAGGCTTGCGCATCCTGCGGCTTTTTGTCCACCGACAGGGCCAGAAACTGCAAGCCTTTGCCCTGGTAAGCCTGCCAGAACTTTTGCATCTCGGGGCTTTGTTGCGCGCAAAAAGGGCAGGTGCTGGCCCACCAATAAATCACCGTGATCTGGCCTGCAGCCTGCTGCGGGTGAAACTCGCCACCACCCAGCAAAGCCACATCCGGCAAGGCGAGCGCGGTGCCCAGCGCGGGCAAATTTGGCGCGGCGCGCTCCATTTCTGCCACGCTGGGGGTGGCTGTGGCGGGCGCTGTCTGCGCCTGCGCACGCGCCGTCGCACCAGCAATTAGTGCCAGCAGGCCCGCACCGGCCTGCAGCGCGGCACGTCTTGAAGGCTTGAAGAACGCGTTGTGGTGCATGAAAAAGGTCCTGAAAAGTGGATGCCGCCGGGGCAGATCAGCCAGCGGCGCATGGTAGCGCAGGGTCAAGCGGTGTGCGTGGCGGGGGACACGTAGCAAAGCGCATCAATTCACCTTTCCCCCAACATCTCCCCTTTTGAAACAACCCATCGGTTTGAACCTCACCCCACGGCAGCCCAAAGGACACCCCGGCTGACCCACCAAGCCGCATTGGGCGGCACCGCACCGGGTTATGCCGCTTGAGGCAAAATCCAGTTCATGATCACCTTCCCCGTCGGGCTCGCCTGCCACCTGCTGCAGCGCCCTTGAGCCCCCAGCCGTGATACCTGCCCTGCCTTCTTTGTCTGCCTGATGACCACCCACCCCCCTGAACCCGCCCTGAGCCCCATCTCTGCCGAGGCGCTGAACCGCGACTGCTTTTGCCGCACGCTCGACACCGCCCGACTGCGCCAGCAGTTGGAGAGCGACCCCAGCCTGCAGGGCCTGACTGACACCGTGCTCACCACCCGGCCGCACCTGTTCTCCAATGGCGTGGTTTTTATATCAAAACCGATGCAAGCCCAGATAGGTGCTGCGGTAGCTGCTATAGAGTGTGTAGCGGCTTTGCCCGGCTACCAGGCGCAGGCGCTGATGCGTGCCGCACCGGTGGCGCAGCACCCCTGGGGCCCGCTGGGGGTGTGCATGGGGTACGACTTTCACATCAGCCAGCAGGGGCCGCACCTCATCGAGATCAACACCAACGCAGGGGGCCTGCTGCTCAATGTGGCGCTGGCGCGAGCGCAGCAAGCCTGTTGCGAAGAGCTGGATCCGGCATTTGGTGCCAGCGCCCGCCAAAGCAACTTGGCGCAGAGCATTTTTGACATGTTCGCTAATGAGTGGCGGCTGCAGCGCGGCAACCTGCCCTGGCAGAACGTGTTGATTGTTGACAGCGACCCGCAAAACCAGTACCTCAGCGCCGAATTCGAGCTGTTTCGCCAGCTGTTTGCGCAGCACGGGCTACAGGCGCATGTGGCCGACCCGAGCGAACTGGTCTGGCACGGCGGCCAGCTGCTGTACCAGGGCCAGAGCGTGAACATGGTTTACAACCGCCTGACCGACTTTTACCTGCAAGAGCCCGCCCATCAGGCGCTGCGCCTGGCCTACAACGCTGGCGCGGTGGTGCTCACCCCGCACCCGCGCGCCCACGCCCTGCTGGCCGACAAGCGCAACCTGATCGTGCTCAGCCAGGACGCACTGCTGGCTGCCTGGGGTGCCAACGCCGCCGACCGCAAAATTCTGGCTGCCAGCGTGCCCAGCACCCGCTTGGTGACCGCCGAGCGGGCCGATGAGTTGTGGGCACAACGCCGCAAATTGTTTTTCAAACCCGTGGCGGGCTACGGTGCCAAAGCCGCCTACCGGGGCGACAAGCTCACCCGGCGCGTCTGGGGCGAGATTCTGGCCGGTGACTTTGTAGCGCAAACCCTGGTGCCGCCGTCTGAACGCATGATGGACGTGGATGGCGTGGCTACCGACCTCAAGTTCGATTTGCGCGCCTACACCTATGGCGGCCAGGTGCAGCTTCTTGCTGCCCGCATCTACAGCGGGCAGACGACCAACTTTCGCACCCCCGGCGGCGGCTTTGCCCCGGTGATTGTGGTGCCTGACCCGGAGACGACCTGATGTGCGGCATTTGCGGCGAACTGCGCTTTGACGGCAAAACCCCCGACATGGGCGCCATTGGCCGCATGTCTGACAAGCTGGCACGCCGTGGCCCGGACCACGCCGGCACCTACAGCGACGGCCCGGTGGCGTTGGGCCACCGCCGCCTGTCGATCATCGATTTGTCGGCCCACGCACACCAGCCGATGGTGGACGCCACGCTGCAACTCACCCTGGTGTTCAACGGCACCATCTACAACTACCGCGAATTGCGCACCGAACTGCAAGGCCTGGGCTACCGTTTTTTCAGCGAAGGCGACAGCGAAGTCATCCTGAAAAGTTACCACGCCTGGGGTGACAACTGTGTGAAGCGCTTCAAGGGCATGTTTGCCTTTGCCATCTGGGACCAGCGCAGCGGCCAGTTTTTTCTGGCGCGTGACCGCTTTGGCATCAAGCCGCTGTACCTCAACCAGGACTGCCACCGCCTGCGTTTTGCCTCCACCCTGCCCGCCCTGCTGGCCGGTGGCGGCGTTGACACGGCACTGGACGCCGTGGCCTTGCACCACCATTTCACCCTGCACACGGTGGTACCGGCACCGCGCACCCTGCTTAAAGGTGTGCGCAAGCTGGCTCCCGCCACCACGCTGATGTTCAACCCAGACGGCAGCGTGATCGAGCAGGTGTACTGGACGCTGGACGCCACCCGACCAGAAAATGATTTGACCGAGGGCCAATGGCTGCAAGCCACTCGCGACGCGCTGGGCAAAAGTGTGCAGCGCCGCCTGCTGGCGGCTGACGTGCCGGTGGGCGTGCTGCTCTCCGGCGGGCTGGATTCCAGCCTGCTGGTGGGGCTGCTGGCCGAGCATGTGAAGGATTTGCGCACCTTCTCCATCGGCTTTGAAGACATGGGCAGCGGGACCGAAAAGGCCGACGAGTTCGAGTTTTCTGACCAGGTGGCAGCGCACTTCAAAACCCGGCATCACCAGTACCACATTCCCAACAGCGAGGTGCTCACCCGGCTGCCCGAGGCGGTGGAACAAATGACCGAGCCGATGGCCAGCTACGACGTGATTGCGTTTTACCTGCTCAGCGAGCGGGTCTCCAAAGACGTGAAAGTGGTGATGAGCGGCCAGGGCGCCGACGAAGTGTTTGGCGGCTATTTCTGGTACCCCGAGATGGATGCAGCGCAAGGCACGCCACTTGAGCGCTTCAGCCAGCACTACTTTGACCGCGACCACAGCGAATACCTGCAGATGATCACCCCACCATTTCAGGTGGACGATGTCACCTCGGAGCTGGTGGCCGCCGAGCTGGCCAAGCCGCAGGCTGACGAATTTCTGGACGAAGTCTGGCGGCTGGACGTAACCACGCTGCTGGTGGACGACCCGGTGAAGCGCGTGGACAACATGCCCATGGCCTGGGGCCTGGAGGTTCGCACGCCGTTCCTGGACCACGATCTGGTGGAACTGGCCGCCAAAATGCCACCCGCTCTCAAGCTCAAAGAAGGCGGCAAATTCCCCCTGAAAGCCATCGCCCGTGGCCTGATTCCGGATTCGGTGATCGATAGGCCCAAAGGCTACTTTCCGGTGCCCGCGCTGCGCTACGTGCGCGGGGCGTTTCTGGACAAGGTGCGCGACATTTTGCTGTCAGAGGCGTGCCTAAAACGCGGCCTGTACCAGCGCGACTATGTGGACCAGTTGCTGGCCGAGCCAGAAGGTCCCAACGCCTTCACCCGCATCAATGGCAGCAAGCTGTGGCACCTGGCGCTACTGGAGTGGTGGCTGCAGGTGCATGTGGACCCGCTCTGACACCGCACCAACCCACCCACTTGCACCGTAGAATCTGACGCGGGTCAATTTTGGCCCCGCTCAAAACAGCAGCCCGGCATCGCCAGGGCTTCAATAAATAAAGTAGGGACGTGAACCTTTTTCTTATTGCGCACCGGGTGCCGTCATGAACGAGCCAGTCCATCAGCCCGAGGGTCGCGAGCCAGCCAGCGGGTGGCTGACTTACGCCATGGCCACGCTGATGGCTTTTTTCACCCGCGCCAACCGTCAGCAGGCAGCTGCCTTGAACGCCCTGGGCACCGAACTCAACGAATACACCCACCTGCTGGAGCAAAACACCAGCCTGCTGGAGCGCGCCCAAAGTGTGGCCTTCATGGGCAGCTGGGTCAGCGACATTGCGGCCGATGAGATCACCCCAACCCCCGCAGGCTGCCGGATTCTGGGCCTGCCAGTGGGCTCACACCTGAACTATCGCCAATACTTGGCACTGGTGCATGAGGAAGACCGCGCCGGGGTCAAGGCAGCCTGGCAGGCCGCACTCTCGGGCGGGCTTTTTGATGGCGAGCACCGCATCATCGTCAACGGCACGGTGCATTGGGTGCGCCAGCGTGCCGAACTGGAGTTTGACCTGAACCGCCAGCCGCACAGTGCCTTGGGCATTGTGCAAGACATCACCGACCACAAACGCACCCAGATCGCGCTCAAAGCCAGCGAGGAGCGCTACCGCACCCTGATCGAGTGGACGCCAGATGCGATTCTGGTGCACCGACACACCCAGATCATGTACGCCAACCCGGCTGCACTTAAATTGTTTGGCGCGCCAGACCTGCACAACCTGCTGCGCAAACGCACCACCGACCTGATCCACCCAACGTGCCTGGAAAGCCAGCAGTCGCGCTTGATGCGCATTGAAAAGGGCGAGCCGCTGCCGCCCACCGCCGAAGCGCGGTTTGTGAAGCTGGACGGCACGCTGATTGATGTGGAAGTGCAAGGCACCGCCATCGAATTTGACGGCGAACCGGCCATCCATGTGTCCATCCGCGACATCACCCAGCGCAAGCAGCTTGAAAACGAGATCCGGCAACTGGCCTTTTACGACACCCTCACCACGCTACCCAATCGCCGCCTGCTGGACGACCGGCTCAGCCAGGCCATCACCGGCAACCGGCGCAGCGGCCATTTTGGCGCGCTGATGTTTCTGGACCTGGACAACTTCAAGCCGCTCAACGACCAACACGGCCACGCCGTGGGAGACCTGCTGTTGGTGGAAGCGGCCAGCCGCCTGAAAGCCTGCGTGCGCGAGATGGACACCGTGGCCCGCTTTGGCGGCGACGAGTTTGTGGTGCTGCTGTCCGAGCTGGACACCGACTGGCAGAAAGCCCGCCAGTTTGCCGACAAGGTGGCCCACAAGATCAAAACCGCCATGACCAAACCCTATGCCCTGGCGGTGCCCGGCAAGGCCCACCCGTCACGGCGCATTGCACACCGCTGTACCTCCAGCATTGGTGTGGTGGTGTTTGCCAGCGCCCACGCCCACGCTGAAGAACTCACCAAATGGGCCGACGCCGCCATGTACCAGGCCAAAAACGAAGGCCGCAATCGCATCTGCTTCTCGGAACACTCCGACAGTGAGGTGCTTGATCACTACTTCTTTGATAGCTATCAGCCCAACATCCTAAAGGGCTAGAAGCCAATTTCTCATATATTTTTAGCTTAGCGCCAGCTTCAGACGGGTAATACCTTCTTCGATCTTGGCCACATCGGCCGTGGCAAAACTCAGGCGCAGGGTGGCCAGGTCCGGGTCATGAGCGTAAAACGGCGCGCCGGGCACAAAGGCCACCAACTGCTCGATGGCGCGTTTGGCAAAGTCAGCTGCATTGGCTGTTTTGCCATTGGCACCAGTGAGCCGCGCCCAGAAGAACATGCCGCCTTGCGGGGCGTTGAAATCAATCGCCTCGCCCAGATCGCGTTTCAAACACGCGGCCATGACGCGGGCACGCTCGGCGTAGGTTTGGCGCACCACGGCCAGCGTGGCGTTCAGGCGATTCATGGTCAGGTACTGCGCGCAGATGGCTTGGGTCAGGTTGCTGGTATGGGCGTCGCTGAACTGTTTGCACATCACCGCTTTGGCCAGCAGCTCGGGCGGGGCGATCATCCAGCCCACGCGCAGGCCCGGGCTCAAAATCTTGCTGAACGAGCCGCAGTGCGCCAGCCAGGCGCGGCTGCCGGGCACGCTGTCGCTTAAAGCCAGCAGGCTCGGCGGTGGCGGCGCATCAAAATACAGCTCGCCATACGGGTCGTCCTCCACCACCAGCGTTTGGGTGCGCACCGCCATCTCCAGCACGCGCTTGCGCCGCGCCAGGCTCAGCGTGGCACCGCTGGGGTTGCTGAAAGTGGGAATCAGGTACACCAGTTTCGGCTTGTGTTCGTCAATCAGCGCTTCCAGTTTATCCACATCCACGCCATCGGCATCAATCGGCGCACCGATGATGTGCGCGCCGTAGAGCCGGAAGCACTGGATGGTGGCCAGAAAGGTGGGCGCTTCCACAATGATCTTGTCACCGGGCGAGATCAGACATTTGCCAATCAGGTCCAGCGCCTGCTGGCTGCCGGTGGTGACGATCAGGCCATCTGGTGCCACGGTGCTGCCCTTGCCCGCCATGAAAGTGCTGATGGCTTCGCGTAGCGCGCCATAGCCTTCGGTGGCACCGTACTGCAGCACCGGGCCGGGGTGATTGGCCAACACAGTGGCGCTGGCCTGGGCGATGCCCTCGGCGTCAAACAGCGCCGGGTCAGGGAACCCGCCCGCAAAACTGATGATGCCGGGCTTGCCCAGCAGCTTGAACAGTTCACGGATGGCAGAGGTTTCAACGTTTTGCAGGCGGTCGGCAAAGTGCATGGGGAAAGGCTTTCAGGAAAGATGTGTCAAAAAGCAGCATCCAAACCACATTCCCCAAGTCTGCAGGGCGTGGCAGCCGCCAAATGGGGTAAATTGTGACTGATTCGCCAGCCGCTCTTTCACAGGAAACTCCATGCACAGTCTTGATGATTTTTTTGCCACCATCAAACTGCCTTCCATGTCCGAAGTGGCGCATGAACTGATTCAGACCCTCAACAGCGACAGCCCCGACGTGTTCGACGTCAGCCAGATCATCAGCCGCGACCCGGCCCTGAGCGCGCGGCTGCTGCGCTTGGCCAACAGCGCCCAGTTTGGCCTGCCGCGCGGTGTCAATGCCATTGACGACGCGATCCAGATGGTTGGCCTGGGCCAGGTGCGCGCGCTGGCCCTGAGCGCCTGCCTGAGCGACGCGTTTGCGCCGCTGCCGGGCTTGAAATTACAGGAATTCTGGCAAAACAGCATGGCCTGCGCCGGTTACGCCCGGTGGTTGGCCAGCGCGCTGGAGATGGACACCCAGCAGGCCTGGCTCACCGGCATGATGCTGCGCCTGGGTGAGCTGCTCATTGGCCAGGCGAATCCGCAGGCGCTGACCGAGATTGAACGCCTGCCGCACCCGCCCGGTGCCCGCTGGGAGCGCGAAAAGCGCCTGATCGGCTTCTCTGAAGGCCAGATCACCGCTGAACTGGCACGCCGCTGGAATTTTCCGATGCAGATCACCCAAGCGCTGGAGCGCGCCTATGACCCGCTCGTGGAGCAGGCTTTTTCGCGCCTGGGCGCGGTGGTGAACCTGGCCGGGCTGCTGGCCGACATGCCAGGCGCCGACGCGCTGGCGGTGGATGCCTTGCCGCATGACGTGATCAACGCGTTGGCGCTGGACGTGCGCTGGATGAAAGCCACCTTCCCCGCTGCTGACAGCTTTGTCCAACTGCATTGATCGCATTGAGCCGCATGACACCCGCGCAGATTCAGAGTTTTTTCACCATCCTGGCCGCCAGCAACCCGCAGCCGCAGACCGAGCTGGAGTTTGCCAGCGTGTTTGAGCTGCTGGCGGCCGTGCTGCTGTCGGCCCAGGCTACCGATGTCAGCGTCAACAAAGCCACACGCCAGCTGTTTGTAGTAGCCAACACGCCGCAAAAAATCCTCTATCTGGGCCAGGACGGGCTGGAGAGTTACATCAAAACCATCGGCCTGTACCACAGCAAAGCCAGACACCTGCTGCAAACCTGCCAGATGCTGGTGGACTTGCACGGCGGCCAGGTGCCGCGCACCCGCGAGGCGCTGGAAGCCCTGCCCGGCGTGGGCCGCAAAACCGCGAACGTGGTGCTCAACGTGGCCTTTGGTGAGCCGACCATGGCCGTGGACACGCACATCTTTCGCGTGGCCAACCGCACCGGGCTGGCACCCGGCAAAACCCCGCTGGCGGTGGAGTTGAGCCTGCTCAAACGCATCCCGAAGGAATTCATGGAACATGCCCACCACTGGCTGATCCTGCACGGGCGCTATGTGTGCCAGGCGCGCACGCCGCAGTGCTGGACGTGCGCGGTGGCCAACTGTTGCGACTTCACACCCAAAACCACTCAAAGGTAGCCACCATGTCTTTGCCTGACCGCGCCCCCTTTGCCACCCTGGCGAGCCTGACCCAGTCGGTGGAATGGCCGGTGATGCCCGAAGCCGGGCAGGCCTTGATCCGCACCCTGAACGACGAAGACGCCGACACTTTTTTGGTGTGCCGCATCATCAAGAAAGACCCCACGCTCACGGCCAGCCTGCTGCGCATGGCCAACAGCGCCATGTTTGGCTTGTCGGGCTCGGTCGACACGCTGGAGCGCGCAGTGAGTGTGGTGGGCGTGTCGATGGTGCGCAGCCGCGCCCTGTCGCTGTGCCTGGCGCGCAGTTGCAGCTTTCCAGCGGTGATGGACCGCCTGGGTTTCTGGCACCACAGCCTGCTGTGCGCCGGCTATGCGCAGTGGCTGGCTGACCTGTGCGAGGTGGACGACCAGGAAGCCTGGCTGTGCGGCATGATGCTGCGCCTGGGCGGCCTGAGCCTGGTGCAGGCACGCCCGGAGCATCTCCAAGCCATCGAAAACAACACCCACGGAAGCGCCGAGCGCTGGCTGCTGCAGCGCCGCCTGGTCGGCTTTGACGAAGGCGAGGTCACCGCCGAACTGGCGCAGCACTGGGACTTTCCGCCTGCGCTGGTGCAGGGCATGCGCCACAGCGCCCAGCCGCTGGCGGCAACTCAGCTCCCCAAACTGGCGGCTGTGCTGCACCTGGCTGCGCGGCTGGCGGACGCCGGAGGCCACCCCACCCCTGAGACCTTGGAGAACCTGCCTCTGGTGCTGCTGAGCCTGCTCCGTCTGGACCCGCAAGACATTGGCGAGGCGTTGCCCGATGTGACCACGCTGGCCGACACGTCGATGTTCAACGCCTGAGGCATCACGGCCCCAACACCAACCGCTGGCCAAACGCTGGCGCGGCTTGCGGCCAGTCTGCCGCCTGATCAACACGGCGCACGCCTTTTGCCAGCAAAGTGGCAGCACGCATCACCCCGGCATGGGTAACCCAGACCTGCTGTTGACCGCTGGCCATGGCTTCATCCCAGACACCTGCAACGCGTGCCATGAACTCAGCCACGCTCTCGGCGCCACCAAAGCGGTGCTGCCAAAAATCTGCCGTCCAGGACTCAAAATCGGCTGGGGCCAGGCTGTCCCACCGCTGACCTTCAAAGCTGCCGAAATTCATCTCCGCCAGGCGTGCATCGGTTTTATATGTCAAATCTGGCCGTAGCCCTTGTATCAATTGGGCTAGAAGCTCACATCTTTGTAGCGGCGAGGTCAGCATCAAGGCACCGTGCGGCAAGGTTGGCGCCAGCGCCTGGGCGGCTTGTTGCGTGGCCATGGCATCGGCGGGCACATCCAGCGCGCCGTAACACACCCCTGCTGCAATCAGCGGCTGGGCGTGGCGCACCAGGTGCACAGTGTTGGGCTGAAGGCGTGGTTGCGCGGGTTGCATGGATGACCGACGGCTGGCGGCAGACGCGGGCATCACAGGCTGACCGCCAGCCCAAGGTAAAACGCCAGCTCACACACCTGCTGCGTGGCACCCAGGCAGTCGCCGGTGAAGCCGCCCAGGCGGCGCGCGAACCAGCGCGTGATCCACACCCAGGCCAGCAGCGAGGCCACCAGCGCGTTGGCCAGCGCTTGCAACAGGTCGGCGCCAGACACATCCAGAGATACAAAATCAGTAGCTGCCTGCCCATACACCGTAAGGGCTAGAGCCATAAAACACCATGTGAATCCAGTGCCCAGCGCCGCCAGGCTGATCTGGTCAGCCAGCGGCTTGGACTTGGAGCCAGCGGCGTCGCCCACATGCGCCAGCAGCCGGATGGTGAGCAGCGGCCAGGTGCGCGACACCACATGCGCCACAAACAGCGCCAACACCATCAGCGGCGCACTCACATCGCCGAGCAGCCCCAGCAGCACCACTTTGGACAGTAGCGCCAGCACCACCGCAATGGCACCAAAAGCACCCACGCGCGAGTCTTTCATGATCTCCAGCGCACGATTTCGGTCATAACTGCCACCCAGGCCATCCGCCACGTCGGCCAGGCCGTCTTCGTGAAACGCGCCGGTGAGCAACACCGAGAGCACCGTACCCAGCGCTGCAGCCACCAAAGGTGCCGAGCCGGTGACGGGCAACAGCATCAGCAACGCCGCGGTAAATGCCGCCACCAGGCCACCCACCAACACGCCCACGCCTGGAAAGTGCCCGGCGCTGGCCCGCAGCATGGCCGGGCTATACCCCACCCAGCCCGCCACCGCCCCGGTGATGGGGATGCGGGTAAAGAACTGGACGCACAGCAGGTAGTGGCGGATGGCTTGGGTCATGGCGAAGTCATAGGTGACTTGAAGCGGTAGATTGTCAGGCAGGGAAGTTGGGCTTGGGGTTGGGCGGAGACGTTTGGCTGAAACAGTGTGCCCGCTGAAGCGCCAAGGGTCGCGGGCAAGGCGGATGTCGAGGCCGATTTTAAAAAGCGAAGCGTATGAGGCCTCGGCGTCCGCCCTGCCCGCGGCCCGGTTTAAACACTGAATCTGGAAGTTGTATTCACTCTTGCATTTTGGATTGCTGAATTCAAATACCCTCAGCGCAGGCCGTGTTGGTAAACCGCGGGCGCGGGTGGGGTAAAGGCCCGTGCCTCATGACGCTTCGCTTTTTGAAATCGGCCCAAACCTTTACCCCACCCCCACCCGATTCCGTTGGATCGCGAATGCTTCAGAAGACCCAAACCCGAAGTCAAATGCCATCCAACTGCCACAGGGAGTGATGGGGCAAAGAGTTGTGGTCAGACCTGCTCGGCCTGCACCTCAGCCTTCTCAGACACCCCTGCCGACTCAAAACTCGCCATGTCGCGCAGCATCACACAGGCCGACTGCAACAGCGGCCAAGCCAATGCGCCGCCGGAACCTTCGCCCAGACGCAGCCCCATATCCAGCAGCGCCTGCACCCCCAGATGCTGCAACATGAACTCGTGGCCGCGCTCGCCGCTGCGGTGCGCAAACACACAGCGCTGCAACACCAGCGGCTGCAGCGCGTGGGCGACCAGCACGGCGCTGGTGGCGATGAAACCGTCCACCACCACCACGCGGCGCTCGTGAGCCGCCTGCATCACGGCACCAACCATGGTGGCAATCTCAAAACCGCCCAGGGCAGCCAGCGCATCCAGCGGCGCTTGGGCTTGGGGGTGACGTGCCAGCACCTCGCGCAGCACGGCGGCTTTGCGCTGCACGGCGGGTGCATCCAGACCAGTGCCGGCGCCGGTGCAGACTTCAATGTCCAGCCCGGCCAAGCGGGCCAACAGCAGCGATGCGGCGGAAGTGTTGCCGATGCCCATCTCACCCAGCAGCAGCGCGTTGCCGGGCAGACCTTTGACGATATCCATGCCGTTTTGCAGCGCCTCCTGGCACTGTGCGGCGGTCATCGCGGGTTGGACGAAAGAATCGGCCGTGCCCTTTTCGCCGCCCGCCACCTTGCGCACCAGCAAGCCCGGGCGTTGGGTGCCCTCGGGCAAACCGGCCAGAAAATCATGCGCCACGCCGCAGTCGACCACCGTGAGCGCGATGCCATTGGCACGCGAAAACACGCTGACGGCTGCGCCGCAGGCCAGAAAGTTTTCCACCATCTGCCAGCTCACGTCTTGCGGAAACGCCGACACACCGCGCGCCACCAGGCCGTGGTCACCGGCAAACACCACCATTTGCGGGTCTTTCAGCACCGGCGATTCGCCGCCAAGAATCTGGCCAAGGTTGAGCGCCAGGGTTTCCAGGCGGCCAAGCGAGCCCAGTGGCTTGGTTTTGGTGTCGATCTTGTGCTGTAAGGCCTGCGTGAAAGCCGGATCGCACAGGTCGGTCAGGGTGGGCAAAGAAAAAGTAGTCATGAAAAACTCCCGTTAAAAATCAGTCCAGTTGCAAATAGGCGGCCAGGCGGTCGCAGCGGGCTTGGGCCACGGCGCGGTCAAACTGACCCTCGTAAAAACCAAAAAACAGCGGCACCGTGCCACCCTGTTTCAGGATGACCGAGACGTGGAACGACTCCGTGCCGTTGCTGGCCTTGCCAAAACGGCCCACACGCACGCGCGCCACGTCCTTGAACAAAATCACTTTTTTGCCACCACTGAAGCGGTTTTGCCCGCTCACCACAATCTGGCGGCGCTGCGGGTCCACGGTGATGATCTGTTTGCCGCCAGAGAGCAGCGAGGCAGCGGCGATGGAGATCAGCAGCACGCCGAGTAAAAAACCCGCCATGCTGTTGCTCAGGCCCGGCCCGTGAAAACCACGAAAGACGACCACCAGCACCAGCCCGACGACCAGCAGCACCCAGGACACGGCACTTTGGCGTTGGGGGCTGGATTCGGTGACCCAGAGCTCGGGTGAAGCGGGTTTCATGTAGCACGCAACGCATCCAGCACGCCGGGCTCGAAGTGGGTTTCAATGAAATCAGCCATCCGCTCAAACACCGTTTCGAGCGTCGGCACCGGGCCATCCAGGCGGGCGCCAAACAGCGCCTGAAGCGCGGCAGGGTCTTCCAGCAGGCCGTGCAGGTAAATGCCCAGCACGTTGCCGGCGGCATTCTGCCAGCCCAGACCGCCGGGCAACACCTCGCGCGCCACATCACCCGATCGCGCCATGGCCGGGTGCTGGGCGGTCTGGCCGTGGCGGATTTCGTAGCCGCTGACAGATACACCTGCCAAGGAGGACCAGGGATTGGAAAGTTCGCCTGTCCGTTGGCCTGAGTCAGTGGGGCTCAGGCCGGGAGCCGATTTCTGGGCCTTTGACAGTATGAGGCACCCGGCCTGAGGCCCGCTGACGCGCGCCTGTCCGATGTCGTCAGCAACAGGCGTCACCATCTCGGCCACAAAACAGGTCTGCGTGTGCCGCACCGTTTTGTCGGCATCAAACTGCGTCACCAGCGGCAGCAGGCCCAGGCCGGGGGCGTTGCCGTCCACGCCAAACGTGTCGACCAGCGCCTCGCCCAACATCTGCAAGCCACCACAGACCCCCAGCACCGCGCCACCCTGCCCTGCGTGGCGCGCCACGGCCGCATCCAGCCCTTGCGAACGCAGCCAGGCCAGGTCGGCGCTGGTGCTTTTGGAGCCGGGCAAAACAATCCAGTCGGTGATTGACAGGCCCGCCAACTCAGACGGTGAACGCACCCACATCAGGCGCACGCCGGGGATGTTTTTTAGCGGCTGAAACTCGTCCAGGTTGCTGATGCGCGGGTAGGCGATCACCGCCACCGTCATGGTGACCGCGCCGCGTTGGATGCTGCGGTCGTCAAATACGCCGTCTTCTTCGGGCAGGCCGTGCTGCCACCACATCGGCAGCGTGGCCACCGTCGGGATGCCGGTCAAATCCTGCAACATCTGCGGCGCGGGCGCCAGCAGACTGGCGTCACCACGAAACTTGTTCAGCACAAAACCCTTGATCAGCGCACGCTCTTCTTCCGGCAGCAGCGCCCAGGTGCCGTACAGATGCGCAAACGCACCGCCACGGTCGATGTCGGTGACCAGCAGGCAAGCCGCCTGGCCGTGCAGCGCCACGCGCATGTTGACGATGTCGCTGCTCGAAAGGTTGATTTCAGCAGGCGAACCCGCGCCCTCGATCACCACCACGTCGTTCTCGGCGCGCAAAGCGTCCAGCGCAGCAGCGATCTGCGGCCAGACTCTCAGGCTGCGGCCACGCCACGGCATGGCGGTGAGCTCGGCGCTGACCTGCCCCATTAGCACCACTTGGCTGTGGGTGTCGGCTTCGGGTTTGAGTAGCAGCGGGTTCATGCGCACATCCGGCAAAGCCTTGGCGGCCAGGGCCTGAAAGTATTGGGCGGACCCGATTTCACCTTGGCCATTTTCAGAGGCGACAACCCGTGCGTTGTTGCTCATGTTTTGCGCCTTGAAGGCCGCGACCTTCAGGCCCTGGCGGGCGTAATGGCGGCACAGCGCGGTGGCCAGCCAGCTTTTGCCAGCGCCGCTGGTGGTGCCTAGCACCATGATGCATTTGGCGGTCATGTCGTGATTTCCAAAGTTGTATAACGTGGTGCCACGTGGTGTAACGCCTCGGCCAGCGCATCTTGGGCGTTTGGCCCCAACACACCCAGCCGCAACCAGCCGGGCAGGCCGAACGAGGTGGCGTCGCGCAGTTTGATGCCGTGGGTTTGGCGCAATGCGGCCAGATCAACCGGTTGCGGTGGCTGGGCGCAGAAATAGTTGGCCTCGCTGGGCAACACCGCCCAGCCAGCGCGGGTGAGCAGGTCCGCCTGGCGGGCTTTCCATTGGCGCAGCAGTGGCAGGCACGTGGCCAGCCAAGCCTGCACCTCGGGCGACACCCAGGCCTGCAACATGGCTACGCCGTCCGCACCCAACGGCCACGACGGGGCCATCCGGTTGACACTGGCAATATCCAGGTCTTTTTGCCCTCTAGCCCTTTTAGAACAAGGGCCAGGAGCTATCACATACGCAGCACGCACACCAGTCAGACCAAGCGCCTTGTTGGGTGTGAACAGCTGCCAGACCTGATCGAGTTGGGAAGCCGTCAACGACGCAGCACCGCTGAGGCGCAGCGCTGCATAGGCGCAGTCAAGCACCAGCAGGTCCGATCTTCGGGCCGTCTTGGGTGAGTCCTCCAACAGCCACTGCGGCCAGTTGCTATGGGGCTGGCCCAGCGGACTGGAGGGTTCGCAGGCCCAGACCAGCGCGCCGGGGCGGGTGAGCGCGCCTGCTGCGCCCTTCTCATCCACCACGCACGCCATCCTCCAAGCCTGCGCGGCGCGCGGGTAGTCGCCATAGTGGTAGGTGGGCAGATGCACGGTGCGCAGGCCCTGCTGATGTGCCCACGCGGTGATGCGAAAAATGAACTCGCTGGCGCTGCCTGCCAGCAGCACACGCTCTGGCGCCACGCCGTGAAAGGCGGCCAAGTTCTGACGCAGCGCGATGTAGGCGGGGTCAGGGTAAAGCGTGACATCTGCCGCCTGCACCGCCGTCCATGCCTGCGGACACGGGCCGCAAGCATTGGTGTTGGTGGAAAAATCAAAGCGTGCTGCGCCCAGGGCGTCCGGGCCACCATGTGTCCAAGGCGCAGTGGCTGGCGCGGTCATGAGACGATCCATGCTCTGACATACAGAGCTGTCTGCCCAATGGGAATAAGGGCTAGAAGCACTTTTGATGCATAAACAACTGCCTGCTGCGTGTGCGCTGCCTGTGGCTCGCCACCCGCCGGATTCAGCACGTACACGCCCGGCTTGCCGAGCTGGATGTGGAGTGCCAGTGCCATCGCCGCCATCGGCCAGCCGCTGTTGGGCGATGGGGTTTTGATGGCTTCGCGGCGCAAATCACCCAGTTTCACGCCGCAGGTCAGGGCCAACAGCAGCCCGGTCAGGCGTGCGGGTAACCAGTTCAGCGCGTCGTCCAACCGCGCCGCCCACTTGCCGGCCCACTCCCAGTTTTGTCCTTTGTACACACCTTTGTAGCCCCACATGGCATCGGCGGTGTTGGCAAAACGGTAGAACACCGCACCTGGCAGCCCGAGCAGCACAAACCAGAAGATGGGTGCCACGACCGAATCGTTGAGGTTTTCCGCCAGCGACTCAATAGCGCTTTCACGCACCTGGGCTTGACTTAACGTGGCGGTCTCACGGCTCACCAGCCAGCTCAGCCGTTCGCGACCAGCGGCCAGCGACTGTTGCAATGCCGCTTCCACCGCCTGCACTTCCGACCTGAGCATGGACCAGGCCAGCATGGGTTTGAGCAGCAGCGCCAGCAACACGGCGGTGATGGCTGCGGCCAGCCACCCGGCCACCGAGCCATCCAGCCGGCCCGCTGCCACCCACAACCCGCTTGATCCGGGGGCTTGCAGGCTGCCAGACGTTTCAATCAAGAGCGCCTGCCCGACTCGCCAGATGCCCTGCTCCAGCCACCAGGAAGCTACAGTAAACAGAGCTACTCCCCCAATCCAGTAAAGGGCTCCAAGCCAAAATGATCTGATATCTTTAGCCTCTGCCGCTCCGGCCGCCAGCACAGCAGACGGCTGCAACTGCGGTGCGGCGGAAGCTACTTGCACCCCGCGCTGTAGCCGCCCCCCCGCCCAGCCCAGGTAGTTGCCCATCCACACCACCGGGTGCAGCCGCACTGGCGGCTCGCCCCAGAGGCGGTCGATGAGCAGAGCCAGCAGCAGGGCCAGGGCGTAGATCATCAGTCTTCAATCCCCCGCTGCGCCGGGATACCTGCCTGGAACGCGTGTTTGACCATCGTCATCTCGGTCACGGTGTCGGCCAATTCAATGATTTCTGGCGGGCAGCGGCGGCCGGTCAACACCACGTGCACCTGGCTCGGGCGGGCCTTTAATGTGGCCAGCACATCGTCCAGCGGCAACCAGCCGTAGATCAGCGGGTAGGTGACCTCATCGAGCGTCACCATGAAGTAGTCACCGCTGAGGATGGCGGTTTTGGCTTTTGCCCAGCCGTCACGCGCCAGCTGCGCCGAGTTTTCCAGGTCCTGGCTCTTCCAGCTGAAGCCGTCGCCCAAGCCTTCAATCGGTATGCCCAATTGCTCAAACATGCGGTGTTCACCAAAGCGTGCGCTGGGCACTTTCATGAACTGGAAAATCTTCACAACTTTGCCACGGCCATGCGCGCGTAGCGCCAGGCCAAAAGCTGCCGTGCTTTTGCCTTTGCCGTCGCCGGTGTTGACGATGATCAGCCCACGGCGCTCGCCCTCGGGTTTGTCATAAGGCTTGTCGGTGGGGGGTGTTTCGGTTTGCATGTGTTTAATTCGGTAAAGCCACCCACTGGCCAGCCAGCGGGTGAATGGTGAGGCGGTGGTCAAACACGGCTTCCAGCGCGCGGTGGGTGGCCGCATCAGCACATGCGCCCTGATGCGTGACACGACCGGCGGCCATGATGACCATGTCGTCGGCGTGTAACGCCATCGAAATCTCGTGCAACACGCTGACCACGGTGACGCCGATCTCCAGCAGGCAGCGCACCATGCAAAGCCAGTCGGCCTGGTGCGGTGGGTCGAGGTTGGCCAGCGGTTCGTCCATCAGCAGCACTTGGGCCTGTACCGCCAGCGCGCGCGCCAAAAGCACCCGCTGGCGCTCGCCGCCGGAAAGTTGACCCAGGCTGCGCTGTCGCCAGTCCCAGGCCTGGGTTGACCTGAGAGCGGTTTCTGTCGCTGCCAGGTCTTGCGGGCTGGGCCCGGCCAGCCAGGCCTGGTGCGGCAGACGACCCAGCAGGGCCACGTCCCACACCGTCAAGTCATCACCTGACGACTCGTTTTGCCCCAGCCAAGCCAATTGCCGGGCGCGCTCGCGGTGTGGCAAACTGTGTAAATCATGGCCCAACAACTGCACCGAGCCAGTGTGTGGCAACAAGCCGGCAAGCACCTTGAGCAGGGTCGATTTACCCGCGCCATTGGGGCCGACGATGCTGGTCCAACGCCCTTGCGGCAGGCCCAGCGTGATGTCGTGCAGTATCTCGATATTTCCGATGCTAGCCCTGATTCTGCTTGCCTGGATAGCTATGGAAGGCGTAGCGTTGATCACTGGCCACCCCCGCTAAAACCCCGGCTGTTGCGGCGCATCAGCCACAGCAAATAGCCGCCACCCAGCACGGCAGTCAGCACGCCTACCGGCAGTTCCTGCGGCGCTATCAGCCAGCGTGCCAGTGTGTCGGCGGCCATCAGCAAAACACCGCCCATCAGGCTGGCCAGCAACATCAGGCGGCCATGGGTGGTTTTGATGACCGAGCGCACCAGATGCGGCGCGGCCAACCCGACAAACGCGATCAGCCCGGTTTGCGCCACCGCCGTGCCGGTGGCCAGCGCCAGCACACCCACCAGCGCGATGCGCAGGCTGCCCAGCGGCAGCCCCAGGCTGTGCGCCGTGGCTTCACCCAGGCTCAGGCCATCGAGCACGCGGCCCAGCAAACCACCCGCGGCCACACATAACACCCATACCCCGGCCATCAGTGCACACGCCGTCCAGCCGACAAACGCGGTCGAACCCAGCATGAACGCCTGCATGGCCTGCAGCGAGTCGGGCGAAAACAGCAGCACCATCTGGGTGGCCGCGCCCAGCACCACACCCACCACCACCCCGGCCAACAGCAGCCGCAGCGTGTGTTGCACGCCTTTGGACAGCGCCAGCGTCAGCAGCACCGCCAACACCGCGCCGACAAAGGCGGCACCCGTCAGCCCCAGACGCACCAGCACACTGCCGGAGAACACACTCACCGCCATGCCGCCGTTCATCATGCTGCCGCCCAGCATGCCGCCACCGCCGCCCAGTACCGCCAGCGTCAGCGCCACGCCCAACGACGCCCCGGACGCACTGCCCAGCAGGTACGGATCGGCCAGCGGATTGCGAAACAAGCCCTGCGCCACGGCACCCGCCAGGCCCAGCAAAGCACCCGCCGTCCAGGCGCCCAAGGTGCGCGGCAGGCGGATCTCACCCACAATCTGCTGCGCCATGGCGGTGGCGGCCGGATCCACGTCAGGGTGCAGCAGCGGACCGATCAGGTTCTCAAAACCCGCACTGCCCACACACACGCCCAGCACGGCAAGGGCCAGGCTCAACAGAGCCAGCACCCCCACCAGGAACGACAGGCTGCGTAATTTCAAAGCTTGGATCCCGCCGCAGATTTGGGCGCCTTGGCATTCAGGCACTGCGCCATCAGCCGTGCGCCTTCAGCCATGCGCGGGCCCGGGCGCACCAGCGTGTTGGCTTCTTCGGTGGCGAAGATGCAGACACGGTTTTCGCGCACCGCGCGAATGCTTTGCCAGCCCGGGCGCTGCGCCAAGCCACTGGCGTTGCGCTCACCGACCATGATCAGGTCCGGGTTGGCGCGCACGATGAATTCCGGGTTGAGCTTGGGGAACGGTCCGAGCTTGGCGGGCACGATGTTTTTCACGCCCAGGCGCGTGAGGGTTTCGCCGATGAACGACGACTCGCCTGCCGCGAACGGCCCCTGATTCACCTCAAAGTACACCCGTGTCGCTTTGACGCTGGGCGGGATGGACTGGGCCGCCGCCGACACACCGGCATCAATGGCGCGCCAGATCTTCGCGGCATCCGGCACGGCCAGCACTTCGCCAATTTTGAGCATCACGCGCTGCACATCAGCGTGGGTTTTGGGCTCTAATGACACCACCTTCAGACCCAGCCCACGCAGCCGGTCACTGGCGCGCGAAGACACCGCCATCAGCACCACATCGGGACGCAGAGCGACGATGGCTTCAATGTTTGGGTCCAACCCGCCACCCACTTGCGGCAGTTTTTGCAGGCTGGCCGGGTAGTTGGAATAACGGTCCACCCCCACCAGCCGGTTGCAGGCGCCCAGTTCACATACGGTTTCAGCCAGCGACGGCAGCAGGCTGACCACGCGTTGCGGCGGCTGGGTGAAGCTGACCGTCACGCCCCGGTCGTCGGTGACCTCATAGGCCTGGGCGCTGGCGGCGATGCCCAGCAACACGACGCAGAACAGTATTTTCACGGCATCTCTTTCAAAGTCAGCGGCAACCCCGCCGCCATCAGCGTCACCCGCTGGCAGGCACTGGCCACGCTTTGGTTGAGCAGGCCCAGCGCATCGACAAAGGCGCGCACCTCGCGGCCCATCGGAATCACGCCCAGGCCGATCTCGTTACCCACCAGCACCAGCGGGCCAGGGGCCTGGCCGATCGCTTCCAAAAGGAGAGTTACTTTCCCTTTTTGCATAAGGTCTAGAGGCCTATTTCTTATATATTCTTGCGACACACACGTTGGCGATGATGGGGTGCTGGGCGTGTCTGAGGGCAATTCGGCTTCAGCGGGCATCAGGCAATTGGTCAACCACAGCGTGAGGCAGTCGACCACGATCAACGTGTCGGCGCGGCTGTGGGCAAGAATGGCTTGCGCCAGTTGCAGCGGCTCCTCCACCGTGGTCATGCCCGGCACCCGCTCGGCACGGTCCGCCTGATGGCGGGCAATGCGCTGGCGCATTTCGTCATCCCAGGGCTGCGCGGTGGCGATCAGCACCGCGCGGTGGCTGGCTGACTGCGCCAGCCAGTCGCGTGCCAGCAGTTCGGCGCGGCGGCTCTTGCCGCTTTTCTGGCCGCCCAGAATCAGTTCGCTGCGGGCTGGACTGGCTGCACCAACCGTCATAGCGGCCTCCGGGATATCTGGCACAGGAATGCCATGGCGACTCCCCGGCTGTTTGGTCGGAAGCGATCCGGCAGCCAGGCTTTTGGCATGCTGGACGGTGAATCGCATCCGCCATGACCGTCTTGCGCTGGCGAATCCACGCGTTCCACGTTAACCATGAGCACGGCTCCAATCCATGATGATGCGCTGCAGCTGCGCGAGGCCATCGGTCAGCGCAGCCGGGCCGGGCTGCAGGATGTCGCAGGACTTGATCTCGAACAACTGCCCAGATTTCACCGCCGCCACCTGGCCCCAGCCAGCGCGCGCTGCCACTTTTTCTGGGCGAAACTTCTTGCCGCACCAGGAGCCAATGATGATGTCCGGGTTGCGCCGCACAATTTCGGCGCTGTCGGCAATGATGCGGTGTTTGCCCAGGGACTGCGCCGCCAGCTCGGGAAAAATATCGTCACCCCCAGCGATGCTGATCAGCTCCGACACCCACTGAATGGCGCTGATGTGCGGCACATCCCACTCTTCAAAGTAGATTCTGGGTCTATATGGCAAATTGGCCACCAGCCCTTTTACAGCAAGCATATCCTGCTGCATTTTTTGTATCAACGCCAGACCCTGCGGACCCTGCCCGACCATCGCGGCCACCTGAAACAATATGTCAAAAATCTGCGCCACACTGCGCTGATTGAACACGGTCACCTGCACCCCAGCACGGATCAGCGAACTGGCAATGTCGGCTTGCATGTCGGAAAAACCCAGCACGCAATCGGGCTGCAAAGCCAGAATTTTGTCGACCTTGGCGCTGGTGAAGGCACTCACGCGCGGCTTTTGCTGCCTTGCACGCAGCGGGCGCACGGTGTAGCCAGAGATGCCCACAATGCGGTGCTCCTGCCCCAACATATACAGCCACTCGGTGGTTTCTTCGGTCAGGCAGACGATGCGCTGCGGGCCGGTCGGTAGCAAAGACCAGGCTGGCGCTGCTGCTTGCATGCTGCTCTCGACACCGGCTGCAGTTTTTCCAGCATCAGGCATCAAATTGCCGCCGACGGCAGACGCGTTGACCTGGGTCACAGGTTATCTCCAGAGGCCACAACCGCGATGGGTGACGAAAACAGCTCAACCACCGCCGCGGGGCAGGACGCAAACCACGCATGGAAGTAGCTGGCGCGCACGCTGCCCAGTTGCCACAGCGCCTCGCCCGCGTCGGGCAGCGGGTCGCTGTCCGGCCGGGCCGTACGTGCCACCGGCTGCAAGGCAGTCTCTGTCGTCGAGTAATGAAAGGTATGGCCGCGCAGCGTGCCGCTGGTCAGCGGCAACTGCTGCGGCCCGAGTGCCGCCAGACGTTTGTGCATGGTGACGGTGCCGGGCAGCAGACCCCATTGGGGAAAACGTTCACCGCCTGAGGTGATCAAGGCGTCAAACAGCGCCATCATGCCGCCGCACTCCGCCCACACCGGTTTACCCTCCGCGATGTGCATGGCCAGGCGGTCCCGCAGCGGTGTGTTTGCGGCAATCGTCGCGGCGTGCAGCTCCGGGTAACCGCCGGGAAGCCACAGCGCATCACATTCAGGCAACGCAGCATCGTCCAGCGGCGAGAAAAACACCAGCTCGGCCCCCAAATCACGCAGGCAATCCAAATTGGCCGCATAGATAAAACAGAAGGCGGCATCGCGGGCAATCGCAATGGTTTTGCCACGTAACGCAGGAAGGCTTGGTGGCAGAGTGCTCTGCGTAGGTAAAGGAGGAGCCCGCAACACGGGCGGGGGACACGGAGCAGAGCATTCTGCTACCAAGCCTTCCGGACCCATCACGAGGGCTGCAAAGTCAACAGCCCAACGCTGCAAATCTGCTAGCGTCATCTGCCCCAGTGGTGTGGCCTGCAGGGCATCAGCCGCTGCATCCAGCCGCGCCAGCGCATCACCCACCTCGCTGGCGACGGTCAGACCCAAGTGCCGCTCGGGCAGTTGCAAGGCCGGGTTGCGCATCACCGCACCCAGCCATTGCTCGGGGTCGCGCACGCTGCTCTTGAGCATCAGCGCGTGCCGCTCGCTGGCCACGCGGTTGGCCAGCACACCGGCCCAGGGCAAACCCGGGCGATAGTGCTGCAACCCAAACGCCAAAGCGCCGAAGGTGCCCGCCATCGACCCCGCATCAATCACCGCCAGCACCGGCAAGCCAAAACGCTGCGCCAGGTCCGCCGCACTCGGGTCGCCGTCATACAGACCCATCACCCCTTCGACAATGATCAGGTCAGCCTCAACCGCCGCAGCAGCCAGCCGCGCGCGGCAGTCCGCCTCGCCGTTGATCCATAGGTCTAGCTGGTACACCGGCGCACCGCTGGCCAGCGCGTGCCAGTACGGGTCCAGAAAATCCGGCCCGCACTTGAACACCCGCACTTTTCTGCCCTGACGCGCATGTAACCGCGCCAAGGCCGACACCACCGTGGTTTTGCCCTGGCCGGAGGCGGGGGCGGCGACAAGGAAAGCGGGGCAAGTGCTGGGCATACGGATCATGGACAACTCAAAGTAAAGGACTCAGACTTATTCAACAGCTTACTTTGGTGCCCACTTGACACCCGCATAGAAGCTGCGACCCGCCGTGGCATAGCCGTCAGACAACTCATAGTCCTTGTCCGTCACGTTGTCTGCCGTCAGCACCAGCGCCCAGTCTTTGGACAGTGGGGTGCTTGCGCGCAGGTTGATCAACCCGTAGCCAGCCAGCACCACAGTGTTGGCGGCGTTGTCAAACCGCTTGCCGGAGAGCTGCGCCTCTGCACCCAACGCCCAAGCGCCGATGCGCGTGTCCGCTGCCAGGGTGGCATGTTGACGCGAACGTCGGGCCAGCTGCTTGCCGGTGATCGCATCATGCGGATCTTGTACGTCCAGCGAGGCACTCAAGGCCACATCAGCCAGGCGCTGGGTCGCTGACAGCGTCAAACCCTCGTAGATCGCCCGCGCGGTATTTTCATAGCAACCCTTCCCATTGACACAGGAGCCCACACCTGAGACATAGGTGACATAGGAAATCAGGTTCGCCACTTTGTTTCGGTACAGCACAGCGCCGTAGCTGCTGGCGCCTTGTGTGTAGCGCAGACCCAACTCGATGTTGTCGCTGGTCTCGGGCTGCAATGCAGGCGTCCCGTAGACGCTGAACCGTTGGAACAAGGTGGGCACCCGATGCGCAGAAGCTGCCGATGCAGTCACCCGCCAATGCGGGCTGAGGGCATAACCATAGGCCGCACCGGCTGTGCTTTTGCCGCCAAATTCGCTGTCATCGTCACGGCGCAGGTTCAACTGAACGGTGTTTTGCTCGCCCTGAAAGCCATAACCCACCGCGACACCGTTTTGCGCACGGTCGCGGTTGATGGGCGCGTTTTCCAGGTGGTCTTCTTTGCGTTCAAGGTCAGCAGTCAACACATGGCGGTCGCGCCTGAATTCGTTGTGCCAAAGGAAATTGGTCAAATCGGTGATCGTCAGGTACGACGGCGCTGGCAGCGTCTTGTACTGGTTGTGCGAGGTGGAGACACTCAACTTTGAGAGCCAGGCGGGTGTCCACTGGGCCGACCAGCTCAAACCCAGCGTTTCCAATTCATACTCGGCGCGGTTGTCGGCAGTCAGGCTGGCGTCGTATTGCGCATTCAGGTCATTGCGCAGGTAAGTCGCCTCCAGCCGATGCGCCGGGTTGAACTGCCAGCCCAGTCGCATCGTCACAGATTGGCTGTCATAACCGTCTTCGTCTGGATTAAAAGTCGGTGCAGGTTTAGCGTTGAAACCGTCGCTTTGCTCATCCACCAGCCCAAGTGAATAGTCAAAGGCCCCTTGCGAGCCGCTGAAGCCGGCCTCCACCTTACGCAAGGCATCAGAACCCAAGCCAAAACCCACATAGGGTGCAAAACCGCCCTCGCCACGACGCGTGAAAATCTGAATCACGCCGCTGAGCGCGTCCGAGCCATACACCGCTGCCGCCGGTCCACGCAAGACTTCCACGCGGTCAATCTGCCCCAGCGGAATGGCTTCCCAGGAAGCACCACCGGTTGATTGCGAGTCAATGCGGATGCCATCAATGTAAACAGCGGTAAAACGGCTCTCACCGCCTCGCAGATACACCGAGGTGGTTCCCCCCACCCCGCCGTTACGCTGAATCTCCACCCCAGGCAAGCGAGCCAGCACGTCGGCCAGCCCGGTAGCACCGCTGCGCTCGATCTGCGCCATGTCCACAATCGTGATGTCCGCCAAAACGTCGGTCAAGTTTTGCTGGGTGCGCGTCGCCGTCACCACCACCTCCCCCAACGTCCCCGCCGTCTGGCTCTGCGCCAGAACCGGAAAAGCCACCAACACGGACACAACAGTCGCGCATAGGCGCACGGATGCGCGTTTGCGCATCGAAAAAGCAAAAGATTTCATAGTGAAAAGAACCATCAAAGAGCTCTCACCATCGTCCCCGACAGTGCATGAGCGTCACGGTTGCGCGCCTTAAAGGCGCACAGCCACCGTGTTGGCCGGTATCCGGGCTGATGGATCTACCGCCATCCCCTTCCCAAATGTTCTTGACGACATTCAGTGGTCTTGATGGCAGCGGAACCCCAAAGGGTTCGTCCACTTACCGTTGCGGGGGCAGCGCAGGTTAGGCTTGGCTCGGCTGAGTCTCACCCTCCTGCTTCCCGTTGAACTGCGATGTGTGAACCACACCGCGAGCACCAACGCTGCGGATTCTAACGCCGCCCTCATCTATGATCCGGCCCTTCAGGTGCCCTCAGCCGCCAGGCTTCGGGAGAATCGGGAAGGCGGTGCAAGTCCGCCACGTGCCCAACGCTGTAAGGAAGATGGGCCAGGCTCGGCGCTCGAAAAGCAATTTTCTGAGCGCTCCAATTGCCACTGGCGCGAGCCGGGAAGGCGCCTGGCTCAAGTGAATCCAAGTCAGAAGACCGGCCTGAAACATCACAAGCTGCACGGCCAGGCAGTTCACTTTGTTTCCATTTGACAGGGGAATGTCATGAAATCAACGCCGACAGCAACCGCCCGGGATCCGCACGCCTTCACCGATTCGGCGCGCGACGCCGTCTACCAAGCCATCTTTTCACGCCGCGACGTTCGTAGCCAGTTTTTGCCCACGCCTGTGCCTGACGAGGTGCTAAGCCGCGTTCTCACCGCGGCCCACCACGCGCCGTCGGTGGGTTTCATGCAGCCGTGGAACTTCCTGGTGGTGCAGTCTGACGAGGTCAAACACCGGGTGCGCGATGCCTTTGCCGTGGCGCATGCACAGGCGGCTGAGATGTTTGAAGGCGAAAAACGCACCACCTACCAGGCGCTCAAACTCGAAGGCATTGTGGAGTCGCCCGTCGGCATCTGCATCACCTGCGACCGTGCGCGCACCGGCCCGGCGGTGATCGGGCGCACGCATATCCCCACCATGGACCTGTTCAGCAGCGTGTGTGCGGTGCAAAACTTTTGGCTTGCGGCGCGCGCTGAAGGGTTGGGCGTGGGCTGGGTCAGCATCTTCCATGAGGCTGCGCTCCAAGACGCGCTGGGCATTCCCCGGCACATCACACCGATTGCCTATTTGTGTGTCGGTTACGTCGGCCGTTTCTTGGACAAACCAGAGCTGGAAACCGCTGGCTGGCTGCCGCGCCTGCCCATTACCGACTTGCTCTACTTTGACACCTGGGGTCAGCGTGATGACCAGCACCCGCTGCTGGCGCAGTTGCAGCACGCCGAGGCTGTTGCGCGGGACTGCAGCGCCAGCGCCACACTGCAAGCCGTCTGCGACCCCGCTTGATGGCAGGTTTCGGCCCGGCCAAGGTCGCCAAACCCTACAATGCCCGACTATGCCGGACTCGTCCCAAATCGACCAAATCACCGAGCGTGTTGAACGCCTGCTGGTGCGCTATGAAGAACTCATGCGCACCAACAACCTGCTCAACCAGCAAATTGACACCCTCACACAAGAGCGCGATTCGCTCAAGTCGCGCTTGGGCGCGGCGCGCGCCCGGGTGGACGCCTTGCTGGAGCGACTGCCGGGGGAACCTGGTGGCAGCACCGTCAAGCCGGCCTTCAAGACCGCCCCGGCGCGAGGTGATGCATGAAGCAGCTTGAAGTGCAGATCATGGGACAGAGCTACCTTCTGGGTTGCCCCGACGGTGGCGACGCGCGTTTGCTTGACGCGGTGGAGCGGGTCGACACCGCCATGTGCAAGATTCGTGATGGCGGCAAGGTGCGCGCCCGTGACCGCATTGCCGTGCTGGCGGCGCTGAACCTGGCGTTCGACCTCACCGACCAGAACGCCAAGGCGACGCTTACGCACACCCCTGCGGCATCTTCTGGCCAAGCCAGCATCTCTTCAGACAAGCTCAGTGCGCTGCTCGGACGGCTCGATGCCGCGCTCAACCAGGACGATCGGCTCCTGTAACGATTCAGTGCACGTCCCCAGCCACCGGGGGCAACTGGTCTGGCTGGCGAAAGATCAGCGCGGCGTCCACCGCATCAAAGCGGTATTGCTGGCCGCAAAAATCACACCCCACCTCAATATCAGGGCGTTCCTGCAAGATGCTCTCTGCCTCCTGTGCGCCCAGACTCAGCAGCATGCGGCTGACCCGCTCGCGGCTGCAGGTGCAGGCAAAGCGCGGCCCATTGTCGCCCTTCAAAGGCTCAAACCGCAGCACATCCTCATCCCAGAACAGTCGGTGCAGGACGCTGTCAGCGTCCAGATTCAGCAGCTCTTCGCGTTTGAGGCTGGATGCCAGCAAAGAAATGCGCTTGTAGTCTTCGTTGCGGCCAATCTCGTCCTCATGGGCATAGGCCGATCCACCGGACAGATTGCCAGCGCCCTGCATCGGCAGGCGCTGGATCAGCAGCCCGGCGGCCACCTTGTCGTCAGCGGCCAGCACCAGCGTGGTGTCGAGCTGTTCACTTTGCAGCATGTAGTGCTGGAGCACATCGCTGAACTTTTCCAGCTTCTCGTGGTGGTCGCCAAACAACGGCACCACCCCTTGGTAAGGCTGCTGGCCGGGCTGGCGGTTTTGCGGGTCGAGGGTGATCGCGCAGCGACCCACGTTGTCCACATTCACCATCTGGCTCAGGCTGGCGGCCTCATCCAGCGTGCCATTCAGGGTCGCGGTGGCGCGCAGGCCAAAATCTGGCTGCACCTCCACCACCGCCAGTTTGACCGGCCCGTCGCCAAAAATCTGTAGCACCAAGGCCCCGTCAAACTTGATGTTGGACTGCATCAGCACCGCGGCGGCGGTCATCTCGCCCAGCAGGTTTTGCAGCGGCAGCGGATAAGCACCGTGGCTGGTGTTGGCGGCACGGCGGCTCAAAATTTCGCGCCAGGCATCACTCAGGCGCACCAGCACACCGCGAACCGGCAGGCCATCGAATAAAAATTTATGAATCTCTGACAAGTCGGGTTCTCCGTTGACTCAGGCGAAATGGCTCAGGCGATTTTGCTGAGCGTGGTTTTAAAACGCTGCGCATTGGCCACATAGTGGTCGGCACTTTGGCGCAAACCCTGCAATTGCTCCGGTGTGAGGCTGCGCACCACTTTGGCCGGGCTGCCAATGATCATTGAACCATCTGGGAATTCTTTGCCTTCGGTGACCAGCGCACCGGCCCCTACCAGGCAACCCTTGCCGATCTTTGCGCCGTTGAGCACCACCGCACCAATACCGATCAGGCTGTCGTCACCCACGGTGCAGCCGTGCAACATGGCCTTGTGGCCTACCGTCACGCCCGAACCAATGGTCAAAGGCATGCCCACATCCGCATGCAGCACGCTCAAATCCTGGATATTGGTGCGCGCGCCAATGCGAATGGGCGCCGTGTCACCGCGCGCCACCACGCCAAACCAGATGCCCACCTGCTCACCCAGCACCACGTCACCCATCACCTGCGCGCTGTCAGCCACCCAGGCCGATTCGGACACTGTGGGGCTGATGCCATCAACTTCATAAATCGCCATAAGAGTCTTTCGTTTCCAAGTTACCTAGAATTGTAGGATTGAGCCGCCCACCATGACCTTGCCCTGCCCCGAAACGCCCTTGCCCACCTGCCACCGGTCACCGCTGGCAGGTTGCGCCGCGTTGACCCCATTGCTGCGCAGCGAAGCTTTGCGCCTGCTTTTGTTGCACTGCCCGCAGGACAAGGCCCGCGCCGTCAGGGCGCTGGACGCCACACTGTGCGTGGTGGATGCCGCAACCTGTTTGCCTCAGCCAGCTGGCCTGCCGGGCCGACCTGACCTGCCAACGCTGGTTCAGCCCGGCGCCTTGAGGCAGCGCGCGGTGGGCACCCCAGACGGCCACGCCAGCCTGATCCATGCGTTGACGCATATCGAAGCCAATGCCATCAACCTGGCGCTCGACATCGTCTGGCGATATACCGGCATGCCAGAGGCTTTTTACCGCGACTGGTGGCAAGTGGCCCTGGAGGAGGCGCTGCACTTTGAGCTGCTGCAAGCGCACCTGCAGTCGCTCGGCTACGCCTATGGCGACTTCCCCGCGCACGACGGACTTTGGGAAATGGCGCAGCGCACCCAACACGACCTGCTGGCGCGCCTGGCGTTGGTGCCGCGCACGCTCGAAGCTCGCGGTCTGGACGCCACCCCCGCCATTCGCAACAAGCTGATGTCCATTGGCGACAAATCCGGCGCCGCCATCCTGGACATCATCCTGCGAGATGAAATTGGCCACGTGGCCACCGGCAACCGCTGGTACGCCGCCCTGTGCCAGCAGCGTGGCCTGGACCCGGTGCAAACCTATGCCGACCTGGCCCGCATCCACGCCGCCCCGGTACTCAAAGGCCCTTTCAACCTGAGCGCCCGACGCGCGGCAGGTTTTTCTGAGACCGAGCTGACCGCGCTGTGTGGCATACCCCAAGCTGCCTGAGCGCATCATTTATCTGAAGGCAACATGTCCACCTCCCCCGCGAGACCCGATCTCAACACCACCTCACCGAGTTCCATCATGGCGATCGCCCGACAACCCATTCTGGATGCCAAACGCGTCGTTTTTGGCTATGAACTCTTTGACCGCTCCCTGGACAACAAAACCTACACCGCCGCCAGCGATGCCGCGCTGCTGTTCAACCTGCTGTCCAACGCCGACAGCGAAATGCGCAACACCAGCAAAACGATTTTCATCAATTGCACGCACCAAACACTGGCCGGCGGCCACCTGGACCTGATCGAACCCGACCGGGTGGTGCTGGAAGTCCCGCCCATGCCCGCGGACCAGTCCGAGCCAGAAGACATCGAGACATTTTTGCAAACCATGATTGGTGTTCACAAGCGTGGTTTTCGGCTGGCCTTTGACGAGTCGGTGATGGACGTTGCCTACGCCAACTGGCTGCCGCTGGCGTCGTTTGTCAAGGTAGACGTCACCCAGGTGCCCATACCCCGACTGAAAACCATTGCCAAAGCGCTGGCTGAGCAGCCCGCCACTCAACTGGTGGCCGAGAAAATCGAAACACTGCAGCAGTTTGACGATGCGCTGTCGGCCGGCGCCAAGCTGTTTCAGGGCTACTGGTTTGCGCGTCCGATCCTGGTCAAAGGGCAATCCATCCGCCCGGCGCAGGCGGCCATCATTCACCTGATCAATCTGGTGCGCAAGCAGGCCAGTACCACCGAGATCGAGGAAGTCTTCAAACACGACCCGACGCTGTCGTTCAACCTGCTGCGTTTCATCAATTCGGCAGGTTTTGGGCTGAGTTGCGAGGTCACCTCATTTCGCCACGCGGTGATGCTGCTGGGCCTCAAAAAACTGTTTCGTTGGGCGGCGCTGCTGATGACCACCTCGGGCACGGCCGGCGCATCACCCGCGGTGGGCCACGCTGCGGTGGTCCGCGGACGCCTCATGGAACTGCTGGCCGCCGAGCTGTTGCCCCACGAAGAATGTGACAACGCGTTCGTGGTGGGCATCTTCTCGCTGCTCGACACCATGCTGGGCATCCCTTTAAAAGAAGCCCTGGAATCCATCTCGCTGCCACAGTCGGTGACAGACGCCCTGCTGCGTGGTCAAGGCGTTCTGGCACCGTTCCTGCAACTCACCCTGGCCTGCGAAAACGCCAACGACACGCTGTTTGCCGAAACCGCCACCGCGCTACAACTCACTGGCGATCAGGTCAACATGGCCCACCTGCAAGCCCTGGCCTGGGCCGAAAACATCACCGCCTGACTTCCGTCACGGCCGGCCATTTCCCGCCATCCATGGATCCCGGATCAGGTCCGGGATGACAACCAACAGCCCGGGATGACATCCCTGCCTGTCTCGTTACCCGCGCGGGTGATGCGCGGCGTGCAGCACCTTGAGCCGTTCCCGCGCCACATGGGTGTAGATGGTGGTGGTGGAAATGTCGGCATGGCCCAGCAGCATTTGCACGGCGCGCAAATCGGCCCCGTGGTTGAGCAGGTGGGTGGCAAAAGCGTGGCGCAGCGTGTGCGGTGACATGGGTGAGGTGATGCCGGCAGCCAGTGCGTACTTTTTGACCAGCATCCAGAACATCACCCGGCTCATGGCGGTGCCCGGCGTGGGGCCTTTGTGGGTGACAAACAGGTCATCGGTTTGGTGCCCGGCCAGCAGCTCGGTGCGTGGTTGCGCCAGATACCGCTTGAGCCACAGGGCCGCCACCTCGCCAAACGGCACCAGGCGCTCTTTGTTGCCCTTGCCGAAAACCCGCAGCACGTTGTCATTGAGGCTGATGTTGAAGACTTTCAGGCTGACCAACTCACTCACGCGCAGGCCACTGGCGTACATCAGCTCCAGCATGGTGCGGTCGCGCACACCTTGGGCGCTGCTGACATCGGGCGCCGCCAGCAGCGCTTCCACCTGAAACTCGGTCAGCGTCTTGGGCACGCGCAAACGCTGTTTGGCCGAGAGGATCTTGAGCGTCGGGTCAACCGCCAGGTGGCGCTCGCGCAGCGCCCAGTGAAAAAACCGCTTGAACACCGTCAGACGCCGGTTGGCGGTGGTGGCCTGGGTTTGGGCGTGCCGGGCGGCAAAGTAGCCGTTGATGTCGTCCTGCGTCACCTGCAGCAGTTGGCGGTTCTGCTGGGCCAGCCAACCGGCAAACAGCGTCAGGTCCCGGCGGTAGGCGGCCAAGGTGTTTTTCGACAGGCCGTCTTCCAGCCACAGCGCATCCACAAACGTGTCAATCAGCGGGTCGGGAGGGGTGGCGGTTGGCACGGCGGGAGGTGCCTGAGGCTGGGCTGCCGTGGGCAGCGCTGGAAGCAATGGGCGAAGCGGCGGGCTGGATGGTGGGGTGGCAGACATGGCCTGCTATTCTCGCTGGGTGAACTTTGCCCAACTGCTTTTCCCCGATTTTTCGCTGATTCTGATCGGCTACCTGGTGTGCCGCTTCACGCCCCTGAACCGGCCGGTGTGGACGCAGGTGGAACAGCTGGTGTACTTTTTATTTTTCCCGGTGCTGCTGTTTCAGTCCATTTTGAAAAGCCCGCTGGACATTGGAACCGCAGGCAACCTGGTCGGCGCGGGCTGGGCGCTGGGGCTGGGAGGCATCGCGCTGGCGTATTCGGTGCCCTACTGGCCGGGCCTCCAGGGCCACTTTGCGGCGCGCCAGCATGCGGCCAGCGCGCAGGTGGCGTTCCGGTTCAACTCGTTCATCGGACTGGCGCTGGCTGACAAATTGGCGGGCGCACCCGGCGTGGCGGTGATGGCGCTGCTGATTGGCGTGATCGTGCCGCTGATGAATGTGGGCGCGGTCTGGCCGATGGCGCGCCACGGCCAACGCGGTTTTGTGCGCGAACTGGTGCGCAACCCGCTGATCATTGCCACCGCCAGCGGCCTCATCGCCAACCTGGCGGGTTTGCGCATTCCCGACTGGCTGGAGCCCAGCGTGAGCCGCATTGGCGGTGCATCGCTGGCGCTGGGGCTGATGGCTGCCGGGGCTGGCATGCAGCTGGGCGCGCTGAACCATGCCAAGCTGCTGGGCGTGGCACTGCTGAGCATCAAGCACCTGCTGATGCCGCTGCTGGCACTGGGGCTCACCCAGGCGTTTGGCCTGAACCCGGTGCAAACCACCATTTTGCTGATGTTTTCGGCCCTGCCGACCGCATCGAGCTGCTACGTGCTGGCCGCCCGCATGGGGTATGACGGTGCTTATGTGGCGGCGCTGGTGACCGTGTCCACATTGCTGGGCATGCTCAGCCTGCCGCTGGCGCTGGGGATGCTGCGGACTTGGTGATCTGAATGGATACTCCACTTTATATAGCTACCAGCCCATGTTCCATAAGGGACATATGCCAATTGATGACTTCACTTGTCTTGAGATGACCACCAGCCACTTACTCTATCTGCATGGGTTTTTATCGTCCCCTGCTTCGACCAAGGCGCGCAAAACGGCGGCTGCCGTGGCGCAGTGCCACCCAAATGTCGTGTGGCTGTGCCCGATGCTGGCGGCATCCCCACGCCAGGCCATGGACGAGGTGCTGCACGCCATCGCAGAGTGGCCCCGCGAATCCATGGCGATCATCGGCTCGTCGCTGGGTGGCTTTTACGCCAACTGGCTGGCGGAGCGGCTGGCCTGCCCGGCGGTGCTGTTGAACCCGGCTGTGCGCCCTGCGCGCGACCTGGCCGCGCACGTGGGTGAGCACACCCTGTGGCACGACTCCGACGCACACTTTGTGCTGGAGCCACGTTTCATCGACGAAATGAAAGCCCTGGAGGTGCCGCACATCAGCCAGCCCGAGCGCTACCTGGCCATCATTGCCAAAGGGGACGAGGTGCTGGACTGGCGCGAGATGCACAGCCACTACGCCGGTGCCCATATCAAGCTGCTGCCCGGCAGTGATCACGGCCTGAGCGACTACGACCAGCATCTGGATGAGGTGTTGGGGTTCCTGCAACTGGCCTGAGTCTTTGAAGACTTTTTGGCCTCCAGCCTATATATTCAATGGGCTGGTAGCTCTTTTATACATAGCGTTTAGGCGTCACTCAGCAGGGCGTCCGGGGTGCCGTCCATGCCTGCTGACTGCCGAGCCAAGCAGCGCGGCGCACTGCCATTGAGGGTTTTTACTGAATTGGGGCCCACGCCACGGTGCGAGACTTGATGTCATGTGGTTCAAAAAACCTGTCACCCCCCTGACGGCCCGGCTCGGGTAGGTGCCGCCGGTGAGCCGCTTTTTCCTGTCTTACCGCCGCAACGACAGCGCGGGTTTTGCCGGACGACTGGCCGACGCGCTGGAGGCGGTTTTTGGGAGCGGCAGCGTTTTCCGCGATGTGGATGACATCCGCCCCGGTGAGGATTTTGTCCACGCCATCGAATTCCACCTGCGCCAGGTAGATGCCGTGCTGGTGATGATTGGCCCGCACTGGCTGGCAGCCAGTGCCAACCAGCAGCGGCGGCTGGATGCGCCAGACGACTTTGTGCGCCTGGAAATCCAGGCGGCGCTGGACTCAGGCAAACCGCTGATCCCGTTGCTGGTGGGCGGTGCTGCCATGCCCGCTGAGGCTGACCTGCCGCCAGCGCTGGTGGCGCTGGCGCGGCGCCAGGCCGTGGTGTTGTCCGACAGCACCTGGCGCGGCGATGTGGAGCGGCTGGTGGCAAGCCTGCAAAACACCTTGCCCAAGCCACCCACCCAGCCGCTGATGAGCCGCTGGCTACTGGCCGGGGTCTCTGTTGCAGCCATGCTGGGTGCCTACGCCCTCTTCCACTTCACATCAGGCGTACCCCGCCCGCCGCCTGCCGTTTTGGTGAGCCCGCCTGCGGATGTCACCGGCCGCTGGACGGCCCGGGTGACCTACGACTGGGGTGACAAGCACGACGAAGTGTTTGAATTCAAGATGCTGGGCAGCCAATTACATGGCACCGCCAGCTACCTGACCGGCCGCCTGACGATTGAACACGCCACGCTGGACGACGATTGGCTGCGTTTCACCACCCGCAGCCAGGAAATGCTGGGCGACAGCCCTTGGAAGGAAAGCAGCCACCATTACATCGGTAAAGTCAGCCCTGGGCAGATCGCGTTCACCCTGGAAACCACCGGGGGTTACTCGGTTCACCCACCGGTGGAATTTGTGGCGCGGCCGGTGCATGAGGCCGTCAACCCGCCGGTTGGCAAGGCAGCCGCGGTGCCCCAGCGGTGAAGCTACCCGCAACACTTATATGCTTTTTATGGCTCTTGCCCTTTATCTATAAGGGCTAGTAGCTATTATTTAAATAGTTCATAGTGGCAACCCAGGGCAGTCGTCCCGGCATCACCTTGGGCATCAAAGCGGTGTTCCAGAAAGCTGATCTGGCCTTGGACGTAACGCACCACGCTGCTGGCGCGCGTGCCGTAACCCGGCATGGCCACAAACGCGGCCGACAGCGCGCGCTCCAGTTCCAGCGGCACACCCGTGCTGGGCAGGTCGGCATCTGCCGCCGGGGTGCGGTCGTGCAGCAGCGCCAGCAGTTGGGCATCACCAGGTGCGCCTTGCGCCAGCTGCTCTTGCAGCCCACGCTGAAGCTGGTTGAGCTTGGGCCAGGGGGTGTGAAAGTCGGCGTTGGAGACAGCACCCACACCGGGCTGCAGGGTCACGAGGCTGGCGTCACGGCTTTGCAGGCCCAGCAGCGTGGCGCCGTCAAACACCAGCAGATTGAACGGGTTGTATTGCTTGGCGGCGCCCTGTAGCTGGCGCAGGTAGTCGCCAGCAGTGTCGTTGCCGCGCAAAAAGTTGCTGACCAGCTCACCGCGAGACGGCGCGTCGCTGCGCGTCATGGCCGGGGAGCGGTAGTTGGTCAGCGCGGCCAGACGACCGGTGCGGCTCACGCCCAGCCAGGTACCACCCGCTTGCCCATCGCACCCGGCCAGAATGGGTGCGTCTGGCCACCAGTGCAAAGCGGCTGTGGGGCGTGCGTAAAACTCGTCGCGGTTGGCCACCAGCAGCAGCGGGCTGTCCACGCCGGGTTGCCAGTTCCAGGCGATCAGGCACATGGCAGGCCGCGCTCAGGCGGTGCCACGCCGAAAGCCTCCCGAGGCTTGCATCAAATTCTGCGTGTAGAGCTCCTTGACGCGGCTGGCGGCCAGATCGCTGGAGGTCAGCAGTTCAACCGTCTGGCCGCGCTGCATCACCATCAGCCGCTCGCACAGGTGGGTGACCACCGCCAGGTCGTGGCTGACCATGATGAAGGTCAGGCCACGCTTGCGGCGCAGGTCTTCCAGCAGATTCAGCACCTCGGCCTGCACCGAGGCATCGAGCGCCGAGGTGGGCTCATCCAGCAGCAAAATCTGCGGCTCCAGAATCAGCGCGCGCGCCACGGCAATGCGCTGGCGCTGCCCGCCTGAGAGCTGGTGCGGGTAACGAAACCGGAAACCCGAGCCCAGCCCAACCTCATTCAACGCCTGCTCGATGCGCGCCTGCTCATCGCTCATGCCGTGAATAGCCAGCGGCTCGGCCAGAATTTTGTCCACCGTGTGGCGCGGGTGCAGCGAGCCATAGGGGTCCTGAAACACCATCTGCACCAGCCGCCGAAAGGGTTTGCTGCCGGGCACGGGCAGCTTTGGATCTGCTGCACCGTTGTGACCCAGCAACTTCACGCTGCCGGTTGTGGGGGCCAGGCCGCAGATGGCGCGTAGCACGGTGGATTTGCCCGAGCCCGATTCGCCGACGATGCCAAAACTCTCACCCGGCTGCACGGCAAATGTGGTGTCGGCCACCGCTACAAAACCGTCAAACTGCACCCGCAGGTGCTGCACTTCCAGGCCAATGGCTTGACGGGCGTGGCTCCGCGCCTGCGTACTGACCCCGTGGGTGGGCGTGGTTTCGCTCACAAGGCCCACTCCGGCTGGCGGTTGAGCGTAGGCAGCGGGTGCCGATCCTGGCCCAGCCGCGGCAGGCAATTGAGCAGCCCCTGGGTGTACGGGTGTTGGGCGTGCGCCAGATCCCCCGAGGGCAGCTCTTCCACCACTTTGCCCGCGTACATCACCAGGATGCGATCGCAAAAAGTGGAGACCAGCCGCAGGTCGTGCGAGACAAAAATCAACCCCATGCCGCGCTGCACCACCAGTGCGTCCAGAATCGACAGTACCTGCAGTTGGACAGTCACATCCAGCGCCGATGTTGGCTCGTCCGCTATTAAAACATCGGGTTTGGCGATCAGCATCATGGCGATCATGGCGCGCTGACCCATGCCGCCAGACACCTCATGCGGGTAGAGCTTGAAGACGCGTTCGGGGTCGTCAATCTGCACCGATTGGAGGGCCGCCATCGCCTGCGCCTTGGCCTCAGCCTTGGACACGCGGGTGTGCGCCAGCAGGGTTTCCATGATCTGCTTGCCGATCGTCATCACCGGGTTGAGCGAAAACTTGGGGTCTTGCAGCACCATGGCAATACGCCCGCCGCGCAATTCGCGCCGCTGTTTGGGGGAGCAGTTGAGCAAATCCACGCCATTGAACGCGAGGCGTTTGGCGCTGACACGGCCTTCGGGGGCGGTCAGGCCCAGAATGGCGCGGCCGGTTTGTGATTTGCCCGAGCCCGATTCACCCACAATGCCCAGACGCTCGCGCCCCAGCGTGAACGACACGCCGCGCACGACCTCGACCCAGCCGCCATCGCGGTTCGGGAACGCCACGCGCAGGTCATCCACCACCAGCATCGGTTCAGGCGGGACCGTTTTGGCGGGGTGAGCGGTTGTCACCCCGGGTGCCGACCCGGGGTCCATGCCTTCTGGGCTATGGCGTTCTGGCAAACTCATTTCACGCCTTTCGGGTCCAGCGCGTCACGCAGGCCGTCACCCAGCAGGTTAAACGCCAGACTGATCAAAAAGATCGCCGCCCCAGGCGCCGCCGCCACCCACCATTGGTCCAGCACATATTGGCGGCCGTTGGCAATCATCGCGCCCCATTCCGGACTGGGCGGCTGCGCGCCCAGGCCAAGAAAACCCAGGCCAGCGGCGGTCAGGATGATGCCCGCCATATCCAACGTCACCCGCACAATCACCGAGGACACACACAGCGGCATGATGTGCCGGAACACAATGCGCCACGGCGAGGCACCAATCAGTTGCACTGCAGCGATGTAATCGGTCTGGCGGATGCTCAGCGTCTCAGCCCGGGCCAGGCGCGCATACGCTGGCCAGGAGGTGATGGCAATCGCAATCACCGCGTTTTCAATGCCCGGCCCGAGCGCCGCCACAAACGCCAGCGCCAATATCAGCCGAGGAAACGCCAGAAAAATATCTGTGATGCGCATCAGCGTGGCATCCACCCAACCACCAGCATAGCCCGCCACGGTGCCCACCAGCAGCCCAATCGGTGCTGCCAGCACCGCCACTAACCCCACCACAAACAGCGTGATGCGCGAGCCATGGATCAGCCGTGAGAGGATGTCGCGCCCCTGGTCGTCGGTGCCCAGCCAGTTCACCGATGACGGCGGCAGCAGCCGCGTGGTGCGCAAATCCCCCTCGAGCGGGTGAAAAGGTGCCAGCTGGTTGGCAAACACCGCCACCAGCACCAACACCACCACAATGCTCAGGCCCACCATGGCCAGACGGTTGTGCGAAAAAGTGCGCCAGGCACCATAAGCCCGGCCCAGCGCAGCCTGCCTCCGCGACGCGGGCCGGTCTGACATCAGCCAGGCGTGCAGCCCACCCGCCTCGGCCACCGTCATGCTGGGTTTGCGACTCATCGTGCGCGCGTCCTCGGGTCCAGCGTGCGGTACAGCAGGTCAGACAACAGGTTCAGCCCGATGAACACCGAGCCCACCACAATGGTGCCGCCCAGCACCGCGTTCATGTCGGCGTTTTGCAACGAATTGGTGATGTACAGGCCCAGCCCCGGCCAGGCAAACACGGTTTCGGTCAATACCGAGCCTTCCAGCAGACCCGCATACGACAGGGTGATCACCGTCACCAGCGGCACCATCGCGTTGCGCAGCGCGTGCCGCCAGATGATGCGCGCCTCGGAGATGCCTTTGGCACGCGCCGCCACCACGTATTCCTGACTCAGCTCATTGAGCATGAAAGAACGTGTCATGCGGCTGATGTAGGCCAGCGAAAAATAGCCCAGCAGCGAGGCAGGCAGGATCAGGTGTGAGAACACATTGCGAAACGCCTCCCACTGGCCCTGCATGGCGGTATCGAGCAGCAGGATGCCGGTTGCGGGCGTGAACATGTATTCATACGTCACATCAATGCGTCCCGGCCCGGCCACCCAGTCGAGCTTGGCATAAAACAGCACCAGCGCCATCAGCCCGAGCCAGAAAATGGGCACCGAATACCCCACCAGCCCCATCACCCGCACCACCTGGTCTGCCAGCCCACCCCGGCGCACCGCCGCCCACACCCCCAGCGGCACGCCGAAACCGGCGCCAATCAAAATACCCAGTGTGGCCAGCTCAAAAGTGGCAGGAAAGGTGCGCTTGATGTCATCAAGCACCGGATTGGAGGTGAGCACCGACATGCCAAAGTCACCGCGCAGCACCTTGGACACATAGATGCCAAACTGCTCCAGCAGCGGTTTGTTCAGGCCCATTTCCTCACGCACGCGCTCCACCACATACTCGGGCGCGTGGTCACCCACCACCGCCAGCACCGGGTCCACAGGGATGACGCGGCCAATAAAAAACGTGACCGCCAGCAGCCCCAGATAGGTCAGGGCAATGGCCAGCGCAAAACGCGCCAGGGCTCGGGAAAATTTCATGAACAAAAAAGGCGCCACCGTGAGGTGACGCCTGGCGCTTCAACCATCAGCGTTTGGACGCACGGAAAACGTAGGTCGAATCCGAGGTGGAACCAATGCGAAAGCCGCTCACGTTGCTGCGGTAGGCCGCCACTTCAGTCTGCTGGTACAGCATGATGAAAGGGCTGGTGGCGCGGAACTCGGCCTGCATCTTGTCGTACATGGCTTTGCGCCGGGCCGGGTCACGCTCCAGCACGGCAGCGTCGGCCTGCATGGAGAGGGCCGGGGCTTCCCAGGCATTGCGCCAGGCCAGCGGTTTGACCTTGGCGGCGTCCGAGTTGTCGGGGTTGCGCACAAAGTCGGTGTTGGTGTTGGGGTCCCAATAGTCAGCGCCCCACTGGCCGATGTACATGTCATGCGTGCGGGCGCGGTATTTGGTGAGAACCTGTTTGCCGTCACCGGGGATGATCTCGACATCGATACCGGCGCGTTTGGCGGTCTGCTGGAAGGCTTCGGTGATGCCTTGCACCGGCTGCACGGTGCGCATGTCAATCGTCACCTTGAAACCGTTGGGGTAACCGGCCTTCTTGAGCAGGGCTTTGGCTTTTTCCACGTCCAGCTTATAGGGGTTGACGGTGCTGGCACCGAGCAGGCCGACCGGCATGAAGTTCTGGTGAATCACACCAATGTTCTTGATGATGGTGTCGCCAATGGCGGAATAGTCCACCAGCCACTTGAAGGCTTCGCGCACTTCGGGTTTGGCCAGAATCGGATTTTTCTGGTTCAGGCTGATGTAATACACCGTGCCCTTGGGCGTAGAGGTGGTCTTGATCGCCGGGTTCTTGGCCACAGCCTCCAGGTCTTGCGGCGTGAGGTTGCGGGCGATGTCGGCGTCGCCTTTTTCCAGCAGCAGGCGCTGGGTGGCGGACTCCTTGATGTGGCGGTAAATCACGCGGGCGGGTTTGGACTTTTCACCGTAGTAGTTGTCGTTGCGCTCAAAAACCAGCACCTCGTTGGGGCGCCATTCACGCAGCTTCATGGCACCGGAACCGGCGTAGTTGGTCTTCATCCAGGCGGCACCCATGTCGCCATTGACTTCCTTGGACAGCACCAGTTTCTTGTCGAGCACGGCGGCCACGTTGGCGGTGAGGCAATTGAGCACAAAGGTCGGGGCGTAGGCCTTGTCGGTCTCGATGGTCAGGCTGGCGGGGCCGGTCTGTTTGATCTTGTCTTTGACGTTGTCTTTGGTGAAACCGAACTGCCCGAGGATGAAGGCCGGGCCCTTGTCCATCAGCACCGCGCGCTGCAGCGACCACACCACGTCTTCAGCACTCAGCGGGTTGCCGGATGCAAACTTCAGATCGGGTTTGAGTTCAAAGGCGTAGGTTTTGCCGTCTTCGGACACCTTCCAGCTCTTTGCCAGATCACCATACAGCTTGGAAGGATCGGTCACCTCGTAGCGCACCAGCTGGCTGTAGGTGTTGCCGATCATCTCGCCGGTAGAAATCTCGAACGCCTCCCCCGGGTCCAGCGTGATCATGTCGTCAAACGCGAAGGCAATCACCAGCGTGTCGGGCGGTGTGGCCGCCAACGCGGGCACGGTGCCCAAACTCAACACCAGGGCCGAAGCGGCGGCTGCTACGCCCAACTGGCGGCGGGTCAACAAGGAGACAGCATGTTTCATGAATCAGACTTTCAGGTTGAAGGTAGACAAGACAAGCAACAAATGGACCAGCGCACATTATGGTGCAGGCTCAGGTAGCGCCCAAGGCGCGCGTGCTGGGCTGCGCCAGATAAAACCACTCATTACCCGGGGTGGCGTTGCTATTGGGGAACACGATGTAACCGTCCATGGCCGCCAGAACCGGGGTGCCATCGTGGCGGGTGGCCAGCTGCTGGCCCGCCTGCACGGCATCAAAACTCGACCAGGGCTGGACAAACCCGTCATCCGGGTGGTAACGGTCCACCACCAGCGCCAGCCGCAAAAACTCGGTGTTTTGGCAGGGTGGTGGCATGTCATCCACCAGGCCCAAGTGCGCCAGCGTGTTGCGAATGGCGCGGTACGCCACGTCAGGGGCCAGAGGGTCTTCGTGCTGGCCACATTCGAGTGTGATGGCGTAGCCGCCCTGGCTGCGCATGTATTCAGTAGTGCCTATGCCGTAGCTGGGGTCGGTGCTGAGCAGACCGGCACGGCTTTGCACTGGCGTGCGCGCCAGGCGCTGCTGCACGCCCACCGCGTAGGTGGACAACCAGCCCTCCACCACCCGGCGCACGCCCAGGCGCAGCGCCAGCGCCTGCTCGGCATCGGCATGGGCAAAGGGCTCCAGGTCACCGCTGTTGTCAGCCGGGCCGAGCATGGCAAAGGGCTCAGACGCCGCCTGAAAAGTGTGCAAATCCAATAGCACCTCATGCCCGGCCAGCAAGGGACACAGGGCGTTGGCGATGTGGTCCTCGTAGTCTTGCGGAGTGTTGGTGGGGCGCAGATTGCGGTTCAGGTTGCGATCCCCATTGCGTTGCACCTTCTGGTACGCCAATGGATTCGTCACGGGGACAAAGGTGACCGAACCACGCGCCAGTTGCAGCGCACCAGAATCGAATTCGGCCAGCACCCGCTCAATGCCGCGGCTGCCAGCCACCTCGTTACCGTGCACTGCACCCAACACGATCAGGCGCGGCCCGGGGGCCAGGCCAACCAAGCGGTGCACACGCAGCTGGCTGGTGGGGTAAACCGGGGGCGGGACAAACGGGGAAACCAAGACATCAGACATCAAACACCTTCACATTCGTCAAGCCATGCACAGCGGTAATGCCCAAGCCCGGTGCATCGGGCAACGTGATCCAGGGGCCATTGAAGTGCATGCCGCCTTCGACCGCGCTGGCTGCGCACAGCTGCGGGCCATCCAGATCGATGTATGACACCACATCGTCAAACGCCACCGCAAAGTGTGCTGCCGCAGTGACGCTGATGGCGGTTTCCAGCATGCAGCCCACCATGCAGGTCTTGTGGTGCAGGCGCGCCAGGTTGGCCACTTCAATGGCCTGGCTGATACCGGCCGTCTTCATGAGTTTGATGTTGATCACATCGGCACTGCCGGTGGCCAGAATATGCAGCGCCTGCCGGGGGGAAAACACGGCTTCGTCCGCCAGAATGGGCGTCAGGGTGTGGTCGGTGACAAACTTCAGGCCGACCACGTCATCCGCCTTGACGGGTTGCTCCACCAGTTCCAGCACCACACCGGCTTTTTCGATGGCCTGAATCACCTGCACCGCGTGTTTGGGCGTCCAGCCCTGGTTGGCGTCCAGCCGCAGTGCCACGTGGGGACCCACGGCGCGTTCGATGGCCAACACACTGTCGACATCGTCCCGCCAGGTGTGGCCGCCGACCTTGATCTTGAGGCAGTCAAAGCCTTCAGCCACCGCGCGCCGCGCGTCGGCCACCATGACATCCAGGTCATTGACGCTGATGGTGATGTCGGTCTTGATCTGCGGGTCGCCACCGCCGAGCAACTGGTACAGCGGCACACCCATAGCCTGTGCGCGCAGGTCATACAAGGCAATCTCCAGCGCCGCTTTCAGGTTGCAGTGGTGAACCGCAGTTTGGTGCAACGTGCGCAACAGGGTGCTGAAATCTGCCAGAGGCTTGCCCAACAGGCGCGGTGCAATCAGCTCCAGCGCAGCGCGCATGGAGCCCAGCACGTCACCGGTGATCACCGCCGTGGCGGGGGCCTCGCCATAACCGATGAGGCCGGTGTCGGTCTCGATTTGGATCACCAGGTCGTGCACCTCGGTAACACTGCGCACCGCAGTTTTAAAGGGCACCTTGAGCGGGACTTTGATCTCACCAACGGTGAGGCGTTTGATCAGCATGACTTTCCTGGGTTGATTCAACGTGAACGAGCCTCGCTGTCATTGCAGCCTAAGCTGTCATTGCGGGCTTGACCCGCAATCCAAGACCCCAAAGGCATGGATCCCGGATCGAGTCCGGGATGACAGCTTGGATGACAGCCTCATAGACCTTGACGGTCGACGGAGGACAAATTGTAGTCAGCTCAGCGCGCTGGGGAGGCGGTTCGTCCACGCTGTCAAACCTGCGCCAGCGCCCAGGCCACATGCTCGCGCACCAGGGCGCTGGGGTGATTCACCCGGCCTTGCAAGGCGCTGGTGATCGCCTGCCTTGACCCGCTGGCATCCGCTACGCGCAAGGCGTTGCCCAAGGCCACCGCCACATTGCGCAACCAGCGCTCATGGCCAATGCGGCGGATCGGGCTGCCTTCGGTCAGGCGCAGAAACGCGTCCTCGGTCCAGGCAAACACCTCGGCTAGTGATGGATTCACACAACTCGCTCGGGCATCAAAATCTGGCAGGCAGCTGGTTTGGGCAAACTTGTTCCATGGGCAGACCAGCTGGCAGTCGTCACAGCCATAAATGTGGTTGCCCATCAGCGGCCGCAATTCGACCGGAATCGGCCCGGCGTGTTCGATGGTCAGGTAAGAAATGCAGCGCCGCGCGTCCAGCCGGTAAGGCGCAACAATAGCCTGGGTGGGGCAAATGTCGATGCAGGCGCGGCAACTGCCGCAATGGGGGGTGACAGGCGCCGTTGGCGGCAAAGCCACATCGATAAATAGCTCGCCCAAAAAATACATCGACCCGGCGTCACGGCTCAGCACCAGTGTGTGTTTGCCGCGCCAGCCCAGGCCGCTGCGGGTGGCCAATTCGGCTTCCAGGACTGGCGCCGAATCGGTGAACACACGGTAGCCCAGTGGCCCAAAGGCCTCTGTCATCTGGTCAGCCAGCTTTTGCAGGCGGTTGCGCAGCACCTTGTGGTAGTCGCGGCCCCGGGCGTAGAGCGACACCGTCGCCTCATCGGCGCGATTTAAGCGGTCCAGCTCCAGCACCTGCCAGCCATCCGGTGTGGCAGCAGGCAAATAATCCAGACGCGCGGTGATCACGCTCAGCGTGCCGGGCACCAGTTCAGCCGGGCGCGCGCGCTTCAAGCCATGCGCGGCCATGTAGGCCATATCACCCTGAAACCCGGCCGCCAGCCAAGCCGATAATCCGGGCTCTGCGGTCGATAAGTCCACCCCGGCCACGCCAATTTGGGAGAATCCCAAGGCTTGCGCCCAGTCCCGAATTTTGGAGACCCACGCTTCGCCGTCAAGATGTGTTCTGAAACTGTTCACCTGCCCATTGTAAAAACTGCCGTCTGGCCAGACGAAGCCGCCACGCAGGGCTTTGCCATGATGTTGGCGTCGCGACCTGCGTTGCGTAACGCCTTCATTGAGTTGCGAGGCGACCTGGGTGCGGGCAAGACCACGCTGGTGCGCCACCTGTTGCGCGCTTTGGGAGTGCAAGGGCGCATCAAAAGCCCGACGTATGCGGTGGTGGAGTCTTATGAATTGCCCGGCCTGGCCGTCTGGCACTTTGACTTTTACCGTCTCCAAGACCCGCAGGAATGGGAAGACGCAGGTTTTCGCGACATCTTTGCCAGCCCCGGCCTCAAACTGGCCGAGTGGCCCGACAAGGCAGCCGGTCACCTGCCGCTGGCCGATCTGGTGGTGCAGCTGGCCATGCTGGACGACACCGCACGCCAGGTGACGCTGACCGCTCAGACCCCCAACGGGCTGGCGTTGATTCATCAATATGATAGCTACCCACCCTTGATGTATAAGGGCCAGAGGCCTATTTCTCTTGAGAATACCACCACATCTGCCAACGGAGCCAGCGCATGAAACGCCGTGACTTTGTGCAGGGCTGCAGCTTGGTGCTGCTGCTGGGCGCGCAAGAGCTGGCGCGTGGCGCGGCGATTGTGGCGGTGCGGGTGTGGCCTGCGCCAGACTATTCACGCGTGACCATCGAGTCTGACGCACTGCTGAGCTTCAGCCAGAACTTCATCCCCAACCCGCCGCGTCTGGCCGTCGATGTGCGCGGCATCGACCTGAACCCGGCCCTGAAGGAACTGGTGGCCAAGGTGGTGTCCACTGACCCCACCATCAGTGGCATTCGCGTCGGGCAGTTTGCCCCGGGCGTGGTGCGCCTGGTGCTGGACCTGAAACAGCCCGTGGCGCCGCAGGTGTTCAACCTGCCGCCGGTAGCCGCCTACCGGCACCGGCTGGTGTTTGACCTGTACCCCACGCAGGTGGCTGACCCGCTGGAGGCGCTGATTGCCGAGCGAATGAACGACGCCAACCCTGCGCCTGCTGCGTCTGCGGCCCCCGGCACCGCCGCCTCGGCAGACCCGCTGGGTGACCTGATTACGCAAAGAACCACACCAGCCAAACCAGAGAGTGCGGCCAAAGAAACGACAACAAAGATAGCTGGTGGCCCTTTACCCACAAGGGCTGGAGGCCAAAAAGACTCAAAAGAGTATGACGGCCCGTACATGTCGGCACCGCGTCCGCAGGCCACCGACCGGCTGATCATCATCGCACTGGACCCCGGTCACGGCGGCGAAGACCCGGGTGCCATCGGCCCCGGCGGCACGCGCGAAAAAGACGTGGTGCTGCGCCTGGCGCACCGCCTGCGCGAGCGCATCAACGCCGGCAGCGTCAACGGCAATGCCATGCGCGCCTTCATGACCCGCGACTCGGATTTTTTTGTGCCGCTGCATGTGCGCGTGGCCAAGGCGCGCAGCGTCAAGGCCGACCTGTTCATCAGCCTGCACGCCGACGCCTTTTTTACCCCCAATCCGCAAGGCGCCAGCGTGTTTGCGCTGAGCCAGGGCGGCGCGTCGAGCGCGGCAGCGCGCTGGATGGCGGCCAAGGAGAACAAGGCCGATCTGATTGGTGGCCTCAACGTCAGGGCCAAAGATGCACAAGTCAAACGCGCCCTGCTCGACATGAGCACCACCGCCCAGATCAAGGACAGCCTGCAACTCGGCAGCGCCATGCTCAGACACATCAAACGCGTGGGCAAGCTGCACAAACCGCGCGTGGAACAGGCTTCTTTCGCGGTGCTGAAAGCGCCCGACATTCCCAGCGTGCTGGTGGAGGCGGCCTTCATCAGCAACCCGGTGGAAGAAGCCAAGCTCAACAGCGATGCGTACCAGGACCAACTGGCCGACGCACTGATGCGCGGCATTGAAGGCTACTTCGCCAGAAACCCGCCGCTGGCGCGCAACCGCAGCCTGTGATCAGCGGCTCAGCACCACGGCACACACACATCGGCGCGCGCGCGGCCTGCGGCAATGTGCACCGCGTTGGGTTCGTCGGTGCTGGCGATCCAGTCGCGCGCTTGCTGCTCGCTTTTGCCAAACTGTATGTGGCGTGCCAGCAGACGCGTGTAACGCAAATCGTCGGCAACCTCCAGGTACCAGATCTCGTCGAGCACCTCGCGCAGCTGGCACCACGGTGACGCGTCGAGCAGCAGGTAATTGCCCTCAGTAACGATCAACCGGGTTTGCGGCTGCACAGCAATGGCACCGGCAATCGCTTCTTCGACCTCGCGGCGGTACTCGGGCGCGTAGACCACCTCGTCGGCGCTTTGGGTGTGGATGCGGCGCATCAGGTTGACATAACCCGCCGCGTCAAAGGTATCTGGTGCGCCCTTGCGCTGGCGGCGGCCCAGACGGTGCAACTCGCTGTTGGCCAGATGGAAACCGTCCATTGGCACCACTTGGACGGCCTCGCCAAAGTGCACAGCAATAGCCTGCGCCAGCGTGGATTTACCCGCGCCGGGGGTGGCGGCAATGCCCAGAATCTTGCGCTTGCCACTGGCCAGCAGGCTGGCGATGCGTTGCTGGCAAACCGCGGGCAAGGTGATGGTGTGAGGTGTCGTCATCTTTTTTGCACTTGATCGAAGTTGAAAGGCATGGGTTGTTTGCGTGGTTGGCTGTCATCCCGGACGCGATCCGGCATCCATGGCTCCAAGGCGCCTGGATTGTGGGTCAGGCCTGCAATGAGAGTCACCCTGGTTTTGATCCTGCAAACGCCATCGCCACCGTCTCCAGCCGGTCCATCACATCTGAGCGGGTGGGCGGCACGCAGCCGCGCTCCATCACGCACAGGCTGGCGCTGGCAATGGCGCTGCTCAGCAGGTCACGAGCCACGTCGGTCGACACGGGCGCCGTGCCCCAATCAGCAGGCAGACGGTGCTGCAACATGGCGACCACCAGGCCCGCCAAAAAGCAGTCGCCCGCGCCGACGGTGTCGACGACGGTGATCGGTTCCAGCTCATGCGCATGAAAGGTCTGGCCGTGGCGGGTCAACAACATCGCACCTTGGCTCCCCAAGGTAAGCGCCAACACGCTGGCGCGGCTGCCTTGCAGCAGGTGCTGCGCCTGCGCCAGCGCGGTGTCGCCGGGCAGGTCCAGGCAGGCCAGGTCTTCGTCGCTGACCTTGATCACATCGGCAAACTGCAGCGCAGCCAGCACGTGGCGGCGGTACAGGTCCAGATTTGGCATGACCGAGGGGCGCAGATTGGCGTCAATCACCACCGTGCGCCCAGCCTGGCGCTGCGCTGCCAGCCAGGGCAAATAGGTGTCGGCATCGTCTGGCGACAGGGCCAGCGCACCGGTACACACCAGTTGAAGGCCCTCGGCGTCTCGGCAGGCACGCGTTAATGCCTCGGCGCTGGTGGCGCGGTCAGCCACACCCTGGCGGTAAAAGGCGTAGTCGGGGTGGCCGGTGGCATCCACAGCCACCACCGCCAGCGAGGTGACTTGCTGCACCGGCTCGGGCACCGCCAAGTGCACACCGTCTTGCACCATGGCGGCAGCCAGCTGGCGACCAAAACGGTCCTTGGAGAGCGGGTTGAGGTACAGCGCGTCAATACTTTGGCGCGCCAAAGCCCGCGTCAGGTTGTAGACCGCGCCGCCCAGACAGGGCTCAAACCGGCCATCGGGCCCAGCAATGAGGTCAATCAGCGCCTCACCCGCGGTGGCGACCTGGAGGGTACTTATTTGCGGCATATTAGGGTTTTCCATAACTAAAACAACTTGATTTAATAACTCTGACAGGACTATAGTGCACACACGCTGATCCAACAAGCGTAATTACCCGGGTAGCCCCGGGAATGGATGCGACAACACAACAACCCGGCCGCGAGGCCACTCTCTGAAGGAACGCCATGAAATTCTCCACTCCCCTGATCCTCAGCGCCCTGACCCTGGCCGTGGGTACCGCCTTTGCCGCCGACGCCCCGGTCATCGGCCTGATCACCAAAACCGACACCAACCCGTTCTTCGTCAAGATGAAGGAAGGCGCCAAGGCCGAAGCCGAAAAAGCCGGTGCCAAGCTGATGTCTGCCGCTGGCAAGATCGACGGCGACACCACTGGCCAGATCACCGCGCTGGAAAACATGGCCTCTGCCGGTGCCAAGACGATCATGATCACGTCCGCTGGCGACGCCATCATCCCAACCGTGAAGAAGATTCAGGCCAAAGGCGTGCAGGTGATTGCGCTGGACAGCCCGTTTGACGGCGCCGACGCGCTGTTTGCCACCGACAACTACAAGGCCGGTGTGTTGATTGGCCAGTACGCCAAGGCCGCCATGGCTGGCAAACCGGTGAAGATCGCCATGCTTGACCTGTTCCCCGGCCACCCGGTGGGCGCGCAACGGCACAACGGCTTCATGGCCGGTTTTGGCTTGAAGGCCAATGATGCCAAGTCCAACGAACTCTCCACCGCACCAGAAATTGTTTGTGCCAATGACACCAACGGTGACCGCGCCAAGGGCCAAACCGCCATGGAAAACTGCCTGCAAAAAGACCCTGGCATCAACGTCGTCTACACCATCAATGAGCCAGCGGCTGCCGGTGCCTATAACGCGCTGAAGAAAGCCGGTAAAGAAAAAGGCGTTCTGATCCTGTCGGTGGACGGCGGCTGCCAGGGCGTGAAGGACACTGCAGCGGGCATCATCACTGCCACCTCGCAGCAGTACCCGCTGAAGATGGCCTCGATGGGTGTGGCTGCCGGTGTGGAATACGCCAAGACCGGCAAAAAAGCCACCGGTTATGTCGACACCGGTGTGACGCTGATTGCCAACAAGGCCATCGCTGGTGTGGACAGCAAGGACACCAAGGTTGGTATGGACCTGTGCTGGGGCAAGAAGTAATTCGCGCGACAGCTTCGCCTTCACGTGTCAATGCGGGCTTGACCCGCAATCCAGGGCTTCCTGAAGGCATGGATCCCGGGTCAAGCCCGGGATGACACGGAACAATACACGGCACGGCACGGCACAGCACCAACAGAAACCTCGAATTCCTGACTGGAACATCACCTATGAACACATCCAAGAGCAACATTCCCTGGGGTGCCTTGGGGCCCTGGATCGCGCTGGCGGCGACCTGTCTGTTTTTCACCACCCAGTCGGATCGCTTTCTGAGTGGCGAAAACCTGTCGCTGGTGTTGCAGCAGGTGATGGTGGTGGGCGTGATTGCCATTGGCCAGTCACTGATCATTTTGACGGCAGGTATTGACCTGTCGTGTGGCATGGTGATGGCCCTGGGCGGCGTCGTCATGACCAAATTTGCCGTGGATTACGGCATGAACCCGTACCTGGCCATTTTGTGTGGCCTGGGGGTGACCACCGCTGCCGGTTTGGTCAATGGCCTGCTGGTGACGCGCATGAAACTGCCGCCCTTCATCGTGACGCTGGGCACGCTGAACATTGCCTTTGCCATCACGCAGATTTATTCCGAGGCGCAGACCATCACCAACCTGCCCCCGGCCATGACGTTTCTGGGCAACACCTTCAACATTGGCAGCACCGAAGTGAGTCTGGGCACGGTGGCCATGCTGGGCTTGTACTTGCTGGCCTGGTTTGTGCTGCGCGAAACCGCCCCTGGCCGCCACCTGTATGCGGTGGGCAACAACCCCGAAGCGGCGCGCCTGACCGGTATCAGCGTGGACAAGGTGCTGGTGGTGGTGTATTCGCTGGCCGGGCTGTTTTATGGCATTGCCGCGCTGCTGTCGGTGGCGCGCACCGGTGTCGGTGACCCGAATGCGGGCACCACCGAAAACCTGGACGCCATCACCGCCGTGGTGCTGGGCGGCACCAGCCTGTTTGGCGGGCGCGGCATCATTTTGGGTTCTTTGGTGGGCGCGGTGATTGTGGGCGTGTTCCGCAATGGTTTGACCCTGATGGGGGTGGCCTCGGTGTACCAGACGCTGATCACGGGTGTGCTGGTCATCCTCGCCGTCGCTGCCGACCAGATGTCGCGCAAAGGAGCACGCTGATGAACGCTCAACTTCAACCCCAGGGTCAGCCCTCACCGCTGGTGATGCAGGCCAAGGGCATCGTCAAACGCTTTGGCCAGGTCACGGCGCTGGACGGCTCCGACTTCGAGTTGCGCGCCGGGGAAATCATGGCGGTGATTGGTGACAACGGCGCCGGCAAGTCCTCGCTCATCAAATGCCTGGCCGGGGCCAGCATTCCGGATGAGGGCGAGATTTACCTGGACGACCAGCGCGTGTTTTTCAAATCGCCGATCGACGCGCGCCGCGCCGGGATCGAGACGGTCTATCAGGATCTGGCGGTGGCCCCGGCCATGAGCATTGCCGAGAACCTGTTTCTGGGCCGCGAGATCCTCAAGCCCGGCTTCATCGGCCAACTGCTGCAACTGCTGGACAAAAAAGAGATGCTGAACCAGGCGATTGCCCGCATGAACGACCTCAAAGTGGGCATCCGCTCGATGACGCAGGCAGTGGAAACGCTGTCTGGCGGCCAGCGCCAGTGCGTGGCCGTGGCCCGCGCTGCGGCGTTTGCCCAGCATGTGGTGATCATGGACGAGCCTACCGCCGCACTTGGGGTGAAAGAAGGCAACATGGTGCTGGAGCTGATCCGCCGCGTGCGCGACAAGGGCCTGCCGGTGATTCTGATCAGCCACAACATGCCACACGTGTTTGAGGTGGCGGACCGCATCCACATCCAGCGGCTGGGCAAACGCGCGGCGGTAGTCAACCCCAAAACCATCAGCATGAGCGACACGGTGGCGGTGATGACCGGCGCCAAAACCGTGGACGAGTTGCCCGCCGAGGCACTGGCTTGAACCATAGACATGGCCATGCCAGCAAAGCCAGTTCAGCGAAAGAAAAGTGACCGTCATTGCGGGTTTGACCCGCAATCCATGACCCCGGATTCATGGATCCCGGATCAAGTCCGGGATGACAGCCGGGGATTTTCATATTAAAGGACACACCATGCTCAAAGGCATTTCCCCCCTGCTCACCCCTGAGCTGCTGAAAATTTTGATGGAGATGGGCCACGACGAGGCCCTGGTGCTGGCCGACGCCAACTTCACCGCCATGAGCATCGCGGCGGGCAAACCGGTGATCCGCCTGCCTGGCACCTCCCTGCTGCAGGTGGTGCAGGCCGTGACTGCGCTGATGCCGCTGGCCGCGGATGTGACCCACCCGGTGGGCTTCATGGGTGTCAGCGACCAACCGGTCAGCTACCGCTCAGAGCTGCAGCGTGAAGTGATCGACGCCCTCGGCCCCGAATTGCTGCCCAACCAAAGCGCCGAGCGCATCGAACGCTATGCTTTTTATGACCGCGCCCGGGCCGCTTACGCGATTGTCATTACCGGCGAGCTGCAACCTTTTGGCAATTTCATCTTGCGAAAAGGAGTCATCGGCGAAAATCTGAGGCCATGACACCGCCCAAGCCCGCCCCTACTGAGCCCCCTGCCCTGCTGCGCCCGCGCGGCTCCAACCATGTGGGCATGCGCCAATTCAACGAGCGGGTGGTGCTGCAGGCGATCCGCCTCAACGGCAGCCTGCCCAAGGCCGACATTGCGCGCCTGACCGGCCTCACGGCGCAGACCATTGGTCTGATCACCACCCGGCTGGAAGACGATGACCTGGTCGTCAAACAAAGCCGCGTGCGCGGGCGCATCGGCCAGCCGTCCATACCGCTGGCACTCAACCCGGACGGCGCGTTTTCCCTGGGCATCAAGATCGGTCGGCGCAGTGCCGATTGGCTGTTGGTCGATTTCACCGGCCAGGTGCGCCAGCGCCACAGCCTGGACTACGCGTTTCCCGACATCAGCACCCTGCTGCCCACCATAGCCGAAAACATGCAGACCATGCATGACTCGCTCGGGCCGCTCAAAGACCGGCTGGTGGGCATTGGCCTGGCTGCACCGTTTCAGATGGGCGGCTGGCACCGCATGCTGGGCTTGTCACAAGCGCAGTCCGAAGCCTGGAACCAGATCGACCTGCGCGCCCAGGTGCAGGCCATGACCGAGGTGCCGGTGAGTTATGCCAAAGACACCTCAGCGGCCTGCGTGGCTGAACTGGTGGCCGGGCGCGGGCGCGACCTGAAGAACTTTTTGTACCTGTTTGTCGACACCTTTGTGGGCGGCGGCTTGGTCATCAACTCACATTTGCACGGCGGTGTGCACGGCAACTCGGGCGCGGTGGCCTCGCTGCCCATGGGCCTGGCCACAGGCCGATCCGCGCCCGACCAGTTGATCAGCCATGCCTCGCTGTGGGAGCTGGAGCAGCGCTTGATGGCGCGACAGCTCGACCCGCACGCCGCTTATGACGAGCGTGCCTTGACCCCGCCGTATGCGCAGGAAACACGCGGCTGGGTGGAACGCGCCGCCAACGCGCTGGCGCACACGGTCATCAGCGGCACCGCCTTCCTGGACATTGACGCGGTGGTGATGGACGGCTCGTTCAGCCGTGAGCTGCTGGCCCAACTGATCGCCGCCACCCAGGACGCCCTTGCGCGCTACAGCTGGGAAGGCTTGTGGAGCGCCAACGTGATTGCCGGCGATGTGGGGCCAGACGCCCGCGCCCTGGGCGGCGCGCTGATGCCGCTACACGCCAACTTTGCGCCTGACCGCGACCTGTTCTTGAAAACCGGGGCATGACCGAGCCGTTGCAACTGACCGGCCTGGCACCCATCGTTGCCAACCACACCCGGCTGCTGGTGCTGGGCAGCTTCCCCGGCGTGTCCTCGCTGGCGCACCAGCAATATTACGCCCACCCGCAAAATGCCTTCTGGAAAATTCTTCAAGCCATTTGGCCCGCCAGCCCTTTGAATATAAGGGCTGACAGCTATGAAAAACGCATCAATGCGCTGCTCGGCCACGGCATCGGCCTGTGGGACGTGTACGCGTCCTGCCAACGCCAGGGCAGTCTGGACAGCGCCATCGAGCACGCTCAGGTCAATGATCTGGCCGCGCTGGCCCGGTCTTGCCCGCAGCTGCGGGTGATTGCCCACAACGGCGGCGAAAGCTTTCGCCACGCGCACCACACCCGCGCGCTGGGCCTGCCGGTGCTGCGCCTGCCCTCCACCAGCCCGGCCAACGCCAGCTGGACGTTTGAGCGCAAACTGGCTGCGTGGCGTGAGGTGGTTGAGATGGCGGGGCTGCCTCAGGCATAAACCGCGTCTTGTATCATGGCCAGCCACACCCATTTGACTGCCCGGAGGTCTTGCCATGCGAACGACTTTGGCCATTGACGACGACGTTTTTTCTGCTGTGAAAGATCTGGCGGCTGCCCAACGGCAAAGCGTTGGCACCATTTTGTCGGCGCTGGCACGTCAGGCACTGGCCGCTGGTGCGCAGCCCGCTCGGGTACGCAATGGTGTGCCGCTGCTGACCCCGCGCACCGCCAATATCGCCATCACGCCAGAATTGGTCAACCAACTGCGCGATGAATTGCCATGACCACCTATTTGCTGGATGTCAACGTGTTGATTGCGTTGATCGACCCGGCGCATGTTCAGCACGACGCAGCACACGCCTGGTTCGCCGCTACCGGGCATCACGCTTGGGCCACCTGTCCCTTGACTGAAAACGGCGTGCTGCGGATCGTGGGGCACCCGCGTTACCCGAATTCCCCCGGCAATCCTTCGGCCGTCGCGCCTTTGATGGCTGGCTTGCGCGCACTGCCTGGCCACGTTTTCTGGCCAGACGACATCAGCTTGCATGATCCACAACACGTGAACGCCACACTGCTGCAAAGCTCAGGACAATTGACCGACAGCTACTTGCTGGCCTTGGCCTGCGCGAACGGCGGCCAATTGGCGACCTTCGATGCGCGTCTGGTTACCAAGGCTGTGCAGCATGGCGCAGCGGGGTTGTGTGTCTTGAAGTGATTCAGCTTGAACGTTCGCTGAACCACATCAATCAAAAAAACCCGCCAGCCCGCTGGCTGACCACCAGCCTGCCAGATCAGCCACCCGGTGCACCTGGGTGCCAGCCAGCACATACAGCACGGTACCGGGCAACATGCCCAGGGCGCTGACCCAGAAAAACGTCCACAGCGGCAGCCGGGTCAGGCCGCTGGCCAGGTTCAGCGGCACAAACGGTATCACCGGCAGCAGCCGCAGCGACAGCAGGTACAGCGGCCCCCGGCGCTGCAGGCCCTGGTTGAGCCGCTGCAGGCGCTCTGCAAAGCGCGACTCGACCCGCTGACGCATCAGGTGGCGAGCCGCCAGCATGGTCAGGCTGGCCCCGGTGGTGGAGGCCAGCGTAGCCAGCACGCTGCCCCAGGCCAGCCCAAAACTGGCCCCGCCGAGCAGCAGCAGCGGCGTCGCGCCCGGCAGGCACAGCGCGGTCATCAGGGTGAACACACCAAAATAGCCCAACCCGACCAGCACCGGGTAAGCCGCGTACCAAGCCAGAAACGCCTCTTGCGCACCCTGCAAAAATTCAAGACTCATGACAACCCATGCAATTGGCGCAGGGCCTGGGCCTGCAAAAGCGTTTGCCGGTAACCGGCGTCAATCGTGCGCTCGCGGTATTCGCGGCTGACGCCGGTGTAGTAGCCAAACGCGGGGTGCAGCACCAGATCAGCAAACACCGCATCGGCCTGGGTGAGCTGACGTTTGCGCAGGTCTGAAGCGCGGTAGGCCTCGGCCCCCGGAGGGGCCTGGTCTTCATACGCCGAGGCGTCGATGGCCAGCACACGCTGCGCGCCCAGGCGTTTGGCCAGGCGCACCGGCATCGGACTGAGGCGGTCTGCATCCAGGTAAGCCTGGCCACGAATCAGCACCGGGGCCAGTTGGCCTTCAATGCTGCAGGCAGCCTGCACGGCCAGCCCGGCGTCGCCCCAGTTGAAAGCCATGAGCGTGTTGCTCTGCTGAGCCAGCGCCACCGCAGCAAACGGCGTGGGAAAGTGCTGCAGGCGCCGCCCACCGGCCGCGTCGTTGACCATGTCAGCCACGCCGCCGACACTGATCCAGCCCTGGCCGCGCAAGTTCAGCCGAAACAGGCCGCTGACGCTGGCTTCCAGGGCCAGCGTTTCCATGTCCGCCACCGGCATGCCCGCTGCATACAAGGCCCCGACCAACGCCCCGACCGAGCTGCCCAGCACCAGATCAGGTTGAAGACCCAGTTCATGCAGCGCCTTGAGCACGCCCACATGCACAAAACCACGCGGCCCGCCTGAGCTCAATACCCATGCCAGCGGATAACTTTGCCCAGTACTGACCTGGCTTGGTGTGTCGGCATCTGCGGGGTGGCCTTGGCTGGCTTGGCCACCCTGCTGCTCCCCCGGTTTCAGTGAGCAGGCGCCCAAAGCCGCAGCCGCGCCGCAGCCCAAAATAGCCAGTGACCCGCGACGGTTCATGAATTTAATAGCTACTCGCCCTTATTTTATAAGGGCTGGAGGCCGATTTGACCGATCACGTCGGCCAGCCTGCCCATCAGGGTTTAGCCTTGGCGGCGGCGACCAGTTTGGCGATCTCGTCACTGCTTTTGTAATGCGGCACGCGAAACACCATGCGTTTGAGACGCTGCAGGTGGCTGTTGCTGCCTTTGGCTTCCTCGTTCCAGTATTTGTCGGCCAGCGCCAGGTTGGTCTTTTCGTCCAGCTCAAAAGCGTCTTTGGACATCTGCCCGCCAAAGATGTAGAGCTTGCCGTCGATCAGTTTCCAGGTGTTGGCGTCCCCGCCCCAGGGGATGCCATAGACCAGCCCGTTGGCGCAGTAGCCGCCGTATTGCGGCAGGTATTTGACGGGTGCCTGATCAAACAGCGCTTTGGCATCGGCGCTAGCGAACCGGAAGTCCACGCCCTCAAAGCTGCTGCGAAACTGCGGGCTGCCTTGCACGTATTTACCTTCGGTGAAATAGGCGGTGACATCGGCACCCTTGAGCAGCAGGCGCGCCTCGGGGTCGTCGGCCACGGCGTTGACCGGACGGTAGTTGCCCGACGGGTTTTGCGCCATCATGGCGCCGCAGCCCACCAGTGAGGTGAGCAGCGCCACAGCGGCTGCGCGGCGCAACCAGGACATAAGGTTCATAGGGGACTCTCCTGAAAAAACGGTTGAAAAACTGGGGGCAAGGTTAGCAAAAAACGCCTCAAGACTCGCTGGTCAGCGCCAAAAGCCCGCTGCTTTGACTGTTGCTTTGACCGCTGCTCTGCCCATTGCTGAGGCCATGGCCTTGACCGCTACCCTGAGGAACACTTGGCGCGCTGTCAGCCAGCGTCACTACCGGCTTGCCCATCGGCAGGTCTGGCACCGCTGACGGCTTGTCGGCATACGGCGCGGGCCAGCCGAGCAGGCGGCTGGCGTGTTCGCAGTCGCGCTGCAGCGCTGCAGCGTCGCTTGCCGCCTGGTGCACGATGCCGTAGCGGTAGCTGCCCAGCCACTTGAAATCACGCGCCATCTGGCTGGGAGTTTTGGGAAACTCGAACAACAAGGCATCCGGAAAAGCCGCCAGCAAAGCGCTTTTTTGCGCCGCGGTGGGCTGGCTAACCCGCGCCTCAGGCGAAAAACTGCGGTAAACAAAACTCGCCGCCGCACCGGCGCTGGGCACCGCCAGGGGCAACGTGGCCGGGTCCTGGCCATGCGCCAGCGCCAGTGCGTAGTGGTGCAGGTCAATGCCGCGCACACGCAAATACAGGTCAGAAAACTGGGCCGCCATGCGCGGGTTGAATTCGATCACGGTGAGCCGGTCAGTGGCTTCATCGTAAAAAAACTCCATGTTGAACAGGCCGTGGGTAAAGCCCACATGGGTCAAAAAGCGCCGCGCCACGTCCAGCGCGCGCGCTTGCAGCGCGGTACTCAAGCGGCTCGGGACTTCAAAGCGCATGAACGCCTGCGTGCCGGGGTAATGGATGGCGTCCACCACGCCCAGCAGGCGCACATCGCTCTCAAACACATAGCCGTCCAGGTTGTACTGAGCGCCGTTCACCGGCTCTTCGAGCAGCAGGCGGTGCGCGCTACCGGCTTGCGGCAGGCGCGCTTGCGAGATGCGCTCAAACGGCTCCACCAGGTGCCGGATCACCCACAGCTCCCAAAAGCCAAAGCGGGTGTGGGCGTGCAACTCGGCGCGATTGGCCACCGTGCGCGCCAGCACCGAAAACGCGGCTTTGATCGGCTTGACAAACGCCGGGTACTGCAAGCCATCAGGCACCGGGGCGCCATAGGCGGCGTCTAGCGCTGCAAAGGCGCAATTGGCTTCGGGGCAAATGTCGGCCAGCATCTGCCGCGCATACCGCTTGTGCTGGCAGGCCAGCACTGCCGCCACCGGTGTGCCCGGCCAGCCCATACGCTCGGCCAGCAACGCAGCGGCCAGCGCGCCAAACTGCTCGTGGTTGGAAGCGACCGCCGTCCAGCCGTGACGTTTGGCTTTGCTCGCCAGGCGGTCCACAAAGCGCTGTAAATCAAAACCCACCAGCTGCGCGTTGCTGGGAAAGCTGAACAGGTCGAAACCTGCGGTGTCAAACGGATAGGCGGGCGCGTTGCGCGCAAAACCGACCTGATCCCAGTCGTAGTTGAATAAAACCAGTGTGCTCATGCAGCGTTCAGGGTCCAGTCGTAGTCGAGAAAAGTGATGTCGATTGTCTTGCTGCGCAGCTTGGCGCGGCTGGGTGCGTCGTCGGCCAGCTGGTCGGCGTAGATTGCCAGCAGGTCTTCCAGCCGGGAAAAGCCGCCGTGGCCTTTCTCAAAATCTTCGCGAAACCATTTGAAGATGGCGCTGACTTCGGCCTTGCCACTGGCCACATTGAAGCGGTTGCGGCTGCGGTCAGCCATGAAACGCTGCATGCCGTCGGCCAGCTGCGCCTCCAGCTTCTCCGCGGTGCAGGCCTCTGGGCGCAGCGCCGGGCAGCCAATGCTGGCGCAGTTAACGGCGGCGTGCACACGCGGGTCGTTGTACAGCGGGCGCAGCTGCTCGCGTTCGATCCAGTCCAGGTGCCGAGGCTCGCCCAGCAGGGTGAAAAATTTGGCTTTCCAAGGCGACTTGAACACCGAACCCAGGTCCTTGATGGATTTCAGATCCGGGAAGCGGGCGAGGATCAGCGCCAGCGTGAAGCCGTTGTAGGTATTGATCAAGAAGGCCATGCGCTGCTCACGGCTGAAGGCGGCAAACTGCGCCGGCGTCACCGCCGACCAGCCTGCCAGCACTTTCTGCAAAGCCGCGCCTTGTTTGATCATGCCTGCATAGTCCACGCGTGATTGTTTCTGGTCTGGCAGCCAGCGCACATGCTGTTTCAGCAGTGTTTCGAAGGCAGTGTATTGATGGTCAAAGGCGGGGGAATTTTGAGAAAATACGGCTCCAGCCCTTATAAATAAAGGGCTAATAGCTATTATTTTTAGCAAGTTGCGACGAGCGGCCAACCGGTTTGGCGCATTCAGGTTTGCTTTGGGGGCTTGTGATAGCGTCATCAAAATCGTCATGGCATCAGCCTCGCTTCCAGTCGTGGTATTTGCGCACCCATTCCAGCAAGCGCTTGGGTTGGTGCGCGCGCTTCCACTCACCGGCGGCATATTTGTTGGCCTCGGACAGCGTGGGGTAGGTGTGGATGGTGCCCAGAATCTTGTTCAAGCCCAGGCCGTGTTTCATGGCCAGCACGTATTCGGCCAGCAAATCACCCGCGTGGGTGCCGACGATGGTCACGCCCAGAATGCGGTCCTTGCCGGGCACGGTGAGCACTTTGACAAAACCATGCGCCTCGCTGTCGGCAATGGCCCGGTCGAGGTCGTCAATCCCGTATCGGGTGACCTCAAAGGCCACACCCTGCGCCAGCGCGTCCTGCTCGTTCAGGCCGACACGCGCCACTTCGGGGTCGGTAAACGTGGCCCAGGGGATCACCGAATAGTCGGCCTTGAACGATTTGAGGTCGCCAAACAACGCGTTGACTGCGGCATACCAGGCCTGATGCGCGGCGGTGTGGGTGAACTGAAACGGCCCGGCCACGTCACCCACGGCGTAGATGTTCGGGTAAATGGTTTGCAGATACTCGTTGATTTCCACGGTTTTACCCACCGGGATGCCGATGTCTTCCAGCCCGTAACCGGTGAGGCGCGCCACTCGGCCTACGGCGCATAACAGCTGGTCGAATTCAATGCGCAATTCGGCGCCCTGGTGTTCCACCACCAGCACACCGCCGGGCACCGGTACTGGCTGGATCGCTTCGGCATTCGGCAACGCGCCAGATGGAGCAGCGGAAAAACCGGTCGCCCCGGTGTTGGCAGCGAAAGCGGCATTGACACGGGCGGGTCTTTTCTCCACCCGCAGCGCCTTGTGACTGGTGAGCACCTGCACTCCATCGGCGCGCAAGGCGTCTGCCACCAAACCCGACACTTCCAGGTCTTCACGCATCATCAGGCGTGGAGCCATCTCGACCTGCGTCACCGCTGAGCCCAGTCGCGCAAAACTTTGCGCCAGTTCGCAGCCAATCGGCCCGCCACCCAACACCACCAGACGTTTGGGCACCTCATCCAGCTGGGCGAAGCGTTCCCACAACGTGTCGCTGGTGACATAACCCACCTCGGCCAGGCCCGGCAGCGGCGGCACAAAGGGCCGGGCCCCGGCGGCAATGACGATGTTGCGGGTGGTCAGCACCTGCTTGCCGCCATCCTTTATCGCAATTTCCACCGTCCACGGGTTGATGATTTTGGCGTAGCCTTGCAGCACCTCCACACCCAGGCTGGTGTAGCGCTCAATGCTGTCGTGCGGCGTTATGGCGGCAATCACCGCGTGCACCCGCGCCATCACACTTTTAAATGAAATTGGCCTCTGGCCCTTATCTGATAAAGGCGAGTAGCTCTCCAAACCATAGCGATCAGCGTGCTGCATCTGGTGCGCCAGTTTGGCGCTTTTGATCAACGCCTTGCTCGGCACGCAGCCGTAGTTGAGGCAGTCACCACCCATCTTGTGCGCTTCCACCAGCGTCACTTTGGCCTTCACCGCCGCAGCAATGTAGGCTGACACCAGCCCGCCCGCACCGGCACCAATCACCACCAGATTGCGGTCAAACGTGTTGGGCCGCACGGCGGACCAGCGCGCATACACCTGGCGCTTTTTGACCAGCGCAATCACTTTGCGCGCCAGCAGCGGGAACACCCCCAGCAACACAAACGAGCCGAGCAGTCCCGGGCTCAAGATGCCTTGCAACGAGGTGAGCTGCGACAACTGCGTGCCCGCATTCACATACACCGCCGTGCCCGCCAGCATGCCCAACTGGCTGACGATGTAAAACACGCCCACGCGCATCTTGGTCAGCCCCATGGCCAGGTTGATGACAAAAAACGGCACGATCGGCACCAGCCGCAGGGTGAACAGGTAAAACGCGCCGTCTTTGTCAAGCCCCTGGTTGATGTCCTTGAGCCGCTGGCCAAAACGCGCCTCGACACTGTCGCGCAGCACAAAACGCGCCGTCAAAAACGCCAGTGTGGCGCCCAGGCTCGACGCAAAGGAGACGATCAGCAGCCCCCAGCCGAGCCCGAAAATGGCCCCACCAGCCAGCGTGATGATGGTGGCACCAGGAATCGAGAGCGCTGTGACCAGCACATACATCACAAAATAGGCCGCCGCCACAGTCAACGGCTGGCGCTGGTACAGGTCAGTGAAGCGCGAATGGCTTTGCTGCAGGTAGTCCAGGCTCAGATAGCGCCCCAGGTCCAGGGCAAAAAAAGCCGCAATGGCCGCCAGCACAACGGCGAGCAGAATGAGTTTGTTGGTTTTCATGGCGCTCCAGGGTTGCTGATGAGTCGCGCCAGGCACGAAATTCTTACAGCAAACGCCCAAAAACGTCTCAAACCATCACTCCAGCGTGGCCGCAATGGCTTGCGCCAACTGCCACAGTGCCAGCCGGTGCGCGCCCACCAGACCATCAGTTTCTGGCGTGGCACTGGGCACGGTGAAGCTGCGCAGGTGCTGGCGGGCGGCGGCGGTTGCGCCAGCGGTTGTCCAGCGCGCCTTGAGCGTGACGGCCTCACCATTGGCGGCCACATCAAACGCCAGCAGTTCCACGCGCAACTGGCCTTGCACCACCACGCTGGGGGGCAGCGGTGAAGTCCAGACAGCGCCTTCGCCCAGCAGCGCGTTCAAATCCTGCGCCAGCACACGCGGCACGCTGTTGGCCAGCGGCTCGGCCCAGCGCCGGGTGGACGATGGCTGCACGCCGTTGGCGCCCTGGGGCAGCAGCAGCGCCGTGCGGTCCAGGTAGGCGGGCACACGCACCGGCAACATCAATTGCCAGGCGTGTCTAGCGTCTGAGGCCACATGCGACACACTTGCCGGCACCTGAACGCCCGGCGGCGGATCGCTGCGTAGCAGGTACAGCGTCGGCTCCGGGGCGCGGCTGGCGCAGGCGGCCAGTGTGGTCAGCGTCAGCGCAACCAGGCAGCGACCGAGGGCCGGTTTGAGCCTTTGCGCCGCGCTCGTGACAAGATGGTTTTTCAATAAGGAGAGGTTCATCAAACGCATCCGATAAAGGTGAATGACGACGGTCCGACCCAGCTCACGGTGCAACGACCCGACCGCGCAGCAGCGAATCGGGCTGGCGTTCCAGCAACTCGGCCAGGTCGCCCATCTGGCGCGCGGCGCGGGCCACATCGCTGGCGGCGCGGTTGAGGTTTTGCACCAGTTCGCTGTCGTCTCCGGCGCTGTGGCGCAAGGCACGGGCGGTTTGGGTCAGCTCAGCGGCTGTGCGCTGAAAGCTTTGCACCAGCGGCGAATCAGGGGCCAGCGTGGAATCGAGCCGCTGCGCCACCTGCGCCAGGCGCTCGGCGGTTTGGGCCAGCGCGGTGGCGGCGATGCCGGCTTGCGCCAGCGTGGCCTGGGTGGCGGTTGACAGGGGTTTCACCTCGCGCTGCACCGTCTGCGCCAACGTGCGCAGATCGGCACTGAGCTGGGCCGCATTAGCCAGGGTGGATTTAAGCTGCGGGTCTTGCAATATCTGGCGTGTGGCCTGGGCGATGGCTGCCACGTCCTGCAACACGGCCTTAAGGTCGACCGCCTCCAGCTGCGCCTGCAGTGCCTGCGAGGTGCTGGGCAAGGTGGGAATGTCGGGCACACCGTTGGCGTTGGCGCCCGGGCTGGGCCTGGCCACGCCGGGACGCAAATCCAGGTCCACATACAGCTGGCCGGTGAGCAGGCTCTGGTTGGCCAGGCGGGCACTCAGGCCGCGGTTGATCAGCTCAGTCAGCGCCTGCAGGGCGTTGGGCTGACCGGGCACGAGCTGCAGCACCGCCGCGCGGTTCAACATGGCAGCTACCGGGATCTCGATGCGGTCCGCCTGGCTGTTGTGCGCCAAACCAATGTCGGTGACGGCACCGATGGTCACGCCGCGAAACACCACCGGCGAACCCAGTTTGAGCCCGTACACCGAGCCGCTGAAGCGCATCAGCACTGGCTCGCGACTGGTCAACAGCTGCCCGCCCAGCACAAAAGCAACAGCAGTCACCAGCAAGGCGATGCCCAGCACCACAAACAGGCCGACACGAAAAGCGCGCGAGCTGGTGTTCATAGGTGTTGTGGCGCGTGCTGCAAAAATTCACGCACACGCTCGGGGCCGTGGGCCAGCAACGCGGATGGGGTGTCAAGGGCGGTCATGGTTCTGAGTTGGTCATCCAAATATAAGGCCCGGTCAGCCACTGTAAATATGCTCTCTACCGAATGCGTCACCAGAATCACCGTGGTGCCCAGGTGTTCGCGCAGCGCCAAAATCAGCTCATCGAGCCGCGCCGCGTTCACCGGGTCCAGGCCAGAGGCTGGCTCGTCCAGGCACAACACATCGGGGTTGAGCATCAGCGAGCGTGCAATGGCCACACGCTTGATCATGCCACCACTGAGCGTGGCCGGCATGGCGTGAAAGCTGCCCTGCAAGCCCACCAGCGCCAGCCGGAATTCAGCCATCTGCAGCATGGCCCGTTTGCTCAAGTGCGAGAACAGACGCAGCGGCAGCATCAAATTGTCGCCCACCGTCATCGAACTCCACAACGCGCCAGCCTGAAACATCACGCCAAAGCGGCGGCGCAGCTCAGCCAGTGCCAGCGGGTCGCCCTGGTGCAGATCCGTGCCTTCAAACCACACGTGGCCTTGCGCTGGTTGCTCCAGCCCCACCAAGTGGCGCATCAGGGTGCTTTTGCCACAACCGCTGGCGCCCATGATGACAAAGATCTCGCCACGCTGCACCGCAAAACTCAGGTCGCGCGCAATCACCCGCTCACCCCAGCCCATGCTCAAGCCTTCGATGCGCAATAGCGTCTTCATCAAAGTCCCAGGCTTTGAAACACCACGGTGCTGGCGCAAGCCGCCGTCACCATCCACACCAGCGCCTTGACCACCGCCCGGGTGGTGGCCAGGCCAATGGCCTGGGCGTTGTGCCCGGCATAAAAGCCTTCGCGGCAACCGGCGATAACCACCAGCAGGGTGTACATGGTGCCCTTGAACAGGCCAATCCACAGGTGCGTCCAGTTCAGCGCCAACAGCGACTTGTGCAGATAGTCAGGCACCGTCACGCCATACACCAGCGTCACCGCGGGCAGGCCCGCCAGCACCCCCACCACCATGGCAAACGCAATCAAAAAAGGCGCGGTGAGCAACATGCCAAACAGCCGGGGCAGCGCCAGATGCACCATCGGGTCGATGCCCAGTGCGCGCAGGGCGTCCACCTCTTCGTTCACCGTCATGGTGCCGATTTCGGCGGCAATGGCGCCGCCAATGCGCCCGGCCAGAATCACCCCGGTCATCAACGCAGCCATCTCGCGCACCATGCCCACCGTGACCACGTCGGCAATCAGGTTCGGTGCGCCAATGCGGTCGAGCTGTGCACCGCTCATGTAAGCCAGCATCAAGCCCACCAGGAAGGTGGTCAGGGCCACGATGGGCAGGCTTCGCGGGCCCATCTCGTCCATCTGGTGCAGCAAGTCGGTCCAGCGAAACACCCTGGGCCGCTGGCCAAGGCGGCCCACGGCCAGCAGCAACTCACCCACAAAGGCCAGCGTGGTGCGCAACTCAGACCAGCGCAGGCTGTCCACCATCGTGCTGAACAGGCTGGTGCCAGCCTCGCTGCGCATTGGCCTGGCTTCCAACGGGTGGCCCTGAGCCTGCACGGCCAAGAGCAAGGGCGCCCGTACCGCGGCGGGCAGCGCGCTCAGGTCGAGCGCCAGGCCGCGTTGCGCCAATGGCGCCAGCAAGGCCCAAAGGGAGGGCGCCAGGTTGGCGTCCCAGCCGGTCAACTGCCCCACATCCAGCCGAACCACGCCCTGCACCACCTCAGCCGGTGCCGCCTGGGCCCCATCAGGGGCAAAGCCGCGCCAGTCGTGGCGCAACTGCAGCACCCAGCCAGCCTCCTGGCGCAGCCACTGCACATGCGCGTCAGGCTTGTGGCGGCGAAGTGGCATGGTCAAAAAGCGCCGTCAACCTGGGCAGCGTCAGGCGGGCTTGTGGCGTGCGCGCCAGGCACCCACCAACACAAACAGGCCCGGCACCAGAATCATCGCCCAGATGATCTTGTCCAGGTTCTCTTTGACCCAGGGCAGGTTGCCAAAGAAATAACCCACGGTGATGATGCCACCCACCCATAACGTGCCGCCCAGCACGTCGTAAAAGGTGAACTTGCTGCGGGTCATCTGCGCCACGCCGGCCACAAACGGCGCAAAGGTGCGCAAAAACGGCATGAAACGCGCCGCCACAATAGTGATGCCGCCATACTTTTCGTAAAACGCGTGCGCCTGGTTGAACGCCTTCTTGTTGAACCAGCGCGAGTCTTCCCAGCCAAACACCTTGGGGCCAAAGTAGCGCCCGATCATGTAGTTGGACTGGTTGCCCAGAATGGCCGCCGCCAGCAGCAGACCCACCGTCAGCGGGTAGCTCATCAGCCCCACGCCGCACATGGCTCCCACCACAAACAGCAAAGAGTCGCCTGGCAAAAACGGCATCACCACCACGCCGGTTTCAACGAAGATGATCAAGAACAGCAGCGCGTACACCCAGGCACCGTAGGTTTGCACAAACACCTCCAAGTGTTTGTCCACGTGCAGGATGAAGTCAATGAGGGTCATGATGATGTCCATGGGGGGAGATTATCCCTGCGCATACGGGCTGGACGAGTTGCTGACCCGGTCCTGGGGATAAAACGGCGTGGCTGCATGCCACATCTGAAACTGGGTTGTTCTGCTCTGCCACGTCTTTGGGCGCAATCCAGCGCAGCATTGAAACGGATCAGCACAGATTAGTATAATTTTTATACCATGCACGTTTTTGAGTTTGACCCAAACAAAAGCGAATCCAATTTTTTGAAGCACGGCATCAATTTTGAAGCGGCGCAAGGCCTTTGGCGCGACCCGCAGCTGTTGGAAGTGCCCGCGAAAACCCAGGAAGAACCTCGCTTCCTGATGATCGGACTGGTCGATGGCAAGCACTGGTCGGCCATCGTCACGTACCGGGAAGGCAGAATCCGATTGATTTCCGTGCGCAGGTCCCGAACCGAGGAGGTAGCCCTTTATGAAAACCACGACTTTTGACCAACAGTTCGATGATGGCGAAGACATCAGCGCTGCCTTGGATGTTTCCAAAGCACGCCGGGTAGCGCTGATGCAAAAGCGGGTAAACGTAGATTTCCCGACCTGGATGGTCGAGTCACTCGACCGTGAGGCCAGCAAACTTGGTGTAACGCGCCAATCTGTCATCAAGGTATGGCTGGCCGAGCGGCTGGAGAGCACGGCTAGCCAGCGCAGCGCCGTGGCCGCCGCGCATGAGTGACGCGCCCTCCCCCCGCCGCCCGATCCGCGAACTGCCCGACGAACTGATCAGCCAGATTGCCGCTGGCGAGGTGGTGGAGCGCCCGGCGTCTGTCGTGCGTGAACTGGTCGACAACGCGCTGGACGCCGGTGCCAGCCAGGTCACCGTGCGCCTGCTGGCAGGCGGTGTGCGGCTGATCAGTGTGGAAGACGATGGTTGCGGCATCCTGCCTGATGAATTGCCGATTGCGCTCAAGCGCCACGCCACCAACAAGATCGGCAGCCTGGCGGATCTGGAATCTGTCGGCACCATGGGCTTCAGGGGCGAGGCGTTGGCCGCCATCAATTCAATAGCTGACTGCGCAGTCCTGTCAAGGGCTGGCGGCCAAAATCATGCTTATCTTCTGGAAGGGCAAACGGGTGAACTCAAACCCGTGGCACGTGCCGTGGGCACCACGGTCGAGGTCAAAGAGCTGTTTTTCAGCACCCCCGCGCGACGCAAGTTCCTGAAAACCGACGCCACCGAACTCGCGCATTGCGTCGAAGCGGTACGCCGCCACGCGCTGGCCCGCCCGGATGTGGGTTTTGCCATCTGGCACGAGGGCAAACTGGTGGAGCAATGGCGCCGCTGTGGTGAGTTACGCAGCCTGACCGCACTGGAGCAACGCCTGGCCGATGTGCTGGGCAGCGACTTTGTGTCGCAGTCGGTGTGGGTCGATTTCTCGCGCGGCCAAACGCCGGGCCAGCATGAGGGCGGGCCGGTGATCAAAGTCTGGGGCCGTGCCGGTATTCCAGACGCTGCGCGCAGCCGTGCCGACCAGCAGTTTTGTTACGTCAACGGTCGCTTTGTGCGCGACAAGGTGGTGACCCACGCCGCCCGCAGCGCCTACGAAGACGTGTTGCACGGCCAGCGCCAGCCGGTGTACGCGCTGTACATCGAGATGGACCCGACCCGCGTTGACGTGAATGTGCACCCGACCAAGATCGAGGTACGTTTCAGGGACAGCCGCGACGTGCACCAGGCCGTGCGCCGCGCGGTGGACCAGGCGCTGGCGGTGCCGCGATCCGGTCAGGCAAGTGCTGGCGGGCCTGCGGCTGCGGGTTCCTGGCAAGCGCCTGACGCGTCGGCATGGCCCGCCACAGATCATCCGCCGGTTTATATGCCAAATCAGCCTCCAGCCCCCATACAGCGAGGGCAAAGAGCTATGACTTTTGAATCACCCGTTGGTCACAAGGTGAGTGACTTGGGTGCGTTGTGGGGGCCAGTGCCTGAGCGCACTGCGGCAGATACAGCCCCGGTAGCCAATCCGTCGGATGCCTGGCCAAGGCAGACCACCACCCCGGACCAGCAGCAAAACGACGCCCCGATCTGGCCGCTGGGCCGCGCGCTGGCACAGCTGCAAGGCGTCTACATCCTGGCCGAAAACGCCCAGGGCCTGGTGATTGTGGACATGCACGCCGCACACGAACGCATCGTCTACGAACGCCTCAAAACGCAATGGGCCACTCACAGCGGCGCGGCCACCGCAGCACCCAACGGCCCGGACAACGCATCACCGGCCGCCCGCACCGAAGCGCACGCCAGCGCCCTGCCCCACCTGCGCAGCCAGCCCTTGCTGATCCCCGCCACTTTTGCCGCCACACCCGCCGAAGTCGCCACCGCCGAGGTACACGCCGCCACGCTGGAAACCCTGGGCCTGGAGATCACCCCGTTTTCTGCCAAAACCCTGGCTGTGCGCGCCGTGCCGACCACACTGGCGCAGGGCGACGCGGTCGAACTGGCGCGCAGCGTGCTGGCCGAACTGGCGCAACACGACGCCAGTGGTGTCATCGCGCGCGCCCACAACGAGTTGCTCGCCACCATGGCCTGCCACGGCGCGGTGCGCGCCAACCGCCGCCTGACGCTGGAAGAAATGAACGGTTTGTTACGCCAGATGGAAGCCACCGACCGCAGCGACCAGTGCAACCACGGCCGCCCCACTTGGCGGCAGATCAGTTTGAAAGAGCTGGACGCGCTGTTTCTGCGCGGGCGTTAGACCGGCTCAGCCCCGGCTTTCTTTGGTCACCAGAAAAATCCCGCCGCACACCAATACCAGCGCCAGCACGTTCTTCCACTCCAGAATGCTCTCGCCCAGGAAAGCGGCAGACAGCAGGGCGCCAAAAATCGGGATCAAAAAGTTGAAGATGGTCACCAGCCCGACCCGGTTGTACTTGAGCAGAATCGTCCACAAGGCAAACGCCACCGACGACAACAACACCAGGTAAACCAGCAACGCCGAGGCTTTCCAGCTGAAGCCTCCCAAGCTGCCACCAAAAAGGGTGCCGCCCAGCGTCAGCGCGATGCCGCCAATGGCCAGCTGGTAACCAGTAAGCACGATCGAATCCATGTCCTGCGACACCTTCTTGCCGTAAATCGACGCCGCAGACAAGATAAACGCCGCCATCACCACAAAACCTTCGCCCAGCAGCGTGAAGTGAAAGTCCAGCAAACTTTCATTGAAGTTCACCACCATCACCCCAACAAACCCTACCGCGCAGCCCAGCACCTTGTTCCAGCTCAGCCGGTCGTTGTGGTAGATGAAATGCGCCAGCAGCACGCTGAAAAAGGTGCCGGTGGCGTTCATGATCGAGCCCTTCACCCCGGTGGTGTAAGCCAGCCCGATGTAGAAAAACACGTATTGCAACGAGGTCTGCGTCAGCCCCAGCGTGGTGATCTGGCGCAATTTGTGCCAACTCAGGCCAAAAATGGGGCGCCGCGTCAGCACCGCCATCAGTAGCAGCAACCCACCCGCGGCAATGAAGCGGTAACCGGCAAACACCATCTTCGAGGGAATATCGTCGGCGGCAATGGCAAACAGCGCGTAGCCATTCTTGATGGCAGGGTAGGCGCTACCCCACAACAAACAGCACAGCGTGGCCAGCAAAATCACCACTTTGCGTTGCGAGAAAAACGGATGCGTGACCAAAATGTACTCAACTCTTCCAACGGTAAAGGGCTGCCAGTGTAGGTACCTGGCCATTTGCCAACCGCCGACTTGGGTCGCCGCTATGCAGGCAGCACAGTTTTAACCGGTTAAGACAACCCGCTGGTTATCGGGCAAGCCATCTTGGCTGTTGCCCTGTCGGCAGTGGTTTCAGGTTTTTGCAACGCCCTGCCATGCATTGTGGTCGCGGCTAACAGACCTCAATGGCGCCACAGTCAGGCTCAGGGGGGACAAGTTTCCTTCCCAGCGGCACAAGTCAGCATCACAGCGGTATCGGCGCACCGGCCCAAAATTGCTAAAAAACCGGTCGATGGGTCGCAACCAATCGCGCTGCAGTTCACCCTGACAGTTTGGGCAAGTGGGATGGCTGGATTTTGGCTGACGGCTGGGCATGGCTGACCTTTTCTTCAACAGGAAACGTGGCAGTGTCTGGCCATGCACAGCAGCTGTCCGTGTGGCAACGAACACACCTGCGCCATCTTTGTGCGGCGTTCGCCAACGCACATACAAGCCTGCTGTTAGCCGCGACCATGCCGTGGCGAATCAGCTCAGGTCGTCAACATCTGAGCTGTGACGTACACCGGCACCGGGCGCTCAGGTTGAACTGTAGGAATGGGCTGCCCGGTGTCATTTTTGGTTGGATCCAATCCAGAGAGTTCAGTATGAAAAAATCAATTGGTAAATATGCCTTGACCATCACGGCTGTGAGCGCGGCCTTGCTGGCATTGCCAGCGCAAGCGGTGCAAGTCAGTTTTTCGGGGAGCAGCGGTTCGGGCGTGGACAGCGTCACCGGCACAGATGTCCTAGGCAACACCTGGGCCACCACCAATGGCCCAGAGGGGAACAACAGCAGCTTCACCATGGCTGACCGCGTGGAAACGCCACAAGCCTTCAATATTCTCAACTTCGACAATGGCTTGGGAACCTTTGCCAATTCGTTTCAGTTGACGATCAACAAGAGTCAACAAGGATCGGGCTACAAAGGCATTCTGGAAACGCCTGTGTCCTCAACCTTGATCAATGAGTTCCAGGTGCAAGATGAGGATGACAGTTGGTATTCGTGGATCATGACCTACAACTTGTTTGACACCGCAAATCAGTTGTATCAGCAAGTCCTGTTTACTGCCCCGACCGGTAAACAGTTGTCCCAAGGACAAGACTTCAAAATGAATGTCAACTTCTCGGGCATCATCACCAGCGATGCAGGTTTGGCCGCCTCATGGGACGACCGCTTGGTGCCGACCGATATCCCCGAGCCAGGCACTGCCGCGCTTCTGGGCCTGGGCCTGGTGGGATTGGTAGCTGCATCGCGCCGCAAAAAGGGACAGCCCGCACAACAGGCTTAAGCACCTACCCAGCCAGCCAGTGCCGAATGCGAGTTCGGCGCTGGCTTTTTTTGTGGGCAGAACGCTGCAGATAATCTGGCATGCTACGGGCTTTGCAGCCAGCGCAGCGCCACCATGCCGACCGACTCCCCCTCACTCGCGCCTGCCCAGGCCTTCATCACCCGCTGGCGCGGCACCACGGCCAGCGAGCTTTCCACCGCGCAGAGTTTTGTCATCGACCTGTGCGCCCTGCTGGACGTGCCCCGCCCGCACCCCACGCCTGATCAAAGCTACATGTTTGAGCGCCCGGTCACCTTCCAGTATGGCGACGGCTCCAGCAGCGCCGGGCGCATTGACTGCTACCGCAAGGGCGCGTTTTGCCTCGAATCCAAAAAACTCCGGGCCAACAGCCACAGCAAGCGTTTTGACGACGGCTTGCTGCTGGCGCGCAGCCAGGCCGAGAACTACGCCCGCGCCCTGCCCGCCTTTGAGGGCCGCCCGCCCTTTGTGCTGGTGGTCGATGTGGGCACGGTCATCGAGGTGTATGCCGAATTCAGCCAGAGCGGCGGCACCTACACCCCGTTCCCCGACCCGCGCAGCCACCGCATCCGCCTCGACGACCTCACCCGGCCCGAGTTACGAGCGCGCCTGCGCCAAATCTGGCTTGACCCGCACAGCCTGAACCCGGCACGCATCAGCGCCCGCGTCACGCGCGATGTGGCCGAGCTGCTGGCCCAGCTCGCCAAGTCGTTGGAGAGTTCCAAGCCAAATCAGCCTCCAGCCCAATCCAATCAAGGGCTGATAGCTCCAGAAACAGTAGCGTCCTTCCTCACCCGCTGTTTGTTCAGCATGTTTGCCGAAGACGTGGAGTTGCTGCCCAAAGGCGCTTTCATTGGCCTGCTCACCACGCATCGCCAAGACCCCGCCACCCTGCAAATCATGCTGCGCAGCCTGTGGGCCGACATGGACCGTGGCGGTTTCAGCATCGCGCTGGCCAAAAAGGTGCTGCACTTCAACGGCAAGTTATTCAAAAACAGCAGCGCCGACGGCTATAGCCTGCTGCTCACCCCGGCGCAGGTGGACCTGCTCATTGCCGCAGCCCGCGCCAACTGGCGCGACGTGGAGCCTGCCATTTTTGGCACCCTGCTGGAGCGCGCCCTGAACCCGACCGAGCGCCACGCGCTGGGCGCGCACTACACGCCGCGCGCCTATGTGGAGCGGCTGGTGCTGCCCACGGTGATCGAACCGTTACGCGCCGAGTGGGCCAACACCCAGGCCGCCGCGCTGGTGCTGGCGCATGAAGCCGCCGAGCTGGAAGCCCACCCGCCGGTTGCCAAAGGCGGCACCGACGCCGCCAGTTTTGACCGCCGCCTGCTGGAAGAAGATCAGGAAGCCACCAAACGCCACGCCGCAGCCGTGCGCGCCAAGTGGCGCGAGGCCAGCCAGCAGATCAAAGCCTTTCACCACCGGCTGTGCACCCTGCGCGTGCTCGACCCGGCCTGTGGCAGCGGAAACTTTCTGTATGTGACGCTGGAGCACCTGAAACGCCTGGAGGGCGAGGTGCTGAACCAGTTGGGCGCTTTTGGCGACACACAAGACCTGCTGACCGGCGGGCAGGAAACGGTGAACCTGCAGCAGTTGCGCGGCATTGAGCTCAACGAGCGTGCCGCCGCGCTGGCTGAATTGGTGCTGTGGATTGGCTACCTGCAGTGGCACATCCGTACCCAGGGCAACGCCGCCGTGGCCGAGCCGGTGGTGCACGATTACCGCAACATCGAATGCCGCGACGCGGTGCTGGCCTGGAGCGCTTTGGAGCCCGCGCTGGACGAGCAAGGCCGTTTGCTTAGCCGCTGGGACGGTGCAACATTCAAAACGCATCCGGTCACTGGCGAGCTGGTGCCCGACGAGGCGGCGCAGGTGCCGCAGTGGCGCTACCTTGGGGCGCGGCAGGCCGCCTGGCCGCAGGCGAATTTTGTGGTGGGCAACCCGCCGTTTATTGGTGCGTCAACCATGCGTGCGGCGCTGGGGGATGGTTATGTGCAGGCCTTGCGCGCCGCCTGGCCGCAGGTGCCCGAGTCGGCAGATTTGGTGATGTATTGGTGGGCAAGGGCAGCGGCGCTGGTGGGTACGGGTGATGTGCAGCGCATGGGGCTGATCACCACCAACAGCTTGCGTCAGACGTTTAACCGGCGGGTGGTTCAGGCGGCTGTGGACGGCGGTTTGTCGGTGGGTGCTTCATCTGTTGATTCTCCCGCTTCTTCAGGTGTTAATTCGGCTGTAGCCCTTACCAGAATTGCAGGTAGTGCTATGGCTTTTGGTGGTGATTTGGATGCTGGTCAGGCTTGTGCTGTCGGTGGCGTTTTGGGTGCAGATCGGGCTGGTGCTGTGGGTGGCGCTGGGGCGGGCGGAGCCGGTGGGGCCGGGGGCCTCATACTGTCAAAGGCCCAGAAATCGGCCCCCAACCCCACCGGCCCCACCCACCCCAGCACTGGCACCGCTGTTGGTACGCCTAACGGGGGTCAGGGAGCAACCGCCCGGAGACAGTTTGCGTCTGGCGGAAGTTCTGTCGCGTATGGCGTTGGTCAGGCTGCGTCTGGCGCGGTTGAGCTGGTGTTTGCGATTCCGGATCACCCGTGGGTGGACAGTGCCGACGGGGCTGCAGTTCGGATCGCCATGACGGTGGCACAACGCGGGGCCGCACCAGCGGCGCTAGCCAAATGGGGGTCGGATCCCAATTTTGCGCAGCAAAACTTGGGCTCCGACCCCCATTTGGCGGGTTCCAGCGCGGGGCGGCTGCTGACGGTCACCAACGAGCAACCCGGCCCGGACGGCGAAGTGGTCGTCACCCTGGCAGAACGGCGCGGGCAAATTCATGCAGATTTGAGTGTGGGTGCGAATGTGGCCAGCGCCGTCGCGCTGCAAGCCATGGGCGGCATCTCATCGCCCGGGGTCAAATTGCACGGCGCGGGCTTCATCGTCACCCCCGAAGAAGCCGCTGCGCTGGGCCACCCGACCATCGTCAAGGCCTACCGCAATGGCCGTGACCTGACCGACCGCCCGCGCGGCGTGGGGGTCATCGATGCCTTTGGGATGACCGCCGACGAACTGCGCACACAGCACCCGGCGGTTTACCAGTGGCTGCTGGAGCGCGTGAAACCCGAGCGCGACCAGAACAACCGAGCGACATACCGCGACAACTGGTGGATTTTTGGTGAACCACGTCGAGAGTTACGCCCTGCCCTCGTTGGCCTGCCCCGCTACATCGCCACCGTCGAAACCGCCAAACACCGCGTCTTCCAGTTTCTGGAGGCCAGCATCCTGCCCGACAACATGCTGATTGCGATTGCCACCAGCGATGCCTTTCACCTCGGCGTGTTGTCCAGTCCCGTTCACGAAGCCTGGGCGCTGGCGCAAGGTGGCACGTTGGAAGACCGGCCTCGCTATAACAAATCCCGCTGCTTTGAAACCTTCCCCTTCCCCGAACCCGACACCGGCCTGACCACCGCGCTGCGCCAGCGCATTGCCCAGCTGGCCGAACAGATCGACAGTTTTCGCAAGCAAAAACTGGGTCTAGCCCATATGGAACATAGTCTGACAGCTATAAATTCTGAATCAACTGAATCCAGCGCTGGCACACCAAAACCGCTGGCTGAGCCGGGTGGGGCTGGCGCGGAGGGCGATGTCGCAAAGCGCAGCGCGTCTGAGCCCGCCGCGCCAGCCCCATCCGGCGAACCACAGACCGGGGCAAGTCCGACGACCTCTGGCGGTCAAGTCGCAGCCAAACCAGCCAAGGACCTCACGCTCACAGGCCTGTACAACGTGCTGCAAGCCCTGCGCGAGGGCCGCGCGCTGAACCCCAAAGAGAAGCAGGTTCACAGCGCCGGTCTGGTCGGTGTGCTCAAAACCCTGCACGACGAGCTGGACGGTGCCGTGCTGCAAGCCTACGGCTGGCCAGACCTGCAAGCGGGTCTGGCGACCAGCCCGATCAGCCCCGAATTTGCCACCGCGCGTGACGAACTGCTGGCGCGACTGGTAGCGCTGAACGAGCAACGTGCCGCAGAAGAAGCGCAGGGCCAGGTGCGCTGGCTACGCCCGGCTTTTCAGAATCCACTCGCAAAAAAAGAGCTGCCCGCCCAGGTACAAAAAGGGCTGGAGGTCGATTTGCCATCTAACCTGGTCACACCAACCAGCACCACCCAGCCCTGGCCCACCACGCTGCCGGATCAAGTCAAAGCGGTGGCGCAGTTGCTGGCCAACAGTGCCAGCGCGCTGACGCTGGCGCAGATTGAGGCGCGCTTTACCGGGCGCGGTGCCTGGCGCAAAACCCTGCCCACCCTGCTGCAAACCTTGCAAGCATTGGGGCGGGCACAGAAGGCCGAGCTGGCGGGTGACGTGGTTTGGCGTGCGTTGTGAACCCCGACTGCCTGGCTACTGTTGTTAGCCGAAGCCCATCACTGGCTGGCGACTGTTTCGCGTATAGTCAAATTCATGTTTAGCACACGTTTCAACCGGCCGGTGATTCTGACCCGACACGCCTCCTTGCGGATGGAGGAGCGCCAGATCAGCGAATCTGAACTGTTGTTGGTGATTGACACGGGCGAGACACGTTTCAAGGACGACACCCATTTGTGGGCTTTCAAACACTTGGCGGAACGCGCCGACAATCTGATTTGCGCGGTGCTGGTGCTGGAAACAGCGGTGATTGTCAAAACCGTGATGCACGAATTTACTCTGGAGGTCTGAACGATGCGCACCACCTATTACGACCAGGACGATATTTTGGTCATCCACTTGTCAGACAAACCCATTACCCGCGAGGTGTCGCAGGACTGGAACACCCACATCAGCTATGCCGCCGACGGCACCACCGTAGAAATAGTGCTGCTGGATGCCGCTGCCAACGGTGCCTTTCCGCTTGAAGTGCTGCACGGTGAGGCCGCCTGAGCGCTCTCCTTGCCCCCTGTTTGAAAGGCTCCAGCATGTTGCAAAGTTACCAAGCGCAGTTACAAGGCAATCAGGTTGTCTGGCTTGGCGCCGCGCCACCGCCGGTGGCCCAACCGCGTCGTGTGGTGGTGGTGATGGACGAGTCGGCGAACGATACCCAGCCGCTGTCTCTGACAGAGATTTTGGCGCGCGCCCGTGGCTCTCTGGGCCACGCCAGCCGTGAAGCCGTGCTGAACGAGTTGGCGCAATCCCGTCAGGCATGGGATCGGTAAAGCGATGGCCCAGACTGCTTCCAATACGCTGGTTTATGACAGTAGCGTATTGATCCTCTTTTTGAATCAACGGTAAAGACTTTCGACGCGTACCGGGTTTGGTGCTGGTTGAGGTCTGACGCCCCACCTGTCGCCATTAGCTACCTCTGGGTTTCATTCCTTTTTTGATTGCACATTTGCTACTAACCCTTATCAATAAAGGGCGAGTAGCTATCTATCTTGATTAGTCCCCTGCAACACCTTTTCCGCCACCCCGCCTCGCGCTCGCGTCTGTTAACCGAGCTGCGCGGCCTGTGGCAACTGGCCTGGCCGATCCTGGTGGGGCAGCTGGCTACCGTCGGCATGGCTGTCGTCGATGTCGCCATGGCAGGCCACGCTTCGGCACAAGACCTGGCCGGTGTGTCGCTGGGGGTGTCGATCTGGAACATGCTGATGATCACGCTGATGGGCGTAGTGCTGAGCGTCAACCCGATGGTGGCGCATCAGGTGGGTGCGGGTGATTTGGGTGGTGTGCCGCACATCGTGCGCCAGGCGCTGTGGAAAGCGCTGGGCGTGGGCGTCATTGCCCTGCTGTTGGCCAACGCGGCTGCCCTGCTGTTTGACCACATGGCGCTGGAACCCTATGTGCGCGATCTGGCCAAGCGTTTTACCCTGATCACCAGCGCGGCGCTGCCGCTGTTTGCGCTGTACCGGGTGCTGTATGGCTACAGCACCAGCATCAACCAGACCAAGCCGCTGATGGTGATCGCGCTGCTGTCACTGGGGCTGAACATCATCGTCAACAGCCTGCTGGTGTTTGGCCAGCTGGGGTTTCCACGCCTGGGCGGGCTGGGCTGCGCCTGGGCCACGTTGATCACCGTGGCGTTCAACCTGCTGGCGCTGGTGTGGTGGATGCATCGCGCCAGCGCCTACCGTGCCACCTGGCCGCTGGGCCAGTTTGAGCCGCCGCATTGGGTACAGATCAAGAGCCTGCTCAAGCTGGGTCTGCCGATTGGTGTGACCTACTTTGCCGAAAGCAGCGCCTTCAGTCTGATCGCGCTGCTGATTGCCGAATTTGGCAGCGCGCAGATGGCGGCGCACCAGATTGCGCTGAATTTCACCTCACTGGTGTTCATGGTGCCGCTGAGCCTGGGGCTGGCGCTGCTCACGCGCGTGGGCCAGTCGCTCGGCGCGAGGGACGCCACGCTGGCGCGTTACCAGGCCTGGGTGGGTGTGGCCGTGGGCCTGGTGTTTGCAACGTTATCAGCGGCAGGCATTGCACTGCTGGCCAGACCGATTGCCAGCGCCTACACGTCAGATGCCACGGTCATAGCGCTGGCAGCGCAGTTGCTGCTGCTGGCGGCGATCTTTCAGCTCTCAGACGCCACGCAGGTCATCACCAGCTGCGCCATTCGCGGCTACAAGGTGACACGCTCGCCCATGGTGATCCACCTGACCGCGTTTTGGGTGTTTGCCCTGCCGCTGGGTTATGTGCTGGGCATTGCGCCCAGCTGGCTGCCCTGGCGGCCTGAGCAACCGATGGCAGCGCAGGGCTTCTGGATTGCGCTGATTCTGGGCCTGACGATCGCCGCGCTGGGGCTGGTGCTGCTGCTGCGCCAAGTGGCACGTGCGCACATTCAGCTCACGCCACCACATTCAGAATAATTACCCCCACAGCGATGAACGCCATGCCCAGCAACGCCAGCGGGCTTAAGGCTTGGTCAAACACCAGCCAGCCCACCAGCGAAATCAGCACAATGCCCACGCCCGACCAGATGGCATAAACGATGCCCACCGGGATGCTGCGCAAGGTGAGCGACAGGCAATAAAACGACACCACGTAGCCCACCACCACCACCACCGATGGCACCAGGCGTGTAAAGCCATCAGACGCCTTCAAGGCCGAGGTGGCGATGACCTCCGCCACGATGGCAATGCCCAGGTAAACCCACTGCATAACACCCCCAGTGTGACAACGCTCAGCGCAGCGCCGGGTTGCCCGCGCGCTGGCGGTCATCCATCTCGCCAATGCTGGCGGCCAGCGAGTTGCCCGATTGCTCCACCGCCAGACGCAGTTCGCGCTCCAGCCTGTCGATGCGCGCCAGCAGTGCCGCTTTGACCTCGCCGTCGGCGGCAGATTGGCGCTTGAACTCAGTGTCTAAAAAGGTACGCAACTCGGTGAAACGGCTGGCCTCGGCCTGGTCAGCCAGCTTGCGGTTGGATTGCAGCTCTTTGGCGTGGGCGCGGGCGTCAAACATCACCGTGGTTTGCAGGTACAGCACATACACCAGAAACACCGACAACATCGCCACCATCAGCCCCAGCATCAGCAGGCCCAGCGGTGCCTGGATGTCCACCACGCCCAGCGATAGCGGGGTGGGCGCCATGATCACCGGCCAGTTCAGCAGGGTGAAGGCGGCAATCAGCAGCAAGATCAGCAGCAACGAGAGTGTTCGCAGTTTCATCGGTTTGACCCTTTCAAAGTCAGCCCACCAGCAAAAAATGACGGCCTGCACCTGCGTCAGCAGGCCAGGCCGTTGGCTGGCATCAACGTGCTGTGGGACAGCGCTTCAGTGTAGCGGCACGCCGGTTTTTTCCTGCAATTCGTCCATGCTTACCCCCGGCGCGCGCTGCACCACCTTCAGGCCGTGCGGGGTGATGTCCATCACCGCCAGGTCGGTGATGATGCGGTCCACCACGCCCACGCCTGTCAGCGGCAGGGTGCAGTCAGGCAGGATCTTCAGGTCAAACGTACCGTCTTTCTTCTTGGCCACGTGCTCCATCAGGATCACCACACTTTTCACGCCACCCACCAGGTCCATGGCGCCGCCCATGCCCTTGACCATCTTGCCGGGGATCATCCAGTTGGCCAAATCACCGCGTTCGCTGACCTGCATGGCGCCCAAAATACTCAGGTTGATCTTGCCGCCGCGAATCATGGCAAAGCTGTCGTGGCTGCCAAAAATGGCCGAGCCGGGCAGCGTGGTCACGGTCTGTTTGCCGGCGTTTATCAGGTCGGCGTCGACCTCGTCTTCAGTGGGAAACGGGCCAATGCCAAGCATGCCGTTTTCGCTTTGCAGCCAGACTTCCACGTCCGCCGGCACGTGGTTGGCCACCATGGTGGGCAGGCCTATGCCGAGGTTCACATAAAAACCGTCCTGCAATTCACTGGCCGCAATGGCCGCCATCTCGTCGTGTGTCCAGGCCATGATCAAACTCCTTTTTGGGTAATGGTGCGTTTTTCAATGCGTTTCTCGGGCGTGGCATTGAGCACGATGCGGTTCACGTAGATGCCGGGCAGGTGCACCGCATCGGGGTCAAAGGTGCCGGTTTCGACAATTTCTTCGACTTCCACCACGGTAATTTTGCCCGCCATGGCCACCGCCGGGTTGAAATTGCGCGCGGTGCGCCTGAAGATCAGGTTGCCGCTTTTGTCAGCCTTGTAGGCCTTGACCAGCGACACATCGGGCACCAGCGAGTGCTCCAGAATGTAGGCATGGCCGTCAAACACACGGTTTTCCTTGCCCTGCGCCACCAGCGTGCCCACGCCAGTGCGCACGTAAAACGCCGGAATGCCGGCGCCACCGGCGCGCAGTTTCTCGGCCAGCGTGCCTTGCGGGGTGAATTCCAGCTCCAGTTCACCGGCCAGGTATTGGCGCTCAAACTCCTTGTTTTCGCCCACGTAGCTGGAAATCATCTTTTTGATCTGGCGGGTGTCCAGCAGCTTGCCCAGGCCAAAGCCGTCCACACCCGCGTTGTTGGAAATCACCGTCAGGTCTTTTTTGCCGGTGTCGCGCAGCGCGTCAATCAATGCCTCCGGAATGCCGCACAGGCCAAAGCCGCCCACCGCCAGCAACTGGCCGTCTCTGACAATGCCACGCAGCGCTGCGTCGGCCGAGGGGTAAATTTTGTTCACGCCATGTTCTCCGAAGTTGATCAATGTGGCGCTAGCATACTACCTAGCCAACTACGTAGTTTTTCGTAAAGTACAAACCCTAAGCCCCGGCTCTTAAACGCATGGACATCGACTATCGCCTGGCCTTTGAGCTGGCCCCGGTGGGCCTGGCGCTGTCAAGCAACCGCACCATGGTGGACTGCAATCGCCATCTGTGCGAGATGTTTGGTGCACGCCTCGACCAACTCGTGGGGCAGTCGTTCCAGGTGCTGTACCCCAGCGCGCAGGAGTTTGAGCGCACTGGCCAGCGTATTGCCCCGATCCTGAACCGCCAGGGCACTTATTCGGACGACCGCATCATGAAGCGGCTGGACGGGCGCCTCAAGGGCGAGCCTTTCTGGTGCCATGTGACGGGCTGCGCGCTGAACCAGGCCACACCGCACGAAGCAGGCATCTGGACGTTTGAAGACCTCAGCGCCCGGCGCCCGGTGAAAGCCGAGCTGACCGCGCGTGAGCGGGAAGTGGCGGCGCGTCTGATGGACGGCCTCACTAGCAAGGAGATCGGTCGTGCGCTGGATATCAGCCACCGCACGGTGGAAATCTACCGCGCCAAATTGATGCGAAAATACGCCGCTTCCAACACCGGCGATCTGGTGCACAAGCTGATGGCGGGCTGAGCCTGCGCAGTGGCACAGATATTGCTGATTCATGCGCGACATGTGTCACAGAGTTTTGATACAGTCCGCCCCCTTACTCGAACGAATTCCAACCCGAAGGAGATGTCATGGTCACAACCACCAAAAAGCCAGTTGCAACCCCTGCTGCTGCTGCCAAGCCCGCAGCCAAGAAAGCTGTCGCCACCAAGACGGCAGCTGCGCCCAAGGTTGCAGCGCCGGTTGTAGTGCCTGTTGCCGCGCCGCTGGTTGCACCCAAGGCCAAAGCCGCTGCGGCCAAGCCCGTAGCGGCCACCCCCGTCGCTGCCAAACCAGCCGCTGCAAAACCAGCTGCCAAGAAGGCCAGCGCCACTCAATTGAAGCCGTCCACCGCACCGGTACCGGTTCTCTCCAGCGAGCAGCGTACCCATTACGTCTCGGTCGCTGCGTTCTATATCGCCGAGCGCCGTGGCTTCACGCTGGGCAACCCGGCCGACGACTGGCTGGCCGCTGAAGCCGAGGTTGACCGCCTGATCGCCAGCGGTCATTTCACCGCCTGAAGTTCTTTCTGATATTAATAGCAATCAGCCCTTATGACATAAGGGCTTGAGTGCTATTTGGCTACATAATCAGCTGACAACAGCGCGTAGCCAGTCAGGCAGCGGTATCGCTTTTTGCTTGGGAAAATCCACCCAGATGGTGGTGGCGCCGCCAGCGGCGCAAATCGCACCGGGTCGGTCGGCGCGCTCCATGGTGGCCCAGGTCTCGAACGTGGTGCGCGCCGGGTCGCTGGTGTACATCTTGATCAGCACATCGCCCGGGTATTCCAGCTGCTTGTAAAAGTTGCAGAAGGCATTGACGATCACCGGGCCTTCTCCGGCGGGTGTGGGCATGGCGGCAATCGAGTGCATCCAGTCCACCCGCGCGGTTTCCAGATACCTGAAATAGGTGGTGTTGTTGACGTGGTTCATCGCGTCCATGTCGCCCCAACGGATCGGGATGAGCATCTGGTAAACCAGCTTTTTCTGTTCGGGTATTTCAAATTTCATGGCAACTTTCTTTGATGTGCGGCCCGCAGGCTCTGGCATGGCCAGCGCCAGTCTGCACGCGGCGCTATAAACACTTCCATCACCAGCAGCGGTGCACCCTGGCGCATGAACACCGAGCGCCGCGCTGGCAAACTGCGAGGCAGCGCCATGTGCGGCAGTCGCTCTGTGGCAGGGGCTGCGCCTGGCACCCGTCGCCAGGACCGGCCCACCTGCTGTCGCAAGGCCGTTCCCGGCTTGACCTGACGATATTGCAAGGGCTGGCGGGTGATGCCGCTGCGCCTGAACAGCACATCGGCCAGCGGCCGCGACCCCAAGCCCCGCACGGCACGCCAGGCCCCCAGCGAATCGGGCTGCGCTGTGACGCTGCGGGCAAACACCACGGGTTTGCCGTCTACCTTTAGTAGCACCTCGCGCGCATGACCGATGCCGCGGCCTTTCAACCCCAAAGCCTGGGCCTCCGAGTGGGTCAGCGGCTGGCGACCCTGGCGAATGACCTGCACCGAAAACACCTCGCCGGTGGCGGCTAGCCGCGCACTCAGCGAGCCGGTGGCCTGCAGCCAGCGGCCCAAGTCGCCCCGCGCAAAGTTGTGTTCGGTCCAACGCATCATCGGTGCGCCCTGATCGAGGCGATGATGCCCAGCGTGAACAACCCCGCGGCCAGCCACTGCGCCGGCGTGGGCCAGCCAGCGTCCCAAACAAACGCGTAAAACAGACCAAACAGCGTTTCACTCACGATCAGCTGCCCGGCCAGGCTCACACTCAAGCGGCGGCTGGCCAGGTTCCACAAGATGCTGGCGGCCCAGCCGGAGCCAATGCCAGTTGCTATGCAAGCCATAGCTGTTAGCCCAATATCCTCCTGGGCTAGAAGCACTTTTGACTCTGAACCCGCAAACAACCACAGCAGCAAGGCGCCAACCCCCGTGGCGATGCCCAGCCAGTTGGCCCACTCGGTGGCACTCACCTGCGGATGGCGCTTGAGCCAGGCCGCATTGAGCAAGGCAAACGCGGTCCAGCTGGCCATGGCGCCCAGCGCCAGCAACACGCCCCACCAGAAATCGACGCCCGCCAGTGGCAAGGCCTCAGTGTGCGACAGGCTGGCCTGCATCATCAGCGCCAAACCTGCCGCCGTCAGCAGCAGGCCCGGCAGCAGCGCCGACCATTTCAGGCCCAGCGGTTTGCCCAGCAGCATGACCCAGATCGGGATGGTGCCAATGATGAGCGTGGGCACTTCAGACCCCGAGGCGTTGATCGACTGCGCCAGCAGCAGGTAATAACCGGTGGCACCCAGCAGGCTCATGCCCAAGGCGCTCAGGGCTTGCGACGCGGTGGGCCAACGGTGGCTGCGCCACCCCAGCGCCATCACCAGCGCGGCCATCAGCCCAAAACTCACAAACCGCCCGGCAGTCAAATCCACCGAGGTCAGCCCCGGCGTCATGCTGGGCACCACAAATACCATGCCCCACAAGGCGCCCGCGCCCAGCCCGGCGGCAATGCCGAGCCAGCTCGCACGGGACTGGGCCTGGCTGGCTGGACTAAACCCCAAAGCCGTCATCAGCAGAAATCACGGCACCGTTGATGAAGTGGCTCTGGTCAGAGCACAGCATCACCAGCAACGCGTCCAGGTCTTGCGGCTGGCCGACGCGTTTGCGAGGCAGCATCTGCATCAGCTTCTGGCCGGCATCGGTCTGCCAGTGGTGGTGGTTGATCTCGGTGTCGATGTAGCCCGGGCAGATGGCGTTGACGTTGATGCCAAACCTGCCCCACTCCAGCGCCATCGCCTTGGTCATCTGGATGATGGCCGCCTTGCTCATGGCATAAACGCCAATTTTCGGCAACACCCGCAAGCCCGCTGCCGAGGCCACATTGATGATGCGCCCACCGGTGAAAGAGCCTGGCGCCTGCCCCTGCGAACGTGCCAGCATGCGTTTGCCCACCTCTTGCGCCATGAAAAAGGCGCCTTTGGTGTTGGTGTCGAACATGAAGTCGTAGTCTGACTCGGTCACGTCCTGCAGGCGCTGGGTGGTGCTCACGCCCGAGTTGTTGACCAGAATGTCGATCGAGCCGACCTCGGTCTCGGCGTGCGCCACGGCAGATTTGATGGAGTCGTGATCGGTCACATCCAGCTCGATGACATGCGCGTCGCCGCCCTCACCGTCAATCTGGGCACGCAGCTGCTTGAGCTTGTCAACCCGGCGGCTGGCCAGGACCACGGCGGCACCCGCTGCCGACAAGGTGCGCGCAAACTGGGCGCCCAAGCCGCTGGACGCCCCTGTAACCAGGGCCACGCGGCCCGATAAATCGATGCTGTAAGCCATATGTGCCTCTTTTGTAAAAAAATAGAACGACCGTTCTATTGTGTCGGAGTCCAACTCTAAAATTCGTTTTATCTTGGACAATTGTTCAACAGGAACGCAAGCGCTTCATCTTTTCCATTATCCAGCGAGAACCACCATGACCCCCCAAGACATCCTGGCCCAATACGGTCCGCGCGAATCGATGGACTACGACGTCGTCATCGTCGGCGGTGGCCCGGCGGGCCTGTCAACCGCCATCCGTCTGAAGCAACTCGCCGCAGAGCAAGGCAAGGAAGTCTCCGTCGTGGTGCTGGAAAAAGGCTCCGAGCCGGGCGCGCATATCCTTTCCGGCGCGGTACTTGACCCGACATCACTGACCGAACTGTTCCCCGACTGGAAAGCCATGGGTGCGCCGCTCAACCAGCCGGTCACCGATGAGGCCATGCTGTTCCTGAGCGAAGGCGGTGCCTACCGCACGCCCAACATGTTCCTGCCCGAGTGCAGCCAGAACCACGGCAACTACATCATCAGTCTGGGCGCACTCACCCGCTGGCTGGCCCAGCAGGCAGAGAATCTGGGCGTGGAGATCTTCCCCGGCTTTGCTGCCGCTGAAGTGCTGTACGACGATGCTGGTGCGGTGAAAGGTGTGGCGACTGGCAACATGGGCATCGAGAAGAATGGTGAACCCGGTGGCAACTTCCAGATCGGCATGGAACTGCTGGGCAAATACACCATCTTTGCCGAAGGCTCGCGCGGACATCTGGGCAAACAACTCATCGAGAAGTTCAAGCTTGACGCCGGATGCGACCCGCAAAGTTACGGCATCGGCATCAAGGAACTCTGGGAAGTGGACCCGGCGCGCCACGAACCCGGTTTGGTGTTACACACGGCGGGTTGGCCAATGGACAACGCAACCTATGGTGGCTCGTTTCTGTACCACATGGAAGACAACAAGATTGCCCTGGGTTTCATCACCGGGCTGAACTACAGCAACCCGTATCTGAGCCCGTTTGAAGAGTTCCAGCGCTGGAAGACCCATCCGAACATCCGCTGGTACCTGGAAAATTCCAAAGGCGAAGTTACTGCAAAACGCATAGCATACGGCGCCCGTGCCATAACGGCTGGCGGCCTTTTATCCTTGCCAAAGACGGTATTCCCCGGCGGCGCACTGGTGGGCTGTGACGCGGGTTACCTGAATGTCAGCCGCATCAAGGGCAGCCACGCTGCCATCAAGTCCGGCATGCTGGCCGCCGAAGCCGCGTTTGAAGCCGTGACCGCAGGCCGACAGCAGGACGAACTCGCCGCCTACCCGGCCGCCTTCAAGCAAAGCTGGCTGTACACCGAACTCAACAAATCACGCAACTTCAAGAGCTGGTTCAAATACGGCCTGCGTGTCGGCACACTGATGAACGGGCTGGAGCAGTTTGCCCTGAAAGGCAACATGTCGTGGACCATCCGCCGTGACAAGCCCGACTACGCTTACCTGAAACCGGCAGCCGAATGCATGCCGATTGACTACCCCAAGCCCGACGGCAAGCTGACCTTTGACCGCTTGAGTAGCGTCTTCATCAGCAACGCCAACCATGAAGAAAACCAGCCCGCGCATTTGACGCTCAAAGACGCCTCGGTACCAGTGAGCATCAACCTGGCCAAATACGCCGGGCCCGAGGCACGGTATTGCCCGGCCGGGGTGTATGAATTCATCAAGGACGACAGCGGCCAGGACAAGTTGCAGATCAACGCGCAGAACTGTGTGCACTGCAAAACCTGCGACATCAAGGACCCCACGCAGAACATCGTTTGGGTCACACCCGAGGGTGGTGGCGGGCCCAATTACGCGGCGATGTGATGTCACCCGCAGCACCTTCCAGCCCACCACACTGGTCCCATGAGCCACCGGGACCGTGGTACCGCTGGCGCGGCTACACCGTGCGCTGGCTGCTGTTTGGGTTGGTGGTGAGCGTGTTTCAGCCGGTGGCGGACAACGCGGCGTCTGTGTATGTGGACAAGGCTTATCAGGCGCTGACCGGCTTGTTGTTTGGTACCGCCTGCGCCGTGGTCTTCACGCAAGCAGAAAATCGTTTGAACACACCCAGGTTGCGCTGGAAAACCTGGACCATTGTGTTGTGCACCTGGCTGGTTGTGAAGGTGGTGTTTGTCAGTGTGGTGTCGGCCATGGGCTGAGCACCCCAGCCAGCACTGTCAGCGCCTCAAGGCCTGCGAAAAGCAATCCGCTGCGACGCCCAGTGCCGGGCGTTGAGAGACTCCAGCCGCACCGTGCCGCCTGTTGAGGGCGCATGCACAAAGCGCCCTTCACCCACATAAATGCCCGCGTGCGTGACCGTATCGCGCTGCGCAAACAGCACCACATCACCCGAGCGCACCTGCTCGCCGGTGATGGCCGTGCCCCAGTTCTGAAGCTTGGCCACCGTGCGCGGCGGCAACACACCGGCGCGCGACTGGTACACATGGCTGATCAGGCCGCTGCAGTCAAAACCGCTCTCAGGTGTATTGCCACCATAGCGGTAAGGCGTGCCCACCAAGCCCACCGCGTACAACGTGACATCACCCGCCTGCTCGGGTGACAGGCGTGAGACCATGTCGGGCGAAGACGCTGCCGAGCCCCAAACAGTTGCCGGTGCAGGCTGCCAGCCGCGTTGCGCCGGGGGGGTGCTGCTGCACCCTGCCAGAGTCAAAGCCAGCACCACCGAAACAAACGCGGGTGTTGGGGTCAAGAACAAGCTTTGAGCGCGTGCCATGTCAGCAAATCCCGGTACCCATCACTTCCAGCGCAGCACCAGCCAGGCCGTCAGTGCCGCGCCAATTGACCACAACAACCAGGCCTGCGACACCGCGTAGGGGAACACCATCATGGCCAGACCAATCACGGTGAACTCGCCTCGTTTGGTCTGCTTGCCTCGGCGAAACGCCAGCAAACCCAACACCAGAAACACCACAATACCGGAAATGAAGGCCGTCTGGTTGGACACCAGACCAAGGAAAAGAGGAGTCGTCGAATCATTCATGCAGAGTTGATCAACCAGTTGGAGAGAGCGCGCATTATCGTTCGTGCAGGTAGAATTCCGCGCGTCAGGAGAGAGCTGCCCGCGCCACCAAGTGTCAGGGCAGCCGCCGAAGGCGCAGAGCCGCTGATTGCAGCGGTTTGAACGCTCAGGCAAAAGGACTGACAAACGTCTTTTTGGCCCATCCGCCTTTTCGACGCATCCCCACTGGAGAGAGGCCAATCGCCCAACAAGGCGCACGGTCCACCGAAGGAGCAACCCGCAGTCAGCCCGCCACTTTGGCAGGCCCGGCCCGGCGAATCTCTCAGGTAAAGCGGACAGCGGGGGCAGCCTGTGTCCAAACATCTCGTTTGGTCATGGTTTTTTTGGTCTGCCCCTGGAGTGAGTTGATGTCCGCATCCCCTGACACGCTTTTAAATGTTCCCCTCAATGACCTGCACATCGCCCTTGGTGCCCGCATGGTGCCTTTTGCCGGTTACAGCATGCCGGTGCAATACCCGGCGGGCCTGATCGCCGAGCACAAACACACCCGCACGGCTGCCGGCTTGTTTGATGTGTCGCACATGGGCCAGCTGCGTCTGGTCGGGCCCGACGCCGCTGCCGCGCTCGAAAGCCTGCTGCCGGTCGATGTGATCGACCTGCCGGTGGGCAAACAGCGCTACGGCCTGCTGCTCAATGAGAACGGCGGCATCATCGACGACCTGATGTTTTTCCGCAAAGCCCCGGACGAGATTTTTGTCATCGTCAACGGCGCCTGCAAGGTGGGTGACATCGCCCACATCCAGGCCAAAATCGGCACGCGCTGCCAGGTCATCCCGATGCCGGAATTCGCCCTGCTAGCACTGCAAGGCCCGCAGGCGGTGACCGCGCTATCCCGCCTGGCCCCGGGCGTGGAAAAACTGGTATTCATGACCGGTGGCAACTTCACCGTCAGCACCGGCTCGCAAGACATTCACGTGTTCCTGACCCGCAGTGGCTACACGGGTGAAGACGGCTTCGAGATTTCGGTAGATGCATCGGATGCACTGGCGCTGGCCAAAGCACTGCTGGCGCAACCGGAAGTCAAACCCATTGGTCTGGGCGCACGCAACTCGCTGCGACTGGAAGCCGGTCTGCCGCTCTACGGCAACGACATCGACAGCACCACCACCCCGGTAGAAGCCAGCCTCAATTGGGCCATCCAAAAGGTACGCCGCACCGGTGGCGACCGCGCCGGTGGTTTTCCGGGTGATACAAAAATACTAGCACAACTCGCAGACCCGACAAGGGCTACAGCCCGAAAACGTGTTGGACTCATGGCCCTGGAGCGCATTCCGGTGCGTGAACACACCGAGTTGCAAGACCTGGCAGGCACACGCGTAGGTGAAGTCACCAGCGGCCTGCTCGGCCCGACCATTGACAAACCCGTTGCCATGGGTTACCTGCCGCCCGCTTTGGCGAGTGTGGGCACCCATGTCAACGCCATCGTGCGTGGTAAGCCCGTCAAAATGGAAGTGGTGGCCATGCCGTTTGTGCCGACCAACTACTTTCGCGGATAACCCCCCGCTTGTCTCCAGCCTAGTAACCTGCACCCCCCTGCACCATGCGATTTTCCCAACAGCGACCAGCAGCGTGCGTTGGGTGCGTAACGCAGCGAAGTCAAGGAGGAGGTTTGGGGCAACAGCACCAAACCGGGGACATGAGCGGAGTTGCGCACCCAACGTGCGCTGCGGGTAAAAAATCAAACAGTTCAAATTTCACAACGTTTCAATTCACTTTACGGAGCATCACATGACCATTAAATACACCCCCGACCACGAATGGGTCCAGATCGACGGCAACAACGCCACCGTGGGCATCACTCACCACGCACAAGACGCGCTGGGCGACGTGGTCTTTGTTGATCTGCCCGAAGTCGGCAAAACCTACGCCGCCAAGGATGCCGCCGCCGTCGTCGAGTCGGTCAAGGCCGCCGCTGACGTCTACATGCCCGCCAACGGAGTCGTCACCGAAGTCAACGAAGCCCTGCGTGCCGACCCCGCGCTGGCCAACTCCGACCCGCTGAATGCAGGCTGGTTCTTCAAGATGACGCTGGCTAACCCGGCTGAACTCGACGGCCTGATGGACGAAACCAGCTACACCAGCTTTGCCGCTGACGCGCACTGACTGCTTTGGCGAACCAGCCACCCCGAAACACGCGACACGGTTGTCATGGCGGACTGCGATCCGCCATCCCCACAGCCTGAATTCATGGATGCCGGATCAAATCCGGCATGACACCCCCTCTTTCCCTTTGAAGCCAGAGTCACTGCCATGCCCAACACCCCTGCCCTGTCCGAATTAGAGAACGCCAGCGAATTCATCGCCCGCCACATTGGTGTCGATGCAGCAGATGAAGCGCTCATGCTACAAGCCATCGGAGCCAGCTCCCGCGCCGCGCTGATCGACGAAATCGTGCCGCGCAGCATCGCGCGCAGCCAGCCCATGGCGATTCCACCGGCCATCACCGAGGCCGCCGCGCTGGCCGAACTCAAGGCCATCGCCGCCAAGAACAAGGTGGCCAAGAGTTACATCGGTCAGGGCTATTACGACACCTTCACGCCCGGTGTGATCCTGCGCAACATCCTGGAAAACCCGGCCTGGTACACCGCCTACACGCCGTACCAGGCCGAAATCAGCCAAGGCCGCATGGAAGCGCTGATCAACTTCCAGACCATGATCACCGACCTGACCGCCATGCCCATGGCCAATGCGTCGATGCTCGACGAAGCCACCGCAGCGGCTGAGGCGATGACGCTGGCGCTGCGCGCAGGCAAGTCCAAATCCACCACCTTTCTGGTCGATGACGAGGTGCTGCCGCAAACCCTGGAAGTGATCCGCACCCGCGCCGAGCCGCTGGGCATCGCCGTCAAAGTGTGCAAAGCCGACGAAGCGCTGGCGCAAGAGAGTTTTGCCCTGCTGCTGCAATACCCTGGCGTGAGCGGCACGGTGCGCGACGACCGCGAGCTGATAGCCGACTACAAAGACAAAGGCGGCGTGGTCATCTTGGCCGCCGACCTGCTGGCGCTCACCCTCTTGGCACCGCCCGGTGAACTCGGTGCCGACATCGCCATTGGCACCACCCAGCGTTTTGGCATGCCCATGGGCAACGGCGGCCCCCACGCCGCCTACATGGCCTGCCGCGACGAATTCAAGCGATCGATGCCGGGCAGACTCGTCGGCGTCAGTGTCGATGTGCACGGCAACCCGGCCTACCGACTGGCGCTGCAAACCCGCGAACAACACATCCGCCGCGAAAAAGCCACCAGCAACATCTGCACCGCGCAGGTGCTGCCCGCGGTGATTGCCAGCATGTATGCCGTCTATCACGGCCCGGTTGGCCTGAAACGCATCGCCCAGCGGATAGCGGCACTGACTGCCGTGCTGGCTGCCGGATTGGAGTCGCTCGGCTACACCGTGGCCAACAGCACTGCCTTTGACACGCTCACAGTCGAGACTGGTGACGCTACAACTTCAATAGCTAACAACGCAATCATAGCGGGGGCTAACCTGCGTTTTGCTTCTAAAGACAGCCTGGGTATCTCACTCGATGAAACCACCACCCGTGCCGATGTGGAAGCCATCTGGTCGTTCTTTGCTGACGCGGTGAGCGGCTGGCCCAACACGGCACGCCGCGGCGAAGCCGGTGGCCGGGGCCGTACGTTGACCTTTGCGCAAGTGGAGTCGATGGCCGATGCCCTGCTGCCGGCCAAGTTGCTACGCACCACCGGCTACCTGACGCACCCGGTGTTCAACACACACCATTCCGAGACGGGCATGTTGCGTTACATCCGCCGCCTCTCGGACTTTGACCTGGCGCTGGACCGCACCATGATTCCGCTGGGCAGTTGCACCATGAAGCTCAACGCCACCAGTGAGATGATCCCGATCACCTGGCCCGAGTTCGCAGGCATCCACCCGTTTGCACCGGCTGACCAGCGCCAGGGGTATGCCGAGCTGGACGCCCAACTACGCGCCTGGTTGTGCCAGGCCACCGGTTACGCGGGCATCAGCCTGCAGCCCAACGCGGGCAGCCAGGGGGAATACGCCGGCATGCTGGCGATTCGCGGTTTTCATGCCTCACGCGGTGAAGCCCACCGCAACATCTGTTTGATCCCCAGCAGCGCACACGGCACCAACCCGGCCAGCGCCACCATGGTGGGCATGAAGGTGGTCGTGACCGCCTGCGACGCGCAAGGCAACGTCGATATGGCTGACCTGAAAGCCAAGTGTGAACAACACAGCGCCAACTTGGCGGCGATGATGATCACCTACCCCAGCACGCACGGTGTGTTCGAGACCAACGTCAAGGAACTCTGCGCGCTGGTGCACAGCCACGGCGGGCGTGTTTATGTGGACGGCGCCAACATGAACGCGCTGGTCGGCCTGGCCGCGCCGGGGGAGTTTGGCGGCGATGTGAGCCACCTGAACCTGCACAAAACCTTCTGCATCCCGCACGGCGGTGGCGGTCCGGGTGTTGGCCCGGTGTGTGTGGTGGCCGACCTGGTGCCGTTTTTGCCCGGCCATGATGCGGGTGGTTTGGCTGACTCAAGCGTAGGGGCTGTGTCTGCTGCGCCCTTGGGCAATGCCGCCGTGCTGCCGATCAGCTGGATGTATTGCCGCATGATGGGAGCCGCAGGCCTGAAAGCCGCCACCGAAGTCGCGATCCTGAGCGCCAACTACATCAGCGCCCGCCTCAAAGACCACTTCCACACGCTCTACACCAGTGCACCGGTGGACGGCAAACCCGGCCGTGTGGCGCACGAATGCATCCTGGATGTGCGCCAGCTGAAAGATGCCACTGGCGGTGCCAACGGCATCAGTGCCGAAGACGTGACCAAACGCCTGATGGACTACGGCTTTCACGCCCCCACGCTGAGTTTCCCGGTGCCGGGCACGCTGATGGTGGAGCCGACCGAGAGCGAAACGCTGGCAGAGCTGGACCGCTTCATCGACGCCATGATCGCCATCCGTGGCGAGATTGCCCAATTGGAGCAAGGCGTCTGGCCGCAGGACAATAACCCACTCAAGAACGCGCCGCACACTGCCGCTATGCTATTGGAATCAGAGTGGACCAAGCCCTACGCACGAGGGCTGGCAGCCTTTCCGGTGCCTGAGCTCAAACACAGCAAGTACTGGCCACCCGTGGGTCGCATCGACAACGTCTATGGCGACCGCAACCTGTTTTGCTCGTGTGTGCCGATGGGTGAGTAACGCGAAGCACGCTCACTGCCGTCTGCGAATATCAGTTGAACGTGGCTTGAAAACCCCAAACCTTGGAAAGCGGCGCGGACGTTTCCCAAGGTGTGCAGCAACTTTTCGTCAAACGGGTTGATGGGTAGTGTGCTATCGTCGGCAATATGGTGAAGCTCCGCGCCGTCCTTGACACCAACATCCTGGTGGCAGGTTTATCCAGCCAGCGAGGCGCGTCGTTTGCTTTGATCACCCACGCCCTGGCCGGGCGCTTTGAGTTGCTGGCCTCGCCCGCGCTGTGGCTGGAATATGAAGCGGTTTTGAAGCGCCGTGAGATCTTTGCCTTGCACGGTTTGTCTACTGGTGATGTGGATGACGTCCTGGATGCTTTGGCGGGCATCGTAACACCCGTGCAATCGCATTTTTTGTGGCGACCCCAGTTGCGTGACCCCAATGATGAGATGGTGCTGGAGGCTGCGGTGAATGGTCAGGCGAGCTTTCTGGTCACGCTCAATGTGCGTGATTTCGCGTTGGCCGCTAGCCGATGGAAGATCAAGCTGCTGGCACCGGGTGCCTTTTTACTTTTACTGGAGAAAACCCCATGAGCCAAGTTGCCCTGCGTTTGCCCGATTCCCTGCACCAGTACGCCAAACAACTGGCGGCGCGTGACGATGCTTCGCTCAACCAGTTCATCGTGACGGCGGTGGCAGAGAAGATTTCAGCCCTCAACACTGAGGCTTTTTTCCAGGAGCGCGCCAAGCGCAGCAGCCGTGACAAAGCGATGGCGGCATTGGCCAAAGTGCGTGACGTGCCACCGCAAACCGGTGACGAACGCTGAAAACACACCAAAGTCAGACAAAAACGCTGACCAACGTCCTAACGGCTACAACCTGAACACCCCCACCGACTGCGTGAGCGCGGTGGCCTGCTCTTGCAGGGTGTGAGAAGCCGCCTGCGCCCGCTCGGCGGTTTCTTCGTTCTGGCGCGCCAACGATTCCAGCGAGTGGATGGCGCTGTTGACCTCGGCCATGCCGCAGGCCTGCTCGGTAGCAGAGGCGCTGATACCCGCCACCGTGTCACTCACCTGATGCACCGAGCTGACGATGTCGTCCATGGTGCTCAGGGCCTGCTGCACCTGGCTGGAACCTGCCGCCACCTTGCTGACCGAGGTGTCGATCAGCGTTTTGATTTCGCGCGCGGCCTGGGCGCTGCGCCCGGCCAACAACCGCACTTCGCTGGCCACCACCGCAAAGCCACGCCCCTGCTCACCCGCGCGCGCCGCTTCCACCGCCGCGTTGAGCGCCAGGATATTGGTCTGAAACGCGATGCCGTCGATCACGCTGATGATGTCGGCAATCTTTTGCGAGCTTTGGTTGATCTCCTGCATGGTGTTCACCACCTGCCCCACCGCCTGCCCGCCACGCGTGGCCACCTCACACGCTTGCCGTGCCATGGTGGTGACGTGATGCGCGGACTCAGACGAGGCGTGCACATTGCGGGTGACGGCATCGACCTGCTGGGCCGTGTGGATGAGTTGGCTCATTGTTTGGTCGGTGCGCTGGCTCAGGTCGAGGTTGTCATGAGCGATCTCCTGCGACACCGTTGCGACGCGGCCGGAGGCCTGGCCGATGGCACCCAGCGTGGTTGTCAAGGTGGTGGCCACACGCTGCAATGAGTTCAGCAGGCTGCCAGGTGCAGCTGCCGGAATCCGGCAATCAAGCTGACCACCTGCCATCTGCGCCAGGATGTCGCTGGCCAGTGACGGGTCGCCACCCAGCACCTGCAGGGCCGTGCGGCGAATCCACACCGTCATGCCCAGGCAGGCCAGCACACAAATCACGGTCAGAATGCCAGTGCCCCAGCCGCCAATGGTCAGGTAACCGGCAATGGCATCCGCCTGGGCGGCCGCAGCCTCTTTCTGAATCCACCAGGCCCCCAGCACCACGGCAGAGCCGGCACCAGCCACCATCACGGTGGGTACCAGCATCGAAAAAGTCAGCTTCTGGGTGTAATTCATCGCGCGCCCTCTTTGTGATCAGACTGCATGACCGTTCGCCGGCGCATTCTAGAGACAGCGCCGCCGACCGATGGCGGGCCGTTGAAACCGCCGTGTCAGCTGGCCACGCGCTGCTTCAGGGCGGCTTGTACCAAGCGGGCGTCCATGCCCAGTTCGGCGGCGAAGGCCTCGGGCGTTTTGCCGCTGGCATCAAAGGCTTTGAGCAGCGCCGCCTGGCGCGCGCGCTGCTGGTCCACCTCGGCAATCACCTCATCGAGCAGGGCCGCCACTTTTTCGTCCAGCGAAGTCAGGCGCGACAGGTAATCCTGCCGGGAAAGGCCGCTGGCCTGGCAGGCCGACAACAACTGGTGGCGCAACTTGGGTTGCAGGTCTTCGGGCGTGCGCGCCTGGCGGCGTTGGTACAGCTCCACGATGGACAGCAGCACATGCTCGGGGGCCACCGGCTCCACCGGTTGGCCTTGCAGGTCATGGCGCGGCAGGCCTTGCGCCACGCATTGCAGGTAACGGGTGGAACGGGTGTGCACGCCCAGCGCGAGTTTGAGCGTGTCTTTGGCAAACACCTCGGGATGCAGTGCCAGCAGATCCTGAAACACGCCCAGCTTGAGCGGCACAAAACGCTGACCAAACAACTGCGGATACAGCTCAAAGAGTTTTTCCAGCACCGGTTGGGCACTGGCAAAGCGGCCTTTACCCTTGGCTGGAACCGCCTGGGGTTCGGCAGGCGCAGGGATTGGCGCCACAGCCGGATGAACGGCTTCTTCAACCAAAGCGGGGGGGAGAGCAGGAGAATCTGGCAGGGTGTCGGTCATAACGGGGATCGGTTGGATCAGTTTGTTTAACCCGTGATTGTCATTCAAAGCGCGACTTCGCTGGCATACTCAGCGCCATGAAGCCCGCCAAATCTTCCCCTGCCATTGACGCGAGCCCGGCAAACCCAGGTCTGGCGGATCTGGTGGCGCGCTACAAGGCTTCACGCGGGCATTTTGACGAACTGCGTGGGATGGTTTCTGGCGATGTTTCTCGAGCGCCTGATGCCGCTACTCAAAATGTAGCTATCAGTCCTTTTATTACAAGGGATTGGGACGCTTTTTTTAGTACATTGCGCGACGACACGGCGGCTGACATGAACCAGCGCAGCGTGCAGCTGGCGCGCCAGATTCGTGACAACGGCATCACTTACAACGTTTATGCCGACGAAAACGGACCGCAGCGGCCCTGGTCGCTGGACCTGTTCCCGCTGTTGGTGGACACTGCCAGCTGGCAGCACATTGAAGCCGGTGTGCTGCAGCGCGTGCGCCTGCTGGAGCACGTCATGGCCGATGTGTACGGCCCGCAAAAACTGCTAGCCTCGGGATTTTTGCCGCCTGCTCTGGTGCAGGGCCACCCGGGCTATCTGCGCGCCATGCACGGCATCCGGCCGGTGGGCGGGCGCTACCTGCACATCGCCGCGTTCGACATGGCACGCGGCCCCGACAGCAATTGGTGGGTGGTGGGTCAGCGCACCCAGGCGCCCTCCGGCCTGGGCTATTTGCTGGAAAACCGGCTGGCCATCTCGGCGCAGTTCGGCACCGCTTTTGACAACCTGCGTGTGCAGCGCCTGGCCAGCACCTACCGTGCGCTGATGGACAGCCTGCGCACCATGAGCCCGATGGGGCCCGACGCGCACCTGGCGCTGCTGACGCCCGGCCCGTACAACGAAACCTATTTCGAGCACGCCTACCTGGCGCGCTACCTGGGCCTGACCCTGGTGGAAGGCAGTGACCTGCTGGTGCGTGACGAGCACCTGTACCTAAAAACCCTCAAGGGCCTGGTGCCGGTGCACGGCCTGCTCAAACGGGTCGATGACCAGTACATGGACCCACTGGAGTTACGCGCCGACTCCACCCTGGGTGTGCCGGGGCTGCTGCAGGCCATTCGCGCGGGCAACGTGCTGGTGGCCAACACACCGGGCTCGGCGTTTCTGGAATCTCCCGCGCTGCTGGGCTTCTTGCCTGCCCTGTCACGCCATTTGTTCGATGAAGAACTGTGCCTGCCTGCCCTGCCCACCTGGTGGTGCGGCGAAGGCGGCGCCATGTTTGACGCGCTGGCACGGCTGCAAGAGTGCGCCATCAAACCGACTTACCCGGGCTCCAGCAGCCACGCCAGTTTTGACGCTGTGCTGGGCGCCCAGCAAACGCCGCAGGCGCTCAACGAATGGGCTGGGCGCATCGTGCGCCACCCGGAAGAACACACGATACAGGCCTACACGCCATTGTCGCAAATGCCCACCTGGCAAACCAGGCCCGACGGGCAAGACGACGGCCAGCCCAGTCTGGTACCACGCTCGGTGATGTTGCGGGTGTTTGCCGTCTCTGACGGTGCCAACGGCTGGCAGGTGTTACCTGGCGGGCTGGCGCGGGTGGCCAGCAGTTCGCAAGAAATCACCTCGATGCAGCGCGGCGGCAGCAGTGCCGACGTGTGGGCGCTGACCACCGGTGAGGTCGATCACGCCACCCTGCTACACCCGCACCTGACCCCCGAGAGCCTGATGCAGCGCAAGCGCCTGGTGACCAGCCGCGCGGCAGAAAACCTGTTCTGGCTGGGCCGCTACACCGAACGCACCGAAAACGCCCTGCGCCTGGCGCGCCTCACACTCGATTGCCTGCACGGCGAAGACCCCTCCAGCGTGCCCCTGCTGACCTGGTTGGGCCAGATGGCCGTGGCCAACACGCTGGTGCTGCCCGGTGTGCCTACACCATTACAGGCACCGCGGGTGTTTGAGCGCGCCTTGATCGACAGCCTGGGCAGCACCCGAAACGCCACCAGCGTGGGCTTTTATTTGCGCGCCCTCAAAATGGCGGCGTCGAGCGTGCGCGAGCGTCTGTCGCAAGAGCACTGGCGCATCATCACCCGCGCCGAAGAAGTGCTGTTTGCCCGCTTCGCCGAGCACCGACAGCGCGGCGACTGCCCCACCCAGCAGGCGCTGCAAATCCTCAAAGACACCAGCGACCACATGGCCGCCATCACCGGCGCCCAGACCGACCGCATGTCGCGCGACGACGGCTGGCGCCTGCTGAGCATTGGCCGCCATATCGAACGCCTGGGCTTTTTGTCCACCGCTTTGAAGCTGGCACTCAACTGCAAGAGCCTGGAAACCGACAGCGGGTTTGACGCCATGCTGGAGCTGTTTGACAACGCCATCACCTTCCATGCCGAGTTTCAACAAAGCCGTGACATGGCCGCGCTGATCGACCTGCTGGTGATTGACAGCGACAACCCGCGCTCAGTCTCCTGGGTGGCGCACACCCTGCGCGGGCGTCTGGCCAAACTGGCTGGCAGCGAGCCCAACCAGTTGTGCCCGTTGTCACTCAAGGTGCCCAACCCCAACGCCTGGGGCCTGGCGCAGTTGTGCGAACGTGCCCCTGACCTGGTCACCCCGGCCACCGCCAGTGCCGGGGCTGGCGGCGTACCGCAATACGAATTACTGCGCTCGGTGCTGAACCAATGCAGCAACGCCGCGTTTGAGGTGTCGGAAGAAATCAGCGCCACGTACTTCACCCATGCGGGCCTGAGCAACCACAGTGTGGGTGCTTTATGAGGCTGGCCATCAGCCACGAGACGGCTTACGAGTACCAGCCTGCGGTAGAAACAGCGCAGCATATGGCCTACCTGACGCCGCGCCACACGCCTGACCAGCAGCTGCTGAGCCACCACCTGGAGATCACACCTCAACCCACCCAAACCAGCGCCACGCTGGACGTGTTTGGCAACACCCGGCATTTTTTCTCGCTGCAAGTGCCACACCGGCGCCTGCGCGTGGTGGCCACCAGTGAGGTCCAGACGCAGCCCGGCAACCTGCCGCACAACCTGATCGCCTGGGAGACGGTGCGCGAGCGCTTTCGCTACCACGCCGGTGCTGTGTTTGACGCCGCCAACGAGTTCGTTTTTGCCTCCAGCATGGCCCCACACCACAGCGACTTTGCCAGCTATGCGCGGCCCAGTTTTCCGCCGGGCCAGGGTCTGCTGCTGTGCGCACTGGATTTGATGCACCGCATCTACCGCGACTTCACTTACGAGAGCCTGAGCACCGAGGTCAACACCCCGGCACTGCAGGCGCTGGCCCAGCGCAAGGGCGTGTGCCAGGACTTTGCGCATATTTTTGTGGCCTGCCTGCGCTCCATGGGGCTGGCCGCGAGTTACGTGAGTGGCTACCTGCTGACCGCTGCCGCGCCGGGCACGGTCAAGCTGCGCGGCAGCGATGCCTCACACGCCTGGGCCTCGGTCTACCTGCCAGCCCAGAGTGCCACCGCCAACGCACCCGCGTTTGAGGCCTGCTGGGTAGACCTGGACCCCACCAACGACCGCGCTGGCTGGCCTTCGCCCGGTGAAGACTATGTGACGCTGGCGATTGGCCGGGACTTTTCGGATGTGTCGCCCATGCGCGGTGTGATCCACGGCGGCGCCAGCCATGTGCTGACGGTGGGGGTGACGGTAGAGCCGGTTGACCCAGCCAAACCCGACCTGGACACCGGGTGCGGGATCACACAAAGCCAGACACAAAGCCAGACACAAAGCCAGACACAAAGTCAGAGTCAGAGTCAGAGTCAGAGTCAGAGTCAGAGTCAGACGCCCGGATTCTTCTGAACGGCGCGCCCTCTCCTGTGTACACTATATATCCAGTGCACACCGAAGGCGGCCAACATGCTCCGAAACATAACCCTCTCTGCCGACGAGCAGCTCATTGAAGCCGCCCGCAAAAAAGCCACCAGCACACAAAGCACGCTCAACGTCGAGTTCCGCAAATGGCTGGCCAACTACACGCAAGCGCAAGACGACAACGCCGTGTCGCGCCTACGCGATGTCATGCAGCAGTTGAGCCACGGCGACGCCGGGCGTAGCTTCAGCCGCGACGAACTCAACCAGCACTGAAGCCAATCAAACATGGTCACGACCACCGCCAGAGCGCCTGACGGCGTGTTTTTTCTCGACACCAACATCTTCGTTTACGCCTGGCTGCAAAGTGAACCGCTGAAAAAGCAGCGCGCCATCGATCTGCTGGAACAGGCGCTGGCAAGCCGCCAAGGTTGCATCAGCTACCAGGTCATCCAGGAATTTGCCAACGTGGCCACACGCAAATTTGCCAAACGCCTGAGCCCCGAGGAGTGCCTGCAATTTGTCGAGGCCGCCATGCAGCCGATCAACCGTGTGGCCTCTAGCACCGAGTTGGTGCACGCTGCGCTCCATCTTCAAAAAGACACCGGCTTCAACTTTTATGACAGCCTGATGCTGGCCGGCGCGCTGCAGGCCGGGGCCAACGTGATTTACACCGAAGACCTGCAACACAACCAGCTGATCAACGGCACCCTGCGCATCATCAACCCGTTTCTGAATGTGGCGATGCAGGATGAATTAATATAAAAATATAGCTATCAGCCCTTATTCCATAAGGGCTAGAGGCCAATTTCTCATATAACTCAATCCATCACCGCCGCGTACACCATGTCGCGAAACAACATGCGGTAATACTCTCGCTGGTTCGGCGCCTGCAGCATCAGGATAGCAAAAAGGTCGAGTTTGGGGTCCACAAAAAACGAGGTGCCAGCCAGGCCACCCCAGAAATAGGTGCCCACTGAGCCCGGCACTGGCGCCACGCCCAAGTGTTTGCGCACCGCAAAACCCAGCCCGAAACCGTGGCCAGCGGGCAGCAGCGGGCGGGAACCGCCCGGGGCGATGGGGATGTCGCCCAGATGGTCGGTGGTCATGAAATCCACCGTTTGCGGGCCCAGCAGTCGCACGCCGTCCAACTCACCCCGGTTCAACATGAATTGCAGAAAACGCGCGTAATCCTGCGCGGTCGAGATCAAGCCACCGCCGCCCGAGGCCAGCGCCGCGTCGGTGCGCACGTCGATCACCTTCATCTGCAGGCCGCCGTCCGGGTCACGAGCAAAGGGTTCGGCAATGTGGCCGTGAAACGCGGGCGGCACGGTGAACGAGGTGTCGGGCATGCGCAGCGGCTCGAACATCTGCTCCTGCATGAATTGCTGTAACGGTTGCCCGGCGATGGCCTCGACCACGCGGCCCAGCACGTCGGTGGCGCGGCTGTATTCAAACACCTGGCCGGGCTGGTACATCAGCGGCAAGGCGGCAAGCTGCTGGGTGAAGTCGGCCAGGCTGCGCTCGCGCGAGCCCAGGCGCAGCTGCGCATACTGGCGCTGCACCGGGCCGCTACCCAGAAACTCGTAGGTCATACCGGCGGTGTGGCGCAGCAGGTCGTGCACGGTGGCGTCGCGCTGCACCGGTTGTAGTTCCAGCGTGCCACCCTCGTTCACCGCGACTTTTTGCCCGGCAAATTCGGGCAGGTGTTTGGACACCGGGTCGGCCAGCAGCAGGCGGCCCTGCTCCACCAGCATCATGGCCGCCACCGAGACGATCGGTTTGGTCATCGAATAGATGCGAAACCGGGCGTCGTTGTGCATGGCTTCACCTGTGGCGGGGTTGAGCTGTCCCACGCTCTGCAACAGCGCTGTCTTGCCGTGGCGCGCCACCAAGGCGACCGCACCGGGCAGGCGTTTGCTGGCCACCTCGCGTTGCAGCACGTTCGTCAGCCGGTGCAGGTGCGCCGAGCTCAGGCCAATTTTTTCAGGGGAAACAGGTTGCAAAGTCATATTATTTTCATAGCTGTTGGCCCTTAATGAATAAGGGCTAGAGGTCTAAAACGTATAAAAACCTGGATGCCGGATCGCGTCCGGCATGACAACCCTCGTCGGCAAGTACGCTCATTCTCAAACATAACGCTGGCGGGCCAGGGCTGCACCGGCGGCCAGCGCCTGCAGTTTGGCCAGCGCCACCTCGCGGTTCATCGGGGCCATGCCGCAGTTGGTGCAGGGGAACAGCCGCGCTTTGGGCACGTATTGCAGCGCCTGGCCAATGGTGTCGGCCACCTGTTCGGCGGTTTCCACCTCGTCACTGGCCACGTCGATCACACCCACCATCACGTCTTTACCGTCCAGCAAGGCCATCAGGTGCGGCGGCACATGCGAGTGGTAACACTCCAGGCTGATCTGCTGGATGCTGCTCTTGGCCAGCGCCGGAAAAATGGCCTCGTGTTGGCGCCACTCCTGGCCCAGGGTTTCCTTCCAGTCCAGATTCGCCTTGATGCCGTAGCCATAGCAGATGTGCACCGCCGTGGTGCAGGTGAGGCCCCTTGCGGCACGCTCCAGCGCCTGCACTCCCCAAGTTGCAGCATCGTCCAGGTACACGTTGAAGGCTGGTTCGTCAAACTGGATGATGTCCACACCATCGGCCTGCAGCGCCAGCGCTTCCTGGTTCAGCAGGTCGGCAAAAGCCATGGCCATCTCGACCTTGCTGCCGTAAAAGCGGTCGGCCACGGTGTCGACAATCGTCATCGGGCCGGGCAAGGTGAATTTCATCTTTTTGGTGGTGTGGGCGCGCACCAATTGCGCCTCGGCGGCGTGCACGCGGCCCCTGAGCTTGAGCGGCGCCACCACCTGCGGCACTTGCGCGTCATAGCGGCCATTGCGGATGCCCATGGTGACCTTGTGCTCAAAGTCGATGCCTTCCACCTGTTCCAGAAAACCGTGCACAAAGTGCTGGCGTGCCTGCTCGCCGTCGCCAATGATGTCCAAGCCCGCGTCTTCCTGCAGCTTGACCCACAGCAGGGTCGCGTCCATCTTGGCTTGCTGCAACTCGGGGCCGGCGCTGTGCCACTCTGGCCAGAGCTTTTGCGTCTCGGCCAGCCAGGCGGGTTTGGGCAGACTGCCTGCAATCACGGATTCAAACATGGGGGGTCTCCAGTGGGGTTCTTATGGGCGCTGCATGCTAGCGCACCGCCCGTTCATGCGCCGTGCTCATGGGCATAGTCGGGCAACGGGTCGCCGCAATGGCGGCAAAACCGGGCGTCGGGCATGTGGCCTTCTGTCAGGCAGGCATGGCAGGTGCGGGTGGTGGTGGGCGCCCGGCGGGCATAGGTCATCTCGGCGGTGACGATGCCGGTGGGCACGGCCAGCGTGCCCCAGCCCAGCAACATCATCATCGAGGCGATCAGGCGCCCCAGATCGGTCTTGGGGGTGATGTCGCCAAAACCCACCGTGGTCATGGTGGTGATGGCCCAATACACCGCCGTGGGAATGCTGGTGAAACCATTGGCCGGACCTTCCACCACATACATCAGCGTGCCGATCACCAGCACGATCATCATCACCGCCGCCAGAAACACCGCAATCTTGCGGCGGCTGGCACGCAGCGCCAGGCCAATGGCCTGGTACTCTGACACATAAGCGGTGAGCTTGAACACCCGGAACACCCGCAGCAGCCTCAAGATGCGCACATCGATCAGCGCACTCACCTCGGGCACCAGCAGCGCCAGGTAGGTCGGCAGCAGCGCCAGCAGATCAATCACGCCATAGAAGCTGCGCGCATAGCGCCAGGGGTGGCGCACGCAGGCCAGCCGCGCCACATATTCCACTGTGAAAATCAGGGTGAACAACCATTCGGCCAGTGTCAGCTGCCGGTGGAAACGCTCGGCAATGCTGTGCACGCTGTCGGCAATGACCACCGCCACGCTGGTCAGGATGATGGCAATCAGCACCTGGTCAAACAGCCGCCCGGCGCGGGTGTCGGCCTCAAAAATGACGGTGTAGAACTGCAAGCGCCAGCCAGACAGGGGCTTGCCCAGAACTTCAGCTTTCAGATTTGACACAGCAGGCCTTGCAGGGGTTCGTAAACCGTCCATTTTGCACCGACTCGGCAGTTTGGCACGCTTACTGCTTAGCGTACAAGGCCCGATGTCAGTGGGTGTGCCTCAAAAATACCCGTCATGGCAGCGTAAACCCCGATGCCTTGACACGCCACGCACTGTTAGAGTGCGCTTTTTGGCGGTGCTTTGGGTCCACAAGATCTGAAACCTTTTTTTATCAAACGGAGAACTTCATTCATGCGAATCAGCACAGTAAAAACATTGGCAGTCATTGCAACTGCTATTGGCACGTTGGCCGCTTTGCCCGCCCACGCAGGTAAAACTCTCGATGGCATCAAGGCCAAAGGCGCAGTTACCTGCGGTGTGAACACGGGCCTGGCTGGCTTTGGCGCTGCGGACTCAGCCGGCAAGTGGAGCGGGCTGGACGTGGATGTATGCCGTGCGCTTGCTGCGGCCACGTTGGGCGATGCTGAGAAGGTGAAATATGTGCCGCTGAACGCCCAGCAGCGCTTTACCGCCCTGCAATCTGGCGAAGTGGATGTACTGTCGCGCAACACCACCTTCACACTGACCCGTGATGCATCGCTGGGCCTGAGCCAAACTGTGGTCACCTACTACGACGGCCAAGGCTTCATGGTTCCGGTCAAGAGCAAGATCAAAAGCGCCAAGCAGCTCAAAGGCCAAACGGTGTGTGTGCAGTCTGGCACCACTACCGAGAAAAACCTGACTGACTATTCCAAGGCCAACAAACTAGGCATCAAGCCGGTGGTGTTTGAACAGCTCGAAGCCGCTGAAAACGCTTATTTCACGGGCCGTTGCATTGCCTACACCACCGATGCATCAGGTCTGGCCTCCACCCGCAACAAGGTGGCCAAGGTGCCAGCTGACCACATCATCCTGCCAGATCTGATTTCCAAAGAACCTCTGGGCCCGATGGTGCGCCGTGGCGACGACGAGTGGTTTGCCATCACCAAATGGGTGGTTTACGGTCTGATTGAAGCCGAAGAATACGGCATCACCCAAGGCAATGTGGATTCCCTTAAGACCAACAGCGCAGATCCAGTGGTCAAGCGGATTCTGGGCACCGGTGAAGACAGTGGCAAACTGCTGGGCCTTGACAAAGAATGGATGGCACGTGCCATCAAGGCCACTGGTAACTACGGCGAAATCTTCGAGCGTAATGTCGGCCCGAAATCGGCTTTGGGCCTGCCCCGCGGCATCAACAACCAGTGGAACAAGGGCGGTCTGATGTACGCCATGCCCATCCGTTAACCGCTGTTCGCTGCGCACCCACCGAGCGCCGCCTGATTTCGCCTGAGCGAATCATGCGGCGCTTTCTGTTTAGGCACGAACCCCCTTGCCCAATATGAATCCTGACATTCCTCCCCCTCATAAAAACAACTGGTCGTGGCGCAGTCAGGCGTTTCGCGGCATCGTTTATCAAATTCTGGCCATGGCCGCCATCGTTGGTGTGGTCTGGTTTTTGGCGCACAACACGCTGGTCAACATGCGTGTACGCGGTATTCAAAGCGGCTTTGACTTCATGCTGCAGTCTGCCGGTTTCGACATTGGCGAAAGCCTGTACCCGTTTGACTCTGAAGAGTCTTACCTGCGCGCCTTTCTGGTGGGTGTGACCAACACCTTGCGGGTGGCCATCGTCGGCATCATTTTGAGTACGCTGTTGGGCACGTTGCTGGGCATTGGCCGGTTTTCGCGCAACGCTTTAGTGCGCGGCCTGTGCCTGGCCTATGTGGAAGCGTTCCGCAATATTCCGGTGCTGCTGCAGTTACTGCTGTGGTACGTCATCCTGACCGAAGTCTTGCCGTCTTCAGACGAGGCCTGGCAGTTGGGTGATTTCTTTTTATCCAAGGGCGGGCTGAACTTTCCCATACCCATCTGGGCTACCGGCCAGCTCTGGGCCGCCATCGGGCTGGGGCTGGGTGTGGTGGGGGTGGTGCTGTACCGCCGCTGGGCCAAGCGCCAGTTTGAAGCCACTGGCCAGTTGCGCAGCGCCTTCTGGGTACCCGTGGTGATTTTGGTCGTCTCCAGCCTGGCGGGCTGGGCGTTGGGTGGTGCACCCACCGAGCTGAACCGCCCGGTCAAGGGCGATTTTTCCATCGAAAACGGTGGTGCCCTGACCCCCGAATTCCTGGCGGTGCTGATCGGCCTGACGCTCTACACCGCGTCCTTCATTGCCGAAGTGGTGCGCGGGGGTATTGCCTCGGTGCCCCGCGGCCAGGGTGAAGCCGCCTCGGCGCTAGGCTTGTCGCATCAGCAGGAGATGCGGCTGGTGATGCTGCCCCAAGCCCTGCGCGTGATCATCCCGCCGCTGACCAACCAGTACCTGAACCTGACCAAAAACTCATCTTTGGCAGTGGCCATTGGTTACCCCGATGTGGTGTCGATCGCCAACACCGCGCTGAACCAGACCGGACGCGCGGTGGAATGTATTTCGATCGTGATGCTGGTGTACCTGACCACCTCGTTGGGCACCTCGGTGCTGATGGGCTGGTACAACAGCCGCGCCGCGATCAAAGAGCGTTGAACCGGACCCTTCACCATGAACGCAACCACTTTTCAACCCATCGAACCGCGCCCGGCCCCGGTCAACACCGAAGGCCCGGTGGCCTGGATCAAAACCAACCTGATGGGCGACTGGAAAACCACGCTCTCCACCGTGCTGATTGGTGCGGTGCTGCTGTGGTACGTGCCCCAAATCATCAACTGGGCCTTCATCACCGCCAGTTGGCGGCCAGATTACAACGCCTGCAGCGCCGAGGGTGTGGGCGCCTGCTGGGGCGTGATTTCCGAGAAATACCGCATCATCCTGTTTGGGCGCTACCCGTATGAGGAGCAATGGCGCCCGCTGATCGCCACCACCCTGCTCACCGGGTTGCTGGTGGTGAGTTGCATGCGCCGTTTCTGGCGTGTCTGGCTGCCGCTGCTGTGGTTGGCCGTGCTGGCGGTATTTTTCATGCTGATGTACGGCAATGTGGGGGGGCTGACGCAGGTGGACACCGACCGCTGGGGCGGCCTGCCACTGACCATTTTGTTGTCATCGCTCTCGCTGGTGATGTGTTTTCCGATTGCGCTGCTGGTGGCTTTGGGTCGGCGCTCCAAGCTGCCAGCCATTCGCAGCTTTTGCACCATTTACGTGGAGCTGATCCGTGGTGTGCCGCTGATCTCGGTGCTGTTCATGGCCTCGTTCATGTTCCCGCTGTTCATGCCACAAGGCACGCAGATTGATGTGCTGCTGCGTGTGCTGGTGGGCATCACGCTGTTTGCTGCGGCCTATATGGCCGAAGTCATTCGCGGCGGGCTGCAGGCCATTCCCAAAGGCCAGGTCGAAGCGGCTGCCACGCTGGGCCTCTCGTACTGGCAGACGCAGCGCAAGATTGTGCTGCCGCAGGCGCTGGCCATGGTGGTGCCAGGCATCATGAACAACTTTATTTCCACCTTCAAAGACACCTCGCTGGTGACGATTGTGAGCCTGTATGAGTTGACTGGTGCACTCAAGCTCGGCGTGAATTCAGACGCCAACTGGCGCCCCTACATCATTGAAGGCTACTTGTTCATCGCCCTGATTTACTTCGTGTTCTGCTTCTCCATGTCGCGCTACAGCCGCTGGGTGGAAAAGCAGGTGAACAAGAGCAAGCTCCGCTAAACACCATTCCGGCAAATCACACCATGGCTGAAACCAAAAGCACCCCTCCCATCATCACGTTCGACAAGGTCAACAAGTGGTACGGCAACAATTTTCATGTGCTGCGCGACATTGACCTGAGCGTGGCCAAAGGCGAGCGCATCGTCATCTGCGGGCCCTCCGGCTCGGGCAAATCGACGCTGATCCGCTGCATCAACCGGCTGGAAGAACACCAACAGGGCCATTTGATTGTGGATGGCGTGGAACTCACCGACGACGTGAAAGCTATCGACCAGGTGCGCAAAGAGGTCGGCATGGTGTTCCAGCAGTTCAACCTGTTTCCGCACCTCACCGTGCTGGAAAACCTCACCTTGTCGCCCATGTGGGTTGGCAAGATGCCCAAAAAAGAGGCTGAAGAAAAGGCCATGATCCAGCTCAAACGGGTGCGCATTGCCGAGCAGGCCGACAAATACCCGCTGCAGCTCTCGGGTGGCCAGCAACAACGGGTGGCCATTGCCCGCGCGCTGTGCCTCAAGCCCAAGATCATGCTGTTTGACGAGCCCACCAGCGCGCTCGACCCCGAGATGATCAAGGAAGTGCTCGACGTGATGATTGCCATGGCCGACGAAGGCATCACCATGTTGTGTGTGACGCATGAGATGGGTTTTGCCAAAGCCGTGGCCGACCGGGTGATCTTCATGGACCAGGGCCAGATCGTCGAGCAGAACAACCCACACGACTTCTTCAACAATCCGCAAAGCGATCGCAGCAAAGACTTTTTGTCGAAGATTCTGGGGCACTGAGCCCCCACAACAGGTTTGGTCTTGGATGTTCGTCATCCCGGACTCGATCCGGGATACATGAACCCGGGATAGATTGCGGATCAGGTCCGCCTTGACAACCAACATCGACTGCAACACAACATGTTTCCCTGCGGCGCAGTGTTTTCAACACCTACCTTGGGCGCACCACACCATTAGCGCCCGAAATCCCGTGTGACTTGGCTTGATCCAAGCGCCGCGCGCACGCACCACGCGGGTGCACGGCGTAACATCATGGGTTCAGGGTAAACCCTGAAAGCTCAACGAACCTCCCCTTCACTCCGAACCAACGTCATGCAAAAAAAGTCTTTCTTTCCTGGCTCACTTCATCTGACTGCCGCCGCCGCACTGGCCCTGAGTGCCTCGCTGGTCCAGGCGCAAGATGTGCAAACCGTGCGCATTGCCCACGCTGGCCCCACCTCGGGTGGCATTGCCCACATCGGCAAAGACACCGAAAACGGCGTGCGCATGGCCATTGACGACATCAACGCCCAAGGTCCGGTGATTGGTGGCAAGCGCATCAAGTTTGAACTCGCCGCGGAAGACGACGCCGGTGAGCCACGCCAGGCCACCGCCGTGGCGCAGAAACTGTGCGACTCCAAAGTGGCGGGCGTGGTGGGCCACCTGCAGTCGGGCACCACCATTCCGGCGTCCAGCATCTACAACAAATGCGGCCTGCCGCACATCACTGCCGCCGCCACCAACCCCGACGTGACCAAGCGCGGCTTCAACACCACCTACCGCGTGATTGCCAACGACAACGCCCTGGGCGCTGCCGTGGCGTACTTTGCCCACGATGCACTCAAGATCAAGACCGTGGCCATCATCGATGACCGCACCGCCTACGGCCAGGGCCTGGCGGATGTGTTCAAGGCCACAGCCGAGCAAAAAGGCATTCAGGTCGTTGCCCTGGAATACACCAACGACAAGGCCACCGACTTCACCGCCATCCTGACTGCCATCAAGGCCAAGAAACCCGACGCCATTTTCTACGGTGGTCTGGACGCGCAAGCTGGCCCGATGCTGCGCCAGATGGAGCAACTCGGCCTGGCCCACGTCAAGTACTTTGGTGGTGACGCCATGTGCACCGAAAAGCTGGTGGAGCTGTCCAGCAAAGCCGGCACGGTCAAAAACGTGACCTGCGCCACCGGTGGCGCGTCAATCCAGAAGATGCAGGGCGGTGCCGATTGGAAGAAGCGCTACGACGCCCGCTTCCCCGGCCAGTTCCAGGTGTACAGCCCCTACGCCTATGACGCGACCTTTGTGCTGGTGGACGCCATGAAGCGCGCCAACTCGGTGGACCCGCAGGTGTATGTACCCTTCATCAGCAAAACCCAGTTCAAAGGCATCACCGCCAACATCGCCTTCACCGCCAAGGGCGAGCTGACCACCCCGGCCGTCACGTTGTATTCGTTCCAGAACAACGTGCGCACGGCGCTGAACTGAGTCTGTCAAGCCGCTGGCATCACGCCAGCGGCGCTTCCAACCTGCGAAAATGGCCGTTTGACAGGTGTCTGACGGGTCCGTAACGTGTCTCTGTCGCTATGCTGTCGTTGTTCAAGGAGGCTCCTGCGTTGAAACTGAGGGCTCCGCAGCTTATGGGACCAAGGTCATGTCAGTTCAAAAACATCGCTTGAAACACGGTTGGTCGCAACAACAACTTGCCGACGCAAGTGGTCTGAGCGTTCGCACCGTTCAGCGTATCGAGGCCGGTTACCCGGCCAGCACTGAGTCCCTGAAATCTCTGGCTGCGGTTTTCGAGGTAGATTTTTCAACCCTGAACCCGGAGCCAGCCATGAACGCGATTGCCCTCAACCCCGCCGAACAACAAGAAAAAGAAGCTTTTGACCACGTGCGCAAGCTCCGCAATTTTTACCTTCATCTCATGAAATATGTCATCGTGAATATCGGGTTGGCAGCAGTCAACCTGATTTTCACGCCACAGCGTTTGTGGTTTCACTGGGTAGTATTGGGCTGGGGCATCGGTTTGCTGGCGCATGCCTTCCGGGTGTACAGGCCTGGATGGCTGCTGGGCCCGGAGTGGGAGAAGCGCCAAGTTGAAAGACGCTTGGGCCGACCGCTTTGATCAGCGTCAGGGCAGAGTCTTCCCAGGCCATCTCGATGAGGCGCGAGATGTCAACCTGGCTCAGTGGCTGCATTGCCCCCGCGCTAGTCATCCAGCAAATGCCCGGTTTTCACCAGAATCAGGCAGCCTTCCCGGCTGAAGGGCTGGTGCTGGCTCAAGTGCGGGCTGCGCAGCCAGCTGCCTTGCGGGTAGTGGCCGTGCTCGTCAGAGAAAACGCCTTCGACAACAAAGATTTCTTCACCGCCAAAATGCCGGTGCGGGTTGAAAAAAGTGCCTGGTGCCCAGCGCACCATGGCGGTATGGCAAGTGCCAAACTCCCACAGTGGCAGCACGGTCAAGCCAGGCACCAGACCTTGCCGCCAAGGCGCTTGGCGGGTTGGCACGATCACGCGGTGTTGGTCCAGCGGGTCCAGATGGCGTAGTTTGACGAACAGCGTGCAACCGCTCTCGGAAAACGGCGCGTGCTTGGATCCTGGTGGGTTTTTGATGAAGGTTCCCGGACCATAGTCACCCAACTCGTCGCTCAACGTGCCTTCCAGCACCAGAATTTCTTCGCCAAGTTCGTGCTCATGCGCATCGAAGCGGGCGCCCGACGCATAACGCACCACCGACGTGGCCCGCGCCACCTCACCGCCGTCACGCGCCAGAAGTCGCCGCTGCACCCCAGGCAAGGGTGACTCCAGCCAAGGCAACTGCGTGCTGTCGACCACGCAGCGGTGGGTGAGGTCGGCGTTAAGCAACAGCTCTTGCATGTCAGCTCCCGGCCACCTTCATCTTCTTGATCAGGATGGAGCCGACCGTTTTGGCTCCCTGGTTGTAAGTGTCAGCACCCACCGCCACGATGTCCTTGAACATGGTTTTCATGTTGCCAGCGATGGTGATTTCTTCCACCGGAAAGGCGATGCGGCCGTTTTCTACCCAGAAACCGCTGGCACCGCGCGAATAGTCGCCGGTGACGCTGTTGACACCGCTGCCCATCAGTTCGGTGACAAACAGGCCAGTTCCCAGGCGCTGCAGCATAGCGTCCAGGTTGTCACCGGCGCGGGTCAGCCGCGAGGTCAGGGTCAGGTTGTGCGAGCCACCGGCGTTGCCGGTGGTTTTCATGCCCAGTTTGCGGGCCGAATAGCTGCCCAGAAAGTAGCCCTGCACCTTGCCGGCCTCCACCACGCTGCGCGCCTGCACGCGCACACCTTCGTCGTCATACGGCGAGCTGCCCTTGCCACGTTTGACAAACGGGTCTTCTAATATGTCGATGTGTTTCGGGAACACTTGTTTGCCCAAAGAATTGAGCAAAAACGAACTCTTGCGATACAGCGAGCCACCGCTCACCGCTTGCACAAAACTGCCCAGCAGGCCTGCTGCCAGGGTCGATTCAAACAACACCGCACATTCGGTGGTGGCGATCTTGCGGGCGTTCAGGCGGCTCAAGGCGCGCTCGGCAGCGTAGCGGCCAATGGCCTCAGGCGAGGCCAAGTCAACCGCGTCGCGCTGCGAGCTGTACCAGTAGTCGCGCTGCATGTTGGCGCCCTTGCCGGCAATCGGCGACACCGACACCGAATGCCGCGAGCTGGCATAGCCGCCGCGAAACCCGTGGCTGTGGGCGCTGAAAAAGTGCGACTGCTGGGCCGACACACCCGCGCCCTCGCTGTTGGTGATACGTTTGTCCACACTCAGCGCCGCAGCCTCGGTCAATAAGGCCAGCTGCGCGGCCTGTTCGCTGGTGATAGCCCAGGGGAAAAACAGCTCAAGATCGGTGCGTTGTTCTTGCGGTTGGGCGATGTCGGCCTCGTCGGGCAGCGCGGCAAACGGGTCTTCGGCGGTGAAGCGGGCAATGTCAAACGCTGCCTGCACGGTTTGTTCGATGGCGCGTTGGGAAAAATCCGAGGTGCTGGCGTTGCCGCGGCGCTGGCCCAGGTGCACGGTGATGCCCAGCGACTTGTCACGGTTGCGCTCGACGTTTTCCAGCTCACCCTTGCGCACCGACACGCTCAGGCCGCAGCCCTCGGAGGCGTGCGCCGCAGAGTCGGTGGCACCGATCATCTTGGCGTGGCGCATGGCGCTGTCCACCAGGTCTTCAAAAAAAGCCCGGCTGTAGGCGAAACCGGCATCGGCTTGCGCTGGCGCGCGCGTGGGTGTGGCAGCAGAGGCGCGTTTGCGGGGGGCGGATTTGGGGGCGTTGGAAGGCATAGTGGAGGCGGCTGCGTGGCGGGCACGCTTTGGCCGTTGGGGGTAGTTGACAGCGGCGGCTATGATACTTGGCTATGTCAAGAAAACTGAAAAAAGGCTATTTTGTGCGTGGCGAGTTCGTCGCTGAGGGCAGCGAGCGCGATATCGAGCTCAAAGCCGAGCTCAAAGGCACCGACGACCAAAGCCGCACCGACCTCAAGCGCGAAAGCACCGAGCTGCAAAAACTCGGCGAAGCATTGCTGACCCTGCGCACCGACCTGATGGAGCGCCTGCCGCTAAGCGATAAGTTCAAGGAGGCGATTGCCGAGGCCAAACGCATCACCAACTTCGAGGGCAAGCGCCGCCAGATGCAGTACATCGGCAAACTCATGCGCAAGCTCGAAGTGACCGAAGTGGAAGCCGTGCGCGCCGCCATCGACGAGCAGGCCAACGGCTCGGCGGCGGACAACCTGGCGCTGCATCAGGCCGAAGTCTGGCGCGACCGGCTGATTTCGCAGGACGATGCAGCGGGCCAGTGGATCGAGCTGTACCCGCTCACCGACACGCAGCAATTGCGCGCACTGGTCCGCCAGGCGCGCAAAGACGCTGTGCCCGAGAAACCCGGCGCTGCCGTGCGCCACGGCCGCGCCTACCGCGATATTTTTCAATTGGTGCGCGAAACGCTGATGGCCATCCCCGAGCCCGATGCCAGCATCCACCCCAGCACCTTCAGCCCCGCCCGCGAGGCGTCCTGACCATGCCCAACCCCTATCCGCCGATCAAGATTGGCATCGTTTCCATCAGCGACCGCGCCAGCAGCGGCATCTACGAAGACAAGGGCCTGCCCGCATTGCAAAGCTGGCTGGAGCGGGCACTGAAAAACCCGCTGCAATTTGAACCTCGGCTGATTCCCGACGAGCAAGCCACGATTGAAGCCACGCTGATCGAACTGGTCGATGCCGGTTGCGCGCTGGTGCTGACCACCGGCGGCACCGGCCCGGCCCTGCGCGACGTGACGCCCGAGGCCACGCTGGCCGTGGCGCACAAGGTCATGCCGGGTTTTGGCGAGCAAATGCGCCAGGTCAGCCTGGCCTTTGTGCCGACCGCCATCCTGTCGCGCCAAGTGGCGGTGATCCGCGACCAGACGCTGATCATCAACCTGCCCGGCCAGCCCAAAGCCATTGCCGAGACGCTGGAAGGATTGAGGGACGCCGACGGCAAGCAGCTGGTGAACGGTATTTTTGCCGCCGTGCCCTACTGCATCGACCTGATTGGCGGGCCGTATCTGGAAGCCGATGCGGCGGTCTGCAAGGCGTTTCGACCGAAGACCGCTGTTCGTTCGTTTTTATAAGAAAAATAGGCCTCCAGCCCTTATGCAATAAGGGCTAGTAGCTCCTAGAAGTAGAGTAAGTTTTACGCTGTCACAACCCATCACCAGGCTTTGTCACCATGCCGATCTACCGCTGCAACAAGTGTGGATTCATCCTTGAGACCGTTCCCCTGCTGCCCGGCAGCAAAATCCCCTGCGGCCGCTGCGCCCACCCCAGCACGGTGTATGAGACGACCTTTTTTGTCGAAAAACTCACCGAGCGCTACTTCGCCGCCCTGCGCGAAATCGAGACGCTGAAAGCCGCTGACCAGGCAGTCATCGCCACGCCAGGGTCAGCACCCGAAAATCCTGCGAAGGCTCCGGTACCTGCAACGCAAGCGGCATCGGCACCAGCACCCAAGCCTGCGGCGGCACCAGCGCCCGCACCCGCCACCACTGCGCCCGCCCTGGCGCTGGAGCAACTCGACCTGCATAACACCGCCCTGCTGGCCACGCCCGAGCAGCACCAGCCGCTCAAACAGTGGTTTGAAACCCGCCAGGTGGAAGCGCGGTTTGACTACGCCAATGTGGATACCACCGGCTTCTTTGACGATGCGGCGCGCGCCCTGGGCGAGAACTTTGCGCTGTTTGGCGAGCTGCTGGACCGCATCCGTTGGGCCTACCGCAACAGCCACAGTTATGTGAACCTGGAGCTGGCCAACCTGAGCCAGAAAGACGCACAGGCGCTCAACAACCTGTGCCGCCAGTTCCACAGCCACACCTTATTTGCCACCTACCGCTATCAGAAGCCCGAGAAAATTGTGCGCCTCACCCTGCAGACCGCCACCACGGTGCGTCAGTTTTTGAGGGTGGCTGGCTGGAGTGGTTTGTGCTGGTGGAGCTGCTGGCGCAACTGAAGGCCAAAAAGCGCTCCTTTTCATGTGCGCGCGGTGTGAAGGTGGTGTTCGCCAACGAAGACCTACATGAGATCGACGTGATGGCGCTGGTCGATGGCCAGACACCCATCTACATTGAATGCAAAACCGGCGAATTCCGCCGCGAGATCGACAAGTTCCTGAAGTTGAAGAAGCGCCTGAACCTGAGCCGCAGCCAGTTCATCATCTGCGCCAGCGATCTCACCGAAGAACAGGCCAGCGGCCTGACCGCCATGTATGACCTGACCTTTGCCAACCTCACCACGCTGCGTGCCAAGCTGTAGGCCGTGATCTGAGACTTATACATAAAATTGACCTCTAGCCCTTTCTGTAAAAGGGCTGATAGCTATAGTATAGATAGCTTTGCGCGCCCCCAGAGTCGGTTTGACGTGACGCACAATGTCGCGCTGACAACCGTCACTTGACCTGCGACACCGTCGTGTTGAGCGAGCCGTCCGGGTTGAATACCTGGAACACATCGCCTTTGCGGAGCACCGTGAAACAACGCTCCTGGCCTCTGCGAATGTTTTGCCAGGTGGCGCAGTAACCTTGCTCCGACAGGCGCCAGGTGCCGGTATCCGTCGCAGCACCGCTGACCGAAGCCGTGCCGTCGCTGTTCATTGTGAATTCGACGTTTTTGCCGGCAGACGGCCCGCTGCCGACCACACCCACCATGGTTTTACCCACCCAGTTGGCCTGGATATCCTGCGGCGATAACAAGACATCCTGGGCCATGGCACCAGACAAGGCTGCCAGACTGCAGCTCAGAATCAACCCGTTGATCAAACGTTTTGCAGGGGATGGTTTCATCGGTTGCTCCTTCTAAAAAAGCGTCTTTCGGGAACTACTTTCCTACCAGTTGATTCAGTTTTTCGGCCTCAAAATGCTCAGCCCGGGTGGCATCGCCGGGCACACAGTCAGCCTCTGGGCGGCTGGCTTGCAAGGTGTCGATGGCTTTCCATAACATGGCAATCTGGTGCTCGTGGCCCGAGGCGTTGTCGATCAGGCCGCGCATGGCCTGGCTCAGCGGATCGTCGCTTTGCGTCACACCATAAGCCGAGAAACCCATTTTGGACGCCGCTTCTTCGCGTTTCACATCCAGTTCGGCCTGGATGATGCGCGCCGGGTTGCCCACCGCGGTGGCACCGGCGGGCACCGGTTTGGTCACCACGGCGTTGGAACCGACCTTGGCCCCGTCACCCACCGTAAAGCCACCCAGCACCTGCGCACCGGCCCCCACCACCACGCCGCGTCCCAATGTCGGGTGGCGTTTGGTGCCTTTGTAGAGTGACGTGCCGCCCAGCGTCACACCCTGGTAAATGGTGCAGTCGTCGCCAATTTCAGCGGTTTCACCCACCACCACGCCCATGGCATGGTCAAAAAACACCCTCTCGCCAATTTTGGCGCCGGGGTGGATCTCGATGCCGGTCAAGAACCGGGTGCTGTGCGAAATGAAGCGCCCCAGCCACTTGAAGCCACCGGTCCAGCAGGCGTGTGCCAGCCGGTGCAGCAAAACGGCATGCAGACCGGGGTAACAGGTCAGCACCTCCCAGGTGCTGCGGGCGGCCGGGTCACGGTCAAGAATGCATTGAACGTCGGAGCGGATTCTGGAAAACATGGCTGCAGTCTAGTTGGGTTCCGGCAACACCGTTGACGGCGCGGGCTTGGGCGCCACCTTCAGCATGGCCTTGGCCATGCCACGCAGAATGTGGATTTCTTCTTGGGTGACGCCAGCGCGGTTGAACAGCTGGTTGAGCCGGGGCATGAGTTTTTTGGGCGCCTGCGGGTCCAGAAAATCAATCGCCACCAGGGCCTGCTCCAGATGCGCCAACATGCCCGCCACCTGCGCGGCATCGGCCAGCACCGGCGCAGCGGTGGCCTGCGTCACCGGGTACGCCGCCAGTGCCTCGCGCCAGTCGTAGGCAATCACCTGCAGGGCAGCGGCCAGATTGAGCGAGCCAAACTGCGGGTTGCTGGGGATGCTAAGACAGACGTGGCAGCGGTAGACATCCTCGTTGGCCATGCCAAATCGCTCGGAACCAAACAGGAAGGCGATCCCAGAATTACAAGCATTTTCGGCCTCTAGCCCTTTTTCTGTATGGGCGAGTAGCTCTTTTTTCAATAGTGCGTCGAAGTGGGCGCGTGGCGTGACCGTGGGCGGGCCAAAGTCGCGCGGGGTCATGGCGGTGGCGCACAGGTGGCTGATGCCGTCCAGCGCTTCATCGAGGGTGTCGACGATGCGGCAGTTTTTCAGCACATCGGTGGCGCCGCTGGCGCGCTGGATGGTTTCCTCACGGCGCAACACGTTGGGCCAGCGTGGGGCCACCAGCACCAGATCGTCAAAACCCATGGTTTTCATGGCGCGCGCGGCGGCGCCCACGTTGCCGGCGTGGCTGGTGTTGATCAGGATGAATCGGGTCTTCATGGTGGGCCGTTAAAATAGGCCGATTGTCGCTGCCCCTCACGGGCGCTGCGCCACTCTTCAACTTGCCATACAGACGACCCTCACGCCTGTGTGGCCACTATTGAGCCACCATGAACTCTCCGAATCTGCACCCAATGATCAATGTGGCGGTGAAAGCCGCGCGCGCTGCGGGGGCCATCATCAACCGCGCCGCGCTCGACGTCGAATCGGTGCGGGTGTCGCAAAAACAGGTCAATGACTTTGTCACCGAGGTTGATCAGGCCTCGGAACAGATGATCATCGAGACGCTGCTGGGTGCCTACCCTGGCCACGCCATCTGGGCCGAAGAATCGGGCCATGAACATGGCGCGCGTGACTCCGAGTTTGTCTGGATCATCGATCCGCTGGACGGCACCACCAACTTCATCCACGGCCTGCCGATTTACTGCGTGAGCATTGCACTGGCGGTGCGTGGCAAGGTTGAACAAGCCGTCATTTACGACCCCAGCCGCAACGACCTGTTTACCGCCACCAAGGGCCGGGGTTCGTACATGAACAACCGCCGCCTGCGCGTGGCCAAACGCACCCGCTTGCAGGAATGCCTGATCTCCACTGGCTTTCCTTACCGTGTAGATGATGACCTGCCGAGTTACCTGCAAATGCTGGGTGACATCATGCAGCGCACCGCTGGCATTCGCCGCCCGGGCGCTGCCGCGCTGGATCTGGCTTACGTGGCCGCAGGTTTCACCGACGGCTTTTTCGAAAAAGGCCTGCAACCCTGGGATGTAGCTGCGGGCTCCTTGCTGATCACCGAAGCCGGTGGTCTGGTGGGCAATTTGTCGGGTGATGCCGACTTTTTGGAACAGCGCGAGTGTCTGGCCGCCAACCCGCGCATTTATGGCCAGATGGTAAGCCTGCTGGGCAAATACAGCAAGTTTGCCGGTGCCGGAGACAAGGCAGCGGTGCGTGCCGCCGTGGCCGAATTGGCGGCAACCGCTGCGGTAGCCGCTGCGCCTGAAGAAGCACCCAGCAGCTCAGACGCGCCTTTTTAAAGACCTGGCAGATGACATAAGCCGACACATGTCAACATAGCTTGACATATGATGACGGACTGACGTTGAGGCAGACAACAGTTTCTTATTTGGACATCTTATGGCACTAACTTTCCCTTTTGCGGCGATCGTCGGACAAGAAGAAATGCGGCTGGCGATCCAGATGCTGGCGGTGGACCCCACCATCGGCGGTGTGCTGGTGCTGGGTGACCGGGGCACCGGCAAATCCACCGCTGTGCGGGCCTTGGCAGATTTGTTGCCGCCGATCAAGGTGGTCAAGGACTGCGTCTACAGCTGTGACCCGGCTGGCAGCACGCTGTGCGAGCAATGCCAGACGGATCAAAGCGGGCACAAGCTCAAGACCGAAATGCGCGCCGTGCCGGTGGTGGATCTGCCGCTGGGTGCCACCGAAGACCGCGTGGTCGGCGCCCTCGATCTGGAAAAAGCCCTGTCGCAAGGCATCAAGAAGTTTGCGCCAGGGTTGCTGGCGCAAGCCAACCGTGGCTTTCTTTATATTGACGAAGTGAATTTGCTGGAAGACCACATCGTGGATCTGTTGATCGACGTGGCCGCTTCCGGCGAAAACCTGGTGGAGCGCGAAGGCCTGAGCGTGCGGCATCCGGCGCGTTTTGTGCTGGTGGGCAGTGGCAACCCGGAAGAAGGCGAATTGCGGCCCCAGTTGCTGGACCGTTTTGGCCTGTCGGTGGAGGTGCGCACGCCGCAAGACCTCGACCTGCGGGTGCAGGTGGTGCGCCGCCGTGATGCCTTTGAGCGCAACCCGACGGCGTTCCGCGCCGAATGGGAAGCCGCCAACACCAAGCTGCGCCAGCGCATCGTGCGCGCCAAAAAACTCATCCATGACCTGCAGGTGTCTGACGACCTGCTGCTGCAATGCGCCACGCTGTGCCACAAATTGGGCACCGACGGCCTGCGCGCCGAACTCACCTTGTTGCGTGCCACCCGCGCTTATGCCGCTCTGCAAGGTGATACGGTGGCCGAGCTGAAGCATTTACGTGCCATTGCCCCGCTGGCGCTGCGCCACCGGCTTCGCCGCAACCCGCTGGACGACACCGGCTCGGGTGCACGTGTGCAGCGTGCCATGGATGAGGTCATGCCTGCATGAACACCCCCGGCCTGTCGCAAGCGAGCCAGGCTTGGCAGGACGCGCAGCTGGCCCTGATGGCGCTGCAGGTCGACCCGGTGCGCCTGGGCGGCATCTGGTTACGGGCTGCTCACGGGCCGGTGCGCGACACCTGGTTGCAGTTGCTCAAAGACGCCAAACTCAAAACCTTCCGGGTGCCGGGTCAGGTGGATGACGAACGACTGCTGGGTGGTTTGGACCTGGCGGCCACGCTGCAAAGCGGCCAGGTCATGCATCAGCTGGGTCTGTTGGCGCAGGCGCACGGCGGCGTGATCGTGTTGCCCATGGCCGAGCGCTTGCCCTCCAAGGTGTCGGCACACATCGCGCAGGCGCAAGACTGCGGGCAGGTGCATGCCACCCACGCCCACATCACCAGCCCGGCGCAGTTCTCGGTGATCGCGCTGGATGAATCCGAGGAAGACGAGGCTTGCGCCGCGCAGGGTTTGACCGAACGGCTGGGCCTGTGGCTGGACCTGCGCGATGTGTCCATGGCCCAAAGCGACAACACGCTGGAGGCCCTGGGCCAGGCCGAGCTGCAGGAAGCGATCGCATTACTTCAGCGTATGGAGACCAGCCACGAACAGGTGGAGGCACTGTGCCAAACCGCGCTGGCCCTGGGTGTGGACAGCTTGCGCCCGCCGCTGATGGCGCTGCGTCTGGCCTGCGTTTGCGCCGCGCTGGAAGGCCGTGACGCGGTGGAGCCCAGCGACCTGCAGTTGGCGGCACGGTTGGTGCTGGGCCCACGCGCTACACGTATGCCCGCGCAACCGCAAGATGAGGAGCAAGAGCCCCCGCCACCGGAAGAACCGCCAGAACCGCCACCCGAGCAAGAGCCTGAAAGCGAACCACCCGAGCCTCCGCCAGAAGACGACCAGGAGCCCGAGCCACCCCAAGAGGCGCTGGAAGACGTGTTGCTGGCCGCCGCCATTGCCAGCCTGCCGCCCAAACTGCTGGACCGTCTTTTGATGGGCAAAGCCAGCACCAAGGCAGCCCACGGTTTAGGCAACAGCGGCCAGGCCAAAACCAGCAAGCTGCGTGGCCGACCGCTCACCCCGCGACCCGGCAAACCCAGCGCCGGTGCACGCCTGCATGTGCTGGCCACGCTGGTCAACGCCGCACCCAAGCAGCGGCTGCGCCAAAACACCCCGGGCTCCGGACGGGTGGTGATCCGCAGCGACGACTTCCATGTGCAACGTTATGCCCAGCAAACACCGTCTTGTCTGATCTTTGCGCTAGACGCCTCCGGCTCTGCCGCGCAGCATCGCTTGGCTGAAGCCAAAGGCGCTGTGGAGTTGCTGCTGGAGCAGTCTTATGCCCGGCGCGACAGCGTCTGTGTGATTGGCTTCAGGCTGGCGGCCGCCCAGGTGCTGCTGCCGCCTACCCGCTCGCTGGTGCGGGCCAAGCGCGCTTTGGGTGGCCTGCCAGGTGGCGGCGGCACGCCTTTGGCCAGCGGCATTCAGGCGGCGTTGCTGCAAGCGCAGATGCTGCACCGCGCCGGTTCCACACCCATGTTGGTGATCCTGAGTGATGGCCGTGCGAATGTCAGTTTGGCTGGCACCGGCGGCCGGGCTCAGGCCCGTGAAGACGCCCAAGCCTGGGCGCAGCAATGGCGATTGAGCGGCTACCCGTCGCTGTGGATCGACACCGCACCCCAACCTGAGCCGCAAGCACAAAATCTGGCCAATTTGATGGGCGCCAATTACTTCCCGATGCCGTATGTGCAAGCACAGCGTATGGCAACCGTTGTGCAAGACCTGAGCGCGCAAATGCGCAAACCCTGATGGCTCTCTGGGACGCTCTCTACCCGCCGATGGACTGGGAGGCCAACCGCAAAAGCTGGCCGCACGCCGCGCACAGCCGTTTTGTCACGGTCCATGGTCAGACCTGGCATCTGCAGACCTTTGGCAAGGGGCCTGTCTTGCTGCTGCTGCATGGTACCGGCGCCTCCACCCATTCCTGGCGTGATCTGGCTCTGACACTGGCGCAAGACCACACGGTGATTTGCCCAGACCTGCCCGGCCATGCCTTCAGTTACTGGAACACCAAGAAAAGCAACTCGTTGGGCCACATGGCCGCTGGGCTGGCCGAGCTGCTGGAACATCTGAATGTATGGCCCAGCTTCATCATCGGGCACTCAGCCGGGGCTGCGGTCGGTGCCCAGCTGATCCTCAAACACACACCGGTATCAGACACCCCGCTCATCGGTCTGAACCCGGCGTGGCTGCCACTGCCGGGGCTGGCCAGCTGGCTGTTTCCGCCAGCCGCCAAATTGCTGGCGATCAATCCGTTGTCAGGGGTGCTGTTTGCCAGCCAAGCCGCCAAACCCTCGGTGGTGCGCAATTTGATGAAAAGCACCGGCTCCGAGCTTGACGAGGCAGCCCTGAGCTATTACCAAAGGCTCTTGCAGACACCGTCTCATGTCAGAGGGGTGTTGGCCATGATGGCGGCTTGGCGGTTGAACCGTTTGTCGCAGCAGCTTCACCTGTTGAAGGGGCCTGTATTCATGTTGTTGGGTGGCAATGACCGCACCATCCCGATCAGCCTGGCAGCAGAAACCATGAAACTGATGCCCAATACCACCAGCCGGACATTTGCCGGACTGGGCCACCTGGCGCACGAAGAAGCACCAGAGGCAGTGTGTGTGCAAATCCTGGAGTGGGTCAGGCAAACGGGCCGTTGAGGACGATGGTGGTCCAGTTCAGGTAGCCAGCCGCGCTCACCCAGGTCAGATACGGTAGTGTCAAGATAGACGCCCAGCGCGACTCCCGCCACAGAAACCACACCAGAGAAAACACCGAGAGCCAGAGAAAAACCCACTCCACCATGGCCCAGTCAGGCCGATGCAGGCCAAAGTAGAGCGCACTCCACAGCATATTGACCAGGGCGTTGATCACAAACAGCACCAGCACAAAGCGCTTGCGTGAGGCGTTGGGCGCAGCGGTCCAAGCTAACGAGCCGCTGAAGGCCAGCAAGGTGAAAATGATTGTCCAGATGATGCCAAACGCAGCGTCCGGCGGTTTCCATGACGGCTGTTTCAACGAAAAATACCATGGACCGAGTTCTGTCAAGAACGACCCGACGCTGGCCGTGCCAAAGCTGAAAACAAACGCAATGAGCAGGGTTTGCCACCCCCCAAAGCGCCTCACACCCGGGCGAAGCCCAGCAAGTGGGCCAGGTCTTTGAAGAAAATGCGAATGTGGGCCATAGGTTTTTTACGAACCAGTTTTTTGTTCATGTAGGACTCAAAGGTCAGACGCTGGACATCAGGGTCTTCACACACCTTGACGAATCGCTCCCGACGCTTGTCATTCTGGTACCAGAAGTACTGCAACAAACCAAGAATCCAGAAGACCCGGCCATGCTCTTTAAGAAATTGCTTGCGGGCTTGTTTCAGGCAAGCTGCGTCACCAGCTTTCAGGGCGTTCTGCACAGCCTCTGCCACCATGCGCCCGCAGGCCATGGCGTAATAAATGCCCTCGCCCGAGGCAGGTGCCACCACACCCGCTGCGTCACCCGTCAGCACGATGTCACGGCCGTTCTCCCAACGCGGCAGCGGTTTGAGCGGAATCGGTGCTCCCTCGCGGCGCAGGGTTTCCACTTGGCTCAAACCGGCAATTTCGCGCAATTTGCCCACGGATCCACGAAGTGAAAAGCCCTTGTCGGCGCTGCCTGTGCCCACGCTCATGGTGTCGCCGTGCGGAAACACCCAGCCATAGAAATCAGGCGAGATGGGCCCTTGGTAATACACATCACAGCGGTAAGGGTCATGCATCGGGTCGCTCACCGGGGCACGCACAATCTCATGGTACGCAAAAACATACTTGGTTTTTTCAGCGCCCTCGATGTGCTGGCGGGCAATCTCCGAACGGGCACCGTCAGCCGCCACAATCATGCGGGCACGAACACTTTCAGACTCACCCACCCCCTGGGTCAGGACAGGGTTGAAATGCACACGGGCCACGCCATCCGGGTCGCGGGAAATTTTCTCGTACACCGCGCGCAGCCGGGTGGCTCCATGGGACTGGGCACGCTCCCTGAGCCATTCATCAAAACTGTCCCGGTTGACCATCGCCACAAAACCGTTTTCGATGTGGATGTCCACCCGGTTGTTCTTTGGCGAAATCATGCGGGCACAATTCACCTTGGCGACCAACAAGTGGTCTGGAATTTCGAAATCCTTGATCAAACGCGGTGGGATCGCACCACCGCAGGGCTTGGTTCGCCCCTGTCGATCCATCAACAAGACCGACAACCCCTGCCGTGCCAAATCGTCGGCAGCCGTCGCACCGGAGGGTCCTCCGCCCACCACCACGACGTCATATTGACTTGTAATCATGACTGCGCCCTCTGCAATTCTGTTGAAAAATAAGCTGGGGCCTGCTCCGCCACGACACCATTGCGATTCACCAAAATAGCGCACCACGCTGACAACGCAAACATCAAAGCCTCAAAACCAAACACTGTCGAGTAGGCCAGCCCGCTGGAAGCCACCAGCCAGTGCGCAATGTCGCTGGCGGCGGTACCCAGGATGCCTCCTAAGCCGAAGGCAATGGCCTGCGCTGCGCCCCAAAGCCCCATGCGCGTACCTTCGTGACCCTGCTCACCCTGGGTTGACAAGCGCATCATGGTGGCAATCGCGGCAATTGAAAACGCGCCGTTGGCGACACCCAGCAGCACAATATTGGCCTTCAAAGGCCAGTTTTGCCCTTGGATACCGGCGGTGGATAAGCCCACCATGGCCACAGCCGAGATCAGACAGCCCCAAACCATCCAGCTTTGCACGCTTCCCAGGCGACCCTTCACCCGCTCCCAGCCCACCAAGGCTACCCACAGCATGCCCGCCAAAACAGCTCCGTGCTGCAAGCCTGCCAACTGTGTGGTCTGCCCTGGACTCATACCAAACACGTCGCCGGCAAAGGGTTCAAGAATCAGGTCCTGGGCGCTGTAGGCCAGCATCGACAGAAAAACAAAGATGGTGAAAGTCCTGGCCTGGCGTTCACGCCACACCTGCAGCAGCGTTTCTTTGAACTTGCTGGCCGACCGATTTTGCGCAGATTCACCCGCAGGTACCGCTTTCACACTGCGGGTGTCTTGCCCTTCCAGCCCCCACAAACTCAGGGCGGCAATACAAATCACCAGCACAGACAAACCCGCGGTGACACGGATCAATTGCTCAGGTGTGTAAGGATCGATCAATTTACCGACGGTAACCGCCGTCATCGCAAAGCCCAGAATCATCATCATCCAGACCAGGGTTGCCGCAGGCGCACGCCGGCTGTCGGGCACACGCTTGGCCATCAGTACCAGCAGCGACGTGCCACAGGCACTCACACCCAGACCAATCATCGAAAACGCCAGGATACACAGCCCAAGTCCCAGGCCAAACGCACTTTGCATCAAAACCGTTGCCACCGAAGCCAGCAAGCCGCCTGCAGCCAGCACAATCACCCCCCCCAGCATCCAGGGTGAGCAGCGTCGGCCCTGATCAGCACCAAACCCCATGCGTGGCCGCACCATCTGCACCAGGTAATGCAAGGCCACCAACAAGCCTGGCAGCAAAGCGGGTAAGGCCAGTTCAACCACCATGATGCGGTTAAGCGTCGAGGTCGTCACGACCACCACAGCACCCATGCAAGCCTGGACCAACCCCAAACGTGCCACATCCAGCCAACCAAAAACGCGCACAGAACTCATGGAGATACCTGGTGAAGAAAGTGCAGCGCCCAGGCGCTGACCATCATGCCTAAGACATAAAGCGGCACGCCAAAAGCACTGAGCATCAGTGCTTTCTCAATAGGTTGACGTATGAAAGTGAGCATCAAGGGCAATTGCGCCAGCACCAGCGCCAAAACGCCAACGGCATGCCAGGGTTGCGCCCATTGCAGCAAAAAACCGATCACCACAAATTGCGGCACAAGCATGATGACGCAGGCGGCCTTGGCAGCACCCAGCGGCCCGAGTTGAACAGGCAATGAACGCACCCCCATCTGCTTGTCGCCCTCAATGGCCTTGAAATCGTTGAGCGTCATGATGCCATGCGCGCCAATGCTGTAAAGCAATGCCAAAAGCAGAGACTCGCCTTGTGGCAGCGCACCGCCCAGCATGACGGCCCCACCGGTCACCCACGCCAGGCCCTCATAACTCAAGGCGCACGCTGTGTTACCCCACCAGCCATTGAGCTTCAAGCGAAACGGTGGGGCGCTATAGGCCCAGGCCAGCGCCAACCCAAGTGCGCAAGCCCAAAAACCCCACGTACCCAAGCCCCAAGCCCAGATCAGGGACAACACACTCCATAAAACGGCAATATAAAACCCCCACCGCCCAGGCATGCGGCCGGAGGGAATGGGACGGTTGGGTTCATTGATGGCATCAACATGGCGATCAAACCAGTCGTTGACCGCCTGACTACTGGCACACACCAGTGGGCCGGTCAGAACCAGTCCAAGAAAAATCAGCAGCCAGTTGGCACTGAAGCTTTGGGCGGAGGCAACAACACCACAGGTGAAGGCCCACATCGGCGGGAACCAGGTGATCGGTTTGAGCAGTTCAGCAACTGTAGAAAGCGAGGGTCGAGCCATCATCGGATTTTGACTGACCCGCAAAATATGTCAACTAATACTTACACTTTGGCAGCAAAATAGTTGTCAGTGGATGCTGCTGACTTCCATGTCGCTCACCATCTCGAACCGTCGCAATTTGACGTACAAGCTTTGCCGGGACAAGCCCAACATCTCGGCGGCCGAGGCACGGTTGTTTCGGGTCAGTTCCAAAGCAGACTGGATACACATTTTTTCGATCATGTCGACCGTTTCGCCCACAATGTCTCTCATCGGCATGCGGCCGACCAGTTTGGACAGTTCCGCCACAGAGCTAACCATGCCACCCGAAACTGGCGTCTCTTTCACACGTATACGCTCCACATCACGTATATAAAAAGCGTAATACGCCTGATCAGTGTTGAGCGTCAGTGCAGAAATTTCCACCGCGATGGTTGAGCCCGCCATCACCCGCAGTTCTGTCGCAAAGTCTTTCACCACCGTTTGGGAACGCAGATTGGTCAGCAACACACCCCAGTCAACGCCACCGCGAACCAGCCAGTTTTCCAGTGGCTGGCCATACAGCTGTGACAAGGCAGTCACTCCCAGCATGGTCATCAGTTCCGCGTTGGCGGACTTGATCACACCCGCGCGATCGGTTGAAACAAAGCCGTCCGGCGAGTGTTCAAGCGCCTCACTGAAAAGCAATTGCTGATCTGCCGCCAAAGTGGGCCTGGCCACCATGCCGTGAGGCAACAGACGCATGAGAAAGTGCGGCCCACTTTCCTGGCGGAACACAGACGCCGACACGGTGCAGTCACCACTCGCACCCACAAACCTAGCTCGACACATCTCAATGCGACCAGTGGCATGGGCCATGCGCAACAGCGATTGAATTTCTTCACGGTAAGCTGCTTCAAAACAGTCGGTGACATCACGGCCTACCAATTTTTTGTGACTGTCCTTGACAAAGGCCTGCGCGCTGGAATTGGCGTCCAGAACACGGAAACTGAGTCCATCTACCAGCAAAACAGCCTCGTTCCCCGTTTCAAAAAGAATGCGGTATTTGGTTTCGATATGGCGTAAACGCAAATAGTCACGCTCAATGGATTGCTGCGTTTCAATCAGGCGGCGCTGAAGCACCGCAATCGCCTCCATGTCACGACCCAGAGCCAGGACGCGGCCATCGTCGCCCAACTTCAGGACGGCATACTGAACTGGCAAGTCCACACCTTTATCCATCCCATGGTTAACGTGACGCCAGCGCAACTCCTCTTCAACATTCTGTGCAGCAAGCAGCATTTCCTGAACTTTGACGCGGCTCTCGCTGGTCACCGTACTGGCCCAGCTAAGTCCAATCCAGGACTGGCACCCTAAAGCCAGCAACTCCGCTTTTCGAACAGAGATGTCTTCAATGACACCCTCTTTGTCCAGGACAAGCGCAATATCAAATGCGGCCCGGACCAGCCGTGCAAAGGCATCTTCTGTCAGGTTACCAAGCTTCATTGCGACATGTCAATTTGAGTTGAATTCATCAATGCGGGAATTGTCAAGGGAACGGCATTTAGTTGGCAGGATATATGCTTTTGACTTGCTGGTAAGCCAGTCTTTGAGACTCACGCGCATCACCACCCATCAAATCGGCACCCAGCGTGGCCAGCAGATCAGGATCAAGCTCCACCATGGGCCCACCGATCATGAACTGCACTTTGGGGTTGAGGGACGCTTGACGGGCATCAACAATGAGTTGCCTGAGCGCATCTACCCCTCGATCGGAACAGATGGAAAAACCCGCTATATCAATCCAATGCCGGGCCAGTTCCTCCAGAACCACGGCGTCGGACTCGATGGACAAATTCGACGCTTCCCAACCACTGCGTCGGAAAAATTCAGTCAGCATCACCGTGCCGAAGCTGTGTTGCGACTTGGGGGTAGAAAAAAAGATGGCCCGCAAACCGTTGGATTTACGGTCAGCCTGACTCAAAAATTGAGGGCTGAACTCATACAGAACCTGCTGCAGACAATTGATACCGATGGTCACCTCTGCAAAGTCGATTCGATCGGAACACCACCATTCACCCAGCAACCGCGCTGCCGGCACGAGCCCGTCCAGATAAACGTCCTCAAGATCAAAACCAGCACTGCACCAGGATTGAACCACCGAGATCGCCGCTGCTCGGGGGCGTAAACAGGCTTCAGCCAATGCTTCGACTTGACAGAAGTCGAAAACACCAAGGCCTAAACGAGCCCGAATTGAAGACATAGGTTCCTGTTGAAACAGGCCCGCTCCAAAACCACGAATCACTCGCTTATTGGGGTGGGTAAGAGGGACTTTCACACTGATACTTCGCCGGCAGTTTCAACCCATAGAGTTTTAACTGTTTTCCGAAAGTCATTCTACTGGTAAACCCCAACAATGTAAAAAAAATAATACGTCAAGTTATGTTGACACTTTCACTGCCAACAGCTAAAGTGAAACCCTGACGTTTCCCTCAACAACCTACATGTCCAATTCAGTTTCAAGTCCCAGCATGTTGTATAGCCCCGAACAAAAACGTCGTCGGGACGAGTCTGTCTGGACACTGGTTCAAGGGGTGTTGGCACCTCTGCAATTTTTGATTTTCCTGGTCAGCCTGGGGCTTGTCATCCGTTGTTTAGCTACTGGCGAAGGTGAAACTGCCGCGCTTTTGTCTGTGGTCGTCAAGACAGTCGCCTTGTACATCATCATGTTGACAGGTTGTATTTGGGAAAAAGTGGTGTTTGGCCAATACCTTTTTGCACCGGCTTTTTACTGGGAAGATGTGTTCAGCATGTTGGTGCTGGCGTTGCACACCACCTATCTATATGTCTGGTGGACCGGGGCGCTTGCGCCAACCCAACAGCTATGGCTGGCCATTGCTGCCTATGCCACTTACTGCATCAATGCAGGGCAGTTCATTCTTAAACTGCGGGCAGCCCGCTTACAAGCGCAAGGCATGCGCACCGATGCCGATAAGGAAGGCCAACTCCACGTTCAGACGGGGGGTGCCACATGAACGCCATCATTCCCATTCGCCGGGAAGAGGCGCTGGGCTGCACAAACACCCAGGTGCTATCGGAAAAGGGTCAGCGAGAAGTATTCTGCGGCCTCACCGGCATCATTTGGCTACACCGCAAGATTCAGGATGCTTTCTTTTTGGTGGTTGGCTCACGGACTTGTGCGCACCTGATTCAGTCTGCTGCGGGTGTGATGATTTTTGCCGAACCACGGTTTGGAACGGCCATCATTGACGAGCGTGACCTGGCGGGTATTGCAGATGCCAACGAGGAACTTGATCGCGTGGTATCAGAATTGCTTGTTCGCCGCCAAGACATCAAGTTGCTCTTCTTGGTGGGGTCCTGCCCGTCTGAAGTGATCAAACTGGACCTGTCACGTGCGGCTGACAGATTGAGTCGCCAGCATCTGCCTCGAACAAAAGTCCTGAGTTACTCCGGCAGCGGCATTGAGACCACCTTCACCCAGGGTGAAGATGCCTGTCTGGCTTCCCTGGTTCCGACGCTGCCATCTAGAACTGTCGAGGGCAAACATCTATTGATTGTGGGCACACTCGCTGATGTCGTCGAGGACCAGTTGGGCGCCCTGCTGCGCAAGATGGGCATTGAGCGCTTCGATTTTTTCCCCCCTCGCAAAAGTACCGACCTTCCAGCGATTGGACCGGAAACTGTCTGTTTATTGGCCCAGCCCTTTTTGGCCGACACTGCCAAGCAACTTGAAGCCAGAGGCGTCAAACGACTCAGTGCAAGCTTTCCGCTCGGCGCGGAGGGTACCACCCAGTGGCTGAAGGTTGCCGCCAAGGCGTTCGGCATTGATGACCGTCGCTTTGACGACGTGACTCAGGCACCGCGCCAACGAGCAATACAGTCGGTAGCACGTCATCAAGCCCAGTTAAAAGGAAAAAGCATCAGCTTTTTACCCGATTCGCAGCTTGAAATACCGCTGGCACGGTTTGTTTATCAGGAACTGCAGATGAATTTGTTGGAGGTTGGCACGCCCTACCTTCACCGCCAGATCATGGCGCCTGAACTTGAGCAACTGCCCAGCAGTACCCGCTTGAGTGAAGGTCAGTCGCTGGAACTGCAACTGGACCGCTGTGACGCTGATCAGCCTGATCTGATCGTTTGCGGCTTGGGCTTGGCGAACCCTCTGGAGGCCCGCGGTTTTACCACCAAGTGGTCGATAGAGTTGGTGTTCACGCCGATTCAAGGGTATGAGCAGGCGGGTGATCTGGCTGGCTTGTTCAGCCGTCCACTGCTGCGCAAACTCAAACTCGTTGCCTAGACCTCACTCACATGCAACTTACCCTCTGGACTTACGAAGGCCCGCCTCATGTGGGCGCCATGCGCGTCGCCACGGCGATGACCGATGTTCACTATGTTCTGCATGCGCCGCAGGGTGATACCTACGCGGATCTTTTGTTCACCATGATCGAGCGTCTACCCAGAAGACCGCCAGTGACGTACACGACTTTTCAGGCGAGGGATCTGGGCGGTGATACAGCGCAACTTTTTAAAGATGCTGTTTCCAGCGCGTTTGAACGTTTCCAGCCCAAGGCAGTCCTGGTTGGATCATCCTGTACCGCTGAATTGATTCAGGACGATCCGGGGGGTTTGGCTCAGGCTCTGAATTTGCCTGTGCCCGTCATTCCCCTTGAGTTACCAGCCTACCAACGCAAAGAGAACTGGGGAGCTGCTGAAACCTTTTACCAGCTTGTCAGGCGTCTGGTCAAAACGCCCGACCCAGTGCCCTCCCCGTCAGCACGCAAACCCCGTTGCAATATTTTGGGCCCCACAGCGTTGGGATTCAGACACCGCGACGACGTGCGCGAAATTTCACAACTGCTGCAAGCCTTGGGTGTTGACGTCGCGGTGGTTGCACCGCTGAACGCCTCGGTACAAGATCTTCAGAATTTGGCCCAAGCCGACTTCAACGTTGTCCTTTATCCCGAAGTTGCCAATACAACAGCACAATGGCTGGAACGTCAATTCAGTCAGCCGTACACCCGGGTCATGCCAATTGGCGTGACGGCGACCAGAGAATTCATCAAGGAAGTCGCCACGCTGGCTGGCGTAGACATCCCCCCTGACCTCGAAAAAAATTCCCGCTCGGTATGGTTCTCCAGATCGGTTGACTCTACCTACCTGACTGGCAAACGTGTTTTCCTGTTTGGCGATGCTTCGCATGTTGTCGCAGCTGCGCGGTTTGCCACGGAAGAAATGGGTTTTGACGTTGCTGGCATCGGCACCTACAGCCGCGAGTTTGCACGCGAAGTGAGAGACGCCGCCAAGAAGTATCATGTGGAGCCACTGATTACTGACGACTACTTGTTGGTGGAAGAACAGATTAAAAGCCTTCATCCCGAACTGATTTTGGGCACCCAAATGGAGCGGCACATTGCCAAGAGGTTAGGCATTCCGTGCGCCGTGATCTCCGCGCCGGTCCATATTCAGGACTATCCGGCCCGCTACGCGCCTCAGATGGGTTTTGAAGGTGCCAATGTTTTGTTCGATACCTGGGTCTATCCACTGATGATGGGCCTGGAAGAACATTTACTCGGCATGTTCCGGGAAGACTTTGAATTTCATGATGGGGCCGCCCCATCCCATCTGGGATCGGCCCGCAGTCAACCTACCGAGTCCAAAGTTCCGCTCAAAATGGAAATAGACCAGATTGTGGTGTCCAACCCAAGTGTAGTGCCAATCACTGCCACCTCCTGGAGCACTGACGCCGAAAAAGAACTTGGAAAAATCCCGTTTTTTGTGCGCGGCAAAGCGCGCAGGAACACCGAACGATTCGCTATGGAGCACGGCTTGAGTACCATTACCGTGGAGACGCTATATGATGCAAAAGCACACTTCAGCCGTTGATCAGTCGGCTTCGCCGACGTCGATCAAGGTTGTCTTGCTGACCATGGACAACCACTTGGCCAGCGCTGCGGAGCGGTCTTCAAAGACACTTCGAAAAAGTATTCCAGGCCTTTCCTTCAAGATCCACAGCGCGGCATCTTGGCGCGACAATACAGATGCGCTCGCTAGCAGCATTGCAGATGTCAACAGCGCAGACCTTGTGATTGTCTCCATGCTGTTCATGGAAGACCATTTCCTACCCGTGCTGGATACGCTAAAAGCACGCAGAGATCACTGTGACGCCATGGTTTGCATCATGTCGGCGCCACCGGTGATGCAACTGACACGCATGGGTAAATTTACGATGGGTGGCCAATCAGGCGGTCTGGTTGGACTCCTCAAGAAGTTGCGCCCAACGCCCAAAGAAGGTTTCAAGAAAGAGGAGTCCAGCGGAGATGCGGGGGCCAAGCAGATGGCCATGCTGCGCAGACTGCCCAAGTTGCTGAGATTTATTCCTGGAACGGCGCAGGATGTTCGGGTATTTTTCTTGACCATGCGCTATTGGCTGGCTGGATCCGAGCAAAACGTGAGCAATATGGTTCAAATGCTCATCAAACGTTATGCCAGTGGGCCGCGTCAAGGGTTGCGTGATCTCGCCCATCCTCAAGATCCGGTGGAGTATCCCGAGATTGGCATTTATCACCCCCGAATGAAGTTGCAACTTTCAGATCAATTGGGCGATTTACCGACTGGTTCGAAGCAACAACCCACAGTGGGCCTGCTGCTGTTGCGTTCTTATCTACTCGCTGGAAACGCGGCACACTATGACGCCGTCATCCATTCACTGGAATCCAAAGGTTTGCGGGTGATACCGGCCTATGCCAGTGGCCTGGATGCCAGGCCCGCCATCGAAAAGTATTTCAAATCCTCCGGAAAGGTGACGATTGACGCGTTGGTTTCGTTGACAGGTTTTTCGCTCGTTGGCGGTCCGGCCTATAACGACTCGAAAGCCGCAGAGTCCGTTTTGTCAAGCCTTGACGTGCCTTATCTCGCTGCTCATCCACTGGAGTTTCAATCCCTTGATCAATGGGGAGGTTCCAACCGTGGCCTCTTGCCGGTAGAGAGCACGATCATGGTGGCCATTCCAGAGCTGGACGGCTCAACCGTACCCATGATTTACGGTGGTCGTCCTGGCGCTGATGGGGTAACCTGCGAAGGTTGCGGGCGACAATGCAAGTTCACCAGCGAAAACAAAACCGAGGATATGTTTGCATGCGTTGAGCGGATCGAGATGCTGGCCAACCGGGTGTCCAAATTGGTGTCTCTTCGCCGCACCAAGCGTGAAAACCGCAAAATTGCCATTGTTTTGTTCAATTTCCCACCTAACGCCGGTGCGGTTGGAACAGCGGCTTTCCTGTCTGTTTTTGAGTCACTTTTCAACACCTTGACGTCTTTGGCCAGCCAAGGCTATCGCGTGAACGTACCGGCCAACGTAGACGCCTTGCGGGATACGGTACTCAAGGGTAACTCGGCCCAATACGGTACAGAAGCCAATGTTCATGCCCTCATTCCGACCGAGCAGCACGTCCAACAAGAACTTTGGCTTAACGAAATCGAGTCGCAATGGGGTCCCGCTCCCGGCAAACATCTGACGAACGGGCAAAGCATCTTTGTACTTGGCGCCCAGTTTGGCGAGGTTTTGGTAGCCTTGCAACCTGGTTTTGGTTACGAAGGTGATCCAATGCGCCTGCTGTTTGAGTCTGGTTTGGCTCCGACCCATGCGTTCAGTGCGTTTTACAGGTATCTGCGGCAGGAATTCAGCGCTGACTGTGTCTTGCACTTCGGTACCCATGGCGCACTTGAGTTCATGCCCGGCAAACAGGCGGGCATGTCTGGCAACTGCTGGCCCGAACGCATGATTGGCGCTCTTCCAAATGTTTATCTGTATGCCGCTAACAACCCCTCAGAAGGCGTATTGGCCAAGCGTCGTGCGGCAGCAACGCTGATCAGCTACCTTACGCCAACGCTCGCCCAGGCTGGTTTGTATAAGGGGCTCATTGAACTGAAACAATCTTTGGAGCGTTGGCGTGCGCTTGAACCCGGTGCTGACACGGAGCGTCCGGAGCTAGCTTGCATGCTTCATGAACAGGCAGTGGCCTTGGACCTCAATGTACCGGTCCTGACACCGGAGTCAATCCAGGCACATGCCAGCGACACAAACGTTCCGTGGATTGACGCGCTTCAGGCACAAATACTTGAGTTGGAGTACGCACTCATTCCTGAAGGTCTGCACGTGATTGGGAAAGCACCCACCCGCGAACAACGCCTGACTACCTTGAATGCCTTGGCTCAGGCGATGGATATTGAGAATTCAGCACTCTTGGAAAGTCTGGTGGATGGGGCTTCCGAAAAAGCCCTGATGCCCTTGTCGAAAGATTTGAATCCGGCTCAACTCGAATCGCTGAAGCAACTGGTGTCCACCAACTATCTGCTGGGGCAAGACAGTGAAATTGAAGGTCTGATCAAGGCTTTGGACGCGCGCTACATTGCCCCTGCCCCAGGTGGCGATCTACTCAGAAACCCCAAGGTTCTTCCTACTGGCCGCAACCTTCATGGCATTGATCCCTTTCACATCCCGTCAGCCTTTGCTGTGAAAGATGGCCAGCGCCAGAGTGACAAACTTATCGCCCGTTTCATGAAAGACGATGGCACTTTCCCGGAAACAGTGGCCATGGTGCTTTGGGGCACCGACAACCTCAAGTCTGAAGGTGGCCCCTTGGCTCAAGCTTTGGCCTTGATGGGCGCATTGCCAAGATTCGACACTTATGGCCGCCTGGCGGGTGCATCGCTCATGCCTTTGCAAGAGCTTGGGCGGCCGCGCATTGACGTTGTGATCACGTTGTCGGGCATCTTCCGCGACTTGCTGCCCATGCAAATCCGACTCCTTGCCGAAGCCTCATTCATGGCAGCCAGTGCCGACGAACCTGAGTCACAAAATTTTGTCAGAAAACATACTCTGGCCTTCATGGCTGAGCATGGTGGCGACCTCGAAGCCGCCTCGCTGCGCGTATTTGGTAACGCCGAGGGGGCCTATGGCGCCAATGTCAACCAACTCGTCGACTGCAGTGTCTGGCAGGACGAAGACGAGCTCGGTAACTGTTTCACCCAGCGCAAAGGGTTTGCCTATGGTCGGGAGGGACGCCCCGTGCGCAATAACGCGGTGCTTCAAAGTGCCCTCGCAAGCGTTTCATTGACTTACCAGAACCTGGACTCAGTCGAGTTGGGCGTGACCAGCATCGACACCTACTTTGACACGTTGGGCGGCGTTAGTCGTGCCGTCCTGCAGGCCAAACACAAAATCGAGGGCAATCAGGCCAGCGCGCCACCGGTCTATATTGGTGATCAGACGCAAGGTGAAGGCGTGATTCGCTCTCTGACGGAGCAGGTATCGCTCGAAACCCGCACCCGTATGTTGAACCCGAAATGGCATGAGAGCATGTTGCAACACGGGTATGAAGGTGTCCGCCAGATTGAGGCCCATCTGACCAACACCATGGGTTGGTCAGCAACGACCGGGCAAGTCCAACCCTGGGTGTACCAACAATTGGCGCAGACCTTTATTCTCGACCCCGAGATGCGGGAGCGACTGGCCCAGCTCAATCCCGTGGCGTCTACCAAGTTCGCCAACAGGTTACTGGAGGCTTCACGCCGACAATACTGGCAACCTAATGCCGAGACGATGGACGCGTTGCGTCTTGCGGGTGAAGAGTTGGAAGATAGGCTCGAAGGTGTTTACGAAGGAGTTCCTGCATGATTGAAACCGCCTCAGTACCCGTGTCTGCAATACGACACGGTGGTCGTCCACCTGATGGCGAAGGAAGCATGCAAGTGGAGCTTGACCCTGCCGTCAAGATTGGCACCGCCAAAGTATTTGCTGTTTATGGCAAAGGTGGCATCGGCAAAAGCACCACATCGTCCAATCTGTCCGTGGCCTTTAGCAAGATGGGCAAGCGTGTTCTGCAAATCGGCTGTGACCCGAAACACGACTCCACCTTCACATTGACGAAAAAGCTGATGCCCACCGTGATCGACGCGCTGGAAGCCGTGAATTTTCATGCGGAGGAATTGCGGGTTGAAGACTTCGTCTACCGTGGCTACAACGGCGTGATGTGTGTCGAAGCGGGTGGCCCGCCTGCCGGAACCGGCTGTGGCGGCTATGTGGTTGGGCAGACCGTGAAACTGCTCAAGGAACATCACCTCCTCGAAGACACAGATGTTGTGATTTTCGACGTGCTGGGTGACGTGGTTTGTGGTGGCTTCGCAGCACCTTTGCAGCACGCTGATCGGGCTCTGATTGTTACCGCCAATGATTTTGATTCCATCTTTGCCATGAACCGCATCGTTCAGGCCATCGGTGCGAAGGCCAAGAACTACAACGTTCGCCTTGGTGGCGTTATAGCCAACCGGAGCGATGCCACTGACCAGATAGACAAGTTCAATGCGGTGGTGGGACTTAAAACCATGGCTCACTTTCCAAACCTGGACGAAATTCGTCGTAGCCGCCTGAACAAGTCAACACTCTTTGAGTTGGAGCCTACACCAGCAGTCAAAGCCGTGCAGGACGAGTACATGCGCCTCGCCGCAACGCTTTGGTTGGGGACAGATCCGCTGCCGGCTGTTCCCATGAAGGATCGTGACATTTTCGACTTGCTGGGTTTTGACTAAGGGCTGACCCATGAATGAAAGCACATATCAGGAAAGACGCGGTCAGATCGAAACCTATTTCGATCGGACTGCCGTCGCTGCCTGGGAAAAATTGACATCGGATGCGCCATTAGGGCGCGTGCGGGCGACGGTTCGTGCTGGACGTGACAGCATGCGGTCAACATTGCTCTCCTGGTTACCGGAAGACCTGCATGGCAAACGCATTCTGGATGCGGGTTGCGGTACCGGTGCTCTGGCCATAGAAGCAGCTCGCCGCGGTGCTGAGGTCGTCGCCATTGATTTGTCGCCCACACTGGTGGACTTGGCCCGCAGTCGGCTACCGGCAGACGTGGCCAATCTCATTGACTTTCGCAGTGGCGACATGCTCGACACGGCGCTGGGCCAGTTTGACCATGCTGTGGCGATGGACTCGATCATTCACTACCGTACCGAAGATGCGGTGAATGCCTTGGCCAAACTGGCAGAACGCACAACTTCATCTATTCTTTTTACTTTCGCTCCGCGCACACCCCTTTTGGCTTTTATGATCTCAGTCGGGCGCATATTTCCTCGTGGAAATCGTGCACCCTGGCTTGAGCCCATGGCTGAAGAAAAGATCGCTTCCCTGATGGCAGTCAACGATGCTCTGACGCATTGGTCGTCTGGCCGCACACGCCGGGTATCAAGCGGTTTTTACCAGTCGCAGGCGATGGAGTGGAATCGATCGTGAAAGCAACAACGTTCAAAAGGCTTGCCAAGAGCATTCCCGCACAATGGTTACCGTTCGCGGACGTAGCCAGTGCGGGTCTGCCTTTGTCTCGGCTTTTACGTTTGTCACTTTTTAAAGTGACGATGGGCATCACAACTGCCTTGCTCATCGGAACACTCAACCGGGTCATGATTGTTGAATTAGGCGTCACAGCATCGCTGGTGTCACTGATGCTCGCCCTGCCCTTGTTGGTGGCACCGTTTCGGGCCGTCACAGGCTACCAATCTGATACCCACCAGTCGGCATTTGGCTGGAAACGTGTGCCTTACATGTGGGGTGGCACGCTGGTGCAATTTCTTGGGCTGGCATTTATGCCGTTTGCCTTGCTGGCTCTGTCTGGGCAAGGCCAGACGCCCCTACCCTCTTGGCTGGCGCAAGGTGTTGCGGCCATGGCTTTTCTGATGGTCGGTGCAGGGCTGCAAACCTCCCAGACAGCTGGTTTGGCACTGGCAACAGACCAGGCAAGTGAAGAAACACGCCCCAGAGTTGTGGCCTTGATGTACATCATGCTGCTTACGGGCGCCGTGGGTGGGAGTCTGATCTTCAGCGTGCTGCTGACTGACTTTAGCCCACAACGTCTCGTTCAGGTCGTGCAAGGTACCGCCATGGTCGTTTTGTGCCTGAACGCTTTCGCTTTATGGAAACAAGAGCCCAGAAATCCGCAGCGTGCAGCGGCGCGCAGACAAGTGACCAGGCCATCTTTCAAGAAGGTGTGGGCCAACTTTATCAATCTGCCAAAAGCACGCCGTTTTTTATGGACCACCGGCTTGGGAACCTTGGCGTTCAATATGCAGGATGTCGTGCTGGAGCCCTATGGCGGTGAAATTCTGCACTTGAGCGTGGGCGCCACAAGTGCGCTGACCGCCATGCTGGCAGGCGGAGCGCTCCTCGGGTTTGTGTTGGCTGGCCGCCAACTGGCCCGTGGGATGGATCCTCTTTTGCTGGCTGCCACCGGTACCGTTTTGGGTATTCCTGCGTTTTCAGCAATCATCTTTTCAGCACCCCTGGAAGCCGGGTGGCTGTTCCGTTTAGGTGCTTTGGGCATTGGTTTGGGCGGTGGACTGTTTGCTGTAGGCACTCTTTTCGCCGCCATGCGCCTGGATGGTGGCGGCTACATTGGTTTGGCGCTGGGAGCTTGGGGCGCTGTGCAGTCCACTGCTGCGGGCCTGGCAATGTTCATGGGGGGTGCCCTGCGCGACGTGGTCACGCATGTCGCCGAGAGCGGTGCTTTTGGCGCTGCCTTTGCTGTGCCGTCCATCGGCTACAGCGTTGTTTACCATGTTGAGATGTTTTTGTTGTTTGTCACACTGGTTGCCATTGGCCCCTTGGTCAAGCATGGCAATCACGTTGCAAAACACGGGCAAATCGTGCCCGTGATCCAGTAGATTTTTTGAAGGAGTTAACCATGGAATTTGGTGGTTTCACACAATCATTCGACGTAGCACAACTTGTGCTTTACATTTTCTGGGCCTTTTTCGCCGGGGTGATTTATTACCTTCAGCGTGAGCAGCACCGGGAAGGTTACCCAATGGACTCCGGTCGACCAAATGGGCCTGTGATCACCGGCTGGCCTCTGGTGCAACCTAAAACCTACAAGATGCGTCATGGACCCGACATGGTGGCACCTGACCCTGGCCGTCCGGACGGGGAGTATTCGTTTGAACCTGGCAACCCCTGGAGTGGCGGCACTATTGTTCCCAAAGGCGATCCGTTACTCGCTGGTGTTGGCCCAGGCGGGTGGGCGATGCGTGCGGACGAACCTGATCTGACCTACGAAGGCAATCCGAAAATTGTGCCCTTGCGTGCAGCCAAGGACTACAACGTTGCCAAGCAAAACGTCGACCCTCGCGGTATGCAGGTGATCTGCGCTGACAAAGAAAGTGCGGGTCAAGTTGTTGACATGTGGATTGACCAGTCAGAATCCATCTTCCGCTTCATTGAAGTGGCGCTTAAAAACTCCGGTACACGCGTCCTGATTCCGCTGAACTTTGCCCGTATCAATAAGCAGGGTGTGCACGTGAACGCGCTGATGTCCTACCAGTTCGGCAATGTTCCCAAAACCAAGTCTCCAGAACAGATCACGCTGCTGGAAGAAGAAAAAATCATGGGCTATTTTGGTGCCGGATTGCTGTACGCTCACCCCAGCCGATTGGATCCATTGCTGTGAAAGCCACCCATGAGCATGAGTTCGAGGCAGCGCTTGGGCTGCCAGAACCCCTGCCTGCGGGCGAAAAATTGCTCTGGCAAGGAGCTCCGGATTGGTTCCAACTGGCGATTCACGCATTTCACGTGCGCAAGATTGCCATTTATTTCCTGGTCATGCTGGCTGTTCAGCTGATCTACCTGATCGATAGCCAAGTCAACAACGGTGAGATCACGGTCTCCATCGTGAAGAGCTTGCTGACAGGCTTGCTCGCACTCGCCATGCTGAGCACCATCGCCTGGCTATCGTGCAAGACAACGATGTACACCATCACGGACAAGCGCCTCGTGATGCGTATTGGTATTGTTCTCACACTGACATTCAATCTTCCCTACAAGAGAATTGCCGCTGCCTCCATGAGAAATGTTCACGGAACAGTTGGTGACATTGCTCTGAGCCTCTACCCCACCGATCGCATTGCCTGGTTGCACCTCTGGCCACATGCCCGCGCCTGGCGGTTGACGCAACCTGAGCCCGCGCTTCGTTGCATCAAGGACGTTGATGTGGTTGGCAAGTTACTCCTGGCGGCATGGAGTCAGCACCACACGGGCGAAAGAATCACGGCTGAAGCTGCTTCACGCTCGCCAGATCTGCCAGAACGGTCAGGTCAGGGCTTGCCTGCATGAAGCAGCCCTTGCCCCCTGGTCAGGTCAGACCACCGATACGAAAACCCATCAGCTTTTTGCTGGTGTTTCTCGGCCTCATCTTGGTCATGGTGGCCTTTGCCAAATTCCAAGGATTTGTCTGGACTGTCCAAGATGCACCCGTTCTTTGGCAAAGGGATCTCGTCTTTGCAGATACACCAGATGGACAGATCTCAGTCGTTGATTTTTCTGAAAGCAAAGAAGTGGCGCGCTTTCAGGGCGAACAAGGGTTTTTACGTGGAACTTTAAGAGCGCTCGCGCGCGAGAGAAAGCGCCGTGGTATCGGTCCTGAAGCGCCATTCAGGGTGATTGAACACACAGACGGACGGCTTACTCTGCTAGACCCGAGCACGGCTCAGCGAATTGATCTAGAGTCCTTTGGCCCGGTCAATTCCGCTATATTTCGCAAGTTAAAAAAACAGTAGACAACCAGGATACTCTCCATGAATACCCTCGTGCAAAGCATTGAAACATCGAAAGATGCCAACAACAAAGCAGTACATAGCAGCATGCTCAGTCCCAGGTTCTACACCACTGATTTTGCTGCCGTAGACCGCATCAACATCGAGCCGCTGCGAAAAGAGTGGGATATCATGATGAAGGAGTACGAGGGTGATAACAACCACGATCACTTCCAACGTGACGCTGCGTTTGCCGAAGAAGTGGCAAGAACAATGCCGTTGTTGTCCAGGGAGATGCGCCAGGAGTTCATAGATTTTCTGGTGAGCTCACTTACCTCGGAATACTCTGGGTGCATTTTGTACAACGAGATCCGTAAGAATATCTCCAACCCAGACCTGAAACAGTTGATGTCTTACATGGCGCGAGACGAATCCCGCCATGCCGGTTTTATCAACCAATCATTGCGCGACTTTGATCTTGGCATTGATCTGGGCAATCTCAAGCGTGAGAAGGCATACACTTTTTTCAAGCCCAAGTACATTCTTTACGCGACTTATCTTTCAGAAAAGATCGGCTATGCGCGCTACATCACGATTTATCGCCAACTCGAACGGCATCCGGAAAAGCGATTTCACCCTATCTTCCGCTGGTTTGAGCGTTGGTGCAACGATGAGTACCGCCATGGAGAGTCGTTTGCATTGATCATGCGAGCTAACCCCCATCTTTTGCGCGGTGGAAATGTGTTGTGGATCCGATTTTTCCTGCTGGCGGTTTACGCCACCATGTTTGTACGAGATCACACCCGCCCGATGTTGCACGAAGCCATGGGACTGGACTCCGCCACTTATGACTACACCGTTTTTCGGATCACGACCGAGATCACACAGCAGGTCTTCCCCATCGCCCTGGACACTGACAACCCCAAATTCAAGGCTGGGCTCGAAAAACTCTTCGCCATTTCAAAGAGCAATGATTTGGCCAAAAAACAAGGTGGCGTCTTTGGCAAGCTGAAGCAGGCCTGGGCGATATCGCAAGCTGCGGTAGTTTTTGGCAGGCTTTATTTCTTGCCCGTCAAAAAACAGACACTGACAACCGACGTGCGCATGGAACCCGCGTGGTGAGTGACACCGTTTTGGCATGTGGCTATGCAGCGATGTGCTGGTGGTTCGGCACGGGAATCATTTTGTGGCTTGATCGGCTTCCACCGCGCAGCTTTCCCTGGAGCATGGGCGGTTGGAGTATTTTGTTGCTGCTGAGCTTCTGGGCAGTTTCTGAAAGTATGAAGAGCGTGAGCGTGAGTAACGCTTATTTGGGTTTCGGCAGTGTCATCGTGATGTGGGGTTGGCACGAATTGGCTTTTTTGACAGGCTGGCTCACCGGCTCGCGCAAAATCCCTCTTCAGTCAGGCGTCACGGGATTTGCGCGGTTCAAACAGTCGCTGGACGTGATTATTTACCATGAGCTTGCGCTGATTTTCAATTTCATTCTTCTTTGGGTGATGCAACGAGACCAGCCCAACCATGTGGCACTCTGCACTTTTGCATTGTTGTGGTGCATGCGTGTGAGTGGCAAACTCAACTTGTATTTCGGCGTCCCTAGAAATGGGGCTCAGTATCTTCCCAAACACCTGAGCTATTTGGCCAGCTATTTCCCGACGCGGGCCATGAGTTCTTGGTTTGTTTTTTCTTTTGGTGTTGCCCTTGCCGTCTGGGTGTGGATCATCAGTCAGGCGCAATTGGGCTTGGTTGAGACCTCCACCGGCTGGGTATTGCTGGCAACTCTGCTTGGGCTCGGAATTCTGGAGCATGCCATGATGGTTTTACCTTGGCCTATTGAGCGGCTGTGGGGTTGGGCCCTCAACACCAAAGAGGAAGCTGTACTGGATAACGCAACATTGGATTCCAAATGAACGCATTTTCGAATTTAGAGATCACCACCGTCAACAGTGGCGCATCAGACGATAAGCGACCAACTGCTATCGTCATCGGTAGTGGCTTTGGTGGTTTGGCAGCTGCAGTCAGGTTGAGCTGCAAAGGGTATCGTGTTCAGGTACTGGAAAAGCAGAATCAGGCTGGTGGGCGTGCTGCTGTCTGGAAACGCGACGGTTTTACATTTGATGCCGGCCCAACGATCGTCACGGCGCCGTTCATGCTGGAGGAGTTGTGGGACTTGTGTGGCCGACGCCTGGCCGACGACATCACCCTGATCCCAACGACGCCTTTTTATCGCATCCGTTATGACGACGGAACGCACTTCGACTACGGGAGTGACCAGCAAGCCAACCGGGACCAGATCAAGGCCATCAGCCCCTCTGATCTGGCTGGTTATGAGGCTTTCATCAAAGAAGCGGAGCTCTGTTACCAACTCGGTTTCGTGGAACTTGGGAGCATTGTTTACGACAGCCCCAGCGATTTGGTGCGCGCCATACCCAACATGCTACGCCTGCGTGGCTGGCGCAGCATGTACGCCATGGTGTCGAGTTATATGAAACACCCCAAGCTACGCGCGGCTTTTACGCTGCAATCGTTGCTGATTGGCGGCAACCCCTTGAGCGTCACCGGTATTTATGCGCTCATCAACGCCCTTGAACGGCGTTTTGGCGTGTATTGGGCCATGGGTGGCACGGGAGCCGTTGTGCAGGGATTGGTGGGCCTTTTGACGGGCCGCGGTGTGCCTATCCGCGTCAATGCGGAGGTAAAACGGATTGTGGTTGACCAGGGCCGCGCCACAGGTGTCGAGTTGGCCAATGGAGAATTCATTGCGAGCGACATTGTTGTGAGCAATGCTGATACTGCCTGGACCTATCGGCACCTGATCAATGCCAAAGACCGGCCGCACTGGACCGACAAACGCATTGAGGGCAAACAGTATTCCATGGGGTTGTTCGTTTGGTATTTCGGCACCGACAAACAATATTCCGACGTGCCCCACCACACCATGGTGCTGGGTCCTCGGTACCAGGAACTTCTTGAGGATATTTTCAAAAAGAAACACCTCGCCGACGACTTCAGCCTGTACCTGCATCGGCCAACGGCCAGCGACCCAAGCATGGCACCAGCAGGCTGCGATACCTTTTATGCTTTGTCACCCGTGCCCCACCTCGACAGTGGAACCAACTGGAAAGAAATGGGTGAAATCTACCGTCAACGTATTGAGAAGCGCTTGAGCGAGACGATCTTGCCTGACCTGAAGGCCCATATCGTCACATCCCAATTCGTCACCCCGCAGTACTTTCATGACCAATTGTTGTCCTACAAGGGGGCCGGCTTTGGTATGGAGCCCCTGCTGTTGCAAAGTGCTTACTTTCGGCCGCACAACCGCAGTGAAGACATCAAGGGCTTGTTTATGGTTGGGGCGGGTACGCATCCGGGGGCTGGTGTCCCGGGCGTTTTAATGTCTGCCAAGGCGCTTGAACAGGTTGTGCCTCATGTCAACAGCTTCGCTTGAGTACGATTCGCGCGATCTGAAGGCCTGCATCGCCATGATGAAGGGCGGATCGAAAACTTTCTTCGCTGCCAGCCGTTTGCTTCCGTTGCGGGTACGTGCCGCATCTGTGGCCTTGTATGCTTTTTGTCGTGTGGCTGACGACCTGGTCGACCAGGGCGGTGATGTTCACGCCAACTTGCTTTGCCTGCACCAGCGACTAGACATGATCTATGCAGGTACGCCCACAGATTGTGTGGAGGACCAGGCCTTAACACTGGTCGTCAAGCAGTACCAGTTGCCGCGCTTGTTCCTGGATGCCCTACTTGAAGGCTTTGAGTGGGACGCGCTGGGTCACCGTTATCAGACGCTTGAAGAGCTCCAGACTTACGCCGCGCGGGTTGCTGGCACTGTGGGTGCCATGATGTGCTGGATCATGGGGGTGAAATCCTCCATTACCTTGGCCAGGGCGTGTGAGTTGGGTGTTGCCATGCAACTCACCAATATTGCCAGAGATGTCGGTGAAGATGCCAGGAATGGCAGAATTTACTTGCCGCTGGAATGGATGGAAACCGCCAATATTGATGTTGAGCAATGGCTCAAAGATCCCAAGCCTACTGCGATTGTCAAGGCGCAGATATCACGGCTATTGGATGAAGCAGATACTCTGTACCAGAGAGCTCAATCAGGAATTGCCGAACTGCCACCAGATTGCAGGGCAGCGATTTTCGCAGCCAGTACCATCTATGGCGAAATTGGTGCGCAATTAAGACGTGAAGGATTGGACTCAGTCACCAACAGAACAGTCGTCAGCACCACGCGCAAGCTGGTGTTACTGGCTGCAGCTTGGACACAAGTGCGATGGGTTTATACAAAATCAGATCAGCCAATGCCTCTTAAAGCCATCAGCTTCCTCGTGGAGGATCAACAACTCAAGCTCGATGCGTCGGATCGCCCCAATTATTTCCCCAACAGAGCGATGACACACCGCATCGAAAGAATAATTGGACTTCTGGAACGACTTGAGAACGAAAAAATCGGTCGCAAGCCGTCCGAATTCAAAAGCTAAACTTATTTTTTGTCGTCGGGACGATTCATCCAGTTTGCGATCATAAACAAGATGAACACAATAAACATAATAATTAATATGGAACTTGTCTTCATAAATTCTCCTTCAGGTTGACGTGGACTTACTCTTTAATTAACACGGGATTCAATTTACCAGAACTTCGATAATTACTTCGAATCAATGGCAGCATAACAACTAGTGTCACCAGCAACAAGACTATTTCAATGGTGTAAACGGCATTGTAGCCATTGAAGGCGTCGTAGCGGGCAGCGACCAAGTCGCGTATCAAGCCCCCAATGGCCATGGCAACACCGGCCGCAGTTGCCTGTACAGCACCCCAAGCACCCAACGCCAAACCGACCTTGTCTTTTGGAGCCAAAACCATCGTTGAAGTTAAGGTTCCGTGCCCAAAAAGCCCGACTCCGCATCCAATCAGAAAAGCGCCCAGAGAAAAAAGCCATGGCACTTGCAGATACCCTGACGCAATCACCAGCAAAAAGGCCGGTATACCCAAAACAACTCCACCAGCTGCCATCAAACTGGGATCCGTGCCCCGACTCAGTACCCGTGAAGCCCAGCTAAAGCCAATCAAGCTACCGAACGCCAAAGTAGCTGTCAAGGTTGTCGTAGAGGAAACGCTGAGCCCCAGAATCTCCCCGCCGTAGGGCTCCAGCAGCACATCTTCCATCTGAAAAGCCATGGTTCCAGCACCTAGAACAAACAAACGGCGAACGGCTTGACCGCCTTGGCAAAAACTGTTCCAGGCCGCGAAAAAACTTTCGTCGTCTGCAGGTGCGTTCATCCTGCCAGGTTGCCTGGCTTCCTGCTTCCAAAGTGCAACAACATTCAAAATCATCGTCACCAAGGCTGCGCCCTGAATAACTTGAACCAGACGACCCGGACTGTAATCCTCTAGCAATTTCCCATAAATGAAGGCGCTACTGATCATGCCAACCAGCAACATCACATACATCAGTCCAACCACCTTTGGCTGCGACTCCTGCGGCGCAAGGTCCGTAGCCAAAGCCAGTCCAACCGTTTGGGTGGTATGCAAACCTGCACCCACCAGCAAAAAAGCCACAGCGGCCCCCATTTGCCCAATCCAGGGCGGCGCATTGGCCGCCTGGCCTGCCCCGGCAAGTACCAAAAGGGCAAAAGGCATGATGGCAAACCCGCCAAATTGCAGCAGAGTTCCCATCCATATAAAGGGTACACGACGCCATCCCAAGGCGGAACGGTGTTTGTCAGAACGAAAACCGATCAAGGCGCGAAGAGGCGCAAAGAGCAATGGCAAACTCACCATGATCGCAACCAGTGCCGCAGGCACCTTCAGTTCGACAATCATGACCCGATTGAGGGTACCCACCAGCATGACAAGTGCCATGCCTACTGAAACTTGGAACAGCGAAAGCCGCAACAACCTCGACAACGGCAAGTCCGCAGATGCTGCATCTGCAAACGGAAGAAAACGCGGGCCTAAGCGAGCCCAATCCGAAACAAATTTTTGACTGAATTTAGGCATCAGAAAACGATCGGAACCCGAAGGTTCCGATCTCTTGAGCTCTTTGGAGAACTACGTTTTTGCAACAACGGCGGCAGGCAGAGCTGGCACCGCGTCAGCAGTTGCTGCCACTGCAGCCTTTCCGTTAACGAAGGTCTTGAACCAGGACGTATTCGACACTACTGCGAGGTGCACAGCAAACGAACCGACTGCCACAGCTGTCAGAAAAAGTGGAATACCAGTTGAGGGCTTCACATAGAGCCAAACTTTTCCGTAAATCATGGTGTTATCTCCTTATTTGAGCCAAGGTGAGTAAATATAGGCAAGCAAATGGGCGAATGCAGCAATCATGCCGAAAATTTGCGTTCCCTGAATAAGATTCCGATGAATCTCTTGAGACTCTGCCTCAGTCAAACCACTTGGGTATACTTTGTCTGTATCAGACATGGTTATTCTCCTTGCAACGTGCAAAACCCGCACGAGGGTTATTTAAGGCCGGGATGGCCAAAAATTCTGCTCTATTGTCTCTGCTGTCGCTCTTCGCTACAGCCTTCTTTTGATGATCCACATCAAAAGATGACAATGAAATTAAATCATCTAACATTAGCGCCAGATTAAAGCCGTTCATCAAAACCTCCTGGGCATGCGCCAAGGCAGCATGGCACGCACAACTGGTGAAACCAGTCGGGGAATTGAAAGTGATTCATGAAAACTGGATACTTGTTCACCTAGCAACTCACTGCGCAAAATAGCGCGCTGGTAGAAAGGAGTATCTTCAAGCTGTTCGTGAATAACAACGCTGGAACTACTGCGAACACCGCGATTCAGCCGCCAAGCCGTGCGCGGAAGCACCTTACGTGAAGGCGCCTCAAAAGCTTCAACCGTACCTTCTGGACGGAACAGCAACGAAAGCAGCGAGCTACTGTGATCCTTGTACGTCATGTCATACAGCACTGCGGTATTGCCATTGCGCATCAAACTTCTGGACCAGTCCCACTCATGAAAAGCGTTCTCAATGGGCTCATCTCCTTCATTGGAGTCAAGATAAGCCATGCCGCTCCATTTTTGACCAGGTTCAGTCAGGTCAACTTCTATGCGCGCTGAAGGTGCCAGCGGCCCCCAGCGGTGCTTCTTGTTAGCATCCAACGGGGTGCTGAAATTGAACAACTGCAGCGGCTCAATGCGGATTTGGCCCGTGATCCGATGCGGGATCGGCGCACTAACTTCCTTCACACTGATATTCAAACTGGTCCCATTCCATTCGAGCTGACTCGGCCCCACGACAAACCGGCTCGCGTCACGCGCTGTGTGCTTGCGCCCACGCTCCGTCATGCTCCAGCGCTTATGGTGCCGGCTGTACAAGGCAACATTCAACGCACAAAAGTTGTCAGGGTCAGCTCCCTCTTTGCGCCTGGCCCAAGCATAGTACGGAGAGAAGACGCTCCCAACAAAAGCAATCATGCTGAGCCCGAATTTGCCGTCATCACTCATGGCGTCGACATACCACCAGAGGTACCCACCGTGCGGAACTGCCTGGTCAAACCGAGGTTCTCCATGACTGCCTCGGCCACCAAACGCCCTGACATCGCCGCCATCGGAACTCCCGGACCCGGATGAACACTGCCGCCCGCCAAGTACAGCCCCGGAATCAGACTGATCGAACCTGGTCTCGAAAATATGCTCAGCCATCCGTGTGTCGCTTGTCCGTAAAGAGCCCCCCCGGTACCGGGGAAACGTTGGTGAAACTGACGAGGTGTTGTTCGAACTGCCTGGCGATCATCAAATTCGATCTCCAGTCCGCAGTCCTTAGCGCGTTTAAAACACAGCCGCTGCAAATTTTCCAACCTCTCAGGCGCTAGGTTGGCATCATCCCCGTCGCCGATGGCCGGCGCATTGACCAAACACAACATTCTTTCAGACGCATCTGAAAAGTCTTCGGTTCCGCGGTCTTGTGCACAGACATACAAGGTTGGATCTTGTGGCAAGCGCTTATGGTTGAAGATGTCGTCAAATTCAGTTGCATAGCGCCGACCGAAAAACAAGTTGTGTCGATCCATTTTGATGCCTCTGGTCTTGGCCAGCAAACACCACGTTACCGCCGACAAGGACCGCGGCTGCGTGCGCGAAGACACCGCTGAACGAGCCTTGGCACCCAACAGACCCTGACGCAAGGCCGAGGCATCACCATTGAACACGACAACATCTGCAGAAACCACTTCCCAGTCGTTGAGCAAGACACCTGTCGCCCGGCCTTGGGACACTTGGATTTCCCGGCATTCAGTTTGATATCTAAACTGCACACCGTTTTGCTTACATAGTCGAACCAAGCATTGCGCCAGCGCTGTCATACCGCCTTGAACCGACCAGACACCGTCCATTTCGACTTGAGCAATCAAATTCAGTGTGGCGGGAGCCTCCCAGGGAGAAGAACCGCAATAGGTCGCGTATCGGCCAAACAATTGTTGGAGTCTTGGGTCAGTGAAATGCCTTCCCAGGCTGTCCCACATGGTGCGCATCGGTCCGACCCGGGCTAACATGGCCAGACCACGAGGTCCAAGGCTCAGCATGAATTTCGGCAAGTGCGTGGCCTGCGACCTGATGAAGGGGCCTTCCAGGTGCCTGTAGAGAGCTTCAGTCATTTTTGAAAATGCCTGAAAACGGGCGGCCTCGTCGCTTCCAGCAAATGACTCCACTGCGGCAACACTCTCTTGCCGGTCCGCGAACAAATCCAGCGAACTTCCGTCGTCCCAAAAATGCCTGCCGATAACCGGAAGCTTGGTCAGTTTGAGTTCACGGTCCACATCCGCACCCACCGACTCCAGCAGTTCCGAAAAAACCCATTTCATGGTGAATACGGTTGGCCCGGCATCTATGAGTTGCCCACCCACTTCTTGGGCGCGGATTTTCCCGCCAGCAACTTCACTGCGCTCAATGACAGTCACCTGTAGGCCCTGGTGTGCCAGACGCAAAGCAGCCACCAAGCCGGCCATACCGGCGCCCACCACAACAACGTGCTTGTCAGCCATGTTGTACCTCAAGCACCTGATCGAAACTGCGCCCCTGCCAACACCCCGTCATACTTAGAACGCGCATCCGTACAAACATGGACTCAGCAAAATAATCGTTTTTGTACGCCGCATTGATCGCGACCTGGTGGGCACCGGTGTGCGCGTAGGCCACCATGGCATCCACATCGCTCCAGAGACTAAAAGTGCACTGACGCAACAGAGGAGCCTCGCCCAGTCCTATGGCCAAGTAGCAACCGGTGGTTTGGCTCAACTCCTTCTGGGCTGGCGGAGAATAGCGCCAGAAAGCAAGCGCCTTGGCTGGGCGGATAGTACCCCGTGTAAGAACAGCCACTGGTCCGCGTGACACATCCGGCTCATGATCTCCAGCCGAGGAAACCAAGCAGTCGCTCGGGGTTACACCCCAAGATTGTTGATCCCATTGCCCCCTGGCAGAGGTTATCGTCATCATGCTCAACCAGTGTTCACGTGCATGATCAACAATTGAGCGTACTTGGTCGCCCAGACAAAACTCCTCTGCCGCCCGTTGATCCTCAAACAGGCAGACCAAGCCTTGGTGGCTACCACTGGGTCTTAGCCCAAAACCGCCTCCATGACCGCTGCCCATGACCTTGGCGAATAACAATCCCGGCACATCCTTGAGCGTCGCCGGGCCTTGCACAAGCCGCATCCAGCCCCAAGCACGATGTTGCGTCAAATAATCCACCAGCAGCACCACAACGACGCCCGACAGGTCCTTCGCCACATTTGTCTTTGCATTCATGGAATGACCTTTAAGACTTATGGGTTAGTGGAACCAGAATCACAGCCGTCGAACGAACTGAGGTGACCATGGTGGATATCTTTGCAAGCAAGGGCGCTAGTTGGCTGCTACTGTGGCCGTCACTGGCGGCCGTGGCCCTGCCAGTTCAGGGTAGTCCTTGAGCATAGGCGCACCATTCAAAGGCTTGTAGGCAGCTTGGTGACAAGTCGCGCAATTCACTTTTGGAGCATCCCCAGTGGGCCCTAGCCGATTCGCAGGGAACGCGCTGGTGAGCGGCTCTAGGTAATCAACGTTCAAACCCCGGGCCAGCCGGATGCCATGCCACGCCGTCACACGCTGCGCGGGAGCGCCCTCCCATTCACCAAACGATTGCGTGTTGTGACAATAAGTGCAGTTGACATTCAATGCTGAAGACATGTGTGTCATCAGACTGTAGGTCCATTCAGCCTGTTTGATCGAAGCTTTATTGCCGGATGGCAATGCCGTGGTGCCGTAAACACGGATCGGCTTGGCATCTAACAGGAAGGGCGTGAAGGGATCGCTGGGCAACGAAGCATATTTGACGCTGAGAGCGGCAATATTCTGACCCGCAGCGTCACCAATAAAGTTAGACCCAACAGCCTGAGGTGCTTCCTTGAACCAAATTTCTGAGGGCACAGGTTGTCCTCTGTGACAGGTGTAACAGGTGACACCGGTCTCAGCAACGTGTGCCTTCCAGTCTGTGTTGATGTGACGCGTCATCTCCAACATGCGGCGCGATACAACCTTGGTATACAAGTTATCGTCTGCGAAATTCTCTGGGTTATGACAATAATTACAACCCTCCTTGGGAGAAACCCATTCGGTCATGGCCGTCATGATGCGGGTGAACTCGGCGGCACTGGTGTCGCCCAAAACTTTGACATTTTGGAACACTTGAGACGCGCGGGGTCCTTCCGCGCTGGCAGGAGCCAGCGAAACAGGTGGTAAGTTGGCCTTGGTGATGGGTTCAAGAATGCGCGGGTTGTACACCTGCAGCATGCCTGTACCGCGGTACCCGCGCTGTACTGAATCAGGAACGGGTCGCTCGCAAGCAGCCAGTAACACCACACCGCTGAGAACCAGGAGACGCAGGGAAGTCGATGTCATAGTCATGGTTTCACTCCAATCAGGAGAGCAGGGTCAACAGCAGGCGGGAAAACACTGGGATAGGGGGGAACGACGCCATGCTTCATCGACCACAGATACCAGTTGTCCACTACCGTACCGCTGAGCAGAATGCCAATACCGCCAACGAGTGGGCACAACACGGCAAACCACCAAGCCCAGCGGTGAATGGATTCCATCGTGGCATTGAAACCCATCGTCCAACGCCAGAACAAAGCAGCGCGTTCAGAGGCACCGCCGCGGTCAAAAATCTGCTCAATCTCGCGCTCACCACCAAAACGGGTCACAGCCAAAATCGTCGCACCGTGCATCGCAAATATCAGCGTTGAACCGTAAAGAAACACAATAGACAAAGCATGGAAAGGGTTGTAAAAAAGATTACCGTAGCGCAGTGAAAAAGCTGCCGTCCAATCCAGGTGCGGAAAGATGCCAAACGGTACAGCCTCGCTCCAAGAGCCCATCAGAATCGGGCGAAAGAACCCTAACACCAAATACAACCATATTGCAGCAGCAAAGGCCCAGGCAACGTGCGTTCCCATGTGCAACTCACGTGCGCGGCGGTAAATACGCAGCCACCACAAAATCAAGGAAGCTGTCAGGAAAAAGCCAGCCATCAGCCACCAACCGCCCTGATTCAACGGAGGCATTTTCAGACCATACTCTGGCGGCGGTGGCTCCAAAGCCAGCCAGAACAACTGGCGAACAAACTGGATAGGATCCCAGCCAACCGACGCCAACATGTTCATCCCGACAATGACGAAGGCGATCGTGAAACTGACCGCTGCGGCAACGCCGAGCGTTCCGAGGTAAATGGGCCCAATTTGAGCGTTACCGAGACGACCCAGCAAATGGAACTGAACTGGTTCACCAAAGCGCGGTTCATTGCCTTTACCGAGAGGAACACCGTGGTGCACAGCGCCCACAGGTTGAACGACCGTAAACAGATTTTGATATTCAGCCATGATTCGGACTCCTGACTTAATTCCAGATGGGCATATTCAGCCACCAACCCCACCACTCAGGCCACCCACGTGTCCAGAACGGGCCACTGATCACAATACACAGTGCACTGAAGAGCACGGCTGCGAGCGCCAAAAACAAACCGAGCCGGTGGATACCCAAGGTGCCAATGGAATAACCAATGATGTCGCGGAAGAAAGTGTCTTCAGCTTCTGGGGCGCACACCTGTTCACCCTTTTTCGGGTTGGAAGCAGAAATGATCAAGGAGCTGTGCAGAGACAACGCGAACGTGGTGCCAAAGAAAAAACTGATCGCCAGCATGTGCGCTGGGTTGTAGTGGAAATGCAGGTATTGGTAGCCAACGTTGGAAACCCAGTCCAGGTGACTGTAAATACCGTAAGGGAAACCGTGCCCCCATGCACCCATCAATACAGGGCGGATTACCACCAACGTGACATAAGCGAGAATCGCCACGCCAAAAGCAAGTGGCACATGCAATCCCATGCCAAGCTTGCGGCAAATCTCGACTTCTCGGAGCATCCAGGAAACAAATGCACCAATCGCGCAGACTGTGACCAGTTGCCACAACCCTCCCTCAAGAAGCGGGGCGATTCTCAAACCATAAGACAGGTCTGGTGGCGCAATACTGATCTGCCAAAGATTCCAGGTTGGCCCTTGCGATGCACCCCAAAGAATCATGAGCGTGCCCAACACACTGAAAAACAATGTGGTGACACCAAAAAAACCGACGTAGAAGGGGCCGACCCAAAAATCGAAAAGGTCACCACCAATCAGAGTTCCCCCACGAACTCTGTACTTCTTTTCAAAGCTGAGCATCGCCATGATTGCACCCGCCTAACTAGAACTGACTCACCATCAGCTCTGAATTGATTACAAAAACTTTGCAAACGAAACCCAAAACTTTTGGGCCCGTTTGCTTTCCTTGAACACAGTCCTTAAGACCCTGCTGCAGGAATTGTTGCTGGCAGCGGTGCGTTTTGAACGGCAACTGCGCCTGCTTTGTGTTGGCCATCGAGCCAGTTGAACTTGTTGGTACCCAGCAAGATGAGGTGAATCATCGCTGCCAACGCAAACAGGAAAATCCCTTGAGCAACCATAACCCGAATAGGGTCGAACAAACGCCAAATTCTCCACATGGTCATTTCTCCTAAATAATGTATGACATGAGTGTGTAAACCGCTGAACTCACACCTTCAATAAAGCCTTTTGAATTTTCAGCGCCGGGCAACAACGATCTCCACTGCACACCTACTAGCGAAGCCAGAACGGATGCAACAAAGAAGATAGCGAATACCGGTGCAAAAATCATCCAAAACGCGGGCGACTTCTCTACGTGCAAAAAAGCGCTTTGTATATGAGGGTTTTGATTCATGACAGCTAGTCCTTAAAACCAAACGACAGCATTAAAACCAGGGACGCCAAGCCCAAACAAGAACGTGCGCAACCACAGCAACTGCCGTGAATCCCACAAAGCCTTGAACATAGAACTTGTGGAACTCCTGGGCTTCCTCGTCAGTCAGTCCGGAAATAGAGGTTTGATTCGACATGCGAATACTCCTTCACAAAAAAGCCTTTCGGCCGATGATGCGCACAACCCGCGCAACCTGAGTAGCCAAGGCTTGAAACCTTGACATCTTGCTACCAAAGGCTTTGCAGGCCTTTGCATGGAGACATGCAGATCACAACTCATGCATGAACTCCTAATCCCAGTTCTTCACCCGCACGCTCGACGAGCGACACGGAAACAGTGACTTGCCCAGCTTCACGGGTGAACTTCTCTGCCAAATCGCGCAACCGCTTTGCGGCTGAAATTTGGATCAAGACCGGTTGGTTCTGGATCAAATCCCGCATGCGCTGTTGTGCTGATTCTTGCCACGCTGCATTGGGTACAACCACACCTCGGGCATGGGTTGGATCCACGCGGTCCATATCAGAACCCAATGGCAAAATATGGAACAGCGCGTCAAAAAGGCTGTTGCACACTTCCTGAATGACATAGGTCGCACCGCCGTAGCCCATGAATGGCGTGCCCGTGTGGCGGCGAATCACCGCTCCAGGGAATGATGCAGGGATGAACGATGCCCGCATGGGCCCACCACCAGAAATTTCACTCAAATACATCCGCTCGTTGTAGCTACCAAACATGATCAGAGGCGTTTGTGTTTTACACAATTCACGGATCTTGTGGTTGTCTGTCTTGGCGCCAGCTGTCCTGGAGACGCTGAACTTGCAAGGTAACCCCATCTCAACTTCCAGAAAATTTTTCAGTCCACGGGCATAGGTTTCGTTTGCAACCACGGCGAAACTGGCCGTTGAGAAAAAGTCCTGAGTCACCGAACGCCACAAATCCCACAGAGGCTTCAGCGTTGTGTGTCTCTCACGCTCGATGAAAGGCTCAGGGTTCAGACCCAGCAATTCTCCGAGCTTGCGCAAAAATTGTGTCGTGCTGTGAAGCCCAATCGGCGCTTGCAGGTAGGGACGCTCAAGCGCTTCACACAACATGCGCCCAAATTCGCGGTACATGCAAATATTGGCATCAGCGTTTACCAGATTGGGGACATCTGCCAAGTGACTGCCAAGCGGAAACACCATATTCACTTCAGCGCCGATCCCCTCGACCAGACGACGCACTTCTGCCAGATCGCTGGGAGAGTTGAACATGCCGTAAGACGGGCCAATGATATTGACACGCGGTTTTTCGGACGCAGGGCGATCCAAAAACGGGGAACGCGCCGGGACCTTGCGCAAACCGTACTCGCTCCAAAGCCAGTAAATCGCGCGGTTGGCGCATTGCCACTGGTCTTCGTCAATGGTGCGCGGCAGAAACCGCAAGATATTGGTACCTTCTGGTGTCACCCCGCCACCAATCATTTCTGCAATCGATCCGGTGACGACAACGGCAGGTAAATCCGGGTCCAGGGTGGCGTGCGCGCGCTTCATCGCACCTTCGGTGCCTTCGCGTCCCAATTGCTCCTCACCCAATCCGGTCACAACGATCGGCAATTCATGGGGTGGAAGCGCATCGGTGTAATGCAAAACCGAAGTCACTGGCAGGTTTTCACATCCCACCGGCCCATCGATGACAACTTGCAAGCCTTTGATGGCGGTAAAGACGTAAACAGCGCCCCAATAGCCACCCGCACGATCATGGTCGAGGATGTACATCAGCCCATCTCCTCGGCCTTGCGCTTCTTGAGGGCGCGGTCCAACTGCCGACGTGTCTCGGCGCGGAACTCGGGATGAGCTACCGGAACATCTTCCCACACCCCAGCAGTGTCGCCAGAGCCAACATTTTCGAAAAAAGCCGTCATGGCTTCGAAGCGGGCACGATTGCCAATAGCGGACTGAACCACTTGCACCAATGAACCAGCCCCCGCCACCCCCATCAACGGGCGTGCGGATATCAGATTGGTGAAATACAGCGCCGGGATGGACATTTGCTTTGCCATTTGCACGACGGGCGTGGTGCCAATGGCCAAATCTGGTTTGAATTCTTCAACAGCAGCGATATCTTGCTCAAGCGACGCGCGAAACTGAACCCGCACGCCTTTGGAACGCAGCCAGTCAGCATCAGCTTTGTTCCAGGGTGTTGCAGGGCAGGCAGAACCGACGTATTTCAAATCAGCCCCACACTCCACCAACAAACGCCCCACCAACAACTCTGAGCCTTCATAACCACTCAGCGTGATGCACCCGGTGATGGCATTGGAAGACAGCGCAGCCTTGATAGCAACTGATGCCTGATTCTTGGCCAAATCGATTTTTTCTTGTGCAACACCCGCTGCCTCACCAATCGACTGCAACCAAGATACCGTGCCGTCCAGCCCAACTGGCGCCGAACCCACAACAGGGCGCCCTGCCGCTTCAAATTCACGGACACTGGCGGTGTAAAACGGATGAATAGCGGCAACTGCCACACAATCCAACGCGGCGTACAGTTCGCGCCATTCACGAGTAGGAACCACTGGCCCTGCGGCAAGCCCCATGGGGGCCAGCAGGTGCGCGATGCCTACCGGGTCAGCAGGAAACATTTCACCCAACAAGGTCACGGTGGGCATGTTTACAACACCGCCGCGCGGCGCCTGCACTGGCCCGCTTTGAATTTCATGCCGTGCGTACCGAAGCATGGCGCCCGCGAGAACATCTTTGGCTTCGGCGTGTGTCGGCACACCAAAACCAGGGACATCGATGCCAATGATGCGAACACCATTGATCTCTTTGGGAAGTAGCTGCAACGGCACACCGCTGGCCGTTGGTACACAGAGGTTGATGACAACGATCGCGTCAAGCGATGCGGGATCCGCCTGCAAATGTACGGCTTCCCGAATATCCTCAAAAAGTTTGCCGGTCACCAGGGTTTCAGAATTGAACGGCACATAACCAACACTGCGCCGGGCACCGTAAAAATGCGAGGTGAATGTCAACCCGTAAACACAACATGCCGACCCTGAAAGAATAGTGGCTGTTCTTCTCATGCGCAGACCCACGCGAAGAGAGCCAAATGCTGGGCACATGCTCTGCGGCTGATCGTGCGGACCCGCCTTGGCATCTTGCGGATAGTCTTTGGCGTACTGCTTCAATATGTCAGACTTACCAGCCGCTTTGGCTGCAGACAACAACTTTTCACCGCCAGCATGGCAACCCATACCGTCACCTTGCAATGCAGTCACCTGCATCTCTGATGGGTTTGGTGAAACGAGGGAAGCGGTAGCAGTCATGACTCAGGACTTGTCGTAAACGACTTCCAAACTGGGTTTGACCACGTCGTGCCGTCCCACCATGTCAAACGAGGTGGCAGGCTCAAGCACCACGTTGCGGCCTACAACGTCAGCACTGAACAAACCCAGTAACTGATCTTGCGTTTGTGGCTTGGGTCGCACCGGTGGCGCCTCACCCACGTTGACAGCGAGCTGCTCGAACATGGGGCCCCACTCACCACCTGGAATGCCGATGATTTCGTAACTGGCGCTTTTCCTGCGAATATCTTCGTTGGCAGGAATAGCCGCCAAGACCGGTATACCCGCGTTGGCAGCAAAAGCGGCCGCCTCACCCGTACCGTCATCTTTGTTGATGACCATCCCGGCGACACCTACGTTCCCACCGAGTTTGCGGAAGTATTCGACCGCCGAACACACGTTGTTGGCAACATACAGCGACTGCAAATCGTTGCTGCCAACCACAATGACTTTTTGGCACATGTCACGTGCGATCGGCAAACCGAAACCACCGCAGACCACGTCGCCGAGAAAATCAAGCAAAACGTAGTCAAAACCCCAGTCATGAAAACCAAGCTTCTCCAGCGTCTCAAAGCCATGAATGATGCCCCGGCCTCCGCAGCCTCGCCCAACTTCTGGGCCACCCAACTCCATGGCAAAGACGCCATCACGCTTGAAGCAGACATCGCTGATGCTGACTGCCTGACCCGCCAATTTCAACCGGGACGATGTCTCGATGATGGTGGGGCATGCCTTGCCACCAAACAACAAGCTGGTCGTATCACTTTTGGGGTCGCAGCCAATCAGCAGGACTTTTTTACCCTGTTGAGCCATCATGTAGCTCAAATTCGCCAGGGTGAAACTCTTGCCAATGCCACCCTTGCCATAAATCGCAATGATCTGAGTCTCTTTGGTTGGCGCGCCAGTTGACACTTCTGGCAAAGGCTCTGCGGCTTCTTGCCGCAGCCGCTCGACAAACTTCACGGTCTGCTCAGCAGGCGTACCCAGAGTGGTCATGCGTTGGCACTCCAATCCATAATCATTTTCAAACAAAGCGGATCACCAAAGGCCACTTCATAAGCGGCCAAAGCATTTTTTGGCGACTGGTGGTGCGTGATCAAGCCTTCAAGCGACAGCCTGCCAGTACTGACCAATTCAGTCACAGCCAGCAAATCTGCCCTCTTCCACTCTGCAGCGGTGCGAATCTGCGCTTCTCGCATGAATGCCGGGGCGTAGGCGAAATGGAGGTCTTGTTTGTAAAAACCTGCCAACACAACTTCGCCCCCGGGAGCCAAACGCAAAATCAGTTTGTCAAGCAGATTGCTGTCACCGCTCACGTCGTAGATGGCTTTGTAATCTTTGCGTGGATCATCATCAGGATGCAGCACGCGGTAACCTTCGGCACCATCCATGCGGACCGCTTGCGTTTCCCACACCGTAGGCGCTGGCGCACCAGAAGCCACAGTCAGCCGCGCCAGCAAGCGCCCCATCACACCATGACCCACAATCAGATCGGGTGAGGTAATTACTTCACGCTTGCCGCCACCTGCCACTGCGTGGTAGGCCGTTGCGGCCAGCGCCAGCAGCACGGCCTGCGCACCGAGGTCCTCTGGGACAGGAATGGCACGCTCCTGAGGTACTACCAAATCCGAGGCAGAACCACCAAACAAATTGCGAACACCCTGAAAACAATTGGCACCTGGAAGAAACACGCGTTGCCCGACTTTCAAGGTGCAGTCCCCGGCTACCTTGATGACCCGGCCAACCGTCTCATACCCCGGTACCAGCGGATAACCCATGCCGGGAAACGCTGGCATGGAGCCATCCCAGAGCAATCTTTCTGTTCCGGTACTGATCCCGCTGAACTCCACCTGCACATGAACTTGATGGTCTGCCAGCTCGGGTAACTCCAAAGCCTGCACCGATAAATGCATGGGCTGCTGGAAAACGATGGCTTGTGCTTTCATGATTTCATTCTAGATTGACATTCACATTTGTCAACTTGAATTTACAGTTTAATCTGGCTATTAGGGTAAATACCTAGGCCGCATTGGACTTGCGAGCGACCAGGATGCGGGTGTGAATAGGCATCGCATTGGGCACCAGATCGACCCGCTCGAAGCCAGTCTCCAACAACATGGACTTCAGTTCACCCGGTGTGCGGTAACGACCGGCACCCATGGCCAACAAGTAGAGATGGAAGTACGCATCTCCCAGCGGCTTGTCGCCAGGCTCTTGCGCCATAGGCTCCGCCAACAGGAGGCTGCCACCAGCAGGAAGCGCTTGGTAGATTCTTTTCAAGATACCCAGCACAGCACCGTCCGGGTGATCATGTGCCACACGAACCAAAGTCACCAGATCAGCGCCTTTGGGTAGTTCGTCCTGGAAAAAGCTGCCCGGGTGGTAACTCATCCTGGCGTCCAACCCCAAGCTGACATGATTCTTCTGTGTCAAGCCCAAAACTGCCGGCAGGTCAAAGAGCTGGAACTTGAGCTGCTTTTCCTTTTGTGCCACTGCGGCGACAAAGCGCCCCATGCCACAGCCCACATCCAGCATGCACCGATGCTTGCCAAAGGAATAAGCAGCCAGGATCTCTTCAATCACAAAATTCTGTGATGCGGCCATCAATGCCGAGTAACGCCCGACCTGGTCAAGTTTTGTGCGCGATTCCTGGGCGGGTGCGTCTGAGTGCGCATAGGGCCAGTAGGCGGCCATATCTCCTTGCCAGGCATCGCGCAAAAAGTCCAGCGGCTCAGCCATGTCTTGGTACAACAAGTTATTGTGTTCCACCATGGCTCGAATGCCCTCATGCGCTGCAAGAGGTGCTCCAAGTGCCCCTAGCCCAATTCGCTGCTGGCTTCTATGCTCCAATAACCGTAGCGCAATGGCTGACAAGATGAGCCGTTGCAGCACCGGTGCGGGCACCTTGCAGCGCACAGCAAGTTCCTCCAGCGTGGCTGGCGCCTCGCGCACCATCGAGAAAATGTTGAGCTTGACACAGGACAGAAGCACCTGCGAATGAACAAACCCTGACATGAGATCAAAAACCTGCTTGGTTCGGCGGCGTGTCAGCCATCGCGTCATGGGGTTGGAGATGGACATCCGGTAAAGCCCGGGCTGGGTCATCAGATCATCAATTTTTTGATGAATCCCATCCATCCATGACTGACTTTTGATACCGGCGTGCGAGGCCCGGGCGAGATCCAAATTATCCACAGCTGCTACCCAACGTTCGTCTGAAGTGACCCGATCAAGCGGACAGGCTTTGCCGCGAGCTGCTTTGTTGCAGCCGGTATTGCGCGAAGGCCTCGCTGGGCACCAGGCGTTCGGCTTCCCGACGCACCAACTGCTTCAACAATTCGCGGTGCGAACACAGCGGAATACTGGCGGTAGCCAATTCAATCAGCGATTGAAAATGTGCCATGGCGCCATCCAGACCGAGTTCGCTGGCGGCACTGGGGCGGGCGTGCAAGGCGTCCTGACCCGCTGGCTTACCCAGCAAAATGGCCTGACCCATGACGTCGCGAATATCGTCTGCCACTTGGTAAGCTTCCCCCAGACTGGCACCCAAGGTGGCCCAGGGACTGGCATCACTGGCACAGCATAAGGCGCCTGCACAGGTGGCGGCCACAAAAAGCGCACCGGTCTTGGCTCGCTGGTATTGACCCAGATCGGCTTTGACCTCACATTCCCACGCTTGGCCCGCCACAATGCCCGATGGCAAACCCACGCCGGCGCTCAAGTTTTGCATCAAGGGCACCAGCCGCTCCGGATGCGCCTGCCCGGCGTTCAACAAGACCTGGTAGGCCATCACGATCAAAGCATCGCCGGCCAACAGTGCCAAGGGTTCGCCAAAGGCTTTGTGAACAGACGGCCGCCCACGGCGAATATCTGCATTGTCAAAAGCCGGCATGTCATCGTGCACCAGGGACGCGCAGTGCATCAGTTCCACAGCACAGGCTGCGGCATCGGTCAACTCGGGAACATCTTCCCCGCAGGCCATGGCCACCGACAACACCAACTGAGGGCGCACCCGGGCACCACCAGAAAACACGGCATGACGCATCGCCTCAACCAACCTGGGTGGCGCACCCGATCCTGCAGCTCGTTCAAAGTGAAATTCAAGGGATTTTTCAGCTCGCTTCAACAGATCCATACAGCCTCACTTTGTGTCACGTGAACTTGACATTTGTACGCAACTATATATATCCACCAAAAGTTGTCAATCAATATTTACATTCAAAGTCCGCTCAGAACCACGTAGCAACCCCTAGTGACAACGCCGTGTTGCTTGATTCATAATGAAAAAAATATCCGGATCGCCTCGGGTCTTTGACAAAAAGAGCGCCAAAATCAGCGCCGGGGTTACCATGAATGCGGCTTTGATTGACTTTATGCTGGGCAAAACAACCCTATCACGCCAACGCGACAACACACAGGGACCCATATGCTTAACAGCGCCACACGTTCATTAGCCCCAAAAGCAACCTACGAACCATTTGGCTCCCCGCCGGATGACGCATGCGCAGGCTCACTGCGCAGCCTGATTGAGAGCCAAATCATCCCGCGCCTGCTTGAAGCACATCCCCACGCCAGCGCAGCTAACGCCCAAGACTTTGTTCTGGCCTACCAACCCACTGCAGCAGAAGTGGCCGCTTTTGCGGAGTTGTGTGTTTCTCGTGAGCCTGAGGAGGTGTTGGCGTTCGTTGAAAAGCTGTTGCTTGACAACGTGAACAATGACAGCATCTTCCTGAATCTGATTGCACCCGCAGCACGACACCTGGGCGAGATGTGGGAGCAGGAGCGTACTGACTTCACGCAGGTCACCATGGGCCTGCTGCGAATGCATCAGATCACACACAGGATTGGTTACGAATACCAAAGCGGTCCCCAGATTGCCGGCCCGTCCAAGCGCATCATGCTGGCATCCGCCCCGGGTTCGCAGCACATCCTCGGGTTGGCCATGGTGTCTGAGTTTTTTCGCAAGGATGGCTGGCAGGTCGTGGTGGAGATTTCTACAACCCAGGGCGAGTTGTGCACCACAGCCAAAAACGAATGGTTTGATCTGATTGGGTTGTCTGTCGGCCTGACCCAGCAGGTGGACAGTCTGCCGGACTTGATCGCCAATTTGAAGAAAGTGTCGAGAAACAGCAGGATTCCTGTGCTGTTGGGTGGCCCGGCTTTCCTGTCGGCTGCCTGCAGCGCTGCGAGCCTGGGAGCTGACGGCATCACCACCGATGCTCTGGAAGGTGTTCAGATCGCCTCTCTGTTGGTGGATGCCCGCTAGCCATTGATTACGTGGTGTGGTCTCAACCACCAGATGGGCCATCAGATCAGGTCATTCAAACCGGCGTGCCGCAACTGAAACTGGTGCGGCTTAAACTCCCCACGACGGCGCGTTAAGCGTTTGCCCGCACCCGTGGTGCCTGACTATCACTTTCCCCCATGCCTGCCGACGCCCAGTCCACCCGCCCTCCCAAATCACTGTCTGGCCTGTTGCCATTTCTCAGGCCGCACAAGTTGCGCATTGGTCTGGCACTGTTGTTCCTCATCATGGCTGCGGTGACCACACTGGCGTTTCCACTGGCGCTTCGCAATCTGATTGACGGGGGACTGACACAAGGCGAGCCTGGCGAGCGGCTGATGGCCTTGCGCGGTCACTTTGCCTTGTTGTTTGGCGTGGCCGTAGCCCTGGGGGTTTTCTCGGCGGCACGCTTTTATATGGTGAGCTGGCTGGGCGAACGTGTCAGCGCTGATCTGCGCAACGCGGTGTACGCCCATGTCTTGCAGCAAAGCCCGGAGTTTTTTGAGACCACTCAAACTGGCGAAGTGCTGTCACGCCTGTCGGCGGACACCACGCTGGTGCAAACGGTGGTGGGTTCATCGTTGAGCCAGGGCTTGCGCAATCTGGTGATGGGTTCGGGCGCGTTGGTCATTCTGGTGTGGACCAACCCCGTGGTGATGGCGCAGGTTTTGTTGATTCTGGTTCTGATCGTGGTGCCTGCGGCGGCATTTGGCAGGCGCTTGCGCAAGCTCTCGCGGGCCAGCCAGGACCGCGCTGCAGACTCCAGTGCCATTGCCGCTGAAGTGCTCAACGCCATCCCGGTGGTACAGAGCTATACCGCCGAGCAGCGCGAAACTGACCGCTTCACCACCGCCACCGAAACCGCTTTTGAAGTGGCCGCCAAGCGCTCTGGTACGCGCTCGGCTTTGGTGGCGTTCATCATCATTGCCACCAGCGCTGCCTTGCTGTGGGGCTTGTACCAAGGCACGCAAGCCGTGCTGGCCGGAACCATCAGCGCGGGGCACCTGGGTCAAACCGTGATTTACGTCATCATTCTGGCCAGTGCCTTCGCCGTGCTGGGTGAGGTGTATGGCGATATATTGCGGGCTGCAGGTGCCACCGAAAGGCTGATGGAATTGCTGGCCAGCCAGTCACCCATAATATCACCATCAAATCCGGCTCTAGCCCTTATACCTAAAGGGGGAAGTGCTATTGAATTTGATTCAATCACGTTTCATTATCCCTCTCGCCCCAACCAAGCTGCCTTGCGTGAATTTTCTTTGACGGTGCCTGCGGGGCAGACGGTGGCGCTGGTGGGCCCCAGTGGGGCAGGCAAAAGCACCGTGTTTCAACTGCTGCTGAGGTTCTACGACGCGCAAAGTGGCAGCATCCGGCTTGACGGTGTGCCCACCCGCGACATGCTGTTGGCGGATCTGCGCCAGCACATTGGCATCGTGCCACAGGACGCTGTCGTCTTTTCAAGCAGCGCGCTGGAAAACATTCGTTATGGCCGACCTGATGCCAGCGACGAAGAGGTGAAGGCAGCCGCTGTGGCGGCCTTCGCAGACGTCTTTATCAACGACCTGCCGCAGGGTTATGACACGTTTCTGGGCGAACGGGGCGTTCGCCTGAGCGGTGGCCAGCGCCAACGCATTGCCATCGCGCGCGCGATTTTGAAAAACCCACCGTTGCTGTTGCTGGACGAAGCGACCAGCGCGCTGGATGCTGAAAGCGAGCGGATGGTTCAGGCCGCGCTGGAGTCCGCCATGCGCGGCCGCACCACACTGGTGATTGCGCACCGCCTGGCCACCGTCCAGAAGGCTGATCGCATTGTGGTCATCGACCAGGGGCATTTGGTTGAACAGGGCACACATGCCGAACTGGTCACCCTGGGTGGCGTGTACGCCGGGCTGGCTGCACTGCAGTTCAACGCCTGAGGCCGCTGTGGCTTGGGGGGAGTTGTACATCTCCCGGATCACTTGTAAACTGTTGCAACGTTTTTGACAGGAGTACCTCATGGAAGTTACCAGCGCCCGGTCAGCACCCGTTCAATCCACACAGCAACCGACGACGTCACAGAAGACCAGGATGACGGCCGAGGAAACCCAGCGGCAACAAGCTGCTGCGGCACCTCAAAAGCCCGAGCCACAGAAACCTGTGGTAAACACGCAGGGTCAGACCACTGGTCGGCTGCTGAACGTCACCGCCTGACGGCTGCGCCACACCGGGTGTCATCATGGTTGCGCTGGCTGCCACCAACAGCGCCACGCCCTCGCTGCAAGCCGCCCTGATAAGGAACCGGCTGGAGGTGGCTCGTCGGGAGGCACAGCAAGCCGATTCCACTGTGCGCGACTTGCGTGCCCAGGTTCAGGCTGCGGAAAACGAGTCTGAAAATCGCCAGGACAATGTGCGCAAGCTGACGGATCAATCCCGCCAAAGTGACCCGACGTACAGGTCACCAATTCAGACCTCAACGGCAGATGTTCCTGTCAAGACACAGGAGTTTCTGTTCGGCCTGTACCAAGCCACCAGCGCCAAACGTCAAGCCGACGGCAACGGCCTCAAAAGTGACCCAACCGCAGCGCCAGTGCGCAACACCCAGGGCCAAGCCACCGGGCGCATTGTCAATATCAGCGCCTGACACGCTGCCTGCGCTGCTGCGCCAAATGATCGTCAGGCCAGTTGTCTGAATTCCCGCAGGGCGACGGAGATCGGCGCCAGATCTGCATTCTGGGCCCGGACCGTTTGCAATAGACGCGCCAAACGCTGGATTTGGGAGTTGTTCTGCGCTGCCCAAGCCTCGATATCGGCATAACCTGCGAGCACCGTTTGCGTGGCCTGACTGGCAATGGCATAAACATCGTCCCGAGCGCTGCTACGAGCCTGCCTTTGCCACAGGGTGTCGGTGGGTAAACGGTCTATCTGCCCGCGCCAACTCGACAACTCCAGGCGATTTTCCACCTCAAAGTAGACTTGGGCAACGCGCTCCAGCGCCATTTCAAGCTGGCTGCTCAGTTCCACCAGATCCAGCACCGGGAAGACGAATTCCAGTGTCGCCAGACTGTGTGCCAGGTCGTCCGCCACCCCGGCCATCGTCCAGGTTTGTGTCATTTGCCGACAGAGGTCTTGCGAATAAACGGGTAGCCACACGCTCAGTTTCAAGTGAAGTTCGCGGGCGGCAGGTTGATAGCGCGCAATCAGCGTGGGCAAGTCGACGGTCCTGCTGCGCATGCTCAGCATCCGACGAGACGCCCGCTTGGCAACCGACATGAGTCTGGCCAGCAGGTCGAGTTGCAAGGTGCTTGGGACCACACCGTCGAGCGCATCCATGCGGGACCACAGGGCATCCAAGTCAAAAATCTCTCTGGCCAGGGTCACCGCACGCACCACGTCGGTTGTTTTGGTGGCGGTCTCGGCCGCCAGGAAGTTGATGAACGAGGCCCCCATGCGGTTGACCACCGTGTTGGTGACATAGGTGGCAATGATCTCGCGTTTGAGTGGGTGCAAGGCGATGGGTGCCGCATAGCGCTCGGTCAGCGCTTGGGGGAAATAGGCTTTGAGCGCTGCGCTGAAATACGGGTCATCCGGCAGGTCACTGGCGAGCAGGTCGTCAAAAACAGCAATCTTGGCATAGGCCAGCAAGACCGCGTTTTCTGGGGCGGTCAGCCCCGCCTTCAGGGCACGGCGACGAGCAATCTCTTCATCACTGGGCAGGAACTCGATGCCACGGTCCAGGCGACCTGCGCCGCCCAGCCATTGCATCAGCCCTTGCTGCCCATCCAGAAAATACCCGGGCTGATGGCAGGCGATGTCGATCGCCAGGGTCTGGTAATAGTTGTCGGCCAGCACCAGATGCCCGACTTCTTCGGTCATGGACGCCAGCAACTCGTTGCGCTGCTTGCGCGTCAGGTCGCCCGCCTCCACCACCCGATCCAGCAGGATCTTGATGTTGACTTCATGGTCCGAGCAGTCCACACCAGCCGAGTTGTCGATGGCGTCGGTATAAATCAGGCCGCCGCTCTGGGCGTATTCGATCCGGCCAAATTGGGTGCAGCCCAGGTTGCCACCCTCCACCAGCACCTTGCAACGCAGGTCACAGCCGTCCACACGGTAGGCGTCGCCTGCCTTGTCGCCGACTTGGGCGTGACTCTCCAGCGACGATTTGACGTAGGTGCCAATGCCGCCGTTGTAGATCAGGTCGACCGGCGCCTTGAGGATCGCATTCAAAAGCTCGGCTGGCGGCATTTCCGCGGCCTGCACACCCAGCACCGCTTGTACAGCGGCAGACAGTTGGACCGACTTGGCCCCGCGCGGGTACACACCGCCACCCGGTGAAATCAGTGATTTGTCATAGTCATCCCAGCTGGAGCGCGGCAGCGCAAACAGGCGTTGGCGCTCAGCAAAGCTGCGCATGGCGTCGGGATCGGGGTCAAGGAAGATGTGACGGTGGTCAAAGGCGGCAACCAGCCGGATATGCTGCGACAACAGCATACCGTTGCCAAACACGTCCCCCGACATGTCGCCAATGCCAACTGCTGTGAAAGGCATGGTCTGCGTGTCAACACCCAAGGCGCGGAAATGTCGCTTGGTGGACTCCCAGGCACCACGGGCAGTGATCCCCATCTTTTTGTGGTCATAACCCACCGAACCGCCCGAGGCAAAAGCATCGCCAAGCCAGAAACCGTAGTCGGCCGATACCCCGTTGGCAATGTCTGAGAAACTGGCTGTGCCCTTGTCGGCTGCCACCACCAGATAAGGATCGTCAGCGTCATGGCGCACCAACTGGGGTGGCGGGACCAGTTCCCCTTTAACCAGGTTGTCGGTCAGGTCCAGCATGCCCGACAAAAACAACTTGTAGCAGGCAATGCCTTCGGCGAGGTAGGCATCCCGGTCAGTTGGGCTAGGCGCCGCTTTGAGCACGAAGCCGCCCTTGGAACCCACCGGAACGATCACCGTGTTTTTGACATGCTGCGCCTTGACCAGACCCAGGATCTCGGTGCGGAAGTCTTCGCGTCGATCCGACCAGCGCAGCCCCCCGCGCGCCACCTTACCGTTTCGCAAATGCAGCGCCTCAAAGCGCGGCGAATAGACCCAGATCTCATGCAGCGGTCGGGGTTCGGGCACGCCCGGAATCTGGCGCGGATTGAACTTAAAGCTGAGGTAGGGTTTGAAGGCGCCGGTTGCATCGGTCTGCCAGGCGTTGGTTCGAACGGTGGCCAGCATGCTCTTGAAATACTGGCGCATCACGCGATCTTCTTCCAGGCTGGCCACGGCCACCAATCGCGCCTCGATCTGCCCAGCCAACCGTGCCTGTATTTCCTCGCGATCATCCGACACGGCCGGATGAAAACGGGCATTGAACAAGTCCATCAAAGCTTGCGTCAGCACGGCGTTCTTGCACAGGGTGGCTTCCATATAGCTTTGGCTAAACGCGAAACCCAGTTGTTTGAAATATCGCGTGTAAGCACGCAGAACCGATATGTCACGTGCATCCAGTGCCGTCACCAGCACCAAGGCATTCAGATCATCACTATCAATTTCATGGCACCAAGCCCTTATAAATAAAGGCTCAAAGCGGTTTTTTACGTCAGAAAATGATACCGTTGCTGGCCAGCTTAAACCCAAGTCATGGACCCAGGCACCGTCCGCCGGGCTGGCAGGGGCCACCCTGTACGGCTGCTCGTCGAGCACGCGCACCCCCATGCACTCCAGAATGGGCAACGCATCTGACAAAGCCACTTTGGTGGTGCTGTAGATTTTGAAGCGCACTTCATCGGCACCGGCGGCAACAGGCCGATACAACTTCACGGCCACCCCACCCTGCACCATCAGTCTGGACAGCATGAGCGCATCATCCGCAGCCACGGCACCGCCAAAGTCGGCCCGGTAGTTGGCAGGAAAGGCGTTGGTAAAGCGTTTGGACAAAGCCTGCCCCAAAGCTTCTCCATGCATTTGCATCAGCGCCTGCTGGCAGTCGTCTTCCCAGCGCCTTGCCAAACTCGCCATGCGCGCCTCCAGCGCTAGCTCGTCCACGTCAGACGGTGCCACGGCACGGGCGCGAACCAAGTAATGCACCCGTGCCATGGGGTGGTCCGTGAGCATGGGCGTGAACTCCACAGACTGCCCGTCCAGACTGCGGATCAACTCCTCCCCCATCCGTAAACGCAGCTCGGTGTTGTAACGGTCTCGGGGCACATAGACCAGCGCTGAGGTAAAGCGACCAAATGGATCGCGCCGCAGCAGCACACGGGTGCGCTGGCGCTCTTGCAACCGCAAAATACTCAGGCAATGTTGGGTCAGGGTGTCGGGGTCCACCTGAAACAACTCGTCCCGCGGATAGGCTTCCAGAATGGCTTGCAAAGACTTGGCAGAGTGACTCTCCGCCACGACCCCGACCGCGGCCAATACGTGTGCGACACGCTCCCGGATGACCGGTATGTGCGCCACTGGAGCCGCGTAAGCCCGCGAGGTGTGCAAACCCAGAAAACGTGATTCTCCGACAACCCGGCCCACCTCATCCAACCGTTTGACGGCGATGTAATCCAGCCACGCAGGGCGATGCACGGTGGCACGCGTCATGGCCTTGGTGGCGTACACCAACTGGTCAGAATCCAGAATAGCCTGGGCGCCTAGCGGCAGTTGGCTGACTGGCGTGACAGCGTCAGCGCGCAAGATGCCCAAACCGGTTTGTGGCACAGCGATCAACTGCGTTACCTGACCCTCGCGATGCAGGTCATAGTCACGCGCGCCCAGAAAAGTGAAGTTCTGGTCTTCCAGCCAGTGCAGGAAGGCCACGCCTTCCCTGATCTGTGCCACCGTCCCCATCACCTTTGAAGCCTGCGTCATCAGGTGATGGAGTCTGCCGAGCATGGCCGGCCAGTCAGCAACGGCCGCACTGACATCACCGAGCACACGAAGTAAATCGATCTGCAGCGCCTCTTGGTCGATGGCTGTCACAACGCGATCACATTCCAACTGGATCAGGGACTGCACCCTGACACCTGCGCTGCTGGAAGAGCCAGCGAGCTCGGTGTGCATCAGACGCCCCTTGGCATCGCGTTCAATAACCAGCAGGGGGTGGACCATCCAATGCACCGTGAGCCCGGCGCGGTTGACCGCCATCGTGACCGAGTCAACCAGAAACGGCATGTCGTCGTGAACGATCTGCACCAGGGTGTGTTCGCTCGCAAAACCGTCTTCCGCAATCGTGGGGTTAAAGACTCGTACTCGCGCGCCAAGCGCTGACCCCACCTGCTCAAGCAGTCGCAAATGGGTGAGCGCCATGGCCATCAGGGAGGCCGCTCCCCGCGCCTGAAGCTCCTGGGGGTCAGCGCCGTCAAAGTACTTGCAGGCAAATTCGGTCAGAGCCGCTGCGTTACCGTTGGAATTGTCTATTGACAAGCTGCGCAGGGCAGCCAAAGCAGTGTCATTCATCCCAGTCTCCAGTGTCTGCCTTTGGGTGAGGACAGGCTGACAAACACCGGCCGCGTCAAGGCGTTGAGCGCTGCGCAGGCTATCAGCAGATCCGGTTCACCAGGCTATGTTGCCTCCAACCAATCGAGCGTCCATGCACCAGAAACCACGTTTTGCAGCCAGAGGGCCGCAATCAGCGTCTTGGCGTCGGTCACCAACCCATCACGGCACCACGCCATCAACTCCGACGGGGTGGCGGTAAAAACATCCAGCAGTTCGTCTTCATCCAAGCGTCGCTCACCGGCGATCAAACCACGCGCAAACCAGATATCGATAAATTCTGTGGAATAAGCGACCACGGGGTGCAACAAACCTGCCCGTGCCCAGGCAGTGGCCCGATAACCCGTTTCTTCGTGAAGTTCGCGCTGGGCGCAATGAAACGGGTCCTCCCCTGGATCAATCTTCCCGGCGGGAAACTCGATCATCACGCGATTGAGGGGATAGCGAAATTGGCGCTCCAGGACGAGCCGCAAGCCACCATCAGCATCCACAAGGAGCGGCACCACCATCACCGCGCCGGGGTGGACCACGTACTCGCGTGTTGTCAGATGACCGTTGGGCAGACGGACCGAGTCTCGCAGCACATGCAAGAAACTGCCTTTGCAGAGCTCTGAACTGGCTACTTTTGATTCTTGCAGGTGATCCATGATGAGCCTGTGGCAAAGCGTTGTTCAGCCAAACCCGAACTCAGGCATGATCAGGTCGACATCATGCGCATCACGGCGTTGGCGCACAAGGTCATCAGGCCGCCAGGCAACAAACCCAGCACCAAAAGCAGCGCGCCATTGAGGGCCAGCACAGCCCGCACATCGATCGAAGCGGTAAGGCTCGCCGTGCTCGTTGGCGCATCAAAGTACATCACTTTGACCACACGCAAATAATAAAATGCGCCAATCAACGACATCATGACCGCGTAAACCGCCAAGGCGATGTAAGAAGTTGCGCCTGTTGCAATCAAGGCCTCCAGAACAGAGAGCTTGGCATAAAAGCCGATCATCGGCGGAATACCCGCCATAGAAAACAGGCACAGCGCCATGATGCCGGCATAAAGAGGGCTGCGTTGGTTCAGCCCGGCAAAATCAGAAATTTCTTCGCTCTCAAAACCGTCACGCGACAACAGCAAAATAACACCAAAACTGGCCAAAGTGGTCAGCACATACGACACCACATAAAACATGGCCGACCCATAGGCGCCACCGGCAGCATCGGCCTGCCCGTTCGAAAACCCGGACATCATGCCGATCAGCACAAAACCCATGTGCGAAATAGTCGAATAAGCCAACATGCGCTTGAGGTTGGTCTGCGCAATGGCGGCCAGGTTGCCCACAGCCAATGAAGCCACAGACAACACCATCAGCATCTGCTGCCAGTCCACCGACAAGGGTGCCAGCCCCTCAACCAGCAAACGAATCATCACCGCAAAAGCCGCCAGTTTGGGCGCCCCACCCACCATGAGCGTGATCACCGTGGGTGCGCCTTGATAGACATCCGGGATCCACATGTGAAAAGGCACCACGCCAAGCTTGAACGCCAAACCCGCCACCAAAAAAACCAGTCCGAAAATCAGGATCTGATGGTCGATTTGACCTGCACTGATGGCCTTGAACACCAGGCTCAGATCCAGCGTGCCAGTAGCGCCGTAAAGCATCGACATGCCGTACAACAACAAGCCGGAGGCAAGCGAACCCAAAACAAAATACTTCATGGCCGCCTCGGTCGAGACCACATGGTCCCGGCGCAAAGCCACCAAGGCATAACTCGACAGCGTCAACAGTTCCAAGCCCATGTAGATGCCCAGGAAATTGTTGCCGGAAATCATCACAAACATGCCCAGGAGCGAGAAGAGACTCAGCGTAAACAGATCACCGCCACGCAACATGTCTCGACCGAAAGCGTAATCACGGCCATAGACCAGCGTCACCATGACCGCGACTGCGGCAAAACATTTGAGCCAGTGCCCCATGGCATCATTAACCACCATGTTGCCAAACGCGTAGACGGTTTGACCGGCAGTTGCCGAGGCCGCCTCTAGCGCAACCACCACCGCCAGGGTAAGCATGGTCAAACCGTAGGTCGCACCACGCTTGCCACTTTTGACGGACACATCAAGTAGCAGAATCACGCAGGCCATGACCAACAAGATAATTTCCGGAATAACCGCCAGCAAACTGAGTTTGTCAATCATGTGAATCTCTTGTCTAGGATGTCAGGTTGGGTCGCTTAGGGCAGCTTGGATTGCGCCACGTGCTTCAGCAGTTCAGCCACTGAAACATCCATCACATCGGTAAATGGCTTCGGGTAAATACCCATGTAAAGCACGGCAATCGCCAGCAACGCCAGGAAGAAAAACTCGCGGTTGTTGATATCGGTCAGTTCCCTGACCTGGTCATTGGCGATGGGGCCCATGTACACACGCTTGAACATCCACAGCGAATAGGCTGCGCCGAAGATCAGCGCACTGGCAGCAGCCATGCCGACCCAGAAGTTGACCTTTACGGCACCCAGAATCACCATCCATTCACCGACGAATCCTGCCGTAGCCGGCAGACCGCAATTGGCCATGACAAACAGCAAGGCAAAAGCGGTGAATTTGGGCATGGTGTTCACGACACCCCCATAACTGGCGATTTCGCGCGAATGCATCCGGTCATACAAAACGCCGATGGACAGGAACATGGCTGCCGAGACAAAACCATGCGCAATCATCTGCACGATGCCACCGGAAACGCCCAGGTCATTGAAAATGAAGAAACCCAAGGTGACAAAACCCATGTGCGCGACTGAGGAATATGCCACCAGCTTCTTCATGTCTTTCTGCACCAGCGAGACCAGACCCACATACACCACCGCCACCAATGACAAGCCCACCATCAACCCCGCCCATTGATGGGAGGCATCAGGGGCAATTGGCAAAGAAAAGCGCAGAAACCCGTAAGCACCCAGTTTCAACATGATGGCGGCCAACACCGCCGAGCCGCCTGTGGGGGCTTCCACGTGCACATCGGGCAACCAGGTATGTACCGGCCACATAGGAACCTTGACAGCAAAAGCCGCCAGGAAAGCAAAGAACAACAAGGTCTGTGCCGAACTCTCCAAGGGCAGTTTGTGCCACACCGCCAGATCGAAACTGTTGCCAGACTGAACGTAGAGGTAAATCAACGCCACCAGCATCAGAAGTGAACCCAACAAGGTGTAAAGAAAAAACTTGAATGATGCGTAAATCTTGTTCGGACCACCCCAGATGCCAATGATCAAGTACATCGGTATCAGCGTGGCCTCAAAGAACACATAAAACAGCATGCCATCCAAGGCGCAAAAAACGCCAATCATGAGGCCGCTCAAAATCAGGAACGCCCCCATGTACTGATTGACGCGGGTGGTGATGACTTCCCAGCCTGCAATCACCACAATCACGTTGATAAACGCCGTCAGCAATACAAACCACAGCGAAATACCGTCAACGCCCAAGTGGTAGTTGACATTGAATCGCCCGATCCATGACGATATCTCACCAAACTGCAGGGCTGCCGTGGCATTGTCAAACAGCCAATACAAAGGCAAAGTCACCAACAAGCTGATCACGGCGCCAACCAGTGCCACCCAACGAACAGTGCGTACCTGGTCTTCCCGACCCATGGCAAGCAAAACCACACCAAACAGAATTGGCGTCCAAATAGCCAGGCTCAACAAACCCATTTTTATATGTCTCCTATTTGAGCCAGACGAAATACGTCATCAGCACGAAGATGCCAAGCACCATCGTGAGCGCGTAGTCGTACAAAAATCCGGTCTGGAATTTTCTGACCACACTGGAGATCAATCCGACCACTCGCCAGGACCCGTTCACAGCTGCGCCGTCGATCAAAGTTTGATCGCCCACCTTCCAGAGCACAACACCCAAGCCACGTACACCGCGCGCCAAAATGTTCTCGTTGAACCAGTCCATGTAGTACTTGTTTTCCAGCAGGTTGTACAAGGGCATCACGCGACGCTTGATCGCCGCCGGCAAGGCCGGATTCACCATGTACATGTAGTAGGCGGTCACCACGCCCGACAGCGCCAACCAGAAGGGAGCGGCAGAGAAACCGTGCCTGGCGAGCGCAGCAGCACCATGGAACTCTTCAGCCAGTACGTCCATGGCTTTGTGAAGGTCAGCGTTCACAAAGATGGCATCTTTGAGGAAATCGCCAAACAACATCGGACCAATGGTGTGGTAACCGATGATCAAGGATGGAATTGCCAGCAGGATCAAAGGAATGGTGACCACCCACGGCGATTCCTTGGGATGATGGTTTGCAACATGGCTGTCATGGCCGTGACCATGATCGTCAGCCACATCACCGTGGTCATCGTGGTGGCCATGATGCGCATCAGGGTTTTGATCAAAGCGCTCCTTGCCATGAAACACCAGAAAATACAGACGGAACGAATAAAACGCCGTCACAAACACCCCGGCCATCACCGCAAAATACGCAAACCCGGATGCCGGCAGGTTGCTGGCGTGAACCGCCATGATGATCTCGTCTTTGGAGTAAAAACCTGAAAAGAAAGGTGTACCGATCAAAGCCAGGGAGCCAATCAGCGAAGTGAACCAGGTGATGGGCATGTATTTACGTACGCCACCCATCCAGCGAATATCCTGGTTGTGGTGCAACCCCATGATCACAGACCCAGCCGCCAAGAAAAGCAAAGCCTTGAAAAAGGCGTGTGTCATCAGGTGAAACACCGCTACCGAGTAAGCGGACGCCCCGAGAGCGACCGTCATGTACCCGAGCTGCGACAACGTCGAGTAGGCCACCACCCGCTTGATGTCGTTCTGGATAATGCCCAGAAAGCCCATGAACAGCGCGGTGATGGCGCCGATGACCATGATGAAATTCAGCGCTGCCTCACTCAGTTCAAACAGAGGAGACATCCGCGCCACCATGAAGATGCCAGCTGTCACCATCGTCGCAGCATGAATCAAGGCCGAGATCGGTGTCGGGCCTTCCATTGAATCTGGCAACCAGACATGCAGCGGAAACTGTGCCGATTTGCCCATGGCACCAATAAACAAACAGATGCAGATCACGGTGATCAGCATCCAGTCAGTGCCTGGCAGGGTCAATGCAGCCAAATCAGAGGCTTTGGCGAAAGCTTCCGCGTAATTCAGCGTACCCGTGTAGGCAACGATCAGACTGATGCCCAAGATAAAACCGAAGTCGCCCACCCGATTGACCAAAAAAGCCTTCATGTTGGCAAATATCGCCGTCGGCTTGTTGTACCAGAAGCCGATCAAAAGATAAGAAACCAGCCCCACAGCTTCCCAGCCAAAGAAAAGTTGCAGCATGTTGTTGCTCATGACAAGCATCAGCATGGAGAAGGTGAACAGAGAGATATATGAGAAGAATCGGTTGTAGCCCTCGTCTTCTTCCATGTAACCAATGGTGTAGATGTGCACCATCAGCGAGACAAAGGTGACGACACACATCATCATGGCGGTCAGGCCATCGACCAGAAAGCCGATCTCCATCTTCAGGTCGCCGACCACCATCCAGGTATAGAGGGTCTCGTTGAAGCGCGCACCTTCGAAGGCAACGTCATAGAGCGTGATGGCAGACAGAACAAAAGACACCAAGACACCGATGATGGCAAAGGAGTGCGAAGCGCTTCGACCAATGCTGTTGCCCCCCAACTTGGTTCCCATGATGCCTGCTACCAGGGCGCCAAACAACGGCGCCAACGGAATGGCTGCCAATAAAGGGGCGGATAGGGTTTGACTCATTTCCTGTTACCCCTTCAACGAATCGAGTTCGTCAACGTTGATATTTGTCCGGTTGCGGAACAGCACCACCAGTATGGCCAGTCCAATAGCCGCTTCAGCAGCGGCAACTGTCAGAATGAAAAACACAAATATCTGACCATTCAGGTCACCGAGATAGTGGGAGAAGGCGATGAAGTTGGTGTTGACAGCCAGCAACATCAATTCGATGGCCATGAGCAACACAATCAGGTTTTTCCGGTTCAAAAAGATACCGATCACTGAGAGTGCAAACAGCATCGCCCCCAAGGTCAAAAAATGGCCCAATGTCAGCGTCATGCTTTGCTCTCCACGGAGGGGGTGTCGGTTGTTGCTTCAATCGGCAACGCGGGTTGGGTGGCCGCGAGTTTGACCACCGTCATCCGGTCCTTGGCCCTGACCCGAACCTGCGCTGCTGAATCAATCGCCTTGCTGTCTTTGCGTTGTCTTAACGTCAAGGCGATAGCGGCGATCATGCCCACCAGCAGAATGGCTGTCGCCACTTCCAGCGGATAGATGTATTCGGTGTAGAGCAACTTGCCCAACGCCTTGCTGTTGGACAGTTCGCCTGCGCCTTTCGCCACAGCCGCCAACGCGTCAGGCTGCTCACTCACATGAAAGCCACCCATCAAGACAGCAGACATTTCCACAATGATCAGCGCACCCAGAACCGCAGCCAGAGGAAAATTTTTCCAAAAGCCCACCCGCATGGCCTCGACATTCACATCCAGCATCATCACCACAAACAGGAAAAGCACCATGACTGCGCCAACGTAAACCAAAATCAATGTCAGCGACAAAAACTCGGCCTTGAGCATCATCCAGATCATGGAGGCCTGGAAAAAAGTGAGCACAAGATACAAAACAGCATGTACCGGGTTACGCGTAGTGATCACGCGAAAGGCAGACGCCAGCAAAATGGTAGAAAACAGGTAAAAAAGACCAGTCGTGACACTCATGATTCGGATTCTTTCTGACGACGGATCAACGGTATTTGGCATCTGCCATCTTGCTGGCAGCGATTTCTGACTCGTAACGGTCACCAACAGCCAAGAGCATTTCTTTGGTGAAATACAGATCGCCTCGCTTTTCTCCGTGGTATTCCAGAATATTCGTCTCCACTATGGAATCCACCGGGCAACTTTCTTCACAAAACCCGCAAAAAATACACTTGGTGAGATCAATGTCATATCGCGTGGTCCGCCTTGATCCGTCGGCTCTTTCTTCGGATTCAATGGTGATCGCCATGGCCGGGCAGACCGCTTCGCACAACTTACAAGCAATACAGCGCTCTTCACCCGTCTCGTAACGGCGCAGGGCATGCAAGCCACGAAACCGGGGTGACAGAGGCGTTTTCTCCTCCGGATACTCCAGCGTGATTTTGCTTTTGAAGGCATATTTACCTGTCAGCCGCATGCCCTTAAAAAGCTCAGTCAGAAAGAAACTCGAAAGAAAATCCGACAGAGAAAATGCACTCACGGCAGAGCTCTTTGTGGAATGAGATGTGGAGGTTGACATATGCGACTCGTATTACTTCCAAATGTTCCATGGGGTCTGCATCCAGACACCAATCACCACCAGCCAAACCAAAGTCACGGGAATAAATATCTTCCAGCCCAAACGCATGATCTGGTCGTATCGGAACCTCGGGAAGGTAACCCGCACCCAAATGAACATGGTCATCACCGCAAAGGTCTTGAGCCCCAGCCATATCCAGCCAGGAATCCAGTTCAGGCTGTCAATTGGCGACAGCCATCCCCCAAAAAATAGCGTGACCGACAGAATGGAGACCAACCAGATACTTGCATACTCGGCCATCTGGAACATCGCCCACGACATCCCGGAATACTCCACCATGTGCCCAGCCACAATTTCTGACTCGCCTTCGATCACGTCAAACGGGGTGCGATTGGTTTCTGCCAGACCCGACACAAAGTAAACCACCACTATCGGCAGCAGCGGCAACCAGTTCCAGGACAGGAAAGACCATCCCATTTCAGCAAAGCGACCTTTATCTTGGCCCATCACGATGTCTGTCATGTTGAGGCTGTTGGACACCATCAGAACAATTAAAAAGCAGAACCCCATGGCGATTTCGTAACTGACCATTTGGGCAGACGCGCGCAAAGCACCCAGGAAGGCATACTTGGAGTTGGAAGCCCAGCCTGAAATGATCACCCCGTACACCTCCAGAGAGGCGATCGCCATCAAAAACAGCAACCCGGCATTCAAGTTGGCAACGGCAATCTCTGGACCAAACGGCACCACTGCCCAAGCGGTCAGTGCCGGTGCCACGGTGAGAACCGGACCCAGATAAAAGAGAAATTTGTCAGAAGCAGCGGGCCTGACAATTTCCTTGGTCATCAGTTTCAAGGCATCAGCGATCGGTTGCAGCAGGCCCCAAGGTCCGACCCGATTCGGTCCCAGGCGAATTTGCGCCCAGCCCAGCAACTTGCGCTCCCACAGGGTGGCATAGGTCACGGCGCCCAACACAATCATCAGCACAGGAACGACCTTCATCAAGGCCCAGAGTACCGGCCAAACCATACCGGTCCACCAGTCAGCCGCCACAAGCCCCAAACCAGTGGCAAAAATTGTGTCGATCATGCTGTCACCTCATGAACCTGCGAGGCCTTGGCATCTGCCGTCGCTTGAAGCGCGGGCGCTCGGCGCACGATGCCATCGAGTTGATAAATGCTGGCAACACAGGGTTCCACTGAATGGGCGTTGCCAGCAGGCATGGCACCACTGGCATTACTCAGCCGGGTGGCTGGCACATGCAACGGCACAACCCCGCCAGCGTCGCCCAGAGCCTGCACCAAGACCTCTTGCGAGGACTCGAAATCAAAACCTGGCAAACCCAGAATATTGGCCAATGCCCGGAAAACTTTCCAAGCCGGACGGGTTTCGCCCAAAGGTTTCACTACGGCATGGAAGCCCTGCACCCGACCTTCCGCGTTGACAAAGGTGCCTGAGGTTTCAGTGAATGGCGAAATCGGCAAGAGTACATCGCTGATGTCCAGATTGGCCTTGAACGGGCTCAAGGTCACCACCATTTGGCAGGACTCAAACCCTGTGGCTACCGCAGCACCGGCAGCACTGTCAAATTGGGGCTCGGTATTGAGCAAAATCACCGATCTCAAAGCACCTGCCAGCATGGCACCCGCATTAAGTCCCTGCGACTGGGGAACGGCTCCCGCCAGTTGCGCGCCAACGGTATTGGCGGCTTCCGTCAGGTAGCCAACCGTTGCACCGGTCTGCTCTCCAATCCAGTTGGCCAAAGCCAGCAATTGGGCAGCCTGTGGGTGATGCGCCGCGGCATTACCTAACAAAATGGCTTTTCGTTCGCCACCCAACAATGAGGCGGCCATGGCACGCCCAAACGCAGTGACTTGCCCGGGTTGGGGTGCGTCAACGTGTTTTTCAAGGGCAACCGCTGCAGCAAGGTCAGCCAGTGCTTGCACCCATTTGGATACTGGAGCAATACAGGTTTGGGCCATCGGCATAGCCCAATTCATGGCGCTTGCCGCGACTGAGCCAACCACGCAACCCAATTTGGTCGCTTGGCGAATCCGCTGCGCAAACAGGGGGTGGTCTTTACGCAAATTGGACCCGACAACCAGCACACTTTGCAAGGTGGATAAATCCGCAATCGGCATGCCCAACCAGCGTGCGTGCTTCTGTGCTGTCTCAAACTGGGCATGCCGGAGCCGGTAATCGATGTTGTCACTGCCCAGGCCACGCACAAAAGCACCCGCCAAATACAACTCTTCAACGGTGCTGTGGGGACTGACCAATGCGCCAATAGAAGCCGCTCCATGGTCTGCCTTGATACTGGACAACCCATGTGCTACATATTCGAGGGCAGTTTTCCAGTCAACACTGTTCCACACCCCACCTTGCTTGATCATGGGCGTTGTGAGTCGGTCCGGGCCATTGAGCGCCTCGTACGAATAACGATCCCGGTCAGCAATCCAGCATTCGTTCACTGCCTCGTTCTCCAGAGGCACAACACGCATGACTTTGTTGTTCTTGACCTGAACAATCAAGTTGGCACCGGCTGAGTCATGCGGGCTGACCGACTTGCGGCGGGACAGTTCCCAAGTCCGTGCACTGTAACGAAAGGGTTTGCTGGTCAAGGCGCCCACAGGGCAAATATCGATCATGTTGCCGGACAACTCAGAATCGATCGTCTGACCCAGAAAGGTTTCAATTTCGGCATGTTCTCCGCGGTGTGACATGCCCAATTCCATGACGCCGGCGATCTCCTGTCCGAAACGGACGCAGCGCGTGCAATGGATACAGCGGGCCATTTCCTCCATGGAGATCAACGGCCCCACGTCTTTGGGGTGGACCACGCGTTTTTCTTCCTCGTAGCGCGACGTTGTGCCACCATAACCCACCGCCAAGTCCTGCAACTGGCACTCGCCACCCTGGTCACAAATCGGGCAATCCAGTGGGTGGTTGATCAGCAAGAATTCCATCACGGATTGCTGCGCTTTGATCGCTTTGTCAGATTTGGTATGCACCACCATGCCTTGCGTGACAGAGGTCGCGCAGGCAGGCATGGGTTTGGGCATTTTCTCTATGTCCACCAAACACATGCGGCAACTGGCCGCGATGCTGAGCTTCTTGTGATAGCAAAAGTGCGGGATGTAGGTACCCACCTTTTCGGCGGCATACATCACCGTACTGCCCTGCTCTATTGCGACTTTCTGACCGTCGAGTTCAATTTCAATCATCTGTTTCTCGCTCAAACGTATGCGGGAACCATGCAGGTCTTGTGGGCGATGTGGTACTCAAATTCAGGCATGAAATGCTTGAGCATGGCACGCACGGGCATGGCCGCCGCGTCGCCCAGCGCACAAATCGTGCGCCCCTGGATGTCTGCTGCCACAGAGTTCAAAAGGTCCAGATCAGCCTGACGACCGTGTCCGTTTTCGATACGATCAACAACGCGGAACATCCAACCCGTGCCCTCGCGACAAGGCGTGCATTGCCCGCAAGACTCGTGCATGTAAAAGTAACTCAGTCGCTGCAAACTCTTCACCATGCAGCGCGAGTCGTCCATAACAATGACTGCGCCCGAACCCAACATGGAACCCGCCTTGGCAATGGAGTCGTAATCCATGGTGCAATCCATCATGAGGCTGGCTGGCAGCACAGGCGACGAAGATCCCCCCGGGATCACGGCCTTGAGTTGGCGTCCGGCGCGTACGCCTCCGGCCAGTTCCAGCAAGGTGGCAAAAGGTGTGCCCATGGGCACTTCGTAGTTACCCGGCAACGCCACATCACCACTCACAGAATATATTTTGGTGCCACCATTGTTCGGCTTGCCTGACTCCAGATAGGCCTGACCGCCATGGCGAATGATCCAGGGAACCGCTCCGAAAGTCTCGGTGTTGTTGATGGTGGTCGGCTTGCCGTACAGACCAAAACTGGCCGGAAACGGAGGTTTGAACCGCGGTTGGCCTTTTTTGCCCTCAAGGGACTCCAGCAATCCCGTCTCTTCGCCGCAAATATAAGCACCGAAACCATGGGCTGCGTGCAGTTGAAAGCTGAAGCCACTGCCGAGGATGTTGTCACCCAACAAGCCAGCCGCCTTGGCTTCCTCCAACGCCTCTTCAAAGCGCCGATAGGTATGAAAGATCTCACCATGGATGTAGTTGTAACCAACTGAAATGCCCATGGCATAAGCAGCAATGGCCATGCCTTCAATCACGGTATGCGGGTTGAATTCCATGATGTCACGGTCTTTGCAGGTCCCAGGCTCACCCTCATCAGAGTTGCAAACCAGGTACTTCTGCCCAGGGAACTGGCGTGGCATAAAACTCCACTTCAGACCGGTCGGGAAACCCGCGCCACCACGCCCGCGCAATCCGGATTCCTTGACGGTGGCAATGACCTGATCCTGCGTCAGCCCTTCACCGCCATCCTTGCCCAGGACTTTGCGCAGCGCCTGGTAGCCACCACGGGCTTCATAATCCTTCAGGCGCCAATTGGACCCATCCAGACCCGCCAGAATTTGGGGTTTGATGTGCCGATTGTGAAAACAGGTCTCCAAACCTGATGATTGAAACTGGGCGAGAAAGCTGTCAACGTTCATGCCTTCACCTCCATCGCCCGCAGACCATCCACCAACTGATCCAGTTTGTCAGCCGTCATAAAACTGCACATCGCAGTGTCATTCACCAGCATCACCGGGGAATCAGCACAGGCGCCCAAACACTCGCACTCTTGCAGCGTGAACAAACCATCTGGCGTGGTCTGGTTGGCGTCGATGCCAAGTTTGGCTTTCAAATGCGCCATCGCTTGCGCGCCCTGACGCAGTTGGCATGGCAGGTTGGTGCAAACATTGAGCTTGTACTTGCCAACGGCTTTTTGGTTGTACATGTTGTAGAAGCTGGTGACCTCGTGCACCGCCATCGGCGCCATGTCCAGATAGTCTGCCACCAGGCGCTCACTCTCCGGGCTCACAAAGCCCAATTCCTGCTGCACGATTTGCAGGCAAGCCATCACTGCCGACTGCCTGTGCTGGGCAGGGTATTTGGCAACCTCTTTTGCAAAGGCCGCGAGAGACTTTTCTGAAATCATCGGTCTACTTCCCCAAACACAATGTCCATCGTGCCAATGATCGCCACCGCATCAGCAATCATGTGCCCCTTACCCATCTCGTTGAGTGCGGCCAGATGCACGAAGGCGGGCGGACGAATCTTCATGCGGTAAGGCTTGTTGGCGCCATCACTGATCATGTAGATGCCAAATTCGCCTTTAGGGTGCTCAATGGCAACGTACGCCTCCCCTTCCGGCACGGCAAAGCCTTCAGTGAACAGCTTGAAGTGGTGAATCAGGTCTTCCATGTTGGCTTTCATGGATTCCCGATCAGGTGGTGCAATCTTGTGGTTGTCGGTAATGACCGGGCCGGGATTGACACGCAGCCAATCAATACACTGCTTGATGATGCGATTGGACTGCTTCATCTCCTCCATGCGCACCAGGTAACGGTCATAGGTGTCGCCGGTTTTGCCCACCGGGATGTCAAAGTCAAGCCGGTCATACACCTCGTAGGGTTGTTGTTTGCGCAGATCCCAGGCAATGCCAGAGCCGCGCAGCATGGGCCCGGTAAAGCCCAGATTCAAGGCACGCTCAGGCGTCACCACCCCAATGCCCACGGTGCGCTGTTTCCAAATCCGGTTTTCGGTCAACAGCGTGTGGTATTCCTCCAGGTAGGTGGGAAAACGCTTGGTGAAGTCTTCGATGAAATCCAGCAGGCTGCCACCGCGATTGCGATTGAGTTCCTGCGTGGATTTGGCGCTGCGAATCTTGTTCGGCGCATGACGCGGCATCGTGTCGGGCAAATCCCGGTAGACACCACCAGGACGCAAATAAGCCGCGTGCATACGCGCACCGCTCACGGCTTCATAGGCATCCAGCAGGTCTTCGCGTTCGCGAAACGCATACAGCATGACGGTCATGGCACCACAGTCAATCGCATGGGCACCCACCCACAGCAGGTGGTTGAGCAACCGGGTGATTTCGGCGAACATCACCCGGATGTACTGCGCACGCAGTGGCACTTCCAGGCCAAGCATTTTCTCGATGACCAGGCAATAAGCCTGCTCGTTACACATCATCGACATGTAATCCAGGCGGTCCATGTAGGGCAACGTCTGCAGATAGGTTTTGTTTTCAGCCAGCTTTTCGGTGGCACGGTGCAGCAGGCCAATGTGCGGGTCTGCGCGTTGGATCACCTCACCATCGAGCTCCAACACCAATCGCAACACACCGTGCGCCGCCGGGTGCTGGGGGCCAAAATTCAGGGTGTAATTTTTGATTTCCGCCATAACTTACTGCGCCTGCGGCAGGCCTCCATAGTTCTCTTCACGGATGATGCGAGGCGTGATCTCACGCGGCTCGATCGTGACGGGCTGGTAAACCACGCGCTTTTGCTCGGCGTCATAACGCATTTCAACGTGACCAGACAGGGGAAAATCTTTGCGGAAAGGATGGCCGATAAAACCGTAATCGGTCAGGATGCGCCGCAAATCGTCATGGCCTTCAAACACGATGCCATAAAGATCAAAAGCCTCGCGCTCAAACCAGTTCGCCGCGCTCCAGATCTCGCAGACAGAGGACAGAACGGGTGCCTCATCATCGCTGGCGAAAACCTTGAGACGGATCCGCTGGTTCAAGCTCACCGACAACAAATGCAACACCACACAAAAGCGCAACCCTACCTGCGGCTCATCTTTGTAGGTCGAGTAATCCACACCGCACAAGTCAATCAATTGCTCAAACCGGCAGTCTGGGTGGTCTCTCAAAGCCAGCACCGTTGGAATGTAGTCAGCTGCCGTCACGACGATCGTCAACTCACCCCATTTGACAACACTGCTCTGAATCAGGGCCCCTAAAGCCACATGCACCTGCGATTGAAGCGTTTGGACATTTACCGCGTATACCGTCATGACGTTCCTTTTACGTGCGGGCAATGGTCTGGGTGCGCCGGATTTTGCTTTGCAACTGGATGATGCCGTATACCAGCGCCTCAGCGGTCGGCGGGCAGCCGGGCACATAAATATCCACCGGCACGATGCGGTCACAGCCACGCACCACAGAATAGCTGTAATGGTAGTAGCCACCGCCGTTGGCACAAGAACCCATGCTGATCACCCAGCGCGGTTCAGCCATCTGGTCATACACCTTGCGAAAGGCGGGCGCCATCTTGTTGGTCAAGGTACCCGCCACAATGATCAGATCCGACTGCCGGGGGCTGGGGCGAAACACCTCGGCACCAAAACGGCTGATATCGTATCTGGCCGCTGCCGCATGCATCATCTCGACCGCACAGCAGGCCAGCCCAAACGTCATCGGCCAGACAGAACCCGTCTTGGCCCAGTTCACGACACTATCGTAAGTCGTCGTGACAAAGCCCTCTTTGAGAACACCTTCAATCATCGACTTACTCCCAATCCAGGGCGCCTTTAAGCCACATGTACACAAACCCGATCGTCAGGACAGCCACAATTTCCAACCCGATCAAAAAGCCAAACAACCCCAATTCACGCAGCGTCACAGCCCAGGGGAACAGCAGCGCTGTTTCCAGGTCAAAAAGGATAAACATGATGGCTATCAGGTAATACCGCACGTCAAACGTCATGCGCGCGTCACCAAAGGCCTCAAAGCCACATTCGTAGGGGGAGTTTTTGGCAGCATCGGGGCGATTGGGGCCCAGAACATACCCAATCACCTGGGGAAGTACACCAACGGCAATGCCGATCAGGATAAACAGGAGTACTGGCAGGTACTGATCAAGGCTCATCATACAAGTTGGGTTCCCTGTGTCATTGGCCCACTTGCGTGGGCCAAAGTTGTTTACCTGGTGCCGTCGGCGAGACTCGAACTCGCACAGCTTTCGCCACTACCACCTCAAGATAGCGTGTCTACCAATTTCACCACGACGGCCAATTTGACTACATCACCGAACACACTCTTGGGTGCTGTCTTTCGCTCAGTGAGAGAGCCCGGAGTTTACCCTGAATTCCCCAGTGAAATGAGGGTTCAGGGGCTTTTGCGACCAAGGTCACTTAGCCGGGATTTGTGCTGCGCCAGACGCAGCTGCAGCAGGAGCAACGGCAGCCGGTACCGGCGCCACCAGCGCTGCGTTTTCAAGAACACTACCCGACGAAGGTGCGGAACGCGCCGAACCGAAATAGGCCAGCGCCAGTGTGCTGGCAAAGAAAATGGCGGCCAACACCGCGGTCGTGCGTGACAGAAAATTGGCACTGCCGCTGGCACCAAACAGGCTACCGGAACCACCGCTGCCAAAGGCCGCACCCATATCGGCGCCTTTGCCGTGCTGCACCAGAATCAACCCGACCATCACAATGGCAGAGATCATCTGCACCGCCAGCAAAATCGTCAACATCACATTCATGTCTCGCTCCTCATTCAGTAGCTACCAACCCTTGATTCTCAAGCGGCGGCAGCAATAATCGTTAAAAAGTCCTGGGCTTTCAGCGCGGCGCCACCAATCAAACCCCCGTCAATATCGGGCTGCGCCAGCAGTGACGCGGCGTTGGCGGCGTTCATGCTACCGCCGTACAGCAGTGGGATGCGGTCAGCATGCTCGGAAGCGGCCTTGAGCTGGGCTCGCAACACGGCGTGCACCTGCTGTGCCATCTCTGGCGTGGCGGTCTTGCCGGTGCCAATCGCCCACACCGGCTCGTACGCCACCACCACTTCACTGATGCAATGGCCGTTGGTGTGGATCACCGCCGCCAGTTGGCGCTTGACCACCTCGTCTGTTTGACCGGCTTCACGCTGGGCCAGGGTTTCACCCACACACACGATGGGCGTGATACCACAGCCCAGAGCGCGCTGCGCCTTCAACGCCACCACGTCATCGGTCTCACCATGGTACTGACGGCGCTCAGAATGGCCGACGATGGCATAACGCACGCCGAACTCTTTGAGCATCGCGCCCGAAATTTCACCGGTGTAGGCACCGCCCTCCTGGGCCGAAATATCTTGCGAGGCCAGATCGATGGCGCTGCCGGCCAGCAGAGCCTGGCACTGCGCCAGGTACACCGCCGGCACGCCCACCGCCACCTGGCAGGTGGCCTGGCCCATGCCAGCGAGGATGTCTTTGAGAAGCTTGTCATTGGCAGCCAGGCTACCGTTCATCTTCCAGTTACCGGCTATCAGTTTTTTCTTCATGATTGGCTCCAAGTCAAAACAATTTTTCCTACGTGCTGGCTCGATTCCATCAGCGCATGCGCCTGCGCCACCTGCTCAGCCGCAAAGGTGCTAAAAACCACGGGCTTGATGCGCTTGGCAGCCAAGGCTGGCCAAACATGTTTCAGGCATGCCTGGGCGATCGCCGCCTTGAACGCCACCGACCGCGGCCGCAAGGTCGAGCCGGTGATGGTCAGGCGCCTGCGCAACACCAGACCGGCATTGAACTCGCTGCGGGTTCCCCCCAGAATCGAGATGATGACCAGGCGGCCATCTTCCTTCAGGCACTGCACCTCTTTGGCCACATAGCTGCCAGCCACCATGTCCAGAATCACGTCCACGCCCTGCCCGTCGGTCAGGCGCATCAACTCTTCCTGAAAGTCATGCGCTTTGTAATTGATCGCGTGGTCTGCACCCAGTTCAAGGCACGCAGCACACTTTTCATCACTACCGGCTGTTACGAACACGGTTGCGCCAACGTGTTTGGCCAATTGGATGGCGGTCACGCCAATGCCACTGGAGCCGCCCTGAATCAGCACGGACTCACTAGGCTGCAGGCGCGCACGCTCCATCAGGTTGCTCCAGACGGTGAAAAACGTCTCCGGCAGGCTGGCCGCTTCAACGTCTGACAAACCTTCCGGCACCGGCAAACATTGCCCAATGGGTGCCACGCAGAACTCGGCATAACCGCCACCTGCCACCAACGCACACACGCGGTCACCCAGCTTGAAACCAGCCGAAGCCAGTTCAGCCGCGTCGCCCTGCTCAATGACCCCCGCCACTTCCAGACCCAGAATGTCTGAGGCACCGGGCGGCACCGGGTAGTTGCCCAGACGCTGCAACACATCCGGCCGATTGACACCACTGGATGCCACGCGAATCAGCAACGCACCCGCGCCCGGCACGGGTACAGGCCGCTCCCCCAGACGCAAAACGTCAGTTCCGCCGTACCCAGTGATGTCAATGACTTTCATGGTCTTTTTGGCCTCCAGCCCTTATAGGATAAGGGTTGGCAGCTATCGTTTTACCTAGTCCTCAAGCCCGGTTGTCGTTGCCGCCCTGCACTGGACGATCCAGCAAGGCTTTCATCGACAGCTTGACACGGCCCTTTTCGTCGGTTTCCATGACCTTGACCTTGACGATCTGGCCTTCCGACAGGTAGTCGGTGACTTTTTCGACACGCTCGTGGGCAATCTGGCTGATGTGCAACAGGCCGTCTTTGCCGGGCAGCAGGTTGATCAGCGCACCAAAGTCCAAAATCTTCACCACCGGGCCTTCGTAGACCTTGCCGATTTCAACTTCGGCGGTGATCTGCTCGATGCGGCGTTTGGCTTCTTCGGCCTTGGCCGGGTCGCTTGAGGCGATGGTGATGGTGCCGTCTTCGTCGATGTTGATCTGGGTGCCGGTTTCTTCGGTCAGCGCACGGATCACCGCGCCACCCTTGCCGATCACGTCGCGGATTTTTTCCGGATTGATCTTCATGGTGAACAGGCGCGGCGCGAAGGTGGAGACTTCGGTTTTGGCTTCGCCCATGGCTTCAACCATCTTGCCCAGGATGTGCATGCGCGCTTCTTTGGCTTGTGCCAAAGCGACTTGCATGATTTCCTTGGTGATGCCCTGGATCTTGATGTCCATCTGCAGCGCGGTGATGCCGTTGGTGGTACCGGCCACCTTGAAGTCCATGTCGCCCAGGTGATCTTCGTCACCCAGGATGTCGGTCAGCACGGCAAAGCGGTTGTCGTCCTTGATCAGGCCCATGGCAATACCGGCCACGTGGGCTTTCAAAGGTACGCCAGCGTCCATCAGGCTCAGGCAGCCACCGCAGACCGAAGCCATGCTCGAGGAGCCGTTGGATTCGGTCACTTCCGACACCACACGCATGGTGTAGGGAAAGTCTTCCTTGTTCGGCAACACAGCGACGAGCGCGCGCTTGGCAAGACGGCCGTGGCCGATTTCGCGGCGCTTGGGGGTACCAACACGGCCGGTTTCGCCGGTGGCGAACGGAGGCATGTTGTAGTGCAGCAAGAAGCGGTCTTCGTAGTCACCGCTGAGGGCGTCGATGCGCTGGGCATCGCGCTCGGTGCCCAAGGTGGTCACCACCAGCGCCTGGGTTTCACCGCGGGTGAACAGGGCTGACCCGTGGGTACGCGGCAGCACGCCGTTGCGGATTTCAATGGCGCGCACGGTGCGCGTGTCGCGGCCGTCAATACGTGGCTCGCCGGCCAGGATCTGGCCGCGCACGATCTTGGCTTCGATTTCGAACAGCAGGCCTTCGATGGCCACGCCGTCAAACGCCACGCCTTCGGCTTTCAGGGCGGCCATGACTTCGGCATAAGCGCTGCGGCAGGCCTGGGTGCGGGCTTGTTTGTTGCGGATCTGGTAGGCGGCGATGAGTTTGTCTTTGGCCAGCGCGTCGATCTTGGCGATCAGTACCTCGTCCTTGGCGGCGGGCTTCCAGTCCCACATCGGTTTGCCTGCGTCACGCACGAGGTCATGGATGGCGTTGATGGCCACCGCACCTTGCGTGTGGCCAAACACCACCGCGCCAAGCATAATTTCTTCCGACAATTGGTCAGCTTCACTTTCCACCATCAGAACGGCGGATTCGGTACCGGCCACGACCAACTCCATCTGGCTGTTCTTGCGCGCGGTTTGACCCGGGTTCAACACATATTCACCGTTGATGTAACCCACGCGGGCCGCACCAATGGGTCCGCTGAACGGCACACCGCTGATCGACAGCGCGGCGCTGACCGCAATCATGGCGGCAATGTCGGCGTCGACTTCAGGATTGAGTGACAGGGTGTGAACCACCACGTGCACTTCATTGAAGAAACCTTCGGGGAACAGCGGGCGGATCGGGCGGTCGATGAGGCGGCTGGTCAGGGTTTCGAACTCGCTGGGGCGGCCTTCGCGCTTGAAGAAGCTGCCGGGAATGCGGCCGGCGGCGTAGGCTTTTTCAAGGTAGTCCACGGTCAAGGGGAAAAAGTCTTGACCCGCTTTACCTTCGGTCTTGGCCACCACAGTGGCCAGCACCACGGTGCCGTCCATGTCGAGCATAACCGCACCGCTGGCTTGGCGAGCGATTTCGCCGGTTTCCATGGTGACTGTGTTTTGGCCCCATTGGAAGGTCTTGCTAACTTTTTTGAACATCGTCATTTTTTGATCTCCTGAGAATTCGGGGGGTGCAGGCCACCCCACCTAAGCCCGGATCAGACAAAACAGGCCACGATGCCATTCCAGAAACTGGCGCACCAGGGTGCGCACCAGGCTTTGGAATGACACAGCTTCGCTCCGTTTTTGACCTTTCCGAAGTAAAAAACGCCTGAGCTAGTAACCTAACTCAGGCGTCCGTCATTCTTGCCCGGCGATTATTTACGCAGACCCAGCTTGGCGATCAGCGCCACATAACGGTCAGCGTCTTTGCTCTTGAGGTAGTCCAGCAGCTTGCGGCGGCGGCTCACCATGCGCAGCAGGCCGCGACGGCCGTGGTGGTCTTTGGCATGGGTTTTGAAGTGGGGCATGAGTTCGTTGATGCGCGCTGTGAGCAGGGCGACCTGAACTTCGGGGCTACCGGTGTCACCGGCTTGGCGTGCGTTGTCTTTGACGACAGCGGCTTTGATGCTGGATGCGATCATGATTTTTCCTGTGAATAAACAACTTGCGTCAGGCGCTGGAACTGCCCCTGACGTGCTTGGTCTGCCAAAACTGCAGAGCCTGCGAGTATAACCGGCAGCGCCCGTCGGCGCCTGCGGGTTGGATTGGCCCGCCCTGCTGACCTGAGCCCTGCGTACCTCAAGGGCGCTGCATGCGGCAAGTGGTGGGCTGCTGGGCGTCTGCCGCAGCCAGGGTTTTGATCACCCGAAAGCCATAGCCGGAGCCTTCCACGTCGAACTTCACGCCGGGTGTGCCCTGGCGCTCCATGACCCCCACCACCAGCGTTTGCTGAAACTGGTGGTCGCTGGCCCGCATGCTGCCACTTTGTGCATAAAAAGTGACGTTAGCCCTTTCCATCTGTGTGGCTACAGCTACAGAATCTGTAGTACCTGCAGCTTCAACTGCCTGCACCAAAGCCTGCACCATGAGTTGCATGCGCATGTGCACATAGTCGTCTTCAGGCTTGGGAAAGCGCTGGCGGAACGACTGGTAAAAGGCTTCACTTTGCGGCGTGCTCACATTCGGCAGCCAGTCGGCCACCGCCAACACTTTGCCGATGCCGGCGTCACCCATGGCCGTGGGCGCACCCAGTGCATTGCCATAAAAAGTGTAGAACTTGCCGTCAAAGCCCACGTCTTTCGCCGCCTTGACCAGCAGTGTCAGGTCGTTGCCCCAGTTGCCGGTGATGACCGCTTGGGCACCACTGGCCTTGATTTTGGTCATATAGGGCATGAAGTCTTTGACCCGCCCGATGGCATGCAACTCATCACCAACGATGTGCACATCCGGGCGCAAGGCGGTCAACTGGCGGCGGGCCTCACGCGCTACCGCCTGGCCAAAACTGTAGTCCTGGCCGATGAGGTAGACGCTTTTCAGGGCCACATCGTCCTTGATCACCGACATCAGCGCGCTCATGCGCATGTCAGCATGGGCGTCAAATCGGAAGTGCCAGAAACTGCACTTGTCATTGGTCAGGATCGGGTCCACCGCCGAGTAGTTCAGCAAGATCACCCGCTTGGTTGGCTCGCGCTCGTTGTGTTTGTTGACGGCGTCGATCAACGCTGCGGCCACCGCTGACGAATTTCCTTGGGTGATGAAGCGCGCACCCTGGTCCACCGCAGCCTTGAGCATGGTCAGCGCTTCTTCGGTCTGGCCTTTGCTGTCAAAACGCGCCAGTTGCAGGGGTGCACGGGCTGCGCCTGAGAGTTTGACGCCGCCCGTCGCATTGACCCGCTCGGTAGCCCACAGCAGGTTGCGAAAAACCGCCTCGCCGGTGTTGGCAAACGGGCCGCTCAGGCCCTCAATCAACGCGATCTTGATCGATGCGGGCGCCGGTTGTGCGGCAGCCAAAAGTGGCAGACATAGCGCCAGCGCCAAGGATTTCAAGGCCCGCCAAGCAAGAATAAACATCAGGAAATTTCTCTTGAAAACCTCGCCAGAGCGCCAAGTTGGGGGTCTTGCGGCAAGTTCGTTGTGAAGGCCGCGTAGTTTACAAGGAGTTCAACCATGTTCTTTACCCCTGTTACCCCCGCTGGTTTTCGTCGCCACCTCTACGCCGCCAATGCGCGAGCGCTGCCCACTTTCGCGCAACCCGCAAGCACACCTCGCAGCCAGGGCGCAGCCACCCTTGAGCAAGACGAACAGTCATTTACCCTGTCGTTTGACGTGCCCGGCGTGAGCCGCGAACAGCTGGTGGTGGGGATTGAGGGCAATGTGGTGCGCTTGTCCAGCGCTGAGGGTGCACCGCGCCAGTACCGCTTTGCAGCAGAGTTACCGCAAGACATTGATGCCGGGCAAAGCCAGGCCAAGCTGGAAAACGGTGTGCTGACCTTGAAGCTGGCCAAAGTGGTGCCGGTGAGCCGGGTCACCGAGCTGGTGATTCACTGATCTTGGAATGACACGCCAGATCGCCCAGTTTGTGGGCGATCTGGCCAGTGGGCAAGTCACCCGACTACAGTGTTCGCCCACAGAAAACCAGAAACTGCTCAGATCACCGAACACACCGGACGGGATTTGGCAGCTTGACTATCAAAAAAAATAGCTATCAGCCATTATGAATAAAGGGCTGGAGGCACATTTTTCATATAAAACTCAGCTGCCAATGGCATCCAGCGGCCAGCGCGGTTTGACGTCAAACGCATAGTTGTCGCTGGCCACCTGCTGGCCAGACTGCAGCCGCATGGCGGCGGCCATGGCGATCATCGCGCCGTTGTCGGTGCACAAATGCAGCTCGGGGTAATGCACCCTGGTGGCGAGCCGCGCACACGCTGTATTGAGCTGCTCGCGCAGCAGGCGGTTGGCACCCACACCGCCGGCCACCACCAGCCGTTTCAGGCCGGTTTGCTTTAGTGCCGTGAGTGACTTTTTCACCAGCACCTCCACAATCGCCGCCTGGGTGGACGCCGCCAGATCCGCCAGCGTGTGCTGCGGCAAGTCTGGCGCAGTACAGCCCTGCGCCAGCGCACATTTGCCCACCTGCACCATCACCGCCGTTTTCAGACCGGCAAACGAAAAGTCCAGATCGCCACTGTGCAACAACGGGCGCGGCAGCTTGTACGCCTTGGGGTCGCCCAGCTCCGCCAGTGTCGACAACGCCTGCCCGCCGGGGTAGGCCAGGCCCAGCAGCTTGGCGGACTTGTCAAACGCCTCGCCCGCCGCGTCATCAATGGTTTCACCCAGAATTTGATAGCGCCCGACCCCATCCACCCGCATCAGCTGCGTGTGCCCGCCCGACACCAGCAGCGCCACAAACGGAAACTCGGGCGCATCCAGGCTTAAAAACGGCGACAGCAGATGCCCTTCGAGATGATGCACCCCAAGCACCGGTTTACCCAGTGCGGCAGCCAGGGCACAGGCCACCCCGGCGCCCACCAGCAGCGCGCCTGCCAGCCCCGGGCCACGGGTAAACGCCACCACATCGATATCAGCCAGCGTGCGACCAGCCTCATCCAGCACCTGCTGCGTCAGCGGCAACACCCGGCGAATGTGGTCACGGCTGGCCAACTCAGGCACCACGCCGCCATAGGCCTGGTGCATCTCGATCTGGCTGTAAAGCGCATGAGCACGCAATACCGGCAGGCCCTGCGCGGGGGTATCGACCAGCGCCACGCCGGTTTCATCGCAAGAGGATTCGATCCCCAGAACACAGACTTCTTTGAACATAGCCAACGAGTTTAGGCGATGCCCTAGGCCTGAAAGGCTCGCGCCTCAGGCGCTCAAACCCTGATTGCCCAGATGCAACCCCAGTCCGGCCAACTGCGCGCGAATGGCGCTTTGCGATACCGCCACCAGATCAAAGGCTGAAGGCGACAGCATCCAGGAGTGGATCAGCCCCGCCATGAGCGCGTGCAGGCCGTGAGCCGCCACCTCTGGCGTGACCGGCAAGCTGATACCCCGGCGCGCCGCAGCCTCCCGCAGGCTGCGGGTGATTTCGCGCGTGCCGTCGCCAAAAACCTGAACATGCCGGGCCTTGATACCCAGCAACTCGTCGACGTACTCCACTTTCATGATGGCAATCTCGAACATCGCGCGCGTGCTGTCATTGCTGGCGATGTCGCGAATGGTTTGCAGCAGCGCGTGCTCCAGTTCGGCCAGCGGGTCCTGGGTCGGGTCGTGGCCGATGCGCTGCATGGCCTGCTCCATGGGCAGCAGGGCGTTGTCCATCATCGCATTGAACAAATCCGCCTTGTTCTTGAAGTGCCAGTAGATCGCACCCCGGGTGGTGCCCGCCGCCAAGGCGATATCTTGCAAGGAAGCGCGCGACACGCCCTTCTTGCCAAACACCCGCACCGCCGCCTGCAGCAACTGCTGGCGGGTGGCTTGGGCATCTTCTTTGGTTTTACGGGCCATACATGACCTTGACAAGGGCTCTATACATACATTCATGAGTGTATGTATAATTTTGGAAAAATCAAGCCCCCCAACGCCGCCGTATCCCGGCAGCGCGTTTTATCTTTATGGAAGTCTCATCATGACTCACACTTCTACAGCGTCTGACTGCTTGTTGCCTATGCGGCGCCTTTCTGCCCGATCGATGCTCTTGCCCTCGGCGCTGGCAATCAGCCTGACGCTGGCTCTGGCAGCCTGTGGCCAGAGTGCCGCCCCCGCTGGGGCTGGCGGGCCGGGCGGCGGCATGCCGCCGGCGGAAGTGGGTGTGGTCACCGTCACACCAGGTGATGTGGGTCTGATCACCGAGCTGCCAGGCCGTCTGGAAGCCTCGCGCGTGGCGCAGGTTCGGGCACGCGTTGCGGGCATCCTGCAAAAGCGCCTGTTTACCGAGGGCAGTGACGTGCGGGCAGGCCAGCCCCTGTTTCAGGTGGATGCCAGCCCGTTTGAGGTGGCGCTGACCAGTGCGACGGCCAATGTGGCCAGGGCCGAAGCCAACCTGATGCAGGCCAGCGCCCAGGCCGAGCGCTACAAACCGCTGTTTGAAGCTAAAGCCATCAGCCAGCAGGAATTCATCAACGCCCAAGCCGCGCAGAAGCTGGCCGAGGCCGATCTGGCGGTGGCGCGCGCTGCGGTGCAGACCGCGCGCATCAACCTGGGTTATGCCCACATCACCGCCCCCATTTCTGGCCGCATCGGCCGGGCGCTGGTGACCGAAGGCGCATTGGTGGGCCAGGGAGAAGCCACGCAGTTGGCGGTGATCCAGCAGATCAACCCGGTGTACGTGAACTTCACCCAGTCCGCCGCCGAGGTGATGCGGCTGCGCCAGGCGCTCGAAGGCGGCCAGCTCAAGCGCGCAGGCAGCCAGGGCGCCAGCGTGCGCGTGGTGCTGGAAGACGGCAGCGAGTACCCGCAGCCGGGCAAGCTGTTGTTTTCTGACCTGACCGTGGACACCACCAGCGGCCAGATCACCCTGCGCGCCGAGGTACCGAATCCGCAGGGCACGCTGCTGCCGGGGCTCTTCGTGCGCGTGCGCCTGGAGCAGGCCCAGGCCAGCAACGCCATCACCCTGCCACAGCAGGCGGTGACGCGTTCGCCCCAGGGCGACACGGTGATGGTGGTGGGCGCCGACGGCAAAGCGACGCCGCGCCCGATCAAGATTGGTGGCCAGCAAAACGGTCAGTGGGTGGTGCTGAGCGGCCTGCAGGCCGGTGAACAGGTGATGGTCGACGGCTTCCAGAAGCTGCGCGGCGGCGGCCCGGTCAAACCAGTGCCGTGGCAACCCGGTGCGCCTGCGGCCTCTGGCCCCGGTGGAGGACAGCCTGCCGGGCAGCCAGCCCCGGCTAATTCTGAAGCCAAATCAGCCTCCAACCCAGCCAGTGCGGCGTCAAGCGCTACGCGTTAAGGAGCGCTCAGCATGGCTAAATTCTTCATTGACCGGCCCATTTTTGCCTGGGTGATCGCGCTGTTCATCATGGTGATGGGCGTGGTTTCCATCACCCAGCTGCCAATTGCGCAATACCCGCCGGTGGCGCCGCCCTCCATCGTGATCTCGGCCACCTACCCGGGCGCCTCGGCGCAAACGCTGGAAGACAGCGTGCTGGCCATCGTCGAGCAGGAAATGAATGGCTCACCCGGCCTGATCTACATGGAGTCCACGGCGCAGGCCAACGGCACCGGCAGCATCACGCTGAGCTTTCAGCCTGGCACCAACCCCGAGCTGGCGCAGGTGGACGTGCAAAACCGCCTGTCGCGCGCCACACCACGGCTGCCCTCAGCGGTCACGCAGCAAGGTGTGCGGGTGGACAAATCGCGCAGCAACTTCCTGTTGTTTGCCATTTTGTCGTCGGATGACCCGGCCCTGACACCGGTGGCGCTGGGTGACTATGCCTCGCGCTCAATCGTGCCCGAGCTGCAGCGGCTGCCCGGCGTGGGCCAGGTGCAACTGTTTGGCACCGAGCGTGCCATGCGCGTCTGGATTGACCCGGCCAAGCTGATGGGTTTCAACCTGTCTGCCGCCGAAGTGACGGCCGCCATCCGCGCGCAAAACGCCCAGGTGTCCGCCGGTGAAATCGGCAGCCTGCCCAATGTGGCGGGGCAAGGTATTTCGGCCACGGTGGTGGTGAACGGGCAGCTGGGCAGCGTGGCACAGTTTGGCAACGTGGTGCTGCGCGCCAATGCCGACGGCTCAACCGTACGCCTGAAAGATGTGGCGCGCATCGAACTTGGCGCCCAGTCTTACGCCACCTCGGCGCGGCTCAACGGCAAACCCTCCACCGGTATTGGCGTGCAGCTTTCACCCAGCGGCAACGCACTGGCCACGGCCAAGGCGGTGCGCGAGCGCATGCAGACGCTGGAAAAGTTTTTCCCGCAGGGCATGACCTGGGCGATTCCCTACGACAGCTCACGTTTTATTGAAACTTCGCTGCGTCAGGTGGCCGAGACGCTGGTGGAAGCCATCGTGCTGGTGTTTCTGGTGATGTTCTTGTTCATGCAGGATTGGCGCTACACGCTGATTCCCACGCTGGTGGTACCGGTGGCACTGCTGGGCACCTTTGCCACGCTGCTGGCATTGGGGTTCTCGATCAACGTGCTGACCATGTTTGCCATGGTGCTGGTGATCGGTATCGTGGTCGATGATGCGATTGTGGTGGTGGAAAACGTGGAACGCATCATGAGCGAGGAAGGCCTGCCTCCGCTGGAAGCCACGCGCAAGGCCATGGGCCAGATTTCGGGCGCCATCATTGGCGTGACCGTGGTGCTGATCTCGGTGTTTGTGCCGCTGGCGTTTTTCAGCGGCTCGATTGGCAACATTTACCGCCAGTTCTCGGCGGTGATGGGGGTGTCGATTGCGTTTTCGGCCTTTCTGGCGCTGTCACTGACACCGGCTTTGTGTGCCACGCTGCTGAAGCCGGTGGAAGCCGGGCACCACCATGCCAAGACCGGCTTTTTTGGCTGGTTCAACCGGGGTTTTGCCAGCACCGCCAAGGGTTACGAGCGGGGCGTGGCCAAGCTGCTGCCGCGTGCGGCGCGGTATCTGGTGATCTACCTGGCCATCGTGGCGGGTGCTGCCTGGATGTACCAGCGCCTGCCCACCTCGTTCCTGCCCAATGAAGACCAGGGCAGCATGCTGGTCAATGTGCAGTTGCCCCCCGGTGCCACCCAAGCGCGCACCCTGGCGGTGATGCAGCAGGTCGAAGGGTTTGTGTTGGCCCAGCCTGAAGTGAAAAGCATGGTCAGCGTGCTGGGTTTCAGCTTCTCGGGCCAGGGGCAAAATGCCGCGCTGGCGTTCGTGACGCTGAAAGACTGGTCCGAGCGCAAAGGCGAAGGCAGTTCCGCGCAGGCACTGGCAGGTCGCTCTTTTGGTGCCCTGTCGGGCATCCGCGATGCGTTCATCTTCCCCTTGAGCCCGCCGCCCATTCCTGAGCTGGGGGCCTCCAGCGGCTTCAGTTTCCGGCTGCAAGACCGCGCCGGTTTGGGCCACGACGCGCTGCTGGCAGCACGCAACCAGTTGCTGGGCATGGCCGCGCAAAGCAAGGTGATCACCCAGGTGCGCCCCGACGGCCTGGAAGACGCGCCGCAGCTGCAGCTGGACATTGACCGCGACAAGGCCAGCGCGCTGGGCGTGAGTTTTGACGCCATCAACAGCGTGATCTCCACCGCGCTGGGTTCGAGTTATGTCAACGACTTCCCCAACGCCGGGCGCCTGCAGCGGGTGGTGGTGCAGGCCGATGCGCCGGCACGCATGCAGCCCGATGACCTGCTCAAGCTCAACGTCAGCAACAGCAAAGGCCAGATGGTGCCGCTGTCGGCCTTCGCCACCACGCGCTGGGTCACCGGTGCCATGCAGACGGTGCGTTACAACGGCTACCCGGCCATGCGCCTGAGCGGCAGCGCCGCCCCTGGCTTCAGCACCGGTGCGGCCTTGATCGAGATGGAGCAACTGGCAGCCAAACTGCCTGCGGGCTTTGGCTATGAGTGGACTGGCACCTCGCGCGAGGAAAAACTGGCTGGCTCACAAGCCGTGATCCTCTACGGCTTTGCGATTCTGGCGGTTTTTTTGTGCCTGGCCGCGCTGTACGAGAGCTGGAGCATCCCCATGGCGGTGATTCTGGTGGTGCCGCTGGGCGTGCTGGGGGTGATCCTGGCCACCCTGCTGCGCAACTATTCGAACGACGTGTACTTTCAAGTCGGGCTGATCACCATCATCGGCTTGTCGGCCAAGAACGCGATTCTGATCATCGAGTTTGCCAAAGACCTGCAGGCTCAGGGGCAGAGCGTGATTGCGGCGGCGCTGGCGGCGGCCCACATGCGCTTTCGCCCGATTGTGATGACCTCCATGGCGTTTACGCTGGGGGTGTTGCCACTGGCGCTGTCATCCGGTGCAGGCTCAGCCAGCCAGCGCGCGATTGGCACCGGGGTGATTGGCGGGATTCTGACGGGCACCGCGCTGGCGGTGGTGTTTGTACCGATCTTTTTTGTGGTGGTGCGCGGCCTGTTCAAGGACAGCGAGCGCCAGCAACAAGTGCATGCCGAGCAGGCAGCGCACATGGGAGTGCATTCACATGACTAAGTTTTATACAACTTTTAGGCCTCTAGCCCTTACTCTACCTGGGCTAGCTGTTAGTGTTTTTGTAGCAGGCTGCTCGCTGATGCCCACCTACGAGCGCCCGGTTCCCCCCATCACCGCACAGTGGCCGGATGCAGCCGCTGTTGAAAACTCTGATAAAAATAGCATTCAGCCCTTATGGAATAAGGGCTGGAAGGCATTTTATGCAGATACCACGGTACAAGAGCTGATCAGCATCGCTCTGGCCAACAACCGCGACCTGCGGGTGTCGGTCCTCAACATTGAGCAAGCCCGAGCACAACTGGGCTTACGCCGGGCCGACCAGTTTCCTTCGGTCAATGCCGGGCTGACCGGTTCGCGCGTGCCCGCCAGCGACGGCGGCATCAGCAGCACCTACACCGGTGGGTTCATATTTACCGCCTATGAGCTGGACTTTTTTGGCCGGGTTGGCAGCCTCAAGGAGCAGGCGCTGGGGCAATACCTGGCCACGTTTGAAGCCAGCCAGACGGCCCGCATCAGCCTGATGTCTGCCGTGGCGCAAAGCTGGCTGACCCTGCTGGCCGACGAGGAACTGCTGCGCACCTCGCGCCAGACGCTGGCAACCCGCGAAGAATCGCTCAAACTGGTTGACCTGAAACTGCGCTACGGCGCCGCCTCTGATCTGGAATGGCGTCTGGCACAGACCCTGCTGGAGAGCACCCGCGTCACACTGGCGCAGCAAACCCAAAAGCGGGCGCTGGACGAAAACGCGCTCACCCTGCTGCTGGGCCAAAGCCTGCCCACCGCCGCCCGCGCGCAACTGGCCAGCGGCCAGCTGGACGCCCTGCAGTTCACCCGCGTGCCCGCTGGGCTGCCGTCTGACTTGCTCACCTACCGGCCCGATATCCGTCAGGCCGAGCAGTTGCTGATGGCCAGCAATGCCAACATTGGTGCGGCTCGGGCAGCTTTTTTCCCGCGCATCACGCTCACCGCCAGCGCCGGGTCGGCCAGCAGCGAACTCTCGGGCCTGTTCAAGGACGGTTCCTGGGGCTGGACGCTGGTGCCGCAGCTGATCCTGCCGATCTTCGACGCCGGGCGCAACCAGGCGAACCTGGACGCGGCACAAACCGGGCGCGAGATTGCCGTGGCGCAGTACGAAAAAGCCATCCAGAACGCCTTCCGTGAGGTGTCTGACGCGCTGGCAGGCCAGGCCACGCTCGACCTGCAGCTGCAAGCCAGCCAGGCCCTGCTGGCAGCAGAGTTCGAACGCGCGCGCCTGACCCAGCTGCGCTTTGACAATGGCGCGGCCAGCCAGCTCGACTGGCTGGATGCCCAGCGCTCGCTGTTTTCAGCGCAGCAGGCGCTGGTACAGACCCGGCTGGCGTTTCTGCAAAACCAGATCGCACTCTTCAAAAGCCTGGGCGGCGGCGGCGGGGACAGCGCTGCGGCCCAGCCCACCGCGCGCTGATCTGGCTGCGGTGCACCGCCAGGGGGCGTGAAGCCTGGCCGGGGCTTGGGGTAAACCGCCATAGCCGCCAGTGCGCCCGCCGGGGCATAGTCGACCTGTTGCCGGAATCTGCCGACAACCCCTCCGACACAGGTTCGCATGCCCGGCCCTCAGCCCTTTTTTTTGATGCCACCCGACAGCAGTTTGCTGTTTGAGGGTTTTTACGATCCGGTGCTGGTCGGCTATTCGGTGGTGGTGGCCGTCTTTGCCGCCTATGCGGCGTTGCTGGTGTCGCACCATGTGGCTGGCACCGCCTCCCAGGCCCGCCGCAAAGCCTGGGTGATGGCCGGGGGCTTGTGTTTTGGTTTGGGCATCTGGGCCATGCATTTTGTGGGTATGCTGGCTTTCAGCCTGCCCTGCGCTACGCGGTATGACGCCTGGCTGACCCTGCTGTCGACCGTGCCGGGCATCGTGGCCAGCATGCTCGCCATCCACACCATCGGCCACCCCAACCTGAGCCGCCAGCAGATGCTGCGTGCCAGCTTGCTGGTGGGGTCGGGCGTGGGCACCATGCACTACACCGGCATGGAGGCGATGCAGATCAATGGGATGATTGCCTACGACCCCGCGCTGTTTGCACTGTCACTGGTGGTGGCGGTGGCGCTGGCATATTTGGCGCTCTGGATCAAGACCTGGCTCGAGAAGTCAAAGTACAGCACGTTCTGGATCACCTTGGCCACAGCCCTGGTGCTGGGCATGGCGGTTTCGGGCATGCATTACACCGCCATGCTGTCAGCCTACTTTGTGCGCGATGAGACCAACGTGGTGGGTGTCGGGATCGAACCTGGTTTTCTGGCCATGATTGTGCTGACCGTTTCTGGCCTGATCATTCTGGCCACGATTGTGTCGACCTACCTGGAATTGCCCTCCATGGTGTCTTTCAAGCGGTCTTACAAACTGGTGGTGTTGCTGGTGCTGGGCTGGATCGCGTCCGCCTGGGTCGGCGCAGACAATTACTACAGCCGTCTGGCAGACGACGTTTTCCAACAGGAAACCCGTCTGGCCGAGCAACAAATCAACCATGTCGCCAAGAATCTGCAGCATGGCCTGGACGTCTTGCAGGGCATCACCTCGGTGGTTGCCAAAGATCCGCTGAGCGTGAGCACGCTCAGGCGCATGCCGTTGACCGCGCTGCCCTCCGACATGTCGCACTCTGAACGCAAGGCCTTATGGACGCAAGACCGCGCTCTGGCGCAGGGCAACCGCGCGTTGGCGGCGTATGCCAGTCATCTGGCGGCGGACGTGATCTGGCTCATGAACCTGTCGGGCGACTGCATCGCCGCCAGCAACAGCGACCAGCGCGACAGCTTCATCGGTGCCAACTATGGGGGTCGCGATTACTTTCGCCAGGCCATGACCGGCCAGAAAGGCCGCCAATACGCCATGGGCAGTGTCTCGGGCAAACCTGGCCTGTATTACTCTGAGCCGATCCTCGATGACGGCAAGCTGGTGGGCGTGGTGGCGGTCAAGCGCAATCTGGAACTGCTGACCGACTGGTTCGGGCTGCACCATGGTTTTCTGGTCGACGCCCACGGCGTGGTCATTCTGGCGGGCGAGAAGGAATGGGACCAACGTGTGTTGGCCGACGCCCGTGTAATGCAGATGTCCACCGGCAGCCGCCTGCTGCAGTACAAAAGGGACCAGTTCGAGGTGTTGCCGGTCACCCGCTGGGGCGACGCATCGCCCCGCCAGGAGGCGGTGCTGCTGGGAAGCAGCCCGGTGCCACGCCTGCTGTCGTCGCGTGCGCTGAGCGGCCACAACGTCACGGTGTATGTGGCTCGCCCGCTGGACCAGTTGACACGTTTCGAGAGTGATCAACGCTGGCTGTTTTTCCTGTTGGCCGCCTCGGGCAGCCTGCTGCTCATTGCGGCGTCGGCCATCGTGCTGCATCTACGCGACAGAAAAACCATCGAGTTGGAAAGCCGCTTGGCCGCCACCGCTTTCGAGACCCGCCAGGGCATGGTGATCACCGATGCGGCACGTCGCATTTTGCGGGTCAACAGGGCCTTCACCGAGATCACCGGCTACAGCCTGCAGGAAGCACTGGGCCAAGACCCGCGCATGCTTCAGTCGGGGCAGCACGATGAGAGCTTTTTCAAAGCCATGTGGGATACCGTCGCACGCCAGGGCTCCTGGCAAGGCGAGATCTGGAGCAAACGCCGTAACGGCCAGATCTACCCAGAGTGGCTGATGATCACGGCGGTCAAGGACGAACAGGGCGCCGTGACCCACTACGTGGGCACCATGACCGACATCACCGAACGCAAACAGGCCGAAAACGAGATCAATAACCTGGCCTTTTACGACCCGCTAACCAGCTTGCCCAACCGTCGCCTGCTGCTTGACCGGCTCAAACAGGCCATCGCCTCCAGTGCCCGGAGCGCCCGGCATGGTGCGCTGCTGTTCATTGATCTGGACAACTTCAAACACCTTAACGACAACCGGGGCCACCAGATTGGCGACCTGTTGCTGCAACAGGTGGCACAGCGCCTGCAGTCTTGTGTGCGCGAAGGCGACACCACCGCCCGCCTGGGTGGTGACGAATTTGTGGTCATGCTGGAAGACATGAGTCTGCACCTGGAAGAGGCTGCCGAACACGCCAGAACCGTTGGCGAGAAAATTTTGGGCAGTTTGAACCAGCCCTATCTGTTGGGCAATTACGCTCACCACAGCACACCCAGCATTGGCATCACGCTGTTTGCCCAGCACCAGGGATCCATTGACGATCTGCTCAAACGTGCCGACCTGGCCATGTACGAGGCCAAGGCCTCAGGGCGCAACACGCTGCGTTTTTACGACCCGCGTATGCAGGCACTGGTTACCAGCCGTGCCGCCCTGGAGGATGACCTGCGCAGCGCCATCCACCAGCGCCAGCTTGTGCTGTACTACCAGGCGCAAGTCAACGACTCGGGCGCCCTGACTGGCGCAGAAGTGTTGCTGCGCTGGCCGCATCCAGAGCGCGGCATGGTGTCACCCGCCGAATTCATACCGCTGGCCGAAGAGTCCGGGCTCATTCTGGCACTGGGTCATTGGGTGACAGAGGCAGCCTGTCGCCAACTGGCCACCTGGGCACAGCAGCCTGACATGGCGCATCTGAACGTATCAGTCAACGTCAGTGCCCATCAGTTCCGCCAGGTTGATTTCGTGAATGAAGTTCTGACCCTGCTGGCACAAACCGGCGCCAACCCCCAGCGCCTGAAACTGGAGTTGACCGAGAGCCTGCTGGTCAAAGATGTGGAAGACATCATCGTCAAAATGACGGCGCTCAAAGCCCGTGGCGTCGGGTTTTCGCTGGACGACTTTGGCACTGGCTATTCCTCGCTGTCCTACCTGAAGCGCTTGCCGCTGGACCAGCTCAAAATTGATCAGAGCTTCGTCAGAAACATCCTGACCGACAGCAACGACGCCGCCATTGCAAAAATGGTGGTGGCCCTGTCGCAAAGCCTGGGCCTCTCGGTGATTGCCGAAGGGGTCGAGCTGGCGGCGCAAAGAGAATTTTTGTCGCGCCTGGGATGCCACGACTACCAGGGTTATCTGTTTGGCCGGCCTATGGCGGTGGAAGCATTTGAGCAAAGCGCGCGCAAAGCCTGGATGTCCTCCGCCACAGCGGTTTAAACCAGGCTCGCGGGGCAAAGCCTACCCAGTCACTTTCACGCCCTTCCAGAAAGCCACCCGGTCTCGCACCTGGTTGGCTTCGGGCTTGGGGTCGGGGTAATACCAGACTGCGTCGACATTCATTTCGCCGTTGACCATCAGCGAGTAATAGCTGGCCTGCCCCTTCCAGGCACAGCTGGTCTTGTGGTTGCTGAATCGGACCAAGTCGCGATTGAGCGAACTGGCCGGAAAATAGTGGTTACCTTCCACCAGCACCGTGTCGTCGCTCTCGGCGATGACGACGCCATTCCAGACTGCCTTCATGACAAACTCCTTGATCAATGAAAGCCGGATTGCACCATAGCCTGGCCACTGCCCTTGAGCGAGGGGCTATGGGTTTTCGCTTATCCTCAAACCTCAGTCAACATCTGCGCCTGCGTGCGCGTTCAGATCAATATTTTTGAAAGGGATCCCCATGTTTTTGAAATGGCGTCGTTCGTTCCTGCTGGCAGCTGGTGTGACGGCCTTGCTGGGCTCTACCTTGATCGCACAGGCCCAAACTGCTGCACCTTTGCGCGTGGGCTCCAAAATTGACACCGAAGGCAAGCTGCTAGGCAACATCATCGTGCTGGTGCTGGAAGCTCAGGGCCTGAAAGTGGACAACCGGGTGGCCCTGGGCAACACCAAGGTGGTGCGTACCGCGCTGGTAGCCGGAGAAATTGACCTGTACCCCGAATACACCGGCAACGGCGCCTTCATGCTCGGCGACGAAGGCAACAAGGCCTGGAAAGACCTGCGCGCGGGCTATGAACTGGTGAAAAAGATGGATCTGGAGCGCAACCGGATCGTTTGGCTGGAGCCCGCCAATGCCAACAACACCTGGGCCATTGCCGTGCGTAAAGATGTGGCCAATGCCAACCAGCTGCGCACGCTGGACGATCTGGCCAAATTTGCCGCAGGCAAGGGGCCGCTCAAACTGGCAGCTTCGGCCGAATTCATGGAACGCCCTGATGGCATGCCAGCTTTCACTGCGGCTTATGGCTTGGCACTGCGGCCTGACCAGACCCTGGTGCTGGCCGGTGGCGACACCGCGGCCACCATCCGCGCTGCCGCTGAAAAGACCTCCGGCGTGAATGCCGCCATGGCATACGGCACAGACGGCCCCGTCTCGGCGCTGGGCCTGGTCATCATGCAGGACCCCAAGGGTGCCCAGCCGGTGTATGCCCCGGCGCCACTGATCCGCGAAGAAGCGCTCAAGCGTCACCCCATCGTTGCGACGGCTTTGGCACCGGTGTTCAAGTCACTCGACACCGAAACCCTGCAGCAGCTCAACGCCCGCATCCAGCTGGAGGGCGTGGATGCCCGCAAGGTCGCTGGGGACTATTTGCGCAGCAAGGGTTTCATCAAGTAAACCGGCGTGCGGCTGCAAGCCCATCCGGTTCTGACGGTCTGCACAAGCCTAGGGCTGTGGGCCGCCTGGGCTTTGCCCGCCGTGCGGGTGGCGCCCAACCGCTTGCTGTCGGGTGAACCGGTCGGGTTACCGGCATTGCTACCCAACTGGGCATGGCTGCTGGCCTTGCCCCTGATCTTTCTGGCTTTTTACCCGACCAACGCAGCAACGAAACGCCCAACTGGTATTGCCCCAGCAGGTCTGACGGGTTGGCTGCATCCGGTCGCCACGCTTTTATCCATGTCTGGTGTCCTGGCGGGGCTTTTTTGGCTGGTCGGGCACCATGCCCAGCAGGTGGCACTGACTGAATCCAGCCTCGCACGAACCTCCTTGGGTGCGGGCTTTTGGAGCATCGTTGCACTGGCCTGGCTGGCGAGTCTGGACGCCTTGCAGCGGCTAAGCCGCTCAAGTGTTCTGCGTCATGCCTTGATGGCACTGGTCGCTTTACCCGCGGTGGTCTTGATCAGCTTGGGCGTGGGCCAAGACCTGTCGCTCATGAAGGAATATGCCAACCGCGACGATGTATTTTGGGTAGCGGTGCTGCGCCACCTGCAGATTGTGGCCACCGCCGTCGTACCTTCAGTGCTGCTGGGTCTGCCACTGGCCTGGGCCTGCAACCGGGTACCGCGCCTACGCCAGAGCGTGTTCCCGCTGCTCAACATCGTCCAGACCATCCCCTCCATTGCACTTTTTGGCTTGTTCATGGCGCCACTGGCCTGGCTGGCACAGCAGTTTCCGGCACTGGCACAGGCTGGCGTCAGTGGTGTGGGATTGGCACCAGCCGTGCTGGCGCTGGTGTTGTACAGCTTGCTGCCCATCACCCGATCTGCCCTGGCTGGCCTGGAGCAAGTCCCCGACGCTGCAAAAACAGCGGCCCGCGCGATGGGCATGACCAATGCGCAAATCTTCTGGCAGGTGGAATTGCCACTGGCACTGCCGGTGCTGTTGCCGGGCTTGCGCACTGCCGTGGTTCAAACCATCGGCTTGGCGGCCGTTACCGCGTTGGTGGGTGCGGGTGGGCTGGGGTCTCTGATGTTTGATGGACTGTTCAGCGCGGCCAACGATTTGGTGCTGCTGGGGGTACTGCCAATTGTGCTGCTCGCCATGCTGGGCGATGCCTTTTTCAGGGTCTTGATCGTGCTCTCGCAGCCAGCAACAGGTCAAGCACGCGCCACGGTTGCCACACCTTGGGCCAACGCCGAAGGGCGCACGGGATGATCGAATTCCGGAACATCGGCAAGTCTTACGACGGCGTGCGGGCCATCGACAACCTGAACCTGCACATTGCGCAGGGGGAACTGGTGGTGTTCATCGGCCCTTCAGGGTCCGGGAAAAGCACCGCCCTGAAAATGATCAACCGAATGATCGACCACGATCAGGGGCGCATTCTGCTGGAAGGGCGGGAGATCTACAGCTTTGACGTACGTGAATTGCGTCGGCGCATGGGCTACGCCATCCAGTCTGTGGGCCTGTTTCCGCACTGGACGGTGGAGCGCAACATCGCCACCGTGCCGCAGTTGCTGGGCTGGCCACGCGAGCGCATCAGCCAGCGCGTCAGTGAGCTCTTGACGCTGTTTGGCATGGCGCCTGAGCAATTTCGCCAGCGCTACCCGCATCAGCTGTCGGGTGGCCAGCAACAGCGCGTGGGTGTGGCGCGTGCGCTGGCGGCTGACCCGGCTGTCCTGCTGATGGATGAGCCGTTTGGCGCACTCGACCCGGTCACGCGCGCCGCACTGCAGCTGGAACTCAAGCGGGTGCATCAAAGCTCCGGCAAAACCATCGTGCTGGTCACCCACGACATTGACGAGGCCCTGTTGCTGGCCGACCGGATCGTGTTGCTCAACCACGGCCAGGTGGTGCAGGTTGCCTCGCCGCTGGCATTGCTGTCCAACCCGGCTGACGACTTTGTCCTGGACTTTGTCGGGCGGGCGGATCTGGGCATCAAATTGCTGTCCCTGCAGCCTGTTGCCCCGCTGCTGCGCCAACAACGCGCTCCGGCGGGCGCACCCACGCTGGCGGAAGCTGCAACCCTGCGCGAAGCCTTGGCGACGCTGGCGATGCATCGCACGTCGGTCCTGTCTGTTGTCAACCCACAGCAACAAGTATTGGGTAGCCTGCATGCGGCTGACATCTTTGCACCCCGCTAAACGGCGCATGGTCAAGACCGCCCCTGGTAAGGCACCTCACTGGCTGAAAGACCCGCTGCTATGGGTACTGTCGGCGTTGCTGGCGCTCACCTACGCCCTGCCCTACTCCGAAATCGTGTTTGGCGCCCTGTTTCCGCAGCAGGATCGCCCGGTGTATCTGCAAGAGCCGTTTTCCGAATTGCTGTGGCGACACCTGGCGCTGGTCCTGGCGTCCAGCACGCTGGCCACGCTGATCGGAATTGGCGCAGGCATTGCGGTCACGCGGCGCAGTGGGCGTGTGTTCGAGCCCATGCTGCAAAGCCTGGCAGCCACCGGGCAGACCTTTCCGCCGATTGCAGTGCTGGCGTTGGCGGTGCCGATGGTGGGTTTTGGTGAATTACCCGCCTTGATCGCGCTGGCCTTGTATGGCCTGCTACCGGTGTTGCAGGCCACACTGGCCGGGCTGGCGGCTGTGCCGCAAGCGGCCCTTGAGTCTGCCCGGGCGATGGGCATGACCTCAGGCCAGACACTGCGACAAGTGGAGGTGCCTTTGGCCTTGCCCGTCTGGTTGGCCGGTGTTCGCACCTCGGTCATCATCAACATCGGAACGGCTGCCATTGCCTCGACCGTCGGCGCCAAAACCCTGGGGTCTCCGATCATTGTGGGCTTAAGCGGCTTCAACACTGCCTATGTGATCCAGGGCGCGCTGCTGGTCGGTTTGCTGGCGGTTGCCACCGACATGGGTTTTGAGCGCCTGGCCAGACGTATCGCCTGGTCTAACTGAACCCCATCCAGATGTTCAGCCTGTCATGCGTTGTTCTTGCCACACGGTATTTCCACGCGCCAATCTAATCGATATAATGTATGGCTTTGCTGGCAAAACTCCGCTGCCTGATCAACTTTTAAGCGGAGAAATTCGCAAGATCAAATTTTGGCCCGATCTTCCAATTTTTGAAGTCTGCACAATTTGGATAACCTGACGTTCATGACAACCATCCGTGTTAAAGAAAACGAACCTTTTGACGTAGCGCTGCGTCGCTTCAAGCGCACCATTGAAAAATTGGGCCTGCTGACTGACTTGCGTGCACGCGAGTTCTATGAAAAGCCCACTGCCGAACGCAAGCGCAAGAAGGCAGCTGCCGTCAAACGCAACTACAAGCGCATTCGCGCCATGCAGTTGCCCAAGAAGATGTACTAAACCACTTGAACAGAGTGCGGGGAGCCAAGCGCACCCACTCTGTTTTTGGCATCGTCAAGGTTTGACACCTTAAAAAGCTCGCCGGGGACGCTCAGGCGGGCTTTTTTGTTGCTGACAGGTGCCTTCTGTCTGCCGGTGCCTCCATCCAACCCCCGACTTTTCACCCAGCAGGAGCCCACAATGTCACTCAAAGACCAGGTCACCGAAGACATGAAAAATGCCATGCGTGCCAAAGACAGCATCCGTCTTGGCACCATTCGACTGCTGTTGTCGGCGGTCAAACAAAAAGAGGTGGACGAACGGGTGGTGGTGGACGATGCCATGCTGGTGGGCATCATCGACAAACTGATCAAGCAGCGCAAGGACTCGGTCGCAGCTTACCTGCAGGCCAAAAGGCAGGACCTCGCTGACAAGGAGAGTGACGAGATCAAGGTGCTAGAGGCCTACCTGCCACAACGCCTGAGAGGCGAGGAGATCACGGCGGCAGTGGCCGCCATCGTGGTCACCCTGGGTGCCAAAGGCCCAGGCGATATGGGCAAGGTCATGGGCGCAGTTAAGGCACAACTGGCAGGCAAAGCAGATATGGCCTTGGTGTCACAGGCTGTCAAGGCTGCACTCGCGGGCTGAAAAATCAGGCGCGACTGTCGATGCTGTTGAGCATGGCGGTGTGCACGACGGCATCCAGCGCCCCGTCCACCATGGACGCCTGCTCGGAAACCACCCGCAATTTGCCCTCGGCCAGCATGCGCTCGAAAAACCGCTGGGTCATGGACTGGGTTTTGCCGCGGGAACTGGTGAACAGAAACATGGTGCCATGCGGGCTGACCCAGGACAGTTGCATGCGCTGCCACGCCCCTTTGAGCTGGACTTCGACCCAGGCGCCCAGTTTGAGCGCCACGGGCACGGCATCAGGCACAGTGGCCACAACCGGCGGTTGCGGGGTTTCCTGCACTTCCTCATCAGCAAACACCATGAACCCGGAAGCCTTGGCTTCAGACGGCGCCACCCAATGGTCCTGACTCCCCAGCAAGCCTTCTTCCAGACCAACAACAAGTGGCTCTTCTTTGGGGGGCGGTCTGAAGGCCTGATGATGCAGTTTCATCAGCACATCAAAAAACAGACTGGTCTTGGTAGAGGGGTAACCAATCAGGCCCAAGCCCTCGCGCAGGCCAGAGAGCAACCGGGGAACCAGTTTGGTCAGCCGACTGACATCCTTTCGGGTCAAATCGGGTTGCGCACTCCAGAGCAGGTCACTGACCAGCATCTTGTAGTGACCTGGATCGTCCGACTTAGCCGGGTCTTTCAGTTCAGCCTGCGCCATCACCTGCGTCCAAGGACCGCATAGAAACTCTGACACCTCTTTCGGCACCTTGCCAAGTTCGGGTAGCGCCTTCAGGCTTTCCGCCATGCTTTCAGCCCGCAAGTTGCGCGCCTCTGCATAGCCCAGCACGGCCGCTGCACTGTGGATCTGACTGCTCAGATTGGCCCTGATTTTGGGATCGTCCCCGTCTTGCGTGAATTGCTTCAACGCCGCTTCAAAGGGCAGAACGCTGTCAATATTGAGCACGGCCAACGGACTGACATGCCGCTGCAAAGACAATAAAAAGTCTTGAAATTCTGGATCACCCTCAGCCGCAAAGGCCAGCCCCCGCTGGGAAATTTCCTGCAACAACTGACGTGCCGGATGCATCCGGTCGATGAAAAACCGGGGGTCGATGACGACCAAACGCAACAAGGCAGGCTCCAGCCTTTCGATCACTTTGCGAATCGGCGCCAGCAACCGGGTGTCCTGCACCAGGTTGGCCACCATCAGGGACACCACTTCAAGGCTGAGCACTTGGCTGGCGGATGTGGCGGCGCGTGTCAGATCGTCGCGCACAGCATCTGCGGCCGAGCGGCCGTCTGCGCGTCCAGCAGACGCTGCGGGGCGCTGCTGCATACGTTGGACCACCGCTTCCACCTGCTGCATTTCCTGCAAGGCATCCAGTGCCGCAGGCACGGTGCTCTGAAAAGCGGTGTCCGGCGCAGCCCTGGCCGCTGCGCCCAAGTTACCCGCGCCAGATTCGAATTCGCGGCTGAACTGCTGGGCAAAGGCGGCCTTGGGATCATCTGCCGGCGCATCCAGTTCGCCTGCCATCAAACGCCGGAGTTTGTCCAGTGTCAGCACGGTTTGCCGGTATTGCGGCGTCCACACCGCCCGCGCTGGGCGACCGGGCGTGCCAGGGCTGGTGGTTGGCGCAGCCTCGGGGGTACGGATCACCGTAAAGCCCGCACGCCGTACATCCTGGCGCTGCAAACCGTCCGACCACGCCTGATAAGCGGCTGACAGCGCACGTCCCAAGGCAGAGGCCATGTGGTGCAGCCAGGTGGCGCGCACCCGGGTTGGCACCTTCAGCTCGGTCATCACCTGCTGCAATGCCGACACATAAGAATCAGGTCGCAACGGGTTGCGCTCGGGGCAGACCCGCTGCAGCCCCATCAGGGCACAGACATAACTGTTGAGTTCAGTCAGCGAAGCCTCTGCTTCCAGCAACACATGCTGCAACATGCGGGCCAATTCCACCCGCTCCTGCACCTGGCCTTCGTCCATCAGTTCGAGTTGATCCAGGCGCAAAGGGCGACTCGCCAGATCATCATGACCCGAGTCAACACCCTCGTAACGTTGAAAGATCTCCCGCAGAACAATGGGAAAACGCGCGCCAAGCTGAGGTGCCTGCGTTTCCAGCAACCGGAAGCTGAGCTCCAACTGTTCACGTTCGCTCAGGTTGCGTGTGAGTTGCACCTCGGCGCGCATGGATTGTCTGGCTGCCAAAGCAACCGTCGACACCAACGCGGCCCCCCCCTGGGTGGCTTGATCCAGCAAACTTTGATAGATGGACATAGACGGCATATTGAACCTGGCCCGGGTGACAGCTATGAGGCGCCTCGAAGTTACTTTAAAGCCTTGAAGCGCATACGCTTGGGTTTGGCACCCTCTTCACCCAGACGCCGCTTCTTGTCTTCTTCGTAGTCGTGGTAGTTGCCGTTGTAGAAGGTCCACTGGCTGTCGCCCTCACAGGCCAGGATGTGGGTGGCAATGCGGTCCAGGAACCAGCGGTCGTGGCTGATGACCATGATCGAGCCAGCAAACTCCAGCAGCGCATCTTCCAGCGCCCGCAGGGTTTCCACGTCCAGGTCGTTGGAGGGCTCATCGAGCATCAGCACATTGCCACCGGCAATCAGGGTTTTTGCCAGGTGCAGGCGACCACGTTCACCGCCGGACAGTGTTCCAACGCGTTTTTGCTGGTCCGCCCCGTTGAAGTTGAAGCGCCCGCAATAGGCGCGGCTGGCCATGGTGAACTTGCCGATGTTGAGCATGTCCAGCCCGCCCGAGACATCTTCCCAGACGGTTTTTTCATTCGCCAGGTCATCACGGTTCTGATCCACAAACGCCATCTTGACAGTTTGGCCGATCTTCACCTCGCCACTGTCGGGCTTTTGCTGGCCCGAAATCATGCGAAACAGCGTTGACTTACCGGCACCGTTGGGGCCGATGATGCCGACGATGGCGCCTGGCGGCACCTTGAAGCTCAGGTTGTCAATCAGCAACCGGTCCCCAAAGGATTTGCTGACGTTGACGAATTCAATCACCTCCTGGCCCAGGCGGTCCGCCACCGGGATGAAGATTTCGTTGGTTTCGTTGCGTTTTTGGTATTCAAAGTCTGATAGTTCTTCAAACCGGGCCAGCCGCGCCTTGCTCTTGGCTTGGCGCGCTTTCGGATTCTGGCGTGACCATTCCAGCTCTTTCTTCAGGGTCTTGGCGCGGGACTCTTCGCCCTTCTTTTCCTGCTCCAGGCGAGCCTGCTTTTGCTCCATCCACGCGCTGTAGTTGCCCTTGTAAGGGATGCCCGAACCCCGGTCCATTTCCAGAATCCACTCAGCGGCGTTGTCCAGAAAGTAGCGGTCGTGGGTGATCGCCACCACGGTGCCGCTGTAGCGCTGCAAAAACTGCTCCAACCAGTCCACCGACTCGGCGTCCAGGTGGTTGGTCGGCTCGTCGAGCAACAGCATGTCAGGGTGGCTCAGCAGCAAGCTGCACAGCGCCACCCGGCGCTTTTCACCGCCCGACAGCACACCGATCACCGCATCCCACGGTGGCAAGCGCAGCGCATCGGCGGCGATTTCAAGCTGATGCTCGGAGTCGGTCCCAGCGGTTGCAATGATGGCTTCCAGCTCGGCCTGCTCGGCGGCGAGGGCATCAAAATCAGCGTCGTCGGCGCCATAGGCGATGTACACCTCTTCCAGGCGCGCCTTGGCAGCAAACAGTTTGCCCATGCCGGCCTCAATGCTCTCGCGCACCGTCTGGGTTGGATCGAGCTGCGGCTCCTGCGGCAAATACCCGATGTTCAGGCCCGGCATCGGGATGGCTTCGCCTTCAATGTCCTTGTCCAGACCCGCCATGATTTTCAGCAGGGTGGACTTGCCCGAGCCATTGGTGCCGAGCACACCGATCTTGGCACCGGGGAAAAAACTCAGCGAGATGTCTTTCAGGATATGCCGCTTGGGCGGCACGATCTTGCCAAGGCGGTTCATCGAAAATACGTATTGAGCCATAGGACCTGTGATGTTGTGTCAGTGAAAAACCGCCATTATCGGGCTTCACCCGCAAGAATCCGCGTGGCCGTGCGACAATGCGCGCTGTTGTGGGACTTCAGTTACCTGCAACGCCAGCACCTTGCTGGGAACTTCAGCACTTTTGAGGTTCCGTTTTTGATCCCATCTGCCTTTGACTGAATTGTCGCGACAACGCGCCAAAACGGGCTGATGTCCTGGCACCCTGGATGGGGTGCATCTCACAATGAAATTTGAAGAACTCAATTTGGCTCCGGCCATCATCAAGGCCGTGCTGGAGCAAGGCTACGAAACCCCCACACCGATTCAGGCCCAGGCGATTCCGCTGGTCCTGGCAGGCAACGATCTGCTGGGCGGCGCGCAAACCGGCACGGGTAAGACCGCAGCGTTTGTGCTACCCATGCTCAACAAACTCTGCGCCGCCGAAGCGCCACGCAACAAATTTGGCGGCATCGCCATTCGCGCGCTGGTGTTGACCCCGACGCGGGAACTGGCCGCCCAAGTGGAAGAATCGGTACAAACCTACGGCAAATACCTGGAGATCACCTCGGCTGCGGTGTTTGGCGGCGTTGGCATGAACCCACAAATCAGCCGCATGAAAAAAGGCGTGGACATCTTGGTGGCCACCCCCGGACGCCTGCTGGACCTGATGCAGCAAGGCATGGTCGATTTGGGCCAGGTGCAGATTCTGGTGCTCGATGAGGCCGACCGCATGCTCGACATGGGCTTCATCCATGACGTGAAAAAGGTGCTGGCCGCCGTGCCTAAAGACAAGCAAAGCCTGCTGTTCTCGGCCACTTTCAGTGACGAAATTCGCGAACTCGCAGCCACGCTGCTAAAAAACCCGCAAAGCGTGCAGGTGACGCCGCGCAACACCACGGTGCAGCGCATTGCCCAGTTGATTCACCCGGTGGGCCGCGGCAAGAAAAAAGCCCTGCTGGCGCACATCGTGCAAGAACACAACTGGAGCCAGGTGTTGGTGTTCACCCGCACCAAGTTTGGCGCCAACAATGTGGCCGAGTTTTTGACCAAGAGCGGTATCAACGCCATGGCTTTGCACGGCAACAAGAGCCAGACCGCCCGCACCCAGGCGCTGGCGGACTTCAAAAGCGGCGATGTGCGCGCCCTGGTGGCCACCGACATTGCTGCCCGCGGTATCGATATTGACGATCTGCCGCACGTGGTGAATTACGACATCCCGAACGTGTGTGAAGACTACGTGCACCGCATTGGCCGCACCGGACGCGCCGGTGCCGAAGGCCAGGCGGTGAGCCTGGTGAGTCTGGACGAAGAAGGCTTCATGCAAGCCATCGAACGCTTTACCAAGCAAGACATCCCGGTCGAGATCATTGCCGAGTTCATGCCAGAGCCCGGTGAAAAGGCCGAACCCATCGCCATGGGCCGCCAGACCATCTGGGGTGGCGCGGGCAAGCCGCCCAGCCGCGAAGTGATGATGGCCGCGGCCAAAGTGGCACGCTCTGAAATGTTGACGCGCGTGCGCGACAGCAAGGGCCCAGGCGCTGTCCGTTCCGGCAACGGCGGTGGCAACGCAGGAAACAATGGCGGCGGCGCAGGCCGAGGCCGCAGTTCTGAGGGCCGCAGTGGCGCTGGTGGTCGGGGCCCACGTCCCGCAGGTGGCGAGCGCCGCCCGGCCGGTCTGCGTACCGAAGGCAGCTTTGAGCTGGAAGTGGGTGCTGGCCGTGAAGCCGAACCCCGCAGCCATTTATCCGCCGCTGAACAAGCGGCGCGCGGCCCGGGCCAGCGCCAGGCGCGCGGCTACGGTGGTGGCAATGGCGGCGGCTACGGCGGCCCGGCCCCCGTACCCTCACGCGGTGCCGGTGGCCAGCCTGATCCGATGCGCACCAGCGTTGACATGATGGCTGACCGAGGCCCACGCCGCAGTGGCGGTTTCAGTGGTGGTGGCAACCGCAGCGCTGGCCCGGCAGGTGGTGGCTTTGGAGGTGGCGGCAGTGGCCCGAGCCGCTCCGGCAGTGGCAACCGCTCTGGCAGCCGTGGCCGCTCCGGTGGCCCCAGTGGTTCAGGTGGCCCGCGCGGCCCCAGCAGCCGCTGACACCAGGGATTTATGTGCTTGAACGGCCTGCCTTTCGCAGGCCGTTTTTATATGCCTTTTATGCCTCTAGCCCTTTATCTATATGGGCTAATAGCTATTTTAAACATAGCAATTAAGCACACACAGCCGTGACAAATTGGCCTTTCTGGCTCAACCGCGCACAAACAGCGTGACCAGCGCATCGGGCCCCACCTGGCGGCTCCAGTGGCCATGTACCGTGGCATCAAACGTCTGCCCTGCCGGTAACACGTCTGCCGAATAAAAATGTTCACCGGGTTTGAAAACCCGCGAGCTGCCATCTTGCAGAAAAATTTCCATCTGACCGCCCAGGATAAACACCCATTGGGGATCGGTGGTGCAGTGAAAACTGCTGCGAAACCCGAGCGGGCTTTGGCGCAGCTGAAAGCCGCCAGAGGGCATCAGTGCCGAGAGCGCCGATTCGGGTTTACCTTGGTCAAGCGCCACGGTTTCCTCACGAAAACGCGCACGGCCATCGGTATCGGTGAACAGAACAACTTTGGTCAACACAGGCATGAAGGGCTCGCAGTGGGTTGAAAGGCTGTGGATTATTCCCCAGCCCGGCCACGCCCGACCTTCAGACGCTAAAGTTACCCATCATTTGGTGCTCTGGAGAATTTTCAACGCGCGCCATCCCTCCCAACCCATCAGGACTTTTCTTCATGCGACTCCTTCACACCATGCTGCGCGTTGGCAACCTGCAACGCTCGATCGACTTTTATACCCAGGTGCTGGGTATGACGCTGCTGCGCACGTCTGAGAACCCGGAGTACAAGTACACGCTGGCCTTTATCGGCTACGGCAGCAACCCGGACCATGCTGAACTGGAGCTCACCTACAACTGGGGGGTAGACACTTACGAGATGGGCAGCGCCTACGGCCACATCGCGTTGGGTGTGCCTGATGCCCAAGCCGCCTGCGACAAGATCCGCGCTGCGGGTGGCAAGATCACCCGGGAGGCGGGCCCGGTCAAAGGCGGCAGCACCGTGATTGCCTTTGTGACGGATCCGGATGGTTACAAGGTGGAACTGATCGAGCGCCCGACGCTGTAGTGACCCAACCAACTGGCAGTCCGTTGGCGCGCAGTCAGCCCGCCAGCACTCAGTAGCGCACCAGCGTGCGATAAGTCAGCGTACTGCTGCCTTCAGCCGGTACCCTGACCTGCCAGATGACGGTGTTGCTGGCGCCTTTGGTATGGGGCTGGCTCTCGGCCAACATGCGCCAGTCGCCAGGCACCGGCTCCTGCACGGTCACGGTCACCGCCTCTTTCTTGGCATTTTTCAGCACGATCTCGTAAGCGCTCTCAACCATGGCGTTAAAACGGCTGTCACCAGCGAGCTTCTTGAAATCGGTCTGTTTCTTGTCTGCAGTCACGTCAAAAGCCTCACCGAGCTTGAGCCGAACGGTCTCGTTTTTGGGCGTGTGGTCGATGTTGTCTTCACCCACAAACTGGGCGTTGCCAGCGCTGTCTTTCTTGTAGACCCGCACCACCCCTTTGGGTAGCGGCAAGCCCAGGTGCGCGGTTTCCTTGTTGTCAAACTCGACAAAAACACCGACCTTGATTTTCTGCCCCAGGCTCCCCACGCTGCTGCGGTAGTAGTAATCGCTGCCACGCAGCAGGAGTTCTTTGCGCACCGGCACGCCCGCACCTGTGAGCAGCAGCACCTGCTTGGTCTGGTTTTCGGCAATGGTGGTCGGGCGGCCTAGGGTATAGAGGTGGTATTCGAACAGATCCTCTTGCGCCATGTCGGTTTTGGCCATCGCCATGGCCGGTGCTGCCATCACGTTGGGCAGGCGGCGCACCTGTTGTTCTGCCACCCGGTTGACGTCACCGGCCACCAGCTGCAGCCGGGCGTTGCGGTAGCTGGCGCCGCTGGTGTTGCTCAGTGTGACCCAGCCAGAGATATCGAGCTGGGTGTCAGCGGCGTTGAGCTCGGCCACATAGTCGGCCCGCCAGGACAGGCCGCCCGTGAGGTAGCTCAATTCGACGTTTTGCTGCGCTGCGCCACTGTTGTTCAGACTCATCACCAGCGTGGGACGGTCGCGCAGGTTGCCGGGCACATCGCCAAACACCAGCCGCCCGGGCACGCCGGTTTCAATGCGGTTAGCGATTTTGAGTACCACGCCTTCATTGGCGGCCAACACAGTGGCTGTCTCGACAGTTTCCTGCCCGGTGGTGGGGTGGGTTTGCACCACCGAGACCTGGCGCCCGACGTATTTCTCCAGCAGCGTTTGCGGCGTCAACAGGTCAAAGTCAAAGTTTTGCTCCAGCACGGTCAGGCTGCCGGGCGCCGTCAAACTGCGCATCAGGGCGGTCTCAGCCCGCATGCGGGCGCTGACATCCCGAAAAGCCAGTGTCGACGCACCGGGCCTCAACGTCAGTTGGCGTTGGTCCTTGACCAGCGCCAGATCGCTGTTGTAGATGGTGATGGCCACGCCCTGCTGATCGGCCAGCGTGCTGCGCTGTTCCGCGTCCTGCGCACTGGCACTGCCCAGCAAAGCGATGAAGACAAGCGGACAAAAGCGGGTCAAGGTGCGCATGGTGACTCTCCGGGGTGAGGTTTCTGGTGCGCTCATTCTGCCCTGTTGCGCAGCTCGCGCGCCAACAGCCGTGGTCTGAACGTCTGGCTGGCGGTTTGACAGGCCAGTGGCTGGAACGGGTTGTGCCTGCAACCGCTCAACGCGATGCAAAGGGCTATTTGCGCAGCACCTGGGTTTCCATGGCCAGGCGGGTGACGCGGCCCCAGTCGCCCAACTCGGGCACATTGGCTGGCACCAGCCAGGAGCCACCCACACATACCACATTGCCCAACGCCAGAAAATCGGGCGCATTTTGCAGGGTGATGCCACCCGTGGGGCAAAACTTCACATCAAAAAACGGCCCGGCCCAGGCCTTGAGCATGCCCACACCCCCGGCCTGCACTGCGGGGAAAAATTTCAGTTCAGAAAAGCCGTCTTCACAAGCCATCATGATCTCGCTGCTGCTGGCCACACCGGGCAACAGCGCCAGCCGGGCGTCGCGGCACGCCTGGCCGACGGCACTGGTGTAGCCGGGGCTGACTGCAAAGCGCGCGCCGGCGTTGGCAGCCGCTTGCGCATCGGCCGCGCTGCGCACTGTGCCCGCGCCCACCACGGCCTCTGGCACTTCGCGCGCGATGGCTTCAATGCAGGCCAGCGCCTGTGGCGTGCGCAGGGTCACTTCCAGCATGCGAATACCGCCCGCCAGCAAGGCACGCGCCATGGGTACCGCGTGCGCCACGTCATTGAGCACAATCACCGGGATCACGGGGGAGTCCTGCATGACCTGCAAGGCGGTGAGGGGAGTAGATGCGTTCATGGATACCTTCAAGTGAAAAAACAGGATCGGTGCTCAAAAACACCAGCGGATTAACTGGCACAAGCTTAACCCGAACACCTCTGGCGCCGGGGCTGTGCTCACCGCGTTACAACCAAGTGCAGGCACCTTCTTCAGCACTGCTGGCGTTGCGGCGCATGTTGGCGAACAGTGCACGGCCCATGCCGATGCCATTGCCCGTGCGCAGGGCTGCGGGCATGACTTCAGCTTCACGCGCGGCCCAAACGTCGTCGGCCACCAGCACTTGCAAGGTGCCCGCCGGGGCGTCAAGCCGGATCACATCGCCATCACGCACCCGCGCCAGCGGCCCGCCAGCCGCCGCTTCGGGCGAGACATGGATGGCGGCTGGCACCTTGCCCGAGGCACCGCTCATGCGTCCATCGGTCACCAGCGCCACCCGGAACCCTTTGCCCTGCAACACGGCCAGCGGCGGCGTGAGCTTGTGCAGCTCAGGCATGCCATTGGCTTGCGGGCCTTGCCAGCGCACCACACACACCACGTCACGGTTGAGTTCATCTGCCTTGAACGCCTGTTGCAGCGCTTCCTGCGAGTCAAACACCCGGCATGGTGCCTCAATCACATGGCAGTCGTCCGGCACGGCCGAGATCTTGATCACACTGCGCCCCAGGTTACCCAGCAGCAGTTTCAAGCCACCGCTGGGGCTGAACGGGCTGCTGGCTGGGCGCACCACAGCTTCATCTTTGCTAGCACCTATCTCTTGCCACGTGAGGGCTAGAGGCATTTTTTGCTCAATATTCTCGGCGTTTGGCGCAGCAGTTGTGGGCATACGCGTGTACTCCCGCAAACCACCGGCGCGCACGGTCAACACGTCGGCGTGCATGAAGCCGCCGTCCAGCAGCTCGCGGATCACATAACCCGGGCCACCAGCGGCCTGGAACTGGTTCACATCGGCACTGCCGTTGGGGTAAACGCGGGTCAACAGCGGCACCACGTCGGACAGGGCTGAGAAATCGTCCCAGTCAATCACGATGCCCGCCGCACGCGCCACCGCTACCCAGTGGATCAGGTGGTTGGTGGAGCCACCGGTGGCCAGCAGCGCCACCATGGCGTTGACGATGCAGCGCTCGTCCACCACCAGGCCAATCGGCGGACACATCGCCCCCACGCTTGCCACTGCGTGTGCTGCGCTGCCCCCCGAGGGGGCCCTCGCGTCTTGGGACGGCCCGGCGGCGCTCATCGTCTGGCGACCCAGCACGGTGCGCAGGGCTTCACGCGTCAGCTCATCGCGCAGGTCAGCGCCGGGGTTGATGAACGCGGTGCCCGGCACGTGCAGGCCCATGGCCTCCAACAGCATCTGGTTGCTGTTGGCGGTGCCATAAAAAGTGCAGGTGCCCTCGCCGTGGTAGGCAGCCGACTCTGCGGCCAGCAGTTCGTCACGCCCCACCAGACCCTGCGCGGCACGCTCGCGCACCTTGGACTTGGCGTCGTTCGACAGGCCGGTGGTCATCGGCCCGGCAGGCACAAACACGGTGGGCAAATGGCCAAATTGCAGTGCGCCAATCAGCAACCCGGGCACGATCTTGTCGCACACGCCCAGCATCAGCGCACCAGCAAACACATCATGGCTGAGTGCAACGGCCGTACTCATGGCGATCACGTCGCGCGAAAACAGGCTCAGTTCCATGCCCGGCTGGCCCTGCGTCACGCCATCACACATGGCGGGCACACCACCGGCGACCTGCACCGTAGCACCGTGTTGACGCGCCTCAGCCTTGATCAGATCCGGGTAGTGGCCCAATGGCGCATGCGCCGAGAGCATGTCGTTGTAGGCGGTGACGATGCCGATGTTGGGCGCTTTCTCCACCACCACTTTGAGCTTGTCGTTGCTGGGCAAAGCCGCAAAGGCGTGCGCCACATTGGCGCAGCCCATGCGCTGTGCGCCGGGTGGGCGCTGGGCATCAGCCTGCAGCTGCGCCAGGTAAGCACTGCGTGTGGGCTGGCTGCGATGGATGATGCGCTGGGTGACGGCATCGACTGTGGTATTTAGTTTCATGGTTTATTGGCTATTGTTAGTAACAAAATTACATGACCCATCCTAACCCAGTCTGCAACGACGCGCCGGACTGCAAGTTACCAACCTGTTCCAAAACAACCCCAAGACGGCAAAACAACAAAGGCCCGAACGCGTCGGGCCTTGACTTGATGTGCACGCTGCAGGCTACTGCAAACTGACCTCGACACGCCGGGCTTCATCGTTGGTGCCGGATGCCTGCATTTTTACGGGTTTCTTGAGTTCGATCTTTTTGGCTGGTACGCCCACCGCAACCAACGCATCACGCACCGCAAAAGCACGCTGCTTGGCCAGGGCAGCATTGCGCGCCGCATTGCCCGTGCCGTCATGAAAACCGCTGACCACAACCAGTTTGCCAGTGGCAGCACCGGCCACGATGCTCGCCAGGGCTTGCTTGGCGCCAGCGGCCAACTCGGCTTTGCCGGTAGCGAAATAGAACTTGACCACGCCATTTTGAACTACCACCGAGGCAAGGCTGGCATCCCCAGCCACCAAAGGCGCAGCACCAGATACAGCCACCGCGGGTTGGGCCATTCCAGCTTTGCGGGAGTGGCTGAGCACCACCGCAATGGTAAAGGTCACCAGCAGGATCAGCCCCAAGATCAACACCCCAGAGGGCCTTTTACGTTCATCCCGTTTCACAGAAGACATGGTTTTCCCCTTTAAAGTAAGGCTTGAAATTGTAGGATTAATCACGTTCACAGTGGGGTCTTTGTGGCGCTTGCGCGACTGGTTGCCTCTGGTGATTTGGACAGATTCAGCCAGTAAAAAAGCCCGAACCAGTCGGGCATTTTCCGGGTGCGCAACGCAAGTTACTGCAGCGACACCTCAACCCGGCGCGCCTGGTCGTTGGAACCTGATGCCAGGGTTTCCTCAGGTTTTTTGAGTTCGATGCTGTCTGCAGCCACGCCCAGCGCCGTCAAGGCATCGCGCACGGCCAAGGCGCGCTGCTTGGCCAACTCAGTGTTCAGCGCGGCGTCACCGGTGGCATCATGAAAACCACTCACCACGGCTTTTTGACCGCTGGCGGTACCAGCCACAATGATCGCCAAGGCCTCATTGGCACCAGCGGCCAGGTCTGCCTTGCCGGTGGCAAAGTAGAACTTGACCACACCGTTTTCCACAACCACCGAGGCGCCGTCCGCAGCTGCCATCGCCACCGGAGCCGTCAAAGCGGCGGCCTTGGCGGCGCGCTGTTTGCCGGTTTGATGCACCACCACACCAATCACCAGCGCGATCACCAGCGCAATCACCCCAAACACCACACCCAGAACCCGGCCCTGGTTTTCGTCAGCTTCTGAAGACATCAGTCAAACTCCTTGTAAATAGACTGGCGGCATTGTAAAAGCAGACCCCACCGCAAAGCTGACGCTTGGCCAGTGCCCGTTGTGCCTGTTTCTTTATACTGAGCCGATGACCCATCTTGCCAACCTACGCAAAAGCTACGAGCGCGCCGAACTCAACGAAGACGCCTCTCACGCCGACCCCCTGAAACAGTTTGAACAGTGGCTGGGTGAAGCCATCAGCGCCCAAGTGCCCGAGCCCAATGCCATGACGCTCGCCACCGTGGGCAGCAACCTGCGCCCCAGCACCCGCGTGGTGCTGATCAAGGGGTTCGACGCGCGCGGCGTCGTCTGGTACACCAATTACGAATCGCAGAAGGGCCAGGAGCTGGCGGGCAACCCCTATGCCGCTCTGCAGTTTCATTGGGTGGAGCTGGAACGCGTGGTGCGCATTGAGGGCCTGGTGGAAAAGGTCAGCGACGCCGAGAGCGACACCTACTTTCACAGTCGCCCACTCGACAGCCGCATCGGCGCCTGGGCCAGCCCGCAAAGCCAGGTGATCAGCGGGCGTGGCGTACTGGTGGCCAACGCTGCACGTTACGGCGCGCAGTTTTTGCTGCAACCACCTCGGCCACCGCATTGGGGTGGCTACCGCCTCAAGCCCGACACCTGGCAGTTTTGGCAAGGACGTAAAAGCCGCTTGCATGACAGGCTCAAATATTGCCTGCAGCCCAATCAGAATAAGGGCGAAGCGCTATGGCTTAGGGAGCGTCTGGCACCTTGATTGAGCGGCGCTGACTATCACCGCCCGGCCCCCACCACGACGCCGCGCAAGAATTCCTTCACGTCTGCGGGCCAGTCCAGCACCGCCACCAAGTGGCTGATGTGTGCCATGTCGCGCGCCGCACCCAGGCTGTCCTGAAGGGCCGCAGCCTGCTGCACACCCTGCCTGGCCAGCCGCTGAGGTAACACGTCGTGCAGGTTCTCGCTGCCATAACGCAGCCGTTTGGCGAGAATGCGCACCCGATGCCACTGCTGTGGGGTGTTGGCCACCCGACGCGCGTCGTCCAGTTGTTGGCTCAGGCGTTGCATCCGTTGCTTGGACCACTGTCGCAATGACACGCCGGGGCCTGGCATCACCTGCTTGTGGGCTGCAAGCTCTTCCAGCCACTGCACCATGGCGAGCAGACTGGCGCCTGTGGCCGGTGTTTGCAGCGTTTGGCGAACCTTGGCGCGCTGCTGGCTGGCGGCCCGTGTCAGAACGGTCATCATGGTTTGCCAGGACTGGGTGCGCTGCGCGTCCCCCAGGGCAAATGCATCCGCCAGGGCAGGCAAGGTCGCGGTGCGTGCCACATCCAGATCACGCAATTCGCCCATGCCCTCCAGGAGGCTGAGCAACGCCTCTGAAGGCGCTGGTACCGCCACCGGGAAAAACTTCCTGAACAAACGCAGCGCACTTTTGAAACGCCGCCAGCCGACGCGGGCCTGGTGCACCAGCTCGGGGTCGTCCGAGACCAGCAGGCTCTCCAGGTTATGGGTGAACTGCGCCAGCGCGCTGCGCAACACCTGTTGCGCCAGCCGCAGCACCGGTGTCTGACGGGCCAAGGGTGGCAGTTGGGCGCGGTACGGTTGATTCAGTTCGCCTTGGGCCAGCAAAAAACCGCGCTGGGCCTTGCTCATGTGGGCGGGCATGACGGCCACCGTGCGCGCAATGTCCTGTGCGATGTCGAACAAGGCCTTGGGTTGCCCGGCTTTGAGCTCCAGCTCCAGCTCACACAAGGGTGTGGTTTGGCAGTTGGCTTCAATCTGGCCCAGATCCAGCGCCACTTCCACCACACTGCCATCACGCCGGCGCACCAGCCAAAGGGTACGCTCAAACGCAGTCACAAAACACGGCGCCAGGGCCGCAAACAGGCGGCCATCGGCGTCGATATCAGACCAGGGTGTGGCTGGCAGCGCCTGGCGGGACAAGGCAGCACCGTCCACCGGGCTTTCCCATTCGCCACGCTGGCTCAGCGCCGAGGTGTCACTGGCGCCGGTCTTGAAGGTTTGCAGCCAGCGTGGCGCCGCCTCGCCGCCCACGCGCCGCAGCCGCAGCACGGCGCGCTGCTGGCGCAGTTGCTGGTCTGGCGTGTCGTAGTAAATGTTGTGCAGGCTCTGGTGCGAGGGCTTGCGTCGCAACAACACGGGCACGCGTGACAGTTGTTGGCTCAGAAGCTTGGGGTCCGCCAGAGGCAAACTCAGTTTGAGCTCAATCTCTTGGGGGCTGGGTGGCGGGAGTGGGTTGGGCTTCATAGGCTGCGACCTTACCCCAATCACCCCACCAATGCCATCACCAGGGTGACGGTCAGCAACCCCAGCACGGTGGACACGGCCAGACTGGCGGTCACCAGCTCTTGCGCCACCTCGTAGCGCTGGGCAAACAGGAACACATTGGCACCCATGGGCAATGCCGCGGTGACGATCATCACCGTCAGCGGCAGGCCAGTCATGCCAAAACCCAGCCCCAGCGCCGCCATCAGGCAAGGCAAGGCCAGGTTTTTCAGCAGGCTCAGACCCAGCGCGCCCTTGAGGTGGGTGCCGATCTTCACCTGCGTCAGCATCGCGCCGACCAGCACCAGCGCCACCGGACCAAAGGCGTTACCCAGCAATTGCAGCGGGCGGTCTACCACCTCGGGCAGCACCAGCCCGGTCTGCGCAAACGCCAGGCCAATCAGGATGGGCAGCGGCACCGGGTGGATGATGCCCCCCTTGATAGCCGACAGCACGGTGAGCGCCATGTGCCGCTGGCCACCCTGCCCTGCCCTGCGTTCGGCCCGTGCGCTGAGCAATTCCAGCACCACCGTGGCCAAGGTCAGCAGCACCAGCGAATGCACCGAGATCAGGGTGAACAGCGTGACCAGTCCCGCCTGCCCGTAGGCCAGGCCAATCAGCGGGATACCGATCATCACCGTGTTGCTGAACGAGGCGGCCAGTGCCAGCACTGCCGCGCGGCAGTTCAGGCGCTGCCACAGCAGCACCGTGCCAAACAGCAGCAGCGCTGCGGCAAAGTACATCGCCACCGGTTTGAAGTTGAGTTGCTCCACATGCACCGTGCTCATGGTGCGAAACAGCAGCGCCGGCGTCAGCACCATGAACACCAAGTTTGACAAGTCTTTGGTGGCCTCAGCCCTTATGAAACCTGCCCGGCCAGCTATGAAGCCAATAGCAATCAAAAACACCACCGGCAGCAAGGCAGAAACAACAGGGCTGGTCATCGGGCGGGGGCGTCTGGATCAAACAAAGGGTTGAGAAAGCACAAAAACCACCCCCGCACAGGCGAAGGTGGTTTTGGGAAATGCAGAAAGACCTTCACGGGCAAGCTGCCCGCAGGTCGTACCAAGAATTTACTTGCGAGGCTGGTCGCCGGTTTCAGCCATTTTTTTCTTCAGCACCACATAGGCGTAGCCCAGACCACCCACCATCATGATGATGCCGATGATGCTCATGATGCCGTAGTCAGTGGAGAAAAGGTCTTGAAGTGCTTTCATGTTGCTTGTCCTTGAAGTTCAACTTGTCAATAAGAAACGGCTTAAGTGCGCTACTGTGCATCAAGCTTGCCTCATTAAACCTGACTTGGATCAAATTTAGCCCATATTCGTGCCGATATCTGCGCCAGTCTGGTCTGGCTATTTGACGGCCTTGCCATCGGCCATGCGGTAATACAAACCGTAGCCGTCGTCGGCCAGCACCGCCAGCGTGCCCTCCACCACCACCGGCTCCAGGGTGTATTTAATGGGGGTTTTGGTCCTGACCTCGATCATGCTCTCGGGCCCGCCGGGGGTACAGAACGAACAGGTGAGCGGCACCGAGGTCAGCAAAAAGTGCGTTTGCCGCTCGCCCGGGGCCAGCGGCATCATGAAGCCCTGCACCCGCTGCAGCTTGTTATTGAGCGCCAGGACCGTGGCCGAGAACACCGGCAGTACACGTTGGTTGACCACCTGCACCTTGACATCCGACAACAGCGACCACGGCAGCACATCGTTGCGGTCAGGCAACGGGGCAAACGGGCTATAGGGGCTGTGCACACCGGGGCCGCTGCCAGCGGGCAGACCACCGGGCACGCCGTCTGGCACGGGTGAACTCAGTTGCGCCAGCGCGCCGTTGCTCAAACCCGGGCCAAGCAATGCCAGCGCCAGCAGCACCCCGGCTGCGCGCTTTAGCAGCTTGAAAACTCTGCAGATCATGCCCAGCTCCTTGATCAAAAGGCGCATATTAGTGCGTGTGCTTCATGCCACAAAACTTGCCGACGGCCAGGCCCTTGCACTCCACCTGCAACTGCTTTTCGCACACCTCGTCGCTTTTGCCTGCTTCCAGGCACTTGGCGGCGTTTTCGTGTGCCACGGCCATGGCCCGGTGGCGGGCGATGTCCTCCTGGGTGGCTTTGTCCAGGGTGGGCTGGGCAGCTACGCTAAGAGTAGCTGTTAGCCCAGTCAGAATAAGGGCTAGAAGGCGATTTGGCATATAAGCTCCTGTCAATTGAAGCGTGGAAAAATTGATGATCGGGTTGCTGAAGGCCGCAGGGATGGCGACTCACGCACGCAACGACAAGCATATTCTTTATGCGCCGGGGCAAGCGTTCAACCATGATGGCTCAGACTTCAGCGGCCCTGCAAGAGTTCCAGCACGCTGACGCGGTAGGCGCCCCAAGCGGGCAACAGTGCCGCGCCCAGTGACACCGCCAATGCCACCAGCGGCACCCAAGCCAACTCCAGCGGCCAGACCCAGCCGCCCACCAGCAGGCTGGTGTCCAGTTGCAAAAACCAGCCCAGCGCGGTGGTCATGATTTGCCCCAGCAGTAAACCCAACACGGCGGCCAGCAGGCCCAGCCACAGCGCCTCGCTCAACAACAACGCCGCCACCCGCGCTGGTGGCGCACCCAGCATGCGCAGCAGCGCCAGATCAGCCTGGCGCTCGCGCACCGCGCTCCATAGCGCAATGAACACGCTCAAACCGGCGGTGAGCAGCAACACGGCGGCAAAGGCACGCAGCACGTCGGTGCCCAGGCCCAGCATGTGCAGCAGGCGCGTCACCTCCAGCGCCGGGGCAGCGGCCTGCATCTCGGTGCTGGTGTTGACAAAACGCGGGAAGGTCAGCGCCGCCATCGGGGTGGTGTAGCGCACCAGCGCTAGCGTGATCTCGCGTTCTTCCGCCATGGCGGCGCGGTCTTCGTCGTCTTGCGCGGTGTAGTCCTCGTGCACCTTCCAGACGGATGCGGCGTCGGTCAGGATCAGCCGGTCCAGCACGCTGCCGCTGGGCTGCAGGATGCCGACCACGGCGTAGGCGCTGTCGCCATGCAGGTGGCCACCAGCCCCCAGCCCGTGCGCGCCGACAAAGGTCTGGCCCAGTTGCAGGCCCAGCTTGCGCGCCACGGTAGCGCCCAACACCACCTGCATCGGCTGGGTCCAGCGCTGGCCTCGCGCCATCTGGGCGTGGTACAGGTCAATGTAGGCGGTGCTGGTGCCGACGATGCGGTAACTCTGGAAGTTGTCGCCCAGGCTGATCGGGATCAGGCTGGCCACCATCGGGTGCTTTTCCAGTTCCCTGACCGCAGCCAGCGGAACGTTGCCCGGCGGCACGTCGATGTGCAGTACACCGCTCAAGATGAGTTGCATCGGGCTGCCTTTGGCACCCACCACCACGTCGATGCCCGCCAGGTCGCGGTCAAAGGCGCGGCCAAGCTGGTGCGCCACTAGCAGCAAAAAAGTGATGGAGGCCAGGCCCAGCGCCAGCAGTAACACATTGAGCGCCGCACCCAACGGGCGTGACCAGAGGTAGTGCCAGGCAAAACTGAGTGTTTTCATGCTGCGCTTACCATAGCTTTTAGCCCTTTAGGTATAAGGGCTGAAAGCCGTTTTGACCATGAAGCTTTGGCGGGATCAGCCGGGCCACCCGTGCATCGTGCGTGGCAATCACCAGCGTGGCACCCTGCGTTTGGGCGGTGACCAGCAGCAGATGCACCGCGTCAGCCGCGGCGGCGTCGTCCAGACTGCCGGTGGGCTCGTCGGCCAGGATGACTTGCGGCTGCAACAGCACCGCACGCGCCAGCGCCACGCGCTGCGCCTGCCCACCCGAGAGCTGCGAGGGCAAGCGTGTCGCCAGCTCGGCCACACCCAGTTTGGTCAGGGCATCGCGGATGCGTACCGGGTCTTGCGCCACGCCACTGGCCCACTGCGCCATGGCCAGGTTTTGCTGCACGCTGAGCGCGGCGCTCAAATGCAGCTTCTGCGGTAAAAAGCCCACAGCCCTTGCCCGCCATGCGTCAGCAGCACTGTTTTTAAGAGCATCCAAAGCTTGCCCGGCCACCTGCAGCGTACCTTCAGTCGGGGGCACCAGCGCCGCCACCAGCGCCAGCCAGGTGGATTTGCCGCAACCCGACGGGCCGCTGAGCAGCAGCACCGTGCCTTGTGGCACGTCCACATCCGGAAAACGCAGCAGCGCACCGCCGGGGTAGCGGTAAGCCAGGCCACGCGTCTGGATCATGCCGGGGTCTTGGCCTGGGCGGCGGCGGCGCTGGCGCAGTCGGCACACACGCCGCGCACCGCCAGGTCCAGACTCAGCCCTTCGTAACCGAGTGCCTTGAGTGCCTGCAGGGCGTTTTGCGCGGCGGCTTCCAGGTCGAACGCGTTGCCCTGCAGGGCGCTGGTGAGCGGGCTGTCGCGGTGGCAGGTCTGGCATTCAAAGTGCGGCATGGCCTTCACGCTCTCGGGCATGGCCTGGTAACGCCGCACCCGGTTGGCATCCACCCGGCATAACAACAGGCTCACCTGCGTCAGCCGGTCGATCAGGCGGTACAACGTGACCCGGTCCAGCGTGCTGCCACCAGTCGGCTCGCCGCCCTGCAAAGCCGCCTGCAACTGCGCGTGGGTGTAGCTGGTGTCGGGGTGCGCCAGAAACCAGCCCAGCACCAGCCGCGCAGTGGCCGTGCGGCGCAAGCCGTGGGCCGACAGCAGGGCGTCGATCGGGTCGGGTTGCGCCGGGTTGGCAGAAATAACCATCGGGAAATACCACCTTGAAAAAACTTATTATCGCAATCGAGTTGCATTAAACATCTGATGCAACTCAATTGCGATAAACTATACCGCAATTGAGTTGCAAAATGAACAAACCCCACTTGCCGCCCGCCCCGTTGCCCCGCTCCACCCCGCCCACGCAAGGCAGGCAGGTGCATGCCGTCCACAGCCACGCGGATCACGCTCACGCCGCTCACGCCTCACACGCTACCGCCCACCCCGCCCCGCTGACCGCCCAGCCAATCACCAGCGTGCTGGCCTGGCCGGCCTGGCTACGGGTGCTGGCGGTGTTGCCGGTGCTGCTGTTGCTGTGGCTGGCCGTGGCCTGGGCCAGTGTGGAGGCTGCACCATGGTGACGGTGGACAACCTGACGGTGAGTTACCGCCAACACCCGGCGCTGCACCACATCAGCGGCAGCTTTGCGCGCGGTTCGCTCACGGCGGTGATCGGACCCAACGGCTCGGGCAAGAGCACGCTACTCAAAAGCATCATGGGCCTGCTGCGCCCGGCCGGTGGCCGGGTCACAGTGAACGCGCCGCGCGAACGCATGGCTTATCTGGCACAGCTCACCGAGATTGACCGCAGTTTTCCGCTGTCGGTGGTGGACTGCGTGCTGCTGGGCTGCTGGAGCATGGCCGGTGCCTGGGGCCGCATCGGACCTGAACTGCGCCAGCGGGTGGCCACGGCCATCACCCGCGTTGGGCTGGCCGGGTTTGAGCAGCGCACGGTGGGGTCGCTCTCCAGCGGGCAACTACAGCGCGTGTTGTTTGCCAGGTTGATGGTGCAGGACGCGGATCTGATTCTGCTCGACGAACCTTTCAACGCCATGGATTCGCGCACCACCGCCGCTTTGCTGGACCTCATCCACCAGTGGCATGCCGAAGGCCGCACGGTGGTGGCGGTGTTGCACGACGACGAACAGGTGCGTGCGCACTTCCCGCAAACCGCGCTGCTGGCGCGCGAGTTGGTGGCCTGGGGCGACACCGCGCAGGTGCTCACCCCGGCACATTTGCACCGCGCGCGGATGCTGGCGGAGGCTTGGGACGACAACGCAGACATCTGCCACACCGATGAGGCGGCACCTGCCTTGGTAGCCAACAGCACCCGCCAAGCCGAGCGAACCAGCCCACCATGATGCTGGCCTACCAAACACTATGGGACACCTTGATTGGCCCGTTTGCCGACTTTGCCTTCATGCGCCGGGCGCTGGTGGCCACCCTGGCGCTGTCACTCAGCGCGGCACCGCTGGGCGTGTTTTTGACGCTGCGGCGCATGAGCCTGCTGGGCGACGCACTCAGCCACGCGGTGCTGCCCGGTGTGGCGGTGGGTTTCATGCTGTTTGGGGTGTCGCTCACCGCCATGGCCACCGGCGGCGTGGTGGCGGGTTTGCTGGTGGCCGGGCTGGCGGGGCTGATCAGCCGCTCCACCCAGCTCAAGGAAGACGCCAGCCTGGCCGCGCTGTACCTGCTGGCGCTAGCGCTGGGGGTGGCGTTGATCTCACGCCAAGGCAGCCAGCTGGACCTGTTGCAGATTCTTTTTGGCAGCACGCTGGGGGTGGACCGGCCCGGCCTGCTGCTGGTGGCTGGGGTGACCAGTGTCAGCCTGTTGGGCTTGGCCGCAGGCTACCGCGGGCTGGTGCTGGAAACCTTCGACCCCGTGTACATGGGTGCCACCGGCGGGCGCGGCTGGGTTTGGCAGCAAGGTTTTCTGGTGCTGGTGGTGCTGAACCTGGTGGCAGGTTTTCAGACCCTGGGCACGCTGATGGCAGTGGGTTTGATGATGCTGCCCGCCGTGTCAGCCCGGCTCTGGCACGACCACCTGAGCGCCCAGCTGATCAATGCCAGCGCACAAGCCATGCTGGCCAGCCTGGCCGGGCTGCTGCTGTCTTACCACCTGGACACCCCCAGCGGACCCACCATTATTGGCTGCGCGGGCGCGCTGTACCTGGCCTCGCTGCTGATTTCACCCGGCGGCTGGCTACCCCAACTGCTCAAGCGCCCGCACCGTGTGGCTTGACCCTCTTTTTTTTTTTACTTTCACGGACTCTGGCCATCCTCAGGAAGTGAAAGTTGTTCCACGCTAACTCCCCGAAAGGACCTCCATGATGACCCCGAGCAAACGCCTCGCCCTGAAAGTTCTCACCACGGGTGCCCTGGCCGCACTCAGTGCAACCTCCCTGCTGGCCCAGGCCCAGACCACACCGCCGCTGCCAGTGGTGGCCAGCTTCAGCATCCTGGGCGATCTGGTGAAAGTGGTGGGCGGCGAGCGGGTGCAGGTCAGCACCCTGATTGGCATCGACGCCGATGCCCATGCGTTTGAACCCAGCCCGGCAGATGCCAAAACCATCCTGGGGGCGCGCCTGTTGGTGCTGAACGGCTTGCACTTTGAGCCGTGGGCGAAAAAGCTGACCCAGGCGGCTGGCTACAAAGGTGCCACGCTGATCGCCAGTGATGGCATCAAGACCCGCCCGTCCCCCAAAAGCCGGGCGGTCCAGCATGATGATGACCACGACGATGACCATGATCACGGTGACGCCGATCCCCATGCCTGGCAAGATCCGACCCAGGTGATGGTTTACGTCAAAAATATCGCCAAAGCCCTCGCCAAACTCGATCCAGCAGGGGCCGATAGCTACAAACGCAATAGCGAAGCCTATCTGAAGGAACTGCAAGCGCTGGACGACTTTGCCAAAGCGGCCTTTGCGCCAGTACCCGCAGCACAACGCAAGGTGATTACCGGCCATCAGGCGTTCAACTACTTGGGGGCGCGTTACCAGATTCAATTTCTGGCCGCGCAAGGCGTCTCAACCCAGGCAGAGCCCAGTGCCAAAGCGGTGGCGCAACTCATCGCGCAGATCCGCAAGGACAAAATCCGGGCGATCTTTCCAGAAAACAACAGCAGCACACAGTTGCTGGCCCAGGTCGCCCAGGAATCGGGCGTGAAGGTGGGTGCCAAGCTCTACACCGGCGCACTTTCGGGCCCCAACGCGCCCGGCAGCACTTACCTTGCCATGATGCGCTACAACATCACGCAACTGGCCGAAGGCATGAAGCGCAACTGAGCTTGGGGACCAAGTCCTCAGATGCTATTGAATCAATAGCTACTAGCCCTTTTTACATATGGGCTAGAGGCCTGAAATGCTTAAACCTCAAGCGGGCTCAAGCTCTTTGACCACTTCAGGTTGTTTGACAGGTTTGGCCTTGGCCAGACCCGCCAGCGGGTCTTTGCCCTGCCAGCTGCCTTCGGTGCCCAACAGCCGGAAGCGGGCAAAGAAATACTCCACCAGCCACTTCTCACTGAAGGCCGACTTGATGGCCTGACCATGGTAGGTGTTGCCGCGGGCAAAGGCGGCCATGCTCTCGCCGTCGGGCCAGATGGAAAACGTCATCTGGTAGAACAGCGGTGTCTCGCCCATGCCGATCTTGAACACCACATTCGGGTCAGCCCCGACCATTTGCGAGATATTGGGCACCCGGCTCCAGAAGCGGGTGGCAGCGCCCAGTTTGACCTGCGCGCGGGTCAGCGCCACGATCGGGCCTTCCGGTGTGGCGTTGGAGTCGTATTTATCGGAGGTGAAAGGCACCTTGCCGCCCCACATGCCTTTGGCGGCAATCGGGTTGAGAAAGCAGGTCCAGTGTTCGTCGGCCTTGGCACGCCATTTCTTGAACAGGGGTTCATCCGCCAGGTGTCGGCGCGCCGTGGCCTCGTCCGGCCAGACGGTGAAGATGCCCCAGACGGCCGTATTCGGCTTGGGGGTGAAGCCTTCACCGGTACCCGAGCCAAGCAGTTTGTAAAACTGCAGATCAGGCATGCGCGACAAGGGCGCGCGCGCATAGGCCATCTGGCCAATGACCCACAACCGGTCCAGGCCGGATTCAAAGTGGAAAATGCTGAGGCAAACAGTGGTCATGACAAGCTCTCAAGGGCAGGGTCAAGCCCGATCTGACAGGCTCAAGGGTGGGTAGACAACACGGCTGGCAGATGTTGCGCGCGGCGCAATCCAGCCGCACGATTTTAGGGCTACTGGGATTTGATACAGGTCAATTGACCCAGGTCAACACGCCGATTGGGTCAGGTTGCCATCAAGTCAATCAAACATGGCCTCCAGGCCATCGGTCAGCTCCACCAGGGGCGGCATGAGCATGCTGGCATTGTGATGCGCGCGTTCGGCCAATGCCGGTGTCCAGTTGGGCGCCAGATACAGCCGCCGCCCCACTTCAGCCGGGTAGCTGGCCAGCTGCTCCTTCTCACGCAGGTCCAGCACATGGACGCGGGCATGCCATGAGCCCATATGCACCCACGCGGCGAGGTCCGAGAAGTTGGGCGGCGCCAAGGGCTGGGCCACATGGCGCAGGGCATCCACCAACGGCTGCGGAAACTTCCATACCCGCGCCAGCTCGGCAGACACGTCGCCGTAATGGAAACCGAAGATCTCCAGTTCGCGCTGGGCCCGGCCTGCGTCCAGAATGCTCATCTGCCGGTTCAGGTCCACCAGCTCGTCAGGCATCACCGTTTGCATGTGCAGCTGACCAATGCCGTGCATCACACCGAGTGTGAAAACCACATCGGCATCCACATCAGCCCGGCTGGCCAGCCAGCGCGCGGCACAGGCGGTGTACAGGTTGTAGCGCCAGAACTGCCGCAGGTCCAGGCCCGGCGTGGTCTTGAACGCCGCTGCCACGCTGGTGCCAATGACCAGGTTGCGGGCCATCACCAGCCCCAGAATCTGCAAGGCGGCCTCAACCGTACCAATGGTGTGCGAGACGTGGAAAAACGCCGAGTTAGCCAGCCGCAATAGCCTGGCGCTCAGCACCGGGTCAAGCGCCAGCTGGGCAGCCACATCGCTGATGGCAACGTCTTCATCGCCAAATGTGGCAATGAGCTGCTGGCCCACTTTGGGGATGGTGGGCAGCTTGCTGGGCTGGTCAATCAGTTGCTTGAGTTGCATGGTGTTGCTTTCTCCAATGAAGGACGCGTTGGGTGCTGCCGGGCCCATGGCCCGACCGGGTTGGCCTCATGGCAGGGAGACAACAACCAGACAGACCGATCGCGGTCTGCCTGATCACTCAAAAAGTGCTTCCAGACCTTCCGTCAGCTCGGCCATTGGCGGCATCACTGGCTGGCGCTGATCTGGGTGTGCGTGGGCAGCCAACACCGGTGTCCAGTTGGGCTGCAGGTACAACCGCTCGCCCACCTCGGCCGGGTAGCTGGCCAGTTGCTCGGCGTCAGTCCAGCCCAGCACTTCAGCGCGTGCACGCCAAGCCCCCAGATGCACCAGCGCCGAGGCTTCAAGGAACTCGGGTGCCGCCAGCGGACGCGCAATATGGCGCAGCGCCTCGGTCATGGGCAGCGGAAAATTCCACGCTTGGGCCAGTTCGGCAGACACATCGCCATAGTTGAAACCCAGGGTCTGCTGCTCAAACTGCGCCCGGCCAGGCGCCAGCACGCCCATCTGCTGGTCTAGCGGCGCCATGGCCTGCGGCATGATGGCATGCATTTGCAGCTGGCCAATGGCATGTAACAAGGCCAGGGCAAAAACCCGGTCTGAATTGACCGCGGTGCGATTCGCCAACCAGCGCGCGGTGCAGGCGGTGTACAGGTTGTAGCGCCAGAACTGGGGCAGATCAATACCGGTGGTGTTGCGAAAGGCACCCGCCACGCTGCTGCCCAGCACCAGGTTGCGCACCATCACCAAACCCAGCATTTGTAGCGCTGCATCGACGGTGCCAATGGTGCGCGACACATGAAAATAAGCAGAATTGGCCAGCTTGAGCAGTTTGGCGCTCAGCGCCGGGTCAGCCGCCAGCTGGTGGGCGATGTCGGTCACAGACACATCTTCCGAGCTGAAACTGGCAATGAGCTGCTGCCCCACCTTCGGGATGGTGGGCAGCTTGCTGGGCTCGTCAATCAGGCTTTTCAGGTCCATGGCGTCACTTTCTCGATGGGCATGCGGCGAAAGCCATTTTCCACTATCTCCAAGGCGCAGACGGCTGCAGGTGGCGGCTGGGCGTCGGGCTAATCCAGCGCCAGCCGGGCAAAGGTCTTTCGGAATTTGGCCACCTTGGGTGCTGCCACAGCCAGGCAGTAACCTTGGTGCGGGTTGCGGGCAAAGTAATCCTGATGATAGCCCTCGGCGGGCCAATAGTTGCTTAAAGGCAGCAGTTCGGTGACGATGGGGCGGCGGTAAGTACCACTGGCTTCCAACTCGTCCAGCACTACCTGTGCCACCTGTTGCTGCGGCGGGCTGGAAAAATAGATGCCGCTGCGGTACTGGGTGCCGTGGTCGTTGCCCTGCGCGTTGAGGGTGGTCGGATCGTGGATGACGAAGAAGATTTCCAGAATGTCGCGCAGACTGATCAGCGCCGGATCGAACACCAGTTTGACAACCTCGGCGTGGCCGGTCTGACCCGTACAGATCTGCTCGTAACTGGGCCGCTGGACATGGCCGTTGCAGTAGCCAGACTCCACGTCAAAGATGCCCTTGACCTTGACGTAAACCGCTTCTGTGCACCAGAAGCAGCCGCCCCCCAGGGTGATGGTTTGGTATTGTGCTGACATGGAACTCTCCTTGACGTGGTCGGTGACGCAGGCGATTGTCCACAGATCTGCAAAGACCCCCCAACACCCGATGACCCAGGCGCCCCGAGGGCTCACTCCAGCCCAAGCTCCTGAATCTTGCGGGTGATGGTGTTGCGGCCAATGCCCAGCCGCTGGGCGGCCTCAATCCGCCGACCGCGTGTACTGGCGAGCGCCGCCAGGATCAGGCGCGACTCGAAGCGGCGGGTGAGCTCGTCCCACACATCACAGCGGTCCGTGGCCAGCAGCGCATGGGCGTCAGCGTCCAGTCCCAGTTCCCAGGTGGACATGGCAACCTGTGCTGACGGTGCTTCACCTGCGCGCAACTCGGCATCATCCATCAGCGACCCGGCCAAAGGCGTGGCCTGTGATGCAACGCCCGCGCGGATAGGCGCTTCAGCCAGCCCTGCCGGGAACGACGACACCGGCTCCACCGGGCGAATGGCACCAACGGGTGCAGGGTGGCCAACGTGGGCTGCCACGTCCACCTCGGGCGGCAAGTCCTTGGGCTCGATCAATTGGGCTGGTGCCATCACGGTCAGCCAATGACAAATGTTCTCAAGTTGTCGCACGTTGCCAGGAAAACCGAATTCGCTCAAGTAGACCAGCGCCGCCTCAGAAATGCGCTTGGGCTCCACGCCCAATTGCGCCGCACTTTGTTGCAAAAAGTGCCGCGTCAGGGCAGGAATATCTTCGCGCCGTTCACGCAGCGCAGGCAGGCGCAGCCGAATGACATTGAGGCGGTGAAACAAATCCTCGCGGAACACACCTTCTTTAACACGTTGTTCCAGGTTCTGGTGCGTGGCGGCGATCACCCGCACATTGGTTTTGACCGCCCCGTGACCGCCCACGCGGTAAAAGTGCCCGTCAGACAGCACCCGCAGCAGCCGGGTTTGCAGATCAAACGGCATGTCGCCGATTTCATCCAGAAAAAGCGTGCCACCGTCGGCCTGCTCAAAACGGCCACGGCGCATGGTTTGCGCGCCGGTGAAGGCACCGCGTTCATGGCCAAACAGCTCAGACTCCAGCAAATCTTTCGGGATTGCAGCTGTATTGATAGCAACAAACGGCCCATTGGCGCGGGGTGAATGCTTATGGAGTGCTCGGGCCACCAGTTCTTTGCCCGAGCCCGACTCGCCGGTGATCATCACCGTGACGTTGCTTTGACTCAAGCGCCCGATAGCACGAAACACATCCTGCATGGCGGGCGCCTGCCCGAGCATCTCAGGCGCGTCAGCGGTGAGCTCTTCGGCCACCTCTTCGCGCTGGCTTTCTTCCACCGCGCGGCGAATCAGCTCGACCGCCTTGGGCAAATCAAACGGCTTGGGCAGGTATTCAAACGCTCCGCCCTGAAACGCTGACACGGCACTGTCCAAGTCAGAGTACGCGGTCATGATGATGACCGGCAGGCCAGGCAACTTGGCCTTGACCTTCTCCAGCAGATCCAGCCCGGAGCCCCCCGGCATGCGGATGTCGCTCACCAACACCTGCGGACCCCGGTCGTTGTCGTCAGCCAGTGCGGCTAAAACATCGCGGGCATTGGTAAAGCTGCGTGTGGGCAGGTTGTCACGCAGCAGCGCTTTTTCAAGCACGAAGCGGATGGACTGGTCGTCATCAACAATCCAGATAGGCTTCATATCGTTTGGTCACCTCGTTAAGCACCCAACTCTGGCCGGGTACAGAACGCCTTGCGGCGCGCCGTTCTGCAGCTCAGGGCAGAGGAATCAGTATTTTGAAATCCGTCAATCCGGGCGCACTGTCACACTCGATCAGACCTTGGTGTTGCTGGACAAAGGTTTGCGCCAATGTCAGACCCAGCCCGGACCCTCCCTCGCGCCCGGACACCAACGGATAAAAAATGCGGTCCTTGATCGAGTCTGGCACACCAGGCCCGTTATCCAGTACATGCAATTCCAATGCCAACCGGTAACGCTGTTTGCCAAACGTGGTCTGACGCGCCACCCGGGTGCGAAAAGTGATGCGGGCCTCGCCCTGGGCCATACGCTCGGCCAGGGCCTGGCAGGCGTTGTGGGCAATGTTCAGCAGCGCCTGGATGAGCTGCTCGCGGTCACCGCGAAACTCGGGGATGGAGGTATCGTAGTCTTGCACCACGTCCAGGCCCTTGGGGAATTCGGCCAGGATCAGCGAACGCACGCGCTCGCACACCTCGTGAATGTTCACGTCACCCACCACATGCGCCTTGCGGTGCGGCGCCAGAAGCCGGTCCACCAGCGACTGCAACCGGTCCGCTTCATGGATGATGACCTGGGTGTATTCGTTGAGGTCTGGCGAGGCCAGTTCCATCTCCAGCAACTGCGCGGCACCCCGAATGCCACCCAGCGGGTTCTTGATTTCGTGCGCCAGGTTGCGGATCAGCTCCTTGTTGGCCAAGGCCTGCTCGGCCAGACGCTCCTCGCGGTCTTGCCGGGCTTGCTGCTCCAGCGGCAGCAGTTCAACAATGATTTCCGGACCTTCGTTCAGGGTCACAATCACATGCACCGGCAGCGTGTCACGGCTGACACGCAACAGCGACGCGTCGTAACGCAAGGCCGAAAAATCGTTGCCACCGACGCTTTTCAGAATGGTGCGCAAATGATCCGGCTGGGTAAAACAATCGGGAAAATGCGCCCCCACCATGATGCGTCGCGACAGGCCCAGCGCATCTTCCATGGCGGCATTGACAAACAAAACGTCACCATCGCTACGCACCACGGCCACCAGCGTGGCCAGCAAATCGAAAGCCTTGTAGCGCTCGGCGTTGGTGGCCGCAGAAGCTGTCATGGTGTTGGGACGAGAATGTTCCATCAACGTCGCGTTGAACGCCTTCACCGCGCTGCCGGTGCACCCGTGGCAGGCAGGCGATCGATTTCGCGGCGAATGCCAGCAATATCGCTTTCGGTGCGCGCCAGGTTAGCTTTGAGTTCAGCCACCCGGTCCAGATACTTCTGATAGTTGCGTGTTTCCGGGCCCAGCTTTTCGGGTTCGCCGTTGTTGTATTCTTTTTTGAGCTCTTCCAGGCGGGCCTGGGCCTTTTTAAGCTCGTCCTGCAAGATCAGGCGCATGTCGGAATCACGCGCCTTTTGCTGGGCGGCATCCACGCGCGGCGAATTGCTGCCAGCCGATGCATTGGATTTTGGCGCGGACGTCTTGGGGACAGGGGTGCCCTGCACCACCGTGACGTTACCGCCCTCGACCAGCTTGCAATTTTTGTTGGAGCGCGCATCGGGCTTGGTGTTGGTGTATTCGTTGCCACAACGGTAAATCGCGTCCTGGGCCCGGCTGGGGGCAGCCACCGCGCCCACCAAGGCCACCAGCATCCACAGTCGTTTCATAGGAATTTCACTCACTCAATCAAAACCAGACATGGTGGGTGACCGGCCATCGATTGCCCACCCCATCGGTATAGTTTCCCACATAAAAAAGGACGGCATAAGCCGTCCTTTTTTATTGGCCAGGCGGTCATGTCTGACGCACCTGGTTCTTCAACCGATCACAGCGAGTAGTACATGTCAAACTCAATCGGATGGGTGGCCATGCGCATGCGCGTGACTTCACCCATCTTGAGTTCGATGTAGGCATCAAGCAGGCCATCGGTGAAAACGCCGCCCTTGGTCAGGAAGCCACGGTCGGCGTCCAGACATTCCAGCGCCTGGTCGAGGCTGTGGCAAACGGTCGGGATCAGCGCGTTTTCTTCGGGTGGCAGATGGTACAGATCCTTGGTGGCGGCTTCGCCGGGGTGAATCTTGTTTTCCACGCCGTCCAGACCAGCCATCAACAGTGCCGAGAAGCCCAGGTAGGGGTTCATCAGCGGATCTGGGAAGCGGGCTTCCACACGGCGACCCTTGGGGTTGGCCACGTAAGGAATACGGATCGATGCCGAGCGGTTTTTGGCCGAGTAAGCCAGTTTCACCGGGGCTTCAAAACCTGGCACCAGGCGTTTGTAGCTGTTGGTACCGGGGTTGGTGATGGCGTTCAGGGCGCGGGCGTGTTTGATGATGCCGCCGATGTAGTACAGGGCGAAATCGCTCAAACCGGCATAGCCGTCACCGGCGAACAGGTTTTTGCCGTCTTTCCAGACCGACTGGTGCACGTGGCAGCCGCTGCCGTTGTCACCGACGATGGGCTTGGGCATGAAAGTGGCTGTCTTGCCATAAGCGTTGGCGACGTTTTGCACAACGTATTTCAGCACCTGCGTCCAGTCAGCGCGCTCAACCAGCGTGCTGAACTTGGTGCCCAGTTCGCACTGACCAGGTGAAGCCACTTCGTGGTGGAACACTTCAACCGGAATGCCCAGGCTTTCCAGAATCAATGACATTTCAGCGCGCATGTCCTGCGTGCTGTCCACGGGAGGCACCGGAAAGTAGCCGCCCTTGGTGGTGGGGCGATGGCCGCGGTTGCCGCCTTCGATCTTCTTGCCGGAATTCCACGGTGCTTCGTAGTCGTCCACCTTGAAGAAACAGCCCGACATGTCGGAGTTCCAGCGAACATCATCAAACAGGAAAAATTCTGGTTCTGGACCGAAGTAGGCCGTGTCTCCCAAGCCCGATGCCTTGAGGTAAGCCTCAGCACGATGGGCCACCGAGCGCGGGTCACGTTCGTAACCCTTGCCATCGGTCGGCTCAATCACGTCACAGCTCATGAAGAGCGTGGTTTCTTCAAAGAAGGGGTCAATGTTGGCGGTATTGGGGTCGGGCATGAGTTGCATGTCCGAGGCTTCGATGCCTTTCCAGCCAGCAACGGATGAACCGTCAAAAGCATGGCCGGAGGAGAATTTGTCTTCATCAAAATGCGAAACCGGCACGGTCACATGCTGTTCCTTGCCACGTGTATCGGTGAAACGGAAGTCAACAAACTTGACTTCGTTGTCTTTCACCATCTTCATGACGTCTGCGACGGTCTTGGCCATCAAATACTCCTGGTTACTGTTGAGAAAAGGTTTGTCTGGGTGAATGCAGGTTTTGTGCCAGTCCTGGGGCACAAAGACCGCACCAGACAGGCTCATCATTTTGCACTGACTTTGGATGGCGCCAACGCGCCTCAACGTGCCGTTAGCGAAAGCTAACAGGCCACCCGCCTGACTGTGTTAAAAATGCACCACAATAGTGCGTTGAAGTGCACCAAAATAAACATCTCAGGCACGCACCAATTCCGGGCCCAGTTTCAATTGAAAGGCCTGAAGACCTGCCATCAAAGCGCTGTAGGCCAGGTTGACCAGGCCGGGCGCGCCCTTGACACCCAGTTCGATGTGGCGTCCCCATTCGGGATGGTCCACACTGGGCAGGCTGAACACCTTGATGCCCGGGAAATCAGCTTCCAGTTGCTCCATCAGTGGGGTCAGGGTCGACTCCATGGCACCAAAAACAATCACCGAGCGCTCCAGCCAGGCCTGGACCTGAAACCAGTGCGGGTAGCAGGTGTCCAGCACCCACTCGATCATGGGCCAGGCCATGACCGGAAATCCCGGCACGAAATGCACCTGACCAACACTGAAACCCGGGATCTTGTTGTAGGGATTGGGAATGAGCGATGCACCCACCGGAAAAACACCCATGTTGAGGCGGTGCAGGTTGTCTGGCGCCTGCGGGTCATACACCTTGCCCTGCTCCCGGGCCATCTCCTGCATACGCTGCTCGATCAGGGTCTTGGCATCCGGATGCTGGGCCAGCGGCACACCCAAGGCGCGGGCGGCGCAGTGGCGGGTGTGGTCGTCCGGCGTGGCCCCGATACCGCCGGTAGAAAACACCACATCGCCAGAGGCGAGAGCACGTGCCAAAACTGCTGTGATGCGATCCGGATCGTCACCCACGTACTCGGCAGAGTCCAGTTGCAGGCCGCGCGCTTTGAGCAATTCGATGACTTTGGCCAGGTGTTTGTCGGCCCGCTTGCCCGACAAAATTTCGTCACCCACAATGATCAGGCGAAAACCGGGCCGTCGGCTAGAGGCCACTTGAGGGGTTGGAGTTGGGTTCATGGCTCAATGGTAACGCGTGGGGTTGCGGCGCAACGACCACTTGAGACTCATCCCGCAGCACCTGCAGGGCTGCCAGGCAGTAGTGGGCAAACCACAGCGAAGACAGCGCAAAAACCCAGGTGTAGAGCCATATGCCCAGCGGAACCAGCACCACAAAGGCCGCAGCAAACAGCACGCCCGAGGCCCAGATAACACTGGGCGCCGCGCCGAGGTAGCCACAAAACACCCCGATGCCCAGCAGCGTGAGCCGATGGCGGCGAAACAGTTCCCGCCGCTCTTCACCGCTGGCATGGCTGGCCAGCGCGTCGAATGCCATCACGCGATAGGTGAGCCAGCCCCAGATCAGCGGCGGCAGGACCAGAATCAGCGGGGGAATAAACCACAAGGGAATGGAGATCAGCAGCGCCAGCAACGCCAGCAGAGTGGACAGCAACGACCAGCTCAAACCCAGCAGCAGCGAACCACCCTCTTTGCACTCCAGCAGCGGGAAACGTTTGGCTGCAACAAATGACGTCAGCGCTGGCGTCATGAGCAGGGCCACGGACAACAACGACAACACCACCACCACCGGCATGACGGCCACGATCACGATCAAGGGCGCCAGAAACGCGGTAATGCCGCCCAGACCCAGGGTCTGCATCCACCCAGACACACCGCTGACAATGCTGGACGCCTCCAGGGTTGCGCGCACCCAGCCCAGGCTGACATCCCAATACAACCCCCCCAGCGTGGCAGACAGCACCGCCATCAGCACCAAAGGCGCCAAAGACAGCAGCATCACCCGTGGCCGGAAACAGTCCAGCACAGCCCGCCAGAACGAATCAAACAGCAAATTCATGCCACAAGCATAACGTAGCGCTGCATGTCATCCAGATGATGGGCGGGTTCCCGCGGCGCGACAATTTCAGCGCGCGGCGGTCGGGTTGATCAGCGCCAGGTCACTGGTCTCCAGCCAGCGCCACTGGCCGGGAAGCAGGTCATCTGGCAGGCGCAGAGCGCCTATCTGCGAGCGGTGCAGCCCTTCCACCCGGTTGCCCACAGCCGCCAGCATGCGCTTCACCTGGTGGTACTTGCCCTCGGTCAGGGTCAGACGCAAATGATGTTCAGACACCGCCTCGCAGGCAGCGGCACGCACCGGCTTGGGGTCATCATCGAGCACCACGCCGGCCAGCAAACGCTGCACCTGCTTGTCGTCCAGCGGGTGCTTGACCGTCACCTCGTACACCTTGGGCACATGATGCCGTGGCGAACTCATGCGGTGAATGAACTGCCCGTCGTCGGTCAGCAGCAACATGCCGGTGGTGTCCTGGTCCAGCCTGCCCACCGCCTGCACACCCTGCACGGCGCCTTTTTGCGGCCGCTGGCGCAGTGGTGCTGGCAGCAGGCTATAGATGCTGGGGTAGGTCGACGGCTTCTGTGAACATTCGGTGGCCGTGGGTTTGTGCAACAGGATGTAAGCCTTGTCAGCGTAGTGCCAGTCCACCCCCTGAACCCTGAAACGCAAATTGATTGCTTCAATCTCCATAGCTGCCTGCCCAATGGGTATAAGGGCTGGAGGGTCATTTTCCTTATAAACCTGAACCAGCCCCTGCTGGATCAACCCGGCGCAAACACGTCGCGTTCCGAAACCCTGCGAGTACAGGATGTCTTGCAGTTGCATGCCCGCTCTCACCGATTGAACAAGGTCGCGGCCTCCCGGGCGGCGATCACACCTTCATCGGTAGGCACCACCCAAACCTCGACCTGACTGCTTGGGGCGTGAATCGCCATCACGGCGCTGCCAGTCGCCTTGGCATTGAGCACCGGGTCAATCGCCACACCCAGCCAAGCCAGTTTTTGGCCGACTTCTGCCCGCAGCGTCACGTCGTGTTCGCCAATGCCACCGCTGAACGCCAGCACATCCAACCCCTGCATGCAAGCCACCAACGCACCGCTTTCACGCACCACCCGATAAGTAAATGCATCAATGGCCAGTTTGGCGGCGGCACTGGGGTCAGCGCGCAGACGGCGCATGTCTGCTGAAATGCCCGACATGCCCAGCAGGCCGCTCTGTTTGTAAAGCAGCTTTTGCAGGCGGGCATGGTCCCAGCCCTGTTCGAGCAAATACAACAACACGCCCGGGTCCAGCGTGCCCGTGCGGGTGCCCATCATCAAACCATCCAGCGCCGAAAACCCCATGGTGGTCGCGCAGCTCTTGCCATCTTGCGCAGCGCACAGGCTGGCACCGTTGCCCAGATGGGCCATCAGCGCTCGGCCCCGGGCACGGTGTGAATACTCCATCAGCGTGCCCATCACATATTGGTACGACAGGCCATGAAAACCATAGCGACGCAGGCCCTGCTCATAAAGCTCTTGCGGCAGTGCAAAACGGAAATCCACCTCGGGAAGGGTGGCATGAAAGGCGGTGTCAAAACAAGCCACCTGCGGCAAACCGGCGAACGCCTCGCGGAAAGCGCGCACCCCCTCCAGGTTGTGCGGCTGATGCAGCGGCGCCAGAGAGTTGAATTGCGTGAGTTGGGCCAGTACCTCATCGGTGACCAGCATGCTGGCCCGGTACATGGCCGCACCATGCACTACCCGATGGCTCACTGCCGTGAGGGCAGGTACCCCTGGCAACTGTGCCAACAGGTCGCGCAAACTCAGCAACGCCTGCGCAAAGATGTGGCCATCAGCCAACACCAGCGCGCGCGCCTGATTCTGGCCCTGGTAGGTCCAGCTCATGTGCGGCGCACCACCGGGCTCCAGGCCCTCGATCAGGCCCGACAGAATTTGCGGCTGAACTTGGGTGTTAACCAGGGGGTAGAGGGAAAACTTGAGCGAGGACGAGCCCGCATTCACCGAAAGAATGGCCATGAAAGTTCCTACCAGGCGGTTCGAGGTTGGCTGCGGCGTGCGTTGTGCGCGGCCATCAAGCCCAAAAGTGCCGAGGCGACCCGGTTGGTTGGCCCCTCAGCGCGGCTGGTGAGCGCAATCGGCACGCGCGCGCCCACCACCAGTCCGGAGCCACTGGCCCCAGCCAGATACTCCAGTTGTTTAGCCAGCATGTTGCCGCTTTCCAGATCAGGCACCGCCAGAATATCGGCGTGCCCCGCCACCGCGGAGGTGATGTGTTTGACCTGAGCAGCATGCATTGAAATGGCGTTATCAAAGGCCAACGGCCCATCCAGCACACCACCGGTGATCTGGCCGCGTTCGGCCATCTTGCACAGCGCTGCGGCGTCAAGGGTGGAGGGAATGTTGGGGTTGACCGTTTCCACAGCCGAGAGAATCGCCACCTTGGGCGTGCTCACCCCCATGATGCGAGCGAAATCAATGGCGTTTTGAATGATGTCGATTTTTTCCTGCAGGGTCGGGCGGATGTTGAGTGCAGCGTCGGTGATCAGCAGCGGCTTGTGGTACAGCGGCACATCAAAACGAAACACATGCGACATGCGCCGCCCGGTGCGTAACACCGCCTTGGACAACACGGCGTGAATCAGCTCGTCGGTGTGCAGGCTGCCCTTCATGAGCATTTCCACATTTCCCGTGGCCGCCATCTCGGCGGCGGTCTCGGCAGCTGCGTGGCTGTGCGGCTGGTTGATGATCTCAGCACCGTGGAGGTCGATACCCGCCTCGGCCGCCACATGGCGGATGCGCACCTCGGGGCCAATCAGCACCGGCACCAGCAGGCCATAACGCGCCGCATCCATGGCCCCGCTGAGAGAGCCCTCATCACACGGATGCACCACCGCGCAGCGAACCGCTTCCAGCTTGTCCCCCATGGAGAGCAGTTGCTTGAACCGGATCTGCGGGTCATACAACTGGATTTGCGGTGCCGCCACACGTGGCAAACGCACCTTGACCATGGGTGCCAGCACACGGGCCGTGCCACTGAGCACACAGGTGCCCTTCTGGTTGACCACCTGGCAGTCCAGCTCGATGCTGTGGTTTTCAGGATTTTTCGAGATCACCGTCACCGTGACGGTCAGCGTGTCGCCCACCCGTACCGGTTTGGCGAAGTGCAGGGCCTGGTCCTGGTAAATCGTGCCGGGGCCGGGAAACTGCGTGCCCAGCAAGGCGGAAATCAGGGCACCGCTCCACATGCCGTGGGCAATGACACCGTGAAAAAGCGTGTCGTTGGCGTATTCGGGGTCCAGGTGCGCAGGATTGGTGTCGCCGGACACGGCAGCAAAAGCTCGGATGTCTTCGAGCTTGAGGGCACGCAGCAAGCGTGCACTCTGACCAATGCTGATTTCGTCGAAAACATAGTTCTCGATCAATTCGGTATCCGGGGGGAGGTTCATGTTGTTTTACTTTGCGTTGAAAAAATTATCGAGATCCAACCCGTTGGCGCCAGGCTTGAAACCCCGGTGAACCAGATGCTCTTCAGCCTGCTCGATGATCTGGCGAGTCACCGTCAGGCCGTTATCGGTCAGCATGACGGTCTCCAGGTGGTACCGCAGCACCAGCAAACCACGCAGTTCCTCGCGTAAATGGGCTGCACGGCGCTCCCCCGACATGGGTGTGAAGCCCGTTTTGCCGTCTGCCGGGGTCGCCCGGCGTTCTTTGGCGATCACTGGAATCTGCGACTGATCCATCAGCTTCTGGACAGCCTGGTGGTCATCCAGCGCAATGCCCAAACCAATGGCCAGGCGCGCGATACGCTCGCTCAGGGATTCCAGGGACGCACTCAGGCGCTGCGCTTGCTCATCGTTGATCTGCATCGTTGGCCTACTTTCGGGTAAATATCGGGCTCAGTCGCACCGTACAGTCAAAAAACCACCTGCCAAAACTGGCAACGGCGCTTGAACCGTCCAGCGCCTTGCCAAACCACCAGCGATGCCACCGCTGGCACAGTCCGCTATTTTAGGGTCAACCCTAGGCTCGCCCAACTCGACAACTCGACCACCTGGCTCGTGGCATCACCCGTGGTAAATCCCACTTACCTGGTGGCATGCGGCCAAGCCTTCCGCCGCCTTACCGCCATCAAAGCGTGTTCACGATGCGAACAACCCATCACCAGTCGTAAAAAAACCCGCCGTAGCGGGTTTTTTAACCAAATCGGTAAACCAACAGCTTACTTGCTGCGTGTGCCGACCACTTCAACTTCCACGCGGCGGTTCTTGGAACGGCCAGAAGATGTCTTGTTGTCTGCCACAGGTTGCTTCTCGCCCTTGCCTTCGGTGTAAACGCGGTTCTTTTCGATGCCCTTGGACACCAGATAAGCCTTGACGGCTTCAGAACGCTTCACCGACAGACCTTGGTTGTAGGCGTCAGAGCCAGTGGCATCGGTGTGACCCACAGCGATGATGACTTCGAGGTTGATGTCCTTGACCTTGCCAACCAGATCATCGAGCTTGGCTTTGCCTTCGGGCTTGAGCACAGCCTTGTCAAAGTCAAAGAAAGCGTCAGCTGCGTAAGTGACCTTGGCAGCGGCAACAGGTGCCGGCGCGGGTGCCGGAGCGGGAGCAGCAGCAGGTGCCGGAGCAGCAGCTGGAGCCGGTGCAGGAGCAGGCGCAGCTTTGGCTGCCACGATAGCACCATCACAACCAACAGCAGCAGTAGCGGGGGTCCAGAAGGCATCGCGCCAGCAAAGTTCGTTGGTGCCATTTTTCCAGACGGTACCGTCTGTTGCGCGCCAGTTGTCAATGGACTGGGCACCTGCGGCACTAGCGAGAGCTGCGGTAGCGATCAACATCGCCAATTTATTCAATTTTTTCATGATTCTCCTGAAAGAAAAAGGCCGCAGCGACGCGGCGTTACTTAGATAGACGCCCACGATGCCTATCACGTGGAACGGTCAATTGATTGTGCCACACAGAGTTTCAACAAAAAAGCGCCAAGGACACCTTGCACGCAGCAATGTCTGCGCATGTGAACTAATTGGTGGTTTCGTTGCAGTCTAACCACAACCCGAACGCATAAAATGAAAGAACTCCACCGCTTTTGCCTCGCATCAACCCCCCATGACCCAATTCGCCAAAGAAACCCTGCCCACCAGTCTTGCGGATGAAATGCGTCGCAGCTATCTGGATTACGCCATGAGCGTGATTGTCGGGCGGGCATTGCCAGACGCGCGCGATGGCTTGAAACCTGTGCACCGGCGCGTGTTGTTTGCCATGCACGAGCTAAACAACGACTGGAACAAGGCCTACAAGAAGTCCGCGCGTATCGTGGGTGACGTGATTGGTAAGTACCACCCGCACGGCGACCAGTCGGTGTACGACACCATTGTGCGGATGGCGCAGGACTTTTCCATGCGCCACATGCTGGTCGACGGTCAAGGCAACTTCGGCTCGGTCGATGGTGACAACGCCGCCGCCATGCGGTACACCGAAATCCGCCTGGCCAAGATCGCCCATGAACTACTGGCTGATCTGGACAAGGAAACCGTTGACTTCGGGCCCAACTACGACGGCTCGGAGAAAGAGCCGCTGGTGTTACCGACCCGCCTGCCGAATCTGCTGGTGAACGGTTCTGGCGGTATCGCGGTGGGCATGGCCACCAACATTCCGCCCCACAACCTCAACGAGGTCGTTGACGGTTGTCTGCACCTGCTGAGAAACCCGGACGCCAGCATTGACGAGCTGATGGAGATCATTCCGGCGCCCGATTTCCCCACCGCAGGCATCATTTACGGCATCAACGGCGTGAAAGACGGCTACCGCACCGGCCGCGGCCGCGTGGTGATGCGTGCCAAGTGCCACTTTGAAGACATCGACAAAGGCCAGCGCCAATCCATCATCGTCGACGAGTTGCCCTACCAGGTGAACAAAAAGACCCTGCAAGAACGCATGGCCGAGCTGGTGCACGAGAAAAAGATCGAAGGCATCAGCCACATCCAGGACGAGTCCGACAAATCCGGCATGCGGCTGGTGATTGAACTCAAGCGCGGCGAAGTGCCCGAGGTGGTGCTGAACAACCTGTACAAGCAAACGCAGTTGCAGGACACCTTTGGCATGAACATGGTGGCGCTGATCAATGGTCAGCCCAAGCTGTGTAACCTGAAAGACCTGATTGAGGTCTTCTTGCAACACCGCCGCGAGGTGGTGACACGCCGCACCGTGTTCAACCTGCGCAAGGCGCGGGAACGCGGCCACGTGCTCGAAGGCCTGGCAGTGGCGCTGGCCAACATCGACGACTTCATTCGCATCATCCGCGAGTCCCCCACACCCCCGGTGGCCAAGATGGAATTGATGACCCGCCCCTGGGACAGCAAACTGGTGCGCGAAATGCTTACCCGCACGCGTGCCGATGGTGGTCTGGTCAATGCCGATGACTACCGCCCCGACGGCCTAGAGATGCAATACGGCATGGGCCACGACGGCCTTTACAGATTGTCGGAAACCCAAGCGCAAGAGATTTTGCAGATGCGCCTGCAGCGCCTGACCGGCCTGGAGCAGGACAAGATCGTGGCCGAATACAAAGAGGTGATGGGCGAGATTGATGACCTGCTGGACATTCTGGCGCGGCCCGAGCGTGTGTCGGTCATCATCAGCGACGAACTCACCGCCATCAAGACCGAGTTTGGTATGACCAAGGTGGGTGCGCGCCGCAGTTTGGTTGAGTATTCGTCCTTTGATCTCTCCACCGAAGACCTGATCACCCCCACCGACATGGTGGTCACGCTCAGCCACAGCGGCTACATCAAGAGCCAGCCTTTGAGCGAGTACCGCTCACAAAAACGCGGCGGGCGTGGCAAACAGGCCACCGCCACCAAGGAAGACGACTGGGTGGACCAGCTCTTTATTGCCAACACCCATGACTACCTGCTGTGTTTCAGCAACCGGGGCCGCATGTACTGGCTCAAAGTCTGGGAAGTGCCGCAGGGCTCCCGCGGCTCACGCGGGCGCCCCATCGTCAACATGTTCCCGCTGCAGGAGGGTGAAAAAGTCACCGTGGTGCTGGCCCTTACCGGTGAAAAGCGCACGTTCCCGGCGGATCGCTATGTGTTCATGGCCACCAGCATGGGCACGGTCAAAAAGACCGCACTCGATGAATTCAGCAACCCGCGCAAGGCCGGCATCATTGCCGTGGACCTGGACGAGGGTGATTTCTTGATTGGCGCAGCGTTAACCGACGGCAAACATGACGTGATGTTGTTCAGCGACGGTGGCAAAGCCGTGCGTTTTGATGAAAACGACGTGCGCCCGATGGGCCGCCAGGCACGCGGCGTGCGCGGCATGATGCTCGACGAGGGTCAAAGCGTGATCGCCATGCTGGTGGCTGAGGACGAGTCACAAAGTGTGCTGACTGCCACGCAAAACGGTTACGGCAAGCGCACCAGCATCACCGAATACACCCGCCACGGCCGTGGCACCAAGGGCATGATCGCCATCCAGCAAAGCGAGCGCAATGGCAAGGTGGTGGCCGCCACGCTGGTGCATGCGGATGACGAAATCATGCTGATCACCGACAAGGGCGTGCTGGTGCGCACCCGGGTCAGCGAGATCCGTGAACTCGGCCGCGCCACGCAGGGCGTGACGCTGATCGGCCTGGATGAAGGCTCGCAACTCAGCGGCCTGCAGCGCATTGTGGAAAACGATGCCATCACCAAGCTGGCGGATGACGCAGCAGATGTTTCACCAGACGATGCATCGGATGAACCAGCGGACGACACCCCCACGCCGGATGCTCAATAACTACGAAATAGATAGCTACTAGCCATTTATTCATAAGGGCTAGAGGCCAATTTCTTATAAATCTCCAGAATGAACAGACCCTACAATTTTTCCGCCGGCCCCGCCGCCATGCCCGAAGAGGTGCTGGCTGAAGCTGCCGCCGAGATGCTGGACTGGCACGGCAGTGGTATGGGTGTGATGGAGATGAGCCACCGCGGCAAAGAATTTGGCCAGATCGCTGGCGAGGCGGAGGCTGACCTGCGCGAGCTGCTGGCGGTGCCGCAGAACTTCAAGCTGCTGTTCATGCAAGGTGGTGGCCTGGCAGAAAACGCCATCGTGCCGCTGAACCTGTCGCGCGGTGGAACCGTGGACTTTGTGGTCACCGGCAGCTGGAGCCAGAAATCGGCCCAAGAGGCGGCGCGCTACTGCACCACCCATGAAGCTGCCAACACCCAGGCCCGTGGCTTCACCACGCTGGCCAACCCGGCCAGCTGGCAGCTCAGTGAGCATCCCGCCTATGTGCATATTTGCAGCAACGAAACCATCAACGGCGTGGAGTACCAGACGCTGCCCGACCTGAAGGCGCTGGGTTGCGATGCACCGCTGGTGATCGATTTCTCGTCCCACGTGGCCTCGCGCCCGGTCGACTGGCGCCGCGTCGGGCTGGCTTTTGGCGGTGCGCAGAAAAACCTCGGCCCCGCCGGGCTGACCCTGGTGGTGGTGCGTGACGACCTGCTGGACCGCGCCCTGCCCATTTGCCCAAGCGCCTTCAGCTACAAAACCGTGGCCGACAACGACTCGATGTACAACACCCCGCCGACGTATTCGATCTATATCGCCGGGCTGGTGTTCAAGTGGCTCAAGCGCCAGGGCGGCATGGCCGTCATGGAGGCGCGCAACATCGCCAAAGCCGAGCTGCTGTACGGCGCAATTGACAGCTCCAGCCTGTATGTCAACCGGGTTGAAAAACATTGCCGCTCACGAATGAACGTGCCGTTTTATTTGCGCGACGAGGCTTTGAACGACGCTTTTTTGGTCGGTGCCAAAGAACGCGGCCTGCTGCAGCTCAAGGGCCACAAGTCGGTTGGCGGCATGCGCGCCAGTATTTACAACGCACTGCCACTGGAGGGCGTGCAGGCGCTGGTGGCTTACCTGCGCGACTTTGAGGCGCAGCACGCATGATGCTGTTTGGCCGTCATGGCGGGCGTCACGGCCTTCAGGGCATCTTCCCGGCTTGTCATTGCGGGCTTGACCCGCAATCCATGGCGCCCCGAATGCATGGATGCCGGATCGTGTCCGGCATGACAGCCTACCTGTTCACAACCGCCTTGTTCTCTCACATTCACCCAAACCATGGCCAAAACCCTCCCTGAATTGCGCAGCCAGATCGACGCGGTGGATCTGGAACTTATCGCGCTGCTGAACAAGCGCGCGGCGCTCGCCCACGAGGTGGGTGAAATCAAGCGTCTTGAAGGCTCGGTTGTTTTCCGCCCGGACCGCGAAAACCAGGTGATTGCCAACCTGCAGGCCAACAACCGCGGCCCGATCAAGCCACACAGCGTGGCCATCATCTGGCGCGAGATCATGTCCGCCTGCCGCGCACTGGAGGCACCGCTGCGGGTGGCCTACCTTGGCCCGGCGGGCACCTTCAGCGAGCAAGCGGCCATCCAGTACTTTGGTGGCAGCATGGCGCAAGTGCAGTGCATCAGCATTGACGAGGTGTTTCGCGCCACGGCAGCTGGCAGCGCCGAATTTGGCGTGGTGCCAATCGAGAATTCGTCCGAGGGCGTGATCTCGCGCTCGCTGGACTTGCTGCTCAATTCCCCCTTGCACATCATCGGCGAGACCAGTTTTCTGGTGCGCCACAACCTGCTGCGCCTGAGCCCGCTGCTCGACGGCATTGAAGTGGTGTATGCCCACCCGCAGGCGCTGGCGCAATGCCAGGACTGGCTCAGCACCCACCTGCCGCACGCTGACCGCCGCGCTGCCCCCAGCAATGCCGAAGGCGCCCGCCTGGCTGCCACCAACCCGGCCTGGGCGGCGATTGCCAGTGAACGTGCGGGCAGCGAGTTTGGCTTGCATGTGGTGTCGTACGCGATTCAGGACGACGCCTTCAACCGCACCCGTTTTGCCGTGATCTGCCTAACGCAAACCCTGGAAGCACCGCAAGCCACCGGCAAAGACTGCGTGAGCCTGATTGTCTCGGTGACCAACCGGCCTGGCGCGGTGCATGACCTGCTGGTGCCGCTAAAGCGCCATAAGGTGTCGATGACACGTTTTGAGTCGCGCCCGGCGCGCTCCGGCCAGTGGGAGTATTACTTTTACATCGATCTGGCAGGCCACCCGTCTGAGCCCCACGTGGCGGCGGCGCTGGAAGAGTTGCGCAGCCTGTGCGCGTTTTACAAGGTGCTGGGCACCTACCCGGTGGCTGACTGATGCCGGCCGTGTTTGAACAGCTGGGCCTGATCGGCTGCGGTCTGATGGGTGGCTCGTTTGCCTTGGCGCTGAAAAAGGCCGGTCTGGTCAAACGGGTGGTGGGTTACAGCAAGTCACCCTCCACCACCGAGCGGGCGCGTCAAAAAGGCGTGATTGATGTCGAGGCGCCGTCGGCACTGCTGGCTGTATCCGGGGCCGATATCGTGCTGGTGGCGGTGCCGGTGGCAGCGTCTGAGGCCACCTTCAAAGCCATCAAACACATGGTCACGCCGAAGATGCTGATCATGGACGTGGGCTCCACCAAGTGTGATGTGGTCGAGGCGGCCCAGCGTGGGCTGCGCGAGCAGGTCGGCTCGTTTGTGCCAGCGCACCCGATTGCGGGCAAGGAACTGGCGGGGGTGGACAACGCCGACGCCGATCTGTACACCGGCAAACAGGTGATTCTGACCCCTACCGAGCAAACCTTGCCCGGCCATGCCGAACGCGCTGCGGAAGTCTGGAGCGCTCTGGGCTGCAAGGTGGTGCAAATGACCCCCGAATCGCACGATGCCGCGTTTGCCGCGGTGAGCCATCTGCCGCACATGCTGGCTTTCACACTGATGAACTCGGTGAGCGGGCAAGCCAAGGGACAGACCTACATGGAACTGGCCGGGCCGGGTTTTCGCGATTTCACCCGCATTGCCGCCAGCGACCCGAAGGTCTGGCGCGACATCCTGCTGGCGAATCGGGCCGAGCTGTTGGTGCAAAGCCAGGCTTTTCGCGACCAGTTGGCGCTGTTTGAGGCGGCCATGCGCGCGGGTGACCTGCAGATGCTCGACGCGCTGATCACCCAGGCCAGCGCCACCCGTTCCAGCTGGCGCATGACCCAGTTGCCCTGATTCCTCCTGAGCTTCTCCGACGATGTACGCCACCGCTTTTCTCGATATCCCTCCCCTGGAAACCGCCGGTGGGTGCGTCACCCTGCCCGGCTCCAAAAGCATTTCCAACCGGGTGTTGCTGCTGGCCGCTTTAAGTGAAGGCAGCACCGTCGTCCATGACCTGCTGGACTCCGACGACACCCGTGTCATGCTCGACGCGCTACGCCAGCTCGGTTGTGGTGTTCATCAAAATGGAAGCACGGTCACCTTACAGGGTATGGGTGGGAAGCCAAAAAAATCCCAAGCCAATCTGTTCATGGGCAATGCGGGAACCGCCATCCGGCCGCTTACCGCCGCGTTGGCGGTGATGGGCGGCGACTATGAACTGCGCGGTGTGCCACGCATGCACGAGCGCCCGATTGGCGACCTAGTCGATGCGCTGCGCCAACTCGGCTGCCAGATCGATTACCTGGAGAACCCGGGTTACCCGCCGCTGCGCATTGGTCAGCCTGCACTGGATGTGTCACAACCCATTCAGGTGCGCGGCGATGTGTCGAGCCAGTTTTTGACGGCGCTGTTGATGGCGCTGCCGTTTGTGGCCCAAAAAGACATCGTCATCGAGGTGGTGGGGGAGCTGATTTCGCGCCCCTACATCGAGATCACGCTGAACCTGCTGGCGCGTTTTGGCGTGGTGGTGCAGCGCGACGATTGGCAACGTTTCACCATTCCTGCGGGAAGCCAAATCTGTTCACCCGGTGAAATCCATGTGGAAGCTGATGCTTCATCCGCCAGCTATTTCATAGCACTTGGCGCAATAGCAGCAAGGGCTAGAGGCCTAAAAAGCATTAAGGTTCTGGGCGTTGGTGCGGCCTCGATTCAGGGCGACATCCGTTTTGTGGAAGCCGCGCAGAAGATGGGCGCACACGTCAGCAGCGGCCCCAACTGGCTGGAGATTAGCCGCGGTTCCTGGCCACTCAAGGCGATTGACCTGGATTGCAACCACATCCCCGATGCGGCCATGACCCTGGCCGTGATGGCGCTCTACGCGGATGGCACCACCACCCTGCGCAATATCGCCAGCTGGCGCGTCAAGGAAACCGACCGCATCGCCGCCATGGCGTGTGAGCTGCGCAAACTCGGTGCCACGGTGGAGGAAGGTGCCGATTTCATCCGTATCACGCCGCCCGCCACGTTGCAGGAATGGAAGGCCGCAACGATTCACACCTATGACGACCACCGCGTGGCGATGTGTTTTTCGCTCGCCGCCTTCAACCCGGCGCAGTTGCCGGTGCGCATTGAAGACCCGAAATGTGTCGCCAAAACCTTTCCGGACTACTTTGAGGCCCTGTTTTTGCTGGTTCAGACCTCCAAAAACCACATCCCGGTGATCTGCATCGACGGCCCCACCGCCTCGGGCAAGGGCACGCTGGCGGCAGAACTCGCACAACGACTCGGCTACCACTTTCTCGATTCGGGCGCGATGTACCGCATTACCGCGCTGGCCGCCACCCGCGCTGGCCTGGCCATCGATGCCACCGGCGAAACCCAGATTGCCAGCCTGCTGCAACACCTGCGCATCGAATTCGTTGGCAGTCAAATTTTGTTGGACGGCGAAGACGTGTCCGAAGCCATACGCAGCGAAGAAAACGGCATGAACGCCTCCAAAGTCTCAGCGCTGCCGCAGGTGCGGGCAGCTTTGGTGGCTTTGCAACATAGCTTTCACCGCTTGCCCGGCCTGGTGGCTGATGGCCGTGACATGGGCTCGGCCATCTTCCCAGAGGCCAAGCTCAAGGTCTTTTTGACTGCCAGCGCCGCTGAGCGCGCACAAAGGCGGTTCAAACAGTTGATTTCAAAAGGGATTTCGACTACACTCGACAGTCTTCGCGCTGATTTGGAAGCCAGAGACGAACGGGACCGTTCCCGCAGCGCCTCACCTTTAAAACCCGCACAAGACGCCGTGTTGCTGGACAACTCGGATTTATCGATTGAAGCATCGGTGGATCAGGTTTTGAGCTGGTGGCAAGGCAAACAGCCCTTCTGATCCGTCAAAAGGGCTGAAACGCAGGGGCTCACCCCTTTGCACCGGCCCTTTTCTGCCTTATCGCGCTGCACTGGCGCACTGCAGAAGAGGTTCACAAAACTTAACCCCGTGGCGTTATAGCCACAAAAGAAATGTCTGAATCTTTTGCCGACCTGTTTGAAGAGTCCCTGAAACGCACAGAAATGCGTCCGGGCGAAGTGATCACCGCTGAAGTGGTGCGTATTGAACACAGCTTTGTGGTTGTGAACGCTGGGCTGAAGTCCGAAGCCTATGTGCCGCTCGAAGAATTCAAGAACGATCAGGGCGAAACCGAAGTGCAAGTCGGCGACTTTGTCTCCGTGGCGATCGGCTCCATCGAAAACGGCTACGGCGACACCATCCTGTCGCGCGACACCGCCAAGCGTCTGGCTTCTTGGATGAGCCTGGAAAAAGCCCTGGAAACCGGCGAATTTGTCACTGGCACCACCAGCGGCAAGGTCAAGGGTGGCCTGACCGTGTTGGTCAACGGCATCCGCGCCTTCCTGCCCGGCTCCTTGGTCGACACCCGGCCAACCAAAGACCTGTCTCCGTACGAAAACAAGACCCTGGAATTCAAGGTCATCAAGCTTGATCGCAAACGCAACAACGTGGTGCTGAGCCGCCGCGCCGTGGTGGAAGCCTCGATGGGCGAAGAGCGCTCCAAGCTGATGAACACGCTGAAAGAAGGCGCAATTGTTCACGGTGTGGTCAAGAACATCACCGAATACGGCGCATTTGTCGACCTGGGCGGTATCGACGGCCTGCTGCACATCACCGACATGGCTTGGCGCCGTGTCCGTCACCCGTCTGAAGTGGTGACTGCTGGCCAGGAAATCACCGCCAAGATCCTGAAGTTTGACACCGAGAAAAACCGTGTCTCCCTGGGTCTGAAACAAATGGGCGACGATCCTTGGATGGGCGTGAACCGCCGTTACCCCCAAGGTACACGCATGTTCGGCAAGATCACCAACATCGCCGACTACGGCGCATTTGTGGAACTGGAACCCGGTATCGAAGGTCTGGTGCACGTATCTGAGATGGACTGGACCAACAAGAACGTGGCCCCGAGCAAGATCGTTGCTCTGGGTGACGAAGTCGAAGTCATGGTTCTGGAAATCGACGAAGACAAGCGCCGCATCAGCCTGGGCATGAAGCAGTGCAAGGCCAACCCATGGCAAGAGTTCGCGCAAAACACCAAACGCGGCGACCGCGTCAAGGGCCCGATCAAATCCATCACCGACTTCGGCGTGTTCGTCGGTCTGGCTGCTGGCATCGACGGTCTGGTGCATTTGTCTGACTTGTCCTGGAACGAAACCGGCGAAGCTGCTGTGCGCGAGTACAAAAAGGGGCAGGAAGTCGAAGCTCTGGTGCTGGCCGTGGACGTGGACCGCGAACGTATCTCCCTGGGCATCAAACAGCTGGACTCTGACCCGTTCACCACCTTCTCGTCGATCAACGACAAGGGTTCCGTGGTCACTGGCAAGGTCAAGACGGTGGACGCCAAGGGCGCTGAGATCGACCTGGGTGACGACATCATCGGTTACCTGCGCGCCTCTGAAATCAGCCGCGACCGCGTTGAAGACGCACGTAACGTGCTGAAAGAAGGCGACGAAGTCACCGCTGTGGTGGTCAACGTGGATCGCAAGACCCGCAACATCCAGTTGTCGATCAAGGCCAAGGACGCAGCTGACCAGAACGAAGCCATGCAAACCCTGAGCCAGCAGTCGGCCCGCGAAAACGCTGGTACCACCAGCCTGGGCGCTTTGCTGCGCGCCAAGCTGGACAACAACTGATCGGGCTGTTGCCCCATTGAACTGACGACCGGCTGCACCCGCGTGCACCGGTCGTTTTTTTTCTTCGATTCAGGCCCACCACCATGACCCGCTCCGATCTTGTTGAAGAACTTGCTGCCCGTTTCAGTCAGCTCACCCAGCGTGATGCCGAGTTTGCCGTGAAGGCCATTCTGGACGCGATGAATGACGCGCTGGTGCGCGGTCACCGCATCGAAATCCGCGGTTTTGGCAGTTTTTCTGTCAACTACCGGGCGCCACGCATGGGCCGCAACCCACGCAGTGGCGAGAGCGTGGCTATTCCCGAAAAGCGCGTGCCGCATTTCAAACCTGGCAAAGCCCTGCGTGAAGCAGTGGACCAACGTACCGCAGAATTGAGCCAAAGCGCCCAAAGCTGATACCACCTGCCCGAGCAGGCCCAAGGGCTTGTTTCTGTGGTGACCAAATGGCGTTTTGACAGCTGCCAGCGTTAAAATTTTGCTCCCATGGGAACACGCCAATGAACAAACTGATCTGGTTACTGAAGTGGTTGCTGAAAGCAGCCATTTTTTTTACCCTGTTCGCTTTTGCGCTGAACAACCAGCAAGACACCACGGTGCACTTTTTCTTTGGCAACCAGTGGCAAGCGCCGCAAGTGCTGGTGGTGTTGACCGCCTTTGCCGCCGGGGTCGCTGTAGGCGTGGTGGGCATGGTGCCGTGGTGGTGGCGCCAGCGGCGTCTGGCCAGCGCCCCCGCGCCAGCCGCACCCACATGGACAGCCACCACCAGCCCAGCGCCCTTGGGGCCCTCGGTGGCAGCGCCAGCCACTGCACCTGCCTACGCCGATGGAATTTAGCCTGAGCTGGATTTTGCTGGGCTTGCCTGTGGCGTTTGGGCTCGGCTGGCTGGCCTCCCGCTTCGACTTGAAACAAATCAGGATTGAAAATCGGCAAGCGCCCAAAGCCTATTTCAGGGGTCTGAACTACCTGCTGAACGAACAGCAGGACCAGGCCATTGACGCCTTCATCGAAGCGGTGCAAAGCGACCCCGACACCTCTGAGTTGCACTTTGCGCTGGGCAACCTGTTTCGCCGCCGCGGTGAGTACGAGCGCGCCGTGCGGGTGCATGAGCACCTGCTGTCACGCGCTGACCTGAGCCAAACCGACCGCCACCGCGCCCAGCACGCACTTGCGCTGGATTTTCTCAAGGCTGGTTTGCTGGACCGCGCCGAAGACGCGCTGAACAAACTGGAAGGCACCGCGTTTGAGACCGAGGCCCGGCTGGCCCTGCTGGCCAATTACGAACGCAGCCGAGACTGGGCGCTGGCGGCAGAAGTGGCCCACAAACTGGAGCGTGCCAAACAAGGCAACTTCAGCCAGCGGCTGGCGCACTACCTGTGCGAACAGGCCGCCAGCGAACTGACCCAGGGCAAGCCCGACGCCGCCCGGGCGCGCCTGATGGAGGCGATTGCAGAAGCGCCCGAAGCCGCCAGAGCCCGCATGGCCTTGGCCCGGCTGCAAGCTGGTGCCGGTGAACTGGCCGCCGCGCAGCAAACGCTGTTTGACGCCATGACCCACGCACCCGCGGCCATCCCGCTGATGGCCGCGCCACTGGCAGATGTGGCGCTGCGTCTTGGCCATGTGACACCCGCCTTGGCCCGGCTCCAGGTGCTGTATGAGCAAAATGCCTCGCTTGATGTGTTGGACGCCATCGTCCGCCTGACGGCCAGTCAACCGACCACGGGTGTGACCGACCATGACTGGTACGCCCGCCATCTGGAGCGCGAGCCATCCTTGGTGGCTGCTACACGCTGGATTGCCGGTGAAAAATTTGAAGACGAGCAGTTTCACCCGCAGGTGCAACGCGCGCTGGACCAGGCCATCAAGCCGCTGTTGCGTTACCGCTGCGCGGCGTGCGGGTTTGAAGCCACGCAACATTTCTGGCAATGCCCGGGTTGCCAAACCTGGGACAGTTACCCCGCCAGGCGGGTGGAAGAGTTATGACCATTTCCAAAGAACAATTGAGCCAGGCCCTCGTGCTGGTGGTGGGTGATGTGATGCTGGACCGTTATTGGTACGGCGCGGTGGACCGCATCAGCCCCGAAGCCCCGGTGCCGGTGGTGCGCGTGACCCGCGAGGAAGAGCGCATTGGCGCCGCCGCCAACGTGGCCTATAACGTGGTCACGCTCGGCGCGCAATCGTCCCTGCTGACCGTGGTGGGCGACGATGAAGCAAGCCACAAGCTCGAAGCGCTGGTGGCGCAAACCGGCATCCAGGCGCATTTTGGCCGCGATGCCGACCTCAAGACCACCGTGAAACTGCGTGTGATTGGCCGCCAGCAGCAGCTGCTGCGCATGGACTTTGAGAACACCCCCAAGTCTGAGATCCTGGCCTCGCAAACCGCCACCTTCCTCGACTTGCTGCCCCGGCATGACGCGGTGCTGTTCTCAGACTACGGCAAAGGTGGCTTGGCGCATGTGAGCGACATGATTGCGCGCGCGAAAGGAGCAGGTAAGCCGATCCTGATCGACCCCAAAGGCACCGATTATTCACGCTACCAGGGCGCCACGGTCATCACACCCAACCGTGCCGAGTTGCAACAGGTCATTGGCAGCTGGCAGGACGAAGCTGATTTGCAAACCAAGGCGCAAAACCTGCGCGAAAGCCTCGGTCTGCAAGCCATTCTGGTCACCCGCAGCGAAGAAGGCATGACCCTGTTCGACGCCGATGGCCAGGTCAGCGTCAGCGCGCAAGCGCGTGAGGTATTCGATGTGACGGGCGCGGGCGACACGGTGATCGCCACCCTGGCCGCGATGGTGGCCGCAGGTTTAAGCCTGCGGGACGCCCTGCCGCTGGCCAACCGCGCCGGTGGCCTGGTGGTCGGCAAATTTGGTACCGCCACCGTTTCTTATGAGGAGTTGTTCGCATGACCCGAATCGTTGTCACCGGCGCGGCCGGCTTTATTGGTAGCAACATCATCAAGGGCCTCAACGCCCGAGGTCTGACTGACATCATTGCCGTCGATGATCTGACGCAGGGTGACAAGTTTCGCAACATCGCCGATCTGCAGATTGCCGACTACGTGGATGCCGAGGTGTTTTACGACGAGTACGCCAGTGGTGGCTATGGCCAGATTGAGGCTGTTTTCCATGAAGGCGCCTGCAGCGACACCATGGAAAGCAACGGCAAGTACATGATGCAAAACAACTATGCGACCTCGCTGCAGTTGTACCACGCGTGCCAGAAGCGCGGCGCGCGGCTGCTGTATGCCTCTAGCGCAGCCACCTACGGCGGATCAGACACCTTCCGCGAGGAGCCTGCGTTTGAGCACCCGCTCAACGTCTACGGCTATTCCAAGCTGCTTTTTGACCAGCGCATGCGCCGCGAATGCGGGTTGCAGTTTGAGCGCGCTTTTGCTGGCAAAACCATGCAGGTGGTGGGTTTTCGTTACTTCAACGTGTATGGCCCGCGTGAGCAGCACAAGGCGCGCATGGCCAGCGTGGCGTTCCACCAATTCAACCAGTTCCGCGCCGAGGGCAAAGTCAAGCTGTTTGACAGCTACGGTGGTTACGCAGCCGGTTCGCAAATGCGCGACTTTGTGTTTATCGACGATGTGGTGGCAGTGAACCTGTGGTTTTTTGACCATCCGGACATCTCGGGCATTTTCAACCTGGGCACCGGCCGCGCCCAACCGTTCAACGACATCGCCAGTTCGGTGGTCAACAGCCTGCGCCAGCTCGCGGGCCAGCCCACCTTGTCGCTGCAGGAACTGGTGGCGCAAGGCCTGCTGGCCTACATTCCCTTCCCCGACGCGCTGCGCGGCAAATACCAGTGTTACACCCAGGCCGACTTAAGCGCGCTGCGCGCCGTCGGCTGCCAGCACAGTTTTGCCGATGTGCAGACCGGTGTGGCGAGTTACGTGGCCTGGATGACACAAAACAGCTAAATTTTTTGGTTCTTAGCGCCTAGATGGACCTATCTCCTGGGTCCGCCCATGCGGCCGCCCTACACTGTTTGCGTGACGGATGGGGGCCCCAGTGCCCGGTCAGGATCACATCACAACATCACCCAACCTCAGGAGAGTTAACCCATGCTGAAGAAAATATTGGCCGCTGTGGCCATGCTGTACGCTGCCGCCTGCTTTGCCGCTGTGGATGTCAACAAAGCCAGTGCGGCCGAGTTGGACAGCATCAAGGGCATTGGCCCAAGTATTTCCACCAAGATTCTGGACGAACGCAAGAAAGGCGCCTTCAAAGACTGGGCTGACTTTGTCGAACGCGTCAAAGGCATTGGCGAAGGCAACGCCGCCAAGTTTTCAGCCGAAGGCATGACGGTGAACGGCGACACCTTCAAGGCTGCCGCGCCCGCAGCCAAAAAGGTCGACACCAAGAAGGCTGACACGAAGGAAGCCAAGGCCGAACCGGCCAAAATGGCAGCCAGCGCTGCCAAGAAATAAGCCAGTTCACTGGCCCGCACAACCCGCTGCGGCGGGTTTTTTTACGCCTCAAGCCCGCTGCCAAGGGTGTCGCGACCGAGGCCGCTCATAGCTATATTTTATAGAGCATTTAGCCTTTATTCCATAAGGGCTAGCGGCTACTTTTTCTTATAAACTTAGCCCCCACCCCGCTGCATGTACAAGTCAAAGCGGGTCATGAACGCGTGTCGCTGTGGCGCGTCCACCCCGGCAAACCGAAAACTCACCCGCAGCACCGGCAGACTGATCAGGCCGACCACGCGCGGCGCGGCCACCTGCCACTTCAGGCCCAGCGCCCCATCACCGATGCGTACACCGGCGCTGCCCGGCTGCTGCTTCCAGTGATATTCACCCACCGCTGCGGGTAGCCAGCGCAGCCAATCCAACTCGCTGCAAGCCATCTCGCGCTCAAAACGCTCGGGGTAAAAAGACTGCATGATTGATAGCTGGTAGCCCTTATTGAATAAGGGCTGGAGCACGATTTGGCTTATAAATTTCAGCCGCCCGCAATAGGCGGCCAGATGGCCAACACATCACCGTCAGTCAGCACATGGGCCCAGCGTTGCTCGGGGGCGATGTAGGTGCCATTCACCAGCACCAGATGCACCCATTTGGCGGGCAGGCGGTGCTGCTCCACCACCTGGCCAATGGTGGTGCCGGGCGCCACCTCCAGGTCCACCGCGTTGACGTACTTGTCCTGTGTGGGCAGATAGTCGGTCAGGGTGGCAAACAGTTTGAAGGTGATTTTCATGAGCGGCAATCCAGCATGGTTCTATTGGCTACCACGCCATCAACGCCGGTGTTTGTCGTGCGCGCCCGACCAATCGGCCTGGCCGTGGGCGGCTGCTTGGTAGGCATCCACCAGACGGGAGGGGTCTTGGAGCAGCTTGTCTTTCCAGGCACCGAGTTTGATCTGGCCTTCCACCAAGCCGCGCATCGCGCCCACATGCTGGGTCCAGCCGACGCTGTTGCAGCCAATCAGCACATCGTCCTTGAACTGCAGGCTCAGGTGTTTGCCTGCCGCCTTGTCGGTGATCTCGACGTGCTCGCCATCCGGCACACCCTGCCAGTCGCCAAAACTGGTGGAGATCAGGCCCAAGGTGTCGAGCACGTTGATCTGCGTGACGCCTTTGAGCACGGCTTTGGCCTCCTTGCCGCGCGCGTAGGCCACCATGTTGTTGGCGGCAATGCGCGCCTGCTCGGAGGCATTGGGCTGGATGGCGCTGACCATGGTTTTGCCCGACACCTTGTCAAAGGCCTCGGCACAGTCCCCCGCGGCAAAAATGCCGGGCATGTTGGTTTGCAGGTGCTCGTCCGTCAGCACGCCCAACAGGCACAAAATGCCCGAATCTTCCAGGAAACCGATGGCCGGGCGCACACCGGCGGCGCTGATGACCAGATCGGCCTGCAACGTCTGGCCATTGGAGAGCTTCACATTCAATGGTTTGCCGGGCTCAATGGATTCGACCTTGGCGCTGGTGAACACCTGCACGCCTTTGGCCTCGACCCAGTCGCGGATCATGCCGCCCGCCACCGGGCCCATCATGCGCGGCACCATGCGGTCGCCCATCTCGACCACACTCAATGTCACACCGCGCGAGGCCAGGGCTTCCATGATGATGCAGCCGATAAAACCGGCACCGAGCTGCAGCACCCGCGCACCGGGCTGCGCCAGCTCGGCGATGGCGCGAGCGTCTTCCAGCGTCCAGCAGGTATGCACACCGTCGGATTGGATGCCCGGAATCGGCGGGTTGACCGGGTGCGAGCCGGTGGCGATCAGCAGGGTGTCAAAGTTCACCGTGCCGCCGCTTTTGAGCACAATGGTTTTGGTAGCAGCTTGCACAGAGCGCACGCGGTCCAGCAGCACATTGATCTTCAAATCTACAAAATGCGTCGGGCTTTTGCGCAGGTAGGTGCCACTCTCGTCGATGTTGCCCATCAGCAGGTAGGGAATGGCCATGCGTGAATAAGAGGGCTCGGGCTCGTCACCGATCAGGGTGATCTCGTCGCGCGGCGCCTGTTTGCGGATGGTCTCAGCGGCGATCACGCCCGCAGGGCCTGCGCCCAGAATCACATGGTGGGTCATGGTGGTTTCTCCAGAGAAAGCGGTCGATGAAGGCCGCTTGTTGGATGTTGAAGGTCTGTCATTGCGGACTTGATCCGCAATCCATGACTCTTAGAGCGATGGATCCCGGATCAAGTCCGGGATGACAGCCGTGAATTTCGGCGGATTGCCGCTGATATTACAGGCTCAAACGTTCTTTGGTCGCAGCCGTTGGGCGGCCTTCGGTATCCCAGCCTCGGGCTTCGTAGTACAGCGGCAGCATGGTGGCCAGTTCGTTGAACTTGCCTTTGGCCGGGCCGGTCTTGCAGGCCCCTTCAACGCTGGTCAGGCGCGGCGGCAGGCTGTCATCCAACTTGGTGAAACCGGCGCGGTTGTTGAACTCGCGCTCCATGTTCCAGATGCGCTCACCGATCTTGGCCAATTCTTCGATGGTGTATTGCTCGCCGCAGGCACCCTGCATCTGCGGCGACAAATCCTGCAGACCCCAGGCAAAGGTGGTGAAGATGCACAGGCCCGACGAGTCAAACGCGGCGGTGGCATCCTGGAAGGCTTTCACCAGCTCAGGCTTGCCAGCCGATTCGAGCGGATCGGTTTTGATCGGGATGCCCAGCACTTCGGATGCAATGGTGTAACCACGCAGGTGGCAGCCACCACGGTTGCTGGTGGCATAGGCCAGGCCAATGCCCTGGATGCCGCGCGCGTCGTAGGCCGGGAACTCCTGGCCCTTGCTGCTCATGCTCAGCTCCGGGTGACCATATTTGGTGCACAAACGTTTGGAGCCTTGGCCAATTTCCTTGCCAAAACCACGACCGTTGACGGTTTCTTCCGCCAGAAACGCCAGCGCGCGGGCCGAACCAAAGTTGGCCTCGCAGCCCACCTGCTCCTTGGTCAGCACGCCCATGCCATACAACTCCATCACTGCGCCTACCGTGGCACCAAAGCTGATCGGGTCGATGCCTTCTTCGTTGCACAGCAGGTTGGCGTATTGCAGGCATTCCAAGTCGTTCACGCCGTTGGCCGCGCCCAGCGCCCAGGCGGCTTCGTATTCCAGGCCACCGTTGGCACCCCGGTACTGCGGCTTGTTTTCGATGGTGAAGTGGCCTTCGTCCATCTTGCTGATGCGCCCGCAGGCGATGGTGCAGCCAAAACAGGCCTGGTTGGTGACCAGATGTTTCTTGCCGTCGGTGGCGCGAGGTTTGGCCATGGCTTCGGCGCCGATGTCCATCGCCCCTTCAAACTGGTTGTCCTGGTGGTTGCGGGTGGGCAAGGCGCCCACTTCGTTGATCACACTCATGAGAACCTGCGTGCCCATGGCAGGCAGGCCGGTGCCGGTGACACCGTTTTCGGCCAGGATCTTCTTGGCGGCTTTCACAGCCGTCATAAAGGCTTTGGGGTCACGCAAGTTGCCCACACCCTTGGTACCGCGCACTGCAATGGCTTTCAGGTTTTTGCTGCCCATGACCGCACCCACGCCTGAGCGCCCGGCGGCGCGGTGCAAGTCATTCACCACGGCAGCAAACAACACGCCGTTTTCACCGGCCTTGCCAATGCTGGAGACACGCACCAGCGGGTCTTGCAAGCCCTTTTTGATGATTTCTTCGGTCTGCCACACGCTCTTGCCCCACAGATGGGACGCGTCACGCAATTCAACCGTGTCGTCATTGACATACAAAAACACCGGCTTGGCGCTTTTGCCTTCAAAAATCACCATGTCCCAGCCAGCCATTTTCAGCTCGGCACCCCAATAGCCGCCCGAATTGGAGCAGGCAATGGCGCCAGTGAGCGGGCTTTTGGTGATGACGGTGTAACGCCCCCCGGTGGAGGCCATGGTGCCGGTCAGCGGGCCGGTGGCCCAGATGATTTTGTTGTCGATTGACAGCGGGTCAACGCTGGCGTCGACCTCTTCCACCAGGTATTTGGTGCCCAAACCGCGCGAACCAATGTAGGCCTGCGCCCATTCCATGTTCAGCGGTTCCACAGCAACGGTGCCAGCACTCAGGTTGACGCGAAGGATTTTTCCAGCCCATGACATGTTCGTTCTCCTAAAGTGTTGGGGTGTTCAAGCCGCAGCTGCCTGGTTGCCCAGTTTGTTGGCCCACTGTTCCATCTTGCTCAGGCCCGTCCAGTTGGCATCAATGAAGGTGATGGCCGCCGTGGGGCAGGCTTCCACGCAAGCGGGATCGCCGCCGCACAGGTCGCACTTCTGCACCTTGCCAGTCTCTTGCACATAGTTGATGGTGCCAAACGGGCAGGCAATGGTGCAGACCTTGCAACCCACGCAGGTGGCCTCATTCACCACCATCGCGCCGGTGGATTTATCGACCGTGATGGCTTCCACCGGGCAGGCATGCAGGCACCAGGCCTCGTCGCACTGGGTGCAGGTGTAAGGCACTTTTTTGCCAGTGTGGTGAAAATTGAAAACCTTGATGCGCGACTTGGCCGTGGCAAACGTGCCGTAGTTCTCGAAAGCGCAAGCCATTTCGCACTGCAGACAGCCGGTGCATTTGTCTGCGTTGATGTGCAACACCTTTTGCATGTGTCTCTCCTGTGGGTAAAAAAACGGGGCGAAACAGCACCTATGCAGCACCGTTCCTATGTTCCAGATTGCATAGCGATTGTTGACATTTGCTGCAGCGTGCCACCTAGGACTAACCCTGATAGCTGAGGCACAAGACCTGGAAATTCTCAAATTGAGACGCCACGCGCCTCACGCGAGTCCTCCAACCCATCTCACCAACCCGGCCACAACTGCCCATAATGGTGGCCCGCAACCCCTTCCGCCGACCCAGCCCAACCACGCCCGTGACCGCATCCAAAGCATCCAACGCTTTACCGTCCCCGACCATGGATCTGGCGCTGCGTCGCAACAGCGCTATTGCCCAGGCGCGCCGTGTCGTTTTGCAGGAAGGCGGCGCGGGTGCCAATGGGTTGACCGCGCCGTGGGTCGAACGCTCCTGGCAGCGCTGCCTGCAGCTCGGCCTGCAGCCACAACAGCCGGTGCAGTTTGACGTGATCAGCGCCGCCCAGAGCCAGCGCACGCTTGACGCCAACCAGCGCCTGCTGCAGTCGGCCCAGGGCATCATGCAGGGGTTGGGCAAGGCGATTGCCAACACCGGCTACTTCGCCATCCTGACCAATGCCGAGGGCATTGTTCTGGACACCAGCGGCCCCATTGACCCGCATGACCCGCGCGCCAGCCTGATCACCCGCATTGGCACCGACCTGTCTGAGCGGCGCATTGGCACCACCGCCATCAGCACCGCACTGGCCGAACAGCAGGCGGTATGGCTGCACCGTGGCGAGCACTTTTTTCTGGACAACACCCACTACACCTGCGCCGGTGCCCCGCTGTTTGACCCGCAGGGCCGCTGCACCGGCATGCTGGATTTGACTGGGGTGGACGTGCCCGAACGCACAGAACTCAAACACCTGGTGGTGCAATCCGCGGCACAAATCGAAAACGCCCTGGTGCTGGCCACCCGCCATGCGCTGCTGCTGCGGCTGAACTGGCCTGGCCACGGCTTGGGCAGCACGGCAGACGCGCTGCTGGCGCTGGATGACGACGGCTTTGTGAGCGGTGCCAACACCGTAGCGCGGCAGATCGTGCCAGGGCTGGCATCCGGCGTGATGCCCGGCGTGCATGCCAACGAGTTGTTTGGTTTGCCGTTTCAGGCCCTGTTTGACGCCGCTGGCCGGGCCGACGCCACGCTGGACGTGGCGCTACACAACGGCTTGCGTCTGCGCGCCCTGGCCACGCGCACGCACCTTGCTGGCGTTCCCATGCGGCAGATGCAGGCCTCGATGATCCGCCAGGCCATGGAACAAGCCGCCGGCAATGTGACGGATGCGGCCAAAGCGTTGGGCATCAGCCGCGCCACGCTGTACCGCAAACTGGGCCGCAAAGAAGCCTGAGCGCCGCCTGCCCGCAAGAAACATGGCATGATTCTTTAGCAAAAAAGACAGGCTCAAGCCTTTTCAAACCAGAACCGGAGACTCCCCATGCCCATTTGTCGTTTCTTCACCGCCCTGCTCATGACCCTGGCCGCCACCGTGGCGCTGGCGCAAGACAAGGTGGTGTATCACTTTGACAACTCGGACACCCAGGCCACACCTGGCCTGCGCACCTTGCGCAACTACATGGACACCGCCCCCAACACCACCATCGTTGCTGTGGCGGTGGGTGATGGTGTGAACTTTTTGATGGACGGCGCCAAAGACAAGAAAAACCCCAACATCGAATACGGCCCGCTGATTTCTGATCTGGTGGCCAAGGGCGTCAAATTTGAGGTGTGCGAACTCACCCTGCGCGCCATGGACATCAAAAAAGACGTGTTTGTAATGGACGCCGGCTTCACCCCGTCAGGCGTGGTGCGCATCGGCCAGTTGCAAGGCCAGGGCTACGGCTACATCAAGCCCTGATGCCACTGCTGGGCGGGTCGCCCAGTTTTCTGTAAAGGGTCTGGCGACTGATGCCGAGCCGCCGGGCGGCTTGCGACAGGTTGCCACAACTCGCATCCACCGCCTGGCGAATTGCTTGGCGCGAGAGTTCTTGCAGGTTTTGGGCCAGCCCCGCGCTGGCTGACTCTGGCGTGGCCGGTGGCCAGGTCTGGGCTGGCTGACTTGGCAGCCCGGCTTGCCAGGCGGCTTGGGGGGCCTGGGGCACGCCGGGTGCTTGCAAATCTTCCAGCAAATCATCAGGCAAGTGATCCCAGGTGATGCTGGCCTCACGCACACCCAGCATGGCGCTGGCCGTGCGTAGCGCGTTGGCGTACTGGCGCAGGTTGCCGGGCCAGGTGTGTTGGCTCAGGCGCACCAGCAGGTCCGGTGCCACGCCCACATGACGGCCCGGATTCAGGTCAGCCAGCAGCCGCTCGGTCAACACCCCAAAATCGGTTCGTTCACGCAGCGGTGGCAGAAGCACCGTCAAACCGTTGATGCGGTAATAAAGATCGTTGCGAAATCGCCCGGCGGCCGCTTCTTCGCGCAGCTTGCGATGGCTGGCACAGATCAAGGCAAAGTCAACCGCCACCGCTGGCCCGCCGCCGAGCGGCACCACCTGGCGCTCCTGCAACACACGCAGCAGGCGCGCCTGCAGGCCCAGCGGCATGTCGCCAATCTCATCCAGAAACAGGGTGCCACCATGCGCTTCACGCAGGCGGCCCACGCTGCCCTCACGGCGCGCGCCGGTGAAGGCACCCGGCGCGTAGCCAAACAGCTCGGCCTCGATCAGGTTCTCTGGGACAGCAGCACAATTGATAGCTACAAACGCTTTCACCTTGCGGGGACCACTGTCATGGGAGGCACGGGCAAAGAGCTCCTTGCCCACCCCGGATTCACCCTGAATCAGCAGTGGAATCGGTTTATCCAACACGCGGCGCACTTTGTCGGCGGCGTTACGCCAGCGGGTGTCACCGGTATCCAGGCTGTTCAAGGCGTCAGGCGCTGGCTGCACCGCGCGTTCAGTCTGCGATGGCCTGGGTACCTGGCTGGCCAAAGCCGGTGCCTCGTGCTGCACCTGCAGGAACAGGCCCGTGCCGTCCAGCAGATGCACCTGGGTGGGCTGGCCCGGGCGGCGTTTGTGTCGCGACAGCAGTTCGGCCAGTGACTCCGCCAGCCGGTGGGTCAACTGCAGCGCACCCAGGTCGGCACGGCTCAAGCGCAGCAACTCCATGGCGGCGCGGTTCGCACCCACCAGCCAGCCGTCTTCTGACAGTACCAGCAAGCCCTCGGCCACACTGCCAATACCTTCCAACTGTGGGTGCAAATGCAGGCGAATATGGCGCTGGCACGAGGTCACCAACAGGCGGTTTTCGATCATGCGCGAGGCCATGCTCACCAGCCCCAGCGTATGCGGGTGGCGGCTGCGCTGGTCACCCGAGATGTCCAGCACCCCCATCAAATCACCCACCGCTGAAAGAATAGGCACGGCGGTGCAGGTCAAAAATTCATTGCGCTCCAGAAAATGCTCGGCACCGTGAATTTCCACACCGCTGGCCTCGACCAGTGCGGTGCCAATGGCGTTGGTACCGCGTTGCTGCTCATGCCAGTTGGCCCCGGCAGACAGCGCCACCCGGTCGGCGCGGCTCAAGAAATCGGCATGGCCCAGCGTGTGCACCAGTGTGCCGCGTTTGTCGGCCAGGATCACCATGCCCTGGGTGTGGCGCACCTGCTCAAACAGGTGTTCCATCACCGGGCGGGAATGCGCCAGCAATTCGTGGTTGCAGGCCATGGTGCGGGTCAGTTCCGCACCGCTGCTGTGTTCGGTTTCCTGCAGGCGCCCGGCAGGCAGCAAGCCCGCTGCCAGGCTGCGCCGCCATGATCGCGCCACGCGTTCGTCCAGGCCACTGGATGGACAGTCGCCATATTCAAGCAAATGCAGACGCGCCTGGCGCAAGGCCACGGCAGTGGGGGGTGTTCGCACGTTGTCTCCTGGGCAGACTGGTGTCTGCTCTCTGGTGTGTTGGAGCGGCGATGGTAGCCAGCGCAGCCTGTTCCGGCGATATGAAGCGCATTGCATAGAGTGGGGTCAATCGCTAATGTGTCGTTCTTGGACAGGTGTCACAACTTGCAACATCCCGGACCTTGAAACAGCTGGGGGCATGGACCATTCACCCTGTGATTTCTCAATTAAATCAATCGCTTGCGAATTCACAACGACTTGGCACGCGACTTGATAGATGAACCTTGCCCGCAAGGGAAACCCATTGAATCAAACACATAAAGAGGACACACCATGATCTATGCAGCCCCCGGCGCCGCCGATGCCAAACACGTATTCAAGGCGCAGTACGAGAACTTCATTGGCGGCAAGTTTGTTGCCCCCGTCAAGGGCCAGTACTTTGACGTGGTCACGCCCACCACCGGCAAGGTCTTTACCAAGGTGGCCCGCTCCGGCGCCGAAGACATTGAACTGGCACTGGATGCCGCACATACCGCCGCTGAAAAATGGGGCAAAACCGATGCCGCCACGCGCTCCAACATCCTGCTGAAAATTGCCGACCGCCTGGAAGCCAACCTGGAATTGCTGGCCTATGTGGAAACCGTGGACAACGGCAAACCGATCCGCGAAACCCTCAACGCCGACATCCCGCTGACCATCGACCATTTCCGCTACTTTGCCGGCTGCCTGCGCGCGCAGGAAGGTGGCATCAGCGAGATCGACGAGAACATCATGGCGTACCACATCCATGAGCCACTCGGCGTGGTGGGCCAGATCATTCCGTGGAACTTCCCGATTTTGATGGCGGCCTGGAAACTGGCCCCGGCCATTGGCGCGGGCAACTGCGTGGTGCTCAAGCCCGCTGAATCCACCCCGATCAGCATCCTGATCCTGGCCGAGCTGATTGCCGACATCCTGCCGCCCGGCGTGCTCAACATCGTCAACGGTTATGGCCGCGAAGCCGGCATGCCGCTGGCCACCAGCAAACGCATCGCCAAAATTGCCTTCACCGGCTCTACCACCACCGGCCGCGTGATTGCGCAAGCCGCTGCCAACAACCTGATTCCGGCCACGCTGGAACTCGGCGGCAAAAGCCCCAACGTGTTTTTTGCCGACATCATGGACAAGGACGACAGCTTTTTGGACAAAGCCATCGAAGGTCTGGTGTTATTTGCCTTCAACCAAGGCGAGGTTTGCACCTGCCCATCACGCGCGCTGATTCAGGAAAGCATTTATGACGCGTTCATGGAGCGTGTGCTCAAGCGTGTGGCAGCCATCGTGCAAGGTGACCCGCTGGATACCGCCACCATGATGGGCGCGCAAGCCAGCAGGGAACAACTCACCAAGATCCTGTCCTACCTGGACTTGGGCAAGCAGGAAGGCGCGCAAGTGCTGATTGGTGGTGCCCAGGGACATCTGGAAGGCGACTTGGCCGGTGGCTTTTACGTGCAGCCCACGCTGTTCAAGGGCCACAACAAGATGCGTATCTTCCAGGAAGAAATCTTTGGCCCTGTGCTGGCCGTGACCACCTTCAAGGACGAAGCCGAAGCGCTGGCGATTGCCAACGACACGCTGTATGGTTTGGGCGCTGGTGTGTGGAGCCGCAATGGCAATGTGGCCTACCGCATGGGCCGCGCCATCAAGGCCGGTCGCGTGTGGACCAACTGCTACCACGCCTACCCGGCGCACGCGGCATTTGGTGGCTACAAAGAGTCCGGCATCGGGCGCGAAACCCACAAGGTCATGCTCGACCATTACCAGCAGACCAAGAACCTGCTGGTGAGCTACAGCGAGAACAAGCTCGGGTTCTTCTGATCGGCCCGGAAGGTGGCGTCAGACGCTGCCAGGTTGTCATGCCGGACTCGGTCCGGCATCCATGACTGCGAACCGTCTGCATTGCGGGTCAAGCCCGCCATGACAGCCCGCGTTTGGCACCTCTTTTTGGCGACTTCAGAAGCCGATTTTTCTCAAGGGAGCGCATAGTTGCTCCTCTTTTTTTGGAGAACCTCATGGTCGATAAAGTCATCGCCACCCCGGCAGCACTCGAACTCATCACCTTCCTGAAAACCAAACACGGCCCGGAGCTGATGTTTCACCAATCCGGCGGCTGCTGCGACAACAGCGCCGCCAACTGCTACCTTCCCGGCGAAATCACCATGGGCGCGGGCGACGTGTATTTGGGCGACATTGGCGGCTGCCCGTTCTATATCGGCAAAGCGCAGTATCAGTACTGGCAACACACCCAGCTCATTATTGACGTCATTGACGGCCATGGCGGCACCTTTTCACTGGAAGGGCCGGAAGGCAAAGCGTTTCACACCCGATCGCGGGTGTTCAGCGCCGCAGAACTGGCAGAACTGGGTATCGCCCCACCTGGCCCGGATGCCCCAGCCAACAGCTGCCCCACCAGCCCTTAACCCTTCAAGTCACTCATCGATTTATTTTTTATAGCTGCTCGCCCTTTATGTATAAGGGCTAGAGGCATAAATATCATAAATGTAACAAAGACCTGCACAGAACAGTTGTGCAAGTCAGGCTGCTGGCGTTAGCATGCTTTCATGCACCTCAACCTTCTGGCGCGGCACTCTCTCAAGACGCGGGTTACCCTGTCCACCATGGTCATTTTCCTGGCCAGTTTGTGGAGCCTGTCGTTTTACGCCAGTTATGAATTGCGCCAGGACATGCAGGCAGACCTCAGCGCGCAGCAGTTCGCCACGGTTTCGCTGTTGACCAAACAGGTCGATGAACGGCTGTCCGAGCGCTTGACCTGGCTGCAAATGGTGGCCAGGGACATCGACGCCGAACTGCTGGCAGACCTGCCCAACCTGCAAAGCAACATCGACAGCCACCCGGTGCTGCGCGCAGAATTCAACGACGGCATGATGGTCGTCAACGCCGAAGGCCTGACCGTGGCCGACACCCCCCGTGACGCCGACCGCGCCGGGCAGACGCAACTGGCGCTGGCGTCAGTGCGCGTGGCCTTGACCGAAGGACGCCCCAGCATCGGCCAGGTCTACCTGGATGCGCGTCATGGCATGCCGATGCTTGACATCTCGACCCCGATTCGTGATGCCAATGGCCGGGTGATCGGCGCGGTCACCGGTCTCACCAACCTGGAAAAACCCAACTTTCTAAGCGCCATCACCGCCAGCCACTATGGTCGCACGGGCGGCTATCTGCTGGTGGAGCCCCGCCAGCGGCGCATCATTGCCGCCACCGACAGCGCCCGCTTCATGGAACAGTTGCCTGCCACTGGCGTGAACCCGCAGCTGGACCGTTTTCTGGATGGCTTTGAGGGTTCGCTGGTGTTCACCAACCCGCGCGGGCAGGAAATGCTGGCCTCAGACAAGGCGGTACCCAGCACCGGCTGGATCTTCTCGGCGGTGCTACCCACCAGTGAAGCGTTTGCGCCCATCCGCGCCATGCACCAGCGCATGCTGTACGCCACCCTGGCGCTCACCCTGCTGGCGGGCGGCTTGACCTGGTGGCTGACCCGGCGCCAACTCTCTCCTGTGTTGGACACGGTGCAGGCGCTGGCCAAACGTCGGCCCGACAACGGCTTGCCTTTGACGCTGCCAGTGAACGCATCGGGCGAAATCGGCGAACTCATCCAGGCCTTCAATGCCCTGCTGTCGGCCGTGGCACAACGCAATCAAAAACTGCTGGCCCAGCAGGACATGCTCTCACGCACCGAAGCACTGGCCCATGTGGGCAGCTGGGAATGGGACAGCGCCAGCAACACCGTCACCTGGTCTGAGGAGCTATTCCACTTTTTCCACCTGGACCCTGCGCGGGGCGCGCCCAGCCTGGAGCAGCAGCTCAGGCTGTACGTGCCGCAAGACGCACGGCGTCTGCGCGAAGCCATTGAGCAGGCACTGCGTTACGCCATCCCCTACGAGCTGGAATTGCACACCATGCGCCACGACGGCTCGCAGCGCTACTACCTGGCGCGCGGCGAGGTGCAGCGCGACGCCCACAACGTGGTGCGCAAACTGGTGGGGTCGCTGCAAGACATCACTGAACTCAAGCAGATCCAGGAAACCCTGCAACAAAGTTATGTGGCCTTGCAGGGCGTGCTGCAAACCACGCTGGACGGGTTTTTTCGCACTGACCGGCAGGGGCGGCTGCTGCAGGTGAACCCGGCCTACTGCGCCATGTCGGGCTACACGCAAGACGAGTTGCTGCAGATGTCGGTGCTGGACCTGGAAGCCACCGAGAGCCCTGAACGGGTTGCCGCGCGCATTGTGCGCCTGTACCAGACCGGGCGTGAACAGTTCGAAACCCGGCACCGCCGCAAGGATGGCAGCCTGTGGGACGTGGAGGCCAGCATCACAGTCAACACCGCGGGTGGTGAGATATTTGCCTTTCTGCGCGACGTGACTGAGCGCAAGCAAGCACAGCTGCGCCTGGAGATGGCCGCCAGCGTGTTCAGCCACGCGCATGAAGGCATCAGCATCACCGATGTTCAAGGCAACATCCTGAATGTGAACGACACCTTTTGCCAGATCACTGGCTACAGCCGCACCGAGGTGATTGGTCAGCACACCCGGCTGCTCAAATCCGAACGCCAGGACAAAGCCTTTTACGAACTGATGTGGAAAAGCCTGCTGGTCAACGGCAACTGGAGCGGCGAAATCTGGAACCGCCGCAAGAATGGCGAGGTTTATCCCGAACTGCTGACGATCAGCGCAGTGCGCGACGAGCGCGGTGTCACCAGGCAATACGTGGCCCTGTTCTCCGACATTTCGGCACGCAAAGCCATTGAAGACCGGGTGCGCCAACTGGCGTTTTTTGACGCCCTGACCGAATTGCCCAACCGCCGTCTGCTGAACGACCGCCTGACCCAGATCCTGCTGGCCAACAAGCGCAGCGGGCATTTTGGCGCGGTGCTGTTTCTGGACCTGGACAACTTCAAGCCCCTCAACGACACCCACGGCCACGCCGTGGGCGACATGTTGCTGGTTGAAGTGGCGCAGCGCCTGAAGATCTGCGTGCGCGAGGTTGACACCGTGGCACGACTGGGTGGCGATGAGTTTGTGGTGGTGCTCAGCGAGCTCGACACCACGCTTGAAAAGTCCAAAGTCCAGGCCATGAGCATTGCCGAGAAAATCCGCCAGTCGCTCTCGGCGGTGTACCGGCTCAAGCGTGTCAGCGCGCAGCCAGGGTCTGACAGCGTGCAAATCGAGCACCATTGCACCGCCAGTGTGGGCGTGGCCGTGTTTGAACCCAGTCAGACGGACCAGGAAACCATCCTGCGTCATGCCGACCAGGCCATGTACCGCGCCAAGGCGTCCGGTCGCAACCGGGTGGAGCTGGATGCAGGCCTATGACTGCGATGCTGCGGTAAATCGTGAACGAATGCACGCCCGTACCTGCCTTTGCAGCGCTTGATGACATCCATTTGACCAGCGCTTTTGCTAATATTTCTGCGGCGGGGTGAGGCAACAGCACCCGAGCCTGGCTTGGCAAACCCAACTGGCGGCGAACAACGGCCGCCATAACTACAGATCGGAGCAGAGCATGGATACCAACACTCTTGGCGGCTGGATGTCGCAGGCACAGCCCATTCTGGTGGCCTTTGGCCTGAAGGCGCTGGGCGCCATCGCGGTCTTTGTGGTGGGCCGCTGGTTGATCAGCATGGTGACCCGGCTGGTGGGTGCTGCCATGACGCGCCAGCAGGTGGACCCCACAGTACAGCGCTACCTGGTCAATTTCATCACGGTGGCGCTGAACATCATTCTGGTGGTGGCGATTCTGGGCTACTTCGGGGTTGAAACCACCTCGTTTGCGGCGTTGGTGGCGGGTGCGGGGGTGGCCATTGGCGCGGCCTGGAGCGGCTTGCTGGGCAACTTTGCAGCTGGCATTTTTCTGCTGGTGTTGCGCCCGTACCAGGTGGGTGATTACGTGCTGATTGGCGGCACCGAGGGCTCCGTCATGGAACTGGGCCTGTTCGGCACCACCTTGACCACGCCCGACAACGTCCGGACCATTGTTGGCAACGGCAAGATCATGGGCAGCGACATCAAAAACTTCTCGTCCAACGCCTACCGGCGGGTTGATCTGGTGGCGCAGTTGGCTGGCAGTGCCGATGTGGACAAAGCCATCACCCTGCTGAAAGACGCCGTGGCGAAGGTTCCCAACATCAGCCAGGCTGCGGCGGTTGATGTGGAAATTCTGGAATTCAACGAATTTGGCCCCAAGCTGGCGGTGCGCCCGTCTTGCCACACGCAGCATTACTGGCAGGTTTACTTTGACACCAACAAGACGATTGCCGACACCCTGGGCGGCGCAGGCTTCCCGGTGGCCACCCGCCCGGTAAAGGTTTACCCGGTGTGAGGCTTTGATCTACGCACCATCAGGTGGCCGGCTGGTCAAATCACAAGCTCACACCCGTTTCAGCACCTCGGCCACGCAGCGCTCAATGCCCGCCATCACATCGCTCAGGCGCGCGTCGTCAAACATGTAGGCTGGGGTGGTGACGAGTTTGTGCGCTTCGTCAATGACGATGTCGCGCGGGCTGGGGGTGGCTTGGTGCTGCTGGCCCAGCGATTCAATCGCCTGCGCCACCCCCACATCGTTGCCCAAGGTCATGGCCGCACTGTCACCCTGGTGATGCAGCGCCAGCGCCACCAGTGCCGGGGCAATACAGATCGCGCCCACCGGCTTGCCCGCCGCAAAAAAGCCAGCCACAAAAGCCGCCACATCCGGGCGCACGTGCGCTTGTGGGCCGTCAAAGGCAAAGCTGCAATGGTTTTTGGCCACACCGTAGCCACCGGGCATCACCAGCGCATCAAAGTCTGCCACTTGGGCATGCGCCAGGTCCAGGCACAGGCCCATGCGTGAAATGCGGCTGGCTTCCTCCAGCATATTGCGCTGTGCACCGGCTACCGGCTCGCCGGTGGCATGGTTGACCACATGAAACTGTGGCGCGTTGGGCGCAATGCACTGAAACGTGGCACCCTGCTGGTCCAGCGCCAGCAGAGTCAGCACCGATTCACGCACCTCGGCACCGTCGAGGTAACCACAGCCTGAGAGCAACACAGCCACTTTGGGGGATGAACGCATAAAGGCCTCCTTGAGAAAACTGCCAATTTACCAGCACAGCCCCACCCGCGCCAGCCCTGCAGCGGCCATGATGTCGCCGATAATCGTCCGCCAAACTACCGCCCGGCACCCGTCTTGCCGCTGACTGCGCTTCATGTCGTCTCTCCCCTCTGCCTTGCCCGAAACCCCAGCACCACCGACCTCTGTCTTGAGCCTCTCCATCCCGGTGGCCATGGGCTACGTGCCGCTGGGCATGGTATTTGGCTTTTTGTTTGTGCAGGCAGGCGCTGTCTGGTGGCTGGCCGTGGTCGCCAGCGTACTGGTGTTTGCCGGGGCGGCGCAGTTCATGATGGTGCCCATGTTGGCTGCCGGGCTACCGGTGGCAGCCATCGCGCTGGCCACGTTGGTGGTGAACCTGCGGCACATTTTTTACGGCTTGTCTTTGCTCGACAAACTACCGCACCAACCGTGGGCGCGCTGGTATCTGGTGTTTGCGCTGACCGATGAAACCTATTCGGTGCTAACCACTTTGCCCGCTGGCACCACCACGCGCCAGATGGTGGCGGTGGCCCTGCTCAATCAGGGCTGGTGGGTGCTGGGCACGCTGCTCGGCGCACTGATTGGCACCCAAGCCCAGGTGCCGCTTGTGGGGCTGGACTTTGCTCTGGCCGCGTTGTTTGCGGTGCTGGCCGTAGAGCAGTGGCGCAGCGCCAACACCTCTTTGCCGCTGTGGGTGGCGCTGGGCAGCTACGCGCTGGCGCAAGCGCTGATGCCGCAGCAGGCACTGCTGATCAGCATCACCCTGAGCGTGCTGGCCGGGCTGGTGTTGCCCAAGCGTTCGCCGTCCAAGACGGCGGAGCAGGAGGCCACATGATCGACACCACCTACGCGCTGGGCGTGCTGGCCGCCATGGCCGGGGTCACCTTTGGTCTGCGCGCCATGCCCTTTCTGGCAGCCAAATTTTTGCAGAAGCACCCGATGGTGCAGCAACTCGGCCGCTTTTTGCCACTGGCCATCATGACCCTGCTGCTGGTGCACACGTTGGTCGGCAATGCCCGCGACAACCCCCACGGACCGTGGGCAGAACTGGCGGCAGTGGCCGTGGCACTGGGCCTGCAATGGTGGAAGCGCCACGCCCTGCTGAGCATCCTGCTGGCCACCGCTTTGTACGTGCTGCTGCGCAACACAACTTGGCTTTGATTTACCATATTTGATAGCTAATAGCCCTTATGGAAAAAGGGCTGGAGGCACTTTTTACTACTAAACAGCATCAGCCAAACCGCTGAGCCGGGCCACAATCAACACGTCTCCCGCCGCATTGGCTTGCAGCACCAACCCCTCGCCAGACTGCGCGTTGGACCCAGTCAAGTCCGACACCACAAAATCATGCGTCACCCATACCTGAAAACCAGGCCGTGCCGTGGCATCACGCACAGCAGACTGCAGAGCTTGAATACGCGCTTGTCGCTGCACCGGTGCGCTACCCACCGGCGACACCAAAGCATCCCAAGGTTGCGCCGCACCAAAAGCCAACGTGGCAGTGTCCAGACACCGGCACCACGGGCTGGCGCGCACCGATTCAGGCTTGAGCCCGTGGCGGGCAAACCAGCGACCAATTCTCTGCGCCTGCAACCGCCCCGCCTCACTCAGGTTACGCTGCGTGCGGCAGTCGCCCAACTTGAACTCTGGCGGGTCAAAAGTGCCGGGTGCCAAAGCATGCCGAAACATCACCACCACGCCACCCTGACGCAGGCGACGCAATGCTTCGTCCAACTCAGGCGATGTACTTGCCACGCGAGCTGCGTCAGTTGCCTCGGTGACCGCCATCACCCCCGACGCGGGCAACACCCCAATTGCCGCCGCACCAGCCAGCAAAAAACAGCGGCGAGAAGGCAGGCCAGGGGTCATTGATTGGGTGGGCTGCATAAAAGGCTCCTGAATGGATTCACGTTAACGTGAAATTTGCTCCATATCCGACAGCTGGTCAAAGTCCATAAAGGTCATCCAGTGAAACATAAGCTGATGAACGAACCCTCCCAACGTCCAGCGGTGTGCGTTGGGTGTCTGACGTAGCGAAATAAAGGAGGAGGCCCGAAGGGCCGGGGGACATTCGCGGAGTCAGGCACCCGACGCGCGCTGCGGGTCAAAACCCAAGGCGCAAGCGCTACAAATTGTCATCTCACGCAAAACTACTGACAGTTGCGGACTCTGATCACCCTCGGGACATGAAAGCCTTTTCAAGTCAACCCATAAGCAGCAAAACCATCATCAAGGCAACGGCAGCCCCGTCTAACCCTTCAACAGCGCCAGCGTTTCCGCCTTCTTCTTCATATCCAGATCAGAGTCCGCAAAGCGCGCAGCAATCGCCTTGAGCTCGTCTTGAATAGACAGAAAAGCGTCAACGATATCGGGGTCAAAGTGCTTGCCTCGCCCGGCCACAATGATCGCCACCGCCTGTTCGTGCGACATGCTTTCCTTGTAAACGCGGCGGCTGATCAGTGCGTCGTACACATCAGCCAGCGCCATCAGCCGCGCACTGATCGGTATCGCTTCACCCGCCAGCCCCTGCGGGTAACCGCTGCCGTCCCACTTTTCCTGGTGCGACAGCGCAATGTCTTTGGCGGTGCGCAGAAAACCCACGTCAATGCCCAGCGCCTTCTCAGCATGTTCGATGGCATCAAAGCCCAGCGTGGTGTGGCGCTTCATGATCTCGAACTCATACGGCTCAAAGCGCCCGGGCTTGAGCAGAATGCGGTCCGGAATGCCCACCTTGCCAATGTCGTGCAGCGGGGCCGACTTGAACAGCATGGTGATGTTGGCATCGGTCAGGTAAGCCGCAAAGCGCGGGTGCGCGTGCAACTGCTGCGCCAGCGCCTTCACGTAATACTGAGTGCGCCGGATGTGGTTACCGGTGTCGCTGTCGCGGGTTTCGGCCAGGGACGTCATGGCCAGAATGGTCACATCCTGAATGGCCATCACCTCTTGGGTGCGACGGGCCACCTCCTGCTCCAGGTAGTCGTTCTTGTCGCGCAAAAAGTCGGCCGAGGCTTTCAGCGCCAAGTGAATCTTGACGCGCTCTTGCAAGATGGGTGGGCTGATCGGCTTGGTGATGTAATCCACCGCGCCCATCTGGAAACCTTTGCGTTCGTCTTCCACCTCGGCCCGGGCGGTGAGAAAAATCACCCGGATGTCACGCGCCTTCGGGTCGGCCTTGAGGCGCTGGCAAACCTCGTAGCCGTCCATGCCGGGCATCATGATGTCGAGCAAAATCAGGTCTGGCGGCTGGTCTGAGGTGGCGATGCGCAGGGCCTTTTCACCGTTATTGGCCACCCGCACGATGTAATCATCACGCAGCAGGCTGCTGACCAGCGCCAGGTTGTCGGGCGTGTCATCCACCACCAGCACGGTGGCCTTGGCGGGAGCGCTGATGTCCGGGGAATTCATGAGCATGAGCCTTTGCGTGCGTCTTTGAGGGTCTTCAGCGCCGCCTCAAAGTCAAACATCTTCACAAAATTTTCAATCTGGCGGTAATGCTGCGGGAAAGCAGCATCCAGCAAATCAGCGTTGTCGGTCACCACATCCACCGCTGCAGAATCGTCATAGGCCAGCAGGGACTCCAGCCGGGCACACACGTCTTCAAGTCGGACCTCATCCACAGCCACCTTGGCCCGCGCGGTCTCTGGTGGCAAGGCCTGCGCCAGCGCGCTGATCAACTCGGTCAGCGGTGGTGCCAGCGCCTGGATACGCGATTGCAGCGCGGCCCGCGGCCCGCCCTGCCCGGCGGCCATTTCAATGTCGGCCGCCAGCGTTTGAATCACCCGGGCGCCAATACTGCCTGCCGTGCCTTTGGTCGTGTGCGCCAGGCGCTCTACGCTGGTCAGATCGTTTTGGACCAAGGCGTCCTGCAAAGCGGCAATCAGTGTTTTTTGCCCCGCCACAAAGCGCCGCAGCATCGACAAGTACAACGCTTTTTTGCCCAGCACCCGGCGCATGCCCAGGGCAGTGTCCAGCCCGACGATGCCAGCGGGAATCTCCACCCCGGCGTCTGCCACTGCTGGCACGCGCGGCAGGCTCTCGCGCGCGGCCAGGTGGCTGGCCTGCGGCTTGATCCATTGCAACAGGGTTTGCCACAGCCGGTCGGGGTCGATGGGTTTGGGAATGTGGTCATTCATGCCAGCCGCCAGGCAGCGCTGGCGATCACTGTCTTGCACATTGGCGGTCATGGCGATGATGGGCAGCTCAGCGCAGGCTGGCATCTGGCGCAGCTGGCGGGTGGCGGTTTCGCCGTCCATCACCGGCATCTGCATGTCCATCAGCACCAGGTCAAAGCTGCCATGCTTGACTTTTTGTAGCGCCACTTCGCCGTTTTCCGCCAGATCCACGATGAAGCCGGCATCGCGCAGCAGCTCCATGGCCACTTCCTGGTTCAGGTCGTTGTCTTCCACCAACAAAATGCGCGCGCCTTTGATGCTGGCCAGGTTCTCAGTGCTCAGGGTGGGCGCGTCAATGGTAGTGCGCCGCTCGGCCGGAGCCTCACCCATCAGACTCATCACGCACTCAAACAACATGGAGGCGTTCACCGGTTTGATCAGCACATCTTCCAGGCCCGCCTGGTTGGCACCTTTGAGCACCTCTTCACGGCCAAACGCGGTCACCATCACCCGGTGTGGCGGGTGGCGCAGGGGCCGCTCTTTCAGGCGCCGGGCCACCTCGATGCCATCCATACCCGGCATCTGCCAGTCCAAAAACACAAAGTCAAACGGCCGGTCCTGCGACTCGGCCTGGTCCACCGCATGAATGGCGGCCGGCCCGCCGTCCACCTCGTCCACGGCAAACCCCATGCCCTCCAGCATGTCGCGCAGCACGGCGCGGGCATTGTCGTTGTCGTCCACCACCAGCGCGCGGCAACCTTGCAGGTCGGCACTCAACACGCGGGGTGCCTGGGACGCCACGCCAATGCCCAGCCGTGCCGTGAACCAGAAGGTGCTGCCCTGGCCTGGCACGCTGTCTACACCCACCTCGCCCTGCATCATGGCGGAGAGTTTTTTGGCAATCGACAGCCCCAGCCCGGTGCCGCCATAGTGGCGGGTGGTGGACGAATCCGCCTGTTTGAACGACTGGAACAGTTGTGCACGCTGCTCCTCAGAGATGCCGATACCGGTGTCGCGCACGGCAAAGTACAGCAACACGTCTTCGGGGGTTTGCTCGCGCACGCGCACCACCACGTCCACCTCGCCATGGTCGGTGAACTTGACGGCGTTGTTGGCGTAGTTGATGAGCACCTGACTCAGGCGCAACGGGTCGCCCACCAGGTTGTTGGGCACATTGCGGTCCACGTCAAAAATCAGCTCCAGCCCTTTGGCGGCAACTTTTTCGCCAATCAGGTTGCTGACATTGCCCAGCACTTTTTCCAGATCAAAGGCGATGTGTTCTATGGCCAGCTTGCCCGCCTCAATTTTGGACACGTCCAGAATGTCGTTGATGATGCCCAGCAGGTGCTGGCCCGAATCCATGATCTTGCGCATGTAGTCGCGCTGGCGCGGCAGCAGCTCGGTCTTGAGCATCAGGTGCGTCATGCCGATCACCGCGTTCATGGGGGTACGAATTTCGTGGCTCATGTTGGCCAGAAACTCGGCCTTGGTACGGGCCGCATCTTCGGCCAGTTCCTTGGCGCGGCGCATGGCATCGGCGGTGGCGCGCTCCTCAGAGATATCGTCCACCACCCACACGCTGCCCTTGCTGCGATCCGTCACATCAACGGCCTTGCCGGTCAGCCGCGCCCAGAACAGACTGCCATCCCTGCGCTTCAATTGCTGCTCGCGGGTGTGCGGCAGCCCTTGCCAGATCACCTGGTAAACCGGGTCACCGCCCGTCTCCTCGGCCTGCGGGTCGGCGTACCAGATAGCGGTTTTCTGGCCCACCATGTCGCCTTCCGGCCAGCCAAACAGCTCGCCCAGCCGCCGATTGCAACGCACAAACACCCGGTCGCGGATGAGCGCCATGCCCGAGGTGGCAGTCTCGAAGATGGCCACCTGTTCCTCACCCGCCAGGCGCAGCGCCTCCGACACCTGCTGCAGGTCTGCCGTTCGCCGGGCCACCAGGTCTTCCAGGTGCGCACGGTACTGCGCCAGCTCCTGCGTCATGCGGCGCTTCTCGGTCACGTCTTCCTTGATGGCCAGATAGTGGGTGATCTGCCCATCCGGTTGACGCACCGGGGTGATGTGCGCCTCTTCCTCGTAATCGCTACCGTCTTTTCGGCGGTTGAGCAAAATGCCGCTCCAGGTCTGGCCATGGGTGAGCTTGTCCCACATGGCCACATAGGTTTCAGGCGGTGTGGTGCCGGTTTTAAGCAGGCGCGGGTTGACGCCGATGACTTCCTCGCGGCTGTAACCGGTGGTGCGGGTAAAGGCCTGGTTGACGTACTCGATCTCGGCAGCCAGGTTGGTGATGACCACGCTCTCAGGGCTTTGCTCCACCGCCAGGTAGAGCTTGCGCAGCTCGTCTTCGGTGCGCTGGCGCTCGGTGATGTCTTCCTTGACGGCCACGTAATTGCAGATCTGGCCGTTGGCGTCGCGCAGCGGGGTGATGATGGCGGATTCGGTGCGCTCGCGTCCGTCCTTGGTGCGGTTGATGAACTTACCCTGCCAATGCTCGCCCCGGGTCAGGGCCTGCCACATGCCACGGTAAACCTCGGCTGGGGTCTTGCCCGCACTCAGCAGCCTCGGGTTCTGGCCCAGCACCTCTTCGCGGCCGTAGCCGGTGTGGCTGATGAAAGCGTCGTTGACAAATTCGATGCGCGCCTGCACATCGGTAATCACCACCGCGTGCGGGCTTTGCTCCACCGCCAGGGTCAGTTTGCGCAGTGCCAGATCCGCTTTTTTCTTCTCGGTGATGTCATCCCACAGCGACACCAGATAGTGGTGGCCCCGCTGGGTGATGGTGCTGACGTTGATCAGCACATCCACCACCCGCCCATCTTTGCAGCGGTAGCGGTTCTCGAAACGGTCACTTCCGCACGCCACCACCTTGGCCACGCGCTGCTGCAAGGCGGGCCTATCGGGCACTGCCTGAAAGTCACCCAGGGTCATCTGCAGCAGTTCATCGCGGTTGTAGCCCAGAATCTGACAACAGGCGGCGTTGACCTGGACCATGCGCAGCGACGGCAGTTCCACCAGATTGATGGCGCTGCCCGCCTGCTCGACGATGGCGTGCATCAGCGCTTGCGCCTCCACCTCGGCGGCGCGGGCACGGCGCAGCGCCAGGGTGTTGTTCAATCTCAGGCTGATGGCATCCAGCAAGGCCTGCTCTTCGGGCAAAAACAGCTCGCCAGCCTCGGGCGGCAGCGCACCCACATAGGCCACGCACAGGCGGTGTTCAGACACGCCGCTGGCACCGCCAAAGTGGGCGTCCAGCGTGTGCCCCTGTTGCAGAGCCAAAGCGGCGCCTATCACCTCAGCCTCAGTCTGGATACAGGCCACCGCCAGCTCGGGGTAGCGCATCGCAGCAGGCAGGCGCGCAGCCACCTGCAGCAGCATCTCATGGTCGGTGATCGCGTTGTTCTCTGTCAGGCGCGACACATCCAATGAACACGCCAGCTCTTTCATGCGCTCACCCAACTCGTATTGCGCTGTCTGGCGCGCTGCCAGCGCATCCCGAAACGCCACAATGGCGGCGGCGATCTCGCGCAGCATACTGCGCGGGTCGCGGCTGATGGCTTCCACCTCGCGCAGAGCGGCAGGCGGCGCACCCTGCGAGGCGATGGCGAGCATGGTGCCAGACAGCATATTCACCCGTTGCATGATCTTGCGCGCCAGCGCCAGCCACCCCAGAAGCAGCACCAAAAGCAGCGCGCCGCTGGTGCTGGCGAGATTGATCACCTGTTTTTCAAACGACTGCACCTGGGCCCGGGCGCGCCGGTCCATCGCCTGCGTGGCCGCGTTGACGATGCTGTGCGTGTGCTCGCTGAACGCCACATAACTTTGCCCAGCCTTGAACGCCTGGCGCATGGCACCCGCCGGGTCAATCGTCGCCATGTCGGTGGCGGTGATGATCAGGCTGCGGTAGGTGTCAAAATCATTGCGCAACCGGGAAACCGGGGGCATGCCCTCGGGGGCGTCTTCCAGCTCCAGCAGGCGCGGCTCCAGCCCGGCAAGCAGATTGACCACAGCGGTATGCACCCGGTACACACTGCCTTCGTCAGCCTGGCCATTGGCGGCTTGCTCCAGGGTGTCAGCCACCAACCGCTGGACGGCCGCCACGTCTTGGTTGAAACGGTTGGCAGTGGCCAGTTTGGAGGCATCATGCGCCTGCGCCTGCGCCACCAACTGGTAGTCCTTTTTCAGGGTTTGCACCGCCGAATACACCACCCCGCCAGCCACCAGCATGACCAGCAGTACCGGCACAAAAAACAGCCACAGATAGGGCGAAATATGCCCGGCAGAGCGACCCGGCCGCGTCATTTCAACGTATCCGCTGGCAACAGTTGCGGCCACCCACTGGGCGCGAAGCTGGCCACGTAGTCAAAGCGGCCTTGCCCACGCGGAACAAACACCACCACGGTGCCTTCTTTCGGGAAGTAACCCATCAGGTCCATCAGATTGGGGCCATGCGCCACCAGCAGACGATTCCCCCCGGGCGTCACTGGCTCCGACAACAGAAACCGGGTCCGCGCCAGGATGGGTGCCTTTTGCGACGTGGTCAGGTTGGCGGTGTACATCAGGTTCATGTCCAGCGTGGCTTCACGCTGCGGAAAAGCTGCCGCCGTGGTGTCCTTGACCCGGCACAGCGGGCTGATGAAGATGTCGGCAATCGGGATCTGCGCGGCGCGGATGGCCTCACCCACGCGCGCAGAAAGTTGCCGACCTTCTTCGGTGAGGGGGCGCTGGGTGGCGCAGTCGTTCAGGTCAACGCGGGGGAATCGGTCCGGGCGGCGGTTGTCGGTGGTGCCGTGGCGCATGTACAGCACAAAACCACCGCTACGCAACGCCGCCAACAGGCTCGGGGTGCCCGGCGCTTCAACAAATTTTGGCGCCGCGGGTGGGCGCTTCGGCGTGGCGCTGGCGGGGCTGGCCAGTTCCCCCGCCACAGCGAGCCCAAGGCTGAACAATGTGACAGAACAAACCTGGGAGAGCCATCGTAGAGGGTTCATGGCTGCAATTTAGCACCATCGCAGCCACCCCAGCCGGTTTACGGCGCGGCGTTGGGGAAAAACAGCTGTTCACCGCCGATTTTGTATCCCGCAATCACGCCCTGGCCACTGGGGGAGACCAGCCAGTCGACAAATTTCTGACCGTCTGCGACCTTCACATGCGGGTGTTTGGCCGGGTTGACCAGCATCACGCCATACTGATTGAACAGGCGTTTGTCGCCTTCCACCAGAATCGCCAAGTCAGCGCGGTTTTTGAAGTTGAGCCAGGTGCCGCGGTCGGCCAGCACATAAGCGCCGGTGCTGGCAGCCATGTTCAGCGCCGGGCCCATGCCGCAGCCGCAGGCTTTGTAACCAGTGCCCATCTGGTCGGTCAGACCGGCATCTTTCCAGTAACGCAGTTCGGCGGCATGGGTGCCGCTCTTGTCACCGCGCGAGATGAAGGCGGCGTTGCTGCCCGCCACCTTCTTGAGGGCTTCCACAATGTCGTTGCCTTTTGTCTTGGCCGGGTCGGCTTTCGGGCCAATCAGCACAAAATCGTTGTACATCACGTCAAAACGCTTGACTGCAAAGCCTTCCGCCACCACCTTGTCTTCGGCCACGCGGTCATGCACAAACAACACGTCCGCATCACCCCGGCGGCCCATGTCGATGGCCTGGCCGGTGCCCACCGCCACCACTTTCACGTCGATGCCGCTGGCCTTCTTGAACTCGGGCAACAGAAAGCCAAACAACCCCGACTGCTCGGTAGAAGTGGTGGAGGCCACCACAATCGACTGCGCCTGCACAGCGGTTGCCCAGCTCGCAGATGCTACTATTAACGTAGCTACTAGCCCTTTATTGATAAGGGCTAGAGGTCTAAAAAGCTTATAAGATTGAACAGATGGCATGGTTTTCACAGGGTTTCTCCTTTGACAAAAAAATGGGCTTCGGGGTACTGCACTTGCAGCACGTTCCCGCCAAAAAACTCGTTCACCGGCAAATCGGCCAGCACCCGGCCGCCTTCCAGATAGATCACCCGGCTGGCCAGGCGCTTGACTTGGCCGAGGTTGTGGCTGGCAAAAACCAGCGTCACAGCCGGGCTGTGCTGGGCAAATTCGTGCATCAACGCCTCCACCTCACGCTTGGCGTGCGGGTCCAGACTGGCGGTGGGTTCGTCCAGCAGCAACACCTGCGGCGCCAGCGCCCAGGCGCGCGCCATGGCCAGGCGCTGCTGCTGCCCGCCGGAGAGCGTGCGCGCGGCGCGCGCAGCCAGCGCCGTCATGCCCACCCGCGCCAGTGCCTGCAGCGCCTGCGCTTTAGCCTGCGCCCAGGGTGTACCGCGCAGCCACAAACCCAGCGCCACATTGGCTTGAACTGACAGGCGCATCAGGTAAGGCTTCTGGAACAACATCGCCTGGCTGCTGGGTGGCGGGCTCTGCCGTTGCCCCTGGCTCGGCGACACCAGACCATGCAACACGCGCAGCAGCGTGCTTTTGCCACAGCCGTTGGCGCCTACCAGTGCCACGCGTTCGCCGGGCTGGATGGTCAACGTCACACAGCTAAGCGCCTGCACACCACGCTCACCGCCAAAGCGCACGCCGACACCCCTCAAGGCAAACAAGGCCGTCACAAACCCACCCCGGACAGGGCCGGCGTGGCTGAACCGGCCTCCTGGCCCTGGCGCCAGCGTTTCAGCAAGGCAATCAGGGCATTGAGCAACCACACCACACCCAGCAACACCAGTCCCAAGCCCAGCGCCAGCGGCAGGTCGCCCTTGCTGGTCTCCAAAGCAATGGCCGTGGTCATGACACGGGTGAAGCCTTCAATGTTGCCGCCGACAATCATCACCGCGCCCACCTCAGAGATGGCGCGGCCAAAGGCGGCAATCATCACCGTGAGCAGCGTGTAGCGCTCGTCCCAGGCCAGCAAGGCGCCGCGCAGGCTGGTGCCCGCGCCCAGCGACTGCAGTTGCTCACCGTGCAGCATTTGCACGTCTTCCACCACCTGGCGCGTCAGCGCCATGACCACCGGCAGCACCAGCAGCGCCTGCGCCAGCACCATCGCCTTGAAGCTGAACAACCAGCCCAGTGCACCCAGCGGCCCGCTGCGCGACAGCAGCAAATACACCACCAGGCCAACCACCACCGAGGGCACGGCCAGAAACGTATTCAGCAGCGTCAGCAGCGCGCCGCGCCCGGCAAACCGCGCCACCCCCAACCAGGCACCCAGCACCAGACCCGCAGCGCCCGCCAGCACCGTAGCCAGCGTGCTCACCGCCATAGAGCGGCCCACAATGGCCACCAGTTCAGGGTCCAGAGAAAAAACAAGCTCCAGCGCTGTGGCGGCACTGTCGGTAAATGTGGTCATGCAACGGCTGAGGGAAAGAGCGGCAGAGAGGTGACAAAAAACTTGCGGTATCGTAGCCACCGACACAATCACTGACGATATGAACTCCCGTGCATAGGCTGCAACTCCACTACACCCTCTCCAGCAATGCCAGCCCGGCACTGGTGCGCAACCCGCTGATCGATTTGCTGCAGGCGGTCAGCAGCCAGGGCTCCATCTCGGGCGGCGCACGTCTGCTGGGCCTGAGCTACCGCCACGTCTGGGGTGAACTCAAACGCTGGGAAAACGAACTGGGCAACGAGCTGCTGGTGTGGGAAAAAGGCCAAAGCGCCCGACTGACCGAGTTTGGCACCAAGCTGATGTGGGCCGAGCGCCAGGCCCAGGCCCGACTGGCACCGCAAATTGAAGCCCTGCGCGCCGAGCTGGAGCACAGCTTCGCCCAGGCTTTTGACGACCAGGTGCAAGTGCTGACCCTGTACGCCAGCCACGACGATGCGCTGACAGCCCTGCGCGAATATGCCTTGCAAGGTGCCAACCACGCGCCTGATCGGCAAGGCGCAGCGGGTGGCACCCGGCTGCATCTGGACATCCGCTTCATGGGCAGCGTGGATGCGATCCGCGCCCTGAACGAGGGACGCTGCGTGATGGCGGGTTTTCATACCCTGCAGGGGGCTGACAAGAAGTCTCTTACCGGGCACACCTACAAGCCGCTGCTGCAACCCGGCCGGCACAAGATCATCGGCTTTGCCCGGCGCACCCAAGGGCTGATGCTGCCGCGCGGTAACCCGCTGGGGCTGCACACCTTGCAGGACGTGGTGCGCCAGCGGGCGCGCTTTGCCAACCGCAGCCTGGGCAGCGGTACACGGGTGGTGCTTGACGAGTTGCTGACCCAGACTGGCTTGCAGAGCGGCCAGTTGCCTGGTTATGACCATGCAGAGCCATCGCACACCGCGGTGGCGCAGGCTGTGGCCGCCGGGCAGTGTGATGTGGGGCTGGGCATTGCTGCAGCCGCTCAACAGGCCGGGCTGGATTTTGTGCCCCTGGCCGAAGAACATTACCACCTGGCCTGCCTGAAGTCGGCGCTGGAGCAGCCGGGCGTGCAGCACCTGCGCCAACTGCTGCAAACCCTACAGTGGCAAGCCACCCTGACCAGTCTGCCAGGCTATCAGGCGCTGCAAAGCGGTCAGGTGCTGCCCATGCGCCAGGTACTGCCGTGGTGGGACTACCGCCAGCGCAAGCCTTCCGTCCCGGCCAGCACCAGCTGACACCCCGCAACCACAAAAAAATTTCAAAACCAGTGCACCCATGATTCAGGGCCAATAGTCCGTCAGACCCGGTAAACTTCGGCGCTTGGTTTTGAGCATCCCCCAAGGCGTTGGCCTTCGTCACAAAGAAACAAAGCTGGAGACACCATGCAAGCGCTTTTAAAGCTTTCCAACCTTATTGATGCGGTCAATCGCTTCATTGGCAAACACGTCATCTGGCTTATTTTGGCCTCCACCGTGATCAGCGCACTCAACGCGGTGGTGCGAAAAACCTTCAACGTCAGCTCCAATGCTTTTTTGGAGGTGCAGTGGTATCTGTTTGCCGCTACCTTCCTCCTGGCGGCTGCCTTCACCTTGCTTAACGGCGAGCACGTGAAGATTGACGTGATTTACAGCAACTTTCACAAGCGCACCCAAACCTGGATCGACGTGTTTGGCTTCACGTTTTTCCTGCTGCCGTTTTGCAGCGCCATCATCTGGTTCAGCGTGCCGTTCTTCCTGAAGGGCTATTACAGCGGCGAAATGTCCGGCAACGCTGGTGGCCTGATCCGCTGGCCGGTGTACGCCATGATGCCGCTGGGTTTTGGCCTGCTGTGGCTGCAAGGGGTATCGGAACTGATCAAGCGTCTGGCCTTCCTGATGGGGCTGATTGACGACCCGACAGAAAAGGTGGTGGGCAAGACCGCCGAAGAAGAGCTGGCAGAAGCCATCCAGAAACTGGCTGAAGAAAAAGCCGCGCAAGCCAAAACGGCTTAATCGACCTGCGCCAGGAGACATACATGGAATTTATCGCGACCAATATCGCCCCCATCATGTTTGGTGGGCTCATCGTTTTTATGCTGATGGGCTTCCCGGTGGCATTCAGTCTGGGCGCCTGCGGCCTGTTTTTCGGCTTTATCGGCGTGGAGTTCGGCCTGCTGCCCGAAGCCCTGCTGCAGGCGCTGCCACTGCGCATTTTCGGCATCATGCAAAACGACACGCTGCTGGCGATTCCGTTCTTCACTCTGATGGGGCTGATTCTGGAACGCAGCGGCATGGCCGAGGATCTGCTCGACACCATTGGCCAACTGTTTGGCCCGCTGCGTGGTGGCCTGGCCTTTGCGGTAATTTTTGTCGGTGCGCTGCTGGCAGCGACCACCGGCGTGGTGGCGGCCTCGGTGATCTCCATGGGCCTGATCTCGTTGCCGATCATGCTGCGTTACGGGTATGACCGGCGCATTGCCTCTGGCGTGATTGCCGCATCCGGCACGCTGGCGCAGATCATTCCACCGTCACTGGTGCTGATCATTCTGGCCGACCAGCTTGGCCGCAGTGTGGGTGAGATGTACAAGGGGGCGTTCATTCCAGGCTTTGCGCTGACGGCCATGTATTTTGGCTATGTGGTGCTGATCACCTTCATCCGTCCCAACTGGGTGCCTGCCTTGCCACCCGAGGCGCGCACCATCCGTGAAGACAACGGCAGCAGCGGCCTTCCGTCGCTGGGCATTTTGACGGTGCTGACTACTGGCGTGGCCATCTACCTGGGGCAGCACTATGCTGAAGTGCTCAGCTATATCAAGGGTGAAGAAGTGCTGATGGTGGCCAAGGATGAAACCATTGTGGTGTCGCTTTGCGCCGGGGTGGTGCTGGCGTTTTTGATCGCCGTGATCAACAAGGTCACACGTGCCGGGCTGCTGTCGCGCATGGCTGAGCGCGTGACCTTTGTGCTGATTCCGCCGCTGCTGCTGATCTTTCTGGTGCTGGGGACGATCTTTTTGGGCGTGGCCACACCTACCGAAGGCGGTGCCATGGGCGCCATGGGCGCGCTGCTGATGGCCGCCAGCCGCAAACGCCTGAGCATTTCGCTGCTCAAACAAGCGCTCACCTCCACCACCAAGCTGTCGAGTTTTGTGGTGTTCATTCTGGTGGGCTCCACGGTGTTCAGCCTGGTGTTCCAGGGGGTGGATGGCTCCAAATGGGTGGAGCATTTGCTGAGCTCGGTGCCGGGCGGCCAGACCGGCTTTTTGATTGTGGTGAACGTGCTGATCTTTTTCCTGGCGTTCTTCCTGGACTTTTTCGAACTGGCCTTCATCGTGGTGCCGCTGCTGGCGCCAGTGGCCGAGAAGATGGGCATTGACCTGATCTGGTTTGGTGTGCTGCTGGGCGTGAACATGCAAACCTCGTTCATGCACCCGCCGTTTGGTTTTGCGCTGTTTTACCTGCGCAGCGTGGCACCCGGCAAGGCTTATACCGACCGGCTGACCAAGAAGCTCATCCAGCCGGTGACCACCATGCAGATCTACTGGGGTGCCGTCCCGTTTGTCATCATCCAGATCATCATGGTGGGGCTGATCATCGCTTTCCCTGGCATTGTGTCGAGCGGTCTGGACAAGACCGAAGCGGTGGACCTGGACAAGATCGGCAGCGAGATGATGGCCGATATGCCGCCAGAAGAGCCTGCCGCACCTGATCCGGGCGCCGAAGATCCCAATGCCGAGCCCACCGCGCCTGACGCTGCCACAGAAGGTGCCGAGCCTGCACCAGCAGACGCTGCAGCCGCTAACCCGGGTGCCGCTGTAGAAGACGACCCGATGAAGGCAATGGAAGAAGAACTGAAGAAAAAGTAGCCGGCATTCCTGGCACCACCGCCCGCTGCGCACTGCAGCGGGTCATAAAAAAAGCCCCGCATTGCGGGGCTTTTTGCTGGAGCTCGGAGCGCCGCGTCAGATTTTGCGGGTGGCCATGAAGGAGTCGAACTTGGCTTCAGCAAAACGGAACCACAACACCTGGTCACGCTGGAAGGCGCGCAGGTCAGCGTAAATTTTCTTCCACTCCGGGCTCTTGGCGTTGTTGGCTTCAAAAACGGCCATGGCCGACTTGTAGGAGCCTTCCAGCACGTCTTGCGGGAAAGGCAGCACCTTGGTTTTGGCAGCTACCAGTTGTTTCAGGGCTTTCGGGTTGAAAGCGTCGTATTTGGCCAGCATGTCAGTGGCAGCCATGGCGCAAGCGGTTTCCAGGATGGCTTTGTTTTCTGGCGACAGGCTGTCAAGCGCCTTTTGGTTGACGAAGAAGTCCACCTCTGGGCCGCCCTCCCACCAGCCGGGGTAATAGTAGAACGGCGCGACCTTGTTGAAGCCCAGCTTCTGGTCGTCATACGGGCCCACCCACTCGGCGGCGTCAATCGTGCCTTTCTCCAGCGACTGGTAAATTTCGCCGCCAGGAATGCTTTGTGGCACAGCGCCAATGCCTTGCATCACCTCGCCCACCAGACCACCGCCCAAACGCATTTTCATGCCCTTGAAATCGGCAATCGACTTGATCTGTTTGCGGTACCAGCCACCCATCTGCACACCGGTGTTGCCGCCAGCGTAGCTGACCATGCCGTAGGTGGCATACAGTTCATTCATCAGCTTGCGGCCATTGCCGTGCATCATCCAGGCGGTCATCTGGCGCGCGTTCAGGCCAAACGGAATGGCCGAGCCCAGGGCAAATGCCGGGTTCTTGCCGTAAAAATAGTACGGCACGGTGTGGGTCATTTCGACCGTGCCGTTTTGAACACCGTCAACCACACCAAACGGCGGCACCAACTCACCACCGGCGTGCACAGAAATCTCGAACTTGCCACCCGACATGGCCTTGACGGCCTTGGCCATCACCTCGGCGCCACCGTAAATGGTGTCAAGCGACTTGGGAAAGCTCGATGCCAAGCGCCAGCGCACAGCCGCCTGGGCATGCACGGCAGGTGCAGCACCTGCGGCCAAAACGCCCGCAATACCCACATTCTTGATGATTGAACGACGATCCATTGATTGACTCCTGTAGTTGATAACTGGATAGCTCCCGGAACGCCTGCGCCACGCATGGCCCAGAGAGAAAACTCTTTATTCTATTTAGCTGGAAGAGACAGCCAGCACGGGTTTACCCTTGTCGGCTACAGCAAAAAGCCTCAGGCAGCCGGGTACTTGTCAGCAAACCGGGCGCGCACCGAGGCCTCGATACCTGCAGCGTCCAGGCCCAGCATACTCAGCAATTTGGCCGGGTCACCATGCTCGATGAATTTGTCGGGCAGGCCAAGTTGCAGCACCGGCTTGGCCTGCCCGGCTTGCGCCAGCGCCTCCAGCACGGCGCTGCCGGCGCCGCCCATGATGCAACCATCTTCCACCGTCACCAGCGCATCATGGTCAGCGGCAATCTGCAGCAACAGCTCGGCATCGAGCGGCTTGGCCCAACGCATGTTGACCACCGTGGCGTCGAGCTGTTCAGCGGCTTGCAGCGCGGGGTACAACAGGGTGCCAAACACCAGCAACGCCACACCCTTGCCGGTGCGGCGGATTTCGCCCTTGCCAAACGGCAGGGTGTCGAGCGCGCGCGACACGGTCACACCGGCACCCACACCACGCGGGTAACGCACGGCCACCGGCGTCTCTTGCGCGAAGGCGGTGCAGAGCAGCTGGCGGCATTCGTTCTCATCGGACGGACAGGCCAGACTGATGTTGGGAATGCAGCGAATGAAGGCGATGTCGTACGCGCCCGCATGGGTGGCACCGTCGGCACCCACCAGGCCGGCGCGGTCCAGCGCAAACACCACGGGCAGATTCTGGATGGCCACGTCGTGCACCAGCTGGTCGTACCCGCGCTGCAAAAAGGTGGAATAGATGGCCACCACCGGTTTCAGCCCCTCGCAGGCCAAGCCAGCGGCAAAGGTCACCGCGTGTTGCTCGGCAATGCCCACGTCGAAGAACCGTTTGGGGAATAGCTTCTCGAACTCGACCATGCCCGAGCCTTCGCGCATGGCCGGGGTGATGGCCACCAGGCGGTTATCGACTGCCCCCATGTCACACAGCCAGTTGCCAAACACCTCGGTGAAAGTGATCTTGGCCTGGGCGCTGGCCTTGGCCAGACCCACCGCCGGGTCAAATTTACCCGGGCCGTGGTAGGCCACCGGGTCGGCCTCGGCCATCTTGTAGCCTTGGCCTTTTTTGGTGACCACGTGCAGAAACTGCGGGCCTTTGAGGTGCTTGATGTTTTCCAGCACGCTGACCAGCGTATCCACGTCGTGCCCGTCAATCGGACCCACGTAGTTGAAGCCGAATTTCTCAAACAGCGTGATCGGCTTGACCATGCCCTTGGCCGACTCTTCAAAACGTTTGGCCAGTTCCCACAAGGGCGGCGCGCCCTTGAGCACGGTTTTGCTGGCGTTTTTGGCCGCCGCGTAAAACTGCCCGCTGAGCAGCTTGGCCAGGTGGCGGTTGAGCGCACCCACGGGCGGGCTGATCGACATGTCGTTGTCGTTCAAGATCACCAGCAGGTTGCAGTCGGCCACACCGGCGTTGTTCAAGGCCTCAAAAGCCATGCCGGCGGTCATCGCGCCGTCGCCAATGACGGCGGTCACCTGCCGGTCTTCGCCTTTGAGACGGCTGGCCAGTGCCATGCCCAGCGCTGCCGAGATCGAGGTGCTGGAGTGCGCGGTGCCAAAGGTGTCAAAGTCGCTCTCGTCGCGCCGCGGGAAGCCGCTCAGGCCACCGAGCTGGCGCAAGGTGTGCATGCGGTCACGTCGCCCGGTCAGAATTTTGTGCGGGTAGGTTTGATGACCCACGTCCCAGACGATGCGGTCATAGGGCGTGTTGAGCACGTAATGCAGTGCCACCGTGAGCTCCACCGTGCCCAGGTTGGAGCTCAAATGCCCACCGGTTTTGGCCACGCTGTCGAGCAGGTAGGCACGCAACTCGTTGGCCAGCGGCTCCAGTTGGGAGCGGTTGAGCCGCCGAAGATCATCTGGCGAATCAATGGTCTGCAGCAGGGGATACGTGTTTTTCATGGAATGACGCTCTAATTTAAATAGCTACTTAGGCTTGATACATAAGGGCTGGAGGCACTTTTATCTTATAAACATTGCAGCGCTCAGTGCGTCCTGTCAACCACCATCGCGGCCAAACCCTGCAAGGCACGCACATCGGCCAGGCCAGTGCGCGCCAGCGCGCCGAGTGCCTGAGCCTTGAGCGTGCTGGCCAATGCCCGGGCGTTGTCGAGCCCCATCAAAGACACATAGGTGGGCTTATGGGCATCGGCGTCCTTGCCGGCCGTTTTGCCCAACGTGGCCGAGTCGGCGGTAACGTCCAGCACGTCATCCACCACCTGAAACGCCAGGCCGATGGCGGCACCAAATTCTTGCAGTGCCGCCCAGACCTTGGGCTTGGTGAAGCCACAGGCGGCACCCATCATCACACTGGCCTTGAGCAGGGCGCCAGTTTTCAAGCGGTGCATTTCCTGCAACTGGCTCTCGGTGAGCTGTATCCCGACACTGGCCAGGTCGATCGCCTGCCCGCCCGCCATGCCAGTGCAACCAGCGGCACGGGCCAACAAGCGGCACAAATGCGCTTGCTGGGCGGCGGGCATGCTGGCGTCATCAGGGGCCAGCAATTCAAAGGCCAGCGCCTGCAAGGCATCGCCCGCCAGCAGTGCCGTGGCTTCACCAAAAGCCACATGCACGGTGGGTTTGCCACGGCGCAGCACATCGTTGTCCATACAGGGCATGTCGTCATGCACCAGCGAGTAGGCATGAATCAGTTCCACGGCGCAGGCCGCACGCAGGGCAGCGCGTTGCATCTCCAGACTTTGGTGCGCGCTCTGCAGGGTGGGCGGCTCCAGCGCCACACCACGGCGGGCCGCTTCGTCGGCGTCTTCTTCGTCGCGGTCCAGCGGTGGCAGCACGCCGGACTGCACCGCCTCAAAGGCAGCCATCACCAGCAAGGGGCGCAGGCGTTTGCCACCGTCAAGCACTGCATAGCGCATGGCGGCCATCAAGTCGTTGGGGGCCTGATGCGCCAGATGCGCCGAGGCATCAACCGACACCCAAAGGTTGAGTGCCTGCTCCACGGCGGCGAGTTGACGGGTGATCCAGCCATCGAGTTCAAAGGGGAGCGCGAGAGGAGAAGTCATCGTTCGTCCGAAGTCCAGGTTTTCAAAACACCGAGGTCCAGCACTTTGACCTGCGCTTCCACCGCTTCCAGACGGGCGCGGCAAAAGGCCATCAGCTCGGCACCACGCTGGTATTGGGTCAGCAGTTGCTCCAGCGGCATGTCGCCCGACTCCAGTTTGGCGACCAGTTGCTCAAGCTCCTGCAGGGCAGCTTCATAGCTGACAGGTGGCGCTGGTCCATGTTTGGAGGCTGTAGCCATAAACGCATTATTCCAGGGTGCAAAAGGGCGCATTTTAGGCGTTACCAGAATGCCATCAGGACGTGTTCAAAAGCCTGTACGATCAGCAGGTCTAGGTAACAAATTTGATTAACATCAATATTTTTGATGGTCATCCGTGCGATAGCCTTCCAACGTTTTGAGTGGTTTGGCCTGCTTCTGCTGGCCGTGCTGTTGCCCGTGTTCGCCCATGCAGACACCCTGCGGGTGCTGAGCTGGCCGGGTTACGCCGACGCCGATCTGGTGAAAACCTTCGAAGCGCGCACCGGCAGCCAGGTCAGCGTCACGTATATTGACTCCGACGAAGCCCTGTGGGAGCGCATCAACCGCAACCAGGGGCAAGACTTTGACGTCTTTGCGGTGAACACGGCGGAGTTGCAGCGCTACATCCGGGCAGCATTGGTGGGGCCCATCGACACCGCCAAAGTGCCCAACACCGCCAAGCAATTGCCCAGGTTTCGCCAGTTGGACCGCATCAGCGGCCTGGTGCAGCAGGGCCAGGTGTTCGGCGTGCCCTACACCTATGCCGAAATGGGCCTGATCTATGACCGCCAGCAGATCAAGGCGCCACCCAGCTCGGTCACGGCCTTGTGGGACCCGCAGTACCGCGGCAAAGTGCTGCTCTACAACGGCAGCAGCCACAATTTCACGCTGGCGGCGCAATCTTTGGGCAACAACCGGCCGTTCCAGCTGACCGCCAGCCAATGGCCTGCCGCTGTGGACCGGCTGATCGCCCTGCGGCGCAATGCGCTGGGCTTTTATACCCAGCCGCAAGAGTCAGTGAATCTGTTCCAGCAAAAGCGCGCGGCCCTGATGCTGGCCAACTACGGCTCGCAGCAGCTGCAATTGCTCAAGGCGGCAGGGGTTGATGCGGGTTATGTCATTCCCAAAGAGGGGGCGCTGGCGTGGCTGGACACCTGGGCCATCACACGCCTGAGCAAAAACACGGCGCTGGCACACACTTGGGTCAATTACCTGCTGGGGCCCGCGCCCAGCCAGGCGCTGGTGGAACGCCAGGGCCTGGCCAACACACTGGCCGAGCCGCCTTACCTGCAGCCCAAGGACCGCATCGTCTGGCTGGAACCGGTAGAAGACAGTGATCGCCGCCAGCAGCTTTGGGAGCGCATTTTGTCGGGCGATCGTGCCTCCAGGGTGCTGGCGCCATGAGGTGGGGGCTGGCCGCGCGATTTGGTAGCGTGCTGGCCCTGGTCAGCCTGCTGACCACCGGGATGACTGGCTTGTACGCCTACCAGATCAGCCGCGACCTGCTGGTGCAGGCCGCCAAAGATGAGCTGATGAACGCCACACAAGCCGTGGCACGGCGCATTCAGGAGATCCGGCTGGATATATCGCGCGATTTGCTGCTGCTGGCCAGGCACCCGGCCAGCCAGGCGCTGCTGCTCCAGCCACCCAGCCAGACTGCCCGCCACGCCGATGAACTGGCCACCCTGTTCAAGCTGCTGATGACCGCCAACCCCGGTTTCTTTCAGTTGCGGTTGATCTCGGCTGCCGACTATGGGTTGGAGCGGGTGCGGGTGGACCGCCATAACGACCAACTTTTGATGGTGCAAGGCGACGAGTTGCAGGAAAAGAGCCACTACCCCTACGTGTCAGACACCCTGAAGCTGCCTGCAGACAGCACTTACCTGTCGCGCATTGTGATCAACCACGAGCGCGGCGCCCACGCCGGGCTGGGCCAGCCCACCGCACAACTGGCCTCGCCGGTGGTCAATGCGCAGGGGCAGGCGATCGGGGTGATCGTGATCAACATTGACCTGAAAGGCAACTTTGCCAGACTGACCGCCGACCTGCCGGCCGAGTTTCAGCTTTTTCTGGCCAACCAGCAGGGCGATTTTTTGATTCATCCCGACAGCAGCAAGACCTTTGGGTTCGATGCCGGAAGGCGGGTGTTGATGCAGGACGAGTTTCCAGCCACCCAGGCGCTGGTGGAAGGCCGCGCCACCCAGGTGCTGCTGGAGACCAATGACGGCGCCCACGCCGATGTGCCGATGGTGGCCGCCTTCATCAGCAGCCAGGTGAAGATTGCCAACAGCGAGGCCGCGCTGCACTTGGGGCTGGCACAGCCCCGCAGCAGCGTGCTGAAGCGCTCCGAGGCCCTAGGCCAGACCATTTTGCAGATCGCCGGGGCACTGGGCCTGTTGGGTTTTGCGCTGGCACTGTTGCTGGCGCGCTGGATCACCCGCCCGATCAACAGCATGAGCACGGCGGTGGCGCGCTTTTCTACCGAGCAGCCCATCGTCAGCCTGCCGGTGAACAGGCAGGACGAGATTGGCCAGCTGGCGCGCAGTTTTGATCAGATGCAGCAGCAAATCCGGCAGCAATTCACCGAGTTGCAGGCCAATCGCCAGGAGCTGGAACACCTGGCACGCATGGATGCCCTCACCGGTCTGCCGAACCGGCGCCTGTTCATGGAACGGCTGGACAACGCCCTGGAGCGCGCCCAGCGCACCCACAACCCTCTGGCGGTGATGTTCATCGACATGGACCACTTCAAAGCCATCAATGACCGCTGGGGCCACGACGCCGGCGATGCTGCGCTGCAATGGGTGGCGAACCAATTGCTGGCCAACACCCGCAAGACCGATACCGTGGCGCGCCTGGGCGGCGACGAATTTGTGGTGCTGCTGGACAGCCCGGTGGCCATCGACCAGCTCGCCACCATTGCCCAAAAGCTGATCGACAGCATGCGCGAGCCGTGGTTTTTTGAAGGCCACCTGTGCAGTATCGAACTCAGCATGGGCATCAGCTTGTACCCGCAGGACGGTGACACCGTCGATGCCTTGCTGAGCAGTGCCGACAGCGCCATGTACCGCGTCAAGTCGGCCAGCCGCAACGACTTCGGGTTTGCGCTACAGCGCTGAGCAGCGGGAGGCGGGGGCTACAATCCCGCTGCCTTGTGCCAGCCTTGCGCTGGTTTTTTTCACTCAGCACGCTTTGTGCATCTCCCTGTGGGGAGTCTTTAGGTCAGGTCACCCATGTCTGATTTAAGTCTTCAACTGCAGCAGGCCACCGGCCAACTACCAGTTTCAGCTTATTTTGATGACGCGCTGTACCAGCGCGAACTGCAAACCCTTTTCCAGCGGGGACCACGTTACGTGGGTCACGCCTCCAGTGTGCCCAACGTGGGCGATTACTACGCCCTGCCGCAGGAAAAAGAAGGTCGCCTGCTGGTGCGCACCGACAAAGGCGTGGAGTTGGTCTCCAACGTCTGCCGCCACCGCCAGGCGCTGATGCTCAAAGGGCGCGGCTCGCTCGGGGCGACTGGCGCGGGGGGCAACATCGTCTGCCCGATCCACCGCTGGACCTACAGCGGCGGCGGCGACAAACCTGCGGGCGAATTGATTGGCGCGCCGCACTTTGCACAAGACCCGTGCCTGAGCCTGGCCAACTACCCGCTGCAAGAGTGGAACGGGCTGCTGTTTGAAGGCAATCACCGCGACATTGCCGCCGATCTGGCGGGCATGGACACTCGCGCGCAGCTCGATTTTTCGGGCTTTGTGCTCGACAAGGTGGAACTGCACGAGTGCAACTACAACTGGAAAACCTTCATCGAGGTCTATCTGGAGGACTACCACGTGGGCCCGTTTCACCCCGGGCTGGGCAGTTTTGTCACCTGTGACGACCTGACCTGGGAGTTCAAGGAGCACTACTCGGTGCAAACCGTGGGCGTCTCCAAGGCCTTTGGCCGCCCCGGCTCACCCGTTTACAAGCGCTGGCACGATGCCCTGCTGGCCTACAGAGGCGGCCAGCAACCTGAACGCGGCGCCATCTGGTTGACCTATTACCCGCACATCATGGTCGAGTGGTACCCGCATGTGCTGACCGTGTCCACGCTGCACCCGATGGGGGTGGACAAGACCATGAACATGGTGGCGTTTTATTACCCCGAAGACATCGTGGCGTTTGAGCGCGAGTTCGTCGAAGCCCAGCAGGCCGCTTACATGGAAACCTGCATCGAAGACGACGAAATTGGCGAGCGCATGGACGCGGGCCGCAAGGCGCTGCTGGACCGTGGCGACAACGAGGTGGGCCCCTACCAGAGCCCGATGGAAGACGGCATGCAGCACTTTCACGACTGGTACCGCCGCCAAATGGCCACATGAATACTCTTTTTTAAATAGCTACTAGCCGTTATCGAATAAGGGCTGGAGCCTGATTTCTTATATAAAAAAATGCAAGCCCTGTGGATGGTGTTGGCGGCCCTCTTTTTCTCCACCATGGCGGTGGGCATCAAGATCGCCGGGGCCGACTTCCATTCGTTTGAATTGGTGTTCTACCGTGGCCTGATCAGCATGGTGTTTGTCTGGCTGATCTTGCGGGCGCACCGCACACCCATTGCCACCACCGTGCCGATGATGCACGCCTGGCGCTCCATGGTGGGCGTTTTCTCCATGACCAGCTGGTTCTACGCCATTGCCCATCTACCGCTGGCCACGGCCATGACCCTCAACTACATGAGCGGCGTGTGGGTGGCGACCTTTGTCATCGGTGGTGCGCTGCTTTACGGCAAAACCGGCCGCCAGGGGCCGCTGATGGCCACGGTGTTGGCCAGTTTTGCCGGGGTGATTCTGCTGCTGCGCCCTACTCTGGCCCAGGACCAGCTGTTTGCCGGGTTGATCGGCCTGATGTCGGGCCTGGGGGCTGCCATGGCCATGTTGCAGGTGGCGGCACTGGGCAAGGTGGGCGAGCCAGAGGGGCGGGTGGTGTTTTACTTTGCCATTGGCACCACCGTGGTTGGCCTGCTGGGCGCGCTGTGGTTTGGTTTCACGCCCTGGAGCGGCGTGCGTTGGCAGGCCCTGGCCTGGCTGGTTCCCATTGGCGTACTCGCTTCACTGGGCCAATGGGCCATGACGCGCGCCTACAGCCGAGGCTCTACCCTGCTAGTGGCCAACTTGCAATACATGGGGATTGTTTTTGCAGCCGGGTACAGCCTGGTCATCTTTGGTGAGCCGGTAACCCCAATGGGCTGGGTTGGTATCACCTTGATCATCGCCAGCGGCATCACCGCGACCGTGCTGCGCAACCGCGCCCTGCCCAACATCGCCCCGGCCGAGCCCGGTTGAGGAGCGACGCCGCCGCCAACGGCCCGGTTTCCTAGAATCAGCACCTGCCACTTGCACCCATTTTCTGAAAAGCCCTCCAGATGTACACCACCCTAATCTCCGTTGACCAACTCCAGACCCTGCGCACCAGCGGCCAAGCACTGATGGTGTTTGACTGCAGCTTTGAGCTGCTGCAACCCCAGCAGGGTGATGTGCAGTTTCTGGAAAGCCACATCGCCGGTGCCGTGCGCGCCGATCTGGACCGCCATCTGTGCTGCTTTGACCCCACACAAGCGGTGTGTGGCGGCCGCCACCCGCTGCCCCAGCGCAAGGTGCTGGCGGCCTGGCTAGCCAGCGTTGGTTTTACCAACGACATGCAAGCGGTGGTGTACGACCGCCAGGGCATCAACTACTGCGGGCGCCTGTGGTGGCTGCTGAAATGGCTGGGCCACGAGGCCGTGGCCGTGCTGGACGGTGGCCTGCAGGCCTGGGTAGCGGCGGGTGGTGCGGTTGAATCCGGGCCGGGTGCTGCGGCTTCAGCATCCAATTTCACGCCAGCCCCCGCGCTGGTTGAGTGGGTCACTACGGAAGATATAGCAAACAACCTGGGTCGCCCGACCCAAACCATTCTGGATGCCCGCGCCACACCGCGTTTTCTGGGTGAGGTGGAGCCGATTGACCCGGTCGCCGGGCACATTCCCGGTGCCTTGAACCGCCCGTTTGCCAGCAACCTGCAAAGCAATGGTTTGTTCAAATCACCCGAACAACTCCAAGGCGAATTCAACGCCGTGCTGGGCCAGCGTGACCCGGCCACGGTGGTGCACCACTGCGGCAGCGGCGTGAGTTCGGTGCCCAATGTGCTGGCCATGGAGGTGGCTGGCCTGGGTCGCACCCGCCTGTACGCGGGCAGTTGGAGCGAGTGGTGCAGCAACCCGGCGCGCCCCGTGGCCCGAGGCTGACCCCACCCCCCCCCCGATTTCACGCCACCCGGAATGCCGACTATGAAAAAACTTGTTGCCTCCCTCTGCCTGCTGGCCGCTGCCACTTTGGCGCAAGCCCAGGTCACCATTCAAGACCCGTGGGTGCGCGGCACCGTGCCCAAGCAGCAGGCCAGCGGCGCGTTCATGCAGCTCAGTGCCAGCAAAGACACACGCCTGATCGCAGCGCAGTCGCCGGTGGCCCATGTGGTGGAAATCCATGAGATGCTGATGGACAACAACATCATGAAAATGCGCCAGATCCCCGGCCTGGACATCGTGCCCGGGCGCGTGCTGGAGCTCAAACCCGGTGGCTTTCACATCATGCTGATCGAGCTCAAGCAGCAGCTCAAAGGCGGTGATGTGGTGCCGATCACGCTCATTTTTGAAGACACCCAGACCAAAAAGCAGTTCACCCAGGAAGTCAAAGCCCCTGTGACCGCGCTGGGGGGCGGGAACATGCCGATGAAGCATTGAAGCACTTCTGACATGGTGTCCGGTTGCTGTCCGCTTTGACCCGCGGTATGCCTTGGGTGTCCCTGGGCGCGGAAATTGGCCCTCTGTCAGCCCCACGCAACGGCAGGGGTGTGGGTTGGGCGGATGTCGAGGCCGATTTTAAAAAGCGAAGCGTCATGAGGCCTCGGCGTCCGCCCAGCCCGCGCCCCGGACCACACCCAAGGCTGGTGGCGTCAATCGGCTCCCGTGTCTTCCAGCGCCAGCAACTCCGCCACCGTCTGCCGCCGCCGAATTAACCTCGGCAGACCGTTCTCAACCAGCACTTCAGCAATCAACGGCCGGGTGTTGTAGTTGGATGACATCGACGCGCCATAGGCCCCGGTGTCGTGCAACACCAGCACATCCCCCACTTGCGCCACCGGCAACGGGCGCGTCAACACCACGCCGCCTTCGCCCTGCGTGAACACGTCCCCCGACTCGCACAGTGGCCCACCTACCACTGTGTCCTGCAACGGCCCGCTAGCCGGTGTGCCGTCGGCGTGAAGGATCTCCATGCCGTGAAAACTGCCGTACATGGCCGGGCGCATCAGATCGCTGAAACCCGCGTCCACCAGCACAAACGGGTTGCTGCCCATGGTTTTAGTGGCGCGCACCTCGGTCAGCAGCACGCCAGATTCAGCCACCAAGTAACGGCCCGGCTCAATCTCCAGCGCCACCGGGTGGCCCAACAGGTCGGCAATCTGCTGGCGCGCGGCGTCCCACAGGCTGAAGTAATGCGCCGTGTCGATCTCCGGCTCACCCGCCTGGTAGGGAATCGACAGGCCACCACCTGCGGAAATGGCCTGCAGGTCCAGGCCTTGCACGGCGACCTCGGCCACCAGTTCCACCATCGCGCCACACACCTCCTGCAGGTGCGTGTAATCCACGCCCGAGCCGATGTGCATGTGCAGGCCCATCAGTTTCAGGTCGTTGGCACGCACCCGTTGACAGGCTTGTGCCAGATCGGTGTGCCAGATGCCGTGTTTGCTGTGCTCGCCGCCAGTGTTGGTCTTGTTGCTGTGGCCGTGGCCAAAACCGGGGTTGATGCGTAACCACACCGGGTGGCCGGGGCTCACGCTACCCAACTGGTCCAGCATGTCGATCGAGCCGCAATTCACCGGAATGCCCAACTCAGCCACGCGCGCCAGCGTGGCGCGGTCCAGCAAATCGGCGGTAAACACAATCTCGGCATGGCCGTGGTGCACACCGGGTGTGTAGCCAGCGGCCAGCGCGCGCTCGATCTCGCCCAGCGACACCGCATCCACCATCACCCCGCAGCGCTTCATCAGCTTCAGGATGTGGGTGTTGGAATTGGCCTTCTGGGCAAAACGGATCACGTCGAAGGCGCGCAACGCGGCGATTTGCCGCTCAATGGTGGCGGCGTCGTACACCCACAGCGGCGTGCCGTCGGTTTGGGCCAGTGCGGCCAAGGTGGTGGGGGTGAATGGGTTCATGTTGGCATCATGCCAACGCCTTTCCATTCAATCAATAGGCATTTTGTTTTGCACCTATTCACTTTTGATATACAAAGGCCAAACTCAGCGTCGCAACCTGCGGCGTTGCTCACGTCATGTTTGACACCACAACCCTGCACGCTGTTGGCAAACAGCTGGGCGCGATGTCATCTGCCAGGCGTCAAGCCGATGACGTCATATGTTGTCATAATTGCCAACATGCCAGCCCAACTCATCACCCGCTTCAAAGACATCACCCCTGACGGCGCCATTTTGGAAGTGGTGGTGTGGAAAGTGCCCGCGCCCGTGCCACCCACCGAGCACGGCTACAAATACAGCGCGGTCTATGTGGTGAACGGTGTGCGCGTGGTGGGCTTTGACAACGAGCGCGGCAAGGGCGACCACTGTCACCTGGACGGCGCTGAAGTGCCCTACGCCTTCACCAGTGTGGCGCAATTGATCGAAGACTTTATTGCAGCCGTGGCTGCCAGGAGAGAACCATGACCGACCGTTACCTCACCATCACCCTGCAACCCGACTGGAAAGGCGCCTTGCGTGCCCTGGGTCAGACCACGCAAGCTGACACTTATCAAGGCGAAGTGCTCAATTTCGAGAGCCCTGGCCAATTTTTTGGGCAACTCACCGAGAAGCGATGGGAAATCGTCCATGCGGCCCAGGGCCGGGGCGAACTCTCGGTGCGCGAACTGGCCCGCACCGTGGGGCGCGATGTCAAGCGCGTGCATGAAGACGTGGTGATCCTGGCAGGGCTGGGCTTGCTGGAGCGCACTGAAGGCGGCGGCGTGGTGTGCCCCTATTCGTCCTTGCACATTGACATGTATTTGAAAGCCGCCTGATGCTGCGTGTGCGACCGCCTGGGCCCATCCCCATGCTGACCCACCGCCAGCTGGCCATCTTCCGCGCCATCATGCAGCACGGCAATCTGAGCCGCGCAGCAGAAGTCACCGCCTCCAGCCAGCCCACGCTGAGCCGTGAGCTGGCACGGCTGGAATACCTGCTGGGGTTTGCTCTGTTTGACCGGGTGCGTGGCCGCTTGCGCCCCACGGTGCGTGCACTGGCGCTGATGCAGGAGGTGGAGCGCTCCTTTGTCGGGCTGGAGCAGATTGCCGCCCGCGCGCTGGAGTTGCGCACGTTATCCACCGGGCGGCTGCGGCTGGCTTGCCTGCCTGCGCTGGCGCAAGCGCTGGTGCCGCGCGCGCTGCTGGCGTTCCAGCAAACCTTGCCCGAGGCGGCGGTGAGCGTGGTGCCGCTGGAGTCGCCCTGGCTAGAGCAGGCGCTGAGCAAGCTGCGGTTCGATCTGGGTTTGAGCGAAACCACCGAGGCCCCCACCGGCGTGACGTTAAAGAAGCTGTTGCAGGTGAATGAGGTGGCGGTACTGCCACACGGCCACGCCCTGGCGCGCCTGCCAGTCTTGAGACCGCAGGACTTTGAAGGCCAGCGCTTTGTCAGCCTGGCGGCCGACGACCCTTACCGCCAGGCCATTGACCAGATGTTTGCCGCAGCGGGCGTGACGCGCATCACCGCCTTGGAGACCGCCAGCGCGGTGGCGGTGTGCGCCATGGTGCGCCAAGGGCTGGGGGTGGCCATCGTCAACCCGCTCACCGCGCTGGCGCTGTCTGGCCCCGACCTGCTGGTGCGCCCTTTGAGCGTGGCGATTGCATTTCAGGTGAGTCTGCTGCTGCCCGAGCTGACGGCGCCGCACCCACTCAGAGGCCAACTGGTGAACGCGCTGGACGAAGCCGCCCAGGCCATGCAAGCGTCACTGGCGCTACGCTCCCAATAGCTACTCACCCTTTAGCAATAAGGGCTGGAGGCATAAAACACTTATAAATTGGCACCCAGCCCATGGGGCACGGTATGGGGCACATTCAACGCAACAGGACCAAGGTGCCCAACAAAAGTGTGTCTTTGTGTAAAAAAAGAGCCAGAAAAAAGACGCCTGCGGCTACAAATCCACCTGCTGCAGCGTGCCCACCGCGCCGGATTCATACAAAAAAACCCCGGTGCTGCGCACCAGCCCAAGTGTCTGGTTGGCCGCCGTGTTCACCGAAAACGGACTCGCCACCCGGCCCAGAAACAGCGCGCCGACACCGTTTTGCGCCAGCGTGGTCAAGCGGTCCTGCCCGCCAGCATCACGCTGCCACACCTGCAACTGGCTGTAGACGGCGTCGTTTTCGTCAATCCACTGGTTGCCGTCCAAATCGTACTGCGCCAAGTCGGCAAAACCGTCGCCACTGGCCGGGCCAAACAACTCGCTGCCGTTGTTCACCTGCCCATCCGCGTTTTTGTCGAACACCAGGAAACCGCTGCCACCGCGCACAAACGCCATGTTTTCCGTTTGGCCATCGGCATCCAGGTCGAAGGCAAACTGCGCGTCAGACAGCTCAGCGCCGCTGCCGTTGAAATTGATCACCAGCGGGTCTTGGCGCACTGCATCCCCCGCGCGGACCGACACGCTGCTCTCTTGTACAAAGCTGCGGCTCATCGCCAATTGCAAGCTGAACGCGATGTTTTGGCCGTCGGCTGTCCGGACCTCGCCTTGGGCGCTGACCTGCATGGCTTCTGCCTCGACCACACGCTCAGTCGCATCAAGCTCCAGCCCCCAACCAGCTGGCTGCGGGGTGGCCGAAGCCGAAGCGGCCGCCTGCGCTGGGGCTGGCGTTGCCACGTCCCCGGCACCGGTCTGCGGCTGCAGGTCACGGGCGTTGAACACTTTCACTTCGCGCCCGGTGATGGCCTGCACCATCTCCATCAGCACCCGCATGCGCGGCTCGATCGGGCTGGCATCGTCTGCCAGCGTGCCAACTTCGCTGCGGCTGGCAGACCGGGTGGCCTGCGCCTGGCTGAGCCGCGCCAGTTGCGAGCGCGCCACTTCCGACAAGGTGAACCGCACACCCGGCGTACCCTGCTGCTGGGCGCGGCCCTCAAAGTCTGGCCGCTGGTTGCCCACCCAGCTTCGCAACCGCATTTGGGTGCTGTGTAGGGACAGACTGGCATGCTGGCTTTGCATCGCAACGGTGGATTCGGTGATCTTCATGAAAGGCTTATCGGCAGAAAAGCACCGCAATTCAGGCTCTTTTCAGGCTTTAGAAATCACCAGGGCAGTCTGGCAACAGCGCGCTTATGTGAACAAACGCACACGCCAACGCCAAAGGCTTGCAGTATGCTGCGCGTTATGCCAATCTGGCATGTCTTTGATGACGAAGGAATTCACCATGCAACAAGCTTCCACCCGCCGCCATTTCATTCAGATTTTCCCGCTGGCCGGCATGGCGATGATTGCCGCCTGCTCCGACAAGCCGGCACCGGCTCCCGAGCCCACCACGGCGCCGGTGGCACCGCCGCCCCCCGCGCCAGCGCCAGCTCCAGAACCAGCAGCAGCGCCAGCTTCTGCGGCCGAGCCAGCTGCTGCGCCTGCAGCGCCCGCCCAGTCTTCCGGTGCCATGCCCATGGCCGACGAAAAAGATGCGCAGGCCCAAGCACTGGGTTATGTATCAGACGCCAGCCGCGCCGACAAGGTCAAATACACCAAGTTTGTGCCAGGCAGCCAATGCAGCAACTGCGGGCTGTTCCAAGGCAAGCCGGGCGACGCCGCTGGTGGCTGTCCGCTGTTCCCGGGCAAACAAGTGGCAGCCAAAGGCTGGTGCAGTGCCTGGGTAAAGAACGTCGCTTAAATTTACAAGAAATAGCCCTCTAGCCCTTGTTGACAAAGGGCTAGTAGCTATATTTTTAGATTAGCTCGGCAGGGTTTCAAGCCACGCCGTGTGACTTGAACCAGGCCAACGCCCGGGCAAAGCCGTCAGCCGCTTCCTCTTTGCGGTAGCTGGGCCGGTAGTCGGCATGAAAGGCGTGCGGCGCATCCTTGTACACCACAAAGGTGCTGGCCTTGGCGGCCTTGTTGCCCTTGGCAGCAGCCTCGGCCAATGCGTCTTTCATCTGGTTGACGGTGGTCAGTGGTATGCCGCCGTCCTGCCCGCCATACAAGCCCAGCACCGGTGCCTTGATTTGCCCAGCTTGGTCCAGCGGATGTTTGGGCGTGAGTTCTGACGCCGTGCCCACCAGGCGCCCGTACCAAGCCACCCCGGCCTTGATGTTGTTACTTTGTTGGGCATATAGCCAGGTGATGCGCCCACCCCAGCAAAAGCCGGTGATGCCTACCTTTTTCAGGTTGCCGCCGTTCTCACCCGCCCAGGCTACCGCGCCGTCCAGATCTTTCATCACCTGCTCATCGGGCACCTTGGAGACCACTTCAGCCATCAACTTGGCCATCTGGGCGTAGCTGCTGGGGTCGCCCTGGCGGGCGAACAACTCAGGCGCAATGGCCAGGTAACCAGCCTTGGCAAAGCGGCGGCAGGTATCGGCAATGTATTCGTGCACGCCAAAAATTTCCTGAATGACCAGCACCACCGGCAAATTGGTCTTGCCCTCTGGGGCGGCAAAGTAAAACGGCACCGAAAAGCCTTCCACGTCATAAATGGCCTCGCCTGAACGCAAACCTTCGGCAGAGGTTTTGATGGCAGTCTGCGCCATGATCGGCATGGCTGTGGCCGCGTAGCCCACGCCCAGCGCCACTTTGAGCGCGGTTCGGCGGCTGGCACCGGCCTGCGAGGACTGGCCGGGCAGCAGGGACGAGAAATCCTGAGTCTGGTTGGTGTCAAGCACAGTGGTCTCCTTTGATAAAAATCAATAGCTTAGCGGCCCGCGCCAGCCTGTCATTTTGTGGGGAATTAAAGGCCAAAAATCCGATATGCTCTGCCCTGCCTGCGAGCGCCCCAGCGACCCTGTGGCGCGCGCAGCATGACCCGTCTAGGTGCTTTACCCGATGCACCCAGGCATCTGTTCAACGTATTCTGTAGCGGACCATAAGCCCGCAAGGAGACCACGCTATGCCCCAGCGCAAACCGCTGCACCTGCACGTGCCAGAGCCCACCGGGCGTCCCGGCCGTGACACGGATTTTTCTTACCTCCCCTTATCCAATGCGGGTGCCAAGCGCCGCCCACCGGTCAATGTGGCTGCGGCGCAGACCAATGATCTGGCGTTTGCGCTGATCCGCGTGCTGGACGACGATGGCAACGCGGTCGGCCCCTGGGCGCCGCAAATGGAGGTGGCGCTGCTCAAGCGCGGCCTGCGCGCCATGATGCTCACCCGCGCCTTTGATGCGCGCATGCTGATCGCCCAGCGGCAGAAAAAGATGTCTTTCTATATGCAGTGTCTGGGCGAGGAAGCCATTGCCTGCGCCCACGCCCTGGCCATTGGGCAAGGCGACATGTGTTTCCCTACCTACCGCCAGCAGGGCCTGCTGCTCGCCCGTGAAGACAACGACATGGTCGAGATGATCTGCCAGCTCTACAGCAACAGCCGTGACCCGATGAAGGGCCGCCAGTTGCCGGTGATGTATTCCAGCAAGAAGCAGGGTTTTTTCTCGATTTCAGGCAACCTGGCCACACAGGTGATCCAGGCGGTGGGCTGGGCCATGGCCAGCGCCATCAAAGGAGACGACAAGGTGGCCAGCGCCTGGATCGGCGACGGCGCCACCGCCGAGGCGGACTTTCACACCGCGCTGACCTTTGCGCACGTTTACCGTGCCCCGGTGATCATCAACGTGGTCAACAACCAGTGGGCCATTTCCACCTTTCAGGCCATTGCCGGCGGTGAAGGCACCACTTTTGCCGCGCGTGGTGCCGGTTGTGGCATTGCGTCCCTGCGGGTGGATGGCAACGACTTTCTGGCGGTCTATGCCGCATCCAAGTGGGCGCTGGAGCGCGCGCGCAGCAACCTCGGGCCGACCTTGATCGAATGGGTGACCTACCGCGCCGGCCCCCACTCCACCAGCGACGACCCCGGCAAATACCGCCCCGCCAACGATGTGCAACGCTTTCCGCTGGGTGACCCGATCGCACGCCTGAAACAGCACCTGATGCTGCTGGGCGCTTGGTCCGAGGCCGAGCACGAGGCCACCCAAAAAACTGTTGAAGCCGAGGTGCTGGCGGCACAAAAAGAAGCCGAAAAATACGGCACCCTGGCCGATAGCCACGCGCTGGACCTGGCCAGCATGTTTGAAGATGTGTACAAAGACATGCCCGCGCACCTGATCCGCCAGCGCGCCGAACTGGGAGCGGCATCATGAGCGAGGCCTTGACAACAACCCCGATGACCATGATCCAGGCGCTGCGTTCAGCCATGGACGTGATGCTGTCGCGCGACCCCAACGTGGTCGTTTACGGCCAGGACGTGGGTTACTTTGGCGGCGTGTTCCGCTGCACCGAAGGCCTGCAACAAAAACATGGCAACCAGCGCGTATTTGACGCACCCATCTCCGAGGGCGGCATCATCGGCACAGCGGTAGGCATGGGCGCCTACGGCCTGCGCCCAGTGGTGGAAATCCAGTTTGCCGACTACGTGTATCCGGCCACGGATCAGATCGTGTCCGAGGCAGCGCGCCTGCGCTACCGCTCAGCGGGTGATTTCACCTGCCCGATCACCATCCGCATGCCCTGCGGCGGCGGCATCTACGGCGGGCAAACGCACAGCCAGAGCCCCGAGGCGATGTTCACCCAGGTGTGTGGTCTGCGCACGGTGATGCCGTCCAACCCGTATGACGCCAAAGGCCTGCTGATCGCCTCGATTGAAAACGACGACCCTGTGATCTTTCTGGAGCCCAAACGCCTGTACAACGGCCCGTTTGACGGCCGCCACGACAAGCCGGTGGTGCCCTGGAGCAAACACCCGCTGGGCAACGTGCCCGAGGGTTATTACACCGTGCCGCTGGACAGCGCATCCATCTACAAACCGGGTCAAGCCCTGACGGTAGTTGCTTATGGCACGATGGTTTATGTCGCCGAGGCGGCGGCAACTGAGAGCGGCATAGACGCCGAGATCATCGACCTGCGCAGCCTGTGGCCGCTGGACCTGGACACTTTGGTGGCCTCGGTCAAGAAGACTGGCCGCTGCGTCATCGTGCACGAAGCCACGCGTACCAACGGGCTGGGTGCAGAGCTTTTGAGCCTGGTCCAGGAGCATTGCTTCTACCATCTGGAGGCACCCGTTGAGCGTGTCACCGGCTGGGACACGCCCTACCCGCACGCTCAGGAGTGGGCGTATTTCCCTGGCCCGGCGCGTCTGGCAGCGGCCTTCAAACGAGTGATGGAGGCTTAGATCATGACCATTCAAAGCATCAAGATGCCCGATATTGGCGAAGGCATTGCGGAGGTGGAAGTGGTGGCCTGGCGTGTGAGCGTGGGTGAGTTGGTGGCCGAGGACCAGATCCTGGCCGACGTGATGACCGACAAAGCCACAGTGGAAATCCCCTCCCACGTGGCTGGCACGGTGGTGTCGCTGGATGCAGCGGTGGGTGAGGTGGTGGCGGTGGGTACCCCGATTATTCATATAAAAACGGCTGTAGCCCTTATGGATAATGGGCAAGTAGCTATGGATAAAGAAGCACCTGCAGATCTGGAAGTTAGCCTAGCCCCAGCCAGCCCGGCGGCTGTGCAAACCGCGCCCCTACCCGCTCCGGTTGCGAGTCATTGCGGACTTGATCCGCAATCACGGACGTCCGAACTTCATGGATCCTCCCAGGTCGTGGCTGGCGAGAAACCCATTGCCGCCCCTGCCGTTCGTCAGCGTGCCTGGGCGCTGGGGCTGGACCTGAGCACGGTGCGCGGCACTGGCCCCGCCGGGCGCATCACCCAAGCCGACCTGGACGCGGCCACCGCAACCCCCAGTGCCAACTCAAGCGTCCCAAGCACCCCCAGCGCCGACCCCCGCTATGCCCAGCGCACCGCCGAGGAAACCCTGCCGGTGATTGGCCTGCGCCGCAAGATTGCGCACAAGATGCAGGAGGCCAAGCGCCGCATCCCGCACTTCACCTATGTGGAAGAAATCGACGTGACCGAGCTGGAAGCCCTGCGCGGGAGGCTCAACACCGAGTTTGGCAAAACGCGCGGTCGCCTCACGCTGCTGCCGTTCTTGATCCGCGCACTGGTGCTGGCGGTGCGCGAGCACCCCGAGGTGAACGCGCGTTACGACGACGATGCCGCCGTCATTACCCGTTACGCCGCGGTGCACCTGGGCATGGCCACGCAGACGGAGGGCGGGCTGATGGTGCCGGTGATCCGCCATGCGGAGGCGCTGGACCTGTGGGCCTGCGCCGCCGAGATCACCCGGCTGGCAGAAGTCGCCCGCAGCGGCAAAGCCACGCGCGAGGAACTCAGTGGCTCGACCATCACCCTCACCAGCCTGGGGCCGCTGTCAGGCATCAGCCACACGCCGGTCATCAACCACCCCGAGGTGGCCATCGTCGGGCCCAACCGCATCGTCGAGCGTCCGGTGATCCTGAATGGCATGGTGGTGGCGCGCAAGATGATGAATGTGTCGTCATCTTTTGACCACCGGGTGGTGGACGGCATGAATGCCGCCGAGTTCGTCCAGCGCCTGCGCGGCTACCTGGAGTGCCCGGGCACGCTGCTGCTGGGGTAGCGGCGTGCTTTTGCGCTAACGCAGTTCCACAAATACCGCAGGCACGTGGCGCACACCCGGCTGGCGGGCCAGTGCGTCACGAACGGCTTCCAGCGCCTTGAGTTTGCACAGGTTGCGCACAGAATCCTCGGCACTCAAGGCGGTGCCGTAGAGCCGGGACTGCTGCGCAAACTGGGCCTGCAAATCGGCCAGCACCTGGGGTTTGTCGGGCAAATCGACGCTGCTGATCACTTGGCTGGACACGAGCCTGACCTTGGGTTCGTCAACCAGCGTGGGGCGGGTGATCTTCAGGGCCACCCCGTTGGCGAGTTCGCTCAATGCCAGCCCCGCCGGGCTGACATCCAGCGCGAAGGCAAATTCCACCGCGTATTTGGCCACCACGGTGGCATCAACCCGGAGTTTGTATTTGTCCTTGGACAGGGCCTCCACCTGCGTGTACTCGCGGGTGAGCGTGAGTACCGGTGCTTTGAGTAGGTCGGCCGCCGTCTGGCGGCTGGCCTCCAGACAACCGGCATAGTGGGTATAACCCTGCAGCGTTTTTTTGGCGTTGGCCAGGTCGGTGTCGGCCTTCAACAGCTTGTCTGACAACGCCTGGCTCTCGCCAAAGTGGCTGACCTTCATCGCCACGTACACCATCACTGTGCTCAGAACGCCGCCCGAGATTGCAAAAATTGTCATCGGCTCCATGGTTTCACCTTCCAGGCAATCCAACGCTCAATGCGCCTTGTCCCAATTCAGCCCTATACCCACCTCGGCCAGCAGCGGCACCTTCAGGTGCGCCACACCGGCCATGAGTTTGGGCACCTCGTGGCGCACCCAGTCCACTTCAAACTCAGGCACTTCAAACACCAGTTCGTCGTGCACCTGCATGATCATTTTGGTGGCCAGTTTTTGGTCGTCAATGACGTTTTGCACCTTGACCATGCTGAGCTTGATCAGATCCGCGGCCGTGCCTTGCATGGGGGCGTTGATAGCAGCGCGCTCAGCACCACTGCGGCGCGGGCCGTTCGGGCTGTTGATCTCGGGCAGGTACAGGCGTCGGCCAAACACGGTTTCCACGTAACCTTGACTTTTTGCCAATTGGCGGGTGTGATCCATGTAGTTTTTCACGCCGGGGTAACGCTCAAAGTAGCGGGCGATGTAGTTTTTGGCGGCGGTGTTGTCAATGCTCAGTGCCTTGGCCAGGCCGTAGGCGCTCATGCCGTAGATCAGGCTAAAGTTGATCACCTTGGCATAACGCCGCTGCTCGCTGGTGACTTGCGCGGTGTCGATGCCAAAAATTTCGGCCGCGGTGGCGCGGTGCACGTCCATGCCGTCATGAAACGCCAGCAGCAAGGCGGCGTCACCGCTGATGTGCGCCATGATGCGCAGCTCGATCTGGCTGTAATCGGCGCTGGCAATCAGATGCCCGGGCGGCGCGACAAACGCTTCACGCACACGGCGGCCCTCGGGGGTGCGGATCGGGATGTTTTGCAGATTCGGGTCATTACTGGAGAGTCGCCCGGTCACCGCCACGGCCTGCGCGTAGTGCGTGTGGACGCGCCCGTCGCTAGGCAGGGCGAGTTGCGCCAGCTTGTCGGTGTAAGTGCCCTTGAGCTTGGCCAGGCCCCGGTGCTCCAGAATCTTGGCCGGCAGCGGGTAGTCTTCCGCGAGTTTTTCCAGCACTTCTTCGTCGGTACTGGGCGCGCCGGTGGCGGTTTTCTTGACCACCGGCAGGCCGAGTTGCGTAAAAAAAATCTCGCCAATTTGTTTGGGACTACTCAGGTTGAACGGCTGACCAGCCAACTCATGCGCTTCTTTTTCCAGCTGCAAAATGCGCTGGCCCAGTTCGTGGCTTTGCGCGGCCAGCGTGGGCGCGTCAATCAACACGCCGTTGCGCTCGATGCGGTACAGCGCTTCGCTGCTCTGGATTTCCAGCTGATAAACAAAGCGCAATTTGACATCCGCCTCCAGCCGCGGCCACAAGACCTGGTGCACCGCCAGCGTCATGTCGGAGTCTTCGCATGAATACTCAGCGGCTTGGGCAATGTCCACCTGGTCAAAACAGATCTGGTTGGCGCCTTTGCCACACAGGTCTTCAAAATTGATGCCCGAGCGGTCCAAGTGCCGCTGGGCCAGGCTGGAAAGGCCGTGCGGTTTGTGCACTTCCAACACGTAACTTTGCAGCATGGTGTCATGGGCGTAACCTTGCACCTCGATGCCATGGTTGGCGAAAACGTGGCGGTCGTATTTGACGTGTTGACCCAGTTTCTGGCGGCTGGCGTCTTCCAGCCAGGGTTTCATTTTGGCCAGCACCTCGTCTAAAGGCAGTTGCGCGGGTGCATCGGGGTAGGCATGGGCCAGCGGGATGTAAGCCGCTTCGCCCGGTGTCACGCTGAAGCTGATGCCAACGATCTGGGCGCGCATCTCGTCGAGCGAGGTGGTTTCAGTGTCTATGGCGACCAGCTCGGCGGCTTTTAATTTAGCGAACCAGGTGTCGAAGGCTTCCCAGGTCAGGATGGTGTCGTAGCGCAAGGTGTTGGCGGGTTTGGGGGATGGCGCAGGGTCGACTGACGGCGCTGGGTCGGGGTCGTCGAACAGGTCGCGCTCACGGGTGGGCTTCACTGACGGGCTAGCAACGGAATGGGGGTCAGAGCCAGCTCCGCTTCGCTGCGTGGATCTGACCCCCATTCCTTCCGACCCGCTCGCTGCCAACGTCCGTGCCAACCCCCTGAACCCATATTTATCATAAAAACCGGCCAAAGCCCCCGTATCCATTGCGCCAACAGCTATTTCATCCATAGCAGGTAGCCCCGGCAGCCAGCCATTCAGGTCGCAGTCGGTCTTGATGGTGACCAGGATGCGGCCCGTCGGCAACCAGTCCAGCGACTTTTTCAGGCTCTCACCCACCGCGCCTTTGATGTTGTCGGCATTGGCCACAATGGCATCCAGTGAGCCGTATTCGTTGAGCCACTTGGCAGCAGTTTTGGGGCCGACCTTGGGCACACCGGGCACGTTGTCTACCATGTCGCCCACCAGCGCCTGGTAATCGCGCATCAAGTGTGGCGGCACGCCAAATTCGGCGGTGACGCCAGCCACATCGCGCACACGGCCGTTCATGGTGTCGATGATGGTGATGCGCTCGTTCACCAGCTGCGCCAGATCCTTGTCGCCGCTGCTGACGATGACCTGCATGCCTTGCGCATCCGCCGCAGCGGCCAAGGTGCCGATCACGTCATCAGCCTCCACGCCGGGAATGGCCAGCACCTTCCAGCCCATCAGCTTGACCACCTCGTGAATCGGCTCGATCTGGCTGCGCAGGTCATCGGGCATGGGCGAGCGGTGCGCCTTGTACTCGGGGTACAGATCGTCGCGGAAAGTGGGGCCTTTGGCGTCAAAAATGCAGGCGGCGTAGGCCGCAGGCACCTCTTTGCGCAGGCTTTGCAGCATGTTGATCATGCCGCGAATGGCCCCGGTGGGGCTGCTGCTGGGGTCGCCCGGCACCGCGCGCAGGTCCGGCATGGCGTGAAAAGCGCGGTACAGGTAGCTGGAGCCGTCGACCAGCAACAGGGTTTTGGGTGGGGCAGTGTTCATGGCGGCATTTTGCCTGTGCCACCGGGATATAGCCGCCCAACTACAATCAAATGATGCACTCAACACCCCCCTCCAGGCCCTTTTTTGCCCGTTCACTGACCTCTGTTCTGCCCCTGTGCCTGCTGCTGTGCGGCGCGGCGCAAGCGCAGACTGTGGCCAGCCCGCCACCTGCCCCAGCGGCCAGCGCCCCTGCGTCAGCCAGGCAGGTACCGGAGCAAACCACCCGCCACATCGTGGTGGAAGACGCCAGCACCCGCATTGACGAGGTGCGCGTGGGCAGCGAAACCAAGAGCATCACCGTGAAACCCAAAGACGGTATGCCTGCCTACGACGTGGCACCCGCCAGCGGCGAGCGCACCTGGAAAGTCCTGGGGTTTTAAAGGATGGCGGTTTACACGGAAGTTTCCGAACCAGAGGCACGCACCCTGCTGCGTGGACTGGGCTTGGGGGAACTGACCGACTTGCGGCCTTGCGCAGGCGGCATTGAAAACACCAACTATTTTGCCTCCACCGAGCGCGCGGGCCAGGCCCACGACTACGTGCTGACGCTGTTTGAGCGCCTGACGTTTGAGCAGTTGCAGTTTTACCTGCGGCTCATGAAACATCTGGCGCAGCGTGGCATCGCTGTTCCCGAGCCCCATGCCAATGCGTCAGGCGCACTGGTGTTTGAAGTCAAAGGCAAGCCCGCGGCCGTGGTGGACAAGTTACGCGGCAAAAGCGAGGCCAACCCGACCGGGGTGCACTGCGCCCAGGTGGGTGCCAGGCTGGCGCAGTTGCATCTGGCGGGACAGGACTTTGAGTTGACCCAACCCAATCTGCGCGCCCTGCCCTGGTGGAATGAGGTGGTACCGGTGGTGCTGCCACACCTGTCAGATAGCCAAAAAGAACTGATTCAGAGTGAGTTGACCTACCAGAACAGCCTGGCTACCCAGCCCGGTTACGCAGCCCTGCCCCGCGGACCGATCCACGCCGACCTGTTTCGTGACAACGTGATGTTTGACACGCTGCATGGCCAGCCCACCTTGAGCGGTTTTTTTGACTTTTATTTTGCCGGCGTGGACAGCTTTGTCTTTGACCTGGCGGTATGCCTCAATGACTGGTGTATTGACCCCACAACCGGCGTGCATCATGCCCAACGTGCTCATGCTTTTATAGCGGCTTACAACGCGGTGCGGCCACTGCAGGACAATGAACGCGACCTGCTGCCGGCCATGTTGCGCGCGGCCGCCCTGCGCTTCTGGGTGTCGCGCCTGTGGGACTTTTACCTGCCGCGTGCCGCCAGCGTTTTGCAGGCGCACGACCCGGCTCACTTTGAGCGGGTGCTGCAGCAGCGCGCCCACCACCCTTTGACGTTTGACCAACTGGCGCGCACAGCATGAAGCTCAATCTGGTTCCTGCCCGCACCGGGGCCATCTGGGTTCGCCTGGGTGTGCAGACTTTCCTGAAACAACCGCTGGCGCTGGCCGGGCTGTTTTTCATGTTCATGGCCCTGATGTCAGTGGCTACCATGGTGCCACTGGTGGGTCTGCCATTGGCCATGACGTTGCTGCCAGCCATCACCCTGGGGCTGATGGCCGCCAGCCGCGAGGCCGCCCAAGGCAAATTTCCCATGCCGCTGATCCTGCTGAGCGCTTTTCGCGCCGGGCCGGTCAAACTGCGCGCCATGCTGTTGCTGGGCGGCTTCTACGCCACCGGGTTTCTGTGCGCCATCGGGGCGTCTTACCTGATCGACGATGGGGGTTTTGCCCGCATGTACCTTGGTGGCCAGGCGCCCACCACCGAGATGATGAGCGCAGGCAGCTTCCAGATGGCCATGTGGACCTTCATCGGCTTGCACCTGCCGCTGTCACTGCTGTTCTGGCACGCCCCGGCGCTGGTCTACTGGCAGAATTTGCCCGCGCTCAAAGCCATGTTTTTCAGCATCGTGGCCTGTGGACGCAATTTCTGGGCACTGACGGTGTTCGCGTTTTTGTGGATGGGCATCATGGTGGGCGCGGTGCTGACCGTGACTGCCGCATCCGCCATCTTCGGCAGCCCCAGCCTGGCCAGCGTGATGTTATTTCCCGCCTTGCTGCTGGTGGCAGCGATGTTCTTCACCTCGCTGTATTTCACTTACCGTGACAGCTTTGAGGCGCCGGTGGATGCTGGCAGGCAGCCTGACTGACTGGCAGGGAAATGACGCCTTCTCCGAAGGCCGAAAGAAGGCCGTCATTGCGGGCGCGACCCGCAATCCATGCAAGGTGACATCATGAATGCCGGGTCGTGGTCCGGCAGGACAGTCAGGGTGACAGTCAGGGTAAAAGGCAAAGACCTTGGCGTCAACCTGCTACTTTTGACCCGGCAGCAACATACCCAGACAGCGCCTGATGATGCTGGTTCAAGGCAGCGGCGTCAGCTTGGCCACACTCAGCGCCAGCCACTTTACGCCGTGGCGCGGGAAGTTGATCTGGGCGCGGGCATCGTCACCAACACCTTCCAGCGCCAGCACCGTGCCTTCGCCAAACTTGGCGTGAAACAGCTTCTGGCCGACCTTGAAACTGTGGCCACTGGCCTCCTGGCGCTGCGGTGGCACCGGGGCTGAGTACTTTGAATAATCAGTGCCAAATTGGCCTCTATCCCTTTCAGCATAAGGGCTGGTAGCTCCTGAATATGAACTACCGCCAGAGCCAAAACTGCCACCAACAAAGCCGCCAGCGCTGTGCCCGGCATAGCCGGATTGTTTGGGTGTGATCCATTTCAGCGCCTCTTCGGGCAGTTCCTCAAAAAACCGGCTCTTCATGTTGTAACGCGTCTGGCCGTGCAACATGCGGGTCTGCGAATGGCTCAGGTACAGGCGTTTGCGTGCGCGGGTGATGGCTACGTACATCAGGCGGCGTTCTTCCTCCAGGCTGTCGCGGTCCGTCATCGAGTTTTCGTGCGGAAACAGGCCTTCTTCCATGCCGGTGATGAATACGCAGTCAAATTCCAGCCCCTTGCTGGCGTGCACCGTCATGAGCTGGATGGCGTCCTGCCCGGCCTGCGCCTGGTTGTCACCGGCCTCCAGCGCGGCGTGCGTCAGAAAGGCGGCCAACGGCGACAAGGTTTCACCAGTCTCCAGGTCGGGCGCGGGAATGTCCAGCACCGGCTGGTTCAGGTCCAGCCCTTGCGAGGCAGGGGATTGCGTCAAAGCCTGTCCCAGTTCATCCACCGGCAGGGCGATTGCGTCGCGGCCAAAACCTTCGATGCTGACAAAACTCTCGGCGGCGTTGACCAGTTCCTCCAAGTTCTCCACCCGATCGGCGCCTTCGCGGTCGGCTTTGTAATGGGTGATCAGGCCGCTGTGCTCCAGCGTGGCGGCGATGATGTCGCGCAGGCTCAAGCCTTGTGTTTGTTCATGCAACACGTCGATACCCGCCAGAAACGCACCAATGTTCGTGCCGGCTTTGCCGCTCAGGCCGCTGACCGCATCGCTCAAAGCGCAACCGCTGGCGCGCGCCAAGTCCTGCAATTGCTCCAGGCTGCGTGCGCCGATGCCGCGCGGCGGAAAGTTCACCGCCCGCATGAAGCTGGTGTCGTCACGCGGGTTTTCCAGCAGGCGCAGGTAAGCTAGCGCGTTCTTGATTTCGGCGCGCTCAAAAAAGCGCAGGCCGCCATAGACCTTGTACGGCATGCCGTTGTTAAAAAGAGCGGTTTCGATCACCCGGCTTTGGGCGTTGCTGCGGTACAGCACAGCGATTTCTTTGCGCTCGACGTCTTCCCGCACCAGCTGCTTCATCTCGTCGACCATCCAGTTGGCTTCGGCAAAGTCGCTGGTGGCCTCGAACACACGCACGGGCTCACCCGGACCTTGCGCGGTGCGCAGGTTTTTGCCCAGGCGTTTGCTGTTGTTGGCGATCAGCGCGTTGGCACTGTCGAGGATGTTGCTGCCGCTGCGGTAGTTTTCTTCCAGCTTGATCTGATGCTGGACATGGAACTCCTGCACAAAGTCAGCCATGTTGCCCACGCGTGCACCGCGAAAGGCGTAGATGCTCTGGTCATCGTCGCCCACGGCCAGCACACAACCGGTGGGCTGAAACGCGCCGTCGACACTGCTGTGCGCGCCGGTGCCCGCCAGCATCTTGATCCAGGCGTATTGCAGCTTGTTGGTGTCCTGAAACTCGTCGATCAGGATGTGCCGGAAACGCCGCTGGTAATGCTCACGGATCGGGTCGTTGTCACGCAGCAGCTCGTAGCTGCGCAGCATCAGCTCGCCAAAATCGACCACGCCTTCACGCTGACATTGCTCCTCGTAGAGCTGGTAGATCTCGACCTTTTTGCGGGTTTCCGGGTCTTTGGCCGGGACCATGTTCGGGCGCAGGCCGTCTTCCTTGCAGCCGCCAATGAACCACTGCATCTGTTTGACCGGGTAACGCTCGTCGTCAATGCCAAACTGTTTGTAGAGGCGCTTGATGCTGGAGAGCTGGTCTTGCGTGTCCAGAATCTGAAACGCTTGCGGCAGGTTGGCCAGCTTGTAATGGGCGCGCAAAAACCGGTTGCACAGGCCGTGGAAAGTGCCAATCCACATGCCACGCACGTTCACCGGCAGCATCGCGCCCAGGCGCGTCATCATCTCCTTGGCGGCTTTGTTGGTGAAGGTCACCGCCAGAATGCCGCCCGGCGACACCTGGCCGGTTTGCAGCAGCCAGGCAATGCGCGTGGTCAGCACCCGGGTTTTGCCGGAACCGGCACCAGCCAGAATCAGTGCGTGCTCGGCCGGCAAGGTGACAGCGGCCAGCTGCTCGGGGTTAAGGTTATGTAGCAGGCCGGCATCCGGGGTTTGGGGGGTCATGGTAGAAAACATGGGTTCATTGTAGAAAGGCGACCGATGACCCCACCCCTGCGAAAACGCTCCGCCAAGCCCTGGGCGCGAGCTGGCTGGCTGCTGCTGACCGCGTTGGCTGCCCCGTTGGCGCACAGCCAAAGCGCCTGCAGCAGCGATGGCCAGCCCGCACCCAGCGCACTGTTTGAACGTTTCACCAACGCCGACTGCGCCAGTTGCTGGGCAGACCCCGCCACGCCAAGCAGTCCACCCAACGCGTTGACACTCGACTGGCTCGTACCGGGCAGCCAGGGCGACGCCGCTGCACTGGCTGCGGCTGCCAACAGCGATGCACGGGTCCGACTGGCAGCGCTGCAACGTTCACCCGTTGCCAGCCAAGACCACCTGCTCACCGCCATCCCTGGCGAGCCAATGACCATGATGCGTGTTGCGCATGGGCCAGCCGTGGGCAACTACATGGGCGTGTTGATCTCGCTGCGCCTGCCGCCAAACACGGCGCTGGCGTTGCCGGTCACGGGCTGGGTGGTGTTGCTGGAAACCGTGCCCGTGGATACAGCCGGCTCACCCGTTCCGAGATATGTGGTTAAAAATGCCCTCCAGCCCTTATGGCATATGGGCGAGAAGCTACTAAATCAGGAAGGCCTTGATTTCAATGAAGTGCGTGCCATGAGCCTGCCAGACGCTGTGGCAACAGATCGCCTGCGGGTGGCGGGCTGGGTGCAGGACGCGCAGGGCCGAGTTCTTGCTGCCGTGCAGTCCGCTTGTCAGCCCGCCCCTGAATACCAGGCCAGGTAGCCAAAGCGACTAGAATCAGTCACCGGGCCCAAGCAATTGCAGCCCGGTTTTTTGTGTCCGCGCGGCCGCTGTGCCGCTGCCTACACCCACCGGCGGCAATCCAAGCGCTCTGTTTTCAACCCATTGATAAGGCGCTTGACCATGGAAATTTTTGACTACGACAACATCCTGCTGCTGCCCCGCAAATGCCGGGTAGAAAGCCGCTCCGAATGTGATGCCAGCGTGGAACTGGGCCCGCGCCGCTTTCGCATCCCGGTGGTGCCGGCCAACATGAAAACCGTGGTGAGCCAGCCGATATGTGTCTGGCTGGCGCAGCACGGTTACTTTTATGTGATGCACCGCTTTGACTTGGACAACGTGAAGTTTGTCCAGGACATGAAGGCGCTGGGCCTGTACGCTTCCATATCGCTAGGCGTGAAAAAGCCCGACTACGACGCGGTGGATCAACTTGTGGCGCTGGGCTTGACGCCTGAGTACATCACCATCGACATCGCCCACGGCCATGCCGATAGCGTGAAAAACATGATTGCCTACCTACGCGAAAAAATTCCCAGCACCTTCATCATTGCCGGCAACGTGGCCACGCCCGAAGCGGTGATTGACCTGGAAAACTGGGGTGCCGACGCCACCAAGGTCGGCATCGGCCCGGGCAAGGTCTGCATCACCAAACTCAAAACTGGTTTCGGCACCGGCGGTTGGCAACTCAGCGCGCTCAAATGGTGTGCCCGCGTGGCCACCAAACCGATCATTGCCGACGGCGGCATCCGCGACCATGGCGACATTGCCAAAAGCGTGCGTTTTGGCGCCACCATGGTCATGATTGGCTCGTTATTTGCCGGCCACGAAGAAAGCCCCGGCCAGACAGTGGAGGTGGACGGCAGGCTGTACAAAGAGTATTACGGCTCGGCCAGCGACTTCAACAAGGGCGAATACAAACACGTCGAAGGCAAGCGCATTCTGGAGCCCATCAAGGGCAAACTGGCCGACACGCTGATCGAGATGGAGCAGGACGTGCAAAGCTCCATCAGCTACTCAGGCGGCAAAAAACTCATGGACATCCGCAAGGTGAACTACGTCACCCTGGGTGGCGACAACGCGGGTGAACACCTGTTGATGTAGCGCTAACGGCTGCCATGGTGGGCCAAAACCATCCACTTTCTGGCTATAATTTGCGGCTTCGGTAAGCGGCGCATACTGCTTGCAGAACGGGAACTTAGCTCAGCTGGTAGAGCAGCGGACTCTTAATCCGTAGGTCGAGAGTTCGAATCTCTCAGTTCCCACCAAGCCAGATAACGAAAGCCCACTATTAATAAATAGTGGGCTTTTTCTTTGGGTGTTGCTTGCAGGGGATTGCCTGCATCCACGTCGCCGACTGCACTGAGGGTTACTTGATATTCGTCGCCACAGGTGCACACTACGCCCTACCCCTGTCGTCAAAGACGGTCTGATATCAGCCAATCCATCGGGAGACACTGTGATGCGTTTTTCTACTTGGAGCCTTATGGCGCTGTCTTTTCTGACAGCGTGCAGCGGTTACGCGCCACCCGCCAACGTGACCGGTTTGACCCAAGCCCAACTGGTCGCCCAAATGGGTCAACCCGACACCGTGCGCCAAACCGCCAGCGGCACCCGGCTGGAGTTTCCGCGCGGGCCGATGGGCCACCACACCTGGTTTGTGGATGTGGATACCGAAGGCAAGATCATCAACGCCGAGCAGGTATTGACCGAGCCAAACTTCAATCTCATCACGCCCGGCATGGCTCAGGCCGAAGTCCGCCAACGCCTGGGCCGACCCAGTGAAACGCAGGGGCTGGGGCGCTCGCGCGGTGTGGTGTGGAACTACCGCTATGAAAACCACTTCTGCCAATGGTTCCAGGTGGAGCTTTCCCAAGAGCAGCAAGTGCGCTCGACGGGTTATGGTCAGCCGCCGGAATGCGCCCGCAATGACAACAACATCATTTTCCCGTGACAGGTGCCGGGCAATAAGCGCGTTAAGCGCCTAAACGCCACCCACTTGCCGCGTCAGGCCGGAACCAATTCCGACTGCGCTAACGACGCCTCCAAGGCACTGGGTGCCTTGAACCGGGCCATCTTGTCGCGAAAAGCGGCAGGCATCGGCACCACCTGGTGGTTGGCGTAGTCAAAAAACACGATGCCGGTTTTGCCACGCGCAACCTCACGTTGGGTGGTGAGCTCGTTCATCGACCACACCAGATCAAACCCCTTGCGGCCCAGGTCGGTCGCTCCCAGGCGCACCACCATCACCTCACCATGAAACGCTTCTGAGCGGTACTGCAGCGCGGCATCCGCCACCAAAATCCCGACGCCTTCCACGTCAAGCTCGGTGTAGCCAAGTGATTTGAAGAACCTGACCCGCGCCTCCGACACCACGGTCAGCAACAGCGCATTGTCCAGATGGCCACCGTAATTCAGGTGGCTCTGATACAGCGTGATGTCGGTAGAAAACGCGAACTGGCTGGGCAGTCGGATGCAGATGCGGGTCATGAGGAACCTTTGAAGATGGGTCAAGTGCAGATTGGACCACCAAGTGAGCTGCCCCCTGGGCGTTCTACTTGTCCGGTTCGTAGCCACGCGCACTTTTCTGCCGAACCGTTTCGGCGTAAGCTCAAACCTCCTCATGAGCCTTACGGGATGGACACCCCAAGAACTCACTCTGCACCGGTTTTCAAAGCGCGTGGCCTGACCAAGGTTTATGGCGACGGGGATACCGCTGTGCACGCCTTGCGTGGGGTTGACCTGGATATCGTGCAGGGCGAATTTGTGGTGTTGCTAGGCGCTTCGGGCAGCGGCAAGTCAACCTTGCTCAACATCCTGGGCGGCCTGGACACCGCCACCAGCGGCTCAGCCTGCTGGACCCATGCGGGGCAGACGCACGAGCTCATCGGTGCCGACGATGCCGAGCTGACGCGTTACCGGCGTGAGCATGTGGGTTTTGTGTTCCAGTTCTACAACTTGATCCCCAGCCTGACCGCGCGTGAAAACGTGGCGCTGGTGACGGATCTGGCTTTGGAGCCAATGCCGCCTGAAGACGCGCTGGCGCTGGTGGGCCTGGGTGAGCGCATGAATCACTTTGTCTCGCAACTCTCCGGCGGTGAACAGCAGCGCGTGGCGATTGCGCGCGCCATCGCCAAAAATCCTGCCGTCTTGTTATGCGACGAGCCCACCGGCGCGCTCGACTGCGCCACGGGCGTGATGGTGTTGCAGGCGATTGAACAGGTGAACCGCACGTTGGGCACCACCACCGTGGTGATCACCCACAACGCACCGATTGCCGAAATGGCGGATCGCGTGTTGCGCCTGGCCGACGGCCGGATAGTCGAAGCCCGTGCCAACACTCACAAAATGGCCGCCTGCAGCCTGAACTGGTAACGCCAACCATGAAAGCCATCCACATCAAGCTCTGGCGCGACCTGACGCGTTTACGTGCCCAGGTGGCCACGATTGCGCTGGTGGTGGCGATTGGTGTGGCCGGGTTTGTCGGCATGTTCTCGGTGCACGAATCGCTCAAAGGCTCGCGTGATGCCTTTTACCGCGATAACCGGCTGGCCGAGGTGTTTGCCAGCGTCAAGCGCGCGCCAGTGCATTTGCGCCAGCGGTTGGCGGCCTTGCCCGGTGTGGCTGAGGTCAAGCTGGATGTGGTGTTTGACGCGCAGGTTGATCTGCCCGGCGTTGCCCCGCCGGTCACCGGGCGTTTTATTGGCGTGGACCTGGCGCGCTTGCACACCGGTCGGCAAGGCATGAACGCCCTGACCCTGAAACGCGGGCGCTGGCCCGAGCGTGACGGCGTGCTGGAGGCCCTGGTGAGTGACCGTTTTGCAGCAGCACACAACCTGAACCCTGGCGACAGCGTGCATGCCATCCTGAACGGCAAACGCGTGCGCGTGTTGTTGGTCGGCACCGCCGCCTCGCCCGAATACGTGTTTGCTTCGCAGGGCGGCGCGCCCGACGACCAGTCATTTGGCATCTGGTGGGTCGATACGGGCCGCATGACCGAGGCCTTTGACATGCAAGGTGCGTTCAACCAGGTGGCCTTGCGGCTGGACACTGGCTCCGCCGTGCAGCCGGTGATACTTGGCGTTGATCGCCTGTTGTCGCCCTACGGGGCCATCGGTGCGACCGGGCGCGACAAGCTGTTGTCGGCGAAGATTGTGGAGGACGAACTGGCATCCCTCAAGGTCATGGGCACGGTGTTGCCGTCGATCTTTCTGGCGGTAGCCATGTTCATTCTCAACGTGGTGCTGAGTCGGCAAGTGGCCACCCAGCGCAGCCAGATTGCCGCGCTCAAGGCGCTGGGCTACAGCGACGGTGCGATTGCCTGGCACTACATCCAACTGGCGCTGGTCATTGCCGGGCTGGGTGTGCTGGTGGGCCTGGGGGTGAGTGAGCTGATCGGGCGGGGCATGCTAGGCCTGTACGACGAGGTGTTTCGCTTCAACGGCTTGGCCTACGGCACCAACCCGTGGCTGATCGTTACCTCACTGGCCCTGGCCGCCAGCGCAGCGGCTTTGGGCACCTGGACTGCGATCCACGCTGTGGTTCGGCTCAAACCTGCACAAGCCATGCTGCCCCCGTCACCCCCCAGCTTCCAACCCACGCTGATTGAACGTCTTGGGCTAGGCCACCGGGTGAGTACCGGCGCCATGATGGTGATCCGCAACTTTGAACGCCGCCCGCTGCGCGCTGCATTCACGGTGACCGGGATTGCGCTGTCAGTGGCACTGCAGATCTCGGGCGCCTTCTGGCTGGATGCCATTGCGCATATTGTGGACGTGCAGTTTCGCCAGGTCCAGCAGGGCGATGTGCTGGTCAATTTTCAGCGCCCGGTGCCGCTGGGCGTGGTGCAAGACCTGAACCGTTTACCCGGCGTGATGGCGTCTGAGCCCTACCGCACCGAACCCGTGCGGGTGCTTCTGCACGGCCGCAGCGAAGATACCGCACTGACTGGTTACCGCACAGATGCCAGGCTACTGCGGGTGGTGGACGAGCAACGCGGCCCGGTAGCCATGCCGCCCCATGGCGTGGTGCTGTCGGCGCTGCTGGCGCGCGCGCTGGGTGCCCGCGTGGGTGACCACATTGCGCTGGAGTTCCGCCTGTGGAACCAGGTGCACACCGAAGTTGAAGTGGTCGACATCGTGCATACCCTGTTTGGCAAACTGCTCTACATGAACCTGGATGCCATGAACGCCCTGGCGCGCGATGGTGCGGGTGTGGCTGACGCAGTGTTGCAGGTGGACCCGCAAGCGATGGGGGCCTTCTGGGCAGCTGTGAAAGCTGCGCCGTTGATCAATGCGGTGTTTGACAAAGCCAGTTCCATGGACAACTTCAACAAAACCACCTCGCGCAACATGGGCGTGTTCAGCGGCATCCTCACGCTGTTTGCGGTGGCCATGGCGGTGGGCATCATCTACAACGCGGCGCGTATCGCGTTGTCCGAGCGGGCCTGGGAACTGGCCAGCCTGCGCGTGCTGGGCATGACCCGGGCTGAAGTATCGGTGCTGCTGCTGGCAGAACTTGGTGCTGAATTGCTGTTGGCGCTGCCCATTGGCGCCCTGCTGGGCTGGGCACTGGCCACCTTGATGATGCAGCTGATGTCGTCGGATGCGATAGATTTCTCTGTGGTGATCGAGCCCGCCACTTATGTGTCGGCGGCGCTGATTGTTTTGGGTGCAGGCATCACCAGCGCGCTGCTGGTGCGCCGCCAGATCGACCGGTTGGACCTGGTCGCCGTTTTGAAGGTGCGCGAATGAACGAGAAAATCCACGTCAAAAAGACCCGGCGCTGGCTCATCGGTGTACTGTTGCTGGCCGTTGCGACCGCGTTCATCGTCGTCATCTACCAACCCCGCGCGCTGCCGGTGGAAGTGGCGACGGTAGCCAAGGGTACCTTTGAGCAGGCCATTGAAGAAGATGGCCGCCTGCGCATCAAAACCCGCTACATCATCACCGCGCCCACCCAGGCCGCTTTGCTGCGCCCGACCCTCAAGGTGGGCGACGTGGTGAAAGCGGGTGACATCCTGGCCACCCTGGAGCCCGAGGCGCCGCAGATGATTGACGCCCGCACCCGCAGCGTGCTGCAGCAGCGCGCGGGCAGTGCCGATGCCGCCCGGCGTGCCACCGCAGCCCAAGTGCAGCGTGCACAGACGGCGCTGGCGCAAGCAACGCTGGAGGCCGATCGCGCCGGCAAACTGGCACAAGAAAACTTCATCGCCCCGGCCGCACGTGACCAGTCCGTGCTGGCCCGCCAGGCTGCGCAACAGGCGCTGTTAGCCGCGCAGGCCGAGCAAGGCATGGCGGACTACGCGGCGGCCGAAGCGCGCGCCGCCCTGGCCCGCGCCGAGCCCGTAACCGCTGGCCATGCGGGTAGTCGCTGGGACATCAAAAGCCCGGTGAATGGTCAGGTGCTCAAGCTGTACCAAGACAGCGCCGTGACGGTCACGGCGGGTCAGCCACTGCTGGAGATGGGTGACACCGCGGCAATGGAAGCGGTGATTGACGTGCTGTCGGGCGAAGTGACCCGGATCCGATCCGGCGCGCCGGTGCGCCTGCTGCTTGGCGGCGGGGCAGCAGCCATGGCGGGCACAGTTACCCGTGTGGAGCCGGTGGCGTTCACCAAGGTGTCGGCGCTCGGCATTGAGGAGCAACGCGTGAATGTGATTGTGGCTCTGGCGCCAGCCACGGCAGGGACATCACCTGCAGACGCGCAGACCAGCACGGCGCAGTTGGGCGACGGCTACCGGGTCGATGCGCACATCACTCTGTCCTCGCAGCCAAACGCGCTGCTGTTGCCCACTGCCGCCCTGGTGCGCGATGGCCCGCACTGGCGTGTGTTCGTCGTGACTGACGGCCATGCCCGAGCCAGACCGGTGCAGTTGCAAGACCGCAATGCGGATGTGGCGTGGCTCAAGGACGGGTTGCGTGAGGGTGAGCAGGTGGTGCTGTACCCCGGCAGCATGGTGGCCGATGGACAAGCAGTGCGCGTGCCGCTGAAGTGACCCAGCTCTTTTTGGAGTCCAAACCGCGAAACCACCCTGAAGCATGAAAGAAGGCTCTCATTGCGGGCTTGACCCGTAATCCATGCAGTCCGAAGTCATGCATTGGGTCGTGGCCCGGCATGACATCCTGTGTGACAGCCAGGGATTTGACGTTGAACGTCGGTACCAAACAACCAAAAAAGCCCGCAGGTTTTTGGCCTGCGGGCTTTTCCTATGTGTGCTTGTTCAGCGGTCGTTCTTGGAGAAGCGCTTCTGTGCATCGCGCGGCACAAACACCTTACCACCGCCGGCCGGTTTGGAAAACGCGGGCTTGCCAAAGGCAGGTTTGCCAAAAGCGGGCTTGCGGTCGGCAAAATCGCCACGCGGAGCAAAGTCGGCCCGTGGCGCGGGGGCACCGGAATTGCGGTCGCCAGCAAAGCGGTCGTTGAAGCCCCCCTTGCGCTCATAGCTGAAGCCTTCACGCGGCGCTGCCGGACGCGCATCGCGGTCAGCCAAGCCACTTGGCTTATTATTTTGATAGCTGTCCGGGCCGACCACACGCGGGCCAGAGGCGTTTCTGTCACCAAAACCGCCGCGGTTGTCTGCGAAGCCACCCCGGTTGTCGTTGAAACCACCACGGTTCTCGGCAAAGCCGCCACGGTTGCCAGCAAAACCACCACCTGCGGGACGGCCACCGCCGCCAAACTTGCGGTCACGGTCGTTGCCGCCGCGGTTGTCACGGCCACCAAAGCCACTCGGACGGGAGTCAGGCATGCGCTGCTGCGGCTCCAGGCCCGGCACCACTTCGGCCTTGATGGGCTGACGGCTATAGGCTTCGATGTCAAAAATCTTGCGACGGTCGCGGAACTCGGCAAACGTCACGGCCAAGCCATCACGCCCGGCGCGACCGGTACGGCCAATGCGGTGGGTGTAATCCTCGGCCTTCATCGGGAGACCAAAGTTGAACACGTGGGTGATGGTGGGCACGTCCAGACCACGGGCAGCCACGTCAGTCGCCACCAGAATCTGCACCTGACCTTGACGCAACGCCATCAGGCGGCGATTGCGCAGGCCCTGGCTCAGGGCACCGTGCAAGGCGACGGCGTCAAAACCGTCCTGCTGCAAGTCGTTGGCCAGGCCGTCACACTCGATCTGGGTGCTGGCAAACACGATGGCCTGATTGATGGTGGTGTCGCGCAGCCAGTGGTCCAGCAGCTTGCGTTTGTGCTGGGCGTTGTCGGCCCAGAACATCACCTGTTTGATGTTGGCGTGTTTTTCTTGCGGGCTGTCGATGGTGATGCGTTGTGGCTCGCGCATGACGCGGGCAGCCAGTTGCTGGATGCGCGGCGCAAAGGTGGCGCTGAACATCATGGTCTGTTTACGGGCGATGGTCAGCTGGTTGATCTCAGCCAGGTCGTCCGAGAAGCCCAGGTCGAGCATGCGATCGGCTTCGTCCACCACCAAAAACTGCACCTGGTCGAGCTTGATTTGCATCGAGCGTTGCAGGTCCAGCAGACGGCCGGGGGTTGCGACAACCAGGTTGGCGTTTTGCAACTTGGCAATTTGCAGTTGGTAAGGCATGCCGCCGACGATGTTGGCCACGCGCAAGCCACGGCAATGCTGCACCAGGTCAATCGCGTCATGGGCCACTTGCTGGGCCAGTTCGCGGGTTGGGCAAACAATCAGCGCGCCCGGGGTGGGTGCTGAAAAATGACGCGGGTTGGTCGGGTCTTTGCGCTTGGCGCGCTTCGGCGGCGCTTCACCTTTGGCGGCGGCTTCGGCCACGGCGCGTTGGTAGTCTTCACGCTCTTTGGTTTCAGCTTCGGCCATTTGGGTCAGCAGGGTATGCAGCACGGGCAGCAAGAAGGCGGCGGTTTTGCCGCTGCCGGTCTGGCTGGAGACCATCAGGTCGATAAAACGGGCCTCTTTGGCGCCTTCGTTGTGGCCTTGCAGCGCCAACGGGATGGTTTTGAGCTGCACGGTGGTGGGCTGGGTGAAGCCCAGGTCTTTCACTGCCAGAATCAGCTCGGGGGCCAAGCCCAGGGTGACAAAGCCGTTGGGCACTTCGGGCTCAGCCGCCGGGACGTCGTCCGTCAACGCGATGTCGGCGGTGTCAGGGCTGTCATTGGCAATCAAATGCAGGTCGGTGGACAAATTTTCGGCAGACGACAAGTCGCCTGTCGCTAGAGTAGCGTCAGTCATGGATTTCTTTCATGCGCGAGCTCCGCAGGTTGTGCGGGGGCTCCGTTTATGGTTAAAAAACATCAACCATCAAACGGAACCAGCTCTGACTCAATGCATTGAGTGACTTCAGCGCCGGGGGTCCTTATTGATTCAGTCTGCTAGCAGCCTGACTTTGGACCCGGTGAATGTTGGGAGATGTACAAATAAGCGCCACTGTTTGCAGCGCAGCCTGCGATTATGGCACAGATTCGGGTTTCTACCTAAGGCGCCGTCAAACCGCCCTCAAACCGGGAACTTGAGGAAGTGCTCCCGATAGTGTTCCAGCTCGTCAATCGACTCATGCACATCCGCCAGCGCCGTGTGGCGCTGCTTCTTTTTGAAGCTTTTGTAAACCTCCGGCGCCCAGCGTTTGGACAGTTCCTTGAGCGTGCTCACATCCAGGTTGCGGTAATGGAAAAAGGCTTCCAGCTTGGGCATATAGCGGGCCAGAAAACGCCGGTCCTGGCCGATGCTGTTGCCACACATGGGCGAGGTGGCTTTGGGAACGTAATGGCTCAAGAAGGCCATGATCTGCGCCTGCGCTTCGTCTTCTGTCAGGGTCGAGGCGCGCACCTTGTCGATCAGGCCGCTTTTGCCGTGGGTGCTTTTGTTCCACTTGTCCATGCCCTCCAGCAGCGCCTCACTTTGGTGCACCACCAGCACCGGGCCTTCGGTGCGATTCTCCAGCCGGGGGCCGGTGACGATGACGGCTATCTCAATGATGCGCTCGGTTTCGGGGTCCAGCCCGGTCATCTCGCAGTCGAGCCAAACCAGGTTTTGATCAGATTTGGGCAGCCTGGCCGCAGGCGCGATAGCGGGTAAGTGGGTAGGGACGTGAGGTGTAGGCATGGGGCAAATTGTCGCTGATCGCCTAAACTCGACCGCCATGCCTGATACCCCCTTACTTTCTGACCCTTCCCTGCTGCTGAGCACCACTTTTGCCGTAGCGCTGGTGTTGGGCCTGCTGCTCAAATTCTGGCTGAGTTCGCGGCAAATCCGCCATGTGGCGCTGCACCGTGGGCAGGTGCCCGCGGCGTTTACCCAAACCATTTCGCTCGCCGCGCACCAGAAAGCCGCCGACTACACCGTGGCCAAGGCGCGCCTGGGCCTGCTGGAAACCGCTTTGGGCGCAGCGGTTTTGATTGGCTGGACGCTGCTCGGTGGCTTGTCGGCGCTCAACAGTGCTTTGATGCCCTGGTTGGGCGCGGGCATGGTGCAGCAGCTGGCATTGCTGGCCAGCTTTGCGCTGATCAGCGGGCTGCTAGACCTGCCGCTGTCGCTGTACCAGACCTTTGTGCTGGAAGAGCGTTTTGGCTTCAACAAGATGACGCTCAAGCTGTGGCTGCTCGATGCCATCAAGGGCAGCCTGATGGGCGCGCTGATCGGCCTGCCGATTGCCGCGCTGATATTGTGGATGATGGCTGCCAGCGGCGGCCTGTGGTGGCTGTGGGCGTGGTGCGTTTGGATGGGTTTCAACCTGCTGTTGCTCGTGATTTACCCGACACTGATCGCGCCGATGTTCAACAAATTCACCCCGCTGCAGGATGAAACCGTCAAAGCGCGGGTGACCGCACTGATGCAGCGCTGCGGTTTTGCCGCCAAGGGGCTGTTTGTCATGGACGGCAGCAAGCGTAGCGCCCACGCCAATGCCTATTTCACCGGTTTTGGTGCCGCCAAACGCGTGGTGTTTTATGACACCCTGCTGGCCAAGCTGAGCCCGGCCGAGGTGGATGCGGTGCTGGCGCATGAGTTGGGGCACTTCAAACATAAACACATCATCAAACGCATTTCCTCAATGTTTGCCATGAGTTTTGCTGGTTTCGCGCTGCTGGGCTGGCTGGCCACACAAAGCTGGTTTTACACCGGGTTGGGGGTGATGCCTAACGTGGCAGCACCCAGTGACGCGCTGGCACTGCTGCTGTTTTTACTGGTCATGCCGGTGTTCAGTTTCTTTGTCTCGCCGATCTTCGCGCAGCTCTCTCGCAAACACGAGTTTGAAGCCGATGCCTACGCCATGCTGCAGACCAGCGGGCAGGATCTGGCCACCGCGCTACTCAAGCTTTACGAGGACAATGCCTCCACCCTGACACCCGACCCGCTGTACGTGTCTTTTTATTATTCACACCCGGGCGCGTCGGAGCGGCTGGCGCGCATGCTGCCGGGTGGCCTACCCGGCACCGCCCATGTACCGCAGCCGCTCTCGTCAACTTAAGAGGTAAATATGCCTGTAGCCCATACCTTACGAGCGTTAAGAGCTACTGAAATTGTAGCAAATTTGGCCAAATTGGAGGGCTGGACGCTCTCCGGTGACGGCGATACGCTGGCCATTGAAAAGCCGTTTGGCTTTGCCAACTATTACCAGACGGTGGCTTTTGTGAACGCGGTGGCTTTCATCGCCCACGCCGAAGACCATCACCCTGAATTGCTGGTGCAAGCACGCCAGTGCCTGGTGCGCTGGCGCACCCACGATGTGAACGGCATCTCCCTGGCAGACTTTGCCTGCGCCAAGCGGGTGGATGCCTTGCAGCCAGAGTCAGCCACGGCCTGATGGCGCTGCCAACCCTGCTGCCTGGCCTGATCGTGGCCAACTATGGCCGACATTTCCTGGTGGAAAGCGCTTCGGGTGAGCGGCGCATCTGCCATTCACGTGGCAAAAAAAGCCAGGGCGTGGTGGGTGACCGAGTGTTGTGGCAGGCCTCGCAAGACGAAGGCACCATCGAGAAGCTCGAACCCCGGCGCAACCTGTTTTACCGCCAGGATGAGGTGCGCACCAAATCGTTTGCGGCGAACCTGGACCAGGTGCTGATCCTGATTGCGGCTGAGCCCGAGTTCTCCAGCAGCCAACTGTCACGTGCGCTGATCGCCGCTGAAGAGCAGCACATCACGCCGATCATTGCGCTCAACAAAAGCGACTTGGCCGCACCCTTTGCCCGCGCCTGGGACTGGTTGGCCCCTTACCGGCAAATGGGTTACGACGTGATTCCGCTGGCCATGGCCAACAACACCGAGCCTGACCGCGCCACGCTGCTAGAGCGCCTGAGTGGCAAAACCACGCTGGTGCTGGGCCCCTCGGGCGCCGGTAAAAGCACGCTGATCAACTGCCTGATCCCCGGTGCTTTGGCGCAGACCGGCGAGCTGTCACAAGCTCTGAACTCGGGCAAACACACCACCACCAGCACCACCTGGTACTGGCTCGACGAGACCAAAACCACCGCGCTGCTGGACTCGCCGGGGTTCCAGGAATTTGGCCTAAACCACATCGATCCGGCGCAACTGGCCGCCTACATGCCCGACTTGAAACCGCATGTGGCGCAGTGCAAGTTTTACAACTGCAGCCACTTGCACGAACCGGGTTGTGGCGTGATGGCAAGTGTCAAATCGGCTTCTAGCCCAGATTCTATAAGCGCCAACAGATACAAAATTTATAGCGATTTGTACGCCGAACTAAAACAAATCCGGCGCTATTGATCGACTCCTTGGGGCAGATTGGCTGGCGATGTCTTCCCGGTCAAAGCAGTTCAGTCAGGGCCTGCACCAGCGCATCACACTGCTGCGGCGTACCGACCGTGATGCGCAGATACTGGTCGATGCGCGGCTGCTTGAAGTGCCGCACCAGCACGCCGCGGGCACGCAAGTCAGCCGCCAGGGCAGCAGCATCCTTCCGTGGATGACGGGCAAAGACAAAATTGGCCTGCGACGGCAGCACCACAAAACCCAGATCTTCCAGTGCCAGCGTCAGACCTTCGCGGCTACTCATCACCTTGTGGCAAGTTTGCTCAAAATAGTCGTGGTCTTCAAAGGCTGCCACACCCCCGGCGATCGCCAGACGGTCCAGCGGGTACGAATTGAAGCTGTTTTTGACACGCTCCAGCGCCTCTATCAGATGCGCCTGGCCGCAGGCGTAACCAATACGCAGCCCGGCCAGCGAGCGCGATTTGGACAGCGTGTGCACCACCAGCAGGTTCGGGTGGCGGGCGATCAGGCCCACAGCACTCTGGCCGCCAAAATCCACATAGGCTTCGTCCACCAGCACCACGCGCTGTGGGTGCATCTGCAACAGGCGCTCAATATCTGGCAGTGGCAAGCCGATGCCTGTGGGGGCGTTGGGGTTGGCAACGACCACGCCGGCCACCAGTTGTTCAGGCGCGCGGGCAAAGTCCGCCACTTGTAAGCGCAGATGCTTATCCAGTGGCACGGTTTGCGCCGCAATACCGTACAGGCCGCAATACACCTGGTAAAAGCTGTAGCTGATGTCGGGCATCAGCAGCGGGCAGCCGTGCTGGAAGAAGGCGAAGAACGCATGCGCCAGCACTTCGTCCGAGCCATTGCCAACAAAAACATGCTGCAACGCCAGCCCCAAGTGCCCAGCAACAGCTTGGCGCAAGGCGGTGGATTCGGGGTCAGGGTAGAACTGCAGACCCTGCTGCGCCGCCTGGTTGATGGCGGCGATCACCTGCGGTGATGGTGGGTAAGGGTTTTCGTTGGTGTTGAGCTTGACCAGTTTGTCAAGCTTGGGTTGCTCGCCGGGAACGTAAGGGACCAGCCGCTGAACCACCGGGCTAACAAACGCAAATGGCATCGCAAGTTTCTTTTAAATGATAGCTGCTAACCCTTTCTGTATAAGGGCTAGAGGCCAATTTTGTATATAAATTAACCCAGCAGGCGCGCCAGCGTCAACAAGGCCAGCAGCAGCACCCACATGACGACTGTGCGCCACACCAACCCGACCACAATGGCCAGATGAGGCAACTCGGGCGTGGGGCGCCCGGCGGTAACGTCGTCGCTGAGGGACATGGCGGGCGCAGAGGCGTCCGGATAGGCCCGCCCAGCGATGCCGCGCAGGGCAATGTTCACCGCGCCAGCCGTGGCCGCCAGCACCAGGCCATCGTTGCCGGGCTGTGCTTGCTGGGCATAACGGCGCCAGGCGTCAATGGCTTCTTCAAAATTGCCCACCACCGCAAAACTGATGGCGGTCACCCGGGCAGGCAGCCAGTCCATGACGTACCAGGCATGCCGCGCATAACCTTGTAGCGCATCGCTAACGGGTTGATGGTGGGCTTCGCTCTGATGGCGCCAATAACGTGCGACAAACTCACCCAACCGGTACAAAACTGCCCCAACCGGCCCCAGTCCCAGCGCCGCCAGCACCGAAAACCAGGCCAGCACACCAAACACATGGCGATGCGCGGCCAGCACCGAGGTCTCAATCACCCTGCCAATGATCTCGGTGCGGGGCAGGTCTTTGGCGTCGGCATGTTGCCAGTCTGCCAGCAGCCGCTGGGCCAGAGCGTCATCACCCTGAGCCAGGGCGTCGCGAATCTGCGTGAAGTGAAAGCTGAACTGACGAAAGCCCAGCGAGGCGTACAGCACCAGCGCGCTCCACAGCACCGCCAGCGGCCAGCCAACAAAATACGCCAGCAACCAGTAAATTGCCAAAGCCGCCAACGCCGGGCCGCCGACCGCCAGGCTCCAGACCAACCAGCCATGCACCGGCTTGCCCGCATCCAGCGTGCGGGTGCACCAACGCACCCAGGCACGCATGGCCACATGAATGATGTTGCCGCGGTTCAGAGGCCGTGCCTGTTCCAGCAGCAGCGCAAAAAGCACCGAGATGAAGCTCATCCAATGATCATAGCGGTTGCGCTAGACCGGCCCTGGCTTCAGGCGCTCAAAAACCTGTAAAAGTTTCGCAGCATGCCCGCCGTAGCGCCCCAAATAAAACGCTCTTGGTCACAATCCTGATACGGCATCGACAACCATTGCCGCTGCATACCTTGCCAGTGCATCTGGTGGTGCCGATGGTGTGCCGGATTCATCAAAAAAGCCAGTGGTACCTCAAACACGTCGGCCACTTCATAGGCGTTGGGTTGCAGGGTGAAGCCCGGCCGCACCAGCGCCACGACCGGCGTGACCATAAACGCCGAGCCGGTGGTGTAAAGCGGCAACTGGCCCAGAACCTCCAGCCAGTCTGGCGCCAGCCCCACCTCTTCCTGGGCTTCGCGCAGCGCGGCCGCAGCGGCATCCACATCGTTTTCGTCGAGCTTGCCACCCGGAAAGGCAATCTGCCCAGCGTGGGTCGACAGGTGCGAGGTGCGCTGGGTCAGCAACACGGTGGGCTCCACCCGCATCACGATCGGGATCATTACCGCAGCGTACATCGGCGCGCGGTCCATGAACTTTTTCTCAACCACCAGTTCCGGCTGCCAGACAGGCGGCGACTGAAAACGGGCGCGCAAGGCCTGTGGCGCGTAACGGTCAGTGGGAACTGCCGGCAAATGCGCGTCCACCTGGATCACAGGCACTTGTCGAGGGTCGATGGACGGCGGAGGGACTGGCTTCATGGCTGAAACTTCAGGCAGTTTGGCGAAAGGGCGGGCGAAAAAAAACCGCCGCTGCAGCCACAGGGCGGTTTTTCTGAAAAGCCGGTGCCTTATGCAGCGACCACAGCCACTTTGCGGGCTGGCAGTTTTTCCTTGATACGCGCCGACTTGCCGCTACGGTCGCGCAGGTAATACAGCTTGGCACGGCGCACGTCACCACGGCGCTTGACTTCGATGCTGGCGATCAGCGGGCTGTAGGTCTGGAACGTACGCTCCACGCCTTCACCGCTGGAGATCTTGCGAACGGTGAAGCCGCTGTTCAGACCACGGTTGCGTTTGGCGATCACCACGCCTTCGTAGGCCTGGATCCGCTTGCGCGTGCCTTCAACCACGTTCAGGCTGACCACCACGGTGTCGCCAGGGCCAAAGTCGGGAATGGTTTTGTTCAGGCGAGCAATTTCTTCTTGCTCAAGGGTTTGAATCAGATTCATAAAAGACCTCAAATGATCTTGCGGACACCAGCATCAGGATTGACGCAGGCCCAAGGCATAACGCACTTGAGCGGCCCCGCAGAGGATCGGTTAGCCCGCCATTATAGCGTGGCCAACAGGGCCTCGTCTTCGCGGCTTAGCCAGCCTGCTTGACGGGCTTGACGGATGAGGTCTGGGCGCAACTGCGCCGTTAAAGCCAGACGCTGGTCGCGGCGCCAGCGCTCAATCCGCAGGTGATGGCCCGACAGCAGCACATCGGGCACCGCCCTGCCCTGCCAAACCTCTGGCCGGGTGAAGTGCGGGCAATCCAGCAAGCCATCCAGCGCCGGGTTAAAACTGTCCTGCGCGTGGCTGTCGGCGTCGCCCAGCACGCCGGGCTGCAAGCGCGCCACCGCGTCCAGCAAGGCCATAGCCGCTATTTCGCCACCCGACAGCACGAAGTCACCCAGGCTGATCTGCTCAGTGACATGGGCATCAATGAAACGCTGATCCAGACCCTCATAACGGCCACACAGCAGCACAGCCCCCTGACTGGCAGCCCAACGGGTCACCATCGCATGCGTCAAGGGTTGTCCTACCGGCGAAAAAAGCACCACTGGCGCAGCGTCGGCACGTTCTGCCAGTAGCTGCGTCACGCACTGGGAGAGCGGCTCCGCCATCATCACCATGCCAGGACCACCGCCAAACGGGCGGTCATCGACACGGCGATAGTTGCCCTCGGCATAGTCACGCGGATTGGTCAGCGTCACGCTGACCTGACCTGACTCAAACGCCCGGCGGGTGATGCCTGTCCTCAGGAACGGAGCAAAAAGCTCGGGAAACAGGGTGACAACATCAAATTGCATGATGTGCCGATCAGTAGTCGGGTTGCCAGTCCACCAGAATTTTTCGGGTAACCAGGTCGACATCGTCGATATACACCGCTACGAACGGAATCATCCGCTGCTGGGTTTGGCCATCCACTTCGTAGTCAATCACCAGCACCGTCTGCGGTCCGGTCGACAGCAACTCCCGCACCTGCCCCAACGGCAAACCTTCGCGATTGACCACCGCCAATCCAATCAGGTCAACCCAGTAGTACTCATCTTTTTGGGGCGTCGGAAAGCTCGACTTGGCGATGAAAATTCGCGCGCCACGCAACGCATCGGCTGCCGTTCGGTCATCCACCTCGTGGGCACTGGCGACCACGGTGTCCGAATGTGTTTTGGCTTCCTTGATTTTGAGTCTTCCCACGCCTTCAAAGGTTTTGGCGCCTTTCTCGGAAGGCAACAAAAACCAGCGTTTAGAAGAAAAAAGCGCCTCAGGATCGGCGCTGTAGGGCAACACTTTGAACCACCCTTTGATGCCCCAGGCATCTGCGATGCGCCCGACTTCGATGGCGTCTGCCGGTAATTCGGCAGCCTCTAAGCCGGGCAGCATGATCACCCTCAGACTGCTGCTTTTTGGGCGGCCTGTTTCACCAAACGCTCGACGGTGGGAGAAGCCTGGGCACCCACGCTTCTCCAGTAGGTCAGGCGATCCTGGGCGATACGGATGCTTTCCTCATTGGCGGTCGCGATCGGGTTGTAAAAACCGATGCGTTCGATGAAGCGGCCGTCACGGCGGGTACGCTTGTCTGCAACCACAATATTGAAAAACGGGCGAGCTTTTGCACCGCCACGGGCGAGTCGGATGACGACCATGATTTATCCTTTGGGAAGTGGCTTTTTAATTCCACGAAAATTGGCACTGAGCCCGACGTTTGAGACACGCGACTTGACCACCCGGTCAGCGACACGCCAGACAACCTAATATTATATCCAGTAACGCCACATGCCTATCATCCGTCCCAGCCAAACTCGCGATATCGCGCAAATCACCGCCATCTACGCGCACCATGTGGTACACGGAACCGGCACCTTTGAAGTGGATGCCCCCAACGAACAAGACATGGCGCAGCGGCGCGCCGATGTGCTCAGCAAGGGCTTGCCTTATCTGGTTGCGGTTCAGGACGACCAAGTCTTGGGCTATGCGTACTGCAACTGGTTCAAACCGCGCCCGGCCTACCGGTTTTCGGCTGAAGATTCCATTTATCTTGCACCAGACGCGGCTGGCAGTGGTTTGGGCAAAACGCTTTTGGCTGAACTGTGCAGCCAGGCAGAACGCGCCGGGGTGCGCAAAATGATCGCGGTCATTGGTGATTCGGCCAACCTGGGATCGATTGGCGTGCATCGCAGCGCGGGCTTTGCCCATGTAGGCAAGCTGGCGTCGTGTGGCTGGAAGTTTGAGCGCTGGCTGGACGTGGTCCTGATGGACAAAGCGCTGGGTGCAGGCGACAGCGTCGCCCCGACCTGATGTCCGCTCCCGCAGGTCCCGCAGGCTTCAGAACAACTGCAGACTAAGCCAATACGCCACCGCTGCCACAAAGGCGCTGGCAGGAATGGTCAGAATCCAGGCCCAGATGATGTTGCCGGCCACGCCCCAACGCACGGCACTGGCACGCCGGGTGGAACCCACGCCCACAATGGCACCGGTGATGGTGTGGGTGGTAGACACCGGCACACCCATGGCGGTTGCCAAAAACAGGGTGATGGCCCCACCAGTTTCAGCACAGAACCCGCCAACTGGTTTGAGCTTGGTGATCTTCTGGCCCATGGTTTTCACAATGCGCCAGCCACCCAGCATGGTGCCCAAACCAATGGCAGCGTAACAAATGATGATCACCCAATTGGGCGGTGAATTATCTGCCGCATTGGCGTAACCCGTGGCAATCAGCAGCATCCAGATGATGCCGATGGTTTTTTGCGCATCATTGCCACCATGGCCCAGGCTGTAGGCACCCGCCGAAACGAGTTGGAGGCGCCTGAACCACTTGTCCACCTTGAGTGGGCGAAAGCCCCTGAACGCCCACGACACCAGCACCATCATGGCTGAGCCCAACAGAAAACCCAGCAATGGCGACACAAAAATGAACACCACCGTCTTCATGATCCCGGAGACGATCAGAGATCCAATCCCGGCCTTTGCAATGGCTGCACCGGCGATACCACCAATCAGTGCGTGCGACGAACTGCTGGGAATGCCGTAGTACCAAGTGATGAAGTTCCAGGTGATGGCACCAATCAAGGCGCCAAAAACGACATGGGTATCCACAATGCCTGGGAGCACAATGCCTTTGCCAACGGTCGCGGCCACGCTCAAGTGGAAAATAAAAATCGCAATCACATTGAAAAACGCTGCAAAAACAACGGCTTGACCTGGTTTGAGCACGCCGGTAGAGACCACCGTGGCGATCGAATTGGCAGCGTCATGAAACCCGTTCATGAAGTCAAACACCACCGCCATCATCACCAGAACGACGACCACCCAAACAGCAGTTTGTACGGTTTCCATAGCTAGAACCCCGCCGCTGATCAGGAGTTTTCGAGGATGATGCCCTCGATCAGATTGGCCACATCCTCACATCGGTCGGTGATGGTTTCCAGCAGTTCATAAATGGCCTTGAGCTTGATCAGCTCACGCACATCGGGTTCCTCGCGAAACAACTTGCTCATGGCGGTCCGCATGACGCGGTCCGCATCGCTTTCCAGCTTGTCGATCTCGTCACAGGTTTTCAAGGCTGCCTCGGCGGTGGAGGCCTCGGCAATCTTGCTCAACAAATACACCGCATCGCGCACCCGCTCACAACATTTGACGCTCAAATCGGTCAGGCGTTTGATTTCGTCGGTCATGTGGTGCACGTCGTACAAGGCCATGGTTTCTGCCGAGTCCTGGATCAAATCGGCCACATCGTCCATGGTGTTGATCAGGCCGTGGATCTGTTCGCGGTCAATCGGCGTGATGAAGGTCTTGTGAATCGCCTTGTTGACTTCATGCGTGACACGATCAGCAGCGCCTTCGGCGTGATTGACTTCACCGTGGTATTTCTCGCGCAACGCGAGATCGCTGTAATTGGCTACGAGATTGGAAAACGCCTTGGCAGCCACCACGATGTGGTCAGCATGCTGATTGAACATGACAAAAAAATTGGTATCACGGGGTAGCAGCTTGCCAAAGAACACAGAAAACTCCTTGTGGAATAAGTCAGTTTGATGAACAAACTGTTACAGGCGAGTTTAACCGTCAGCATTTGTTGCGCTGCAATAAAAAGGCCCCGCAACGCTAGCTACGGGGCACACAGCCCTTGATGGGCTCATGATCGTCATCACGACCGCTTCAAGTTCTCACGTCTGGTGAGAGCTTGAACGGGCAAACAGGAGCGTCTTCAGGCAGTCGCGGCCACACTATTGGCAGCGTCGGTGTAGTCCTTCACCTGGTCAAAGTTCAGGTACTGGTAGATTTTGCTGCTGGCAGCGGTCAGCACGCCCATGTCAGCCATGTACTCGGTTTTGGTCGGGATGCGGCCCAGTTTGGAGCAGATGGCAGCCAGTTCGGCGCTACCCAAGTAAACATTGCTGTTTTTGCCGAGTCGGTTCGGGAAGTTGCGGGTGCTGGTGGAGAACACCGTGGCGCCCTCTTTCACCTGCGCCTGGTTGCCCATACACAAGCTGCAACCCGGCATTTCCATGCGCGCACCGGCAGAACCCAACACGCCGTAATGGCCCTCTTCGGTGAGCTGTTTGGCGTCCATCTTGGTGGGTGGCGCCATCCACAGCTTGACCGGGATGTCGCGCTTGTTTTCCAGCAGTTTGGAGGCTGCGCGGAAGTGGCCGATGTTGGTCATGCAGGAGCCGATAAACACCTCGTCAATCTTGGCGCCAGCCACGTCAGACAGGGTTTTGACATCGTCCGGGTCGTTCGGGCAGGCGACGATGGGCTCATGGATGTCGGCCAGGTCGATCTCGATCACGCTGGCGTACTCGGCATCGGCATCGGCCTTGAGCAACTTCGGATCAGCCAGCCAGGCTTCCATGGCTTTGATGCGGCGGTTGATGGTGCGCACGTCAGAGTAGCCGTTGGCAATCATCCACTTGAGCATCACGATGTTGCTGTTGAGGTACTCAATGATCGGCTCTTTGTTCAAGTGCACGGTGCACCCGGCAGCGCTACGCTCAGCAGAAGCATCACTGAGTTCAAACGCTTGCTCGACTTTGAGGTCGGGCAAACCTTCGATTTCAAGGATACGGCCAGAAAAGACGTTTTTCTTGCCTTGCTTGGCCACGGTCAGTTCACCCGACTTGATGGCGTACAACGGAATGGCGTTGACCAAGTCACGCAGGGTCACGCCGGGCTGCATGTGGCCTTTAAAGCGCACCAGTACGCTCTCTGGCATGTCCAGCGGCATCACGCCGGTGGCTGCTGCGAACGCCACCAAACCAGAACCCGCCGGGAAGCTGATGCCGATCGGGAACCGGGTGTGGCTGTCGCCACCGGTGCCCACGGTGTCAGGTAACAACATGCGGTTGAGCCAGCTGTGGATGATGCCGTCACCCGGGCGCAGCGGTATCCCACCGCGGTTGCTGATGAACTCGGGCAACTCATGGTGCATCTTCACGTCCACCGGCTTGGGGTAAGCCGCGGTATGGCAGAAAGACTGCATCACCAGGTCAGCACTGAAGCCCAGGCAAGCCAGGTCTTTGAGTTCGTCACGGGTCATGGGGCCGGTGGTGTCTTGTGAACCGACGCTGGTCATCCTGGGTTCGCAGTAAGTGCCGGGCAACACGCCCTGACCTTCCGGCAAGCCGCAGGCGCGACCGACCATTTTTTGTGCCAAGGTGAACCCCTTGCCCGTAGCCTTGGGGTTTTGCGGCAAGCGGAACAAGGCCGAGACCGGCAGGCCCAAGGATTCACGCGCCTTGGCCGTGAGACCCCGACCAATGATCAATGGAATGCGGCCACCAGCGCGCACTTCGTCAAACAGAACTTCACTTTTGAGAGTGAACTCCGCAATGACCACACCGCCTTTGAGCGCTTTTCCTTCATAAGGACGCAGCTCGATGGTGTCGCCCATGGCCATTTGGCTCACGTCCAGCTCAATCGGCAAGGCACCGGCATCTTCCATGGTGTTGTAGAAGATCGGGGCAATTTTGGCGCCCAGACAAACACCGCCAAAGCGCTTGTTTGGCACAAACGGAATGTCTTCGCCGGTGAACCACAACACACTGTTGGTGGCCGACTTGCGACTCGATCCGGTGCCGACCACGTCGCCCACATAGGCCACCAGGTTGCCACGGGCGCGCAGGTCTTCAATGAACTTGACCGGACCGCGTTTGCCGTCTTCTTCAGGCGTGATGCCGTCGCGCTTGTTTTTCAGCATCGCCAGCGCGTGCAGTGGAATGTCCGGGCGGCTCCAGGCGTCAGGTGCCGGGCTCAGGTCATCGGTGTTGGTTTCGCCGGTCACTTTGAGCACCGTCAGGGTGATGCTCTGCGGCACTTCGGGGCGGCTGGTGAACCACTCGGCGTCGGCCCAGCTTTGCAGCACGGCTTTGGCAAACGCGTTGCCTTTGTCCGCCTTTTCCTTGACATCATGGAACTGGTCAAACATCAACAGGGTTTTCTTCAGCGCTTCGGCAGCCACCGCAGCCACGGCTGCGTCGTCCAGCAGGTCGATCAGCGGGGTCAGGTTGTAACCACCCAGCATGGTACCCAGCAACTCGGTGGCTTTGGCGCGGCTGATCAACGCACACTTTTCAGTGCCATGCGCCAGAGCCGCCAGGTAGCTGGCCTTGACCTTGGCGGCGTCGTCCACGCCAGCCGGCACACGGTGTGTGATCAGGTCGAGCAAAAAGGTTTCCTCACCAGCTGGCGGGTTTTTCAGCAGATCAATCAGGTCTGCCGTTTGCTGAGCAGTCAATGGCAACGCGGGAATACCCAGGGTGGCGCGCTCAGCAACGTGGGCACGGTAGGCTTGCAACATAGTAAAAACTCCTTTTTTTAATCAGGTCAGGGAAACGGTCAAAGCGCGCAACAGGTCCGAATCAACGAACCGTGCTATCGGCCATAGGGGGCATCGGTACCTCTGGCAAGCCGGGGCGCAATGCCACAGGCAAAGGCTCAAGCAGACTGGGCGGCGGGTTTTTGAGCATGGCATCAGCAACCACAACTTGTGCAGCGGTCATGCAGGCATCTGCCATGCGGGAGCCGGCTTTATGGTTCATCAACATCGATTTGTTGGCCAACTGGAGCCAAACCGCACCAGCCGCCGGATCTTCCAAGCGGATGGCGCCCGTGCTGCTCACCACCGGGAACATCCTGAATTTGAATTTTTGGCCGGAAACGTCAAAGTAGCCGGGCACACGGGGATCGGCTTCCACCGTGACAAAGGCGCCGAGTTCACAAGGCATCCGACCCACTTCCACCCGCTCTGCAATCGCCAGCTCCTGGGGGCTCAGCGCGGCCTCCGCAGCGCGCAAACCCGCCGCCATCTGATTGGCCTTGGTCTTGAGTTCTGCACGACTTGGCGAAACGGGTTTGATCTGTTTGGGTTTTTTTGGCAAGGCCTCGGCGTGCACGGCGACGGCAAACGCTGCCACGAAACACAAGCTGAGCGCCATCAGTGGCGCGCGCCACATGGCTGCTTTGCGCGCATGTTGCAGATTCTTCATGAAAGTCTCCTGTCATTCATACCACGGGCTCAGGCGGTGAAGTACTGATAAGCCGGATCCTGACGCTGCAGACGCGCGGTCTGATGTGCCTTTTCAAGCACTTGCCAGTAATAACGGTAACTGGCACGGTCATGCAGCACGCCAGACACTGAAATAGGCGCCCACCCGGCTGCCTGGGCTTGGCAAATGATATGACTGGCCTGTTCAACCTCGCTCTGCTCGGGGGTAAAGGCCGCCAGAATGGGACGGATCTGGTCTGGATGAATGCTCCACATGCGTGTAAAGCCCAGTTCCCTGCTGGCCCGCCGGGCGGCGGCCAGCACCACATCTGGCCGCTTGAACTCGGTCACCACGCAATGCGACGGCACCTTGCCAAACGCATGGCAGGCAGCGCTGATTTCGAGCTTGGCACGCACCACCAGCGGATGGCTGAACTGGTCATGCGGCGCCGCCGAGCCAGACTCAGCCACCGCCATCGCAGACGCAGGAATGGCGCCACCGTGCGCCGACACAAAGTCCATCAAGCCAAAACTGATCGACTCCACCCGAGAATGCGCGGCAATCCGGGCCAGTTGGTGCACCGCCATAGGTGATTCGATCAACACATGCAAAGGCAATGGGTCAACCCGACGTGACTTGGCCAGTGCCGCATCAATCACCTGCGTCGCACGGTCAATGTCAGCGGCCGAGTCCACCTTGGGAATCATCACATGACACCAGGCGGCAGCGGCATCACCCAGCACGATCTCAACATCCTGTTCAAACGCCGGATGATCCACTGGATGAAGCCGAACCGCGACCCGCCGGACGCTCGTCACAACTTTGCTATTAATAGCGCTCAGCCCTTTAGCAGCAAGGGCGGAGACCATAAAAGCATGTTCTTTTTCACCACCAACCGGAGCGCCATCCTCACAGTCCAACGTGACGTCAAAAACGCAGGCGCCAAGTGCCTGCGTCATCTCGTCCTGCAGAGTCAATGCCTTGACCATCCGCGGCTCCGTGCCGCAGTAGTGGTCGCATACAGGCAACGCCGGGGCGACTGTCGCGCCCAGCAGGACGTGACGAGGATGGGTCTCGGTCTTCAAATCAGCGGCTACGGCTTACAGCAAATGGGCGACGCCCGCTTGCTCTTCCTGCAGTTCTTTGAGCGTCTTATTGACGCATTCCTGGCTGAAAGCATCAATGGGCAAGCCCTCCACGATCGTGTATTCGCCGTTGACACAGGTCACCGGGAAGCCAAACATGGTGTCTTTGGGAATGCCGTATTCGCCATTGGACGGGATGCCCATGGTGACCCACTTGCCGTTGGTGCCCAGCGCCCAGTCGTGCATGTGGTCGATGGCAGCGTTGGCAGCAGAGGCAGCAGACGATACACCGCGCGCCGCAATGATGGCCGCGCCACGTTTGCCCACGGTCGGCAGGAAGGTGTTGGCGTTCCAGTCATGGTCGTTGATCATGTCCTTGACGCTTTCACCGTTGATGGTGGCAAAACGATAGTCGGCGTACATGGTGGGCGAATGGTTGCCCCACACTGCCATTTTTTCGATGTCTGCCACGGCCTTGCCGGTCTTGGTAGCCAATTGGCTCAGCGCACGGTTGTGATCCAGGCGCAGCATGGCGGTGAAGTTCTTGCGCGGCAGGTCTGGCGCACTCTTCATGGCAATATAGGCGTTGGTGTTGGCAGGGTTGCCGACCACCAGTACACGCACATCGCGGCTGGCGACAGCGTTGAGCGCCTTGCCCTGCGCTGTAAAAATTTCAGCATTGACCGCCAGCAACTCGGCACGCTCCATGCCTGGACCACGCGGACGCGAACCAATCAGCAGCGCGTAATCCACATCCTTGAACGCCGTCATGGGGTCGCTATGGGCCTCCATGCCAGTCAGCAGCGGGAAAGCACAGTCTTGCAGCTCCATCATCACGCCTTGCAGGGCTTGCTGGGCCTTTTCAACCGGCACTTCCAGCAAACTCAACACCACAGGCTGATCCTTGCCCAACATTTCGCCGGAAGCGATGCGAAACAGAATGGCGTAACCGATTTGGCCGGCGGCACCGGTGACAGCAACACGGACAGGTTTCTTGCTCATAGTAAAACTCCAGTTATTTAGAAAGAAAATTCAGTGGGTGTCGGAGCAGATGATCCACATCCATCGGCGCCAAGCTTTTGGAGTGTACCCTTGAAAAACGCCAATCGTCAACTTGTCTTATATCTTATATAAGATATGATTACCAAAAAACGATAACAACCTTCCGGAGATACTTTTTCATGCAAATCCTGCCCGAAACGAGTGAGGCGCCAGAACTGGTGCCGGTAGCTGATGTTGCCTCCATCGCCGCAAGCGCCACCCCGGCTTTCAGCCCCTTGTACCAACAAATCAAGGGGCTGATTTTGGGCAGCCTGCGTTCAGGTGAGTGGAAGCCGGGCGAAGCCATTCCCAGCGAAATCGAACTCGCAGCGCGCTTCAAGGTCAGTCAGGGCACGGTGCGCAAAGCCATCGACGAGCTGGCTGCCGAAAACCTATTGCTTCGCCGCCAGGGCAAAGGCACTTTTGTTGCGACGCATGCCGAGCAGCAGGTGCAGTTCAGATTTCTCAAATTGGTGCCTGACAGCGGCTCGCGGGGCAGCGAAGGACCGGCACAGCGCGACATCATCGAATGCCGCCGCGCCAGGGCCAGCGCCGATGTGGCCAAGGCTCTGGCCGTGCGCTCGGGTGACACGGTGCTACAGGTTCGCCGGGTGTTGAGTTTTGGCGGGACACCGGTCATTCTGGAAGACATATGGCTGCCAGCCACCACATTCAAAGGGCTGACCGCTGAACGACTGACCAGCTACAAGGGCCCCATGTACGCCCTGTTCGAGACGGAATTCAATGTGCGGATGGTGCGCGCGGAAGAGAAGATCCGCGCCATTGCGGCAACAGACACGCACGCCAAGCTGCTGCAAGTGGCTTTGGGCACACCCCTTTTGAGCGTGGAACGACTGGCATACACCTATCAGGACGAGCCCATGGAATTGCGCAGAGGCTATTACCGAACCGACACCCACCACTACCAGAATGACATGAACTGAAGATCGAGGCGTAATCCTCGCGTCAGACTGCCAAAAAATCCGCCCAAAAGCCTTTTTTCACAGCGTGCAAGCCCATCCCACAAGTCAAATCAACCCTGAAGCGCAGCGTATGATGCTGCATTGCAATAGAATTTTTGGCAGTCGGCTTTTCGCCGGTGACAAAACAGTTCCTCCATTTCAAGAAAGCAAGTTATGTCAGAAACAGCGGCGAGCACTCCAAAAAAACGTCCCGAATTTCGCAACATTGACGGCGCTAGCCTGATCAGTTACCGCTGGCCATTGGCCTCTTTGGCCTCGGGCATGCACCGGGTCAGTGGTGCCATCATGTTTTTCCTGCTGCCGTTTGTGATCTGGATGTTCGACACGTCCATTTCCTCAGAAATCTCGTTCGCCCGTTTCAAAGCAGCGTTCAACATTGGCATGCTGGGCATTCCCGGATTTCTCTGGAAGCTGGTCGCCTTGGGTCTGATCTGGGCCATCCTGCACCATTTCATCGCCGGCATACGCCATCTCTGGATGGACACCCATCACCACCACGTCACCAAAGACATCGGTCGCCAAACTGCGGCTCTGGTCATCGGTTTGACGCTCAGCCTGACAGTGGTACTTGCTGCCAAGCTGTTTGGCCTTTATTAATTCAGGAGCAATACATGTCTGTTAACTACGGTTCTCATCGCACGGTCGTGGGCGCGCATTACGGTATGCGTGATTGGTTGTCACAGCGTGTGACAGCGGTGGTGCTGGCGCTTTTCACTGTTCTGGTTCTCGCGCAGGTCATCTTCAGCAAAGGCCCTGTCAGTTACGAGTTGTGGTCAGGCATCTTTGCTGCGCAATGGATGAAAACGCTGACCTTTGTTGTCTTCCTGTCCCTTTTTTATCACGTGTGGGTGGGCATGCGCAACATCTTCATGGACTATGTCAAACCCTACTCGGTGCGTTTTGTGATGCACGTGTTCGCCATTCTCTGGCTAACCGGTTGTACCGGCTGGGCGATTCAGGTCCTGTGGCGCCTGTAAGCCTTCTTCATTGATCAGAAGGCGTCAGCCGACCCGCATGGGAAGTGCTGAAGCTGGCTATCCATCAACAAAACACAAGATTCATCATGACTGCTACCTCCAAACTCACCACGCGCAAATTTGACGTTGTCATTGTCGGAGCCGGCGGCTCCGGCATGAGCGCCTCCCTGCGCCTGTCCAACGCCGGCTTGAACGTGGCCGTCCTGACCAAGGTTTTCCCCACCCGTTCGCACACTGTGGCCGCGCAAGGTGGCATTGGTGCCAGCCTGGGCAACATGGCCGAAGACAACTGGCACTATCACTTCTACGACACCATCAAGGGCTCTGACTGGCTCGGCGACCAGGACGCCATCGAATTCATGTGCCGTGAAGCCACCCAGGTGGTTTACGAGCTGGAACACTTCGGCATGCCGTTCGACCGCAACGCCGATGGCACCATTTACCAGCGGCCGTTTGGTGGCCACACCGCCAACTATGGCGAAAAGCCGGTGCAGCGCGCCTGCGCTGCGGCTGACCGCACCGGCCATGCCATGTTGCACACCCTGTACCAGCAAAACGTCAAGGCCCACACGAACTTTTTTGTTGAGTGGATGGCGCTTGATCTGATCCGCGACGCCGAGGGCGATGTGGTCGGCGTCACCGCACTGGAAATGGAAACCGGTGAAGTCCACGTGCTGCGCGCCAAGACCGTGCTACTGGCCACTGGCGGCGCGGGCCGGATTTTTGCTGCTTCCACCAACGCCTTCATCAACACCGGTGACGGTCTGGGCATTGCGGCGCGCTCTGACATCCCGTTGCAGGACATGGAGTTCTGGCAATTCCACCCCACCGGTGTCGCTGGCGCTGGCGTGCTGTTGACCGAGGGGTGCCGCGGAGAAGGTGCCATTTTGCGCAACAGTGCCGGCGAGCGTTTCATGGAGCGTTACGCCCCCACCCTGAAAGATCTGGCGCCGCGGGACTTTGTCTCGCGCTGTATGGACCAGGAAATCAAGGAAGGCCGTGGTTGCGGCCCCAACAAGAACTACATCAACCTGGACATGACCCACCTGGGCGCTGAAACCATTGCCAAGCGCCTGCCCAGCGTGTTTGAGATCGGTCATAACTTTGCCAACGTGGACATCACCAAAGAGTCCATCCCGGTGGTGCCTACCATCCATTACCAGATGGGCGGTATTCCGACCAACATTTACGGCCAGGTCGTCACCCCCGACGGGCAGGGTTCGCAGAAAGTGGTCAACGGTCTGTATGCAGTGGGCGAATGCGCCTGCGTCAGTGTGCACGGTGCCAACCGCCTGGGTACCAACTCGCTGCTCGATATCGTCGTGTTTGGCCGTGCCGCGGGCAAACACATCGTTCAGTTCAACAACGAGAACGATACCTACAAACCCGTCCCAGAAAACGGGGCAGACATTTCGCTGGAGCGTCTGAACCGCCTGGACACCTCCACCTCCGGGGAATACGCACAAGTGGTGGCCGATGAGATCCGCAACACCATGCAAACCCATGCCAGCGTGTTCCGCACCCAGGCCAGCATGGACGAAGGGGTTGTCAAGATCGCCGCCATGCGTGATCGGGTCAAAAACATCACCTTGGCGGACAAGTCCAAGATCTTCAACACTGCGCGCATCGAGGCGCTGGAAGTCGACAACATGATCGAAGCCGCGCAGGCCACCATGGTGTCTGCAGCCGCCCGCCATGAATGCCGTGGCGCGCATACCGTGCTGGACTATGACCGCCCGGCAGACGACGCCACTTGTCCGCTGGGCCGCGACGACGTCAACTGGATGAAACACACCTTGTGGGACCGCCAGACCAACAGCCTGAGCTACAAACCGGTGAACCTAAAGCCGCTGACCGTGGCTTCCGTGCCGCCCAAGGTCCGAACATTCTGATGTTGACCACAGCCCCGCGGCTCTGAACCCTACCGAACAAGAAAGCACATCATGGCAAAACGCACTTTCCAAATCTACCGCTACAACCCGGACACCGATGCCAAGCCCTACATGCAGACCATCGAGGTCGAACTCGACGGCAGCGAACGCATGTTGCTCGACGCACTGGTCAAGCTGAAACAGATTGACCCCACGCTGTCGTACCGCCGCTCCTGCCGCGAAGGCATCTGCGGCTCTGATGCGATGAACATCAACGGCAAGAACGGCTTGGCCTGCCTGATCAATATGCGCACCCTGCCTGGCACCATCGTGCTCAAGCCGCTGCCCGGGTTACCGGTAATTCGCGACCTGATTGTGGACATGACGCTGTTCTTCCAGCAATACCATTCCATCAAGCCGTACCTGATCAACGACACCCGCCCGCCAGAAAAAGAGCGTCTGCAAAGCCCTGAAGAGCGCGAGGTACTCAATGGTCTGTACGAATGTATTTTGTGCGCCTGCTGCTCCACCAGTTGCCCGGTGTTCTGGTGGAACCCTGACAAATTTGTCGGCCCTGCGGGCTTGTTGCAAGCCTACCGCTTTATCGCCGACAGCCGCGACGAAGGCACCAGTGAACGCCTGGACAACCTGGAAGACCCTTACCGGCTGTTCCGCTGCACCACCATCATGAACTGCGTGGACGTGTGCCCCAAGAGCCTGAACCCCACCGCCGCCATTGGCAAGATCAAAGAGCTGATGGTGCGCCGCGCCATCTGACCCGGACGCGCACATGGAGAACCTTGCGACGGCGGCACCGGACGATGTGATCAATGAGCGCGTGCTGAGCAAGCTCAAATGGCGCAGTCGCCGCGGGTTGCTGGAGAACGATATTTTTGTGGATCGGTTTTTCAAGCGCTACGAATCCTTGATAACTGTCAAGCAAGCGCAAGGTCTGATGGCTCTAATGGAGCTGAGCGACAACGATTTGCTGGACCTGCATCTGGGGCGTAAAACCCTGGCGCAAGTCCAGCCTGATCTGGATCGCGACGATGTTTCTGAAGTGTTGACTATGTTGAGAGCAAACCCGAAAGGCCAAAATGAAACTAGCTGAAAACAAAGCCACCCTGTCGTTCTCGAACGGTAGCCCCAGCGTCGAGTTGCCTGTTTACCAAGGTAGTGTCGGCCCGGATGTTGTTGACATCCGCAAGCTGTACGCCCAAACCGGCATGTTCACCTACGACCCAGGTTTCCTGTCAACGGCCTCCTGCCAGTCTGCCATCACTTATATCGATGGCGACAAGGGTGAGTTGTTGTACCGCGGTTACCCCATCGAACAACTGGCCACGCAATGTGACTACCTCGACACCTGCTACTTGCTGCTCAAGGGCGAGTTGCCCAAACAGCAAGAGCGTAGCGATTTCCATAAGCTCATCCTCAACCACACCATGGTCAATGAGCAGATGCAGTTTTTCCTGCGCGGTTTCCGCCGTGATGCCCACCCGATGGCGGTGCTGACGGGCCTGATCGGCGCCTTGTCTGCCTTCTACCATGACAGCACCGACATCAACAACCCTGAACACCGTCATGTCGCAGCCATCCGCCTGATTGCCAAAATGCCAACCTTGGTGGCCATGGCCTACAAATACGGTGTGGGCCAGCCCTACATGTACCCGCGCAACGAACTCAGCTACTCAGGTAACTTCCTGCGCATGATGTTTGGTACCCCCTGCGAAGACTACAAGGTCAACCCGGTGCTGGAGCGTGCACTGGACCGCATCTTCATCCTGCATGCCGACCACGAGCAAAATGCCTCCACCTCCACCGTGCGGCTCTGCGGTTCATCGGGCACCAACCCGTTTGCAGCCATTGCGGCTGGCGTGGCTTGCCTATGGGGCCCGGCACACGGCGGTGCCAATGAAGCCTGCCTGAACATGCTGGAAGACATTCAGCGCCAAGGCGGCGTGGCCAAGGTCGGTCAGTTCATGGAACAGGTGAAGGACAAGAACTCCGGCGTCAAGCTCATGGGTTTTGGCCACCGCGTGTACAAAAACTACGACCCGCGTGCCAAGCTCATGCAGGAAACCTGCAACGAAGTGCTGGCCGAACTTGGTCTGGAAAACGACCCGATGTTCAAGCTGGCCAAAGAGCTGGAAAAGATCGCTCTAGAAGACGACTATTTCGTGCAACGCAAGCTGTACCCGAACGTGGACTTCTACTCCGGCATCGTCCAGCGCGCTATCGGCATTCCGGTCAGCCTGTTTACCGGTATCTTCGCGCTGGCCCGTACCGTTGGCTGGATTGCCCAGCTCAACGAAATGTTGGCCGATCCCGAGTACAAGATTGGCCGCCCGCGTCAGTTGTTCACCGGTTCTGTTTCCCGCAATGTGAAGCCCGTGGGCGAACGCTGATCGCAGATCTACCTGCGAAGCCCGTCGGCAGAACATGCCGACGGGCTTTTTATTTGGCTGGTCGACACCACGGGCCAACCCTCAAGTGATGGACCTTAAAATCGCTGCCTCGAACACCAACACGCCAGCACGCATGGAATCAAACTCGCACGCACGCACCCTGTATGACAAGCTCTGGGACGAGCATGTCGTCCATACCGAAGAAGACGGCACGACCCTGCTTTACATCGACCGTCATCTGGTCCATGAAGTCACCAGCCCACAGGCTTTTGAAGGTCTGCGCCAGACCCATCGTCCACTTTGGCGGGTAAGTTCAGTTGTGGCAACCGCTGACCACAACACGCCCACCAACGGCTGGGAGCGTGGTTATGACGGCATCACCGATCCCACCAGCAAAGAGCAGGTGATGACGCTGGACGCCAACATCAAGGAATATGGCGCTGCGGCCTACTTTCCGTTCCTGACGCGGCGCCAGGGCATCGTTCACGTCATCGGGCCTGAGAGTGGTGCCACCCTGCCGGGTATGACCGTTGTGTGCGGCGACTCGCACACCTCTACCCACGGCGCTTTTGGTGCACTGGCGCATGGCATTGGCACCAGTGAGGTGGAGCACGTGATGGCCACCCAGACCCTGCTGGCCAAAAAAGCCAAAAACATGCGGGTACAGGTCGATGGACTGCTGCCGCGTGGCTGTGGTGGCAAAGACATCGTGCTGGCGGTTATCGGGAAGATCGGTACCGCTGGCGGCACTGGCTACACGATCGAATTTGCTGGCGCAGCCATTCGCGCGCTGAGTATGGAAGGCCGCATGACGGTGTGCAACATGGCCATTGAAGCCGGTGCCCGTGCGGGCCTGGTGGCAGTGGATGACAAAACCATCCAGTACATCAAAGGGCGGCCACTGGCCCCCGGCTCCAACGCACCCAACGATGCAGCCGCCGCGTTGGAGTGGGATCAGGCCGTCACTTACTGGAAGACGCTCCAATCCGACACTGGAGCCCATTTTGATGCCGTTGTCAACATCGATGCATCCAACCTGGTGCCGCAAGTGACCTGGGGCACCTCACCCGAGATGGTGCTGGGTATCCATGAGCGTGTGCCAGACCCCGACAAGGAAAAAGACATCAACAAACGCGGCGCCATCGAGCGAGCACTGGCCTACATGGGGCTGGAGCCGGGCAAGGCCCTCAACGATCTGTATGTGGACAAGGTCTTCATCGGTTCTTGCACCAACAGCCGGATTGAGGACATGCGCGAGGCTGCTGCGGTCGTGAAATCGCTGGGACGCAAGGTGGCGCCCAATATCCGCCTGGCATTGGTCGTACCCGGTTCTGGTCTGGTCAAGGAACAGGCCGAGCACGAAGGGCTGCACGAGATCTTCAAGGCTGCGGGTTTTGACTGGCGCGAGCCTGGCTGCTCCATGTGTCTGGCCATGAATGCCGACCGGCTGGAGCCAGGTGAACGCTGTGCCTCGACCAGCAACCGCAACTTTGAAGGCCGTCAGGGCGCGGGCGGGCGCACCCACCTGGTCAGTCCGGCGATGGCAGCGGCCGCAGCGATTCATGGCCATTTTGTCGATGTCAGACGGTTTGTCTAACGCTCTCATTCAGGAACGCTTCATGAAACATCTCACTTTTTTCGCGCTGATCACCGTTTTTCTGGCCCTGACCGGCTGCAACACCGTCAAGGGCGTCGGTCAAGACATTCAAAAAGCCGGCTCGGCCATTGAAGGCGCAGCCAAGAAATAAGACCTCATGCAAAAATTCACTTTACTCAGGGGCCTGGTGGCACCGATCGACCGTGAAAACGTCGACACCGACGCCATCATTCCCAAGCAGTTTCTCAAGTCCATCCGGAAAACCGGTTTTGGCCAGAACCTGTTCGACGAGTGGCGCTATCTGGATGCCGGTTTTCCGGGCCAGGACCCCGCCAGCCGTCAGCCCAACCCGGACTTTGTGCTGAACCAACCGCGTTACCAGGGCGCGTCAATTTTGCTGGCGCGAAAAAACTTTGGTTGCGGCTCCTCGCGTGAACACGCGCCCTGGGCCCTGGACCAGTATGGGTTTCGCGCCATCATTGCCCCCAGCTACGCCGACATCTTTTTCAACAACAGCTTCAAGAACGGCCTGTTGCCGATTGTGCTGACCGAGGTGCAGGTTGGCCGTCTGTTTGACGAGACACTGGCATTCCCCGGCTACACGCTGACGGTTGACCTGGAGCGCCAGGTGGTGATCAAGCCCGACGGAGACGAGTTGCCCTTTGATGTGCAGGCGTTTCGCAAATATTGCCTTGTCAACGGCTTGGATGACATCGGCCTGACGCTGCGCCACGCCGACAAGATCAAGGCTTTCGAAGCAGAACGTTTGGCACAAAAACCCTGGCTAGCCCATACCATGCTTGGGTAAGCTGCTATCTTTATATCTTTCTTGAATGATGTTTCACTGGGTTGACTGGCCGCGCTTCTACGCCAGGGTGCGGTACCTCTGCCAGCCCATTCATGTCGTCCTTTTTTGAACGCACCTGCTCGCAGCTTGTGAGCAGGTGTCCATCAACCACTTTTATTGGAAAGTCAAATACACCATGAAAATTGCAGTCTTGCCAGGTGATGGCATCGGTCCTGAAATTGTGGTCGAAGCAGTCAAGGTATTGCACGCCCTCAATCTTCCATTCGAAATGGAAACCGCACCGGTCGGTGGTGCCGCTTACGCCGCGCTGGGCCACCCGCTGCCCGCCTCGACGCTGAAACTGGCCCAGGACGCTGATGCCATTTTGTTCGGCGCGGTGGGCGACTGGAAGTACGACAACCTGGAGCGCCATTTGCGTCCCGAGCAAGCCATTTTGGGCCTGCGCAAAAATCTGGGTCTGTTCGCCAATTTTCGTCCCGCCATTTGTTACCCGGAGCTGGTGGGCGCCTCCAGCCTGAAACCTGAACTGGTGGCCGGGCTCGACATCCTGATCATCCGCGAGCTGACAGGTGATATCTACTTCGGCCAGCCGCGTGGACGGCGTATCGCCACCGATGGCAACTTCCCCGAAGCTGAAGAAGCTTTCGACACCATGCGCTACAGCCGCCCGGAGATCGAGCGGATTGCTCACGTGGCCTTTCAGGCCGCACGCAAACGCAGCAAACGCGTCACCAGCGTCGACAAAGCCAATGTTCTGGAAACCTTCCAGTTCTGGAAGGACATCATGATCGAGGTCAGCCAGCAGTACCCGGATGTGGCGCTGGATCATATGTATGTGGACAACGCCGCCATGCAACTGGTCAAGGCACCCAAAAAATTTGATGTGATCGTCACCGGCAACATGTTTGGCGACATCCTCTCGGACGAAGCCTCGATGCTCACCGGCTCCATTGGCATGCTGCCCTCGGCCAGCCTGGACGCCAACAGCAAGGGCCTGTACGAGCCCAGCCACGGCAGCGCCCCTGACATTGCTGGCCAAGGCATCGCCAACCCGCTGGCCACCATTTTGAGCGCGGCAATGATGCTGCGTTTCAGCCTGAACCAGGAGGCCGCGGCCCAGCACATTGAAACTGCTGTGAAAAACGTGTTGGCGCAGGGTTTGCGCACGGCCGATATTCACAGCGAAGGGTGCACCCGTGTGTCCACCATCGACATGGGCAACGCAGTCGTCAAGGCCATGCGCTGAGGCCAAGCTATCGCCCCGACGTCGCGGACGGCAGGTACATATTGAAACAATCGCAAAAGGTAAAAGTATGAAAGTGGGCAATTTGGTGGGTTTGGTGGGCTGGCGTGGCATGGTCGGCTCGGTTTTGCTGGACCGCATGCAGGCTGAGGGCGACTTTGATCTGATTGAGCCGGTGTTTTTCTCCACCTCCAACGCTGGTGGCCAGGCCCCTGCGCTGGCCAAGAACGAGACCGTGTTGCAAGACGCCTTCAACATCGATGCCTTGAAACGCTGCGACATCATCATCAGCGCTCAGGGTGGCGACTACACCACCGCCGTGTTTCCCAAGCTGCGCGCTGCTGGTTGGGCAGGCCACTGGATCGACGCTGCCTCCACGCTGCGCATGGAAAAAGACGCGGTGATCATTCTCGACCCGGTCAACATGCCGGTGATTCAAACCGCGCTGAGCCAGGGTGGCAAGAACTGGATTGGTGGCAACTGCACGGTGAGCTGCATGCTGATGGGCGTGGGCGCGCTTTACAAGGCGGGCCTGGTGGAATGGATGAGCACCCAGACTTATCAGGCTGCCAGCGGCGGCGGCGCGCAACACATGCGTGAACTGCTCACGCAATACGGCACGCTCAACGCCGAAGTCAAGGCCCTGCTGGACGACCCCAAGAGCGCCATTCTGGAGATCGACCGTTTGGTGATCGCCAAACAACGAGGCTTAAACGCCACCGAGACCGCCAACTTCGGCGTGCCGCTGGGTGGCTCGCTGATTCCCTGGATAGACAAAGACCTTGGCATCGGCAAAAACCATGACGAGCCGGGTTGGGGCCAGTCCAAGGAAGAGTGGAAAGGCATGGCTGAGACCAACAAGATACTGGGCCAGGGCGAAGGTTTTGGCTCAACCGCGATTCCGGTCGACGGCTTCTGCGTGCGCGTGGGTGCCATGCGCTGCCACAGCCAAGCACTCACCTTCAAATTAAAGAAAAACGTGCCCAGCGCCGACATTGAGGCCATGATCGCCGCCGACAACCCGTGGGTCAAAGTGGTGCCCAACACGCGGGAAGCCACCATCAAAGACTTGACGCCGGTGGCCGTCACCGGCACCATGACGATCCCCGTGGGACGCATCCGCAAATTGGCGATGGGGCCAGAGTATGTGGGTGCCTTCACCGTGGGCGACCAATTGTTGTGGGGTGCGGCAGAACCGCTGCGGCGCATGCTGCGAATATTGTTGCAAGCTTGATTGACTGGACGTGGCTTCGCAGCCTGACACGCCTGGGTACGCAGGTGTCAAGTCGTTGCCACTCTACAACATAGAATCGCGCTCTCGAGGGTCAAACGCGCAGTCAACTTGTTCACAAGCTGACTTAACTTGTCAGGCTAACATATTGATGTTATGGTGCTTTTTATTCTTTCGAGTCCCTGGGCAGCGTGCCCGCAACAGACCATGCGCGGCTGGCTGTAAAACCGGAGAGCACAAATTGATTGCGAAGTCTCATCCCTATCAACTTACCGCTTTGGCAATCGCTGCAGTCTTGAGCTTATGGGGGTCTCCTGCAGCGGCCCTGTCATTGGGTCGCATCACTGTGCAGTCTGCCCTGGGCGAGCCCCTCAAAGCCGAAATTGATGTCTTGGACATCAACGCCGAAGAAGCCTCCAGCCTGGTCACGCGCGTGGCACCGCCCGAGGCCTTTCAGGCCGCTGGTCTGGACTACAACCCGGCGCTGGGTAGCCTGACTGCGTCGTTGCAACGTCGCCCGGACGGGCGCGCTTACCTGCGACTGAGCAGCGACCGCGCCGTTGGCGAGCCTTTTGTCGACATGATTCTGGAAACCAGCTGGAACTCCGGGCGCATCGTGCGTGACTACACCATGCTGTTTGACCCACCCAGCCTGCGCAGTCAGACGCGTGGCGCACCGGTGGCCGCCCAATTGCCTGTGCCCGCACCTGAACGCGCGACGACCCCCACCAGACCCGCTGCCGCCACCGTCTTGACCACGCCCGCAGCGCCCGTGGTCAGCGTCACGCCACCCGAGCCAACCCCAGCCAAACCTGCCGTGGTCGCGACCAAACCCGCAGTAGCCACCGTCAAACCCGCGCCAATGGCCCAACCTGCGCCAGCCCCCAAGCCCGAGCCAGACGATCAAACTGTCCAAGTCAAACCAGGCGATACCGCCAGCGCCATCGTCGCTACCCGCAAACCTGCCAGCGTGTCACTTGACCAGATGTTGGTGGCACTGCTGCGCGCCAACCCCGACGCCTTCATCCAGGACAACGTCAACCGCATCAAGGCGGGCGCCGTCGTGACCATCCCGAGTGCCGAACAGGCCAGCACAACCCCGCCCCAGGAAGCCACCCAGATCATCACCGCCCAGAGCCAGGACTTCAACGACTACCGTCGCAAGTTCGCCGGCAATGTGCCCACCGCCAAGGTGGCACCCGCCAGCCGGGATGTCAGTGGCAAAGTGGAGGCGATCGTCGAGGACACCAAGCCTGCAGCAGCCACCTCTGACAAGTTGACCCTGTCCAAAGGCACCGTCCAGGGCAAGTCCAGCGAAGAAGCACTGGCACAGGAACGCAATGCGCAAAAGGCTGAAAGCCGCACCGCAGAGCTGGCCAAGAACATCCAGGACCTGGACAAACTGGCCGCTGCCGCCAGCGCCCCAGCCACCGTCGCACCTGCCGCCACCCCGGCACCAGCGCCTGCCAGTGCCCCCGAGCCACTGCCAGCGCCCAAGGTCTCCGAGCCGGTCGCAGAGCCTGCTGCAACCGCGGCACCCGCACCTGCGCCCAAGAAGCCGGCGCCACCGCCAGTGGTGCCCGCACCTGTTGAAGAGCCCAGCTTCATCGACGACCTGATGGCTGATCCCATGCTGCCCGCCGGTGCTGCCGCCCTGATTGCCCTGCTTGCGGGCCTGGGACTGTACAAAGCCCGCCAGCGCAAGAAATCCGAACAACTTGACAGCACCTTCGCCAACAGCGACCTGGCTTTCTCGGGCGCCAGCGGTGGCCAAAACGTGGATACGGCCGACAGCCTGACCACTGGCTCATCCATGGTCTATTCGCCAAGCCAGCTTGATGCCGTGGATGATGTTGACCCGGTGGCCGAGGCTGACGTTTACCTGGCCTACGGTCGCGATCTGCAAGCCGAAGAAATTCTCAAAGACGCCCTGCGCACCAACCCGCAGCGCGTGGCCATCCACCAGAAGTTGTTGGAGATTTACGCCAAACGGCGCGACGTCAAGGGCTTCGAATCGGTGGCGGCCCTGGCCTTCAACCTGACCGATGGTTCCGGCCCCGAATGGGAGCAAATCTGCGAAAAAGGGATCTCCATTGATCCCGACAACGCCCTCTACCTCCCCGGTGGCCAACCGCTAGCCTCGCAACTGCCAGACTTTGGCAAAACCGAACCGGCTTTCGCGGCCACCGCCGTTGGCCAGAGTGCTGCTGATGAGGCACGGGACGAAGCGCCCATTGCCACCGGCCATGGCGATCTGGACCTGGACCTGGATTTCTCGATGGACGACGTTGCACCCGAGCCAGCCCCCCCGCCCCCTCCAGCTGCTTCCCCTCATTCCGACCTCGTGCCCACCGCTTTTTCTGGTTTGGACGCGTTCGACGATACACCGCTGCCAACCCTTTCTGCAGAGTTGCCACCTGCCGTCGAAGTGGTCACCGAGGAACCCGCCGAAGAGCGTGTCGGCCCGACCACGGTCCGTGACGCGCTCGACGAGAGTCTCGACTTTGACACGCCTGGCATGGACCTGGAACTTGCATTGCCTCCCGCTGACCAGGCCGCAGCGACACCCACACCTGCAGCGGCAGAAGCACCTGCCAACGAGCTGATGTCGTTTGACCTGGGCTCCCTGTCGCTGGATCTGGGCGAGGACAAGGTCACCGTGCCGGGCGAGTTCATCGACGAAGCCATGGACCCGCTGGAAACCAAGCTGGCGCTGGCCGACGAATTCCGCGCCATTGGTGACGACGACGGTGCCCGTGCGCTGATCGAAGAAGTCATTGCCGAAGCGGCCGGTGACCTGCGTGCCAAAGCCCAGAGCGCGCTGAACAAGCTTTGAGCCGGTTCCGTCACGCCCTTCGTCGTCGCCGGGGGAATACGCATTGAGGCTGGCGCTGGGCATCAGCTACAACGGGCTGAGCTACCAGGGCTGGCAGAGCCAGACTTCTGGTCTGACCATTCAGGACAAGCTGGAAAAGGCGCTGGGCGAGTTCACTGGCCAAAAAGTCTCCACCCTGTGCGCTGGCCGTACCGACGCTGGCGTGCATGGCCTGATGCAGGTGATCCACTTTGACACACCTGCCGAGCGCCCCGAGTCCGCCTGGGTGCGTGGCCCCAACGCCTTGCTACCGCACGATATTGCGGTGCAGTGGGCCAAGCAAGTGCCCCCCGAGTTCCACTGCCGCGCCAGCGCCACCTCACGGCGTTATGCCTATGTGCTGCTGGACTCGCCGGTGCGCCCGAGCATCGATCAGGGCCGCGTCGGCTGGGTCTACAAGCCTTTGAACATGGAACGCATGCAACAAGCCGCGCAGCATTTGCTGGGTGAACACGACTTCAGTTCGTTTCGCGCCAGCGCCTGCCAGGCCTTGTCGCCGGTCAAAACTCTGACGCGCATCGACATCAGCCGCCGGGGCGCTTACTGGCGCTTTGAGTTTGAGGCCAACGCCTTTTTGCACCACATGATCCGCAACCTGATGGGCTGTTTGATCATGGTGGGAGATGGCCGCAAGGAACCCGATTGGGTGCTGGAGGTGATGGCAGCGCGTGACCGCGATGCGGCCGCGCCCACGTTTTCGCCCTATGGCCTGTATTTTGTCGGGCCACGTTATGCACCGCACTGGGGTCTGCCCGAACACCCGACGCTGCTGGACGGCCTGCCTGGAGCCCTGTGATGACTGCTGACTTATCTGCCACACCTGCCCCAAGCGAGCCCATGACGCCTTCAAAACCGATCATCGCAACCACTGCCGCGCCGCTCACCACGCCGCTCAGCGCCAGCACGGCGACCCCAGCGGCCACAACCGTGCAACCCGCCCACCGCACCCGCATCAAAATGTGTGGCCTGACCCGCGAGCAGGACGTGGATGCCGCGGTGGCTGCCGGTGCCGATGCCATCGGTTTTGTGCTTTACGCCAAAAGCCCGCGTTTTGTTTCGCCCGAACGGGCGGCGACGCTGGCCAGTCGCTTGCCGCCATTTGTCACCCCGGTGCTGCTTTTTGTCAACGAAAACACTACATATATCAGAGCTGCCTGCGCAGGTGTGGCGGGGGCTATCGCCCAATTTCATGGTGATGAGTCGCCACAAGACTGCTGGGCGGCATGCAGCCCGGACCAGCGCCCGTATCTGCGCGCTGCGCGAATTCCACTGGGTGAAGCGGGGCGCAACTTTGATCTTTTAAAATTCGCCCAAGATTATTCACAGGCTCAAGCCATTTTGTTGGACGCGCAAGTTGACGGGTTCGGCGGTGGTGGGCACACATTCACTTGGTCACTGCTTCCACCAAACGTCAACGCTCACCTCGTCTTGAGTGGTGGGCTGAGCGCTGCCAACGTGATCGACGGCATCACGCAGTTGCGGCCACGTTGTAAAACGCTGGCGGTGGATGTCAGCTCGGGCATTGAGGTGCCGGGGCACAAAGGCATCAAAGACCCGGGTCGCATGCGCGAATTTGTCGCGGCAGTTCGCCAGGCCGATCAGTGAACGTGAGAGTCCCCAGCGGTCATCCCGGACTTGAGGAGCCTGCCCCGGACCCCGATCCGGGGGGATGCATGAACCCGAATTCATGGATGCCGGGTCAAGCCCGGCATGACAAGTTTTTTTACCGATAAACTATTAAAGAAATATGCCTCTAGCCCTTATTCATAAAGGGCAGATAGCTACTAAAACCATACCATCATGTTTGATTACCAACAACCCGACTCACGCGGCCACTTTGGCATGTACGGCGGCAGTTTTATCTCTGAGACGCTGACCCACGCGGTCAACGAGCTCAAAGACGCTTACGCCAAATACCAGTTTGACCCGGCTTTCATCGCCGAATTTGAGTCCGAGCTGGCGCATTTTGTCGGCCGCCCCTCGCCCGTGTACCACGCCGCGCGCATGAGCCGTGAAATGGGTGGTGCGCAAATTTTCTTGAAGCGCGAAGACCTCAACCACACCGGCGCACACAAGATCAACAACACCATCGGCCAGGCGATGCTGGCCAAACGCATGGGCAAACCGCGCGTGATCGCCGAAACCGGCGCCGGCCAGCACGGCGTGGCCACCGCCACCATCTGTGCCCGTTACGGGCTGGAATGCGTTGTGTATATGGGTAGCGAAGACGTCAAACGCCAAAGCCCCAACGTCTACCGCATGAAGTTGCTCGGTGCCACCGTGGTGCCGGTGGAGAGTGGCAGCAAGACGCTCAAAGACGCCTTGAATGAGGCCATGCGCGACTGGGTGGCCAATGTCGATAACACGTTCTACATCATCGGCACCGTGGCCGGGCCGCACCCGTACCCGATGATGGTGCGTGATTTTCAGAGCGTGATCGGCCAGGAATGCCTGGTGCAGATGCCCGACATGTTGCAGGCGGCGGGCTGCAGCAGTACCCAGCCCAATGTGGTGATGGCCTGTGTTGGCGGCGGCAGCAACGCCATGGGCATCTTCTATCCTTACATTGAGTACGAGGCCACCCGCCTGATTGGCGTGGAGGCCGCGGGCGCGGGCATGGACAGCGGCAAACACTCGGCGTCCATCCAGCGCGGTAGCCCGGGCGTGTTGCACGGCAACCGCACCTACGTGCTGCAGGACGACAACGGCCAGGTGACCGAAACCCACAGCATCAGCGCCGGGCTGGATTACCCTGGCGTCGGCCCCGAGCATGCGTTTTTGAACGACATTGGCCGCGCCGAATACGTGGGCATTACCGACAAAGAAGCGCTGGATGCCTTCCACTACCTGTGCCGTACTGAAGGCATCATCCCGGCGCTGGAATCCAGCCACGCACTGGCCTACGCGATGAAATTGGCCAAGACCATGCGTCCCGATGAATCGATTCTGGTGAACCTGTCTGGCCGCGGCGACAAGGACATCGGCACCGTGGCGGATTTGTCAGGCGCAGACTTCTTCTGCCGCCCCAGTTGTGAAGGCCAATCAGTCAAAGGAGGCACAAAACAGCCTGTAGCCCTTATCCAGATTGCGGAAGTCACTACAAATTCAGGAGATTCCCAATGAGCCGCATCGCCGCCACGTTCAGCCAACTCCAGGCGCAAGGCCGCAAGGCGCTGATCCCCTTTGTCACGGCTGGCTTTCCGTATGCCGATGTCACACCTGAGCTGATGCACGCGATGGTTGCCGGTGGCGCTGACGTCATCGAGCTCGGCGTGCCGTTTTCCGACCCCAGCGCAGATGGTCCGGTGATCCAAAAGGCCGGCGACAAAGCGCTCGCGGCTGGCATCGGCCTAGCCCAAGTGCTGGAGATGGTGCGCGTTTTTCGCACGCAGAACCAGACCACCCCGGTGGTGCTGATGGGCTACGCCAACCCGGTGGAGCGCTACAACCAGAAACATGGTGCACCGGCCGTGCAGGCCACCCACCGGCAAGCCGCTGCGCCAGCCGCGCCTACTGCCAGCCCGTTTGTGCGCGACGCTGCCGCCGCCGGGGTGGATGGCGTGTTGATCGTCGACTACCCGCCCGAAGAGTGCGAAGACTTTGCCTTGGATCTCACCACGCACGGCATGGACCTGATCTTTTTGCTGGCCCCCACCTCCACCAACGAGCGCATGGCGCAGGTGGCGAAGATTGCCAGCGGCTACGTGTATTACGTGTCGCTCAAGGGTGTCACGGGTTCGGGCGCGCTCGATACCGATGCCGTCAAAGCCATGCTGCCGCGCATCCGCGCCCATGTGCGCGTGCCGGTGGGTGTGGGTTTTGGCATCCGCGACGCGGCTACTGCCAAGGCCATTGGCGAGGCCGCCGACGCGGTGGTGATTGGCAGCAAGATCATCCAGCTGATCGACAGCCAGCCGCGCGACCAGGTGGCCGCCATAGCGCAAACCTTTATGCGCGAGATTCGTAACGCGCTGGATTCATAATCTTGGCTGTTTGTCATGCCGGACCTGATCCGGCATCCATGCCACCAGAAGTCCTGGATTGCGGACCGAGTCCACCATGACATCTTTTGGATGTAGCTCGTCCCACACGTTGACGGAGAAATTGATATGAGTTGGCTCGAAAAACTGCTCCCCCCCAAAATCCAGCGTACCGACCCCAAAGACCGGCGCGCAGTGCCCGAGGGCCTGTGGATCAAATGCCCGGCCTGCGACACCGTGCTCTACAAGACCGATCTGGAGCAAAACCAGAACGTCTGCCCCACCTGCGGCCACCACCACCGCATTGGTGCCCGCGCCCGCCTCAATGTGTTTCTGGACAACGAAGGCCGCTACGAAATTGGCCAAGAGGTGCTGCCGGTGGACGCGCTCAAGTTCAAGGACAGCCGCAAATACCCCGAGCGCCTGAAAGAGGCGATGGAGAGCACCGGCGAGACCGATGCGCTGGTGGTCATGGGCGGCAGCGTTTTGGGCATTGGTTTGGTAGCAGCGTGTTTTGAGTTTGAATTCATGGGCGGCAGCATGGGCAGCGTGGTCGGTGAGCGTTTTGTGCGCGGCGTGCACACCGCCATCGAGCAAAAAGTACCCTTCGTCTGCTTCACCGCCACCGGTGGCGCACGCATGCAAGAGGGGTTGCTGAGCCTGATGCAGATGGCCAAAACCAACGCCTCGCTCACCCACCTGGCCAAAAAGGGGCTGCCATTCATCAGCGTGCTGACCGACCCGACCATGGGCGGTGTGAGCGCGGGTTTTGCCTTTTTGGGCGATGTGGTGATTGCCGAGCCCAAGGCGCTGATCGGTTTTGCCGGGCCACGGGTGATTGAGTCCACCGTGCGCGTCACGCTACCTGAAGGTTTTCAGCGTGCCGAATTCCTGCAGACCAAGGGTGCGGTGGACCTGATTTGCGACCGCCGCGAACTGCGCGCCACCATTGCCAATACCCTGGCCATGCTGACGCGGCAAAGCGCGGACGCGGTATCCTAATCAGTTGAGGACAGAGCAAATTTGCTGCGCAAATCTTGGTCTGTCCCGCAAAGCGGACAGCCGACATCCGGCGATCAGTTGGGGACAGAGCAAAGTGCACTGCTTGTCACTCTTGGTCTGTCCCGCAAAGTCTCAAAAAGCCAGTAGCGCCGCGGCCTGTAAATTGCCCAGCACGATGGCGGCGATTTGCAGGATCACCAGCAGCACCAGCGGCGACAGATCCACGCCACCGATCAGCGGCAACACGCGGCGAATCGGCACCAGCGCGGGGCTCACCAGCTGCTCGATCACATCGGCCATCACCGACTGCGTCTGCACCCACGACAAAATCGCATAAACGATCACCGCGCCCGTCATGGCCGAGATCGCCATGCGCAGCAGGCCAAACACCGCCAGGATCGGCACTGAAAAGAAGCCGCCCGCAGCCCCTGCCAGCAGCCAAAGCAGGCCAAATTCGGCGAACTGGAGCAGAAAAGCCGCCACCAGGCTGGCGGTGTCCAGCGCACCGATCGCCGGAATCACTTTGCGCAGCGGCAACACAATCCAGTCGGTCAGCGCAAACACAAAACGCCCCAGCGGGTTGCCGGAGCGCGCTGACATCGGGATACGCTGGTACTGCATGTACAAGCGCAGCAGGCAGGCGCCACTCAGAAAGCCGGCAACAACCTCAAGCAACAGGGAAACGATTTGGTACAGCATGGGGCAAAAACCAAGAACAAGACAGGTGCGCCAGATCATAGCGACAGCGCGCCACTTTAAAATACTTGGCTTTGCCTAGTCTCCAACCCGCGTGCGGGCTTTGCCCCCATGCCGCCTGCCAGAAGCGTGTTCACCATGACACGCCGGGCACACCCGGCAGCCGCTCGCCACCCATGATTGCCTCACATGTCTGAACCCATTGCCGCCGTACCCAGCCCAACCCCCCAGGACGAGAACCAGCTCATGGCCGAGCGGCGCGAGAAGCTCAAAGCCCTGCGCCAGGCTCAGGCCGAGGGCAAAGGCGTGGCGTTCCCGAACGACTTCAAACCCGCCGACCACGCCGCCGACCTGTTTGCCGCCCACGCCGGGCAAACGCCCGAGGGACTGATCGAGCAAGGCGCCACAGCCAAAATCGCTGGCCGCATGATGCTTAAGCGCGTGATGGGCAAGGCCAGTTTTGCCACCTTGCAAGACAGCACTGGCCGAATGCAGGTCTACATCAAGCGTGACGACGTGGGTGAAGAGGTGTATGGCGCGTTCAAACACTGGGACCTGGGCGACATCGTGGCCGCCGAAGGACTGGTGTTCAAGACCAAGACTGGCGAACTCTCCATCCACGCCACATCCATCCGCCTGCTGACCAAAAGCCTGCGCCCGATGCCCGACAAGTTCCACGGCATGGCCGACCAGGAGGTCAAATACCGCCAACGCTACGTGGATCTGATGACCGACGAAGACACACGCAAACGCTTTGTGGCGCGCAGCAAGGCGGTGAGCGGCATCCGTGAATTCATGGTGGCGCACGACTTTCTGGAAGTTGAAACGCCGATGCTGCACCCGATTCCGGGCGGTGCCAATGCCAAACCTTTCACCACGCACCACAACGCGCTGGACCAGCAGATGTTCCTGCGCATCGCGCCCGAGTTGTACCTCAAACGCCTGATCGTCGGCGGTTTTGATCGCGTGTTCGAGATCAACCGCAGTTTCCGCAACGAAGGCATCAGCGTGCGCCACAACCCCGAGTTCACCATGATGGAGTTCTACGCGGCGTATTGGGATTACCAGGATCTGATGACCTTCACCGAGGCGCTGATCCGCGATGCGGCACAACGTGCCCTGGGCACGCTGGAACTCAGCTACGCCGGCAAACCGGTCGACCTGACGCAACCGTTTGAACGCCTGACCATCCATGAGGCCATCTGCAAATACACCGAAGCCGGCCAGATGCTCGACGACGGCTCGGGCCTGAAGGTGGACAGCGCCGAGTGGTTGCGCAGCGTGTTGCCCAAACTCGGTATCACCGAGGCCAAACACCACATCTCCACCCGCAGCCTGCCCAGCCTGCAGGTGCTGTATTTCGAGGAAACCGTGGAAGAAAAGCTCTGGCAGCCGACCTTCATCATGGAGCACCCGACCGAAATCAGCCCGCTGGCGCGCGCCAACGACAGCCGCCCCGAAGTGACCGAGAGGTTTGAGCTGTACATCACCGGGCGCGAATTCGGCAATGGCTTCAGCGAGCTGAACGATGCCGAAGAACAAGCCGCGCGTTTCCAGGCCCAGGTGGCCGCCAAAGACAGCGGCGACGATGAAGCCATGTATTACGACCACGACTTCATCCGCGCCCTCGAATACGGCATGCCACCCACCGGCGGCTGCGGCGTGGGGCTGGACCGCCTGATGATGCTGCTGACCGACAGCAGCAGCATCCGCGATGTGATTTTGTTCCCGGCCCTGCGCCGAGAAGTTTAAGAAAAATCGGCCTCTAGCCCTTATAGATAAAGGGCTAACAGCTATGACTACCATAGTAAACGCAGGCAGCGCCAAACCCCTGCGCTACCTGCAAGGTTACCCGCCCGACACCCTGGCGCAGATCGAGCAGATGCTGCAGGACGACCGCGTGGCCGATTGGCTGCTGCGCAAATACCCGCAGGGCCATGCGGTGCGCACCGACCGCGCGTTGTTCGACTACGTGCAGGCGCTGAAAACCGAGCACCTGCGCAGCGCCGAGCCGCTGGCCAAAGTGTCGTTCGACAACAAGCTGCAAGTCGTTCAGCACGCGCTGGGCACGCACACCACGATTGCGCGTGTGCAGGGCAACAAGCTCAAGGCCAAACGCGAAATCCGCGTGGCCAGCCTGTTCAAACACGTGCCGGAAGACTTTTTGAAAATGATCACCGTGCACGAGTTGGCGCACCTGAAAGAGCGCGCGCACGACAAGGCGTTTTACAGCCTTTGCAACTACATGGAACCGCGTTACCACCAGCTGGAGTTTGAGCTGCGGGTGTACCTGACGCATCTGGAAGCAGCGGGGACCCGCTTGTGGGGAACTGCGGATCCGACTTGATGCAGCGACGCTGAGCGCTCCACCGACCCGCGTCCACCACCATGATGGGTCACAAGGGTGTGCAAGCGTGGGATACCGCCATCGCTGGCAACCCCTGTGTGTCTACCCGGTTCAGACTCAACTTGACGTGCAAAGTGACTTATGCCTAAACGCAAGCCAATCCCCAACCCTCACAGCCGCTGATCACGCGCCAGAATAGCCTCGCGCGTTGGGGCATAGACGTCTTCCAGCCGCGCGGCCAACGCCTGCCAGGTGGCCATGTCACCCGCCAGGCCAGCGGTTTCCAGCTGCTCGCACACCTCGCCCAAGCTGAACGCCCCCACCGCCCGCGCAGACGACTTGAGGGTGTGCGCCACCAGAGCAGCCTGATGCATCGCATCAGCCTGCGCCGCCTCCGCAATGACCTTGACCTGCCCGGTGGCATTGGTCAAGAACTTGGTCAACAAGCGCTCATGCAAGCCCGGGTTGTCGCCCACCAGCAGGCCAAGCGCCGCGGCGTTCCAGATGGGCAGAGGCTGTGGCTGCGGCACGCCGCTGTCCTGCGCGGCCGTGGCCACGGGTGCGACCCGTTGGGGTGGCTGCGCTGCCAGCCCAGACGGCACATCATTTGCCAGCGGCAGCCATTTGGCCAGCATCGGGCCCAGCTCCTGCAGGCGCAAGGGCTTGCTCAGGTAATCGTCCATGCCGCAGGCCAGACAGTTTTGCACCTCGCCGCGCATGGCGTTGGCGGTCACGGCAATGATGGGGCGGCGCAGGCCCGGCGCTTCTTCGGCGCGAATGGCGGCGGTCAGGGCAAAGCCGTCCATACCCGGCATGTGGCAATCGGTCAGCAGCAGGCCAAAACGGCCGGAGCGCCATTGCGCCAGCGCCGCTACACCGTCCACCGCCATCTCGGCGGCATAACCCAGCAGGCGCAGCTGTTCGCGCATCACGTCGCGGTTGGTTTCATTGTCTTCTGCCAACAAAATCAGTCGCCCGTTGGCCTGCGCGGCCGCCACGCTGGCCGCTGGCGGGCGCGGGCAGGCACGGCGCTCCGGGTGCTCGGGGGCGACGGGCTCTGGGGGCGCCTCTTGCAGCGGCAGTGCCACCGTGAACTCAGAGCCTTCACCGAGCCTGCTTTGCGCCGTGATCTGGCCACCCATCAGCGCCACCAGACGCTGGCTGATGGACAAGCCCAACCCGGTGCCGCCGAACTGGCGCGCGGTGCTGGCATCGGCCTGGGTAAAGGGGGTAAACAGCTTGGCCACCACCGCTTCGCTCATGCCAATGCCGTTGTCCGCCACTTTGAGCAGCAGGCCAGGTTGGCCGTTGGGCAGCTCGCCCGGTGCCAGACTGAGCGCCACGCTGGGCACATGACCAGGGCCAGTCTGGGTGAACTTGATGGCATTGCCCATCAGGTTAAGCAGCACCTGGCGCAGCCGGGTCGGATCGGTGTAGATGGCAGCGGGCAGCCCGGGTGCCAGCGTGAGCGACAGGGCAACACCCCGAGCGTTGGCCGTGTTTTGCAGCAGTTGCACCACGCTCTCACACACCGGCTGCAGCGGTGTCGCCAGGCGCTCCACCGCCAGCTGGCCCGCCTCGATCTTGGAGTAATCCAGAATATCGTTCAGGATGTGCAGCAGCGTCTGGGAGGAATTGGCCACTGTGTCGAGCATGTGTTTTTGCTCCGGCAGCAGCGGGGTTTGCTGCAGCACGTCAACCATGCCAATCACCCCGTTCATGGGCGTGCGGATTTCGTGGCTCATGTTGGCCAGAAACTCGGATTTGGCCTGATTGGCTTGGCGGGCGGCGAGTTCGGCGCGCTTGAATTCGGTGATATCGACGAAAGACCAGACCCAGCCCACCGTCGCCTGCTCCACCTTTTGCGCCTGGACACTGCACCGAAGCACGCGCCCGTCAGCCATCTGGATCACCCCGCTAGCCGATTTGTGACTGGAAAAGGGATCTTCACGCAAACGCGTCATCAACGCCAGCAAGGCCTGTGGGTCAACCACCTGGGTCAGCATGTGGGCGCGACATGGCACCATGTCAGGCTGGGCCACCAGCGCGGCGGGCAGGTGCCACAGTTCCACAAAGCGCTGGTTCCATAGCATGATGGTCTCTTGCGGGTTCAGCACCAGAAGACCCCCGGCCGTGGCGTTCAGGGTGGCGTTCAGCAGCGCCTGGCTGTTTTGCAGCTCAGCCGTGCGCTGGCGCACCAGTTCCTGCAGGTCGTCGCGGTAACTCTGCAGCTCCAGCTCGACCGACTTGCGCTGGGTGATGTCGCGTACCGTCCCCCGAAGCACCCAGGACTGCCCTTGCGCGTCATGCGAGAAATCGCCGCGCGCGTTGATCCAGCGCCTTTGCCCGTCCAGCGGGCGAACGATGGGGAAATCGATATCGAGCTTGCCTTCGCCTTGCGTCGCGCGCTGGTAGGCGTCCTGCGCCTGCTGCCGGTGCTCGGGCGCAACCAGGGTGATCCAGCTGGCAATGCTTTTCTCAAACCCGGGCACCAGCCCAAGAATCTCGTCCAGCACTGCAGACGATTGCCAGGTGGCGCGCTGGATGTCGGTCACGTAGGTGCCCACCTGGCCAATGCGCTGGGCTTCGTTCATGGCCGACAGGCTTTCCTGCAAAGCGTGCTCGTTTTGCGCCCGCAGCGCTTCACGCGCCTGGCGCTCCAACTCGGCCGCCTGGCCCAGCACGGCTTGTTCGCGCCGCTGCTGGGCTCGCCACAACAAGGCCACCAGCCCACTCAGCAACAGGCTCACGAGCGTGCCGGTAAAGGCCACAAAGGTCGGACGCTGCCGGACGGCCGCCGCGCCAAAGCCGGGCTTGGCCTGGTAAGCCAGCGGCCACTGGCGGCCACCAAAAAACAAGGCCTGGGTGAACTGCATGGCACCGGCGGGTGCACCGGTGTGGGGGCCATCGGCATCAAACATCAGGTTGGCGCTGGTCAACTCGGCGGTGTCGTAAATCGACAGGCCCACCTCGCGCAGGCCCTGCGGCAACACCTGCTCAATCAGGCTGGCCATGCGAAACGGCGCATCCACCCAGCCCACCAGCTTGGCCCGCCGCTCGGCCAGCGAGGCGGGCTGGGCATCACGCTGGTAAATCGGGACAAACATGACAAAGCCGGGCTGGGCGTTGCCCTCGTCCTGCTTGAGCGTGAGCTTGCTCGACATGGTCAGCCGGCCGGTATCACGTGCCATGGCGATCGCAGCCTGCGCGGGTGGTACGGTGCTGATGTCAAAGCCCACAGCCCGGCGGTTGCTGTCATTCAGCGGCTCGATGTAGACGATGGGGGTGTAGCTGTCGCGCTGGCCATCCGGGCTGACACGGTAGCCTGGCAAGCCGTCACGGCGCACCTGGGCCTGGTGCCGCTGCATATCTTGCCCATTGACCAGCTCCACATAGGCCACACCGGCGAAACCCGGCATGCGGGCGGTGGAGTTCAGCACCTGAAAGTAGCGTCTGAAATCGCTGTGCGTCACCCGCTCCGAGGCGCCAAACAGCCCCTCAAAGCCCATCAGCATCAACGCGTTGGCATCCAGGTTGCGCTCGATGGTGCTGGTGATGTCGTTGGCCTCACGCTGGAGTTCAGCCTGGATGGACTCGGTCGCTGCGGTTTTGGCCTGCTGCCAGAGAACGCCAGTCAGCGCCAGCCCAAGCACCAGCATGGTGCTGGCCCACCACAGTGAAGGAGTGTTGCGCAGGTTTTTCAAAAGCGGGCCGATCAGGGCTGCGCCGACGACCTGCGTGCGCGGGCCTGCGTCAGCACCTTGGCCATCAGATGGGGCATCACTGGCTTGATGCAGTAGCCATCAACCCGCTCGTCCATCGACTGCATGAAGTCGGCGGTGAAATGCGAACCCGTCACCACCACCACCGCCGCTTGGGGTGCTGCCCGGCGCAGGTGCTCCAACGCGGCCCAACCATCCACGTCGGGCATGTACAGGTCCAGCAGAATGAAATCGGGCCGGTGCTGCTGGGCCAACAACTGTGCGGCCGCAGCGTCCTGCGCAAAAAGTATGTTCCGTGCGCCCATGTGGGTCAGCGTACTGCCCAGCAAATCACACGCCAGGGGGTCGTCGTCAACCACCAGAAAACTGAATGGGTTTAAAACCTGAGTCGCCATCACTGCTCTCCCGCTACTACACTAATCATAGTTCTCTGCCCTTTATATATAAGGGCTAGAGGCCATTTTTACTTAAACTTTTACCTTGTCCAACGACCCTCAGCAACGCATAAAACCATCGGAACCACCATGGTCATCGCCGTTTATCTCGGGCCTCTGACCGAGCTGCGACAGCCGACGCACATGTTCACAAGCCTGAAGGTTAGCAGAGCACGGCACACCGGCTAAAAAAAACAGGCGCATGGCCCCGGCTTACTGGTATTTACCCGGCCCAAATCGGGTCTTGCACCACCCCATAATCTGCGCACCCGCCCGGGTTCAGCCCCAACAGCACAGCACATCACAAAAAATGAGGATGACCACATGATTGAAGACGCAAGCCACAAGCCGCTACCCAAGACCGCTATTTCAGCCACTGGCTGCCACCTGCTGGACGCCTTCAACCCGCCCGCCGTCAAGATTGACTCCCCCGCCATCCAGGTGATGACCGATCTGTCTCAAGTGCCGGTGGCCACCATCACCGCCAGCGCCACGCTCGACGATGCCAACCGCTCCATGATCGCGCGCGGTGTGCGTTTGCTGCTGGTGGTGGACGACAGCCACCGCCAAGTGGCCGGGCTGATGACCTCGGTGGACATTCTGGGCGAGAAGCCGGTGCTGGCAGCCCAGCGCCGCGAAGTGCGCCGCCAGGAGTTGCGCGTGGCCGACGTGATGGTGCCGGTCGACAGGATGGACGCGATGCACATCGAGGATGTGAAAAAAGCCCGCGTGGGCCATATTGTGGCCACGCTCAAGGCCGATGGTCGCGCCCACGCCATCGTGGTGGGGCAGGACGCGCAGGGCAAACAGCAGTTGGTGGGCATCTTCTCGGCCTCGCAGATTGCACGCCAGCTTGGGGTGCAGATCCACACCCACGAAATGGCCCGCACCTTTGCCGAGATTGAGGCCGTGATTGCCGGGGTATAACGCGCCTAACTGGCATGGTCGCGAAACCAACCACGACGCATGAAAAATGTCATTGCGGGCTCCGACCCGCAATCCATGGATCCCGGATCAAGTCCGGGATGACAGCCGAGGAATTTCACGTTAACGGTTGCGCAGCGGCTTGAGCAGGTCAGACAAGCCGTTGTGGTCAATCTCGTGCATTAGCGTCAGCAGGCGACCAATCTCACCCTTGGGCACGCCCTCACGCACAAACCAGCGCAAATAGTCACCTGGCAAATCAGCCATCAGGCGGCCCTTGTATCTGCCAAAAGGCATGCTGCGCGTCACCAGCAGTTGCAGGTCTTCAGGGTTCATCGCTTGCGCGTCAGCTTGCCGTGCGCTCAACCACCCGCGCGCTTGACCTTGTGGCCTTGCGTGGTGAGTAGCGCCATGACCCGCTCGCAATGGTCGCCCTGCACTTCAATCACACCGTCTTTGACCGTGCCGCCCGAGCCGCAAGCGGTCTTGAGTTGTTTGCCTAAAGCCGCCAGCGCGGTATCGTCCAACGCCAGGCCTTTGACCAGCGTCACACCTTTGCCCGCGCGGCCTTTGGTCTCGCGCGACACACGCACGATGCCGTCGGTGGGCACTTTAGGCTTGGCAGTGGCACATACGCAGGCAGCCACGGGGTAGCGACAGGCCGGGCACATGCGGCCGCTGTCCGTGCTGTAAACCAGGCCACCGCTGGAAGATTTGGGTTTCATGGGTTTTGGTTTGAAGGTCAACAGCGCTGATTGTCCTGCAGGATCGGTGCCGCAGGAAGTGCAAGTCTTCCCATTGGCAAGGTGACAATAGGCACACATTGTTATAAACTGCCCGGATGAAACCGTTTCGTTGGAACCACGCCAAGAACGAGATTCTGAAAACGCAGCAGCGTATCTCGTTTGAAGAAATCGTCCTGGCGATCGAAGCGAATGGTCTGCTGGATGAACTTCGGCACCCGAACCCTGAAAAGTATCCGGGGCAGTCTATTTTTGTCGTGACACTGGACGCTTATGTTTACCTGGTGCCGTATGCTGAAGAAGCGGATTATTTTTTCTTGAAAACGGTGATTCCCAGTCGCAAAGCCACCCGCAACTATTTAGCCAAGAGCCTGAATGATGAAAAAACTTGATGCCTTTGAGCAAGACCTGCTGAATGCCTATGAGGCAGGCGAGTTGGTCTCCACATCACCGTCCAAGGCCGATCTGAAAAAGTTCAAGGCGGCGGCCAGCGCCACCTTTATCAAAGACCGGCGCATCAACATCCGCTTGTCCACGCCGGACCTGATGGACATTCAAGCGCGCGCGCTCGAAGAAGGCATTCCTTACCAGACGTTTATTGCCAGCGTGCTGCACAAGTACGCTGCAGGCCGCCTGCTGGAAAAGCCGTCGAATCTGACGCCGCGTAACCCTTGAGGACACCAGCAGATTAATGCTATTCTAGCTATAGCTGCTAGCCCTTTATCAATAAGGGCTGGAGCCATAAAACATCAATATATTTAGCCACACCAGGAAAACACCGCATGTCACGTCAAAGCGTTTGGGCACCCAAGGTGCTGGCTCTGGTCAAGGGCGGCAACAGCACGGCGGCCATTGCGCAGATCAAGGTGGCACCCACGGTGAAAGACCTGCAGGATTTGCGCAAGCTGCTCACCACTGGCAACCTGCTCAAAAGCCACCCGAATGTGGATGCAGCCACGACCGACATGATGGCCACGCTGTCAGCACCCCGGTTGCACCGCTCGCCCTGAGAACTCAGGGCAACAAATCCAGCGCGCGCATGTAGGCGGGCTGCACCATCAGATCGTCCCAGGCGGCGGCGCGCTCGCGGGGCAACAGGGCCAGGCGACGCGCTTCGCTAGCGTCTTGCGGCGCCCACTGGCCGCGGTAATGGGCGCGTGTCAGGCCGTCAATCAGCGCGTCCACCTCGGCCCCATCACCCAGCGACTGGTTGCACAGCAGCACCAGGTCACAGCCCGCATTCAGCGCCGCCAGCGCGGCTTGCGTGGTGCTGACCGGCTGGCCATCCAAAACGCGGGCACCGGCCATGGACAAATCGTCGCTGAAGATGGCACCGGTAAACCCCAGCTGGCCGCGCAGGATGTCGGTCAGCCACGTGCTTGAAAACCCGGCTGCGCGGCTGTCCACCTTGGGGTAAATCACATGCGCTGGCATCACGCCAGCCAGGCTGTTGCCCAGCCAGCGGTAGGGTGCGGCGTCGTCTTTCAGGATGGCTTTGAGGCTGCGCGTGTCCACCGGCATGTCGGTGTGGGAGTCGGCTTTGACAAAGCCGTGACCAGGAAAATGTTTGCCACAGTTGGCCATGCCGCTTTGCAGCAGGCCGTGCATCAGGCTCTTGGCCAGCAGGCTGACGACACGTGCGTCAGCGTCAAAAGCGCGGTCACCAATCACACCGCTGGCACCGTAGTCCAGGTCCAGCACCGGGGTAAAGCTCAGATCCACACCGCAGGCGCGCAGCTCGGCACCCAGCACATAACCGCAGGCCGTGGCGGCGGCAGTGGCGCGCATGGCACCCTCGCCCGCGCGGCCTTGGCCGTCCTGACGCCACAGATCGCCCAGCGCGTGCATGGGCGGCAGGTGGGTGAAGCCGTCGGTTTTGAAACGTTGCACCCGGCCACCTTCGTGGTCGACACAGATCAGCAGGTCCTGGCGGATTTTTTTGATGCTATGGCACAGTGCGGTGAGCTGCTCGCGGCTTTCCCAGTTGCGGGCAAACAAGATCAAACCGCCCACCAGTGGGTTTTTCAGACGTTTTTTGTCGGCTTTGTTGAGTTCGGTACCGGCAACGTCGATGATCAGGGGGGCGTGAAAGCTCATGTGATTCTCCTTATTATTGATAGCTACCCGCCCTTATTGAATAAGGGCTAGAGGCCTTTTTAACCACTAACTTCCACCACGCAGAAGCTGGCTGCGTAGTCGGTTTCGTCGGTCACCGTAATGTGCGCAGTTAAATGGCGGCTGTCAAACCAGTCTTTCAGCGCACCGTGCAGCAGAATCACCGGCTTGCCGCTGGGTAGTTTGCCAATTTCGCAGCTGCGCCAGGTCATCGGCATGGTCATGCCCAGGCCGATGGCTTTGGAAAACGCCTCTTTGGCGCTGAACCGCGTGGCCAGGTAACGCACACCGCGTTCGGGCCAGCGCTGGCTGCGCATCTGCCAGGTGGCAAATTCACCGTCTGAGAGGACTTTTTTGGCAAAGCGCTCACCATGGCGCGCCAGGCTGGCCTGAATGCGCCGCACGTCGCAGATGTCGGTGCCGATGCCGTAAATCATGAGGTGAGTCTGGGAAGGCTGGTGGACGGTTTCATTTGCATGCTTCGAGCGAGCAGCACCCCTGATCAATAAAAATGGCTGTCATTGCGGGCTTGACCCGCAATCCACGCAGTCGGAAGTCATGAATGCCGGGTCGTCGCCCGGCATGACAATTCTGCTCTTCACGTTAGCCCACCATCTGCAACTGCTCGGCCTGCGCGATGCAGCGCAGGTAGTCTTTGATGGTGGCGTCATAACCCAGCTCCAGCGCGTCGGCAATCAGGGCGTGGCCAATCGACACCTCGCTCACCCCGGGCACCTGGTTCAAGAAGGCGGTGAGGTTGTCGCGGTTCAGGTCGTGCCCGGCGTTGACGCCCAGGCCCACGTCGAGAGCCGCTTGGGCGGCGCGGGCAAAGCGCGCCAGTTGCGCGGCAATCTCCGGGGTACCCCAGGCGGCGGCGTAGGGCTCGGTGTACAGCTCAACCCGATCCGCACCCACGGCTTGGGCGGCGGCCATCGGGGCCGTTTCCGCGTCCATGAACAGGCTCACCCGCAGGCCCCAGGCGTGGGCCTGGTCGATCAGCGGCTTCAGGCGCGCGGCGTCCTGCGGAAAGTTCCAGCCGTGGTCGCTGGTGAACTGCCCCTGCGCGTCTGGCACAAAGGTGACCTGGTGCACGGGCAGGTTTTGCGCCACCAGGCCGCCCACCACCTCCATCAGGTTGTGAAACGGGTTGCCTTCGATGTTGTATTCGCGGTCGGGCCAGGCTTGCAGCAGGCGCGCGAGTTCGGGCACGTCGCTGCCACGGATGTGGCGTTCGTCCGGGCGCGGGTGCACGGTGATGCCGTGGGCCCCGGCTTGCAGGCACAGCGTGGCGGCACGGGTCAGGCTGGGAATGCCCAGGTGGCGCGTGTTGCGCACCGTGGCGACTTTGTTGAGGTTGACAGAAAGTACAGTGGTTTTCATAGGTTTTGCAGGTCGATCATCACTTGCCGGGTGCGCAGGGTGCTGACCCCGCAATGGTAATTGAGCAGGGTGCGCAACTGTGGTTTGAGCTCCGCAGCCACCTCGGCACAGGCGCGCAGCACGCTGGTAAACGGCACGCGCTCGCCCAGCACCTGCTGCAGCGTGGTCCATTGCGCACCGTTGAGGCTGGCACGATCCGAGGCGCTGGCCTGACGCAAACCGCCTTCAGGCACCAGGCTGTAGCGCTGCAGCGGGTGCAGCACCAACAGGGTCATGGTTTGCGCGTCCAGCAGTGGCAGCAGGCCAATTTCACGCAGCAGCAGCAGTTCAAAGGCGCGCAGGGCAGACTCCAGCGCCTCACCGTGCTCGCTGGCGATCACCGCCACCGCGCTGGCGTACAGGTCAAACAGCGCCGGGTGCGGATCTTCCCGCGCCAACAGGTTCAGCAACAATTCGTTGAGGTAATAGCCTGACATCAGCGCGTCGCCAGTGGGCATGACGTGGCCGCCTTGCCATTCGGCGGCTTTCAGGGTTTTGATTTCAGCATCACCACCAAAGGTCAGATGCAGCGGCTGCAGTGGCAGCAGAATGGGCCGGAAGCTGGAGCTCGGCCGCTTGACCCCCTTGGCGACCAGCGCCAAACGGCCGTGGTGGCGGGTGAACACCTCCAGGATCAGGCTGGTCTCGCTCCAGTCGTAGCGGTGCAGCACAAAGGCCGGTTCGTCAGAGATACGGCGGGCAGCCATCAGGGAATACCCTCAGCAGAATCATGGGTAAAAAGGCATCCCATTGATTATTTATTTGAACTATTGGTATATTTGTGACTGTGTAGTTCATTTATTAACCAACCAGGAGAGTCCATCATGAAAGAAGCCACCCTTCGCAATCTGGATCGCGCTGTTTTTTGGTCTGTTGCTGCCATCAGCCTGTTACCGCTGGTTCCGTTAGCATTGAATGGTTTGGTCAGCTGATCACCCGCACCACAACCCACCCCAACAAGGCGGCGCAAGCCGCCTTGTTGCATTTTGGCGTGTGCTGTGGCGCCAAGCAGCGCTTATTCGTAGCCAAATGAGCGCACCCGCGCTTCGTCGTCGGCCCAGCCGCTGCGCACCTTGACCCACATCTCGATGAACACCTTGCAGTCGAGCAGCTTTTCCAGTTCGACACGGGTCTCCATGCCGATGCGTTTGATGCGTTCACCCTTGTCACCAATCACCATCGCCTTGTGACCATCACGCTCCACCACAATGGTGGCTGCGATGCGCAGCAGGCGTTTCTGACCTTTGCGCGCTGGTGGTTCTTCGTCAAACTTGTCGATGATCACGGTGGAGGTGTAGGGCAACTCGTCACCGGTCAGCCTAAACAGTTTTTCGCGCACCATCTCGCTGGCCATGAAGCGCTCGCTGCGGTCGGTCAGCTCATCGGCGGCGTACCACCAGCCCTGCTCGGGCAGGTATTTGGCGCAAATGTCCAGCAGGCGCTCGATGTCTTTGGGGTTTTTGGCCGACATCGGCACAAATTCGGTGAACGCGTGTTTGGCGTGCATGTCTTGCAGCCAAGGCGCAATGTCGCCCCGGCGGTGCACGTTGTCGAGTTTGTTGGCAATCAGCAGCGTGGGGATGTTTTTGCCCAGTAGCGCCAGCACACGCGCATCGGCCGGTGTGAAACTGCCGGCCTCGACCACAAACAGAATCAGGTCCACATCGGCCACCGCGCCGACCACGGTTTTGTTCAGCGATTTGTTGAGCGCATTGCCGTGAATGGTCTGAAAACCGGGAGTGTCCACAAACACAAATTGCGTGGCGCCTACGGTGTGCATGCCGGTGATGCGGTGGCGCGTGGTTTGCGCCTTGCGCGAAGTGATGCTGATCTTTTGCCCCACCAGCGCATTGAGCAGGGTCGATTTGCCCACATTGGGCTTGCCCACAATGGCGATCAGACCACAGCGCTGGCCCTCAACCGGCGTCTCTACCAGCCCGGCCGGGCGCATGTTGCGGTGCAAGCCTGACAGCATGGCTTCTACGTCATTTGGGCCTGTAGCACCCGTTGTATCAGCCTCAGTAGCTATTTTTTTAGTAGTTTTCATGGGAGCCCTTTGAGTTTCAGTGTTTGCAGCATGTTGGTGGCGGCAGCTTGTTCGCCAGCGCGTCGGGAGACGCCTTTGCCCCGCGCCGTCAGGTTGAGTTCAGTGATGTCGCATTCCACTTCAAACGTCTGCTTGTGCGCTGCGCCCAATGTGGCGACCACTTTGTAACCGGGCACTTTCAGGCGCCGGGCTTGCAGCCATTCCTGCAATTCGGTTTTGGGGTCTTTGCCCATGGCCGCCATGGCTGGATTGATTTCCAGCGTGGCATACAGCCGATTCACCAGCGCCTGCGCGGCGACAAAACCGCCGTCGAGGTAGACCGCACCAATCACCGCCTCCAGAGCATCGGCCAGAATGGATGGGCGCGTGCGCCCACCGGAGCGCAATTCGCCCTCGCCCAGGCGAATCACCTCGGGCAGCCCCAGGCTCACCGCCAGCGGATGCAAGGCCTCTTGGCGCACCAGCCCGGCACGCACGCGCGACAAATCCCCCTCGGGCAACGCACTCAGGCGCTGGTAAAGCAGGTCGGCCACACACACGCCCAGCACCGAATCGCCCAGAAACTCCAGGCGTTCGTTGTGGTCAGCCGAAAAACTGCGGTGCGTGGTGGCGCGAGTAAGCAGGCTGAGGTCAGAAAACCTGTGCTGCAGCCGCTGTTGGAGCGCTGCCAGGCCTGCGCTCAAGCCACCCCCTGTGGTGTCATGTTATTTGGAACGGCCTTCATACTTCAGGGTCAGGAAGGCCGGGCCAGCCAGGTGAATCTCGCGCTCATAGGCAAAGCTCACCACCACCTTGTCGTTTTCTTTGGTGACGTCGATGTCTTTGGCCGTGATGGAGGTGATGTTGTCAATGGCCGCGGCGCGGTCAAAGATGTTGCGCACTTCCACCACCGTGCTGCCGTCGGACGACTTCTGCGCCGCCTTCAGGATGGCCTGGTACTCGATAGCGGTCGGAATGATCTGCGCCACGATCACGCCCGTCACCGCCAGCACGCCCCCGACAAACAGCAAGCCGATAAACGAAAAGCCACGTTGACCGGATTTGACAGCGCGCGCCATGGAAGCCATAGAAGTCTCCTGATCAGTTGAAAGAGCCAATACGCTTGAGGTTACCAAAGTTCATCCAGACAAAAAAGGCTTTGCCCACAATGTTTTTCTCCGGCACAAAACCCCAGTAACGCGAATCCAGCGAGTTGTCGCGGTTGTCGCCCATCATGAAGAAATGGCCCGCAGGCACCTTGCACACCACCCCTTCGACGCTGTACTGGCAGTTTTGTTTGAACTGGAACTCGTCGGCGCCTGGCACAAAGGCAGGGCGGCTGTCGTCATTGAGCACCCGATGCTTGGCCGTGCCCATGTCTTCTTCAAACTGCTTGAAGTAACGCATGGTGTCTTCGTCAAAAAACTCTGGTAGCGCGTCAGTGGGCAACGCCTTGCCATTGATGGTGAGCCGTTTGTTGAGGTAAGCCACCTCGTCGCCCGGCACGCCCACCACCCGCTTGATGTAGTCCAGGCTGGGCTTGGGCGGATAACGGAACACCATCACGTCGCCGCGCTGGGGGGTGTTGCCTTCGGTGATCTTGGTATTGAGCACCGGCAGGCGCAGGCCGTATTCAAACTTGTTGACCAGAATCAGGTCGCCCACCAGCAGGGTTGGAATCATCGAGCCGGAAGGAATTTTGAACGGCTCAAACAAAAACGACCGCAGGATGAACACACCAATGATCACCGGGAACAGCCCGGCCGTCCAGTCCAGCCACCAGGGCTGCGCCAGCAGGCGGTGTTTGGCTTCTGCCAGGTTGTCATCGACCTGGCTGATGCCCAATTTGCCGAGTTCTTCGTTGCGCTTGAGGGTTTGGGCTTCCAGCTCGGCAGCCGCCTTTTGGCGCTGCGGCAGGAAGACAAAGCGCTCAGCCAGCCAGTAGGCACCGGTGATCACCGTAGCCAGAAACAGCAGCAGGGCAAAGTTGCCTTCCACCATACCGACATACCAAGCACCGATATAGGCCACGAAGGCGGCCAGAACCAAAGAAGTCAGGGCTTGCATCACGCGTCCACCTTCAAAATCGCCAGGAACGCCTCTTGCGGCACCTCGACCGAACCAATTTGCTTCATGCGTTTTTTGCCTTCTTTTTGTTTTTCCAACAGCTTGCGTTTGCGCGAAATGTCGCCGCCGTAACACTTGGCGATCACGTTTTTGCGCAGGGCTTTGATGCTTTCGCGGGCAATCACGTTGGAGCCAATGGCGGCCTGGATGGCCACGTCATACATCTGGCGCGAAATCACCTCGCGCATCTTGCTAACCACGGCGCGACCGCGGTACACCGACTGCGAACGGTGCACGATGATCGACAGCGCGTCGACTTTCTCGCCGTTGAGCAAAATATCGACCTTGACCACGTCGGCGGTGCGGTATTCCTTGAACTCGTAGTCCATCGACGCATAACCGCGCGACACACTCTTGAGCTTGTCAAAAAAATCCATCACGATCTCGGCCAGCGGCATCTCATAGGTCAACACCACCTGGCGGCCCTTGTAGGCCATGTTCATCTGCACGCCACGTTTTTGGTTGGACAGCGTCATGACGGCGCCCACATACTCCTGCGGCATGTACAGGTGCACGGTGACGATGGGTTCGCGGATTTCTTCCAGGCGACCCTGGTCGGGCATCTTGGACGGGTTTTCCACCATCTTGACCGTGCCGTCGGCTTGCACCACCTGGTAAACCACGCTGGGTGCGGTGGTGATCAGGTCCTGGTCAAACTCGCGCTCCAGACGCTCCTGCACAATTTCCATGTGCAACAGGCCCAAAAAGCCACAGCGAAAGCCAAAACCCAGCGCTTGTGACACCTCGGGCTCGTAATGCAGCGACGCGTCGTTGAGCTTGAGCTTTTCCAGGCTGTCGCGCAGGCCTTCGTACTGATTGGCTTCGGTGGGGTACAGCCCGGCAAACACCTGCGGCTGGATTTCCTTGAAACCGGGCAAAGGTTCGGTCGCCGTGGCCGCCGCGCCACCGGTGCCGGGGCGGATCAGCGTGATGGTGTCGCCCACCTTGGCCGCCTGCAACTCACGGATACCGGCAATGATGTAACCCACCTCGCCCGCCTCCAGCGCCTCGCGCGGCTGGTTGGCCGGGGTGAAGACGCCCAGGCTGTCGGCGTTGTACATGGTGCCGGTGGCCATCATTTTGATGCGCTCGCCTTTGGCTAGGCGGCCATCCACCACCCGCACCAGCATCACCACGCCCACATAACTGTCAAACCAGCTGTCGATGATCATGGCGCGCAGGGCCGCTTTCGGGTTGCCTTTGGGCGCCGGGATACGCGCCACCACGGCTTCCAGAATGTCGTCAATGCCCATGCCGGTCTTGGCTGAGCACGCGATGGCGTCAGACGCGTCGATGCCAATCACGTCTTCGACTTCTGAGCGGGCGTTTTCCGGATCGGCGTTGGGCAGGTCCATCTTGTTGAGCACTGGCACCACTTCCACACCCAGATCAAGGGCGGTGTAGCAATTGGCCACGGTTTGCGCTTCCACGCCCTGGCTGGCATCCACCACCAGCAATGCGCCTTCACAGGCCGACAGGGAACGGCTCACTTCATAAGAAAAGTCCACATGACCAGGGGTGTCGATCAGGTTCAGGTTGTAGGTCTGGCCGTCTTTGGCCTTGTACTGCAGCGCGGCCGTTTGCGCCTTGATAGTGATGCCGCGTTCTTTCTCGATGTCCATCGAGTCCAGCACCTGGGCTTCCATCTCGCGCTCTTGCAGGCCGCCACAGCGCTGGATCAGCCGGTCGGCCAGCGTGGACTTGCCATGGTCAATATGGGCAATGATCGAAAAGTTTCGGATGTGATTCATTCGGAGAAACCGACAAGGTGAGTGATGGCCGCGTGAACAGAAAAAAGGGCGCGGTCATGAGCGACGCGCCCTGGTCCAGCCCCTGGAAGGCCACTGATAAAGCTGGAGCCCTATTGTAAGTAAAAAGAAAACCGCTCTGCCCGCGTGTCAAGGCCCCGGCCCGTCAAGCCCTGACAAGCGCTTTTTCACAGCTTGTCCACAGGGTTTGCCCGGGCCGTTGCCCTCATTTCATGGGCCGGATCACGGTGTATTGCGACCATTCACCGCGACGGAACAGCACACTGAGCGGTTTGCTTTTGTCCAGCTTGGTCAGCACCGACTCAAACTCCGGCACGCTGGCAACTGTCACATTGGCCACCGCGACGATGATGTCGCCCTCGCGCAAACCGGCCCGCGCGGCGGCGTCAGACGCACTTTCCACGCGCACACCGCCTTTGAGTCCCATCTCTTTGCGGGCGGTGTCCGTCAGATCGGCCACCACCAGGCCGATGCTCTGCGCCACGGTAGGTTTCTGCGGCTTGGTCGGCTTGGCAGGGGCTTTGGCGGCAGGCTTGTCAGGCTCGATCTCGGCAATCACCACGGTGATGTCTCTGGTGACGCCACGGCGGAAGACGGTGAGCGTGCTCTTGGTGCCGGGTTTGGTGTTACCCACCATGCGGGGCAGGTCAGAGGATTTCTCGACCGGTTTACCGTCAAACTTGATGATGATGTCGCCCGCTTCCACACCCGCTTTGTCAGCCGGTGCATCGGCTTCCACCGCCCGCACGAAGGCGCCCTGCGGCTTGCCCAGGCCGATGGATTCGGCCACTTCCTTGGACACCTGATCGATCTGCACACCGATGCGCCCGCGCGTGACCTTGCCGGTGGCACGCAATTGTTCGCTGACGCGCACCGCCTCGTCCATCGGGATGGAGAACGAAATACCCATGGAGCCGCCTGAGCGCGAGTAAATCTGGCTGTTGATGCCCACCACTTCGCCGCGCATGTTGATCAGCGGGCCGCCCGAGTTGCCGGGGTTGATGGCCACGTCGGTCTGGATGAAGGGCAGGTAGTCACCCGTGTCGCGCTGCTTGGCGCTCACAATGCCGGCCGTCACGGTATTTTCCAGACCAAAGGGGGAACCAATGGCCACCACCCATTCACCCACCCGCAGGCGATTCACGTCACCGACCTTCACGGCGGGCAGGTTGGCGGCTTCGATCTTGACCACCGCCACGTCACTGCGTTTGTCGGCACCGATGATTTTGGCCTTGAACTCGCGCTTGTCGGTCAGTGTCACCAGCACCTCGTCGGCACCGTCGATCACATGGGCGTTGGTCATGATCATGCCGTCGGCGGACAGGATGAAACCCGAGCCCACACCACGCGGCTTGTCTTCATCACGTGGCTGCTGCGGATGGTTGCGTGGCGGCGCTTGACGCGGCATGTTGGGCATGGGCAGCCCAAAGCGGCGGAAAAACTCCAGCATGTCCTCATCCATCTGCGGCGCCCCTTCCGCTGGGGCGCTGACTTTCTCAACCGTGCGGATATTCACCACCGACGGGCTGACCTGCTCCACCAGATCGGCAAAATCAGGCAGGTTGGCCACCTGGGCCCAGGCCGCCGATGTGGGCACCAGAGCGGTGACGGAGGTGGCCAGCAAGGCGCCACTGAGGGCGCAGGCATACAGGCGCTTGCAGTTAAATCGAATCATGTCTGACCTTTCCTGTGAACAAAATAAAAGCCATATGGTGACTTAGCGCTTTCTCTCAAGCCCCTGCACAAAGGCTGCCAGGGTCGGCGCAGGCACCTCGCCCACCGCCGTGACCCACCACAGCCCCAGCTGACGCATACGCAGACTGGTGGCACCCATCGACACCTGGTTGTAGACCAGCAAGCGACCATGGCGCTGGGCATCAAAGGGCTCGATAAACAGCGACACCGAGGCCAGGCCATCTGAAAAAACACATTGCAGCGGCGCGTTGCCCGCGGGGGCGCCGCCCTCCAGCCGTTTGTAACAACGCACCGGCGCAAAGCCCGGCACCGGCGTGCCCAGCACCCAGCCCTCTTCGTCGGTTGTGGTTTTGACCAGGGTGGAGCTGATCACCTGGTAGCCCTGCGTGTTGTCCATCATGGCCTTGAGTTTGGCCATGGTCACGGGCGCATCAAGCTGCAGGTCCGAGAAGGCGGCCTGCTCCAGCACGTTGCCCGCCGGATCAAGCGTTTGCAGCTTGATCATCAGGCCGGTTTTTTGCTCGGTCCAGATCTGGTAGCCAAAACGCAGCGGATCAATGGGCATGAGTTGCACGATGTCGGCAGCCAGACCCGCCACCCGACCCTGCCCGACCGAACGCAGCCGGTAAAACCGCGTCACCGACGCGTCAGCGCGATTGAGCAGATTCGGGAACAGACCCAGCGCCTCGCGGGTTTCATGAATCACTGTGCGGCTACCCGCCAAAAAAGTGATCACTTCGTCATTGCGGCGAAAGGTGGTGCGCAGCACGCCGGTGAGCGACTCCACCCGCGCCATCTGGCGCTGGCCATCGCCCACATGCCAGATGCGCGAGGTGGACATGTCACTGCCTGCCGTCACCACAAACGTGCCGATGTAGGCACAGGCACGTGGGGCCTCATGCAGACGCATCAGCCAGCGCTCAATACCCGTGGCAGCGACCGCCGACGCGGCAGCCGGAGCCAGCACGGGCTGCGCTAGCGCACTAGCCTGGACCAGCCAGCCCGACAGACACAGCAAAAGGCACCCGAGAACTCTCAACGCTTGCCCTCGTTGAAAGTGGCATTGCGCAAAAATCCGGACGGCATTTGCAACGCCGTGGCGCCGCCCATCTGCCGGTGCGCTGCCAGCAGCGCGTCCAGCTGCGGGTCACGCACCATCAGCGCCGAAGTGCCATCCGCAGCGACCAGCGTTGTGACCGCGGCCGATGGCACGGTGACGGCTGGCGCTGGCACCTGCGCCAACTGCGCGTCGCCAGCAGCACCTGAACCCAACATGGCCACACCCTGCCAGGCCAGCACCGCCACCACAGCCACCGATGCCAGGCCCACAGCACGTTGCCACCACAGATCGTTGGCCGCTGAATTCTTCAAGCCTTTTTGCCCCTCAGCCCTTATTGGTAAAGGGCTGATAGCTCTGTTTTCAATAGTTTCTTCAGCCAAACGGGCGCGCAGCTTGGCAACAAAAGCCGGGTCATGCCCACGCGCCGGGTTGCCAGACGAGCGCATCAGGTCGCCTACCAGGTGGTAGGTGTCCCAGGTTTCACGGGCCGCAGGGCTGCTGGCGAGATACGCCACGGTGCGGGCAAACTCTTCCCCCCGCAGCTGGCCGTCTACCAGGGCAGAAACCCGTTCACTACTTTCCTGAATTTGATCAGACATGACTCGCTTTACCCTTGTAACGTTCCAACGACCCCAACCATTCCCTGCGCCTGCGCGTCACCAGCGCTTGCCCGTCTGCCGGTCCAGCATCGGCCGGACTTTGGCCGATATGGCTTCCCGCGCCCGGAAAATCCGTGAGCGCACGGTCCCGATCGGGCAGGCCATCAACTGTGCAATATCTTCATAAGTCATCCCCTCCATCTCCCGCAACGTGATGGCCTGGCGTAAATCCTCGGGCAGGTCGGCCAGCGCCTGGCTCACCGCTTGCCCGATCTCCTTGGCGGCCAACACCGATTCAGGAGTTTCGTCTGTGCTTGGTTCGTTTTTGGGCCGGAAAGTTTCATCGTCATCGTCTTTTGATGCGAGGGCACTCTCCGACAGCGTCCGGTCTTTCTTCAATTCAAGCAGGAATTTTTTGGCGGTGTTGACGGCAATACGGTACAGCCAGGTGTAGAACTGGGCGTCCCCGCGAAACTGGTGCAGCGCCCGGTAGGCCTTGATGAAGGTTTCCTGGGCGATGTCTTCCACCAGATCCACATCGCGCACCATGCGGCCAATGAGACGCTCCACACGGCGCTGGTATTTGATCACCAGTAACTCGAACGCCCGCTGGTCACCCGCCACCGCGCGCTGCACCAGCATGGCATCGCTGTCCGGATCAGCGGGCCCGAGCGGTTCGGGCGGCAAAGCCGGGTCGGTCATGGTGCCACCCCAGCGGAATCAGCGGCAGTTGCGGGCGGCTTGGGGCCAAACACGGCACGGCGGCAAGCCAACCAGCGCAGCGGTGCAGCGCGCTGCTCCAGCCACACCCAGATGCTGGGCGCGTGCGCGGCCTGCAAATGCAGCAACAAGGTCGTTTGGCTGTCAAACGTCATGCAAAGCGCCACCGGATGCGGTTCACCCGAGCCGGCCCAGTGCCAAAGCTGACCGTCCCAGGTCAACAGACCACTCGGCGAACGCAGCCAGCTGCGAACCGCGATCAGCGCACACAGCAGCCACAGCAGGGCGGCCCCCAACTGCCTGGCCCCGCTGGCCTCGGACTGAACCGCCCAGGCAACCAGAGCGCAGGCACCGGTCACCAGCAGCCCGGCCAAAACGAAGCCCTGAAAACGGCAACGCCCCACCGGGTAACTGACCGCTGGGGCGCTGTGCATACCGAAAACGTGCTGAAAGGGGCCAAAACCCGCGATCAGTGGCGATCAGGGGGCCCGCTTGAAAACCAGTGATCCGTTGGTGCCACCAAAGCCGAAGTTGTTCTTGATGGCCACGTCGATCTTCATGTCACGCGCCTCATTGGCGCAGTAATCCAGATCGCAGTCGGGGTCGGGGTTGAACAGATTCATGGTGGGCGGGCTCTTCTGGTGGTACAGCGCCAGCACCGTCACCACGGATTCCAGACCACCTGCGCCGCCCAACAAGTGCCCGGTCATGGACTTGGTGGAATTCACCACCGTCTTGTAAGCGTGGTCTCCCAGCGCCGCCTTGATGGCATTGGACTCGTTGGTGTCGCCCAGCGGCGTTGAGGTGCCATGGGCGTTCACGTAATCGATCTGGTCGACATTCACGCCGGCGTTGTTCATGGCACTGACCATGGCGCGGCGCGGGCCGTCCATGTTGGGCGCGGTCATGTGACCGGCATCGGCACTCATGCCAAAACCCGCCAGTTCAGCGTAAATTTTGGCGCCACGCGCCTTGGCGTGTTCGTATTCTTCCAGCACCATCACGCCAGCGCCCTCACCCAGCACAAAACCGTCGCGGTCGCGGTCCCAGGGGCGCGAGGCGGTGGCGGGGTCGTCGTTGCGGGTGCTCAGGGCGCGCATGGAGGCAAATCCGCCCACGCCAAGGGGCGAAATGGAGGCCTCGGCACCGCCTGCCACCACCACATCGGCATCACCGTACTCGATCATGCGGCCGGCCTGGCCAATGCTGTGCAAGCCGGTGGTGCAAGCGGTGACGATGGCGAGGTTCGGACCTTTAAAGCCGAACCGGATGGACACATGCCCGGCAATCATGTTGACGATGGTCGACGGCACAAAAAATGGCGATATTCGGCGTGCGCCGCGCTGCATGTACTCGGCATGCATGTGCTCGATCATCGGCAAACCGCCAATGCCCGAGCCAATCACACAACCAATACGGGTGGCCAGTTCTTCGCCCAGTGCATCACCGGTCGGCAGGCCCGCATCGGCCACAGCCTGCGCTGCAGCCGCAATGCCATAGTGGATGAAGCTGTCCATGGTGCGCGCCTCTTTGGCGCTCATGTAGGCCTCCACATCAAAACCCTTGACTTCACCCGCCACTTTGGAGCTGAAGGTGGCAGGGTCGAACTTGGTGATCAGGCCAATACCCGACTGACCGGCCAGCAGGTTGGACCAAGTGGTGTCGACCGTGTTTCCAACGGGACTGATACAACCTAAACCGGTAACAACGACGCGACGACGGGACATATGGATATTGCAGTCAGTGGTTCGTCTGTAAAAAGCCCGATGCCCTGTGCAGGCATCAGGCTGTGAAACTTGTCGCTGCCGGGCCAGTCTGGCTTCAGCGCACAGACCCCGACAGCGGTGGCAGCGCCAAACAGCGCCACCTTTTTGCAAAAATTACGCCTTCTTGTGCGTCATCGCGTAATCGATCGCGTTTTGCACCGTGGTGATTTTTTCAGCATCTTCGTCGGGAATTTCAATGCCGAACTCATCTTCGAGTGCCATCACCAGTTCTACGGTGTCCAGAGAGTCAGCACCCAGATCAGCCACAAAGGCCTTTTCGTTGGTGACTTGTGACTCTTCCACACCGAGTTGTTCGGCAATGATTTTTTTAACGCGTGCTTCAATATCGCTCATGAGTTCCCTCAAAGGGTTGTGAAAAGAGCCGTCATTTTAACCGGACGGACATTGCGGCTGGATTACTCCGATTTATACACCGGTCATGCCATGAACATGCCACCGTTGACATGCAATTCCTGGCCGGTCACGTAAGACGCCTGCGGCGAGGCCAAGTAGGCCACCGCGTGCGCAATGTCTGATGGCTTGCCGAGGTGGCCCAACGGAATCTGCCCCAACAAGGCCTTGTGCTGCTCTGGTGGCAGGCCAGCGGTCATGTCAGTCTCGATAAAACCCGGGGCGATGCAATTGACCGTGATGTTGCGCGAACCCAGTTCCCGCGCCAGCGCACGGGTCATGCCCGCCACGCCGGCCTTGGCAGCCGCGTAATTGGCTTGACCAGGATTGCCGGACGCGCCCACCACCGAGGTGATGCTGATGATGCGACCATAACGCTGCTTCATCATGGTGCGCATCACGGCGCGGCTCATGCGAAAAACCGCTTTGAGGTTGGTGTCCAGCACCGCGTCCCACTCGTCGTCTTTCATGCGCATGGCCAGGTTGTCGCGGGTGATACCGGCGTTGTTCACCAGAATCTGCAAGCCGCCATGGGTTTTGACGATGCCATCGATCAATGCGTCGACACCTGCAGCGTCGTTGACGTTGAGCGTCTGGCCGCTGCAGCCAGCAAAGGCGGCCAACGCCTGGCTGATCTTGGCGGCGCCATCATCGGTGGTGGCGGTGCCGATGACCTTGAGGCCTTGCTGCGCCAGCTGCAGCGCAATCGCCGCACCAATGCCGCGCGAAGCGCCGGTCACCAGGGCGACTTGGCCCGCGAATGTCAGTTCACTCATGAGTTCAGGCTTCCAGAAGACTTGTTTTGACCTCGGCCAGGCTGGCCACATCGAACAGGGGCAGGCCCCGCATGTCTGCGGCGATGCGTTTGGTCATGCCTGCCAGCACCTTGCCGGGGCCACACTCGACCAGCGTGGCCAAACCACGCGCCTGCAGGGCTTGCACACATTCCACCCAGCGCACCGGGCCAAAAGCCTGGCGCACCAGCGCGTCACGGATGCGATTGGGATCATGCTCTACCGCTACGTCGATGTTGTTGATCACCGGGATCTTTGGTGCGGCAAATTCAGTGGCGTCGAGTTTGTCTTTGAGCTTGAGCGCGGCGGGTTTCATCAAACTGGAGTGGAACGGTGCCGACACCGGCAGCGGCAAAGCGCGTTTGGCGCCCTGGGCTTTGAGCGCCACACAAGCCTGATCCACTGCCGCTTTGGAGCCTGCAATCACCGTCTGGCCGGGGTCGTTGAAATTGACCGCCTCCACGACTTCAACGGTGTTTTCGCCGAAAGCCGCCGTCACCTCGGCGCAGATAGCGATCACTTTGGAAGCTTCCATGCCCAAAATGGCGGCCATCGCCCCCACACCCACGGGCACAGCTTCCTGCATCGCCTGCGCCCGAAAACGCACCAGTGGTGCCGCCTGCGCCAGCGTCAAAACGCCCGACGCCACCAGCGCCGAATACTCGCCCAGAGAATGCCCGGCCACCGCGGCGGGCGCCATGCCCACCTCTGCCATCCAGACGCGATAAGCCGCCACACCGGCCACCAGCATCACCGGTTGGGTGTTGGTGGTCAGCGCCAAGGCTTCTTTGGGGCCGTTTTTGATCAACGCTCCCACATCCTCACCCAGCGCGTCAGAGGCTTCCGCCAAAGCCGACATCACCTGTGGGTGATCGCCCCAGCCGTCGAGCATGCCGACCGACTGCGAACCCTGGCCCGGAAAAACAAATGCAAATAGTTTCATAAACGTTGCTGAATTCAGTGCAAGAATATATAATAAATATGCCTCTAGCCCTTATTGGATAAGGGCTAACAGCTATATTTTCAGAAGTATTGAGCCCCAGGTGAAGCCACCGCCCACACCCTCCAGAAGCAATGTTTGGCCAGGCTTGATCTGCCCGCTACGCACCGCCGTGTCCAGCGCCAGGGGGATCGATGCCGCCGAGGTGTTGCCGTGCTGATCAACGGTAATCACCACCCTGTCCATCGGAATTTTGAGCTTGCGCGCCGTACTTTGCATGATGCGGATGTTGGCCTGGTGCGGCACCAGCCAGTCAACGTCGGCAGCGGTTTTGCCCGCTTTGGCCAAAACTGCACGCGCTGTTTCGTCCAACAAGCCCACAGCCAGCTTGAACACGGCCTGGCCGTCCATGCGTAAAAGAGGTTCACCCTGAATTTTTCCACCCGCCACATGGCCTGGCACACACAAGATGTTGGTGTACTTGCCATCGGCGTGGATATCGGTGGCCAAAATGCCAGGCTCGTCAGATGCCTCCAGCACCACGGCACCAGCGCCGTCACCAAACAACACACAGGTGGTGCGGTCCTGAAAGTCCAGAATGCGCGAAAAAATCTCTGCACCCACCACCAAAGCCCGCTTGGCAGAACCGCAGCGGATCATCGCGTCAGCGACGGTCAGCGCGTAGATAAAACCACTGCACACCGCCTGCACATCAAAAGCCGCGCCCCCGGCGGCACCCAGCTTGCCCTGCAAAATACTGGCGGTCGAGGGAAACACCATGTCTGGCGTCGACGTGCCTACGATGATCAGATCAATATCCTGAGCGGTGACGCCTGCAGCCTGCAAGGCATGTTGGCAGGCCTGCAAGGCCATGTCACTGCAGGCCATCCCCGGCGCAGCAAAGTGGCGCGCCCGGATGCCGGTACGCTCCACAATCCATTCGTCGTTACTTTCCACACCCTGCGCTGCCAATTGGCTGACCAGGTCAGCGTTGGTCAAACGATTGGGCGGCAAATAGCTGCCAGTCCCGGTGATCCGTGCGTAAGTGTTCATAAATCAGGCTAAAACAGCGGCTTCGCTCAATTCTCGGTGGTCTGCTGGCACCAACAAGGGCGCTGCATGGGCGATCCGGATGCGCACCTGCTCCAGCAGATCGTTGCGGGCCGCATCATACGCCCGAGCCAAAGCGAAGCCAAACGCCATCTCGTCGGCAGAGCCGTGGCTCTTGAATACCAGACCACGCAAGCCCAACAAGGCACCACCGTTGTAACGGCGATGGTCCATACGTTTTTTAAGCGCTGATATAACGGGATAAGCCACAAAAGCTGACATTTTGGTGAAAATATTGCGCGAAAACTCTTTTTTCAGGAAGTCCACGATCATCCCGGCCAAGCCCTCGCTGGCTTTTAAAGCCACGTTACCCACAAAGCCGTCGCAGATCACGATATCCGCTGTTCCTTTGAAAATGTCATTGCCTTCGACATTGCCATAGAAATTGAGATCGCCTGTTTTGGAGGCAATTCGCAGCAATTCACCCGTTTTTTTGATGACTTCGTTACCTTTGATGGCCTCTTCACCAATATTGAGTAAACCCACGGTCGGGGTTTCGTTACCGCTCAGCACAGACACCAAGGCTGAGCCCATCACCGCAAACTGCACCAGATGCTCGGCCGTGCAATCCACGTTGGCCCCCATGTCCAGCACCGTGGTGCCCAGGCCTTTTGCATTGGGAATCTGACCGGCGATGGCGGGGCGGTCGATGCCTTCCAGGGTTTTCAGGACGTAACGCGAGATGGCCATCAGGGCGCCGGTATTGCCCGCCGACACCACCGCCTGGGCCGCGCCGTCTTTCACTTGCGTGATCGCAACCCGCATGGTCGAGTCTTTTTTGCGCCGCAGGGCCACTTCCAGCGGATCATCCATGGTGACCACCTCACTGGCCAGCACCACGGTGGCTCGCGGGTGGGTGTAGCCCTTCATGCTTTCAGGCAACCCCACCACAATCAACCTGGCTTCAGGGTATTGCTCCAGAAAACGGGTACAAGCAGGCAGGGTGATGCGAGGGCCGTGGTCGCCCCCCATACAGTCAACAGCGATAGTGATCATGAATAGCTACAACCAGCAGGCGTCAAAACGAACCAAGGAGAACCTAACCCAACAAATCAAGCCACAAATGCAAAGGCCCGGGGCTACACGCTAAGGTAGCCACGGGCCTAAGAATGCGTTCAACGCGGGTCAGGCTTCAGACTTGGTCTTCAGCACCTTGCGACCACGGTAAAAACCTGTCGGGCTGATGTGGTGACGCAAGTGTGTTTCACCGGTGGTGGGTTCCACGGCAATGCCGGGCACCACCAAGGCGTTGTGTGAACGGTGCATACCGCGCTTGGAAGGTGACTTCTTGTTTTGTTGGACGGCCATGTTCCGCTCCTAAAGACTGTAAAGCCACCTGCAATCAGGCAGCTTGGGGTTATTGAGATGCACGCAGGTCTGTTGCGCAAAAGCTGTAGAGTATAACCCAAGCCATGCCGCCAAGACAAGCCCATGCCCGGATCAATCCTTGCCCTTGAGCTGCGCCAGCACGGCAAACGGATTGGGTTTCTCGACCGGGGCGTCAAAGTCTGGGTCCGCCGCCACCATCTTGACGTTGACCGGGCAGGTGTCATGGCGCGGCACCAGCGGCATGGCCAGCAGCACCTCGTCTTCAATCAGCGCCGCCAGGTCAAACTCGCGACTGGTGACCAGCAAATCTTCTTCACAGTCGTCGTCCTGCGCCTCAGCCACCGCCTCGCTCTCGACAAACCGGAACTCCCGCTCGAGCTGAACCGCCACATCCACCGGCTCCAGACAACGTTGGCAAATTTGCGGCAAGGAGGTGGTCACTGTCAAGCGCAACCATGCTGCGGGCTGCCCGGAGACATCGGCGCGCAGCTCGGTCAGTGCCGTCCAATGCAACGGGTTGTTAGCTGCCAGCCCTTTAGCTTCATGGGTCAGACGCTCGTAATTCGAGAGCTTATCGTGGCCTTCCAAGTGCAGACTGGCCTGCGCTGCGTTTTTGACATCGAGATAAGGGGGATGCGTGTGTTCGGTCATGAGACGCAGTGTAAGAGAATCACGGCATGTCATCCAAACCCCAACGCCCCCTGATCCTCGGCTCCACCTCGGTCTACCGCCGCCAATTGCTGGAGCGCTTGTGTTTGCCCTTCTCGGTTGTCGCCTCGGAGGTCGACGAAGCCCCGCTGCCAGGAGAATCGCCGCCAGACATGGCCTGCCGCCTGGCGCTGGCCAAGGCGCAATCGGTGGCACAGGCCCATCCTGGCGCGGTGGTGATTGGCTCGGATCAGGTGGCGGACCTGGACGGCCAGACCCTGGGCAAACCTGGCAACCATGCCCGCGCCGTCCATCAATTGCAGACCATGCGCGGCAAGACCGTGGTGTTTCAGACCGCTGTGGCGGTGGTTTGCCGGGAAACCGGCTTTGCCCAGACCGAGCTGGCCCAGGTCAAAGTGAAGTTTCGAGAATTGAGCGATGCACAGATTGAAGCCTACCTGCTGGCTGAGACACCTTACGACTGCGCCGGTAGCGCCAAAAGTGAGGGCCTGGGCATCACGCTGCTGGAATACATCGATAACGACGACCCGACGGCGCTGATCGGTCTGCCGCTGATCCGCACCATCCGCATGATCGAAGCCGCTGGCATCACGTTGTTATGACTATGACCAACACTTCGACCCTGACCCCGGGCACGCTGTACCTGGTGCCCGCGCCGCTGGATTTTGGCTGCGACGAAACGCCAGATTTACAAGCCACGCTGCCGCTGGGCACACTGCAGGCCGCCGCGGGCCTGCGTCACTGGGTGTGCGAAAACGCCAAATCGGCCCGCGCTTACCTCAAACGCATCCATGAGGTCACACCGCTGTGCTGCAGCATTCAAGAGATGCAGTTGGTGGAGTTGCCGCGTGAAGTACACAAAAAAGGCGACCACAACGGTCACTTTGACGCCCGCCACCTGCTGCAACCCGCGCTGGATGGGCATGACCTGGGCCTGATCAGCGAAGCCGGCATGCCCGCCATCGCCGACCCGGGCTCGTCGGTCGTGCGTGCCGCGCATGATTTCGGCATCCAGGTCAAGCCGCTGGTGGGGCCGGTGTCGCTGTTGCTCGCCCTGGCGGCCAGCGGGCTGAACGGACAAAACTTTGCGTTTGTCGGTTACCTGCCGCAAGACCCGGCTGATCGCGCCGGACGCATTCGCGAACTTGAAGCGCTGGCGCTACGCAGCGGGCAAACCCAGTTGTTCATCGAAACGCCCTACCGCAATCTGGCCATGCTGCAAGCCTTGCTACAGACATTGCAGCATAATACCCGCCTGGCCATTGGGTCAGGGCTGACTTTGGTGCGTGCGCAACTGGTGAGTGACAGCGTGAAAAACTGGAAGAAAAAAACCGGCCCACTGAACAATGCGACCCCGGCCGTGTTTGCCATCGGACGCTGAGCGGTCAGCGCACCGCTGCAGGTGACTTGGCCGCCTGCACCGCCGCCGAGCCCACCGCCGCACCAAAACGCTTGACCAGGCGCTCGGCCACGTTGTCGCGACGGGTGTAGTCGATGATTTCCTCGGCTTTGACCACCTCACGCGCCACATAGTCAACACTGCCCAGTTCGTCGGCCAGGCCCAGCGCAATGGCTTGCTGGCCGCTCCAGAACAAGCCGCTGAAGGTTTCAGGTGTCTCTTTCAGGCGCCCACCGCGACCAGCTTTGACCGCGTCAATGAACTGCTGGTGAATCTGGTTGAGCAAGGCCTGGGCATATTCGCGCTGCGGCTCGGTCTGCGGGCTGAACGGGTCCAGAAAGCCCTTGTTCTCGCCGGCGGTCATCAGGCGCCGCTCTACGCCCAGCTTCTCCATCAGCCCGGTGAAGCCAAAACCGTCCATCAGCACACCAATGCTGCCAACAATGCTGGCCTTGTCGACATAGATTTTGTCGGCTGAAACGGCGATGTAATACGCCGCTGAGGCACACGACTCTTCCACCACGGCATACACCGGTTTCTGATGCAAGGCCTTGAGGCGGCGGATTTCGTCGTTGATGATGCCCGCCTGCACCGGGCTGCCGCCCGGCGAGTTGATCAGCAACACCACCGCTTGCGCGCCGGTGTCTTCAAATGCCGTGCGCACCGAGGAGAGGATCAGTTCGGCACTGGCCTCCATGCCCGAGGCGATTTCACCCTTGATCTCGACCACTGCCGTGTGCGGGCTGCTCACGTCGGCCTGGCCCTCCGTCTGTTGGAACCCGAACCAAGCCAGTGCGACCAGGAAGACCAGCCACGACAAGCGGATGAAGATGCGCCAGCGCCGCGCCAGGCGCTGCTCGTGCAGCGTGGCAAACGCCAGTTTCTCCAAAGTGGCACGCTCCCAGCTGCCCGCACCTGCAGAATTTGCTACGCTATCGGAAGCTACTCGCCCTTTATCTGTATGGGCTTGAGCCTGATTTGGCATATATTCTGACGAGGGCTTCGGGCCAGCTTTGTCGTCGTCAACAGGTTCGGTCATAGTGGTTTTTCGGGTTGAAGTTTGTCGGAAGTATGCCAGTGCACTTGGCCATCGGCCTCGCTGACCTCGATCTTGACCAGACCACCCCGGCACGGCCCCAGGCGACACTGGCCGGTTTGCGGCGCATACAGGGCACCGTGGGTGGCACAGATCAACCAGTGACCAGTCAGGTCAAAAAACTGGTTGGGCTGGTAGTCCAGTTCCATCGGCACGTGGGTGCATCGGTTCAGATAAGCATAGACCGTGCCCTGGTAACGCACCGCGAAAGCGTGGCAGGACTCGGTCAGGTACACCACTTCAAACGGCACGCCAGCCCCGCCGTCAGCCAAGTCGCCGGAATCACACAGCAGAACAGGCTCGCCGGACCGGATCATGGCGTGCATCGGCTCCATCGTCTTGAGGGTGTCAGGCATGCGCCAGCATCCAGTCGTGCAACTGGCGCACACTGTGCGCCACATACAGCGGTGCCAACGCATCAAAGACGGCGTGGTCATGGGCACCGTAACTGACCCCCACGCTGGAGCAGCCGGCGTTGAGCGCCATCTGCAGGTCGTGGGTAGTGTCACCAACCATCAGAGTTCGCTCGGGCGGTACGTCAAACTCCGCCATCAGCTCACGCAGCATCAGCGGGTCGGGCTTGCCGGCGGTCTGGTCCGCGGTGCGCGAGGCATCAAACACACCCGCCAGCGCCGAGGTGCTCAGCGCCTCATCCAGCCCGCGCCGGCTTTTGCCGGTGGCCACCACCAACAGATGACCGCGCGCCTTCAAGTCGTCCAGCAGCGGCAGCACACCTTCAAACAGGCTGATGTCGTGCTGGATGGCAAAGTAATGATGCCGATACCGGTCACCCAGGGTCGGGTAAAGCGCTGTGGGCACGTCCGGGGCGGCATGCGCCAGGGCCTGCATCAGCCCCATGCCGATCACATACGAGGCGGCTTCAAAAGTGGGCTCCTTGCCACCCACATCACGCACCGCGGCCTGGATGCAGCGGGCAATGATGGCGGTGGAGTCGAACAGGGTGCCATCCCAGTCGAAGGCGATCAGGTCATAACGACGTGGGGTCATAAGGTATTGGGTTGGGGTGGTGGTGGCAAGGCGGCCGCGCAAAACCGGGCCAGCTCAGGTGCCAGGTCGGCCAGCAAGGCCAGCGGCTCACCTGTGGCAGGGTGGTGCAACTGCAGCCGCCAGGCGTGCAGAAACATGCGTTTGAGACCCGGTTGTGCGTTCGCCCGGGCCAGAGTTTTGTTGAGTTCAAAGTCGCCGTATTTGTCGTCGCCCAGAATCGGGTGGCCCTCGCTGGCCAGATGCACGCGAATCTGGTGGGTGCGCCCGGTCTTGATGGTGACTTCGAGCAGGGAGTAGTCTGCGCTGGCTGCACGCACCTTCACCAAGGTCACCGAAGGCATGCCGTCCGGGTCGTCACGCGAGACCACTTTGACGCGGCGTTCACCCGCCTGAGCGTCCTGGCTATCCAGCAAATACTTGTGCAGCGGCTTGTCCAGCACCTTGAGTTTGGCGGGCCAGGCGCCCTTCACCATCGCCAGATAGGTCTTGCCAGTCTGACGCGCGCGAAACTGGTCCTGCAGGTTGGTGAGCGCGCTGCGTTTTTTGGCCACCAGCAAAATCCCGCTGGTTTCGCGGTCCAGCCGGTGCACCAGTTCGAGGAATTTCGCGCCAGGTCGCGCCATGCGCAGCTGTTCAATCACGCCAAAACTCACGCCGGAGCCACCGTGCACCGCCACGCCGGCGGGCTTGTTGATGGCGATCAGGCTGTCGTCTTCGAGCAGCACCGGGAAGTCCCGGGCCGGGGCACCCTGCGCCACGTGGGCCGCCATCGCCTGTTCTTTTTCAGCCACCCGTTCCGAGATGCGCACCGGTGGCACACGCAACAGGTCACCCGCCTGCAGGCGCGTGTCGGCACCCACCCGGCCCTTGTTGACGCGCACCTCACCACTGCGGATCATGCGGTAGATGTGGGTTTTGGGAACACCCTTGAGGTGGCGGATGAGGAAGTTGTCCACACGTTGGCCTGCCATGTCCTCGTCCACGCAAACGGTTTCCACTTTGGGAGCTGATAAAACGGGTTTGCCCCCTATAATGACTTTCACTGGCAATGTGCTGTAAGTGGTTGATTTAACAGAAAGTTAATTCGTTGGTTGGGTGAAGTTTAATTCACACGCCGCCTGCACTGCCAGAAAAGTCGGTACCGCCTGACATCCAGGCTGCAAACAGGTGAGCGCATGTCGCCCGTGGCAGTGAAGGTGAAGGGTTAAAACGATGCCTTGAAATCCTGATACGGAATAACCAAAACTTGCAGTCCTGGACTGTGAGCGGAATGAAGTGATATGTTTGTGTTGATGTCCCTGATGTGTTTTTGCCTGCAGCGCGTACACGTGCTGTTTGTTGGCGCACGTCGGCCATCAGCGCCCGTCAAACCGGCGCGTATAGCTATTAGATCAATAGCAAAAATCCCCACAGACCCGATGACTCCCCTCCACGCGCCACCACCCCCCGCTCACTGTGTGAGCTGAGGGTCTACGGCAGTTTCCTCCGCATTTCAAAGCGTCAGTTTGTGTATCAAAAGCTCGGCATGAGCTTGTTGTTTGATATTTGAATTGAAGGAACGCTACCCATGAAACGGATGCTGATCAACGCCACCCAAGCGGAAGAACGCCGCCTGGCGGTGGTGGACGGGCAGAAACTGCTCGACTACGAAATCGAAATTGAAGGGCGCGAACAGCGCAAGGGCAACATTTACAAGGCCGTCGTGACCCGCGTCGAGCCGTCGCTGGAAGCCTGCTTTGTGGACTACGGCGAAGAACGCCACGGCTTCCTGCCGTTCAAGGAAATCTCCAAAACCTACTTTCAGCAAAATGTCTCGGTCAGCCAGGCGCGCATCCAGGATGTGATCCGTGAAGGCCAGGAACTGCTGATCCAGGTCGAGAAAGAAGAACGCGGCAACAAGGGCGCAGCGCTCACCACCTTTGTGTCACTCGCTGGCCGTTATGTGGTGTTGATGCCCAACAACCCGCGGGGCGGTGGTGTCAGCCGCCGCATTGAGGGTGAAGACCGCGCCGAACTCAAAGAAGCGCTGGACCAGCTCGAATACCCCAACGGCATGAGCATCATCGCCCGCACCGCCGGCATTGGCCGCAGCGCGCCTGAGTTGCAGTGGGACTTGAACTACCTGCTGAAACTCTGGACCGCGATTGACGGTGCCGCCAAAGGTGGCAAAGGCGCTTTCCTGATCTATCAGGAATCGAGCCTGGTGATCCGCGCCATACGCGACTACTTCAACAACGACATTGGCGACATCCTGATCGACACCGACGACGTGTATGACCAGGCCCAGCAGTTCATGGCCCACGTCATGCCGGAGCACGCCGCCCGCGTCAAACGTTACCGTGACGACGCCCCGCTGTTCAGCCGTTTCCAGATCGAACACCAGATCGAAACCGCCTATGCCCGCACGGTGACGTTGCCGTCCGGCGGCGCCATCGTGATCGACCACACCGAAGCGCTGGTGTCGGTGGACGTGAACTCGGCGCGCGCCATCAAAGGCGGCGACATCGAGGAAACCGCCACCCGCACCAACCTGGAAGCCGCTGACGAAGTGGCGCGCCAGGCCCGTTTGCGTGACTTGGGTGGCCTGATCGTCATCGACTTCATTGACATGGAAGAAAGCAAAAACCGCCGCGAAGTGGAAAACCGCCTGCGCGACGCGCTGCGGCAAGACCGCGCGCGGGTGCAGTTTGCCTCCATCAGCAAATTTGGCCTGATGGAGATGAGCCGCCAGCGCCTGCGCCCGGCTCTGAGCGAAGGTGCCTCCATCCCCTGCCCGCGCTGCGGTGGCTCTGGCCACATCCGTGACACCGAGTCCAGCGCGCTGCAAATCTTGCGCATCATCCAGGAAGAATCGCTCAAGGACAACACGGCGTCGGTGTTGTGCCAGGTGCCAGTGGAGGTGGCCTCGTTCCTGCTCAACGAAAAGCGGACTGAGATCGCCAAGATCGAACTCAAGCAGCGCATCAACGTGCTGATGGTGCCCAACAAATCGCTGGAAACACCCAACTACAAGCTCGAACGACTGAAACACGACGACCCACGGCTGGACAACATCACCGCCAGCTACAAGATGGCCGAAGAGGTGGAAGACGTCACCGCCGTGACCCGCCGCGCCCAGGAACCCACCAACCGGCAAACCCCGGTGATCAAGGGTGTGCTGCCCGATGCACCCGCGCCGGTGGCTCCACCCAAACCCGAACCCGTCGCCCAGGTGCCCCATACACCCCCGGTAACGCAGCAGCCCAAGCCCCCGGTGGCAGCACCTGTGGTGATTGAAAAAGGCTTTTTCGGCTGGCTGAAAAACCTGTTGGCGCCAGCCCCCGTAGCAGCACCTGTGGCCAAAGCGCCCGCGCCTGTCGCCCCACCCGCCCCCGAACCACGTGCCGCCCAGCCGGGCGGACGCACCCAGGGCCGTGACGCCAGCCGCCGCAATGAACCCCGCGGTGATCGCCCCGAAGGCGGCCGCAGCCCACGTGGTGAAAATCGCAATGGCCGTGACGGGCGCCCTGAAGGCCGCACCGATGGGCGTCCGGACGGCCGCGCCAATCGCGGTGATCGCGGCGAAAGGGGTGGCAACCGCCCCGAACGCGGTGAACGCACTGAGCGCGGCGAGCGCAACGACCGCGGCCCGCGCGAGCGCTCTGACAGCCAGGCCAACCCGCTGGGCACCGAGACTGTCGCGCTGGAAGGTGAAGCACAGGTGCCCGCCAGCAGCAACGAAGCGGGCCGTAACGAGCCGCGCCAGGAGCGCAATGGTCGGCCCTCCCGTGGTGAACGCCGTCCACCGCGCGGTCCCCGTCTGGATGCCGAAGGCCGCCCGTTGGAAGGCGCTGACCAAGCTGCGGCCAACAACGCGGCCCCTACCCCCCAAGCCACTGACGCCAGCACAGCCGCAGAAGGCGAACAGCCTGCGGGTGACGCTGGTGAGCGCAATGACGCCGCCCCGCGTGAGAAACGCTCCCGTGACCGTTATGGCCGCGAGCGTAAACCCCGCGGTGAACGCACCGATCGCCCCACTGGCGAAGGCGCAGCACTGAGCGATGCACAGGCTGACCTGCCTTTGGGCACTGCACCAGACGCTGCCGAGGACAATGCGGCTCCCCGCAAGTCGTACTTCAGCACCCCGGCTGCCAGCGCGCCAATGCCAGCAGCAACAGTTCGGGCACCCGTGGCCGCCGAGCCAGTGCCCGCGCCGGTAGCCGCTGAACCCGCGCCAGCGCCAGCCGTTGCCGAAGCGGTTGTCACCACCCCTGCCGCGGTAGCCGCTCCTACCGTGCCAGAACCTGTGCCGGCCAAGCCTGTTGCGACGCCAGCTCTCCAGGCGCCCGCAGTCGCTGTCGCCCCGGCGGCTGCCCCCAGCGGCATGCCCAAGGTCCAGGCTTACCACCTGCCGCTGGCGGACTTGGCGCAACTGGCGCAAAGCAGCGGCTTGAGCTGGGTGCTGTCCGACGCCGAGAAGGTCGCAGCCGCACAAGCGGCCATCGCAGCGCAGCCAGAACTGGTGCATGTTCCGCGTGAGCGCCCACCCCTGGTAACCACCGATGACCGGCCGCTGGTGCTGGTGGAAACCCGCCGCGACTTGCGCAACATGACACTACCGTTTGAGCAGACAGAAACTCAGTAGACCCCTATCCCGAAAGGGACGTTTGCTATCAAAAAAGGGCACCTCAGGTGCCCTTTTTCATGGCCACGACCAGCCTCAAGCGACCACGGCATCCTCGTCGAGCACCGGCACCGGGCCAAAAAACCCGCGACGCACCAGGCCAGGGTGGCTGCAGGCTTTGTTGCCACCGCCACGACGGGCAAAGTCCACCGCACGTTCCGTATTGTCCAGCGCGCTGGCGGGCGAATCATCGGCTCTGACGGTGGTGAACCCGCAGCTGACCGTGACACGCCCCACCTGGGGAAAGTGGGTCTTCTCGACACCGGCACGAAAACGCTCAAACGCCGACAGCACCAGCGCCTCATCCGGGCAATGCATCAGCACACCAAACTTCTCCACCCCAAAGTGGTAAAGCCGGTCATAGGTTCTGAAAGTGCTGCCCATGATGCGGGCAACACGCAACAAGACTTCTTCCCCCGCGCCGGGGCCATGCTTGTCGCTGATCAGGTCATAGTTGTCAATGGACGCGGAACCCAGCCAATAATTGGCTGGCACCCGGTGCCGACGCTCCTGGTCTGGCGCGCTGTCCATGGCCGGTGCGGTGCCGTCCAGATCTTCGAGAACGGCGCTGTAAAAAGCGTCATCGAGTGACTTGCGGTTGAGCAACCCGGTCAGCGGATCGCGGTCGCTGTATTCCAGCAGCGAATACATGTTGCGATAAACCTGGCGCAAAGCTTCCACCAGAGCCAGATCGTCGGGATTCAGCGGTGCTTCGGAATGCAGCTCCAGCACGCCAGAGTCTTCCAGCCGAGAGTCCGAAAACAAGGGCAACAAGGTGATGCGTGGACCCTCGGGCCCGGCCCAGGCCACTTCCACCAGACTGCGGCTTTGCAGGCACTTGAAGCGGTCAGAGGCATCTTGGAGCTTCACCAGAGACTGAAAATCAACACGCTGCGGGTCAATCACCCGGCCACCACCCTTGGCATCGAGCCGAGCCACTTCCAGCCAGCGGCTGACGCCGTCTTCGCGCATCACGCGCGCAATCACAATGCGCTCCAGCGGCAGCAGGTCGATCAACGCTTTGGAGAGTGTGAGTTCCAGCAGGTCGCGGTCTCGGTGGTTCGTCAGCTTGACGATGTGTTCAATGAATGTACTCATGGGCAAATCATAGACCTGAAAAGCGGCCAAGTCACGCAAATGTCACCACCACCGACCGCCCAATCCAGATCTGGCCGCCCGGCCTGGCTATCAGATTTTTCGCCGCGCGCTGACTTGGGCGGCACTTTTCCAGGCGGCCATGGCTTGGGGCTCGTCCCCTTGGCGCTGCGCCAGTTCAGCCAGCACCTGCCAGGCACGCGTCAACAAGCCCGTGTCTTCCAGCCGCGGCAGGGCCTGGCGAATCAGCTGCTGGGCTTTGCCCCAGAGTTGCAGGTGCAGGCATGCCACCCCGGCCAGGTATTGCAGCGACGCGTCGCCCGGCGCCGCCTGCTGGGCCCGTTCGATGCGGGACAGCCACAGCGTATCGACGCCCGCACCGGCCGCAGAGAAGCCGTTTTCCAGAATCCGGATCAGCACAATCTTCTGCTCCTGGCTCACGCCCTGCGCCGGATTCACCAGGCGCTCCCACACCGGCAACAGCCAGTCAAACGCCTGGCGCACATCACCCCCCAGGCGCAGCAAGCGGCCAGCGGCAGAGGTGGCCACTTCGGGCACCGCTCTTTCTGCCGCCTCCAGACGCGTCCAGATCTGGATCAGCCGATCGGGCTCCTGGGCCGTCTGGATGTACTCCAGCGCCAGGGCGCGCACCAGGCTTTGCGCCGCGCCTTCAGAAAACGCCTTGTGCTTGGCCAGCAGGCGCGCGGTCTCCAGGGCCAGGTCGTTCTGGCCTGCCAAGCGCGCCACCTTCAGGCGCAACCGCAGTGCCACGGTGCGGCGTGCCACGCCGGAGGGCAACTGTGCCAGCCAGTTCAGCGCCGCGCCTGGGTCCCGGTCTTCCAGTGACCAGCGCACCGCACGCAGCTGCACACCATCGCGGGTGCCGCTGGCCTCGGCACTGGCCGACTCGGCCAGTGCCTGCTGAAAATGAACTTCACGGCCTTTTTTGTCCTGCAGCGCCTGGGCGCTTTCAGCTGCCAGCAAATGTGCCAGCACCCGCAGACGGGCCGCGTCAGGCCAGACCTCGCCACCCCGCGTGATGGCAGCCTCGCGCGCCAACACCAGCTCAGCCCCTTTGCGGGCACGAATAAAGCGCCCGGCCACCATGTGCGACAAGGCGTCCAGCAACGCCGAATGCATCAGGCGCTCCTGGTAGCGCAGCCGCCAAGAGCGCGCCTGACCCGGCATGGCAAACAGCGCCGACAGACCTTTGAGCGCCATGTGCACCAGCCCAAACACCAGCATCAGGGCCAGAATCACCAGATTCAGCGACACATCCACCCGGTACGGCGGCCAGAACACGGTCACGGTGCCGGGGTTGGTGCTGGCAAACAGCGCCAGCGCCACCGCGATGCCGAACAAGCCCAGGAACCAGAGCGTCAAACGCATGGCCTAGCGCCCCGCCGCCGCAGTGACCAATACCGCCAGCGTGTCATCCACCCTGGGAATCTGCAGCTGGCGCATTTGCAGCTGCAACTGCTGCAACAGGGCCGCCGCCGTGCGGGTGCTCCGGGCCGAGCTGTTGAAATACTTGCCCAGCACATCCTGGGCGACGATGAGGTCTGCCCGGGCGGAGTCAATTTGCCGCGACAACAGCCCCAGGCGGGCGTTGAGCAATTTGAGCTTGTAGTTTTCGCGGACAAAAAACGATTGCTCGGGTGACAGCAAGGCTGCGTCTGGCGCCTCCACACGGCTCACCCGCACCAGGTTGCTGGCCTCACCCAGCACCTGCTGCAAGGCTTTTTGCCACTGGTCAAGCGGCCTGGAGGCGGCCGCCTGAGGCTTGTCAGCCTTCTTTGGCGCCGGACCGACGGCGTTGGCCAGCACCAGCTCATCGGCCAGGCGCACCAATTCATCCAGCTTGACCAACATGCTGGGGGTGTCGCTCACAGCGGCCGACTTGACCCGCTCGATGTCACGCGCCAGGGCACGCTGCAGCAGCGCCAGGCGCGGCTGGGCCGCACGTGCCACCCGCTGGTCGGCACTTTTCAGGGCCGCCAGCAGCGGCTCCACCGTGCCGGTGAGTTCGGCCTGCTGCTGCGCCAGACGCAGCGCCGCTTCAATGTCCACCACCAGGTTTTCATCGCGCGAGCGCGACAGGCTTTGCATCAGCTCATCAAGCTGGCCGCGCTGCAGGGCGACTTCGCTCAAACGGGCGTCGAGCACCGCCACCCGCGCCACGGTTTCCTGCGCCAGCGCCAGGGCTTGGCGCGAAAGCGTTTGTGCCTCTTGCGATTTGCCTTGGGCCTCGGCGCTTTGCTGGGCCAATTGCTCCTGCATGTTGTTGACCTTTTGCCACAGCAGAATGGTCGCCAGCAAGGCAACAGCGCCCACGGCGCCCAGCCAGAGCAGCGCGCTGTTCACAGCGGGCGCTGCAGCGGATGGCTGGCTGGCGGCAGGCTGGGGGCCCACAGCGTTGGCAGGCTGCCCCGGCGTCTCGCTCAGGTGCTCAGGGTTGGTAGATTTGACATCGGTCATGCCAACGATTCTATAGAGGCCACCACGTCGCTCAGAGTGGCGCGTGACTCAGCCACCATCGCAAAGCCGAGCGAGCGCGCTGCCTGCGCTATCCGCGCATGGGTGGCCACCGCACGGGCACGGGCCCAGCTCTGACCAGGCAACACCGTGGGCAGGTGCATCACGGCTTGCGCGCTGCTGAACAACCAGACCGAGCCATCGGCTGCGGCTTGCCTGGCCAGGTCTTGCTCGGCCTGTTCCCAAACCGGCGCGCCACGCTGGTACGCCACCACAAAGTCCACCACCGCGCCCGCCTGCTGCAAGCTCTGCGCCAGCCAGTCGCGCCCGGCACCGGGCGTGCCCGACACGGGGAGGGCATCGGTTGCGAGCCGTTCATCCGGCGTGCCGTCATCGCGCAGGTCACCGCGCACGATCAGCACCCGGGCACCGGGAGAGATCTGGCCCTGAACCTGCTGCCACAGCGCCTCTGAATCAAATTGACCGCTCGTCTCGGGCGGCGAATCGACCCGCAAAGCAGGCACACCCTGCGCCAGAACCGTGGCGCGTGTTCCTGGCCCGGTCACCCATACTCTGGTTTCAGGAGCTACTCGCCCTTTGTACATAAGGGCTAGAGCCTGATTTTCCTTAAAAAAGAAATCCACCGCATGGCTGCTGACGAACATCACCGCGGCGTAGTCCGCCCAGTGTTCAGCCACGGTTTTCAGCGCCGAGGGGTCTGGCAGGGCACTGGTTTGCAGCAGCGGCAGAGCCACGGCATCAAACCGGGGCGACAGCAGTTGCACCCAGCGCGCAGCTTGCGGCTGCACCCGGGTCACGATCACACGCATGTTTAGGCCCTGAGCACCTCGGCCTTGTCCAGGTGCTCCAGGCTGCCGCCTTGTGCCAGCACACCGGCCATCAGCGCCTCGGCCACACGCTGACCCAACGCTGCGGCACTGGCCTGGTCGGTGACCGGCCCGGTTTCGCAAGCGCGCACCAAGGGCAGCTTGTTTTGCGTGTCGCCCCAGGCAGCGTTGATGGTCAACACATCACCCTGCAGCGTGGCGTAGGCCGCCAGCGGCATGGAGCAACTGCCACCCATGGCCCGGCTCACCGCGCGCTCAGCGGCCACTGCCAGCCAGGTGGGCTGGTGGATCAGGTGCGTCACCGCCGCGGTGATCTCGGCACCGTCATTGCGCACCTCGATGCCCAAAGCACCTTGCCCGGCGGCGGGCAGCAGCACTTCAGGCTCAAAAATGTCGCGAATGCGGGCTTCAAGTTTCAGGCGTTTCAGGCCAGCGGCGGCCAGCACAATGGCGTCGTACTGACCTTCGTCGAGCTTGCGCAGGCGGGTGTCGAGGTTGCCGCGCAGGGGTTCAATCTTCAAATCGGGGCGCAGCGCGCGCAGCAAGGCCATGCGGCGCAGGCTGGAGGTGCCCACCACAGCGCCCAGCGGCAGCGCCGCCAAGTTGGCGTAATGCGGCGAGACAAACGCATCGCGCGGGTCTTCGCGTTCCATCACGCAGGCCAGGTTGAAGCCCTCGGGCAACTCCATGGGCACGTCTTTGAGGGAATGCACCGCCAGGTCGGCGCTGCCGTCTTCCAGCGCCACTTCCAGCTCTTTGGTGAACAGGCCTTTGCCACCCACCTGGCTCAGCGCACGGTCCAGAATCTGGTCACCCAGGGTGGTCATGCCCAAAATGGCGACCGAATGGCCCATGTTGGTCAAAATGGCCTGCACATGCTCAGCCTGCCACATGGCCAAGCGACTCTCTCTGGTGGCGATCGTGAATTTACTCATAGACGTGTGGCGCGCAGCCGTAACCTCTTCGTTATTTCAATGGAAACGGGGATGCTAGCATGAGTCTTGCTTGACAAAAGCACGCCCATTTCCAGATCCAACATGACCAAAATCAGCACCCCCCGCGCCAAATCCAGCCCGAAAAACACCGAGCAACCGCTGATTGAAGACATCCGCCTGCTGGGCCGCATCCTCGGCGACGTGATCCGCCAGCAGGAAGGCGAAGCGGCTTTTGCGCTGATTGAACAGATCCGCCAGCTCTCGGTGGCGTTTCGCCGCGACGCCGACCACGAAGCCGACAAGGCGCTGAGCAAACTTCTCAAAGCCCTCAGCGGTGACAAAACCGTGAGTGTGGTGCGCGCCTTCACCTATTTCAGCCACCTGGCCAACCTGGCTGAAGACCGCCACCACATCCGCCGCCGCGCCATCCACGAGCGCCAGGGCGACCTGCATGAAGGTGATATTGAGCTGACGCTGCAGCGCCTGACCGGCGGTGGCATCACGCCCGAGGCCATTAGCCAGATGCTGGCGCACAGCTTTGTCTCGCCAGTGCTCACCGCCCACCCGACCGAAGTGCAGCGCAAAAGCATTCTGGATGCCGAGCGCGCCATTGGCCGCTTGTTGGCAGCCCGCGACGACATCTTGGCGCAAGCCGCCGCTTACCAGGTGGCCAACGACGCCCTGACACCGCGCCAATTGGCCAGCAACGAAGAACAGTTGCGCGCCCGCGTGCTGCAGCTGTGGCAAACCCGGTTGCTGCGCTTCACCAAACTCACTGTAGCTGACGAGGTGGAAAACGCGCTGAGTTATTACGAATCCACTTTTTTGCGCGAAATTCCGCGCATTTACGCCCATTTGGAGCGCGCTTTGGGCAGCCTGCCGGTGGCCAACTTCTTGCGCATGGGCCAGTGGATTGGCGGCGACCGCGACGGCAACCCGAATGTCAACGCCACCACCCTCACCCACGCGCTGCGCCGCCAGGCGGACGTGGCCTTGCGCCATTACCTGACCGAAATCCATCAGCTTGGCAGTGAGTTGTCGCTCTCGGCCCTGCTGGTGCCTTTTGGGCCCGAGATGCAGGCGCTGGCCGAGCGCTCGCCCGACACCAACGCCCACCGCAAAGACGAGCCCTACCGCCGTGCCCTGATTGGCGTCTACGCCCGGCTGGCAGCTACGCTGAAAGAGCTCACCGGCGGCGAGGCGGCACGCCACGCCGTGGCACCGCAAAACCCTTACCCGAGCGCGCAAGAGTTCCTGGCCGACCTGCAGGTCATTGAAGCGTCCTTGCTGGCACACCACGCCCAGGCGCTGGTAGCGCAACGCCTGCAACCGCTGATGCGCGCCGTCCAGGTGTTTGGTTTTCACCTGGCCACGGTCGATTTGCGGCAAAGCTCGGACCAGCACGAAGCCGTGTTGGTGGAACTGCTGGCCACCGCCCAAGTTGCGCCTGACTACGCCCAGCTGGATGAACCGGCCAAATGCGCCCTGCTGATGCGCCTGCTCAACGACGCCCGCCCCCTGCGCGTGATGGGCGCGGAGTATTCGGCCCACACCCTGAGCGAGATCGGCATTTTTGAGGCCGCCAAGTCGATGCGCGAGCGTTATGGCGCGCAAGCCATCCGCCACTACATCATCAGCCACACCGAAACCGTGAGCGACCTGCTGGAGGTGCTGCTGCTGCAAAAAGAAGTCGGCCTGATGCGCGGCACGCTGAGCCAGGGCGCTACCGCCGACCTGATTGTGGTGCCGCTGTTTGAGACCATTGACGACCTGCGCCATGCCTCCGGCATCATGCAGGCGTTTTACGCCCTGCCCGGCGTGCTGGCGCTGGTGCAGCGCGGCAGCCCCGACCAATATGGCGAGCAGGACATCATGCTGGGCTACTCCGACAGCAACAAGGACGGCGGCATTTTCACCAGCAACTGGGAGCTGTACCGCGCCGAACTGGCGCTGGTGGAGGTGTTTGACGGCATCAACCGGGACCACCCTGCTGCGGGCAACAGCCACTTCGTCCAGCTGCGCATGTTCCATGGCCGGGGCGGCACAGTGGGGCGCGGTGGCGGCCCCAGCTTCGAGGCGATTCTGGCGCAGCCGCCCGGCACGGTGCGCGGCCAGATCCGCCTGACCGAGCAGGGCGAAGTGATCGGCTCCAAGTACGCCAACCCCGACATTGGTCGGCGCAACCTGGAAACCCTGGTAGCCGCCACCCTGGAAGCCACCCTGCTGCACCCGACCCAGGCCGCCCCGTGCGACTACCTGGAAGCTGCCGATGAGCTCTCGCTGGCCAGCATGGCCGCCTACCGCACGCTGGTGTACGAGACCCCCGGCTTTACCGACTATTTCTTTGGCGCCACGCCGATTCGCGAAATTGCCGAACTCAACATCGGCTCACGCCCGGCCTCGCGCAAAGCCACGCAAAAGATCGAAGACCTGCGCGCCATTCCCTGGGGCTTCAGCTGGGGCCAGTGCCGCCTCACTTTGCCGGGCTGGTTTGGTTTTGGCTCGGCGGTGGAGCACTTTTTGAACCCGCAGCAGGAGAAAACGCCAGCCAAGGTGCAAAAGCAACGCCTGGCACTGCTGCAACACATGGAGCAGCAGTGGCCGTTTTTCAAAACCCTGCTGTCCAACATGGACATGGTGCTGGCCAAAAGCGATCTGGCCCTGGCCACGCGTTACGCCGAATTGGTCACCGACAAAAAGCTGCGCCAGAAGATCTTTACCGCCATCGAGCAGGAATGGCACCGCACCACCCATGCGCTGGAGTTGATCACCGGTGACAAGCAGCGCCTGGCGCATAACGAAGCGCTGCGGCGCTCGATCAGCCACCGGTTTCCGTACATTGACCCGCTGCACCACCTGCAGGTGGAGATGGTGCGCCGCTACCGTGCCGGGCAAACCGACGAGCGCATCAAACGCGGCATTCACATCTCGATCAACGGGATTGCGGCTGGGTTGCGCAACACGGGGTGATTTTTTGGCTGGTCAGTCTGTCGGATGGCTGCTGGAATATATAAAACTCATAGCTTTCAGCCCTTATCCAGTAAGGGCTAGAGGCATAAAATGCATATATTCTTCAGGTGACGCCAAGCGGGCGGCGTGGCTCGCGTTCTCCGGCCCACGCTCGCGGGCGAGTGATTGGGTGAGCGACTTACCATTGTTTCGCCAGCACGAATGGCTTGCCACCCACCACCCCACGCGAATGGTGCCCGCGCCCGCAAACGCCACCACCCTCCTTCAACATATTTGGATGCAGTGTTGGGGGTCAGGTTCAGGCTGAAAGCCGACTGTCGAATTTCCAGACAGCAGTCATCTAGATACTATGGTTTCGCGCTCAACGATTAAGCTCAGCGGGCGGCGAAGCTGTCCGCTGCAGCGAAGGGTTAGACGGCATTTTGGCTTAAGGCGCGCCGATAGAACTTCGAATCTACGGCCATGACCGGGAACGTCTCTGGAAGACTTGACTTGGTTACCTCATAGAAGCCATTTTTTTCGTAGAACCTGTGCGCGGCCAGGAACCGGTCCGTGGTTCCAAGAAGGACTTCCACGATGCCCTTCTTTGAGGACCACGCTAGGAGTTCGTCAAGTAGTCGCTTTGCGACCCCGTGTTCAGAGCCTCTATGAGAGGCGGCGACGAACATCTTGCGAAGTGCTGCTTGTCGGTTTCCGATGTCAAGCAGGCCGATGGTTCCGACGACGTCCGTCCCAGCGGTAGCAACCCAGAAGTTGCCTTCCTTGCTTTGATAGAAGCCAGGAATGTCCAACAGGTCAGGTTGGGCGTCCAGCGTGATTGGCACACCGAACTCCAATTGCTGGATTGGCAGAATGACTGACACGACGCCTGCGGCGTATTCAGGGGTGTAAGGAAGAACGTTGATCATGGATGCTGCCTTCTACGTTTGATTTAGCACTTACGCACACAGTGGTGGCCTTCCTTGATTGACCCACTTCTGAACGGTTGGTCGCTGCCATTGGCGGCTAGCGCTGCCTTGCGGGTCTACGTTCCGCTCTGTTCTTGACCTTCAACTTTGAACGCCAGTTAGGTGCAAAGTGATTGGCCCCACAGGCTGGTAAGGAATCCTGCGGTCCTGCGACTAATCGTCAGTACCACTCGTATGAGGTTTTTTATATGCGCAGCAGCCCCTTGGTCAAATCCGTCGTCGTGTGGATGATTCCTTGCGCAGCCTTGGCGGCACCTGCGGCGTGTGAAGTCGCGTCCGGGGATCGATTGATACCGGTGATTGAACTCTACACATCGGAGGGCTGCAGTTCCTGCCCACCAGCAGATCAGTGGCTGTCAACCCTCAAGGGCAAACCCGTCGTGGCGCAAGCATTTCATGTGGCCTATTGGGACTACATTGGATGGAAAGACCGTTTTGCCAACCCTGCGTTCACGGTTCGGCAGAAGGAAATAGCCGCGGCTAACGGCTTGAGCGGTATTTACACCCCCCAACTGGTGCGCAATGGGCGCGACTGGCGCAATTGGCGATTTCCTGGTCAAGTCATCGACTTGAAGGCACCGGCGCGGGCCGCAATCACACTGCGGCAAAGTGAAAGCGCCGATGCGTTCGAGGCGAAGGTGACTCCCGTGGTTACTAATGGAGAATGGAAGGCGTACTGGACAGTGACCGAGCACAACCATAGCTCGCGTGTGAAAGCCGGTGAGAACACGGGTGAATTCTTGAAACACGATTTTGTCGTCAGGCAGTATGTCCCAGTGGGTCGCTATGTGGGCGCCCAGTCTTTAAAATTCCATGCAATTGCCGGTCAAACTGACCATCCACGGCAAATCAACCTCATCGTCTCCGAGGTTCAAACTGGCGCATCCATGCAAGCGGTTAGCCTGCAATGTGAGTGAACAGGGCACGATGGGGCGTTGAAATCGATGGCCTGTGGGTGCGACCAGATCATAACGAGACATCAAACAGGCACCTGACTTGACCTGATTCCGCACCCGTGCCCCACCGCATCACAATGGTTGAGACCTGACGCACCCGCTTGCCAGAGTATTCAAAAATCGTAGCTTCTTGCCCATACTCTTAAAGGGCTGGAGGGCAATTAGACATACGAACCTTGGCTCGACCTCAGTGGGTCGGCGGTGCGTGGGTTTCTGTGCCGTGCCACTGGCATTCCTTGATCTATGTCGAAAGAACGGTGAATCTGGCGCGTATAGTCACTTTGGAATCAAGGGTGACACATGTCAGCCAAACCCCATGTCGGGCTTTGGCGTTTGCTGCAGGAGAAGGCTTATGAAAGATCTGGTGTGGGACAACGTACTGAGTGTGGGCGTCGACGAGATCGATGACGATCATCGCAAGCTGATCCACATTTTCAACATTCTCAACCATGCTCTCACGCAAGGGGAGTCGAAAGAATACCTGGCGGCCACCTTGACAGAGTTGGTCAACTGCACGGTCTGGCATTTCAGCCACGAGGAGCGCTTGATGCTCAAGCACCGTTACCCGGAACTGACCGAGCACAAGACCGAGCACCAAGAACTCATTCAAAGCGCCCTGGAGCTTCAGCAGGAAATCATGGCGTCGAACAAAGCCTTTTCAGAAGAACACATTCAGTTTCTGGAGCGCTGGCTGACCGAGCACATCCTCACTGCAGATGGCCGTTTGGGCGCTTATCTCTCGCATGTGATGTAGGCCTGGCCCGCAGCCGCTGGCCAGCGTTCGCATCAGTGTGTGGCGCAACTGCTGGCGGCTTTGCCGGGCATCGGCGCGTCGCGGTCGACACCGGCGGCGGCGAGTTGCGCCGCGTAGTCTTCCCACAGCTTGTCCTGCTGCGAGCCCAGAAAATACAGGTATTCCCAGGTGTACAGGCCGGTGTTGTGGCCGTCAGAAAACGTGGGCTGCACCGCGTAATTGCCCACCGGCTCCAGGGCGATCAGGTCCACGCCGCGCTTGCCGGTCTGCACCGTTTCCTGGCCCGGGCCGTGGCCTTGCACCTCGGCCGACGGAGAGCACACGCGAAGCAACTCGAACGGGATGCGAAAGGTGGCGCCGTCCGAAAAGCTGACTTCCAGCATTTTGGAAGCGCTATGGACGGTGATGTTTTCCGGGTTGGGGGTGTCTTTTTGCAGGCCTGCCATCTGAAATCTCCTTGTGTTCGGTTGGGTTGGCGCTCAGACCAGCACACGCTCAATGCCGCCGGCGTTGGCACGTTGCACGTATTCGGGCATCCAGTTCTCGCCCAAAATCTGGCGCGCCATCTCGACGACGATGTAGTCGGCCTCCAGCAGGCCGTTTTGCAGGTCTTCACCAAAGCGGCTCAAGCCTTGCAGGCAGGCTGGGCAGCTGGTCAAGATCTTCAGGTTGTCTTTGGCACCCACCGCGCCGCTGGCGCGCAGCTGCGCCTCACCCTGCAGAATCTCTTCTTCCTTGCGAAAACGCACCTGGGTCGAGATGTCAGGCCGGTTCAGCGCCAGCGTGCCGGATTCACCGCAGCAGCGGTCCGACTGGATCACGTTGTCGCCCAGCAGTGCCTTGACGGTTTTGAGCGGTTCTTGCAGCTTCATCGGGCTGTGGCACGGGTCATGGAACAAAAACCCGCCGGCATTGGCCAGGGTGATGCGTTTTTCCAGCAAATACTCGTGGATGTCGATGATGCGGCTGCCGGGGAAGATCTTGTCAAACTCATAGCCCTGCAGCTGGTCGTAACACGTGCCGCAGCTCACCACCACGGTTTTGATGTCCAGATAGTTCAGCGTGTTGGCCACGCGGTGGAACAGTACCCGGTTGTCGGTGATCATCTTCTCGGCTTTGTCAAAGTCACCGCCACCGCGCTGCGGGTAACCGCAACACAGGTAGCCCGGCGGCAGCACCGTTTGCACCCCGGCGTGCCACAACATGGCTTGCGTGGCCAGGCCCACCTGGCTGAACAATCGCTCGGAACCGCAGCCGGGGAAGTAAAACACCGCTTCTGTCTCGGCCGTGGTGGTGCCCGGGTCGCGGATGATGGGCACGTAGTCTTTGTCTTCGATGTCCAGCAGGGCACGCGCGGTCTTTTTGGGCAGGCCACCTGGCAGCTTTTTGTTCACAAAGTGGATGATCTGCTCTTTGATCGGCGCCACACCCAGCGTGGCGGGTGGCGCCTTGGTCTGTTTGCGCGCCACCAGCTTGAGCACATCGGCCGCCAGCCGCTGCGCCGGAATCGCCAGTTTGGTCATCATGGCGCGCGCAAATTTGATGGTTTCCGGGCTGGAGGCGTTGAGCATGAACATGGCCGCCGCACCGGCTGGCCTGAAGCTCTTTTTGCCCATCTTGCGCAACAGGTTGCGCATGTTCATGGACACGTCGCCAAAGTCGATGTTCACCGGGCAGGGCTGAAGACACTTGTGGCACACGGTGCAGTGGTCGGCCACGTCTTCAAACTCTTGCCAGTGTTTGATGCTGACGCCACGGCGCGTTTGCTCTTCGTACAAAAAGGCTTCCACCAAGAGCGAGGTGGCCAGAATCTTGTTGCGCGGGCTGTAGAGCAAATTGGCGCGCGGCACATGGGTGGCGCACACCGGTTTGCACTTGCCGCAACGCAGGCAGTCTTTCACGCTGTCGGCAATCGCGCCGATGTCGCTCTGCTGCATGATCAGCGACTCGTGCCCCATCAGGCCAAAACTGGGGGTGTAGGCATTGGTCAGGTCGGCATATAAGAAATCGGCCTCCAGCCCTTTATCTGTATGGGCTGATAGCTCTGTATTTCGGAGCAACTTGCCTTTGTTGAAGCGGCCTTCCGGGTCAACCTTGGCTTTGTAGTCGATGAACGGCTGCAGTTCGGCGTCGGTCAAAAACTCCAGCTTGGTGATGCCAATGCCGTGTTCACCCGAGATCACGCCGTCCAGGCTGCGCGCCAGCAGCATGATGCGTTTGACCGCGCCGTGCGCGGCTTGCAGCATGGCGTAGTCGTCGCTGTTGACCGGAATGTTGGTGTGCACGTTGCCGTCACCGGCGTGCATATGCAGCGCGACCCAGACGCGCCCCTTGAGTACACGCTGGTGGATGGCATTGCACTCGGCCAGGATCGGCTCAAACGCCAGCCCGCTGAAGATCTGCTGCAGCGGCTGGCGAATCTGCGTCTTCCAACTGGCCCGCAGGGAATGGTCTTGCAGCTGGCCAAACAGCGGCGCCACATCGCGCAGCCAGCCCGACCACAACGCGCGCACCTCGGCCAACAGGGTTTGGGCCTGGGCCACGCGGTCTTCCAGCAACTCGGCGGCAGAAATATCGCCCGCGTCATCCTGGCGGCCCAGCGGCAGGTTGCCCTGGTTGAAAAACTCGTCCAGCGCATCAAGTAGCGCCAGTTTGTTTTGCAGGCTGAGTTCGATGTTGATGCGCTCAATGCCGTCGGTGTACTCGGCCATACGCGGCAGCGGAATCACCACGTCTTCGTTGATCTTGAAGGCGTTGGTGTGTTTGCTGATGGCAGCGGTGCGTTTGCGGTCCAGCCAGAACTTTTTGCGCGCTTCCGGACTGATAGCAATAAAACCTTCACCACTGCGGGAGTTGGCGATACGCACCACTTCCGAGGTGACGCGCGCCACGTCATCGGCGTTGTCACCGGCGATGTCACCAAACAACACCATTTTGGGCACGCTGCTGCTCGATCCGTTGGCTTGGGCTCCTTTTTTGGACTTGGTGGCGTAACCCACCGCCTTCAAATAGCGATCATCCAGATGCTCCAAGCCCGCCAGCAACACGCCACTGCGCTTTTGCTCGGCGAACATGAAGTCCTTGATCTCGACAATGCTCGGCACGGCGTCTTTGGCGTTGCCAAAAAACTCCAGGCACACGGTGCGCGTATGCGCAGGCATTTTGTGCACCACCCAGCGTGCGCTGGTGATCAGGCCGTCGCAACCTTCTTTTTGAATACCCGGCAGCCCGCTCAGGAATTTGTCGGTGACGTCCTTGCCCAGGCCTTCCTTGCGGAAAGTTTTGCCGGGAATGTCGAGCCGCTCTTTACGCAGCTTGGTTTTGCCATCGGCTTTGAAATACTGCAGTTCGAAACTGGCCACTTCCACGTCATGGATCTTGCCCATGTTGTGGTTGATGCGGGTAACTTCCAGCCACTCGGCCTGCGGTGTGACCATGCGCCAGCTGGCCAGGTTGTCCAGCGCCGTGCCCCACAACACGGCTTTTTTGCCGCCGGCGTTCATGGCGATGTTGCCGCCGATGCACGACGCCTCGGACGAGGTCGGGTCGACCGCAAACACATAACCGGCGCGCTCTGCCGCGTGGGCTACACGGTTGGTCACCACACCGGCTTCGCTCCAGACGGTGGCCACTTCGTGATCCAAGCCGGGCAGCCGGACCATCTCGACCTCGGTCATGGCCTCCAACTTTTCGGTGTTGATGACCACACTTTTCCAGGTCAGCGGAATCGCACCGCCGGTGTAGCCGGTGCCGCCGCCACGCGGAATGATGGTCAGGCCCAGCTCAATGCAGCCCGCAACCAGCGCGGCCATCTCGGCCTCGGTGTCCGGGGTGAGCACCACAAAAGGGTATTCCACGCGCCAATCGGTGGCATCCGTAACATGGCTAACGCGGCTCAAGCCGTCAAACTTGATGTTGTCCTTGGCGGTGAGTTTGACCAGCAGCCGCTGCGCCTTGCGCCGCAGTGTGGCGGTTTCCACAAAGTTGTCGTCAAACGCCCGCACGGCCTTGGTGGCCGCATCCAGCAGCCGCCCCACCAGCGCGTCGCGCTCGGGGTCGGATTCAGGGCTGCGGCGCTTTTCAATTTCAGACAGGCGGTGTTGCAAGGCCTGCACCAGCAGCACGCGGCGTTTCGGGTTGTCCAGCAGGTCGTCCTGCAAATACGGGTTGCGCTGCACCACCCAGATGTCGCCCAGCACCTCATACAACATGCGCGCCGAGCGACCCGTGCGGCGCTCTTCCCGCAAACGGTTCAACCAGTCCCAGGCGGGTGCGCCCAGCAGCCGGATGACGATTTCGCGGTCAGAAAAAGAGGTGTAGTTGTACGGAATCTCGCGGATGCGTTGCGGCTCTTGCGGCGCAAAAACGCCTGCAGGCAACAAGGACTGGAGCGGGGTGGGAGCGTTCATGGGTGATGTGATGGCCGCCAGAACGGCAGTTCAACGGCCTGTCGAAGGTGCATTCCGGCTGGGCAGGCGATGTTACCGCAGCGCAGCATTGCCCTACTGCGGGCGTGGTACCTCTGGCAGGGCTTCAGGACAAGTGTTCGCGCCCCTGATGGAAACCCTGATGCCCGCCTGAGCCAAATCTGCGTCTAATCCATACAAACGCAGAACGCCATATTTCCGTCACGAGACTTTCACACTGCGTACATATGCTGCGCGCTTTAACCTCCAGGAGAATTGCATGAAATTAAAACTTGTAACCATGGCCCTGGCTGCCATGTCGGCCCTGTCAGCCCACGCCGTGACCGAAGTCCAGTGGTGGCACTCGATGACCGCTGTGAACGGCGAATGGGTCAACGATCTGGCCAAGGGTTTCAACGCCAGCCAGACCAACTACAAAATTGTGCCAACCTACAAAGGCTCGTACGACGAATCGATGACCGCAGCGGTGGCCGCGTTCCGCGCCGGCAACGCCCCGCACATCCTGCAGGTGTTTGAAGTAGGCACCGCCACCATGATGGCCAGCAAGGGTGCCATCGTGCCGGTGGCCAAGGTGATGAAAGACGCCGGGCAGAAGTTTGATCCCAAGGCCTACATCTCGGCCGTGGGTGGCTACTACACCGCCCCCAACGGCGAGATGCTGAGCATGCCGTTCAACAGCTCCACCACCGTGTTCTACATCAACAAGGATGCCTTCAAAGCCGCCGGGCTGGACACCAACAAAGCGCCCAGCAGCTGGCCCGAAGTGGCGCTGGCGGCCGCCAAACTCAAGGCCAGCGGCCACAAATGCCCGCTGACCATCGCCTGGCAAGGCTGGACCCAGCTGGAGAGCTTCTCGGCCTGGCACAACGTAGAGTTCGCCACCAAGTCCAACGGCCTGGCCGGGCTGGATGCGCGCATGAAGATCAATTCACCGCTGCATGTGCGCCACATCGAGAACCTGTCCAACATGGCCAAACAAGGCCTGTTTGTCTACAAAGGCCGCGCAAACGTGCCTGAAGCCACCTTTATCTCGGGCGAATGCGCCATGATCACCACCTCGGCGGGCTTTTACGGCAACGTGAAGAAAAACGCCAAGTTTGCCTGGGCGCTGGCGCCTCTGCCGTACTACCCGGATGTACCCGGCGCACCGCAAAACACGGTGATTGGCGGTGCCAGCCTGTGGGTGATGTCGGGCAAGAAAGCGGATGATTACAAGGGCGTGGCCCAGTTTTTCAACTACATCTCCAGCCCCGAAGTGCAGTCCGAGAGCCACAAACGCACCGGCTACCTGCCCATCACCACTGCTGCGTTTGAGTTGACCGAAAAGTCCGGCTTCTACCAGCAAAACCCCGGCACCGATGTGGCAGTGAACCAGATGATCCGCAAGGTGACCAACAAATCGCGCGGCATCCGCTTGGGCAACTATGTGCAGATCCGCACCATTGAGGACGAAGAGTTGGAGCAGGTCTGGGGCGGAAAAAAGACCGCCAAAGAAGCACTGGACTCCATCGTCACCCGTGGCAATGTGTTGCTGGAGCGGTTTGAGAAAGCCAACAAGGGCAAATGATGCCTGCCGCGTGATGGCTGCTAGCTGACTGGTTTGACGACGATACTGACGCCTTTTCCGTCTCTTTGAATTTCGCCTTATGGAAAAGCGCGTCTTTTTTCGCTCCAAGTGGCTGCCCTGGGTGCTGGTTGCACCCCAGGTGGTGGTGATCACGCTGTTTTTCTTCTGGCCTGCGGCGCAGGCGCTGCTGCAATCGGTACAGCAGTCGGATGCCTTTGGCACCTCGGTCGAATTTGTCGGGCTGGAGAACTTCCGCAACCTGTGGAACGACGAAACCTACCTGGCCTCGTTTTACACCACGGCCATTTTTTCCAGCCTGGTGGCGGTGCTGGGCATCAGCGTGTCCCTGCTGCTGGCGGTGTTTGCCGACCGCATCGTCAAAGGTGCCCTAGCCTACAAAACCCTGTTGATCTGGCCCTACGCCGTGGCGCCAGCCGTGGCCGGGGTGTTATGGCTGTTCATGTTTGCCCCGAGTGTGGGCGTGGTGTCGTACTGGCTGCGCGTGCTGGGCGTCGACTGGAACCACCTGCTCAACAGCCAGCACGCCATGACGCTGGTGGTGATGGCGGCGGTGTGGAAGCAGATCTCTTACAACTTTTTGTTCTTTCTGGCGGGGCTGCAGAGCATCCCCAAATCGCTGATCGAGGCGGCGGCCATTGATGGTGCCCGGCCCTGGCGGCGCTTCTGGACGATTGTTTTCCCGCTACTCTCACCCACCACGTTTTTCTTGCTGGTGATCAACATCGTCTACGCGTTTTTTGACACCTTCGCCATCATCGACGCCGCCACGCAAGGCGGCCCGGGCAAGGAGACAGCGATTCTGGTCTACAAGGTGTACTTTGACGGCTTCAAGGCCATGGACCTGGGCGGCTCGGCGGCGCAGTCGGTGGTGCTGATGGTGATAGTGGTCGCGCTCACCGTGGTGCAATTCCGCTTTGTCGAGAAGAAAGTGAACTACTGATGGTTGAGCGCCGCCCGTTTTTGACCTTTCTGTCACACGCCGTGCTGGTGCTGGGCGTGCTGGTGGTGGCGTTTCCGCTGTATTTGACGTTTGTGGCGTCCACCCAGACCTCTCAGGCGATTGTTCAAACCCCCATGCCGCTGCTGCCCGGCGGGCATCTGATCGACAACTACACCGCAGCGCTGCAAGGCACCGGCGGTGGTTCGGGCTCCAAAGCACCGGTGGCGCGAATGATGACGGTGAGCCTGATTTCGGCGCTGATCATCTCCATTGGCAAGATCGCCATCTCGCTGCTGTCAGCGTTTGCCATTGTGTATTTCCGCTTTCCGTTTCGCATGTTTTTCTTCTGGGCGATTTTCATCACGCTGATGCTGCCAGTAGAGGTGCGCATCGGGCCCACTTACAAGGTGGTGTCAGACTTGGGCATGCTCAACAGCTACGCGGGCTTGACCATTCCGCTGATTGCCTCGGCCACTGCCACCTTCCTGTTCCGGCAGTTCTTCCTGACCGTGCCCGAAGAACTGGTGGAGGCGGCGCGTATGGACGGCGCCGGGCCCATGCGATTCTTCTGGGATGTGCTGGTGCCGCTGTCCAAAACGTCGATTGCGGCGCTGTTTGTCATCCAGTTCATTTACGGCTGGAACCAGTACCTGTGGCCGCTGCTGGTGACCACCAGCGAAGACATGTACCCGGTGGTGATCGGCATCAAACGCATGATTTCCGGCGGCGACTCCGAAATGCAGTGGAACATCGTCATGGCGACCGCCATTCTGGCCATGCTGCCGCCCGCGCTGGTGGTGATGCTGATGCAGAAGTGGTTCGTCAAAGGGCTGGTGGATACTGAAAAATGAAGTCCACCCTGATCTGCGCCAGCACCGCCGGGAGCGGCCACAGGCCGGCGCGCTCATACTGCCAAATGCGCAGAAATCGCGCGCCAGCCTGTGGCCGCTCCCGGCTCAACACTCTTTTCAATGAGCAGCCAGCTCACGTTTGATTCAGTTTCATGGCTTCCATCACACTTAAAAACGTCCTCAAACGCTACGGCGTGGGCAAAGCCGCCAATCAGGTCATCCACGGCGTCAGCGCGGAGATTACCGATGGCGAGTTTGTCGTCATCGTCGGGCCATCGGGTTGCGGCAAATCCACCTTGCTGCGCATGGTGGCGGGCCTGGAAGAGATCAGCGGCGGTGACATTTCGATTGGCAACCGCGTGGTGAACAACCTGGAACCCTCCGAGCGCGACATCGCCATGGTGTTCCAGAACTACGCGTTGTACCCGCACATGAGTGTGTTCGACAACATGGCTTATGGCCTGAAGATTGCCAAAGTGCCCAAGGATGAAATCAAGGCGCGCGTGGACAAGGCCGCCAAAATCCTCGAAATTGGCCCCTTTTTGAACCGTAAGCCGCGCGAACTCTCGGGCGGGCAGCGCCAGCGCGTGGCTATGGGCCGGGCCATCGTGCGCCAGCCGCAGGTGTTTTTGTTTGACGAACCTTTGAGCAACCTCGACGCCAAGTTGCGCGCCCAGACCCGGCTGGAAATCCAGAAATTGCACCGTGAACTGGGCATCACCAGCCTGTTCGTCACCCACGACCAAGTTGAAGCCATGACGCTGGCGCAACGCATGATGGTGATGAACGCCGGCGTGATGGAGCAATTTGGCACACCCGAAGAGGTGTACAACCGACCGGCCAGCACCTTTGTGGCGGGTTTCATGGGTTCGCCACCGATGAATTTGCTGAAAGACGCCCCAGACGCACCAACGGGCACCATCGTCGGCGTGCGGCCCGAGCACCTGGACATCACCCCGGACGGTTGGGGCCTGCGCGTCGAGGCGGTGGAAATGCTGGGCGCCGAGCGTCTGACCTATGGCCGCTGGTTGCATGGCAGTGCCGATGAACTGGTGATCGTCCGCACCGAAGAGGCCACCGCCGCACCCCGCTTGGGGCAGACCCTGTTTGTCACGCCCCGGCTGGGCAAGATTCACCACTTTGATGCCGCGACCGGCAAACGCAAGGAGATTGGCGCATGAAAAACACTCCGCTCGACCAGCCCTGGCCTTACCCGCGCTGGGTGGCACACCGGGGTGCGGGCAAGCTCGCCCCCGAAAACACCCTGGCGGCTTTTCGCCTGGGTGCCAGCCACGGCTACCAGATGTTTGAGTGCGACGTGAAGCTGAGTGTCGATGGCGTGCCGTTTTTGCTGCATGACGACACCTTGACCCGCACCACCAATGCCGAAGAAGCGCTGGGCGCCGGTCTGAGCGCTGTGGCTGGCGACCATCCCTGGGGCACCTTGTCGCTGTTGGATGCAGGTAGTTGGCACTCCAACGCCTTTGCAGGCGAGCCGCTGCCCACTTTTGAAGCCATTGCCCGCTACTGTCGGAACAACGGTTTTGACCTGAACATCGAAATCAAACCCACCCCCGGCACGGAGCACCACACTGGCCAGGTGGTGGCCCAACACGCGGCGCGGCTGTGGCATGGTGCGGTGGTGCCGCCCCTGCTCACCTCGTTTGAAGTGCCGGCGCTGGAGGGTGCGCTGCAGGCACAGCCCGAACTGCCGCGCGGCCTGCTGCTGGAAAACCTGTGGGACGGCTGGCTGGAAACCGCGCTGCGGCTGGGCTGCGTGGCGGTGGTGTGTGACCACAGCTTGTGGGATGTGGTGACCGTGGCGCAGGCCAAAACCGCCGGGCTGCGGGCGTTGAGCTACACCGTCAACGACGAGGCGGCTGCGCAGCGGCTCATCGATTTGGGCACCGACGGCATCATCACGGACCGGGTGGATGTGTTCTCACCGGCGTGACCAAAACCACTGGTTGCTGGCCAAGACCAGCACCAGGGCGAGGTAGGTGAGCATTTTTCCGTCGCGCCCAAACACCACCAAGCCCGCCACCAGCACCCCACTACCTACTATGAAATGCAGAGCTATCAGCCTTTTCAGCGTAAGGGCTGGAGGCTTATTTCTTATCAAGAATCTGGCCAACACCGGCAGCAGCAAAGCCAGCCAGATGGCAGGCGCCAGAAAATTGATGACATGATCAAACCCTGCCAGAAAACCCATCAGGGAAAGTCCCTGAACAAGAAAAATGGAATGTGACAAAACCGCATGGCGTTGATTTTATAATTCCACGATGGCAGTCTGGGCTTTAGGCATCAATCACACGACCGCACCGCTCGATCTGCGCGGTCGGTTTGCGTTCGCTATCGACCAGGTCGCACCCACATTGCACGCCCTGCGCGGCGCGCTGGCCCGCCAACCCGAGGCGGCGCTGATCTCCACTTGCAACCGCACCGAAATTTATTGCGCCTGCGAACACCCCCAGTTGCAGCACACGCTGGACTGGCTGGCCCACAGCGGCGGCGTTTCTACTGACGTACTGCGCGCCCATTCCTACACCCTGACCGACGGTTTGGCCGCACGCCACGCCTTTCGGGTGGCCAGCGGGCTGGATTCGATGGTATTGGGTGAGCCGCAAATTCTGGGCCAGATCAAAGACGCCGTGCGGGCTGCCGAAGCCGCGGGCTCGCTGGGCACCACCCTCAGCCAATTGTTTCAGCGCTCATTTGCGGTGGCCAAAGAGGTGCGCACCTCGACCGAAATTGGTGCACATTCCATCAGCATGGCCGCTGCGGCGGTGCGGCTGGCCGGACAGCTGTTTGAGAATTTGAACGAAGTCAAGGTGCTGTTTGTCGGCGCGGGCGAGATGATCGACCTGTGCGCCACCCACTTTGCCGCCAAAAACCCCAAAAGCATGGTCATTGCCAACCGCACGCTGTCGCGCGGCGAAGAGCTGGCCAGCAAGTTTGGCGCCGAGGTGATGTGCCTGGCCGACCTGCCAGACCGGCTGCACGAATTTGACGCGGTGGTGAGCTGCACCGCCAGCACCTTGCCGCTGATTGGCCTGGGCTCGGTCGAGCGGGCGTTGAAGAAGCGTCGCCGCCGCCCGATGTTCATGGTCGACCTGGCAGTGCCGCGCGACATCGAGATCGAGGTCAAAGAACTGGAAGACGTGTACCTGTACACGGTGGACGATCTGGCGGGCGTGGTGCAAACCGCCCAGGCCAACCGGCAAGCCGCCGTGGCGCAGGCCGAGGCCATTGTGGATGCCGGTGTGCAGAGCTTTTTGCACTGGGTGGACCAGCGCAGCACCGTGCCGCTGATCCAGGCGCTCAATGCCCAGGCGGACGAATGGCGCTTTGCCGAGATGGCGCGGGCCCGCAAGCTGCTACTCAAGGGTGAAAACATCGACACTGTGCTGGAAGCCCTGTCCAAAGGCATAACCCAGAAAATGCTGCACGGCGCACTGGCTGAACTGCGCGCCGGCGACTCGGTCGCCCGTGACCGCGCCAGCGCCGCAGTGCAACACTTCTTCCTGCGCAAAGAGCGTTAGCTGCGCTGCACATTGCATCCTCATGGCCTGCAACTGGCCATTTCCGCGCTAGCCACTGATCCATATCGCTGTCAGTTGATGTCATTGCGGGCTTGACCCGCCATCCATGGCTCCGAAGACATGGATGCCGGATCGGGGTCCGGGATGACACCCCCAGTCACCGATGCACAACTTACCTACAGGCTCCGCTTTTTAAGTCGCCACTTATGAAACTCTTTCTCCGCCAACAACTTGCCCGCTACGCCGACCGGTTGGGTGAACTTGAATTTTTGCTCTCGCGCCAGGACATCATGAGCGACATGGCGCAGTTTTTGGTGCTCTCGCGTGAGCACACCGAGGTCGCCGCCGTGGCTGGCCGCTGGGCGCGTTACCAGCAGCGTGAGGCTGACCTGGCGGCCGCCCAGGAGATGCTCAAAGACGCCTCTGACGATGCCGACATGCTGCAAATGGCCCAAGAAGAAATCGATGCGGCCAGCGCCGAGATCGGGCAGCTGGAGGCCGAACTGCAACGCATGTTGCTGCCCAAAGACCCCGACGACGCGCGCCCGGCGTTTGTGGAAATCCGCGCGGGCACGGGCGGCGACGAATCCGCCCTGTTTGCGGCCGACCTGGCGCGCATGTACCTGCGTTATTGCGACCGCAAGGGCTGGAAACACGAGGTGATGAGTGAGTCGGCCAGCGAACTCGGCGGCTACAAGGAACTGGTGTTGCGTATTGAGGGTCCGGCTGGTGGAGGCCCCTCCGGTAGCGGAGTTTACGGCGCGCTCAAGTTCGAGTCCGGCGGCCACCGTGTGCAGCGCGTGCCGGTCACCGAAACCCAGGGCCGCATCCACACCAGCGCCGCCACCGTGGCGGTGATGGCCGAGCCGGACGAGGCCGAAGCCATCAAAATCAACCCGTCAGATTTGCGCATCGACACCTACCGCGCCAGCGGCGCCGGTGGTCAGCACATCAACAAGACCGACTCGGCGGTGCGTATCACCCACCTGCCCACCGGCATCGTCGCCGAATGCCAGGACGGGCGCAGCCAGCACAGCAACAAGGCCCAAGCGCTCAAAGTGCTGACCGCGCGTATTCAGGAAAAAGACCGCTCTGAGCGCGCCGCAAAGGAATCTGCCGAGCGCAAAAGCCTGGTCGGCAGCGGCGACCGCAGCGACCGCATCCGCACCTACAACTTTCCGCAGGGCCGCCTGACCGACCACCGCATCAACCTGACGCTGTACAAACTGCTGAGCATCATGGAAGGTGATCTGGACGACGTGGTGCACGCCCTACAAGCCCATGAGGCCGCGCAGCAGTTGGCGGCGCTGGAACTCAACGCCTGACACTTTATAAGCCAAATCATGCTCTAGCCCTTATTCAATAAGGGCTAGCAGCTATTTTTAACATAGTAAATCAGATGCAGCTACCAGACCACCCCAGCGTCGGCCAAGCCCTGATGGCACTGCAAAGCCAGGGCCTGGACCGGCTGGATGCCCAACTGCTGCTGCTGCATGTGCTGGACGTTGCCCCCACCCAGCGCGGTTGGCTGCTGGCGCACGACACCGACTTGCTGCCTGCGGCCAGCCTCCCCCGCCTGCAAGCGCTGGCTGAGCGCCGCACCCAAGGCGAACCGCTGGCCTACCTGACCGGCAGCAAAGCGTTTTATGGTTTGAACCTGCAGGTCAGCGCCGATGTGCTGGTACCGCGCCCCGACACCGAAACCCTGGTCGACTGGGCGCTGGAGGTGCTGCACTGTCAACGCCCAGCACCCCATCAGGCGGCCACAAGCGCCGTCTTGCCAGCCAGCGCAGCCCCGCCATCGGTGGGTGGCGGATCAGCTCCGTGCTGCGTGCTGGACCTGGGCACCGGCAGCGGCGCCATTGCGCTGGCACTCAAAGCCAACCGGCCTGATCTGCAGGTGTGGGCCAGCGACATGAGCTCTGCCGCCCTGACCGTGGCCCAAGCCAACGCCCAACGGCTGGGTCTGCAGGTGCAATTTGCCCAAGGCGCATGGCTGGCCGCCCTTCCCCCGGATGCACCGCTGTTTGACTGCATCGTCGCCAACCCGCCCTACATTGCCACTGGCGATACCCATTTGCCCGCCCTGCGTTTTGAGCCAGCGCAAGCGCTGACCAGTGGCGCCGACGGCCTGGACGACCTGCGCCAGATCATCTGCCAGGCACCCGCGCACCTGCTGCCTGGTGGCTGGCTGCTGCTGGAGCATGGCTACGACCAGGCTGCAGCAGTGCAACAGCTGTTGACGCAGCAGGGCTTTATCTCCGTGCAATCGCGCCTCGATCTGGCGGGCCAGACGCGCTGTACCGGCGGCCAAAAAGCCGCCCTGACCCTCTCCACCCCTTCACCATCCGCCAGCCCATGACCACGCCCAACACAACGGAAGATCGCCTCACCAACCTGGAAATCAAGACCAGTTTCAACGAGGACCTGTTGGACCGCCTTGACCAGATCATCATCCGCCAGCAAGACCAGATCGACCGGCTGACGCAAGAGTTGCGCTGGTTGCGCCAGCAGGTACCCGCCGAGGGCACAGCCGCGCCACGTCACCTGCGCGACGAGCTGCCGCCGCATTACTGACACCTCTTGCCACTGGCCACGCCAAGCCATGGCAACCCCTTTTGCATCAGGGTTATCCGGGCAAGCAGCGCAGCTGAAAGTGAAATAATCGCGCCCACTCTCTTTTCAGGACACCCCATGAGCGACACCCAACAACGCATCGACGATCTGGTCAAGGCCAACGACATTCTGCTGTTCATGAAAGGCACCGCCAGTTTTCCGCAATGCGGGTTTTCCGGGCGCGCGGTGCAAATCCTCAAGGCCTGCGGTGTGGAGCCCAAGGCCATCACCACCGTCAATGTGCTGGAAGATGCCGAGATACGCGAAGGCATCAAGGGCTACAGCAACTGGCCGACGATTCCGCAGCTCTACGTCAAGGGTGAATTCATTGGTGGGTCCGACATCATGATGGAGATGTATGAGAGCGGTGAACTACAGGGCATGCTCGGCACCCAAGCCTGAGCCAACACCGTCTTCAAACTTCCCAGACGCGCCGGGCTCCCAGGACGGCGTTCGGGTACGGCGCCTGCCCGCGTGAGCCGTTGTAGCGGCCCAGCGCCAAAAACAGGTTACCGTTTTCACGCTCCAGATAGTGGCGCAAGATGACGCAGCCAAAGCGCAAATTGGTCTGCATGTGAAACAGTTTGCCTGCATCACCATCACCAATCACCCGGGTCCAGAACGGCATCACCTGCATGTAACCGCGGGCTCCGGCGCTGCTCACGGCATATTTGCGGAAATTGCTCTCGACCTGGATCAACCCCAGCACCAGCGACACATCCAGCCCGGCACGCCTGCTTTCGTACCAGACGCTTTGCAAAAACTCCTTGCGGGTGTCGAAGTCAGCCTTTTTTTTCTTCAACCGCTCGCTTGTGGCGCCCAACCAGCGCAAATAGGTCAGCCGTGCCTCGGTATCAGAAAATTCAGGGATTGGCGGCGCATGGTTGGCAATGGCCGAGCTCAGCGCCGTGCGCACCGAGTCGATCAGCGGTTCTTCGGCTTGGCGACCGGCCCACGCGTGCTCCTGGAACAAGAGCACGCCAAGTCCGGCTGACGAGGGCAAGACGCCCATAAGGGTCTTGAACACTTGGCGCCTGCCGGGCATCTTCAAGTGATCAGTCTTCATGCTGCGAACTCTACCAAGGTCCACCCCTGGCACGCAAGACCAGTCACCATCCGATTAGGCGGCAAGCTTGGCCAGCAGCAGTGCCCCGATGTCAGCCAGCGGCACGGCCGTGGCCGCAGCATCACGCCGGTGCTGGTATTCCACATGGCCCTCTTTCAGGGCGCGGTCGCCAATGTTGACGCGGTGCGGCACACCAATCAACTCCCAGTCGGCAAACATGGCGCCTGGGCGCTCACCGCGGTCGTCCAGCATCACATCGACACCAGCGGCCAGCAACTCGGCATACAGCGACTCGGACGCCGCCTTGACTTCGGGTGAACGCTCGGCGTTGATCGGGCAGATCACCACCGTGAACGGCGCCAGCGCGTCGGGCCAGATGATGCCGCGCTCGTCATGGTTTTGCTCGATGGCGGCAGCGGGCAGGCGCGTGATGCCGATGCCGTAACAGCCCATTTCCATGAACTGCGGCTTGCCGTTCTGGTCCAGAAAAGTGGCTTTCATGGCCTGGCTGTATTTGGTGCCGAGATAAAACACATGGCCGACCTCAATGCCGCGCTCAATGACCAATTCGCCTTGTCCGTCAGGTGACGCGTCACCGGCGACCACGTTGCGCAGGTCAGCCACCATGTCGGGCTCGGGCAAATCGCGGCCCCAGTTCACGCCAGTGATGTGAAAGTCTGGCGCATTGGCACCACAAATCCAGTCGCTCATGACCGCCACTTCGCGGTCGACCACCAGTTTGACGGGTTTTTGCAGGCTCAAAGGCCCGAGGTAGCCCGGCTTGCAGCCAAAGTGGTCTTCAATCTCAGGCACCGTGGCGAAGCGGAAGGCGCTCAGGCCCGGCAATTTGCCGACCTTGACCTCGTTCATGTCGTGGTCGCCGCGCAGCAGCAGCAGCCAGACCTGGGTTTTGAGCACTTCACCCTTGTCGCTGAGGGTGTCGGTGGCCAGCACCAGCGATTTGACGGTGATTTGCAGCGGCACGCCCAACAGTTCGGCCACATCGGCACAGGTGCTTTTGCCCGGTGTCGGGGTTTTCGTCATGGGCTGGCTGGAAGAAGCGCGCGGGCCGGCAGGTGCCAGTGCCTCGGCCTTTTCCATGTTGGCGGCGTAATCGCTGCCCGGGCAGTAAACGATGGCATCTTCGCCGGTGGCGGCAATCACTTGGAATTCTTCGCTCAAATCACCGCCAATGGCCCCGCTGTCAGCGGCCACCGCACGGTAAGTCAGGCCAAAGCGGTCAAAAATACGCCGGTAAGCCTTGGCCATAACCTGGTAGCTGGCTTTGGCGCTGGCCTGGTCGCGGTCAAAGCTGTAGGCATCTTTCATGATGAACTCACGCCCGCGCATCAAGCCAAAACGCGGGCGGCGCTCGTCGCGGAACTTGGTCTGGATCTGGTAAAAGTTCTTCGGCAACTGTTTGTAGCTGCGGATTTCCTGGCGGGCGATGTCGGTCACCACCTCTTCACTGGTCGGTTGCACCACAAAGTTGTTGCCGTGGCGGTCAGCAATACGCAGCAACTCGGGGCCCATCTTCTCGAAACGACCGGTTTCCTGCCACAGCTCAGCGGGTTGCACGACCGGCATGGACAACTCCACGGCCCCGGCGCGGTTCATTTCCTCGCGCACGATGGCTTCCACTTTTTGCACCACCCGCAGGCCCATGGGCATCAGCGTGTAGATGCCGGCACCGAGCTTTTTGATCATGCCGGCGCGCATCATCAGCTTGTGGCTGACCACTTCGGCATCGGCGGGGGCCTCTTTGAGGGTGGAAATAAAGAATTGGGAGGCTTTCATGGGGGCGATTCGCAGGTAGTCAGGGTTGGCACTCTTGATGCAAAGCAAACGCTGTGCATAATGGCCCCAATTTAAAAATTGGGGTTTGATTATGCTTGACCGAGACGGCTTTAGGCCGAACGTCGGCATCGTCCTGCTCAACCAGAAAAATCAGGTGTTTTGGGGTAAGCGTATCCGTACGCACTCCTGGCAGTTCCCGCAGGGTGGTATTGATCGGGGGGAAACCCCGGAGCAGGCCATGATCCGGGAACTGCATGAAGAAGTCGGACTGCAGCGCGAGCATGTGCGCATTGTGGCCCGCACCCGTGACTGGTTGCGCTATGAGGTGCCGGACCGTTTTATCCGCCGCGATTCGCGCGGCTTTTACAAGGGCCAGAAACAGATCTGGTTTCTGCTGCAGCTGGTAGGCCATGACTGGGATTTGAACCTGCGCGCCACCGATCACCCGGAGTTTGATGCCTGGCGCTGGAACGACTACTGGGTGCCGCTGGACGCGGTGGTCGAGTTCAAGCGCGAGGTGTATGTGACCGCTCTGACCGAGTTGGCCCGCTACCTGCCTCGCCACGAGCACCGCAACCGCTTTTTGCGGCAGGGTGTGCGCCCAGCCAACGCCGAATCAGGCGGCGACGCTGCGACAGATGAGTCAGGTGACTTGGCGCCTGACGCCCCTCTGGCACCTGACTCACAACACGGAAATGAGCATGTTTAATAAAAATCGGGCCGCGTCAATACGTGCGCAGGCCCTGCTGGGCATATTGGCCATGACGCTGGCCACCAGCCTTCAGGCGCAGCTGGCACCGGAGGACCCGGACTGGAAAGAGTCCGAGGCGCCGACACCACCCGCTTTCAGCGTCGACAAACTGCTGCCGCTGGCCATGCCGCCGTATGTCAGCCTGACCTTTGGCATTGACCCCGCCACACTGACGATTGCAGCCGATGGCATCGTGCGCTACGTGGTGGTGGCACGCAACGCCGGTGGCTCAATCAACGCCATGTACGAGGGTATCCGCTGCTCCACCGGCGAGGTCAAGACCTATGCGCGCGCTGGCAACAGTGGGGTCTGGTCAGTGGTGGCCGAGCCGCAATGGCGCGGTCTGACTGACAACCTGCCATCCAAACATGCCTGGGTATTTGCGCGCCAGGCGGCATGTGACGGCCGCGCGGCAGCCGCAAGCACCACCGCAGACATCGTCAAGGCGCTGAAGAAGTAGCTCCCCTATCTACTCAGCACCATGTTGTCGCGGTGCACCATCTCGGGCTCGGCTGAATAACCCAGCAGTTGCTCGAACTGGCTTGACGGTTTGCGGCAGATCAGGCGCGCCTCGGCGCTGGCGTAATTGGCCAGGCCACGCGCCACCTCCAGACCGTCGTCGGAGCGGATGGCAATCACATCGCCGCGTGAAAACTCGCCGTCCACACCGGTCATGCCAATCGGCAGCAGGCTGGAGCCGTCGCTGCGCAGTTTTTTCACCGCACCGGCATCCACCGTCACCGAGCCCCGCATCTGCAGGTGGTCAGCGATCCATTGCTTGCGCGCCTGCGTTTTTTGCGTTGGTGCGATCAACAACGTACCAATCGACTCGCCCTCGCACAGGCGTAACAGCGCATCCGGCTCACGGCCCCAGGCGATCACGGTGGAAGCGCCGGAACCCGCCGCCCGCTTGGCCGCCAGAATCTTGGTGATCATGCCGCCACGACCCAAGCTGGAGCCTGCGCCGCCTGCCATGGCTTCCAGCGCCGCATCACCAGCTTGCGCCACATGCACAAACTGTGCGGAAGTGTCTTTGCGCGGGTCGGCGGTGTAGAGCCCTTTCTGGTCGGTCAGGATCACCAGCGCATCGGCTTCCACGAGATTGGCGACCAGCGCACCCAAGGTGTCGTTGTCCCCAAACTTGATTTCGTCGTTGACCACCGTGTCGTTTTCGTTAATGACGGGCAGCACCCCGAGCTTGAGCAAGGTCAGCAGCGTCGAGCGCGCGTTCAGGTAGCGCTCGCGGTCGGCCAGATCGGCATGCGTCAGCAGCACCTGGGCGCTGCCCAGGCCGTTTTCGCGCAACTTGGTCTCGTACATCTGCGCCAGGCCCATCTGGCCAACGGCGGCGGCGGCCTGCAGCTCGTGCACTTGATGCGGGCGGGTGGTCCAGCCCAGGCGTTTCATGCCCTCGGCAATGGCGCCGCTGGACACCATGATGACTTCGCGCCCCTCGCGCACCAGCAGCGACATCTGGCGGCACCATTCACCAATGGCCGCCTCGTCCAGACCCCGGCCTTCGTTGGTGACCAGGCTGGAGCCCACCTTGACCACCACACGGCGCGCATCACGCAAAATGGCCGAATCAAAATCTTTAAGCATTTTCAGGCTCCAGCCCTTACCCAATAAGGGCGAGTAGCTATTTAGTCAATAGTATTCAGACAGGATCAGTGCCTGCGGCAAAACGCGGGTCAATCACCTCGGGGGTGTTTTCGATCTTTTGCTGTGCGCTGATGTGTTTGTACACCGCCTTGATGAGCGGCTCGCAGCCTTCACGCGTCAGCGCCGAGATCTCAAACACAGGCCCCTTGAACTTGAAGCGTTTGACAAAGTCTTTCACCAGCGCGGCACGCTCGTCCGTGGGCACCATGTCAAGCTTGTTGAGCACCAGCCAGCGTGGTTTGTCATAGAGCTTCTTGTCATACTTTTTCAGCTCGTTGACGATGGCCTTGGCTTGTGCCACGGTGTCGATGGCGTCGTCGAACGGGGCCATGTCCACAATGTGCAGCAGCAGGCGTGTGCGCTGCAAATGGCGCAAAAACAAATGCCCCAAGCCCGCGCCTTCAGACGCACCTTCAATCAAACCCGGCAAATCCGCCACCACAAAACTCTGCTCCGGCCCGACGCGCACCACGCCCAGGTTCGGGTGCAAGGTGGTGAACGGGTAGTCGGCAATACGCGGGCGCGCGTTGGAGATGGCGGTGATCAGGGTGGATTTGCCCGCATTGGGCATGCCCAGCAGGCCGACGTCAGCCAGCACCTTGAGCTCCAGCTTAAGGTTGCGCTTTTCACCCGGCCAGCCCGGTGTTTTCTGCCGCGGCGCGCGGTTGATGGCGCTTTTGTAGCGCAGGTTGCCAAAACCACCGTCGCCACCCTTGGCGATGGTGATCACCTCGCCCGGCTTGAGCAACTCAAACAGCACTTCGCCGGTTTCGGCGTCGGTGATGATGGTGCCCACCGGCATTTTCAGGGTGATGTCATCCCCGGCCGCGCCAAACATGTCGGAGCCCATGCCGTGCTGACCGCGTTGCGCGTCGTGGCGGCGCGAGAAGCGAAAGTCAACCAAGGTGTTGAGGTTTTCGTCAGCCACCGCAAACACATGGCCGCCGCGCCCGCCGTCGCCGCCGTTGGGGCCGCCAAACTCCTTGTACTTTTCATGCCGAAAAGAGACGCAGCCTGCGCCGCCGTCTCCAGCAGAGACATCAATGTAGGCTTCGTCAACGAATTTCATGGCTTTAGTCGGTTGGGAACGGAGCGGGCTCGCTCCGTGTAGCTGCGGCTTCTGCCGCAAGGTTTGATTTTAGTTGGGGACCGATCCAGGTTCAGAACCCGTCCGGGGTGACTTGGCACACCTTGCCTCAGAAACAAAAAACCCCGCGCCGCGCGCAGGGTCTTGTGGGGGATTGCTGCCAATTAAGCGGCTGCAGTCACGCTCACGGTGCGGCGGTTCATGGCGCCTTTGACTTCAAAACACACGTGACCTTCCGCTTTGGCAAACAGGGTGTGATCTTTGCCGATACCGACATTCACGCCAGGGTGAAATTGTGTACCGCGTTGGCGAACGATGATCGCGCCAGCGCTGACCAGTTGGCCGCCGTACATCTTCACACCGAGCATCTTGGGCTTGGAATCGCGCCCGTTGCGCGTCGAGCCGCCGCCTTTTTTATGTGCCATGACTCAACTCCTTATGCAGAAATAGCGCCAATCAGCAGTTCGGTGAACTGTTGACGATGCCCTTGACGTTTTTGATAGTGCTTGCGACGGCGCATCTTGAAAATGCTGACCTTGTCGTGTTTGCCATGTGCCAACACCGTGACACTGACCGTTGCGCCGGACACCAAGGGCGTGCCAACCTTCAACTCTGCGCCGCTACCGACTGCCAGAACCTGGTCAAACACAATCTCTTGGCCAACGTCCGCAGCAATCTGTTCTACTTTAATTTTTTCGCCAGCAGCAACTCTGTATTGTTTGCCACCGGTTTTTATGACCGCGTACATAGGAACCTCTTTGTATAGATCTTCACGAACGGATTTTCGCGAAGCCCAGTATTATGTCACAGACCAACGATTTCAGCTTGTGACGTTTTTGCACCATGCGGCCAGCGCATCAGCCTATGCGTGACATAACGCACCGGTTTGGATCGACGAGCTTTCTATAATCTGCGCACACAACTGAGCCAACCGTCTTGCAAGCTTCCAACACCCCCTCCTCATCTTTGTTATCGGTCATCGCGCCTGACATGCGTGAGGTCGACCTGGTCATCAAGCAACGTCTGGACTCGGGCGTGCCGCTGGTGGGGCAGGTGTCCCACTACATCATCTCTGCCGGTGGCAAGCGGTTGCGCCCCGCCCTGCTGCTGCTGATGTGTGGCGCACTGGGTTTCAAGGGGCCAGAGCAGTACAGCCTGGCGGCTGTGGTGGAGTTCATCCATACGGCCACCCTGCTTCACGACGATGTAGTGGACGAATCTTCCCTGCGCCGTGGCAACGCCACAGCCAATGTCACCTTCGGTAACCCGGCCAGCGTGCTGGTGGGAGATTTTTTGTATTCACGCGCATTCCAGATGATGGTGGATGTGGGCAGCATGCGCGTTATGAGCGTACTGTCCGAGGCGACCAATGTCATCTCCGAAGGCGAAGTGCTGCAACTGATGAACATGCACAACGCCGAGTTGGACGAAGAGGGTTACCTGCAGGTCATCCGCTCCAAAACGGCTAAATTGTTTGAAGCCAGCGCCCGCGTTGGCGCCATCCTGGCCGGCGCCTCCCCCGACATTGAAACTGCCTGCGCACATTACGGGCAAGCGCTGGGCACCGCCTTCCAGGTCATTGACGACGTGCTGGACTACACCGGCGACGCGGCCGTGATGGGCAAGAACCTGGGTGACGACCTGCGCGAAGGAAAAGCCACACTGCCGCTGATCGCCGCCATGCAACGCGGCAACGCCGAGCAGCGCGAACTGGTCAAGGTGGCCATTGAGAATGGCGACGTCACCGCCATCGACGCGGTGGTGGCCATCGTCCGGGCCACTGGCGCGCTCGAAGTCGCCCGCCAAGCCGCCAGCGACGAAGCCGCGCGTGCCATCGCTGCCGCCGGTCAACTGCCCGACAGCCCGCACAAAACCTGTTTGATACAATTAGCGGCTCAGCTACTGGACCGGCAAGCCTAGTCATCCAATCAGCTAAAAATTTCGGAATGTAGCGCAGCCTGGTAGCGCACTTCGTTCGGGACGAAGGGGTCGGAGGTTCGAATCCTCTCATTCCGACCAATAAAATCAACGGGTTAGCGGTTTTTCACTGCTAACCCGTTTTGCTTTGTGACTGCTGCGATTGAATTTAGCCACACCGTTGATGATCTCAAGCCCAACGCGACTACTTCGCTCAACGAGAGATCGACAGGTATGAAGCGTCGAGCACTGCTCTTTACGCCACAGTCACCCTGACTTCCTCCCTCAGTTTCCCTCGGTAAGCCTCCAGGTTCACTCCAACTTCAACTTCACACAGCCACACCAGCCCCTTGCTCCTTGGGATGCCTGGCCAGCGCCAGCAGCGCCTCACGGGCCTGGGTGACAGCAGCATCCGCCAGATCAGCCGCCTGCTTGGCTTGGGCAAACGCACCGGCTGCAGCCACCCAGTCAGCATCCTCCCGCATGACCGTGTCGGCATCGGTGAGTGGTGGCGGCGTGTCGGTATCCAGAAACACCTGGAACCACTCCCAGCCGTCACGAATGCGTTGGAACGCATGGTCAATCGGCTCGATGGGCCGCAGCAGCCCTTGTGTGCCGTCGAACACATACAGATGCGCCAGCTGGGCACCAGACACCATCAGCTGATGCTGAATCTGTGCAGCGTAGTGGTCAGGAACGTGACCCGCCTTGACCTATTTCCACAGCTCTGAATCCTGGCCTTTGAATGGGCACTTGATCTCGACGATCAAATCGCCTTCCAGCGTCATGCCGTCCAGACTGGCCGAATACAGCCCGTCCTGCAACACCAGCGGCTGCATGATGGTGCCGGTCTCAGTCTCATAAGCTGCCCTGGCTGCAGGCTCCAGATCGGTACCACGCTGCATCGCAGCATTGGCCTTGGTGTCGGCCCTGCCAGTCTTTTGTAGCCAGAGCTGGTACGGCGTGCACCATGGGCTGACCCCCAGCACCGCAGCCGTTTCACTGGCATTGCGCATGGTGCGCCGATAGTCCAGCCACTCGGGGCTACCCTGGGTCAATTGAACGATGGTGCCCACCCACGCTGGGTGATTGACACCTTGTTTGCCTGCACGGCGCAAACCTTTGCGGCGTTTGCCGCCAATCCCAAATGGATGGGCGCCACCGACGCCACCCCCGCTTTCAGCTTGGTGTTGCACACATGGACGCAGGATTTGCAACGCCATATCCATCTGCACGCCGTGATGTCTTGTGGCGCGCTCGATAGAGAGGGGCGTTGGGCCACTCCCACACGCAAACCCGACTACCTGTTTCCGGTGCAGGCGTTGTCCAAGGTGTTTCGGGGCAAGTTCATGGCCGCGCTGGCACTGGCACACGAGAGCTGCCAAATTGAACATGACCCGCAAGGCCAAGGGGCCGCTTGGTCCGAACGGCAAAAGCAACTCTATAAACACAGCTGGGTGGTGTATGCCAAGACCCCACTGGGCGGCCCAGCCCAGGTGCTGGAGTACTTGAGCCGCTACACACACCGAACGGCTATCAGCAATGAACGTATTCGCTTGGTCAGTGAGAGCGAAGTGGCGTTCAATGTGCGTGGTGATGGCAAGGGCGCCAAGCGCGCCAAGCGCCTCGTACGACTGCAGGGTGAGGAGTTCATACGTCGCTTCATGCTGCACGTGCTACCCACGGGAATCAAACGCATCCGCCACTACGGGGTGTTAGCCTCAAGCTGCAAAAGGCTCAAACTCGATGCGGCGCGTTTGCATTGCAGACGCCGATCATCAACGCACAGGCCATAGAGTCGGCGCAAGCCTTCATGGCGCGGGTGACCAAGATGGACATATTGCTGTGCCCGTGCCGCAGGATTGGCAGGCTCCATGTCACTGCGACGCTGCAAAGCCAGGGACCGTTGCCAGCGCCTGGCGCTACAGGGTCCCAGCACAACCGGGGGCCCCCGTGTCGTTGCGTCTGCTTCCTCGGCACAGGTCTGTCCGGCGTTTTGCAACGTCGGGCTCAATGCTGGGCGTTACCCTGTCACCGACCTTCGCAGGTCACACAAATGGTCCAGCGCAAGCCATGACTGCGGCTCTCTTGACGGGCTTTGGGCGTTTGCTGCAGACGCTTGCAAACTCAGGCCCGCTCAAAATCTAATCCTTGGGACGCAACAAAGCTTGCAATCCCCTATCGCCACCGTCTGTGGTGGCGGTTCAGTCCAACCCGGTTTATCTGCCGCCGTCCGCCGCTGCTTTTTAACCGGCATCTCAGCGGCGACAGATAAACGCTATCCGTTATGTAGAGCTCAACATAACAGCCTTGAACAGTCCGCCGCCCGGAAAATTGGCCAAGATCCAGGCCTGTGGCTCTACAAGGCGGAATGCGGTCAACCAGCTTGCCGATCTTCCCGCCCCAGAGCCGTTCGGCCATACCCAGGAATTGGCAGCCAAGTAGCGAAATTTTCACCGCCCTGAGTGACCCATTGGGTTAATCTTTGATCCAGTTTCGCAGGCAGGCAGCAAGGCTCTCGCGATTGAAGGGTTTGGTGAGGAAATCACTCATTCCAGCTTGCATGCACTGGTCTTGGTCGGACTGCATGGCGTTGGCGGTCAATGCCACGATAGGGCTGTGCTGGTTGACACCGCCGCCAAGTCGAATATGACGTGTGGCCTCCAAGCCACCCATTTCGGGCATTTGCACATCCATCAAAATCAGCGCATAGCGTTGCTTGCTTGCCGCGGCGACGCCTTCAAGACCATTTTCGGCGACGTCAACGCTGTAGCCCATGCGTTGTAGCAGTACGGACGCGAGCTTCTGGTTGATTTTGTTATCTTCCACCAACAAGATGGTGCCTGTTCGAGGGGCGGCAGGTTCAACCGTTGGCAGGACGTCCTGCTCAGGCTTCTGAGACGTTGCCGACAGTGGAAGTTCAAACCAAAACAGGCTACCAGTTGGTCTTCCATCGGCCATGCCGATGCGCCCATGCATACCCTCTACCAGCCGTTTACAGATCACCAGACCCAAACCAGTGCCTCCATATTTGCGTGAGGTGGAAGCATCGACCTGGCTGAAATTGGTGAAGAGTTTGCTGCGAGACTCTGGCGCAATGCCAATGCCAGTGTCACTGACTTCAAAGCGCAGTCCTGTTGCCAGCCGGGAGACACTGATGCGAACCTCCCCCTGTTCGGTGAATTTGACCGCATTGCCTGCCAGATTGAGCAGAATCTGGCGAATACGCAGGCTGTCACCCAGAAAGTCACCCTCAGCATCTGGCTTGATGTCAACGTCCAGGCCGATGCCTTTCTCGCGCGCCCGACCTTTCAAGACTGAGAAAACGGCGTCAGTCAACACACTGACAGAAAACGCGTGCTGCTCGTACTCCATATGTCCGGCTTCGATTTTGGACACATCGAGAATGTCATTGATGATGCCCAGCAGAGATTCGCCTGAATTGGCAATGTCGCGTGCATAGCCCTTTTGCTCTGGGGTGAGCGCTGTATCCAAGAGCAATCCGGTCATGCCGATCACGCCATTCATGGGTGTGCGAATTTCGTGCGACATGTTGGCCAAAAACTCACTTTTCGCTCGGGTAGCTTCCTGCGCCGCACTCAGTGCTTGTTCCAGTTCGACTTGATGTTGCTTGCGATCCGTGATGTTGGCATAGGCGCCAACCACTCGCATAGGATGACCTTGCTCGTCGCGTTCTGAGATTCGGCCGCGATCCTGAACCCAAATGATGCTGCCATCCTTTTTCACCATGCGGTGTTCAGAATGGTAAATTTCTTCAGCACCGGTCAACAGCGCCTGAATGCGGTTCCACACCAAAGGCCGATCTTGCTCAAAAACATGTTTTGAAAAAGCCTCGACGCTGTCTGCTATTTCACCTTCAGAAAATCCCAGCAGGCGGTACCACTGTTCGTTGTGGGCAACTTCCCCTGTGCTGATGTCCCAATCCCAAATGCCTTCCTGGGTGGCAGCCATGACATCGTTCAAGCGCTTTTCGCTTCTGGCCACTTTTTGTTGAGCTTTGACAACATCCGTGATGTCGTGGGCAATGACCAAGATCTGATTTTTACCTTCTGCGTCCTTGAATGGGCGTTTGATCGATTTGAAGTGCCGCTGCTCGCCGTTTACCGCATCCATGCTGTCCTCAAAGACAACCTCAGTTTGACCACGCGCCATGATCTCCAACACGTTTTTCCTGAATCCCTCAGCAATTTCCTGGGGCACCCCAAAGTCATCGTCGTGCTTTCCGACCATGGCATCTGGCGTGGTTCCGTACAGGCGAGCCACTGTCTCATTGCACATCAGAAAATTGCCCTGAGCATCTTTCAGAACAATGACATCGGGGATTTCGTCAAAAACCGCCTGAAGAAGCGCGAGTTTGCGTTCTGCATTCGGCAGCTTGGAAGTGGTATCGATGGTGGCAACAGGGTCGGGCATTTAAGCACTCCACGAACTTCAACTTAAGGCACAACAATCAGGCTGTGCAGCTTTCGCGAGGAGTGATTTTCGTCCAAAAAAAGATGGACCCACCCTGCAAGCATTTTTGTCTGGACGTTGGCACCGATATGGCCCAGGCTGTCAGTTTGCGTGAACCCACCCCATCGGTCAAGGCAGCCACAGTCAATCCCTTTGGCCAACAAAGTGCGGGGCCAAACGGCCGATGGGCACATGGCCACATGGCAGCAAGCGTAGGTTCTGACATGAAAACTGAATTGTGCTACCCGCAAGCCGCCTGCGGCGAACGGCTCTCAACGCTGCATGGCCGCTGTGCATCTTTTGCGACCACTACCCCAACGCCTGCTGAATCTACCCCAGCGCCCGCTGGATGATGATTTTTTGCACGTCACTGGTGCCCTCATAAATCTGGCAGACCCGCACATCGCGGTAAATGCGCTCTACCGGGAAGTCGCTCACATAACCGTAACCCCCCAGCGTCTGGATGGCGGCGCTGCAAACTTGCTCGGCCATTTCGCTGGCAAACAATTTGGCCATGGCCGCCTCTTTCAGGCACGGGCGGCCGGCGTCACGCAAGCTGGCAGCGTGCCAGATAAGTTGCCGGGCTGCTTCCAATTGAGTAGCACAATCCGCAAGCCGAAAGCCCACCGCCTGATGGTTGAAGATGGGTTGACCGAAGCTGGTGCGGTCTTTGGCGTAGGCAATAGCGACGTCGAGCGCACTGCGCGCCATGCCGACACTTTGCGCCGCGATGCCGATGCGTCCGCCCTCCAGCCCGCCCAAGGCAATGCCGTAGCCCTCGCCCTCTTTGCCGATCAGGTTCTCAGCCGGGATGCGACAGTTGTCAAAGTTGATTTGCGCGGTGTCGCTGGAATGCTGGCCCAGTTTGTCCTCCAGCCTGGCCACCACATAACCCGGTGCGTTGGTGGGCACCAAAAAGGCGCTCATGCCTTTTTTGCCAGCGCCCTTGTCGGTCACAGCAATGACGATGGCCACGTCGCCGTGTTTGCCGCTGGTGATGAACTGTTTGACCCCGTTGATGACATAACTGTCGCCGTCTTTCACCGCCGTGGTGCGCAGGCCCGAGGCATCACTGCCCACATGAGGCTCGGTCAGGCAAAACGCACCCAGCATCTGCCCCTGCGCCAGCGGCTCCAGCCACTGAACCTTTTGCGCGGCATTGCCAAATTTCATCAGAATGGCGTTGACCGGGCAGTTGGTGACAGAAATCACCGTGCTGGTACCACCGTCACCGGCGGCGATTTCCTCCAGAACGAGGGCCAGCGTCAAGTAATCCATACCGGCACCGCCCAACTCCTCAGGCACACAAATGCCGTAAGCCCCTAATGCGGCCAGGCCTTGGTGCGCCTCTTTGGGAAAGGTGTGCGCCTTGTCCCAGCGTGCGGCATGAGGCCAAAGTTCAGCCTGTGCAAAAGCGCGAACCGCATCGCGCACCATTTCCTGATCTTGGGTCAACAGCATGTCGTGGTCCTCGTTGTCATCGTTGTCGTTGTCGTTGATATTTGGCTTTGGTTTTAGCCCTGGTTTTTTGTCAGCAAACCACAGACACCAGTTCGGCGGGATGGGGAATACCGGGGGGCCGATTTCTGGGCCTTTGACAGTATGAGGCCCCCCGGTGTTCCCCATCTCGCCAGGCTACAAAATGCGCATCAAAAACGGCTCTAGCCCTTATATATAAAGGGCTGAATGCTATAACAATTAAATCATCTCAAGCGCCACAGCCGTCGCCTCCCCGCCCCCAATACACAGCGTCGCCACGCCTTTTTTGAGCCCACGCGCCTGCAGCGCGTACATCAGCGTGACCATGATGCGCGCACCTGACGCACCAATCGGATGCCCCAGCGCACAGGCACCACCGTTGACATTCACCACCTCATGGCTCAGGCCCAGGTCGTGCATCAGCGCCATCGCCACCACCGCAAAAGCTTCGTTCACCTCCCACAAATCCACATCGCCCACCGCCCAGCCCGCCTTGGCCAGCACCTTGCGCACCGAGCCGACCGGCGCGGTGGAAAACCAGGCAGGCTCCTGCGCGTGCACGGCGTGCGCCACCAAGCGCGCCAGCGGCTTGCAGCCCAGCTTGCGTGCCGTCGATTCGCGCATCAGCACCATGGCCGCTGCGCCGTCGTTGATGCTGGAGCTGCTGGCGGCGGTGATGGTGCCGTCCTTCTTGAAGGCGGGTTTCAGGCTGGTGATCTTGTCGAGCTTGATGCGGCCCGGGCCCTCGTCGATGCAGATCACCTTGTCACCCGCACGGCCCTTGACGGTGACCGGCGTGATCTCGGGGGCAAACGCGCCCGAGCTGATGGCGTTTTGCGCGCGGGTCACGCTGGCAATCGCATAGGCGTCTTGCTGCTCGCGAGTGAAGCCGAATTTGGCGGCGCAGTCTTCACCAAACGTGCCCATGGAGCGGCCCACGTCGTAGGCGTCTTCCAGGCCGTCGAGCATCATGTGGTCAAAAATGCGGTCGTGGCCAATGCGATAGCCAGCGCGCCCTTTTTGCAGCAAGTAGGGTGCGTTGGTCATGCTTTCCATGCCGCCGGTGACCAGCACATCCGCCGAGCCAGCCAGCAGCATGTCGTGGCCAAACATGGCGCTGCGCATGCCCGAGCCACAGATTTTGGACAGCGTCACCGCCCCGGTGCTGATCGGCAACCCAGCCTTGAGCGCAGCCTGGCGCGCCGGGGCCTGGCCCTGGCCGGCTGAGAGCACGTTGCCAAACAGCACCTCGTTCACCGAGTCGGGCGCGATGCCGGCGCGCTCGACCGCCGCGCGGATGGCGGCGGCGCCCAGGTCATGCGCGGCCAGCGCCGAGAAGTCGCCCTGAAAGCTGCCCATGGGGGTGCGGGCGGCGCTTACGATCACAATCGCGTCTGTCATATCTCAGTCCTTCTTATATAACAAATATGCCTCTAGCCCTTATGGATAAAGGGTGAGTAGCTATTCATAGTTAAGTCAATCAAATCGATTCCGGCAAATCAGACGGGGCGCTTTCCGGGCGGAAGCGCTTGCTCTGGTCGTACGGAAATACGTCAAACATGTGGCCTTGCTGGATGCGGTCCTTGTTTTTTTGCCAAAACGCGGCGTCCAGCAGGTTGGCATGGTGTTTCATGAACACGTCACGCACGGCAGGGTTGCCCAGCAGAAACGGGCCAAACGTCTCGGGAAAAACATCGTGCGGGCCCACGGTGTACCAAACCTCGCCCGACATCTCGTCTTCCTCACAGCGGGCTTTGGGCACCTTGCGAAAGATGCAGTCGGTGATGTATTCGATCTCGTCGTAGTCGTAAAACACCACCTTGCCGTGGCGGGTGATGCCAAAGTTTTTCCACAGCATGTCGCCGGGGAAGATGTTGGCAGCGATCAGGTCTTTGAGCGCGTTGCCATACTCGATGACGCCGCGCTCCAGTTGCTCGCGGGCACGCAGCGCCGTGGGGCTGGTGTTGGCGGGATCAGCACCCCCGGCGTCAAAGGCGTCTTGCAGGTAGATGTTGAGCGGGATCATGCGCCGCTCGATGTAGACGTGCTTCAGGATCACTTCGAGCTGGCCGTCGCCGTCGCGGTCGCTGATCTCCAGCTGGCTGGGGGCAAATTTCTGGATCTCGGCGATCAGCTCGTCGGTAAAACGGTTACGCGGAAAGGCCACGCCGCTGTACTCCAGCGTGTCGGCCATGCGCCCGACCCGGTCATGCTGCTTGACCAGCAGGTATTTGCCCATGATCTGCTCGCGGCTGGTTTCCTTGGGCGGCGGGTAATAGTCTTTGATGACCTTGAACACATAGGGAAAGCTGGGCAAGTCAAACACCAGCATGACCATGCCCTTGATACCTGGCGCAATGCGAAAACGGTCCGTAGAGTGGCGCAGGTGCTCCAGAAAGTCACGGTAAAACATGGTTTTGCCCTGCTTGCCCAGGCCCAGCGCGTTGTACAACTCATTGCGCGGCTTGCGCGGCATCATGCTGCGCAAAAACTGCACGTAGGCGCTGGGAATGTCCATGTCGACCATGAAATAGGCGCGGGCAAAGCTGAACAACACGTGCATGTCATCCTCGCCTTGTAGCACCGCGTCAATGCGCAGCAAGGACTCGTCTTTGTTGTACAGAATCGGCAGGGCAAACGGGTGCTCGTTGAACCCGTTGATCAACTTACCCACCACGTAGGCGCCCTTGTTGCGGTAAAACAAGCTGGTCAGCACCTGAATCTGGAAGTTGGCATGCACTTTCACATGCTCCAGCGTCGGCTGGATCACGCCCATGACCAGTGCCGTGTCGCGCGGCAGGTCTTCAAACTCGCGTCGCAGGCCAAAGTCTTCAATCATGCGCTGCAGCACCTCGCGCATGTTGCCGGGCTGGGGGTAATAAGCGCGGTAAGTTGGCAGCGAATCGGCCTCGCTGTTTTCGATGTACTCGGTGCTGACTGCCGGGCGGAAAAAAATGAAACTGTTCTGAAAGTAGCTGCGGTGCAGGATTTTGGTGGTGACCGAGTTGAAAAACGTCTCGGCCAGTTCCGGCTGGTGGTGGTCGACCAGCAGGCCGATGTAGTGCAGCTTGACTTGCTGCCAGATCTCCATGGGCTGCTGGCCCGCTTCAAACTCGTTGTCCAGACGGTTGAAACATTCGCGCACCCGCAGGTCATAAAACTCGATGCGTTCACGCTGGGCGAACTGCTGAGCTTGCCAGTCTGCCTGCTCAAAGCGCTGTTTGGCGCGGGCTGATTCGGTGCGAAACAGGCGGTAATGGCGGTTGAAGCCGTCCATCATGGCCTTGGCAATGTCGTAGGCCACACGGGAGTCCAGGCGGGTAGGGAACATGCGATGCTTTCAGTTCAGGGCGTGGTCAAACCGGGGCCGCGCCGCCCAGACCGCGCGGGTAGCGTTTGAAGGCGTTGCCGAAGACTTCCACCACCTCGTGGCTGCCTTGCATGGTCACGCCCAGGTCTTTCACCAAGCCGTCGGCCAGACCGTAGCACCAGCCGTGCACGGCCACCTTCTGGCCGCGTGCCCAGGCGTCTTGCAGCACATTGGTCAACGCCACGTTGCCCACTTGCTCGATCACATTCATCTCGCACAAGGTGTCGCGCTGCTGCTCCAGCGGCAAATGCTCCAGCCGCTGGCGGTGGCGCAGCTTGACGTCATGCACATGGCGCAGCCAGTTGTCGGCCAGGCCGACGCGCGTGCCGTGCAGCGCCGCAGTGACGCCGCCGCAGCTGTAGTGGCCCACCACCATGATGTGCTCCACCTTCAGGTGGTCCACCGCGAACTGGATGACCGAGAGCGCATTCAGGTCCGAGTGCACCACCACATTGGCAATGTTGCGGTGCACAAACACCTCACCGGGGTCGAGCCCGGTGATCTCATTGGCGGGCACGCGGCTGTCGGCGCAGCCGATCCACAGGTATTTGGGGGCCTGCTGTTGTGCCAGTTTGGCAAAAAAACCCGGGCGCTGCTGCTCCATGCGCGCCGCCCAGGTGCGATTGTTGTCAAGAAGGTTTTGAAGTGATGAAGTCATGCCAGCATTTTGCCTTGCGACCCGGCGTTTGCCGGGGTGTCAGCGGCTAGCAAGTTTCGGCAAACAGCTCTCGGCCAATCAGCATGCGGCGGATTTCGCTGGTGCCCGCACCAATCTCATACAGCTTGGCATCACGCCACAGTCGCCCCAGCGGGTACTCGTTGATGTAGCCATTGCCACCAAAAATCTGCACGCCCTCGCCGGCCATCCAGGTGGCTTTTTCGGCGCACCACAAAATCACCGAGGCACAGTCCTTGCGCACCTGGCGCACATGGTCGGTGCCGAGCATGTCGAGGTTCTTCGCCACGGTGTAGGCAAAACTGCGCCCGGCCTGCAACACGGTGTACATGTCGGCCACCTTGCCCTGGATCAGCTGGAATTCGCCAATGCTCTGGCCAAACTGCTTGCGGTCGTGGATGTAGGGCACCACGTTGTCCATCACGCTTTGCATGATGCCCAGCGGGCCGCCAGTGAGCACGGCACGCTCATAGTCCAGGCCGCTCATTAAAACCTTCGCTCCCATGTTCAGGCCGCCCAGGATGTGCGACTCGGGTACTTCGACGTTGTTGAACACCAACTCACCGGTGTGGCTGCCGCGCATGCCGAGTTTGTCGAGCTTTTGCGCAATGCTGAAACCGGGCATGCCTTTTTCGATCAAAAAAGCGGTGACACCACGCGCGCCCAGCTCAGGCTCGGTTTTTGCATAGACCACCAGCGTGTGCGCATCCGGGCCGTTGGTGATCCACATCTTGGAGCCGTTGAGCAGGTAGTAGCCGCCTTTGTCCTGCGCCTTGAGTTTCATGCTGATCACGTCTGACCCTGCGCCGGGCTCGCTCATGGCCAGCGCACCAACGTGTTCACCGCTGATCAGTTTGGGCAGGTATTTGACGCGCTGCGCCTCGGTGCCGTTGCGTTTGATCTGGTTCACGCACAGGTTGCTGTGCGCGCCATAGCTCAGGCCCACCGAGGCGCTGGCACGCGAGATTTCTTCCATGGCAATCATGTGCGCCAGGTAGCCCATGCCCGCGCCGCCATATTCTTCGCCCACGGTGATGCCGAGCACCCCCAAGCTGCCCATTTTTTCCCACAGGTCCATCGGGAACTGGTCGCTGCGGTCGATCTCGGCGGCGCGTGGGGCGATCTCGGCTTGGGCAAAGTCGCGCACCGCATCGCGCAGCGCGTCAATGTCTTCGCCAAGTTGAAAGTTGAGTCCGGGTAAGTTGGTCATGGGTGTTGTCTCCTGATTGAAAGTTATGAATACGTTTTGTGAACCGGCATGATGGTTTGCTGCAACACGGCGCAGGCGGTCTCGCGGCCGTCCTCGGCGATGTGTGTGACTTCGGCGCTGGTGACGATGATGCGTTTGCCCGCCTTCACCACCCGCCCCGTGGCGCGCAATTCGCCACCCTGGCAACTGGCCAGAAAATTGATCTTGTATTCCACCGTGACCACTTCAGAGCCGGCCGGGGCTTGGGTCAGCGCCGCATAACCGGCGGCAATATCGGCCAGCGCACCCATGGCACCGCCATGAAAAGCGCCCTGCTGCTGCGTCACCTTGTCGGAATACGGCAGCGTGATCACGCAGTGGCCCGCCACCGCCTGCTGAAGGCGGGCACCCCAGTGCTGCATCAGCCCCTGGCGCTCGAAACTGCGTTGAACCCGCTCCAGCGGGGTCTCGGCGTGGTGCGATGTGGGGACCAGCGTCATGCGGGGGTTCCGGCTTTGCGCTGCGCTTTGGCCAGCAAGGATTTGGCTTCGCGCTGGTGCACTTTGAGCTCGTCCATGTTGGCCTGCAGGTCGGTCATCTGCGCTTCAAGCTGCTGCTGGTGGCTGCTGAGCACCTGCAAAAATTTCTCCAGCTGGGCGGCGGTGTCGCGCGGGCTGTCGTACATGTCGATGATGTCTTTGGCCTCGGTCAGGCTCAGGCCGAGACGTTTGGCGCGCAGGGTCAGCTTCAGGCGGGCACGGTCACGCCCGCTGTACACCCGGCTACGCCCGCCAGGGCCGCTGCGCTCGGGCTGCAGCAGGCCCATGTCTTCATAGAAACGCATGGCCCGGGTGGTCAGGTCAAACTCTTTGGCCAGATCGCTGATGCTGTAGGTTTGAGGCATGGAGGACGGGGTGCTGGGGGGGCAAGGTGATTGACGTTAACGTAAACGTCAATTATGGCGTAAATGTGGTCAGGCACCCGGTGCGGGGCTGACCAACATCAACATCAACCTGATCCTGTGCGCTAATATGACTGGTTGATTTGGAGAAAATTGCCACCATGCCAGAGATCAAACGCTTTACCGATGAACAACTTGAACACGTCATTGAACAAGGCCTGATTTACTTGTGTGCCTGCCCATCGCAGGTGGCACAGAGCATTCGCCAACTGCGCCAGTTGTACGACTATCAGCAAAGTTGCCTTCTCGCGCCAGGCACTGACCACCGGGTTCACCAAGCGATTGCCGCCACAGTACAGACCGCACACGCCCTGATGGAAGACTGCATGGAGCAGGTGCTGGCAATTGAGCAGTGGGACCGCACCACCCTCGACATGCCGGCCGATTTGCGACAGCGCCAGATGCGCGAGATCTGACCGGGCTGCCGGCTTTTCGGGCGACTGCGCGCTCCATTTCCGCAAAAACTCGTACTTTTCCCAGGCACGTTTGTTGCTTACGCTTTGCATGTTGGTCGCCGTGACGCCGTGGCCAATCCTGACTGACGTTTTATTAACCTCCTGGGAAACACATGAAAAAAACAGCACTCCTGGCTGCCTGCTTGGCGGCAGCAAGCGTTGGCGCACAGGCACAAAGCACGGTCCAACTGATGGGCCTGGTCGATGTTTACGCCGGCGCCATGAAAATGGCGGGCGACCCTACCCGAAAATCGGTCGTCAACAGCGGCGGCATGACCACCTCCTGGTGGGGCATGAGCGGTTCTGAAGACCTGGGTGGCGGCATGAAGGCCAGCTTCATGCTGACGTCGTTTTTTCGCGCTGACAGCGGTGACTATGGTCGTTTTAACGGGGATACCCAGTTTTCGAGAGATGCCAATGTCAGTTTGTCTGGCGGGTATGGCACCATGACTTTGGGCCGTGGCAAAGCACCCAACTTTTTGCCCACCATCATGTTCAACCCCATGGGTGACTCGTTCACTTTCTCGCCCTTGGTCTTACATTCCGATATCGATCTCTTCAACCCCTCCGGCTGGAAACGTACGGTCCCGGCAGATACCGGCTGGTCCAACCAGATCACCTACAGCACACCCACCTTCGGCGGCGTCAAAGGCAACATCCACTACCAGTTCGGCGAGCAAAATGCCGGGGTCAATGAGGGCAAAAACAACCTGGGTTTGAATGCGTTTTACAGTGCCGGGCCTGTTGGCTTGACGGCTTACTGGGAAAAAGTGGAGATTCTGAACCCGGGCGGTACCACGGCCATCGTGACAACGAAGGCTTACGCCCACACAGACTGGATGATTGGCGGAACGTATGACGCGGGATTCGTCAAGGCTTTTGCGACTTACGGAAAAGCCTCCTCAGACGACAACGCGTTCGACAAACAAACCACCTCGCTGGGCGTTTCCGCGCCTCTGGGGGCCGGCAAATTGCTGGCCGCTGTGGCCCGCACTAAAAACGATGTGAACGACGCCAGCCGCACCACCACCACCGTCGGCTACGACCACACGCTGTCCAAACGCACCGACGCTTATGCCATGTTGATGCACGACAAGATCACGTCCTACAGTTCGGGTACCAGCTTTGGCGTGGGCGTGCGTCACCGGTTCTGAGGCTGTCACACCTGCCCGCGTGCCGTCTTAACCGGCGGCATGCGGGCACCTCTCTCAGCGGCGCGTCAATCCCACTTGGGCACCAGCTCGCTTTTGAGTTGCGCGCGCTGCACGGCATAGTCTGGCACCACGGCGCGCACCGTGTCCCAGAAGCGCGGGCTGTGGTCCATCACCCGCAGGTGGCTGAGCTCATGCGCCACCACGTAGTCCAGCACCGACAACCTGAAAAACACCAGCCGCCAGTTCAGCCGGATGCTGCCATCGTTCTTGGCACTGCCCCAGCGTGTGCCGGCATTGCTCAGGCTGAGTTTTTTCCACTGCACACCCACCAGCGGGGCATAGTGGTCCAGCCGCTGCTGGAATAGCGATTTGGCCTGACGCATCAGCCAAGCCTGCACGCTGTCACGAATCTGCTGGGCGCTGGCATGGTGCGGCAGGCTGACGCGCAGTTCCAACGCCAACCCAGGCGCTGACAAGCCAGCCACGCTGCTGACATTGACCTCGCTTGCCCCAGCGCCCTCCCCCACACAGAAAAGGGCGGCACCGCCTGCGCCAAAGCGGTGCTCGGGGTCCAGCCGCACGGTCAGGATCTGCCCCAAAAAGGGCATGGTGGCACCGTCTTGCCAGACGATCACCTGGGCAGCCAGCTTGGCGTGGCGCTCGCGGCTTTCCTGCAACTTGCGCAAAATCCAGTCGGCCTTGGTTTGCAGCGCGGCATCCACATCGCGTAGCGTGACCCACTTGGGCGCGCGCACCGCCAGGCCATCTGGTCCGACGCTGAAACCGATGCTGCGCCGCTGCCCCCGATTGAAGAGATACGCCACCCGCGTCTGGCCCAGCAGCACCTCGCGGCTGGCTTGTGGATGGGCAAAGTCCGCTTCTTTTTCAGGAGCTACTTGCCCATGATCAATAAGGGCTAGAGGCCGATTTGGCTCAAAAAGATCGCGCGTGAAGCGCAACAATGGAAACATGTCTGTCAACCTGCCCCGGCGTCAACGGTAGGCTTCAGGGTCGATGCGGCGCATCTCGGCCTCGATCCAGGCCTGGGCTTCGCGCATCAACGCTTTGGGGTCGCGCCCGGTACTTTCCATCAGCGGGCCAATCGACACGCGCACCACACCCGCGTGCTTGACAAAACCTTCCTTGGGCCAGCAGCGCGCGGTGGCCACCGCGATCGGCACCACTGGCGCACCACTTTCCACCGCCAGACGCGTGCCGGCCGTCTGGTAGGTGCCCGCCTCGCCGCGCGGGATACGCGTGCCTTCCGGGAACATGATGACCCAGTTGCCCTGGGCCAGCAGGCGCTTGCCCTGGTCGATGACGTGTTTCATGGCCACCGTGCGCGACTCGCGGTCGATGCGGATCATGTCGAGGCGCGCCATCGACCAGCCAAAAAACGGAATGCTGAGCAGCTCACGTTTGAACACAAAGGCCAGCGGGTGCGACATGAGGGTGGGCAGCCAGAGCGTTTCCAGCGTCGACTGGTGTTTGGCCAGCAGCACCGCCGCGCTGCTCTTGCCCAGTGGCAGGTTGTCTTGGCCCTGCACTTCCATGCGCACGCCCAGAATATGCCGCGTGCCCCACATCACCACCCGAAACCAGTTCACCGCCACCCACCAGGTGGTGGTGCGCGAGGCAAACACCGACACCAGCAGCACCGCCAGCGTCCAGGGGATGACGGTGACCGCCATCCACAGCAAGTGCAGCACCGAACGCAGCCAGGTTGTCATATGCCTTTTAGGCCTCTAGCCCTTATGTAGAAAGGGCTCCTAGCTATTGATTTAATAAAAATGCGCGCCTGACCCATAGCGCCTGGAAGCCGCATCAGTTGACCTCGGTCTCACGGGCCAACAGGTCTTCGACAAACGCGGCCAGATCGGCATGCACCTGGGTTTGTGGCGGAAAGGTGTCGGGCAGGCTGCAGCCGCGGTAAGCCTCGCCTTTGCCAGTGAGCACCAGGTGCGGCTCGCAGCCCACCGCCGCCGCAGCCACCAGGTCGCGCGCCGAGTCGCCAACGGCAGGCACGCCTTTCAGGTGAATGCCGTAGCGCTCGCCAATCTGCTCAAACAAGCCCGAGGCCGGTTTGCGGCATTGGCAGGCGTCCCCTGGCGCGTGTGGGCAGTAAAACACCGCATCAATGCGCCCACCCACATCCGCCAGCTGCTGGTACATCTTGGCGTGGATGTCGTTGAGTTCCGACACCTCGAACAGCCCGCGCCCCAGGCCCGACTGGTTGCTGGCCACCACCACATGCCAGCCCGCGTGGTTGAGCCGGGCAATGGCTTCCAGCGCGCCAGGCAGCGCCTGCCATTCGTCGGCGGACTTGATGTAGTCCAGGCTGTCGACGTTGATGGTGCCATCGCGGTCCAGAATCACCAGTTTCAAGGGGGCCATGTCGTGTGCTCGTCGGGTTGGGGTCAGGCCGCCAGGCGCGACAGATCAGCCACCTGGTTCATCGCCAGGTGCAGCGTTTTCAGCAAGCCCAGGCGGTTCAGGCGCAGGTCCAGCGCCTCGGCGTTGACCATCACATCTTCAAAAAACGCGTCCACCGGCAGACGCAAAGCGGCCAGGGTTTGCAAGGATGCGGCGTAGTCACCGGCCACAAACTGCGCCTGGGCGCGTGGGGTGATGTCTTGCATGGCAGCGTAAAGCGCGATTTCGGCGGGTTCCTGCAACAGCAGTTCACTCACATGGGCATCAGCCACTGCGGCGGCGTCAGCTTTTTTCAAGATGTTGCTGATACGTTTGTTGGCGGCAGCCAGCGCCGGGGCTTCTGGCAGGGCGGTAAAGGCACGCACCGCTGCCAGGCGTTTGGGCACATCACCCAGGCGCTGCGGCTTGAGAGCCAGCACCGCGTCCACCTCCAGCGCGCTGTAACCCTGCTCACGCAGCGAACCGGCCAGGCGCTCAAAAATGAAGTCCGTCAACGCCGCGCTGGCGTCCACGATCTTGTCGCCAAACACCGGGGTGGCAGCGGCCAGCAGATCCTTCAGGCTCAGCGGCAGGTCTTTCTCGACCAGCATGCGGATCACGCCCAGCGCATGGCGGCGCAGCGCAAACGGGTCTTTGTCGCCCGTGGGCAGGTTGCCGATGCCAAACAGGCCCACCAGCGTTTCCAGCTTGTCGGCCAGCGCCACCACCACCCCGGTCAGGTTGCGCGGCAACGCATCACCCGCAAAACGCGGCTTGTAGTGGTCTTCAATGGCTTGCGCCACCTCCAGGCTCAAGCCGTCGTTGAGCGCGTAATAACCACCCATGATGCCTTGCAGCTCAGGGAACTCGCCGACCATGTCGGTCAGCAAATCGGTTTTGGCCAGGCGCGCGGCCATGTCGGCCTGGCGCACCAACGCGCCTGCCTCGGCTGCCGGGCTGGCGGGCTCCAGCAGTTCGGCAACGGCGCGCGCTGTGTCACACACACGGCCCATGCGCTCGCCCTGGGTGCCGAGTTTGTTGTGATACACCACTTTGTCGAGCCCGGCCACGCGTGCGGCCAGCGATTTCTTGCGGTCCTGGTCATAGAAAAACTTGGCATCCGCCAGGCGCGGGCGCACCACCCGCTCGTTGCCCCCCACCACCGCGCTGGCGTCCGCCGGGCTGATGTTGCTGACCACCAAAAACTGGTTGGTGAGTTTTCCCTGCGCATCGAGCAGCGGAAAGTACTTCTGGTTGGCCTTCATGGTCAGGATCAGGCACTCTTGCGGTACCGCCAGAAACTGCGGCTCAAACTCACACACCAGCACATTCGGGCGCTCGACCAGAGCCGTCACCTCATCCAACAATTCTTCATCTTCAATAGCGCTTACCCCATGTCCTATAAGGGCTGCAGCCTGATTGAGCTGTTGAACGATGTCGGCGCGGCGGTCTGCAAAACTGGCCATCACGGCACCGTCATCGAGCAAGGTCTGGGCGTAACTGTCGGCATTGGCCAGCACCACCGGCGATTTGGCGGCTTCAAACCGGTGGCCCTGTGTGGTGTTGCCTGCCGTGAGGCCCAGCACCTTGACCGGCACCACGGTGTCGCCATGCAAAGCCACCAGGCCATGCGCCGGGCGTACAAAATTCACGCTGCTCCAACCGGGCAGTTCGCAATCTGCCTCCAGCTGGTAACTCATCACCTTGGGGATGGGCAGCTTGGCCAGCGCCACGTCCAGCGCCTGCTGCAGGCCCACATCCAGCGTGGCACCGCTGACCAGGCTGTCATAAAACAGCGCCTCAGCCTTGCCGTCCGGCGCTTTGCGCAGCGCCGCCACGGCAAACACCGGGTCGGACACATCGGCGCCGAGTGCCTGCAACTTTTTGAGCAGCGCAGGCGTGGCCAGGCCGTTGACATCGAGACCCACACTCACCGGCATCAGCTTTTGCTGCAGCGCCTTGTCAGCCGCTTTGGCTGCCACATGGGTGACGTGTGCGCCCAGACGACGCGGCGAGGCGAATGCGGTGGTCACCGAGTCGGCACTGGCCAGGCCCAGGCCGCGCAGTTGCTCGGTCAGCTGGCTGGCAAAGGCTTCACCGAGCTTCTTGAGCGCCTTGGGCGGCAGTTCTTCCACAAACAATTCAACGAGGAGGTTTCTCACACTTTCACCTTCTTACTCTCTTGAGGGTTCACGGGCAAGGCGCTGCTCAGCGCGTCGCGCCGAAGCTCGGCTTGGCGTGCCGCGTCCACCACTGCGTCGATGCCTTCGTTGCCGAGTACCAACGCGGCAATCTGGCTGCTGGCCATCGGGTAGCCCAGGCGGGCACGGCTGTCGCGGTAACTTTGCGCTACCCCACGGGCCAGGTTGCGGATGCGGCCAATGTAAGCGGCGCGCTCGGTCACGCTGATGGCGCCACGCGCGTCCAGCAGGTTGAAGCTGTGGGCGCACTTCAAGACCTGCTCGTAGGCAGGCAGCGCCAGTTGCACGTCCATCAGGTGTTTGGCCTGCTTTTCATGCGCGGTGAAGGCGGTGAACAAAAACTCAGCGTCGCTGTGCTCAAAGTTGTAGGTGGACTGCTCCACCTCGTTTTGTTTGTACACGTCGCCATAGCTGAGCGTCTTGCCGTCGGCAGCGGTGGTCCAGGTCAGGTTGTAGACGTTGTCCACCCCCTGCAAATACATGGCCAGGCGCTCCAGCCCGTAGGTGATCTCGCCGGTGATGGGTTTGCAATCGATGCCGCCGACCTGCTGGAAATAAGTGAACTGGGTCACTTCCATGCCGTTGAGCCAGACTTCCCACCCCAGGCCCCAGGCACCGAGCGTGGGGTTTTCCCAATCGTCTTCGACAAAACGGATGTCGTTTTTCTTTAAATCAAAGCCCAACGCTTCGAGCGAGCCCAGGTACAGCTCCAGGATATTGCTGGGGGCGGGCTTCAACACCACCTGGTATTGGTAGTAGTGCTGCAGGCGGTTCGGGTTCTCGCCGTAACGCCCATCCTTCGGGCGGCGGCTGGGTTGTACGTAGGCGGCCTTCCATGGCTCCGGCCCAAGCGCTCTTAAAAATGTAGCTGTATGCGATGTACCCGCGCCAACTTCCATGTCATACGGCTGCAACAATGCACAGCCTTGGGCGTCCCAATACGACTGCAGTTTCAAAATGATTTGCTGGAAGGTCAACATAAGTGAGTGGCGCCGGTCTGACAGGCGCCTGAAGTTGGTAAAGGGCGCACCACGGTTCACACGCCATCGGCGGATTTTACGGGCTCGTGACAGGCTGCAGCAGCTGTTGCCGGGCGCCAAGCCAAACCCCTGATGGAAAGAAACCACACAAAAACCGTGTGAGCCACCCGCTATCAACGCACGCGCTTGCGGCGCATCAGCACGGCACCCAAGACGATCGCCAGCGCCGTACCCCACAGTGGCCACAGCCCGAACCTGGCCACCCATGCAGCATAAGGCGTCAGCCCGGTGCGCCCCTGCACCGTGCCATGCAGAGCCACCGCGGTATGCGCCGGGGCGATGTGGGTGATGCGCCCGCGGTGATCAACGATGGCCGTTTGCCCGGTATTGGTGGCCAGCAGGAAGGGCCGGTCAAATTCCAGCGACCGGGTGCGGGCAATCTGCAGATGCTGGTCCATGGCCAGGTGCTCGCCAAACCAGCCCAGGTTGCTGATGTTGACCAGCATGGTGGGGGCCTTGGCGGCATCGACAAACTGGGTGGCCAATTCGTTGCTGTACAGGTTTTCATAACAAACCGTGGCCGCCAGACGCTGGCCTTGCCAGTCAAACGTCGGCTGCGGCAGCGCGCCGCGGCTGAAATCGCCCAGCGGAATGTGCATCAGGTCGGTGAACCAGCGAAACATGGGTGGAATAAATTCGCCGAAAGGCACCAGGTGGTGTTTGTCATAGCGCCAGAAGTCCGCCTGACCGGGCTTGAAACCCACCACCGAGTTGGTGTAGCCGCTGGCAAAGCTGCCCAGCGGTATGCCGATCAGCGCCGCCTGGTCACCCTGCGCAAACCGCGTTTGCAGCGCCTGCCAGTAGCCCGCGGGCAGTTGCTCGGGCAGCACCGGCATCGCGGTCTCAGGGGTGATGATGAGGGCACTGTCATTGGCCTGCAACTGCGCGCCATACCACTGCAAGGCGTTGAGCACGCCGGTGGCGGGCTCAAATTTTTCTTCCTGGGCGATATTGCCCTGCAACAGGGTCACGCTGAGTTCACCCTGGGTCGTGCCACCGGTCGCAGGCAAAGCCATTGGCAGCCCCAACAAGGCCAGCAGCAACCCCAGCGAGATCACTTTGTCGGCCCGAGCCGGCGCAGTCAATACGGTGGCCAACAGTGCCGCCAGCAAGGCCGCTGCAAAAGTGACGCCGTACATGCCCACCCAGCCCAGCAGTGCCTGCAAAGGGCCATCCAGATGCGCATACCCCACAGCACCCCAACCAAACCCGGTCAGCCACTGGCCCCTGGCTAACTCGGCGAGCAACCACAAGGAACCGAAAACAATAGCTGCTAGTCCTTTATGCATAGGGGCTAGAGGCCAAAAAGACCAACAAGCTGCGGCGTAATAAACTGCCAAGGCACCCGCCAGCAACAGCACCGCCAACCCGGCCAACACCGCGTGCAATCCGCCATAGGTATGCATGGAGGTAAACAGCCAGGCAAACGTCATTGACAACCATGCCCAGCCAAACAGCCACCCCCGCCAAGCTGCCTGACGGGCAGACGTTGCGCGCACCAGCAGCAGGACCAAAACCGCCATGGACAGCGACTGCAGCCACCAAACGGGCTGCCCTCGGGCAATGCCCAAAACGGCCAGCGCGGGCAACGTGGCAAACGGCCAAGCCGTGCTGGCGGCCTGGCACCCGCCGGCGGCAAGAGCCAGCAACAGCGGCATCAGCGCCGCAGGGCGCGAGTGGGCAGGTTCAAACAAGCGTTGCCTTGTCAGCTCAAGCAGACACTTGATCGATCGGCGATACCTTGAACCACTTCACGGCACCGCCCTTGGTATGAAGCACGGCAAAGTCCAAGTCGGCCAGAATATGGTGTTCGCCACGTTTAGGCACGTGGCCCATTTCATGGGCGATCAGGCCGCCGATGGTTTCAAATTCGTCATCGGGGTCGGTGCTCTCCAACGTCACCCCAAAGGTGTTCTCGACCCGCTCAATCAGCGTGTCTCCGCTCACGCGGTAGGTGCGGTCAGCCAAGCCGAAAATATCGCCTTCGTCATCATCAATGTCAAATTCGTCTTCTATCTCGCCGACGATCTGTTCCAACACATCTTCGATCGTGATCAGACCCGCCACGCGACCGAATTCGTCGATCACGATGGCCAGATGGTTGTGGTTGCTCTGAAAATCCCGCAGCAAATGGTTCAAACCTTTGCTTTCGGGCACAAATACTGCTGGGCGCAGCAAGGCACGGATGTTGAACTCTGGCGCACGCTGCAGTTTCAGCAGGTCCTTGGCCATCAGGATGCCAATGATGTTTTCACGTTCACCCTCGAACACCGGAAAACGTGAATGCGCTGTGTCGATCACTCCGTGCATCATCACGTCGTAAGGGTCTTCAATGTTGACCATCTCCATCCGGGTGGTTGGCACCATCACATCACCGGCAGTCATCTCCGCCATGCGGATGACGCCTTCGAGCATCTTTCGGGAATCAGGTCCAATCAGCTGGTTATGTTCAGCCTCCGCCAGCGTCTCAATGAGCTCATCGGTGGAGTCCGGGCCAGGATGGATGAATTCAGCAACTTTCTGGAGGAAAGTGCGGGTATCTTCCCGTTCGATACGGGCAGGATTGGGGTCAGACACAGCCGGAGACGCAGGACATGCAGTTGTTAAACAGGCCCCAAGGATAGCGGATTACGCTACGCCCCTACAACCATGCGACTGGATCAATCGATTTCAGCTTCTTGTTTGACGGGTATCCAGGCCTGCTGCATCCGGCTGAAGGTGTCCCAAAATTGCTTGGCCTGCGCTTTGAAATGGTAATTGGCCAAGGCCAAATGTTCTTCCATGATTTCACTCATCTGGGTATGAAAGGTGGGTGGCGTCAAGCTCAGGTGCGCCTCAGACTCCGCACCGTCCCGCACCACCGTCGCACCCGCACGCCTGGCAATCTTGAGCATGGCCGTGTTTTCGCTGAGCACGTGAACATACATTGCCGTCACACCTTCGTTACGCGCGTGCATCACCGCGCGCTCAAACAAACGCCGGCCGTAGCCGCGCCCGCGCACGGGCTCCAGTACCGACACGCCAAACTCAGATGACGCACAAGCGCGGGTTTCACTGGAATACGCCAAGTGCGCCATCGCAATTAACTTCAAGCGACTGTTATAAATGCCAAAAATTTCGTCGCGTTCAAAATTCAGCCCGGCAACGTAGGCTTTGACTTGCTCATCCTTGGCAGAAAAGCCGAATCTGAAGTAGCGGTCCTGGGCACTCAAGGTCAATAAATGCTCTTCAATACGGGAACGATGGTTTTCACCCAGCGAACGGATCGGCACCATCAAGTCAGGTTGCCGCATTGCTTCCAAAAAAGGTTCGGCAGATGTTCTGGTATCGGCCAAGATGGGCTTGCCAGAAATGCGGTACGGGGACAGGGTTTCAAACATGGCCGGAATGATACGGGTTTTCCCTAGTGCATTGGCCCTAAACTGCGGCAGAGTTGATCCAGCTGTGGTGTTTGTCACAGCGAATCTGCTGTTTGGGTCCTAAACTCAGTGGTAATGGAAGCGTCAAAACGAATTCGACAAGCCATTGCACGCGTGGCTGAGCTACGGCAAATCGCTGGGCAGAGTGAAACTCTGGGACGTGCCTTGTCCGAAATCAAAGACTTTCAGTCCAGGCGTTTCGCCAAAACTTATAGCGACATGCTCGCCTCGCCCGCCTTTAGCGGATGTGCCCGATTTTTCCTCGAAGAGTTGTACAGCGAGCGCGACTACAGCCATCGCGACGCCCAATTTGCCAAGGTAGCTGGCGCGATCGAGTTGACGTTTCCTGCACCCGTGATAGAACTGGCTGTGACGTTGGCAGAACTTCACGAGGCAACCGAAGAGCTTGACCTTCAAATGGCCGCCGAGTGGGCAAACTTACCTGCTGAGTCACCCGTGCTTCGTTATTCAGAAGCCTGGCTAATGGTTGGTCAAAAATCACAACGCGAATGGCAGCTGGCAACAGTTTTGCACATCGGAAAAGAGCTAGCGGAATTGACCAGGAAACGGGGATTGCGGCTTTTGCTGAAAATGATGCGGCGCCCGGCAGAACTGGCAGGTCTCGGCGACCTACAAGTCTTTTTGGAAACAGGATTTGACCAGTTTAAACAGCTTGCACAGAACACCAAACTAGTTGATGAATTCCTCGAAAGAATTCGTGAACGGGAAAACAATTGGATCATCGAGCTATTCGCCGTGAATAGTGCAACCCACAAAGCAAAAAACGCCCAATCATCAGACTGGGCGTTTAGGGCGTTGGGAGCCTGACGATGACCTACTTTCACACGGGAATCCGCACTATCATTGGCGC